>NZ_MLQS01000017.1 GCF_001866055.1 Anaerobacillus alkalidiazotrophicus
GGCTCTATAATAATTGTTGGGGTATCCAAACAATTAGGTTAGTGGTGATATTCTTCTTTTTTGCTTCATGGGCGTAGCCCATGAAGCAAAAAAGAACACGCAACCTACCAATTCTTTTATACTTGAATTGACGAGAAACAAGTAAAAGATTGGGGTTGCGTGTGAGTGAATTTTATCATAGATTTGCCAGGATTGAAAGATGTGCTCATTAAGAAGGTTGAAGAGGTTGATCATGTCATACGATTTTTTGTGGAGGTGGAGCGTAAAGCTCAAAGGTGTCCTAGATGTAGGTCTATCACAAAACGAGTACATGATTATCGAATTCAACGTGTACAACACTTAAAGATGTTTGAGCGTTTAACACAGTTGTATTATAGGAAGCGCAGATATGTTTGTCGTTGTGGTAAGCGATTTGTAGAAAAAAACTCCATTGTAGAGCGTTATCAAAGAACATCGATCGAATGGAATCAAGCTGTTTCTATTCGGGCTATTAAAGGAAAAACGTTTAAAGAAACAAGTGAGATTTACGGTACTTCAGCTACGACAATCGTACGACGTTTTGATCGGATTTCAAAGAATGAGATTCGAAAGATAGAAGAGCTACCAGCGGTCATAGCTATTGATGAATATAAGGGAGATACAAAAGAAGGCAAATACCAATTAATCATCGCTAATGGTGAAACTCGTGAACCACTGGATATTCTACCAAACCGTTCGAAAAAAACANTTAAAGAGTACCTTAGAAAGCATGGTTCACAGGTAAAGATCGTCATTATGGATATGAGTTATTCATTTAAAGCAGCGGTTCAAGAAGCTCTTGGTCGCCCTGTTATCGTGGCAGATCGTTTTCACTTTTGTAGATATGTGTATTGGGCGTTAGATGGAGTAAGGAGACGTGTCCAAAAAACATTTCATGCCTATGATCGCAAGAAGTGTAAACGAATGAGGTATGTCTTTCATAAAGCAAATGATNTATTAACAGACGATGAAAGGTGGCACTTACACAGATATTTAGATATGTCAGATGAGCTAAGAAGCGCCTATGAATTAAAAGAAGCTTACCGTTTATGGTTTGATCGAGCAAAAAAGTTAGGTCCCGAAGACCTTAATCAAGTGAAAAATGAATTGTTTCAATTATACGAGAAGTTTCAAAAAGAGGGTATTTCGGAGTTGTCAAAGGTTGTACAGACGTTTAAAAATTGGCAGATCGAAATCTTAAATAGTTTTGTATACAAGTATTCAAATGGATTTTTGGAAGGGATAAATAATTCTACAAAAGTCTTAAAAAGAAATGCTTTTGGCTTTAGAAATTTTGATCGGTTCCGAGCGAAAATATTATTGTCACATCAGTATAAAAGAATAGGGTCTCATGTCGGATAGTAGGCTTTAGTATAAAACCCTTATCATTTTTCGAGGGAATTCCCTCGAAAAATGATAAGGCCACCAAGCGTAGCGCGGTAGCCTAAGATCTATCTACCCCAACATTTGACGTAGAACCNGAAGGGATAAATAATTCTACAAAAGTCTTAAAAAGAAATGCTTTTGGCTTTAGAAATTTTGATCGGTTCCGAGCGAAAATATTATTGTCACATCAGTATAAAAGAATAGGGTCTCATGTCGGATAGTAGGCTTTAGTATAAAACCCTTATCATTTTTCGAGGGAATTCCCTCGAAAAATGATAAGGCCACCAAGCGTAGCGCGGTAGCCTAAGATCTATCTACCCCAACATTTGACGTAGAACCAAAATTTCTAACTTGGAAACTGTCTAGCTTCAGCGCCCTATCGACTAGAAAGCTTCCTTCGTCTCGTCTACGATAAGTCGAGAACGAAAGTCTAACGACTTTCGACTCTCCTATATCTCACTCGACTCAGTCCAGCTTATTACGTCTAGAGCTGCGGCGCTTGCGCTTTTCTTACGGTGTTATACACTTTTCATGATTTATGTGGAGTTTTCCGATACAGTAGAAAAAGCATCTACATAGTGCAATTGGGTCCGTATCAAAAAAAGCCATACCACTTATCAATGCGTGGTACAGCTTTAAAGGTTTATTATGAAAAATAAGCAACCAAAATTGTGAAAATAAAAAACAAAACGGCCAAAATAACGGTAGACTTTTGAAGAACTGCATCAATTCCACGTGCTTTTTGCTTACCAATTAATTGCTCAGCTCCACCTGAAATAGCACCTGCTAAACCTGCACTGCGACCAGATTGTAGTAAAACAACAATGATAAGTAAAAGAGAAACAATTACTAATAACACTGTAAAAAACGCTTGCACGACATACACCTCCAACGTAAGTTCACATTATTTTAAATTTACCACAATAATTACGAATGTACAAGTCTGTCCCAGTAATATTATATATTAATGAAACAAAAACGGTGACACATACGTAGAACTAGAGTAAGATTGTTACAATTGCCAATATATTCTTAAACTATTTTTTGACCTACACAATCATCATTAAACTTCTTACATAGTAGACTCCGTAACGTATCTATTAAAAAGGTGAATGATCAAAGTATGCTACACTTATAAATAGTGGGTGATAAAATGATCGGTTGCTTATGTATTCATGGATTTACTGGAGAAGCTAAAGAAGTAGAACCCCTCACTAACTTTTTGAAAAAGAAAAGAAATTGGCTTGTTTACTCACCAACGTTACCGGGTCACGGTAGCAGGGATGGCTTAAAAAAAGCGACATTTAAGCAATGGCTCTATGCTGCAGAAGTTGCGGTTGAGGAGCTATTAAATCGTTGCCACAAAGTCTATGTACTTGGATTTTCTATGGGCAGTATGATTGCCACACATATAGCATCGAAATATCCGATTCATAAGCTAGTACTTTTAAGCGCCTCTGCCTATTACTTAAACCCGAAGCAAATAGTCGAAGATATGAAAGGCTGGATTATTGAAGGATGGCGAGGTGAGTTAAGAAGTGATGCCTTGTATAGGCTTTATCGGAAAAAAGTAAAAAACACACCATTGAAAGCTACTATAGAATTTGCCAAAATCGTGTATAATACTAGACCGATTTTAAAAAAAGTAATAGTTCCAACACTAATTGTTCAAGGCGAATGTGATGGACTTGTCCCAGCTAAAAAAAGTGCTGAATATATTTATGAAACAATAAGTTCGACTAATAAACAGCTATATTACTTTAAAAATTCAAAGCACTATATTTGGCTAGGAGAAGAGCGTGAAAAGTTATTATCAATCATTAATAATTTTCTTGAACAGTAGAACATACACGCGGACGGTAAGTCTGAAATAATCGAAGTTTCTACTAAAGCAAAGGTATGATGGAGGTTACATGAAATGAAAGCAATTGCGCCAAAACCATTCACTTTCACAGGAGGGGATCGTGCCGTCTTATTACTTCATGGGTTTACTGGGAGTTCCGCTGACGTTCGAATGTTAGGGAGACATCTTCAAAAAAAGGGCTATACGTGTCACGCCCCTCAATATAAAGGTCATGGTGTACCGCCAGAAGAACTTGTTCACACTGGGCCAGAGGATTGGTGGAATGATGTTGTTGACGGCTATCATTACCTAAAAGATAGAGGTCATGAGGAAATTGCTGTAGCAGGTCTATCTCTAGGAGGGGTATTTTCCCTTAAATTGGGTTACACTTTACCTATAAAGGGAATTATCCCAATGTGTGCGCCGATGCATATTAAGAGTGAAGAAGTCATGTATAGAGGTGTACTTGCTTATGCTGAGGAGTACAAAAGACGTGAACAAAAAAGCAATGAAGAAATTAGAGTTGAAATGGAACAGTTTCAAAAGACTCCGATGACTACTCTTAAATCCTTACAAGGTTTGTTGCAAGAGGTTCGTGACAATGTAGATATGATTTATACCCCAACATTTGTCGTACAAGCCCGACATGATGAAATGATTAATACTGAAAGTGCTACTATTATATTTGAAGAGGTCGAAGCTGAGTTAAAAGAATTAAAATGGTATGAAGAATCTACCCACGTTATTACGTTAGGGAAAGAAAAGGAACAACTACACGAAGATGTGTATAATTTCTTAGAAAAATTAGATTGGGGGGTCTGACCCCCACTGGTTTAAAGCTTTAAAGCGATGGGGGTCAGACCCCCAAAAAGGAGGTTAGAAACATGGATTATAAAAAAAGAACAGAACAGTTGCTAGCATTTATGCGAGAAGAGGCTTACAAGCCACTATCTGTCACAGAGCTAGAAGAAGCGTTCGGGATTGAAGATTCTAGTGAATTTAAAAATTTCGTTAAAGCATTAAACGAAATGGAACAAAAAGGTATGATTGTAAGAACGCGAAGTAACCGATACGGTTTACCAGAGAAAATGAATCTCGTTCGTGGTAAAGTACAAGCAAATGCAAAAGGCTTTGCTTTTGTTATCCCGGAAGATAATATGACAGAAAAAGATATTTATGTGACAAGTGCAGATATGAATAGCGCGATGAATGGTGATGTCGTTTTAGTACGACTTCATCCAAAATCTACAGGGGCTCGTCCGGAAGGGCAAGTTATTCGTATTTTAGAACGAGGGCTTACTCAAGTAGTAGGTACATATTCTGAAAACAAGCACTTTGGTTTTGTCATTGCTGATGACAAGCGGATCCCTAACGATATTTTTATCTCTAGGGAAGCTAACGGTGGAGCCGTTGACGGTCATAAAGTGGTTGTGAAAATCGTAAAGTACCCAGAAGGAAGAATGAGTGCAGAAGGGGAAGTTGTCACGATATTAGGTCACAAAAATGACCCTGGTGTTGATATTCTTTCAATCATTCACAAACATGGGTTACCGCAAGAGTTTCCAGAAGAAGTTATAGAACAAGCGAATGCCGTGCCTGATGAAATTGACCCTGAAGAAATTAAAGGTCGCCGTGATCTTCGGGAACAAACGATTGTTACGATTGACGGTGCAGACGCAAAAGATTTAGATGACGCTGTTAACGTAGAACGTCTTGATAACGGTAATTATAAGCTTGGTGTTCATATAGCCGATGTTAGTTATTATGTAAAAGAAGATTCACCAATTGATAAAGAAGCATTTGAGAGAGCTACTAGTTGTTATTTAGTAGACCGAGTAATTCCGATGATCCCACATCGTTTATCAAACGGTATTTGTAGTTTAAATCCAAAGGTGGATCGTTTAACCCTATCATGCGAAATGGAGATTGCACCTGATGGACAAGTGGTCGCACATGAAATTTTTCAAAGTGTAATCAGGACAACAGAGCGAATGACGTATACGGATGTACGAAAAATTTTACAAGATGAGGACGACGAAGTAACAAAACGTTATGAGCCACTAATTCCATTTTTTAAACAAATGGGTGAATTAGCTGATATTTTACGTAAAAAGCGTATGGAAAGAGGCGCAATTGATTTTGACTTTAAAGAATCAAAAGTGCTTGTCGACGAAGAAGGAAAACCAACAGACGTTGTTATTCGTGAGCGTTCAATTGCAGAACGCTTAATTGAGGAATTTATGTTAGCGGCCAATGAAACGATTGCTGAGCATTTTCATTGGATGAAAGTACCGTTCATGTACCGAATCCATGAAGACCCTGATGCTGAGAAGCTAACGAGGTTTTTAGAGTTTATTACGAATTTTGGCTATGTTGTTCGTGGAACTGCAAACACACTCCATCCAAGAGCGTTGCAAATGTTACTCGAAGAAGTACGAGGTGAGCCAGAAGAAACGGTCATTAATACTGTCATGCTACGTTCAATGAAGCAGGCAAAATATGATCCAGAGAGCTTAGGTCACTTCGGTCTTTCGACGGAATTTTATACACATTTCACATCGCCAATTCGTCGTTATCCTGACTTAATCGTTCATCGTTTAATTCGTAAATATTTAATCGAAGGAAGAACAGATGAATTTACAACAAGCCACTGGGCTGAAAAGCTGCCAGTAATTGCGAGTCATTCTTCTGAAATGGAAAGACGTGCGGTGGAAGCAGAACGTGACACAGACACATTAAAGAAAGTTCAATTTATGGAAGATAAAATTGGTGAACAATTTGAGGGAATGATCTCAGGTGTTACTAACTTTGGTATCTTTGTTGAATTACCAAATACGATCGAAGGGCTTGTTCATGTTAGCTACTTAACAGATGATTATTATCATTATGATGAAAAACAATATGCTATGATTGGTGAACGTACTGGAAACGTGTTCCGTATCGGTGATGAAATCGAAATTAAAGTTATTGGGGTCAATACTGAAGAAGCATCTATTGATTTCGAAGTTGTCGGTATGAAAGCAAGAAAAGAACGTGCACCAAAGTCAAAACCAAAAGTTATCGTAGGTGCTGGCAAACGTAAAGAGCGTGGCAAAGGTAATAGATCTGAAACAAAAAAACCAGATACAAATAAGTCTGCCGAAGACAAATCAAAACGCGGTAAAAACAAAAAGAAGAAAAAGTTTTATGAAAATGCTCCAAAAAACAAACGTAACAAAGGTAAGAAACGCAGTAGGTAAAAAACAAAGCCCCTTGTGGAATTCCAATTCCACAAAGGGCTTTGTTTAGTAAGGTTAACTCCTGTGAGAAACATAATAGAATGGATGGACTTGAGGTGGGTTTATTTTAATGATATTTTAAATCCAAATTGTATTACATAGTAGTCAATGTTCTACTCTTTTTTAATTTGATCCCTTATTAACCCCATCGATCCCTTGATATGTCAAAAGAAAAATGGTATTATTTCATTCTAGGACAACAAAGCTTAAAGCTTGTGTTTTCCTAGTCAAAGGTGTTGTAGAGGAGGTTCTAGTATGGCTAAGCTTGAGGGCAAAGTTGTTGCACAAAATAAAAAAGCTAACCACGATTACTTTATTGAAGAAACGTACGAAACGGGCATAGTGCTTACAGGTACGGAAATAAAGTCAATTCGAGCTGGGAAAGCTAATATTAAAGATTCTTTTGCTCGTATTAAAAATGGTGAAGTATTTTTATGGAATGCTCATATTAGTCCATACGAACAAGGAAATCGTTACAATCACGATCCTTTGCGAACACGCAAACTTTTAATGAAGAAAAAAGAAATTAGTAAACTGATCGGTACGACAAAAGAACAAGGATACACACTTGTCCCGTTAAAAATTTACTTAAAAAATGGTTTTGCGAAAGTATTAATTGGCTTAGGTAAAGGTAAGAAAAACTATGATAAGCGTGAATCTCTTAAAGAAAAAGATGCTAAGCGCCAAATCGAAAAAGCATTTCGCGAAAGGCAAAAACAATAATTACCATTTATGTCGAATGATCTTTGTGCTATAATTGTTTTTGTAAGAGAGAAACACCAACAATTAAATAAAGTTAGTTAAGCATACTTTGCACAAACTTTCTTATAAACAGTTGTCCAACAACTGTCTTACTCAGAGAATTATCTCTGAATCAAAAGGGGACGTTTTGGATTCGACAGGGATAGTTTGAGCTTAAGTTGCGAGTCGAGGGGGTCGGCCTCGTTAAAACGCCAACGCCTATAACTGGCAAAGATAATTACGCTTTAGCTGCTTAATATAAAGTAGCTGCTCCTCCCTCCATCGCCCATGTGGTAGGGGTCGGGGCTCAACTTAGTGGGATACGCCGGCTGTCCACCGTCTGAGGACGAAGGAAGAGATGAACCAGACTAGCATCAAGAACGCCTGTCACTAGGCAGATTTGATTGCGAAACTCGAATATAGTGACTACACTCGTAGAAGCTTAAGTGCCAATATTTCTGGACGTGGGTTCGATTCCCACCGTCTCCACCATACATACGAACATCAACCGAGTAGCCGTGTTAGGCTACTCGGTTGTTTTTATATTTTAAAGAAGTTTTCTGGCTCTATTTTCTTTTCAGGATACAAACTGAATCCCCATCTCTCCAAAGTGTTGAATAATAGTTAGGATATCTAATCTTTTACGTCCAAGATGAGAGATACTTTCAACAACAACCGTATCGCCTTTCTTACCACCTCAAACAACTGATATAAACCACTACGATCTTTAATGGTACCGGTGAACTTTTCCTTTATAATTTTTTCACAGCCGTATTCTGAAAGCATACTAATTTGTCGATCTAAAATTTGTTCGACAGTGTACACGAGTGTAACCAATAATCATATGCCACCCTCCAGAAAGTATGTTTATTTTACATAATAAGAATTTATAAATTTCTAACTTGGAAACTGTCTAGCTTCAGCGCCTACGAGCTCGGTCACTTCAGGCCCTTTCGGAAGCCAAAGAGCGACTTCTGTCAAAGGCCGCCCCAGTGAAGCTACTACTTGGATTACTTCGAAGCGGCTTTGCGACGAGCAAACGGAGTGGCACAGGAGCAGCTGCTCGTGACCAAGGCGCTTGCGCTTTTCTTGTTTTACTTCAGGTTTAATTGTTATAAAGGTATTTGGTAATATTTTTGGTAATCACTTTTGGTAATGAAGAAACTTAATAAAATCAGAGACTAGTAGCATGATAAGAGATTGTTACAAAAAATATGGTTTTTGGTAATGATATGTATTTAAATGACATAAATGTTATTCAGCAAACGGACCATATTCTTGAATAAGAGAAGGAATTATTCGTAAGTAAAATCGATCTATAAGTTATTCAATAACAGGGAGTTTAGTAAATAAGCTAGTTAATGAGAAGGGATTTTAATGGACATCAATCCAAAAATTGGTTATCCTAACAGCGGATCTGTTATCAAACAGAGGAATTATAAATCCGGTGATTGTCTGAAAAATCTGTTTACAAAATACAGAAAAGGAAGGTTCATTCACATGATGGGAATGGAGAGTAAAAAACAAGAAATTATAAAAACTTACCAGTTCGGTCATGCTTGCAAGGCATTTGATATCAACAAAAAGATTTCGGATGGAGATTTTCACTTTATTTTGGAAACAGGAAGATTGTCTCCAAGTTCATTTGGCTTCGAGCCGTGGAAGTTGTCGTGATCCAGGATGCAGCGCTTCGCGAAAAATTAGAACCTGTATCCGGAGGTGCCTAGGGACATCTACCCACTGCGAGCCATTTTGTAGTTATATTGGCAAGATGTAGTCTGGCTTAAAGAAGGTACTACTCCAGAAAAGGAATTAGAAAATGTTGATGACTAGGTTATGCTCTATATGAATAAATATATTAGGTTGTGATTGAACAGAAAAACAAGCAGGATTAAAAAGGAATGGAATTTAAGAAGGAGTGAAAAGCTTGAACAAAACATTTAATAAGTCACAAGAATTAGCAATTGAAGTAAAGAATCTTGTCAAAGAATTTGGTGAAAATCGTGCCGTAGATGGTGTAAACTTAACGATACCTAAAGGGACTGTATATGGTTTCTTAGGGCCGAACGGTGCTGGTAAAACAACTACAGTCAGAATGCTTGCTACACTACTTCCGCCAGATGGCGGCAGTGCAAGTATACTTGGTTATGATCTTGTAAAAGAAGCAGATGAAATTCGCAGTCGGGTAAGCTTGACGGGACAATATGCTTCAGTAGATGAGGTTTTAACTGGGTTAGAAAACCTTATCTTAATTGGTCGGCTCTTAGGTTTTTCAAGAAAGCAAGCAAAGGAGAGAGCGATGGAATTGTTGAATGCCTTCGGGTTGGAGGAGGCTGCAAATCGCCAAGTGAAGAAATATTCTGGTGGTATGCGGCGCAGATTAGATATCGCGGCAAGTATTGTCGTTACACCGGAATTGTTATTCCTTGATGAGCCAACGACAGGGCTGGATCCACGCAGCCGAAATCAAGTGTGGGATATCGTTCGAGCATTAGTTAACTCAGGAACTACTGTATTATTGACTACGCAATATTTAGAAGAAGCAGATCAACTTGCTGACAGGATTGCTGTCATTGATCAAGGTAAAATTATTGCGGAAGGAACGAGTGGGGAGCTTAAATCATCTGTCGGTTCAAGTACGCTACATGTTCGTTTACTAGACCCAAAAGAAAGACAAAAGGCAGAAAAAATACTTGCTCAAAAGCTAAATGTGCCTATTCTTTTTGCCTCTGATCCGACTGCACTTTCAGCACAAGTTTCGGACACGGAGAAGGCAACAGACGCATTAGGAGAATTGATTCGTTCTAATATTACGGTTACTGATTTTTCACTTGGTCAACCTAGCCTTGATGAAGTATTTCTTACATTGACAGGACAACCTCCTTTAGAAGAAGTTGATAAGGAGAATAAAACGGATAAAAATAAAAAAGTCAAGGAGGCAGTACAGTGAAAACATCCAATCAAACGACAGTAGACCAATCGATGACGGATAAAATCCAAAAAGTATTATCCGTACGTACACGTCCGCAAAGACCTAATGGTTTAAGATCTTCTATGACAATAGGCTGGCGTGCTCTTCTTAAAATAAAATACGTCCCTGAACAGCTTTTAGATGTTACTGCATTTCCAATCATGTTCCTGTTAATGTTCACCTACTTATTCGGCGGTGCTATAGCTGGCTCAACAAGTGAATATTTGCAGTTTCTTCTTCCGGGTATTCTAGTAATGACCGTTGTACAGATTACGATGTACACGGGGGTGGAATTAAACAATGATATTTCAAAAGGGATTTTCGATCGTTTCCGTTCCTTGCCTATTTGGCGTCCTTCTATTTTAGTCGGGATGCTCCTTGTGGATTCTGTCCGCTATACGTTAGCATCTGCGGTTATGATTTCCCTCGGTCTTATCATGGGCTTTCGGCCAGAAGGAGGAGCACTTGGTGTAGTTGCTACAGTGGCGCTTCTCATCTTATTTTCATTTAGCTTGTCTTGGATTTGGACGACACTTGGGTTAATTTTACGATCAGAGAAATCCCTCATGGGTGTAAGTATGTTAGTCATGTTCCCATTAACTTTCATCAGCAACGTTTTTGTCGATCCACGGACACTACCTTCCTGGTTACAGGCTTTCGTTGATGTGAACCCAATCTCACTGCTTGTAACAGCATCACGAGGTTTGATGCACGGTACGGCCACATTTGAACAAATTGGATGGGTAATTATAGCATCCGTAATCATTATGGCGATATTTGCACCTATTACGATGTATTTATATAAAAATAAAAAATAATGTGTTCGAGTAATTGGTAAATATGACTGGTATTACCGAAAAAACCTAGTGAGTTAATTCTCGCTAGGTTTTTTCGATTTAGTATTTAAAGTATTCTTATTATACAACTTCACTTAAAAAGGATCTTAATTCGTTCGGTCTTCCTCATTTATCTGAAAAGCATGCTCGATATAGGAGCGCTAGTTTGCACGAAGTTAGGAGCAATTTCTGCAATTCCGACTATAGATGAAGTTTCTGATTCAAAGGAACATAAACCGATGTCATCAAGTTAGGGTTACAAATAGTTACCGTAGTGTATATTATCGTTTTATAAGAATATATATTAATGTTGAAAAAGAAAAAGCGTGAAGGTTTAAAGGAGGTATTTGGAATAGGATGAATAATGATGGTATGATCATGTATCAAGTTCAGCCAGGAGAAACGATTTATTCAATCGCATGGAAATATAATGCCTCGGTTTTTGATATTATGACTTTGAACAGGTTATTATATCCTATTTTAGTTCCAGGTCAACTACTTCAAATACCTATTCGTTTTGTAAAACATGAAAGTCACCCATATCGTACAACAACGAGTTTTCCTGTTTCAAAGACAGAATCTTCATGTGAAGAAACTATATATGATCAATCTATCGATGGTACCTATTGTATATCTTCACCAGATGGAAAAGTTCAAGTTACTTTTATGCTACAGCAAGGTATTCCTTATTATCATGTACGATATTTCGATAAAGATATTATTAATCCTTCCGCACTTGGGCTTACTTTTAAAGATACTGAACCGCTCGATCATAACTTTCGCAGCGTAAATGTTACGTATGGCAGTTTTGATCAAAGTTGGACACAGCCTTGGGGGGAAGTGAAGGAAATTCGTAATCAATATAACGAACTTCGAGTCGCTCTTGAAAAGACCACTGAAACTCGCCTTAGAATGACCATAGCTTTTCGGGTGTATAATTGTGGGCTTGGTTTTCGCTATGAACTGCCTAAGCAAGAGGAACTTATTAATTTTAAACTAATAAACGAGGAAACTGAATTTGCACTTACTGATGATCATCAGGCATGGTGGATTCCAGCATACCAACCAGAACGTTATGAATACCTATATAGAAATACTCCCATTAGCTCTATCTCCAAGTCTTTCCGTGCTGTTCACACACCGTTCACCATGAAAACAGCAGACGGATTATATCTCAGTATTCACGAGGCTGATCTAAATGATTATGCCTCTATGACATTAATGCCTTATCAGAATCATACCCTAAAAGCTGATCTTGTTCCTTGGTCAGACAGTGTAAAAGTAAGAGGATCTTCTCCTTTAACAACCCCTTGGCGTACGATCCAGATTGCAGAAAAACCAGGTGATTTACTGACATGTTATTTGAATTTAAATCTTAACAAACCTAATAAGTTAGGAAATGTTTCGTGGGTAAAACCAGGTAAATATATTGGGATATGGTGGGGTATGCATCTTGGGAAATATACTTGGAGCTCGGGTCCTAAACATGGTGCAACCACTGAAAATGCAAAGAGATATATCGATTTTGCAGCTAAATATGGCATTCCAATGGTGCTCATTGAGGGGTGGAATATAGGTTGGGATGGTGATTGGCTAAAGCATGGAGAACAATTTGATTTTACAACCCCACATGAGGACTTTGATTTAGAAGAAGTAGCATCATATGCAGCGAAAAAAGGCGTAAAAATTATGGGGCATCACGAAACTTCTTCAGTTATTCAAAATTATGAACAGCAAATGGAAGATGCTTTTGCGCTTTATAAAGAATTAGGAATTGATTCTGTAAAAACAGGTTATGTAGGTCAGGATCCCGCGATTGAACGCCGAGATAATCAAGGAAACTTAATAGGGATGGAGTGGCATCATGGACAATATATGGTAAATCATTACAAAAAAGTAATAGAGACTGCAGCCAAATATCAAATCATGTTGAATGTCCATGAACCAATTAAGGATACCGGAGAAAGACGTACTTATCCAAATATGATGACACGTGAGGGGGCACGAGGGCAGGAATATAATGCCGGGAGTCCTGATGGAGGGAATCCACCAGACCACACGACGATCCTTCCATTTACGAGAATGCTTGCGGGTCCTTTTGACTACACACCTGGAATTTTTGATTTATTTTTTGACGAATATAGACCATATAATAGAGTGAAACATACTTTAGCAAAAGAACTAGCTTTATATGTTGTACTCTATAGCCCGTTGCAGATGTTAGCGGATCTCCCTGAAAATTATGAGAAAAACCTTCCAGCATTCAAATTTCTTTTAGATGTACCTGTAGATTGGCAAGATACGAAAGTATTAAATGGAGAAATAGGTGAATATATTACGGTTGCTCGTAAGGATAGAAATAGTGAGGATTGGTATTTAGGCAGCATCACGAATGAAATAGGGCGTATACTTGAGGTACCTCTCACCTTTCTTACCCCATCTAAAAAGTATATGGCTGAAATTTATGCTGATGGTGCTAATGCGGATTGGATCACAAATCCATATTCCCTTCATATTCATCAGTTACTAGTAGATAGCAATACCGTACTAAACATAAGGCTAGCTAACGGTGGTGGTCAAGCGATACGTTTTCAAGGTGTCTGAGACCCACCGAGTGAGAAATGAAAAGCTAAGTTTTAAGAACACCAATTCGGTGTTCTTTTCTTTTGAATCGCATATTGAAACTAGTAACTCAACAGAAGCAACTATTTCAAATGGAAAAAAAGAAGCATTAAAATTGCTCAACTTAAAAGATCCTCCAACGGCTATCTTTGCTTGTAATGTTTTATTGGCAATTGGAGTTATAGAAGCAGCAAGTGAAATGGGACTTCATATTCCAGCGGATTTATCCCACTCTTAAGGGGCAAGTAAGACCCCCACCTCAAAACTTAAGAAAATCGAGAAGTTTAGGTGGGGGATAAACTGCCCCTAAAGGTCCGATATAGAATAACTTTCATCAGCAAATGCTGATGATTAGTTATTCTTATGCCCGTGGTATAAGTTGAACTAACAATCAGTGGGGGATGAAGGAAAACCCCCACTGATTGAAGTTCAGCTTTAACTGTTGTTGGTTTTGATGATACTATACTTTCTAGAATTATTACTCCACGTATGACGACTATTTCACAACCGATTCAAGAAATGGGTAAGAAGGTTTTTGACATGTTACTAGATAAAGATTTTCAAAATCAGAAGGTACTTTTTTTACCAGAATTAGTTGTTAGGAATTCTACAGGAGAAATACGAAATAGATAATTACCCAGATTACCAAACGACCAAGATCTGTAAAGAGGAAAAGGTGCGTTGTGTATAACAGCGCCTCTTTGTCTTTTGTGAAAAAAGAGAGTTACGAAAAAGTAACTCTCAAAATGCATACTGTTGCTTATTTGTCGCCTGGAACAATAAAACCATAGTCTTCCATAATAGGTTTACCAATTGGTCCTTTAATAAAATTAATAAATTCTATTGCTAAATCTACTTCATTTGTGCGATTAATAACGGCGATGGATTGTTCAAGAGGAGCATGAAGAGCATCATCAATTAGATGAAAATTGACTTCACCTTCTTTATAGAGCGATAAAGCGATAATCCCTGCTTCAGCATTTTTTGTTTCAATAAAAGTAAGCGTTTCGGATATATTTCTACCAAAAACAAGTTTATGTTCTACTTGATCCCAGAGACCTGCAGTTTCTAGTGCTTGTTTGGCAGCTAGCCCATAAGGAGCATGTTCAGGATTAGCAATTGCAATCTTTACAACCTCTGGCTTTAACAAATCTTCTAATGTTTCGATTTCGATCGTCGTACTATCTGGTACAGTTGTAACACCAATTCTGCCGAATGCATATGTTGTTTGAGTGTCAGGAATAATTAAGTTTTTTTCGCGTAGGTTGTCCACAAAATCAATGTTTGCTGCCGCAAATATGTCAAATGGTGCACCGTGTTCAATTTGATCGGCTAATTGACCTGTTGATCCAAACGAAAAGGTAATTTTCGAATTTGTTTCTTCCTCAAATAATTTCCCTACTTCCGTGAAGGCTAATGTTAAGTCTGAAGCTGCAGCAACTGTTAACTCACGGACTTCATCATTTATTTCTTCTGATAATTGTTTTTCATTACAACCACTACTAAATAAAACAAGTAGGATGGTAAATGATATAATAAAATAAAAATTTATATTTTTCATTAATAGATTCCCTTCATTTATAATTAGTTATATCTAGTTATAATTATATATATCTAGTTATAATTATATATATCTAGTTAATGCTAGGCAATGGAAGGTGTCATAATATATTACCTTAAATATATCTATTAATCGTTCACGACTAAAAGGAGGTTTTTTAGTTGGAGAAAAAGTCATATACTACTGAAGAGGTTGCCCAAATATTAAAAGTTTCGAAACTAACGATTTATGATTTGGTTAAAAAAGGATTATTGCCGACTTATCGTGTTGGAAGACAGATGAGAATTGATCCTGAAGATTTAGAAGCTTATATTAATCGTTCTAAAAAAGGTGCCTCTACTATTTCTATTAAAGAAAACGAATTTCCAGAAAGCCCAGTTAGTAACGGTAAGGGGCAACGACAAGGATTTAATAATACTAGGCAAATCGTGATTAGTGGTCAAGATTTTAGTTTAGATATTTTAGCGAATCATATTGAAAACTCTTTAAATGGCATTCGACCACTTCGTTCTTATGTAGGAAGTCTCGAAGGATTAATCTCCATGTATCAAGGCTACTCTGATATCGTGAGTACACATCTGATTGAGGCTGAAAGTAGAGAATATAATTTACCGTACATAAATAAAATTTTAGTTAACTTTGAATATGTAGTTATTAACCTTTTATCAAGAAAGGCTGGCTTTTTTGTTCAAAAAGGAAACCCTAAAAAAATAAAAAACTGGCTTGATTTGAAATCCCCAAATATAAAAATAATCAATCGGGAAAAAGGGTCTGGCGCACGGGTTTTAATAGATGAAAGCCTAAAAAAACATCAAATTTCAATTCATGAAGTTAATGGTTATGGATATGAGGAAACAAACCATTTAAGTGTAGCGAGTGCGGTCGCAAAAGGGGTCGCAGATGTTGGTGTCGGAATAGAAAAAACGAGCAACCTTGTTCATGGTGTAGAGTTTATTCCTCTAATTAATGAAAGATACGACTTAGTGATTTTAAAGACTCCTGAAAATAAAGCACTAATTCCACAAATTCAATCAATATTAAATTCAAATAGTTTTAAAAGTGATCTAGACGCATTAGGCGGTTATGATCTGTCAAAAACAGGACAAATCATCTATGAAACGTAGGAATCCCCCTCAAGTTGAGGGGGATTATTACATGATGAATGGTTTTGGCAATTATGATTTGACTCAATTAATAAATTCAACACTTATCACCACTGAAAGAAAAACTTCATCGACATCGTAAGCGTCGTATAAGCTACTACTTTGACAATCTTCGACTTTTGTAATGTAATTTTAATAATACCTACATAATCTCTTCAAATGTTGTTGATAGATTCATCATGTAAAAAATTTATTTAAATAACAGCATTTAAGGAGTGAGTTGTTTTGAAGAAAGTAAGAGCAATAAAAGGGTTTATTTTGACTTCGGTCATTACGGGTGCATTAATGACAAATGCATCGTATAGTGAAGCTGCATTAGGAGACCAAATACTTCGAAAAGGAATGGTTCATTCAGATGTGATTGAATTACAGGAGAAGTTAAATATTAAATCCTACTATAACTATAGTATTGATGGAATTTATGGTCCAATCACAGCTCAGGCAGTTAGGGATTTTCAACGGAATAATAGTCTGATCGTTGATGGGATTGTTGGGCCACAAACAGTTTCCGCACTAAAGGAAAAAAGGATAGATGCTCCCGTAACAATGATAAAGTCAGCAGTTGCTTCAGCAGATTCATCCGTTATACTAAGACAAGGTGACAGAGGGAAGCACGTGTCTGAGTTACAAAAAATGCTACAGGCTCATGGTTACTACAATTATTCAATAGATGGGATTTTTGGGCCGATTACAGAGCAAGCGGTAAGAAACTTTCAACAACAAAAAAATATACAAGTCGATGGAATCGTAGGCGCACAAACGTTTCGTGTTTTAAAAGCTGCTGCATCAAATAATACATCAACTTCTAATAATAGTGAAAAAGGTTCATCGTTTAATATAAATAACTTAATAAATGATGCGAAAAGTTTACTAGGTTCACCTTATGTTTGGGGAGGAACAACTCCTAGTGGATTTGATAGTAGTGGTTTTATTACCTATGTATTTAATAAAAATGGGGTATCATTACCACGTACTCACAGCGAGTATTGGAAGTTAGGTATCGCCGTAAGTCAACCTAAAAAAGGAGACATTGTTTTCTTTGAAACATATAAAACTGGTCCTTCACATGCAGGTATATACCTAGGGGGTGGCGAGTTTATTCATAATAGTTCATCACAAGGGGTTATTATTTCAAGAATGGACAACCCATATTGGAATCCACGTTTTATTGGTGCTAAAAGATATTCATAATATTGTTGTTGAAAAACAGATTCTATACAAAAGGATCTGTTTTTTCATTTGAGCGGGAGAAATTTCTAAGAGTTAAGCAATCAACATATTTTCTTTATATCACCACCATACTTTTCACATAAATTACAGGTATGCTAAAAAATGAGAATTATTTCACTTACAAAATTCTGGGTATAAATTAAGGAGGATGTTTGATGACTGATGTATTAAAACGACCTAAAATTGCTAGAAATATTACGGAGTTAATTGGAAGAACTCCATTGGTACGACTTAACACCATAAGTGATGCTACTGGTGCCGAAGTTCTTGCAAAACTAGAGTATTTCAATCCGTTATCAAGCGTTAAAGACAGAATTGGGGATGCTATGATTCAATCTGCCGAGGTGCAAGGATTGATTACAAAGGAAACTGTAATTATTGAACCAACAAGTGGTAATACAGGGATTGCCTTAGCCTTCGTTTGCGCTGCGAAAGGTTATCGGTGCATTCTTGTTATGCCTGAAACAATGAGTATCGAACGACGAAATCTTCTAAAAGCACTAGGGGCAGAGCTAGTATTAACAGAAGGAGCAAAAGGGATGAAGGGAGCGATTGAAACAGCAGAAAAACTACTTGAAGAAACACCTAATGGTTTTATGCTACAACAATTTAGTAATCCTGCAAATCCACAAATACATCGCGAAACAACAGCAGAAGAAATTTGGTATGACACTGATGGACAGGTAGATATATTTATTAGTGGAATTGGTACTGGTGGAACGATCACAGGTGTGTCAGAAGTGTTAAAAGAAAGAAAACCTTCTATTCGTTCAGTTGCTGTTGAACCATATGATTCTCCTGTTTTATCAGGTGGAACTCCAGGTCCACATAAAATTCAAGGTATCGGAGCGGGGTTTGTTCCTGAAGTGTTAAATGTTTTAATCTTTGATGAAATCATTCAAGTGAAAAACAAAGAAGCATTTCAAGCAGCCCGTAGCCTTGGAAAGGAAGAAGGAATTTTAGTGGGTATTTCTTCTGGAGCAGCGGTTCATGCTGCAACGGTTGTTGCAAAGCGACCTGAAAGCAAAGGGAAGACAATTGTTGTTACTTTACCTGATACTGGTGAAAGATATTTGTCGACCGCATTATTTCAAGAGGAAGAATAAAACTAATTTTTTTTTCAAGAAAAGACCAATTTACTAAGTTGGTCTTTTTTACTTGCGTTCCTAGCAAGCCGTATTGGAGGAATAAGAGATGGAGAAGCAATTCGTAGGGAAGTTGGTGCAGAAATCTTATGGTTACATAATCTAGAAGCTGCAACAAAAGAGGATATCGACAATGGCGAAGACTATTTTAGTTTAATGAGAAAAAATATTGAAACATTAAAAATCGCCTTAAATTAAAAACGAAAAGCAACTTGGGATTCCCAGGTTGCTTTTCGTTTTATGGATTATATCAAAATCTCAGAAGATTTGTAAAAGCTTTATATAGCTTTAGTTAAAGTAAAGAAATAAGCCTAAATTCCGATTAATTTTCTCAATTTTCTTAGGGGAAATTCAGTAATGGTAACCGACAATAAATATTAAAAGTACTGTATTTACTGTTACCAATATATTTATGTTACTTTTGTCGAACTTTCAACAAACTTTCTTCGAATTTTAATGTTAATTTATATTTAATGAATCAAAAGGAGGAATTAGTGTGAAAAAATTAAAAATCGTGTTAATAATTTTGTTTTTAGGAGTACTATTTTCAGCATGTAGTAACCAATCTTCAAATGAGGAAGAAAGTATTGGGGAAACGACAGACATAGAAGAAACAGTTACACCAATAGAAACAGCATCAGATGATATAAAAATATTTACGATTGAAGCAGTAGAAGAGAATTGGCAATATACAACCGATAAAGTGACTAAAGCTTGGATGTATAATGGAATGCTTCCAGGTGAAGAAATTAGAGTAAATGAAGGTGACGAAGTGGAACTCCGCTTTTTAAATTCATTACCAGTATCGACGGCATTACACTTGCACGGATTACCCATTGTAAATGAAATGGATGGAGTTCCAGGAGTTACACAAAACGTTATACAACCAGGAGAAGAGTTTATTTATTCCTTCAAGGCAACTTTACCAGGGACGTATTGGTATCACTCACATGAAAATAGTGCAGAACAATTGTTTAGAGGTATGTACGGGGCAATTGTAGTTGAAGAAAGTACAAATAAAAATCATAAGATTGATCAGGTTGTATTTATTAGTGAATGGTCAGCGATGGTAGAAGAAATGTATGACGAGAGTGAAAAAGATGGTGGGGAGCATGGAAGTACTGGTGGTGCTCATGGTGCTCATGGAAACGGAAATGGCGTTGAATTACCTCACAATGAGATGATGAATGATGTATACAATACGGTTGTTATAAATGGAAAAGCAGGAGCAGATATTAGTGGATTTGTAGTGAAGGAAGGGGAATCTAATCGCTTAAGATTTATTAATTCAGGCTTATATACACAGACAATCGTTATTCCAAATCACGAATTTAAGGTAACACATTATGACGGTCAGCCTGTGAACGAACCAACAGTAATTAAAAATGAAAAACTTTTAATTGCACCTGGAGAAAGATATGATATTGAGATTATTTTAAACAATGCTGGAGCATGGGGCATAGAAATATTTGCTGAAGCAAATAAAGAAAAATTAAATAGTATCCTGCCTCTTGTTTATGAAGGCTATGAAAATGAACGTCTTCAGATTAACAATGAAAAATTGTCTACCTTTGATATGACTAAATATGGACAGAGTCAACAAATTGAAAGAATTAATAGTGTAACAAAGGAATTTGAGATGGTCTTAGCTTCAAATGATGGAGATGAGACATTCACTATTAATGGTAAGAAAGCCCCTGATTTAGAGGTATATGAAGTTAACGAAGGGGATGTAATCAAGATGACTATTACGAATATTAGTGGTGTTGATCACCCGATGCATAGTCATGGACACTTCTTTTATGTGATTTCAAAAAATGGAGTATCCGTTCAAGGTTCACCAATCTTAAAAGATACGTTAAATGTTAGGCCTGGTGAAACGTATGAAATAGTATTGATTGCAGATAATGCTGGAAAATGGTTTTTTCATTGTCATGAGCTTCATCATGCGGAAAGTGGAATGATCTCATTAATTGATTATGCAGGTAACTAATCAATATTGGAATAATAAAAACTTCTACATGACATGTTTCTGTAGGAGTTTTTGTTTTTACTAGTTAAATTTTTGAAATACGTAATTTTTTTAGGAGTTTGAAATTATACAAACTTTCTTTGTTGTTTTTTCAATAATTTATTTTTTAAGCAATAAAAATTTAAATATTTCGTGAATACATAATTTCTTTATAAAATAACCATATTTCTCACAAAACTTGTAGTTATTTTAAAAATTAAGTTTTATTTTTTTATCTAAAACCTACGTTTAAGAAAGAGGAAAGTCATCTTGGTAGAGATTAGAGTATATGGGCATCTGTTTCAGGACTAATAGATATTAGCTAAGAAACATGCAGTGGTAGAAAAAAGATTCGAAGAAAAATGGAGGTAACAAAAGATATGTCAATTAAGCGAAGAAAAATTTCCGTTATTGGTAGTGGATTTACTGGTGCAACAACTGCACTCATGGTAGCTCAAAAAGAACTTGGGGATGTAGTTTTACTAGATATTCCTCAATTGGATGGTCCTACGAAGGGTAAGGCGTTAGATATGTTAGAAGCAAGTCCAGTTTTAGGATTTGATGCAAATATTGTTGGTACTTCAAACTATGAGGACACCACTAGTTCTGACGTAGTTGTGATTACAGCAGGGATTGCTAGAAAACCAGGTATGAGTAGAGATGATCTCGTTAATATCAATTCTGAAATTATGAAAGCTGTTACGAAAGAAGTTGTAAAGTATTCGCCTAACTGCTTAATTTTAGTGTTAACAAATCCAGTAGACGCTATGACTTATATTGTTTCCAAAGAATCAGGGTTTCCAAAGAACCGTGTTATTGGTCAATCAGGAATATTGGACACTGCTCGGTTTCGTACATTTGTTGCTCAGGAATTGAATGTATCGGTTGAAGATGTTATAGGACTTGTTCTAGGTGGCCATGGGGATGATATGGTGCCATTAGTTAGATATTCCTATGCTGGTGGGATACCGATTGAGAACCTATTACCGAAAGATCGCCTAGATGATATTGTTGAACGTACACGTAAAGGTGGTGAAGAGATCGTTAATTTGCTAGGGAACGGAAGTGCCTACTTTGCACCATCTGCTTCAATTACACAAATAGTTGAAGCAATCATAAAGGATAAAAAGCGAATTATTCCTACAATTGCGTACCTTCAGGGTGAATATGGCTATCAGGACCTTTACTTAGGTGTTCCAACAATTATAGGTGGGGACGGTATAGAAAAAATTATTGAGTTAGAATTAACTAATGATGAAAAAGCAGCATTAAAAAAGTCGGTTCAATCTGTATATAGTGATAAAGAGTTTTTAAAATAGAGAAGATATAGGCGATGAGCAAAAGGAGACGTACAATACAAACCAAGAGATAAAGATGAGTTTAGGAGGAGAACCGATGCTAGCTTATGATGTAGTAGTAGTTGGAGCAGGTGGAGCTGGAATGATGGCAGCACTTTCTGCGAGTGAAGATAAAAGTTTAAAAGTTGCATGTATATCTAAAGTATTTCCGACAAGGTCACATACCGGTGCAGCTCAGGGTGGAATTAATGCAGCGATGGGGTACCGTGATTCAACGGACTCTCCTGAAAAGCATTTTATGGATACAGTAAAAGGGAGCGACTTTTTAGCTGACCAAGATGCAGTTGAATTTTTCACTTCAAAAATGCCAGAAATTATTTCTGAATTAGATTATTATGGTGTACCTTTCTCACGAGATGGAAATGGTAACATCGCACAACGTCCATTCGGTGGTGCATCAAGCCCTAGAACTTGTTATTCGGCAGATAAAACAGGGCATGTCATTCTTCATTCGATTTATGAACAGTGTTTAAAAAATGAAGTAGAGTTTTTTGATGAGTGGTTAATTCTTTCTTTAACTGTGGAAGAAGGAAACTG
Source organism: Anaerobacillus alkalidiazotrophicus (assembly GCF_001866055.1). The sequence goes on from NZ_MLQS01000017.1 coordinate 22,701, forward strand.
TACTGGATTAGTAGTGATGGACCTAAAAACGGGTGATATTGTTCCGATGAAAGCAAAAACAGTCGTCATTGCTACTGGTGGTTTTGGAAGAGTTTACTGGAATAGAACGACAAATGCGATCAATATGACAGGTGATGGTACAGCGGCTTGTTTTAACGCGGGAATTCCATTAAAAGATCCTGAGTTTGTACAGTTCCACCCAACAGGATTAGCTTCTACAGGAATCTTATTATCTGAAGCCTGTCGCGGTGAAGGTGGATATCTATTAAATAAAGATGGCGAACGCTTTATGGCTAGATACGCACCAGAAAAAATGGAATTAGGACCACGTGACTTAGTTTCTAGAACAATCGAAACAGAGATCAAAGAAGGCCGTGGTTTCGGTGAAGGAATGAATGCCTATGTGTTAATGGATTTAAGACACCTAGGTAAAAAGAAAATTATGGAGCGTCTACCACAGGTACGTGAGCTGGCGATGGAGTTTGAAGGAATCGATATGCTAGAAGCACCTGTACCAATTCGACCAAGCTGTCACTATATGATGGGTGGTATTCATGTAGTAGATCCACAAACTCTAAGCACAACGATTGATGGCGTACATGCTGCTGGTGAATGTGCTTGTGTATCGCTTCATGGTGCCAATCGTTTAGGTGGAAATTCAGTAGCAGATGTTGTGTTATTTGGAAAATATGTAGGGATTGGTGCGAAAGAATCAGCTCACCGTCGCTCATTTGGTTCAGAAGTTAAACTAGAACAAGAAACAGAAACATGGAAAGAGAAATTTAAAATGATTCGTAATAAAAAGAGCGGATCAAATATTGTTGAGATTCGAAATAAAATGGCTCAAACGATGTGGGATAATGTTGGAATCTTCCGTGAAGAAAGCGAAATGAAACAAGCTTTAGCGGATATTGAACACTTGCTCGTTGATTATCAAGATACGTATATCGGTGACCCGGCAGTTCGTTATAATATGGCATTTGTAAACTATGTTGAGATTGGCAACTGTTTAACGTTAGCAAAAGCCATCGTAATGGCTGCGCTCAATCGAAAAGAGAGTAGAGGCTCGCACACGAGAAAAGATTTCCCGACGCGTGATGATGCGAACTTCTTAGCACACACACTTGTTCATAAAAAGGGAGATCAGTATGAACTAGAATATATCCCTGTTAAGATTACAAAGTATAAACCAGAGGAGCGAAAATACTAATGGAAAAATTTATTTTTAGAATTCATCGCTATGACGGGACAACCAAGTGGGTTCAAGAATATCAATTCCCTTATGAAAAAAATAAAACTGTCCTTTGGGCATTAACAAAAATTAAAGATGAAATGGATCCGACATTAAACTTTACTTCTGCCTGTCGTCACGCTATTTGTGGGAGCTGTGGAGTAAGAATTAACGACTAGATGAAATCATCGAAACGTTCGAAACAAATGTTTTAACATTTGAACCGTTACAAAATTATGAAGTAATTAGAGATTTAGTTATTGATTGGAAGCCAAAAGTGGAGAAGCTTAAGCTTGTTAAGCCATGGTTAATCCCTTCTGAGGACGGAAGTGTAGAGAAAGGCTTTAAGCAAAGTGAAGCAGAATTTGCGAAAATTGCTTCACCAACTGACTGTATTCTTTGTGGAGTATGTACATCAGAGTGTGGACAGCTAAATGTAAATGATGGTGGGTATCTTGATCCGTTCGTTTTAAATAAAGCATACCGTTTTGCTGTTGATTCAAGAGATGCTGATCCATTGCAACGTATTCAGCCAGTGCTAGAAAATGAATTATGGAAATGTATTCACTGTATGCAGTGTGTAACGAACTGTCCAAAAGGTATTCCGTTAACAGACCAAATTGCCTACTTACGAAAAGTTTCGATGAAAATGGGTGCTAAAGATAACCAAGGTGCTCGCCATGCTTATGCATTCTATGATGATGTTCACAAGACTGGTAGATTAAATGAAATGATGTTACCAATTAAGACCGATGGAATGGTGAAAACAATTGGAAAACGAGTTCCGATGGCTACACGAATGATCTTAAAAGGAAAAATTAATCCACTACACATGCCAAAGAAAGTAAAAGGTATAGAGGGAATAAGAAAAATTTATCAATATGCCCAGGAGGTGAGCAAATAATGAGATACGGATTTTTTCCAGGTTGTACATTAGAATCTGCTGCTGGAGAATTAATGATTTCTACAAAAAAGGTAGCAAGTGCTTTAGGTATCGAACTCATTGAGCTTGAGGGGTGGACTTGTTGCGGTGCGAGTCACATTCAAGATGTTGATGACTTTTTAGCAACGAGCGTTAATGCTAGAAACTTAGCGTTAGCCGAAGAATTAAATGCTCCATTAATGACTGTTTGTAACACCTGTACGTTAATGCTTCGAACAGCAAAAAAAGATTTAGATGAAGACCAAGAATTAAAGGAAAAAGTAAACACGGGTTTACAACAATCTGGTTTAGAGTATAAAGGTACGAGCGAAGTAACTCATTTACTTTGGGCAATTATTCAAGACTATGGAATTGAAAATTTAAAGAAGCTAGTAAAAAGGCCACTAAAAGGTTTAAAAGTAGCTAACTTTTATGGGTGTCATATTGTAAGACCACCTCAAATCATGGGGTTTGAAAATCATAGAAATCCACGTTCAATGGAAATCGTTGCAGAAGCATTAGGTGCTGAATGTGTTGATTTTGATCAAAGATTAGCTTGTTGCGGATTCCATGCTGTTTTTCCAGCAGAGAAAGAAGTGTTAAAACTAACGGCGATCAATTGTATATCCCCTAAGATGGCAGGCGCTCATTGTATCGTTACACCATGTCCATTATGTCAAATGCAATTAGATATGTATCAACCAGATGCACAAAAAGGGTACAGTGAAGATATTGAAATGCCAATTTTACACTTACCACAGTTAATTGGTTTAGCATTAGGATTTAGTCCAGAAGAGCTTGCAATTAACCGTCATATTGTTGATGCAGTACCGTTTTTAAAAGAGAGTTTAGGAGTTTAATATTTTTAAGGGAGTAGCTTTATATGAAATACGTGCTTAAAAGACATGAGAAAAAAGCGAAACTTGTAGGAATGGCCAATTCAAACCAACTTTGGCTGCAAAATATGAGAGAAGAGTGGATCCATGATATCTATGAAGAAAGTGATATTCACTACGGTATGATTTATTCTATTCATAAATCTTTCCACCGTCTATCAACGTCGATTACTGGTTTCTTTCAAGATGAAGACACGCAAAAATGGATTTATGTTGAAAATGGTGTAGCTTATAAAGAGGCACCAGAAAACAGTGACAAACCATATGGTTGGGAAGACGATTTGCAAAAGTTAATGGTTAAGGAAATTGAGTATAATAAACAAATGTAGTAGATTAAATATTTAAATTAAAAAACACCTAATAAACTTTTTGTTTATTAGGTGTTTTTTATAAATAAAATATTAACTTTCACTGTTGTTTACCCTGTAAATAAGATTGATGTAGGTTAATTCACTTTCGTGGGTGTCTGACACCGAAAATGGACAAATCGTTAAAATGTCCGTGTGGGGTGGACGTAACTAGTTATTATGATGATTTAATCTCTAGTAAGTCAGCATCAAACGTAATACCAGCATCTTTTCTAGCGGCTTCCAGAACTTGAATAACTGAATGACTGTAATCAAGTAATTCGTAACACTTCTTTAAATCTTTTGATTGATAAATCTTGTTAAAAGCAAGCATTTCATAATACAATGCGTTCATTTCTGTTTGTGCATTTAATTCTACTTCTTTATCTTCTAAATGAAGGATGACTTTTCTACAACCGTTTGCCCCATGTTCAACATGAAGGTATCCTTTTTCTCCTTGGATAAGAACAAAGTTCAGACTATTCGTATCTTTGCACCCAACACATTCGCCAATAAAATTCGGATATTCTAATAATAAAATTCCGGAAGTATCAATTCCGTTTGGATGTTTGTTTGCTTTATATTGGACTGTTTGAGGTGTCCCAAACAAATTCATGACAAAGTGTAGGTTATAAATATTAATATCTGTTAGAGCGCCACCTGAAAATTTAGGATTGAAAACATTTGGAGTTTCTCCACGCAGAAGGGCGTTGTATTTACTCGAATACTGACTATAATTACATTGGATAAATTTAATTTGTCCAAGTTTATTGATGTTTTCTTTTATTAATTGATAGTTTGGCAGGTGGATCGTTGTGATAGCTTCAAATAACAGTAAATTTTTTTGTTTAGCAAGAGATATTAAACTCTCAAGTTCCTGTACAGTTGAAGTAAATGGCTTTTCACATATTACATTTTTCCCGTTTTGAAGTGCTTGATATGCTTGATCATAATGTAAGCTATTTGGCGATGCGATATAAACAAAGTTAACATTCGGATCAGCATACAGCTTATCTAAATCAGTATAAATCGTTTGTACATTGAATTTTTCAGCAAGTGGCTTAGCTGTTTCTTCTTTTCTAGAATATATCGCTTCACACGTAGCTTCCTCGATTTCGTTTAAGGCTGATAAAAACTTATCTACGATAGGTCCTGTTCCAATTGTTGCAATCTTCATTTCAAACACTCCAATCGACATATTATTTTAACTTCTATTTTATAAAGTGTATGTAGTCTTGGTTCTTCTGATTATTATACAATTTTTTCCGAATATATCCCAACCATAGCATCTAATTTTATGTAATTGTATGAATAAGTGGTTAATATGAGTATGTAAAATTATGAATGTTTATGTAGAAAATACCTATTTTCTATTGTAAAATGAATAGTAAAAATGACCCGGGTCAAAAGGAGATTGGATGAAAGCGTACATTAAAGAAAAAATGGACCGTTTAATAATTGATACTTTTATAAATGATGATATTCAAACGATCGTACTTGAATTTGTTCATGACCAAACAATTAGTAGAGATCTATTTTTTGGTGAACTTACAATCCTCCACTATGAAATGTTCAATGGAAAAAATATTGATATTTATTCAGCAGCAGCGGCAGTAGAAATACTAATTTTAGCTGCTGATATTTTGGATGATTTACAAGATATTGATAATCATTCTGCACCTTGGCAGAAATATGAAAGTTCAATCGTTCTTAATATAACAACAGGACTACTTTTATTAAGTAAAAAAATACTTGATGATTTGAATTGTTCAAACAGAAATTTGCTTGATAATATTTATTATTCAACTATCTTTCAAGCGATTACTGGACAACATATGGATTTACATAACTCTATTAATAGCGAAAAACAATATCTAGCTTTAATTGAAAAAAAATCAGGATCTTTAACAGCCCTTGCTTGTCTAGTTGGTGCAGTATTAGCTAATAGTAGTGCACTTGAGGAAGTAAGAAGCTATAGCAAAAAGATAGGGATGATTGCTCAAATTAATAACGATATAAAATCAATTTATAACTTCGATAAAAAAAGCGATATCTTTTTAAAAAAGAAAACATTACCAATTCTTTATATGCTTTCTTTAAGAGATAACATAGTATCAGAGTATTATACAAGTAAAAAGACCTATCAAGAGCTATTAATGATTAAAGAAGAAGTAATAAAGCAAATGTGCGATAGAGGTGCATTTCATTATGCTAGTGTCTTTATAGAGTTAAATAAGCAAGAGGCACTCGCGATTATCCGTAGTCTGAACATCTCTAATTTTTATGAAAAGAAATTAGAACTTTATACATGAATAAACAAATGAATATTGGGAGGGTTTATTATGCAAGAAATCATTCAGTTTTTAATTAAAAATCCAGATGTGTTAGAGAGAGTGAAAAATGGTTTAGCGAGTTTGGTTGGAGTAAGTTATGAAGAAGTGGCAGCGATATTGAATGTTTTTACTAATAGTGGAATTACCAGGGTGGAGCTTTGGAGGTGATTTTAACAGGTGTTAAATATAAGTAGTAATTATAAAAAGGTAATATTTATTATGATAGTGGCGTCTATTGTTGCTGTATATTTATTTTTTACTAACTTTACTCCTTATATTGGAATTAAGCTAAAAATAGAGGAGAATAATTTCTATGTGCAATCAGTAAATGAAATGGGGTGGGGGGCACAAACTGATATTCAGGTTGGAGACCAAGTTATTTTAATTAATGATTTACCACTAGAAAATCATTATACAGTAAGAAACTTTTTAAGAATTGAACAAGCAGAAACAATTACTGTATTAAAAGATAGTAGTCATAAAACCTATTTAATTAGTAATTCTTTAGAACTAACAAGGCAATATTTGTATTACCTAGTATTTCCTTTTCTTTACTTTCTTTGTAACACCCTAGTAAGTATTTTTATATTAAAAAGTCAAATACAAAAAAAGAGCTCTATATTATTAATTTGTTTCTTAAAGAATTTAGGTCTTTGCTTCATAAGTGCTAGTTCATCAGGAAAGCTAGATATAGTAGGAGGAGTTATTTTAAATTTTAGCTTTTTAGTTGCGCCGGTATTATTTTTACATTTTATTTATCATTATCTAATAGAAAAAGGGAGATCATGGATTGATAAGAAGATAATTCTTTGGATATATTTTATAAGTTTATCAGCTTTTTTTGTAGACACACTTAATTATTTAGAGATAATAGATTATTTTTTTAGTGAGAAATATATCTTATTAATTTCGTTTCTAATTTTAAATTATGTAGTTACGATAACTCTAGTAAAATGCTATCGATTATCCAAAAAGGATGAAATAAGAGAGCCGATTAGGTGGATGCTAATGGCATTTGTGCTTGCACTTGCTCCATTTATCTTTTTGTATACAATTCCATTTATTCTTATAGGAGATACGATTATATCGGGTGTAGTCGCCTCATTATTTATCTTTTTTATACCTACAATTATTTTTTATTTATTGTTGTCAAATAAGCTTTTTCCTATCAAAGTATATGTAGATCAATTTAAATATTATTCTTCTATTTTATTGTTTCCGACAATTGCTTTTACATACATCATTAAAGCTTATTATTCCAATGGTTATACACTTATTACAATTACCCGTACATTTTTACTAATATACGTTTTGTTGTTTTTATTTTTGGTGTTAAAGAATTACATAGATAGAAAATTACGGGCAGTATTATTTGTAGAAAGAGAACAATATCAAAAAAGCATTTACCGTTATAGTGAGTCAATTAAACGAGAAAATAAGGTGAGTGGTGTATTAAACAGTATTGAAAGAGAAGTGAAAGAAGTATTAAAAGTAAAGTTTATCAGTTACATTCAAGTTTCTAAAAAAGGAAATTTTATTTGTGCTGACACTGAAAATCAATTTATAGAAGGTGCTTTTGCTAAAAAAATCAATTCTCAAGTTTTAAATGTTGGGAAAATCATTGAACATAAAGAGTATTTCTTTCTTGTTATTGGTGAGCGCCAAAATTATTATTACTGTTTAATAGTAAAAAAATTAATCAACATACCTTTAAGTAAAGAGCAACAAGATTGGTTAGAGGTACTAGCCTATTACACGAGTATTTCAATAGAAAACATGATTAAAATTGAAGAACTACTAAAAAAATTAGAAAGTGTAGAAGCTGATCAAATGGTCGCAAATAAATCAAACTGGCTAAATCGATTAATGGTTAACTGGTCAGAAAAAGAAAGAAAGCAATTAGCTATGGATATCCATGATACGATCCTTCAAGATCTGATTGTTCATAAGAGGAAAGTTGAAGAGATAAAACGATTAGCTAAGGATAAGCCACTTATTCTAGAAAGTAGAATAGAAGAATTGGAAGAAGATGTTTTAGATATGATGTACACTATTCGCGAGACATGCCACGAGTTATCACCGCCACTTTTGGCAAAGTTAGGTCTCAAACACGCCTTGCAGGATTTAGAAGTGAAATTTAATTTGCTTTCTACTAGTAAATTAGTTTTCAAGATTGAAGGAGATAACCAAAGTCTTCAGTTAAAAAATGATTACGAGTTAGCTGTTTTTCGTAGCGTTCAAGAATTATTAAATAACGCTATTAAGCATGCTAAAGCAACTGAAGTAACTATTTTGGTTAAAATAAGTGATCAAACTTTGGAAATATACTATCAAGATAATGGAATAGGTACAGATCTTTCTACCCAAAATAAAAATCAAAAAAATATGGGGCTAATAGGTATGAAAGGTCGTGTTCATAGTTTTGGCGGAGAAATAAAGCTTACATCGAATCCAGGTAAGGGGATGAAAGTTCAAATCGTTATACCATTAAAATAAGTAGCTAAAAGCAGGTGATAGTTTGATTAATATTCTTATTGTAGATGATCATTCCATAGTGGGAGAAGGTACAAAAACTATATTATCAAGTGAAACCGACTTTAATGTCGAGTTCCATGGTTCAAGTTTAGAAATAATGAGTTTATTGAAAGTAAAAAAACATGATGTTTATTTAATAGATTTTGAAATGCCTGAATTAAATGGTTTAGAATTAACAAAGGAAATTTTGAACGTTCATCAAGATGCGAAGATTATTATTTTTACAGGTTATGAAATTACTTGTTATTTTAACCATCTAGTTGAAGTCGGCGTTTCTGCCTTTATAAGCAAGTCATCCTCTAAAGAACAGCTTATTCGTACAATCAGAGATGTGATCAATCATCAATCCGTTATTCCTACTGAGATATTACATCAACTTCGAAGGACCGAATCTAAACTTTGCTTCGAAAACGGTACCAAAATTTCATTTTCTCTAAAAGAAGAAGAAATTGTGATAAAGATCTCCAAAGGACTAACAAACGAACAAATAGCGAAGGAATTATTTACGAGTAGTAGGACTGTAGAAAGACATTTAAGAGAGATTTTCAAGAAATTAAATGTTAGTTCCAGAGTTGATGTTGTTGAAAAAGGACGTAAGCTAGGGTTAATACCAGAGGTTTTGATTTGATCATAGGATGCTCTCGATTTGAGGGCATCTTTTTGACGTCCATCAAAAATTTCATTTTCTATACAATTAACTTAGCATTCCAATTAGTCTAGTAAAAATAAAGTTAGTGACCGACAAAACTTGGTGAAACTCCGCCAAAAATGGCGGAACCGCGCCACATTTTGTCGGTTACTTTTTTACCAAGATATAGTAGGATAATTGGTAAGAGTTAGGAATTGATAATCTGTTAAATTAGACAAAGTTGGAACGAAATTCAAATGCTATTTTATAAAAAGTACCCTTATGTAAAACAACACGATGCTTCTGACTATGACGCTTAGTTACAGTAAAAACAGTAATTGTGTGAACAAGAAAAAATCGGTACCGTTACGTTTGGTGTATAGTTAAGTGGATATTCGAAGAATTCAAAAAAAACGCTCCTGTTAATAAATAATTTCAATATAATGTAAAATGAAATCAAAGAATTTATGATAAAGACTAATAAATTGATTTAGTGACTATTTAACTACTACAAAAATGGGGGTAGGTTTAAATGAATATGAAAACTAAAGAAATACTTGAATACAAGAAAAACATTGAATCTAAAATAGAAAAAAAATATAAGAGTTTAAGCAAGATGCTGAATATAGAAATTAAACAAAGAATTGATGGTAGGTATTTATTATTGCCTTACGCAATTAATGAAATATTCGAAGTTACAGATGAGCAATTAACTATATTAGAAGAAATAGCAGGTTTGTTTTTAGATCATATTAGTTCAATTGATATGGTAATAGATAGAGAAAGTAATGATATGACTTTCCTATCTGTAAAATACTTTTTAATATATGAAATAATAAATTCGTTCAGAAAGTTAAATCTGTCACAATCATTTTTTGAGGAATTAGTACAAGACGCTGCAGAATACATTTTTTCAATTAACAGAGTAAATTTTCCTATCGGAAGTGATAGTCTATATGAAAGAGTGGCAAGAGGAAAACTGAAAATGGTGAATTGTATTATACGTGCTATGAATGAATTAACCAGCAATATAACATCATATTCATTATTCGAAATAAGCCAATATTTCTCAAATATTTGTTTACTGGAGCAATTATTTGATGACTTACGTGACATTGATGAAGATTTAAAAAGTAAACAATATAATTATTTTAATTCTCAAACAGATGACAGAGATAATATTGCGTATAAATTGTGCGAAAAAATAATTAGTTTGTCGGAAGTTATTAATAAAAATAGCTCTAGTGAGTTTGAATTACTAAATAAAATTTTCTTAGATGATAATTTAATTAAGGTTAAAACCATTAGAGATAAGATAGAAGAAAAGAAAGTAATGATATAAAAAATCTAATTTTAATTACTATATAAATACTTTTTTGTATGTTAGGGAGATAAAATTATGTTAATTGTTTCAAATTATACTATATTTTCAACAATGAATTGTAAAAATAAATATATTGTGCATGGATATACGGGAAGTGTTGATTTATTAGAGGAAAATGTCTATAGCAAACTATTACAAATTTCAAAAATGAAGAAAGAAAAACAAGAAACGCTTCTGAGTTCGCTAAAGGATATTGATACCTTAATTGAAAGGGGCTATGTTGTTTCAAGTTATAAAGATGAAGAAAAATATTATAGGATAGCAAACCATTTATATGAAAGTAGATCAATGATTACATCAATTGTGATTGTACCGTCAATGGGGTGTAATTTTAGGTGCTCTTACTGTTTTGAACTAACAGACTTAGATATGGCCCCGATGAAAAAAATGGAATTAAGTGTAATTGATTCTACTTTTAAATATATTGACAAACTAGAAACAATTAAACAAATAACACTATTCGGTGGAGAGCCACTAGAAAAAGATAACTATAGTATTGTTGATTATATAGTGAATGAAGGCAAAAAAAGAAATATACAAGTTAATGCGGTAACTAATGGATATGATTTAGATAGCTACATAGAAATATTTAAAAATAATGTGAATTTTGATTCCATCCAAGTTACTTTAGATGGAACTAGAGAAAGACATGATTTATTAAGGTATTTGAAAAATGGGTCAGGAACGTTTAACAAGATAATTAAAAATATTCAAATGCTAATTAAAGAAATACCTAAACTAAATATTACAATTAGAGTAAATCTATCAATAGAAAACGAAAGCGATTATATAGCTTTAAAAGAATATTTAAAAGCCAAAGAAATTCTATCTGATTGTACCAATGTAAGTATTTACAATAAATGTCTACATACAGCTTACATTAATACTAAAAAAAAGTATATGGATAAAGATATTACAAAGAATGATGATATAAAACACGATAATCTAACATATAAGTTGCATAGATCACAAATAAAAGATTTACTAGGTAGAAATAGCATTCCATTTCGAACATCAGTCTGTGGTGCAACTGGAAATATGTTAGTCGTCACACCTAATAAGAATTTGTTTGCATGTTGGGAACAAATCCAAAATAATAACAAATCAATAGGTAAGATAAGTTTAGAAAAAGATAATAGGATACAGTTTAATGAAAAATATTTAAACTGGAAAAAAAGACATGTTCATATGTTGAAAAATTGTAGCAAGTGTAAATATAGTTTGTTCTGTGGTGGAGGTTGTCCGAATCATTCTGAAATAGTAAATAATGATATGTTTCAAAGTTACTGTCAAGATTCAAAGATTATGATTCATAAAAGTTTTGACGAAGCTATTGGAGAAAAAATTAATGAATGTTAATACGTTAGTAACTGATAAAAATCCCTCAATAAAAATAGCAGAATTTGATTATAACGGAAAGCAAAAAAAAATTGTTGCATACTCTAAGAAGTACAACAATGCAATATTATTAAATAAAGAGATTCCTATAGAAGTACTATTACAAAAAGAGGATAAATACTTTAATTTTAAAAAAGAAAAAACAATCTTTTTTAAAAAAATAATAGGGAGCAGTTGGGATTTTAGTTTTTTAAAATACTTTGAGTTTCTTTTAACTAAAACAGGAAAAATATTTTGTTTTTTTCTCTTATTTCCTTGTATTTTGACGTTTTCACTTATTAAATTTATTTCTCAACAAAGTAAATTATATAGTAATTTTTTTGATACAAATAGCCTTTTAGTGATTATTCTATTTTGCATATGTTTACTAATACAAACTATTTTTCATGAATTTGGACATTTAACTGCAATGAAAAAAAACAAACTTAGTTTGAGTGGGGTAGGTGTAGGAATATATTTAACATCGGTAGTATTATTTGTTCCAATGTATGAAAGTTGGTTATTAAAAAGAAAACAAAGACTGGAAATAGATATAGCGGGAATTATTTTTCAACTTTATTTTATCTTTATAGTATTAATGGTTAATTTATTTATTAAAAGTGAACTGGTTAACATATATATATTATTTTCTACTATGATACTATTAAATAACTTTAATCCATTCTTAAAATATGATGGTTATTGGATATTATCTGACCACCTTGGTGTTTACAATTTACACAAATGGATAAGAATATCTATCAAAAATATGTTCACTAATAGTGAAGAATTAACAGCAGTATTTTATAAGCATACAATCATAAAAATTAAATGTTACTCTTTAATTACAAGTATTTTTTTAGTGTTTTTCCTATTTATGCTATTTAGGATTAATGTTACAAATATAACAGAATTAATAGTTGAAGCAAATATTTTCAGGCTTTTTTACACTGTTTTTATCGCCTATTTTACATTGCTTGCATTTAAGTCAATTATTCGTGTTTTATGGAGGTAGATTATGAGGATAAAGGTACATAATTTAAAAGAAATAAAAGATAAAAGAGAAGTTTTTTCTAATGTGGATTTTGAAATAAAAGAAAACTCCCTATTTTGTATTACTGGACGATCGGGAGTAGGTAAAACTACATTATTTTTTTCAATGATGGGTTTAAGTAAAACTACAAGTGGTGAAATATATTATGGTAATTATTCGTTCCACGAGTTATCTGATAAAGAAAAGGAGGCATTTAGACAAAAGTTTTTCGGTTTTGTACCACAGCAGCACTTATTAATAGAAGAATTTAGTGTTTATCAAAATGTCACTATACCATTAAGGTTTTCTGATATGTCAAAGAAAGAAAAACAAAATAAAGTTAAAGAAGTATTAATTCAAGTAGGTTTAGAAGGATATGAAACAAAAAAAGTATCAAAATTATCAATTGGAGAAAAGCAGAGGGTTGCTATAGCAAGAGCAATTATCCATAGTCCTAAGATAATATTTGCTGACGAACCAACTGCATCTGTAGATAGACATAATCGTGAAAAAATATTAAATATTTTTAAAGAACTAGTGAATAAAGGTACAACAGTAATTATTATTACCCATGACCGTTATGTTGAAGAACAATGCAATATAATCTATAACTTAGAAACAAGAGAAATAACTCAAAATGATAATAATGGATTCACATCACTTATAAAGGAGATTAGTCGTCCAAATAAGAAAAAAAATAACTATTTTTCAGGTTTGATTTACTCGTTTCACCATTTTCAAAATAGTAAAGCACGAAACATACTTTTGATCTTTACCATTTTAATTTCATTAGTATTAACATTCTTCATTCAAGCGGTGAATAGAGGTTTGTTAAATAATTATTCAGAGTTTATCAATGAAACAAGTAATAGAACCTTAGTTATAATTGATCAACAAAATAGAGATATAGATGATATAAAGAATATTACTAATGAAACATTACATAAAGCGGGAAATAAGATAGAAAAAATTGAGGAAATTGGTGTATCCCAACAGTTTATTAAAATAGAGTTTAATGGCAAAACACATAACCCTCTTAATTTTTATAATAATTATTTACAAGAATACCCAGAAACTGTAACTTCATTACCTTATAATAACCCTAACAACGTAATTTTAGGTACTGAGAAAATAAATAGAAACGGAGTTATTATTCCAGAAACACTTGCAAAACAACTAACTGAACAAGGGGATTTAACAAATATAATTGGTGAAAGTATTACCCTTAAAATTCCTACTAATGTTGAGTTAAAATCAATAACTTTTGAGATTCAGGGTATTTTAGAATCGGATGGAAATTCAACTAATTATCCAATTTTCATTTCAAAACAGCGATATAACTCACTCAGTGATGAACTTAAAAGGGATAAGATTTACTTGGTGGACATGTTTGAAGAGGTAACTCAAGAAGATGTATTTAGTCTTGCAGTTGAAGCAAATATAACTGCCAATAATCCAGCTATTTCCCTTTCGAACTTTCTAAATACTGTAAATGCTGTAAAAATGTTAATGGTGTTTTTAACTTCCGCATTTATATTGGTTACTCTTACATTTACTTCTCTCTTATCTTATATAAATGTAGTTCAAAGGAAATCAGAATTTGCTATTTTTTCAATTTTTGGATTCAGTAAATTTAAAAATGCACAAATCTTTTTATTTGAATACTTTTTAGTTTTTTTAGTTGCAGGCCTAACTTCAGTTTTATTATTTAACTTCCTAATAGATCCAATAAATATATTATTTGAACAACAAAGCAATTTAAAAGAAGTTTTAAAAATGAATAGTTTAGATTACTTAATAGGTTTATCAACGTTTTTATTGTTCTTTGCTATAGTTTTAATAATACCTCTATACAAAATAGTAACAAATAGTGTATATAAAAATTTGCAATAAAATAGAACCCTCAAAAGGAAAGGTTATTTCAAAAACTGCTGAAAGGAGAATCTACAATGTTACCATTGAATGAACTCAGTGAAGTATTAGATGAATTAGAGAATAAAGAACTTTTATCGTGTAGTTGGAATGCTTGTCCAATAAATCATGGGAACTGCTTTGTTGTAACATGTAGTTTTGACATATCATGAGATCGTTAAATTCCGTCATTGATATAGAAGAACTAGAAGACAGAGAAGAGTTGGGCTGTTGGGTTAATATTTGCGGTATTAATCGTAGTGTATTACCTATCATGATTTGCAAAATCAATTTTATTTAATTGATAGGATAACTATGTTTTTTTAGGAAGATTAATTTCTTCTAAATTTCCCCATGTAGGTCAACTCAAATTTAATATGTTTTAAACTATATTAGCGCCTTTTGAGGAAGAGAAATAACCTGCTAAGAAAGAAAGGGGGAAATCTGAGGCCGATCAGCTAATTGTAAGTGTAGTGGAATTAGAAGAAAAATTAGAATTTGGTTGTGGTTAGAATAATTGCAGAGTTAATCTAATAGCATAATAAGCTTTAAAGATGGAGAGGAGAGCAAAAAAATATGAAAAATTTAAATCAGACTGATGAACTAATTAAGTGTGTAGAAGAACTTGAAGAAAAATTAGAATTTGGTTGCGGTTGGAATACTTGCGGAGCTAATTTAACATTATAATAAGCTTTAAAAAGTGAGAGGGGAGGAAATAAATATGAAAAACTTAAATCAGACTGATGAACTAATTAAGTGTGTAGAAGAACTTGAAGAAAAATTAGAATTTGGTTGCGGTTGGAATACTTGTGGACTTAATGGCTCCGCCTAGTTAATGTAAACAAGATTCTATTAAGACGCTTTTAAGATTTTTCATACATATATTACTTCTATAATAAAGCGTAATAAGAGATAAGGTTTACTTGGATGAGGGATCATGGAGTCGAAGTAATTTCAATCAAAGCATGAGCAATTTTACTAGAAGATATGGTAGTCGTGCTTTTGCATTTTCTGGTGGTGCATTATTAGCGCAAGTAGGTTGAGGGTATTGGACAACACTTATTAAAGTTGGTGGAAAAGTAGCAGCAGTAGTAGCTAAGATTGGAGCTGCATTTGGTGGAGCAAAAGGTGGGGCACTTGGAGCCTTGTTAGCTTTAGGAACTGATGCTCTTATAGTTATTTATTTGGGAAGAGCGGTAAGAACTTTTTAGTTAAGATTTAATCATTAAGGTCTAAGTGCAAGAATCGATAGACTAATCGATTTTTGCACTTATTCTATATTGGAGGAGTTATGTTTCGTAAAAAAATTCATGATGTCTGACACCCTAAATTCAAAAAGTTCAACTCGTTTAAACCAGTAGAGTTTAACTGTTTTTGTTTACCATGCAATTCATTTTTCAAAGCGAGGTGAGGACCAAATGATAAAAAGTTTATACTTTAAATATATTAAATCGGAATTTAACATTTTATTATTGAATAATTTGTTCAATAGTTATAGCGGACAGCTATTATTCAACAAATAAAGACTTCCAAATGTGGTTTGCTATGGTTGAATTAACAATGCAAGAAATGAAAGGTACTCATAAAGATCATTTCCTGGAATTTTTAAATAATTATAATGGGTTAACGTATTTTGATAACCTGTTATATTCTGCTAATCAATATCTTATGCTTTTGTTTGTTTTGTTGATTGGGTTTGGTATGCATTTGGTAGGAAATACTGTTACTTTTCAACAGAGGGATTTTCATAAAGGGCTTGTTGAAAATATCGTTTCAAAAACCCACATAAAAAATGTAATTGTCGCACAGGCACTTTATATTATGACATTTGTTGCATCTATTCTATTAATAGCAATAGGGGCTGCCATGTTATTGTGGGGCGGAAATATATTTCAACCATTCATTAATTCCTTTGTAGGTGAATTCTATGGCTGGAGTTATATATTAGTTATGATCGGTCATGTGTTATTACTAATTACATTCTTAGTTTTAGTAATAACAATTTCTTCACTTATTGTCCCGAATGTTAAAAATAAATTTGTCGTTAAAATGGTTCCGTTTATTCTTTGCTTGTTGACATTTTTAGTTGTTTTAACAATAGGGAATCTTCACTGGATATTAGATAAGATAACCTATTATCTCAGAGTAGATACGTATTTATTTAGCTTATATAATTTTATCAGTCAGGAATCATGGTCAACTAAGCACTTAGTATTAGAAATGTTGACGTTATTTATTAGTTTGCTAGTCTTGACCCTATACTTAATTAGAGTAAATAAGAGAAAATTCGAAACGATTGCTTAGCTAGCTCATATTGGAGATTAAACAGTTTTATTTAGTCGGCATCTTGTATATTCTTGTGACTGTTCGAGCTTTTAGTGGATTACGTATTAATCCATTTTATTTTATTGACTTTTTCTATCGGAAATTTACGAAAAATAATATGTTAGAACTTTTGGCTGCTAGTCTAGCAATTCTTTTTTACTATGTGATAAACGGGTATATTTATAGCTTTCCTGAGATTATTACGTTTCCGTTTATGACAATCTTTTTTTATAGTAGGTGCTTTATTGATGTGGAGGAAGTGTTAATGAAAAAAGGGAAGTCGGATATGGAGTCAAAAGTATAAGTTAAAAAAGCAGTTTCAGTGGAGAGCGCGATTCTTATCAACTGGTGCCAGATAGTGCATCTTGGTGCCAAACACTTAACTTATTGATAATGCCATGTATATGAAGACAAAAAGCCACCCTGGGTTAGTGTTTTAGATAGTGAAGTTAAAGACTGGTTTAAAGTTCAGCAAGATAAATATAAATGTTTAAAAAAAATGCCTTAGAGGAATAAAACGAGGGAGGGTTTTAATGAATGAGATTAAATTAACAAAAAAGGAAAATCAGTTTTTAGAAGTTGTATTAGATAAACTTATTATGAATGGAGTAAAAGAAAAGATAATAAACGATGCTCGGAACAATATATATGAACAAGTTAGAGAATCTAGAGTTAAAAATGAGGATCCCCTAATCGAATTAGGTGATCCAGAAGAAATGGCAAATGAATACTTGAAGATTACAAGTACGAATAAATCGAATAACAGGTGGTTACCTACATTAATATTTATAGCAATAATGCTCGTATTTTCTTTTTTAATTAGATGGTTTTTTATAATATGAAGGCAATAAGCTGGTTACGCAACCAACTTTCTCAATTTTCTAGTTTATAAATTAAGGCTTATTGTTACCATAAGATTATTAATTATAGAGAGAAGGCAATTATAATAGAGTTTATTCTTTATCATAAAATTGGTTATATAAAATTAAGAACCCGTTATTATCATTATTTCAGCCTTGGAATTTATACCAGAAGATTTTTTGGGCGGCTTTGGAGTTTTCCTGATTAGTATCCTTATTATTGTTATGCTTCTTATTGGTACGACATTATTCCTTGAAAAAATACTAAAGGCGTATAAGACGCCAGATTCTGAAATAAGAGAGCAGCTTTTGCATTTTTGTAAACAAGCAGAATTAGAACGTAAAGCTTTATATATGGTCAATGAAAAAAACAAAGTGACGAATGCTTTAGTAACTGGGATTACTCGAAAAAAACATATCTATATCACAGATTATTGAATTGAAAATATGACGTTAAAATAAAGTGAAGCGATCCTTGCTCATGAAATTGGACATATTAAAAAACTATTATAATGTGTGCAAGGTCTGTTACTTTTATACTCTAAGTCTAGTAGCTGTTTTTGTAAATCTGTTATTTTTGTAATATATAATTAAGAATATGATGTTGTAAAGCGAGGTGATTTCATAATGAAATATATGCCATATTATATGTCTTTACTTGGTTTCTTTCTAACTCTTATATTTTTAGCTATTATTGGCAAAGTCTTAAATATTGATTGGTTGATACTGCTCTATGATTTCAGAGAAATATCAAATGGTGGAATAGTCGAAGCGAGAATTTCTTGGATAACGATAATTTTAGCAACAATTGTTAGTTATTTGAGTTGGAAATTAGGTAAGAAAAAATTTCAGGACGATAAGCTGAGTTCATAAATAGCAAGTTTAAAATACTTTAGTAAAGCCGTTTATAAAATAGACGATGTCTTTACTAAAGTTTTTTTATTT
This sequence comes from Anaerobacillus alkalidiazotrophicus, assembly GCF_001866055.1. The sequence goes on from NZ_MLQS01000017.1 coordinate 41,428, forward strand.
AAAAGATTAGAACACCACGCCAAAATTGGCGGTATACCGCCAAAACTTGTCGGTTCGAAATCGAAGCTTTTATTGTATGATTAATTGTAGCTTTATGAACTTATATTATTTTAATCATATGTTTGAGAGGGTGGAGTAAATGTCAGAATTACATGAGAAAAGTAAAGAAATTATTGTGAAACTAGGGAAGCCGTCGGTATTTGGAATGTTTTTAAATCCAAGTGAGCAGTTTCAAAAGCTGAAAGCTAATCCGCTAGTGTTTGTACCGTTATTGTTAGTAACACTTTTATACACGATTGCAATGGCAATTATCGCTTTTGGAACGGATAGCTCGTGGTTGCTTGCAGAAATCGGTCCAGAGGATATAGAGATTTTTGCTGAAATGGAAATGTTCATGCGGATTATGATGTTAGTAACTGGGGTGTTTATTCCAGTTATGGGTGCACTAATTTTTGCTGTTGTTATCATAATCGTTGCAAAAATTAGTAAGAGTGAGGTTACTTTTAGGCAGCTATTTTCTTTAGCGGTATTTGTATCCGTCATTGGTGGAGTAGGAGTTTTATTTAATGCGATCATGACGACATTACTCGGAACAAATCCAGATATACCATTTACTAGTTTAGCTAGTTTATTTGGAGAAGAAAATGTGAGTCCATTATTCATAAGTATAGAGGTATTCTCGATTTGGCAACTTATTGTTGCTGTAGTCGGTTTAAGAAAAGTAGCGAATTTTGGTGCAGCGTTAGCATGGATCGTAATGATTTTATTTACTATCTTTAGTATCTTTTTAGCATTATTAGTTAGCTAAGAAAATATTCGTTAAATAAATAGGGCTTGCGCAAGTGAATCTGCGTTAACCCTTTTTATTACTATAAAATTATATGGATATAGCGACAAGCCTCATATCGAATGATAAAACAAAGGAGCTTTTATGGAAAAAAGAAAAAATGGATCATCGTAGGTGTAATAGTATTAATTGGGGTTATGACAACGGTAGGGGTTGCCCGTTCCATTGAAGAAACGATTTATGAGGTTGAAACAGTTAGTCCTGAGCTGACACTCCTAGTTTTGGCGGTAATGCTGCCAGGAACTCTATATGTCAAAAATGAACAAATCGTATATTATTCCCCTGAAATAGGACAACAATATGAGCTGTTAGTTGAAGAAGGAGATTTCGTAGAGAAGGGCACAGCGCTTATTAAATATAAGAGTCAACATTTGGAAATTGAAAAAGAGCAATATGCGTTATCGATACAGGCTATTGATTTACGTTTGTCAGAAATAAACAGACAGAAAGACGATGTAATAAAGCAAAAAGCTGAGCTTAACAAAAAGAAAGAAGATTTAAAGAAAAGAGATTGCGCTTTTCTTGAAAGGGAGAGGGTTTTTTGGAGCTTTATAAAATTTTATCAATATTAGCAGCAGTTTTTTCTATATTAGCAGCATTCCAGTTTTATCAGTTAGGGAGACGATTTAAAAAACTTCAAATAGGAGATACGCTTTCAAATGAACTTGTAGCTGAAGCTAGGTGGAAAATAAAGGTTTCTATAGTGCTATTTGTAATAGGATCTCTTTTAGCTATCATCGTTATTTTTATAAGACCTTATTAGTTAAAACGATTGATCTGAATTAATAGTATATTTTACAGGAATGAATATTTTATATGAGGTGGTAGCAAATTGTTAGCTCAATATTTATGGTCTAGGTCAGGTGAAATATTAATAAGATTGATTATTAATATATCCGTTGTGCTAGGATTTTTCTTTATAATTGGAAAGCTTTTTAATAAGGAGTTTTTCTATGGTAGTATCGCTATAGGGGTAGTTATTTCCTTCTCGATAATAGAAATATTCACATATAAAAAGTGGTTGCGCGAAAATACTGAATAATGTTGTATGCCATTAAAACAGTTCTATTTACTTAATGACTTGTGAGGATAACCAGAATTAATATAGAGGAAAATGTTTTAAACAGAAGGAACTTAATACGAGGTGAAAAATGAAGAAGTATGAAATAAGGTATTTATTATATTTTGTAGCCGTATTGTGGTTTATTTCTTTAATATTCATACCTTTAATGTCAGAAGTGACAATTAGCGTATCCCTTACGAAAGTATTAGTCAGTATACCTTTTTTGTTGGTGATTATAGGAAAAATTTTGGCTATCATAGAAAAGAGAAACAAGAATAAAAGTCTTGCTGGAGATGTAGGTATCAATATTGGTTTAACAATAGCGTTGTTAATGTATTTACTTAGTGTTTAAGTTTCCCATAATGTGATTATACATTTAGGCATATAGAATTTTTTATACGAAACAAAATGACCATAAGAATATCACATGTACTTACTCTTTAGTTTATACTTATGGTCAACACGAATTACTAAAGTGAAAAATCATTGGAACAACTTTCGTCTAGTTTTATCCCACTCTTAAGGGGCAAGTAAGACCCCCACCTCAAAACTTAAGAAAATCGAGAAGTTTAGATGGGGGATAAACTGCCCCTAAAGGTCCGATATAGAATAACTTTCATCAGTGATAGCTGATGATTAGTTATTCTTATGCCTGTGGTATAAGTTGAACTAACAATCAGTGGGGGATGAAGGAAAACCCCCACTGATTGAAGTTCAGCTTTATTTTCATTAGTGTGTAGATGGTTGTAAACGTCTAGAGAGCGGCTTCCGTCAAAGGTCGCCCCAGTGAAGCTGCTACTTGGATTACTTCGAAGCGGCTTTGCTCTTGAGCAAACGGAGTGGCACAGGAGCAGCTGCTCGTGACCAAGGCGCTTGAGCTTTTCTGGTGTGCTTTAATTGGATGTTAATATAAAAAGAAACCTAATACAACAATGATGCCAACACCCAGTCCGCAATTTGTCAATATTTGTTTCCAAAAGATTTTATCTCTGTTTTGTGCCTGATATGCTTCAATTAAACTTAGCTGTAGCTCTTCAATACGATAGGATCTCCCTTCACTTTTGAAGGAAATCCGATAGTCTTTCGTTTCATCACCTAAGATCCCGCCATCAATGCTAATTTTTGTTGCCTCTTCAGTTATAGAATAAATAGCTTCTTCATCATGAAAGCCGTCTTTTTCCTCAAATGAAAAGCCCATATCTCTAAGCTTTGTTTTTAAAATAGGAAAAATGATTTCCGAACGTGCTTCATAAATGACAATCGTTTTATTCCCTTTAAAAACTCTAATAAGTATGATGATGATAAAAAAACTAAATAAGATCGTAAATGAAATCATTGGATTTATATCAAAATTCGCAATTACGAATAATTGAAAAAACGAAACAAAAGTCATTGTATGATAGAATAGCTTAGTTTCAGTAATAACTCCGTTTTGCTTATAAATTCTGTAAGCTTCATAGAATAATAATAATGCACCGAATGTCCCAATCAACATCCAAGAGGTAGTTTCTTGGAAAAGTAGATTATTCATATAACATCTCCTAAATTTTATCATTTTTATTTCCTTTGAGAATTGTATCATATAAGACTTTTGAAGTATAAGAATATTATAAATATTTTGTTAGGTGTAAGGTATTGTCTTTTAAATTTATTTTCCACTGTATAAGGAAAATATCGTAGCTTCACGATAAACATTCAAATCAACTTACACCGCCAAAAGTTGGCGGAACTCCGCCATATTATGGCGGTTATTTTTTTATTAGGATATAGTAGAATGTTTAGTAAGAGTTGGAAAATTATGAGGAATTCTAGAACTTAAAAAAAAATGAAGAATGGAGCGGTATAATGAAACGAGTATTTTTAGGTATTTTTATGGTTTGGGCTTTATTTGTATTAGGAGCGTGTAATTCTGAAAGTGTAAATGAAGATGTTGAAAGTTCAGAAAGACCAGGTGGTTTTTTATGGAAAGTGGAAGATGGAGAGACAACTGTTTATCTACAAGGGACTGTTCATGCTGGTACCGAAGACTTTTATCCTTTTCATGAAACGATTGAGCAAGCTTATGAGGAAGCTGATGTTGTAGTACCTGAAATTGATATAACAGATTTGGATTTAATGGCTGTACAAACATTAATTGTCGAGTTAGGTCTTTTTCAAGATGGTAGTAAACTAGAAGATCACCTCCCTCAAGAAGTATATTCTAAAATATCGGATACACTAGATGATTTGGGTTTACCATTAGAAATGTTTGAGAGCTATCAACCATGGTTATTAGCTATAACGATTCAACAATTAATTTTGGAAAAATTAGATTATATTCATGGTGTTGATGAATATTTTCTAATCCGGGCAAATGATGATGGGAAAGAAATTATAGAGTTAGAATCAATGGAATCACAGTTTCAAATCTTCGCTGATATGTCACTAGATTTACAAATTGAATTTTTAGAAGATTCATTGTCGAATATAGAAGAGTACGAAGAAGAGATGATTGAGCTGTTCACTTATTATAAGAACGGTGATATAGATGGACTTTTAGAATTGTTAATTGAAGTGGAAGGGTTAAATGAAAGCGAAGAAGCACAAAAGTTTACGGAAGCACTTAATGATAAAAGAAACTATGAAATGGCCGAAAAGATTATCGAGTTCCTCCAGGAAGACAGTGACAAAACCTATTTTGTCATAGTCGGAAGCCTACATTTAATCATGGAGCCACATATTGTCTCTATTTTAGAGGCAGAAGGGTATGAAGTAGAGCATATTCATTAAATAAATGGTAGAACTAGTTTAAACTCAAAAACAAGTCATAACCGACAAAAATTGGCGAAACTCAATCATATTTTGTCGGTTATTTTTTACCAAAGTATTTCTTACTTTTTACTGTTAACTTTGAAAAAAAGGATTTAGCATTATTCATATTCGGAGAAATCCTTTAATAATTAAGAGGAAATGGGGATATAATGATAGAATAAAAGACAAAAAGAGCGTTTGTAGAGGATGGGGGTTTATAATGGATTCATTGAAGGATATCAGATGGAAGCAAAGGTTTGAAAATTTTGAGAAATCCTATTTGCGACTTGAAAAATATTCTAATCAGCCAATAAGTACAGAATTAGAACGGGCGGGGATTATTCAATTTTTTGAAATGACATTTGAATTGGCATGGAAGGTTTTAAAGGATTACTTAGAAGCACAAGGTTATGTGGTCAAAAGTCCGAGGGAAACAATAAAACAAGCATATCAAATAGAGTTAATAAATGATGGGCACGTATGGTTAGATGCTTTAGCTAAGCGAAACTTAACGACACACACTTATGATGATGCATTAGCAGAAAAACTAGTTAATGAAATTAAAACAGAATTCTTACCAGAATTAAAAAAATTATATGAAAAACTACTAGAGGAATGATTCGATGTTTGGGTTATTAGATAAAGATTTGCATTATATAACTAAGGCGATAAAAAAGTATGCTGAAATAGAGAGAGTAAAGGTTTTTGGTAGTCGAGCACTGGGAAACTATAAAAAAGGTTCAGATGTTGATATGGCAATTTTTGGTGAAAGTATTAACGGAAAAATAGTGGCAGGCTTGAGTGACATTTTAAATGAAGAGTATCCACTTCCTTATTTTTTTGACGTTATCCATTACGAGAGTATTTCTAATCAAAAATTAGCAGAACACATAGATAATTCAGGGATTGAAATTTTTCCCACTCTTAAGGGGCGGTAAGACACCCACCTCAAAAGATAAGGAAATCGAAAAGTTTAGGTATCTAAATCACAACAGAATAGATGATTTATTATAAGAATTTGGAGGTTTTCAAAGTGTATAAAGATAAACAGAAAATAATTATTGAACATTTAGTTGAAAACTTATCTCCATTTTTTATTATTTTGTTTGGATCAACAGTAAAAGGAACTGCAAATAAACATAGTGATTTTGATGTTGCATTCTTAAATAATCAAAAGATAGATAGTTATCACTTATTCATGATTTCCCAAGAACTTGCCTCTAAACTAAATCGTGATGTAGACTTAATCGATTTGAATCAGGCAAGCACAGTTTTTCAAGCACAAGTCATATATACTGGTAAAGTTATATATTGTTCGGATGAACAAAAGAAAGCTGAATTTGAATTAAAGGCTCTAAAAATGTATACGAAATTAAATGAGGAGCGTTTACCTATATTGAAAAGGATAGATGAAAGTGGGTCTATTTATGAAAAATGATGTTATTTTAAATAAAATAAGTATGATTGAAAGATGTATTAGACGGATTCATGAGGAATATGCCGATACACCTTCTAATTTAAAAAACTATACAAAACAAGATTCTGTCGTTTTAAATTTACAACGTGCTTGCGAAGCTAGTATAGATCTTGCTATGCATATTGTTGCAGAGAAAAAATTAGGTTTGCCGCAGAACAGTAGAGACGCGTTTTCCTTTTTAGAAAACGAAGGGATTATTTCTTCTTCCCTTTCAAATAAAATGAAAGCAATGGTGGGGTTTAGAAATATTGCTGTCCATGATTATCAAGAACTTAATTTAGAGATCTTGCAAAAAATTCTCGACAATCATTTAGTTGATTTTGCAGAGTATACAAAAACGATACTTCGTTATTAATCTTATAGATGATTGTAAGGAGCGTAAGTGCGTAATAGTTGAAGTATAGGTACAATTTGAAATGATCTGAAGTAAGAAGTCTTACAAGTAGCAAGAATATAATATGAAGAAACGCTAACTATAAAAAAGCTGAACTTAAGTATTCTTCTTAAGCTCAGCTACTGTGATTACGATATTATGCTTTTACAACTTCTTTTTTACCAAAAAACTGTGGTAAATGCTCTTTGTGAGCTTCCATCATTTCATCTACGATTTGTTTTGCGATCGTATCAGATGGGCTAAGTGGATTAATTGTCATTGCTAGAACAGCAGTATTGTAGTCTCCTGTTACGGCAGCTTCTGCACCAATACGCTCAAACGATTTAATTTGTTGAACAAGTCCGCGTACTGGAACTGGAAGGTCACCAATTGCAATTGGCTTTGGACCATCTTTTGTGATCACACAGCTAATTTCAACTGCAGAATCTGCTGGAATACTAGCAATAGCGCCATTGTTCATTGTATTTACTGGTTGAATATCGCGTTTGTCCGTGTAAATCGAAGTGATTAAACGGACTGCAGCATCTGAATAGTATGCTCCACCACGTTTTTCTAATTGAGGTGGTTTGATCGCTAAGTTTGGATCTTTGTATAGCTCGAATAATTCAGTTTCTAGCTTCTGTACCACTTCGGCACGTGTTCCTTCGCCATCAGCATTTTTCATGTCTTTTTCAAGCATTTGTCTCGTTTTATAGTAGTACATGTGGTAAGGACAAGTTAGAACACCTAATGATTTAATAAACTCTGGCTCCCAACCAATACCTTCAATATTTTTAACAAAACTGCTATTTGCAGGATCTGTTAACTTTTCAATTACTTCTTCTCTTACACTTACGCCATCAACATAAACATCTAACCCATAAACCATATGGTTTAATCCAGCAAAATCAATACGGATACGAGAATGGTCAACATCTAATAATTTTGCAATCCCCATCTCAATGCCGATTGGAACATTACATAACCCTACCACTTTTTTAATGTTTGAGTAACGTAGGACTGCTTCCGTTACCATACCTGCTGGATTTGTGAAGTTAATTAACCATGCATTCGGACATAACTCTTCCATGTCTTTACAAATATCTAGAATTACTGGGATCGTACGTAATCCTTTAAATAAACCACCAGGGCCATTAGTCTCTTGACCAAGAACACCATACTTAAGAGGAATTCTTTCGTCTTTAGCACGAGCTTCTAATAACCCAACACGGAATTGTGTAGTAACGAAGTCTGCATCTTTTAAAGCTGCGCGACGATCTAGTGTTAAGTGTACATCAATTGGTAAACCAGCTTTTTCAATCATACGTTTTGCTAAGTTTCCAACGATCTCCATTTTTTCTTTCCCTGCTTCAATATCTACTAACCAAAGCTCACGAATTGGTAGTTCATCATAACGTTTAATAAAACCTTCTACTAATTCTGGTGTGTAACTAGATCCCCCACCAATTGTTGCGATTTTTAATCCTTTTGTCATAACTTGCACCTCCGGATATTTTTAAACAAGAAATTGTTATTTACTAATCTACAAACTAATTGTATGGAAGAAAAGACGGAAAGTATATACGCTTTCATCATCTTGTTCTTTATTACAGATACAGTTATTTGTTTCATAGATGTTACAGCATGTTTTCTCTTCGGTGTTATGGTAAAATAAAGAAGAACATTTTAGGGAAGGGGAAAGTGATATGTTTACCAATGAAGAAATTGCTTCATTTAATGAACTTGATATGACCTTGTACAACTATATCACTCAACATGCTGATAAAGTTGCTTATATGCGAATAAGAGAATTAGCAGATGAAACCCATGTTTCAACAGCTACCATATTGCGTTTTTGCCGGAAAATTGGTTGTGAAGGTTTTTCAGAATTTAAAGTAAAGCTGAAACTGTATGTAGAAAATAATGAAAAATCAGTGATTAAGACCGGCGAACAATCGATTACAGAATTTTTTGAACGTACGTTATCAGGTAATTTATCTGAAATTATTAAACAAGCGGCTGCTTTAGTAGCAAAAGCAGATACGGTCATTTTTATTGGAATAGGTAGTTCGGGAATTTTAGCTGAATATGGTGCGAGGTATTTTTCGAGTTTAGGGAAGTTTTCGATGTATATTAAAGATCCTCATTTTCCAATTCATTCAAATATATTACATAATAGTGTTACAATTGCTTTATCTGTATCAGGGGAAAATCCTTATACGGTTAATCATATTCATCAATTAAACCAAGAAGGAAGTAAGGTTATTAGTATAACAAATAGTAAACATTCAACGATTGCGAAAATTTCTCATTTAAATATCCCCTACTATGTTACAGAAGAACGATTTGAAGGTTCGAATATTACGACGCAGATCCCAGTCGTATATATTCTAGAAATATTAGCCCGTGAAACGTATAATCTTAGATAAGGAGTTAAGACCTCCTCAGGGTGACTAAAAATTTCTAAAACAAGATCTGAAAGAAAAGATGAATTCGGAGTTGAGAGCATGAATACAATTGCAGATATCGCTAAAATAGCTGGAGTAGCTAAAAGTACGGTTTCCAGGTATTTAAACGGTGGTTCGATCAGTGATAAAACGAAAAAAAAGATTGAAAAAGTAATGGAAGAAACGGGATATATGCCTAACACTTTCGCTCAAAGCCTTAAAGCGAAAAAAACTAATATCATTGGAATTATTGTACCGCGCCTAGATTCTTATGCAACAGCTAGAACGTTAATTGGTATTGACGAGTATTTACGAGAATGTAACTATCAAATGTTTGTTTCGAATACGAGTCTAGATTTAGAACGTGAAATCGAAAGTATTCTAACATTAACAAAGCAAAAGGTTGCAGGGATTATTTTACTTGCAACTGAGATTACTGAAAGACACATAGAAATAATTAAGACGATCCAGATACCAGTTATAGTTGTTGGTCAAGAACATCAACAGTTGTATAGTATCGTTCATAATGATTATGAAGCAGCTTATGAATTAGGGAAATATGTTCTTGAGCAAGGCCATCGAAAGATAGCATATTTAGGTGTAAGTGAAAAAGATATTGCTGTTGGAGTAAAACGAAAAGAAGGTTTTAAAAAGGCTATGCAAGAAATAAAAGGTTGTGAAGTGAAATATTTTGAAACAAGCTTTAAAATTGCTGAAGCTTTAATAAAGGTGCCTTCCATCATTAAAGAATACCAACCGTCAATGATTGTATGTGCAACGGATAATATTGCAATCGGAGCTCTTAAGGCGGCTTACATGAATGGGTTAACAATTCCAAAAGATCTGTCAATCACTGGTTTTGGAGGGTATGAAGTGACTGAAATGATGAATCCAGGCTTGACGACGGCTAAATTTTTTTATCAGGATGCAGGGAGAATGGCGGCAAATAGTATCGTAAAGTTAGTGAATGGAGAAAAAATTTCAAAAAAAACTTTGTCTAAATTTGAAATTATTATTCGTGAAAGCGTTGACAAGTTAAATGTAAATCAGCTATAATTAAATTAAGAAATCGGATCTACAAAAAAGGAACCGGTTCCAAATTCATTTTATGAACTTATTGTTTTTTATTTTTAAAAGAGAACCGGTTCTTGATTGTGTGCTTTTTTATGCTACAAAAAGGAACCGGTTCCAAAGAAATCGAAAATTTTAAATCAGGAGGTATTTTTCATGAATTACAAGGAAACCGCACAAGAATTATTACAGGCACTTGGTGGTAAGGAAAATGTTTCAGCAGCTACTCATTGTGCTACAAGGTTGCGTTTAGTTTTACATGATGAGTCAAAAGTAGATCAAGAAAAGTTAGACAATATGGAGGCAGTGAAAGGGACATTTTCAACTGGAGGGCAATACCAAGTAATCTTGGGTGCAGGAATTGTGAATAACGTTCATAAAGAATTCTCAAAAATGGTAGGGCTTTCGGAAATGTCTACGCAGGATGTGAAAAATGCTGGTGCGAAAAAACTCAATGCCTTGCAACGTTTTGTAAAGATGCTTTCTGATATATTTGTACCAATTATACCAGCGATCGTAGCCGGCGGTTTATTAATGGGTATCAATAACTTGTTGACGGCAGAAGACTTATTTATTAAAGGCGAATCACTAGTAAGTGCCAATCCTGGAATTGCGGATTTAGCAGCGTTAATTAATACGTTTTCGAACGCAGCGTTTGTATTTTTACCAATTTTAATTGGATTTTCCGCAACTCAGCGGTTCGGTGGTAACGCTTACCTAGGTGCAGCGCTAGCGATGATCATGGTTCATCCAGACTTATTAAATGGCTGGGGATATGGTGGTGCTGTAGTTAGTGGGGAAATTCCTGTTTGGAATATTTTTGGTTACGAAATTGAAAAAGTAGGATATCAAGGTTCGGTGTTACCAGTATTAGCAGCGTCATTTATTTTAGCAAAAGTAGAAACGTATTTAAGAAGAGTTATTCCTTCAGCATTAGATAATCTTTTAACACCATTATTTACAATTTTTATTACAGGAATCTTAACATTTACATTTGTAGGACCAATTACTCGTAACGCAGGTCACTTATTATCTGATGGATTAATTTGGTTATATGATACTACAGGATTTCTTGGAGCAGCTGTATTAGGGCTAGCTTATGCACCAATTGTTATTACAGGGATGCATCACAGTTTTATTGCGGTAGAAACACAATTATTAGCAGATATTGCAAGAACAGGTGGAACATTTATCTTTGTAATCGCAGCAATGTCTAACGTAGCCCAAGGTGCAGCAACTTTAGCAGTATTATCTACTACTAAAGACAAAAAAATGAAAAGTATTGCCTCTGCATCAGGTATTTCAGCACTATTAGGAATAACAGAGCCAGCAATGTTTGGTGTTAACTTGAAACTTCGTTACCCGTTTATCGGTGCGATTATTGGAGCAGCAATTGCTTCTGCATTTGTAACGATCTTTAAAGTAAAAGCAGTCGCTTTAGGCGCAGCTGGTTTACCAGGTGTTATTGCTATTATTCCAGATGTATTAATTTACTTCATCATCGGTATGGCGATTTCATTTGCCATTGCATTTAGTATCACATGGGTTTTAGCGAAAAAAGAAATGAAAAAGACTGATATCGTTGAAAATCAAAAAAATATTGCTTAAGTTTAGCAAATAAGAGGAGAATCGTATGATTCTCCTTTAATTATTTAATTAGTGTGAATTTCATCATTCATCAAACTGATTTGAACTTAAGGGTCATAGCCCCCCCACCTCTAAGCGTAGCGTAGGTGGGAACTTCCATTCAGGTGAAGTTGAGACTCCATCTGAATTTCCGATGTTCGAGCGTTGCTAGAACGAGTTCTCTTTAGGGGAAAATGAAATTCACGATATTATGGAGAGGAGTTTTTGATAAACATGTGGACTGTAGAAAAAAGGTACCGTCGAATAGAGGAAGTAGAAATAGAGGAAATCAGTAACTTAATGGCAAAAGTTAAAAATTGTCCATGGAGACAAACGTTTCATATTCAACCGGAGATTGGACTTCTTAATGATCCAAATGGATTTTCTTTTTACAATGGTGAATACCATTTGTTCTATCAATGGTTTCCACTCGGGCCAGTACATGGTTTGAAATATTGGTACCATAAAAAATCTAAAGATCTTGTAAATTGGGAAAATGTTGGAATAGCCATAAGGCCGAATGATTATTTTGATAGTCATGGGGCTTATTCTGGAAGTGCAATTGAGCACAATGGAAATTTATACTTCTTCTATACGGGTAACACTCGAGATGAAAATTGGAAACGCCACCCATACCAATGCATAGCTGTCATGGATACAAATGGTCATATTACAAAAATGGAAAAACCAGTTATTTCTGAAATTCCAAAAGGGTATACTGATCATTTCCGTGATCCGAAAGTATGGAAAGAAAATGACACATTTTATGCTGTATTTGGGGCGCAGCGAACAGAGGAAACAGGTTGTATATTGCTCTATAGTTCTCTGGATCTTATAGAATGGACATTTGAAGGTGAAGTTGGTACGAATTTAGAAAAGTTTGGTTTCATGTGGGAGTGTCCAGATTACTTTGAACTTCAAAATCAAGGAGTACTCGTTTTTTCACCACAAGGAATTGAACCAGAGGGAGATAAGTTTCAAAACATTTACCAATCTGGTTATGTACTTGGTGAGAGGCTAGATTTAGAAAAAAAGGTATTAGAGCATGGTCAATTCATAGAATTGGATCGTGGATTTGATTTTTATGCACCACAAACGATGCTCGACCCAAAAGGTCGTCGAATATTAGTTGGATGGATGGGCTTACCTGAGATTGACTACCCAACGGATAAAAATGAATGGGCCCATTGCTTAACAATTCCTAGAGAATTATCAATTCACGAAGGGAAACTATTACAAAAACCTATTAAAGAACTTGAAAAACTTCGTAAAGAAAAAGTGGAAATAGATACTGAGATTGATAATGAAACAAGAAGATTTAAAGGTTTTTACGGGGAAAGTTATGAACTAAGCGCAGAGTTTACTAACTTTACTGCTGAAGAGTTTGGTATCGAACTTCGAGTCGGTGAAAATGAAAAAACAACGATAAAATATGATTCAAGGACAAAACAGGTTATCTTTGATCGGTCCTTATCAGGAGAGCCGGTCGGTGAAGCATTTGGAACAGAGAGAAAATGCACAATCGGATCTAGTACATTGACATTTCGTATTTTTGTAGATACTTCCTCGATCGAATTATTTATTAATGATGGAGAAGAAGTATTTACAGGAAGAATTTTTCCTTCCAAGGAAAGCCAAGGGATTCAATTTTATGCTAAAGGTGGTGCTGTCAATTTAGAAACATCTTTGTGGCAGTTAGATAATTCCCTAAATGAGTGAATTTCATAATTACCGAAAACGAGCCACGTAAACCTATATACAGTATCTAAGTAGTTAGGATATTAAATCAGTGGGGTTTTCCTTCATCCCCCACTGATTGTTAGTTTAACTTATACCACAGGCATAATAATAACTAATCATCAGCTTTCACTGATGAAAGTTATTCTATATCGGACCTTAAGGGGCAGTTAATCCCCCACCTAAACTTTTCGATTTTCTTAAGTTTTGAGGTGGGGGTCTTACTGCCCCTTAAGAGTGGGATAAAAGAAAAAGTATAACTCTCAATGAGTGGCGTATTTCTCTTTTCCACTAATTGAAAGTTAAATGTAGTCTAATAATAAAGGGGTGGCCAGATGTTGTGAATTTTCGTTCCTAATGCATCAGCAATCAAACGAGCAGTTTCAATGTTAGGTTTTTTGACTTTTCCGGTTCGTAAATTAGAGATTGTAGCAACGGTTAGACCAGTTAATTCGGCTAACTCTGAAGAATTAATATCCATTTGGGCCATAAGTACTCTTAGGTTTTTTCCAGGATCATCACTCACATATGCGGTTAGGTGATCGGTAGAAGTGTTTTCGAAAGAGTAATTGGCAATAGTTAAGAAAACCTTTTCGTTATTAAATGTCGAAATACACGTTCGTAATTCAACAGGAAGTTTCTTACCTTTTTTGTCTATATGCATGGATTTTAGTATAGTAACCCTTTCTTCTTGTAGATTATTAAGACTTTTCATTCTTAGTGAAAGGTATTCTTTTGCGATAATGTCTTTAAAAGACTTCTTTATTAATTCGGACCTACAATACCCCAGTATCTCACATGCCTTATTGTTTACCTCTAGAAATCTCCCTTTTTCCTGATTAGTTGTAATTTCTGAAATGAATATTGGAAAAGTAACCTCATTAAATAGCTTATGAAAAGTATCTTCCTCTGAGGTTAAGTTTTCAATAAGTGTATCTTCTTCGGTTGTATCTTTAAATACACCAAAAACACTTTCAACTTTACCATTCATAAAAATGGGTATTGTTGTTAAATTACCATAGATATGTTTCCCGTTTTTATGAATTAAAGTTAATTTTTCTGTAGGTGGTTGATCTTTCATTTCAGAGATCTCTCGAAAGCGTTCAGACCCCCACTTAATTTCTTTTGGATGTAACAAATTCATAAAGTTCATGTTAAGAATTTCCTCTTTTGAATATCCAACAATTTTATGTCCAGTAGGATTAATCTCAATAAATTGTCCGAATGAATTTACTTGGAATATCCCATAAGGGTAATTATCTAACAAGTTATGATACTTAATATTTAACCATTGTAATTGAAGTTCTGTATTTTTGTATTGAGTTATATTCTTTGAAATACCATAGATCTTTTGAACTTGATTGTTAACGATAGCTGGAATTAAGGATACGTGTACATGGATAAGCTTTTTTGACTTATGATAAAAAGTAGTGTCAAAGTTTTGAATATACCCTTGTTTAGCAAGATCTATTTTGTGTAACACTTTAGGTAACTCAATAATTGGTATAAAAGGTATGTAGCTCTTTCCAATTAATTCTTCTTTTGTATAACCAGATAAACGTTCTCCGGCAAGGTTTATATCTTTAATGATTCCGTTTGGAGAAATAGAAAAGATAGTATCTTCAAGATGGTTATATAGTGTGTTATCTGAATTTAATGATTGATTAATAACTTTTTTATCAATGGGTGGTAATGCTTCAATTGTTATACTAATGATTTTGTTTTCATGATTGATGTTAGGGATAAGTTTTGCTTTTACAAGTGTTGATTTATTTTCCTGATTAAGTAAACGTATTGAAATTGAAGATTTTGTCTTCTTTTGTGTAACTTGGTAAAGCATTTCTTGAGTATTTTTTCGATCATCCTCATGTATGTAATGGATGAACATTTTTTTACCGTGTGATATTTTGGACTCCATTGTTGGAAACTGTTGTTGAGGTGACGTATATAGGACAGTTCCATCAAGATCAATAACAATAATGAACAATTTGAATTCATTCCCTTCTTAGAAAATGTCCAAATTTAACTTTGGCCACACGCTGATGTTGTTATGCCAGTTTAAACTATATAGCCTTTTATATTAGATCAATTGTAACATATTGTAAAAAGAATGTGTTTTTTTCAAATATATTTATATGTATTTTACAGAAAAAACTTTATCCCACTCTTAAGGGGCAAGTAAGACCCCCACCTCAAAACTTAAGAAAATCGAGAAGTTTAGGTGGGGGATAAACTGCCCCTAAAGGTCCGATAAGTTGAACTAACAATCAGTGGGGGATGAAGGAAAACCCCCCACTGATTGAAGTTCAGCTTTATATACGAAAAAGTTTTTATGTTTTTGGTAATTATGAAATTTACTCAGTTATATAGAAATAAGGAAATAATGGAGGTGTTCTTAGTATATTTACGGAGACAAAGATGAGTTTGAATTAACTTTCATAGTAAGGGATAAAGTGACCTATCCTACTATGAAAGTTAAATTTTACTAAACTAAAATCGACTTTAATAAAAATGAAATCCTTAACCTCAACGTTTCATCTGCACTTTTTAAATCTCTTCCTATTATGTCTTCACACTTCTTAATTCGGTAAATGACGGTATTTCGATGTATATACATACTTTTTGCTGTCTCAGAAATTTGGCAGTTATTATTAAGAAAACAAGAGAGGGTTTGTACAAGATCTTGTTTTTCTTTATCTTCTGGATAGGCTAATTCCTTTAAAGTAGATTTGTAAAACTCCTTTAATTTTTGTGACGGTATTGTTTTCAATAACTCTGTTAGTTCTTTTGTTCGATATGTCTTAATAAAGCCTTCTTCATTTTCTCGATAGCCTATGCGCAGAGCTTCAACGGCTTCTTTATATGAAATAGAGATGTCTCTAACGTTTTCAGCATAGTTACTAATTCCAAACGATAAAGAAATGTTTGATGTTTGCAGCATATCTTGTTGTGTTTGATTAATGATCTCAAAAACTTCTTTTTCAATCGTTTCATTATAAAATTCAAAGCCGACTAAAATGGAAAATATGTCTCCTTTCGTAAATAAAATGCTATTTCCAAGCTGCTTAATTAACACGGTGTCAAGTAGATCATAGATAAGGTCTCTTTGGCTATGAATCTTTTTCTCTGCTTTTAATGAGTGTTTTTCTAATTCAATTTGATTAAGTTGATCTAATTTACAGGTAATACAAATATATTGTAATGATTTATCGATGGTATATATTTTCCCTCTATTGATTATTTCTTCTTCCGTTGCAATAACCCCATCCACTAAGTCAGAGAAAAATTCATTCTTCAACCTTCTTGATTGCTGCTCAATGGCGTGTAACCTCATGAATTCAAATGAAATCACATTAGCTGCTTGTTCCACAGCAAGTAAAGAAGAATACTGCTGCTTTAGAGAAGTTCCTAGTATAACGACATACCCTTTTTGTTGGTTGGTTGTCTGAATTGGATATAGAGAAAATTGTTTATATTCACTAGTTGTATCGTCTAATGGAAGTGTCAGAACTTTAAATTGGTTGATTTGTTCTTGATTTGTAATATCATGAATGTATTTATATACGGAGAAAAAAGCCTCTCGATCAATGTCCTTTGAAGACGCCATAATCTCTAGTCGTGTATTTAATAAAATCACAGAGACATCAAGAATAGAAGATAGGCTATTAATCACATTCGTTAACCCGCCGCCGGAAATTACAATGTCTGTAAATTCTCGATGAATACTGAGTGCGTAATTTAATTCCTCGGTTCTTTCTTTTAGGATCCCGCTTAAAGCCTCAGTTAACATTTCTCCAAGTGAATAATGTAACGGTAGCTCAATGATTGGGAAGTTTCGTTCATTTGCTTCCGTAATCACTTCTTCTGGAATTTCTTCAATATATCTTTTCGTTTTTAATCCAAGAGCTGCACAACCTTGTTCAGACATTTGTTTCACTAATTCAATTAGTGCAACTGGGTTGTTTTTAATTGAATAGGCAGTAGTGAGTAGTAACTGCCCTTGATTTAAATAATGAATAATATCAGGTGCATCCATAAGATTTACAGATTGGACAACGTTAGCTAAATTATGATGTCCGGCAACGACTTTAGCCTCTTTAAATGTTGGGAGAGCCAAAACCTCTACTAATTTCATCCTCAATCTACTCCTTTCTTACTGATAATATTTCGTTCGATAATTTATTGTTGTTTATACTGTACAAAAAAACGTAATAATCAGAAAGTTTTGTGTGATAAAACCTTACATAATTTGTCATTTGTTTGGATGATTCATACAAAATGGGGATTAAGTAATTGATATGAGGAGGAATTAGGGAAATGCAATTAGTCATTAAGAATGGAAAAGTATTTATTGATCAAACTTTTAAAAACGTCGATGTTTTTGTGAAAGATGGATTAATAGAAAAAATATTACCGATCGAACAACAAGAATTAGAGAACGGTATAACGGTTGTTGATGCTAATGGCTGCTATGTGTTTCCGGGCTTTATAGATTCTCATGTTCATTTTAATGATCCTGGAAGAGAAGAGTGGGAGGGCTTTGAGACTGGAAGCGAAGCAGCAGCAGTTGGTGGAATGACAACTATTTTTGATATGCCGTTAAATAGTAGTCCATCCGTTGTTAACACGAAGATTTTAGATGAAAAGAAGAAGCATCTCCAGACAAGATCTACGATTGATTTTGGTTTATGGGCCGGTATTACTGCTGACAATGTTAGAAATAAAGAAGAATTAAAGTTGATGAGAGATAACGGCATTGTAGGTTTTAAAGCATTTCTATCAGAAAGTGGGATTAGTGATTTTGCTTGTTTATCGAAAGAGCAATTGAAAGAAGCTATGCTTATATCAAAGAAACTAGGAACGGTCTTAGCTCTTCATGCAGAGGAAAATGAACAAATTCAAATGTATACGACGGCGCTAATAGAAAACAACAGAGTAGATCGGCAAGCTTTTTTAGAAAGTAGACCACTTAAAGCTGAATTTGCGGCGATTAAACATGCACTTAGTTTAATCGAACAAACGAAAGCTTCTGTACATTTCGTTCACGTAAGTTCTTCAGAAGCGATCGAATTGATATTTCAATATAAAGAGCAAGGTTATGATGTCACAGTTGAAGTTTGTCCGCATTATTTACTTTTTAGTGATCAAGACTTTTTGCAGAAAGGTCCGATTTTAAAATGTGCTCCGCCATTACGAGATTTAGAAACGATAGAAAAGTTGTGGGGATGTATTGAAAAAGGGTGGGTAGATACGATTGGTTCTGATCACTCTCCATGTCTTTATTCTATGAAGGAAGTAGGGGAAGAAAACATTTGGAAGGCTTGGGGGGGAATTCAAGGGGTTCAATTCGCTTTTCCTTTTTTCATAGGAGAGGCAACCAGACGAGGAATTCCTCTTGAAACGATTTTACCAATGATGACTGAAAATGTAGGAAAGCGCTTCGGACTTCGTAATAAAGGAACGATAAAGGTTGGGTATGATGCTGACCTAACAATTTTTAAGCCAAATGAAAAATATATAGTTACCAAATCTGACATTTTATTTCGTAATAAATATTCACCTTATGAAAACGTAGAAACAATAGGAAAAGTCGTTATTACGATTGTCCGAGGAAATATTGTACATGACGAAAAGAGGGAACTAAAGCCTCCGAACATTGGTTTAGAAATCAGTTACATTTAGATGAAACATCCAAAAAGATAATATGGTTTTGTGGATGGTGACTAATGACGATTAATCCTAGTCGCTTTAATATATGACTATAAGTTGCACATGGTTAGCAATAAATAAACGTAAAAAAGTTTGGACCTAACTTGGTAGAGGGGAGTGTTGGTTGATTTTGTTTTCTTAAATTCATGAGAGTATTACTAGAGTAAAAAAAATAGTAAGCAAATCAATGAAGAAGGAATAGAAAAAGGGAGGAAGTAGTATGAAGAAACAATTTCGCAGTTTGTTATATAGTTTTCTATTTGTTTTCGGTGCAATTCTAACAGCTTGTGGAACTAGTGTCGGTACAGAAACAAATATTAGTTCCGAAGTACAAGAAAGTGATAATCCAAAATCAGAAGTCTATAAATGGAGTCTTGGAATTAATACAACAGAAGGGTCTGTTAGAGATATAACGGCAAAAAAGTTTAAAGAAGTTGTAGAAGAAAAAACGGATGGTCGTCTACAGATTGATATCCACCTTGGGGAGTCTCTTGGTACTGAACAAGAGATGGTAAATATGGTGCAAGTTGGTGCTCTTGAACTACAGTTAGCTGGTGGTTTGTTTGCGAATATAGTTCCAGAATATAATACATTATCATTACCGTTTATCGTAGATGATTATGATGAAGCATATGCAGTATTGGATGGTCCTGTAGGAGATAGATGGAAAGAATTAGCATCTGAGAGAGGGTTCAAAGTATTAGCGCACACTGAACTTGGCTTTGCGCAGATTACTACTAATAATAAGCCCATTTATCATCCAGATGATTTAAAAGGATTGAGAATGAGAAGTCCGAATGAGGCTATTTGGATTGAAAGTTTTAGAGAGTTAGGAAGTGCTGTTTCAACGATGCCATTCACTGAAGTATATATGGCGTTGTCTCAAGGTGTTGTTGATGGTCAGTTTAATCCACCATCAGCTATATATGAAACGAATTTCCATGAAGTTCAAGACTATTTGGCGTTAACCAATCATTTTTACTGGCACGTAAACTTTATTATGAATGACGATTTATGGAATAGCTTAGATGAAGAATTACAAGAGATTATCCAAGAAGCCGCGTATGAAGCGAGAGATTTATCTAGGGCTCATATTCAAAAGAAGGATGCAGAAATGTTAGAAATTTTAAAAGATGAATTTATCGAAATTACTGAACCAGATATTCAAGCATTTCGTGATGTACTAGAACCTAAAATTGATAGTATTTCAAAAACGATACCAGCTGAAGCGGTGGAAGAAACATATAAGTTTTTAGAAGAGTACCGTCAGGCGAAAAATTAATTTAGAAGGTAGAGTGTGATGTAAGTAATTTAACACTCTACCTTTTAAACATAAGGAGGAAATAATAATGGAATATCCACGGAAGAGTTTTATTAATGTTATTATAAATAACTTTATTCAAGTAGTTGATGTATTTACTATACTGCTCATGTCTCTCTTAACAATTATTGTTTTTTTAGAGGTCTTAAGTAGATATTTCTTTAACTTTCCCTTTGCTTTCTCAGGAGAGTTAACAGCAATACTTTTTCCGTGGGTAATATTTATGGGTGCAATTATTGTTACTAAAAATGAGGGTCATTTATCAATAACTCACTTCCGAGGTTTATTAAGGAGTGAATTTCAAAAAATATTAATCATTGTGGGTAAAATTGTCATGTTATTTTTCGCTTTTTATATGTTTTTATCTAGTATTGAGTTAGCGAACTCGGTATCCGCTCAGAAGTTCCCAGTTCTTCAAATCTCAATGAATTGGCTGTATCTTTCAGGAGTTTTTGCTTTTGTTGGAATGTCAGTAGTTTTAACTTATCAATTATTTGAATTAATAAAAAATAGTATAAAAGATACTAGAAAGGAGGTTTGAAATGGTTTGGATGATGATTGTTAGTTTCGTCTTGTTGGTACTATTTGGTGTTCCAATTGCCTTTGCGATGGGAGCATCATCATTGTTATATATTCTTATAGAGGGTATTCCTTTGTCAATGCTTGCACAGCGTTTTTTTTCAAATACTCAATCATTTGCTTTTTTGGCAATTCCATTTTTTATTTTAGCAGGCCATTTAATGGTACAAGGAACGATTGCTCATCGTATCATTAATTTAGCTGATGTAATGGTTAGGAGGCTGCCAGGTGGATTAGGATGTGTCTCGGTTGTTACAAGTATGGGGATGGCTGGGGTATCTGGTTCTTCAGTTGCTGATGCTGCTTCGACGGGAAGTGTGTTAATCCCTGAAATGAAGCGGAAAAAATATTCATCATCATTTGCAGCTGCAATTAATGCATCAAGTTCTGTTGTTGGTATTATTATTCCACCAAGTACAACGATGATTATAATTGCTTGGTTAACGAATTTATCAGTAGGCCAAATGTTCTTAGCTGGTGTACTTCCAGGGATTTTAATTGGAATTAGTTACTTGTTGTATACGATTATTATCTCGATAAAAAGAGGGTATCCTCGGGAGAGTAAATCTTCATTTAAAGAATTATTGGGAAGCTTAAAGCATGCATCTTGGGCGATTGTCTTACCTATCTTTTTAATAGGGGCAATTGTATTTGGAATTGCGACAGCTACGGAAGCGGCAGCTTTAGCAGTTTTTTATGCATTGATTGTCGGTAGTTTAATATATAAAAAGTTAAATATTCAAAATATAATTGGAGCAATTAGAGACACCGTGTATGGAACAACAATCGTTATGTTTATGATTTGTAGTTCAATGATTTTTACTTACGTATTAATAAGAGAGGGGATTCCTAAGCTAATTTCCGATCTGCTACTATCTTTAGGGTTAGCTGATTGGCTCTTGTTATTTATCATGATTGTCATTTTATTTGCAGCTGGAATGGTGATGGAATTAGTGCCAAATTTATTCCTATTTATACCAATCTTTTTTCCTATCGCAACAGGAATTGGAATTGATCCAATGCATTTTGCCATTGTTATGTTATGTGCGTTAGC
This sequence comes from Anaerobacillus alkalidiazotrophicus, assembly GCF_001866055.1. Next base: position 63,522 of record NZ_MLQS01000017.1, read on the forward strand.
TCTAGGTCTGTTTACACCACCGATCGGGTCAAATTTATTTATTTCATGTCACCTAGCTGATATCAGTATTGAAAAAGCAACGAAAGATGTTGTACCTTTCTTTCTAGTAGGTGCAGTGGTTGTTTTTCTTGTTGCATATATCCCATTTTTGTCTTTGTGGTTACCTAGTTTATTTGGGTAAAAAGATTATCAATAGTCTCATAGAAAGATATTTAGAGTTTGATAGTTAAGCTTTATTGTATTTAAGTGCCTGTGAATTCATCATAAGTACTTAGTGTAGAGAAAATTGGAAAAATAACTTTTTTTGGAGTGCCAAATCAGTATTGGTGCTCCATTTTTTATTGATAAATTAACACTTTTATCAATTTAGGATACTGCTTTAACCTATCAATAATTTAGGGGAACGCTTCGGACTTCGAAACAAAAGATCAATTGAAGGATGGAAATGATGCAGATCTGACAATTTTTAAGCTAGATGAAAAATATATAGTTATCAAATCTGACATTTTATTTCGACATGTATTCTCCTTATGAAAAAGTAGAAACAACAGAAAAAATAGTTGCCACAATTGGCCGAAGAAAGGTTGTTTTTGACCAAAAAAGGGACCATAACACTACAAATATTAGTTTAGAAACTAATTACGTTAGATGAAGTGATCAAATAGGAAACTTGTTTTTGTATATAGTGACCAATGACGATCTTCTCTAGTCGCTTTAAGATAGGACTATAAGTTGCACCGAAACAGATGGATTGAGGTCAGCAAAAAACTGAATACTTGAAATGAATTATTAAAGGGGGCAACTTGAATGAGTTTACAAGTAAGTGGTGTTCGTAAGTTTTTTTATTCAAAAGAGGTTTTAAAGCAAATTGACTTTAACATCAAAGAAGAGGAATTTGTATGCATCCTTGGTCATAGTGGTTGTGGGAAATCTACTTTACTTAATATGATTGCTGGATTTTTAACTCCAGACGAAGGTGAAATCTATGTAAACGAAAATCGTGTGAAAGGTCCAGCAAAAGAACGGGGAGTTGTATTCCAAGAACACGCCTTATTTCCTTGGTTTACAGTAAGAGAAAATATTGCTTTTGGGCCCACCATTCAAAAAGAAAACAAAACAAAAGTAAATGAAAAAGTAGACTACTACTTAAAGTTAGTTGGTTTAGCGGAGTTTGCTGATCACTATCCATCTCAATTGTCAGGTGGCATGAAACAGCGTGTAGGAATTGCTCGGGCTTTAGCAAATGAACCTGAGGTGTTATTAATGGATGAGCCATTTGGAGCATTAGATATTTTAACAAGAGAGACGATGAGACGAGAATTGACAAGAATTTGGTCAGAGTTAAAACCAATTGTTATTTTTGTTACCCATAGTATCTCAGAAGCGATACATCTTGGGGATCGAATACTTGTGATGAAAGAAGGTCAGGTTGCAGCTGATTATAAAGTGAATATGGATCGGCCACGTGATCAACGTGATCCTGAGTTTACGAGATTAACAGAAGAGTTAGAAACTATTTTAATGGAGGAGAAGCAAAATGAGTACAGTCAAATCAGTTAAAGTAACGTCTGCTTATACAAAAGCAACTCCTACTAAGGAAAAAAAGAATTTATTTTTAGTATTAAAAAATGACTCGTTCCAAAGGGGAGTAACAATCGTTAGTTTCTTTGTCATCTGGCAAATTTTTGGGATGATGAATGCTCATTTTATCTGGTTTAATCCTGTCTATCTTCCAACTCCAACTGATATCTTGCAATCTGGTTTACGGATGATCGAGCAAGGAGTGCTTTGGAAACATATTTGGTCTAGTACTTCTCGTTTAGCAGTTGGTTTTTCTCTTGGAGTTATCTTAGCTGTTACTGCTGGATTTTTAATAGTACGCTACAAATGGATTGAAAATACTCTCGATCCGTTAGTGAATATGATTGGACCTATTCCGCCATTTGCGTTTCTTCCTATTTTTATCATTTGGCTAGGAGTTGGAGAAGTATCAAAATTAACGTTAATTACTTATTCTACAGCTTTACCTATGCTTGCTTATACGGTTGATGGTATCCGGAATGTAAATCCTTTACTAATACGATCAGCATTATCACTAGGGGCATCACAAGCAATGGTATTTAAAAAAATAATATTACCTTCAACGTTACCGGCTATTTTTGTTGGCATGCGTGTAAGTTTAGCTGTTGCATTTTCGGCAATGGTTGTATCCGAAATGATTGGAGCAGATGCTGGGTTAGGTTATATGATTATTGACTCGCGTAACTTTTTCATGATGGCAAATATGTTTCTTGCATGTGCTTTAATTGGGTTACTTTATTCGATTTTTGCAGGAATTCTTACAATGACTGAACGACGTATCTTCCGCTGGAAACAAGGAACACAGTTTACAGATGCGGTTAATAAAAAATAACAAATTGGAGATGGTGAACATGAATTGGAGCAAATTGAATCGCAAGTGGTACACAGCATTACTAGTTGGTTTATTAAGTCTCTTTGTCCTAAGTGCATGTGGTCAAGAGGAAGTAGCAAAGAAAGAAGAAACGACGGATCTTGCAGTTGCTTCAGAAACTATTGACCCACAAGCAAACGGAGAAATTGAGCAAACAGATGTAACATTATGGGGAGTAATTGGTCCCCAAGTTTCTGGACAACAAATCATTGCTGATAAACTAGGGTACTTTGCCGAAGAAGGATTAAATGTTAATAGCAGGCTTGTTCAATCTGGACCAGATATTGGACCAATGATTGCTAGTGGTGATGCTCAGTTAAGCTTTGAAACTACGATTACGAACATTACAGTTTCTTCTAATAATATTCCAACAGTTATTGTTGCACCGATGGCTAACATTGCAGGAACCCAAGCAGTGGTTGCGCGTCCAGGACTTGAGATTACTAGTGCCAAAGATATTGAGGGGAAAAAAGTTGGAATGGTTAACGGTGCTGGAATCATGATTGCTTTTCAAAACATGGCAAAAGAAATGGGAGTAGACGTTTCAAAAGTACAGTTTGTTAATATTGCTCCTGCTGACCAAATTGCTGCACTTGAACGCGGTGACATTGACATTATGGCTGCTTGGGAACCATGGATTACAAAAGCTATTGAAATTGGCGGAACTTTACTTTTTAGTGGAACAGAGGCTCACTTACCAGAAAAAGACGGAAGCGTTGATTGGATGCGTTTTTACTCAACATTCCAAGTAAATCGTAATTACTTAGAGCAAAATCCAAATACAGTAAAAGCTCTTCTTCGTGCATTAAATCGTGCAACTGACTATATTAATGCCAACAGTGATGATGCTGCAGTGATATTACAAGAAGAAATGCCACATTTAACGCTTGAGGAAGTAAAGGAAATGATGGGACGAAATGTGTATTCAATGGAAGTTCCACAGGCGATGATTGATGGTTCAAACGAAATTGCTGAGTTTTTATTAGAAATGAACAACATTACGAACCTACCAGATTTCGATAGTTATACAGACTTTAGTTTGTTAAACGAAGTCCTAAATGAGAATTAAAATGCTTAAGTCCCCGAAAGATGGGGGACTTATTTTTTTTATAGTAATTAATTGGAAAAGCCTTAAATCAACTTTTGGATGAATTATTGTTATTTAAGTGAATTTATTTCGAATTATATGTAAGGTTACTTTACATATATGGTCCTTGTACAGCTAGTTACTATGAAGAATTTCAATTTCGCTCTACACTAATCTTTGTTTAGTTTGAATAAATTGCAGTATAGAATTTAGTTATCTTAAATAATGACTGTACGAAGGTCTGTTTATTATACTAGGAAAAAATAGAAAACTATTGGGAGGGATTGTCTTGATTGCCACTTATCAAATTAATCAACAGCGACTGTGGAGTTCACTACAGAAACTAGCTACATTCGGTGCGTCAGAAAACATTAGTGAAGAAGGAATAACTAGATTGTCTCTTCAAAAGGAAGATTTAGCTGCCAGAAAATATGTAATTGAACTCATGAAAGAAGCAGGGCTTAGCGTAAAGGTTGATGTAGTAGGAAACATCATTGGATCCTTAAAAGGTGTAGATCAAACGAAACCGATCGTTATGACTGGTTCTCATATTGATACGGTTTATCAAGGTGGAAGGTTTGATGGTGCTCTCGGTGTCTTAGGAGCCATTGAAGCAGTACGATCAATAAAAGAATCTGGAATAAAATTACAGAACACAATTGATGTAGTCTCGTTTACCGATGAGGAAGGAACGCGATTTGGTACAGGGTATATCGGAAGTAAGGCGATGGCCGGAGAGTTAGATGAAACGATTCTTCAATTAAGAGATGATGAAGGAGTTTCATATGAAGAGGCATTTTGCCAAGCTGGATTTCAACCTGAAAGATATAAAGAAGCAATCCGCAACAAAGAAGAAATCAAAGCTTTTATAGAAATGCATATCGAACAAGGGAAAGTGCTAGAAGGAAACAACCTCCCCATTGGAATTGTAACAAGTATCCAAGGACCTGTATGGATGGAAGTAACCTTTGAAGGTCATGCAGATCATGCTGGTGCAACTCCGATGAACATGAGATACGATTCAGGATTAGCGATGGCAGAAGTGATGTTAGATGTGGAAAAAATAGCGACTCAATATGGTGGAGTTGGAACGGTAGGTAAGTTAAGAATTGAGCCAGGTGGGGTGAATATTATTCCTGGGATTTCCAAATTTTCAATTGATCTTCGTCATATTGATAAAACAAAACGAATCGATATGGTTAACAAAGTAAGGGAAGCGATTCATCAAGTTTCGATTAAAAGAGGAGTTAGCGCTAAAGTCGATGTGAAAAAGTCTGTAGATCCGAAAGTGTGCTCACCCAAAGTGATGGAAGCTATTGAAGAGGCTTGTCATCAACTAGATCAACCAACAATGAAATTACAATGTGGGGCTGGACACGACTCGTTAATAATGGCTAATATAACGGAAATGGGAATGATCTTTGTTCGCTCAAAAGATGGGATTAGTCACCATCCGAAAGAATGGACGGACACAGAAGATTGTGCGATTGGAACACAAGTATTATTCAACACTTTAGTTAACTTAGCTCAATAAAAAGGAGGCAAGGCTTATGAACCATATAGGGCATTTACACATTCCAGCACGTACGATTATGACACCAGGACCAGTTGAAGTGGATCCGAGAGTTTTAAAAGCAATGTCTAGTTCGATTCTAGGACAATTTGATCCACAGTTTACAGCGATAATGAATGATACGATGGGATTATTACGTAAGGTTTTGCAAACAAACAATCATTGGGCGTTTCCGATAGATGGAACTTCACGAGCGGGAATTGAAGCAATGTTATGTAGTGTTATTGAAGAAGGAGATGGTGTGCTTATCCCTTCTTTTGGTAGATTTGGTGGCTTACTCACTGAAATATCTGAACGGTGTGGTGCAAGAGTTCATTCACTTGTTTGTGAGTGGGGGGAAGTATTCGATCCTGAGATAATTATAAAAGAAATAAAAAAAGTGAAGCCGAAAGTTGTAGCAATGGTTCATGGTGATACATCAACTGGACGAATGCAGCCCTTAAAAGAAATTGGTTATGCGTGTCGTGAACTTGACGTTTTACTCATTGTTGATGCGGTTGCGACTGTTGCAGGGACTGATGTGAAAACGGATGAGTGGATGATCGATGGTCTTATTACAGGAACACAAAAATGTCTTTCTGTACCTTCTGGAATGGCACCGATCACATATAATGACCGCATTGAAACAATTTTAATGCAAAGGAAGTCAATTGAAAAAGGACTCGCTACACAAACGCAGTTATCCATGAATAATTTTGATAGACGTATTCGTAGCAATTATTTTGATTTGAGCCAACTTCAAGATTATTGGAGCCCGGCACGACTCAATCATCATACAGAAGCTACTTCGATGTTATATGGATTATATGAAGGGTTGCGAATTATTTTAGAAGAAGGCCTACAACAAAGATTTGAAAGGCACCGCGTCAATGAACGAGCATTAGTTGTGGGAATAGAGGCTATGGGACTTAGTTTATTTGGTAATCCGAATTTTAAGCTACCTACCGTCACGTGTATTAACATTCCAGAAGGAGTAAACGGGGATGCTGTAAGAACGATGCTTCTTGAAGACTTTGGTATTGAGATAGCGAGCTCATTTGGACCGTTGCATGGGAAAATTTGGAGAGTAGGAACGATGGGGTATAGCTGCCAACAAAGAAATGTTTTATTAACATTAGGGGCACTTGAAGCGGTACTTCTTCATCACGGTGCAAACATTCATAAAGGTGAAGCTGTTCAAGCAGCATTAGACGTATATAAAAACGTTGGACGTGTTCATGTAAAGTAATATCCGGTAAAGTTTCGTTATTATTTTAATGATACATGGAGGTGTGTGATGAAGCATTATAATGCATTTATACGGGAAGACCTTATTGTTGGAGCTTATAAAGTAGGATTGTTAACTGGGCAAACTTTTGCTGTTAAAGACGTTTTTTGTGTGAAAGGGCATGTATGTAGCGCAGGGAATCCAGATTGGTTACGCACGCATGAAGCGGCAAGCCAAACGGCAACATCCATTCAAAGGTTATTAGAAAATGGCGCAAGTTTAACAGGAATGACGATTACGGATGAATTGATGTATAGCTTAAACGGCGAAAACTATCATTATGGAACACCGGTAAATCCTAAAGTTCCAGAATGTATACCAGGTGGCTCTTCAAGTGGATCAGCGGTTGCAGTAGCGGGTAATCTTGTTGACTTTGCATTAGGAACCGATACAGGTGGCTCAGTCCGAATTCCTGCAGCGTATTGTGGGATCTATGGAATTCGCCCTACACATGGAGTAGTTCCAATAGATGGCGTAATCCCGTTAGCTTCTAGCTTTGATACAGTCGGTTGGATGACGAAGGACTCTGATGTACTTCTAGAAGTTGGTAGAATTTTATTACCAGAAAAATTGTCTAACCAAAAATTTAATCGGTATATGTTTGTAAATGAAGCATGGGATTTAGCGGATGATGAAAGTAAAGATGCATTTTCCCCTCTTTTTGCACGATTTGAGAGTTTATTTGGGCAGAGTTCATGGATAGAAATTTCAGAAGGAGGTTTACAGGAATGGATGAATGTATTTCGTATTTTACAAGGAATAGAGATTTGGAACACACACGGTGAATGGATCCGAAAAGAAAATCCTATATTCGGTCCTGATATTGACAGTCGGTTTGAATGGGCAAGTACGCTAAGTGATATTAACCAAGAATTACTATTAAGAGAACGAATGAAAAACCATTTGATAGAGTTACTTGGGGAAGATGGTTTGTTCATTATACCGACGACTCCAGGGAAAGCACCATTATTAAATTTATCTGGTGAGCAAATAGAGTTACGTCGTCAACAAACATTGCAATTGTCTTGTATTGCGGGGTTAGCAGGGTTACCACAAGTGACAATTCCGATGCAAAATGTAGATGGAAGTCCAATTGGTTTGTCGATTATTGCAGGACCACATCAAGATTTACGATTACTTGAATGGATTGAGGAACATAAAGCGTTATTTCAACAGAAACAAATAAAAAATAGTTGAGGAGATACGTGATGAAACTAGCTACTATTAAACATAATGATCAAGAACTAGCCGCAGTTTTCTCGACAAAAGGAATAGTTTTACTAGAAACGATAAATCAATTTGAGGGTCTTTCTTTTGATTTAAACCTATTCAATATCATTGAAAAAGGTCAATTAAACGAATTAATTGAATGGTATCAAAATGGTGGCAAAGAAAGATTGGAAACATACCCTATGACTTTACAAACTGAAGTAGAGTACGCTCCTTTATATAGGAACCCAAGAAAAATCTGGGGAATTGGGATGAACTATGTAACAGATTTAATAGAAATAGAGAAAGTGAATGTAGATGATGATCCTGTTAGTTTTTTTAAACCAGATACAACACTAATTGGACCTAATGATCACATTATCCTACCAGAGCAGTCAGAACGTACAACAGCAGAGGGAGAGTTAGCTATCATTATCGGTAAGCGTTGCAAAAATATTTCAGAGGATGAAGTAGAAGATGTTATAGCTGGCTATACAACAGCATTGGATATGACAGCTAGTGATATTCACGCAATAAATCCACGCTTTTTAGCACGAGCCAAAAGTTTCGATACGTTTTTTAGCTTTGGCCCACAGTTTTTAACGAAGGATGAGGTACGAGATTTAGCTAACGTAAATGTAGCAACCGTATTAAATGGAGAAACAATTCACGAAAAAAGTGTGTCATATATGAAGTTTCCACCAGCATTTCTTATTTCGTTTCATTCAAAAGTAATGACCTTATTGCCAGGAGACATTATTATGACTGGAACTCCAGGTTCTACGGTGATTAGGGATGGTGACATAGTTGAGTGTCATATTGATGGGTTAGAGGCTTTGAAAAATCAGGTAGTAAGATATTCTTAATGGAAAATCACTAATTTGTCAGGCTACTCTTCGTAAATATAAAAAAAGAACGGGGGAGATCAAAATGAGAAACTATAAACATTTTTCCTATAGACCAACAACAATGGCTCCTAGTGGAATGGTCACAAGCCCCCATTATTTAGCGACTCAAGCAGGGATGAATATACTACAAAACGGTGGAAATGCAATAGAAGCGGCTATTGCAGCAGCTGCATCCATTTCTGTCGTTTATCCACATATGAATGGTATTGGTGGAGATAATTTCTGGCTCGTCTATAATGCTAAAAAGCAAGAGTTAAAAGGGTTAAATGGTAGTGGACGTGCTGGAGAGTTAGCTACAATTGATTTCTATCAAAAACAAAAGTACGAAACTATTCCAGCTAGAGGCTATCTTTCGGCAAACACCGTTCCAGGGTCTGTAGCAGGTTGGGATCAAGCGTATCAATATTCAAAAAGTTATTTGGATGGAGATATACCTTGGTTAGAGCTTCTGCAACCAGCAATTAGCTATGCAAAGAATGGATTTCCAGTAACGCCTAGCCAAGCTTATTGGACCAAGATAAATGCTGAAAAAAGTGATGAATTTAGAAATTTACAAAGATTTGATGAGTTTCAAAACATTTTCTTAAAAGAAAATGGCTTACTCTATCAAGCTGGAGAGTTAATGATGCAACACGACTTGGCGGTTACATTAGAGACAATTGCCAATGAAGGAAGTCGTGCATTTTACCAAGGTTCGATTGGAAAACAAATTGTAGATGATCTACGATTAAATGGAGGTTTACTGACTGAAGAAGACTTTAGAAAGCATAGTTCTGATTGGGTTGAACCAATATCTGTTAATTATCGTGGATATACAGCGTATAATCTTCCACCTAATACACAAGGGTTGGCATCATTATCGATTTTAAACATTTTAAACCAATTTGATCTAACTTGTATTGAGGAAGGTTCACCAGAATACATTCATCTAATCGTTGAAGCAACAAAGCTTGCTTTTTGTGATCGCGACCAATGGTTAACAGATCCTGACTTTTCTCACATACCTGTTGACGAACTAATATCTGAAAAAAGAGGCAAACAATTAGCGGCTAAAATTAACTTAGCTGAAACGCTAAGTATGGAAAAGCAGTTAGATCCAAAAGGAGATACAGTATGGCTCGGTGTAGTCGATCAATATGGAAATGCAGTCTCATTAATTCAAAGTATCTATCATGATTTCGGCTCTGGTATAATCCCAAAGGGAACTGGAGTATTGCTACAAAACCGAGGTAGTTTCTTCTCACTTAATCCAAATGATATTAATTGCTTGCAGCCAAATAAACGAACCTTCCATACTCTTAATCCAGCGATGTTATTTCGTGGGAAATCTCCTTATCTAGTATATGGAACGATGGGAGGGGAAGGGCAACCACAAACACAGGCAGCACTTGTTACGAGAATTATTGATTACAATTACAGTATTCAAGCAGCAATTGAAGCGCCAAGATGGTTATATGGACGAACTTGGGGGGCAAATTCTAATCGTTTAAAAATTGAATCTAGAATATCAAAGGAAGTTAGAAATGAACTACAAAAGAAAGGTCATTCCATAGAAGCTGTCGAAGAATTTACAGACATCATGGGTCACGCTGGTGTTATACTAATTGATGATGAAAACAATGTAAAATATGGTGGAGCGGATCCGCGTGGAGATGGGATTGCAATCGGTCACTAATATAGTAATCTTGTTTTTAAAATTATCGTTGTTAATATAAGCTTATGAAGAAATAATTGTAATAAGGTTAGGTCAAAATTACTCATGAAAGTGGGATTTTTTTCATGAAAACTCTCGTAAATATTTTTATCGCATTTTTTAGATCAGGGATGTTAGGTTATGGTGGTGGTCCTTCTTCGATCCCACTCGTCCATAAAGAAGTTGTAGAAACGTTTAAATGGATGAGTGATGACGAATTTAGTGATGTACTTGCTATCGGGAACACTCTTCCAGGTCCGATAAACACAAAAATGGCAGGCTATATAGGGTATCGTGTTGCTGGTTTAACAGGAATGTTAACCGCTATTATTGCATCTATTGTTCCAACAATTATATTAATGATCGTCTTATTAACGTCTTTATCGAAATTTAAAGATGAATCGTGGGTGGCGGGGATAACAAAAGGAGTCATTCCAGTTGTTGCCGTTATGCTAGCAGTTTTGGCGTGGCAATTTTTTCAAAAGTCAAAAGAAGGACTTGGATGGGGAATAAGTATTCTATTACTTGTTGCAAGTTTGTTGTTCATTGAATTTTTAAATATCCATCCTGGAATCGTTATCGCACTTTTATTATCCTATGCACTACTTAAGCCTAACGCACCTACAAAAGACCATGGGCAAAAGGAAAGGAGTAACGTGCAATGATATATCTTCATATATTTTTAGCTTTCTTTATTCCAGGTATTGTAGGGTATGGTGGCGGCCCCTCCTCGATTCCGCTTATCCAATATGAAGTAGTGAACCGCTATCAATGGATGACAGTTGAAGAATTTAGTGAGGTTCTAGCTTTAGGAAATGCATTGCCAGGTCCAATCGCTACGAAAATGTCAGGATATATCGGCTATGAAGTAGGTGGTGTGTTCGGGGCATTTGTTGGAGTGTTTGCAACAGTTGCACCATCGTTATTACTGATGATTGTCTTACTTGGAATATTATATAAGTTTAAAGAATCACCGAAAGTGAAACGAATGACAATGCTGATTCGGCCAACCATTGCGATTCTATTAGGAGTTCTTGCCTTTAGATTTATAGAAAGCTCAAACGTTGGTGTAGGTATTTGGCAAACAATCATTCTATTGCTTGTCAGCTTTCTATTACTAGAGAAATGGAAGGTTCATCCAGCTCTCGTTATTTTATTAGGAATAGGATATGGAGCAATTTTTTTAAGTTGAATGAATGACACACGAGGATTATAAATTCTTGTGTGTTTTTTCTTTTCTAAAATATTGTTGTAACGTTGCCTAAAAATAAGTTCAGTACCCCATACTAGTAATAGTTACAGTTTTTGGATTGTTAAAAATGACAACAACCCCCTTGCCAAAATGCACTTTTCTTTAAATGGAATAATGATTGTAAACGCTTTATTATAAAAAGTGTAAGAAACATATATTGAAAGGGGAACTAAATGATGAATAATACAAGTTCAAATAAAGGTTTCAGAGTTAAAGTTCAGCGTTTTGGAAGTTACTTAAGTGGTATGATCATGCCGAATATCGGGGCATTTATTGCATGGGGTCTTATAACGGCATTATTTATTCCTACTGGTTGGTTACCAAATGAAAGTTTAGCAGAACTAGTCGGACCAATGATCATTTATTTATTGCCATTATTGATAGGATACACTGGTGGTAAGATGATTTATGATGTTCGTGGTGGTGTAGTTGGTGCAACAGCAACAATGGGTGTTATTGTTGGTGCGGATATCCCGATGTTTTTAGGGGCAATGGTTATGGGTCCTCTTGGTGGATATTTAATTAAGAAGTTCGACCAAAAGATTGATGGGAAAGTTAGACAAGGCTTTGAAATGTTAGTGAATAATTTTTCTGCGGGAATTCTAGCAGGGATATTAACGTTAGTAGCATTTAAAGCAGTAGGTCCAGTAGTATTAGGATTAAATACGTTTCTAGCATCTGGGGTAGAAGCAATTATTGGAGCAGGTTTATTACCAATAGCAAGTATTTTTATTGAGCCAGCAAAGGTCTTATTCTTAAATAATGCAATTAATCATGGTATTTTAAGTCCGATTGGAATCGAACAAGCAGCACAAACGGGTAAATCTATTCTATTTTTACTTGAAACAAATCCAGGTCCTGGACTTGGAATCTTGTTAGCGTATATGGTATTTGGGAAAGGAATGGCAAAACAATCTTCATCTGGAGCAGCAATCATTCATTTCTTCGGTGGTATTCATGAAATTTACTTCCCATATATTTTAATGAAGCCTGCGTTAATTATTGCAGCAATTGCAGGTGGGGCAAGTGGTGTCTTTACATTTAACCTTTTTAGTGCTGGATTAGTAGCAGCTCCATCACCTGGTAGTATTTTCGCGTTAGTGGCAATGACACCTAGAGGAGATTACTTTGCTGTATTATCAGGTGTTGTTGTTGCAACAGCAGTTTCATTTGTAATATCTTCATTAATCTTAAAGGCAAGCAAACAAAATGAAGAGACAAACGATTTAGCTAATGCAGCTGAAAAGATGCAAGGAATGAAAGGGAAAAAAAGTGAAACAGCTGCTTCTTTAGTGAAAGAAGAGACAAAAGAAATTAATAAAGAGAATGTTCGTAAGGTTATCTTTGCATGTGATGCAGGAATGGGTTCAAGTGCAATGGGAGCTTCAGTTCTCAAAAATAAATTCAAAAAAGCCGGACTAGATATTACAGTTTCAAATACGTCAATTAATAATCTACCTGCAGATGCTGATCTTGTTGTTACTCATCAAGATTTAACAGATCGAGCTAAGGCGAAGTTACCAAACGCTCAACATATTTCTGTAGAAAATTTCTTAAATAGTCCAAAATATGATGAACTAGTTGAGAATCTTAAATAAATGAAAAAATAGGAAAGAGTTTCTACAGCTCTTTTCTATTTTTTTCGTCCTCTTTTGTATAGTGAAAAATAAAAACTAATTAAAAAATGTCAACAATGCTTTAGACGAAAACAGGTTTTCCTTTTGTTGTGGTAGTGGTTGTAAACGGTTTATTATTAACTTGTAAGAATAAAGTTTAATTTTGTCACAAAAAATAGTAGGGCATATGGTCGAAGAAAATGGAGTGATGGCAATGTATATTTCTGCTAGAGAAAGACAAATACTTGAAACTTTACTTACGAGAGCTGAAGGTATTACTGTTAAGGAAATTGCTGACCGAATTGATGTAAGTGTTCGTACAATTCATAGAGATTTAAAGGGAGTCGAAGATATTTTAAAAGAATATGACTTAACATTATTAAAAAAATCTGGGTTAGGGATACAAGTGAATGGTAGCACGGAAAGTATTGAGGAGCTACAATTGTTTCTCTTTAATTTATCCCATAATGAATATACTCCAGAAGAACGCCAGACGGTCATATTTTGTACCTTACTAGAAGCAACTGAACCAATCAAACTGATTTCCTTAGCAAATGATTTAAACGTAACCATTGCTACGGTAAGTAACGATTTGACAAAGTTAGAAGAGCGACTGAATAGATTTGACCTATCCTTGATCCGAAAAAGAGGCTATGGTGTTGAAATCTTTGGAAGTGAATCATCAAAGCGAAGAGCAATGAGTAGTATCATTTCGCAAAATGTTAATGAATTTGAATTATTATCACTTGTTAGAGAAAACATACAAAGAAAATCAACCCATCAAGTAACTTCTGCTTCAGAAAGGTTATTAGGATTAGTTGAAAAGAAAAAGTTATTAATTGTGGAAAAGGTGCTCGAAGAAATAAATAACGAATTACCCTATTCCATTGCTGATAGTGCCTATATTGGATTGGTTGTTCACCTTTCATTAGCCATCGAGCGAATTATGCAAGGAGAAAACATTCAAATTGATCAAGGTTATTTAGGAAGATTGAAAGACACAGTTGAGTATAGTATCGCCGAAAAGATCATAGAAAAATTGCAAAAAGTATATGAAATAGATATTCCTGAAGCAGAAACTGGATATATTACTATGCATTTAAGAGGAGCAAAACTTAGACACGATAAGGAATTCTTATTAGAAGATAGTAGTTTTAACATTGCAATAAAAGCAAAAAGCCTTATCGACTACGTTGAAAAATATCTAGATAAGGATTTATCAAATAATCATTCACTTTTTCAAGGTTTAATTGCTCACTTACGGCCTGCCCTTTATCGGATAAAACAACATATGGGGATTAGTAATCCGCTATTAGAAAAAATAAAATCCGACTATTCAGATTTGTTTACTATTGTAAAAGAGGGGACAGAAAAGGTTTTTCCACATTTAACTATTCCAGATGAAGAGGTTGGCTATTTAGTTCTTCACTTCGGATCAGTGTTAATAAGTAGAAAAACAAAAGAAAATGTAAAAGCACTAATCATTTGTTCTAGTGGAATTGGTACCTCTAAAATGTTAGCAAATAGAATTCAACAAGAAATACCAAATCTTAAGGATTTACAAAATATATCGTTGTTTGACATTAGAAACTATGATTTACGTGAATATGATTTGGTTATTTCTACGATTGATTCACCAGATTTACCAAAAGATTATATTCTCGTCAGCCCCATATTAACAGAGTCTGAAATAGAATTGATTAAATCACGGATAACTGAGCAAGGTAGTCAACTAGTAGCAAAGGATCATACTAATGTTTTTAAAGATGTCTCCCTCTATGACACAAAAAAGACGTTACAAAAACTACACAACATAAAAGTATACTCTGACGTAATTGTGACATTATTAGAGGGCTTTGAAATAGTAGAAATAAATCAAATTTTACCCATACAAGAAGTGTTAACTACTGTTTGTCAACACTTAAATAAACTAGATGTAATTAATGAAACTCCAATAGTTGTAAGCGCTTTACTCGAGAGAGAACGTGTAGGGGGGTTAGGGATACCTGATACGAACATGGCTTTATTTCATACGCGAAATGATCACGTCTTAATACCATCATTTAAAATCATTAATCTTAGTAGTCCTATGAGTTTAAAAGGGATGGATCAAAGTCAGATTGACGTAGACAATATATTGCTATTACTTTCACCGTTAAATTCCACGCAGCAAGTGCTAGAGGTGTTGAGTTATATAAGTGCATTAATTATTGAAGATGAAAAGAGTGTGGAAATTTTTCAATCAAAGAATAAGAACTTACTTTCTGCACATTTAACATCAAAATTCGAACAATTTATATATGAAAAAATTAACGAAAACAGGAGTGTTTAACTATGACATTATCAATTTTACCTAAAGAAAATATTTTATTAAACGCAGAAGTAGCTAATAAAAAAGAGGCAATTCAATTAGTTGGAAGCATTTTGGAGAAAAATGGTTATGTTAATTCAGATTATATCGATCAAATGTTTTTACGTGAGGAATTATCATCAACCTATATGGGGAATTACGTGGCTATTCCTCATGGTACAGATGAAGCTAAGAAGTCAGTAAAAGAAACTGGTATTGCGATTGTACAAGTACCAAATGGTGTAGATTTCGGAAATGGAAATATCGTAAAGCTATTTATTGGCTTAGCCGGAAAAGACAATGAACATCTCGAGATCCTTTCACAAATCGCAATTGTATGTTCTGAAGAAGAAAATGTGATCAAAATTATTAATTCAGACTCAAAAGAAGAGATCTTATCAATTTTTGAAGAGGTGAACTAAATGTTAGCATTACATTTTGGAGCGGGGAATATCGGTAGAGGGTTTATTGGGAGTTTATTATATCAATCTGGTTACAAAACATGCTTCGTTGATGTAAATAAAGAAATTGTTGATTTAATAAATGATAGAAAAGAATATCGAATTGTTTTAGCTGAAAAGTCTCGGGAGGAACTTATCGTTAAGGATGTTGAAGCCATCAATAGCCAGTTGGATCCAGAGAAGGTCATTGAGGCAATTGTACATGCTGATTTAGTGACGACTGCTGTTGGTCCAAGCATACTTCCATTGATTTCAGGTCTTATTGCCGAAGGTCTAAAAAAAAGGTTAACGAAAAACCGTAAATCATTGAATATTATTGCTTGCGAAAATATGGTTGGTGGTAGTACGTTTCTAGAAGAAAAAGTGTATGAAAAGATTAGTGACGATGAGAAAGAAGCATTTAAACAATATTTTGCATTTCCAAATGCTGCTGTCGACAGAATTGTACCGAACCAATCAAATGAGGATAAATTGATGGTGATGGTTGAACCTTTCTTTGAGTGGGTTGTAGATGAAACACAGATGATAGGTGAAAGACCAGAAATAACTGGTATTACGTATGTTAAGGGATTAAACCCTTATATTGAACGAAAATTATTTACGATGAATACTGGCCATACGACTGCTGCTTATTTAGGCTATTATTCTGGTATAGATACAATCAATGAAACTATGAAAATAGCAGCTATTAGAGACCTTGTTGAAAATACAATCAATGAAACTGGTGAATTATTAATAAAAAAATATCAATTTGATCGTGAGGTTCATTCAAACTATATAAAAAAAATTATGGAGCGTTTTTCAAACCCGTTTATTATTGACGAAGTAACAAGAGTTGGACGTTCACCACTTAGAAAACTAGGACCAAATGATAGATTTTTAAGCCCTGCTAAGCAATTTGTTGAAATGGTAGGAGAAGAACCTATCTTTCTAGCTAAAGGTATAGCTGCAACCCTATTATACGATCATACAAATGATGAGGAAGCAATGGAATTACAAGCAACAATAAAACAAGAAGGAATAGAAGCAGCGATTGAAAAATATACAAAGTTATCAAAAGACAGTACATTGGTAAACCTTATCGTCAAACAATATTATACGCTAAAAGATAATAAGTATTAATTTAAATCAAACCAGCCTTCAACAAAATGTTGAAGGCTGGTTTGATTTTACTTCCTTATTATGTTTATAAGTAAGGTGGCTAGTTATGAAAAGGGGGATTTTTTATTGTTCAAAGATAAGAAATTATAAATTTCTAACTTGAAAACTGTCTAGCGCAAACAGCCTATGAGCTTTGAAAATTCCCTTTATTGACAACGTTATCAGTTTATATTATTGTTAATTTAACCCATTTCGAAATTTTCAAAATCTATTAGTATACCAAAAAGTTGGAAACGCTTAAAATTATGTAAATGTATCTTTTTCTGGGTTGACGTCTAATCAAAGTATGAAATAAAAGAAGATATGGAGGATAATTTCATGAAATTTTTTATCGATACTGCAAACCTTGAAGACATAATCAAAGCTAACAAAATCGGTGTTTTATCTGGGGTCACAACAAACCCGTCTCTAGTTGCAAAAGAAGGGATTAAATTCGAAGACCGTATCGAGGAGATTTGTCAATCTGTTCCTGAAGTTGAATCTGTATCTGCAGAAGTATCTCCTGATGCTGTGACTGCTGAAGAAATGATTGCAGAAGCAGAAGAACTTTTAAAAATTAACGGTGGCGATGAAAAAATTACGATTAAACTTCCTATGACAATTGAGGGATTAGCTGCATGTCGATATCTCTCAAAAAAAGGTGTTAAAACAAATGTTACACTTATTTTTACTGTAAACCAAGCGCTTTTAGCTGCGCGTGCAGGTGCTACATATGTTTCTCCGTTTTTAGGAAGACTTGATGACATATCTGAAGATGGAGTACAATTAGTAACAAAAATTGCTGAGTTATTCCGTATTCAGCAACTTGATTCTCAAATTATTGCTGCTTCGGTACGACACCCAGACCATGTAACTCGTGTAGCTATGGCTGGTGCTCACATTGCAACTATTCCATACGCTGTTATTGAGCAATTATCGAAACATCCGTTAACAGATCAAGGAATTGAGAAATTTGCAGCTGACTGGGAAAAAGCGAAAATTTAATTTGTATGTATCATTTATGATGACACAGCTTTTAAATAGCTGTGTCTAATTTTTAAAAGGGACAAATATTTTTTTCACAACATTCAGTGCAAACGGTTGCTCTTTGTGGCATACTGTGGTATTTTAGTGTAAGAAAGATAGTAGATAGAGAGTTTAACAGTACTGGAGGAAAAAAGATGAAGAAAACCTGGTGGAAAGAAGCGATTGCATATCAAATTTACCCACGAAGTTTTATGGATTCTAACGGAGATGGAATTGGTGATATTCAAGGTGTAATTTCGAAACTTGATTATTTAAAAGAACTAGGAATTGATGTAATATGGATCTGTCCTATTTATAGTTCGCCTAACGATGATAACGGTTACGATATTAGTGACTATAAAGGAATTATGTCTGATTTCGGAACAATGTCTGATTTTGATGAGCTACTTGCTGAAGTCCATAATCGAGATATGAAGTTGATTATGGACCTTGTTATTAATCATACATCAGATGAACATCCTTGGTTTATTGAGTCGCGTTCTTCAAAGGAAAACCCATATAGAGATTACTATATTTGGCACCCTGGTGAAAAAGATAATGAACCAAATAACTGGGAATCAATATTTGGCGGCTCTGCTTGGGAATATGACGAGAATACTGAAGAATATTTCATGCATGTGTTTTCAAGAAAACAACCAGATCTAAATTGGGCAAATCCAACCGTTCGAAAAGACTTATATGAAATGATAAATTGGTGGTTAGATAAAGGGATTGATGGTTTCCGCGTCGATGCCATTTCTCACATTAAAAAAGTTGCTGGATTTCCAGATCTGCCAAACCCAAAGAAACTAAAGTATGTTCCATCATTAGACGGTCATATGAATCAAGAAGGGATCGAGGTTTTTCTAAAAGAGTTGAAAAAAGAAACATTTGATAAATATGACATTATGACTGTTGGTGAAGCTAATGGAGTCAAAGCAGAACATGCAGAGGAATGGGTAAGTGAAGAAAATGGTTATTTTAATATGGTATTCCAATTTGAACATCTAGACTTGTGGGGGAAAGGTACGGATACAGGTATAGATCTAGCTGGTCTAAAAGAAACTCTTACAAAATGGCAAAAAGAACTTGATGGTAAAGGGTGGAATGCTTTATTCTTGGAAAACCATGATCAGCCTCGTTCAGTTTCTACTTGGGGAAATAGTGATATGTATCGAGATAAATCAGCCAAAGCTCTGGCAACGATGTACTTTCTTATGCAAGGGACCCCGTTCATTTATCAAGGACAAGAAATTGGAATGACAAATGTAAAATTTTCTTCAATTGAAGATTACAATGATGTAGCTATTAAAAATCTCTATAAGAATGAAAGAGAAGCTGGTAAATCACACCAAGAAATCATGGAAGTTATTTGGAAAAATGGTCGTGATAATTCTCGAACACCAATGCAATGGAGCGATAAAGAAAATGCAGGTTTTACAGAAGGTAAGCCTTGGTTAAAAATAAATCCTAATTATACAGAAATTAATGTTGAACAAGCGATAAAAGATAGTTATTCAATTTATCATTTTTATAAAAACCTTATAAAACTAAGAAAACAGGAAAAAGCTTTGATTTATGGAAGTTATGATTTGATTTTAGAAGAACATGAACAAGTCTATGCTTATACTAGAACCCTAGAAAATGAACAATTTTTAATTATCACTAATTTATATGGTGAAGAAACAAGTATTACCTTACCTTCAGATTTAAATAAGAAATCAAAAGAATTATATATTAGCAATTATAAGGTACAAGTTGTATCCGATAAGATATTATTAAAACCATATGAAGCTAGAGTATACAAATTAATATAATTATATTTACTAATTTATCCCACTCTTAAGGGGCAAGTAAGACCCCCACCTCAAAACTTAAGAAAATCGAGAAGTTTAGGTGGGGGATAAACTGCCCCTAAAGGTCCGATATAGAATAACTTTCATCAGTGAAGCTGATGATTAGTTATTCTTATGCCCGTGGTATAAGTTGAACTAACAATCAGTGGGGGATGAAGGAAAACCCCCACTGATTGAAGTTCAGCTTTATTTCCTACTTGGAAGCTATCTAGCTCCTACGCCCACGAGTTCGGTCACTTCAACTTATCAGTCCTTTTTGGAAGCGATATAACAGCTGATATAAATAAATTCCAGTGACATTTGACATTCCGTGAACTATGGAGCTAAGGTTTTTCTTGCCACTAAGCGCAAACGTTTGCTCAAGCTAAACAAAAAATAAAGGGAGATGAAAAAAATGAAAATCACATCGTTTGATTTTTGGCAAAAATTTGGTAAAGCACTAATAGTGGTGGTGGCTGTTATGCCGGCCGCTGGGATTATGATTTCTCTTGGTAAAATGATTGCTATGTTTGAAGTTGATTTAGGTCTCGTTCAAACCAGTGCTGCGGTAATTGAAGGGATTGGTTGGGCCGTTATTAGTAACATGCATATTCTATTCGCTGTAGCGATTGGTGGATCTTGGGCAAAAGAGCGAGCTGGTGGAGCTTTTGCCGCACTAGTTGCTTTTATCGTCATCAACCGTGTTACTGGTACAATTTTTGGTGTTAATAATAGTATGTTAAGAGATTCTGAAGCCACTGCTACTTCGCTCTTTGGTAGTGAACTTATTGTACAAGATTTTTTCACGGATGTATTAGGGGCGCCAGCCTTAAATATGGGCGTATTTATTGGAATAATTTCCGGATTCTTGGGAGCGACTCTATTTAATAAATATTATAAATATGATAAACTACCACAAGCTCTAGCTTTCTTTAACGGTAAACGTTTTGTTCCATTCGTCGTAATCTTATGGTCAATTGTAACCGCTGTAGTATTGTCAATTATTTGGCCAGTCATTCAAGGGAACTTAAATGCATTTGGACGTTGGGTAGCAACGTCGAGAGAAACAGCTCCGTTTTTTGCACCATTCATTTTTGGTGCGGTAGAACGATTATTACTTCCGTTTGGTTTACATCATATGTTAACAATTCCGATGAACTTTACACCACTTGGAGGTACTTATACGATATTATCTGGAGCTAATGCTGGGCAGACAGTTGCAGGTCAAGACCCTTTATGGTTCGCCTGGATTTCTGATTTGAATAATCTACGTTCAGTAGGAGATTTGGCGGGGTATAATCAACTGTTAAATGAAGTAACTCCTGCGCGTTTTAAAGTAGGACAAATGATTCTATCTACTGCAGCTTTAATTGGTGTTGCATTTGCCATGTACCGCAATGTTGATCCTGACAAACGTACAAAATATAAATCAATGTTCTTTTCAGCAGGTTTAGCAGTATTTTTAACTGGTGTTACAGAACCAATTGAATTTATGTTTATGTTTGTTGCGCCTGTTCTTTATGTTGTGTATGCAATTATGACTGGATTTGCTTTCGCTATTGTTGATCTTATTGATATTCGTCTTCACTCTATGGGGATGATTGAATTACTAACAAGAACACCGATGATTATGAAAGCAGGATTATGGTTAGATTACGCCTACTTTTTTGCTGCTTGTATAGTCTTTTTTGTATTAAACTACGTTGTTGCTAATTTTATGATAAATAAATTTAAGTATGCGACCCCGGGACGACTGGGCAATTATATTGATGATGGAAACGAACAAGGTGTAAATACTGCTTCAAATGAAAATGATCATTCTTTAGCTAATTCAATAATTGCTTTATTAGGAGGACGAGATAATATTGTTGACGTTGATGCGTGTATGACTCGACTTCGTGTAACGGTAAAAGATACGGCCCTCGTCGGATCAGAGCAAGAGTGGAAAAAGAATGGAGCTTTAGGATTAATCGTTAAAGATAAGGGAGTTCAAGCTATTTATGGACCGAAAGCAGATGTTCTAAAATCAGATATTCAAGACCGAATAGGGGCTTAAATGAAATGAAATTATTAACATTAAATTGCCATGCATGGCAAGAGGAAGAACAGTTAGAAAAAATTAAGACTTTAGCGAAAACCATAAAAGAAAATTCCTATGATGTGATCGCATTACAAGAAGTCAGTCAGTCAGTCGACGAAGAGCAATTAGATCGCAATGTCAAAAAAGATAATTACATGATCGTATTATTAGATGAATTAAAAAAACTTGGTGTAGAGGAATATAATTATTTTTGGGACTTTTCTCATTTCGCATATGAAGTATATGAAGAAGGACTAGCAATTTTAACGAAACACAAAATTGAGAAGGAATATTCATTCTTTGTGTCCCAGTCGGAAAACACCAAATATCATAAAACAAGAAAAATTGTTGGGGCGAAAATTACCTACAATAATGAACCAATTTCTTTTTATTCATGTCATCTTGGATGGTGGGGCGATGAAGAAGAACCGCTAAAAAAACAGTTAGATTTATTATGTTCACATGTAATAAAATCAGAAAAAGTTTTCTTATTGGGTGATTTTAATAGTGATGCTTCTGTTGAAGATGAAGGTTATGACTATATGTTAGCTAATGGATATTACGACACTTTTGACTTAGCTAAAGAAAAAGATAGTGGGAAAACAGTGATCGGGAAAATTGCTGGTTGGGATAAGAATAAACGTGATTTAAGGATTGACTATATTTTTTCAAATTTTCAATGTAATGTTGAAAAATCAAATGTTATTTTTAACCATAAAAATAAGCCGATTATATCTGACCATTATGGAGTTGAGGTCGAGCTTTCTTTATAGGTACCTAAATGAAAAAAGTGTACGAAATCACTAATTATACAAAACCCCCCTTGCTAAGTTGCTAAGTAAGGGGGGTTTTGTATAGAGGACAAAGGTTGTTTACAACAGTGGTTTTTACTATCATAATATATATATGAATTCGTTCTCGTTTAAAATTATTATATATTATTTCAATAGGCTTTTTTTACTATGAAAGGTGGTGACGAAATTGGCTACGATAAAAGATATTGCAAAAGAAGCGAATGTCTCCATTTCAACTGTTTCTAGAGTTTTGAATAATGATGAAACTTTAACAGTAATGGAAGAAACAAGAGAAAGAATTTTAGCTATTGCCAAAAAGCTTAATTATACTCCTAAAAGAAGGAATCAAAATAACAATCAACCTGAAAGCGTTAGCATCGGGGTTGTTATGTGGGCGACTCAAGAAGATGAATTTAATGATCCTTATTTTTTATCTATTCGTGAAGGCATTGAAAAGCAGTGTTCAGTAAAGGGGATAGAGTTATCAAAAATAATACGTGTACGAAGTAGCTCCAAAGACTATTCGTTTGATCAATTAGATGGGATTATTACAGTTGGAAATGTAGATCTAGACGATCTAAAGAAAGTATACAATCAGAATACCAATATTGTTTTTGTTAATAATGACCCAGACCCGACAACATATGATGCAGTTATTTGTGATCTCAAAGAATGCTCTGAAGAGATCATGAACTACTTATTTCATTTAGGGCATAAAAAAATCGGGTTTATAGGTGGAGTTGAATACAAGCAAAAGTTTAACGATGAAAAAATGCTTGATAAGAGAGAAAGTAGTGAAGAAATTAGAAGGAAAACTTATGAAGCAATAATGAATAAGAATGGATTATTAGATGAAAAAAATATTTACATAGGTAGCTGGACAACCGCAAGTGGTTATCAAATGATGAAAAACGCAATCGAAAAAGGTAACATACCGACGGCTTTTTTTGTAGCTAGTGATCCGATGGCCATTGGTGCTCTAAGAGCTTTACATGAGTCAAGTATAAAAGTGCCAGAAGAAGTATCAGTTGTTAGTATCGATGATATTGATATGGCGGGTTTTGTAAGTCCACCACTTACGACAGTGAAAATTTATAGCGAACAAATGGGTAGGTCAGCAGTCAACTTACTTCAGGAGAGAATAGAAGGCAGAACTATTCCTCTTAAAGTTGTTGTTCCTACGAAGTTAATTGTAAGGGATTCATGCGGTGGTAACCAATAACTTTTGTATAAGTATTATCATGGGCAAAGAGAACTCGTTTTAGCTACGCTAGAACATCGAAAATTCAGATGGAGTCTCAACTCCACTTGAATGGAAGTCCCCACCTACGCTACGCTTAGAGGTGGCGATCTCTGACCCTTAAGAACAAATCAGTTTGATTAAAAATAAGCAAAATCTACAAAAAAACAGGCTATTATTATAGCTTGTTTTTTTTGTGTTTTTACTAACATTGGCTATATAAAACTTTTTACAAACAAAAATATCGGTAAAAATTTTACTTGTATTTTTGTTTGTGTATATTTGTACCCTTTCCTTTGAATGATTTGATACGTAGTGTTTTTCTAGTGTTGTTGGCGTTTTTGAAAACTTTATCTATTAGTAAAAAAAGTGTTGAAATAGAATTCTTATTCTGTTATCTTATAATTATCACGTAGAAACGAGTAAAATATAAGGTAAAACTTTACTTGTTTTGTTATTGAAAGATTGGGTGAAAAAATTGGCTACGATTAAGGATATAGCGAAGGAAGCGAATGTCTCCATTTCAACAGTTTCCAGAGTCTTGAACAACGATGAAACACTTACAGTTATGGAAGAAACAAGACAAAGAATTTTAAATGTTGCCAAAGAGCTTAAGTATTCTTCTAAAAAAAAGCTGCATGTTCAAAATAATAGCTTTAATGAAAGCGCGAACATAGGTGTTGTTATGTGGTGTAGTCAAGAAGAGGAGTACGAAGACTCTTACTTCCTATCTATCCGTCAAGGGATAGAAAAGCAATGTATTGACTTAGAATTGGAAATAGTAAAAACAATTCGTGTAAGAGGTAGTTCTAATGATTATTCATTAGAAGCGTTAGATGGATTAATCGTTGTAGGTGATGTAGATATAGATGAATTAGATAAAATATACAAACATAATCAAAATGTTGTTTTTGTTAATAGCAATTCTAATTCAGAAAACTATGAGTCTATTATATGTGATCTTGAAGAGTGTTCAAGGAAAGTGATGGAGTACTTATTCAAGTTAGGACATAAAAAAATAGGTTTTATAGGTGGAGTTGAATACAAGCAAAGGTTTAATGATGATTTCGGTCTAACAAAGGTTGAAAGTAGTGAAGAAATTAGAAGAAAGACCTATGAAACTATGATGAAAAAGAAAGGGGTTTTTAGTTCGAAAGATATATATGTAGGAGATTGGTCAACGTTAAGTGGCTATCAAGTAATGAAAAAAGCCATAGTAAAAGGAGATATGCCTACAGCATTTTTTGTTGCCAGTGACCCAATGGCCATCGGTGCAATTCGAGCATTACATGAAGCGAATATTCATGTTCCAAGAGATGTAGCGATTGTTAGTATTGATGATATTGAAATGGCTGCATTTGTAAGCCCACCTCTTACAACATTTAAGATTTATAGTGAACAAATGGGACGGACAGCAGTGAACTTGCTATTAGAGCGAATAAAAGGAAGAGAAGTTCCTCTAAAAGTCGTTGTACCAACAAAGTTGATCATAAGAGAGTCATGCGGTGGAAAGACTTAACCAGAAAATTAATACTGAAAGGTGGTGGTGTAAGTTAATGTAAACGGCGTGAAGTAATCATATTTTATTTTTTAAAAATGAAAGCGATTAATTTTAAGGGGGAAAAACCTATGAAAAAAATATTCACAACGATTATGTCATTTTCTATTGCAGCAGCTTTATTAGTTGGATGTGGTGCCGGTGATACACAACAAGAAGGTGCAAGTGGTGCAGATGGAACGGTTAATTTAGAATTCTTTCAGTTTAAACAAGAAGCGGTTGGTACATTTGATACTTTGATTAAAAAGTTTGAAGAGGAAAATCCGAATATTAAAATTACTCAAAATAATGTTCCTGAGTCAGATACGGTATTAATGTCTCGATTAACTCAAAACGATGTCCCGGAGATTATGAGTATTAATGGGAACGTGACTTATGGAGAGTTAGCTAGGGCAGGAGTACTGTATGATTTTACTGAAAATGAAAATGTAGATAGAATCATTCCATCTTATTTTGAAATGATCGGTAGAATTACTGGTTCTGATCGAATTCATGGATTACCACATTCTGCAAATGCAAACACAGTTTTATACAATAAAACAAAATTTGAGGAGCTTGGTTTAGAAATCCCGACTACATGGGATGAATTGATGGAAATAGCTGAAGAAATCGAAGCCGCTGGAGAAACACCATTCTTTTCAACATATGGTGAATCTTGGACGGTACTTCCACCATGGAATGCATTAGCATCAAATTTACATGGAGACGATTTCTTTGACAAACTTGCTGCTGGTGAAACTACTTTTTCAGAGCGTTACCGTGAAGTTGCTGAAAAAATGTTAACGCTATTAGACTACACAGATAACGATGTTTTTGGTTCGAATTATGGTTTAGGAAATGCCGCTTTTGCCAATGGTGAGTCTGTTATGTACATGCAAGGAATTTGGGCAATTGGTCAAATTAAAGATGCTAACCCAGATATTGAAGTTGGTGCATTTGCCCTTCCAGCAACAAATGATCCAGATGCAAATCGTCTAGTTTCAGGTGTAGATATCCTACTTACAATGTCAGCTGATGCAAAACACCCTGAAGAAGCAAAGAAGTTTATTGATTTCCTTTTAGAAGAAGAAAATATGCAATACTATATTGATCAACAAAAACTGTTTTCAGCTGTAGAAGGTGTTATTCAAGAAGATCCGACAGTAGTTGATTTACGTCCTAACTTTGAAGAAGGTAGAATTACTAGCTTCGCTGACCACTACTACTTTCCAGGTATGGGCTTTGATAACTTAATACAAGAGTTGTTAATTAATAAGGATGTCGATAGCTTCCTACAAACCTTAGATAACGAATACGACAAAGTAAAAGCACGTCAATAGTTTAAGCGTAGAGGGGGAAGAACCTTTCCCCTTCTTATAAAAATGTTTTACTTCTACTTTAAGAATTCCTAACTTGTACATGAAAGAATGAACATGAATGTTATGGCCTTAAGGTAGAAGTAAAACTAAAGTCAATAAAATGAAAGTTTATAAGAATTTTTATTACTAAAGGAGAGGCTACAGTATGAATAATAAAAAATCCTCAACTGTTTACTTACTCATGGTTCTTCCAGCATTAATTCTCTTTTTTGCCTTTCATACGTTCCCTGTTTTACAAGGTGTATTTTACAGTTTTACAAACTGGAGAGGGTATGGGGACTGGGAGTTTGTTGGATTTAGAAACTATTTTCACGTATTTAAAGATGGAAGGGCGTTGGATGCTTATTTCTTTACAATTAAGTTTGCGATCGTTTCAACCGTTTTAGTTAATATTATTAGTCTTTTGATTGCATTAGGATTAAATGCAAAAATTAAGTTTAAAAGTGCTTTACGTGCTGTATATTTCATGCCGAATATTTTAAGTATCTTAATTGTCGGATTTATCTTTAATTATATTTTATCTATTTTTGTACCAACAATTGCACAAAATTTAGGAATTACTTTTTTAGCATCTAGTATTCTAGGTAATCCAGATTTAGCTTGGGTTGGGGTAGTTATTGTAGCGGTATGGCAAGCGGCGGCATTTAATACCATTTTATATTTAGCTGGACTTAGTACAATTTCAGATGATTTATATGAGGCTTCTAATTTAGATGGGGCAAACAAATGGCAGGAATTTTGGAAAATTACATTCCCATTAATTGCGCCGTTCTTTACCATAAATATGGTTTTAGCGATGAAAAACTTCCTAATGGTATTTGATCACATTATGGGTCTTACTGGTGGTGGTCCTGGTAGAGCAACAGAATCGATTTCCATTTTAATTTATCGTAGTGGATTTACAGGTGGAGAATTTGCTTACCAGTCAGCAAATGCAGTCATCTACTTTATCGTCATCGTAGGATTTTCAGTCTTTCAAATTCGTCAATTACAGAAAAGGGAGGTTGAGATGTAATGAATCGTAATGGCATCAATTGGAAAGTTACAACTCTCTTAATCATAGGAACCATTCTCATTCTTTTTCCAATATATATTACAGTCGTTAATGCTTTTAAAACACCACAAGAAACAGCTCAATCGATCTTAGCACTACCGAGTCAGTTAAATTTTGCAAACTTTACAACTGCAATTGAAATGACTAATTTCTTTAATGCGTTTAAAAACAGTTTCTATATTACATTTTTTGCGGTCGTTTTTACGCTTCTAACCAATTCAATGGTTGCATATGCAATTGCGAGAAATCAACATAAAAAAACGTTTAAGTTTTTGTATTACTATTTTGTAAGTGCTTTGTTTGTACCGTTTCCAATCATCATGTTACCGATTGTAAAACAAATGAGTGCGATTAATTTAACAAATCCAACAGGTTTGATTTTTCTTTATATCGTATACGGGTTGGCATTTAACGTCTTCTTATATGTAGGATACATCAAAGCTATCCCGAAAGAACTTGAGGAAGCAGCGATTGTAGATGGATGTAGTAGATGGGGAGTATTTTGGAGAATTATTTTCCCGCTACTCGCACCAATGAATGCCACAGTTGGAATATTTACAGCATTATGGGCTTGGAATGATTTCCTATTGCCATTAGTTATCTTAAGTGATAGAAGTCACCACACATTGCCGCTAGTTCAATACGTATTCCAATCACAATTTGGCACAAATTTCAACCTAGCGTTTGCGTCTTATTTATTAGCGTTGTTACCGATGATTATCGTTTATCTATTTGCACAAAAATGGATCATTAGTGGAGTGACAAAAGGAGCAATTAAATAAAAAAAGAGGAGGATATTATGGGTATAACTTTCGATACACAAACCAAAACATTTCATTTAACAGCAAAAAATACGAGCTATATCATGAAAGTATTAGGCGAAGGATATTTAGTTCATCAATATTGGGGTAAAAAAATTAAACAATATAACCATGCAAATAAAGTAAGATTTCTAGATCGTGGTTTTTCAGCGAATCCGGCGCCCGCTACTGATAGAACCTTTTCCTTGGATACTCTTCCTCAAGAGTATCCAGGCTATGGAAATACCGATTTTCGTTCGCCTGCCTATCAAATTCAATTAGAAAATGGTAGTACAGTAACAGATCTTCGTTACGTATCACACAATATCATAAAAGGAAAACCGAAATTAGAGGGCCTACCAGCAACTTATGTTGTTAGTGATGATGAGGCTGACACGTTAGAATTAATTCTTGAAGATCAATTAATTGGTTTAAAAGTAATCTTATCTTATACAACGTTTCAAAATTATGATGTTATTACGCGCTCTGTACGTCTTGAAAATGGAGGAGATCAAGATCTAAAGCTATTAAAAGTAGCTAGTATGAATGTCGATTTTCAAGACTCCGAGTATGATTTAATCACTCTTTACGGAGCTCATGTAAGAGAAAGACATATTGAAAGAACAAGACTTCGAAATGGGGTTCAATCGATTGAAAGTCGTCGGGGCACGAGTAGTCACCAACAAAATCCGTTTATGGCATTAGTTCGAAAAGATACAAATGAAGATTATGGTGATGCATATGGCTTCAACTTCGTATATAGTGGAAATTTTCTAGCATCAGTAGAAGTAGATCAAATCTTTACTTCTCGTGTAACTGTAGGAATTAACCCATTTGATTTTTCTTGGCTCCTACAACCTGGTCAAACGTTCCAAGCGCCAGAAGTGGTCATGGTTTACTCATCAAATGGATTAGGGGACATGTCTAGAACCTTCCATAAGCTTTATCGTGAGCGTTTATGTCGTGGTGAATTTAAAGAAAAAGAACGTCCAATCTTAATTAATAACTGGGAAGCAACTTACTTTGATTTTAATGAAGAAAAAATCAAAGACCTCGCTAAAAAAGGGAAAGACCTTGGAATGGAACTATTTGTTTTAGATGATGGGTGGTTCGGTAAACGTGATGATGATCGTACGTCGCTAGGTGATTGGTTTGTCGATAAAAACAAACTTCCAAATGGACTAGATGCACTTGCATCTGACATTACGGAAACAAATATGGAGTTCGGTCTATGGTTTGAACCAGAAATGATTTCTGAAAAAAGTGAACTGTTTAAAAAACATCCTGATTGGTGCATCCATGTACCAAATCGAAAACTTTCAGAAGGAAGAAATCAGTTAATCTTAGATTTCTCAAGAAAAGGAGTTTGTGATGAAATTGTTGCGATGATGACAGAAATTCTATCAAATTCGCCAATCACATACGTGAAGTGGGATATGAATCGTCATATGACTGAGGCAGGGTCAGCAGCTTTACCACCAGAAAGACAAAGAGAAGTAGCTCACCGTTTTATGCTAGGTGTGTATCAAGTAATGGAAGAGCTAACAATGAAATTTCCACATATATTATTTGAAAGTTGTTCAGGTGGTGGTGGTCGTTTTGATCCAGGAATGTTGTATTACATGCCACAAACATGGACGAGCGATAATACCGATGCCATTTCTCGTTTGAAAATTCAATATGGAACTAGTTTAGTGTATCCGATCAGTTCAATGGGATCACATGTATCTGATGTTCCTAATCATCAAGTACAGCGGATTACATCGTTAGATATTCGAGGTCATGTAGCGATGTCAGGAAACTTAGGCTATGAACTTGATCTAACAAAACTTTCTGAAGAAGAACAAGAAATCGTGAAAGAACAAGTGAATTTCTATAAAGAAATTCGTCCGGTTATCCAATTTGGTGATTTTTATCGAATTTCTAGCCCGTTTGAAGGGAACGAAACAGCTTGGACATTTGTTTCCGAGGGTAAAAACAAAGCTGTATTTGCCCATTTCAAAGTATTAGACGAAGCAAACATGCCATTTATAACGGTGAAGCTTAAAGGGTTAGATCCAAACAAAAAATATACAGTTGTTGAACTTGGAGAGTCTTACTATGGTGAGGAATTAATGAATGTAGGTATAAACATTCCTTATAGACAAGGTGATTTCCAAAGTGTCATGTGGAGATTGTATGCTGAATAACATTTAATTATAGAGCCAACATTGTAGAGAAGCGATGTTGGCTTTATTTCGGTATATTTTTACCATACTACCTAACTGTCAGGTATAGTACATCCTCTTTACTTAATAAAATGTAAAATAAAGTAGAAGGGAGATGGCCTCATGAAAGTTGACGGTGTCTTTGAAGGTGGTGGGATTAAAGGCCTAGCTCATATAGGTGCAATTTCTGTATTTGAAGAAGAGGGTTACAAATGGGAACGGCTTGCAGGAACTTCAGCTGGCTCAATCGTAGCAGCTTTACTAGCAGTGGGGTATAGTTCTTCAGAAATAAAAGACTTAATGATCAAATTTCCGTTCGAAGAGATTGAACAAAAAACATGGCTTAGTAAAATCCCACTAGTTGGTCCAATGGTAAGTTTAACATTCAAAAATGGGATATATAAGTTAACGGTTTTGGAAAAATGGATGGAACAAGCGTTAAAAAAGAAAGGGAAAACGACATTTGGTGATTTGCCAGAAGGGAAGCTGAAAATTGTCATTGCGGATATTTCTAGAAACAGAATGACGATCTTACCTGACGATCTCCCGTTTTATGGAATAGATCCAGACACTTTTCCGATTTCCAAAGCTGTAAAGATGAGTAGTTCAATCCCGTTCTTTTTTGTACCAGAGGAAATAAAGGGTTATACAATTGTTGATGGTGGGATTCTTAGTAATTATCCAATTTGGATTTTTGATATTGAAGGAATACCACGTTGGCCAACGATTGGTTATCGATTGTCTGGGCCTAAATTATTGAATGAAAAGACCAAAATTAGAGGACCAGTGACAAAAGCTTTAGCAATCATCCGTACGATGCTTGAGGCTCATGATAAACAGTATATTGAAAAGGATGGCGCGGTTCGAACCGTTTTTATTTCAAAAATTGAAGTTGGTGCTACAGATTTTCGAATTTCAAAAAAACAAAAACTTCACTTAGTAGAATTGGGAAGGAAGTCGGCGCAGGAGTTTTTAAAAGAATGGGACTTTCAACAGTATATTAAGGATTATCGTACTAAGTAAAGACGCTGTTTTGGTTGTATTACGTAGAAAAAGAGAAACGCGCATAAGAGAGGTGTTATCGCGCATAAATAGAAAGAAAACCGAGCAAAAGCGAATGGCAATTTGTTTTTGATCGGTTCAGTTGACCAAGTACTCTATTAATTTACAGAATGATCTCATTTTAGAAATATCTGCTTGATGTCGATATCCGCTAAATCATCACAAAAACAATCTACTTCAGTATTTGCGAAGACTTGTCCGACAGAGCGATAATCATCACCATTGCTAAAAATAATGATGAAATTTATTCATGCATCATCATTCTCCCAATATTTATTTACATGTGCTACTACTATACTATATCTTATCAGCGTTTCCGGTGAATAAACTGAAAATTATATCTTTTATGACTAATGTAATGGGTGAAACCATAGATATGCAACTTATTCAAGAAACGAAGAGCTTTAGTGTAATAAGCGATGTTGTTTTATATTAACTCTATCGGACAAGAGAGCCGTTATTTGTGAACAAAGGGGTATTTTAGAATGGGTAACGGACACCAGGTTCGTTATCTACTAAATTTAGTACCAAACATAGCAGATTTTCGTGAAATAACGTACCTCATGTCCGATAGCTCCAAAAATTTGCTCAAATCGGTAAAATAAGGTCTTCTGTGTCCGTTAGCAGAGTAATAAATGAAGCATTAGTTAACAAAAGTATTTGCTGGTGAAGCCGACAATGCTTGCGGTGCAATTGGGACTTCTATTTTATCAGAAGGGAAAACCTTTTGTAGTATCGGAACTTAGGTGTAGTTCTTATGAAGAAACAAAAGATCGTGATTTTGCTGGCAAAGTCCATTATTTTAACCATGGGCAAGAAAATGCATTTTACATGATGGGAGTAAGGTTAGCAGCAGGTTATAGTTTAAGTTGGTTTCAAGATACATTTGCCTCCAATGAGGCGTTTGATTCTCTGTTAGAGGGACTTGGTGAAGTGCCAATCGGGGCAAATGGGCTTCTTTTCACACCATATTTAGTGGGAGAGAGAACACCATACGCTGATGCCACGATTCGCGCAAGCTTTATTGGGATGGACGCTTCTCATAAACGTATTGATTTTGCAAGAGCAGTAATAGAAGGAATTACGTTCTCACTAAATGAATCGATCGAAATTTTTAGAGAGAGTGGTAAGACTATCGATACAATCATTTCTATCGGTGGTGGTGCAAAGAATGAGACTTGGCTACAAATACAAGCAGATGTCTTTAATGCTAAAATTGTGAAGCTATCTAGCGAGCAAGGCCCAGCAGTAGGTGCTTCAATGTTAGCGGCTTACGGAGCTGGTTGGTTCGGTTCATTACAAGAATGTGCCAGTATCTTTACGGCAGAAGAAAATGTTTATGAGCCGATTTTAGAAAACGTTGAAAGGTATCAAGAACTTAATAAATGGTATAAAGAGGTTTATAAACAAACAAAAGAAATAAATGAGGGCTTAAAGAGCTTCCGTAAAAGATAATTTGCTTTTACAAATGAAAATATTGTTAGTAAGGATGAAACTAGTATGTGCGTGTTAATCAAAACTGATTTGTATTTCAGGGTCATAGTCCCCTACCTTTAAGCGTAGCGTAGGTGGGAACTTCCATTCAAGTGGAGTTGAGACTCCATCTGAATTTCCGATGTTCTAGCGAAGCTAGAACGAGTTCACTCAGTTATTCTTAATCAACGAAAAGCGCTCAATTGTGAGCTGAGCGCTTTTCGTGTAAAAGATTAATTTTTGTATATAAAAGCCTTGAGTATTCTGCATATAAAGATAAGGTAAGATTTTTGGTAGTTTATTAAACTAGCAATTTATTGCAGTGAGGACATAGTGATTTTGTGTAACCTTTTGGTATTACATGTTGACAGTTTTTACAAATTATTTCTGGACCTTCTTCAACATTAGAGCTAGACTTCTTAGTTCTTGTGTACAGTACAGAAAACACAAAAATTATGGCTATGAGTAGAATAATTCCTATCCATGTTGACACGAAATCGCCTCCTTAGAAGTAAGTGGTCTTACACTTTATCATACTCATTTGTAACCTGCTTTTAGAACTACAATATTTTAACAAAATAAGGATCTAAGATTTTTAATAAATTAATTAATGAATATAATTGAAATCCTAATCCCTTTAATCCATCGATCTTAACTAAATCTAGTTGAGATTGTACCGAGTTAGTTCGATATAAAATCTTAGTTACGTAAAATCTGCATTTTGAAAATCATTTATGGAAACAAGACTTTTTAACTATAAAAATTTTGGGGTAATTTTTATGAAATTTTTCATTGATACAGCTAACCTTGAAGACATAATTAAAGCTAATAAAATTGGTGTTTTATCAGGCGTTACAACTAATCCTTCCTTAGTAGCAAAAGAAGGAGTTAAATTCGAAGACCGTATTGAGGAAATTTGCCAATCAGTACCTGAAGTTGAATCTGTTTCTGCAGAAGTTACTCCAGATGCTGTAACGGCTAAAGAAATGATCGCACAAGCAGAAGAGCTTATAAAAATTAATGGTGGAGACGATAAAATAACGATAAAACTTCCTATGACAATTGATGGGTTGGAAGCTTGTCGTTACCTTTCAAAAAAGGGTGTAAAAACAAACGTTACATTAATCTTCACTGTAAACCAAGCATTATTAGCTGCCCGAGCAGGAGCTACATATGTATCTCCATTTTCAGGGAGATTAGATGACATTTCTGAAGACGGAGTTCAATTAGTCTCCAAAATTGCGGAATTATTCCGAGTTCATCAACTAGATGCACAAATTATTGCCGCTTCCGTTCGTCACCCAGATCATGTAACTCGTGTGGCATTGGTAGGTGCTCATATTGCAAATATTCCTTATTCTGTAATAGACCAGTTATCAAAACATCCACTGACGGATGAAGGACTTGAGAAATTTGCGACTGATTGGAAAAAGAGTATTTAAGAAATTGTTTTTATGATGTGTTAAATGTTTCTGATGCAATTATTTGGTGAGTAAGGTGTTTTAAAGCTTTGTAAAACACCTTACTTTTTTCTAATACACACAAAAAGTATGAAAAGCTATCTGACTAAATACTGGAAAGTATAATTAATATTATATAAGATTAAGTTAAGAAAAAACATTTTCACAAGGTATAAGGATTATAGGATAAGAGAATAATAATTAAAAACTTATTCATGAAGGAGGTATTTTATTATGAAACAATATATCTTTTTCTACAATATAGCCCATAATACCAACCAACATAAAGAATATAAAATTGAGGCAAACGGGATGATGGATGCCCTATTTAAGGCAAAAAAGATCAAAGATCAAATTGAGGCAGAAACTTTAACTAACGTTAAGTTACAGTTTAAGGGTATTGTTTATTAGATCCAGAACTAAATCATTATTCTCGGTTTCTTTCAATGAATAACCAGTGTGTTTCGTTTTTTAAAACTAACACACTGGCTATTTTTTATTACAAGATATCAAGGTTTGCATAAAGATAAAAATAATAGCCTCTCTGATTAAACGAAAAACTCATAGGGGAGTTTTATTGTGTCTTGAAAAAGAGGGCATAACCAATGATTGTAAGAGAGCTTTTCTTATCTGGACATTACTTTTTATTACAACAATGGAAACCTATGCATTGGAAATACTTAGTAAAGGTATTTTCTTGAACTTTACTAACTTTGAAAAAATGATTTAAGAATCTCAAAAAATAGTATAATATCTAATTGAGTATTTCCCATTTGGTAATTAATGAACGATTTTAACACCTGGGAAAGAAGCAATCGTGGCAACTGTTAAAAGTAAAATGAGAGAATTTCAATCAAGTAACAAAGCATAAGGATTATGGCGATGTCTTACTATAAGACATCCCTTTTCATTATCAAAATGATACTAGGTAAATGAGTTGAAATCCGTTTTTATATCATCATAAAGTATAATAATTTTAGGTAGAAACTAAAAAAACTCTAAAATTATTTCATTTTCATGGTAATATATAATTAAAGAAACGATTTTTTGAAAAAACTAATGAAATCGTTTTCTTTAAAATATATAAAATAATAATTATGAGCTAGGCTTATTTTCGATACAATAAAAGAAATAAATATATATTAAATAATCAGTTCATAATATTGCATCTTAGAACGAAAGTAGGTGAATAAATTTTATGAAAATGAGTGATGTGGCAAAATTAGCAAACGTATCTCCTTCTACTGTCTCACGAGTTCTTACACAGCCAGATATGGTTAGCAAAGAAACAAGAGAGCGAGTGTTAGAGGTTATCAAAAAAGTAAATTATCGACCTCATATTGTTGCAAGACAATTTAGAACAAAGGCAACTAAAATTTTACTTGTAGTAGTTCCAGATATTACAAGCCCGTTTTTTTCAGAAGTACTACGAGGGATAGAGCATGTTGCTATTAATAGTGGTTACCAAGTAATTCTAGGGGATACACAAAATAATATAAATAGGGAAGAAGAATATATTAATTTGCTTCATCAAAAACAAGTTGATGGTATGATTCTCTTGACCGCTCGTATTGATAAAGAAAAACTTGAAGCGATTTCTAATGAATTTCCAATGGTACTTGCCTGTGAATACATGGATGGGCTAAATGTTCCTACTGTATCTATTGATAACGTTAGTAGTGCTAGAAAAGCAACTGAACACTTATTAACGCTTGGTCACAAGAAGATTGGACATATCACAGGCCCAATTAATGTCGTGCTTAGCCGTGACCGACTAAGAGGTTATCAACAAGCGTTACTAAGTCATGATTTAGAGATTGATTCAGCTTATATTCAAGAAGGTGACTTCAGTATCGATTCCGGATATAATCAAATGCTAAAACTATTAGCATTGGAAAGTCCGCCTACTGCTGTTTTTACATTTAATGATGAAATGGCTATTGGGGCAATTAAAGCTGTAAAGGATAGTGGATTAGAGGTTCCGAAAGATATAGCCATCGTTGGCTTTGATAATATTAAAATGTCTTCTTTATATGAGCCGAATATTACTACAATAGACCAACCTAAATATGAAATTGGTATAAAAGCTATGGAATTATTATTAAAGATAATTAATGGTGAAAGTATTCAAAAGAAAAAATTTGTTTTAAAAGATAATTTAATGATTAGAGAATCATGTGGTACAAATGTAAACATTGAAATATCTTGAAAAGGAATAAGTTTTTAGAAAATAGTTTTAAAAAACTGGGAGCTCTTCTTGTAATTTGGGTAGCTTTTAATTGAGTAAATATAATCCCTTTCCATTTTCTCTAAAAATACGGGTAGAAATAGTTGTTTTTTATGGATCAACTAGCTCCTAGTGTTTTCTGAATCTTATTATTCAAACAATCGTTAGAAATGAGAGTGATAAATGAAAAAATAAAATGAAATCGATTCAAAATAACTTTTTAAAAAGCGTTTACAAAGAAACGCAAATGATGTAAAAATAAATCATGTTACAACGTTATATTTTTTCGATTCTTCTGCAATCGATTTCAGATTACTAGAACAGGACATTATACAAATGTTAAATGGGTGCTTGTCTCAACTTTTTTATCATTCTAATTTACTAGACTCAGATCCTGCCATTAGTACTAAAAGTAGTTTCTGGATTAACGCTTGGAAAATTAGGAATTAAAGCCTTACTATTCTCAAATGTCCGTGATGACTTTAAAATTATTCACCTTTCAAAGAATGGTGTTAAGTTTCACGATGCATCCCCTATTATTGGTAAACTTAAGTGAAGCTTCTGATTGGTTACAAGATACTTATAGGAAGCATGTATCCCAGGGATTTCGGTTTAATCGTAACTTATATTATTGCGAAAAAATTAACAAACAAGGGTACTGTTATTAGGAACAGGGACTTTGGCTGGAATTATTTCAAACTCAGGGTTACGAAATGTGTTGATCGATGGAATTGACTTACTTGGTTTACCATCTTACGCACTGGCACCAGTATCAGGTATTTTTATGTCAGCAGCAACTGTTTCAACAACAGCTGGTGCTGCAGTTGCAAGTAGCGTATTTAGTACAACCTTGCTTGAATTAGGAGTTGCTGGACTTGCTGGTGCGGCAATGATTCATGCAGGTGCTACTGTACTAGATCATTTACCACTCGGAAGCTTCTTCCATGCAACAGCGGGTAGCGTTTTGATGAGTTTTCAGGGACGTTTGAAGCTCATCCCTTATGAATCAGTGGTAGGGTTAACAATTGCTATTGTATCAACATTAATTTTCGGTGTCTTTAAGTTGTTTTTATAGAAGGGGGAGTTTTTAATGAAGGTTGTTATTGCACCAGATTCATTTAAAGAGAGTTTAACAGCGTTAGAGGTTGCAAATGCAATTGAAGAAGGTTTAAGTGAATTATTACCAAATGCCAATTATGTTAAGATTCCAATGGCTGATGGTGGTGAGGGAACGGTTCAATCTTTGGTAGATGCTACAGGTGGGTTTATTGAAAAAGTTTCTGTAATTGGTCCATTGGGAAATAAAGTTGAAGCTTTTTATGGTTTGTTAGGCGATGGAAAAACAGCAGCGATTGAAATGGCCTCTGCATCTGGAATTCACTTAGTTCCCTTTGAAAAAAGAAACCCAATGAATACAACTACTTGGGGAACAGGTGAATTAATTATTGAAGCTCTAGACAAAGGTGTGGAAAAAATAATTATTGGTATTGGTGGTAGTGCTACAAATGATGGTGGTGCTGGAATGGTTCAAGCCCTAGGTGGGAAATTATTAGACAATGAAGGAAAGCAAATACCTTTAGGAGGTGCTGGTCTAGAGAAGCTCGCTCGTATTGATGTGTCAACTCTAGATCCTCGTTTGAAAGAGGTAACCATTGAAGTAGCTTGTGATGTTGATAATCCATTAACTGGACCAAAGGGTGCTTCTGCTATTTACGGTCCACAAAAAGGGGCAACGCCAGAGCAAATCGAATTATTGGATGAAAATTTAGCTATTTATGCTAGAATTATTGAACGTGATTTAGGAAAAAGTATCGAACATGTCCCAGGTGCTGGTGCAGCTGGAGGACTGGGAGCAGGATTACTTGCTTTTCTCTCTTCAGAATTAAAAAGAGGTGGAGATTTAGTTATTGAAGCAACAAGGTTAGAAGAGGAAGTTCGTGATGCTGATTTAGTTATTACTGGTGAAGGTGGAATCAATCATCAAACTATTCACGGAAAAACTCCAACGTGTGTAGCTTTAACGGCAAAAAAACATGGTGTCCCGGTAATAGCAATCGCTGGAAGCTTAACGAACGATTACAAAAATGTGTATGATTACGGAATCGACGCTTTGTTTAGTGTCGTACCAGGGATAGTTTCTCTAGAAGAAGCTCTTGAAAAAGGTTATGAAAATGTGAAAAATACGGCACGAAATATTGTAGCGGTCATTAAATTTTTCATAAAAGAATAATAGATGTAACAAAAGCTAATCAAGAGTATATTACTCCTGATTAGCTTTTTTATCCCACTCTTAAGGGGCAAGTAAGACCCCCACCTCAAAACGTAAGAAAATCGAGAAGTTTAGGTGGGGGATAAACTGCCCCTAAAGGTCCGATATAGAATAACTTTCATCAGTGAAGCTGATGATTAGTTATTCTTATGCCCGTGGTATAAGTTGAACTAACAATCAGTGGGGGATGAAGGAAAAACCCCACTGATTGAAGTTCAGCTTTATAGAAATTATAAAATTATGAAGTTTGGAATGATGTCTAGGCACTTGCGCTTCCTCCGAAAATAAAAAAGGTTGAGCTAGAGTATTGTAGGAGGTATGCCGAGGGAGGTTGTGAAAAATTTGAGACCGTCCCCTAAGCATAAAGGTATATGTCAATAATGGCATATACCATCTTCAGCACGTCAACAGCCACCGTTGTGTTTCTTATTGTGATGTTGTTGAAACCTTTCCTTCAAAGGGGACTACTTCCTGTATTTCATCTTCATGAAGAATTAACTTCCGGTTTCGATAAAGTAGGAAACCTGATAAGAAAAATGCTAGAGCGTCAGATATTGGGAATGCCATCCAAACACCATTTACACCGATAAAATGAGGTAATATTAATACTAATGGTATTAAGAATAAAAATTGTCTAGACATTGATAAGATTAACGCTTCTTTTACTTTCCCGAGTGCTTGGAAGATACCCCCACAAACAATAGGAACACCAATGAAGAAGGAAGCCGCAAATAAGATGCGTATTGCATCAGTACCAGAATCAATAACCGTAGGGTCGGATGAGAATATGGTTATAAATAATTTTGGGAAACTCATCATAATGAGAAATATAGCTGTTGCTAAAAGAGTAGCAACCTTTAAACCGAGTAATACGGTTTGTTTTAAACGAGAAAAATTATTTGCACCGAGGTTATAGCCAATAATTGGTTGCATTCCTTGCATAATCCCCAAAAGAGGCATTAACATAAGCATTGAGATCCGTTGAATAATTCCATATAATCCTACGTGAAATTCAGTACCAAAACGAATTAACATTGCGTTAATAGAAATCATCATAATACTTCCAGCAGCTTGCTGCATAAAAGCAGGAAGACCAACAGAAAGTACTTCTTTCATTATTATGAACTTCGGTTTAAGAGTAGTGACCGTAATGGAAAGCGAGCTTTTTCCAGATAAAAAGTATTGAAGTGTAATAATGGCTATTACTGCTTGTGCAAGAAGTGTAGCGTATGCTGCACCACGAATCCCCATCCCAAAGCCTAAAATAAAAATAGCATCTAAAATAATATTTAGTACTGATGAAATAATCATTAAATTCATTGCAAATTTTGCATTTCCTTCAGAACGTACAATACTATTCGTTGAAAAACCAAATGAAAAGAAAAATGTTCCAAGCATTAGTGGAAACATATATTCATATGCATAGTTAAGAATATCTGATGTAGCACCAAACAAAACTAGCGTTGGCTTTAATAAGGTAAAGCCACCAATAAAGCCGATCAGACTAATAAAAAGGATCATTGTTATTATATTTCCAAAGACTTGATTAGCTTCTCCAATTTTTTTGGCGCCTAGCTTTCTAGATATAACGGATGCTCCCCCAACGCCAATTGCAGCTGAAATTGCCATAATAATCATTAGTACAGGAAATGATATAGTTAATCCGGCTACGGCAGAAATGCCTACTGCGTAAGAAATGAAGATGGTGTCTATGACATTATAAAGCGCCATAACAAACATGCCAATGACTGCAGGAACCGATAAATTCCTAAGCAGCTTTGGTATAGGTTCAGTTCCGAGGCGCTCACTTTGAAGTTTTTCTTGCATTATATTATTCTCCTTTTATGAATCTTGTTGGTTCATTACCTATTTTTTGAAATTTTCTGTAATTCTCTTTAACCAAGCCAACAATAATTGCTTTTCTTCATTTGAAAAGCCTTTCATTAGTTCGATTTCCATAGCCTTGGTACTCAACCATAACTTTTCTTCAAGAATTTTTCCTTTTTCTGTTAAGGTAATAATTTTCGAACGTCGATCAGTTTTACTATCATTCTTTTCTATTAACTGCTTTTTCAGCATTGAGTCAATGATTCCATTCATCGTCGACCCTTTAATAAAAAGGCGATTTTGTAATTCAGATTGTAGTTGTTCGCCATAGTTTACTAACATATAAAGTACTTTTGCTTGTGCAACCGTTAAATCATATTCTGATAGCTTGTGATTATAAGTATTTTGGATAAGGTGTGCAGCAACACCGATTTGGTAGCCAACCCTCTCGTCTAAATTTCGAATCATAAAATGTTAGCCTCCTAAGTATTCTATAGATAATAGTAGCAAATAAACAGGCAAGTAAGCAACAGAAGAGTTAGCCCCATAATTATTATTACACTGATAAAATATCCATTATCAGAGCATTAAGTTGCTTGTCTATAAAAGTAGTTTAAAAAATTCTGTAAATAATTCTAGACAGACAAACTATCTATCTATTATAATAAAAATAAGTTTTGCCCTAAGGAAACTTATTTATCTATATACAAAAAATAGATACATGCACAATTTTGTGATAAACACTATAAATTAAGATAAGTGAGTGAATTTCATAGTAGCGAAAATAAGCAATTATGAAATTCATTAAAGTAAAAAAACACTTAAATATTTTACAGTTTTTTGTATAAATACTTGAGTGTTATATATTTTGATAAAATGTTTCCTTGAGGAAAGAAATTTCGTTTGGGGAAAAAGGAGGATTGTTGAACAAATGAAAATTACAAAACGAATATCTTCAACACTAACTGTCTATTATGCTTTGATTGGATTATTGTTGTTAACTTCGTTTTTTGTTATATAAAGATTTGTGAGGAGTGAAAAAATGTTTAGGAAGAAATTTTTAATATTTGTAAGTTTTATTTTTGTGTGTGGTTTATTAATTGTTGGATGTAGTTCAGAAGAAACGGCTAAGTCAGAAGAAGATGGTTTGTTTATTACAACGAGCTTTTCTGTTTTAGGTGATATAATTTCGCAAGTTACTAAAGAGCGTGCTACAGTTAATTATATTGTTCCTGTTGGAGAAGAGCCACATGAATATGAGCCAACCCCAGGAGACTTTAGTAGAATAAGCGACTCGTCTGTTTTTTAC
This sequence comes from Anaerobacillus alkalidiazotrophicus, assembly GCF_001866055.1. The sequence continues at coordinate 106,109 of NZ_MLQS01000017.1, forward strand.
GTAAATGGTCTTGATTTAGAAGAATGGTTAGAAAAAGTAATTTCAAATATTTCAGATACAGATATTGTTACTCTTTCTGATGGTGTAACAGAAATCCCGTTGGTTGGTAATAATGAAGCCGATCCACATGCTTGGTTAAGTCCAAAAAATGTAATTATTTATGTAGAAAATTTGGTTGAAGATTTAATTAAAAGAGATCCTGAAGGAGAACTTATTTACCGTGAAAATGCGGAAGCTTACATCGCTGAATTACTAGAACTTGATAATTGGATTGTAGAGCAGTTTGAGCAAATTCCAGTTGAGCATCGTGTTATTATTGTAAGTGAAAATGCTTTTAAATATTTTGGTAAAGATTATGGGTTCCATACGGAAGGAATTTGGGATATTAATTCATTAGAAGAAGGTACACCACAACAATATGCTCGTTTAAGTGATTTTGTTAGAGAAAATAATGTTCCCGCTTTATTTGTAGAGTCTACAATTGACAAACGTTATATGGAAATGATCTCTAATGAAACAGGTGTTGCAATTGCTGGTGAAGTATATACTGATGCAGTTGGAGAAGAAGGTAGCGGTGCCGAAAACTACATCGGTATGATGAAAGAAAATGTAAAAGTGTTTGTTGAAGGATTAAAAAATTAATATTAATTATAGAGGGCTGACACATTTTAGATTGTTGGTCCTTTATATATTTTTATCGAATAATATTTTTCCGAAAAATATTATTCGATAAAAATATATAAATAAAAACCAATCAGGCAAGCATCTGATTGGTTTTTATTAGAATAATCAGTATTTATAAATTTCTAACTTAGAAACTGTCTAGCTCCAGGCGCTTTTCTAGAGAACTTAATTAAAATACACCGATTGAAGCTAAAAATACTATGAAGATTGCGATAGGTGCAAAATACCTTAATATAAAGATCCAAGAATTACCTAGCAATGTATCACCAAAATCAGAAGCTTCAAGAGCATCTGATTTTTTCCAACCCCAACCAACGAATAAAGCGATTAATAACCCGCCAAGTGGGAGGAGAATATTTGATGCAATAAAGTCCATACTATCTAAAATACTAGCCCCAAAGAATGTAATATGTGACCAATTTCCTTGGCTTAGTGAAGAAGGTACTCCAATGATAAAGATAATTCCACCGATAATAATAGTAGTTTTTTGTCTTGTCCAGTTAAACTTACGAATGAAATATGCTACTGCAACTTCTAATAATGAGACGGACGACGAAAGAGCCGCTACTGCTAATAAGAAGAAGAAGACTCCGCCGAATAACGTACCATAAGCCATATTATCAAAAATACTAGGTAATGCGATAAAAACAAGACCTGGTCCTTCGTCAGGTTGAATCCCGAAAGCAAAGACTGCCGGGAAAATCATTAACCCTGCAATTAAAGCAAATACTGTATCTAAGGCTGCAACGCTAGCTGCGGCACCTGGTAACTTTTCTTTTTTAGATAAGTAACTCCCGTACGTAATTAAAGCTCCCATTCCTAAGCTTAAGGAGAAGAATGCTTGTCCAAGTGCTGCCAAGTAAACATTTGGGTCAGAAAGCTTGCTCCAGTCAGGTGTGAATAGAAATGAAAGAGCATCAGACGCACCACCTAATGTTAAACTATACCCAGCAAGTATAATAACAAGAATTGCTAATAGTGGCATTAAAATCTTATTAGTTTTCTCGATTCCTTTTTTTACTCCTACGTACACAATTCCGATAGTTAAAGCCATGAAAAGAAATTGCCATAATAGAGGTTGTAATGGATTTGTAATAAAATTAAGAAACACATCAACGTACTGAGCATCATTTTCAACTGTTATACCTCCAGTTAAATAATGAATGAAGTATCTAACTGTCCAACCTGCTATTACTCCATAGAAAGATAAAATGATAAATGCAGATGCAACACCCATAAAACCAGCAATTACCCAAGGTTTACCAGGCGCTATTTCTTCAAAAGAACCTACTACATCACTTTGAGCTCGTTTACCGATTGTAAACTCTGCCATAACAATTGGAATACCAATGAAAATAATGAAAAAGAAATATATAAGCAAAAATGCAGCTCCGCCATTTTCTCCTGTAACGTATGAAAACCTCCAAATATTTCCTAATCCAACTGCTGACCCCATTGCTGCCAAGATAAAACCTAACCTTGATCCCCACTGTTCACGGTTTGTGTCAATTTGACCCATGTTGTAAATTTCCTCCTTTAAACCGCTAAAATGTTTTTTTGCCATGTAATACTATATCATATTTATCTGATATTTCTATATTTTTTTATAATAAAATTATTTTTTTGAAATAACAAATTATGGACGTGTTCATACTATTGTTTAACAATGTAAAATATAGAAATAAACTCCAAATTGAAAATTTATAAAGTAGTACTGTTTTCGTTTACCTTTTTTAACGGTTGATCCGCTGGTCCTTCTATGACATTGCCATTGATAGAGAAACGCGAGCCGTGACAAGGACAATCCCAAGATTTTTCTCCTTCGTTCCATTCCACTTCACAACCTAAATGAGTACATGATGAATCTACAATGTGTAAATGTCCACTATCATCACGGTAAGCACCACACTTTTTACCATTTATAGTTACATGAGCTCCTTCCCCTTTTTTAACCTCTTTAGGATGCTTGTTTTTAATATCAATTTTGCCTTTGATAAATTGTAGAGTCACATCAGTATTATGTTGAACAAATGTCTTAATCGAAGGGTCACCCTTAAATCTTGATGGAGTAAAAAGAGCTTCGTACGGATGTCCTCCTTTGGTAATTAGATCACATAAAATCATTGCCGCGGCTGTTCCGTTTGTCATACCCCATTTGCGGTAGCCAGTAGCTATAAATATATTTTTATTATTTGATGTTATGGTTCCGATATAAGGAACTTTATCTAACGTATACAAATCTTGTGTAGACCAACGATATTCAATGTCGGTAACTCCAAGAATATTTTCGCCAAATGTAGCTAACGCTTCATAATGTCTCATAGTATTAACCCCATGACCCGTCTTATGACTTTCCCCACCAAGGAGAAGAAGGTTGTTCATACTTCGGACTGATCGTTTTGGAGTATCTAAACTTAAGTACATTCCACCTGGATAAGGTTGTTTATTTTTAAAAGCAACAACATAGGACCGTTCTGCGTACATTCTTGTAAAATAATACCCCCCAGCGTCATAAAAAGGATAGTGGGAACAAGAGATAATCTGTTTACTCGTAATTTTTCTACCATTACGAGTGATTACTTTTGGAGACACTCCTGTTTCTACATCGACAGCTGTTGTATGTTCAAAAATATTGCCACCTTTGTCGATAATCGATTGAACAAGAGGAAGTAAATATTTTAATGGGTGAAACTGCGCTTGTCCTTCCATTAAGATGGCTTTAATCATTGGTAAAGGAAGTGGTGTAGTTTCAACTAGCTTTCCTGTTATATTTAACTTTTCATATGCTTTTGCTTCTTTTTCTAACTTTTTAAGTTCACTTTTTGTATTCGTGTATATGTAGGCATTGTGTTCTTCGAGATTACAGTTTATATTTAGCGTTTGAATTGTATTTTTAATAAATGCCCGAGCTGCATCATTAGATTGGTAATACATTAACGCTTGTTCTACTCCGAAATGTTGGATTATTTCGTCATATATCAGTCCATGTTGTGCTGTTATTTTCGCAGTTGTATGTCCGGTTGTCCCAGATAAAATTCTGCCCGCATCAATTATTGTAACTTTTACCCCATTAAGACTAAGTAAATAGCCTGCTGTAATCCCTGTAATTCCTCCACCTACAATGGTAACATCTGTACTTATGTCCGTTTGTAAGCTTTGAAAATGTGGGATCTCTAAATCATTTTGCCAATATGGTTCTGGTACTTGAGGCCATTTGCAATTCGTCATGTTGTCACTCTCCAAAAATTAATCAATACGTCTATTTTTTCCAAAATAAATAAAATAATGTTATAAAATTCGAATCGATTTTATAGGGAATTTAAAATTAGGGGGGAATGACTTATAGTTTGTAAAAATTAATCTAGGCTTTCTTATTAGTTAATTGGAGGAAATCCAAAATTTACAAAACAGTATCAGTTGGAATGATGGATTTCAAATGATCTCCTGTTCTAAAGCATATTAAATCAATAAAAGTGGGAGAAAAACTAAAAATAATTTTAAGACAATAGTCCTTGCTAATTTAATAGATAAATAATGAATTAGTCATAGTTTTATGAAATAAGATAATCTCTAGTATTAGAGATTAAGGTGTATTTTATTGTTTTGTAAGTCCCATTTTGACAAAAACAAAAGAAATGGTAAGTGAAATATGAAATAATTGTTAAGATTTTGAAAAGTTTAAAAAGAGAAGGGAGAAGCCTAGGAGCCAATGCAAGATCAATTTAACCGAGGATATACTTCACGGAAAAAAAGAAAAAGACAAAAAAATAATTCATCCATTTTTCCTACTATTACTATAATTATTTCCGTTTACTTTTTAGGTGTGTATACAAGTGATTTAATCGCTTCAATAAAAGCAAACTATGAACCTTTAATTAAGCCAGTATTAATTCAAGAGAAAGATGAGAAAGGTGAAGACGTTTCTATAAGTCAAGATGACCATGTTCATACATATACTATTGAAGAAGCAACTCTTGATGAGTTAAATGAAATGAGTCTTGAAGCTTCCGTATTTCTAGAAAGTGTAAAAGATACACCACCTAAACAGAGTGTTGAAAATCAAAAAAATATTAATCACAGTGAAGAAAAAGAAACTGTCAATGCTACAGTTATTAAAACAGAAACAATACTAGAAACGAATAATAGGGAACCAAATTGTAATATCCAACCAGAAGAAGAAACACCTATAGTTAAACCAGTTGCTCAAAAGATAGTCAGTCACGTCGTCCAACCAAAAGAAACATTGTATAGTATTACGATGAAGTATTATTTAGATAGTAGTTATAAAACAAAGGTGGCAAGTTTTAATGGGATTACTAACCCTTCTACTGATATTCATGTTGGGATGAAGCTAGAGCTTCCTGACCCACTGATCTTCGCCTTTCATGAAGTGAAACAAGGAGAAACACTCTTTAGCATTACAATGCAGTATTACCAAGCATCTATATATCTTGATAGACTTGCTACGTATAATAGTATTATAGATCCAACAAAAGATGTAAAACATGGGTTAGTGTTATCAATTCCAAACTTTTCAGTTATAAAGGAGCCTTCCAAACCATCATACAGCATTTTAATTAATAAAGGTGAAAATACACTTATCGTTTACCAAGACAACAAACAAGTGAAGAGGTTTCAGGTTGCTACTGGAAAAAGTCCTTCTCTAACACCTGAAGGAACATTTAAAATTGTAAATAAAATTGAAAAACCTTGGTATATCACTAGTGACATTCCTGGTGGTGACCCAAATAACCCGTTAGGTAGCCACTGGCTTGGTTTAGATGTACCAGGTACGAATGGGTCTACATACGGTATTCATGGTACAAATAACCCAAATTCAGTAGGTAGTTATGTAAGTAAAGGCTGTATTCGTATGCATAATACCGATATTCAATGGCTTTATGATCATATACCAACTAATACAATCGTAATTATTGAAGGAAGTTAATTAGAAAAGCCCAAGCGCCTTGGTCACGAGCGATAGGCGCTGAAGCTAGACAGTTTCCAAGTTTAGAAATTTATCCCACTCTTAAGGGGCAAGTAAGACCCCCAGCACAAAACTTAAGAAAATCGAGAAGTTTAGGTGGGGGATAAACTGCCCTAAAGGTCCGATATAGAATAACTTTCATCAGTGAAGCTGATGATTAGTTATTCTTATGCCCGTGGTATAAGTTGAACTAACAATCAGTGGGGGATGAAGGAAAACCCCCACTGATTGAAGTTCAGCTTTATAAATTCTGGTTATATAAAAAAATCAATCTCTTAAACTTTAGAGATTGATTTTTTTAACATTTTAAATGCCAGTTTGTTAATCAAACTGATTTGAAACTTAAGGGGCATAGCCCCCCACCTCTAAGCGTAGCGTAGGTGGGAACTTCCATTCAGGTGGAGTTGAGATCCATCTGAATTTCCGATTTTCTAGTGAAGCTAGAACGAGTTCTCTCAAGTAGTATGTCCTTTAATAAGTTCGACATCAATAACAGTATTGTTGATCGTTTCTTCATCTTTGTTTTCGATCATATTCATAATAGTCGAACTTAATACTTTACCCAGTCGATTTGTTGGTTGGGAAATGGTTGTAAGCTTTGGTGTTTGCAACATTCTTGTGAAGCTATGATAGTCGTATCCAACTATTTTCAGTTGTTCAGGAACTTTTATGCCATTTTCAGTTGCGTAAAGATAAAGTGCATAAGCTACAATATCATTACTACAAAAAACACCATCGAATTTAGACAAGTCTTCAGAAATTTTATCAATAATTAAGTCAGTAAAATATTCAAAAGTCAAATTATCATTTGAGCCCTCAATAACCTCATAATGTACATTGTGCTTCATGCAACTAAGTTTAAAAGCGTCTGCACGGCGATTGGCTAGTAAATCTAGCTTTAATGGTCCAGAGATGTGTAACAGGTTTTTACAACCTAATTCAATTAAGTGTTCTGTAGCCAATTCTCCTCCTCGAAAGTTATCGCAAGCAACATAAGGAAATTGATTTGAAATTATGCGATCAAAAGTTACGATTGGAAAACTTACTTGCTTATAAGCATCCACATCTAACGTATGGCTGCACATAATAATTCCATCAACCCTGTTTTCACTTAGCATATTTAAGTAACGAGCTTCTTTTTTAGGTTGGTCTAGTGAATTACAAATGAGGATTTTATAATTTTTTTCATTTGCATACATCTCTACATATTTAATTAATTCTGAGAAAAACGGGTGATTCGAGTCAGGAACAATCATTCCTAATATATAGGACTGGCTTTTCTGAAGAGCTCTAGCAATTTGATTTGGAGAATAATTCATCTCCGCCATAGCTTCTTCAACTTTTTTTCTCGTTTCTTTACCGATATAACCACGATTATTTAATACACGTGAAACAGTAGTAACTGAAACGCCTGCTCGCTCTGCAACATCTTTTATATTAGCCACTAGTAAAATTCCTTTCTTTAAGTACATATTTCTCAATAAATTCGTATATTTTTTTATATAATCAGAATTTATAAATTTCTAACTTGGAAACTGTCTAGCTTCAGGCGCCATCGGCTCGACCACTTCAGCCCTTCTCTTTCGGTCAAAAACCGACCGAAACGAGTAGGTCTTCCAGTGTTTGTCGCCGATAGGCGGGCGCCTTGCGCTTTTCTTGTAAATAATGATGATAACTAATTAAAGTTATGTCAGTCTAACCGTTTACGGTTTTCGTGTAATTTAGAAATAAATGTAAGTATCTCTATTGTTACTATATTTAGTATAACAACCACATGAAAACCTTACTATAAATGATGTTAAAAAATCATGTTTTATTTTTCGAAAAAATAACTATTATTTTCCAAAAAAATACTTATTCTGAGAAAACTGATGAAAGATAATAACCAAAACTATGAAAACATGAAACTTTAACAAAAAAAATAAAAATATTTATGAAAACGTTTGACATATAAAACGCTTTCATAGTATTATAATAAATGAAACCGGTTCCAAAGTCCTAAAAAAAAATTCAAGGGGGATTACTTTAATGAAAAAACTTTTATCACTTTTAGTCGTAGTTGCACTTTTGGCATTAGCTGCTTGTGGTGGAAATGATGATGAACTATCAACACCAAACGATTCAGAAACTAAAGATAGTACAAGTAAAGCGGAAGAAATTTCAATCTTTTTGGGTAAACCAGAGATTGCACAAGAATTTGAAGCTGCTATTGCAGACTTTTCAAGTGAAACTGGTATAAAAGTAACCATTATTCCATTAGCTGGTGGAAACGCATACGAAAGAATGACATCGCTTTATTCTTCTGGTAATGCACCAACAATTATGATGTTAGCACAGGAATTTGATGTATTTAAAGATAGATTACTAGATTTATCTGATCAACCGTGGGTAGAAACAGTTCAAGAAGGTATGACGGACTTTGTAACTATTGATGGATCTGTATTCGGTCAACCGACTACAGTAGAAGCATTCGGTTTTATCTATAACAAAGCTATTCTTGATCAAGCTGTAAGTGGAGATTTTGATCCGACAACAGTTAGAACACATGATGACTTAAGAAGCTTATTAGAGCAATTAGATGCATTAGAAGGGGTTGATCCAATTCATGTATCACCAATGGATTGGTCATTAGGAGCTCATTTAACAAATCCTTTATTTGCATCACAATCAGCTGATCGTGATGAGCGCCATCAATTTATGCAAGATATGTTAGATGGTAACGTTTCTCTATCTGACAATGACGTATTTAATGGTTGGTTAACAACATTTGATTTAATAAAAGAATTTAATTCAAATAAAAATGCACCTTTAGCTGCTCAATATGATGATGGTGCATTAGCATTAGCAAACGGAAAAACAGGGTTATGGTTTATGGGTAACTGGGCTTATCCACAATTACATGAAATTGATCCTGAAGGGGAATTTGGGTTCCTACCTGTACCAGTAAGTAATGACTTATCTGAGTTTGGAAATAACGAAATTTCAGTTGGAGTACCTTCATATTGGGTAATCGATGCGTCACAATCTACAGAAGACCAACAAGAAGCTGCAAAGGAGTTTCTTAACTGGTTAGTAAGTACTGAAAGTGGGCAAGAGCATTATGTAAACGAATTTAAATTTATACCTGTTTTTGATAATTTCACAGTAAAACCAGAGGATTCACTATCACAATCAGTTTTAAGTTATATGGAAGGAAATGACACATTAGAATGGATGAACTCATATTATCCTGCTGATGGTTGGCCTTCAATGGGTGCTACATTGCAAAAGTACCTTTCGGATAATACTGATAAAGAAGGTTTAATTCAAGAATTTGAAGATTACTGGAAAAACGCTGGAGAATAAACGGTTTAATTGTGGGATGAGCAGAATACAGCTTATCCCACTACTATATTTTTTTGATCTGCTTGTCGTAAAGCATCTGGTAATCAGAGAACGGATGTTTTGCGATGAGCAAGTTGATCTCATCTTTTAGCTACAATTTAAATTTAGAAAACATATGAAGTAGATGGAGGTACCTAGAATGTATAATGAAAAAAAATTAGTAGATAAGTTAAAGGTAGTCGGTACGTTTGCTTTTATTCCCCTTTTTGCGTTCCTAGTTGTTATGATTTTTCCTTTACTACTAGGAGTTGCGATGACTTTTACTACTTGGACTGGCTTTTCGGGTTCATTATTAGAATTCAGAGGTTTTGAAAATTATGCGATAGCTTTTTCAGACTCAGGATTTTGGGACTCGATGAAAATTACGTTTAAATACGTAGTCTATACGTTAGTCTTAACTAATGTGATTGCTTTTGGGTTAGCGTTACTCGTAACAAGTGGAATGAAAGGGCAAAACTTTTTTAGAATGGGCTTTTTTACACCAAACTTAATTGGTGGTATTATTTTAGGTTTCATTTGGCAATTTATTTTTACAAGAGTTATCGTCCACTTCGGTGAAGCTACGGGGTTATCTATTTTTTCTTATTCATGGTTAGCTGTTCCAGAAAAAGCTTTTTGGACACTTGTAATTGTTGGAGTATGGCAAAGCTCAGGTTATATGATGTTGATTTACATTGCAGGATTAATGGGCATTAATAAATCGTTGCTTGAAGCTGCTGATTTAGATGGAGCTAATCCTTGGCAACAAATGTTGAAAATAAAAATTCCATTAATGATCCCAGCGTTCACGATAAGCTTATTCTTAACATTGCAACGTAGTTTCTTAGTTTATGATACGAATCTTTCGTTAACTAGTGGTGGTCCGTTTCGATCGACAGAATTAATTGCGATGCACGTATACAATGACGCATTTCTTTATCAAAATTTCGGTTCTGGTCAAGCGAAAGCATTTATTCTTTTCATTATCGTCGCAGCAATTGCCATTACTCAAGTTAGAATTATGAAGAAAATGGAGGTTGAAGCATAATGAAAAAGAGGAGAAAAATAAAATCAATCATTTTACTAACTCTTTCAGTTGTTCTATTTATCTTATATTTTTTCCCATTTGCCTTAGTTTTTATTAACTCATTTAAAGACCGTCTAGATATTGTTAGTAATCCGTTGGCACTACCGAAAGCACTATCATTTGAAAATTATATTTCTGCTTTTCAAACAATGAATTTTATGTCGGCATTATGGAATTCAATATTAATTACATTAATTTCGGTTTTATTAATCATTGTATTTGCTTCGATGCTTGCTTATTTTCTCGTGAGATGGAAATGGAAAATGAATGGTGTGATTTTGATGTTATTAGTAGCGTCGATGATAATTCCTTTCCAAGCTTTAATGATTCCTTTCGTATCGATTTATGGAAATTTAGGTTTGCTAAACAGTAAATGGATGTTAATGTTCTTTTATTTAGGCTTTGGATTAAGTTTAGCAACATTTATGTATCATGGATTCATGAAATCTATTCCAGTAGAGCTTGAAGAAGCTGCATTAATTGATGGTGCTTCAAGATTACAAGTTTTTTGGTTAGTTGTATTCCCAATGTTAAAGCCGATTACGGTAACAATTGTTATATTAGATGTCCTATGGATATGGAATGACTTCTTATTACCATCATTAGTGTTAGTTTCAGAAGGAAATCGAACAATTCCATTATCAACCTATTATTTCTTTGGACAATATACATCTAGTTTTGGGCCTGCCATGGCGGGACTTATCTTAGCAATGATACCGATCGTTATTTTCTTTATTATTCTGCAAAAACAAGTAATTAAAGGTGTTATCGATGGAGCAATAAAATAATAGGACAAAGTGGCACAATAAATAAAAAGAATTAATGAGAAGTTAAAGTTAGATTGTAATATTTTGTAGACCGAATTGAATAGAGGAAAAAAATGATGAGGGTACCTTTAGTTGTGTTTAAAGGTACCCTTAAAAATTTGTAATAATAAAGTTCTGTAGAAAAGTTCACGGGCTTTTCACGAAACGACTATTATATACTTGCAGGAATGGCTGTAGTATCTCTATAATAGTTTTAGAAAAAGTTATTTCAGTTTCATTATAATAAAAATATGATGTAATAAGGAGACAATTGAATGAAGAAAAAAATCTTAGCAGCTTTTTTTCTATTGCTTGTTGTAGTAATTGCTGGCTGTAATGGTGGCGACGATACACAAGAAACAGAAACAGTAACGTTTAGTAAAGAAGCCTTCGATATTTCACTTTTAGATAATACGGAAAATTTTGTTAACATTAGCCCTGAAGGAAAAACAATTTATGCATACTTTACAGGAGTTGGCTGACAAATTTGCATCACTCAGCTAGTTGAGCTGAATAAATATAGTAATGATGAATTGCAAGGTGTAAAACTCTATGGGATCAGTTTATCGACGCCTGAAGAACATGCTTATTTACAGGAGGTATTTCCTCTTGACAATTTCGAGTTTTTGACGGATTACCAAGGTGAATTTGGTCAAAAATTTGGTTTTCTTGATTTAGATGGAAATCAGGTTGTTAGGTACGAAAGAGGTTATGTAGGTGTTAATCCTGAAACAGAAAACATGGTCGTGGAAATAGACTATTTAATTGGAGAGAAGATCAACGAAGTTTTGAAAAAAATGGAAGAATTATAAAAGTTAGAAGAAGCGGTAACGGTTAATGTTATCGCTTCTTATTATTATAGAAAGTATAAAATTTTTTTAGTGAAAAGCTAACTATCTGCCTGCAGCTCATTTTAGGGATCGAGAGTAAGGAGTTTGAGGCTTTTCTTATTAGAAGGAGGAAATATGAAACCAATTATGGCTCATAGAGGTTGGTCCAGCAGGGCACCTGAGAATACTTTAGCTGCAATTAAGTTGGCTATTGATGAAAAGTGGATCCAATCGATTGAATTAGATGTACAGCTAACCAAGGATGGCGTACCAGTCATGATTCATGATTTTCGCTTGGAAAGAACGACAAATGGAATTGGCTTTGTAAAAGATCTATCCTTAAAAGAACTTAAAAAGTTGGATGCTGGAACCTGGTATTCACCAAAGTATCAAGATGAAAAAATTCCTACTTTGGAAGAAGTACTTCAGCTTTGTAAAGGGAAGAAACGTTTAAATCTTGAATTAAAAACAGCAGGTAATATGTATAAAGGTTTGGCAAATAAAGTTGTTCAGTGCGTTCAAAATATGAACATGGATCTAGAAGTTGTGATAACGTCTTTTGATCATGAGGAAGTAAAAAGGGTAAGAGAGCTTACTTCATGTATTCAAACAGGTTTAATTATTGTAGGAAACCCTACCTTACTCAATGAACAGTTGGAGCATGTCGAAGCTAATACAATTTCTATCTCATTTCCCTTTTTAACGAAGCCTTTTGTAGATAGCCACCTAGCAAAAGGAAGGAAAATTGTTGCTTGGACGCCAAATTCAGCTCAAGAAATTGAATATGTTAAACGACTGTCAGGAAAAATAGAGGTTTGTACAGATTACCCGGAGAGAGCATTATGAAAAGACAGGGGATATATTTAGCTGGAAATTTGAAATGTTTGTGACTTTTACTCAATATCAATAGGAATCAAAGAAAATCCTTACACTTGCAAATGTTGTTTTAACAACATTTATGAGTGTAGGGATTTTTTTATTCACAATTACGTTTTTTCCCTACAAGGAGTATCTGTTTTTCTGATAGAGAAAAAAGTTCTAGATCATGCAAAATGAGATTATCAGAAAGGTGAGCACGACCTACCTAACCTTTTCCAAAGGATATAAAGTATAAGTTTATTTGTGCAATGTTTCACAGGTGGTTACGTAATATTGTACGTTATTCGCGTAGAGGGGAAAAGAAGGTAAATAATTAATATTAAGGAGGCGTTTCACATTTTAACGAACATCGGAATTCCAGGGTTGATATTGGTCTTAGTTATCGCACTAATCATTTTCGGTCCTAAAAAACTTCCAGAAATGGGTAGGGCAGTTGGTGACACTTTAAAAGAATTTAAGAAATCTACAAGAGAGTTAACTGCAGATGATATAGAGGAAAAGAAGTAAAGATAAAAATACAAAAAACTACTTTGGTATGTAACTACGATTGGTAAAAGACTAATAAATGACTACATTTATTAAAGAGTCTACAGTCAAATCTACTAAAGATTTATTACGCGCGCGTAAATCACTTATAAAAATAGATTTAAATAAAGCATAAGCTATGAAGTTAAAGACTTCTTTATGAATTAATGGAGGTGGTATTTGTGAAAGTTAATAGAAGGAATTTTATTAAATTATCAGCTGTAAGTGGTCTTTTTGTAGCAGGAGCAAGTCAAACAAAGCCTGCGTTGAATGCATTTACCAAAAATACTGAAGCTGCAGCTAAAAACGAACCACAAGGTGAATGGATTGCAAGTACTTGTCAAGGCTGTACAGCTTGGTGTGCGGTTCAAGTGTATCGTATTAATGGGCGAGCCACAAAAGTAAGAGGAAACCCAAATGCAAAAGCAAATCATGGACATTCCTGTGTTCGTTCACACCTTGCTCTTCAACAAGTGTATGATCCAGATCGTGTAAAACAACCGATGAAGAGAACGAATCCCAAAAAAGGTAGAGATGAAGATCCTGGTTTCATACCTATCTCTTGGGAAGAAGCAATGGATATAATCGCAGATAAAATCATGGATCTTCGTAAAAGAAATGAAACTCATAAGTTTTCAGTATGGCGCGGACGTTATACCGCACTTAACGGTATTCTTTACGGTAATATGCCAAAGATTATTGGTACACCAAATAATGTTTCTCACTCATCGATCTGTGCGGAAACAGAAAAACACGGCCGTTACTATACAGAAGCGTATTGGGGATATGCCGATTATGACCATGAAAATGCTTTTTACGAGTTAATGTGGGGAGCTGATCCAATTGCCTCAAACCGTCAAGTACCTCATACTGCAAGCTTATTTGGTAAATTAAAAGATCAAGCGAAAATAGCAGTAGTTGATCCAAGGTTATCAACTACTGCAGCCAAAGCAGATGAGTGGTTACCGGTTATCCCAGGTGAAGACGGAGCGTTAGCGATTGCGATTGCACACGTATTATTAACGGAAGAACTTTGGTATAAGCCATTTGTAGGAGATTTTAAAGATGGTGTAAATCGTTTCGAAGCGGGTCGAACTGTTGATAAAGAAGATTTTGAAGAAATCCAAACACACGGATTAGTCAAATGGTGGAACATCGCTCTGAAAGATGCAACTCCAGAATGGGCTGCTGAGCGCAGTGGAATTCCAGTAGAACAAATATATCGAGTGGCAAGAGACTTCGGTCGTGCCGCACCGAGAGCAATTTCTTTCATGTCACCCGGCTCGAATATGGTCGTTCGTGGTGGATATACTGCACAAGCAATGGCAGCTTTAAATGGATTAGTAGGATCAGCTGATAATGTTGGAGGAGTAATTTGTGGTGGCGAAAGCTGTCCAGTAAATAGTTTCCCAGACTTTGAGAAATATATAGATCCTATTGCTGCGAATGGTAATAGCATGCCACGTGCTGATTTTGGCGGAAGAAAATTAGAAATGCCAGCGATGAATGCAGGTAATTCTGGTGGGATCAAGCCAACAAATACAATAGCCGACTCAATATTAAACGAAGATCCATATAGTTTGGAAGTAGTGATGAGCTACTGGACGAATTTCAACTATAGTAATCAGGGGACAGAGCGTTGGGATGAGGCATTAGCTAAATTACCATTTATGGTACACATGACATTAAACCCAGCAGAGCAAACACACTTTGCCGATATTGTCTTGCCTGTACCACACCACATGTTTGAGCGTTTGAGTGCCGTTCGTGGAAGTAATGGTAATTTATACAGACATTGTCATATTCAAAATGAAATTATCGAGTCACCTTTTGACGTAAGAATTGATGAAACAGAGGTTCCGTGGATGCTAGGTGAAGCATTAGAAAGAAAAGGATTCTCTAACCTTATTGATTATTTCCGCAACGAGTTTGTGGATCCAGAAACGGGTAAAAAACCTACAAATGGAAAAGAATTTAATGAAATTGCAACAAAAATATATACTCAACCATTATGGGATCCAACAATTGAAAAACAAGGTGATGTCATTAACGGCTGGGAAGAGTATAAAAAGATTGGAACGTGGAACTCAATTCCTTATCGCTTCCGTCAAAAATGGAACGGTAACTGGGGAACTGAAACAGGACAGTTTGAATTCTATAGTGAGACATTAAAGAAAGCCTTAGAAGCCCATGCAGAAAGACATAATGTAAATGTAGATAAAGTGATGGAAGCAACAAATTATACCGCACGGGGAGAGTTAGCGTTTGTTCCTCACTACGAACCAGCCTACCGTGTTGGGGATGAAAATGAGTATCCACTTATTTTCTCTGATCACCGTTCAAAATTAAATCGTGAAGCTCGTTCAGCTAATACCTCATGGTATCAAGAATTTAAAGATGCTGATCCAGGGGATGAAGCATGGGACGATGTAGCGAAAATTAATCCAATTGATGCGAAAAAGTTTGGAATTGAAAATGGTGACATGATTAAGATTACTTCAGCAACAGGCTCAATCACTGTCAAAGCAAAGCTATGGGAAGGTACTCGTCCAGGTGTTGTAACGAAGTGTTACGGTCAAGGCCACTGGGCTTACGGTCATATCGCATCTCTAGATCGTAAAAAGCAAATTGCTCGTGGAGGAAACAATAACACAATTTTAGCACCTGTTCATGAAGCACTAAGCGGAAGTGGTGCAAGACATGGTGGCCAATCAAGAATTAAGATAGAAAAAGTTTAATAGATCGTTAAAAACGTACGGAGGTGACGGTTGTGGCTAAAAATTATGCAATGACAATTGACCTACAATCATGTATTGGTTGTGCAGCATGTTCAGTTGTATGTAAAAATGAAAACAATACAGAACCAGGCATGAATTGGTCTCATCACATTCATAATACTACGGGTAAATTTCCAAATGTAAAATATGAATATATTCCAACATTATGTAATCACTGTGAAAATGCGCCATGTGTGAAAGCTTGTCCGGTAAAAGCGATGTATAAAGACGAAAATGGCTTAACTTTACACAACGCGGATAAATGTATCGGTTGTAAAAGCTGTATGGCGTCCTGTCCTTATGGAGTTATCTGTTTTAATAAGAAAGATCCACACCAATATTGGAATGAAAAAGAAGCGTGGAGTGAATTATCAGCGACACCTGCTGAAATTAAAGAGAAAATTGGTACACCAATCCCTTATTATAATCCTGAGCGTGATTTTAATTATGAAGCCATTCGTTACCGTGGGATTGTTGAAAAATGTCAACTTTGTGATCATCGGCTAGATCGTGGTGAACAACCATATTGTGTTACTCGCTGTCCAGCAGAAGCGAGATATGTAGGAGATTTAAATGATCCAAACGATAAAATTCATGAACTATTAAGGCATGATCATAAAGGGTTACGAGAAGATCTTGGAACAAAACCAAAAGTATTTTACTTAAGAAGCTTCTAAAATAAACAAACTAACTAGAATAGTAGGGGAAGTGACTAAGTATGGGAGAGAAACTAGGAGTTTTTCAACATAAGGCAAACCTTTATAAAGTGTTGTCTGAATTATTTAACAAGCCGAATCAGGATTTGCAAGTGTTGTTCGAACCATTAAGAAATAGTCTACAAACTCTTTACCCTGACCTTGTCACAGACGGTAAAGAGCTAGAGAATGAGTTCAATAGAATATTTGAACAAGATGAAGAATTAACAACATTAGCAGTAGAACATGCAAAGTTGTTTATTGGACCTTTTGATGTACTTGCACCACCCTATAGCTCTATTTATCTAGAAAATGGACGTCAGCTTCAAGGGGAATCCACTACGTACGCTGAACAAATGTATCAAGAAGCTGGCATTGTCATGTCAAAGGACTTCAAGGATGTTCCTGATCACATTAAAGTGGAGCTTGAGTTTATTTATTACCTTTACTTTCAATATGTTCAAACGAATGAACTGTCATATTTAAACTTACTTACGAAGTTTATTCATACTCATTTAAGTAGGTGGATACTACCGTTTAAAGAACAAATAAACAAAAGAGGAAATCTAGATTTCTATAAAAAACTAGTAGATTTAACTGCTAAAGTAGTTATGTGTGAACGTGAAGAATTACATCCACAAACATCAATAAATAATTAATATTTTAGGAAAGGGGCGAACTACGAATGTGGAGTAAGTTTCTATTAAAGCGAATGGTTGATAAAAGTTTTGTTCGTCTAAGTGAAAGTCGCTGCCTGAGAAACCGCAATAAACATTCACAATGTTCTTTATGTGAAGAAGTTTGCCCCCAACCAGCTATAAATATTACAGATGGAAAGTTAACGCTTGATAGCTCTAAGTGTAGCAACTGTCGATTATGTATACATGTATGTCCGACAGAAGCGTTCAATTATGAATTTGAACAGCTCCATAAATATGAACAAAAAATTCAAAGCTGTGAAAGTGTTTGTTTCTCATGTGAAGAACAAGGTGACCCTAGTACAGATGTAATCCTACCGTGTGTCTCTTCGCTTAGACCTGAAATGTTAATGATAGGAACATTGTATGAAAAAGAGATACAAATTTTATGGAATGAGAAACGGTGTCTTTCCTGTAAGTCTAACTGGACCCACAAACGAGATTTAATTTGGATAAATGAATGGAATGGTAGTAATATTTCAGAATGTAATGTTGAGATCATCGATAATAAAGACGCAAGAATAGCTTCTAAACGGAAAGTATCAAGAAGAGAATTATTCTCTTTATCAAAAAATAAAACGAAAGATCAAGTAGCACATCTTGTTTTTGACTCTTTTGATCAGTCTAGTAATCTTAGAGATAAACTTTCGTTAACGGATCGAAGAAAATATTTATTATCTTGCCTAAAGGGAAAAAATAGTATAGGGAATATACCAGATAAGATTGCTAAAAAGCTGGGAATTGTAAAATTAGAAGTTACTAACAATTGCCAGTTGTGTCGGAAATGCTCTGCTACATGTCCAACTGGAGCGCTTAAATTAGAAGAAACAGAGGAAAAAACCTCGCTTATATTTCAAGCGCATTATTGCATCGATTGTGATATTTGTGAAAATGTCTGTTTAGAAATTCGTAAAAGCTCAATTAATTTTGAAGAAATCCGAAAAAGTACATTGCTTCACGAAACAAAATTAAATGAGTGTCCTGGATGTGGAGATAAAAAAATAGAAACAAAAACGTATTGTGAAGAGTGTAATGTAAAACAAGTGCGGAAAAGCATTCTTTATCAAAACGGGGAATTTGATTAATTGGCAATGTCCAATTAAATAATAAGGAGGGAACTAGCAATGACAGCCAAGCAATTGACAAAGGGGTTACCTGTCGTAATCCTTGCTAGTATTGTTCTAGCTATTGGGATATTTAGTATGGGAAACACAATCGTACAAGGTCAAGTAGTGTTTGGATCTACTGATCAAGTACCTTGGAACATTTTAATCGTAGCCTATGTATTTTTAGCTTTAGCTGCTAGCGGAATGTGTTTAGTATCAACATTCGGCCATGCATTAGGATTTAAAAGATTTGAGATTATTAGTAAAAGATCTCTGTATTTAGCTATTTCAGTTTTACTACCTGCTTTACTAGTCCTTGCCATGGATTTAGGAAGGTTGGACCGTGTGTTTTATTTTATTACTTCACCTAATCTACAAGCGCCAATGTGGTGGATGGGTGCAACTTATGGAATATATGTAGTTGTATTACTATTTGAATTTTTCTCGGTACAAACAGGGAACGAAAAAGCAGTTAAAGTAGCATCGTATATTACTCTTTGTGGAGCAGTTGCAGCGACAAGTATTTTAGGTGGGATCTTTGCTGTTGTTATTCAACGCCCACTTTGGTTTGGAGGAGCAACATCAGTTTATTTCGTACTCTCAGCGTTAATAACTGGAATTGCAACGTTATTAATTGCAACAGTATTAACATATAAAGTAGCTAAAGATGAGGTTAACTTTCAGTTACAAGAAGTATTAAGTTATTTAGGGAAAGCAATGGCTATTTTATTAGCTGTAGCTTTAGGTTTTCATGCATGGCGTTTAATCACATTGTTCTATGTAGGTTCAGAGAACTTTACTATGATCTTAAATGGAACCTATTCAGTTGCTTTTTGGGGTGTCGTCATTGCTTTAGGCTTAGTTATACCAATTTTTATGCTAATGAAGAATAGAACACCAGGAAAGTTAGTTTTAGCAGGACTTCTAGTTTTAGTAGGAATGTTTGTAGATAAATATATTATGGTTATCGGAGGGCAACTTGTGCAACCATACGGAGAAGTGGCTATCTACACTTCTACCTTTACAGAATGGGCAATCATTGCTGGTGGAATAGCAGCCGCAGTCCTCATTTACATGTTTGGAGTAAAGAAATTCTCCTTAGATGCTTACGGTCATGAAGATACGAAGGTTATCAGAAGTGCTAATCCATCTAAAATCGGATAACTTAGAAAGTAAAAATTTTCGAAAGGCTGTTGGTATTTGACCGACAGCTTTTTTTATAGTATCAGAATTTATAACTTTCTAACTTGGAAACTGTCTAGCTCCAGGCGCCATCGGCTCGATCACTTCAGACAAGCAACGGACTTCAATAACTACTTGAATAACGTCTCTGAATAGCTTCATGCAGCTTTGCTTCGAGGAAGCCTACTTCGAAGCAAAGCTGTCAGACGCAGAAGCACATAGATTTCGGTCAAAAACCGACCGCTACGAGCAGGTCTTCCAGTGTTTGTCGCCGATAGGCGGGCGCCTTGCGCTTTTCTTATGTTTTTACCATATGGATCTCAATGTATACAGTTTGAATAAAATGGTATTGCTTCCATTTGAAATCTAACCGTTTGGTGACAATTAAATAAAAAAAACTTTTTTAGTACATCAAAATGTATAATAGAATGATGAGATAAATATTAATCTTTAAATAAATTTAATTTTAAAAATAAGAATTCTAGGGGGGATTGTCATTAGACGGTTTTGGACGATGATCATTTTATCATTAATAATAGTAGTTGCTTGTAGTGAAAAACAAGAACTAACCTACGTTCCCCTTATCTCAACAGAAGAGGAGAATGACACTTCTCTTCTTGAAGAATCTGAGAATGTTATTCGTACAGCATTTGCTTCGGTTGTTTCCCCTGAAGAAACAAGATATAAGTATGATTTATTAATTAAATATTTGGAAGACCACCTCGAGCGACCAATACTGATTATTCAAAAACAAACGTACGATGAGGTTAATGAGCTATTAAAAAACGGAGAAGTTGATTTAGCGTTTATTTGTTCACTTTCCTACGTTATTGGCACTGAGGAAGGGTATATGGTTGATGTAGCAACTACTATTATTGACAATAGTGATACGTACAGATCCTATATTATTACTCATAAAAATAGTGGCTTAGAAACGTTGGCAGATTTAAAAGGAAAGCGTTTTGCTTTTGCTGATCCGTATTCTTATACAGGAAGGTTAGCAGCTTTAGAAATGATAGACCAAATGGGTTATACAGCTAACGATTTTTTTGAGGAGACATTTTATACGTACAGTCATGATTATTCAGTTAGTGCAGTAGCAAGGGGAGCTGTTGATGGTGCAGCGGTAGATAGTATTTTATTTGATATGTTACTAGATTTGGAGAATGAAGATGCAATGCAAATTCAAATTGTACAAAAAGGACCTTGGGCAGGGGCACCTCCAATTGTTGTGTCTCATAAAACGGATGAAAACTTAAAAACAGAAATTAAGGAACTAATTTTATCGCTTAATGAAAATCCACGTGGGCAACATATATTACAAGAATTGAAAATTCAGGAGTACGTTCCTATAAATCGAGAAAAGTATCAACCAATAAGAGATGCAATGAAGTTTATGGGTGAAGACTAATGTTGAGACATGTAAAGGTTCCGAGCTTTATGACAAGTTGCTCTATTCATGTGAAAATTTATGGAATGGTTTTTGCGATCATTTTTTTAATAACAATTATAAGTTTAATAGGAGTAAGGATCTCCATTACAGAAACGTTAACACAACAATTGGATGAAAGGGTTAAATCAATTGGAAGTGATGTAGCATCTAAAAGTAGTGACTTATTGCTTACCAATAATATATACGCCTTGCAAAAGTTAGTGAATGATACGATACAAAATAATAGGGATATTGAGTACGTATTTATTTTAAATGAAAACGGAAGGACGGTTGTTCATTCGTATGAGGATGTATATATAAGTACTGAATTACTTCATGTTAACGAAGTAGACAAAGATGATCTTCATAATTTGGTTATGTTCGACACTGAAAAAGGAATCATTCGAGATGTGGCTGTTCCGATTGTTAAAGGTTTTGGTGGTACAGCGAGGGTCGGTTTACGCAGTGATTCACTTGATCAAGCGCTTCAAGATGTCACACAGCAAATGTTTGTCACGATGTTAATTGTACTTATGCTCTCTTTATTAATTGTGTTAGGGCTCACAAGGGTTATAACTTATCCGATCACACAATTAGTAAATTTAACGAAACAAGTAGCGAAAGGTGATTTTTCATCACGCATTCATAACTTTTCAAATGATGAAATCGGTAAACTCACTCATTCATTTAATTCAATGTTAGAGAATTTAGAAAAGGCAAGAAACGAAAAAGAAAAATACTATAAAGAAGTGTTAACAAGAAACAGAGAATTAACATTATTAAATAACATCTCTGCAAATATAAAAACAGTTGAGGAATTAAGAAACGTTTTAGAAAAATTTGTAGAGAATTTAGTAAGTGAACTTTCCTTAAACAGTGCCTTAATTCAAATAAAAGTAGATAATGATTATGAAACGTTTTTTAATTCGAAAGAAAACTGTTTAGTAGAATTTGAATTACTTAATAAACAAGATAGCCATTGCCTTTGTACTAGTACCGAAAAAAAGGTTAATAATTCACTACCTCTTATTGTAAAGGAGCAAAATGTTGGGAAAATAGAAATATGTAGTTTAAAAGAGCTCGACCCTTACTCCGTAAAAATAATAAAATCTATTTGTAATCAATTATCTGTCACTATTGAAAATATACAACTATGGCAAGAACTTAGGAAGAAAGAAAAAGTTCGACAAATGCTCCTTGGAAAAGTAATGACGGTACAAGAAGAAGAACGGAAACGGATTGCACGAGAACTTCATGATGAGACGAGTCACTCTTTATCATCAATATTGTTAGGGTTAAAGGTATTGCAAGAGGTAGACGATGAAAATCAGAGACAGCGTGAAATTACGAAGCTAAGAAACTTGGCTCATCAAACAATTGAAGAAGTTCATGACTTAGCCTGGCAACTACGTCCGAGCATCTTGGATAAGTTTGGATTAAAAGTAGCTATTGAGCGCTACACTGATGAGTTTAAAAAGAAATATCCTGTAGAATTTGATTTGATTTTAAAGGGTATTGAGAAAGAAAGACTTAGACCGGAAGTGGAAACGGCTATATTTAGAGTTGTCCAAGAGTCGTTAACCAATATTTTGAAATATGCAAATGCAACATCTGTTAGTGTCATTATTATGAAGAATGGCCAGATGATTTCTGTGATCATTGAGGATGATGGTATAGGTTTTCAAGTAGAAGAAGTGTTAAATAAAGATCCTTCAAAATATAATTTAGGGATTAGAGGGATGCAAGAAAGAGTTTCGTTATTAGGTGGAACGTTTAATATTGAATCTGAAATTGATGAAGGGACTGCTGTCATGGTGAAAATCTCATTAAAAGATGGAGGAGGAGAACTTCTTGACAATCAAAATCATGCTAGCTGATGATCACCCAGTTTTTCGCTCAGGTTTAAAAAATATAATTTTAACAGAGAAAGATTTTGAAATTGTAGCGGAAGCCGAAAATGGAAATATTGCTATTGAGAAGGCAGAAAAATATACACCTGACATTATAATCATGGATATAAATATGCCCCAAAAAGATGGAATTGAAGCGACGAAAATAATAAAAGAAAAAGTTCCAGATACAAAGATACTAATCCTAACGATGTATTCTGACGAGGCCTATTTAAAAGAAGGATTAAATGCAGGAGCATCAGGGTATGTTTTGAAGAGAGCTGTTGATACGGAGTTAATTGCTGCTGTTCAGACGGTATTAAGTGGAGAGCACTATATATATCCTACATTAATCCCTAGTTTATATGCTAAACCTAATGAAAGTGAACAAGAAAGTGAAGTAGGATCAGAAGTTGACTTATTGAGTCCAAGAGAGAGAGAAGTATTAAAATATATCGCTCTTGGTTATACACAAAAAGAAATATCTACGGAATTATTTATTAGTATTAAAACCGTAGATACGTATAAGGCAAGAATAATGGAAAAAATAGGCGCAAAGAAAAAATCAAATTTAGTTAGATATGCACTAAAGCATGGGATTATATCTAGTAAAGATTAATAATGTTGGCAGTTTTTTAATGTAAAATACATTGGAAAACTGCTTTTTTTGAGGGAATGAATTTAATGTTGTGAGTGATTTTGCTACTTTTTGCAGTCAAAGTTGGATTTGTGCAAGTAGGAGGGTGAACTCTCGTAAGTGAAACTTTAAAATGAAAAGTGAAAGGATCAACCCAACAAGAAAACCGTCAGTAAATGCCTCCTTTTAGACCTACTATTTCCACATTATCTTCATCAACTATAAAAAAATTCCTTTTTCATCCTTTCATCCCCTTGACAAAAGTCAGAAATTTTCTTAAAATCTTATTAAGTAATTAAACATATGAAAATACTCGGAATTAAAAACTTGGAATTGAGCTGACTAGACAAACTAGAGGTGACATTAAGTTTCTAAAGGGAACTTTGTGTCGCCTTTTTAAAAAAGTAATAACAAACAATTAGGTTTACGTAGAAACAGTTATCAATCAACTATCATTAATGAATTAAAGCGCATGAAAAATTTATGAACTGTAAAAATTTGAACGTGAGGGGGAAGCTCAATGGCGAAACTGTCCTACAAAACAGTGACAGACGATGAGTTGAAGAATTTAAATGAACAGCTTGCCAAAAAGGATGCTATCGATATTTTAAAATGGGCATATAATCACTTTGGTGACGATATTGTTTATGCATGTAGCTTTGGTGCAGAGGGAATTGTACTTATTGATTTAATTAGTAAAGTAAATAAAAATGCTACCATCGTATTCTTAGATACTGAGTTACATTTTGAAGAAACATACGCACTTATTGAAAAAGTAAAAGCAAAATATCCAACATTAAACATTGAATTAAAGAAGCCTGAGCTTACAGTAGCAGAACAAAATGAACAATATGGAAATGAACTGTGGAAAACGAGTCCTGATCAATGCTGTAAAGTTAGAAAGTTAAAACCTTTAGAAGAGGAATTATCTAAATACCAAGCATGGATATCGGGATTAAGAAGAGAGCAGTCGGAAACTAGAGCACATGTCCAATTCGTAAACCACGATAATCGCTTTCAATCTATAAAAGTATGTCCTCTCATTCATTGGTCTTGGGATGAGATTTGGATGTATATTAAATTACATCAACTTCCATATAATGAGCTTCATGATCAAAATTATCCGAGTATTGGCTGTGCAAACTGTACGCTCCCAGTAGCCGATGGGGGAGATACACGTGAGGGTCGCTGGGCTAATTCTGGTAAGGTAGAATGTGGGCTTCATCAATAAAGTAAGTAATATTTTTTAGGAGGAGTTAATAATGAGTTTAAGTATTCCACACGGTGGTTCTTTAGTAAATCGTTTTAATAGTCAATATGATTTTTCACATATAAAAGCTGAGGTAGAGTTAGATGATTTTGCCTTATCAGATTTAAAGTTAATTGCTAATGGTGCATTTAGTCCTCTTACAGGATTTTTAGGAGAAGCAGATTATGAGAGAGTCGTTAATGAAATGCGTTTAGCGGATGGTACGGTTTGGAGCATTCCAATTACCCTCCCTGTAACAAAAGAAAAAGCAGATCAACTAACAATTGGCGAAGAAGTAAAACTTACAGTTAACGGAACAGTTTATGGTGTACTAGAGCTTAAAGAAGTTTATGTACCAAACAAAACAGAAGAAGCAGCGAACGTATACAAGACGACAGACCTTGCTCATCCTGGTGTAGCAAAACTTTTTGCTCGTCCGGATGTGTATATTGCTGGTCCTATTACTCTAGTGAAAAAGATTGAAGCAGATAGATTTCAAGAGTTTTATCTTGATCCAGTTGAGACGAGAGAAAAGTTTACTAGTTTAGGATGGAATACAGTTGTAGGTTTCCAAACTCGTAATCCAGTTCATCGCGCTCATGAATATATTCAAAAGTCAGCTTTAGAAATTGTCGATGGCTTATTTTTAAATCCATTAGTTGGAGAAACAAAGTCTGATGATATTCCTGCTGATGTGAGAATGGAAAGCTATCAAGTGTTACTTAAAAACTATTATCCAGAAAACCGAGTTTTCTTAGCAGTTTTCCCTGCAGCGATGCGCTATGCTGGACCAAGGGAAGCTATCTTCCATGCCATGGTTCGTAAAAACTATGGATGTACTCATTTTATTGTTGGGCGTGACCATGCTGGTGTTGGTGACTATTATGGAACGTATGATGCTCAATTAATTTTCCGTAATTTCACTGAAAAAGAGCTAGGTATTACACCACTTTTCTTTGAACATAGTTTTTATTGCAAAAAGTGTGGGAACATGGCAAGTACAAAGACGTGCCCACATGGTAAGGAAGATCGAGTTATCTTATCTGGTACAAAAGTACGTCAAATGCTTAGTAATGGGGAGGTTCCACCTCCAGAATTTAGTAGAAAAGAAGTTGTTGAAGTATTGATTAATGGTCTAGCCGGAAAAGTAGCACAGCTAACAAAATAGTTTATGGGCAATGTAGTAGAAGAAGTTTGATTGAGCGAATAAGACAGTCACCTAAGTATAAATGGTATTCACTTAGGTGACTGACAATTGTAGCCAGCTGACAAAGAAGTTTGCCGTTTATCAATTGCCAAAACACGTTACAATTTCCGATAGTAGGAAAGGAAGAGGAAGATGGTATTAATCATCGTAGCTTTTATTATTGCCTTCTTTTTTGCGATGAACATTGGTGCTAGTGGAACGGCTGCAGCAATGGGACCTGCATATGGAAGCGGTGCAGTTAAAACGAAAAGAACAGCGATGCTTATTGTAGCAGTTTTTGCTTTTTTAGGAGCATTAGCAGGTGGAGAGGTTGTTAAAACAATTGGAGGGGGGATTATTCCCTCTGACATTGTAAATGTTGAAATTACAATCATCATATTAGCTGCTGCGTGTTTGACATTATTTATCGCTAATTTACTAGGTATCCCACTCTCAACAAGTGAAGTTGTAGTAGGTTCACTCGTTGGAGCAGGTATGGCCTTTCAAGCAGTATATTTCGACCGTCTCATCGTAATTGTTTCTTTTTGGGTAATTGTACCAATTGTTGCGTTTGTTTTAGCTATTGCTGCTGGTCATCTTATTCGTTTTTTAGAAAGGAAGTTTCCGGCATTAAAGAACAAAGGGAAATGGCATAAATGGCTCGTATTTTTATTAGTTATTTCAGGTGGTTTTGAAGCCTATGCTGCCGGAATGAATAATGTAGCAAATGCGGTTGGTCCCTTAGTAGGTGCAGGATTGATTGAAGTAAGTACAGCTGTTATTGTTGGAGGCTTGTTCGTTTCATTAGGTGCAGTAATTCTTGGTGGGAAAGTACTTGAGACAAATGGTAAGAAGATTACTAGACTTTCATTATTACAAGGAAGTGCCGTTTCTATTACCGGTGGGTCATTAGTTATTATTGCTTCCATCTTTGGTTTACCTGTCCCATTAACACAAGTAACGACCTCAGCAATTATTGGAATTGGAACAGTAAATAATGGTTTTAAGGTAATGCAAAAAGATATTATAAAAAAAATCGCAATGGTCTGGGTAGTTTCGCCTGTTTTTTCTCTAGTAATTTGTTACGGTTTAATTACACTCTTTTTAAAAGCAGATTTTTACACAAGCTTTGTTATTATTAGTGTGTTTATTGCGACGATTGGATCGGTCCAACTGGCTCAAGCAGCGAGAAGAGAAAGAAGCGCTATTCACGATCAAGGTGGCGGAATTTAAATTTTAAAAAGTGGGGGTTACTATGTCAAGCAATATTGTCTGGCACGAAACGACAATTTCAAAGAGTGAACGTCAAGAAAAGAAAGGTCATAAGAGTTGTATCTTATGGTTCACAGGTTTATCTGGCTCTGGAAAGTCTACCTTAGCCAATGCTGTTGAAGCAGCATTAATTCAACGTAACGTACATTCATATGTACTAGATGGTGATAACGTTCGACATGGATTAAATAAAGGCCTTGGGTTTACCGAAGAAGACCGAAAAGAAAACATTCGCAGAATTGGAGAAGTTTCAAAATTGTTTGTAGATGCGGGTGTTATTACATTAACAGCGTTTATCTCGCCTTTCCGTGAAGACCGTGATCAAGTAAGAGCACTAGTAGAAAAAGGGGAATTTATCGAAATCTTTGTAAATGCATCACTTGAAACATGTGAGAGCCGCGATCCAAAAGGACTTTATGAAAAAGCTCGTGCAGGTATTATTCCTAATTTTACAGGAATAAGTTCTCCGTATGAACAACCAGAAAATCCAGAGTTAACAATAGAAACCGATAAACTTTCAATTGAAGAAAGCGTAGCAAAAGTTATTCAATACCTAGAAACGAAAGAAATAATCTAGTCGTATCTATCCTGATGTATAGGAAAGTTTCAAAACTGACTAGTCTTTATTAAAAGAGCGTTTGTTCATAACTGTGTGAACAAACGCTCTTTTATACTTTAAGAAAGTTTAACTTCTCTAAAGGAATAAAGTATAAGAAACACTAGGGCTTTCGCTTTAGGACTTGGTGATAAGCCAAGCTTTTCTAACATTCATTGTGTCCATTTTAGGTAGAATCTCAAACTTAGGTGTCATTTACAGTCTCTTTACCATAGATTAGTAATAAGACAACGCTCATCAGCCATATACATTATAAAATATTAAAACTTGAGGTGAGGCATTGATGAAGGGTATTGATTGGCAAATGGTAAGTTTTGTTGGCTTAACGCTTTTCCATGAATATATTACATGTCGTCGTCTACCGAAAGTGTATTATTGGAATCGACAGTTTATGAAATAATTAATCTTTAGTATAAATGGGTGTATACAAAGTGTATATTCTATTATTCTATCAAAAATAAGGGCAGTTGTTTAGAAGTGTAACTTCTAGCAACTGCCCTATTTTACATAATCAGAATTTATAAATTTCTAACTTGGAAACTGTCTAGCTCCAACGCCCTATCGACTAGAAAGCTTCCTTCGTCTCGTCTAAGATAAGTCGAGAACGAAAGTCTAACGACTTTCGACTCTCCTACATCTCACTCGACTCAGTCAAGCTTATTACGTCTAGAGCTGCGGCGCTTGCGCTTTTCTTGCTGTACTCTAAAAGGAAAGTTTTTATCCCACTCTTAAGGGGCAAGTAAGACCCCCACCTCAAAACTTAAGAAAATCGAGAAGTTTAGGTGGGGGATAAACTGCCCCTAAATGTCCGATATAGAATAACTTTCATCAGTGAAGCTGATGATTAGTTATTCTTATGCCCGTGGTATAAGTTGAACTAACAATCAGTGGGGGATGAAGGAAAACCCCCACTGATTGAAGTTCAGCTTTATTTAAATAGTCCGCCAAACATCTTCATAACTGGGCTTACTTGGTTTACGAAACCCATTGCTGTTTGAACCCCATTTCCAATTTTTTTAAAATCGAGTTTGCCTTCTTCATTATGGAATATACCCTTTTTTGGCTGTTGGAATGAAGACTGAGGTGCCATAAGCTGTTGTGAATAATATTGATGTGAATTTGGTTGTTGATAATAGTGAGGGGGTGGCAACTGCTGATGTTCAAAAGGAGTACCTAATTGTCTTCGTTTCCCAAACAGTCCTTTTGGTCGTGGACTTTCCTGATAGCCATATGGGTGTTGTTGATAGTAAGGATAATGATATCTATGAGGTGGCTGTTGGTACATTTGACTTCTTTGTGGAAACACTTAATCTAATCTCCTTTCTTTATATCTTGTAACAATACTATTTTAATTTATGAATTAAGAAGTAAAAAGGAACGGTTTATTAACTATGAAAATCAAATTTATATAAAAATAGTGAAACTATACTAGTTTGTAGCCTTTTTTATAAAAAAATAGTATATGTACAATCAAAAAATGAAGCTGCAAATAAGATAATTAAAGAATAGGAAAAGGAGGTTACTATGAGTTATTACCAGATTTGTTGTCAGCATAAAGGTAAAGTTGTGCACATTTATGAAAAAACAGGAAAAGTGCATTACGGAAGAATTGTAGAAGTAGACACAGAATATGTTTGGCTAGATCCAATGATTAGAGGACCAAGAGGTTTTGGATACGGCTACGGTGGTGGCTATGGCGGTTATAGATATGGTAAAAACCCTTATTTTGTCCCAGTTGCTCTAGCGGCAGTAGGTGGTTTTGCTTTAGGAGCCGCATTCTTCTGGTAAAAATCCCTTCAATAAAGAGGCTGTCTTTGACAGCCTCTTCTGTGTAAATATTATGCAGTTTATCCCACTCTTAAGGGGCAAGTAAGACCCCCACCTCAAAACTTAAGAAAATCGAGAAGTTTAGGTGGGGGATAAACTGCCCCTAAAGGTCCGATATAGAATAACTTTCATCAGTGATAGCTGATGATTAGTTATTCTTATGCCTGTGGTATAAGTTGAACTAACAATCAGTGGGGGATGAAGGAAAACCCCCACTGATTGAAGTTCAGCTTTATTGAGCTTCATTAATACAGTTATAACGCAACAGTTAATTGTATACTAAACAAAACGGGCGTCATTACGATTGACACTACTTATTTCTCTTAAAGCCAAGCAGTACCGATAATTACAAGTAAGATAAATAATACAAGAATTAGTGTGAAACCACCTATATAACCTGTTGTTGGTGTTGTACAACCTGTCATTTTAAAAAAACTCCTTTTTAAAGTTGGATACAATGTAATGTATGCATACAAACCTAAATTGATAGTAAGCTCTGCACATAACCATTAAATGGTAGATAAAGGTATTTTTTGGCCAAGCTTTGCATAATAATGTAGAAATAATTTTTGGAGGGGAAAAGATGGATAGTACGCTCATGATGTTTTTTATAGCACTTTTATTGTCAGTGATTGTTCATGAATTTGGCCATTATGCTTCATTTCGTCTTTTTGGTGGTAGGGTTGAGGAGATTTCTCTTGGTTTTGGTCCTACACTTCTTCGTAAAAAAATAAATGGTAGTGTACTTTCAATACGTATTTTACCATTAGGTGGTTTTGTGCAACCGAATGAGAAGGATTTTAGTAAATATAATTACATTCAAAAAATTATTTTCTTTTCTGCTGGTATTTTTATGAACTTTGTCTTATATTTTGTCAGCATTGGTTTAACAAGTATAGGTCAAGGGAGAAGTTTTATTAATGGGTTAGTAGTAGCTATGGATGGGTTAATTTACATAGTCACTCATTTAGGGGAACTGTTCAAGTCTCTACAAATTGACCTGTTATTTGGTAGCCAAGGTAGCGTTGAATCTCAAGTTCAAATGGTTCACGATTTCGGTCATAATATGGAATTTTGGATGATGTTAGCTGCAATTAATATTACACTTATTTTGTTAAATAGCTTACCAATCCCTATCCTTGATGGGGGAAGGATTGTCATGACAACAGTTGAACATCTTTTTTTGAAAATTGGTGTTGCCAAGGGGAAAATTGAGAAAGTAACTAATCCTATTTACTTTTTGTCATGGATGTTTGTTATGGGGCTAATTTGTCTACAAATTATTTCTGCCAATACATTTCAACTAATTGAAAATGCAAAGGACTTGAAAGATAATTACGGAATGACAACTATTGAACTGTTCCTTTGGCTAAGTTTAATAACTGTATTTTTTATAAACATTTTTGTATTTGTTTCTAACCGTTTCAAAAGTGTCAGACCCTAACGGACACAGGATACCTTATTTCACCGAATTGATCAAATAATTCGAGCTATCGGACATGAAGTACGCTATTTCATGAAAATCTGCAATATTTGGAGCTAAATTAAGTAAATAACGAACCTGATGTCCGTTAACCCTTTTAAAACACTCCTTTGTTCACAAATAACGGCTCTCTTGTCCGATAGAGTTAATATAATCAACACCGCTTATTGCACTAACATCCTTATTTGAACAACAAATGTCAGTTATTTGATACCATATATTTTGTATCTCATAAATTCAAGAATGGAAAAGTTAATACAAGTAAATATAGGAACGAAAAATGCGAATATAAGTATGCCTAAACTTGCAAATAATCCATCTACTTCTTTCACATTGAAAATTTTGTGAAAAATAATTGTTGCTCCTAATAATAGAAGTGTATTGATACATAAACCTATTAACATTCCTAACCACTTATTTGTTTTCTTTTTATATATCCAAATAGAGGTGATGGTAGATACAATTAAAGAAAATAATAAAGTCATATAAATAGCAATATTCAATTTAAACATCCCAATAATTTCTTGTTCTATTATAGCTTTCGTTAGCTTACTATGTTGCCAGAAAATAGCGTACCACATTGCAAATTGGTACGCTATTTCTATTGCTATATGTTATTTTCTCTCCAAAAGCTGAACTCGTTACTAAATGTGACAGTCCTTTTTAAGGATAAATTCGAACTCAGTGAATAGCTACCATTTCCCCCTGCGATTACTCGCCGTACAAAACATTGCTTCTGCATAAACAAAGGGTGGCCCTTAATCTATAAGACTGATATTACTGGATTTTCTTGTGAATTTTTTGAATGAACTGATGTTCTTAAATAGATAATACGTTGGTTACGACTTCCGCGATAGGTTAGGGAAAGGTCTTTTTCTTTTTCAATGAATCGACCATCTACTAGCACGTCAACATATTCAAGCAGTTCGAGTTCATGTTGTTTTCCTCGTTGTAATAGTTCCTCGATTGTATAGCCAGTGTATGCCCAAATATTTTTTCCAGCTTGCTTCAAAGCTTTTGCTAATGGAACAATGTTTTTAGCTTGGAAAAATGGATCTCCTCCAGAAAAGGTAATATCGTTCAGAGGATTTACACATACTCTTTGCAAAAGTTCTTCCAAAGTATAATCATTTCCGGCATGTAATTGCCAACTTTGTGGATTATGGCAACCCGGACATTGATGCGAGCAACCCGCAAAGTAAATGACTGTCCGTAATCCTTCTCCATCAACAATTGAATCTTCTTTGATTCCAAGGACTTTCAATATTTTCAATCCTTTCTGTTAAGAAGACCTATGCTTAACACGCCTACCTTCTTCTTGTAATTTTGCGTTATTCCAACGTTTCAAGTCACCTACTAAATAACCAGTTATGCGGCGTATTCTTTCAAAGTTTAGCTCTTCAGTTTCACCGCAATTAGGGCATGTATTACCAATAATTCCGCTGTAATCACATGTAATACAACGATCAACAGGATGGTTGATAGATCCGTACCCAATATGCTTTTCTTTCATAGCTCTCACGATTTTTTCTAGAGCCTTTATGTTTGCTCGTGCATTTCCGTCCAATTCAATGTACGTGATATGTCCTGCAAGACACAACTTATGAAAAGGAGCTTCTCTACGTATTTTTTCAAATATTGATATGTTGTACTCAACAGGAATATGAAATGAATTTGTATAATAATCCTTATCTGTAACCCCTTCAATATTTCCGAATTCATCGCGATCTTTTTTTGTGAATTTACCTGAGAGACCTTCGGCAGGCGTTGCAATCACACTAAAGTTAAGCTGATGATCTATTGTCGCTTGTTCTGCGCGTTCTTTTAAACATCTTATAATGTTGTAGCCTAAGTCCAAAGTTTCCTCACATTCTCCATGGTGCTTGCCAGTAAGTGCAACTAGAGTTTCAGCTAGTCCGATAAACCCGATACTTAACGTACCTTGTTTTAGTACTTCGCTGACACTATCATTTGGATTAAGCTTTTCTCCGTCTCGCCATACCCCTTGTGAATATAAGAAGGAAAATTCGCTGGCCGTTTTCGTGCATTGAAATTGAAACCGTTCAAGAAGTTGTTTAATAGTGATGTCTACAGCTTGATGTAATAATTCATAAAACTTGTTGATGTTCTTTTTGGCATTTAGTCCAAGTTTAACTAAGTTGATCGAACTAAATGAGAGGTTACCGCGACCTACTGATGTTTCTTTTCCGTGAATATTACCCATTACCCTTGTTCTACAACCCATGTAAGCAACTTCGCTTTCGGGTGTACCGTCATCATATTGTTGATTAAAAGGAGCATCAAGGAAAGAAAAATTAGGAAATAATCGTTCACTTGTAGTTTCTAAGGCGAGTTGGAACAAATCATAGTTTGGATCACCCTCATTAAAGTTAATTCCCTCTTTTACTTTGAAAATTTGAATTGGAAAAATAGGTGTTTCACCGTTACCTAGTCCTGATTTTGTAGCTTTTAATAATTCCTCAACTAGTAAGCGACCTTCAGGAGAAGTGTCTGTACCATAATTGATAGAGACGAAAGGGACTTGACCACCACCTCGCGAATGCATGCTGTTTGCGTTATGAATAAAGGCCTCACATGCTTGATATGTTTGACGTCTAGTATCTTCCCAAGCTATTCTATCAACCTCTTCATTTGTAAGCTTCCCATTAACTAGCTTCTGTATGGAAGCCTGATTGCTTTCGTAAGTTAACCGAATATACGGAGCCAAATCATAATCAAATTTTTGATATGATTGCCCACCGTGTTGAGTATTTTGATTAGACTGAAAAATAATTGATGCTAGGGCCATTGCGGTTTGAATCGATTTTGGTGGCCGTATTGAACCGTGACCAGTGTTAAACCCTCTTGCTAATAATTTATCTAATGGTATTTGGCAGCAAGTCGTCGTTCCTGTAGGATAGAAATCTTTATCGTGTATGTACAATATATTATCGTCGAAGAATTTTCTAATATCCTCAGATAAAAGGAAATGATCGGTAAACCACTTTCCACTTTCAGAAGCAAATTTATTCATTTTACCTAAAGGAGAACGTCCATCTACATTGGCATTTTCATTTAGGATATCTTTATTCTCATCTACTATTTCTTTGAAACTTTCTATCAATATTTCCAAATTATTGCACCCCTTGTCAAATATTATCAGGTCAAAATAAAAAGCCCTTTCAAACTTGAAAGAGCATGAAACGGCATAGTAAAAGTAGAGAAAAAAAGTTTTTTCCCTTTTTGGCCATTTCAAAATCTTACTCCCCGAAGAAATGAAATCTTTGGAATGAATGGCAGGTCTCCTGGCTAATGCTTCATCCTACTACCTGAGCCTTCCCGTAAAAAAAGTAGTTTTTATACAGTGGTTGTCTCAGTTCGTCAGCACTTACAGTTGCGGGGACAGCTCCGGCTTTAAACCGAATTCCCTATTAAGTCTGAAAAGACACCTTTCCATTCCGATATATAGTATTTTTGTGTGGAAAACACACTAGATATTGAATAAATAAATGATAATTGATTCATAGTTTTTTAGCAAGGTATTTCGTGAATTATACCTACTTTTTTTGACAAATAATTCACGAATATAATTTAACTTTGTTCATTTAGTAATCGTTTTTTGAAAGTATTAGCTAATAAAAATAAGCCAAACCAATATTTGATAATAGTAAGACAATTAGTTTTCCTATCGGTTTCTTTTTATAAATTGTGTAAATACTAGTGTGAATGGTGAGCAGAAAAAGAAAAGGATAATTATTGTATTTGTTTTTCATACGTAATCCTCTTCCCTTAATTAAGCTTTAACAATAGTATTGGTTTTTCGTTAATATCTAATGAGTGAACTTCAACAGTAAAATATGTTTGATACAATTCTAAATGGAGTTAGAGGCGGATTAATTTAGAGACTAGTAATAAAAATTTACATTTTTTGTAATAATATAAAAGTCGAAGTAGGGAGGAGAATAAGGTACAAAAAACTAAAAGTGTGTTAAATAATATAATACATTGGAGGGTGTGTATATGTAGGAATTCACGCTTTTTCAGAAGTGGAGAAATGTACCAAAACCTCTTTGTTAAAAGATGTTTAAGGAGCGGAAAATGAAACAAGGAAAACGAAATTACGAAGCTTTATTTTGGAGTATTGCACTTCCAGGTTTTGGTCAATTTATCAATAAAAAATATTATAAAGGTACCATTTTACTAATCCTTGAAGTCGTTATTAATGTAATGAGTAACTTTAATTTAATAATTGTATATTCATTTAACGGTAACATTGATCAGGCTATAGGAGCGACGAATTATCAATGGCTAATGTTTTATCCGTGTTTTTATTTGTTTTCGTTGTGGGATGCGTATCGAGATGCTAACGAAAAAACGAAACCTTATTTATATTTACCATTTGCTTTTGGAGCATTCTTTGTAACGGTAGGGCTTATATATTCTCCACGTTTACTAATTTTTGGTGTGCTATTAGGTCCTGTTTTTTTACCGATGTTATTTTTAATACCTGGTTTTTTCTTTGGTTTAGTACTTAGAGGACTTTTATTGAAAAGAAATTATCGTGAATTAAGAGTAGGATAAAAAAGGTATAAAATATAAAATTATTACATGCGTGAATTTCATCATTACCAAAACTGAGCTACATAAAAATTGTTAACTAGTCAAAAACTGTTCATTGATGGATGAGAATAATCAATAATAAATCATTTACACTGCATAGAAGCCGCTTGGAGCAAAGCGGCTTTATACATGTTATAGGGAAGTTTTAATTTCACCCCACTCTTAAGGAGCAGTAAGACCCCCACCTGAAATTTAAGAAAATCGAAAAGGTTAGGTGGGGGAGTAACTGCCTCTAAAGGTCCGATATAGAATAACTTTCATTAGCGAAAGCTGATGATTAGTTATTCTTATGCCCGTGGTATAAGTTAACCTAACAATCAGTGGGGGATCAAGGAAAACCCTAACTGATTGAAGTCCAGCTTTATTGGATTAATTTACTTAATAAGAAAGTGTGTTGTCTATCGCGATCTAAGATTTCTTCGATTAGTTCACGACTTTCATCGTCTAAGTCGCTTTTTACAATTTCTTCAGACATCTGAATCCCAAAATCTTCCCCTTTAAGAGCTCCTTTAATTAATCCTTCAGGTGTGTCAGGGAGATTTAGTTGATTAATAAATCCTTGGATAGAACCTACAAATCCTTCATCATCAACAGGTTTGCCTCCTAGATTTTGAATTCTCTTTGCTACTTTCATTGCATGAATTTTATGCTCTTGTTGAATTTGTTGGAATTCCTTCTTAATTTTAGAGTCTTCTAGCTTTTGGATATAATGCTCGTAAGAATGAATTCCCATGTATTGACCTTTCAAAAATTCATTTAGCTCTTTAATAACATGTTCCATTTTTTCACCACCTTATTAATAGTATTTGTGGAATTATTAATGTCATTCTTAATATCTATTTGCCAGTATTTCTTTTCAATTAGTTTGAAACTATTCACTCATAAGACCCTGATAAATTCCCCTTAATTAATCCAGCAGTTAATACAAAAATACAATTGAACCCCAAATTACAATAAACAAAGAAAAGGTAATCAACCAATCTTGTTCAGTCACTCCTAAAATACCAATTTGTTGCTGCTGCTCTGAATTCTAGATATAAGTTTCAAATAATTAATCAAGACTAGATGGGAGATGAAGGATTTCTCCTTCGAAAAAAGACTTGAAATTTTATCCAGAGACGTTATAATAAAACTGTACCACTTAATATAATACGGATAGTACACGTAGTACTATTTGAGAAATAGTTATTTCTAAAATTAATACTGTAATTGTCTCGTCGTCCACTTTTTTAACTGAGTTAGCAGCTTCGAGGTCTGTTTATCCCACTCTTAAGGGGCAAGTAAGGCCCCCACCTCAAAACTTAAGAAAATCGAGAAGTTTAGGTGGGGGATAAACTGCCCCTAAAGGTCCGATAAGTTGAACTAACAATCAGTGGGGGATGAAGGAAAACCCCCACTGATTGAAGTTCAGCTTTATGTAGTATTGAAGGTTTACTTACCTTTAACTTATTAAATCCCAAACAAATATTCTCTACCAAAATGTAGGAGGAAAAAATTGGTTCAAGAGAAACTCTTAAAATATCTACCAAGGTAGATACCGAGTGTCATCATACGAAAGGAGGAAAATAGTGTATGTTTCAATTAGACATGCGTAGTAGGGTTCCAATATATGAGCAGCTAGTAGAAAAAATGAAGGAATTGATTATTCATGAAGTCGTGAAAGCTGATGAACAACTTCCTTCAGTTAGGGCGTTAGCAGCCCAATTAACGATTAATCCAAATACGATTCAAAAAGCTTATCGAGAGTTAGAAAACCAAGGTTATATTTATTCGGTTCCTGGAAAGGGAAAATACGTTGCTCCACAAGCAGATACCACTAATAACGAAAAGGTGAAGAAGATGAAAAAGGAATTAGTGAAATTGATATCTGAAGCGTTATACCTAGGTATGAAAAAAGAAGAGATTTTATCTTTAATATCCATAGCGGAACAATCTGTAAAAGGGGGAGAGCAAGATGATTCAAATTGAAAATATTAAAAAAATATTTGAAGGAAATGAGGCAGTAAGTGACCTTAATCTCTTTATTAAAAAAGGCACTATTTATGGATTACTAGGTTCAAATGGTGCTGGTAAAACAACATTATTAAAAATGATTGCTGGTATCTACAAAGAAGATTCAGGCTCTATTTTTGTAGATGGTCAACCAATTTATGAAAATGTGAAACTAAAACAAAGAACAATATTATTAACAGATACTCTTTACTTTTTCCCTCAATCTACTGTAAAGCAAATGGCTAGCTTTATGAAAAATATGTATCCGAAATGGAATGAAGAACGTTTTCAAAAGTATAAGGAAGTCTTTCCTATTAACATAAATAAGAAAATTCACCTTATGTCTAAAGGAATGCAGCGTCAGGTTGCTTTTTGGCTAGCTTTAGCAGCAATGCCAGATGTATTAATACTAGATGAACCGCTTGATGGTCTTGATGCGGTAATGCGGCAAAAGGTGAAAAATTTGCTTGTACAAGAAGTAGCAGAAAGGGAAATGACGATTTTAATCTCATCTCATAATCTTCGAGAAGTTGAAGATTTATGTGATCATATCGGAATTTTACACAATGGAAAATTAATCATTGAAAAGGAGCTAGATGATTTAAAGTCTGATATTCACAAAATACAAGTGGCGTTTAAAGGTGAAGTCCCAGAGTTATTTCTAAAGCCATTTGATATTTTGTATAAAGAACAGCGTGGTAGTGTCTTGTTATATATTGTTCGAGGTAAAGAAGAAGAAGTATCAGCTCATATTGAGTTTTACCACCCAGTGTTATTCGATGTTTTACCGCTAACGTTGGAAGAAATCTTTATATATGAAATGAGGGATGTTGGATATGCCATTGAAAACGTTATTGTTTAATCGGGGTGTTTTTATTGAGAACACGAAAAATATAGGCTGGATAGGTATTGCCTATTTCCTGTCTTTATTCTTTGCCGTACCATTACAAATTTTAATGATTTATACAAGAGATAACTATTATCGTAGCTATACTTTAGTAG
The DNA here is from genome assembly GCF_001866055.1 of Anaerobacillus alkalidiazotrophicus. Next base: position 144,933 of record NZ_MLQS01000017.1, read on the forward strand.
CTGATAACTTATTTCGATTATCTGACGGATTTCAATTAATTTTACTTTCTGTTATCCCAGTGTTACTGGCACTCGTTTTATTTCGTTATGTACATGTCAAACTATCAACTGATTACATTCATAGTCTACCAATAAAGAGGGAAGCTTTATACCATCAGCATGTGTTATTTGGATTAGGAGTACTTGTTATACCTGTTTTTTTTATAGGCCTTATTTTATTAATCATTAGCAGCTTTATAGAGTTGCCACATTTATTGAGCTTAGCTGATATCGCTACTTGGATGGGGACGACAATACTATTCACAGTCTTTATATTCATGGCAGCTGTATTTGCAGCAATGTTTACAGGAATGTCAGTTTTACAAGGAGTTTTGACGTATATTTTGCTGTTCTTTCCAGCTGGAGTGACCATGTTGTTATTTATGAACGTGAAATATTCCTTTTATGGAATTGCGGTAGATTATTATTTAAGCAAAAAAATAGAAAAACTTATTCCTTTTGTTAGAGCAAGTCAATTAGGCTTTGAGGCATTAACTGGAAAAGAAATTTCCGTGTATTTCCTCTTTATTGTGGTATTTTATGTAATTGCACTCTTAGCTTATTGTAAACGAAAGGTTGAAGTAGCTTCACAAGCAATTGCTTTTAAGTCACTAGAACCGGTATTTTTATATGGGGTTACCTTTTGTGCCATGCTTCTTGGTGGGTTGTATTTTGGAGAAACACAAAATTCAACCAGTTGGTTGCTATTTGGTTATGTTTTTGCATCTATCATAGGTTATTTTGTAGCCTTAATGATAGTCGAAAAAACGTGGCGTGTTTTGACAAAATGGAAAGGGTATGGAATTTATGCCCTAAGCATATGTGTGTTGGCAATTGTATTTCAATTTGATATAACTGGATTTGAAAAACGAATTCCAGCCGTAGGAGATATTGAACGTATATATTTTGCTCCTCATTTTTACTTAATGGACGGTCATGATTATTATATAGAAGAGGAATATTTGACTCAAAACTATTATTATCAGGACGAACAAAATAAAGAAAACATAGTTGCTCTTCATGAACAAATTATTAAGAAACAAAATTCTAACGAAAAAGGTGGTTGGGAACGAAGGCAATTCGCAATAGCATATGAATTGACAAGTGGAAAACAGCTGGTTCGCCACTACCAGGTTCCTGTCACATTTCTAGAAGAGCATAAGGGTTTGTATGGAGCAATCATTGAATCTGACGAGCACAAATATAACGTAAATTCAGTATTAAGAATTACTGATACTAACACAGTTGATAAAATTACCATTATTTCTAACCGAGGAACTCAACAAGTTTCTTTAAATAATCGTTCTGATATTTCAGAATTTCATCAAATTTTACAGACGGAAATAATGGATGAAACTTATGATGATTTGATGGATGATAGGTCTGAATGGTCAAATATTGAGTATTTATTAAGTGATGACAAAAGGGTATTTTCAAGTTGGAAAAAATCTCATGATCAGATTGAAGCTTGGCTTCAAGAGAGAGATTTAGTGAAACAAGCACGATTAACGGCTGATGATATTGATTTTGCAGTAATAGTTAAAAGAGATGAGCGGCATCTATATGAATACATGAGGTACGAAAATGATCTACTTAACTTTGAGAAAACACCTGGTAGTATTCGAATTGAAGAGTTTGATGAGTTAGAAGAATGTTTACTAGCATCATCATGGAATGATTCAGGTAAATATGTTATCGCTTATTATTATGAAAAAGATACTTTCTCACCTTTATTTGAAACGATAGATGATAAACACGTTCCTGAGTTTATTAGGAAAAAATTAAATTAACATCTAACTCTGCAGTTCGGATAACGTGAAAAAACATTAAAATATAGAAAACGCACAGATCATTCTGTGTGTTTTTTAGTTAGATTAATATTTATGGTTTGCATGTTTACCTGCTCCTTAGGACACAGGTTCCGTTATTTTAGAAAGAAAACGAATTTTTACACTTTCGCGGACATCATGAAGTTAGAATAATATGAAAAACACACTTTCAAGACTAAATAGCGGATTTTGTGTCCGTAAAATCCATAAATTAAGGCTTTTTTTCAAAATAAGGGATCTGGTGTCCAAAAAAATTTTAATCTCTCCCTTTTCTAACTTAGAAACTGTCTAGCACAAGCAGCCTACGAGCTCGGTCCCTTCAGTAAGTTTATAAATATATACTAATACGATTTGTTGCTCTCACCTTTTTGAATATTTCCCTTGGAAAATCGACAAGATTCATATAATCTTATATTAGTTTACCCCATACTTAAGTTGAGAGTGACCTACTTAAAACACAAGGGTCGGGGATTAATGGTTATGAAAGATAGGATAGGCTAAACTTATAATCAGTTGGAGGAGGATCGAACCCCACACTGATTGAGGTTCAGATCAGCTTTAAAAGTGAGGAGAATTGTATCTAGTGTGGTCTGAGAAATTTTTTACGAATTCATATGGAATTATTTTGTCTGCAATTGTTTGTACAGCTTTATGGGGCAGTGCTTTCCCAGTTATTAAATTAAGCTATGAGGCATTAAATATTCAGCAGGATGAAACGGCTCAACAAGTTTTATTTGCAGGATATCGTTTTTTCCTATCTGCGTTACTTATTTTTACCTTTATGATTTTGATTAGGAGAAAAGTTAGCTACAAAAAAGGTTCTTTTAAGCCTCTATTAAAGATTAGTTTTTTTCAAACATATTTTCAGTACGTTTTGTTTTATATTGGACTAAGCTATAGCACTGGAATCCAAGGAGCAATTATTGCTGGAACAACTTCTTTTTTTCAAATTATTTTTGCTCACTTTATGTATAAAAATGATAAAATTTCGATGCGTAAAACGGTAGGGTTATTCGTTGGTTTTACTGGTGTTATATTAGTTAATATTACACAAGGGACATTTGAGTTTCAATTCGGATTTGGAGAGTTATGTTTATCAGTAGCGATGATTTCTAGTGCGTATGGAAATATTCTTGCACGTAACGGTGCGCAGACGTTGAATGTTATGTATTTAACAGCATCACAAATGCTGATTGGCGGATTTGGTTTATTAATCACGGGCGTTGTTTTTGCTGGATTTATGCCATTTCAATTTACCCTCTATTCATTTGGATTACTCTTGTATTTATCTTTTTTATCTGCAGCTGGGTTTGTTATATGGAATAATGTTATGAAATATAATAATGTAGGGCAAGTATCAATGTATTTATTCTTGATACCTGTATTTGGAGTTTTGCTTTCTTCAATACTGTTAGATGAGGTCATTCATCTTTTTGTTCTACTCGGACTAAGCTTTGTTACATCAGGTATAATTATCGTTAACCGTAAAAAGTCTGATAAGCAAGTTAAGATAAGGTCTGCAAGTTAATAATATAGTTTTTTGGAAAAAAACAATGATTTTAGTATGAATTAAAAAGCTGAGGAAGGTGAAATAAATGAAAAAAATTGCTGTTTTTTGTGGATCAAGAACAGGTCATGATCCAAAATATATGGAAGCTGCAAAACAACTAGGAAAAAAACTCGCTGAAGCTAAGATAGATCTCGTATATGGTGGTTCTATGGTTGGATGTATGGGTGCTGTCGCTGATGCGGTAATGGAAGGTGGCGGTGAGGTTATTGGGGTCATTCCAAAAAAATTAGCCAAAATTGAAGTTGCGCATCAAAATTTAACGAAGCTTCATATTGTGGAAACGATGCATGAAAGAAAGGCGATGATGGCTGATCTTGCCGATGGTTTTATTGCATTGCCGGGTGGAAGTGGAACAATGGAGGAATGGTTTGAAGTGTTAACTTGGGCACAAATAGGTTATCACAAGAAGCCTTGTAGCTTGTTGAATATTAATGACTACTATACCCCTTTAATTTCTTTTTTTGATCATATGATTGAACAAGGCTTTGTAAATAAAGAGCATAAACAGTTGATCATAGTTGAAAATGAAATTGATAAATTAATTAATATTCTTAAACAATTTTAATATGAATCCTTTACTTCATGAAATAGAGGTTACCTTCTACACCCCTAAATTTTTCTAATTTAAGTTTTAAGCTGGATTTTGTGTATTAATTTAAATAAAAGCTCATCAATGAAGGTGAGCTTTTATTGTGAAATAACTCGAGTTGCTCCTATTACTACTTTTTTCCAGTAAAGATCTAAGTCAGAAATTACTACTTTTTTTCCTTTTCGGTGAGTGTGAAGTATTTGATTGTATCCTAGAAATATAGCGACATGACCTATTTTTTCAATTCCTTTTCTGTGGCTTCTATTTTTGGTTGTGAAAAATAATAAGTCTCCTTTTTTTATGTTAGAAACAGTTATTTTTACTCCAACTTTATATTGCTCGCGTGAATTTCGTGGAAGAGCAATTCCGTTTTCTCTAAAAATATATTGAATAAAAGAACTGCAATCAAAGGTCTTTGTTTGTAATGAGGGAGAGTTAAAAACGTAAGGCTTATTCAACTGTTTTAACCCTGTCAAAATAATTTTATCAGCTATTATCATACTAATCTCCTTTCTATTCGAAAAGTGACACTATATTTTATTAACTTATTTCGAAATTGATTGGACAAGAAGAGTAGATAAATAGCATATTTTTGAGTATGTTATTAAATGAAAGGAGTATAAAATTTAAAAAGTTGGTAAACTGTCATCTTCAACACAGACTAGCTCGGGACTTCTAACTTCTTCGAAAGATCTATTAATCTATCTCCAATCCCATGATTATTGCACTGTGAAACGTATGATTTTCGTAAAAATATCTAGAAATTTTTCCTTCGACAACAAAACCTAATTTTTCGTATAAATGAATGGCATTGATATTCTCCTCATGTACTTCCAAGTTAATCTTTCTAGTAACCTTATTTGTTTTTGCCCAATCTATCAAAAAGTACATCATTTTTTTAGCGATACCTAATCCCCAGTATGCTTTTTTCACACTTACACCAAATTTTCCGAAATGGATTGTTTTTGATCTAGTGCCTGAAGAAAAGTATAAATTACCAACAATTTTACCACGGATTTCAGCAACTAAAAATATACTTGTATGATCTTGAAGACTCATTTCAATTATGTCTTCTTCTTCCTCAACAGTTGTGTCAAACTCTCCCTCACCAAATGTAAGGAATTTTGATTCGTTAGCAATTGTCTTTACTAACTCAATTAGTTGGCTTGCATCTTCCTTTTTAGCCTCTCTTATAATGAATTGTTTATCTACCATTATTTAACAACCCTCCTTTGGTAAATTTTCAGTACATGAATGGATTTCATCATACATATTTTCAAGGTACTTTATTTAGTGGTGTGGTTACGCTTTCAAATAGCTACCGTTGTAATAGTTACTAATTGCTATAAGGGGGAGATTTTAAACTGAACTTGTTACATTAACGAGTGTATATTAATTAATGACTATCTTATCTTCTCCACTCTACTTTAACAAGAAATATGCACCCTTTCATTTAGATTGCTATAGTTTTTGACACTATAATAATTTATTTCATCCCACTCATAATGGGCAGTAAGCCCCAAACTCAATACTTAAGAAAATTGAGGTGGGCGATAAAGGTCCAAAATAGAATATTTTTCATGTGAAAGCTGGTGATTAGTTATTCTTATGCCTGTATTATAAGTTAAAAACAACAACAATCAGTTGGGGATGAAGGAAAACCCCTATTGATTGAAGTTCAGCTTTATAATAAGATTTTATGCGCATAAGTTTTTTTATAGTTTGGTGTCGTTGGATTTCTGGAATCATGAAATTCATTCATATAGAAAAAATTTCCTATTTGCGTAGAGTTGATCCCTTATTTAGAGTTATACTAGTTTTGTAAAGGTAAAATAACATTCTATATTAAGGTGGGATAAGTATGAAGGTAATGCCGTTACAAAAAAGAAAGATTTCAAACAGTCGTCTCCTGTTTGGGTGTATGGGTTTAGGTGGCGGTTGGAATCAAAATGGTATAACTGAGGAAGATATCATCCTTGCAGAAAAAGCAATTGATGCGGCTCTTTCAATTGGGATAACCATGTTTGATCATGCTGATATCTACACATTTGGTAAAGCGGAGCAGGTTTTTGGGGAGGTTTTAAAACGTAGCCCACAATTAAGAGAACAAATCGTTCTCCAATCGAAATGTGGGATTCGCTTTCCAGAAGGTAAAATTCCAAACCGCTACGATTTTTCAACTGAACATATCATAAACTCTGTTGATGGAATACTTGCGAGACTTGGTGTTGAATACATAGACATATTATTACTACATCGTCCAGATCCATTAATTGAACCTGATGAAGTAGCTGATACTTTCGAAATTTTAGAGAAGTCAGGCAAGGTTAGAAATTTTGGGGTTTCTAATATGAATGTTGCCCAAATGAAGTTATTACAATCTTATTGTTCTTCGCCGATTGTCGTAAATCAACTAGAAATGAATTTACATAAGCTAGACTGGTTAGAGCAAGGAGTTTTAGTAAATCAAAGTTTAGGAACTCAGTATAACTTTTCTGATGGAATTATCGAACATTGTCGATTAGAAGATATTCAAATCCAAGCTTGGGGACCGTTAGCAAAAGGTATCTACTCAGGAAAAGAGGTAGAGAATGTAACGGAATCTTATTTACAGACGAAACAATTAGTCAAAGAAATGGCTGAAAAAAAGGAAACGACAATGGAAGCTATAGTTCTCGGGTGGCTAATGAGACATCCAGCTCTTATTCAGCCAGTAATTGGTTCAGCTAATGAAACTAGGATAAAAAATTGCGAAGATGCTACAAGACAATCACAGCTTATGACAAGAGATGAATGGTATTCTTTATATGTAGCTTCACGTGGGAAGTTGATGCCTTAATTAGTGGTGATCGAAATTAATGAAAGAGGCTGTCTGTTTAAATTTAGACAGCCTCTTTCTCTTTATCCAACTCTTAAAAAGGGCAGTAAGACCCTCACTTTTACTTAATGTAATTGTTGTTGAGCCATTTGTACAAGGCGTTTCGTTATTTCTCCACCAACTGAGCCGTTGGCACGAGAAGTTGTATCAGGTCCAAGTTGAACTCCAAATTCTTGTGCAATTTCATACTTCATTTGATCGAGGGCTTGCTGAACTCCAGGTACTAATAGTTGATTTGAACTGTTGTTTCTCTGTGTCATTACAATTACCTCCTTAATAAAGTTGGTAATAGTATGTGTGTATAGAAATAGGATATTCATATTTCTTGCCACTTCCATAAAAAGGATGTATTAAGATGTTGAACGTTTATTTTGTTTATTTTCCATTAAGAATAAACCCCTTCTCATTATTTCTTTTCTTAAAATGGCAATGAATTCTGCATCTAGATTTAGTTCCTTAGCTTTTATATAACTATCCAACAAAAGGCTATCCTTTAATTGATGCAAAAAAATCACCTCCTAGATTAACTTACATACATAATTCCCTAAAATAAGAAAAGAAAACCTATAATTCGATTCTAATCAAACGTACGTACTAATTAAATAGAGAATTTAAGTTAATGAATTTCATAATTGTTTATTTTCGTTACTCTGATACTAAATGTTGTTAGATGAAGACCGTTTCCAACAACATTTAGACTTATGTAGCTCCATTTAGGTAATTATGAAATTGACTCAAGTAACATAAGTTTGTATGTTATTTTTTTACAATTTTTTTGATACGTTTTCGAAAAAAATATAGAATGTGAAAGTATTTTACATAGTTAAAAAGGTTTGGAAATTAGTGTAATCGTTAAATGGAAAAGTAGCATTTATTACTGGAGCTGGAAAAGGAATAAATAGGTAGAGCTACGGCCGACTGAAATCATCAAAAACCATGATGTAATCGGCGGTACTTTGGTCAACAAATCCATAAATCTGGTACTCATAAACGTAGTTAATTTATGGCGAGGAAAAAAGCACATTCAACTTCGAATGTGCTTTATTTTTTAAAATTCTTAAAGTGAGAGGCTTTTGATTAAGACCACTTTTAACAATTGTTGTTATTTTTACAATTTGTTAAATCCTGAGCATCGTTTTCATTAGAAAATTCAGTATTTACATCATCAATGTTAAGATCGAGATTGTTATCGTTATTATCGTTAACATTATTATTTTGTTTATTGCGATTAAGTTTCTTGTTCGCCATAATATATCACCTCCCTGAATTAATTTTTCCTTATTTTCGTTATTAATTCTGTAAAGTGCAGACATTTTTTTTGATGTGTCTAACATATGAATTTTTTACTTTCAAATATTAAATCTAAAACCAATGGGTAAAATATTAAATTTGCACAAAAATTATTGTTAATTTTATTGACAAACATAATTTATTTCGTTATCCTCAGTTTAGAATTAAATACCTCGTTAGGTGAGGCTCCTGTGTTGGAGAAATGCTGCTGCCCAAAAACGTCGAAAGACGCCAATGGGTCAACAGAAACCATCGACATAAGGTGGTTTTTAATGTAGCTGGATTTAAATCCTATGCCACACAGTGCTAAAGCTCTACGAATGGAGGAAATCAAGATTTTTTGTGTTGCCTTGGGCAATACATATTATTTTGTCATGCAAAAAACACCTTCATTCGTGATGGTGTTTTTTTATGTTTGACTAAAAAGGGGGTGGGGTAATGGATAGTGACTCGAGTAGTAGGATACACAATACCATCATCATATTTGATACAAAAGTAACACACACTACTAAAAAGATAATGAGGAATTCCATTACAACATCTCAGATGAAAAGTACGGTGAATTCCTACTAGGAGGGAAACCACCATGGTAAGATTAGACCAACAAAATCGTGAGAACTACACGAAACAAATTATTCAAACACTTGTGGATGCGAATCTGACTGATTTTAGAGAGTTATTTTTTGAATTACATCCAACTGATCAAATTGATTTATTAAATTCCGTTACAAAAAAGCAAAGAAGTGTTATTTATAAATTTGTTAAACCTGAGGAATTTGCAGAAATATTCCAAGGTTTAGAAGTTGATAAACAAAAACTTTATATTTCTGAATTACAACAAAATTATGCTATTGATGTTATCAATAATATGCCATATGATGATATCGCTGACTTCTTAGGGGAACTTTCAGAAGCTACAAAAGAACTTTATCTAAGTAAAATGAAAAAAGAAGAAGCTGAAGAGGTTATCCAACTATTAAAATATGACGACCAAACAGCCGGTGCAATTATGACAACGGAGTATATATCTGTTTCGTCAACAGATACGGTTGTTAATGTTATGGGACGCTTACGATTAGAGGCTCCAGAGGCGGAAACGATTTACTATCTTTATGTTGTCGATGAACAATTAAAATTGGTGGGCGTAGTTTCTTTAAGAGATCTAATTATAGCTCCTTTAGAACAGAAAATTGAAGAAATAATGCTCACTAGAGTTAGATCAGTGGAGACACATACTGACCAAGAAGAAGTGGCTAGAGTTATGAGAAAGTATGACTTTTTAGCCATCCCTGTTACTGCTCAAGGGAAACTTGTTGGGATCGTTACTATTGACGATATCATGGACGTTGTTGAAGAAGAAACAGAAGAAGATTTTGGAGAAATTTCAGCGACGCGTGGTTCAATCGATGCCAATATCTCTTCGTTTTCAGCAGCGAAAAAGCGTGCACCTTGGATTATTATGTTAATGTTTTTAGGTCTTATTACTGCCGGAGTTATAGGTGAATTCGAAGAAACTCTTGAAGCAGTAATCATTCTTGCTGTTTTTATTCCATTAATTATGGATTCAGCTGGAAATACTGGTACACAAGCTTTAGCTGTTGTGGTACGTGGTTTAGCTTTAGGTTCAGTGGATAATTCCTCTATAGGAAAAATGTTGAAACGTGAATTTGGAACTGGTTTATTACTTGGTTTATTTTGTGCGATTACATTATTAATCGTTATTCCTTTCGTTTACCCTGAAGGGGGACTAATTTTAGCAGGAATTGTAGGGGTGTCATTATTCTTTACGTTAAGCTTTTCAACGATGGTTGGGGCGACTGTTCCTTTAATTATTAGAAAGCTTAATATTGATCCAGCGGTTGCTTCTGGTCCTTTTATTACAACGATAAATGATATTATGGGCTTAATAATATACTTCTCAATTGCAACAGCCCTTTTAGATTATCTACCTCAATAATAAGCTCACTGTCCATAAAGTGAGTTGAAAAATAATTGCTTCGTTAGGTGAGGCTCCTGTGTTGGAGATACGCTACTGCCCAGAAATGTCGAGAGACGCCAATGGGTCAACAGAAACTATCGACTAAGGTAGTTTTTAATGTAGCTGGAATTTTCCTATGCCACACAGTGCTAAAACTCAACATGGAAGATATGTGTATGCTTAATTTTTTGGCGCCTTCTTTTGTTGAAGGTGCCTTTTTCCTTATTTAGGGTATGCTAACAAATGTTATTAAAGTTAAAAGAGGGTGAAAAACATGGTTTTTAAAGAAGAAATATTATTGAAGTTATGTATTGCACTTATTTTTGGATTGTTAATTGGTATCGATCGTCAGTTAAAACATAAACCACTTGGCTTAAAAACAAGTATGGTTATTTGTGTTGCAAGTTGCTTAGTCACGATTGTGTCAATTGAGTCTTTTTATAACTTCTCCTCTCCTACATTTAATGCTATGGACCCGATGCGTTTAGCAGCTCAAATCGTGAGTGGTGTAGGTTTTTTAGGAGCAGGTGTAATTTTACGTAGACAAAATGATGTGATTTCAGGTTTAACGAGCGCTGCGATGATATGGGCGGCTTCAGGCTTAGGAATTGCTATTGGTGCAGGATTTTATTTTCCGGCGATGATTGCCGTTTTTCTTTTAATCATAGCCGTAAACCTTTTACCGACTGTAGTTAAATCACTTGGACCAACTGCATTACGGCAAAGAGATGTTGCGGTACGTATTGTCATGGAGCCAAATTACAGAATGACAGAATTAATTACAGCGATTGAGAAAAAAAGTGAGGGGTTAAATGAAACTGAAAAGAGTGATCTGAAAATAAGACATCTTAAAATAAAAGATATTGAAAATGGTAATCAACAAATTGATTTAACCCTTTCTGCTCCAGAAAAACAATACACAACAGAGATTTATTACTTAATAAAAAAAATCGATTATGTTCTTACCGTTGAAGTTGAGCATTTATAAGTGGATGAGGGGAGGTTCTATTCATGAAAAAAATCACTGTGAAAAATAGAGAAGAATTTACGTATTATCTCTTTTTATATTTAAAAAACGAGGATGAAGAAAGATTTCGTGAGGAGTTTTTAGAATTACATCCAACAGATCAAAATGAAATTTTTAAATTAATGAGCAATGAGAAACGAAAGCGTGTCTATAACTATATAACAGCAAGGGAATTTGCAGATATTTTTAGTGGGTTACAACATTATGAACAAAAAATGGTATTTAGTGAACTTGAAGATTCATATGCACTTGAGATGTTAAATGAACTTCCAGCTGATGAGATTACTGATTTTTTTAGTGAGATACCTGAACATATTTCTCAGTACTTATTAGAGAAAATGGATAAAACAGAAGCAGATAACATTAAGCATTTATTGTCTTATAAGGAAAATACAGCAGGTTCCTTAATGACAACTGAGTTTGTTACCGTATTACCTTCACAAACGGTTTCGGAAATTATGGAACGTTTGCGAATGGAAGGAACAGATGCGGAAACCATTTATTACTTATATGTAACTAACGATACAGGAAAATTAATTGGGGTTGTTTCATTACGAGAGCTTATCACAGCTTCACTTAATGAAAAGGCTGAGAAAATTATGAAGGAACAATTAATCTCAGTTTCACCACTAGCAGATCAGCAGGAGGTATCAAAAGTTATTAAAGATTATGACTTTCTGGCTGTCCCTGTTGTGACTTCTAATGGAAAGATTGTTGGGATTGTTACTGTAGATGATATTTTAGATGTAATTGAGGAAGAAACATCCGAAGAAATTGGAGAAATTTCTGCAGTAAAAGGAGCGCTTGATCTTGAAGTAAGTTCTATGGAAGCTACCAAAAAACGATTACCTTGGCTAATACTTTTATTATTTATTGGCATGTTTACTGCAGGATTAATTAGTAGTTTTGAGTCTACAATTGCAGAAGTAGCTATGTTAGCGGTGTTTATTCCTCTTATTGCTGATATGGCGGGAAATACCGGTACACAGTCTTTGGCAGTCGTTGTTCGTGGATTAGCACTCGATAAATTTGATCGAACAAAGGTTTTTCGTCTATTAAAAAGAGAGAGTCTTACAGGATTGATGATGGGTATTATTTGTGGGATCTTAGTTTCGATTATCGCGTTACTAATACCACAAGGAAATGTCATATTAGGTTTTATCATTGGAACATCCCTATTTGTAACCATCCTATTTTCAACAATTTCAGGAACAGTTATTCCACTAATTGTTCATAAATTAAAAATTGATCCAGCCGTAGCATCGGGCCCGTTCATTACAACGATTAACGATTTTATTGGTTTATTGACTTATTTTTCAATTGCAACTACATTATTACATTATTTATAAATAAAGATGAGTTGGCCTAGTAGATTATATTTCACAGACAAACAAATCTAGTTTGGAATGTTATGACTAGATTTGTTTGTTCGCGGAGTTGAAGTAGTATTTGAAAATTATGGAATTTGAAAAAGATTATTTTAAGCTGTTATTGATATTTATCGTTTTCTAATTCATAATTGTATCATGCTATTATCAATGATTCTAAAGTATTGGATAAAGGTTGTTTTATAGTGCAACCATTTTAGGGAGACAGGATATGACTGAAGAAAATATTACTAGAATACACTTAGAAGGTAAGGAATTTATACTTATAGGAACTGCTCATGTATCAAAGCAAAGTGCCCAACAAGTGAAGCAAGTGATCGAAACTGAAAAACCAGATGTAGTTTGTGTCGAATTAGATGAACAAAGGTATCAATCCATCATAGAGGGTAGTAAGTGGAAGGATATGGATATCTTTAGGGTAATTAAAGAAAAAAAAGCAACATTGCTTTTAATGAATCTAGTTATCTCTTCATTTCAAAAACGAGTGGCAAAGCAATTCGGAATTAAGCCTGGACAAGAAATGATACAAGGAATTGAATCAGCTAAAGAAGTTGGGGCAAAGTTAGTATTAGCTGATCGAAATATACAGATAACCTTTTCGCGAATTTGGCATCAAATTGGACTATGGGGAAAAGCGAAGCTTCTCATGCAAATGATCTCAAGTATTTTCAGTAATGAGAGTATTTCGGAAGAAGAGCTCGAAAAATTAAAATCAGAAGATATGCTTAACTCTATGCTGGATGATTTCACAAAAACATTTCCTAAATTAAAAGTGCCATTAATTGATGAGCGCGATCAATTCTTGGCTAAAAAAATTAAAGATGCTCCAGGTAAAAAAGTTGTTGCTGTATTAGGAGCTGCGCATGTTCCTGGTATTAAAAAAGAAATGAATAAAAACCAGGATTTAGAGGCAATTTCTAAACTGCCACCTAAATCGAAAGTACCTAGGTTCATTGCCTGGGCAATTCCATTACTTATTATTGGAATAATCGCATATACGTTTTGGGCTAATCCAACAGCAGGTTTTCAACAAACAGTAAGTTGGATACTATGGAATGGGACGTTCTCAGCAATTGGAGCAGCGATTGCATTTGGACACCCGCTTGCTATTTTAACTGCATTTGTTATCGCACCATTGAGCTCGTTAAATCCATTAATGGCTGCTGGGTGGTTTTCAGGAATAGTACAAGCGTATTTTCGTAGGCCGAGTGTAGGTGATTTTGAAACTCTTTCAGAAGATGTATACACAGTGAAAGGCTTTTGGGGGAATAAAGTAACGCGTATTTTATTAATTGTTGTGCTAACAAATTTAGGGAGTACAATAGGAACTGTCATTGGCGGAGCTGACGTTGTCAGACTGTTCATAGAAAATTTATAAGTTTTTTAGCTTGTTACGTTACCCTATTGAAAATATTGCCAAGAAAATGGAGATGCTTAGTAAAGTTAACGGGTTCAGTTGAAAGATTTAAGACTTGTTTTGACACCCATAATGACAAGTTTTTTTAATCAATATTTATTAAGAAAAAGGATGGCATTTGCCATCCTTTTTGAAAAGGTAAGAATTTAAAAATTTCTAACTTGGAAACTGACTAGCGCAAGCAGCCTACGAGCTCGGTCACTTCAGTCAAGCAACTGCTCGTGCCCGAGGCGCTTGCGTTTATAGAACGTTTACTCGTTTTAACGGACACAGGAGACCCTATTTTACCGATATGATGCATTTTTTCAAGCTATCGGACATGAGGTACGTTATTTCATGAAAATTTACTAAATTAGGTGCTAATTTAAGTAAATAGCGTACCTCATGTCCGTTTACCCTTTTAAAATACCCCTTTGTTCACAAATAACGGCTCTCTTGTCCGTTAAAGTTTAAAAGTTTAATATTAACAACTTCGTTTATTACAGAAAAGCTGCACGTTTGTTTAAGCACAGTTATTTACATTCTTTATATTTTTCCTCTTCGTTTTTCATGCATGTATTTCATCCATTTTTTTAACTTAAAACTGTAAATAAAATATCCGATACAAGAGAAGACAGATACTCCGACTGAAAGCTGCAAAATAAGTTGATGGGAAGTATATATCCCTGTCCCCATTCCGATAAAACCAAGGAGTGTTAATTGAAATAATTGTTTTTTGTGATTTTCAAATATAGAAAATTGAAAATGTCTTCGCTGCTCGATTTCTTTTATATTCTCCAGTTTTTGAGGGAGTTTCAGAAATTCTGTAAAGGAATGGACCGTCTTAAATAAAGGTTGTGACTGCAACCAAAACCAAATAAACGACCACTTGTTATTTCCTTGTTTACTCAACCAACCCATAAAAACTTTTTTTAAAACAGTAATGAGATCATCCTCTGATGCCAAGTTCCGAAGCATTCCTTCCATCGTAATGAAAGAACGCCCTAAGAAGACAAATCTCGTTGGTACTTGAATTGGAAGTGCTTGAATTATATCGTTTATTTCCAATTTTAAAGCTATAAGGTCCATTTCTTTCAATTGCGCAGGTTGAAAAGACAATAATTCAGCCAATATCTTTTCCATCGTCCTTGGTTCTGCTTCAGGGAGCAAGAATCCTAAATGAGTCAAGCACTCCACAGCTTTAGGGTAATTTTTTGATAGTAAACCCTCTATCAATGTTTGAAAATATATAGAATCCTTCTTAGAAATTTCCCCTACCATCCCGAAATCTAGTAATATAATTTTTCCTTCCTTTGATACGAGTACGTTTCCTGAATGGGGATCAGCATGGAACATACCTGGTTCAAGCCATTGGGGAAGAAAAACTTCAATGAGACGCTCTGCCAATTCACGTTGGTTAAATTCTAATTGACTTACTCCTTCTTCATCTGTCAGCTTTATTCCCTCGACCCACTCCATTACCAAAACTTTTGACGTACTCAGCTCGGAATACACGTCTGGAATTTTTACTCCATCTACATCCTTAAATCGTTCTTGAAAAAAGAGTAGGCTATTTTTTTCCTGCGAAAAATCAAGCTCCCGCACAATAACTTCCTTGAGTTCTTTAAATAAAAGCTTTAAATTTATAAACCCTTTTGGCATGGGGACAAAATTATGGGCAAACCATATAATAATACTTAACGTACGGAAATCAGTTTTTATGATTGATTGAATATTGGGACGTTGTACTTTAATGGCAACTGGTTGGCCATCTTTTAAAATACCCTTATAAACTTCACCTATGGAGGCAGAAGCTACTGCCTTTTTATCGATGGAAAGTAAGGAATGATCCAGGGGACCTCCCCATTCTGCTTTGAGAATTCCCTCAATCTCCTCCCATTCTGAAGGAGGAACTTGATCTGTAAGGTCTTGAATTTGACGGATAAACTCATTAGGAAGCAAGTCCGCACGAATGCTTAGTAATTGTCCAATTTTAATAAGTAATCCTTCTAATTCAAATAATGTTTTTCGAAACCTCCCCCCTATTTTTTTCCACAATTTTTCCCAATCAGCTTCAGGTTTTTTTCTAACTTTATACCAATAAATTTGAATGAAGATGACAAATGCCATTGATAACACCTTTGACATCCGCTTTAATTTACTCCTTGATTTCATCAAATCACATCTTTTCATTATTAATTAACTATGTATTCTGCTTCGTTAGAGTTCAATACTTTATCTATTACTATTTCAACTTATAATTGTCAATTCCTGTTAAGGAAAATCCATTTACTCGATTTTGAATTATTTACCCTAAGTAATTGGATATCCTTTTGGCAAGGAAATTGACACAAGAAATGACTTCATTTTTCTCTTTCCATAATTTATTTCCACTTAAAAAATAACACCATTATCTAGCTAACACTAATGATATTCCCTCTAAACAAGTTGAAATTAACAACAAAAAAGGCGTTGGGAATTATTGTCAGTTTCAACGCCTTTTTATCTGTTATATTAAATTTTACATCCCTTAACTGAACCCGTTACTAGTTAAGTTGTCTCCTATTTCTGTCAATGAATTAATGAAGTTAAGCATGATCGTTAAATTTCTCATTTACCATTTTATTTAAGACATGATTAATACCTATTGTTTTTTCTACTTGAAGAACGAATGAAATTCCTTTGCCGGGTTGATTAATACCTGCCTCTATGTCAATTTGTTCTAAAACTTGTTCGGTTTTAGTGCGAT
The DNA here is from genome assembly GCF_001866055.1 of Anaerobacillus alkalidiazotrophicus. The sequence goes on from NZ_MLQS01000017.1 coordinate 161,666, forward strand.
CAATTAACGTTAGAACAATATCTTTTTCGGGCTCAATAAGTATATTAAATAGCTTTGCTTGTTCGTGAATTCCTGTTCCTCGTCCTGAAATGATCGTTCCACCTTCAGCCCCTGCATTTTTTGAAGCATCTACAACGAGATCAGCATCGCCTTTATTCACAATCGTAACAATAAGATCGTAAAGAATTGCTTGAGATTCCACTTGAGATTTCCCCTCCATATGTTCATTGGTATCATTTAAACCTATTAGATGATTAATTCCCATTATTTGTTTCGGACATAACATGATTGCAAGCCCTGTCCCTGGATGACAAAGTTTTGCTTCTTCATTAATGGCGCTTAGTACTTTATTGCATATCTGACTATTAACAAGAGTTAGGATAATTTCTTTTTCAGGTGCAATTGTAATTCCGAGGAAAGATTTGTTTTCGTGAACTCCTGTTCCAGATCCAATTAATACAGTACCACCTTCAGCACCGGCAAGTTTTGAGGCTTTTACGACTTTTTTTGCACATCCTTTTTTTACAATTGTTATGATAAGTTTATGCGCCTTGTTTATGGTGATCATTATTATGTTGTCGCCCCTTTCCTTCATATAATAGACCTAATGTGAGAACAGAGATAATGGGGGATAATGCAACTAATGCAATCATACCAAATCCATCAAGAAGAGGGTTGCGTCCATCAATCTCAGATGCGACACCAACACCAATTGCTAAAATAAAGGTGACAGTCATAGGTCCAGTTGCTACTCCTCCTGAATCAAAAGCGATAGCTGTAAAGCGTTTTGATGAAAAATACATTAGGATTAGCGCAATAAGGTAACCAGGGATAATAAAATACCACAATGGGATTCCAAGCAGAATACGCAACATCGATAAAGCAATTGAAAATGCTACGCCAATTGACAATGTGTATAACATTACTTTTTGAGAAATAGATCCACCTGAAACTTTTTCAACTTCGTGGTTTAAAATTCTGACGGCAGGTTCTGCGAAGGTTGCTACAAAACCAAATATGAACCCAATTGGTACTAGTATCCAATTAAAAGACAAACTTCCTAATTTTTCACCAATCATTTCCCCTACTGGAAAAAAACCTACATGGACCCCTTGTAAAAAGAAAGCTAAACCTAAAAAAGATAACAAAATTCCTTTACCAATGTTAAATAATTTTCTTCGATTTAATTTTAAAAAGAAAAGTTGAAAAAGAAGAAACAAGATTACTAACGGTAATAATGCATAGGTAACTTCTAGCAAAACATGACCAAATCCTTTAAATATTTGAATATTCATCCGAAAATCACTCCTAAGATTAAAACCGCCAAGATTGGTCCTATGGACGCTAATGCTACAAGACCAAAACTATCACTTGCAGATGCTTTGCCTTTCAATACAGAAGCTACTCCAACACCTAATGCTAAAATGAACGGAACCGTCATTGGCCCGGTCGTAACACCGCCGGCATCGAAAGAAATAGGAATAAAATTGTCAGGAGTAAAAGCAGCCAATAAAAAGGCTACTCCATAGCCTAATATTAAAATGTGGATAATTTTAATGTTGAAAATAATTCGAAGCATTGCTAATGCAACAAATATACCTACGCCTAATGCAACTGAATAAATAAGAATATTACTTGAAATTTCTCCATTAGAAACAAGATCAATTTGTGTTGCTAACACTCTTACATCGGGTTCAGCAACGGTAACAACAAAACCAAGAAGGAAACCGAAAAATAAAATCACCCACAATTTCTTTGTTTTTGGCAAGGCTGATCCAACCATTTTCCCTACGGGTAGAAGACCGATGTGAACACCTAGAAGAAAGAGGATTAGACCAATGCTGACAAAAACGACACCAACTAAAAATTGTAGAAACATTTCTATTGGTAACCAGATGATTGTAAATTGAAGTATGATAACTACTAGCGTAATAGGGAGTATTGCATATACAACTTCTTTAATCGTATCTTTAACATCTTGCATAATCGTCTCCTCTCACGTTTCATCATTATATTTTATTAAAAAGGGTGATTAGGTTTTGAGGAAGAAATATCTCTCTTTCCTTTTCCGTTACAACGAGGACAATTCACTTTTACTTTTAAAAGTTTCAAAAAAACTTTCGTAACTTTACCGGTACCATGACATTTTTTACAAATCACAATAATTGCCATAATCCCACCGCTTTCTTAAGTTTATCATACTTAATTCGAAAATTCAGAATTTTTGTTTTGTAGCAAGGAGTAATGGTCGTTTATTATCCTAATAATTCCTATTATAATGTATATTCAGAATTTACGTTACTTATAACTATGGTATAATTATATTATGTAACATTAGAGGAAAGGTGACTAACAAATATGGAATTTGTTGAGGCCATTAAAGACCGCAAAAAAATAAAAGAAATTAAAGAAGTTTTATTCAAAAGATCGAAAAGAGATTATCTTTTATTTACTTTAGGTATAAACACTGGACTAAAAGTAAGTGATTTGTTAAATCTTAAAAAGCATGAAATCGTCGAAAGAAATGATTGTGTTAAAGACTATATTAGTGTCTGTGACAAGGAGACAAACCTAGTTTATTTAAATGAACAAGTAAAAACTGCTGTGTATGATTATGTGAAAACGGTTCCTTTCTTGTCTGATGATGATTACGTGTTTAAATCCAAAAAAGGTACCGCTCCAATTACTCGGCAACAAGCATATCGAATTATTAATTCTGTAGCTAAAGAAGTGGGGATAAATTCCAAAATTGGTACACATACTTTACGGAAAACTTTTGGCTATCATGCGTATTGTGGTGGTGTAGCAGTTTCAATTTTACAAAAGTTATTTCACCATTCTTCAAAAGGGGAAACAATGAAATATATTGGCATTGAAAAAGGAGAAAATATACGCTCTCAAATTGATGTGAATTTATAGGAGAAAAGGTAGGTGTTTCGATGAAAAGATTTTTAGATTACTTGTTATTAACAGCTGGTTCAATCATTGTTGCTGTAGGTCTTGAGTTAATCTTAGCCCCGAATGGGATGGTAGATGGTGGTGTAACTGCTATTGCTATTATGAGCAATGCATTATGGAATATCCCAATATGGTCTGTTTTTATTTTATTAAATATTCCGTCTTTGATTATCGCTGGTAAGTATATGGGGAGAAAATTTGTTTTTCGTACACTTTATGCTAATGTCTTAACTTCAGGAGCATTAATATATTTTGCACCTTTTCCAGCGATTACCTCATCTGAAGTATTAATTGTATTATACGGTGGGTTATTACTAGGACTTGGTATTGGTTTGGTTGTGACGGCTGGTGGTGCGATAGATGGCTCTGAAATGATAGCTATTTGGATGAATAAAAAATATGGAGTTTCTGTAAGTAAGTTTTTATTAGCCATAAATGCTATTATCCTCTCGATGGCAGCCATTGTTTTTACTTTAGAAAAAGCGATGTTCTCAATAGCAGTATTTTTCATTGTTGCAAAGGTTATTGATTTTATTTTAGACGGAATCAATCAAGGTAAAGCAGTAATGATTATTTCGAGCAAGCCAGAAGAAGTAGGGAAAAAGTTAATTGATGAATTAGGTATTTCAATCACTTACCTTAAAGGAGTAGGTGGGTATACTGGTGATGAAATTCAGCTCATTTATTGTATTACTGATAGATTAATGTATCCGAAGTTAAAGGACGTGGTCTTATCTATAGATTCATCTGCCATACTTGAAGCGTCTCTAGTAACAGAAACAGCTGGTGTAAAGAAAAGATCATTGATTAAATAGGGTTGAAACTCACAATCCTAGAAATAAAATAAATATTGAACTTTGTTTTTCTGTAAAATATACTTTTATTAGTAATTAGGAAGATCATAGTAATAAAAAAATTTTAAATACAAAGTCAGAATTTTAAGATGAAACTACAATTGAGTGAGTTAATAATAATGAGTTATTCTCGGTTACACCTACCTGGTTGATTTTTGGGTAGATTAAATTTCTAAGGAGTGGAGAAAGTTGTTACATAGTCAATATGTAGTTTTTAAGCTAGAAGAAGGTGAATATGGAATTGATATTATGAACGTAAAAGAAATAACCGAATGTCAAACTATGACAATGGTTCCTAATTCACCAACTTATATTGAAGGTGTTATTAATTTAAGAGGAAATGTTATTCCGGTTATTAATCTAAAGAAAAAATTTCATTTGATAGATACAAAAATAAAGGAAACTAGTAAGGTTATTATTAGTAGTTTAGAGGATAATCAAGTTGGTTTTATTGTAGATGATGCTTCTCAAGTTTTAACGTTAATGCAATCGGACATTCAAAGTCGTCCAGAGTTACTTGGTGTAATTAATGAAAAATATGTAAATGGTATTGCAAAAGTTGAAGAAAAATTAATTATTCTAATAGACCTATTGGAAACATTAACAGCTGATGAAATAGAAGCTATAAAAGATACGAAAGTAGGTTAATCTTTAGATTATTCGTAGTGAATTTAGGGATTTATCCCACTCTTAATGGGGAGTAAAACACTAAATGATTGAAGGTTAACTTTATCAATATTAATTTTTTATTAGGGTAAAATATGGTATTCATAGAGGAAAAGACTTTGTTCAAAAAAGTCTTTTCCTCTATTTTCAATCATCCATTAATCAGCATGAGACTGTGTTCACTACATAATTTTACTGCTCCTCTTAACAAATGTTGTATTTCCTGTATAATAAAATCTGAAATAAGTTTATCTTTACTATCAAAATACACGCTTCATAATGGTCTTTAAATTTTTTCTATAATGAAAAGGAATTTAGCAATTATTAGAGTAAAAAAGTTGAAAGAGAGTGAGAACAATATGGGCCGTAAGTGGAACAATATTAAAGAAAAAAAAGCATCTAAAGATGCTAATAATAGTCGTGTCTATTCAAAATTCGGATTGGAAATTTATGTGACGGCTAAGCGGGGTGAACCAGATCCAGAATCAAACCAAGCACTAAAATTCGTTATTGAACGGGCAAAAACGTATAATGTACCGAAAGCCATTATTGACCGTGCTATTGAAAAAGCGAAAGGTGGTACTGAAGAATCTTATGACGAACTTCGTTATGAAGGTTTCGGTCCAAACGGATCAATGGTTATTGTTGATGCCCTAACGAATAACGTAAATCGTACTGCAGCTGAAGTGCGTGCTGCATTTAATAAAAATGGTGGAAATTTAGGGGTAAATGGATCTGTTGCTTACATGTTTGACGCAACAGCAGTAATTGGGGTCGAAGGTAAAACTGAAGAAGAAGTTCTTGAATTACTGTTGGAAGCGGACGTAGAAGTGCGTGATATCTTACAAGAAGATGAAGCAGTAATTATTTATGCAGAACCAGATCAGTTTCATGCCGTACAAGAAGCATTCAAGAGTGTTGGTATTACTGAGTTCACAGTTGCTGAACAAACAATGCTTCCGCAAAATGAACTATCCCTTACTGAGGATGCGAAAATAAAATTCGAAAAAATTATTGATACGTTAGAAGATTTAGATGATGTTCAACGAGTGTACCATAATGTTGATTTAGGTGAATAATTATAAAAAGCAAACCTTTTAGTATTGAAGGTTTGCTTTTTTCAAAGGGGGAATTAATAATTGTAGTAGGAAACCTATCTAATTTAACACCTACCTGAACGAGGTTACTTCACCTGATTTTATGAAGGTAAAAAGTGGGCTTTATGTAATGGGAGAAATTTACTATTGTACGTGAAGAAGGCGTTTTGTATATCTTATAATGAAACTATAGTAATAGCTAAAATATGAGCTCGTATTTTTAAAGTAAAATGATATAATCAAAAAGTAATGCTTGTTTTCTTATATTTTCCTTATTTACTAAGTTTATAAAGGTGGTGATTGGTTGGTTAATTTACTATTAAATGTTCTTACCATTTTAATAGGAGTATTCATATATTATATCTTTGTTTTTAATAAACAGGTTCATGATAAATATCAAAAACCTCTCATCGGCTTCGTGGCAATTGTTAGTATTGTGCTCTGTATGATATTTCCTGCTGAAAATATCAATGACTATCTTTATGATTTAAGAGTAATCCCTTTTATTATCGGGGCTATTTATGGTGGCAGAAATGTGGGAGGGGTCCTTTTAGTTGCTTTTATCCTGTCACAATACATACTTATTGGTAGCGGTACCGGGTTTTATTTAACAATTTTTCAGGGTCTTTTATTACTGATTTTCACACATATTGTAAGCCCTAATTTTAAAAGTTATAGCATACGAAAAAAACATCTAATAGGATTAGCATTCTTGTTAGTAAGTTGGATAGTAAATGTCTTAAATCATTTCTTTTTCATGCCGCATACGTTAGATTATTATTTCTTATCAATATTAATCTTCCATTCTGTTACTCTGCTTTTAACTTATTCATTGGTCATTCATATTATTGAATACATTAGACAAAATCAAAAAATGCAAGAAGAAATAAATGAAATAGAAAAACTAAGAGTTATAAGTGAACTTGCTGCTAGTGTTTCACATGAAGTACGCAATCCACTTACTGTAACGAAAGGCTTTCTACAATTGTTAAAGGATAATGAAATTACCTACGACAAGAGAAAAGAGTATTTAGATTATTCTTTATGTGAACTAGATCGAGCTAAGGCCATTATTACAGGTTATTTAACATATGCCAAACCTTCTAATGGGAACGCACTAACAAGTATAGAGGTTTCTCGGGAAATAGACAAAGTCTTTCAGGTGCTGATGCCGTATGCGCTTATGCGAGGAGTAGAACTTTCTGTAGAAAATATAATGGAAGTTTATGTCATTGGTGATCCCAAAAAGTTTCAACAATGTATTGTAAACATTGTAAAAAATGCAATTGAGGCAATGAACGAGGGTGGAAAAGTGATTGTCAATACAAAACTAAAGCACCAAACGTTAATTCTTTCAATTCAAGACTTTGGTGAAGGGATGTCGAAGCAAGAAATTTCATTACTCGGTTTACCATTTTATTCAACAAAGGAAACTGGAACTGGTCTTGGTATAATGGTTGCCTATAGTATTATTAAATCAATGGGATGGAAAGTAGAAATAAAAAGTAGAGAAAGTGTTGGAACTACTTTTTTCTTGGAAATCCCATTATCTAATTCGAATAGTAAAAGTTATATTAGCTGAGTTAATTTCATAATTACCTAAATGGAGCTACATAAGTCTAAATGTTGTTGAATGAAGACCGTTTCCAACAACATTTAGTATCAGAGTAGCGAACAATTATGAAATTCATTAAGCTAAGTAAATATACAATAAAAGTTCCGTCATTCTTGCTACTAGGCGATTATATATAATTGTGTAGGTTTGATCATAACTAGATAAAGAGTTATCTAGCTTGCTTTTGGTAATTATGAAATTTACTTAATTAAAAGTTAAGCGAATTTTCTTACTGAATTAAGATATCCATTAAATAAAACATCGGATGGATCTGACTGTGAGGGTTAATGATAATGAATTTTCTGCTTTTAAATGTATTGATTATATTACTATGTGTGTTTATTTATACTATCTTTTTCTTAAACTCAAAAATGGAGATCACAAACCGGAAAGTTATCTTAGTCGTAATATCAGGTGTTGGAACTGTACTTTGTATGTCATTTCCGTTTAGTGATATTTATGGTCATTACTATGATTTACGCTTAATTCCATTTATGTTAGGAGCGTTATATGGTGGAAGAGCTGTTGGCTTATCAGTGTTTCTTATCATGATTTTTTATCGCTATTTCATAGATGTAGGTAGCGGATTTTACTTAGCTGTTGCCCAAGGATTTATTTTATTAGTACTCACCTATTTCTTTAGTCCTCAATTTAAACAATATGTTTTTAAGAAAAAATTAGCTTTTACCTCAAGTATCACTCTTTTATTAATAGTTATGACTTTTTCTATTAACATTTTTCTTATACCTAGTAAATTAGATCAACACCACTTTAGTGTTCTATTAAACTATTCAATTGTATTATTCCTAACATTTTTCTTAGTTATCTATATGATTGAATATATACTTCGTAATCGGAAAATAGCGCTAGAATTTTCTGAATCAGAAAGACTCCGTGTAGTTAGTGAGCTAGCAGCAAGTGTTTCTCATGAAGTAAAAAATCCGTTAACAGTAACCAGAGGTTTTATTCAATTGTTGTATGAAAGAGATTTGGATCAAAACAAAAAAGAAGAGTATATTGATTTTTCACTTCAAGAGCTAGATCGAGCGCAAGAAATTATTTCTGATTATTTAACATTTGCTAATCCAACTGAGAAGAATATGTTTATTTCAATAAATGTGAATAAAGAAATAGAATATTTAATTCAAGTTATGACTCCGTTTGCATTAACAAATAAGATTAAATTAATATTTGAAGAAAGTTCTGATTGTTACTTAATAGGAGATAAGCAAAAGTTTCGTCAATGCTTAATGAACATAGTTAAAAATGGTATCGAAGCAATTCCAAATGGAGAAGGTGGCGAGATTACCATAAGTGTTAAAATGTTGGAGCGTGAAATCATTATTAGTATTAAGGATAATGGTATCGGTATGTCTCACCAACAGCTCAAAAAACTGGGATTGCCATATCATTCTACAAAAGAAAAAGGAACAGGACTAGGTACAGTCGTAGTATACAATGTGGTTAAGGCTATGGGTGGCCTAGTTCAAGTTGAAAGTGAAAAAGGAAAAGGAACGACATTTACGTTAATATTTTCGAACATCAATGAAAAAGCACCACACACAAATAAGTGAATGGAGCTTTAGTTTTTACATTACGCAAAAGCAGCTGCTCGTGACCAAGGCGCTTGCGCTTTTCTTGTTAAAAGTTATGCCAATTTGACATAAACCAAAACGTACCTATTGTGATAATGATGTAACCGAACCCAATCGTTGAGATCTTTCTTAAATGTTTTTGTTGTGCTTCTATATCTTTTTCTAATTGATATAGTTTTAGTCGTTTAGAGAATATTCCTAGAAAAGCTCCAATTACTAGCACTAATATAACTGAAATCCATACACGTAAAGAAGTGTAATCTGGAAAAATAATAAATCCTGTAATTAGAGATACAAATAAAGCTAAGTTAGCGAGCATAACAAGAATTTTCCATAGCTTTGGTGTTGGTAGCTGTTGTTTCGTTCTGCTTTTTACAAAAGCGATAATTGGCAGTGGGAAAAGTATTAAAAATAATATTGAAATAAGTTGATGAGCTATTAATAATAACATAAGTGCGTACCTCCTATAATTCTCACATGAACATACAATATCAATATAGTCAAAGAGAATCAAATTTAATGCATAAAAGAAAAACAAACGCGAGGGTTAATTATTTTTGTAAATTTCTCACCAATCGTTTAATGTTATAATAAAATATATATATTAATACGAATTCACCTATAAAATTTGGTAAACATAAAAGTTAGAATATTGTTTGAAAGGAGTTAAACATGGCAACTACACATAGATATTCAAAAGGTGAGGAAATTGCAAACGCCATAAGTCATGGGGTTGGGATCGTATTTAGTATTTCTGCATTAACATTGTTGATTGTGTTTGCTTCTATCGAGGGGGCAGTTTCAAGTATAATTAGCTTTACTGTTTACGGAGTGACGATGGTACTATTATATGTATCATCCACATTACTTCACGCATTCCCAGAAGGTAAGGTGAAAAATCTTTTTGAAATTTTTGACCATTCCTCTATTTATTTGTTTATTGCAGGCTCTTATACCCCGATCTTAGTAAATGTTATTGGTGGCAAATTGGGTTATTCATTACTCGCTTTACTCTGGTCTATTGCTGGAATAGGTATTGTTTTTAAAGTATTTTTTGTTCGCCGTTTTTTATATACATCTACTCTTTTGTATATTTTGATGGGTTGGTTGATTGTCTTTGCATGGCAACCGCTTGTGAAGAATTTTCATGATATTGGTGTTATTTTGTTAATTATTGGTGGACTATTATATACAGTCGGTGCTTTATTTTATATGTTTCGTTGGTTCCCTTTTCATCATATGGTATGGCACATTTTTGTTTTAGCAGGTACAGTTGTACACTTTTTGGCGATATTATTATTTGCATAGGGTACATCGGTTAGTAAGTAAATATAATAAAAAATAAGAGCGTTCAAAGTGAAATTTGAACGCTCTTATTCGACATTCCTAGTTAGTATTTAACAAATGCAGCGCCAATGATAACTAGTAAGATGAACAGAACTAGAATTAACGTAAAATCAGTGATTGGCTTAGGGGCTGGTGGGTAATAACTCATGTAATTCACCACCTTTCATTATGGTTAGTACATACTATGCAAGGCATTTTAGAAAGATATGGATAAAAGTACTGTAAGTAGAGAAATGTATTTTTGTGTAATAGATGATTGTATTTTATCCCACTCTTAAGGGGCAGTGAGACCTCCACTGACGTAAATTGGAAAAAGTTGGCTAACTAAGGCATAGCTAGCTTCTTTAGACTAGGTTTGCTAAGTTTTTTTATCCCACTCTTAAGGGGCAAGTAAGACCCCCACCTCAAAACTTAAGAAAATCGAGAAGTTTAGGTGGGGGATAAACTGCCCCTAAAGGTCCGATATAGAATAACTTTCATCAGTGAAAGCTGATGATTAGTTATTCTTATGCCTGTGGTATAAGTTGAACTAACAATCAGTGGGGGATGAAGGAAAACCCCCACTGATTGAAGTTCAGCTTTATTTCATTTTGCCACGCGCATCGACTAACCATTCATCGACGATTAATCCGTTATGATGCACAATGTAATGATCAAAAAGGTTAGCTACGGCACAAGAATGGTTTGGAATAATTTGAACTTTATCAGTAAGTTTTAATGAAGTTTTGCTAGAAAGAGTACCGACACCGTGTTCCTCTGATAGTCGCGCAAGAGTAACTTCAGGGTAATTAATGATCGAACCATATCCAACAACACTCTTGTTTCCATGAGCCCCTTGATCCAGTGATAAAGCTTTACTACCTGTATCAAAAATAATCCGTTCCTTCTTACAACTAACGACTGATGCAAGGATGGTTAATGCACATCGAGATGGAGTGGTTACACCTAAGCCGACCTGACACATATCAAAAAAGGCGGCGTTTCCAGGACGGATTTCTGTTATCCCTTTTATTTTTGCACCAAATTTAAATGTCGGTGTAGAACCTATGCTACGATGTTTGATAGGTATATTTACTTCTTCACATGCCTTTGCACTTTGTAACACAACTTTAGCTTCAGCCGTAGCAATGGCTTTAACTTCCTCTAGTGAACTTGCAGCATAAGAATGCCCTGCATGTGTAAAAATACCTGTTAATGTTAGGTTAGGTAATTTTGTAATAGCTGTAGCTAACTCGACGACTTCCTCAACCTCAATACCACAACGGTTTAGTCCGGAATTTATTTTGATCCAAACCTCTAGTCGCTTTCTTCCTACAAATGCTTTATTTACAAGAATAGCTTGCTCAATTGAATCTATAGCAATGGTCGTTTCTGTTTTTTCTGCCAAAGATTGCAGACGTTGTAGTTTACGAGAGTTAGAAAGAGGGTAGGCAATTAAGATATTAGTAATTCCTGCTTCAGCCATTATTTCGGCCTCTTCAAGCTTTGCTACTGTTATTCCACAAGCTCCTTTAGCCATCTGCATTTTAGCAATTTGGATACTTTTATGAGTTTTTATGTGCGGTCGCCACTTGATGTTGTTTGTTTTAGCGATGGTGCTAATTTCATTTACGTTTTGTTCAAGTTTAGTTAGGTCAAGTAACATGGCTGGAGTATCTAACGAAAAAATTGATTTATTTTTCAAGATTTATCACCTCATAAGTTCATTAGATTATATTTTTTTATGAAAGTATAGATTCTTAAAGTAGCTTCATTTTCTACAGAATGCACCACTTTCCCTTGGCGAAAAGTAACTAGTGATGCATTCTATTGCTTATCCTAGTGATCAAGACTGCATACGTATTTAGAAAAAGACAATTTTATTTACTATGTGCCTATCCACCATTTACAATGGATATTAATGGAACTTCTAATTTATTATTGGAATGACAAATTTAAAGAGTCCCAATTATAAGAAAAACGAAGCGAATCATAATCGGTTTGTGATTAGTTAAGTTTTTCTAATAGGGAGTAGATGGCCAAATGGAGATAGATGTTTTAAAGAATTTATTAAATGAACTCGGTTATTTTGGTGTTTTTTTATGGTTATGGTTAGGAATGCTTGGTATACCAGTTCCGAATGAAGTGGTCGTAGCATCAATAGGTTATTTGTCAACTACACCTTTATTAAAAATAGAGAAAGTTATTATTATTGGTTATTTAGGGTTAATATCTAGTTTAACTACTAGCTATCTACTAGGTAGAATCGTAGGAAAACGGTTTGTGAGATACTTTTCTATAAAGCCTGGATCAAAATCCTCACTCCGTAAAGCTTCCAAATTTAATAAAAAAATATCATGTGTATTCTTTAATCATTAGCTATTTTATACCTGGTGTACGTAATTTTGTCCCATTTTTATATGGTATGATGCGGCATTCTTATTTAAGGTTTGCTCTACTTTCCTATTTTACAGCTTTTGTTTGGTTTAGTCTCTTTTTTTATTTAGGAATGATCACTGGTCAAAATAGTGATAGTTCAACCTTTGTCACTATATCAGCATTAATAATTCTTATATTAGGATTTTTATCCCACTCTTAAGGGGCAAGTAAGACCCCCACCTCAAAACTTAAGAAAATCGAGAAGTTTAGGTGGGGGATAAACTGCCCCTAAAGGTCCGATATAGAATAACTAACAATCAGTGGGGGATGAAGGAAAACCCCCACTGATTGAAGTTCAGCTTTATTTGTTAACTGGATTAAACGAAAAAAAGAGTCGAAGAACAGTTACATGGGTGAAGTTGTAAATTGAAAAATCTTGTAGGGAGGGGTGAAATGGTGAGAGAAGCAGTCATCGTTCAAGCGGTACGAACACCAATTGGTCGGAGAAATGGGATATTAAGTAGTATACGCCCAGATGAAATGTTATCTCTTGTTCTTAGTGAGGTTGTAAAAAGGGCAGGAATTAGTAAGAAAGAAATAGATGATGTCATTTGTGGCTGTGTTACTCAGTGTAGTGAGCAAGCAGCTAATATTGCTAGGATAGCTGCGCTTATCGCTGGTTTTCCTAAAGAAGTTCCTGGAGTAACGATCGATAGACAGTGTGGTTCTAGCGAACAAGCTATTCATTTTGCAGCGCAAGCAATTCTTAGTGGCGACATGGATGTCGTTATTGCTTCAGGTGTAGAGAGTATGTCAAGGGTGCCGATGTTTTCACAGTTTCAAGGTCGTAAAGAAAGTAAAAGGCTTTCTGACCAATATGAAATGGTACATCAAGGTTTGTCAGCTGAACGAATTGCCGACAATTGGAACTTGAGCCGTCAACAATTAGATGAATTTGCATTGAGTAGTCACCAAAAAGCAATAAGGGCGAGAGAAAAGTTTAAACAAGAAATGATGCCATTGGACATTGAAGTTAATGGTGAAAAACATCGTGTAACTGAGGATGAAGGTCCAAGGGATAACACTTCTTTAGCCAAACTATCTAATTTAAAAACCCCATTTTTAGAGAATGGGAGAATAACAGCTGGTAATGCTAGTCAAATCAGTGATGGTGCAGCAGCAATTTTAATTATGTCAAAAGAAAAAGCCTTACAGTTAGGAGTGAAAGGAAAATTTCGAATTGTAGCTCGAACCGTAGTCGGTTCAGATCCTACTTTAATGCTAACAGGTCCAATTTTTGCGACAAAAAAGGTATTACAAAAAGCAGGGTTAACCTTGAAAGATATTGACTTATTTGAAATAAACGAAGCTTTTGCGTCTGTGCCTTTAGTGTGTGAAAAAGAATTAGGGATTAATAGGGATAAGATAAATGTAAACGGTGGTGCAATAGCATTAGGACATCCTCTTGGTGCTACAGGAGCAAGAATGATGACAACGTTATGCCATGAATTAGAAAGAAGTGGCTTGCGGTATGGACTTACAGCTATTTGTGAAGGATATGGAATGGCCAATGCGACTATTATTGAACGTATTAAGTGAACTACTAAATAAGACACCCATAAGTTGAATGGGTGTCTTATTATAATCGAAGATTATGTTTCTTTCTATTCACTAAGCTTAAATCCTTCATCAAGGGTAACGAAAGTAAATCCTTGCTCTTTTAATAAAGGAATGGCTAATTTCACACCCTCTGTTGTTCCCTTTAAAGGCTGATTCATATGTAACAAAGCTATTGATCCGGGTTTTGATGACAGTAAGGCTTCTTTGACTTGGTTTGCTGAATAGGTAGCTCCAGCATCACCAAGAATGTCATAGTTTACAACTTTCATCCCCAAATCTTCAACAATTTGAACAGCTATTTCATCATAAAAAGCTGTACCAGAACGGAAATAACGAACTTTTAGACCTGTAAGTTCGTATATTTTTTTATAATTATTGATCACTTCGTCAATCACCTCATGGACACTCGATGTTGCATTAATTCCCCAAGCAGTTCCACCTTTAATTGATAAAGGTCGATGATTAGTCCCGTGGTTTTCAATTTGAAATTGTTTAAGGTTTGCCAAATAAAGAAATTCCTCCAAGTTATTGTTAATCCACCGACTATTAATAAATAATGTAGCAGGAATTCCTTCGTCCACTAAAAAGTTGATTAGTTCCTTATCGTAGTCACTTCCCCATTCCCCACCACATGCATCAAACGTTAATGCTATGACTTTTTCCTGCGTTGGTAGTCTATGTATAACGCCAGAAACATTTTCGCCCCATTGCTTTGGCTCCGGATACTGTTGGGCATTAATTTGCATAATTTTTTCTTCTAGCAAATAAAAACTATTATTTTCTAGAAAAGAGATACTCAAAGGTACATTAATTAATAATTTACTTCTCATTATATGGTGATGATCGTCAGCCAAGGTTATTCTTTCTTTTTGAAAAAGAAAAAAAGCGAAACTCCCAGCGACAATAATATTGACCATTAGTATCAAAGTAATTTTCCTTACCACTATTTTTTACCACCTTTATGAGTATGTTTGACCTATTAATACTATAAATTAAAGTTGTGTAAAAATATACAAAGTTTTATTTGTGATAAAGTCAATTTATATCATGTGAAATAATTTGTGAAGGTTATAACGCTGTTGTTATATAGATATAGTTATTTAGGTGCGTAGGTAAGACCGACTGATTGTAAAGTTTTAAAATTTCTCTTTTGTAAGGTTATATTTCTTTTCTAGAAAAATTATCTTGAGAAAGTACCTGTTGTAACAAAGTGTTCACAGGAAGTGATGAAAATCACAGAATCTAAGCTGACGTTAATGGTACTCTTTTAACTGTTAGATGAGATAGCTCGTTACTTGTGATTTTTTGAACTATCAGAAAGTATAAAATTTTATGGATGATAGTATAAGAAAAGCTAAGGCTTTCGCCATTAAGACCCCGCGATAAGCCAAGCTTTTCTAACATAATCAGAATTTATCCCACTCTTAAGGGGCAGTAAGTTAAACTAACAATCAGTGGGGGACGAAGGAAAACCCCCACTGATTGAAGTTCAGCTTTATAAATTTCCAACTTGGAAACTGTCTTGCGCAAGCAGCCTACGAGCTCGGTCACTTTAGTCAAGCAACTGACTTCAGTTACCTCTTGAAATCCTTCGTTGATTAACTTCATGCAGCTTTGCTCCTGCGATTACTCGTCGCACGGAAAACAACTGCTCCTGCGATTACTCGTCGCACGGAAAACAACTGCTCCTGCGATTACTCGTCGCACAAAACACTGCTTCGAGGAAGCTTACTACGAAGCAGTACTTGAAGACGCAGAAGCACGTAAGAAGCCAAAGAACGGCTTCTGTCAAAGGCCGCCCCAGTGAAGCTACTACTTGAATTACTTCGAAGCGGCTTTGCGAAGAGCAAACGGAGTGGCACACGAGCAGCTGCTCGTGACCAAGGCGCTTGCGCTTTTCTTGTCCAAGAGTCTGGGGAGACTTATAAAATAAACGATACTCATAACGTGAAAATTAAAAATAATAGGTTTTTGGAAGAAACTTGGCTCCTTACATTGTGACACTAGAAAAATAGGAAAGTTTCAAGTTCAAATTCTTCTTAATTAAAATTTTCATGAAGGGGCTTTGTTCTTTATTGGTGAATACGGAACAAAAGAGAACGGTTACATTTAGTTTGGTTTCAATGAACGTTTAGGGGAGTATTGATGATCCGAAAATATTGTCCGGATGAGTTTCCAATAACGCTATATTTAGATTTAATCAAACTGATTTGAACTTAAGGGTCATAGACCCCCACCTCTAAGCGTAGCGTAGGTGGGAACTTCCATTCAGGTGGAGTTGAGACTCCATCTGAATTTCCGATGTTCTAGCGAAGCTAGAACGAGTTCTCTTGGCGACATATCAACTAGCAGAACAGGACTTGTAGATTAGACAGTCGGTTTCTTACGTACGCCAGTAAGTGATAAATCTGATATTAGCATTTTGGTAGCTGTAGTTGTGGGTCGTATCTTTTTATGTATTATCCATTGAAACTCTAAAGTATCTTAAGGAATGATAAAAAGTGATGTACCGGTTAAATACGCCAAAGAGCATTATGGAAATTCGTATGATGAATTAGTAACAAAAAGTTGAAATTAAAGAAGTAAAATCTCAGAATAGCAATAAGGGAGGCGTAATGCTTTCCCTCATCTTATCGAATAAAGGAAACAAAAACAGAAAGCTGTCCCCACTAGTGGACAGCTATTTTTTTCTAATTTTAAATTTCATTTTGAACAGGATCAACTATAACGATGCGTTGTATATATGAACTCAACAACAAACTCCCAAATTATATAAACCTTCAAACATTCATTTCTGCGAAACAAACAGGATGGATGAAGCAATTAGATAAGTCAGAAGTTGTAGAAATAAAGTCAAATATTGAAAAAAGTCTCCAATCATTGCTCGAGTAAAAATGAACGTTTATGATGGGAATATAAAGGATAGATCATAGAATTAACAGATTTTTTAGGAGAACAAGATGAGAACATCGAAAATGGTGTGAATAAATTAAAGAAAATGGCTTTGTTTTATCGAAGGAAAATGAAGGATTCAAGAATTAAGATAGAAAGTGTACTCATTGTATCGTCACAGTAAAACATTTTTATTTAAGAAAGAGGTGTGCTTCTTTGAAGGCAGGGGCAGTAATATTAGCAGGTGGAAAGTCGAGTCGCATGGGGAAAAATAAAGCCCTTTTACAAATTAATGGAATTACGACTATTGAAAGAACAAAAAATAGTTTGAGAGAAGTATTTGATGACATTCTTTTAGTTGCTAACGATGCTGAAAAATATCGATTTTTGAATGTCCCAATTACAAAAGATAAAGTAATAGATAAAGGGCCACTTGCAGGAATACATGCTGGATTACTTACAGCTAACCATGATACGAACGTTTTTGTAGCTTGCGATATGCCTTTCATTTCTTCAAAGTTAGCAAAATTGTTAGTAGAGTTAAGTGATGGATATGATGCAGTTGTTCCGGTAATAAACGGTGAACAACATCCTTTGTTCGCTGTCTATAAAAGATCTATTATAAGAGTGATAGAAAATTGTTTTGAAACTAAACAATTAAGAATTAAGTCACTGCTCAATCAAGTTAATGTAAAATACGTGACAGAAGATCAATTGAAAAATAAAGAAATTGATAAACTTGAACAAGTTTTCTATAATATGAATCATCCTTTTGAATATGAAAAAGCAAAGATAATCGCAAAACAATAGCAACTCTCATAGGAAAAAGGAAGGATGGTTAATAATGCAATATTTCACTGTGAAAACAGTAGAGGAAACGTATAAACAAATTAAAGAATTAGTAAAATCAGTTCAGGAAACTGAGGAAATGCCGTTAGAAAGTTCTCTTCACCGTATAGTAGCTGAAGATGTAGTTTCTACAGGTGGTCAAGGAAATAGAAACAGTCCCAACGAGTGATGCGTTAGGAAGGGTAACGGCATTACCGGTTTTTGTTAATCTTTCAATGCCTCATTACCATGCATCCGCTATGGACGGTATTGCTGTCCGTGCAGAAGATACATATGTAGCCCATGAACAAAGGCCTCTTCTTTTTGTAAAAGCTCTTCTTTTGCAAGGTGTCTCGGTTTATCTTCACTTTACGCTTTATTTCACTTCCACTCAGAAGTAGAAATAGAACTTTACAAATCATCTGAGGATATTAAAAAGGCTATTCTTTTTACAGGGAGTCATGATTTATCGATTGACATTATTTCTACTTTATTGAAAAAGACTGAAGGAAGCAGGCAAATTAACTCTTCGCATGGTGGGAGTTTAGCACGGGTAATGGCAATAAAAAAAAGGAGAAGCTCATGTAACCGGAATTCATCTTCTAGATCCTGAAACAGGGACATATAATCTACCGTGCGTGGAAAAATATTTAGCGAAAGAAGAGGTAGTAGTTATTCCATTTTTAAAACGACAGCAAGGTTGAATTGTTGCAAAAGGAAACCCACTTCAAATTAAAACTGTAGGAGACATAGTAGAAACATAAAGTAGTACGGTATATGGAGCCTAATTTTTTATAAATTAAAATTAGTGAGGAGGATTAACATGTTAAGCAATATAGGAATTCCGGGGTTAATATTAATCTTAGTGATTGCACTAGTTATTTTTGGACCGAAGAAGCTTCCTGAAATTGGTAGGGCTATGGGTCAAACACTAAAAGAATTTAAGAAATCAACTAGAGAATTAACGAGTGAATTTGAAGATGACGATAAAAAAAGTAAAACCTCTGAAAAATTAGAGAATGCAGAGAAGTAAGAATCAATAGTTGAAATCGTTTATTTTAATATGTTTTAACTGACAGGATAACTACAAAGATAGTAGAGAAAAAGAGGTTGACTGAAAATCAAATATGGGCTCTTTTGAGATCAACCTCTCCTTTTTCATATATAAAAAAATATTATAATAAAGAAAATTAAATCTATAAAAATAATAAGAAGGAGAGTGTCCTTAGGCTTGCTTTTGGAAACCCTCCTTCGTTTTACTTGAAACGCGATTAGTGAATTAAGCTAGTATAATTAAACTTTTAGGTACAGGTATTGTGACTGTACTTTGTTAAGTTTGTTCTTTATAGTTTCTCAACATTTACTGCTTGTGGTCCACGATTGCCTGTTTCAACCTCAAAGCTTACAGATTGTCCTTCTTCTAACGTTTTAAAGCCGTCTCCTTGAATTGCAGAAAAATGAACAAATACATCATCTTGTCCTTCCACTTCAATAAATCCAAAGCCTTTTTCTGCATTAAACCATTTAACTTTACCTTGCATAAAAAATTTCCTCCTAAATAGTTACCTAAAATTTATTTCCATTTACTTATTCTTTATTTAGTAAAGAACTTTAACTTGATTTAAATCCAAATAATGAATATTATCATTCATTATTTTGCCACTAAGATACTTTATCTACTTACGTTGTACCGCTCGTAACTTGATATAGTTTTATGTGGCATAGTTTTGATAATTGTGACATGTACTCAAGTAAATGGACATTGATAATTTTCCCATATATAAGAAATATATTCATTTTATTTTATGACATTTATAATTAAACCAACCTTCGCTACGTATCATTCTATGGCGCAACTGGATGTCGTATGACAGATTTAGATTATCCTAAATATATTTTTGATAATGGCCTTTATTTGTTTAAGAATAGATTTTTTTATTTCTAAAATAATAAGACAAGGATTATTACTTCATTGAACCCAGTACCATACTTTTAATGTGAAGCGGGGCGAGGTTATTATGGCAGAGAAAAAAACATGGGATCTTGTGTCCTTGGCTTCAATTCCCTTAGTAATGACGTTAGGGAATTCAATGTTGATTCCTGTCCTTCCAACTATAGAGAAAGAATTACAAATTACTTCTCTACAAGTTAGTTTGATTATTACTGTATATTCAGTCGTTGCTATTGTCTTAATTCCAATTGCAGGTTATTTATCTGATCAATATGGAAGAAAACGAATCATTATACCGAGTTTAATTATCGCTGCTTTAGGTGGTTTGATTTCTGGGTGGTCTGCATGGCAATTGAAAGATGCTTATGGGGCAATCATAGTTGGTAGGCTACTTCAAGGGGTAGGGGCAGCTGGAGCCGCACCTATAGTCATGCCGTTAGTGGGCGATCTTTATCAAAATGAAAGTGATGTAAGTAACGGTCTAGGTGTTATTGAAACAGCAAATACATTTGGGAAAGTCTTGAGCCCAATACTAGGGGCAATTCTAGCTGCTTCAGTGTGGTTTATGCCATTTTTTGCTTTCCCTGTGTTTTGTTTGATTTCAATTTTTATGATGATCTTTCTAGTGAAAACACCTCCGTTATCAATTATCCCTCCAAAAATAGACGTATTTTTCAGATCATTAAAGTACATTTTTAAAAATGAGGGTCGTTGGTTATATGCAGTCTTTGCGATAGGCTGTATCTGTATGTTTGTTCTTTTTGGTGTTTTATTTTACCTATCAACAATGTTAGAAGAACAGCACAACATTGAAGGAATTAAAAAAGGGATCATCCTTGCGATCCCGCTAGCTGCTCTCTGTTTTTCTTCTTATATTACAGGGAAAGGTATCGGTAAGGAAAAACAACGTATGAAGGTAGTTACTACTGTTGGTTTACTAATTCTAACAATTGCAAATTTTTCCGTTGCTTTTACAAAAGATATTTATGTATTACTAACGGCGATGTTTGCTTCTGGCTTAGGAATTGGATTTGCCTTGCCAAGTTTAGATGCTCTGGTTACAGAAGGAATAGAAAAGGGAGAAAGAGGTACAATTACGTCTGTTTATAGTAGTATGCGATTTGTTGGTGTAGCATTAGGCCCACCTATTGTAGCTATTATTATGAAGGTTTCTCATTTTATTTTATTTGTTATTATTACATTCATTAGCTTAATAGCCGTTTTAATATCAATAATTTTTATTAAACCATCAGAGGATGATTAAAATGAGATACATAACTTCTAAAATAGGGAAGCCGATTAGATATGCATTTTTCTTTTAACTGTGTATAATAAAGGAAAATTAGGGAGATTGGAGTGTCATTAGAAACGTTGCTTAATCAAACATTTTCATTTGTCGACTATTACAAAAATACAGTAGAACTTTCATTTGTACCTAATGCA
This sequence comes from Anaerobacillus alkalidiazotrophicus, assembly GCF_001866055.1. Next base: position 182,890 of record NZ_MLQS01000017.1, read on the forward strand.
TTCTCTAAAAATCCAAAGCACGTTTGGATTATTTGTCAATTTAACAATAAATGGCTTCTAACTTGTCATGAAGAACGAGGATTTGAATTTCCAGGTGGGAAAGTAGAGGAAGGGGAAACTGCAGATCAAGCTGCTGTTCGTGAAGTTTACGAAGAAACAGGTGGAATTATAAAAAAAATACTCAAATTAGGTCAATATAAAGTTACAGCTAAACATGAAATAGTCATTAAAGATGTTTACTATGCACAAATTGACCGTTTAGAAAAAAGAGAGCATTACTTTGAAACTAAGGGTCCTACTTTATTTAACGACCTTCCTGAGAATATTCGAGAAAATAAACAATTTAGCTTTTTAATGAAAGACGGTGTTCTCACCCATTGTTTAGATATAATAAAAAAGAAAGAACTTAGTTTTTAACTGAGTGAATTTCATCTTAACTTAAATGGAGCTACTTAATTCTAAATGTTATTGGAAACGGTCTTTATCCAATAACATTTAGTATCAGAGTAGCAAAAATAAACAATTATGAAATTCATTAAACTATGTAGCTTCTTACCGTGGAGAATTATATTGGGAAAAAATTATAATGACACCAAATCTGTTATTTTGATAAATGTCTAAATAATTGATGTTTTCCGACAGAGCATCCGCTATTTAGTCTTGAGATAGCTATTTTTTATGGGTTTGATTAAATAGTGATCTTGTGTCTGCGAAAGTATAAAAACGCACAAATGTGCGTTTTTATGCTAATATGGTCTCGTGACCTAAGGGTTTGCATCTTCTATTTATCGCTGAAGTTGTTTCATTAATTTTCGTTCTAATAACTCAACACCTTGATACATAACTGTTGCGAGTATTGCTATAACTAACAAGCTTAGTATGACTAAATTGAAGTTGAATACTTGGAAACCGTAAATTATCATATAACCTAATCCTTTTTTAGAGACAAGAAATTCTCCTACAATGACACCGACCCAAGAAAGTCCCACATTTACTTTTAATGTTGAGACTATTGTTGGTAACGTAGCTGGTAAAATGACAGATTGAAACGATTGAGATTTAGTTGCTCCAAAGGTCTGCACAACTTTTAAATAGTTCTCATCTACATTTTTAAATCCATTATAAACGACTAGGGTCGTAATAATAACCGAAATTAAAGCACCCATAGCAATAATCGAAGAATACCCTGGCCCAAGACCAACAATTAAAATAGGGCCAAGAGCAATTTTAGGCATAGAGTTTAATACTACAAGGTAGGGGTCAAGAACGCGCGAAACAAACGGAGACCACCATAATATCGCGGCTAACATAGTTCCTATAAATGTTCCAAGAATAAAACCTGCAATCGTTTCGAGTAAAGTCACAGATAAATGAGTAAATAAAGAACCATCTATTATTTTCTCAATGAAAAGTTTCCAAACCCGTGAAGGCATACTAAATAATAAAGGATCTATCCACCGTAGCCTGGAAGCAGTTTCCCAAATAGCAAAAAATGAGACTAAAATGCTTAATTGAACAACCTTTATTTTAATTTTTTCAATACGTTTATTTTGCTTATATTCTTCATGGAGTTTAGATACTGAATTACTCAAGGCTCTCCAACTCCTTCCATATTAGTTGAAAGAGCTCATTAAATCTTGGATGATTTCTTGCTTGGAATGGCATTAAAACTCTTAGCTCTTGAGGGATTTCAAATATTTGATAAATAGTCCCAGGGCGTGCTGATAATAGTACAATCCGATCTGACATGGCAATTGCTTCCCCAATGTCATGGGTAACTAATATTGCTGTTTTTTTCTGCTCTTTAATAGTATGAGAAACGAGATCTTCAAGCTTTAGTTTTGTCTGATAATCTAGTGCTGAAAAAGGTTCATCTAATAAAAGAAGAGTTGGTTGTGTTGCAAGCATACGAACTAAAGCAACACGTTGTCTCATCCCCCCAGATAATTGACTAGGGAAATCATTTTTTTTATCTATTAACCTCATTTTATCTAGTAACGACAATGCGTGTTCCTTTGTATCTTGCGTAAGTTTTTTCATAGTTTTTAAACCGATTGTAATATTTTGCTCGATTGTTAACCAAGGAAATAAATAGTCTTGCTGAAGCATATAACCAGTTTTTGGTGATGGACGCAAGATTTGCTGCCCCTCAATAATAATCTCTCCATTTGTCGGTTGAATGAGGCCTGCAATTAAAGATAATAATGTTGTCTTGCCACAGCCACTTGGACCGATGATAGAAATAAATTCCCCATTATCAATAGAGAGTGTAATATCTTTGAGGGCGGTTGTTGCGGTTTCTTGTGAAAAAAAAGTTTTATCTACATTGTTAATATTTACAATAGACACAGCAAAACCTCCCTTTTTGTGTACATTTACTATGAATTGAATCGCAAAGGGTCATTAAGTCGACTCTTGCAATACTCTTACCTCTACAAAGCTATTCCATTACCTTATCAGCAAATTTTGTATTTACTAATTTTTCATATTCAACTTTCATTGGTAGCTCCCCAGCTTGATCCATGATTTGTTGTAGATTCTCCCAAGCTTCTTCTTTAATTCTAGGTGTTGTTGCGTAAGAGCCTTGAGATTTATAGTTATGAACCACGTTTTCAATTATTTCTATATCAGTATCGCTGAAAAATGGTTGAATTGACCTCGCTATTTCTTCATTTGAGCTTGACTCTACCCATTGTTGTGCTTTATATAATGCTCTTGTAAATCGTTCAATAACATCACGATTGTTTTTAATAAAACTTTCCTTTGCCATAAAACCAGTGTAAGGTACTGTACCAGATTCTATTCCAAATGAGGCCACTATGTGACCAATCCCATCTAGTTCAAATTGTGTAGCTGTTGGTTCAAATAATTGAACATAGTCTCCAGTTCCGGAAGCAAAGGCGCTAGGGATATTACCGAAGTCGATGTTTTGGATTAAATTTAAGTCTCTATGAGGGTCGATTCCGTGTTTTCTTAAAACGTGTTCCCCAACCATTTGAGGCATTCCACCAATGCGTTGACCGAGAAATGTACTGCCTTTTAACATTTCCCAGTCAAAGTTACTAATTTTTTCTCTAGAGACAAGGAATGTTCCATCTTGCTGAGTAAGTGCAGCAAAGTTAATTGCAGGATCATTCGCTTCTTGAGCATAGACATAAATAGAAGTCTCTGCTCCGACTAGTGCGATGTCCGCACCTCCCGCAAGAAGTGTTGTCATTGTATTATCGCCACCCCAAGTAGTTGTTAAGTCTACTTTAATCCCTTCTTCCTCAAAAAAACCTTCAGAAATAGCTACATATTGTGGAGCGTAAAAAATTGAACGTGTCACCTCTGCTAAGCGAACGGTATCTGTATCATCATCGGATGAACACCCTACAAAAAATAACATTGAAACAGCGGTCAAAAGTATTAAGAAAATTTTACTACTACCTTTCATTATTAATTCCTCCTGAAAAACGTATTTATTTTATGTGATACTATATGTTAATCCGCCCAGAAGTGTGTGTAGAGCAATAGAAAAAGTGACTATTTCGTTAGTACTAGAGTAAATTTCAAAATGACCAAAATCAATCCGCATAATCTAGTTATAAACGGTTTAACGTAACTTAAAAATAGAAAATTAGTGGTGAGAATAATTATGAAACTTTCTAAAATAAAAAAACACGCTAGAAAAATTATAGCGTGTTAGGAAAATATTAAACTTTAGGTCCAGCGTTTATAATACGTTCTGAAACCTTGTCAAACTTTTTAAAGTTTTCTTGGAACTTACGTGCAAGTTCTTTTGCTTTTGTGTCGTAAGCATTTTTATCTAACCATGTTTCTCTAGGTTGGAGTATTTCATCTGGAACGCCTGGACAATGGATAGGAATACATAATCCAAAAATAGGGTCAATAATCGTTTCAACATTGTTCAACTCTCCGTGGAGTGCAGCACGTACCATTGCTCGTGTGTAAGGTAACCTCATACGCTTACCGATACCGTATTCTCCGCCAAACCAACCTGTATTTACTAAGAACACTTTAATATCATGTTGGTTAATTTTTTCTTCCAACATTTTTGCATAGTAGTAGGCAGAGAGCGGAAGAAAGGGTGATGCGAAGCAAGGAGAGAAAGTAGCTTCTGGTTTTGTAACACCTCGTTCAGTTCCTGCTACTTTACTTGTATACCCAGATAAGAAGTGGTACATGGCTTGATCCTTTGTTAATTTACTAATAGGTGGTAATACGCCAAATGCATCGGCAGTTAAGAAAATAATTGTATTAGGTTGCCCCGCGACACTTGGAATAATAGAGTTAGGGATAAGCTCAAGTGGATAAGCTACACGGGTGTTTTCAGTTAGTTGTGTATCATCGTAGATGGGCTTTCTATTTTCATCTAGGACAACATTTTCTAATACTGATCCAAACCTGATAGCATTGTAGATTTGTGGTTCTTTTGTTTCGGAAAGGTTTATACACTTGGCATAACAACCGCCCTCAATATTAAAGATGCCAGTATGTGACCAACCGTGTTCATCATCACCAATTAAATGACGCTCTAAATCAGCAGATAAAGTCGTTTTTCCAGTACCTGATAAGCCGAAGAATAAGGTAATATCACCTTCACTCCCTACATTTGCTGAACAATGCATAGAGAGAATATTTTTTTTAGGTAACAAATAATTCATGACCGTAAAAATCGATTTTTTTATCTCTCCAGCATATTCAGTCCCACCAATTAAAATAATACGTTTTTCAAATGAAATAATAATAAACGTTTCTGAAACAGTTCCATCAATTTTAGGGTTAGCTTTAAACCCTGGTGCCGATATGATTGTAAACTCGCTTTTGTGGCTTACTAATTCTTCTTTTCTAGGGCGAATAAATAATTGACGAGCAAAAAGATTGTGCCAAGCCAATTCGTTAATAACTAAGATTGGTAAACGGTACCCTTTATCTGCGCTAGCAAAGTTTTTCGATATATATATTTCATCTTTATTTTCTAAATAGGAGAGGACTTTTTTTAAAAGATTTTCAAAAACTTCTCTACTTATAGGTTGGTTTATAGAACTCCAATTAAGATCTTTAATAGAAGCTTCTTTTACAAAATATTTGTCTTTTGGAGATCTTCCAGTATAGTTTCCAGTTGTTGTTTGTAGAGCGCCACTAGATGTTAAAACACCTTCTTTTCTTTCGAGAGCTTTCTCTACTAATTGTGAAACAGGTAAATTGTTACATACATTTTTTCCTTTTATTATTTTGTCTAATTCTAGTTCAAAATTAAATGTACTCATACTTACCAAGACCCTTCCTCAAATTAAAGTTATCCAATAGTTATATTTACTATTATATAATAGCTCTTAGAAAATTCTACTAATAAACATCATGAAATAAAAAGTTGTGGTAATTAATATCCTTCGACAAAATCGGCGCTGTCAACTAAAAATGATTGACATTGTTAGACACGTATTATATGATATGTCCCGAACGGATACTCTTATTCCGAGTCGGTGGAGGGACAGGCCCAATGAAACCCGGCAACCAACACTTCGTGTAAGTTTATATCTTCACGTTACATATAGTGAAAAGGTGCTAACCTGCAAGACTTATGTCTTGATCGATAAGAGGCGAAAGGCGGATAATCAAAACCTTTTCCTCTATAAGGAAAAGGTTTTTCATATGGGGCTGAATTCAAGAGGCCACACATCTAATTTGTTTTGGGTAAATTAAGTGTGTGAAGTCGTACATGAATTAACCTATTACTTAGTGTAATCATTACGAAGATGGAAAAGCTAAGTTAAAGAAGGAAAAGATTTGTTCTTTCAATACAATATTCTGTTTGACTTTTTTAGTCATAGGGAAAATGAGTACCGTATCAAAGAAGTGCATATCCTAAAGGGGATAAAGGAGGTACAAACATGTCAGAAAAGAAAAAACGTCATTTATTTACATCAGAATCAGTTACAGAAGGTCATCCGGACAAAATTTGTGACCAAATTTCTGATTCCATTCTTGATGCTATTTTAGCTAATGATCCTAATGCACGAGTTGCTTGTGAAACATCAGTAACAACAGGATTAGTACTTGTAGCAGGGGAGATTACAACGTCTACATATGTTGACATTCCAAAGATCGTACGTGAAACGGTTCGGGAAATTGGTTATACTCGTGCTAAATACGGATTTGACTCAGAAACTTGTGCTGTTTTAACATCGATTGACGAACAGTCTCCAGATATTGCTCAAGGTGTTAACCAGGCTTTAGAAGCACGTGAAGGTCAAATGACTGATGCTGAAATCGAAGCAATCGGTGCGGGAGATCAGGGGTTAATGTTTGGTTATGCTGATAATGAAACACCTGAATTAATGCCACTACCAATTTCCCTTGCTCATAAACTTGCCCGTCGCTTAACAGAAGTAAGAAAAGAGGAAATTCTTCCTTATTTACGTCCCGATGGGAAAACACAGGTAACAGTAGAGTATGATGAAAATGGTAAACCAGTACGCATTGATACGATTGTTATTTCAACTCAACATCACCCGGAAGTTACTCTAGAACAAATCCAACGAAATTTAAAAGAGTATGTTATTAAACCAGTGGTTCCAGCCAATTTAATTGATGATGAGACAAAGTACTTCATTAACCCAACAGGTCGATTTGTTATCGGTGGGCCTCAAGGGGATGCAGGTTTAACTGGGCGTAAAATAATTGTTGATACGTATGGTGGTTACGCTCGTCATGGTGGGGGAGCTTTTTCTGGTAAAGATCCTACAAAAGTGGATCGTTCTGCAGCTTATGCAGCTCGTTATGTTGCAAAGAACATTGTAGCGGCAGGACTTGCTGATCGCTGTGAAGTTCAACTTGCTTATGCTATTGGTGTAGCTCAACCAGTTTCCATTTCTATCGATACATTTGGAACTGGTAAAGTGACTGAAGAAGTACTAGTAGAGGTTGTTCGTAACAACTTTGATCTTCGTCCAGCTGGTATTATTAAAATGTTAGATTTACGTCGTCCAATCTACAAACAAACTGCTGCATACGGACATTTTGGACGAACAGATATTGAATTACCATGGGAATTCACAGATAAAGCTGAGGCATTAAAAGCTCAAGCATTAAAATAAATTTAAAAAACAGGTAGTTGTTATTAATAACAACTACCTGTTTTTTTTAGAGAATGCTCTGTTATAAAACTATGTACGAAGGTGATTTGTATGGCTTTGAGAGAAATTATTAAAGAGATTGAGCAACTATACCATATTTAAAATGTGATTAACTATCACAGCCGTCTCAAAGGATGGATTGACCGTTTTAATGGTGTAGCTACTAAATACCTCGACTATTATTTGAGTTGGTTTCAATTCTTGGATAATATTAAGCATCGAAATGACGATACTACTATTAGTAAGATGATTAATGAGAGTTGTTGATTTTCCACGAATGTAACTAACGAGAGTATTAGAAAAATAGAAATATTAAACGAAACTTTATCAATGTAATACCGTATATGTATTTAGAACTAATTGTATTATTTATTTTGGCTATAAGGAGTTGAAGTTTATGTTGGGTATAAATGTAAAAAAATCTAATGGCATAGTTATTATTAAGTGGCAGTTATCGAAGGTGGAAATTCCTACATCTGAAATTATCGATGTATCTTTAGACGATACGTATGGTGGTGAGGAAAAAGAAGCTATTAGGATTGGCACACCATATGGAACCACCGATAGATTAGTAATTAAGACGAAGACAAAGACTTATATTCTTTACACCACAAATCCTACTTCCATCAAAAACAAAATACTGTCATAAAAGGAACCTATAGTGGTTCCTTTTCATTTTTCATAATTATCAACAATAAAATTTAACAGAGCCTAGAGAATTAATGTTATAAACAGGAAAAATATACCTATTTGTAACGTTTTTCTCCCGTTTTCTGGAAAAAACAACGTGACTTCCGTTAAGGGTCTTTCGTTCGGGAAAAAAACATATGTATTTTTCTTGTTATTATTTCGCACTTCTTGGCACCTTTTCACTGTGAAAAAGATCGAAATATGAATTTTTATGTCAAAAAAACGAATACAATTCAGAAAAATATCGATTTTGTGCGATAAAACAAATAATTTGTTGTAAGAAATTAGTAACACTTTGCTAGTAGATTTATTTACAATAAATTTAGTGAAACTAGTTATTTTAAAAAGGATTTTGTCTCAAAGGTGTCGAAAAAATACATAAATACCTAATTTTGTATAAGTGGATTTCAATGTTCGTAAGAGTCCATTAATAAAATGTTTTTTTCTGCTCGGATAAAGTCATATTAAATCTAGTATCAAAAGTAAAAAGTGTAGGGGAGAAGATAATGACAGATATAAAACTTAGTGATCACGACCTTTATTTATTTCATCAAGGTAATTTGTTTCATAGTTACAATTTTATGGGTGCGCACATTTCTAAAGAGAAAGGGGAAAAGGGTGTCCGCTTTACGGTGTGGGCTCCTAATGCTGTCGAAGTAAGAGTAGTGGGCAGTTTTAATCATTGGAATGGTTATGAACATAAAATGGAAAAAATAACCGACAATGGAATTTGGACGATGTTTATACCAGGTCTTAAAGAGGGAGATTTGTATAAGTACGAAATTCTAGCAAAATCAGGTGAGGTATTTCAAAAGTCAGATCCATACGCTTTTTACTCCGAATTACGACCAAATACTGCCTCGAAAGTAACTTCTCTAAGAGGATATAAGTGGAATGATGATGAATGGCAACAAAAGAAGATGGAAAGAAACGTTTATGAGGAAGCTCTCCTAATTTATGAAGTTCATTTAGGTTCATGGAAGTTAAACGAAGAAGGTGAGTTTTTAACATATCGAGAGCTTGCACATGAACTTGTCGATTATGTGAGTGAGATGGGCTACACTCATATTGAAATTTTACCTATCAATGAGCATCCGTATGACCGTTCATGGGGTTACCAATTAACTGGATATTATTCAGTGACTAGTCGTTTTGGTACACTGGATGATTTTAAATATTTCGTTGATATGTGTCATCAAAAAGGTATTGGTGTCATTCTTGATTGGGTACCAGGGCATTTTTGTAAAGATGCTCACGGCCTTCGACTTTTTGATGGTGGTCCTGTTTTTGAATATGAAGATATACATAAAGCTGAGAAAAAAGAATGGGGTACACTTACGTTTGATTTTGGAAGACCAGAAGTTCAGTCATTTTTAATTTCTAACGCTCTGTTTTGGATGGATTTATTTCATATTGATGGACTTCGAGTAGATGCTGTTTCTAGTATGCTTTATTATAATCACGGAAAAAGTGATGATGATGTAGATGTTAGAAATATATATGGTGGTTATGAAAACTTAGAAGCCATTTCATTTATTAGAAAATTAAACGAAACGGTTTTCCATTATTATCCTAATGCTTTAATGATGGCCGAAGAATCAACAGCATGGCCGAATGTTAGCGGACCAACGTATTTAGGAGGGCTAGGTTTTAACTTTAAGTGGAACATGGGTTGGATGAATGACATGCTTAAATACATGGAAATGGATCCGATTTATCGAAAGTTTCACCATAATCTCATTACTTTCTCGTTCTTTTATGCCTATTCAGAGAATTTCCTTTTACCAATGTCTCACGATGAAGTAGTTCATGGAAAAAAATCTTTATTAAACAAAATGCCAGGAGATTATTGGCAAAAGTTTGCTAATTTAAGAGCATTTTATGGATATATGGCTGCGCATCCAGGTAAGAAGCTATTGTTTATGGGTAGTGAATTCGGTCAATTTTCTGAATGGAAGGACCTTGAAGACTTAGATTGGGAAATACTTGGATATGAAATGCATGGAAAGATGCAAAAATTTGTAAATCAATTGAATAAGTTTTACTTGAATGAACCAGCTTTTTGGGAGCAGGATCATGAACATCAAGGTTTTCAATGGATTGATCCAAATAATTACGAACAAAGTATTGTTTCTTTTATTAGGAAAGGACATAAGGAAAATGAACAATTAATCATTTTATGCAATTTTACACCTGTCGTTTACCATGATTATAAAATTGGTGTTCCATTCTATGCTGATTACGTTGAAGAGTTTAATAGCGATAGTATGGAGTTTGGCGGATCGGGTCAAAAGAATGAAGGTATTAGAAAAGCAATTGATGAAAATTGGCATAATCAACCTTACTCGATACAAGTAACAATTCCGCCGTTATCATTCGTTGTTTTTCGTCCAACAAACATACAAGTAAAACCAAAAACTAAGGGGGGCAAACAAGATGGAAATGAAAATGAAAAAAGAGTGCGTCGCAATGTTACTAGCAGGGGGAGAAGGGAAAAGACTAGGACGGTTAACGAAAAACTTAGCTAAACCAGCTGTTTACTTTGGTGGTAAATATAGAATTATTGATTTTCCATTAAGTAATTGTACGAATTCTGGGATTGATACAGTAGGCGTTCTCACCCAATACTCACCACTTATTTTAAACTCTTATATTGGTATAGGCTCTGATTGGAGTTTAGACCGTAAACATGGTGGTGTGTCGGTACTTCCTCCTTTCCAAGCCCAAGGTGGCGGTGGTTGGTATAGTGGTACGGCAGATGCAATCTACCAAAATATTAATTTTATTGAACAATATAATCCGAAATATGTCCTTGTTTTGTCAGGAGACCATATTTATAAGATGAATTATGCAAAAATGCTAAAATACCATAAAGAACAAGAGGCTGATGTTACAATTTCTGTTATCCAAGTACCTTGGGAAGAAGCAAGTCGTTTTGGTATATTAAATACCAATGACGATTTACGGATTCATACCTTTGACGAAAAGCCAGCTGAACCGAAAAGTAACTTAGCTTCCATGGGTATTTACATTTTTAACTGGGAATTGTTAAAAAGTTACCTATTGGAAGATGCAAAAAAACTAGAATCAAGTCATGATTTTGGTAAGGATTTATTACCTACTATGTTAAATGATGGAAAGCGTTTATATGCTTATGAGTTTGAAGGTTATTGGAAAGATGTAGGTACGGTTGATAGCTTATGGGAAGCGAACATGGATTTGTTAGCTGATGAGCCACAATTCAATTTAAATGATACTAATTGGCGCATGTATTCTGTAAACCCTAACCAACCACCACAATATATTTCACGAAGTTCAACTGTCAATCAGAGTCTTATTAATGAGGGCTGCTTAGTATATGGGAATATTGATCACTCTATATTGTTTTATGGAGTCGAGGTAGGAGAAGGAAGTAGTATTAAGGATTCTGTCATTATGCCTAATGTAAAAATTGGTAAAAATGTCGTAATTGAAAAAGCGATTATCGCTGAAAACACGATCATTGAAGATGATGTAATCATTCGCCCTGAACCGGGGAGAGAATCAGAGATTACGCTGATAGGTGAAAATAGTGTCATTACGGCAGAAGCTGCTGTCCATACTAACGTATAAATTGGGGGTCTAAAAGATGGAGATTATGGGAGTCATTAATCTAGATAACGAGCAAGAGTTTTTAAACGAATTAACGTATTTTCGCTGCGGGGCAGCAGTGCCATTTGGTGGAAGGTACCGTCTAATTGATTTTGTCATTTCAAATATGACAAACTCTGGAATGATAGATATTGCTGTTTTTACAAGACACAAATATCGTTCGCTCATGGATCATCTTGGTAAGGGTAAAGCATGGGATTTAGATATGAAATACGGTGGATTGTTTATCCTACCGCCAGACTGGAATGATCCAACTGATATTTCAAAAGGTGATTTACAGCATTTTCATAATAATCTAGATTATTTCTATCGAGGTAAAGCAGAATACGTATTAATTTCTGGAAGTCAACATATAGGGAATATAGATTACAAAGAAGTCTATGAACAACACGTAAAAACTGGTGCTGATGTGACTCTCATTCATAAAAAAGTAGATATGTTAGAACCGGAACATAAGCAATGCCAGAAGCTTGAAGTTACTCCTGAAGGCCGAGTAATAAAAGTAACAAACGAAGAGTACAACAATAACGTGTACATGAACATGTACCTAATTAATAAGAAGGTACTTTTGCAGATGCTTGAATACGGTATTGCTCACGGCGCGACTCACTTTTTTAACGATTGTATCGTAAAAGAACTTCAAAATTTAAATGTCCAGTCCTTTGAATATAAGGGTACTCACTCAGTGATTAACTCAGTTCAAAGTTACTACAAAAATAGCTTACGTTTACTAGACCCTATACATTATAGAAAGTTATTTTTTGGAGAACAAACAATTTATACAAAGGTAAAAAATGAACCGCCAGCGAAATATTTACAAGGAGCTAATGTATCAAATTCATTAGTGGGTAACGGCTGCCTTATTGAAGGTACTGTAGAAAATAGTATTTTGTTCCGTGGAGTTGTTGTTCAAAAAGGTGCAGTTGTGAAAAATTCTATTATTATGCAACGTTGTGAAATTAAGGAAGGTTCAATTGTGGAAAATGTAATTCTTGATAAAGATGTTTCATTATCAGAAGGTAAGCGATTAATTGGGAACGAACATTTACCGTTTGTTATTCCGAAAAGAAAAGTAATATAAAGTTAGGAGATGTTTAATGATGAAAGTCCTATTCGTTGCTACAGAGTGTACCCCGTTTATAAAGACAGGTGGATTGGCTGATGTAGTTGGTGCTTTGCCAAAAGAACTACAAAAAGAAGGAGTAGATGTACGCGTCGTACTTCCAAAATATGAAAAAATCTCACAGGACTTTAAAAACGAGATGGAACACATATACAGTGGAGGTGCACCAGTAGGATGGCGAAATCAATTCTTAGGTGTAGAGGTGCTCGTAAAAGATGACATCACGTATTACTTCATTGACAATGAATATTATTTTAAACGAGTAGGACTTTACGGGTATTATGACGATGGTGAGCGCTTTGCTTATTTTAACCGAGCGGTATTAGAGATGCTTCCTCAAGTTGATTTTCAACCTGATGTTATTCATTGCCATGATTGGCAGGCGTCTCTAATTCCGTTATTCTTAAAAACACATTACAGAAATAATTCCTTCTATCAAGAGATTAAAACTATGTTTACCGTTCATAACTTGAAATATCAGGGGATTTTCCCGAAAGAAGTCCTACCTGAGTTACTTGGTTTAGGGGACGAGCATATGGGTGGTGTAGAGTTTGATGGTTGTGTAAACTACCTTAAAGGTGCACTATTCCATGCAGATGTATTAACGACAGTAAGTGAAACATATGCAAATGAAATACAAGATCCTTATTATGGAGAAAAGCTAGACGGGTTACTACGTGATCGCTCAAATGATTTATGTGGAATTATTAACGGACTTGATTACACAGAATATGATCCAATGAAGGATGAAAATTTGTCGTTCCCTTATCGGAGTTCGAAAGTTAAAAAACAAAAAAATAAGCTGCAATTACAAGAGCAACTTGGGCTTCCGCAGTCTGCAGATACTCCAATGCTAGCTATTGTTACAAGACTAGTAGAACAAAAGGGTCTTGACCTTGTCACTAGTATTTTTGACGATCTAATGAAAAATGATGTGCAATTTGTAATTTTAGGTACTGGCGATTATGAGTATGAGCAATTTTTCCGTGACGCAGCTTATCGCTACCCGGAGAAAGTGTCAACTCACATTACGTTTAACGAGGGATTTGCTCGTAGAATTTATGCAGCTAGTGATATGTTTCTTATGCCTTCGAGATTTGAGCCTTGTGGTATCGGTCAGTTAATAGCTCTACGTTATGGAAGTGCACCAATTGTCCGAGAAACAGGTGGACTTGTTGATACTGTTACCCCTTTTGATGAAGAGAGTTTACAAGGGAATGGATTTAGTTTTTCGAATTACAATGCGCATGACATGCTTTTCACTATTAATAGGGCAATTTCAATCTACAATGATTCTTCACTATGGACAGCCTTATTAAAAAACATGACAAAGTCTGATAATAGTTGGAACAGGTCTGCAAAAGCATACAATCAACTTTATCACAATCTAATAGGAGTAAACTAATGAGTATTAATAATAGCGTGAACCGTAGAGGTGTAAGTTTGGAGAGATCTAATATGTTTAGTGACAAAGAAGTCTTTAAAAAAGAGTTTATCGAAACACTAGAATATACAAGTAGCAAAACTCTTGATGAGGCCTCACCGATAAATTTATACAATACACTAGGAACTATGATCCGAAGTTACGTAAGTAAAAATTGGATTAATACAATAAAAACTTATCAGCAATCTGGGGAAAAACAAGTTTATTATTTTTCAATGGAGTTTTTACTTGGAAGACTACTACAATCTAATATGCTTAACTTAAACATATTAAATATTGTAAAAGAAGGTCTTGATGATCTTGGAGTTAATATTGATGCTATCGTTGAACAAGAACATGATGCGGGACTTGGAAACGGTGGTCTTGGACGTTTGGCAGCGTGTTTCTTAGATTCAATTGCATCTCTACAATTACCAGGTCATGGTTGTGGAATCCGGTATAAATACGGACTCTTTGAACAAAAGCTGGTTGACGGTTATCAATTGGAGTTACCGGACTACTGGTTAAAAGAAGATTATGTCTGGGAAGTACGTCGTACTGACCGTTCTGTTCATGTTCGTTTTGGTGGTCATGTAGAAATGAACCAAGATAATGGTGAACTAACATTTGAACATAAGAACTATGAAACTGTTTTAGCGGTACCGTACGATGTCCCTATTGTAGGTTTTGATAATAATACGGTCAATACGTTACGTTTGTGGAGTGCCGAACCAGTCATTACTGGATACGATATGTATACATCTGATCGTGAAAATTATTATAAATTTCTAAATTATAAACGCTCTATAGAAACTATTTCAGAATTTTTATATCCTGATGATTCTCATTTTGAAGGAAAGAAACTTCGCTTAAAGCAACAATATTTCTTAGTTTCTGCTGGCTTACAAAGTATTCTTCAATCTTATAAACGTAAAATAAAAGCTAGTTTACGAGATTTACCTGAAAAAATCGTTTTACACATTAATGATACTCATCCTGCCCTTATTGTTCCCGAACTGATGAGAATATTAATTGATGAGGAAGGCTTTAGTTGGGAAGATGCTTGGCGGATCACTACACAAACGTGTGCTTATACTAATCACACAACATTAGTCGAGGCTTTAGAAAAGTGGCCTATAAGTCTATTTAAAGAACTACTTCCACGTATCTACATGATAGTTGAAGAGATTAATGAAAGATTTTGTCGTGATCTTTGGCTCAAATATCCAGGTGAATATAATAGAATCTCAGAACTGGCAATTATTGCGGATGAACAAGTCAGAATGGCCCATTTAGCGATCGTTGGTTCATTTAGCGTAAATGGAGTAGCAAAGCTACACACAGACATATTAAAAGAACGAGAGATGAATAATTTTTATCAAGTATATCCTGAGAAATTTAATAATAAAACGAATGGAATTACTCATCGTCGTTGGTTAATGAGCGCTAACCCGAAGCTTGCAAGTCATATTACAGACGCAATTGGAACACGGTGGATTAAGCAACCAAGGGATTTAATTGGATTGTTAAAATATGCCAATGATTCCAGTTTTCAAGAAAAGGTATCGCAAGTTAAACTTGATAATAAAATTGCTCTAGCAAAATATATAAAAGCTCAGACTGGCATAGTGGTGGACGAGCATTCCATTTTCGACGTTCAGGTAAAAAGACTTCATGCATATAAACGGCAGTTGCTTAATGTATTTCATATTATGGAGCTTTATAATTTATTAAGGGAAAATCCCAACTTAGACATAGTTCCGAGAACATTTATTTTTGGGGCTAAAGCAGCACCAAGTTATTTCTTTGCAAAAGAAATTATTAAGCTTATAAATACTGTTGCTAATGTTGTGAATAACGATCCACATATTCAAGGCAAACTTAAGGTAGTATTTCTTGAAAATTATGGTGTTTCAATTGCGGAGAAAATTATTCCAGCAGCAGATGTAAGTGAGCAAATTTCCACAGCCAGTAAAGAAGCATCAGGTACAGGTAATATGAAATTCATGATGAATGGAGCATTAACGATAGGAACCCTTGACGGTGCTAACGTAGAAATATGTGATATGGTAGGAAGAGACAATATCTTTATTTTTGGGTTAACATCTGAAGAAGTATTAAATTATTATAGTCATGGTGGTTATGTAGCAAGGTCGATTTATAATAATGATCCAAGAGTACGTACAGTCCTTGACCAACTAATGGATGGATTTTGTGGGAATGATAAAGTTGAGTTTAAAGATATTTATTACCACATTCTATCAAACAATGACGAATATTTCGTACTGAAAGACTTTGATAATTATGTAGAAACTCATCAGAAGGTCGATCTAACTTACCGAGATCAAAAGGATTGGGTAAAAAAATCAATTGTTAATATTGCCCATTCCGGAAAGTTTTCAAGTGACCGGACAATAGGAGAATATGCTACAGACATTTGGGGAATTAGACCTGTTATAATAAAATAAGAATAAAAATAGCTTAGGGTTTATATTCCCTAGGCTATTTTTATTCTTAAAATCGTCATTTCTTTTACTATATCTTCACTTAGTTTTCTCTTTCGTTTATGTTATTTTTTAGTTAGTATAATATTTATAAATAGGTTTTAAACCTATTTTAGGAGGGTACTATCCCTACCTAAAAACATAAGAGAAGCAAAAAAACGTAGATAAGTAGAAATAACACTCGTTAAACTACCAGCTTATTGAATTGTTTCACCAAAAAAGAATTCAACGTACGTTTATTAAGCGGATTCTAATTTAAACTAAATAAATAATTTCATTGTTTTAATTGCGAAATAAATTTAAAGGGGGAAGGGAATAGATGTGGGAGTGGGAGGCAAAAGAAGCAAAGGGAGTATTTGTTATTGTCCATGGCGCTAATGAATATCATGTACGCTATAAATGGTTAATTGAAAAGCTGAATAATAGTGGATTTCACGTAGTTATGGGGGATTTACCAGGACACGGAGTAAATCCCATAAGTCAAGGCCATATACATTCATTTTCTGAGTATATTGATACCGTTGAAAAATGGTATGAACGTGCTGTGCAATTTCATCTACCCATTTTCATACTTGGCCATAGTATGGGAGGGTTAGTGCTAATACAAACGATGATAAAAAAGAAATTTAATGTTTGTGCGGTTATTTTATCCTCACCATGCTTAGGTCTGACTAATCCACCTTCAAGACTAAAACATTGTAGTGCTTATCTCATACATAAAATTTACCCGAAATTTCGACTTCCAACAAATTTAGCAGAAGGTACTCGGTGTAAAGAAATGATACAACGAGATGATAATGATCCTCATCTTGTTAAAAAGGTATCTGTTCGTTGGTATTTCGAATTAACAAATGCAATGGAAAGTAGTCTTCATGAAGTTAGTAATTTTCCTAATGTCCCCGTACTTGTCTTACAAGGTGGTAATGATTTGATCGTAGATAAAAGCGTGGTAATTCAGTGGTTCAATCAACTAAAAAATACAGAAAAATATTATAAAGAATGGCCAGGACTTTACCACGAAGTGTTTAATGAACCAGAAAAGGAAAAAGTGTTTCGTGTAACAAAGACATTTACCGAGATGCATTTAAAATAAATTCGGTAGCTTTTTAAGGAGGAAATCAAAGTAAAATGAGTATCCCGAAAAAACCATTATCAATGATGATAAAAATTTATAAAGAAGTCTTGCCAAGAGTTCATTATTATTTAAATGAGTGGAAAGAAAAAGCAAACAATATTCCAAATCCTGAACTTCGCAAACAAGCATTAGCAAGTATTGAGACTAAGACATTTCATTGTGAGGGGGGAAGCATTTACGGTCTTTTAGCAGAGGAAGAAATAGATAAAGTCATTCGTTTTATCGTAGCCTATCAAACTATAAGTGATTATTTAGATAATCTATGTGATCGTAGTACCTCATTAGATCCAAATGATTTTGAAGCATTGCATAATTCAATGCTCCATGCATTAACGCCAGGAGCTGTTTTAGAAGATTATTATCGGCACCGAGAAGAAAAAGATGATGGTGGCTATTTACATGAATTAGTTATGGCCTGTCAAGATGTTATTTCTACGTTACCGGCTTATGAGAATATTTATCCATGTAATATAGAACTCGCTAAATATTATTGTGATTTACAAATCCATAAGCATGTGAAAAAAGAAGATAGAGTTCCACGGTTAGAAAAATGGTTTAATAGTCATAAAGATAAATTACCCGCTATGGCTTGGTATGAATTTTCCGCTTGTGCAGGTTCGACGTTAGGAATTTTTTGTCTAACTTCTTATGCAACAAAACCTAATTTCTCAAAAAAAGATGCAATTTCTGTTAAAGAAAGTTATTTTCCTTGGGTGCAAGGATTGCATATTATGTTAGATTATTTTATCGACCAGGAAGAAGATCGGATAGGTGGCGATTTAAACTTTTGTTTTTACTATGAGGATGAGAAAGAATTACTTAATCGTCTTGAACATTTTGCAGTTGAGGCAGACAAAAGTATTAATAATTTACCACATCAACAATTTCATTACTTCATCAATAAAGGTTTGATGGCTATATATTTAGCAGATGAAAAGGTAAGAAGTCAAAAGCAGGTGAAGGAAATATCGAAGCGATTAATTCGTGTAGGTGGTAGCTCTACATTGTTCTTCTTTATTAATGGATGGATTTATCGAAGATTAAAAAAATAGTAAATTATCCCTCTTCAGTTAGGAAATGAAGATATTCTATGTTCATTATGAATTGACCCGTTTTTTATTTAAAAGAATGGGTAAGATAATAAAAAAGATGACATGATTCTTAGCTGGGGATTTGAGAATATCAATATTACTGATAAGGGGAAATTTACTGTGAAACTTACTCCAGAACAGCGAATAACTTTACACGGATTTAATAATTTAACAAAGTCTCTAAGTTTTAATATGTATGACATTTGTTTTACAAAGACAAAGGAAGAGCGGGAAGCTTATATCGCGTACATAGATGAACAATATAGTGCTGATAGCTTAACTAAAACTCTTAGTCATGTTTCAGAAATCATTGGCGCCCATGTATTAAATATTGCGAAACAAGACTACGTTCCTCAAGGGGCTAGTGTTACAATGCTTGTGTCTGAGGGGCCTGTTGTAGAAGTGCCTACGGAATCCTATGAAGAATCGCCAGGACCTTTACCTACTGCCGTTACGATGCAGTTAGATAAAAGTCATATCACTGTTCATACATATCCTGAATATCATCCAAGTGAAGGAATAAGTACATTTAGAGCAGATATTGATGTTGCTACATGTGGAGAAATCTCTCCGTTAAAAGCTTTAAATTATTTAATTCATTCTTTTGAAACGGATGTTATGACAATGGATTACCGCGTTCGTGGATTTACAAGAGATATTAGTGGTCAGAAATTGTTTATTGATCATGAGATTAATTCAATCCAAAATTACATACCAGATGAAATTAAAAAGCTATATGATATGATCGATGTTAACGTTTATCCAGAAAATATTTTCCATACGAAGTGTAAGTTGAAAAAATTTGACTTAAATAATTATTTATTCGGGTATAAAAAAGAGAAACTAGAGCCAAAAGAAGTAAGGGAAATTGAAGAACGACTGAAAGCTGAAATGGATGAAATATTTTATGGGAAGAATATGGTTTAAACACAGATAAATAAGGGTACGGAAAAAAGAGCGTCCACTTGGACGCTCTTTTCATTCGATATGGTAATGAGCTATTGTTATCTTTTTTCGATAGCAATAATAAAAGGAGGATCATTTTTTTGGTTTAAAAATTGATAAGTTAACACGTGAGCTTTTGTTTGATCCATATTTGATACAAAGTGAAGGAGTTCATCCTTTTCTTTTTTCCCTTCATTGTGTCCATGGTAAACCACAAGGACAATAATCCCTTCTTTTTTTAACATAGAGAATATGTCACTGATAGCCTTTATTGTCGTTTCAGGGATTGTTACAATTTCTTTATTTCCACCAGGTAAGTAACCAAGGTTAAAAATAGCACAAGCAATTTCCCCATGATGTTTTTCGGGTATAACTGTTTTAACCATTTCATGGCCCTTCTGAAAAAGCGTTACTCCGGAAAGGCAATTATGTTCTGTTAATCGTTGTTTTGTTTTATTTATCGCAGCCTCTTGAATATCAAATCCGTAAACATGACCTAGCTCACCAACAAGGTTTGCTAAATATAACGTGTCATGTCCATTGCCAGTAGTTCCATCGATAACAATATTCCCTTGTTGAACAGCATTGCTAATGAGTTTTCTTGCAAATGGTAGAACACCTAGAACTTTCATTTATTCTTAACCCCTTTGAAAATATTTACCTTGCCAACTATTGCGTTTTTTTAATTCGGCATCAATAGCATTGAGTACTTCCCATTTGTTTAAACTCCACATCGGACCTATCATTAAATCGCTTGGACCATCACCTGTCAACCGGTGAATGACCATTTCGGGTGGGAGTACTTCTAGCTGATCACATACAAGGTTAATGTACGTAGGTAAATCCATAAATTCAAGTAAGCCTTTTTCGTATTGCTTAACCATCGCAGTTTTTCGTAAAAGATGAAGTAGGTGAATTTTGATTCCTTGAACGTCAAGTTTTGCAACTTCTTTAGCTGTTTCCATCATCATCTCATAATTTTCAAGAGGAAGCCCGTTAATAATATGGGAACAAATACGAATGTTGTGCTTTCTTAATTTTTCTACACCATCAACATACGTTTGATAATCATGGGCTCGGTTGATTAAGTCTGCTGTTCGTTGGTGAACGGTTTGTAAACCTAACTCTACCCATAAGTATGTTCGTTTATTTAACTCTCCCAAATATTCAACAACATCGTCTGGAAGGCAATCGGGTCTTGTAGCGATTGAAAGACCTACAACATCATCTTGTTGTAAAATGACTTCATACATTTCTCTTAGTTCTTCCACTGGAGCATAAGTGTTCGTATAAGCTTGAAAGTACCCAAGGTATTTACCAGTTGGCCATTTTTTATGCATTTTTTCTTTAATTGTATTGAATTGTGTAACGAGATCATCTTTTCGGTCACCAGCAAAATCTCCGGAGCCTCGCTCACTACAAAATGTACAACCACCACTAGCGACACGTCCGTCACGGTTAGGGCAATCAAATCCTGCATCTAACGGTATTTTAAATATTTTTTCGCCAAATTGTTGGCGAAGATGGAAGTTCCATGAATGGTAGCGTTTGTCTCCAAACATAATAGGCACTTGTTGATCGATAGATTTCATAGTTGTTCCTTTCTTTCGTTAAAATAGATAGTGAATTTTATAACTACTAAAACCATATTTGTTACGACTGTTCAACGTAACTAGATATAGTGTCTTAGTAGCGAGAATAATAAATTTAAGTTGTGATAGAAATCTCTATATTATTTTAAATTCAAAACTTTATTTACCGTTTCTTTAATATTTTCTTTACTTACATCATAATGAGTTGTAAATCGAATGGTTTTTGGTCCAAAAGGTACTGCAAGAATCCCTACTTGTTTTAGTGCTTCAATAAATTTGTCTGATCGCTTTCCTGTTTTTGTAATATCAATTAAGACAATATTTGTTTCAACCTTATTAATGACAGAAATAAAAGGGTGTTTGTCCAAACCGTCTGCAAGTATTTTAGCATTCTCATGGTCAATTGCCAAACGATCAACCATTTTTGTTAGTGCTACAAATCCAGCTGCACCTAGAATACCAACTTGTCTTAACCCGCCCCCTAAACGCTTTCTCCACTTTTTAGCTTTATTATACTAGAATTATAGTTTTAGGATTGAGGAGAAAACAGAAGATGCCCATTAAAATATAACTCAAAAGGAGCAAAAATTAAGTTTATCGAAAGGAAATTTCGAAAATTAAGATTGGTTTTGGACAGATAAAATATATGAAGTTTTCCTGAAAATATCGTTGCCAAATATAATAAAATGACATACAATTCCTTTAGAGAATCGAAATAAGAGAGAGGTAGAGATAAGTATGCCAAAGGCGTTATGGTTACTAATTATCGGAATGGTAATAAATGTAACTGGCGCTTCTTTTTTATGGCCACTAAATACGATTTATATTCATCAAGAATTAGGTAAGTCGCTCAGTATTGCAGGATTAGTCTTAATGGCTAATGCAGGAGCAGGTGTTATCGGTAATTTAATTGGTGGAAGATTGTTCGATCGAATAGGTGGCTATAAAACCATTTTATTTGGAATTTCCATTACAGTGGTTAGCGCATTTACATTGGTATTTTTTCATAGTTGGAGTTATTATGTTGTTTTATTAATTGGCTTAGGTTTAGGTTCAGGGATTACATACCCATCTATGTACGCAATGGCGGGTTCTGTATGGCCTGAAGGGGGGAGAAAGGCATTTAACTCACTTTATGTAGCGCAAAATGTTGGTGTAGCTACTGGTGCGGCTTTAGGTGGTTTAGTTGCATCCTTTAGATTTGATTATGTTTTTTTAGCAAACGGTATTATGTATATAATTTTCTTTTTTATTGCTTCTATTGGATTTAAGAATATGAAAGCTGATGTAAGTTCGAGAGGACAAACGAGTATATTAGATCAAAGAATGATAGTTGAGAATAAAGCTAAATTTAAGGCTTTATTAATTCTTTGTGTTGGGTTTATTATTTGTTGGATTGCTTATGTACAGTGGGCCTCAACGATATCTGTTCATACACAAGCGCTAGGTATTAGTATTGAACAATATAGTTTAATTTGGACTGTTAACGGAGCTTTAATCGTGTTGGGACAACCTGTTATTAGTACTTTGATTAAAAGATGGTTCCATACTTTAAAGGGACAAATTTATTTTGGTTTAGCTGTATTTATGCTTTCATTTTTTGTATTGGCACAGGCGGAAGTTTTTATCATATTTGTTGTAGCAATGGTTATTTTAACGATAGGAGAAATGTTTGTTTGGCCAGCTGTACCTACGATCGCTCATCAACTAGCACCTAAAGGGAAAGAAGGTTTTTATCAAGGCGTCGTAAATAGTATTGGTACTGGTGGTAGAATGATTGGACCATTTTTGGGTGGGGTAATTGCAGATCTATTTGGGATGCAAGTGTTATTATACAGCTTAATGCTCCTTTTTTCTGTTGGATTTATAAGCACATATTTGTATGATCGCCAACTTAAACCAACTGTTGAGCAGGAGGTTATGATTGCACACAAATCATAGGGACCGTGCTGAAACAAGTGGATTCCAGAGAATGTAAGTAAGATCGTACACAACTGAAGAGAAACGTCCAAAAAACGTAGCGGATCGATCAGAAATTAAGTGTAATGGCGCACAACCGAGTGCAATGATCAAAAATTTAGTGTGCGGCACACTACCTTTAACTACTAAATGATGTAAAAACCTTTCCGTTGTATAAAGTGAAAAAAAATTGTCAACAATTTTAATATTGTATTGACAACCAATCGACAAATTAATACAATACAAACTATGATGTTAAATTAAATAACAAACCAGTGAAATACAATGATGAGGAGTAGTAGTGGAACCTCTTGTATTAGAGAATTGACGGTTGGTGCAAGTCAATCATAGAGAACCATGAACTCGCCTATTAGTTGCAAGAGTGAACCTTAGTAGTTCTTGTCGTTAATCCGCGTTAAGGTGTAAAAGAAGTGAGTGTATCCAACACTAATTTGGGTGGTACCGCGGGAATAATTATGCTTATTAACCTCTCGTCCCTAACGATTACGTTAGTGGTGGGAGGTTTTTTAATACTTTTAGGAAATTAAGAAGCAAGCTAATAATTGATATATAACCATTGGCTTAATGTTTATATTCTTTAATTTTAAGTTATCATTTTATTTACATAGTTAGAATTAAAATTTTTAACAAAAATTCAGAAAAAATAAGGAGGTAGTATAATGTCATTTTCACATCAAGAGATAGAAAAGAAGTGGCAAAATCTCTGGGAAGAAAACAAAACGTACAAAACAGAAGAAGATGAAACAAAAGAAAAATTTTATGCGCTAGATATGTTTCCATATCCATCAGGAGCAGGACTTCACGTAGGGCATCCTGAAGGGTATACAGCAACTGATATCTTATCTAGAATGAAACGAATGCAAGGCTATAACGTTCTTCATCCAATGGGGTGGGATGCTTTCGGTTTACCAGCAGAGCAATTTGCATTAGATACAGGGAAACACCCAAATGAGTTTACACAAACAAATATTGATAATTTCCGACGTCAAATTAAATCATTAGGCTTTTCTTATGATTGGGATCGTGAAGTGAATACAACTGACCCTAATTATTATAAATGGACGCAATGGATTTTTCTTCAGTTATTTAATAAAGGACTAGCTTATGTAGATGAAGTACCTGTAAACTGGTGCCCTGCATTAGGGACAGTTCTTGCAAACGAAGAAGTTATTGATGGAAAAAGTGAGCGTGGTGGGCATCCGGTTGAACGACGCCCAATGAAGCAGTGGATGTTAAAGATCACGGCATATGCGGATCGTTTGTTAGAAGATTTAGAGGAACTTGATTGGCCTGAAAGCATTAAAGATATGCAGCGCAATTGGATTGGTCGATCTGAAGGTGCGGAAATAAATTTTGCAATAGAGGATCACGATCAGGAATTTACCGTTTTTACAACGAGACCTGATACGTTGTTTGGAGCAACATATGCAGTTTTTGCGCCAGAACATAAATTAGTAGACAAAATAACAACTGCAGAACAAAAAGATGAAGTTGAAGCATATAAAAAGAAAGTTTCAACAAAAAGCGACTTAGAGCGAACTGAACTTTCAAAAGAAAAAACAGGTGTTTTTACAGGGGCATATGCGATTAATCCTGTAAATGGTGCTAAGTTACCGATATGGATTGCCGACTACGTATTATCTACATATGGTTCAGGAGCGATCATGGCTGTTCCAGCACATGATGAGCGTGATTATGAATTTGCACGTACGTTTGAGTTACCAATTATCGAGGTTGTTTCTGGTGGAAATGTAGAAGAAGAAGCCTTTACAGGAGATGGAACTCTTGTAAATTCCGATTTCTTAAATGGATTAAATAAAAAACAAGCGATTGGAAAAATGATCGAATGGCTTGAAGCGGAAGGTAAAGGAACGAAGAAAGTAACGTATCGCTTGCGGGACTGGTTATTTAGCCGCCAACGTTATTGGGGTGAGCCTATTCCAGTTATTCATCTAGAAGATGGTACGATGAAGGCCGTTCCAGAAAGTGAACTTCCATTAGCCCTACCAGAAATGGATGAAATTAAACCATCAGGAACTGGAGAGTCTCCACTAGCAAATGCTAAAGAGTGGTTACATGTAATAGATCCAGAAACAGGGTTGAAAGGTCGTCGTGAAACGAATACAATGCCGCAATGGGCAGGGAGCTGCTGGTATTATCTTCGTTTTATTGACCCACATAATACAGAAGCGCTTGCTGATCCAGAAAAATTAAAAAAATGGCTCCCAATCGACATTTATATTGGTGGCGCTGAGCATGCAGTTCTTCATCTTCTTTATGCACGTTTTTGGCACAAAGTTCTTTACGATATTGGGGTTGTCCCTACAAAAGAACCATTCCAAAAGCTGTATAACCAAGGTATGATTTTAGGTGAAAATAATGAAAAAATGAGTAAGTCAAAAGGAAATGTTGTCAATCCAGATGATATTGTTTCAAGTCATGGTGCTGACACACTTCGTTTATATGAAATGTTCATGGGACCACTAGATGCTTCAATTGCTTGGAGTGAAAATGGCTTGGATGGTGCAAGGCGTTTCTTAGATAGAATTTGGCGCCTATTTATTACTGATGAAGGAAAATTGAACCCGGCAATTAGTGATGTCGAAGGATCTGAAAGTTTCCAACGTATGTATCACCAAACTGTGAAAAAAGTTTCTGATGACTTTGCTGGTTTACGATTTAACGTAGGAATTTCACAACTTATGGTATTTATTAACGATGCATATAAGCAAAAGGAATTACCAAAAACGTTAATGGAAGGTTTTGTGAAGCTGCTTTCTCCAGTGGCGCCACATCTTGGTGAAGAACTATGGGAGAAATTGGGTTATACTTCCACAATTAGTTATGAGTCTTGGCCAACATATGATGAGAATATGCTTGTAGAAGCGGAAATTGAAATTGTTGTTCAAGTAAATGGAAAATTAAAAGCCAAGATCTCTATTCCAAAAGATGCTAGCCGAGAAGATATGGAGCAATTGGCTAAGAATGATGAAAAAATTCAAGAAGAACTTGAGGGAAAAACAATTCGTAAAGTCATTGCAGTACCTAATAAGCTTGTCAATTTTGTGGCTAACTAATAGAAAACCGACTACCACTTTTGGTAGTCGGTTTTCATGTTTTTCAAGTATGTCAATTTTCATTGTATATGCTTATTCTAAACTACTTTCCGCAGCTCCTTTGCCAGCTGTATAACCTGTGGAAAAGGCAACGGTTATATTATATCCACCAGTATACCCGTGGATATCTAACACCTCTCCACAAAAAAATAGTCCATTCATAAGTTTTGATTCCATTGTTTTCGGATTTACTTCTTTAACTGAAACCCCCCCACCAGTTACAAAAGCTTTTTCTAATGGTAATGTTCCATTTACAGTAAAGGTGAAGCCTTTTATTAATTTGGACAATTGACGAAGCGCATCGTTCGAAACATTAGCAAATGTTGAGTTACCATCAATCCCAGTTTTTTCTAAGTAAAAGTGAAGTAAGCGTTCTGGAATATATCCTTTTAAACTGTTTTTAATCGATTTTTTTTCTGATTGTTTAGCAATTGCATTAATTTCTTGAAAGATATCTTCCGCTGATTTTTGAGGAAAAAGGTCAAGACTCATGTTAATGTAATCAGCAGAAAATTTCTTCAACGCTTTCACCACATATTGGCTACAGCGTAGTGAAATTGGTCCAGATATACCGAAGTGAGTAAAGATCATGTCACCGTCGTGATGGATGATTGTTTTGCCTTTAGGGTTAATCACAGACAAACGAACGTCACGTAAAGACAAACCTTGTAACAGTTTATTTTTAATAAAAATTTCGTTTGAAGTTATTGGAACTTCGGTGGGAAAGAGGTCCGTTATCGTGTGTCCGGCTTTCCGAGCCCACGGATAGCCGTCACCAGTGCTTCCTGTATGAGGTACACTTTTCCCACCAACGGCGATAATTACAGACTTTGTTGAAAGTATCTTACCATTGTTCAACTTTATAGCATTCACTCTTCCATCTTCATAAAGAACATCTTTTACTGGTGTGTTTGTAAATATTTGGACCTTTAAATTTCGTAATTTTTCTAATAAACTCTCCACCACCGTACTCGCTTTGTCACTTACTGGAAACATTCGACCTCGGTCTTCTTCTTTTAATTTAATCCCTAGTTTTTCGAAAAAATTTATAATATCTTCATTGTTAAAGACAGAAAAAGGACTATACATAAATCGTCCATTCCCTGGTATATGTGCTATTAGTTCTTTTTCATCCATTCGATTCGTGACATTACAACGCCCCCCACCAGAAATAGCGAGCTTACGACCAAGTTTATCTCCTTTATCTATAAGGATTACTTTTGCTCCGTGTTCACTAGCAGAAATTGCAGCCATAAGACCAGATGGTCCACCACCAATTACTACCACATCATACATACGTATACACCTACTTATTCATTCAAATTAACTTACGTATTATAACATAGTATTGGCCATGTTATAGAAGTTCAAAAGTGAATTTTTCACAAATTGTTCATTGACACCAATATTTACTATTTCATATAATCTCTTTAGACTTATATGAAAATGATTATCATTATTGTTTACTAACGTAGGAATGGTGTTAACTACATATTTTTTGATCAAATAGCTTAATTAAACCTTAGTCTACCTTTTTTGGAAGTGTCATTTTCTTATTATTTCTATTAAATTTACGAAATATGAAAACTTAATTTAAGAGGGGAACTGAACAATATGAAAAAAAGATTATCGACCATTGTTATTTTATTAGCTTTATTATGTTTAAGTTTATTTGTTGTAGGATGCCAATCTTCTAGTAATGAAGCTAGTAAAGAGCAGGAAGAAAATAAAAATAATATTTCAACAGAAGAAGTAAAAAATGAGTTGATTTTTGCTAACTTTAGAGATATTCGTGATTTAAATCCGCATTTGTACGGTGGGGAGCTTTACGCGCAAAATATGCTGTATGAATCTTTAGTTAAAGTTACGGAAAATGGAATAGAACCATGGTTGGCTGAGCGTTGGAAAATTAGCGAAGATGGTAAAGAGTATACGTTTTTTCTAAGAAAGGATGTAACGTTCCATGACGGAGAAAAATTCAATGCAGATGCTGCAAAAGCAAATATTGATGCGATATTAGATAACATCGAAAGACACGGTTGGTTAGAGTTAGTAAGGCTTATGGAAAAAGTAGAAATCGTTGATGAATATACATTACAAATTGTAATGAGTGAACCTTATTACCCTATGTTGACAGAGTTAGCGGTAACAAGACCTTTCAGATTTATTTCTCCAAATGCAATGATTGATGGAACGACAAAAGATGGTGTTAGTGAGTATTTTGGTACAGGTCCATATGTTCTTACAGAAAATAAACAAGATGAATATGCTGTATTTTCTGTTAATGAAGATTATTGGGGAGAAAAACCTACTATTGAAAAGATTACTGTAAAAGTAATTCCTGATAATCAAACGAGGGTAATGGCATTGCAAAACGGTGAAATTGACATGATTTATGGAAAAAATATGATTGATGCAGAGTCATTTACGATGTTAGAAGGAAATTCAAATTTTGAAACGATTATGTCAGAACCGATTTCGTCCAGAATAATCCTACTTAACACAACAAATTCAATTTTAAATGATGTAAACGTTAGAAAGGCTTTACAACATGCAGTAAGTAAAGAAGCGATTTCTGAAGGAATATTCAACGGAAGTGAAGCACCTGCCGATACATTACTTGCTAAAACCGTACCTTACGCAAATATTGATCTAAAGCCATATGCGTTCGATAAAGAGATAGCAGAGCAGTTATTAGAAGAAGCAGGTTGGGAAAAAGTAGAGGGGCAATCGTTGAGACAAAAAGATGGAGAAGTTTTACAACTTCAATTGCACTATAACAATGATGCAGTGGCTGAAAAATCGATTGGAGAATTTATGCAAAGTGAATTAGCTTCTATCGGTATTGGGCTAGAGATAATTGGAGAAGAAGAACAATCTTATAGAGACAGACAAAAAGCAGGTAATTTTGATATTATTTTTGATATTTCATGGGGCACACCTTATGATCCACAGTCCTTTTTAGCTGGTATGAAGCTTCCTGTATACGGAGATTATTATGCACAGCAAGGGCTTGAACAAAAGCCACAAATTGATGAGAGTATAACGAATGCTCTAATAGCAACGGATGAAGAAGAAAGGCAGGAACTGTATACTTATATACTAACGACACTGCATGAAGAGGCTGTTTACATTCCGCTTACTTATGAAAGAAATAGAGCAGTTTTTAGGCAAGATTTAAAAAATGTAACATTCAATCCTTCTCAATTTGAAATCCCATTTGAAAAAATGTATTTTGGGGAGTAGAACTCTTGGTGCATTTAATGTTTATTTCTGAATGTGAGTTATATAAAGATTATATCTAACATTCATGTAGAGTTATAAGGTTACCTAAATTTCGATTTCCATAATTTGAGTTGGAGTTAGGGTGAAATTAGAAAAAACACAAAAAGTCAAACTTTTGCTTTGCGAAAGTTTGACTTTACGTGTATTTAAAACACTCAGATAAAAAAGTAGGAGACAATATGAAAAAATGAAAAACTATATAATTAAGAGAATAGTTTCGATCATCCCTATTATTTTTGCTATAACTTTTTTAGCATTTATCTTAATAAACATCGTTCCCTCTGACCCTGCTGAAGTTGCGATAAGGGTAAATGATGCAGTCGCTACTCCAGAAGCTATTGAGATTACAAGGGCAGAGCTTGGACTTGATGATCCTTTTTTTGTAAGGTATTATAATTGGTTAAGAAAAAGCGTGCAACTTGATTTTGGGAATTCTTATATTAGTAAGAAGCCTGTTTTAGATGAACTCCTTAGAGTCCTACCGGCAACAATACAGCTCGCACTTGCTTCTTTAGTAATTATTATCATTATCAGTATTCCAATAGGTGTTCTTAGCGCAGTTTATAAAGATAGTTTGTTTGACAAAGGTGTTAGAAGCATTGTTTTTATTGGGACGGCAATGCCTAATTATTGGATTGGTTTACTGTTAATTTGGTTATTTTCAGTAAAGTTAAATCTTCTACCGACAAGTGGTAAAGGAGATATTAAACATTTGATTCTTCCATCTATCACTTTGTCATTAACATATATTTCTATATATATTCGTTTGATTAGAAATAATATGCTTGAAAATATGAGGGAGAACTATGTATTATATGCAAATGTTCGCGGATTAAGGCAGAGGAGTATTGTTTTAAAACATATCCTAAAAAATTCAATCCATTCCTGTATTACAGCATTTGGTATGAGTATTGCACAACTCATTGCTGGTACGTTTGTTATCGAAAGTATTTTTGCGTGGCCTGGTATTGGTATGCTCTGTATTTCAGCAATTTTTAATAGGGATTATCCGGTCATTCAAGCCTATATACTTATGATGGCTTTTATCTTTATTATCTGTAATCTCGTTGTGGATATTATTAATTATTATATTGATCCGAGAATGAGGAAAGGAATCGATGCAAAATGATTCATCTTCTGAAAAAGCTAGTAAAAGATAAAATAGCTTTGATCTGTCTGACTTTATTGATCATCACCATATTTGTTGGTGTTTTTGCACCACTTATAGTCGTTAACGATCCAAATCTAGTAAATATAATTAATAAATTTGCAAAGCCGTCCTTAAACTATCCGTTAGGTACAGATCACTTAGGGAGATGTATTTTATCTAGATTAATTTTTGGTGTAAGAACAACTATTTTCCTAGCATTACTAACCATGTTAGCAACTATTTTTA
Organism: Anaerobacillus alkalidiazotrophicus; assembly: GCF_001866055.1. The sequence goes on from NZ_MLQS01000017.1 coordinate 213,963, forward strand.
TTGGTGTGGTTTTAGGTATTATTTCTGGTTACTTTAAAGGGAAAATTGATGAAATATTGATGCGGATTTGTGATGTGATGCTTTCGTTTCCTAGTCAAGTGATGATATTGGCGATTGTTGGTATGTTAGGACCTGGGATTTTTAATGTTATAGTAGCTAATATTATCGTTAAATGGGCTTGGTATACGAGAATGATCCGTGGCATCGTTTTAAAAGCAAGTGAAAGTAATTATATCCTTTACTCAAAAGCAGTAGGAACGAGTACACCATTTATTCTTGCGAAACACATACTACCTAGTAGTCTTTCGCAAATTATCATACTTGCAACCTTGGATACAGGTTGGGTAATTCTTAACATTTCTGCGCTCTCTTTTTTAGGTTTAGGAGTTCAACCACCTACAGCAGAATGGGGAAGTATGTTAAGTGAAGCTAGAAATGTCTTAATGAGTCACCCCACGCAAATGTTAGCTCCTGGTATAGCGATTTTAGTAGTTGTTGCAGCATTTAATTATTTAGGTGATAGTTTAAGGGATGTGCTAGATCCAAAAGATGCGTAGGAAGGGGTTTCTTAATCATGAATAATCTACTAAAGATTGAAAATTTAACCGTAGAATTAAAAAGAGATAAACAAATAAATCGTATTATTAATAATATATCATTTGATTTAAAAGAAAACTCTTGCCTAGGGATTGTCGGAGAGAGTGGAAGTGGAAAAAGTATGACTTGTAAAGCAATTATGGGGTTATTGGATCAGAGCTTTCATGTTCAAGGCGAAGCTCATTTTAATGGTCGTAGCTTGTTGAGTATGAATAAAGAAGATTTGAGACGTGTAAGGGGAAAGGAAATAGGTATGATACTACAAAATCCAATGACAGCATTTAATCCTTTATACACGATTGGAAATCAAATTATTGAAACATTAAGAGAACATGTTTCCATCTCAAAAAAAGAAGCATTGACAATAGCTATTAATACATTAGAGAAAATGAAATTAAAAAACCCTCAAAACCTTTTAGAAAAATATCCACATCAATTAAGCGGTGGAATGTTACAAAGAGTGATGATCGGGATTGCAATTGCCTTGAAACCAAAGTTAATTATTGCAGATGAACCTACTACTGCATTAGACTCTATTACACAATTCGAGGTTATTAATGAACTTATAAATGTTCGAAAGCATTTTAATACTTCGATAATTATCATTTCTCATGATCTAGGAGTAATTTCAAAGTTAGCAGATCATGTACTTGTATTAAACGGTGGTCAGATGGTTGAATATGGAGAGTTAAAAAACATTTTTACAAACCCACAACATGAGCATACAAAATACTTAATTCATACGAAAATAGCCATGATGAAAAGGTATCATCAAGTATTGAATAGAGGATATATAGAGGAGTCTAAAATTAATGCTACTGGAAGTTAAAGATATTTATAAAAGCTATCCAAAAGAATCTAATATACTATTTAAAAAAACGAAAATTGACGTTTTATCAGAAGTTTCATTTGAATTAAATGAAGGTGAATGTTTGGGAATTATTGGAGAGAGTGGTAGTGGGAAAAGTACACTTGGAAAAATCATCATCGGTCTTGAAAAGCCAAGTACCGGTAATGTCTATCTTGAAGGGAAAGATATATTTAAGTTTAAATCATATAAAGAACAAGTGAAGATGAGAAGGGATCTAAGTGTTGTTTTTCAAGACTACACTTCTTCGGTAAATCCTAGATTTACAGTTTTTGATATAATTGCTGAACCATTATGTATCATCAGTAAGCCTGATAAGCAACAATTAATTAAAAAAATTACAACATTACTAGATAAAGTCGGGCTGAGTATAACTTATTTACATAGGTATCCCCATGAGTTAAGTGGAGGTCAGCTACAACGCGTATGTATTGCTCGAGCGATAGCTACAAATCCAAAATTTATAGTATTGGATGAAGCGATAAGTTCTTTAGATGTTTCAATTCAGAAACAAATTCTAGATCTACTTATCGAATTAAAGCAAGAATATAAATTATCATATGTATTTATAACGCATGATTTAACTGCCATTACTTATATATGTGATCGAGTGATGTTTTTGAAGGATGGAAGGGTTGTTGAACGAGTTGAAGAAATTCATGAATTATCTAATATTAAACATGAATATTCAAAGAGATTGTTAAACGCTGTATTAGATATTGAATGTCATAATAAAGTGATTTCGATATAGAATTTTAAAAAATAGTTAGGAGATATTTTATGCAAAAAGAAGCTTTGAATTCAAATGCTTGTATTACATGGAAACAGTACTTGGCATTAGTAGTTCCGATTACATTGGCGGCTGTAACTACGCCTCTTTTGGGTGCGGTTGATACAGCGGTGGTAGGGCGGATGCCTGATCCCTCTTACATTGGAGGGGTTGCGATAGGTACACTAATTTTCAATACCATTTATTGGCTTCTCGGATTTTTAAAAGTAGGTACATCAGGATTTACGGCTCAAGCTAGCGGTAATCAAAATCAGCAAGAATTAATTTCAGCTTTTATTCGACCAGCTTTTTTAGCGATATGTTTTGGTGTACTATTTATCATTTTACAAATTCCGATAGAAAAGACAGCTTTTCTCTTAATCGAATCAACTCCGTTAGTAGAGAAAATGGCATCTGATTACTTTTCAATACGAATTTGGGGAGCACCATTTGCTTTATTAAATTACTGTATTTTAGGGTGGTTAATAGGTTCTTCAAGAGTAAAGATTTCATTAGCATTACAGTTATATATGAATATAAGCAATATTATTTTAAGTATTTTACTTGTTCTTGTATTTCATTTCGGCGTGAAAGGAGTAGCATTTGCGACACTATTTTCTGAAGTTAGTACAGTTATCATCGGTTTAGTCATATTAAAAAAGCTAAATGTTTTTTCTTTATCTTATTTCAAATCAGGTGCACTTTTTGATAAAACAAAATTTATGGCCATGTTAAAAATGAACCGTGATTTATTTATTCGTACCGTTTGTTTGCTAACTGTATTTGGCTTTTTTACTGCCAGAGGTTCAGCAATGGGAGTGGAAATTTTAGCTGCTAATGCTATTTTATTTCAAATCCATTATTTAATAGCCTATATGTATGACGGACTTGCAGGTGCAAATAGTATTTTAACAGGCAAAGCAATCGGCCAACAAAATTACCTCCTATTTAAACAAACGAAGAAAATGTCGTTTGTTTGCGGTTTTGCCTTGTCGACATGTATCTTTTTCCTCCTCTTACTATTTAGAGATCCTTTCGTATATCTTTTTACCACATTAGATAGTTTGAAAGAACTCGCGGTAGATTATTATTTCTGGATTTTACTTTATCCATTTGTTACCTTTTGGGGATTGTTGTTATATGGAATGTTCACAGGAGCTACTGAAGGGGTACCGATCCGAAATTCGACTGTATTTGCACTATTATTATTTTTCCTTGTCTATACAATAAGCTTTCCTTCCATGCAAAACCATGGTTTGTGGCTAGCGTTTTTGGCATTTAGCTTCGGACGTACATTGTTCTTAGGTGCATATACTTCCCGATTATATGATAAGTTAAAGAAGGTATGTGCAGCTGCATAGCTATATTTAGAGATAGAAATTATTTAACCCCATTGCTTATTTTAGTAATGGGGTTATTTGCATTAGCTGTTCTTTAGCTTAAAAGGGAATTATCTCCTATAAAGAAACTCAACGATTAGCAACAATTTTAAATTTATATTCGTCACTTTTAAAGAACAATTCGCTATATTCAAATACTTCACCAGTTTGTAATGTTGACCATAATTTTACTTTTAGAATGGGAATAGCTTCTTTCAAATTAAGGAGATTTGTTACAGCTTCATCTGGAATGATAGGGATAATCTCTTGAAAGCTTTGTTTTATTTTCCAATTTTTGTTCTCTTCAATAAACTTATATTTTGATCCTTGCATGATCTCGTAAGAAAGGTCAGGAAAAAGCTTCACTGGTAAATATGTATTTTCTAACACTAGTGGAACTCCATCAACATAACGTAATCTACTGACAAAAAAAGTAGGTTCTTCTTCATCTATTTGTAAGATTTTCTGAATTGAGTCACTAGGAATTTTCATTTCATATTTTATTATCTTGTTTTCAGTTATTTTTTTTAGGGTTGCCATTTCTTCAGTAAAACCTTGCAGACGGAATATGTCATGTTCAATTTTTCTTTCTTTTACATATGTTCCGCTTCCCTGTACTTTTTCTAATAATTCTTGACTAACTAATAGATCAATGGCTTGTCTAATGGTGACACGACTAACATTGTAAGTTTCAGCTAGTTTATTCTCAGATGGAATTGCATCGCCAGAAGCTAAATTCCCTTCTAAGATTTCTTTCTTTAACCTTTTCGCAATTTGTTTATATAACGGCGAAGAATTCACTCATTAGCTCACTCCTTTATCAAAACATCCTACTACTATCATAACCTATTTATACGTAACTTCAACTTTTTTATAAAATAAGCGTTGACCTTGTATTTAATTTGTATTAAAGTTATGTCATACGAGATAAAACAAATACAATACAACTTTGTAAACGTATTAAAAATTAGGAGGATGAACATGAAAAAACAAAATTTAGTAGTTGTTGGTGCAGGTAGTACGTATACTCCGGGTATGATTATGAGTTTAATTGAGGAAAAGAAAAACTTCCCATTAAAAAGCATCACATTCTATGATACAAATGCAGAAAGACAAGAGAAAGTTGCTAAAGCTTGTGAAATTATCCTTAAAGAAAAATATCCAGAGCTTGAGTCGTTCCATTATACAATTAGTAAAGAAGAAGCTTTCACAGATGTTGATTTTGCTTTCGTACAAATTCGTACAGGTGGACTAGCGATGCGTGAGAAAGATGAGCAAATCCCATTAAGCCATGGTTGTGTTGGTCAAGAAACATGTGGACCAGGTGGAATGGGGTACGGTCTACGCTCAATTGGTGATATGATCCAGCTAATTAAGGAGATCCGTCAATACTCTCCAGAAGCATGGATTTTAAATTATACAAATCCAGCGGCCATTGTTGCTGAAGCACTGCGTAGAGCTTTCCCAGAAGATAAGAAGATCCTTAACATTTGTGATATGCCAGCGGCGATTATGGTTAGTTATGCTAGTATCTTAAAGAAAGAAATTTGGGACCTTGTTCCAGAATACTTCGGTTTAAACCACTTTGGTTGGTTTACGAAAATGTATGATAAAGAAGGAAATGACTTAACAGATGAAATTAAAAACCACATCTTAAATAAAGGGTTTTTACCTGAAGATTCTGAGATTGTTAATGATCCATCTTGGATTAAAACCTTTAAACAAGTGAAAACAATGCTAACAGATTTCCCAGAGTATTTACCAAATACGTATTTACAATACTACTTGTATCCAAGTGATATGGTAAGTAAAGAAGATGTATCTAATACAAGAGCTAGACAAGTTATTAATGGTCGTGAGCAACGTGTTCATCAATTATGTGATGGCATTATTGCGAATGGTACAACTGAAGGTGCTCATTTAGAAGTTGACATTCACGGTTGCTACATGATCCGTGTAGCTGCATCTTTAGCTTACAATAACGGTGATATTTTTATTGTTATCGTTGAGAACAATGGTATTATTTCAAATCTTCAAGATGATGCGATGGTTGAAGTTCCAGCAATGCTGACAAACCGTGGTCCAAAGCCATTTGCAGTTGGAAAAATCCCAACATTCTATAAAGGAATGATTGAAGGCCAACTTGCGTACGAAAAACTTGTTGTCGATGCGTACTTTGAAAATGACTATAACAAAGCGTTACAAGCATTAACGTTAAACCGTACGGTTGTAGATGCGCCTGTAGCAAGAAACATTCTTGACGATCTAATTGCTGCCAATGAGAACTACTGGCCAGAGTTAAAAAAAGAACGTGAATTAGCTACTGATAAGGACCTTACATTAGTTTAATAATGAAAACTCTCTTCTTATGTTCTACAAGAAGAGAGTAACCCATTTTTGTTCGAAAGATTAATGAAAGCGTTTAAGGAGGAGAAGTAATTTGAAAATTGATTTTAGTAGTCTTCAAAAGTTTGGTAAAGCCTTAATGGTTCCAGTTGCTTTACTACCGGCTGCCGGAATTTTGTTAGGGATTGGTGCTGCTTTAACTGGTCCATTGGCTCAAAATGTACAATTTTTACAAAATCCAGTAATTGCTCAAATAAGTGCTGGTATGTTACAGGTTGGTATTAGCTTGTTCGTTAACCTACCGATTATTTTTGCACTAGGTATTGCCATTGGTTTAACAGGTGGCTCGGGTATTGCTGCACTTGCTGCTTTACTTGGTTACCTTATTATGAACACAACTATTTCATTTGTCTTAGGGATTACACCAGAAATGGCTGCAACAAGTGGCGAATATGGAATGGCATTAGGGATTCCGACACTTGAAACCGGAGTTCTTGGTGGTATCGTTGTTGGATTTTTAGCTGTTTATATTTATAGGAAGTTTCATAAGTTCCAACCACCTGAGATGCTTGGTTTCTTTGCAGGTGACCGTTCTGTCGGTATTTTCATGGTATTTGCTTCAATTATTCTAGCGTTTGCGATGATGATCGTTTGGCCACCAATTCAAAGTGGAATTAATGCTGTTGCAAACATTATCGCTACTGATGCAACAAATCCAGCTTATGTTGGTTTGTATGGTGCGCTTGAACGTTTACTGATCCCAACTGGTCTTCACCATATCTGGTATGCACCATTTTTATGGACGGGCTTAGGTGGTACGACTGAAGTTGCAGGTCAACTAGTTTCAGGTGACCAATATATTTTCTTAGCACAAATTGCTGCTGGTGTTGAAGTAACAGCAGGGCGCTTTATGGCAGGGAAATTCCCTATCATTATGTTTGGTTTATTAGGAGCAGCACTTGCGATGTACAAGCGTGCAGACGCTGATAAAAAGCCGGTTGTTAAAGGGATGTTAATTGCAGCAGCAGGTACGGCATTTTTAACTGGTATTACTGAACCAATTGAATTTACGTTCTTATTTGTTGCTCCGTTCTTATACGTATTTCATTCTTTATTAACAGGTATTTCATATGCTCTTACGTATATGCTTGACGTTCACCTTGGATGGGCAGGTGGTTCAGGATTTATCGATTATATTCTTGTTAACGTTCTGCCAGGTACACCAAATTGGTGGATGAACATTGTTTTAGGTGCTATGTTCTTTGCGATTTACTACTTCTCGTTTAGTTTTGTTATTAAAAAGTGGGATATTGCAACACCTGGACGTGGCGGACAGGAAGCAAAGCTATTCACTAGAAAAGACTATAATGCAAAAAAAGATGGGTCTAAATCTAGTAAAGAAGAGAGAAATAAAGAAATTGCTTTGCATACAATTGTAGCCTTAGGTGGTCCTGAAAACCTTGTTCATGTTGATGCTTGTTTTACTCGCCTACGAGTAGAAGTTCGTAAAATTGAACTTGTTGATGAGAATTTATTAAAACAATTAGGTGCAGCCGGTGTTGTGAAAATAAAAAATAACATTCAAGTAATCTTTGGAGGAAATTCTGATCTTTATAAAAATGAAATTAATGAATTACTTCAATCCCAAAATTTACAAGAAGAGCTTAATCAATTTACAGAAGATGTGGCTTCAACAACAGAAAACCAGGAAGAAGTAAAACAAAATACATCTTTTCAAGCAGATGAGATAGCTATACCAATAAAAGGGAAATTATTACCTATTACTGAAGTTCCAGATGCAGTTTTTTCCGAAAAAATGATGGGTGATGGATTTGCGATCGTACCAAAGGATGGAACAGTAATTTCTCCTGTAAAGGGAAAAATTTTAAACATCTTCCCTACAAAACATGCAATTGGTATACAAGCTGATAACGGCTTAGAAGTTTTGATTCATGTAGGTCTTGATACAGTTAAATTAAATGGAGAAGGTTTCGAGTTGTTTGTTGAAAAAGGACAAGAGGTTAACCAAGGTCAAAAACTATTAAATGTTGATCTCGACTACATCAATAAACATGCAACCTCAATCATAACACCAATTTTATTTATGAATTTAAAGGAAAACGAGATGGTCTTCGTTGAAAAGAGTGGCGATGTTGAAGCTCACGAATTAAATAGAATTAAGATTAAGTCAGTCGAACAAAAAGGAGCATAACCAAATATGGTGTGACACCATATTTGGACAAAATGCTAATATGTCTGACATTACCAAAAAAAGCTACCGCATTTCGGTGGCTTTTTTTGGTAATGTGGTATGGTACTTATAAGAAATCACCCTTGGTGATTGTAGCTTACCTTCCAACCTGTTAAAATGAATGACAGTAATATAAAAGGTAAATCCGATATAATAGGGGTTGAGTTCGAATGGTAAAAAAGATGATGATACATACCAATAATAGAGATGGAATGGTTGAAATAACAGATCAAGTTCGTGAATATGTTAAATCTCAAAACCTAGAAGATGGAGTTGTAGTTGTTTATTGTCCTCATACAACAGCAGCTATTACAATAAATGAAAATGCAGATCCAGATGTGGTACATGATATGCTCTATAGATTAGATGAGATGGTTCCATGGGAGCATCACCGCGACCTTCATGGTGAAGGTAATTCAGCAGCTCATGTTAAAGCAAGTATGTTCGGCTCATCAGAAACTATTATCGTTCATAAAGGAGATTTATTACTTGGTACATGGCAAGGAATATATTTTTGCGAATTTGATGGACCAAGAAAGAGGAATTATTTTATTAAGATCGTATAAATAGTAGTTATGAATATAAATGAAAAATTAATATAGAATATAGAAAATGTTTTCAAATTGAATTTGTAAATTTAAAATTAAGAGGTGTTTTATGACCGATGCAAAGTTAGTTAGAGGTACTATGATTTTAACCGCCTCGATTTTTATTTCAAAGATCTTAGGTTTAATTTATATTTTTCCTTTTAAGGCTATAGTAGGCTTAGAGGGATTAGCGCTGTATACGTATGGTTATGTTCCCTATACAGTGCTTTTAAGTGTGGCAACTCTAGGTATACCACTAGCTGTTTCGAAATTTGTATCTAAATACAATTCATTAGGAGATTATGAAACAGGTAGAAGACTTTTTAAATCTGGTCTTATCGTTATGTCTATCACAGGCTTAGTTTCATTTTTAATTTTGTTTTTATTAGCAGAACCAATTGCAAACCTAGTAGTAGATGGGAAGGATTTGAAAGGAAATTCAATTGAAGATGTTATTTTAACGATCAGAATGGTTAGTGTTGCCCTTCTTATTGTGCCAATTATGTCTTTAATACGTGGTTACTTTCAAGGATATCAATCAATGGGACCTACAGCAGTTTCTCAAGTTATTGAACAAATTGTGAGAATTATCTTTATCCTTTGCTTGACGTTTATAATTGTTCACATGATGAACGGTTCAGTTGGGTTAGCGGTATCCTTTGCGACTTTTGGTGCGTTTGTAGGTGCGCTAGGTGGATTAACAGTTCTACTTATTTATTGGTTTAAAAGGAGAGGCAATATAAATAAACAAATCCAGGAAAGTAAAGTAAATCATCAGCTTCCACTTAGAAAGATATATAAAGAACTTGTATCCTATGCCCTACCTTTATCTTTTGTGGGGTTGGCCATTCCACTTTACCAGTTGATTGATTTACTGACGTTTAATAATGCGCTTATGGGGGTTGGGTATGATCAAGCAACGGCTGAAGAGGCATTTGGAGCTTTTGCTCAAGCAGCCCATAAATTAATTTTAATACCAGTTTCAATTGCAACAGCTATGTCTTTAACGTTGTTACCAACCATTACAAAATCATTTATTGATAATGACCAAAGTCTTTTACAAAAACAAGTAACTCAAACATATCAAATTATTTTATTTTTAACCTTACCAGCTGCAGTAGGTTTGTCCATCTTAGCTTATCCTGCTTATGGAACGTTATTTGGTTTAGAAGATGTTCATATTGGGGCAGCTGTTTTGAGATACTATGCTCCAGTATCGGTATTATTCTCATTATTTGCTGTAACATCAGCAATTTTACAAGGAATTAATCAACAGCGTTTTGCAGTAATCGGGCTACTAGCTGGATTATTAGTGAAGCTGAGTCTTAACATTTATCTAATTGCTAATTTTGAAGCGATAGGAGCAATTTATGCAACAGGATTGGGGTATGTTACTTCATTAGGTGTAAATATTTGGGCAATTGGAAAACATGCTAACTATCGTTATTACTTTATTTTAAAGCGTTCACTACTTATTGTGTTTTTTACAGCTATAATGGCTTTTGTCATCATCGCTGTAAAGGAATTTCTAACGATTTGGTTACCTTTAGATAATCGCGTATATTCTTTTATCGTTTTGTTGGTCACTGTTCTATCTGGAGGAGTAGTATATTTATATGTTAGTGTTAGAACAAATTTAGCAGGGCAAATACTAGGATCACGGTTTAAATTTCTAAAGAAAAAAGCGCGGGGGTAAAAAATCTTTCCGTTCTTTTGCAATCTGTCCACATCTAGAAATTGAGGGAATTTAGTGTACTTTATCTTACTAAAAAAAGAAACTATAGCTTTTAAACATTGGGGGAAAGCCCCCCAATGTTTGAAGTAAAGTTTAGAGAATTGGTAGATTTCGATGTTAATCATCTAGAAAAAAACTAAATCTTCAACGTATACCGTATTTCTTAGTATTGTGGTCCAGGCCCACCAAATCCATGGCCTAATTGACGTTCTAGTCTACGCACACGACGAGTTAGTTCATTAATTTGTTCGCCTTGGCGTTGAGTAATTCTTTCTAACTGGGAAACGCGACGTTCAAGGTCACGTGGACGTGGAGTTGGCCCCGGAGTTGGTGGGAATGGGAACCCAGGGAAAAATTGAGTTTCAGGGAATTGTCGATAATAATCCATATGATCTCTCCTTTAATATTAGGTATCTGTTCATTCAGTAAATAGTCTATGCCCACACGTGAAGGTTGCGTTAATTGAAACGCCTATTTTAATAAAGTTGGGCCAGGTTTGATAATTTTGGAAAACTCTTTTTATCAAAAAAGTAGTTTGATATAATAAAATCTATATTGTACATTATTATTGTATACCAAGGGGGTTAGTATGGAAAATTCAGTAAAAAAAGAAAGTGATTGGATTTTGCTCACTGCAATAATATTACTAGCTTCATTTGGTTTAATAATGATTTATAGCTCTAGCTATGTAGTTGGATTCGACAAGTATGGTGATCCTTTTTATTATTTCAAAAAGCAGTTACAATGGATTGCTGTCTCTACCGTACTTTTTATAATATTTATGAGATTTCCTTATCGTTTTTATCAAAAACTTGTATTTCCAATTGTCTTTTTATCATTTCTTTCATTGTCATTAGTAGTTTTTTCCCCTTTAGGGGTAGAGTCAAATGGAGCGACTCGGTGGCTAAATGTAGGGATGATTTTGCAGCCATCTGAGTTTGTAAAGCTAGGCATTATCATTTATTTAGCTCATGTCTATTCAAGGAAACAAAAATATATAAATCAGTTTACTAGAGGTGTGATGCCACCTTTATTAATTGTTGGTGGGATTTTCCTGTTAATTATGAAGCAGCCAGATTTAGGGACAGCAGGATTAATATTAGCCGTTGCTGGTTTAATTGTTTTTTGTTCGGGAGCGAAGTTGATCCATTTATTCGGATTAGGTGGATTTGCAGCTTTCATTGTTTGGTCGTATGCTAATTCTGAATCATACCGGATGGATCGTCTTATTGGTTTTATGGATCCGTTTGCCGATTCAACTGGGACGGGCTATCAACTGATTCAGTCTTACATTGCGATGGCTCATGGTGGCATTACTGGGGCAGGATTTGGACAAAGTGTACAAAAGCTTTTCTATTTACCAGAAGCTCATACGGATTTTATATTGGCAATTGTAGCAGAAGAGCTTGGTTTGCTTGGTATTTTATTCGTTTTTATATGTTTAGGTGTCATATTATTTAGAGGGATTTTGATAGGCGTTCGAAGTAATACGCCATTTGGTAGTCTCTTAGCTTTTGGTATTACTTTTCAACTTACGCTTCAAGTATGTCTAAATGTCGGTGCAGTCTCAGGTCTGCTACCAATTACGGGAATTCCACTTCCTTTCATGAGCTATGGTGGATCTTCATTATTAATTACTGCCGTTAGTGTTGGAATACTTGCTAATATCGCTAGAAATAATACTATAAAAAGTACACATAATATTGAACACGATAAAGTGGGATAAAACTTTTAAGTGCTTATAGACTAAGCACTTTTTTGTTAGGATAAAAATAAAAAAGGTGATGATATATTTCAGCATTTTTGTTTGTTATATATCCTAGTTAAAAATACCTTTGTTAAAAAAAATAAGCTATGATAACATTAGAAAAGGCTTTTCAAAATTATAAAATAAAGCTTTAGTTATAAATTAGGCAATCATTAAACGGAGGATACAAGCCATGCAAGAACGTAAAACCTATTTACAACAGTTAGATTATACGTTGCTATTTTTGCTGTTTTTATTAATGTGCATTTCCTTGCTTGCCATTTATAGTGCTGCTATGGCTGGACAATACTCTGTAGAGCCTTCACATTTTGTTAAGAGGCAAGTTATTTGGTTCGTGATAGGAACTGCACTAATGCTTGGAGCAATGGTCATTGATTATGATTTATTTAAAAATTTTACAATTCCACTTTATGTAATAGGGATTATATCGTTATTAGCTGTTCATTTTTTTGGAATTGAGCGAAACGGTTCGCAACGTTGGATTGGAGTAGGGAACAATTTATTTCAGCCGTCAGAGTTCGTGAAAATATTTCTTGTATTAGCTCTAGCTCATTTACTATTTCTAATAACAAAAGAGTATAGAGAAAGGTCATTAAAAGAGGATTGTATAGTTGTACTAAAAGTGTTGGCGGTAGGTTTACCACCGTTTTTTCTTATTTTAATACAACCGGATTTAGGAACAGCATTAGTTATTGCTAGTATAATGGGTACGATGTTACTAATGGCAGGGATTTCTTGGAAGATCTTTGCTGTTCTTGGGACGATCATTACATCAATTTTAGCTATATTAGTTTGGCTTCACAATAATTACTTTGCGCTTTTTAGTAAGTTTATCAAATCTCATCAGTTAGATAGAATTTATGGATGGTTAAACCCATATAATGACCCAGGTGGACTTGGATATCAGCTTCTCGGGGCGATCCAGGGGATTGGCTCTGGTCAGCTTTATGGAAAAGGTTTCACTGAAGGTGTATTATCTAAAAGTGGGCGTGTCCCAGAAATTCATACAGATTTTATTTTTACTGTAATTGGTGAGGAATTCGGTTTTCTTGGTGCTACGATATTAATAGTTGTTTATTTCCTACTGTTCTATAGAATGATTATTATTGCTTTTAGTTGTAATAATATGTATGGTAGTTATTTAGTAGCTGGTGTAATAGGGCTTTTAGTCTTTCAGATATTCCAAAATATCGGGATGACTATTGGTCTTATGCCGATTACAGGTTTGGCTTTACCGTTTATAAGTTATGGTGGTAGTGCTTTACTAACGAATATGATTGCTATCGGTATTGTTCTTAATGTTAATGTTCGTACCAGACAATATATGTTTGGCTCAGAGGAAATGTCGTAAATTCGATTAAGAAACTGTAATCAAAAAAATTGATTGCAGTTTTTTCTTACATTTTCGATTATATGTAGTGATATTAATTTGGTGGTAATTTATCAATTCATCTGTGGCTTTTGTTGGTGAAAATGTAACTGGGGATGGTGACTATGAATTTAATTGTAGGATTAGGAAAATTAGCACAAAGTGTATTAAAATTATGTTCATACAAAGAGGAGATTTTTGTTTACACTAGAAAGAAACAAAAAGTTGAAGATTTTCAAAAACTGGATAATCGTATCGTCTATTTAGAACCAAGAAATTTTAATAAAGTACGTCATGTTTTATTAATGCTACCTGCAAATAATGTTATTCCATTTCTTAATACATACGAAAAGTATTTTCGGGATGATGTTAAAATTTATCTTTTTGCTACTGCTTTACATAGTAATGAGGTGAATAAGCTTTTTTCTAAGAAGATTATACCTTGTAAATTAGCAGGGCATGCCAAACAAATGGTAGAAGATCAAAATGGACTTTTTGTTGTACCCATTCAAGAAGAAATTGAACCATTAAGAAACTTTTTAGGTGAAAATTTTACGATTGTGAATGGAACCGAAAAAGAAGTATTGTTGGCAAATACAATAGGAACAAAGGCATCGATTGAAATGGTACTAAAATTAGAGGAAGAACTAATAAAGTCTGGAGTTCAGCCTATAGTAATTAGACAAACGTTATCACAGATTACGCGCGGAAACGTAAAAGCATATTTAAATAATGATTTAGGAGATTTTGCAAAGAATATTGTGCAACAAATAACATTAAGGGGGAAAGAGGAATGAGGTTAGATAAGTTTTTGGCCAATATGGGCTATGGAAGTCGAAAAGAAGTAAAGAAGCTATTAAAAACAGGGGCAGTACGTGTAAATGAAGAAGTCATTAAGGATGCCAAAAAGCATATTGCAATAGAGCAGGATCAAGTTGTAGTTAATGGTGAAGAAGTAGAGTATAAGGAATTTGTCTATTTAATGATGAATAAACCTCAAGGTGTTATTTCAGCTACAGAGGATGCTCATGAGCAAACAGTTGTTGATTTATTAGAATTAGAAGATGCTCGCTATGAACCATTTCCAGTCGGGAGGTTAGATAAAGATACAGAAGGATTTGTGTTATTAACAAATAACGGTAAACTTTCTCATGAGCTTCTTTCTCCTAAAAAGCACGTTCCAAAAACGTATTACGCACGAATTCAAGGCAAAGTAACTGATGATGATATTGAAAAGTTTAAAAATGGTGTTACCCTTGATGATGGTTACAAAACAAAACCAGGAGAGTTAGTGATTTTAAAATCAGACGAAGTTTCTGAAATTGAACTTACAATTACGGAAGGGAAGTTTCACCAAGTCAAACGAATGTTTCAAGCCGTTGGTAAAAAAGTGACTTACTTAAAACGTCTATCTATTGGGCCGTTATTACTTGATTCAACGCTAGATTTAGGCGAGTACCGAGAATTGACCGAGGATGAAGTTGAGAAGTTAGTTAATCGTTAATTAATCTTGTTTTGTTTAGAGTTGTACCTAACGATCTTTTAGGTTGGTTAAGGATACATTTGAATGATAATTGAGTAAGGAATAAAAATTCCCCAACGTTCATCGTTGGGGGAGTATTTAACTTGCTTTCTATTTAGTTTTTTACTTTAGGAAACCTTTGTTTTCTTTTTAGTTATAGTCCATTTGCCACGGCTAGGACTCTTCACGAGCTTATTATATTCTAGTATGTTTAAATCCCGTTGAATTGTCCTTGAGGTAATTCCAAATTCTTCAACTAATTCATTTGTCGTAACAATGCCTCTTTTTTTAATATAGAGGTAGACAGACTTAATTCGGTTTATCATCCGATCAGTTGAAGTTTCCAAAAAACCACTCCTTATTCTTTTTTCATTTCTTAAAACAAAAAAGTACATAGGCATTTCTTAACCAGCTGATTAGCAGCTTTAAAAATGAATTTCTTACTATCAGAAAATATATGGAATTCCTTTTAATAATGTAATTGTATAATAATTTGAAATATTTAGCAAAGGAAAGTGGGAGAATTCTTGTAAGGTTTTGGTAAAATTATTAAATTTCCTGTATCAAAATCTAACAATAGAAGTAAACTAATTGATTGAGTATGTCAAAATACCAAAAATGAACCGTATAAATTTATATCCAGTTACAAACAGTTTAGTATAAATGAATAGATGAAGTACCTCCGTTGTGAGATCATGAATTGTGAAATTCATGATTACTAAAAAAAATCAGGTTGAGAGAATCTCAACCTGATTTTTTAGTACGGCAAGTAAAAAATGAACTTGGAACGCTTTTGCTCAGCTCTACCTGTTAGAAGTTACTTTGCTATTGACCAAGATACTTACTCTTTTTAATTTTCAAAGTCAAACAAATCGGTTGATAAATAACGCTCACCAGTGTCACAGGCAATTGCTATTACGACATCTTTTGGTGAAAGACGCTTTGCTACTTCTAAAGCTGCAAAGCAAGCAGCTCCTGATGATGGACCAACAAGAATACCTTCCTCACGTGCAAGACGTCTTGTTACATTGTATGCATCATCATCTTCAACTTTAAAAATTTCTCCATAAACATTTTCATTTAAAATTGGTGGGATAAATCCTGGGCTTGTACCTACAAGTTTATGAGGTCCAGGTTTTCCTCCAGATAGAACAGGTGATCCTGCAGGTTCTACTACATGGACACTAACATTTGGGTACAGTTCCTTTAGTTTTTCACCAGTCCCCGTAATTGTGCCACCGGTCCCTGAAGCAGCTACAAAAGCAGTTAGGTTCTTCCCGATACTATCTAACGCTTCCTTAATTTCTAATGCTGTTGTTAGACGATGTGCTTCAGGATTAGCATCATTTTCAAATTGCATTGGCATATAGCTATTAGGGATTTCTTTCAAAAGTTCATGTGCTTTATTAATCGCTCCAGGCATTTTTTCATCTCCAGGAGTAAGTACTACCTCAGCGCCATATGCCTTTAATATATTAATACGTTCCTTTGACATTGTATCGGGCATTGTTAAAATAGCTTTATAACCACGAGCAGCAGCGTTCATGGCAAGTCCTATGCCGGTGTTACCACTTGTAGGTTCAATAATTGTAGATCCCTTTTTTAAATACCCGTCTTTTTCTGCTTGTAAAATCATTTGATAAGCTGCACGATCTTTTACACTACCACTAGGATTCATAAATTCTAACTTTAAATAGACATCTGCTCCCGATTTACTTGGAAGATGGTTTAATTTTACTAATGGCGTATCGCCAATTAAATCTGCGATGTTATTTACAATACGCATATATTACACTTCCTTTACTTTTTATAAGATAATAGATAAATTTTTTATTATATATTATATACATATTATTTTATCACAATTATGTTGAGAAATCCTATCATCTTGATAGGAATAAAGATAAGATTTAAACGGTAGAATTTGACTTTAATTTGACAATAATAAAGAATATACAAATAAAAGTTTTTATTGAAAGGAGAGCCTTTAGTGACAATGCAACCCCATTATTTCATTGCAATACCCATTGAAAAAAGAGTAAGGAAAAAATTGGCAGCATGGAATCGGGATGAAACACCACCGTTTGAACGCTTTGTTCATGAAGAGGATTATCACATTACATTAGCTTTTTTAGGTGGAATTGAGTTCTCTTTAATAAAAAACCTACAAGAAAAACTTCATGTTATTGCCGACAAACATCAAACATTTCCATTAATAATTGATCATATTGGGCATTTTGGACCAAATCATGCCCCGCGGATTTTATGGGCTGGTATAAAAAAAGAAGACAAGTTATTTAAGCTTCAAATGGATGTTTTCCAGGCATGTTTACAACTCGGTATGGAGTTAGACAAACGTGCTTATAATCCTCATATTACAATAGCACGTAAATTTAAAGGTGCTTCACCTTTCGATAAGTTACAGTTAAATAGGTCATTTCAATCAGTTGTAATAGAAGAAAAGTGGAAGGTATCAAATTTTGTGATATATCAAACACATCTACAAAGAACGCCTAAATATGAAGTTATCTCTTCATTTACTTTAGCAAATGAAGAATGAGTACGGATTATTATACCTACTAACCTAATTAACATAAACTCTTCCATTCCAAAATAGGTAGATGTTATGATAAAATTTTATTGTACTTTATTAAATATTTAGACATCGTCGTTTTTGGAGGAGTGCTTGTGGCTCACTTAGTAAAATTAGAGGATTATGTTTCACGTTATCAATATGACATGTACCGATACCCAAGCCAATTTTCTCGTTTAAAGCGAGAGCGTTGGGCAAGGTTAAAACGAGAATGGGAAGCATCCTATTTAGTAGAAAATCCTTCGGTGGAATATTTTGTTGAACAACAAAAAAAGAGTATTAGAAATGCATTCAGTAAACTTAAACATTTTTATAAACGTAAAAATCAAACAGAAGATTTTTATAATGATTTTAAAGAACACCAATATCAATTTAAGTATAAATCTTTGCCAGAGTTAAAAATGAACTTTCTACGAGAATTATTTGAGTTTCAACTTAATTGGGCAAGTTCCACGTTAGTGGAAAAGTCATTATTAAAGAAATCATATTTACGTGATGAAACATTGAAGTGGTTTCTTCAATCACTTCCAGATAATTATTTTGTATTTTATTATCCAGTAGTCACTTACCCAAAGGCTGCGGTACAGTTTGATATCCTAATCGTTGGTCCGACTGAAATTTGGTGCATTGTAAATCTGGAAGGTAGGGAAAATTCAATTTTTCAAACATATTCAGAAAGATATTGGTTGGAATTAAATGGCGATGATGAACGGAAAATCATTAATCCTTTACTATCTTTAAATCGAATGAGTACTATTTTGAATAAAATATTAGAAGTCACAGAAATAAGGTTTAAGGTGAAGAAAGCAGTCTTAACACGAGAAGGTTATATTGATGCTACTACTTCATCATGGGGTAGAACTACCTTTCTTGATCAACGGAATATAAATGAATGGCAACAAAAGTTAAAGAATAATTCAACTCCGATTAAATCAACACAGCTTAGGTTTAGTCAAAAGTTGTTAGACTTATGTCAAACAACCTCTGAACCTCGTTCAGAACTTGAACAAGATTTCGCTGAGGAGAACTACGAAAATTTATAATTAAAAGTCAACGATTATGGTATCAGATGAATTCAAAAACGATTTATTGGCATAGAATAATGAATAATCTGAAACGATCACTAAAAGTGGAAGAATGATCTTTAATGTGATCTTTTTTAACGGTATTACCTTTATTAGTGTAATGGATTTCCAAGCTACTAAGAAATCTAGTTGGTGTACTCTAAACTTGAATGATTAGTGGTGCAATAGGATTTTATATTCACTCGAGTAAATAAGAAAAGAATTTGTGAATATTTAAAAAATATTCTAATTAAATTCTGTATAATACATAAATCAAGCATATCAATTCCATTTTTGTTTTATAGTAATAGTGTAGATGCCATTAAGAGTTTAGTTTCTAAAGGGTTTTTAAAAATGGAAATATCCTCCTTGATATAGGTGACACTTAAATAATTAAATAGAATAAGGAATAGAAATGTCTTAATTGCAACTATGACTGAAAAAATTCTAAGTTTTTCTACTAAGTAGGCTTTTTTTCTCATAAAGATTGTTATAGGAATTAATACTTAGTTGAACGAAGTTACTATAAATTTCATATAATAAACTAGGTAGTAAACTAATGTAACAAATATTTTTGAAAATATTATAATGTTTTTCTAAAAAAATACGTAAAGAGAGGAGAGATATTTGTGGTAGCCAAAAATGCATATATAGATGAACTAATGTTAATCACAATACCCTTTTCAGAAGTGGATGAAGAACTCTCCCATTTTACAATTATAAATACACAAACCAATGAACCATTGACCATAAAAACTTGGAGAAAAAGCAATGAAAGATGGCGTTATGAGCTTTACTTGGAGAAAGCAGTAAATCTAGGTACGGAATATAGAGTTTTTACAAATAAGCAAATATCTTTTGATGTTAAAACAGGTCAAGTAGTTCGTACTGAAACTTTCGATGACCTTTACTTTTATGATCTTGATGATTTAGGTATTACGTATACAAAAGATGAAACAACTTTTAAACTTTGGGCACCAACTGCGACTGAAGTCCAATTAATTTTATTTAACGGTAATCAACAACAAAGGTATCCTCTTACAAAGGCAGATAAGGGTGTATGGCATTATACTGTTTCTGGAGATTTAGAGGGCACTGCTTATAAATATCGTTTATTGATTGATCGAATGTGGAGAGAAGCCGTTGACCCTTATACTAAAGCAGTAACTGTGAATGGGGAACGAGGGGTAGTTGTAGATCTTTCTCAAACTAATCCAAATCAATGGAATGAAATCAAGAAACCCTCCTACGAATCAAGAAATGATGCAATTATTTATGAAGTCCATGTTAGGGATTTTTCGATTGACGAGAATAGTGGGATGAAACATAAAGGTAAGTACAAAGCTTTGACTGAAACGGGAACGCGCGGTCCTTGGGGTACTCTTACCGGATTAGACTACCTTGTAGATTTAGGTGTTACGCATGTACAATTATTACCTGTTCAAGATTTTGGTAGCGTAGATGAAACAAAATCGTTGGATAAATATAATTGGGGATATGATACGATTCACTACAATGCCATAGAAGGAAGTTACTCCTTAAATCCCGAGGATCCGAAACAAAGAATACTTGAATTAAAAGAAGTTGTTAAATCCTTTCATAAGCAAGGAATAAGAGTGATTTTAGATGTTGTTTATAATCATGTTTATATACACCATAGATCAAATTTTGAGAGAATTGTACCAGGTTACTATTTTCGATATAAACTAGATGGAAGTTTAGCAAATGGAACAGGAGTCGGAAATGATATCGCTTCAGAGAGAAAGATGGTAAGGGAATTCATTGTAGATTCAATTAAATTTTTAGCTGAAGAATATCAAGTGGATGGCTTTCGTTTTGATTTAATGGGCATCCTTGACCTTGAGACAATGAATAAAGTTCGAGATAAATTAAATGAAATTGATCCATCAATTATAGTCATTGGAGAAGGTTGGGATTTAGCTACCCCAATTCAAAGAGAAAAGAAGGCGATTATTGCTAATTCTGATTTATTACCTAGTATCAGTCATTTTAATGATCAATTTCGCGATAAGCTTAAAGGAAGTATCTTTGATCATACGAAAAAAGGATTTTGTAATGGAAATGGTGAGTTAAAAGAAACTTTTAAAATGTTAGTAAGTGGGAGCATAAAAGGATTTTATCATATAGAAGGTATTTTTCGTGAGCCATATCAGTCAGTAAACTATGTGGAATGTCACGATAATCATACGTTATGGGATAAATTGGAGCTTTCAAACGGTGATCAAAAAGAAGAAGTAAGAGCTTCAATGCATCGTCTTGCAACAGCATTAACATTATTGAGTCAAGGAATTCCATTTTTACATGCAGGTCAAGAGTTCTATCGAACGAAAAAAGGTGTTGAAAATAGCTATTGTTCTTCAGACGAAATAAATAAATTGGATTGGAAAAGAAAAGCTCTTCATATGGATTACGTTGATTATGTTAAAGGTTTAATAGCGTTAAGAAAAACACATGATGTATTTCGATTTTCGACCGCTGATCAAGTGAAGAAAAATATGCATATTCTTGATACCCCTTCATATTGCTTGGCCTATATGTTAAAGGATAACTCAGGGATGTTTGTAATAGCTCACAATAGCTTTGAAGGTGAAAAGGAACTAATATTACCATCCAGTGGATACTGGGATGTTTTAGTCGAAGGTAATAAATCGGCTGTTTCACCACTTAGAACATTTGAAGGGGCAAAAATTAATGTGCAAGGGATAAGTACAACAGTTCTTTTTCATCCGAAATCTTATTAAAAATATTGTGTAGAATGAAAAATTCATAAAAGGAGCAGTAATGAGCTCCTTGAGTTTTCTCATTCTACACTTTTTACAATAATTTTAATTTTTTCTTTACAAAAAATAAGGTATACTAGTATTATTATAATTTGTGGAAGTAAAATTTCGTGAAATACAGAACAATTATTTCAAAAAAACTTTTAGGGAATTGTTGGGAAATATATGTTTTTATTGGTGAAATGATTACTATGATTCCAGCGACAACAAAGTATGCTTAATTGAAACTGGTTCACATGAAATCTTTATTTTACAATCAGAATTTATAATTTCTAACTTAGAAGCTGTCTAGCTTCAGCGCCTACGAGCTCGGTCACTTCAGTCAAGTTTCTGACTTCACTGACTTCCTGGATTGCTTCTTTGATGATG
Organism: Anaerobacillus alkalidiazotrophicus; assembly: GCF_001866055.1. The sequence continues at coordinate 235,981 of NZ_MLQS01000017.1, forward strand.
CTTCATGCTACTTTGCTTCGAGGAAGCCTACTTCGAAGCATTGCTGTAAGACGCAGAAGCACGCGGAAGCCAAAGAGCGGCTTCTGTCAAAGGCCTTCCAGTGCCTTTCGCTCGTGACCAAGGCGCTTACGCTTTTCTTGTGAAAATTATTATTAAAGTTTAAAAATATATCCCGTTAGAATTAGGAAGTTGAGGGTGAATTTGTTGGAACATTTATTAGGAAAAGGGTGGGAGGTGACTCCTGCTGGTGGAGCAACAGGAGAAGCATATTATGCCCGGTTTGGGGAAGAGAAGCTTTTTTTAAAGCGGAATTCGTCACCTTTTCTAGCTGTTTTATCAGCTGAAGGAATTGTTCCAAAATTACTTTGGACAAGGCGTTTAGAAAATGGCGATGTCATCACTGCTCAACGATGGGTAAATGGGAGAGAATTAAAATCTTATGAAATGAAAGAGGAGATAGTAGCTCAACTTCTTAGTAAGATCCATCGTTCTAAAGAACTCCTAGAAATGTTTAAACGAATTGGTAATAAGCCACTTACACCTCAGTCAATTGTCGAAGAAATAGATGGGAAAATTAAGAATAGTGGCTTGAATTTACAGAGTATTAATGACGCTCTAAATTATTTGAATAAACGTGTGCAAAGTGTAGAACATAGTGAGTACGTTGTTTGTCATTGTGATATTAATCATAATAACTGGGTTTTAAGTGAAGAAGGAGATTTGTTTCTGATTGATTGGGATGGAGCTATTGTTGCAGACCCAGCACTGGATTTAGGATTACTCCTTTATTTATATATACCTACAAAGGATTGGGAGAGTTGGCTAGAAAATTATGGAGTAGAGTTAGATGAGGGATTATATAATCGCATGCACTGGTATGTTGTTTCTCAGACTATATACGCTATTATCTGGCATAACCAACGTAAGGAATATACCGATATGAATTACTGGGTAAATTATCTTACAAAGCTTTTAGCTGCTGATATTTAATCTAGTTAACATAGATTGTAAAGATAATAAAAGGACATGAGTGTTTAAGTGACTTATGTTCTTTTTTTATAAGCAAAACATCAAAAGCCCCGCTTTTGATGTTTTGCTTTATTATTTATTTTGTTGCATTAGAACCTAGAATAAATAGTACATAAACTTTCTTATTCGTGAGGGTAAGGTATTGTGCTCTCGTTTATGGATTGAATCCACTGATCGATTTGTTGTGAATTATTACAGTCTCGAGTCGAGCAATAGTTTGTAATATTTGTTAAAGTTTGTTGCATCGTTTCGTTTAATTGTTCTTGGCCTTGAAGTGATTGTGCTAATCGCTGAATTTGATTGAATTCGTCTTCTGTTCCATATTGCTGAGCTTGTTGATTTTTCAAAATGTCAGTTAATAGAGTTAATTGGTCTTGATAGTTCATATAATAACACATCCTTTATGTATGCTTTTCAAAATTAGGATGTGCTATATATGTAACATTTATCCCTATTAATTGTTATACCCTTAGCTGTACATGAAATTCTTCAACATCGTTAAGCGTTATTTTTTTTACATATTTTTTATAGTTTAAATATTGAAATACCTTATCTATAGCACGTTCGCGCCCCCTTGCTGTTGATAAATTCACTTTCTTTATCACACTTAATAGCTTTTCAGCTTCAATAAAAAGTCTTTGGTAGTTTGGTTGTAAACGTACTTTGTATTGTTGATAAAGTGATCGGTCTGAGTAATGTAAGTAAATTAGCTTTGTTAATAAAAACACACCATGTTCATTTTCAAAAGGTGATATATTTCTAAGTTCTGTAAAATGTATTGCATTTGCCAAAATATCTTCAGCAAGTGATGCCTCCCTTTCGTGAATGCGATACCCTTCCTTTTTTAATCTTTTTGTGATATGTATTTCCTCAACAGTTTGTTGGAAATCATCAATGAAAATTTTAATAGGATCAGGAGTCGACTCATCATATAAAAAACGAAAAAATTCGTTTCTATCCATAAGAACTATTTTTTCTAATTCTTGTGCAATAGCAATATCGATTAGTTCACTTGTGTATTCATCAAGGTCTTTTGTTCCAATTACAATAATCGATTTTTTATTATCGAATAAAGTAGTGGTAACTTCTCCGTATGTAAAAGAGATAGGATGTTGTGTACCGTGGATAACGATAACATTCGTTTTATTAACAGCAAGTAAGTATTTTCCATATGTTTTTTCTGAAACAAAAAGTTCGTCTGTTTCTCCATTACTTGAAGTATAGTAAGGAATGGTAAAACTAAAAACTGGTTCCGGTTGATTAATCATCTAATCACTCCTTTATTTTCATATTTCTTAACATCTTACCCTATTTTATACTATTCAACTTTAGAAAAAGGAGAAATTAATATATTTATGCAAGTTTTTTGATCAATGATGTGTTAAAGATATAGAACTTTTATGGTAAACTACCAAAGGAACTAGCTAAAAGGAGAGAGTACGAGTGATTTTTTCTGAAGAATTATTGGATTTTATTTATATAGAAACGACATCAATCTTAAAAGGAATTAAATCAAACAAGGGTGATCTCATAGAAGAGGTAAAAATGTTTGAATTATCAATGAGTCAGATAAAAAATCACCCTTGGCATAATTTAACGGTAAAAAAGGCTGAGCATGATACAAGTAGCCCTTTATATCATAACATCCAATCAACTTATGTTGGGAATGATCCTGAGGAAGACTATAAAGAAGTACTTATATGGAAAGTAGCAGATATGCTGTATGTTACAGCGGCAGTAGATCATCATCCTGAATACTTACTAAAATGGGATGTTGTTGTATTTAATGGATAGGAAAGTGGACTTGCACAATAGAATTTTTGTGTGGTTCTTATAGTAGAGAATAATTATTTTGAGTGAGGATGAAGAAAATGAGATTAAGAAATAAACCTGGTGCATCTGAGGCTTTATTGAAACAACCGACAATTGTTATACAAAATCCGTTAAATAATAAAGGGAAATGGCGTGAAATATTTGGTAATGATAATCCGATTCACGTCGAAGTAGGTACAGGTAAGGGACAATTTCTGACAGGCATGTCACAGCTACACCCTGACATAAACTACATTGGGGTAGAGAAATATGATAGTGTCATTATTACAGCATTAGAACGTATCCAACAAGCTGATTTAACGAATTTTAAATTGTTAAATGAAGATGTAGTAAATTTAATAAATTATTTTGCGGAAGGCGAGATTGACAGAGTGTATATCAATTTTACTGATCCTTGGCCAAAAAATCGTCATGAAAAACGCAGATTGACGTATGAAAGCTTCTTAAAAATGTATGAACAAGTGCTGAAAAAGAATGGTGAAATTCACTTTAAAACTGATAATCAAGGATTATTTGAATACTCGCTTCACAGTTTTTCGAAGTATGGGCTGATCTTAAATAATGTTAGCTTAGATCTTCATAATAGTAACATTGAAGGAAATGTAATGACAGAGTATGAAGAAAAGTTTTCTCAAAAAGGTATGAGAATATATCGCTGCGAAGCCCAGTTCCGGTAAAGCTGAACTTCAATCAGCGAGGGGTTCCTTCATCCCCCACTGATTGTTAGTTCAACTTATACCTCAGGCATAAGAATAATAATTATCAGCTTTCGTCGACGAAAGTTATTCTATATCGGACCTTAAGAGTGGGATAAAAGAATATTTGCAAGGGAGAACGAAAGTAGTGGAACAAATAACTGTAGGTGATTTAACCTTAACATGGCTTAATGGCGGAGTAATTCATATGGATGGTGGAGCAGTCTTTGGTGTAGTCCCGAAGCCGTTATGGTCAAAAAAGTATCTATGTAATGAAAAGAACCAAATAGAATTATGTACAGATCCTATCTTAATACAAGTCGAAGGAAAAAACATTCTCCTTGAAACAGGTATAGGAAATAATAAATTTTCAGATAAGCAAATAAGGAATTATGGGATAACATCAGAGTCAAAACTTTCTTCAGATTTAAATCGACTAGGACTTTCAACGAGTGACATTGACTATGTATTAATGACTCATATGCATTTTGATCATGCTTGTGGCATCGCAAAATGGGAAGGGGATAACCTCGTACCTACTTTTGAACATGCAACGATAATAGTAAATGAAATAGAATGGGAAGAACTAAAAAAACCTAATTTTCGCTCCCGTAATACTTATTGGGAAGAAAACTGGAGTCCAATCTTGGATAAGGTCCAAACATTTAATGGGATGCTTGAAGTATTTCCAGGTATTGAAATTCATCACACAGGTGGTCATAGTGATGGACATAGTATTGTTTTAATAAAACGGAATGGTGAATGTTTTATTCATATGGCTGACTTAATGCCTACTCACGCACATTCAAATCCTCTATGGGTTTCTGCTTATGACGATTACCCAATGATTTCAATTGCCGAAAAGCAAAAGTGGCTAGAAAAGGGATTAGATGAAGGTTCTTGGTTTATTTTTTATCACGATAATAAATATCGTGCGTTAAAGTGGAACAAAGAAGGGGAAATTATTTCAGAAGTTTTGAGAAATCAAAGTATTAAAATAAAAGAAACCTAATAAATACCCGTCCTTTTCGGTATGGTATCAGTTACTCCATGACAATATTTTAACAAACTCAAAAATCTAAACTTTATCCCACTCTTAAGGGGCAAGTAAGACCCCCACCTCAAAGCTTAAGAAAATCGAGAAGTTTAGGTGGGGGATAAACTGCCCCTAAAGGTCCGATAAGTTGAACTAACAATCAGTGGGGGATGAAGGAAAACCCCCACTGATTGAAGTTCAGCTTTATTCTTTAGCAATCAGTGGGGTACGAAGAACCTCACTGATTGCAGTTGAGCTTTATGTATCCTGATCTTGTGATGATAATTCTAAAACTGTTCCAGTCTTGGCATCGACGATGAACTCAAATTGATGAAAGTCTCCTTCAATTGAACATGAAACTCCTCCTCGATAAACAGTGTAATTTAATAATTTTTTTTCGAAATCTTCAGGAATCATATGGATCCATGACCCTTCTACTACCCCTTGTTCACCGACTTTCCCTTTCACAATTCGTAATGCCTTTTCAGGTGAGATATACTCCTGGATCAGTTGATCTTTTAAAACCGATCCTACAACGAATCCGATTCCAAGGCCAATTAAAAATCGTTTTATGCTCACTTTTAGCACCTCTTTCTTTAAATTGCATCATATTTTTAATTTTTTTTTTTGAAAACACTCAAATAATAAAAAATAGATAGATATTGATCTTGGGTAAAATCATCTTTCAGTGCTGTACACTCAAATGTGGTCAATATAATACGTCAATATCTATTATAGTATACCTAAAATATCCATTTTATAAAAATGGATATTAATAATATGCTTTTAACAAAATGAAGGTATCGGTGGAAAGTCAAATTTATTTTCGTTAAAATAGACAATGTAGATAATATTACGGTATCCGAAAGGAGTATACGATGAATCAGGAGACATTACAATTATTTAAGACATTAACAGAGCTTCAAGGTGCACCAGGGTTTGAGCATCAAGTACGGAAATTTGTTCGTGTTGAACTGGAGAAATATACAAATGAAATTATTCAAGATCGTCTAGGTAGTATTTTTGGTGTGAAACGTGGTGATGAAAAGGGTCCGAAAGTAATGGTTGCAGGCCATATGGATGAGGTTGGTTTTATGGTCACTTCTATATCAGAGAAAGGACTTATTCGTTTCCAAACATTAGGCGGATGGTGGAGTCAAGTGTTACTTGCACAACGTGTTCAGATTATTACTGATAATGGACCTGTAATAGGTGTTATCGGATCCATTCCACCACATTTATTAGATGAAGCAAAACGCAACAAGCCTATGGAAATTAAAAATATGTATATAGACATCGGTGCAGATGATAAGGTAGACGCACAGAATATTGGAGTGAAACCTGGCCAACAAATTGTACCAATATGTCCATTCACACCGATGGCTAATAATAAGAAAATTTTAGCTAAGGCTTGGGATAATCGTTATGGTTGTGGACTTGCAATTGAGTTACTTAAAGAGTTAAAAGATGAAACAACTCCAAATGTTTTATATTCAGGTGCTACTGTACAAGAGGAGGTTGGTTTAAGAGGAGCTCAAACTGCAGCAAACTTGATTAAACCTGATATTTTTTATGCATTAGATGCAAGCCCTGCTAATGATGCTTCAGGAGAAAAGGATACATTTGGACATTTAGGTAAGGGTGCACTATTACGGATTTTTGATCGTTCAATGATTACACACCGTGGAATGCGTGAATTTCTATTAGATATTGCTGAAACAAATAATATCCCTTATCAATATTTTATTTCCCCTGGTGGAACAGACGCAGGAAAGGTTCACCTATCAGGAAGTGGTGTTCCATCAGCAGTAATCGGTATTTGTTCACGATACATTCATACATCAAGTTCAATTATTCATGTGGATGATTATGCAGCGGCAAAAGAGTTTATTATTAAACTTGTTAAGAATACTGACAAAACAGCTGTTGAAACAATTCGAAATAACAGTTAATATAGTTATATAGGTGATTGATCATCTAGCACAATTAATCTAATTGTAAATTGCGGTAAAACAGACTCGGACGCCAGCCGAGTCTGTTTTGTATGAAACTCTAAACAATAAAGAAAGTGAAATTATATTGAAATGAAACGGTAAGTATGCTAACTTTATATGAAAAGGGTTACTTGTATCAGTAGTTGAAAGTATATTTTTACGTGTTACTGATTTGATCAGGCATGAGTAAACAAATTTAAGAGTTATTAAAACCTTAACTTTATTTATTCATGCCTTTTGCTGTTTTCTTGTCTTACCAAATAAACACTCAAGAAAGTAGTTAACACTAAGATTGTCTAAAAAGTCAGTCACACATAGGTATGGATGGATTTAATCTAAAAGTCTAATAGAAGTTTTATAGGCAGTTTATTACATTACTAAAGAATTGAGGAGAGCATATGAAAAAAATTAAAAAAAGTATGAGTAAATTTTTTATTAGTGTAGAAAAAATTATTACATCAGTTGTTCTAGGCGTTCTTATTTCCCTTATTTTTCTCTTGATCAGTAATAATGAAATTATGTCATTAAATTCATTACTATTAATGGTAATGATAAGTGGAGCGTTTTATGGATTTAGATTTATTATTGGTGTTAAACAAATAAGAAGCATTAGGGATATGGAACACCAATTAAATGAAATCTTAGAAGATCCAAACACGGCACCTACGAATTTTCAAAATCTAGCATACTTAATGAAGGATGTAGTTGATGCTAATAACTCTCGTATTGAAGAATTAGAAGAAAAAGAGGCACGCTTAATAACTTTATTTAATAAAATTGAAAGTAAACTAGTAAACCAAGAAGAACAATATAACGAATTTAACTCAATATTATTTGAGCTATCAGGGGGCTTAGATACACAAGTGAAGTCTGCGAGAGATACCTCTCTAGCGATGGAAGAAATCGCTACAGGGGTAAATCAAATAGCTGAAACAAGTGGGATTGCAAATTCATCTAGCATCGTTGCTTCTCAAACTGCACAGGATGGAAAAAGACAAGTAACATCGGTAATAAATCAAATGAATAAAATTGATAGTTCTTTTTCAACATTGGCAGATACAGTTAAAGAATTTGAAGTAAGTACAAAAGAAATTGGAGCAATTATTGAAGAAATAAGTAATATAGCTAATCAGACTAACCTTTTGTCATTGAATGCAAGTATTGAAGCAGCAAGAGCAGGAAATGAAGGAAAAGGATTTGCGGTTGTAGCAAATGAAGTAGGTAAACTTTCTAAGCAATCTAACCAATTCGCAGAAAGAATCTCAGAATTGATAAAAAGTATTCAAGTTCAAGCAGATCGTGCTAGTGAAGCAATGGACATTTCGAAAGGTGACGTAGTATCTGGGTTACACATTGTAGAGAATTTATCCTCATCATTCGAATCAATTAATAAAGCTACCGAAACAATTAATGAACAAATTCATGAAATATCTGCTATTAGCCAACAGATGGCTGCAGGAACTGAAGAAGTGGCTGCTAGTTCTGAAGAGATTACTAAAATATCTAGAAAATCAAGTGAGAACTTTAATGTAATTATTCCAATTTTTATTGAACAGTTCGATGTAACGAATACAATTTCAGACATCATTACACAAACTAATAATAAATAGCCTGTCAATTTTTAGATGGAACCTCATAGTTGAAATCGTGGAGGTATACCATTCGTTAGTTATATAAAAGCAAGCATGGGTAACTAAATGCCATGCTTGCTTTTCCTTTTATATTATAAAATAATTTCTATTCTAAAGATAAACTTCATTATAGGTTTCATCAGTGAAATACTCTGGAGTATCATCAAATATGACTTTCCCTTCTCTTAAAGCAATAATTCTTGTTGCAAATTTTTTTGCTAAAATTACATCGTGAACATTTATTATCGTTAATAGATTATATTCATTATGCATTGTTTGTAATAACGAAAAAATTCGGTTAGCAGTTCCAGGATCTAAGCTAGCTACTGGTTCATCTCCTAGAAATACTTTTGGATTTTGTAGCAATGCCCTAGCGATGGCCACACGTTGTTTTTGACCACCGCTTAATTCTTCAATACGCTTATCTTTATGAGGAGTTAAATCGACACTCTCAATCATCTTATTAGCTAATTGTTTTTCTTCTTTTGAGAATAATCCTAGTAAGTTTTTCAAAGGTGTTCGACTACCGAACATTCCTGTTAAGACATTTTGATATACTGTTAATCTTGGAATGAGATTAAAATGCTGAAATATCATTCCCATTTCAACACGTACCCTACGTAATTCAGTTTCTTTTAAAGAAAAGATATTCTGATGATTTAAAATGACAGATCCTGATGTTGGGCGTTGTAGGCCGTTTAAACATCGAATAAAGGTTGATTTACCCGCACCACTTTTTCCTAGGATACATATAAATTCTCCTCTATTAAATGAGAGACTAATGTTAGATAAGGCTTTTTCTTTTACCTTCGGATATTTTACATGTAAATTATTTAATTGAAGCATACACATCACCTTATATAACCCTTTCTCTAATTTTTCCGCCTATAAAATCAACTACAATAACTAATATCATAATGACCAATATGTCAGTTGCTACAGATTTATATTGGAACGTTTGGAAATGATTAAACAATTGTTGTCCAATCCCGCCAGCGCCGATAAACCCTAAGATTAGTGAAGTACGTATGGCCACTTCAAATCGGTAAAAAAAATGGCTGAGTACATTTGGCCATATTTGCGGTAATATTGAGAATAAAACTGCAACCCACCTTGTAGCCCCTACAGATTTCATTGCCTCTTGAGGGCCTGTTTCTGCAGATTCAATTAATTCAGAAATTAACTTTCCTAATACGCCGATGTTGTGGAGCATAATTGCTAAAACAGCTGGAAATGGTCCTAGTCCAAGAGAGACGACAAATATAAGGCCAAAAACAATTTCAGGTATTGAACGTAAACCACTAAGCATTGAACGATTAAAGGTATACAGAGCTGCATGTCGACTAGTATTTCTAGCTGACATAAAACTAAGAGGAATCGCTATTAATAGAGCAATGAAAGTACCTAAGAACGCCATTGCTAACGTAACGATTGAAGCGTCAATTAATCGTGGCATAATGGACCAATTTAGAGGGAAAAACTGATCTTTAATGAAGTGAAACATAGTAGGTATATTTTTAAATTTTTCAAACTGAAACTCGGTCAGATCAATACTAATCCAGACAAAGAACAATAACAATAAACCTATAATAATAAATTTTGGGTTAAACCAAACCATTTTAATCTCCTTTTTGATAGCAGTATATGATGAAAGAGGGATGCAATAATGCACCCCAAAAATCTGTATTTATCCCACTCTTAAGGGGCAAGTAAGACCCCCACTGATTGAAGTTCAGCTTTATTATACTCCTAAGTGGCATGTAAGCACCAAAAAAGAGAAAACCTTCTTAATCAAGCGGAGCGTCCATACGTCCATCAATGATTGCAGCTTCTCGAAGTGAGGCATAATCCTCATTAGTTGCTGTAGTAAATGCAGATGCACCAAATGGGTTTAATATTTCCTCATCAGTAATCCCGATAAAAGCTTGTTGAAGCTGTTGTTTCAAGGAGTCATCCATATTTGGGTGAACAGCCCACGGATACTGGAAAAGAGGCTCTGATTGCCAAATAATTTTATAATCATCAGCATCTAGATTACCGGAACGAATCATAGATTGAAAAAGCGCGCTATCGATAGCCCCAGCGTGAACATCCCCATTTAATATTACCTGAGCGGTAATGTCGTGTGAACCAGTATACCTTACAGTTTTGAAGTCATGGTCATCTTCAGTTCTAAAAACTCCACGTTCTTTTAAAGCTACACCAGGAATTAAAGAACCAGACGTCGATGACATACTTGCAAAAGCAAAATCAATATTTTCTTTATCTAAAAGAAGTTCATCTAAAGTATCCCATGATGAATCACTGCGAGTAATTATATATGAAAAATAGTAAGGTTCTCCATCAACTAATTGTGTAATAATCGCCTCTGCACCGCTTCTTTCATGTGCAATTACATAAGTAAGTGGGCCGAAATAGGCCATATCAATATGTTCATGAATTAATGCTTCTACTACCCCATTATAAGCAGGATAATGGTCAATCTTTACAGGCCGCTCGAGTTCTTGTTCTAATATCGCTTGTAATTTGACCATTGCTGTTTCCATTTCACCTTCAGATTGAGATGGTATTAAACCAATAACAAATTCTTCTTTTGTTTCATTTTCTTTGCTTGAATCAGTTCCTTCTCTGTTAACATTCTCATCATTTTGCCCACATCCTGTAATTACTAGAATAAAAGCAAAAAATAAAGTGAAAATAACTTGTTTCATCCTCTCAACACCCCTGTATAAAAATTAGTAATCAAACAGATAACAAATTATTATTAAGATACCATAATTAATAGTTTTCAGCAAATGAATACGTTCTTCAAAATAATAAAGAGAGCTTATAATATTATTAGTTGCTTGGAGAAAGAGACTTTTGTAGAATTTTGTCAAGGGTTGTCAACGCAGTGTTAAGTAAGTTATTATAATAATGACGGTTTCAAACATAAAATGATAGAAATCTAGTAGTTATTTTAGGTGATATTTCCGAGGGCTATAAAACAGCGGAGGAGGTGCTATTGTGAGGATTATATTAGCAAAAATCAGCATAGTGTTAATTTTTTTGTTTCTTACAGGATGTACAGTAACAAAAGAGCAAGCAGTAGAAACAGCTAAAAATTCTTTTGAATCAGGTGTTATTTCCGAACCTAGAGAACCCAATAATGAAACTGAGTTATTTAATTATTATCTACCACCAGGGTTAAACATTGAAGAAGAAGCGGGAAACAACCTTATTTTAAATAGAGGAGAACAGATATTTATCATTTTTTCAAATCCTGCCGAAGATTTTACTAGTCAAGTAAACTTTGAGCAAGATAAGATTGTTGAAGATAAAGCAATTTTAATAGAAACAATAGAAGTTGAAGGAACTTTTAATTATATTATTGTCGCACCATTTGACAATGATAAGTATAAAGTAATACTTGGAAGCGGTGGAGAAAAAGGCACTACTATTACTGAATTATCAAATATTAAGGATAGTGTTGAAACTTTAGTAGAGATCATTAGATCTGTTAGCTATTAAATATATGTACAATGACTTGAGGCAAGTGGATCACTTGTCTCTTTTTCGTGTTAGGAATGTATAAAAATTTAGCAAGCTGATCCTCTAAGTACTAAAAGAGCTATGTATAAGTCTAACACTATATATTAACTTTACATATATCTTGTCAACTGAATGGTAATTAAATATGATAGAAAAGGAAAGAATAAAAACAAATAAATATTATTAGGAAGGTGTTTTGGTTTGAGGAGTTTTTTACATAAAAAAGGTGTTGAATTATCGTTAAAGACATATTTTGTAACATCTCTTAGCTATATGGCTCTTGGTCTTTTTTCTTCACTTATTATTGGATTAATCATTCGTACTACAGGTCAGCAAATTCCTAAACTTGAGTTTTTGGTTCCGATGGGACAATTGGCCATGGATTTAATGGGTCCAGCTATCGGTGTTGCTGTTGCATATGGACTAAAAGCACCAAGACTGGTACTTTTTTCGGCCGTTATTACTGGAGCGGCAGGGTCTCTACTTGGTGGTGGTCCGGCAGGAAGTTTTATTGCAGCGCTGATTGCTACTGAGATAGGTAAATTAGTCTCTCAGGAAACACGTTTGGATATTATTGTTACTCCGTTTGTAACAATTGCTACTGGTTATACTGTTGCAACCACAATTGGACCGGTAATAGCTGGAGGGCTTGATTACTTTGGACAACTAATTATGTGGTCTGTAGACCGCCAGCCATTTGTAATGGGAATTTTAGTAGCACTTTTGATGGGACTTGCGTTAACAGCACCAATTTCTAGTGCAGCAATTGCTTTTATGCTAGGCCTTGAAGGTCTTGCTGCTGGTGCAGCAACCGTTGGGTGTGCAGCTCAGATGATTGGATTTGCGACAAGTAGTTATCGTGAGAATGGGTTTTCCGGATTTGTTGCTTTAGGAATTGGTACTTCTATGCTTCAAATTGGAAACATCGTGAAAAACCCATTAATACTAATACCGCCAACTGTTGCGGGTATTGTGTTAGCCCCTTTTGCTACTATTGTTTTTCAAATGGTTAATAATCCAGCTGGTGCTGGTATGGGAACGAGTGGATTAGTTGGACAAATAATGACTTTTACAGTAATGGGCTTTACATGGGAGGTTGCTATTGGAGTGCTGTTACTTCATTTTATAGGTCCTGCTGTGATAAGCTTAGTATTATCAGAATGGCTTCGGAAGCTCGGCTTGATAAAATTAGGAGATATGAAAATTGAACAATAAACCATACACTTTATTCAGTGTTTTAAATAAATGGTTATTTTAAATTGATGTTAGGAGAGGATAGATATGAAATCGTTGCTATCAAAAGAAATGTTTATTGATGAAATTAAGAACGGCCTTTCAGTTGTTGTGTTTTCGGCTGACTGGTGTCCAGATTGTAGAGTGATTGAACCTTTATTGCCTGAGGTAGAAAAAATATTCTCACAATTTACATTTTACTATGCTGATCGCGATAAATTAATAGATCTGTGTGGTGAAATGGATATTTTTGGTATACCGAGTTTTGTTGCTTTTCAGAATGGAAATGAGCTTGCTCGTTTTGTAAGTAAAGACCGAAAAACAAAAGAAGAAATCGAACAATTTTTACAAAAAGCTTTAGAAAAAGTTGATAAATAATGAATTGGGGTAGCTTTAAGTAGCTACCTCTTTTGCATGACTGTCCTATTTGCTAATATAGTTGAAATCAAAATCTTTGGTCGTGCGGTGTGATCATGGTAAAATTATTGAGATTAGATAAAAGGAGGCTTATTTGTTATGAAGCCATTAGAAATGAAACGAGAACTAGAAAAACGTTTACTCTCACAAAATAGACGAATATCATACGATAGAGATGAACAAAAGCTAAGGATAGAGGATAAAACAATTAATAAAGGAGTTACATTATCTATCTCAAAACTTATTGCTAAGTGGAAAGTGAAAAAGGAACAGGCAATTGAGGAAACTGTCCATTACGTTGAAGCAGCCTTACAAGCAATGACGACACCCATTGTAGTAAAAGGTAATGAAAAAAATATATTTCCTGTAATACGCTCAACCTCATTTCCGACACAATCTGGAGATGGAAAAGAGTTTTTATGGGAAGAACATACAGCCGAAACTAGAGTGTTTTATGCCATTGATCAGGGTTCAACATTTGCTTTATTAACTAATGAAATTTTGGAAAAAGAAAATGTAGACAAAGTAAGAATAAAGGAAATGGCATTATTTAATCTTCGTTCTCTACAGAATGAACCGACAATAGACGAAGTTGCGGGTAATACATTTTATTTTTTAAACAAAAATGACGGGTATGATGCAAGTAAGGTGTTAAATGACCAGCTATTAAAAAAATATTCAGAAATAGCTCGTGGTCAGTTAACTGTTTCTGTACCACATCAAGATGTTTTAATCATTGCTGATATTAGAAACGAAACAGGGTACGACATTTTGGCACAAATGGTTTTTCAATTTTTCACAAATGGAAGAACTCCAATTACAGCATTACCGTTTATTTATAAAGAAGGAGAGTTAGAACCTGTATTTATACTCGCTCACCGAAAACCAAAACAATAAAGAGGCTGTCTTTAGAATTGTCAGTTCATCTCAATGATATTAATAAATTGAGGTGGCTGATACTTCTACGATAGCCTCTTCTATTTTTATTTCAGTTATGATAAAATCACTCATTGCATGAACATTAAAATTAAATGTAAAATAGCTAGTTGTTTTTTGTCTATTTAGTTATGATTATACTAGAAAATATACGAATGATGTATGATTAGTAGATAGAAAACTTGTACTGATAATTATTGTAAGAATGGAAAATTGAGATTATAGAAAAGGTGATTTTATGTTTAAACGTGTAAAAATAGCTTATAAAAAAGTTCATTCCTTTTTATTTGGACAAGAGGAGGAGCATATACATACTCGAGAAGAAAGAAAAAAATATTACGGTCGAATAACAACAGATATCGATACAGATGCCCGTATGATACATCAATATCCGAAACAAGGGAAATTTCGCTTTCCAATAATTGAAGATGAGAAGAAATCAGCTAGAACTAAACCAAGTTTAGAAGGTGAAAAAGTACGACCTGTTCGGAAGATAACAGAAAAAAAAGTGGAACAAAGAGAAAATGTACTTACTCATAAAAAACAAAGTGAACAAAAGGATTTACCTGGTAAGGATGAAGAAAGAAAGAAATTTCAAGGAGTTAATTTTAAAGCACAAAATATCCCTTCTCCCGTTTATGCGTTTAATAAGCCACAGCCAAAAATAGAAAATAACTTTGAGGAAGAGGTAGCACCTACGCTAGAGTTAATTGAAAATCAAGCATTCTTACCGAATGAAAATGTTGGGGTCCCTATACTAATAAATAAAGATATCCCATCGGAGATAGAAACTACAAATATTAATAGAGAAATTGTTAGTAACGAATTACTTAATGTAAAGGAAGATGAACTGTTTCAAGAAGGTATTTATGCTGAATTTGAGATAGAAGAAAATGGCGAAAATAGAGCAGGCGATGAAGTGTGTCAAACTGAACCTCTCGAAAAGCAGCTAGCTTTTGATCAGGATGAGAAGATAGATGAGGGAAATGTTGAGTTAATTGGAAATGATCAGGATGCTATAACTTACAAAGGCGCTCATAAAGAAAAGATTGTTGAAGAGGAGATTATCCCTACTCTCAATATAGAAAATATTGAAACAGTAGCCCCTGTAGAGACATTTGATAAGAGTAAACGAAAAGATAGTGAACAAATACAAAAGAAAAATTGTGGCCTAACTGAACATTCTACCTCTATGATGAATACAAATATAAATAAGTCTAACAAAACAACGCAAGATGCGTCTTCAAAAAACATTGTTCCTTTCAATGTCTTGATGCTTAAGAAAGATAAGGTAGTTCAAAAAAAACTTGACCAGAATAACTATCAATTTCCTACACTACAACTTTTAAATATACCTGAAAAAAAATCAGGCGATAGTTACCAATGGTTAGAAGAAAAAAAACAATTACTAGCAGCCACACTTATAAATTTTAATGTTCAGGCGAAAGTTGTTGGTGTAACAAGAGGCCCTTCCGTTACGCGTTTTGAAATTCAGCCAGAAGCAGGTGTGAAAGTAAGTAAAGTGACAGGTTTAACAGATGACATTAAACTAAGTCTTGCTGCTAGAGATATTCGTATGGAAGCACCAATCCCTGGAAAAAACGCGATTGGAATTGAAGTTCCAAACGACGTTAGTTCCCCTGTTTTCATTCGGGAGATTTTGCGTAGTGGCGAATTTTTAAATAACCCTTCCCCCCTTACTGTTGCAATGGGTCTTGATATTGAAGGGAAACCAGTCGTCACAGACATTCAAAAAATGCCACATGGATTAATTGCTGGTTCGACGGGGTCGGGGAAAAGTGTATGCATAAATTCTATTTTAATTAGTATTATGTTTAAAGCGACACCTGATCAAGTAAAACTAATGCTTGTAGATCCGAAAATGGTTGAACTAGCACCATATAATAATATTCCTCACCTTGTAACGCCGGTTATTACCGATGCAAAACAAGCAACAACTGCTTTAAAATGGGCAGTTGAAGAAATGGAACGCCGTTATGAGTTGTTTGTTCAAAATGGTGTCCGTGACATTAAGAGATACAACGATGTAATGAAGAAGGATAATGATACTATACTAGCGATGCCTTACATTGTTATCGTAATTGATGAGTTGGCGGACTTAATGATGGTTTCTCCTCAAGATGTAGAAGAAGCGATTTGTCGAATAGCTCAAAAAGCAAGAGCTTGTGGTATTCATTTGCTATTGGCAACTCAACGTCCTTCAGTCGATGTTATTACCGGGTTAATTAAAGCCAATATACCTTCTCGTATTGCTTTTTCTGTATCATCACAAGCTGATTCAAGAACAATAATTGATTCGGGTGGGGCAGAAAGGTTATTAGGAAAAGGTGATATGCTTTTATTTGAAAATGGTGCATCAAAACCTATACGAGTACAAGGTAATTTTGTCTCAGATGAAGAAATAGATAGAGTAATATCTCTTGTGAAACAGCAAAGAAAGCCAAACTATTTATTCGATAAAGAACAACTTGTTAAAACGTACGAAGCGAATGACCAAGAAGACGAATTGTTTGTAGAAGCTTGTTATTATGTCATTGAACAAGGTGTGGCATCATCATCAAGCTTACAGCGACGTTTCAGAATTGGCTTCAATCGTGCAGCGCGCCTTATTGATATGATGGAATCTAGAGGGATCATCTCTGAAGCAATGGGTTCGAAACCTCGAAACGTCCTTATTTCCGAAGAGGAATTACATGATAGGATTTAAGAAGATAATGTGCAGAGTTTAACAATATTGTAAAATAAGATAAATAAAATTACGTAAATATAAGGTATTATATAAGTGAATTTCATAATTTCATTAATTGAGCGATAGAAAACTATATCTAGTTGGAAACGTACCGATCGAACTCTATATAGTTTCTCGATCTCCTGATATCAGTATTATGAAATTCATTAATATATAAAATAAGTGAAAAAACTAGAATCAAATTTAAGTTTTGTATAAAATTAGGGTTAATAAGAGAACATCTTCTGTTTAAATTTTTCTTGTTTTCTCTTAAAAGGTTTTATATGATTAATATGTTCTTGTTTTTGGAAAAAATTGAATAAGGGATGAAAGAAAGTGAGAAAAACATGGTTTTTACTTTAAGTTTTTCTGTAATATGACTCTAGCTATACCATACTTTCTATAAGGAGTGGTCACGATGCAAGAGATTCAATTATCAAGCTTAGTAAAATCAATTTCTCCTCAATGGCTTTCCTTATTGACGGAAGATGAATTAAGCATGCTTATCGTTCTAAAGCACGGATTTGCCAATTTGAATGAAGGCGATGTTAAAGAAATTATTGAAGCAGCAATACTTGAGCAACATAAAGGAATTGCATATCTTCACTAATCGTTAACCTTGCCCGTGACAGGATAAATTTGTCCATCACGGGCAATCTAATAATAAATGACACCGTATAAACCAAGGGGTAAATTATGAAAGAGATAAGACTAAAATTAGAAGGTAAAATTAAAAGATTAACGAACCAAACATTTAAATTTGATGAACGTGTGAAAGAAGGTTGGTTTTCTGCAGTTTATTTTTTGAAAACTCGTGAAATTGTTGAGCGCTACAAAAAAGATAACCATGTAACAATGCAATTTTTCCAAAAAACTGATGCTGTCCTTTGTGGAACTGATGAGGTTATTGCACTTGTTAAAACATTTGCTAGAAATGTAGACGAGCTCGAAATACATTCATTAAAGGATGGTGACAAGATAAAACCATTCGAAACAGTATTAACAATTTCAGGTCCTTACCAAAATTTCGGTTATTTAGAAGGAGTCATTGACGGAATTTTAGCGAGACGTACATCTGTTGCTACGAATGTATATAATGTGGTGAAATCAGCGAGTCTCTCTGGTAAGAAAAAGCCTGTTATTTTTATGGGAGATCGTGACGACCACTTTACACAACAATCAGGAGATGGATATGCTGCTTACATAGGAGGTTCAATTGCCCAGGCTACACATGCTATGAATGAGTGGTGGGGAAAACAAGGAATGGGTACAATGCCACATGCACTTATTCAATTATTTGAAGGTGATGTAGTTGAAGCAACTCGCGCTTACCACGAAACTTTCCCTGATGACGACTTAATGGCACTTGTTGATTATAATAACGATGTAATCACTGATTCCTTAAAGGTTGCTAGAGAGTTTGGCGAATTGTTAAAAGGGGTTCGTATAGATACATCTAAAACTATGGTTGATCAGTACTTTTTTAGAAATCCTGATGTATTAGGCTCTTTTGATCCACGTGGGGCCAATCCAGAATTAATTTTTGCTTTACGCAAAGCTTTAGACGACGAAGGTTTCAATCACGTAAAGATTGTTGGTTCGGGAGGCTTTGATGCAAAACGTATTGAAGAATACGAAAAAAGAGGAGTTCCTGTTGATATTTATGGTGTTGGAAGTAGTTTGCTTAAAATACATATTGGATTTACTGGAGACAATGTATTATTGAATGGAAAACATCAAGCAAAAACAGGTCGTATATTCCGACCAAACCCTCGTCTTGAAAGAGTTGATTAAAATTAACACACAAGCTTCTGAATAAGGGCTTGTGTGTTTTCTATTTTGATTATTGATTGTAAAATATAAATTAATGAATAATTCACGAGGTAATCTAATATGGAAATAATAGATTTATTAATTTCACTACCTATTTGGGTTGATGTCGGTATCTCCTTTTTAATTTTTATGTTTTTTTTATTGCTTAGGAAACTCTTTACGAAATATGTTTATAAGTTGATTATAAAAGTAGCTAAAAAATCACCTAGTGATTTCTTTATAAATTTATTTATGGCATTTGAAAAACCGCTAGGATGGTTTTTTGTATTAATTGGTCTTTATATTGCTATTATTAATTTACCTTATATTCATGGCTTTGAAGAGCAAATTATAAAAATATATCGTACATTGTTGATCGTTTTAATTACATCAGGTTTATATAATTTAGCAGCTACTTCGTCACCGATATTTGAAAAAGTTAGCGAAAAATTACACATTGAGGTAGATCGTATATTAATTCCTATACTTTCAAAGATTTTGCGCTTTTTTATTGTAGCACTAAGTTTAAGCGTAATAGCTCAAGAGTGGGGGTTCGATATTAATGGTTTTGTGGCGGGTTTAGGTCTTGGCGGTCTAGCAATTGCTTTTGCTGCCCAAGAAACAGTAGAGAATTTCTTTGGTGGTATAGTCATTATGACAGAAAAACCTTTTACGAAAGGGGATTGGATTAAAACCTCTATTGTAGAAGGAACAGTTGAGGAAATTAACTTTCGAAGTACTAAAATTAGGGTGTTTCGACAAGCGTTAGTAACTGTGCCGAACTCATCACTTGCAAATGAAGCAATTCTAAATTGGTCGCGAATGGGTAAAAGACAAATATCGTTTCATTTAGGGTTGAAGCTTAACACCCCAAAGTGGAAATTGGAAAAATGCATGAATGAAATCGAAAAGATTTTAAGAAATCATGATGATGTTCATCAAGAAACAATTTTCGTTCATTTTGAAGGTTTCAGTGAAAGTAGTTTAGACATATTTTTGTACTTTTTTACTAAATCAACTGTTTGGGGAGAATATTTAGAGGTAAAACAATCCATTAATTTTAAGATCTTAGAAATACTTCAAAGAGAAGGGGTAACAGTTGCGTTTCCATCTAGAAGTTTTTACATTGAATCAAATTTTCTTGATAATCAACAATAGAATATTCTTTAACTATTAGGTACACATGTAGGCCTGAAAGTATAAATGAATTTATAAAGCAGTGGTTAAAATAATAATATAAGCATTTTATTTTAATTTATATAATAAACTTATTAACATGTATTTGTTTAAAGAAAATATGTTCATGGTTATAATACATAATTTCTGTTATAATAATTCAGAATGTATTCAAAAAAACATTTATACATATTAGACATATACTTAAATTGAGGTTTATTAATTATTACAAATATATTTGCTTTTTAATAAAGTTTGGATGCATATCAAAATGAATAGGTTATTACGGAAGTGTGGAGGTCCAAAGTATGACAGTCTACCATTTTATTGGAATTAAAGGCTCTGGAATGAGTGCTCTTGCTCAAGTATTACATGACATGAAGTATGAAGTACAAGGTTCAGATGTTGATAAAAAATTTTTTACTCAAATACCATTAGAGAAAAAGGGAATTAAAATATTACCTTTTGATAAAGGGAATATTCAAATGGGGCAAACGATCATTGCTTCACCCGCTTATAATGAGGAAAATGAAGAAATTTCAGAGGCAATACAAAAATCAATCGATGTTCATAAATATCCACTGTTTTTAGGACAATTTATTCAAAAGTTTACGAGTGTTGCTGTTACAGGCTCTCATGGTAAAACATCTACAACAGGATTATTATCACATGTATTAGGAGCTGCAAAGCCGACCTCATACTTAATTGGAGATGGTACTGGTAAAGGTGAAGAAAATAGCGAGTATTTTGTATTCGAAGCATGTGAGTACCGTAGGCATTTTCTCAACTATAAGCCTGATTATGCAATCATGACAAATATTGATTTTGATCATCCTGATTACTTTTCTGATGTGAAAGATGTTTTTAATGCTTTTCAAGAAATGGCGATGCAAGTAAAAAAAGGAATTATTGCTTGTGGTGATGATGAGCATTTACAGAGTATTCATGCGAATGTTCCGATAGTATTTTATGGCCTTGAAGACCATAACGATTTTCAAGGTACGAATATAAAAGCTACTCCTGAAGGGACAAAATTTGACGTGTTTGTTCGTGATACATTTTACGGTACTTTCATAATACCGGGCTATGGTGCGCATAATGTTAAAAATGCTTTAGCTGTCATTGCCATATGTGATTATGAAGGTGTATCTATTGAAATAATTTCAGAACAACTCCGAACATTCCCAGGGGTGAAACGTCGTTTTAGTGAAAAAAGAATAGGGGAGCAAGTTTTAATTGACGATTATGCTCATCACCCAACTGAAATTTCTGCAACAATAGAAGCTACAAAGCAAAAATATTCTGACAGAGAAGTAGTAGCCATTTTTCAACCACATACCTTTACTAGAACCAAAACTTTTCTAGATGATTTTGCTAAAAGTTTAAGTAAAGCTGACCAAGTTTATTTATGTGATATTTTTGCTTCAGCAAGGGAAAATGTTGGAACCTTAACAATTCAAGATCTCCAAAAGCTGATTCCTAATTCTAAACTAATTAAAGAAGATGAGATGGACCAACTTAAACAGCATTGTACAGGTGTTTTGTTGTTTATGGGAGCTGGAGATATTCAAAAATTCCAACAAGCATATGAGAATATAATTTAAACAACTCAATGAACAAAACGCAAAGAATAGTAGTTCTTTGCGTTTTGTTCATTTTCATGTAGATTAAATAAATGATGATAGTCACTCTGAATACCTATTTTATCTTACTCTTAATGGGTAGTAAGACCCCCACCTCAAAACTAAAGAAAATCGAGAAGTTTAGGTGGGGGATAAACTGCCCCTAAAGGTCCGATATAGAATAACTTTCATCAGAGAAAGCTGATGATTAGTTATTCTTATGCCCGTGGTATAAGTTGAACTAACAATCAGTGGGGGATGAAGGAAAACCCCCACTGATTGAAGTTCAGCTTTATTAGAAATGGATAATTATTTTAATTAATTATTTTTTTACTATGAGTGAAGTTCTTAATTACCAAAAATGAGTCACATAACCCTATAACTAGTTACGAATGTTTCAACGAAACTAGTTATAGCATCTTAGTGGCGAAAATAATGAATGATGAAATTCTTTAACCTACAAGTTCTAGTTAGATGAATCTCACTCCTATTATTTTAGGTTTTCTGGGTTTAATGGATATAATTCTTCAATGACGAAACGTCCGTCCTTACGGATTAACACACCATCAAAGTACATCTCACCACCACCATATTCTGGGCGTTGAATATGAACGATGTCCCAATGAATAGATGAATGATTTCCATTAAAAGCATCGTCATAACATTGCCCTGGTGTAAAGTGGAAGCTGCCGTCAATTTTTTCATCAAATAAAATGTCTTTCATTGGATGCTGTATGTAAGGGTTGACTCCAATCGCAAATTCACCAATGTAACGAGCGCCTTCATCTGTATTAAAAATATTGTTGATGCGATCTGAAGCGTTTGCTGTTGCCTCGATAATCTTTCCGTCTTTAAATGTCAATTTAATATTTTCAAATGTAAAGCCTTGATAAGGAGAAGGGGTATTATATGATATAGTTCCGTTAACGGAATCTTTAACAGGTGCAGTATATACTTCACCATCAGGAATATTCATTTCTCCTGCACATTTGACAGTTGGGATATCTTTGATAGAAAAAGTTAGATCAGTTCCATCTCCAGTAATTCGTACTTTATCTGTCTTATTCATCAAATCTACTAAAGAATCCATCGCTTGACTCATTTTGCCATAATCTAAATTACAAACGTCGAAATAAAAATTTTCAAAGGCTTCTGTACTTAGTCCAGCTAATTGCGCCATAGAGGCACTTGGATAGCGAAGCACAACCCATTTCGTTTTCGGAACACGTATTTCTCTATGTACTTTTTTCCCTACCGTTTTCCCATGCAATGCCATTTTCTCTGAAGGAATGTCAGATAACTCACTTATGTTATCTCCAGCACGTAAACCTATGTAGGCATTCATATTTTTCATAACGTTTGCTTCAAAATCAGCCATCATGTTCATTTGTTTTTCATTTGCATGAAGTAATAAACTACGGTCTATCTGGTGATCTTTAAGAGAAACAAAGGGATTTCCACCCGCTTTGTATGCTTCTTCAACTAATGCTTTTACAAGTTCTTTTTGTATGCCGAAATTTTCAATTAAGACACTTTCTCCTTTTTGTAGCCTTACCGAATAATTTATTAAATTTCTCGCTAAAGTTTGAATACGTGGATCTCTCATTTACGTAAATACCTCCTTTTGTATCTAAAAATAGTTTACCCTTATAACATCTTTTCGTCTATTTTCAATTACCTTTTTTCACGTTAGAAAGTTTAAAGTTGCGGATTATGATAGTAACGTAGAACTTTTTAATTTCAGGGTAAGAAAGCATTTCTAACTTGGAAACTGTCTAGCGCAAGCAGCCTTGTAGCTCGGTCACTTCAGGCAAGTAACTTACTTCAATTACTTCTTGAAATCCCCCGTTCATTAGCTTCATGCAGCTTTGCTCCTGCGATTACTCGTCGCACGGAAAACAATTGCTGCTGCGATTACTCGTCGCAGAAAACACTGCTTCGAGGAAGCTTACTACGAAGCATAAAAAATAGTAACACTGTAGTAAATATTTTTGTGAAAATTGAGTCGAGTTTAGGATGCAAATTATTGATTTTCCTAAAACACTTAGTTTTTTTGAGAGGAAAAGTAGATGTTTTGTAGAATAAGTAAAGAAATGCTAGTATATAGAAAGTCAAATAAAACTAATACTAGGCAAGTGTATACCATTACTACGTTTAGGATATTTTGTAAAGGGTATAGGTTTTATAAGATAATAGATAAGAAGAGAGAATGGGGGTGTGTACAATGGAATGGATATTGTATTTAAGTATTGCCCTTGTAGCTATAGCTTTTACAGTATTAGTCGTTTTTGTTTCGAAAACATTAAGTACTGTTCAAAAAACTTTAATGGGCGTTGCTATTACATTGGAACGATTAAATAACCAAATGGAAGGTCTCACGAAGGAAACTACAGAACTAATACATAGAACAAATCAGTTAGCTGATGATTTTCAAGAGAAGTCTAAGTCTTTAAATACAGTGTTTGACTCTGTGAAAGATCTCGGCGGATCCATAAGTAGCTTAAATCGTTCCATCCAAAAAGTGTCTAATTCTGTTTCTAAATCAGTAGATAAGCAATCTGATAATATTGCACAGACAGTTCAATGGGGAAATATGTTGATCGATTTATATGCAAAGTGGAAGGCGAAAAAGGAAGCAGGACAAAATAAGTCTGAAACTTAATAGAGCGATTTTCCTATATTTTTTTATAGGTGAAAATAAAACACTAATAAGGAGGACGAATGCATGAGTAACGATAATAACATGAACACGAAAGATTTTTTTATTGGGGCATTAGTTGGAGGATTGGTCGGTGCTGCATCTGCTCTTTTACTGGCTCCTAAATCTGGAAAAGAGTTAAGAGAAGATATTAATATCCAAGCACAATCAGCTCGTGATAAAACTAATGAAATCACTCATACGGCATTTGAAAAAGGTACAGAATATGCTTCGTTTGCAAAAGAAAAATCTTCAACTCTTGTCAAGGCGGTTTCAGAGCAATCCACACAATTATTAAATCGTGTAAAAGAATTATCAGAAAGCGTAAAGCGCGATGTTGAGGAAATAAGTCAATCTGCTGACGAATTAACCGAGGATTTAAGAAGTAGTAGTTCAGTAATTGCAGAAACTGTCCGTAATGAAGTTGCGGAACTTCATGAAGTGGTTGTCCAAGAAGATACAATTAATGATGAGGCCAAAGAAGAGGTCGCACCTACAAAAGCCTAAATATAATCAAATAGTTATTTTGTTTTTTAATAAATGAAGGCTGTCAATGAAACGACAGGCCTTCATTTTCTAAATATAAAGTAAATGTGTAAGATAATGATACTAAAACTAATGATTTCGCTACTGATAAGTTATTTGTGAAAATTAGAGTTTTCTAAAAAAGGAGAGTAAGAAATGGCGCTAATTAAGCTTACATCGTTCCAAGAGTTAGATCAATTACTACAGGAAAAAAATTCATTAATTTTGTTGAAAAATAGTATCACGTGTCCAATAAGTCATGAAGCACTTCAAGAGTATAATAAATTTGCAACTGAACAAGAAGAATCGGTTTACTACTTAAATGTTCAAGAAGAAAGAGCTTTTTCAAACGAAGTAGCTGAGAAATTTGCAATTAAACATGAAAGTCCTCAGGTTTTGCTGTTTAAAAACAAAAATGTTATCTGGCATACTTCCCATTGGAATATTACGTATAAAAACTTGAAAGAGAACACCAATACATAAATAAAAAAGCTAGGAATTGTCCTAGCTTTTATTACTTTTTTTTTCCGCCCATTTTATTTCGAGGTGATCACCATTATGAATTGGAGTTGAAAAAGTAGCATCCTTTTCATTTCTCAAAATAATAAGTGTTTTATTTTCTTGTGCTGTTAAGTTGAAGTCAACAAATCGAAAGATATCCTGAAAAATAAATGTCTCCTTTTTGTTCAAGGTGATTGTTAGACTATCCCCAGCGTATATACGACTTTTTTCAGTAAGTAATTCATCCCCTCGTTTTGGAATGACTAATGGTTTAGATATTTCAATGGATTCTCCATTGAAATATACAGTAATATTATAACTAGCTTCAATTTTTTCCTGAATAAGCAATTCTTCAAGAGTGATGAATGGTTGGCTTTTCATTTTTATCAACAAAAAGTCTCCATCTTGGACTAGAGCATTCTTGGTAGTTTTTTTGCCGTTTTTTACTAATGTGTCTTCAACGTTAAAAATAACTTGGCTTCCATTAATATGTACGTTAAAAGGTTTTATTTGCTCGATCATATCATACAACTTTAATGAAGCCAGTACTTCTTCGATTGAATTAGCTGATTGGACTATTATTTCATCTCTGTCCTCAATTTTCTCCGTTAGTAGTGCCTGTTGTCCATTTTTTATGATAGTTGCCTGTAGATTATACATTTTCCCATTTATAGATATTGCTTTCGTTGGTAGTGTTTCAATTACGTCACTAATGGTAGCCTTGGCATCTTTTCCATTGGCACCACTTTGAGCAATGATTGTGTCTCCGTCTTTCAATGGTGTATCTAGGCTACAGGATTGGTGATTTTTCTCTAATCTTGGTGGTTGTCCGTGTTCTCCTGGAATAGAAATTAATCGTTCATTTACTTTTACCATAATAGCCATGCCAGGTTTACCGTAAAGTTTTGAAAGCTCTATACCTGCAGCTAATAACCCATCACCCACCGTTAACTTTTTAATATCAAAGAGTCGAATTATTTGGTCGTTTACCTTAATACTTACATACTCAACTGGACTTTCTTTCGCTGCAATTGCTATTCCAATAGGTGTGACGAGCTCTGGACCAGCTTTTATATCTTCAGGAATAATCAGAGACTTAATTGCATCAATTCCCCTTACGGCAACTCTATTTTCAGGTAATTGTAACGAATTGGCAATGTATCGAGCTAAGTTAGGAGTAAGGCTACCACCGCCAACTAGCATTACAGCTTTGGGTGATTTTTTATTTAGGTTAAGAATTTCTGTTGTTATTTCGGTAGCGAGAGTTTCAATAGCTTTTGATATAGGTTCAATAATATCTTCTTTTGAAAAGGAAGTTTCAAAACCAAGAATATCAGTAAGCACTACTTCATCTTGCGATGTTAATTGTCGTTTTACAATTTCAGCTTCCGGAAAATCTAATAGAAAGTGATCACTAATTGCTTCAGTAATTTCATCCCCGGCAATAGGGACCATGCCATAAGCTGTAACAGTCCCTGAATCGGTGATGGCAATATCGGAAGTACCAGCACCGATATCTACAAGTGCAACATTTAACCGTCTCATTGTAGGTGGAATTAGGACATTAATTGCAGCAATTGGTTCTAGTGTTAATGCTTCAAGCTCTAATCCAGAACGACTTAGAGCAGCAAGTAGTGACTCTACAACTACCTTAGGTAAGAAGGTGGCAATTACTTCAACTGAAGCAATATACCCGCTTTGATCAACAAGACTTCCAATTTCTTCTCCGTCTAATTGATAGGATAAAACTGAATACCCAACGCAGAAATAATTAACACTTTTGCCTTCATACTCTTTTGCTATTTCATATTGTGCTTTTTGGACAGCACTAAGTTCTAAATGTAATATATCTTGGTGTTCAAATATTGGTTTTTTTGATATGTCAAGTGCAACAATTGCTCTTTTAGTTTTTAGGGAGCGACCTGCAGCTGCTACACATACTTTACGTAAAGGTCCATGTTTGTGCTCTAACTTTTCTTTAATAGAAGTAATGACTTTTGTGACGGAAAGAACATTATGAATTTGTCCATCTAGCATTGAACGATCTTCATGTTCTTGAATTTCAACATCTAGAATTTCATAGCCTGGTTTATTATTCTTTAATAATAAACCAACAACAGATCGAGTACCGATATCTAAACCGAAAATTGGTAAATCAGAATGTGATGTCATTTATTACACCTACTTAGATAAATTGTTTAAAGTTTTTTAAATTAGTTACTATTAATATAATAGTTTCATAAAGGTATTGTAATATACAATCACAGTACTTTAGTGCTTAAAAGCGTTTAATCAATAAAGATAAAAGTCGTGACAAGTAAATTATAATCGTTTATAATAATCCCTAACTTATAAGAAATGTAACATATTTTTCAAAACTTTTAAATACTAATTGAGGAGTGTGGTAACAATGGGGAATGAACAATTAGAACAGTTGAGAGTTAAGTTAGATGATGTTAACCTTAAATTATTGGATATCATTAATGAAAGGGCTAAATTAGTTCAAGAAATTGGTCAAGTAAAAAAAACACAGGGTGTAAATCGTTTTGATCCAGTCCGTGAAAGAAAAATGTTAGATATGATTGCAGAAAAGAATGAAGGCCCATTTGATACCGCAACGTTACAACATATATTTAAACAAATCTTTAAATTAAGTCTAGAACTCCAAGAAGATGATAGTCGAAACACTTTGTTAGTTTCTAGAAAGAATCAACCTGAAGATACAATTGTTGATGTTAAAGGTGAAACAATTGGTGATGGTAAGCAACGTTTAATTGCTGGACCTTGTTCAGTAGAGAGCTATGAACAAGTTGCTAGTGTTGCTAAAGTGTTAAAAGAGCAAGGGGTAAAGTTGCTTCGAGGTGGAGCATTTAAACCAAGAACTTCTCCTTATGATTTCCAGGGACTTGGACTAGAAGGGTTAAAAATATTAAAGCGAGTAGCTGATGAATTTAATATGGCAGTTATTAGTGAAATTGTTGATCCTAAAGATATAGAAGTAGCTGTTGAATATATTGATGTAATTCAAATAGGTGCAAGGAACATGCAAAATTTTGAATTACTAAAAGCGGCGGGGTCAGTTAAAAAACCAGTATTATTAAAGCGTGGTTTATCGGCAACAATTGAGGAATTTATTAATGCAGCTGAGTACATTATTTCAAAAGGGAACGGAAATATCATGTTATGCGAACGAGGAATTCGGACGTATGAAAAAGCAACTCGTAACACATTAGATATTTCGGCTGTACCAATTTTAAAGCAGGAAACACACTTACCGGTATTAGTTGATGTTACACATTCGACAGGAAGAAGAGACCTACTACTTCCAACTGCTAAAGCAGCACTTGCAATTGGGGCTGATGCAGTGATGGCTGAAGTGCATCCAGATCCAGCAGTAGCCCTCTCCGATTCAGCACAACAAATGGATTTCGATCAATTTGCTAAATTTATGGATGACCTCCGAGGTTCAGGGTTATACAAACTATAAAAATAATAGATACTAACGGCCTTCTGCAGATTATGTGGAAGGTTTTTTATATATTCTTATGGGTACAAAATTTAGAGACATAACACCGTGTAACAAACGTTATTGTGAAATATCTCATTAGCAATTAAATGTATGTTTCTATTAGTGGAACAGTAAGAGAACTCGTTCTAGCTTCGCTAGAACATCGGAATTTCAGATGGAGTCTCAACTCCACCTGAATGGAAGTTCCCACCTACGCTACGCTTAGAGGTGGGGGATTAACTGCCCCTAAAGGTCCGATATAGAATAACTTTCATCAGTGGGGGATGAAGGAAAACCCCCACTGATTGAAGTTCAGCTTTATGAGTAAAAGTATACGAATTCAAAATTGGAGATATCCTAACAGAAAATGGTTGTATAAATAATCGAAATTTGTAAAAATAAAATGAAAAATAAATCAATTATACACTCTTTTGTCGATTGTGGTGTACAATAACATTAGGGCTAGAAATCACGAATGGTATAAATTGTTAAGATTTAAAATGTTCATTTCAATTAAAAAATGAATGTTTTTTGTCGATATAAGTACAGTAAGTGATTGCAGACCTCCTAAATGTGTCGTATTATAGCATTAAAATCATGAAAACATGAAAACCAATTACTGGTAAAATAGAGGAGGCTTACGTATCAGTGAATACAACAATTTACGATGTTGCAAGAGAAGCAGGAGTATCGATGGCAACCGTTTCTCGTGTAGTTAATGGAAATCCAAATGTAAAACCAACAACAAGAAAGAAAGTATTAGAAGCAATTGAAAGACTAGGTTATCGCCCTAATGCAGTTGCACGTGGTTTAGCAAGTAAACGAACAACTACTGTTGGAGTAATTATCCCGGATATCTCTAGTATCTTTTTCTCTGAATTAGCGAGAGGAATTGAAGATATAGCAACAATGTATAAATACAATATCATCCTATGTAACTCTGATCATAACAAGGAGAAAGAAATTCATCTTTTAAATACGCTACTTGAAAAACAAGTGGATGGAATAGTATTTATGGGCAGTCAAATAACGGAAGAACATGTAGAACAATTTAAACGTTCACCTGTTCCAATCGTATTATCAGCAACTGTGGATCCAGGAAAAGAGTTTCCTTCTGTTAATATTAATTATGAACAAGCTGCTTACGATGCAGTAAAGTTCTTAATAGAAAATGGTCATACGAAAGTTGCTATGCTATCAGGTTCACTAGAAGATCCAGTAAACGGATACCAAAAGTATGCTGGTTACCGTAGAGCAATTGAGGAAGCGAATATCACTTTTAATGATGATTATGTTGTGATTGGTGATTACACATATGATTCAGGAATTGAAGCAATGGAAATGTTTTTAGGATTAAATGAACGTCCAACAGCAATATTTGCAGGTACTGATGAAATGGCATTAGGAATTATTCATGGTGCTCAAGATAAAGGTTACAATGTACCGAATGATATTGAGGTAATTGGATTTGATAACACAAGGTTAGCAGCAATGGTTCGTCCAACTTTAACATCTGTTGTTCAGCCAATGTATGATATTGGTGCAGTTTCAATGCGTTTGTTGACAAAGTATATGAATAAGGAAGAGGTCTCAGACGAAGTTGTCTTATTACCTCATCGTATTGAATTTAGACAATCAACCAAATAAAGGTGAGAAACTTTAGTTTTTGTTTAGATGGCATGCAGAAGCTAGAGTTCTCTCATTAAGATTTAAAGATATCTTATGTATTGTAGTTAGGGAGAGGTTTATGAAAAAATTTGACATAATGACACCAATAGGAATTGTAGCTGGTATTATAGCAATAATGTTTGCGATATTAAATAATGCGGGGCCATCAGGTGTAGCATATTTTATCCATATATCTTCTGTTTTGATTGTAATTGGTGGTTTGGTTGGGGCTATAATGATTAATTTCTCGTTAGCTGAAGTTAAACTTGTTCCGAAAGTGCTTCGTGAAGCCTTTCGAGAAGCGCAACAAGATTTACCTACGTTAATTGACACTTTTGTTGATTTGTCAACAAAAGCTAGACGTGAAGGACTTTTGGCTTTAGAGGTTTCACTTGAGGAAGTAGACGATCCTTTTATTAGAAAAGGGGTTTTATTAGCTGTTGATGGAATTGAACCTGATATTATTAAAGACATTATGATGGCTGAGGTTGTTGCTACTGAAGAAAGACATAGGAAAGGACGCCTAATCATTGAAAAGTGCGGAGAGTACGCACCAGCTTGGGGAATGATTGGAACTCTCATTGGTTTAGTATTAATGCTACAAAACTTAAATGATCCTGCAACTTTAGGACCCAATATGGCTATTGCACTAATTACGACACTTTATGGTACATTACTTGCTAACTTAGTTTTTATTCCGATGGCTAGTAAACTAGCAAATAAGACTGAAGAAGAAGTATTTGTAAAACAAATTATCGTTGAAGGAGTTATTGGTGTTCAATCAGGACAAAATCCAAAAATATTAGAAGAAAAGCTAAGTGCATTTTTACCTGAGACAAGTAAACAAAGAGACATTGAAGAGAGTGAAGGAGTGGCAGTTGATGGAGCGTAGGCGCCAGCAAAAGCAAGATAAAGGTGCGCCAAAGTGGATGGTAACCTTTTCTGACTTAATGACTCTAATTTTAGTCTTTTTTATCCTTTTATTTTCTATGTCTGTTGTTGATGCGTCAAAATTCCGTGCAGTTGCTGAGTCTTTTCAACAACGAGCTATGTTTGAGTTTTATCCATCATTAATTCCTTTCGATCATCCAGCTGAAGATATCGAAATTAAAAGAGATCCTTTTGATGATGTTATCGATCCGTTTAAGGACGTGTTAAAAGAGGAGCTAACTAATCAGGAATTAAACAACTTGTATGAAGAAGTGAAACAATTCTTAATAGATAATCAGTTGAATGAAGTAATTTCAGCCTCTAGAGATGATCGTGGAGTAGTTCTTGTCCTTCAAGAGCGGACATTATTTGAAACAGGAGAAGCACAAATACTTGATGGTGCAAAGCCTTTTTTAACAAAGGTAGCTACTTTACTAGAGTCGATACCGAATTTAGTAAAGGTAGAAGGCCATACTGATAGTAGACCAATTAATACCTTTCGTTACCCTTCTAATTGGGAGCTTTCTGGGGCAAGAGCAAGTAGTGTCATTCGTTTTTTAATAGAAAATAACGATATTGATCCTTATCGGTTTTTAGCAGTAGGATATGGAGATACTAGGCCTGTTGTTCCAAATACAACAAAAGAAAACCTACAAAAAAATCGCCGTGTTGTTATTGTTATCTCTGATCCTAACTATAATGAAAATGAATTATATTAAAACCTAGGTATTACCTAGGTTTCTTTATATTTTTTTGGAGAGAGGGTAGAATGTTAATGTTGTTATTATAAACTACATAAATATTCGGTTCTTAAGGAGCGGTAAAACACCACAGCAAAACTTTTAGAAATTGAAAAGTTTTGCTGTGGGTTAACTGCCTCTAAAGGTCGGATCAAAATATTTTGAGAGGGTGCATAAAGTGGTAATTGGAATAATAGGAGCAATGGATGAGGAGATAAGATTATTTAAGGAAAGCATTGAATTTAAAGAAGAAGTTGTAAAAGCAACAATAACTTTTTATGTTGGCATTTTTAAAGGAAAAGACGTAGTGATTTGTAAATCTGGGGTTGGAAAAGTCAATGCTGCCATTACTACTCAACTTCTTATCGATCACTTTTCTGTTTCCAAAATTATTTTTACAGGAGTAGCAGGTGCTGTTGACCATGATTTAAATATTGGTGATATTGTTATTTCTACTAGTGCAGTCCAGCACGATCTTGATGCATCTGCATTAGGGTTTAAAAAAGGTGAAGTACCGATGTTTGATTTTTCTTCTGATTTTCCAGCTGATAGTGAGCTTATAGAGTTAGCTCAACAAGCTTCAAGTTGCTTGGAAGGAGTAAATGTAGTAACTGGAAGGGTATTAAGTGGAGATCAATTTATTGCTGATCATAAAAAGGTAGAAGAGCTTGACAAAGTATTTTCAGGGAAATGTGTGGAGATGGAAGGGGCTTCTGTTGCACATGTGGCAATGTTAAATAGTATACCTTTTGTTGTGATTAGATCAATGTCAGACAAAGCCAATGGTGAAGCAAATGTTAATTTTACCGAATTTACTAAGCTCGCATCAGAACGTTCTTATACTATTGTTCAAAATATGCTAGAGAAAATACTGTAAAAAGTCAGTGGAAGCAAAAACTGTGAATGCTTCCACTTTTTTCACTTTCAAAGTGTGGAATAAATTAATTAGATTCGAATCAAATTTACAAACTTAAAACTACTTTCTTTTAAGTCACGTATATGAGCGAGTACAGTTTCAACTGTGATTTTGTTTCTTTCGCTTCTTTAAATAAGGAAAACGAATTTGGCATGGCATTATAGGATAAGCGAGCATTCAAAGTTTAACATTCTATTAGTTTTGTTTAAAAAAACCCGGCTAAAGATAAGCCGGGTGAAATTGGTAAAATATATTAATCTGTAGAGTTTGGAGGATTTTCACTCTCTCCATTGTTGCCATTTCCATCGTTTTCATCATTATTACTAGGTTGCTTTTTATTATCTTCGTTGTTTTCATCATTATTACTAGGTTGCTTTTTATTATCTTCGTTGTTTTCATCATTATTACTAGGTTGCTTTTTATTATCTTTGTTGTTTTCCTCTTTTTTACTCTCATTTTTCTTTTCATCATCACTATCTGCATTATCATCCGGTATTTTTTCTTGCCAATTACCAGTAATGATTTGAGATGATGCTTCTGATTCCCTTCCGACAACATCAACTGCAGTTACTTTGTAGGCAAAGGCTCCGCTACTTAATGTGATGGAAAGCTCTTGATCTGATCTAATGCTTTGATAACGTGTGAAATTACCACTCCCATTTGGAGCACGGTAGATTCGATAGCCTATGATATCGTTATCCGGGTGCTTTTGCCACTTAAGATTTCCGTTTTCATTGATGACCGTAGTCAATCGACTAGGTGTTTTTCCATTGTCTTTAGCCGTTTGATCGGGAATAATTTTACCCCAATTATTAGGGAGATAATCTAAGATATTGTTAATATCTTTAAACAAGTCACCTTTAATTGAAATTCCTCTTTGTGTAAATTCTTGTGGTGAATTCGCTAATGCTAGGTATGGTTTACCATTAAGCATTACAAAATTTACTCTTTCTAAGCTATTATCAACCTTATTAGGGGTATATTTAGCATTAAATAAATCTGTTTTTACAAGACCTGCTTCCCGACATAAGTCAGATGGTAATAGTCCAGTTACTCCGCAAAATGATTGACGTACGATACCACTCGGCATTTTAAACCTTTCGTTTGTACCAATAAAACCAGGATCAATCTTATGTGCAGCATTAGCAAGACTAGCCCAAATTTGCTGTGTTCTTGGTCCGGTTTGTCCCTGTAGTGGACTGTTAGTATCATAACCAATCCATACCCCCATAGTAAAGTTTGGATTAAACCCTACGTACCATGAGTCATAGGTGTCACTCGTTGTACCGGTTTTACCAGCAAGGTCAGTTCGGAAATTTAGCATTCCTGGTAATCTTGAAGCTGTACCAGGAGAGACTTGGACATCCCTTAGCACATCAAGTGTTAAATACGCAGTTTGTGGAGAGAAAACTTCAATTTCTTCATGTTCATGGTTATAAATAATTTCGCCATCTTTAGCTACAATTTTTTCAATCATGTATGATGGAATAAACTTCCCTTCATTAGCAAAAACAGAGTAGGCATTAGTATTTTGTTCAACCGTAACACCATACATAAGACCACCTAAAGAAGTAGATTCAAATGGCTCATTTGGATGTAAGTTTGTAATCCTCATTTTAAGTAATAATTCACGACCATAATTTTGCGGTATCATATTAAAGGCTTTTACAGCCGGAACATTTCTGGATCGTTGCAGTGCTTCTCTTACAGTCATTAATCCCAAATGGTTATTGCCAAAGTTTGTTACCGCCTTATTAGGATTGCTTTTGTAATAATACGGTGTATCAGCCATAATATAACCTGGTTGAATTGCACCTAGTTCCATTGCTGGAGCATAAGCTAATAATGGTTTCATCGTTGAGCCATTTTGCCGATACGCTTGAGTAGCATGGTTTAAGCTTTGCCGTTGAAAGTCTCGCCCACTGACAAATGAAATAATTGCTCCAGTTTTATTATCAAGTAAAATCGCTCCTACTTCTTCAGGTTCACCTAGTTTATTAGCAGGTCCGAATAAGTTATTGTTTTTTATTACTTCTTGATGAGCATCATAAATTTCCTTATTAATGGTCATGTGTATTTGATAACCATCTCTGCGTAAGTCACGACGAGCTTTTTCACGGTATTGGCTTTGTAATATTATTCTTTCATCACGATCTTCTATTTCATTAAGGTTTACCTCGTCATCTTCCATTAACTTATTTGAGAATATTTCAATGGCTCTTCTTTCTGCTTCTTGCATAAGTGCTCCATATTTTTGATGACTTGATGGAAGTGGGTCCGTTAAGTTAGCTCTAATATCATAATTTAATGCTTCTTCAAATTCTTTTTCGTTTATATAGCCTTTTTCTCGCATTCTCGTTAACACAGTTCTCATCCGGTTTAACGATGGGTCTAAATTTTCTTTCACACCTCGACCTTGTGATAAAAATGGAGTGTAGCCAAAAGGACTTTGAGGTAAGCCAGCAATGTAAGCAGCTTGTGGAAGCGAAAGATCTTTAGCGTCAACTCCAAATATCCCTTGAGCAGCAGCTTGAACTCCAGCGATATTTCTTCCATTAGCATTTCTTCCAAAAGGGACAACATTTAAATATGCTGCTAAAATTTCCTCTTTTTCAAAAAAGTTTTCTAAGCGCATTGCTAATAGAATTTCTTTGGCTTTGCGATCAAATGAAACTTCGTTTGTTAAAATTTGGTTTTTAATTAACTGTTGCGTTAAAGTGCTTCCACCGGTTTGAAGTGAGGAATTGGAAAATTCCTGATAAGTTGCTCTTAAAATAGCTTTAGGTACAATTCCCTCATGTTCGAAAAAATACTCATCTTCTGTTGCGATAATAGCATTAATCAAATGATCAGAGACATCTTCTAGTTGAACTTCTCTTCGTTCTAATTCAGAAGGTAATGCACCGAGGAGTACGTTGTCTGCAAAGAAAACTTCTGAAATTTCTTCATAATTGTAAATATCCATTTTCATTTCTTCTTTGCTACGTATTTCTTCGTCCATTACAAGAGATGCAAAATAACCTGCGCCTGCCCCACCTACAAAAAGAGCAAGTGAAACAAAGCAAATAAGGAATATTAACAGTAAATTCCAAACTACTTGATATGTTATACGAAAGCTTTTAAATATCTTTTTTTCACTTAAAAATTTGGCAATCATATTGATTGAGAAGCGTCGTTCAGACCGTTTATTATCCATAAATAATACCTCCTACATAATCAACAAACATTATAGCATACATTGTCGATTTATTGTTTGAATGTTAACGAAAAAAGAAATATTGACACGTTGGTATTTTTTTGATAAAAATTAACCAATAATATATTTAAATAAGGCTAAGCTATGAATGGAGACAGTAGTAAGTATTTCCCTGTTTTAGAGAGCTGGTGGAAGCTGAAAACCAGTACAAAAATACTTATGAATTACTTCCAAGAGCATCCTCTGTGAACAAATATTATTTGTATATTTAACTAGCAGTGGACGGTTAATCCGTTATATTTCCGAGGTGGGAAGTATTCATTACTTTCAACAAGGGTGGTACCGCGATCGTAAGTTCGTCCCTTCTTTGGGGCGGACTTTTTTTGTACTTTATTGAAATTTTTTTACTAATTCAACCACGTAAAACTATACCTAGTTGAAATGCACAATTAATAGATACAGTTTCCAAGTTGAGAAAAATCTGTATTATGAAATTCATTAATGTATATAAAATTTCAATTAAAGTAAAAAGGAACGGTTTAAAAAACGGCATGGTTTAAAGTCAAATTTGTCATCAAAATAAGGAGAGAAAAAAATGGATTTATTAAAGGATTTAGAATATCGAGGTTTGATCAATCAAGTAACAGATTTAGAAGGATTAAAAAAGCAATTAGAAGAAGGACAAGTAACATTATACTGTGGATTCGATCCGACTGCAGATAGCTTGCATATTGGTCATTTATTAACAGTATTAACGTTACGTCGTTTTCAATTATCTGGAAATAAACCTCTTGCTCTTGTTGGGGGGGCTACGGGATTAATTGGAGATCCGAGTGGAAAAAAAGCTGAACGTACTTTAAATGAAAAAGAAATTGTTATCCAATTTAGTAATCGCATTAGAGAACAATTATCTCGTTTTTTGGATTTTAGTGGAGACAATGCTGCAAAAACGGTTAATAATTACGACTGGATTGGGAGTTTAGATGTTATTTCGTTTTTAAGAGATGTAGGTAAGAATTTTGGACTGAATTATATGTTAGCGAAAGACTCAGTTGAGTCAAGAATTCAAACAGGGATTTCGTTTACTGAATTTAGTTACATGATTTTACAATCTTTTGACTTTTTGAAGTTGTATGAAAATGAAAATTGTCGTTTGCAAATTGGTGGAAGTGATCAGTGGGGGAATATTACAGCAGGACTTGAGTTGATTAGAAAGTCAACAGAAGGTGAAGCGAAAGCTTTTGGTTTTACAATTCCATTGGTAACGAAAAGTGATGGAACTAAATTTGGTAAAACTGAAGGTGGAGCAATATGGTTAGATGAAGAAAAAACCTCTCCGTATGAACTTTATCAGTTTTTTATAAATACTGATGATCGTGACGTTGTTAAGTTCTTAAAATACTTCACTTTCCTAAGTCATGAAGAAATTAATGTCTTAGAGGAGGAAGTACGTACAGCACCTGAAAAGAGAAGTGCTCAAAGAAAATTAGCAGAAGAAGTAACACAGCTTGTTCATGGAAAAGAAGCATTATCTCAAGCAATTCGAATTTCAGAAGCATTGTTTAGTGGAAATATTGCAGACTTGAATGCTAATGAAATAAAGCAAGGCTTTAAAGATGTTCCGTCTTTTGAAAGTAGTGAGAAAGAAATTAGCTTATTAGATTTGTTAGTTACTGCTAAAATTTCACCATCAAAGCGCCAAGGGAGAGAAGATATTCAGAATGGTGCTATTTATGTTAATGGTGTCCGCACAACTGAACTAGACAAAGTGATTACTACTCAAGATCGGATTGAAAATCAGTTTACAATTGTCCGACGTGGTAAAAAGAAGTATTTCGTGATTAAATATAACAATTGATCGAAATTCATAATTACCAAAAATCAGCCGCAAAAATCTATATCTAGTTACTGGTTCGACTAACTAGATATAGTATCTTATTGACAA
The DNA here is from genome assembly GCF_001866055.1 of Anaerobacillus alkalidiazotrophicus. The sequence continues at coordinate 274,302 of NZ_MLQS01000017.1, forward strand.
AAAATGAATTGTGAAATTCATTAAATCAAGAAAAGCGCAAGCGCCTTGGTCACGAGCGATAGGCTGCTTGCGCTAGACAGTTTCCAAATTAGAAATTTATAAAGCTGAACTTCAATCAGTGGGGGTTTTCCTTCATCCCCCACTGATTGTTAGTTCAACTTATACCACAGGCATAAGAATAACTAATCATCAGCTATCACTGATGAAAGTTATTCTATATCGGACCTTTAGGGGCAGTTTATCCCCCACCTAAAATTCTCGATTTTCTTAAGCTTTGAGGTGGGGGTCTTACTGCCCCTTAAGAGTGGGATAAATTCTGATTATGTAAAAAAAAACCACGCAACGCGTGGTTTTTTTTATTAACGTGAGTAGTATTCAACGATAAGTTGCTCAGTAACTTCAGCAGGTAACTCAGAACGCTCTGGGTAACGAGTGTAAGTACCTTGTAATTTTTCAGCATCAAACTCGATGTAAGAAGGTACGAAGTTATTAACTTCAATAGCTTCTTTAATTACAGCAAGGTTAGCTGATTTTTCGCGAACACTAATCGTTTGACCAGGTTTAACACGGTATGATGGAATATCAACACGTCCACCATCTACAACGATGTGACCATGGTTTACTAATTGACGAGCTCCACGACGTGTGCGAGCTAAGCCCATACGGTAAACGATGTTATCTAAACGTGACTCAAGTAAAATCATGAAATTCTCACCGTGAATTCCAGGCATTTTACCAGCATCATCGAAAATGCGACGGAATTGACGCTCATTTACACCGTACATATGACGAAGTTTTTGCTTTTCTTGAAGCTGAACACCGTATTCTGATAATTTCTTTCTTTGGTTAGGACCGTGTTGTCCTGGTGCGTAAGGACGTTTTTGTAATTCTTTTCCTGTTCCGCTTAATGAAATCCCTAAGCGACGAGATAATTTCCAAGATGGACCTGTATAACGAGCCATGAATGACTCCTCCTTTGTTATTTTAGTATTGATAAAATAACAACAGTTTTAGTAATCCCTTCAAAAGCTCATTTTATATTCATGCACTTTCGCTTCGACAGCTGGAAGTTACACAATGCACCTCTTTACTAATTGCAGCCGCAATAAAGGAGGTATAAAATGAGAAGAGTGTCAGATGAAGTTTACCTTGGCTGTCTTATTTTACACAAATAAGAGTATATGTTTTCTAGTAAAGAAAGTCAAGTTTTACTTAATAAAAAGTTAACCTTAGTCTGGTCAATAAAGGATTGACTAATTATTCTACCTTAAGATGTAAGATAAAATAGGTTATATACTTTCAAAAAATATTTAGTGAGAATTTCATAAGTCCAATCCGCCGACATCAAACTATTTTTAGTTGAAAATGTACCTTACCTGTCAAAGACAAAGGTAAGTAGTATTGTGCGAAGATAAATAGAATGTTAATTTTTAGGTTTTTATAGTAAAAAATAACTATTTCTAATATAATTATAGAATAGCTACAGAAATTTAACGTAACTTGTGCAATAAGTGAGGTGAGCTTAATGATTAAAGGGGATAAGAATATAGATGTTATAGATTTTTCTGAAATCTTTTATAGTGCATTTCACCTAGAAGAGCAGTTCTGTGAAACCATTTCTCCTTGCGTTTTTTTTATAGCTAATAAAGAGGGGCAAATGGTAATAATGAAAGAAATTGGGGTTGTTGATCCCAATGACTTAGAAATAATAAATTGTTTTCCTAATAAAATCGAATTAGATCATGTACCATATAAAAAGCAGGATTACCTAATCGACGCTATTCCCCTTACACTACGAGTGCCAAATAATTATCATTCTTGGGACGGTTATTTAGGTATCATTATTGCAGTTATAGATACTGATCCTAAAATGGTTCGCCCTTTATTGTTTGGGTTAAAGCAATCGCTTGTCATGACATCTAAATACATTGCATACAAAAATGACACGAATTATCAAGTTGAAACCTTTGACAGAATGATTATTCAAATATTAAAGGAAACAGATTATACTGATGAGTTTCCAGTATTTGCAGAAGCGTTTTTAAATGAATTTAAAAAAATGTTTAGTGAACATGATTTTTTATTAACTCTTCTAAATCGGAATGAAGATTTATTAAGACCTTGTTATGCAACAAGCTCATTTGTACTTTCTGAACGTTACCTATTACGAACTGAAGATATTAATAAATTATTAATGACAGTAGAAGATCGTGACTGTGTAAATGTAATAACGAAACGTGTAGCTAACGAAAATGGAATTCTAGTTTATGATGAATGTTTTGAGGATTTTGTATTAATCCCAATTGAGTATAATCAATTACTATGGACGGTTTTGGTTTGCGGAAAAAAACATGGTAAGATCAAATCTGATCATATTAATATTGTTGTAGAGATAATTGAGAAAGTTAAAAAGTTAATTTATAAACTTTTAACATATGAAAAAAAACAGAAAGATCAGAAGCGAAAAGAACTTTTACTACAATTGACGAAGAAGTTCCATTCTACAATGGATGTGAGTGCAATCTTAGCTGAGATTATCAATGCTTCAAAGCAAGTATTCTCAACCTTTGAAATACAACTTCTATTGTCACATGAGTGGGAAGTAGGCGAAGATTTACCAGTTCAACAACTAAGTTATAGTAAAGATACAACAAATGAGATGGCGACTAATGCCTACTTAACTGGGAAAATACACATTGAAAGGTTAAGGAAGGGAAAAAACTCTATTGTTTATGCTCCTCTAAGAGGGAAACAGGGAGTATATGGTGTGTTGAAAATTATTGGGAGACACTCTTCGGTTTTTAAAAATCATGAAATAGAGTTTATAGAAGTATTAGCAGACACAGGGGGAAATGCCATTGAAAACGCCGAACTTTATCAGCAGTCAAGGCAACTTGTCGAAGATTTACAGTTAATAAATAAAACAGCTCACCAACTTAACTTAAATTTAAGGTTATCAGAAACTATTAATTATATGACAAAGCAGATTAAGCTTTCATTTAATGCTCAAGAAATAGGTTTCTTTATGTTTCGAAAGAATGGTCAAATTAAAGTGATTGAAGGTAGTACGAAATACTTTTTAAAAGAATCAAGTACAGAAGAAATAGCACCTTTTTTTGAACGAATTAAAATGGATATGGATGCATTGTTTATTGGAGATCTAGCGTCTCAAGAACCCCATTTATTAAGACCGTTTCGTTCCTTTATTGCTGTTCCAATGGTGCAAAAAGGTGAACTAAAAGGAGCGGTTATCATTGTACACGAGCATGCATATCATTTTTCTTTTAATAAGTTTAAATTACTTCAGTCATTAATTCATCACTCTACATTAGCTTTTACAAATTCTATGCTACATGAGGAACTAGAAAAATTAGTTATCACTGACCATTTAACGAGACTTTATGCAAGAAATTTTTTAGATGAAAGAATAAATGAATCGATGGAAAAGGATGCTTATGGTTGTTTTTTATTAATAGATATTGATAATTTTAAGGAAATAAATGATATCCATGGTCATCAAATTGGTGATGATATTATAATTCAAGTCGCTAATGTTTTAAAGGAAAATATAAAAAATACTGATATCGCTGCTAGATGGGGCGGAGAAGAATTAGCTGTTTACCTTCCAAAGGCAGACAAACAGGTTGGGGAATTAGTTGCCCAACGGATCAGAAAAAAAGTTAAAGAAATTACAAATCCCACAGTAACGATCTCTTGTGGGGTTTCGGATTGGAAGCAGATTGATCGAGATAAATCATTAAAAACATTATTTAGATACGCTGATCAAGCTTTATATAAAGCAAAAAGAAGTGGGAAAAATGCTGTAGTTATCTACGGAGACGATATTGTTAATACGTAAAAAATATGGAGTTGATAGTTATTAAAGGTTTCCTTATATGACTATCAACTCTCTTTTTTTTTCTATGCATTTCGAGATTAAACTCTATTTTTCGGAATTTCTTACTTTTTTTCTTCGTTTATTTCAATTTTTTATCTCGTTTTTTATCAGATATTGATGAAAGATTTTAGGTTACTATCGATAATATTAGGCAGGAGATCCTATGGAATAGTAAGAAGTAACATATTAAGCGGAGTAGCATGGATAAAAAAGTAATGAAGGGGTCTTTTTTCACCTAGCAGATAAATCATGAATGATTGAAGAAAAAATGAAAAAGGGTAGAGGTGAAGGTTATGGATAAAGGTGAAAAAACAAAACGAAAAGTAATAGATGCCGCAGTATCGCTATTTAATGTAAAAGGTTATAGTGGTACGTCAATTCGGTCAATTGCTGATCGAGCTGGAGTGAATGTTGCGTTAATTTCATATTACTTTGGTAATAAACAAGGGTTACTAGAGGAGTTAATGGTTGAATTTTTTGAAGGTTATAACAAAATTTTAGAAGAAGCATATCAAGATTTAAAATCGGCATCTCCAAAAACCTGTTTGTTTTCAATAGTGGAAAAAATACTGAAATATCAACAGCATAACCATCATTTAGCAAGGTTTGTTCATAGGGAAGTAACATTAGATTCAACATTAGTTAGAGAATTAATGATGACTTATTTTATGAAGGAAAAACATTTCATGAAGGCGATTATCGAAGCAGGAATTGATAAAGAAGAGTTCCGAAATTTATCTTGTGATTTTATTTCAATACAAATACGAGCACTATTAACAATGCCTTATTCACAACCTCAATATATCCGTGAAGTTTATCATCTATATCCTCATGAGAGTTACTTTGTTCAACAATATATGAAGCATATTAAAAAATGGTTGCAAGAATTTTTGTATACTGAAAATGATGAAAAAATTAAAAAACAATTGAATATAGCTTTATATTAAGTGACGATCAAAGGGTAATGATGGTTCTCCAATATAGGAGAAAATGAAACCTTTTGATTTTTTTTTGCCTTGTAAAAAAAAATAAGTCAAAATTTGTTTATTCATGGTATCATGTTAATATTGAAAATATGAATTTTAGTACACTCTTAAACTGAAACATAAATCCAACTTAAAACTTATGAGAAACAAAAGGGTTAGATGGGATGAACTGTCTTTAAGATTGCATTATTTTAATTGACATTTAGTTGTGGATGAAAAAAAGCCACTGTTTAAAGAATTTATCTAATATACGGAAAATTTATGGTGTTAAATATTCATAACAAATCAAAATTTACTTAGGGGAAATTTCAAGTAAGAACGAACATACATAAAATGATTATTAGGTGGGAGGACTCGTACAGATGCAGGTTGTTTACGGATTATTAATCATTACTTTAGCGTTTATTATTTATGGCGTAATATCAAGGAAAAAAATATACAATGAAGTCGATCGGCTAGAAGCTTGGAAGATTCAGATTATGAATAAACCGGTCGCGGATGAAATTTCAAAAATTAAAGGCTTAAATATGTCTGGGGAGACGGAAACTAAATTTGAAAGTTGGCGCAATGAATGGGATGATATCATTACTTTAAAGCTTCCAAATTTAGAAGAAAAGTTATTTGATATTGAAGAAGCAGCAAATAAGTATAGATTTGTAAAAGCAAAAAATATATCGATAATAATTGCAGAAGAATTAACGAATATCGAAAATAGTATTCAACTAATGATGGCAGATATAAAATCATTGATACAAAGCGAAGAAGAGAATCGTCAACAAATTGATGAAATTCGTAGTTTTTTCAATGAATTGAAGGCTCATTTTTCAGTAAATAAAGGTGCTTTAGGTACAACGGTCAATTCTTTTGAAAGCAGAATAAAAGAGATTGATAAATCATTTTTGTTTTTTGAGCACGCTACAAAAGAAGGTAATTATTTTGAAGCTAGTGAAATATTAACGATGATGAAAGAAGAGATCGCTAAGGAAAAGTGGAAAATTGATGAAACACCTAAAATTCTCGTGCAAATTCAAAAGGAAATTCCATCCCAAATCGAAGAACTTTTACTAGGAATAAGGGAGATGGAAGAGGACGGCTATATACTTGAACATTTCTCATTCAAAAATGATATTCAAGAAATAAAAAAGGAATTAAAACAACTTTTTAATCTTGTTGAAGAAGGGGACGTTGAAGCTGTCACTAGTCCAGTTACGGGAATTTACCATATTATTGATGAAATATATGATACGCTAGAACAAGAGGTGTTAGCTAAGCAATATGTACATTATGAACTTTATAACATTAATGAAGAAACCAAAAGTTTACATGAACAATTTTTGGGACTGAAAAATGAAGTGGAGAATGTGAAACTTAGTTATCGTATACCTGAAGATGATTTAAAATTAACTTTGAAAATTGAAAAGCAAATGAAAGATCAATTAAATAGATTGAGGGTAATTGAGGAATTAGTTTTCGGATATAAACAATCGTATATTGATATTAAAAAGAGTATTGAGGAATATAAAGAAGAACTAGTCGATCGGAAAAGTACACTAGAAAATTGTCAACAGACACTTAATGCATTACGTAAAGATGAATTAAAGGCTAAAGAAACCTTAAAGGAACTTAGAGGGAAAATTCATCAAGGTCAACGAATAATTAAAAAAAGCAACATACCGGGTTTGCCAGAGGAAATTCTCTATAAATTGGATGAGGCCCAAGCAAGTCTGAGTGAAGCTAATGATAGAATGGAAAAAATTCCCCTTGTTATTCAAGAGGTGAATAATGCAATGGAGTTAGCATTAGAAAATGTAAATGAAGTGTATAACTTGATTACAGCTACGGTCGAACAGGCATTAACTACTGAGAGAGTCATCCAATACGGGAATCGTTTTAGAAGCAACAATGCTTATATCCATGAGGAATTAAATAAAGCGGAAGAAAGTTTTCGAAACTATCAGTATGGAGACTCGCTAGAGATTGCGTTAACAGCGATTGAGACAGTTGATCCTAATGTGTTAGAAAAAATTAGTTCTTATGTTATGGAAAAGGTCTAGCTTATGCTAGATCTTTTTTCAAAGGATAAGAAAGCGTAAATCCTCAAGTTGGAAAATTGACTAGTGCCAGCACCTTTTGATTTGAGAGTTTTCTTTCTCCTTATAATGAATAGTGTATGTTAAATATGAGGATGAAATTATTGGCAGTTGTGTACAAAAACAGCTATTTTAGGGTAATATTAAAAGTGAAAAGGTGGTGATGTTGGTGGTAAGATGGCTATTGCTCTCGGTTGTTGGAGTAGCATGTATAACGGTTTGGTTCATGGTTATGCATACATTTCTTGTCAATGAAAAAACTCTTTATAGTGAACCAACCCAAATTAGTAGTCTACAAAATGCAGAAGAGGAACCAACAACAGATCCAAGGGAAGAAGATGTATTAAAAGAACAAAAAGAAATAGCAACAACTAACGATGGAATTGATATAATAACTCGTGGAATTCGAAAAGGAGATTTTGCGAAATATGCCCCAGATGGAGTAATTTCGATTGACGTTTTATTATCAATTATAAACAAAGACCAACATTGATTGTTGGTCTTTAATTCGTTTAAGTGAGATACTATGGTCGTAATGTAAAAGTTTTAAAATACAGCTGTATTCGGGTACTATTTTAATCCTTATTCAGTTGTGATATTATATTTAAATGCAAAGATTTTGTGAAAAATCCGTTAGTATTATTTCTTTGCTCAATAATTTTATTTTTAGAAATTTTTAAAGGAGAGTAGCAATGATTTACTTTGACAATAGTGCTACAACTAAACCTTATAAAGAAGTAATTGAAACCTATGGTAAGGTTTCAGAAGTGTTTTTTGGAAATCCTTCGTCTTTACATACATTAGGAAAAGAGGCAGAAATACTATTGGATCAAGGAAGAGATCAAATAGCAAAGCTTCTTAAAGTTAATAAAAAAGAAATTATTTTTACTTCTGGTGGGACAGAAGGAAATAATTTAGCAATAAAAGGGACTGCCTTACAACATCAAGGTCGAGGGAAACACGTTATTACTACGCAAGTAGAACATGCGTCAAATTTTGAGGCTTATGAGCAATTAGAAAAACGTGGCTTTCATGTAACGTATTTGAACGTAAATGAAGCCGGGGTTATTTCTATAGAAGAATTGAAAAGGGAACTACGTGATGACACAATTCTTGTATCGATGATTCATGTGAACAATGAATTAGGGTCAATACAGCCTATTAGAGAAGTTGGAGAGCTACTCGCAAAATACCCTAAAGTATATTTCCATGTTGATCACGTACAAGGAATGAGTAAAGTGCCAATATCAATAAAAGATTATCATATTGATCTGCTTACGATTTCTGGTCATAAATTTCATGGGCCTAAAGGGACTGGGGTTTTATATGTCCGCAATGGTGTAAGGTTATATCCATTGCTTACAGGTGGAGTTCAAGAACATAATTTACGCGCTGGAACAGAAAACATTCCAGGGATTATTGCGATGGCCAAAGCGCTAAGAATATCTATGGAAAAATATGTGGAAAATAAGGAACACTTAAGAGAGCTAAGAGATCATTTAGTTAATAATCTTCATGAAATAGAGGGTGTAATAATTAATAGCCCTATGGAAAATAGTGCCCCACATATTATTAATTTTTCAATACCGAAAATGAAGCCTGAAGTGGTTATTCAAGCGCTAGGTGAAAGAAAAATGTACGTTTCTACTAAGTCTGCTTGTTCCTCGAAATTAGCAGAGCCTAGTCGTGTATTAATGTCTACAGGTATTGGTTTAGAAAGGGCGGAAAGTGCTATTAGGGTTAGTTTTTCGTTTGGAAATACAGTAGATGAGGTTAATGAGTTCATTTTAGCTTTAAAAGAAATAATAAAACAATTAAAAGAAGTGATGAGGTAATAAGTATGAATTATGATCACATAGTTATTCGATACGCCGAACTAGCATTAAAAGGAAAAAATCGATCTACGTTTGAAAGAAGATTGCAAGAAAATATTAAGGTAGCATTAAAGCCTTATCCAGCTGCCAAAATTGAGAGAACGTTTGGAAGAATGTTTATTAAATTAAATGGAGAAAATCATGAAGAGATCGCTGAAAAACTGTCAAAAATATTTGGCATACATTCCTTTAGTTTAGCGGTTAAGGTTGATAATGAGCTTGAAAAAATTCAAGATGGAGCATTAAGAGCTATTTCGGAAGTACTGTCTGGAACAATGACATTTAAAGTATCCGCCAAAAGAGCGAATAAAGGTTTTCCGATTAATTCGCAAACGTTAAATTACGAAGTTGGTAGCTATATTTTGAGGAATACTAAAGATTTAACAGTAAATGTACATAAACCCGATATTGAAGTAAAAGTAGAAGTAAGAGAAACTTCTACTTATATAAGTTGCGCGGTTTACAAAGGTTCTGGTGGGCTTCCTGTAGGGACTGGTGGTAAAGTAGTACTAATGCTCTCAGGAGGGATTGATAGTCCTGTTGCTGGTTATTTGGCTATGAAACGTGGTGTGAAGATTGAAGCAATTCACTTTCACAGCCCGCCTTATACAAACGAACGAGCAAAACAAAAGGTTATAGACTTAACCAAAGTCTTAACAGAGTACGGTGGAAAAATTAGACTTCATGTTGTTCCTTTTACAAAAACTCAAATGACAATACACAAAAATATACCAAGTAACTATACAATGACTATTATGCGTCGAATGATGCTTCGAATAAGTGAGAGAATAGCTCAAGAACAAAAGGCTTTTGCTATTACTACTGGTGAAAGCCTTGGGCAAGTTGCAAGTCAAACCTTACACAGTATGCATACGATCAATGAGGTAACGAATATGCCGATGATACGTCCATTAGTAACTATGGATAAATTAGAGGTAATTGAACTCGCGCAAAAAATTGGAACATATGATTTATCAATTCTTCCTTATGAAGATTGTTGTACAATCTTTTTACCACCGGAAACAAAAACTAAGCCAACTAGAGATAAAGCAAATTTATTTGAAGAAAAGTTAGATATTGAAGCATTGGTGCAAGAAGCTGTTTCAAATGTAGAAATAATTGATATTTTCCCAACTAAAGAAACCGATAATGCGTTTGGAGAATTATTATAATAATTAGCGATAAAGCTGAACTTCAATCAGTGGGGGTTTTCCTTCATCCCCCACTGATTGTTAGTTCAACTTATACCACAGGCATAATAATAACTAATCATCAGCTATCACTGATGAAAGTTATTCTATATCGGACCTTTAGGGGCAGTTTATCCCCCACCTAAACTTCTCGATTTTTTTAAGTTTTGAGGTGGGGGTCTTACTTGCCCCTTAAGAGTGGGATAAATATTTTTCAAGTTCTAGCTTTTGGAGTATTTCAACTCACATAAAGTAGGTAAAGAGCAACCCTTTGTGTGAGTCTCCACTTTTCTTTGTCTAGTTCCGGTGCCAAGGACCTAATCGAGGCACCTCGACTTTTCTTGCAACAATTACCAGGTGGTTTTTTGTATTGATTCCCTCAAGGATACACATCATATGTGTACAAGGGGGTGAGATACAATGGCAACTAATAACAACAGTTCAAATCAACTATTAGTCCCTGGTGTTCAACAAGCTCTTGATCAAATGAAATATGAGATCGCTTCTGAGTTTGGTGTTCAATTAGGACCAGATGCAACTTCTCGCGCTAACGGTTCTGTTGGTGGTGAAATTACTAAGCGTCTAGTTCAAATGGCTGAACAACAATTAGGTGGCGGTTATCAACAACAATAATTAAATAAAAATGGCTGTGAGGGGTGACTTTTTGTCTCCCCTCTATTTTTTATAAGGTAAAGTATAATAAAATTTGAAGTTGGAAAGGTGCCGAGCTTCAACGACCTCGCTCGTGACCAAGGCGCTTGCGCTTTTCTTGTGTTGCAAAACTTCCTGAAATTTGTAACTATAAGTAAAGGTATTTAACGAGAAAGGAAGAAAAACATGGGAACATTATGGCATGGTGGTACCATTTACACATTACAAAATCCTACACATACTGTGGAAGCTTTGTTTGTAGAGAATGGGATTATTTCTGATTTAGGGAATGTTAGTGAATTAAGAGAGCAGTATCAAAAAAATATTACGTCGGAAATAAATTTAGAAGGTAGTTTTTTGTATCCTGGATTTGTAGATAGTCACTTACATATGATTGGACACGGTGAAAAATTAATTCGTTTAGACCTTTCAAATATGACCTCGATTGAAGAAATATTATCACATATAGAGAGAAGAGTAAAAACAATTGAAAAGGGTGAATGGATTATTGCGGAAGGATGGAATGAAAATAATTTTGAAAAACAAGAAATCATTCATCGTGGGCAACTAGACAATATTTCAACAGAACATCCGATAATGTTAACTCGTGTATGTCGTCACGCAATTGTTGTGAATAGTTGTGCTTTAAAATTAGCAGGAATTGATGAAAGTACAGAAAATCCTGAAGGTGGGGTAATTGTAAAAGATGATAAAGGTATACCGACTGGTTATTTATTAGACCAAGCTCAAGAACTTGTTAAATCGATCATGCCACTAGTATCAGATTCTTACCTCACAAAAGCCTTATCTCATTCAATAGATGATCTTCTCAAAAAGGGATATGTTGGAGGGCATACAGAAGATTTAAATTATTACAATGGTTTTGAACATACGTTTCAAACTTTTTTAAATATTATCGATGGAGTAAAAATGAAGTTTCGTACAAATATGCTCGTACATCATGAAGTTGTCGACGATATGCATATGTTAGGATATCACTTTGGAGATGTTTCGCCTTTTATTCAATTAGGTGCGATGAAAATTTTTGCAGATGGATCTATCGGTGGTAGAACGGCACTATTAAAAGAACCATATTCAGATGAGCCGCTTGAAAAAGGAGTTGCTATTCAATCGTTAGAGGATCTGAAGGAATTAGTTCAAAAAGCAAGGATTTATGAGATGCCTGTTGCTATTCATGCAATTGGAGATTTAGCCTTAGAATATGCTCTTGATGCTATTACTACTTATTCATGTAAAGAGGGTTTACGTGATAGGATTATTCATGCTCAAGTTGTAAATGAGCAATTAATTCAAAAGTTAAAAAAACTGCCGGTAGTGTTAGATATTCAACCTCGGTTTGTTGCTTCAGATTTTCCGTGGGTAATCGAGCGCTTAGGAGAGAAAAGGATAAAATATGCATATGCTTGGAAGACGTTTTTAAAAGAAAAAATTATGTGTGCAGGTGGCTCTGATGCCCCGATTGAACCAATTGATCCTCTTTTAGGAATTCATGCAGCAGTGACGAGAAGAAGTCCAAATGAATATCATCATATTTGTTACCATCCGGAAGAAAAGTTAACCCCCTTTGAAGCTATACAACTTTTTACTGTTGGTAGCGCTTATGCGATTGGCGAAGAAGGTTTTCGAGGCAAGATAAAAAAAGGTTATTTAGCTGATTTTACAGTTTTCGATAAGGATCTATTAAACATTAGTGGCCCAGATGAGATAATAGATGCAAAAGTTTTGATGACGGTTATTGATAATACAGTGATGTATAAAAGAAATGAATTTTAAGAATAACTTCTATCAGATGTGGTTTTACTACATAAAACAGAAGAGGCCAATTCGTTGGCCTCTTACGTTAATTTTTGTTTAAAAAGGTCTTCTGTACTCTTTGAAAAAAAGAATTGTCTTTTAGTTTCAACATTTTTATTTTTATATCAGCAAGTTTTATTTTAACATCGTGGCAATGGCGAATGCTTAATGCTTCGTTATCTGCACCAATAATTGGATAGTCGTTTCCGTCTTGAACGACGCTCAGTTTCATGGAGCTATTACCACTTAATATTAAAGGGGATCCTAAAGTACGAAATTCATTATTATTCAAAGATGAAATTTCTGTTAATTGAATTGCTTTTAAACGAGGGTCCACTACAGCACCCCCCACTGATTTATTATAAGCAGTACTCCCTGTAGGAGTGGAAACGATTAATCCGTCACCACGGAAACGTTCAAAAAATATGTCATCAATGAAAACATCAACGACAAATGTCCGGATAACATTTGAACGGATTGAACATTCATTAAAACAGTAAAATGGTTTTTCGTCATTAATTGTTACTTCAATAGCTGGGTATTGGCGGATTTCGACATTTTCATTTTTTAGAGCTTCATCGATGGAAGTGAGGTCATTCAGTGAAAAGTCAGTATAAAAGCCTAAATGATCACCATTGTTCACACCTAAATACAAGGCTTCTTGTTGAAATTCTGTTTTTCGTAGTGCTTGAAGAAAAGCGCCGTCACCGCCAATACTAACGATGATATGGGCTTCCTTGTAATTAGAAACGAGCCGATAGTTGTATTGTACTAATAGTTCTTTAAATGGCTTAATTTTTTCTTCAATTTCATTAGTGGGCTTATAAAATAGAAAAACGTTTCTTTTAGTAAGCATTTTCGTTCCTCCTTTAGCTAGGTATTTTAGACGAAATGTTATACTATCCTATTATTTCTAATGTTTAATAGGAAAATCCTCCATAAAATACTATAATTTCATAAAAGGAGATGGTTTTTTTGAGTAGTAAACGTTGGTTTGCTTTAGGGTTAGCTTTTTTACTTTTCTTACTTTCCATTGCTATTAGTTCGGTCACAACTAGGACGACGGGGCAATGGGCTGGGTGGTTAGCTAGTGGTGATGATGAAGTTTGGCATGAAAAGGTAATCGAAAAAGGTAATGGGCAAGGGAAAATTGTTGTTTTGTACGTGAATGGTGTTATTCAAGAAGGTTATGATGCGCCATCTATTTTTGAAACTGTGACATATAACCACCGAAACTTTCTTTCGATGTTGAGACATGCTAGTCAAGACCACCTTGTAGATGGGATTATTATTCGAATTAATTCCCCAGGGGGTGGAGTAGTAGAAAGTGCAGAAATTCATGATTTAATATTAGAAATTCAAGAAGAATATCGTAAACCTGTCTACATTTCTATGGCGAGCTTAGCGGCATCAGGTGGGTATTATATTGCAGCCCCTGCTGATAAAATATTTGCAAATGAAGCAACTATTACAGGTTCATTAGGAGTTATTATGCAGGCGATTAATGTAAGTGAGCTTGCCGATAATTTGGGCATCCGTACAGAAACAATCAAGAGTGGTCCATATAAAGACATTATGTCATCTATGCGTGAGATGACTGAAGCTGAAAGAGAAATTTTACAATCAATCATTGATGATTCTTATGAAAAATTTGTAGATGTCATTGCTAATGGAAGACAAATAGCAACCAAAGAAGTAAGAAAGCTTGCTGATGGGAGGATTTATTCTGGAAAACAAGCGCTAGATTTGGGGTTAGTAGATGGGATAGGAAATATAGATGTAGTAATCGATGTTATGCGTCAAGATATTGGTAGAGGTGACATTGATGTTGTAAAGTATGAAGCTCCGTTTAGCTTTCCGGGCTTTTTAACTATGACGATGCAGAATATGGTTTCCAAAAATCAAGACCCACTAGGATTAAAGCAACTTATAAGGTATTCTAATTCACCTAGTTTAATGTATTTATATGACGCAGATTATAAAATGGAGTGAGATAGAATGGATGAACAACACCTGGAGCAAAAAGTAACCATTGAAAAAGAAGAAAAGAACTATAGGTATGCTGGTTTTTGGATGAGATTTTGGGCTTACTTGCTAGATTTAGTCGTTGTTGCAAGTATAAATGGCATTGTTGTAACTTCGGTATTATCTATGTTGGGGTTATCAAACGTTAGAATTGCATTTTTTTCAATAGAAGCAGTATTAATCGCTTTTGTAACTGCCTTATATTTTTTATTACTAACAAAAAAGTGGGGACAAACAATTGGGAAAAAGGTTTTTGGGATAAAGGTTGTTCATGTTAATAACAAGCCGTTAACGTGGTCGTCTGTCATTTTTCGTGAAGTAGTAGGTAGATATATTTTACAAGTTTTCATTTTGACATATTTTCTATATCTCATTGTTGCATTTCAAAAGAAAAAACAAGGTTTACATGATATGGTTGGTGATACGTACGTAATTCATGAGGAAATATAGTTAACTAAGTTAATTTGATTTTTAGTTCAATCTTTTTCATTGTTTATTTTTATATAGAGAAGGCGATAATGATTGAGAAGGAGGAATTTGCCATGCATTGGATTTGGTGGGTAGTGATATCGATTACGACTTCTCTCGTATTGCTTCCTTTTGCAAAAATAAAAGTAAATATTAATTACTCTCATAATCAAGATAATGATGAGCTTGCTATAAAAATATCCACCTTCTTTGGCTTAGCTTCCTATAAAATAAGCGTTCCTGTCTTGAAAATTGATGAAGATTCCGCTTCTATTATTGTTAAAGAAGAACAACATTCAGCAGTAGGTGATAATGAGAAGACAGAAAAAATCACCCCAGAGATAATACTACGTGACCTTCGTAAGATAAAAGGTTTTTTAAGACATGTCGTAGGGTTTCATAAAATAGTTAAAAGGTTTTTAAATCGTATATCAATTAATCACTTCTCTTGGAGTAGTCATTTAGGTATTGGTGATGCAGCTTCTACAGGTACTTTAGTTGGTACGGCATGGGCAATAAAAGGAAGTACACTTGGTATCATTTCTCATTATATGAAGTTAAAAGTTGAGCCACTTATTGAAGTAAACCCGACCTTTCAAAAACTGACTTCACATACTCAAATTTCATGTATGATTTCATTTCGACTAGGGTATGCTATAATCGCAGCTTTGCAAACCGTAAAGCATTGGAAAAAACGTCCAAAGTTTACGTCGGGAAATTTGTATGAGCAAAAAGGTACTTAAAGCGAGGAGGTTATACTTAAATGTCAGAACATCCAATTCAAGGCCTAATGAAAACGGCTATGGAAAATTTAAAGGAAATGGTAGATGTTAATACAATTGTTGGAGATCCGGTGGAAACTCCTGACGGAAGTGTTATCATGCCAGTTTCAAAAGTAGGTTTTGGTTTTGCGGCTGGGGGAAGTCAATTTGTCATTGATAAACCTGGAACTAGTGATAAAGAGCACCCATTTGGTGGTGGTAGCGGTGGTGGTGTTTCAATTACACCAATTGCATTTTTGATTGTAAATGCATCTGGAGTTAAAATGGTTCATTTGGATGAAAATACACACCTTTATGAAAAGTTAATGGATTTTGCACCTCAAGTAGTGGATAAAATTCAACAAATGTTAGGTAATAATAAAAATCACAATGAAAACCAGAGTACAGCAAATCCAATTACAAACAATGATAAGTTTGAATTATAATTAAAAACTGAGCTTGAGGTGATTTTCTCAAGCGCAGTTTTTTTATATAATCAGAATTTATCCCACTCTTAAGGGGCAAGTAAGACCCCCACTGATTGAAGTTCAGCTTTATAAATTCTAACTTGGAAACTGTCTAGCGCAAGCAGCCTAGTAGCTCGGTTACTTCAGTCAAGCAACTGACTTCAATTACCTCTTGAAATCCTTCGTTGATTAGCTTCATGCAGCTTTGCTCCTGCGGTTACTCGTCGCACGGAAAACAATTGCTCCTGCGGTTACTCATCGCACAAAACACTGCTTCGAGGAAGCTTACTATGAAGCAGTACTTGAAGACGAGCACGTAAGAAGCAAAGAGCGGCTTCTGTCAAAGGACGCCCCAGTGAAGCTACTACTTGGAATACTTCGAAGTGGCTTTGCGACGAGCAAACGGAGTGGCACAGGAGCAGCTGCTCGTGACCAAGGCGCTTGCGCTTTTCTAGCTAGGTAAAATTTTGAAGCTAGAAAGTTGTAAGAAGCATATTTCTTGAAATTTCGCAAAAATACAACTATATTAACAGTGTAAAGATTGTTATTATGAGGAGGCAGTTCATATGGCTAACGTAACATTTAAAGGAAATCCTATAACCTTAATAGGTAATGAAGTGAAAGTAGGGGACAAAGCTCCACAATTTTCGGTGTTAGAGAATGATTTAACTCCATTCACATTAGAAAATATTAAAGATAAGGTTACAGTTATTAGTGTTGTTCCATCCCTTGATACAGGGGTGTGCGATGCTCAAACTAGGCGCTTTAATGAAGAGGCAGCTAAACTAAACGGTGTAGACATCTTAACAATAAGCGTCGATTTACCGTTTGCTCAAAAGCGTTGGTGTGGGGCAGTAGGTATTGAAAAAGTTAAAACATTATCTGATCATCGTGACCTATCGTTTGGAACAGCTTATGGTGTTGCAATTGAAGAATTAAGGCTTTTAACGAGAGCGGTATTTGTCATTAATAGTAAAGGGGAAGTTGCATACGTAGAATACGTTTCTGAAGCTACTGATCACCCTAACTACGAAGCGGCGATTGAGGCAGCTAAAGCATTAATTTAGATTCCATTAAAAACCGGAAGGCGCAACAAACAATATTAAGAAGTTAAGGTAACGTCGAGACCATCTAACTCACAAAACAATTACAGCTTTAAAAGACAATGGTAGTAGGATTATTATAATATCAATAAAAAACGCACATATTGTGCGTTTTTTACTTTGGTTATTTAACATAAGACGTATGTAAAATTAGTTAGGATGCTTTTTTCATGTTTTTTTAACAAACTCGAGAAAGAATTGCTAGGTGAGGCACTGTTTTTTTCGGTAAAAGCCTTTCAAGTACAGTTAAATGAGTAAAAGATGTATAATCTTCTTCTCAGGATGGAATAAAAGATGTAGAATAAACACTTGAGAAAGGAGAGGTTTTATATGGGTCAAGAGATTAGTTTTGAAACGTTTTTTAACAGTATAGATGAAAGTGTAGAAGTAATTCAAAATGACCAGAAACTTACATATTTAGAAGCACTTATCATTACGGGGGAATTTCTTTTTCAAGGTGAAATTGAACAACCATTAAGTGAATTAGCTTATAAAAAGGTGAAAACTACCTTGGCAAATGTTAAGGTTGATCAATTTTCGAATGAGCAAATTCGCAAGACTTTTCAATTAGCAATCTTAAAAGGAATGAAGGAAGGTACACAACCGCAACATTTAATGACTCCAGATGCAGTTAGTATGTTTGTGAGTTTCTTAGTAAATAAACTAACAGAGAAAAAAGAATATGTTCGTCTATTAGATCCATCTGTAGGTTCAGGTAATCTACTTACAACAGTATTAAATAATTCAAATAAAAAAATAGATAGCTTTGGGATCGAACCGGACGAGACACTACTACAACTAGCCTATGTAAGTGCCAATTTACAACAGCATAATGTAGAATTCTTCCATCAAGACAGCTTAACTGAAATTTTTATTGATCCTGTAGATGTAGTTGTTGCTGATTTACCAGTAGGCCATTACCCTAATGAAGAAGTAGCAAAACGATATAAACTAAAAGCAGAGAATGGTATGTCTTACACTCACCACCTGATAATTGAACAAATGCTAAATTATACGAAGCAAGGTGGATTTCTACTATTTTTAATTCCTAACACAATGTTTGAAACCGAACAAGCAAAACAGTTACATAGTTTTATTAAAGAACATGCTCATATATATTCTTTATTACAATTGCCGAAATCAATGTTTAAACATGATAACCACGGAAAAAGTATTTTTATAATTAGGAAAAAAGGAGAAGGGGTTAAAGCCCCGAATCAGGCGCTTTTAGCAGAACTACCTTCTTTTTCAAATAAACAAGCCTTAACAGAGATGATAAATAGTATAAACAATTGGCTTGAAGCATATTTAAATTAGGATGTTTAAATAGAGAAATATGAGTGAGTATAACCTTGGCTAGAATGTCAGGGTTTTTCCTTCGATATTTTATCTAATAAAAATATTGCTGATTGGAAAGCTAAAAAAGAATAATGGGTAGTAAATTTAGTTTTTTACTATAGTAATGTTGGTAATACAGGTTGTCGATTTGTTGTGTTACAGAAGTTTGTTTGGTTAGTTTCTTTCTTGTTATATCAATTGTTATCAGTAATTTAATATAAACTGTACTAACAAAATATGATTTTTTTTAGGAAATTGTTCTAAAGGTATTGAAATCTACGATTAACAGTGATTAAATGAGAAGGTATGAACATTTCAGTAATAATTAAATGTAGTTAAGGGATTAAAACAATTTATATTCTTGAAGGAGATGTAGTAAATGTCAAAAATCATGGCGATCAATGCGGGAAGCTCGTCATTAAAGTTTCAACTACTTGAAATGCCGGAAGAAACAGTAGTGACAAAAGGGATTGTAGAAAGAATAGGGTTAGAAGATTCAATTTTTCAAATTGAAGTTTCAGGGGAAAAGAAAAAAGAAACACTTAATATTTCAGACCATTCTCAAGCTGTAAAGATTTTATTAGATAAATTAACAAGCTTAGGGATTATTGAATCTCTAGATGAAATAGAAGGTATCGGACACCGGGTTGTTCATGGTGGAGAGAAATTTAATGATTCCGTATTAATTACAGATGAAGTTCTAAGCGGTATCGAAGATGTTTCGGATTTGGCACCGCTTCATAACCCAGCGAATATCGTTGGTGTGAAAGCATTTAAGGAAGTTCTTCCAAATGTTCCTGCGGTTGCAGTTTTTGATACAGCCTTCCATCAAACAATGCCTGAACAATCATATTTATACAGCCTTCCTTACGAGTACTATGAAAAGTACGGCATCCGTAAATATGGTTTCCATGGTACATCACATAAATATGTATCTGAAAGAGCAGCTGAGCTATTAGGAAGACCACTTGAACAATTACGTTTAATTTCTTGTCACCTAGGTAATGGAGCAAGTATTGCTGCTATTGAAGGTGGAAAATCAATTGATACATCAATGGGCTTTACTCCGTTAGCAGGTGTAACGATGGGTACGCGCTCTGGAGACATTGATCCGGCATTAATTCCATATATTATGGATAAAACTGGACAAACTGCTGCAGAAGTAATTGATGTTTTAAATAAGAAGAGTGGTATGTTAGCTTTATCAGGTTTCTCAAGTGACCTTCGTGATATTGAACAACAAGCACAAGAAGGGAACGAACGTTCTGAACTAGCTTTAGAGGTATTTACTTCTCGTATTCACAAATATATCGGATCTTATGCTGCACGGATGCATGGTGTTGACGCAGTTATCTTTACAGCTGGTATTGGTGAGAATAGTGACGAAATCCGTGCCCGTGTATTAAAAGGTCTAGAATTTATGGGAGTTTATTGGGATCCATCGTTAAATAAAGTGCGTGGAAAAGAAGCATTCTTAAACTACCCACATTCTCCAGTAAAAGTAATAATCATTCCAACGAACGAAGAAGTAATGATTGCTAGAGATACTGTTCGTCTAACTAAATAATATATTTAACTGTAAACAGTGGGAGTAAAGTAATTATAGATCTCCCACTGTTTATTAATACATAGGAGTAATCTGCGGTGGTTACTAAAATAAGGTTTTGCTATATCGGATTTTTAGACTTTCATAGGGGCAGTTAACAAAAACTTATCGTTATCTAAGGTTTTAGTTGGCGTTCTTTCCCCTTACGAGTGGTAAATGAAGAAAGCATCTGCTCAAGTGGAGTAGGTGCTTTTTGTACTATAAAATTATTTAGGTTTAATATTATATTAATTAGTGGATGCTAAATTTCAGTTACAAGCTCTAATTTAGTGATGAAAGTGTTTACAAATAAAAGGTGGTGCAGGAATTGACGTTAATTATAGATGCGGATCAAGGAGACCGTTTGATTGGCTTCTACCTTATTAAAGAATTGCAACAAAAAATAGCGACAAATGGTTCAGAGTATTTCGATCTGGTGTTAGGTGATCGTTCTGGAGTAATCTCGGCAAAGCTTTGGGATATTTCTGAAGAGCAAAAAACATCTTTTGAAGTAAAAAAAATTGTTAAAGTGGATGGTATAGTTACAATTTTTCGAAATCAAAGGCAGATACAAATCCAACGAATTCGTTTATCTACCCCAGAAGATAGTATTGATATACAATCCCTAGTACAAATGCCGTGCACTTCAAGAGAAGAGTTATGGCAAGAACTAAGAATGATGATTGAAGAAATACATTCACCGACTTTAAACAAAATTGTTAAAGCGATATTAATAAATAAAGACATACGTGATAATTTAACCACGCTGCCTGCTGGCAAAACAATGCATCATGCATACTATGCTGGCCTATTAGAGCATATTGTAACATTGATGCGATCTGCATTACAGCTTTTTCCCGTATATCCTCAATTGAATAAAGACTTAATCCTAGCTACTTGTCTATTACATGATATAGGGAAAACTAAGGAGCTTGCAGATCCAATTGTTCCTGAATATACAACTGAAGGAGAGTTAATGGGACATATAGTATTAGGCATTGAGATTATAAACGAAGCTGCTAGTGAGGCAGGAGTTTCGATAAGTGATGAGGAATTATTAGCTTTAAAGCATTGTATATTAAGTCATCATGGAGACGTTGATTTAGGCTACGGAAGTGCAGTTTCTGGGAAAATACCAGAAGCAATCTTTTTTCATTATTTAGATCAAATTGATGCGAAACTAAACGCGATGAAGTTAGCATGTCAAAGTACGAATGATGCTTGGGTTTATTCTCCTATTTTAAAGAGGAAAATACAAAATAATAGATAGTTGAGTAAACTTCATATTTTAATGTAACGGTAGAATCGAACTAATATGGTAACCGTGTAAAAATCTGTAGTATAGCTTCTTAAATATAAATTGTGAAAATTGCATGTAAGGGAGTGGAGGAATTGGAATTAAAAGGTCGTAAAAAAAACGTTTGGGAAGAAATTAAAAAGTGGGAACATTTGTATTTTGATAAAGGAGAAACAAATTCCCTCAACTCATTTGAAGAAAACTTCAATAATATAATAAAATCTTGGCGACCTGAAGTTCAAAAAAAACTATTACAGGCTGTTGATAGCATGATTTTTCATACATATTCAATCATTCAAGACAACCAATTCGATCAAAAGACTATCTCGAAAATTTTAGAACAAGGTAGAGTATTCCGTAGTGATGTTGAGAATATTAATGATATGAAAAAGTTGACAATCGATCAGCTTCGCTATATAACAAATAAGTTCCTAGCAAAGCAACGACTAGTTTCTCTTACCCAGGGCGGAACATTAGGAATTGGTGGGTTACCATTAGTAGTATTAGATTTACCACTATTATTGTTAGTAAATTTACGTTCAATACAACTAACTGCAATGACGTATGGTTACGATTTAAGAAAGCCATATGAAGTAATGCTAGCCCTGAAAGTTTTTCATGTTTCAACTTTGCCAAAAACATTGCAAAAACAAGGTTGGAACAAATTGTTACTAGAGTTAGATTCTTGTGAGGATGAATGGATCTTTTTCGATGAAAAAACAAGTGGTGAGTCCCTAGTATGTTTACAACAACCGATTAAGCAACTTACTAAAGGACTTTTAGTACTTATGTTAAAGAAGAAAACAATACAAGGAGTACCTATTTTAGGGATTGCTGCAGGTGCATCAGCGAACTATTTCTTTACCAAACAAGTCTCGAATATCGCTCATAACTTTTATCAGAAACGATTTTTATTAGAAGAAAAAATGATTAGTGAAAAACAATAAAAAATACATGAAAACTCCTTTAATAGCTTATTCTAAAATGTATAGAATTGAAGGGTAGTAAAGGGGTTTTTATGGAGAAACATTTTGTTTATATAGATGGTACAAAAATTTATTATGAGGATAGTCTTCATGGAAAAGATGTTTTAGTATGCCTTCATGGTTTTATTAGCTCATCTTTGTGTTGGTATCCGATTATGAAACATATGACAAAGTTTTTTCGGGTGATTGCCTTTGATCTTCCTGGCTTTGGACAAACTGTATCAAGTCATGATTTTGAATACACTTTAACAAACTATGGGTTACTAACAATTAGCTTTATTGAGAAACTAGGACTTAATAAAGTTCATTTAGTAGGACATTCGCTTGGTGGACAAATTGCTCTTCAAGCAGCTTTAAAAAAACCTAATCTTTTTCATAAGTTATTTTTAATAGGAGCGTCTGCCCAAAGAAAACGTCCTTCGAAAATTGCACGACTTTTTTGTTGCATTCCATTTGCTGATGAAGCCGCATTTCGCTTTTATTTTCAAGATCGTATGGTAGACATCGCTATTTCTAAAGTTTTAGCAGGTGGAGTTGGCTTAGAAGGCGAGATATTACAACCTTATATTGATACATGTAAAAAGAGAGAAGTTATTCAAGCTGTTCTTAAATTGGGAAAAGAACGAGAAGATGATATGAAGGAAAGCGATCTGAAAACTATTTGTCATGATACATATTTGTTGTGGGGGAGAGAAGACCAAGTAGTATCACTTAAAGAGGGGGAATTTTTAAATCAAAACCTAATAAATTCTACGTTAGCAATTATTGAGCACTGTGGACATCTCCCTATGGAAGAATATCCATTTACAGTATTGCATCACCTTTATTCATTTTTTATTCCAAATTACCGTAACCAAACCTGATAAATTTTATCCCACTCTTAAGGGGCAGTAAGTTAATCTAACAATCAGTGGAGATGAAGGAAAACCCCTACTGATTGAAGTTCAGCTTTATATTACAGATTTTCTGTACAAGGTACAATATCTGGCTGTGTTGGGTGCGCTTTCATCAAGATGTAGTTTGGTGTCCCTTGATTAATTGGATTAGGAAATTCATTTAAGTGAATAAAATTTGATAAAAATATTTATATTTTTTTATGATTCTGTATTGCAAATTTTATAATTTGTTGATAAAGTAGTGATTAGTTATTAATGTATAAAAAGTCAGTATAAATGAGAGAGGTTGTTAAACCCTCTTTTCTTTTAAAAACTTATGTATAATTATAATGATAATAGTATCAATATTCATAAACGGGGGAATTAAAAATGAGTAAACCGAAAGTTGTCTTAGCTTATTCTGGTGGATTAGATACATCAGTTGCTATTAAATGGATTGGAGATCAAGGGTATGATGTAATTGCTGTATGTCTTGATGTAGGTGAAGGTAAGGACTTGGATTTTATTAAAGAAAAAGCACTAAAAGTTGGTGCTATTCAGTCTTATACAGTAGATGCAAAGAAAGAATTTGCTGAGGATTTTGTTTTGCCAGCATTACAGGCTCATACAATGTACGAAGATAAATATCCATTGGTATCCGCTCTTTCACGTCCGTTAATTTCAAAGAAATTAGTGGAAATCGCTAACCAAGTGGGAGCAAGCGCAGTAGCCCACGGTTGTACTGGAAAAGGAAACGACCAAGTTCGTTTTGAAGTTTCTATTCAATCTCTAAATCCAGACTTAGAGGTTTTAGCACCTGTACGTGAATGGGGCTGGAGTCGTGATGAAGAAATTGAGTATGCAAAACAACATAACATTCCAATTCCAGTTAACTTGGATAATCCGTATTCGGTAGACCAAAACCTATGGGGTAGAGCTAATGAGTGTGGAATTTTAGAAGACCCATGGGCAACTCCACCAGAAGGTGCTTATGAATTAACAGCACCATTAGAAGAAACACCAGATGAGCCAGAAATTATTGAAATTGGCTTTGAACAAGGTGTTCCAAAAACAATTAACGACAAAGCATTTGAGCTTGATCAATTAATTTTAGAGCTTAATATTATTGCTGGTAAACACGGTGTTGGTCGTATTGATCACGTAGAAAACCGTTTAGTAGGAATTAAATCACGTGAAGTTTATGAGTGCCCAGGTGCAATGACATTATTAAAAGCTCATAAAGAACTAGAGGATTTAACGTTAACAAAGGACGTTGCTCATTTCAAACCTGTTGTTAGTAAGAAACTAACAGAAATGATTTATGATGGACTTTGGTTCTCGCCGTTAATGCCTGCCTTGCAAGCATTTTTAAAAGAAACACAAAAAACAGTAACGGGAACAGTGCGTGTAAAATTATTTAAAGGGCATGCTATTGTAGAAGGCCGTAAGTCAGAATTCTCTTTGTATGATGAAAAGCTTGCAACATATTCAACTGATGATGAGTTTGACCATAGTGCTGCAGTTGGATTTATTAAGCTTTGGGGCTTACCTACAAAAGTTAGCAGCATGGTTACAAAGAAGGGAGTCAATCAACTGTGACAGCTAAGCTTTGGGGCGGACGTTTTACAAAAAAAGCAGAAAGCTGGGTGGATGCCTTTGGGGCATCCATTGGCTTTGATAAAGAGTTAGTAAATGAAGATATTGAAGGAAGTATGGCACACATCAAAATGTTAGGAAAGTGTGGTATTGTTCCAAAAGAAGATGTTGAGAAAATATTGACTGGCCTTACAGTTATTAAGGAAAGAGCAGAAAAAGGTGAGTTAGAATATAACGTTCAAAATGAAGATATTCATTTAAATATTGAAAAGTTTCTTATTGATGAAATAGGTGAAGTAGGGGGAAAATTGCATACTGGTAGAAGTAGAAATGATCAAGTTGCAACTGATATGCACCTTTACCTTCGAAATCAGGTGAACGAAATAATGGTTTCAATAAAACACCTTCAGGAAGCTCTTCTTGGACAGGCGAAACAACATGTGGAAACGATTATTCCTGGTTATACACATATGCAGCGTGCTCAGCCTGTTTCTTTTGCGCACCATTTAATGGCTTATTTTTGGATGTTAGAGCGTGATTATGAAAGATATGAAGAAAGCATAAAAAGGATAAATATTTCTCCGTTAGGTGCAGGGGCTCTTGCGGGTACCACTTTTCCAATTGACCGAGCTTTTACAGCGGAATTATTGGGGTTTGATGGTATATATGAAAATAGTATGGACGCGGTTAGTGATCGTGATTTTATTATTGAATTTCTAAGTAATTCATCAATGTTGATGATGCATTTATCTCGCCTCTGTGAAGAGATTATCCTTTGGTCTAGTCAAGAGTTTCAGTTTATTGAACTGGACGATGCCTTTGCGACAGGAAGTAGTATAATGCCACAAAAGAAAAACCCTGATATGGCTGAATTGATTCGTGGGAAAACTGGACGAGTTTACGGAAGTTTGTTCTCGCTATTAACTACATTAAAGGGATTACCACTTTCCTATAACAAAGACATGCAAGAAGATAAAGAAGGTATGTTCGATACAGTTCATACTGTGAAAGGCAGTCTACAAATCTTTGCTGGGATGATTGAAACGATGAAAGTGTTAGACAATAACATGGAAAAAGCAACGAATGAAGACTTTTCAAATGCTACTGAACTTGCTGATTACTTAGCGAGTAAAGGAATGCCTTTTAGGGCTGCTCATGAAGTTGTCGGCAAATTAGTACTTCATTGTATTCAGAATAATAAGTTTTTGTTAGATTTATCAATGGCAGAATTCAAAGAAGCTAGTGAATTATTTGAAGATGATATTTATCACGTACTTGAGCCGAAAACTGTTGTGGCAAGACGTAACAGTGCAGGTGGTACCGGGTTTAATCAAGTAAAAGAAGCGATTGTTAAGGCTGAAAGCATAATAAATAAGAAGTAACAAAAAGAGCTGATTTTCAGCTCTTTTTTTGTTACTAATTTCGTTAAATAGGTAAGTGTTAGTTCTTTTCTAATTACGAACTATAAGGACGTCACATTTAGCGCTTCTCGCAATATATTCTGAAACGCTTCCGATCAGAAGTCTTTCAACGGTATTTAATCCTGTGGCACCTGTAATAATTAAATCAACATTATACCTTTGTGATATATGTTTGGAAATTTTTACTTTTGGTGAACCAAAGTCTAAAATACACTCTACATCTATTCCGGCCTTTACAACTTCAGCTTTATAAGCTGAAAGCATGTCCTTAGCGTATTCTTCAGCTCTAGAAACAACAGTTCGATCATATTGTTCAACGGTTGCAAAAGTCCTTGTGTCTACAACGTGAGCAATAAAAATTTTAGCTTGCTCTTTTTTTGCAACATCAATTGCCTTAAGCAAAGCTTTTTTTGCTTCTTCTGAACCATCTACTGCTACGAGAATTCTTGAATAACTCTTCTCCATGGATTCCACCCCTTTTTATAAGATAATGAAAGCCTTTTCGTACTAAGTATAACATGGAATATCAGATTGTTAAATTAAAGGTCGTGTCATAAATTGAGAAAGTTTGTTGAATAATATTTAAGAGGAAAAGGGAGGTGGTATTATTGAAAGAGCAAGAAATTAAAAATATAATTTTTGATGAAGAGGGAGAAGCGATTATTAGGCAACAACTGTTAGATTCCTATTACGAAGGAACAACAGAAACAAAAAAGAGAAATGATACTTATAACAATACTGATAATAAATAATTTTATTAATAATACTCACCTTGGTATAAAGTGCCAAGGTGAGTATTATTGTTCTAAATAAGACATTCTTTTTTACATATAATTTACATACTTCTATAATAGTGCTAAGAACAATTGAGAATAACTTGTTTTAGTTTTTAAATAAATAAAAATATGGGGAGGAGTTTTTCTATGCGTCATGTTTTAATCACAGCTGGAACAAAAGGTTTAGGGAAAAAAATTTCTGAACAGATGTTAGAAAAGGGGCATATGGTTACGATTAGTTATAGAAGCGACCAAGAAGCTGTTAAGCAGCTTTCAAAGGAATGGAAAAAATATGAGGGTTTTTTTCAATTTTTTCAAGCAGATGTAACTAAAAAGGAAGATTTAGTACATCTTGTTGAAGCTGCAGTGAACTCCTTTGGTGCCATACATATTTTAATAAATAATGCTGGTCCGTATGTTTTTCAAAGAAAAAAGTTAGTGGACTATAGTGACTCTGAGTGGTATGAAATGTTGGAAGGTAATTTAAGTAGTGTATTTCATTTAATAAGACAAGTTATACCTATGATGAAAAAGGAAAAATTTGGGCGTATTATTACTTGTGGTTTCCAAGGTGCAGAAAGTACTCCAGGCTGGATTTATCGTTCAGCGTTTGCAGCTGCTAAAGTAGGGCTTGTTTCGCTAACAAAAACTATTGCGATTGAAGAAGCAGAAAATGGCATAACTGCTAATATGGTTTGTCCTGGGAATATTGTCGGTAAGATGAAAGAGGCCTCTATTGCACACTCACGGAACCATTTCGATCAGGATACCCCAATTGGAAGATCAGGGACAGGAGAAGATATTGGGCGGATGATATCGTTTCTTTGTGAAGAAAATTCTGATATGATAACTGGTGCAGTTATTGAAGTGACTGGTGGAGTAGATGTTTTGCATCGCTATCGTTAGTAATGAAAGTTGAAGAAGTGCGACATATTAATTTAATTTATTTAAATTGTGTGACCGTAATACAAGTAGCACTTGTATAATTTACCCATTATTTACTAATAGTAGTGATGAGGTGATAATAATGTTGAAAAAGTTATTTTTAATATCTTTGATAATTAGTAGTAGCTTTGTTTTAATCCCATCACAAGGATTGGCTCTTAATTTGATGGAAAGTTTATACTTAAAGATTTCAATCGTTGAGAATGGTATAGAACATGAGTGGGAATATACTAGTCCAGGTAAGTATGAATATGAAAAAGGTGAGCGTGTAATAAAAACTAAAGTTGCAAAAGAAGAAATGCATTCAATTATCAAAACTTTGAATCTATCCAAAAGTGCTAAAATTGAAGACATGGTTAAGATACTGAAACAGGAGAGATTCCCAAAGTTAGAACGCCTCGATATCCGGTGGATGGATGGAGAAAATAAATTATATACATGGGTATGGATTAAAAATGAGTAGATATAACTTTAGGTTGAAAGAATAATCCCCTTAAGTTTTGTGATATGTTAAAGCTAGAAACAGTGAGGATGAAAAAACTCACTGTTTCTAGCTTAACTTACTAATTTTAGGTGGTTACTTTACTACCAGTAGCTCTTTTGGAAAGCTGGTTAAACTGCGGAAACCGTCTTTTGTAATGACAATATCGTCTTCTATACGAACGCCTCCTATACTAGGTACATAAATACCTGGTTCAACAGTAAAAACAAACCCTTCTTTTAATAAATCCTGGTTATTTTTGTTCATTGAAGGAAATTCATGTACTTCAATTCCTAGACCATGTCCAATACGATGTGGAAAATATTCTCCGTAACCAGCTTTTTCTATATAATCTCTTGCTACTGTATCGATATCTTCTATTTTTGATCCAACCTTACATAACGATAAAGCCGCATTTTGTGCTTCTAAAACCGTTTCGTAAATATGTCTTTGTTTCTCGCTAACCTCTTGATAAATTACTGTACGTGTAATATCAGAGCAATATCCATCTAAAACTACTCCAAGATCGAACAAAACAAAATCCCCTCTTTTTATTTTAGTTTGGCCAGGGTTGCCGTGAGGATCTGCTGTATTAGCTCCTGTTAGGACCATTGTCGAGAAGGACATTTCCCGGACACCTTTGCGTTTTAATTCATATTCAATTAAAGCTAAAATTTCCATTTCTGTTTTACCTTCTTTAATGGTGTTGACGCCAACCTCAACACCAAAATCTGCAAGTTCAGCAGCTTGTTTTAAAACAGTTAGCTCTTTTTCATCTTTTATTAGACGTAATGAATTTAACTTATCTTCAATAGAATGAAATTTAGTGTCAGGAAACATATGTGAAAAATTGTTTGCTCGAGAGAAGGAGATTTGTTCTTTTTCGATAGCGATTGCATGTCCTAATTTATTTTGCCTTTTTAATAGTTGGTGAATTAAGTCCCAAGGATTATCAGTATCACTGTAGCTAATAATCTCATATTCCCATCCAGCCGATTTTGCTGGATTTCTTTCCATATTTGGACATATTAGAACTGGTTCATCATTTGGGAATATAAATAAACCAATTAAACGTTCGTGAGGTTCAGAAAAAAAGCCAGATAAATAAAATACATTTGCTTTTGTTTGGACAAAAGCAAAGTCGTAGTCGTTTTCAGCAAGCCAATTCATTAATTTTTTTATACGTATGTTCATTTTACTCACTTCCTATTTTAATTTGATAAGGTAAGCATATTTAAAACTGTACCATTTTCTAGAGTGTTTGTTAATTTTATGCTTCACTTTTTATATTAAAGTTTAACCTTCGTTATAAAAAAATAGAAGGATTATGACGTTTAAAAGCGTAGTAGGTTTGTAAATAAAGTAAATATAAAGTTTAGGAGTGATAAATTATGAAATTAACATATCATGGCCATTCGGTCGTTTGTATTGAAACGAATGGTAAGAAGATTATCATTGACCCATTTATTAAAGGTAATAGCCAAACTAACCTCGACTTTAATGACCTAAAAGTAGATGTTATTTTACTTACTCATGGTCATAACGACCATGTAGGCGATACAGTTGAACTAGCAAAGAAAAATCAAGCCACTGTTGTTGCACCATTTGAACTGGCTACGTATTTAGGGTGGCAAGGAGTAACGGTTCATCCAATGCACTTAGGTGGTTCACACCAATTTAATTTTGGTAAAGTGAAGTTTACTCAATCTTTTCACGGTTCTGCTTACGTAGAAGAAGAAAATAAAAAGATTGTTTATACAGGAATGCCTGCAGGAATATTACTTTCCGCAGAAGGAAAAACCATTTTTCATGCAGGCGATACGGCTCTGTTTTCAGACATGAAGCTTATTGGCGAACGTAATAATATTGATGTTGCTTTTTTACCAATTGGTGATAATTTTACAATGGGACCAGAGGATGCAGCTATTGCGGCTACATGGTTAAGAGCAAAAATTGTAATTCCAATTCATTACAATACATTCCCGGTAATCGAACAAGATCCAAAGGCGTTTATTGCATTGTTAGCACCTGGGGTTGAGGGTAGGGTTTTAACCTCTGGAGAAACGATGGATTTGTAGAAGTGAATAGTATGAAGTAGACTAAACCATTTTGGTTTAGTCTATTTTTACGGAAAATTAAGATGAAACTAATCATTGTTATTATCTTTCTGCATATAATGCAAGTAAGACAACCTATAAGGAGGGTGAGTTTATGAGAAGAAATCGTTTGTTTTTATGTTTTATACTAGGAATCGCTATTGTATTTTACGGTGTACCATACTTGAATTTTCAAGCCGATTTGAAGACTACTATTTTTTCAGCTACTTGGTTACTGTTTGCGCTTATGGCAATTAGTGGAAACCTTATTGCTCTGTTATATAGTGATAAAATGAAACGAATGAAAACAACAAGAAGAAATATAAGTATACAAAAGAAACAAAAAGTACGACAATATGGATAATTGCCTTGATGTCAAGCTCTCTGATCGCTATACTTGTATCAGTACAGGCCCATTATTTCATGAATACAGGCTAGAAGAGGAGGAGCTTGATGACAAAGCATGAACAAATTTTGCAATATATCCAATCACTAGACATTGGTAATAAAATATCTGTAAGACAAATTGCAAAAGCGTTGTCAGTAAGTGAAGGGACAGCTTATCGAGCAATTAAAGATGCTGAAAACCAAGGATTAGTAAGTACAATTGAACGTGTTGGTACAATCCGAATAGAGAAGAAACAAAAAGATAATTTTGAAAAACTAACCTTTGCTGAAGTTGTTAATATTGTTGATGGACAAGTACTAGGTGGAAGAGACGGTTTATATAAAACGTTAAGTAAGTTTGTTATTGGTGCTATGAAAGCGGAAGCAATGATGCGTTATGTAGAGGCTGGGAACTTGCTAATAGTAGGTAATAGAAATGAAGTACACAAACTTGCTCTTCAAGAAGGAGCAGCAGTACTTATTACGGGTGGCTTTGATACTTCTGATGAAGTAAAAAAGTTAGCTGACGAAATAGCATTACCAATCATTTCCACAACTTACGATACGTTTACAGTTGCAACGATGATTAATAGAGCAATATACGACCAATTAATAAAAAAAGAAATTATTTTAGTCGATGATATTTACATTAAATTAGAAGACACTTATTTCTTGAAGACAACAGACCTGGTTGAAAAATGGTTTTATTTAAATCATGAAACTAGTCATAGTCGTTACCCTGTTGTTGACGAAAACATGAGAATACAAGGTATGGTTACTTCTAAGGATATTATGGGTGTAGATAAAACTTTAGAAATAGATAAAGTCATGACGAAAAGTCCAATTTCTGTAATTGGGCAAACATCAGTGGCATCAGCGGCTCATCTCATGGTATGGGAGGGGATTGAACAACTTCCTGTTGTCGATAATTATAAAAAGTTAATTGGAGTTATCAGTAGACAGGATGTATTAAAGGCTCTACAAATGAATCAGCGACAACCTCATGTAGGTGAGACCATAGAGGATTTGGTTACAAGTGGTTTTCAAGATGCTTCAACTAATAATAAAATTTGTTATCGCTGTGAGGTAACGCCGCAGATGACGAATCAACTCGGGACAATTTCTTACGGGGTATTTACAACAATTGTAACGGAAGCAGGAAGTCGAGCATTACGTACTCAAAAAAAGGGAGATCTGGTAGTAGAAAATATAACATTATATTTTATTAAGCCAGTTCAAATTGAAAGTTTGATCGATATCGTTCCAAGGATATTAGAAATTGGCCGTAAGTTTGGGAAGGTTGATGTAGAAATTTTTCATGAGGGAACTATTGTAGGTAAAGCTTTACTAATGGCGCAAATTATCGATCGATAAAGAGTATGTTGGTTTCGTTAAGAGAGATCCTAAAAGATAATAACACACAACTCTATGATTGATTTAAAAAGGAGAAGTTGAATGAAAGAAAGAATTATTGAAGCTGTTGAAAGTTATGACAAAATTATTTTACATCGTCACGTTCGTCCTGACCCGGATGCATTAGGATCACAAGCAGGTTTAGCTCTCATGTTAAAAAATCACTATCCACAAAAACAAGTTTATATGGTCGGTGAAGAAGAAAAGTCACTTCGATTTATCTCTAAAATGGACGAGATTTCTGACGAAACATTTCAAGATGCGTTAATTATTATTTGTGATACTGCTAATGTAGAACGAATTAGCGATGAAAGATATACAAATGGTGATAAAATCATTAAAATTGACCATCATCCAAATGAAGACCCTTATGGTGATATCATTTGGGTAGACTCTAGAGCAAGTTCTGTTTGTGAAATGATTTATGAACTTTATGAAACTTGGAAAGATTTAAAAGGGATGCAATTGACAGATGAAGCTGCAAGGTGCTTATACGCTGGTATTGTTGGAGATACGGGACGATTTCGTTACCCTAATACAACAGAAAAGACTTTTCGCTACGTAAGTGAGCTAATTAAATATCAGTTTTCACCGATTGAATTGTATGAAAAAATGGATGTGAAATCCTTACAAGATGCTCGACTTGAAGGGTATATATTAACCAATTTTCAAATTTTAGAATATGGTGTAGGTGTCATTAATTTACCAAACAAATTACTCGAACATTATGGAGTAACCGCCAACGATGCTTCAAAGTTAGTTAATACGTTTGCCAATGTTGAAGGATTAAAGGCGTGGGTGTTTTTTGTTGAGGAGCCAGATAACTTAATTCGAGTTAGACTTCGTTCCAAAGGACCAATTATAAATAAAGTGGCCCAAAAGTTTAATGGTGGTGGTCATCCTTTAGCTGCGGGTGCTTCAGTTGATAATTGGGAACAAACGAAAGGGGTAGTAGCTGAATTAATTGAAGCGTGTCGTTGTTATTAACAATACAAAAAAAGAGTCATGCAGTCCTTCTTTTATTAAAGAAAGAACTACATGACTTCCTTTTGGGGTAAAACCAGAAACCTATGCTAGTAATGTCTTCAAAAACAAAAATACCTAATTTCTCAAGTCCCTTTTTTATAGAAGGCAATCTCTATTGATTCGGTATAAGCTGAGTATCCAGACTTTATCTGTTCTACTTTTAAACGGGCGCTTTATTCTGCTAAACGAATCTCTACAAATAATTCTAGCGTTGTATAAATAGACCATCCTTTTATTGTGACTCGGTAACTCTTTTCATTAATGTTAAAATCCCGGTTTTCAATTGCTTGAATTAACAGTTCTTTAGTATTGGCAACTGATTCAATATTTTTGTTTTTTACAGCCTTTAATTCATTTTCAATTTGTAGACGAAATTCATGAATCGATAATTCACTTAGCTTTAAATCTTTATCATTTATAAAATATACCTTTACTTCTTGGATTGTAAGCTTTTTTAAATTTTCTTTATTTAGTTCATCTTGATCACTTCTTAAAATCTCAATCGTTTCTACTTGTGCATTAATCGTTGATTCTTGTTTTTTAATTTCGGTTACAAGTTTCTCTTGAACAGCTCCGAATTCATAAATAAAAAAAAACCAACCTATCAGAATTCCGATAATTATACCGGCAAAAAAGCGTTGCCATCCTGTTTTTTTATAATAAGGTGGGATTCGCATCATCGGTGATTATGCCTCCTGAGTGATCCACTGAATAATAACTCCACCCGAGTGTGCTCCAGAAAGTGCACAAAAGATCATAAACAATGTTTTGGCAATATCAATATGGGAACCGTCATAGATGCCTCTTTCAATACTATAAATCGCGTCAAAAGTACCGCCAATTGCTGCAACTAGTGCCCAGATTTTTAGTCCCGCTGCTAATTCATTAATTGTAGATAAAGGCGGTTTACCAATAAGGAAAGCGCCGATCCCACCTACAATTGCACCACCTATCACAACTCCAAAGGCTACAAAAAAATTCATAACTAGTGTCGCAACAAATTCTTTGTCCATACGAAAGCCTCTCCCTTTTTATTCTGGATTTTAAGGTTTTTTGATTACATATTTTAATTGGTAGAAAACACCAGTGTACGTCGGTGAATAATTCTCTTCTCTTTTATCTCATTTGGAGCGACGTAACATTTTTAAACTATGAGGAACGAAAAATAAAGCCGACAAATATAAAATAATCGTATTAATAAATATGGGACAAAGCTATTAATTATGCTAAGGATTTAAATTGTTTCTTATTTCATGTAAAATGTTAATAAGAAAATAAGGATCGTATGTTCTGTTACTGTTAGTTATAAAAGTTCTTTGTAGAGTGAAGGTCATAATTGCCAAAACCGAGATGCATAAATATTATCTCTAATTTCAAAAAACAACGTGATTAGATGCAGTATCCTAATCGTGTAAATATGTATGTGAAAAACATTGCGGTAAATTACTAATATAAGGGGGGAAAGTTGTGGAGTTCGCTCATTTACATATAAATACTGAATATAGCCTTTTAAAATCTGCTGCAAAAATAAATACACTAGTAAAGAAGGCGGCAGAACTAGGTTTTTTATCATTAGCTATAACTGATCAAAATGTAATGTACGGAGTTGTTCCCTTTTATAAAGCTTGTAAAAAAGCCGGTCTAAAGCCAATTATTGGACTTGAATTAAGTGTTAAAGGAGAACAAACTGATGAGACTAGATTGTTACTTTTAGCCAAAACATTTACTGGTTATCAAAATCTAATAAAATTATCAAGTATTGCTCAAGTATTTTCAACGACCAAATTAAAGCGAATTGAAAAAAAACAACTATTTGATTATTCCAAAGATTTAGTCGCTATTAGTTCGGCTTATAAAGGAGAAATTCAACTGTCATTACAAGACTCTGAAGAAATGGCCTTAAAGAAAATAAAGGAATATAAGCATTATTTCGGTGAGGATTTTTATATAGGCATTCAAGACCATTTTTTAGCTACGGAAAAACAATTAAATTTACAGTTAGTAAATCTTTCAAAGCGAGAAAAAATAAAGTTTGTAGCTACTAATCAGGTTATGTATGTTAGGAAAGAGGATGCGCTTGCACATAAATGCTTATTAGCGATTGACCAAGGAACGACATTACCTGAACTTGAAGGAGCTTTTCAAACAGAAGAATATTATTTAAAGCCAAAAGATGAAATGGTTGAACTCTTTTCGTATATTCCAGATGCAATTATAAACTCTCAAAAAATAGCAGATAGTTGCACTGTAGAATTAGAATTAGGCGGTCAAGCACTACCTAAATACCCACTTGAAAAAGAGAAGAATCCAAGAGATTACTTGCGTGAGCTTTGTTTTCAAGGGTTACAAAAACGATATACAGATATTACTAAAGATGTTGAAAATCGACTACTATATGAACTAGAAATTATTGATCAGATGCAATTTAATGATTACTTTCTAATTGTTTGGGACTTTATGAAATTTGCTCAAGGTCAAGGTATGATTACAGGACCAGGAAGAGGATCAGCAGCTGGGTCGTTAGTAGCGTATGTTCTTAACATTACAAATGTTGACCCCATTAAGTATGACCTTCTTTTCGAACGTTTCTTAAATCCTGAGCGGATTACAATGCCTGATATAGACATAGATTTTCCTGATACCAGAAGAGAAGAAGTTATTGATTACGTTTATCAAAAGTATGGAAAAAATCATGTGGCCCAAATTATTACATTTGGTACGCTAGCTGCAAAAGCTGCACTTAGAGATGTTGGAAAGGTGATAGGCTTACCATTAAAGCAAATTGATAATATTGCCAAGCTTATTCCTTCTAGGCCGAATTTAACTATTGATGAAGCAGTAAAAGAAACTCCTGTCCTACAAAAGCAAATCCAACAAAGTGAGGAAATTAGAGAATGGTTTCGTTTAGCTAGGAGAGTGGAAGGGTTGCCACGCCATGCTTCTACACATGCAGCTGGTATTATCATAAGTAAAGACCGATTAACTGACAAAGTACCCTTACAAAAAGGTCATTCAGACGTGCTACTAACGCAATATCCTATGACCATTTTAGAAGAAGTAGGACTTTTAAAAATGGATTTTTTAGGACTAAGGAATTTGTCATTTATTGAGGAGATTTTAAACCATATAAATAAAATGGAAAGTAAGAGGATTGATATCAACACGATCCCACTAAATGATAATAAGACATTTCAACTGTTAGGAAAAGGAGATACAACTGGAGTCTTTCAATTGGAATCACCAGGAATGAGACGAGTGTTGGCGAATTTAAAACCTACAGAATTTGAAGATATTGTTGCGGTAAATGCTCTGTATCGACCTGGCCCTATGGAAAACATCCCACTCTATATAGATGGTAAGCATAAAAGAAGAAAAGTTACATATTTGCACAAAAACTTAAAGCCTATTTTAGAAAAAACGTATGGAGTTATAATTTATCAGGAGCAAATTATGCAAATTGCTTCAAAAATGGCAGGCTTTTCGCTAGGAGAAGCTGATATTTTACGGCGTGCCGTAAGTAAAAAAAACCTTGAAACATTAGAAGAGCAGCGAGGGAAGTTTGTTCGTGGTTGCTTAGCAAATGGCTCTAATGAAAAAGTTGCAACTGATGTTTATAATTTAATTGTCCGTTTTGCTAATTACGGTTTCAATCGAAGTCACTCTGTAGCCTATAGTGTTATTTCATACTATTTAGCTTATTTAAAAGCAAATTACCCAACAGCTTTTTTTGCTGCGCTTTTAACAAATACTATTGGACAGCAAACAAAAATGAGCCAATACATTCTTGATGCCAAAAACAAAGGAATTAAAGTAGAGAGACCATCGATTAATAAGAGTGATGCAGGTTTTACGATAAGTAAAAATAACAGTGTTCAGTTTGGACTTGCAGCAATAAAAAATGTTGGAATAAGGGCTATTGAAGATATCGTATTTGAACGAAGTAAAGGTGGGGAGTATAAAGATATATTTGATTTTTGTGCTCGTAATGATTCTAAGAATATAAATAGAAGAACACTAGAAGCATTGGTCGCTGCAGGCTGCTTTGATGAGTTAGGGCATCATCGTGCTGCTTTATTAGCAACATTAGATTATGCACAAGAGTTTGGTGAGCAAATACGGCAACAAAATACTGAAAATCAAACTGCTCTTTTTGTTGATGAACTGAAAAAACCTGACCTAGTTCAGGTGCCACCATTTAAAGAAACGGAAAAGCTATATTTTGAAAAAGAAGTTTTAGGATTTTATCTATCTAGTCATCCGATTGAACAATATCATGATGTATTTATCTCACATGATAGAAATTCAATTTTGGAAGCATTGAAAAAAGGTGAAAGTCACCCGCGCCTTGCTGGACTCCTTGAAAGTGTAAGGTTGATAAAAACAAAAAAAGGTGAACAAATGGCTTTTCTAAAGCTAAGTGATGAAAGTGGAGAGATTGAGGTAACTGTTTTTCCGAAAACCTATCGAGAGTTTTATTCAGCTCTTAAGATAGGACAGCTTGTTTTTCTAGAAGGGAATTTAGAAATAACAAAAGAAAGAACACAGTTAATTCTAAAAAAAGTAGTAGATGTTACAACTTTACAAAAGAAGCAGAAGTTAGAAAGTGTATTATATATAAAAATTAGTAATGAATATGCTAGCCAAAAGAAATTAATACAATTAAAACAAGTTATTAAAAGGTACCAAGGTAACGTGAAAGTTATACTATATTATGAAGAAAAAAAACAATCAGTTCAATTGTCCGATGAATATAAGGTATCTGCAACAAGACAATGCTTAGAAGAATTATATACAATTTTAGGAAGGGAAAATGTGGTAGTTAAAAGATAAAGGGTAGACAGAAGAAATTGATCTGTTATAATATGGTGGGACGTGGTCAGACCACTTTTTTCGCATTCTTATAAATTTTATACTTGTGTTAAATAAGGGTAAAAAAGTTTGTCGCGACATAATAACGTATTCGTTTCTAATTTTTTAATTAGGTTTCAAATTACGATTATGGAGAGTGAAAGTTCATGGCAACATTAAGAGAAGAAGCACTTCATATGCACCGAATTAATAAAGGGAAGTTAGAGTCAAAATCTAAAATACCTGTAAGAAATGCCAAAGACTTAAGTTTGGCATATTCACCTGGGGTAGCAGAGCCTTGTAAAGAAATATTTGATGATGTAAGTAATGTGTATGAGTATACAATGAAAGGAAACATGGTTGCTGTAGTTTCCGATGGAACTGCTGTATTAGGTTTAGGTAATATTGGTCCTGAAGCTGCTTTACCAGTTATGGAAGGTAAAGCTGTATTATTTAAATCTTTTGCAGGTGTTGATGCATTTCCTATTTGTTTAGCCACTAATGATGTTGAAAAAATTATAGAAACCGTTAAACTTCTTGAACCTACATTTGGTGGCGTAAACCTTGAAGACATTGCGGCACCAAATTGTTTTGTAATAGAAGAACGCCTAAAGAAAGAGTGTAATATTCCTATCTTTCATGACGACCAACATGGTACAGCGATTGTAACTGCTGCCGGCTTATTAAATGCCTTAAAATTAACTGGAAAATCAATTTCAGAAGTGAAAGTTGTTGCCAATGGTGCAGGCTCAGCAGGGATCGCTTGTGTTAAACTTATGCAACGTATGGGGGTTAAGGATGTTATACTTTGCGACACCAAAGGTGCTATTTATGAGGGGCGTCCAGTTGGTATGAATCCAGTAAAGGATCAAATAGCTAAAGTAACCAATCGAGATAAGCTCCAAGGTAAATTGGAAGATGTTATTAAAGGTACAGATGTATTTATAGGGGTTTCTGTAGAAGGAGCTGTTACGAAAGAGATGCTTTTGAGTATGAATGCAGACCCGGTTATTTTTGCAATGGCTAATCCTGTACCTGAAATAATGCCAGAAGATGCAAAAGCAGCAGGCGCTAGCGTGATTGGTACTGGCCGTTCTGATTTTCCGAATCAAATTAACAACGTTTTAGCCTTCCCAGGTATTTTTCGTGGTGCATTAGATGTCCATGCGACAAATATTAATGAAGAAATGAAAATTGCAGCAGTAGAAGCAATCGCTAGTCTAGTTTCAGAAGAAGAGCTTAATGCTGACTATGTAATCCCAGCCCCATTTGATCCACGAGTCGCTCCAGCTGTTGCTAAGGCAGTAGCGAAAGCAGCAATGGAAACAGGTGTAGCAAGAAGAAAAGTTAATCCTGATGATGTTGAAGCAAAAACAAAGAAACTTGCAATTATAGACTAATTAGGTTCAAAATATTTTTATTAGTTTTCCTTTGCGATAAGAGTTCAGAGTTTGATTTCTTCCTCTTAAAGGTTTTGTGGATCTTTTCAAGTTCTGAACTCAATCTAATTATAATATGAAAAATAAAGTTTAAGAATTATAGAAACTATCTAGTTATAGAGCCTATATGCTCAAGGTTACTTGCCTCATTATTTGCAAGGAGTGGATCATTACTGTCTTAATGTATTGGTCTCTCGAGGGGGCGTCGGTGCTTGTTGCGGTGATTAAGGGCGCGCTTGCGCTTTTTTAATAAGGTAAGAAAGTATAAAATTTTTAACTTAGATACTGTCTAGAGCAAGCAGCCTACGAGCTCGGTCACTTCAGTCAAGCAACTGACTTCAATTACCTCTTAAAATTCTTCGTTGATTAGCTTCATGCAGCTTTGCTCCTGCGATTACTCGTCGCACAAAACACTGCTTCGAGGAAGCTTACTACGAAGCAGTACTTGAAGACGCAGAAGCACGTAAGAAGCCAAAGAGCGGTTGCCTATCGCTCGTGACTAAGGTGCTTGCGCTTTCTTATTACAATAAAGAATAAAGGTGGTGATATTATGTCATCACACCAAGACAAGGTTTATATCGAGATTATACGTGAACTTAATCGAATTATTCAAGAAGATGACTTGAAGGCTGGGGATAAACTCCCATCGGAAAGAGAACTTTCAGATCGATTACAAGTGGGCCGTTCTTCTGTACGAGAAGCCCTTAGATCACTTGAATTATTGGATCTAATTGAAACGAGACGAGGGGAAGGAACGTTTATAAAAACGATTGGTGGACATCGCTTGGTAGAGGTGCTAGCAAGTTTCTTTTTAAGGGAGGAAAAAGCTAGAAGTGACCTAGCCGAGACGAGGAAAATCGTTGAAGTTGAGGCTCTTCGCTTAGCTTGTGAGAGAATTAATGAAGAGCAAATATCAAATCTGGAAAGATTGATTGAACAGTCAAAAAGTTGTTTAGGGAAAGGCGACTTACCTGTTGAAGAAGATTATTTATTTCATAAAACCATTGTAGAAGCTTGTCAAAATCGTTTAATGGTTAATATTTGGATTTCACTTGTAGAGTATAGCAAAGTAACTTTACGGGAATCCTTGTCTAGAAAAGGGAGAGCTGAAATCTCAGTAAACGAACATGAACAGATTTTGGATGGACTAAAAAATAGAGATGAAAAAAAAGCGATTTCCGCAATGGAAAATCATCTCGAAAAAAGTCGTTTTTAATAAAAAAATGTATAAAAAGCGGTAATTGTTTATCTTGAAACAATTGAATTTATTATGGTATGATTTATGAAAATTTTGATTGAATGTGATCTTGTCCAGTAGAGAGGTGTAACTGTGTTAAGAGATTTATTTTCTAAGAAAAAAAAATATGCGACGATTCCGTCTGAGCAGGCAAAAATGGATATTCCAGAAGGACTTATGACTAAATGTCCAAAGTGTAAAACGATTATGTATACGAAAGAATTGAAGAAAAATTTATATGTTTGTGATTCTTGTGGGTTTCACCATCGTATCACAGCTTATGATAGAATTAATAGCTTAGTTGAAGAAGGTACATTTATTGAATATGATAGTGACATGGTTTCCAAAGATCCGTTATCATTTCCGTCTTATCTAGAAAAAACGAAGGCTGATCGTGAGAAAACGGGGCTAAATGAAGCCGTTGTTACTGGACAAGGTCAAATGGCAAATATGACAATTGTTATTGCCGTTATGGATGCTCGCTTTAGAATGGGGAGTATGGGATCTGTTGTTGGAGAAAAAATTACAAGGGCTATTGAAAAAGCCATTGAGATACATGCGCCATTTATCCTTTTTTCTGCTTCAGGTGGAGCTAGAATGCAGGAGGGAGTATTAAGCCTAATGCAAATGGCAAAGACGAGTGCCGCCCTAAAAAAACTAAGTAATGAAGGTGGTTTATTTATTTCTGTTATGACACACCCGACAACTGGTGGTGTATCAGCAAGTTTTGCTTCACTTGGGGATTATAACTTCGCTGAGCCAGGTGCTCTAATTGGTTTTGCAGGGAGAAGAATTATTGAACAAACGATACGTCAAGAACTCCCGGAAGATTTCCAAACCGCTGAGTTTTTGTTAAAACACGGGCAATTAGATAAAGTAATTTCACGTTTGGAAATGAAACAGACATTAACATTTGTTTTAGATATACATCGCAATATTTACTCGTAAAAGGAGGTGTAGATAATATGGCCAATGAACTACATTTTGAAAAACCGATTATTGAATTAAAAACAAAAATCGAAGAGTTAAAAAAATTTACTGAAGATAAAGGTATAGATTTATCAGGAGAAATTGTTAAATTAGAAGAAAGACTACTTCAGCTTGAGAATGAAATATATGGCAACATGAAACCATGGGATCGTGTTCAAATCGCTCGTCACAGTGATCGCCCAACCACAATGGACTATATATCTTATATGTTTACAGATTTTATTGAATTGCATGGTGATCGTTTGTATGGTGATGATGAGGCTATTGTTGCTGGAATCGCTAAATTTAACGGGATGCCGATAACAGTCATCGGTCATCAGCGAGGGAAAGATACAAAAGAAAATCTACGCCGTAATTTTGGGATGCCGCACCCTGAAGGCTATCGAAAAGCCTTAAGACTTATGAAACAAGCAGAGAAGTTTAAAAGGCCAATTATTTGTTTTATTGATACAAAGGGAGCCTATCCAGGTAAAGCTGCAGAAGAAAGAGGGCAAAGTGAAGCCATCGCTAGAAACCTTCTTGAAATGGCGGGNATAACTGTACCGATTATTTGTATTGTTATTGGAGAAGGTGGAAGTGGAGGGGCGTTAGCCTTAGGTGTAGGTAACCATCTTCACATGTTAGAAAATTCGACATATTCTGTTATTTCACCAGAGGGAGCTGCTGCACTTTTATGGAAAGATGCATCTCTTGCTCAAAGAGCTGCTGAAACAATGCGAATTACAGCACCTGATTTAAAGGAATTGAACGTAATCGATGAAATCATCCCTGAAGTTAGAGGGGGAGCTCATAGGAACGTGAAAGAACAGGCGAATAAAATTGAAGAAGCAATCAAAAAATCGCTCTCTGAATTGGTAAAATATTCCGAGAAAGAGCTCGTTGAACAACGTTACGAAAAATTTAATAAAATCGGCGAGGTGGACCTTGTAAACGATACCATTGCGATTAAATAAGGAATTTGCTTTCTCTTTTTAGAGAAGGCATTTTTATTTGTCGATGGATGTCTATTGTCATTATGAAAAAGAAGTGTTATTTTAGACACGTAATGAAAATACTAGTATTAAAGTTGTTTTAATCAAAATGAACATTTTAATACTTTTAGTATAATAATTAATTGAAAACTACTTATTATTTAATTATGAGGTGAATTGGAATGAAACGTATAGGAGTTTTAACAAGTGGTGGAGATTCCCCAGGAATGAATGCTGCAATTAGAGCAGTTGTTCGAAAGGCTATTTATCACAATTTAGAAGTTTATGGTGTTTATAATGGTTATGCAGGTCTTATATCAGGAAATATTGAAAAACTTGAAATTGGGTCTGTAGGTGATATTATCCATCGTGGTGGAACAATGCTTTACACGGCACGTTGTGAAGAATTTAAAACCCTAGAAGGACAGAAAAAGGGTATTGAGCAATTAAATAAGTTTGGTATTGAAGCTTTAGTTGTTATCGGAGGAGATGGTTCTTTCCAAGGTGCAAAAAAACTTACTGAACATGGCTTCCCTTGTATTGGAGTTCCTGGTACAATTGATAATGATATACCTGGTACAGATTTTACGATCGGTTTCGACACAGCTCTAAATACGATCATCGAGGCAATTGACAAAATTCGTGATACTGCAACTTCTCACGAGCGTACATACGTCATTGAAGTAATGGGGCGTGATGCAGGAGATCTTGCTTTATGGTCAGGTCTTGCTGATGGCGCAGAAACAATTTTAATTCCTGAAGAAAATTATGACATGAAGGATATCGTTGCACGCTTAGAAAGAGGACATGCTCGTGGTAAAAAGCACAGCATTATTGTTGTGGCTGAAGGTGTAGGAAGTGGTATCGATATTGGACGAGTTATCCAAGAAGAAACAAGTTTAGAAACAAGGGTAACTGTTTTAGGTCATATCCAACGTGGTGGTACGCCTACTGCTTTTGACAGAGTATTGGCTAGCCGTCTTGGTGCAAAAGCTGTTGAATTACTACTAGATGGTTATGCGGGTAAAATGGTTGGAATCGAGAAAAATGAACTTGTTTTCCATGACATTGATGAGGCACTAGCTAAGGAACATACTCTTGATCAAGATCTATACCAATTATCAAAAGAATTATCCATTTAATTTGTAACATGCAGTAATTATGCCATACTTTATTCCTCTAATCAATAGGAATAGTATGGCAAAATAGAAAAAAAAGGCATAATTAATTAATTTATATTATTTAGGAGGAGTATTAATCATGAGAAAAACGAAAATAGTATGTACTATTGGTCCCGCAAGTGAAAGTTTAGAGAAATTAACCAAATTAATTGAAGCAGGTATGAACGTTGCAAGGTTAAATTTTTCACATGGTGATTTTGAAGAGCACGGGCAAAGAATTAAAAACATTAGGGAAGCAGCTGCTAAAGCTGGGAAATATGTTGCTATCTTATTAGATACAAAAGGTCCTGAAATTCGTACCAATAACTTCGAAAATGGAGTGGCAGAATTAAAAGCCGGTGAAGAAGTTATTGTATCAATGGAAGAAGTGATGGGTACCGCTGAGAAGTTTTCAATTACATACCCTGGTCTAGTTGATGATGTTCAAATTGGATCTAAAATTTTATTGGATGATGGTCTAATTGAAT
Organism: Anaerobacillus alkalidiazotrophicus; assembly: GCF_001866055.1. The sequence continues at coordinate 318,985 of NZ_MLQS01000017.1, forward strand.
TAGAGGTTATCGAAATTGCGAAGAAAGAGCTTAAAACGAAAATTTTAAATAGTGGAGTTATTAAAAATAAAAAAGGTGTTAACGTACCGAATGTAAGCGTGAAACTTCCAGGTATTACTGATAAAGATGCTAATGACATTATTTTTGGTATTGAACAAGGTGTAGATTTCATTGCAGCATCATTTGTACGTCGTGCTTCAGATGTATTAGAAATTCGTGAATTGCTTGAAAAACATGATGCAGGACACATTCACATCATTCCAAAAATCGAGAATCAAGAAGGTGTGGATAACATTGATGAAATTCTTGAAATTTCTGATGGGTTGATGGTTGCACGTGGAGATTTAGGTGTAGAAATTCCAGCAGAAGAAGTACCTCTTGTACAAAAAGAATTAATTAAAAAGTGTAACTTCTTAGGTAAACCTGTTATAACAGCTACACAAATGCTTGACTCTATGCAACGTAACCCTCGTCCGACACGCGCAGAAGCTAGTGACGTTGCGAACGCAATCTTTGACGGAACAGATGCTATTATGCTTTCGGGTGAGACTGCAGCTGGTGATTATCCAGTAGAGTCTGTACAAACAATGAATAATATTGCTTTACGTACAGAAGCAGCATTGAATTATGGAGAATTATTAAAGTCTAAAGGTAAAGAAAGTCAAAGAACTGTTACGGATGCAATTAGTCAATCTGTTGCACATACAGCTTTAAACTTAGAAGCAGCTTCAGTTGTAACTGCAACTGAAAGTGGACATACAGCAAGAATGATTTCTAGATACCGCCCTAAATCACCGATTCTTGCAGTAACTCATTCAGAGGATGTGTGTCGTAAATTAGCGCTTGTTTGGGGAGTTCTTCCTCAACTTGGAACAAAAGCTAGTACTACAGATGAAATGTTAGAAATAGCTGTTTCAGAAGCGGTAAAAACAGAGTTTATTGACCATGGTGACTTAATTGTAATTACTGCAGGCGTTCCTGTTGGTGAAACTGGAACTACAAATTTAATGAAAGTTCATGTTATAGGTGAAGTAGTAGCTAAAGGACAAGGGATTGGACGTAAAACAGCAACGGGGAAAGTAGTAGTGGCAAAAACAGCTGCAGATGCTAATGCTAAGATGCAAGAGGGAGCTATCCTTGTAACTGTAGGTACAGATAAAGATTTAATGGGAGCATTTGAAAAAGCTGTTGCTGTAATTACCGAAGAAGGTGGCTTAACAAGTCATGCTGCAGTAGTTGGGTTAAATCTTGGAATCCCAGTTATTGTTGGAGTACCTCAAGCTACGGATCAGTTTGAAGACGGTGATGAAATTACTGTAGATGCAACTCGTGGCAATATTTATAAAGGTCATACAAGTATCCTATAATTAAGGTGAAATAAAAGAGGGTATCCCGATAGTTTGACTCTTGGGGTGCCTTCTTTTTTATAAGGTAAGAAAGTATAAAATTTCTAACTTAGAAACTGTCTAGCGCAAGCAGCCTACGAGCTCGGTCACTTCAGTCAAGCAACTGACTTCAATTACCACTTGAAATTCTTCGTTGATTAGCTTCATGCAGCTTTGCTCCTGCGATTACTCGTCGCACAAAACACTGCTTCGAGAAAGCTTACTACGAAGCAGTACTTGAAGACGCAGAAGCACGTAAGAAGCCAAAGAGCAGCTTCTGTCAAAGGCCGCCCCAGTGAAGCTACTACTTGGATTACTTCGAAGCGGCTTTGCTCTTGAGCAAACGGAGTGGCACAGGAGCAGCTGCTCGTGACCAAGGCGCTTGCGCTTTTCTTGTAAAGAAACACTTAAGGTGAAAAGCTTAATTCAAGTTATCTCTGTTTAAGGTTTCACCCGAGTATTAATCTAGAATATAATAGGGGAACATAACTAACTCAATATTATTGTTAATAAAGGAGTACTTAAGAAATGTTGAAATTCCTTATTTTACTTTTAATTATTATTCCAACATTGGAAATTGCCGTACTTGTTCTTTCGGGTAATACAATAGGCATTCCTTGGACGCTATTACTAGTTATATTTACAGGGGTATTAGGTGCGTGGTTAGCAAAAAAAGAAGGACTACAAACCATTCGCTTAGCCCAACTTCAATTACAACAAGGGCAAATACCTAGTGGCGTTTTATTAGATGGATTATGCATTTTAGTTGGAGGTGTTGTATTATTAACACCTGGTTTCATCACAGATGCTTTAGGTTTTTTTCTATTAATACCCCAAACTAGAGCAATAGCTAAAGCGTTTCTTCAGAAAATATTCAATAGCATGATTAAAAATGGCTCTATTGTTTTTATTAATAGGCGATAACGATGATAGATTTTAATTCTTTTTAAGACAAAAAGGCTGTTTATAAAAGTTTCGACTCATTTAACATGTAGAAAGTGTACCTATGCAATTTCTACCGTCGTTATTGTGATGAGACTTATTAGAACAGCCTCTTTTAATCTAAACTTTAAATATATACCGCTTTAAATCTCGAAAAACATTCGCTTTTTGTAATGCTTGAATAAAGACTAAGAGAACAGGACCAATAATTAATCCTAAAAAACCAAACAGTTTATAACCAACAAACAAAGACAGTAGCGTTGCTAATGGATCAACACCAATATTTGAAGACAAAACTTTTGGCTCCGTTAATTGTCTTTGAATTACTACGATACTATATAAAATCGAAAGTCCAATTGTAAGTGGAAGTTGACCAGAAAAGAACGTATAGAATATCCATGGTATAAATATTAAACCGGTACCTATATATGGCAGTAAATCTACAATAGCAATGATAAATGCAATGGTAATAGGGTAGTCTACTTTTAGAAGTATTAGGCCGGCTAAAACAATAAAACAGGTAATAGAAATGAGTGTTAGCTGAGCAAAAAGGTATCCAATAAATGCTTTTTTAAGGCTATTCATAACATCTTTAGTTCTAGAGGCAATGAAGTTAGGTGTCCACTTCCGGTAGAAAAAAACCAATTTATACCAATCTTTGCTAATGAAGAACGTTGCTAATAAAGAAAAAATAATAACAGTAGCTAAATTAGGTAAACCTAGTAAAAATTCAGAAATACCACTTAAAATTGAGTGAATGGATGTTGAAGCTGCATTGGTAATTTGAGTTGTTACTGTTTCAATATATGTTAACACTGTTACTTGATTTTCATGATCTAAAGAATAAAATATTGTTATTATCTTGTCGTAAATCGGGATAACTTTTTCGGTGAAAAGCTCTTTTAATTCAAAAATTAATTTTTGAAAATGGAAAGGAACTGACTGTGATAAATAATTAGTCCCCATAATAATTTCAGAAATTAATATCGTTATGGAACCAATAAAGATACCAATAATGATAAATAATACAAGAGAAACCGATAGCCATCTAGCAACTCTAAACTTTTCTTGAAAAAAGTTTACAAAAGGATTTATCAAAAAAGCAATGGTGAGTCCTATAATGAAAGGATAGGCGGTTCTAAAAGCAAAATAGCTTGATAGTACTCCGATAATTATAACTGAAATTACTACAAGGAATCTTAATAGGATTTGAATATAGTTTGAGTTCATCTATCCTCTCCCTTTCTGACGGACTTCATATTACTAACATATGGCTTGGTTCATTTTTTAGAAGTTAAATGGACAATGTTTTATGAGACTTATTAATATTAAAATTCTTGAGAGTTGGCTCAAATTTATTTTGTATGATAAGATTATCTATGGATATGTTTATCAAGGAAGGATGCATCATTTTTGATATCACAGGCAACTGTTTTTATGTTTATTTTACTTTTCGTAGGACTAATTGCTAAAAATCAGTCATTAATAATCGCAGTAATAGCTTTATTAGCTATCAAGTGGATAGGTTTAGGTGAAAAAGCCTTTCCGATATTACAGGAAAAAGGAATACATATAGGCGTTACGATAATAACAATAGCTGTACTTGTTCCTATTGTCACCGGACAAATAGGATTTAAGGAATTGAATGAAGCAATGAAATCAACTTATGCCTGGATAGCACTTGGTGCTGGGATTTTTGTTGCTGTGATTGCAGCTAATGGTGTAGAGTTATTAAAAACTGATCCCCATATAACTGCAGCACTTGTATTTGGAACAATATTAGCAGTCGCACTTTTTAATGGTGTAGCTGTAGGTCCATTGATTGGAGCAGGAATTGCTTATATGGCAATGAAAATTGTTGAATTAATTAGTAGATTAGGGTAATAAAATAACTTTTGATAAAATATAAACGTATAGACCTATAAAGTTGGAAAATTATCTAACTCTAGTGTCATCGGCTAAAAAGCTTTTTTCCCTCATATAAGAAAAGTCGAGACCAAAAGCTTAACTCGACATCTTCTAAATCTCATGAGACTTCATTACAAGTTTTTTATGTCGTTGAACAAGGTTCCTTGTGCGGTTTTAATTTTCGTAACAATTTAAATAGTCGGAATTTATTTTTAAATAAACGTTCACAAATCTGTGGAAACTGTTTATAATTAAATTTGGTTGGGAATTTTTTAAACATTTTTCTTCTAGAAACAGGGCTTCTGGGCAAGTCCACAAGTAAATGCCTTAGTTTTTCTTATACTTTAATTTTTGTAGTAGCAAGATAATCCTTCCTTAAAGTATAAAAAAGACTAATTTCAAAAAGTCAACAGGAATCATTTGGATTTTCTGACGTTTTTATTAACAATGTCATTTTTTTATAAAGTGTCTTATTTTTAATCATTTCCCTAATCAATAATAGCTTAGTAGATAAAAACGTCAAAATAAAACTGGCAAACGACTTTTTGAAAGGCTCCTTCATTTCTATGCATGAAAAAGTATGAAGAAACAATCTATTGTAAAGGAGAGGTTGAAGAATGAGCGCAACTCGTGGTCTAGAAGGTGTTGTTGCAACAACGTCGAGTGTAAGTTCGATTATTGATGGAGTTTTAACCTATCATGGATTTAATATCGACGATTTAGCACACTATGCCAGTTTTGAGGAAGTAGTATTCTTATTATGGAATGGACGTCTTCCTAAGGAACAAGAATTAAAGCAGCTTACTGAAGAATTAGCTAGCTATGCTGAAGTGCCGCAAGGTGTAATTGAACAAATGAAGATGTACCCACTCGATAAAATTCATCCAATGGCTGCTTTACGTACTGCAATATCAATTTTGGGGTTATACGACCCCGAAGCTGATGACTTGTCAGAAGCAGCGAATAGACGTAAAGCTCTAAAACTTCAAGCTCAAGTACAAACGGTCGTGACAGCGTTTTCTCGCATTCGTGAAGGTAGAGAACCTGTAGCGCCGCGGAAAGACTTAAGCTTTGCCGCAAACTTTTTATATATGCTAAAAGGTGAAGAACCTGATGAAATCTCTGTAAATGCATTCAATAAGGCGTTAGTTTTACATGCTGACCACGAATTAAATGCATCGACTTTTACTGGACGTGTATGCGTAGCAACTTTATCTGATATATACTCAGGAGTAACAGCAGCCATCGGTGCACTAAAAGGACCACTTCATGGCGGAGCAAATGAAAGAGTAATGGCAATGCTTATGGAGATAGGTGAGGTTAATAACGTTGAACCTTATATTATGAATGCTTTGAGCAATAAGGTTAAAATTATGGGATTTGGTCATAGAGTATACAAAGATGGGGACCCGAGAGCAAAACACTTAAAAGAAATGTCAAAAAAATTAACAACGATCACTGGAGAACCAAAGTGGTATGAAATGTCTGTGAAAATTAACGAAATTGTAACAAGTGAAAAAGGCTTATTACCGAATGTTGATTTCTATTCTGCAAGTGTTTATCATAGCTTAGGAATTAAACATGATCTGTTTACTCCGATATTTGCTATAAGTAGGATGTCAGGATGGATTGCACATATATTAGAGCAATATAGTAACAATCGCTTAATTAGACCGCGCGCTGAATACGTGGGTCCAGAAAAACAAGAATATATTCCAATTTCCAAACGTTAATTTGTTGTGTTAGGGAGTATGATAATCATGGATAAAAGAAAATTTATGATTAGTAATGAAAAGCAAAATAACTCAGTACGATTATTAATTGAGAAACTCTTGATTGCTGATTAAGTTGCTTTTCATACTCCCATTACATATCTCAGTAAAATAGACTTTTAGGAGGAATTCATAATGAGTAAAGGTGAAAAAATTACTGTTCAAGGTGGCGTTTTGAACGTACCTAACAATCCGGTAATTCCATACATAGAAGGTGACGGCATTGGTCCAGATATTTGGGCTGCAGCTTCTCGTGTATTAGATGCTGCTGTTGAAAAAGCATATAATGGTGAAAAGAAAATTGTTTGGAAAGAAATCTTAGCTGGTGAAAAAGCATATGAGCAAACTGGGAATTGGCTTCCAGAAGAAACGTTAGAAGCGGTTAGAGAATATATAATTGCTATTAAAGGACCATTAACAACTCCAATTGGTGGTGGTATTCGTTCATTAAATGTAGCGCTTCGACAAGAGTTGGATTTATACACTTGCCTTAGACCAGTAAGATATTTTAACGGAGTTCCTTCTCCGGTTAAAAGACCGGAAGATACGAATATGGCGATTTTCCGTGAAAACTCAGAAGATATTTACGCTGGTATTGAGTGGCAAGCTGGTTCTGAGGAAGTGCAGAAAGTTATTAAATTCTTCCGTGAAGAAATGGGTGTTTCTAAAATTCGCTTTCCGGAAACTTCAGGTATTGGGATTAAGCCAGTTTCTGAAGAAGGGACTGCTCGCTTAGTTCGTGCAGCAATTGAGTATGCAATTAAAGAAGGCCGTAAGAGTGTAACGCTTGTTCATAAAGGAAATATTATGAAATTTACAGAAGGAGCCTTCAAAAATTGGGGTTATGAGTTAGCTGAGAAAGAATATGCTGATAAGGTATTTACTTGGGCTCAATATGATAAACTAGTTGAAAAAGAAGGACAAGAAGCAGCGAACAAAGCACAAGCCGAAGCTGAGGCAGCTGGAAAAATAATTATTAAAGATACAATTGCGGATATTTTCCTACAACAAATCTTAACTCGTCCAAAAGAGTTTGATGTAGTTGCAACGATGAATCTAAATGGTGATTATATTTCTGATGCGTTAGCAGCTCAAGTTGGTGGAATTGGGATTGCTCCGGGTGCTAACATCAACTATGAAACAGGACATGCTATCTTTGAAGCTACTCACGGGACAGCACCTAAATATGCAGGATTAGATAAAGTAAATCCTTCTTCTGTTTTACTTTCAGGGGAGTTAATGCTTCGTCACCTAGGGTGGAATGAGGCAGCTGACCTAATTATGGCTTCAATGGATAAGACAATCGGTGAAAAAGTAGTCACTTATGACTTTGCTCGATTGATGGACGGAGCGACAGAAGTAAAATGCTCAGAATTTGCTAATGCATTAATTAGTAACATGAAGTAATACAACTATCGTTTAGTTAAGTTGACTCATATAGAGTAGTGTACTCCGAAGGTTAAGGGACATATATAAATGTTCCTTTACAATGGAAACACATACTCGTTTTGAGTCAACTTTTTTTTCGTGAAAGCAATGATTCGAGTATGTATAATAGATGTAATTTAACGATACACTTTACAAGCTTCTGTAAATGATTAATGAAATTTACCATCAAATATGCTGAGTTTATAAATTTAGTTACTATCAAGAGTAGATTATTTCTTTTAATAATAAGTAACATTGGTTCTCGCGGCAACATATGGGCCATATTTATTAATGTGGATACTTAAACTAAAAAGGATTGGAGTGAGAAGGGATGGCAATTAAAAGACGAAAGATCTCTATTATTGGTGGCGGATTCACAGGAGCGACAACTGCTTTAATGGTAGCTCAAAAGGAATTGGGTGATGTTGTATTATTGGATATCCCGCAAATTGAAAATCCAATTAAAGGAAAAGCGTTAGATATGTTAGAAGCGAGTCCCGTACAAGGCTTTGATGCGAATATTGTTGGTACTTCAAATTATAAAGATACTGCTCATTCTGATATTGTCGTAATTACTGCTGGAATTGCTAGAAAACCTGGTATGAGTCGAGATGATTTAGTTAATACAAATGCAAAAATAATGAAGGCGGTTACTAAGGAAGTTGTAAAATATTCACCTAATTGTTATATAATTGTGCTTACTAACCCAGTTGATGCCATGACATACACAGTTTTTAAAGAATCTGGATTTCCGAAAAATCGTGTAATGGGGCAGTCGGGAGTTTTAGATACAGCACGATTTCGTACATTTGTTGCCCAAGAACTAAAAGTATCAGTAGAAGACATTAGTGGTTTTGTTTTAGGAGGACATGGTGATGATATGGTTCCTCTAGTTCGTTATTCGTATGCAGGTGGTATTCCTTTGGAGAAACTAATTAATGGCGAACGCTTGAATCAGATTGTACAACGTACTCGAAAAGGTGGTGGGGAGATCGTAAATCTATTAGGTAATGGTAGTGCTTATTACGCACCAGCTGCATCTGTTGTGCAAATGGTAGAAGCGATAATAAAAGATAAGAAAAGAATTATCCCAGCAATTGCCTATTTGGAAGGTGAATACGGGTATCAAGGTCTTTATTTAGGAGTACCCACAAAAATAGGTGGAGACGGTATTGAAAAAGTGTTTGAATTAGAATTAACTAATGAAGAAAAAAATGCCTTACAAAAATCAGTTCAATCCGTAAAAAACGTAATGAACGCATTGGAATAAATCGTAAAAAAGTTGGTCACTTCAGAAAAGCAATGGACTTCAATAACTACATGAAATACGTTGTTAAATATAGCTTTTTACAGAATTAATATTAGAAAAATCCGGTTATACCACCAACCGGATTTTTCTATGTTAAATAATCACGTAAATTTATTTCGTACAATTTGATCACTATATTATGTATAATAGAAAAAACAAGTTTAAATTATGACTTTGGGGTTAAGTATTAACTTTCGAAACAGTTACAAAACAACGACTATGGTGGGGGCCATAGCGATTATCAGGAGGAAATATATAAAATGGGTCAAAGACTATTAGTTGTTGATGATGAAGATTCAATCGTTACTTTGCTGCAATTTAATTTAGAACAAGCTGGGTATGAAATTGAAACAGCAATGGATGGAAGTACAGCTTTTAAAAAAGCGAGTGAATTTAATTTTGACTTAATCATATTAGATCTGATGATTCCAGAAATGGATGGGTTGGAAGTTTGTAAACAGTTAAGGCAAAATAAAGTTAGTACTCCAATTTTAATGCTTACCGCGAAGGATGATGAATTTGATAAGGTATTAGGCTTAGAGCTTGGTGCAGATGATTATATGACAAAGCCTTTTAGCCCAAGAGAGGTTGTTGCACGTGTACGAGCTATCCTTCGACGTGTAAGCCAAAACCAGGATGAAAAACCAAAAAAAGACACTATAAAAAAGGATTTATTAAAAATTGGAGAAGTAGAAATCTTCCCTGAGAATTACGAAGTATATTATCAAGGGAATCAGCTTGAATTAACACCAAAAGAATTTGAGTTATTATTGTACCTTTCTAACAACAAGGGGCGAGTCTTAACAAGAGATCAACTCCTTAATGCTGTTTGGAATTATGAATTTGTTGGAGATACACGGATTGTTGATGTTCACATTAGCCACTTGAGGGAAAAAATTGAGCCAAATACAAAAAAACCTATCTATATTAAAACAATTAGAGGTCTAGGCTATAAACTTGAGGAGCCGCAATTTAATGCATAAATATAGATTGAGGTTAACTCTATCATTACTTATAGCAATATTTATAGTATTAGTTGGTTTAGGTTTTTTTCTAGGTCAACTAATTAAAGAATTTTATTTTAATCAATTGAGTGAAAGGGTTTCAAAAGAAGCGAAAATAGTAGCAATAAGTATATTAGAAACGGGATTAGGTCATCGTGACCTTCATTCAATTGTGAAGGATATGGGAGATCAGTTAGCTGCTAGAATAACCATCATTGCTGATGATGGAGAGGTTATTGCGGAAACTGATACTGACCCAGGTACGATGGAAAATCATTATTATAGACCTGAAATCAAGGATGTTAGGGAATTTGGGGAAGGACAAGCAATTCGCTATAGTAGTACGGTTGGTGCCGATTTACTTTATTATGCTGTTCCTCTTATTGAAGGTGAACAAATAATTGGTTACGTTCGCTTAGGGATCTCAATACATGTCCTAGATGAAGTCCACAAGAAAATATGGGGTTTATTACTTGTTAGTTTTACAATTGCTTTTTTAGTTATTGTTTTACTTAGTTCTAGAATTACAAATGAAATGGTTAAACCGATAGAAGAAGCTACTTTAGTAGCTAAACAACTTACTCATGGTAACTTTAAAGTGAGGGTTTCTCACGGGAAAAATGATGAAACTGGTCAATTAAGTCAATCACTTAACGTCCTAGCCCAAAATTTAGATGAAGTGACTCGTACATACCAGGTTCAACAAGAACGTTTAGAGACATTAATTGAAAACATGGATAGTGGACTAATCTTGATAAATAATAAGGGTGAAATAAGTCTCATAAACAAATCCTGTAAAATAATTTTTCAAGAAGATGTAGACTCTTGGTTAAACAAGGTTTACCATAGTGTAATTATTCATAAACAAATTATTAAAATTGTTCAAGAACTATTTTTAACCGAGAAAGGGCAGAGAAAGCAAGTTGTTTTGCCAATTCAATTAGAAATGCGCCATTTCGATGTTCAGGGAGCTCCAATCATTAGTAGTGGTGGAAAAGAGCGTTTAAAAGGGGTTGTATTAGTCTTTCATGATATTACCGAATTGAAGAAACTAGAACAAATGCGTAAAGATTTTGTGGCAAATGTATCTCATGAATTAAAAACACCCGTAACTTCAGTTAAGGGGTTTACAGAAACATTATTGGATGGAGCTGCTAATGATGAAGTTTTAAGAAATCGCTTTTTAAAAATAATATGGGAAGAAAGTGAACGACTCCAAAGTTTAATTCAAGATTTACTTGATCTTTCTAAAATAGAGCAAAGTCAATTTCAGCTAAATTGGCAACATGTTGATTTAAGTTTACTCACTGACGATGTTATTATAATGCTTAGTAATAAAGCAAAGAAAAAGGAAATACAGATTTCAAAGGTAATAGAAGGTTTAACTTCTATTGAAGGAGATCCTTTAAGAATTAAACAGATAATGATCAACCTCGTTAATAATGCTATCATGTATACACCCAAAGGTGGGAGTATTGTAATAAGTATTAAGGAAAATACCAAAGAAAAGGTACTTTTTTCTGTTAAAGATACTGGAATTGGTATCAGTAAAAGCGAGACTCTTCGTGTATTTGAACGTTTTTATCGAGTTGACAGAGCTAGAAGTAGAAACTCTGGTGGAACAGGTCTTGGTCTTGCCATTGTAAAGCATTTAGTTGAAGCTCATCATGGTGAAATTAGGTTAGAAAGTGAAATAGGAAAAGGGTCGCAGTTTACAATTTCTTTTAATAAGAAACAGAGGTAAATATATACTTTCTTTACAAAGAATTAACATTAAATTCAATGTTAATTTACGTTAGATAAGTATAATTTCAATTGTGAACTGTTTCGTAAGCAATTTTAGCTATTGATGCATAGTGACAAAATTGTTTAACAGCCCCTTTGTTAGGTGTGAAAGCCCCCTTAGCTTTCCACCTTTTTTTATTCTCAATTTTTGTAGAAAAAAATTTAGGTAATAAATTGGTAAGTTACGAAACTTTTATTATAGTATAATCGTAAGTATAATTAATAAAATGATAGAAAATACAAACTTAAGAGGGGGCAAATTAATGGTAACTATGAAGCAAATAATAGTTGGCTTCTTTTCCTTAGTTGGAATAGCTATACTAGCCTTGTTTTTAGTAACAGGTTGGTACATAGTCGACGAATCAGAACAGGCAGCACTTATTACATTCGGTAAAGTAGATGACCATATTACAGAGCCAGGTCTAAAATTTAAATTACCATGGCCAATTCAACGCGTTGAAATTTTATCTAGAGGAACATTCACAACTACTGTAGGTTATGATGAAAGAGATGGAGAAGTTATTGAATATCGTGACGAAGCGAAAATGATTACAGGGGACGAAAACATTCTCCTTGCTGATTTAGTTGTACAGTGGCGTATTACAAACCCAGAAAAGTTTTTATTTAATTCAAATGACCCTGAGCAAATATTGTTTAGTGCAACATCTGCGTCACTACGTGGGATTATAGGTAGTTCAAGAATTGATGATGCACTAACAGATCAACGTCCTGAAATTGAAGCTCAAGTTTGGGATTATTTAGTAGCGTTAATTGAGGATTACGATATTGGTATTTCAGTTATGGACGTAAAATTACAAGATGTTGAACTTCCAAATGATGAGGTTCGTAGTGCATTTATGGAAGTTACAGATGCTCGTGAAGAACGCTTGACTAAAATCAATGAAGCGAATAAATACAGAAACCAAAAAATAAATGAAGCAAAAGGTGAACAAGACGCAATCATCTCTAGGGCAGAAGGTACTAGAACAGAAAGGCTTGAACGTGCTCGTGGTGATGTAGCAAGGTTTGAAGCACTTTATAATGAGTATTTAATTAGTCCAGAGGTCACGAGAAGTCGACTTGTCATTGAGACCTTAGAGAGAGTTTTGCCAAGCACAGAAATTTACATTATGGATGAAAGTAGTGATACGGTAAAATATTTACCTATTAGATCACTAGAGCGTAATCCATCCACTGCTACAACAGCAAGTGAAGGGAGTGGAAACTAATGAGTGAAAAAATAATTGATTTAAGTGAGCGTAAACCATCAGACGAATGGAAGAAATATTCAAAGTTTGGTATTGTTTTGGTTGTTTTAATAGGATTAATTACATTTATTTCTAATAATTTGTTTATTGTTGAACAAGGTGAGTTTAAAGTTGTTAGACAATTTGGTGAAGTAGTAAAAGTTATTGATGAACCGGGTTTAAATGTAAAAATTCCTTTTATACAATCTGTTTCAACATTAACAAAAAAGCAAATGGTTTTGGATGTTGACCCAACGGAAATTAATACACGTGATAAAAAGCGTATCTTAGTAGATAATTACGCTATTTGGAGAATTGACAACCCACAGCTAATGATCGCAAACGCTCAAACAATTGACCGTGCTGAAGCGATTATGATGAACTTTATTTACTCTGTAATTCGAGCTGAACTTGGTCAGCTAAATTATGACGAAATTATTAATGATGAGAAGTCATCTCGTGGAAGCTTTAATGACAGGGTACTAAATCGTGTTAATGAATTGTTATTACGAGATAATTACGGTATTTCAGTAACTGATGTAAGAATGAAACGTACAGATTTACCTGAGGAAAACGAACAAGCTGTATATCGTCGTATGATATCTGAACGAAACTCAATTGCACAAGATTATTTATCACAAGGGGATGCTGAGGCAAACCGTATTCGTGCGAACACAGATCGTGAAGTAAAAGAAATCGTAGCTAAAGCTAATGCTGATGCAAATGAAATTATCGGTGAAGGGGAAGCTGGGGCTGCCCAACTTTATAATGACGCGTTTAGCAAGGATATTGAGTTCTATAACTTATATCGAACACTACAAAGTTATGAACATACAATTGATGATCAAACTGTTATTGTACTTCCTGCCGATGCACCATACGCACGTATATTAATGGGTTATACTCAATAACTCAAGTCCTTTCTCCGGCTAGCTTTAAAATGATAAATAGAGTATATTAGCGTTAAACTTAGCCAAGCAAATGCTTGGCTATTATTTTTGAATGATCGTTAATCATGGTAAAATACTACAAAGTATAAAAAGATTATATTGAGGTGTGTTTCTTGAAAAACAAATTAGTGATGATTGATGGAAATAGTATTGCTTATCGAGCGTTTTTTGCTCTACCCCTTTTGAATAATGATAAAGGTGTATACACAAATGCTGTATATGGCTTCACAACCATGTTATTAAAAATTATTGAAGAGGAAAAACCTACTCATTTAGTGGTTGCTTTTGATGCTGGAAAAACAACATTCAGACATGAAACGTTTCAGGAATATAAGGGTGGTAGACAAAAGACTCCCCCTGAACTTTCGGAACAGTTTCCATTAATTCGTGAATTATTAGACGCATTCCAAATTAAGCGTTACGAAAAAGAAAATTATGAAGCAGATGATATTATTGGAACACTTGCTAAAAAAGCTTCTGAAAAGGAATGGGAAGTAAAAGTTTTTTCAGGCGATAAAGACTTACTACAACTTGTTTCGCCAAAAGTAACTGTTGCTTTGACGAGAAAAGGAATATCCAATGTTGATACATATGACGAAGCTGTTGTGAATGAAAAATATGGTCTTACACCTAAACAAATTATAGATATGAAAGGATTAATGGGAGATCCTTCAGATAATATTCCTGGTGTACCGGGAGTTGGCGAAAAAACTGCCATTAAGTTATTAAAAGAATTTGGTTCGGTAGAGAAAGTTCTTGAGTCTATTGAGTCAATTTCAGGAAAAAAATTAAAAGAAAAGTTGGTAGAAAATAGACAACAAGCTTTAATGAGTAAAGAGTTAGCAACTATTTTTTGTGAGGCACCTGTTGATCTTTCTCTTGAGGATCTCACTTTTAGGGAGTATGAAGAAAAGAAAGTCGTTTCATTATTTAAAGATCTGGAATTTCAATCTTTATTACAGCGTTTTAGTACTGATGAAGTTGAAAATGAAGAAACTATAGAAAAACTAGAATTTACTATTGTAGAAGAAATAAATGCTGAAATCCTTGGAACGGATTCAGCTATCGTTATTGAAGTCTTAGATGAAAATTATCATCAAGCTGACATACACGGTATTGCAATTGTAAATGAACATGGACGTTATTTTATTCCGACGGAATTGGCCTTATCAAGTGATGTCTTTAAAACATGGGCAAAAGATAAAGATGCTAAGAAGGCAATATTTGATGCAAAAAAAGCAGTTGTAGCATTAGGGTGGAAAGGGGTAATCCTAGAAGGAATTAACTTTGATCTTTTCCTAGCATCTTATATCATTGATCCATCTGCCTCATCTCATGAAGTCGCTGATATTGCTAATAGAAAAGGAAAACGTATTGTGGCTAATGATGAAACGATTTATGGAAAAGGGGCAAAGCGATCGGTTCCAAGTGTCGAAGTTTTAGCTGAACACCTCGTTAATAAAGCCAATACAGTATACACATTAAGACAAGAAATAGTAGAAGAATTAACCAAAAACCAACAGAAAGAGCTTTATTATGAATTAGAAATGCCGCTCTCAATTATCTTAGGGAAAATGGAGATGGATGGGGTAAAAGTTGACGTAGAACAATTAAAAAATATGGGTGAAGATTTAAATACACAGTTAAAGAAACTTGAACAGGAAATTCACGCATTAGCAGGCTTACAGTTTAATATTAATTCACCTAAACAATTAGGTGAGGTATTGTTTGAAAAGTTAAATTTACCTGTGATCAAAAAAACAAAAACTGGAGCGTCGACTTCTGCAGATGTGTTAGAAAAGTTGGCAGATAAACATGAAATAATTCCAAGTATCCTTCACTACCGACAATTGGGAAAACTTAATTCTACTTATATAGAAGGTTTACTAAAAGTAGTACACAAAGATTCTCATAAAATTCATACGATGTTTAATCAGGCATTAACACAAACAGGTCGTTTAAGTTCTACTGAGCCTAATTTGCAAAATATCCCAATTCGATTGGAAGAAGGGCGGAAAATCCGAAAAGCATTTGTACCATCGAAACCGAACTGGATTATGTATGCTGCTGATTATTCTCAAATTGAGTTACGTGTATTAGCCCATATTGCCAATGATAGTAATTTAATCGAAGCCTTTAATAAAGGTCTAGATATTCATACCAAAACAGCAATGGACGTTTTCCATGTTAATCAAACAGAAGTAACTGATCTGATGAGACGAAGCGCGAAGGCAGTTAACTTTGGTATTGTTTATGGTATTAGTGATTACGGTTTATCTCAGAGTTTAGGTATTACTCGTAAAGAAGCCGGTAATTTCATCGAGCGCTATTTAGATAGCTTTCCAGGAGTAAAAGACTATATGGAAAACATCGTACAAGAAGCAAGGGAAAACGGTTATGTGACAACGTTACTACACCGACGTCGTTTTTTACCTGAAATTACTAGTCGAAATTTTAATTTGCGTAGTTTTGCTGAAAGAACAGCAATGAATACTCCAATTCAAGGAACTGCTGCTGACATTATTAAAAAAGCTATGGTTGATATAACTGAAAGAATTGAGAACGAAGGTATGGAAGCTAAGTTATTATTACAAGTTCACGATGAATTAATTTTTGAGGCTCCTAAAGAAGAATTGGAAAAACTAAAAGAAATAGTTCCTGAAGTGATGGAAGGGGCAATTGAGCTTAAAGTACCACTAAAGGTCGATTATGCATTTGGTGATTCGTGGTACGATGCTAAATAAGCTTAATTAATGTTATTGACTGGTTGTGTTGCCCTTATACAGTCATGAACAGCACAATCAGTACATTATAATTGTTATCTTTACGACGATCATCTAATGTCGAGTGGACACGCTCGTAGTAGAATAGTTCCTAAAAGCTATAGGACACTACTTAACGTTAAATAGTGTTTTTTATCTTTCATTAAGGTTGGAAAGAATAATATTGTTTAGAGTATCTTTAGAGAGGTGATTGTATGCCAGAATTACCTGAAGTGGAAACGGTAAAGAGGACATTACAAAAATTGGTTATCGGTAAAACAATTAAAGATATTACAGTACATTGGGGAAAAATTATTAAACGTCCAGATGATGTAACGCAGTTTCGGCATCTTTTAATAGGTCAAACCATTATTAATGTAGAAAGAAGAGCAAAGTTTTTAAAACTCATCTTTAATGATTATGTTGTTGTTTCCCACCTGCGTATGGAAGGGCGATATGGACTGTACAAAGTGGGAGAACCAATAACTAAACATACCCATGTTATTTTTTCATTTACTGATGGAACTGAACTACGCTACCAAGACGTTAGAAAATTTGGAACGATGCATTTGTTTCTAAAAGGTGAGGAAGAATTTCAATTACCACTTGTCCAATTAGGGATTGAACCTTTTGATAACCTTTTTACTCCAAAGAAGTTAAAAGAACTATTCGAAGGGACAAATAGAAAGGTCAAGGTAACCCTTTTAGACCAAACAAAACTAGTTGGTTTAGGGAATATTTATGTGGACGAAGCTTTGTTTCGTTCAGGAATATACCCTGAACGAATTGGTAAGGAATTAACCCAAAAAGAATTGAAAAAGCTCTACCAAGAAATTAAAGCTACATTACAAGAAGCGATCAATATGGGGGGGAGTTCTGTAAAGTCTTATGTAAACGGTCAAGGTGAAATGGGAATGTTTCAACAAACGCTTTTTGTTTACGGGAGAAAAGGTGAACCTTGCAAAAGGTGTGGTACTGAGATTGAAAAAACAGTCGTTGGTGGTAGAGGTACACATTTTTGTCCTAAATGTCAGAAAAAATAACATTGAACAAAGAAACGAATAGTAATATAGATTTTCCGAACGAGAAAGCCCAACTGCTTTTTTGTGGGAGTTGTCAGTTTCATGAAATCATCATTATTGAAAATTAAAAAAGTAAGTACGTTGGATGGGCTCTAACCATATACTATCGTATCAGTGGTTGGAAGGAGCTTTTAAATATGGTAGAAATTCTTTCCTTACTTTTATTAGCATTGGCCGTAAGTCTTGATAGCTTTGGTGTAGGATTAACATATGGTTTAAGAAAAATGAAGCTTCCTTTTAAATCTTTACTTTTTATTGCTTCATGTTCAGCCATTTCAATTCTTATTGCAATGACAATAGGAAATTGGATTCAAAAATATCTATCTGCTAGCGTGGCAGAAAGTATTGGTGGGTTAATTTTAATCATTATAGGTGCATGGGCACTTTATCAAATTTATCGTCCAGCTAAAAGAGATGAAAAAAATAAAGATGATCACGTAATCTTAAATTTTGAAATTAAATTATTAGGAGTAGTTATCAAAATCTTAAGAAAACCAATGGTTGCCGATTTTGATAATTCAGGAACAATAACAGGAAGAGAAGCATTTATGTTAGGGATTGCACTGTCCTTAGACGCCTTTGGTGCTGGTATAGGAGCTGCCTTAATAGGCTTCTCTCCGATAATTATGGCACTTAGTGTAGCTTTTATGAGTGCTTTATGTGTAACTTTTGGAATGAAAAGCGGCTATATTTTTTCAGATTCAAAAATTATTCAAAAATTTTCATTTGTTCCAGGTTTATTATTAATTATATTAGGAATATGGAAATTGTGAATTGTAACAAGGAGAAGTTGTCATGATTATTGGTTTAACTGGTGGGATTGCCAGTGGTAAAAGTACAGTGTCTAAAATGCTAAAAGATGAGGGAATACCAGTTATTGACGCTGATATTGTAGCAAGAGAAGTAGTCCAAATTGGAGAAGAGGCTTATGAAAAGGTTGTGAACAATTTCGGAATAGAGGTTACAAACAGTGATGGTACTTTAGATAGAAAAAAACTTGGTGCTATTGTTTTTAATGACGAGGAAAAACGGTCAGCTTTAAATGAGATTTTGCATCCGGTGATAAGAAATCGAATGGAAAACAGGGTAGGGGAACTAAAAGAAAAAGGATATAAAACAATTGTACTTGATATTCCGTTATTATTTGAAAGTAAATTAACTAATTTGGTAGATAAAATTATTCTTGTGTATATTGATGAGGACCTACAAAGGAAGAGGTTGCAAAATAGAGATCAGTTTTCTGATGAGGAAGTAGAAGTCAGACTGAAAGCTCAATTTCCATTAAAAGAAAAGATTAAGTGGGCTGACGAAGTCATTCACAATCATGGATTACTAAGCGATACAAAAGAACAATTAGTAACTATTTTGATTAAGTGGAATTGCTTACCCCGCTCATAAGCACTCTGTTCTCACGATAATACCTAAGTGGAATGGGATTTTAGAGTTCGATGAGACCTATCCCTAGAGCTCGAATATATAACGGTGAACGGAAAAGATCAACTTAATACGATTATGTTCTATAAATGGTGATCAATAAATCACTTTATTAGTCTGAGATCTCTGTCGATTAAGTGTATTTAAGAGGTAGTATACTGTAGGAATACAGAAACTACCTCTTAATTAATTATTTAGGATTGTCATTTAATAAACACGATCAGAAAAACTTTTTAAAGTTTGTCATTACTGATTAAAAGCTAAGCGGTGTATTTTACACCTCTTTTTTTAGTCTTAAATAGCAATTTACTATATTTTCAATTATAATTTAACTATACATAATTAATTGAGGTGAGGATATGGGAATTAAAGATAAAATTAATAAGTATATCTCTGCTCACACGGAGACAAAGGAAAAACATGTAGATAAAGAACTACAAACAAGATACTACAAGACAATGAAAGATAAATCTTTTAACGAATTACTTAATATATTCCATCAAAATTCTAATTTTAAAGTAAAGTCAAGTTCTGTTGACCGTGGAGAGATTATTGTTGATGGTATTGGAAAGAAAAGAATATTCGTCATTGCTACAGTTGTTATGGTAGCACCGAACAGAACGGCCATTGATTTTGCAGTTACTACTGAGACTGTTCTTCCTATGGACTTTGGATATAGTGCAACAGTAATTAAATCACTTTATCAAAAAGTTGATCAACAATTAGAATATGTTGGTTCTGGTTTAGGTGATCAACTTATGAAATAGCTGCAAGTTTAGATGTTCTTCTACACATTAAACTTCTTCTTGTACTTCTTGTCATTTTTATATAAGATTAAAGGACAAGATTTATTATTACGAAAGCTAAGTTTATTGTTCAAGTTCCTATAAATTTAATTGCTCCTACGAAAACAATGATTTTATTTTATTTAATTGAAAAATTGGACGATGAGCTTGTTTCAATTATTACGAACAAAATAAACGGCGCATAAGAGATTTTTTGCGTTTAACTAATTTTGGAGATGATAGGTATGCGATGTCCAACCTGTAATCATAACGGAACACGGGTTTTAGATTCACGGCCAAGTCATGAAGGGCGTTCTATTAGAAGAAGGCGCGAATGTGAAATCTGTAATTTTCGTTTTACAACCTTTGAAACTGTTGAAGAAACACCGCTAATAGTTGTTAAGAAAGATGGTAACAGGGAAGAGTTTAGTAAAGAAAAAATTCTACGTGGGCTTATTAGGGCCTGTGAGAAAAGGCCTGTTCCTTTACAAACACTAGAAGATATTGTCGGTAAGGTAGAGAAGGCGCTAAGAAGTGCTGGTTCAGCTGAAGTGAAAAGTGAAGATGTTGGTGAAATTGTCATGGAATACTTAGCCAAAATTGATGATGTAGCCTACGTTCGTTTTGCATCTGTTTATCGCCAGTTCAAAGATATTAACGTTTTTATCGATGAATTAAAAGATCTTCTACAAAAGGCAGAAAAAAAATAAATGCGAGCTTAAGATATAATAATCTAAGCTCTTTTTTTTTATGAAAGATTATTTATTATGTAACTGCATGTTTCATTGGCTTTTTTAGAAGGATTTGTACATTTTTTCCCGAAATGGCTTTAAAAATTAATCGTTTTTATCTAAAGTTTAAGAGAAAAAGTGTTAAAATAGATAAGTAAATTTATAGATACAGGTGATTAGAGAATGACGTTACATTGGATGCATTTATTACCCGTTGATCGATATGTCGTTCGTATGAACTGCTTCATTAATGAAGCAGATAAAAAAATTATTACACTCTTATATCAACCGCTAATTGGAGCAGTTGCTCACAGTATATACTTTGCATTATTAAGTGAACTTGAAAATGATCAATACACTTCTACAGAGACGACTCATAAGACGTTGATGACAATGCTAGGAATTCCTTTAGATAAAATTTATGAGGAAAGAAAAAAGTTAGAAGCAATTGGACTTTTAAATGTTTATAAGAAAAAGCAAGATGATGATATTACTTATTTGTACGAATTGCAAAAGCCGTTTAGTCCTTTAGAATTTTTTAAAGACGATGTTCTTAGTGTTTATTTATATAATAGAGTTGGGAAGCATCGCTACCTTCAATTGAGGGAACGATTTACATTAGATAAAATAAATCATGAGGTTTTTGAAGAAGTTACTCATTCATTTAGTGATGTTTTCACATCATTACACCATTCTGAAATCTCATCTCAGCAAGGTGAATTAGCAGCTTCACTAACACTGGTAGAAGAAAAAGAAATTATCACTAATGACAAAGGAGAAAGTTCTTATACTATTTTAGAAGAAGCTTTTGACTTTTCGTTATTATTAGCCCATTTATCGAATTTAATTAATCCAACAAAATTATTAACTAATAAAGTAAAGTATACAATTGTTCGTTTAGCCTTTGTGTATAGAATTGACCCTTTAGAAATGAGTAAGATTGTACAGGATTCATTAACACAGAATGATACTGTTGATCTTGATGAGTTAAGAGTAAAGGTGAAAAATTGGTATCGGTTTACGCATGAAAGCGAGCCACCAGCACTAGGTTTACGAGTCCATCCAGAAAAGTTTAGGATAATGGCAGGAAAAGCTCCTACCTCAGAAGAAGAAGAAATGATTTTACATTACGAAACAGTATCACCATTAACGCTTTTAGAAAGTAAGTCTACTGATGGAGCGAGAGTACCTTTAACAGATATGAAAATTGTTGAAGCATTAATACTAGATTACAAGCTTCTGCCTGGTGTTGTTAATGTCCTCATAGATTATATACTTGAGATTAACAACATGAAATTAATAAAATCTTATGTTGAAAAAATTGCTGGGCAATGGGCTAGAAAAAATATAAAAACAGTAAAAGAAGCGATGGATTTGGCAAAAGAAGAATATATAAATCGTGAAAAATTGGAAAAAGGCGAAAATGAGGTAGCTGTTACGAAAGAAAAACAAACTACAAAGCGCCAAAACAATAACCGCTATGTTAAAAAAGACCGACTTCCTAAATGGTTAATCGAAGAGAAAAAAGAGAAAAACTTAGTTGAAGACGGTGATATCTCTAAGATGAAAGAGGAACTTGAGACAAAGTTTAAACAATTAAAATTACAAAGAAATAGGGGGGATAGCTAATGGAATCAATTCAGCAAACGCTCCATAAAATGAAAAACTCTACTAACATTTTAGATAGATTTCAACGTTTAAAAGATGAAGTTCTATCTGATAAATTAATTTTGGACTTTATCCAATCTAATCCTACCCTCTCAGAACATGAATTAGACCGTAATGTATCTCGCCTTTTTGAGTTTCGTAACGAGCGTAAAAATTGTACAAATTGTTCAAGTTTGCAAGAATGTTCTAATATGATGGGAGGCTATCAGCCACAATTGTATACTGAACGTGGGCAAATATTGATTCGTTATAACGTCTGTGATAAAAAGAAAAGTGCAGATGAACGAAAACGTCAGCAAACCCTAATTAAAAGTTTATATGTACCTAAAGAAATACTATCTGCTACCTTTGATCAACTTGACCAAGATAATCGTTCAAGACTTGTGGCAATTGCAAAAGCTGTTGAATTTGCAACAACAACAAATCCAGGTGAAAATGGAAAAGGACTGTATCTACATGGGAAATTCGGTGTCGGGAAAACGTTCATAATGGGAGCTATTGCAAATGAATTAGCAGAAAGAAATATTTCGTCAATGTTAGTATATACACCTGATTTTTTCCGAGAGCTAAAAAGTGGTATTCATGACGGGTCTTATAATGAAAAATTAGAAATTGTGAAAAGTACTCCTATTTTGATATTAGACGATCTTGGTGCTGAGACAATGTCAAGTTGGGTAAGAGATGACATTTTAGGTGTTATTTTACAACATAGAATGCTAGAAAAACTTCCGACTCTATACACGTCAAATTATGATTATGAAGAACTTGAAGAACACCTATCGTATTCTCAAAAAGGTGGAATAGAACAATTGAAAGCGAAGCGAATTATGGAACGAATCCGGCATTTTGCTGAACCGATTTCTGTAGAAGGAATCAATAGAAGGGGTAATTAGTGTATAAACTATTCTTTTAAACTAATTCTCAGTTTTAGATTCTAGATTATAATAAAATATGTTACGATATTCAAAGTTATAATTATTAATATAGTGTTAATAGATTAAAATTACGAAGGTTTAAACTTGTGTAACCTTCGTTTTCTAGGACTTATCTACGTAGATTTGGGGGTTTTTTGATGACTATAGATCATATTCTAGATCGTGCAATTAATGGTAAACGATTAACGATTGAAGATGCTATTTATTTATATGAAAGTAATGAAGTAGAGAAAATCGGAGCGGCTGCTAATGAAGTGATGAAAAAGTTTCATCCAGATCCAGTAACTACATTTGTTATTGGTAGAAATATAAACTATACGAATTACTGTGATACGTACTGTCGTTTTTGTGCTTTTTATCGGCCGCCAGGACATGAAGATGGCTATGTATTAGAAGATGATGTTATTTTTGATAAAATTCAAGAAACGCTAGATGTTAATGGAACTGAGATTTTGATGCAAGGTGGAACACATCCAGATCTTTCATTTAGCTACTATACTAACTTATTAAAAGGTATAAAAGAACGTTTTCCAACAATTACGATGCATTCATTTTCTCCAGCAGAAATTTGGAAAATGGTTGAAGTTTCAGGATTTAGTTTAAAAGAAGTATTGCTACAGCTTAAAGAGGCAGGTCTTGATTCAGTTCCTGGCGGTGGAGCGGAAATACTAGATGATCGGACTAGGCAAAAAATTAGTAAGAAAAAAGGTTCTTGGGAAAAATGGATTGAATGCATGAAGATGGTAAAAACAGTTGGTATGCATGGTACTGCTACAATGGTTATTGGTTTTGGGGAATCATACCATGAGCGTGCGTTACATCTTCAACGTATTCGTGATGCACAAGACGAGACAAACTGTTTTTTAGCTTTTATTCCATGGACGTTCCAGCCGGATAATACAAACCTTAAAGCTGATAAGATAACACCAGAAGAGTATTTGAAAAACTTAGCAATATCAAGATTGTTCCTCGATAACATTTCTAACTTCCAGTCTTCATGGGTTACAATGGGTCCAGAAATTGGTAAGAAATCTTTATCCTATGGGTGTAACGATTTCGGTAGCACAATGATGGAAGAGAATGTAGTATCGGCAGCAGGTGCTACTCATAAAGTAAATACTAATTTGATTTTAAGATTAATTCGTGAAGCTGGAAAAGTGCCAGCTCAACGTAATACAAAGTATGAAATAATTCGATTATTTAAAGAAGAAGAAAACTCAGATAAAGATTTTATCATGCAAAACTAACTTTTGAGAGGAGAAGTAGATTATTTTTCTACTTCTCCTTTATCTTTATATAACCAGAATTTATAAATTTCTAACTTAGAAACTGCCTATCGCTCGTGACCAAGGCGCTTGCGCTTTTCTTGCATAATCAGAATTTATAAATTTCTAATTTGGAAACTGTCTAGCTTCAGCGCCTACGAGCTCGGTCACTTCAGGCCTTTTCGGAAGCCAAAGAGCGGCTTCTGTCAAAGGCCTTCTAGTGCCTATCGTTCGTGACCAAGGCGCTTGCGCTTTTCTTGCTAGAAAGCATTGATTTTCTGAAAACATTTAATCATTTTTTAGGATAAGCTCCCATATACATGTAAAGATAAAATGAACACTAGGTGGAGTGTTTTCGTCTAATTGTTGTGGGAGGGGCTTTCATTGATAGAGATATATTTACAAAATAAGCTCGATCGTTATAAGCTATTTAAATATTTTAAGGCTGGACTCCATGCTTTTATCAGAAATGGAGTTGTCGAACTTTCATTAGCTAGTGATCGCTTGATTATTAAGGTAGATGAATCGTTTGATTTTCAAGAGACAATAAAGCCAGTATTAATTGAGGCACTGAAAAAGCATGTTATAGAAACAAAAGAAGAAATTTGGCTGTTAGATATTATAAAAAATGTTTTTTACTTTGAAGACTCTGAGGAACAAACACAAATATTAGCTATGGCTAAATCTATTCTTTCAGGAGAACGGTTAGAGCTTCCTAATGTCACAAAATTATTTACTTGTGAGAACATAATTTATGATGCATTTAGGGCCTTTTTAACGAGGAATTGTCAGTTTGATTATGAATCGTTTTTAACGTTTCGATTAAAGAGTTATTTAGATAGGCTCATAGACTGTGTTGAAATGTCAATTGATGAGTATCAACTAGAACAAGAATATCAAAACCTAATTGAAAGTTTCAGGTATTATTTAAAAAAGCGTACACCTAAATTATATTCTGTACATCTTCTGTTGGATGAGAGTTACACTTTCTTTGATGAATTTTTTCAACAAATATCTGAAGAAAAACTTGAACAGTATTTAGATCGAGAAATAATTTTTGAAAAAGGGATCCCTATTCAAGAGATCGTAATTAGTCCGCTTGTAAGTATAGCTCCTAAGGAACTTCACCTCTATTGTGATGAAGTTAATAATGGGGTTGTGCAATCAATTCAAAATATCTTTCAAGAACGAGTGAAACTTTATAACAAAGATTTTTTTTGGAAAAATAGCCATAAAATGAAGTTTTAGTTGTTGGAATAATCAATTGGACTTGATTTTCTATTTAGAAATTCATATAATACGTACATATGATAATTATATCCAACAACAGTTTTGATGAGGACATGAGTATTATTTTACGGTTCAAAGAGAGGGGAGTAGTAGCTGAGAGCTTCCTAACACGAAAATAACACTTACCACCTCTGAACTTCAGTAGGGAATTAATAGTATCTACTGACGGCTACAACCGTTATTTTCTCATGAGTCGCTTTTTCATTAGGTGAAAAAATTGGAAAACGAGAGACAAGAAGGTCAAGGAAGCGAAGCTATGAGCAACGAACCGTAAAAAATGCGGTGAGTAGCAGACTAGCAAGCTGACAAAGAGATTCGACGTCCGTAGTTACCTGATTTTTGAACTTGATTTGCGAGAATGAGGGTGGAACCACGAGTCAACACTCGTCCCTTTAGTTGGGATGGGTGTTTTTTGTTGTTTTACCAAAATTTTCTTTAAGATCTAAATAAGGAGTGTTCAAAATGGAACAAATAAAAGTAACTTTCCCTGATGGAGCAGTACGTGAATATGATAAAGGAGTTACAACGGAAGATATTGCGGCTTCTATAAGTCCAGGTTTAAAGAAAAAAGCAGTTGCAGGCAAAATTAATGATAAAGTCGTTGATTTACTATTACCAATTACAGAGGATGTAGTAGTTGAGATTGTTACTCTTGATTCTAAGGCAGGTTTAGAAGTATATCGCCATAGTACAGCTCATTTAATGGCTCAAGCATTAAAACGCCTATATCCAGATATTAAATTAGGAATTGGTCCAGTAATTGAAAATGGTTTCTACTACGATATTGATATGGAGCATGTATTGAAACCAGAAGACTTAGTAGTAATCGAAAAAGAAATGAAAAAGATAATTAATGAGAACTTGAAAATTGAGCGCAACGTTGTCACTCGTGAAACAGCCTTAAGTACTTACGAAGAAATTAATGATCATTTAAAGTTAGAGTTAATTCGAGAACTTCCTGAAGGAGAAGAAATATCTATTTACGAACAAGGTGAATTTTTTGATCTTTGTCGTGGTCCACATTTACCTTCAACAGGAAAAATTAAAGCATTTAAATTAATGAGTATTGCAGGGGCATACTGGCGTGGGAATAGTGATAACCAAATGCTTCAAAGGATTTATGGAACAGCATTTCCTAAACAAGCAGAACTTGATGAGTACTTACATTTCATTGAAGAAGCTCAGAAGCGTGACCATCGTAAGTTAGGAAAAGAATTAGAGTTATTCATGTTTTCAGAGGAAGCACCTGGCATGCCGTTTTATTTACCTAAAGGACAAATAGTTCGAACTGAGTTAGAAGATTTTTCTCGTGAATTACAAAGAAAAGCTGGATATGATGAAGTACGTACACCTTTCATGATGAACCAACGTCTTTGGGAGCAATCTGGTCACTGGGAACATTACCATGAAAATATGTATTTTTCAGAAGTAGATAATACAAAGTTTGCAATGAAGCCTATGAACTGTCCGGGGCATATGCTAATTTTCAAAAATGAACTTCATTCATATCGTGACTTACCAATTCGTATGGCTGAATTTGGTCAAGTACATCGTCATGAATTAAGTGGAGCACTAAATGGTATGATCCGTGTTCGTACGTTCTGTCAAGATGATGCACACATTTTCGTTACACCACAGCAAATTGAGTCAGAAATTAAAGAAGTGTTTGGGTTAGTTGATAAAATTTACAAAACGTTTGGTTTTGAATATTCTGTTGAATTATCAACTCGACCTGAAAATTCAATGGGTGACGATAAATTATGGGAGCAGGCAGAAAATGCTCTTCGTAATGTATTAGAAGATCTTCAATTACCATACCAATTAAATGAGGGAGATGGAGCTTTTTACGGTCCAAAAATTGACTTCCATATTAAAGATGCTCTTAAGCGTAGTCATCAATGTGCAACTATCCAGGTCGACTTCCAAATGCCTGAAAAGTTTGATTTAACTTATGTAGATGAAAATAATCAAAAGGTTCATCCAGTCGTTATTCACCGTGCTATTTATGGATCAATCGATCGTTTCTTCGGTATCTTAGTCGAGCATTTTGCTGGTGCATTCCCTACATGGTTAGCACCGGTTCAAGTGGAAATCATCCCAGTAAATGAAGTTCATCTTGATTATGCAAAAGAAGTGAAAGCAAAACTCCAAGATGTTGGTGTTCGTGTTCATATCGATACACGTAATGAAAAAATGGGATATAAAATGCGCGAAGCACAAATGAAGAAAACACCTTACATTCTAGTATTAGGTGACAAAGAAATTGAAGAGAATGCAGTTAATGTTCGCAAATATGGTGAACAAAAATCAGAAGCAGTCGGACTTGAAACGTTTGTATTTAACATTAAAGAAGAAATTGCAACAAGAAAAAATAATTTGATATAAATAAAAAAAGGTGCCCTGAATTAGTATATCAGGGCACCTTTTTTCATCAAACTGTTGAATTTACTTCCACCACTAAAAACTATTTTTTACTATACTAAAATTAGTGCGTTAATTAGTTATTTTTTGCAAGGTAGAAAGCATAAAATTTCTTACTTGGAAACTGTCTAGCGCAAGCAGCCTACGAGCTCGGTCACTTCAGTCAAGCAACTGACTTCAATTAAATGCTTTGAATCCTTCGTTGATCAGCTTATCCAGCTTTATAAAGAGCAAACGGAGTGGCACAGGAGCAACTCGTGACCAAGGCGCTTGCGCTTATCTTGTTTTAACAAAATTCTGTCCTATTAGACAAGGAGGGAAATAATGAAAACACTAAGAGTAGTATTTTTCTCACTTTTTAAAATTATTATCGTCATTTTAATGACCTCTTGCTCAATGAGTGAAAACAAAACGTTTGTCCAATTAACTAATACACCACTTTCAGATAAATCTGTAAGTGTAGGTAGTCTCGAAGAAGAGCCAATAAGGTTTGGTGTGGTATCTATTATGTCTATCAGAGAAACGCATCGCTTATACTATAATTTTAAGAAATACTTAGAGGAACAGTTAGGACGACCAATTGAAATCATACAAACGCAAACGTACTCAGAGATGAAAGAACTTTTTGAAAGGAATGAAATTGATGCAGGTATTGTTTGTTCTTATTTAGCTGTTATTGGTAGTCGAGATGAGATTTTAAAAAAGATTGCCATGCCAGTAATAAATGGTGAAAAAAAGTTTACTTCCTATATCATTACTCAAAAAAATAGTGAAATAAACTCCCTCGAGGACCTTTATAATAAAAGCTTTGCTTTTTCCGACCCCTTGTCATATTCCGGATATCTTGTAACAAAATACGACATTATGAAAGGTAAGAATGATTTTAATAAATACTTTTCAAACACTTATTTCACATATAGTCATGATAATACCATAATTGCAGTATCAAATGGTTTGGTAGACGCAGGAGCAACACATAGTTCAATATTTGAAAAGTTAAAGAGCGGAAATAACCCAATCGTTGATAATATAATTATTATTGGCGAAGGTGAATATGTTGGCCAATCACCAATCGTGGTTAATCCCAATATCGATGATGAATTTATAAAACAGTTAACTGATGTTGTACTAAACATGCACCTAAATGAAAAAGGGAAAGTTGCTTTAAATAAATTAAGCTTTGATTATTTTGATTTACCTGAAAAAGAATTATATGAGCCGATTACTCAAATCCTCGAAGAAATTGAGAACTTAAAATGAAGAAAACAGTACAATTTATTATTACTAGTTTAAAAAATAAAAGTGTAAAAACAAAAATTCTTGGTATTACGATTGGGTTAGTTTTATTAATGGGATTGACAAGTACAATCATACTTAGGGAAATTTTGGTTGTGAAACTTAGTGAAGACCTTGATCGCCGAGCTATTTCTATAGCTAGTGATGTTAGTTCCAGAAGTATTGACCATATAATTTTAAGAGATATTTATAGTTTTCATACTTTATTACAAGATACATTGAGCAATAATCCAGACATCGAATATATTTTTATTGTCGATCAAAATTTTGAGATGATCATCCATACTTTTGGATCTAATTTTGAAGTGTCAGACGAACTCTTAAATGTAAATATGATAGATACAAATGGTGATAGTACAAATACGCAGTTAGTTGTATTTGAATCAGAAACGGGAAAAATTCACGATGTGATTGCTCCTATTTTTTCTGGCGATGCTGGGTTTGTAAGAGTAGGATTAAATGAAAAACAAATTTACAATACCATTGACGAAATTACATTTATGCTTGTTATGACTACAATTATTATTGGAGGGCTTGGCTTTGTTATTGCATTCATATTAACGAAATATATGTATCGAGATTTAACACAACTAATGCATACAACACAACAAGTAGGAAAAGGAAATTTGGATTGTAAAGTAGATATAGAATGTAAAGATGAAATAGGGATGCTTGCTAAAGAAATTAATACAATGATCGAACGTTTAAATGATAAAAAAGAAGAAAATAATCGTTTTACAAAAGTATTAAAAATGAGAAATAATGAACTTTCCTTACTACACCAACTTGCTGTTGGTTCGACGGATATTGCTCATTTTGAAAAACTTCTAGAGAGTACAGCAGAACGTTTAATTGAGGAGCTTGGATTAAACAGTTGTTTCATTGACATCTTACTTGGTGGGGAAAGTCTTTCTACGTATAAAGGTAGTAAATGGTGTACAAATTGTACTAGTTTTGAAGGAAAAGTAGTCTTAGATTCTAAGCATTTCTTCATTCCTTTTAAAACAAAAGGGAAGAAAATTGGTCAAATTTTATGCTGTTTTGAAAATGATCCAGATGATACAACAGTAAAGTTTTTGACCTCTTTTGCTAGGCAGCTTACTGTCATTGCTGAAAATGCTGAACTTTGGAAGGAAATAAAATATAAAGAAGAACTACGATTAAAGCTTTTGGATCGTGTAATTACTGCTCAAGAGGAAGAAAGAAAACGGATTGCTCGTGAATTACATGATGAAACGAGTCAATCGATAACTTCTATTATAGTTGGATTAACTCTTTTGGAGGAGTATGATATACCACCTTCGATGCAACAAGAGATTATTGACCTTAAAGAGGTTTCCCAACGTACACTCGATGAAGTTCATTATCTTTCATGGTCATTAAGGCCGAGTGTTCTTGATGACTTAGGATTAATGCCAGCGATTAAAAAGTACGTCATTGAATATATGAAAAAATTCACAATTGATGTTGACATTCAAGTAATTGGATTTAAACATGTGCGACTTTCTTCTATATATGAGGTTACGATATATCGTGTTATTCAAGAAGCGTTAACAAATGCAGCCCGACATGCAAATGCTGATAATATTAGTATTATTTTAAAGCATATAAATGGAGTAGTTTCAGTTATCATTGAAGATGATGGGGAAGGATTTGACGTAAATAAAACCTTAAATGGTAAATTAACAAAGAATCATTTAGGACTCAAAGGAATGCAGGAAAGAATAGAGTCAATAGGTGGAAAACTAGTGATTGAATCGAACACTGGTATAGGAACTACAATATACATGAAAGATATCATGATTGGAGATGAAACGGGTGGCGAAGCCGAAAATAATGCTAGTTGATGATCATGGGGTTTTATTATCTGGGATACAGCTATTACTGTCAAAGATAAACGAGTGGGAGATAATAGGTACTGTTTCAAGTGGTGAAGAAGCTGTAGAAAAGGTCTTCGTTTGGAATCCGGATTTGATACTGATGGATATTTCAATGCCTGGAATTGGGGGAATTGAAGCAACAAAACAAATTAAATTATCACACCCTAAAGTGAAAATATTAATGTTAACGATGTATTCTGAAGAGGATTATTTTAAGAAAGCTTTAAAGGCCGGTGCTTCTGGCTATGTACTGAAAAAAGCGGTTGATACAGAATTGATTTCTGCTGTAAGAACTGTACTTCAAGGAGAAACTTACATTTATCCTACCTTATCAAGCTTTCTATTAAAGGGTTTTTTTGGGGAGAGGCAAGAAGATCATTCAAAGAAATCTCCTTTAAGTAAGAGAGAAAAACAAGTACTAAAGTACGTTGCTTTAGGTTTTACGTATCAAGAAATTGCTGATCAATTATATGTTAGTGTCAAAACTGTTGAAACACATAAAGCCAGGATATCGGAAAAATTAAATTTAAAGAAACGATCAGAACTTGTTCGCTATGCAGTAGCGCAAGGTCTAATTTCTATAAATGAGTAAAGTCAGGGGATTTTCCCCTGACTTTACTCATTTTTTGAACTGGAAAAAGATTAATTCAAGCACATTATTTATTTTTAAAACGTTCAGGTTATTTGTCTATCAGGGAAATCCCTGATTGTTATAGGGGGTAAGTAGTGATTTTTCTGAAATCATTCAGGGATTAGACTAAGTAAAAAGGTGGCTTTCACTGATAACAGATTGTGTAATAATATGTGAAAATATGAACAAGGACTTACTAAGAAAAACAGTAGGTCAATAATTTTCAATCATTTTATTTACTAAAGGGAGGGGAAAATATGAAAAATATACGGTTATTGGTTTTATCAATCGTTTTATTAATTTTAGTGGTATTCGCTGTAGGGTGTCAAACCAATACATCTGTTGGAGGGCAACCAGTAAAGCCAACATTTCCTACAGAACCAACTGCAGAAGTAGTAGACCTTATAACAAATGGTTCTTATTATGATAAGTTTGTAGGTCCTGAAAGATGCATGGATTGTCATGAAGAAAAATACGAAAAATGGGAAACTTCTTGGCACACTGCTAAAACGACGGAAGGGCCAAATCTTGGGTCTTACGAGTATGTTTGGGATTGGGTTTTTGATCAGTGGGAACAAATGGATTCATATTTAATTCTTGACCAAAAAGACAGCAATACCATTTATTTAAGCACAAAGAAATATGAATTATCTGAAGTTGATTATGTAGTAGGTAGTGTAAGAAAGCAACGATATATGGTTTATTACGATGGATCACCGCAAGAAGCTTACTTAGCAACTACTGAAGATGGTGGAATTAGTTGGAATTTGGATAAGTCCGAAAAGGTTCAGTTTGAAGGTAATAAAGAACGGGCTGGATATAATTTCTTATTTCTAGAATTAACTCCGAAACAAGAAATTAAAACATACGGAACATGGCGTTCATGGCAAGAACAGTGCATCGCTTGTCATACTACTGGATTCGATCCAGATGCTTGGGAAGAAGCAAAAGAGGAATATATTAACGGGGAACGTGAGGATTTAAGAGAAACTTTTACTGTAGATACACGTGTAAGTTGCGAATCCTGTCACGGCCCAGGTTTAGAGCACGTATATTATCCGTTACGTGAAGGTACAATCATTAACCCAGTAACAATGGATGGTGATGTTGATACGCGTAAACTTGTCTGTGAACAATGTCATACACGAAACCAAACAAATCTTATGTATGGAAATGGTTCAAATGATTTCCGTGGATTTCAGTTAGGTGTTCATGATTTTAATGACTATTTGAATATTATTCAATATACGCGGCCAGCATGGGGTGAGGGTAATCGTCAAGTTTCTATTGATGGAAAAGGTCGCCGTGACCACCAACAAGACATGGACATTCGCCTGCAAGATCATATTAAAGGTGGAGAAACGATCCACGGTTCTATGACTTGTTTTGATTGTCATGATGCTCATAATGTAGGAAATAACCCAGATAACTTACGAACTTTTGGTGATACACCTATAGCTAATTGTCTAACCTGTCACGGGCTAGAGTCTGAAGAAATGATGAAAGCTCTAGATGGTAGAACTGGTTGGGATAGTTACGGATTCGGAAACTGGAAAAATGAAGGTGGCCGTGTGCCAAACAAACAGCACATCTTTAATGTTGACGAGGAAGGCAGAAGCTTTGGGTTGTCCCCAGATCAATATATTTGGGCACTAAAGGTTGATGGTGATGCTTCACTAAAAGAGGATTGGCTACCAATTTGGCCATGGGAAAAAGATCTATATAGAGAGAAAGGTCAAAGAGTATCTGTTGGGGCTGAACCTTGGAATCAGTAGCTCTTAATATTGATTAACACAATAGGGTACTAATCATGTTTAGTACCCTATTAGAATAAAAGTTTTGTTGTTATAAGAAAAATTAAAAGGAGGGAAAACGATGAAAACAAAGGTTTCACGTCGCGCTTTTTTAAAGAAGACTGCAACCTTATGTTCTGGGGCAGCATTACTTACAAGTGGTTTATTATCACTTACTAGTTTAGTAACAGCTTCTAATGGAAATACCGTAAAAGTTAAATTTGGTATGATCATTGATAATACGAAATGTATTGGCTGTGGTCTATGTCAGGAAGCTTGTGCTACTAGACATGAGCTGCCAGAAGGTGAGTATTTTATTAAGCTCTATAAGGAATACGAACGAGGAATGTATCCTAATATCGTTGTAGAGAATATTACTACGCAATGCAATCATTGTGAGAATGCTCCATGTGCTAGAATTTGTCCAACTGGAGCAACATATTTAAATGATCAAGGTATCATGGTTATGAATGCTAAGAAGTGTATTGGCTGTAAAGGGTGTATCACTGCTTGTCCTTATAACGCAAGAATTTGGAGTGAAAAATTCGGTACACCTGAAAAATGTAATTTCTGTGATGGGTTTGTACAGGCAGGGAAGGACCCAGCGTGTGTGAAAGCATGCCCTCGCGATGCTCGTATTTTTGGAGATTTAAACGATGTAAACAGTAAGATTAGTAAAACGATCATTGAACGTCGACTCGAACCATTAAAGCCTGAACTTGGAACGAAGCCGAAAATTTATTATGTGAGACATAAGTAAAGGAGGAACTGGAGATGAATGAAGTCGTTCAACAAAAGTCGATATTACCGAAAAGTCCCAAAAATCAAACTCCTTTACTAGTGATAACGGGTGTGTTACTTGCTTTATTTATTTATGGTGCGATAGTAACACTCGCTAAAGGTCATCATGCATGGGGTACAACCGATGAAGTACTATGGGGGTTATTAATCTCTGCGTATGTATACTTTGCTGTTGGGTGTACAGGTTTATGTCTCTTATCAACATTAGGACACCGAGTATGGATTCTACGTCTTGTTTTTGGAGACACAAAGTTTACAAACACAAAAGAATTTGAAGATATGGGAATAAAGCCGATCATTTTGGCTATTACATTTTTATCTACAGCGTTTATTGTGCTTGCTCTAGAGCTTAAATACCCTCTTAACTTGGCAATTTATGCTGTTCTGTCTCCAAATTTCCAATCAGCGTTTATTTGGATGGGTTACTTATATGGAATTTACCTAGTGTTTTTAATTGCAGAAGTTTTTTTCCACATGATAAATAAAGAAAAGGCAGTAAAAGTATTTGCTGTACTAGCGATTACTACTGGGCTAGCAGCAACAAGTAATTTAGGTGCCGTTTTTGGTACGATGCCAGGAAGAGCTTTCTGGACTTCACCTTATTTACCTATATTGTTTATATTTACGGCATTATTAACTGGAGCGGCAGCATTACTCATATTGTTTTATTTCACAAGTGAGAGAACTAGAGAACAGCTCGTTCCGTATTTAAGTAAATTATTAGTATTGTTTATAATCGTTGTTCTTATTTTAACTATTTGGAATATACTCAGTGGTTTGATTGGGCAATCTCCTGAAAGATACGAAGCTACAATGTATTTGCTAACAGGTAGTTTAAGTATAAGTTTTTGGGTGTTTGAACTTGGATTAGGTCTTTTACTACCTTTGTTGATTGTACTAACAGTAAAAGATCCTCGGAGCTTAATGGCTGCCGGTGTAATGGTGTTAGTTGGAATGGCATTTGCACGTCATAATCTCATAACAGCAGGGCAAATCGTATCGCTAAAACCAGAAGTAAACGCTCCCGTTACGTTGTTAAGCTACACACCAACATTCGTTGAGTATAGTATGGTGATCGGTGCGCTAAGTATGATATTGATAGGGTATTTCTTAGGAATAAAGTTAGTAAATAAATTTCAAAAAGCTCATTGATTTAATAATTAAATATATTTTTACGATAAAAGGTGAATTCAAAGCTCGTGAAACTAAGGCTTTGAATTCACCTTTTAAGTAGGTAAAAATATATGTTGTTTTGAAGCTTGGCTGATGCCAGTTGATACGGGTATTTTAAGTAGCTTTTTCTAAAAAGTAATTTTATGACCTTCTAATGTAATATTTTTTAAAATTTTTAGTTTGTTATTTCGTTTGGATTTGATATAGTATTTCTCATAAGGGTAAGTTAAATCTTCTGGTAAATCATTGGCTTTTATTTCCGCTTTCACTTGTGTAAGCAGTGATTGAAATTCAATTTCCACATCATCCTCTAACTTTTTGCCTCGCTCTATATAATTGAACAATAGTGGTAGCGTTATTTCCCCTTTTTCTTTCTTATTTTGATACTCTACAAAGGCTTCATCAATTAATGAATTCAATTGTAATATCGCTTTTCTTTCAATCTCCTCAAATTTAGGTAGATACTTTTCCTCTAGAAATTCTGGCGAGATAGCGGATGCTGAATGACTAAATAGTGTGATAAAAAGAATAGTTAATAATAAGTATTTTTTCACTTTCTTCACCTTCATAAATAATATAAATTTTTTTGTACAAGTATAAGCTTAACTCATAGTTTTATCCAAAAAATGCTTTAATATTTAATGAATTTTATTATACAGATTTACATGACTATGTTACTATATCTAGCTGAATTGGTGCGTTTTCAACTAGATATAGCATGATGTCGCTGGATTAATGAAATTATAAGATTCAATAATTATTATGATAAATAATTACACTTTTCGACATTGGTAAATAAGTGGTAGACTTACTATACCAATAAAAGCGAAATACTCTATATTTTATGTTAAGAAGTTTTCTTCTCAAGGGGGGAATTTTTTTGAGTAAGGATTTAATTAATACATTTAAACGTAATACATCGATAAATCTTGTCTATGAACTAAAGCGTGAGCTAATAAAATTAAATATCAAAAGTCAAATGGTAGAAGAAATATTAGGTGAGTTATCTGACCTTAGTTATGCCCATGATCAATCAACCATTGTTGCAACAACAGATAAAAACGGTACAATTTTAAGCGTTAATGATACATTTTGCAGAATTTCTAAATATTCGAGAGAAGAATTAATTGGGAAAAATCACAGGATATTAAAATCTAACCATCACTCAGATGATTTTTATGCGGATATGTGGAGAACGATTACTAGTGGAAATGTTTGGCATGGTGAAGTGAAAAATCGGGCAAAGGATCGAACCTACTATTGGGTGAAAACTTCCATTTTTCCTTATTTTGATGAGAATGGAATTCCATATAAATTCGTATCAATTAGAACGGATATAACTGAAGGAAAGCTTTATGAAGAACAAGGACGAAGATTACTTAAAAATGATTTCTTTCAAGTGATGGGGAATTTAGATAACTTTGTATTTAAGTTAAAGAAAATAAATAAAGATTATGTTTTCACTTTAATTGCTGGAAAACTAGCAGAAGAAATTGGAATATATAAAGATAATTTTCTACACTCTTCTATTTCGAAAATTTTACCGCCAGTTATTTTAGATAAGTTTTTATACTATGTAGAAAAAACGTTTACAGGGAAGAAGAGTAAGTTTGAATTAAAAAATAATAATAAGCATTTGTATATAACACTTTCGCCATTTTATCGAGAGAATGAAATACAAGAAATAGTTGGATCGGTAAATGATATTACAGAATTAAAAAATTCTGAATTAACGGTTCAACATATGGCTTATCATGACACACTCACTAATTTACCAAACAGAAGAATGTTGGATCTTAATTTAACTCAACATATACAAACGGCTAAGGAAACAAATAAAAATGTTGGAGTAATGTATATTGATTTGGATCATTTCAAACATATAAATGATTCGTTAGGTTACCAGGTAGGGGATTATATATTAATTTTGGCAGCACACCGTTTAAAAAAAGTAGAGTTAACCAATTATATTGGTGATTATGTGCTTTATCATCTCGGTGGCGATGAGTTTTTATTAGTCATTTATGATTTTAAAGAAGATGATGTAGTTAAAGCGTGCCAATACTTATTAAAAAATTTTGAAAGTCCATTTTTATATAAACAAGCTGATATACACCTAACAATAAGTATAGGTATTAGCGCTTATCCATCATGTGGCGAAACCTCTGAAGATTTAGTGAAAAATGCCGATATTGCATTGTACACTGCTAAAGAAAAGGGTAGAAATACGTATATGTTCTACACCGATGAAATGAATAAGAAGTTAGTCAAAAAATTACAAATAGAAAATGAATTAAGGAAAGCATTAACAACAAACGATCAGTTAATGCTGCACTATCAACCACAGGTTGACTTAAAAACGAATAAAATTGTTGGTGTAGAGGCACTTATTCGCTGGCTTCATCCAGAAAAAGGCTATATCCCGCCTTTAGAATTTATACAAGTTGCTGAAGAAACTGGTTTAATTATCCCCTTAGGAGAATGGGTGTTAAAAGAAGCGGTTACTGAAATTAAAAAGTGGCAACAGCTTGGCTTTGATAATATTAGAGTGGGTGTTAATATTTCTAATAAACAATTCCAACATCCTAGTTTTATAAACGATTTATCAAAATTGTTGGAAAAAACTAGGGTCAACCCGAGTTTATTAGAGCTAGAAATAACAGAGAATAGTTTATTAGAAAATACTAAAGCAACGGTTGAGACATTAACCCAATTAAAAGAATTAGGAATTCAAATTGCTATCGACGATTTTGGTACAGGGTATTCTTCGTTAAGTTATTTGCAAACATTTCCGATAACTACTTTAAAGATTGATCAAACCTTTGTTTATCATTTACCTGATAATAAGGGCGATCGAGCAATTGTATCTTCAATAATAAATTTGGCACATAATTTAGGTTTACGAGTGATCGCTGAAGGGGTAGAAAATAAAGAAGCACTGTGTTATTTACAAGAAGAACAATGTAATGAAATGCAAGGCTACTACTTTAGTCGACCAGTTTCTGCTGACGAAATCATTTCCCTTTTAAAAAATGAATGATTTATCCCACTCTTAAGGGGCAAGTAAGACCCCACCTCAAAACTTAAGAAAATCGAGAAGTTTAGGTGGGGGATAAACTGCCCCTAAAGGTCCGATAAGTTGAACTAACAATCAGTGGGGGATGAAGGAAAACCCCCACTGATTGAAGTTCAGCTTTATCATAACGGTCCGTATCACCTATTAAACTCTACGAATTGAATTTTAACTATTTAAAGAGAATAATGAATTTCATCATTCATTATTCTCGCCGCTAAGATATTATCTTGGGTCTGTTTGGTTAATTAGAAAACTCATTCAATAAGTATATTTAAATACGGAAAATATTAATAGAGCAATTAATATTCATTTTTAGGAAAAAAACACTTGAAATGTTTCATAGATTCTTGTTAAGATAAATAAGTCGATTTTCGAATTTCTTAATTGTTGTGAAGTAAAAATAATTAGTACACGTAGAATGTTGACAAACAACTTGCTTCTTGGTATAGTAACTTAGTGAATTAAATATTGGAACCAATGCAAGAAGAAGCGCCCGCTTCTCACCTGACTGACTAATGAAGTTTGTAGGTTACTAAAATGTTTAAGTTATGAACAGTATAGGTGTGGGCGCAATATGTGCTCACACCTTTTTTATGCTTCAACTTTTAACTTTGTTAAAAGATTAGAGTATAGAAAGGATAAGACGCATACTTAGAGTTTGCGAATGATTAAGTTGTTCAAGTACATTGGATAATCAAGTAAGTAGGGCATTCAATTTATGCATGGATCCTTGGTATATCGTTTTGAAAAAAGTAAAACGATATACATAGTAAACTAAGGTTACAGTTGCTTTAATAAGCAATATTTTTCTAAAAAACCATGGAGGTGGCTAGTTATTAGTAAAGACATGATGGTCAATGAGGGCATCCGTGCCCGAGAAGTTCGTCTCATTGGGGCAAACGGAGATCAAATTGGTGTAAAATCAAGACAAGAAGCTCTTGAAATGGCTCAAAATGCAAACCTTGACTTAGTTATGGTTGCACCAAATGCTAAACCGCCAGTATGCCGAATTATGGACTACGGTAAGTTTAGGTATGAGCAACAAAAGAAAGACAAAGAAGCTCGTAAAAATCAAAAAATTATCACAACGAAAGAGGTTCGCCTGAGCCCGACGATTGAGTTAAATGATTTTAATACGAAGCTTCGTAATGCCCGCAAGTTCCTTGAGAAAGGAGATAAAGTAAAAGCTGCGATCCGTTTTCGCGGACGTGCGATTACTCATTCTCAAATCGGAAGAGATGTTTTAATGCGTCTTGCCAAAGAATGTGAAGACATTTCAACGG
Organism: Anaerobacillus alkalidiazotrophicus; assembly: GCF_001866055.1. The sequence goes on from NZ_MLQS01000017.1 coordinate 359,021, forward strand.
TGGAGTCGGCGCCAAAAATGGAAGGCCGAAGCATGTTCTTAATTTTAGCTCCAAAAGCTGAAAAATAGTTGATAAAACTATTAAGAACATAAGAATCTTTTAATAGTAGTAATCAATAAGGGAGGATTTACTTATGCCTAAAATGAAAACTCATAAGGGTGCAGCAAAGCGTTTTAAGAAAACAGGTTCTGGCAAGCTTAAGCGTGCGCGTGCATACACAAGTCACTTATTTGCTAACAAGTCAACAAAAGCAAAACGTAAGCTTCGTAAAGCTGCAATGGTTCATAGTGGAGATTTCAAACGTATCCGTGAAATGTTAACGTACAAAAAATAATTATTATTTTCAACATTGTTGAAGATTTGAGGAGGGAAACACGATGCCAAGAGTAAAAGGCGGTTATGTCGCTCGTCGTCGTCGTAAGAAAGTATTAAAGTTAGCTAAAGGTTATCATGGTTCAAAACATAGATTATTTAAAACTGCGCAAGTCCAAGTAATGAAATCATTACTTTATGCTTACCGTGATCGTCGCCAAAAGAAGCGTGACTTCCGTAAGCTTTGGATTACTCGTATTAACGCAGCTGCACGTATGAATGGTCTTTCATATAGCCGTTTAATGCATGGTTTAAAAGTAGCAGGTATTGAAGTAAACCGTAAAATGCTTGCTGATTTAGCTGTTAACGATGAGAATGCATTTGCTGAATTAGCAGCAAAAGCAAAATCTAGCTTAAACTAATAGTAAAATTAAAAAGCCACTCTCATGAACGAGGGTGGTTTTTTTACACATTATGTAGTTGAGTATAGGCCTAATGTTAAGAAAGTAGGGAAAAGTTGTGACAAGTACAACCATCGTCGCATATGCTTTTTTTATCAATATTGTATCATTTGTCTATATGTTTGTAGATAAACAAAAAGCAATAAAAGGTCAGTGGAGAATTTCTGAGAGAAAATTTTTCTTACTAGCGATAATCGGAGGTAGTGTCGGTATCATGCTAGGTATGAGAGCTTTTCGTCATAAAACAAAGCACAATTCTTTTAGAATAGGGATGCCGGTTATAATGATTATACAAATTGTCCTAATGAGTTATCATTATTTGTAATCGGAATTCATATTTGTTAATAGAGAGGAGGAAGACAATGATTGAACATCTTTCAGAAGCTATCCCCATCTATATTGAACAGAGTGGATTTTTAGCGCCATTATTATTTGTTTTATTTCATCTTATTCGTCCACTTTTATTATTACCCGTTATTTTTGTTTGTATGGTTGGTGGGTATTTATTTGGTGTCATTTACGGATCGATCTTTTCAATGATAGGATTAACACTAATGTGTATCATTTTTTATTTTATCACAATGAAGTTTCCGCATCTGTTATCCAAATTTGCGAAGTTAAATAAAAAAATGATGAAAAATGGTCCAATGACAATGAATCAAATTATGGTGTTAAGGATGGTTCCTTTTGTTCATTTTCACCTCTTATCGCTCTATATTGTGGAGCAAACAAATAGTTTTAAAGAATATACGAAATATTCGTTTCTAGGTATCGTTCTACCATCAATTATTTTCACTAGTTTTGGGCAAATGATAGTTGATCTTCCGCTTTTTTATTCAATCGCTCTTTTGGTCTTTTTAACTGCTATCTTTTTTGGGTTTCGTAAAAAGAATTTAGACAAACAGACAAACGTTGAATGGAAGAAATTTTTTAAAACAAGCTGAAAAAACAACCGTCCAATAATATTATTGGATGGTTGTTTTTTAGCTTGTTTAGTTAAACTTTTGTCTTTACGGTTGCAGCGGTTTTTGTTAGCGTGAAAGTAATTCTTTTATTGGGCTCTTCCAAATTACTTTCGCATTTGGATATATGATACTAATTTCTTTCTCGATAAAATGAAAATCTTCCTTATTTAAACCTTGTAGGTTATTGTTATTCTTTGCCCAAACTTGTATAGTGACAACCTCAAAGGCATTTTCAGTTGTCCCTAAATATTTTTCTCCCTCAAATAAAACACCGCGGTAAGTCAAAAGAAAATTTTTTCTGACATTTGATTTTTCGTCTAGTAAATAAAACAATTTTTTATTATGGGCTAATTCTAACTTTCGTTTAGGGTTTATAAAATATTTGATAGCACAATATGCTAAAATAAAAACGGCTATTAATACCAAAAATCGAAATAAAAAAACAGCCATCGACATCACTCCTAGTTAAAATCATTTAATAGTATATGCGCATAATCAGATATCATCTCATTTACATACGTTTTAAAAAAGAAAAGGTTTCAAAAAATAACAAAAGGACGTGAATTTATTGGATTTAATAAAAATGTTCCAGTTGCAGAAAGAATTAGACAACCGAATTAGAGAAGAACACAATGTTCTTGGTAAGAACTTAATTGCTGAAAAAGTATTAGCTTTTCAAGTAGAACTTGGTGAATTAGCAAATGAAACACGTTGTTTCAAGTATTGGAGTTTAAAACAACCAAGTTCACAAGAAGTTATTTTAGAGGAGTATGTAGATGGATTTCATTTTTTATTATCAATAGGAATAGATATCTCAATATCAATAATAAAGCTTAATGTTGAAACTCCTAAAAATAGTTCAACGTTAACAAACCAGTTTGCAACTCTATATTCTCTTAGTAGTCAGTTTGAAAAAACGAAAGATGAAAGTGATTTTATTGTATTATTTCAGCAATATTTAGTTTTAGGAAAATTATTAGGTTTTACAGATAATGACATAGAAACAGCATATAGAGGGAAAAATGAAGTGAATCATCAACGGCAAAACGATGGCTATTAATTGAGTATTATTTCGATTATCGATATAATTAAATGAGAGATATTATATTTTAAGGAGGCATTTACATATGGATGAAACGTTAAAGATGTTAAAGGCACTGACAGATGCAAACGGAATTCCAGGGGATGAACGCGAGCCACGAGAGGTTATGAGAAAATTTATTGAACCTTATGCTGATGAAGTGACTCAAGATCACCTTGGGAGTCTAATAGCAAAAAAAACGGGTGCTGCTGAAGGTCCAAAAATAATGGTGGCAGGGCATTTAGATGAAATTGGCTTTATGGTTAAAAGCATCGATGATAAAGGATTTTTACGCTTTCAAACAGTAGGTGGCTGGTGGGGGCAAGTGATGCTAGCACAACGTGTTACTGTTATGACACGCAAAGGTAATGTGCCAGGTGTTATCGGCTCTAAACCACCGCATATTCTTCCACCTGAGGCAAGAAAAAAACCTGTTGAGATTAAGGATATGTTTATTGATATAGGTGCGTCAAGTAAAGAAGAGGCAATGGAATTTGGTGTTCTTCCCGGTGACTCAATAGTACCAGTTTGTGAATTTACGGTCTTAAAAAATGAAAAAATGCTTATGGCAAAAGCGTGGGACAATCGAATTGGTTGCGCAATTGCGATTGAAGTACTTCGCCAATTAAAGGATGTTGATCATCCTAATACAGTTTACGGTGTAGGGACAGTACAAGAAGAAGTGGGACTTAGAGGGGCTCGAACATCGGCTCACTTTATCCAACCAGACATAGGTTTTGGTGTTGATGTAGGAATTGCAGGAGATACTCCTGGTGTAACAGAAAAAGAAGCATTGGCAAAAATGGGGAAAGGCCCTCAAATTATCATTTATGATGCTTCAATGATTTCTCATAAAGGACTTCGTGATTTTGTAACTGATACAGCTGATGAAGCTGGAATTCCATATCAATTTGATTCTGTTGCTGGTGGTGGAACAGATTCTGGCGCTATTCACTTGACAGCGAATGGGGTTCCGGCTCTATCTATTACTATTGCTACACGATACATTCATACACATGCAGCGATTCTTCATCGAGATGATTTTGAAAATGCTGTGAAATTAATTGTTGAAGTTATTAAAAAACTTGATAAAGATACAGTTGCAAAAATAACATTTGAATAAAAATAAAAGGAGGCTGATTTAATTCTAACGGGTTCAGTTTTGGGAGGGAAAACGTTAATTTATAGGATAAATACATTACATTTAACATTCCAATTCCAAACGAATTAACACTACAATTAGCATACAAAAACGCACAGATACTGTGCGTTTTTACTCATATTTTCTTTTCTTGTTAAACTAAAGCCTCCTTACTTTAAGTGAAACTTTTCACAAATTAAAAGATAATTTCTTGGCTAAAAAAATCAGTACTTATATTAGGACTGAATTCTCTTTTCGAGGCTATTAATTTTCGTATCGTGTTTCCCTGTTTTTTCACTTGAATAATCAACGTCATACTTAATACCGTCAACCTTTTTAGAGATTAAATAAAGGGTGTCTTTAACATCTTTCTGCTGACTTTTTTCTATTTGACCAAGCCTTGATAATACTTCATCAAACTGAAGATCTACTTTATCAAAACGCTCTAAGATGATTTTGAGCAGATGTTCATTATCCGTTTTAATCACCTTTTACTCAGCAGACGTCATTTCAATTATTTTCTTATATATTGAAAAATACTCTGTTTCACCAATTTGATCACCGTCTAAAAAATCTTGGTTACCTTTCATACTAATAACAACTAGAAGATCATTTGAATTTTTATAAGTAACAATGTCCCAAATTTCTTCATCATTTTGAAGTTAAATGATAGGCATATTGTTGGATTCTTCGATTATTTCAAATCCCTTATATTCGTTATTAAACATTTCTTTAATTTTGATGAGCCATTCATCAGAACTACCACTATTATTAAAAAAAATCTCCTTGTAACGAATCAGAAGAAATAATTCCTATTCCGAAAGTTATTTCCGTACCATTCCTTGCTGCATTTTTATATATTTTTTTAAAACCTCGATATACCCTTTACTCTATATCATAATTCGAATGGAGGGATTACTTTAAAAGAGATGGTACATCTTTGAAAGCTTTTTTCAATAAACTTCCTAGAATAAAGATTGTATATTTCAACAACTTCTTAATTGAATCAACTCTAAATATGAAAATATTTCCTGATAAGGAGAAGTTAGATTTTTGCCCAAGCATAGTATTTTGGTTTAGAATAAAATATTTTATGTTTTACTATATTAATCAGTTTAGAAAGGAGGAATTATGTTAAACCTATGTGATATTTTAAAAGCAAATTGCATTCTTACAAATCAACAAGGAATTCCTATAGTCTCTTTATCACCAGGCACTATTAGCTGTAAAGAAATACCTCAGAAAAACGGCAGAAAAAATGTCAATACGACGTTACCAAACGGTGAAGTCATAACTTTACAAAAAGTGTTCGTTCAAAAAAGTGGATTGGTTATCATTGAAATCACTGGACCTGGAACCACCTGCCGCAGCCAACCTCTTCCATTTAGTTTTATTGAATCTTTTATACTATGTGCGCCTGAAGGTACAGAACTTGAATGTAATATAACTGAATTTGATTGTATTGCACAGCTAAACTGTCAAAATGGGCTTGTTACTTCGGTGGACCTATTTTTCGCTATTTGCCAAGATGTAGAAATAGCTGCAGATATGGTAATTAGCATTCCTGAACAATTGTGTAATCCGCGTCAAGAGATTAATATCAACAGTTGTCCAATTACTCCTCCAAATCAATGTCCAGCGGTATTTCCTACTTCTAATACCTCTGCAGGAACCCAAAGCAAAGTTAACTCTATTAAATTAACAAGTGATACGTTAGTTTCTACAAATCATACTTTTCAAAAAGAATTAGCCTGTGTATCTGTAAAAAAGGTATATGACTGGATTGTCCGCCCAAGCACATTTCAGTTAAATTTCAATATAAATGATTTAGTGCTTGATTGTGATATCCCACCTTGCGATGCGCATCTTTTTGTACATGCAGCCTATATATGTGAAGGAGATCTTCAAGGTCAAGTTCTTTGCGGAAATATACCTGTTGAGGGCGCACAAGTGTCGTTTAGTGCAGAACCAAACATTGTTACCTTCTCTCCTGATCCTACGGTAACGGATGCTAATGGCAATTTTGATACAATCGTCACTGTTCCACCTGGAACCCCGCCAACACCAGTTACAATTACAGCTAATACTTTTGTTAGTGGTCTACCTATTACTACCTCACTTGATACGATTGTCGAGTGCCATGGTCCTTGTGTAATTGAATTATTCACTACAGATGTAATTGACTGTGACGGATTTGTTGAGGGAAGAGTTATGTGCGGTGGAAGACCAATTGAAGGTGCTGTAATTGAGGTAACTTCAGATTCTGAAGATGTCACTTTTGCTCATGATCAAATTACAACTGGTACTGATGGAAACTTCTTCGTAGGTGTTACTGTTGAACCTGGAACTCCTTTACAAACCATTACAATTACTGCTTCAACAATAGTTGAAGGACAGAACATTTTCACCTCCATTGATGCCCAAGTGGTTTGTTCTGAAGATGCTTGTGTCTTAACACTCGAAGTTCCAGCCAACATTAGTTGTGAAGCTACAATCACTGGTTCCATTTTCTGCGGTGATGATCCTGTTAGTGGAGCTGATATCTCGTTTAGCAGCTTTCCAAATATAGTAACATTCAGTCCTAATCCTGTAGTATCCCTTGCGAATGGAACTTTCTCAACTACAGTGACAGTACCAGAGAATACTCCTTTTACATCGGTTCTTATTACGGCTACTACCACAGTTAATGGTCAAACCGTCTCGACCCATGTAGGCACGAATGTAGAATGTCCTGGTCCAGATCAATGTCCTTGTAAGTTCCGAATAGGTATTCAAGGCAATAGTGCCCCAGCGACTGTTAATATTACCCAACAAGGTGTTCCTTCAACTTTAGCAGGAACGATTAATGTGACTGCAGTCCAATGTTTTATCACAGCACCTATGTGTAATCCTGCCGTTGATAACTTTAATATTACATTTGGATCTGGGGGTACAACAATTAATTTTATTCAAGGAAGAAGAATTCACATTGATTGTACGGCCAATACAGCTAGAGTACATGGAACCGCAATGGCCAGTGGAAATTTATTCAGCGGGATATTTGATGTAGAGATTATATTGACACTCTTGCCAGGGAATACTGGGACATGGCAAATCAATGCTAGTGATTTATTGGGTAACACATTTACCACTACCTTTACGGCACCTTTGAACCCTATAACTTTTGTTGGGGATTGTAACCAACAACCTTAACATTTGTGGCACTGTTGCTAACAGAATAAGTTTGTCTCTATATGTGGTGGTCATCTAATCATGAAGGATGCCGATAAGCGTGTTGATCCTGACAAACAAGGACAAAAAAAGAACGAGTAAACTGTGTGCTTTTAAGCGCATGTAAGTGATCCAAATTGATTACGGTCTATTATATGCGCCAGGTATAAAAAACAGCCACCTCCAAAAAAGGAAGTGGCTGTCTCGTTATTCAACTAAAGGGAGTTAAGTAACTTCAACAAATAGAAGGCATTATATCTTGGATCAACAACGAGATGTGCAGTACTTTCGATAAAGCCTCCGTTACTTCAATAAGCTAATCTACCCACTCGGTAATAACTGTAAATTAAAAAAGGTTAAGAATACTCCCTAACCTTTTATCCTTGTATTTATTTGTAGATGTTACCTCGGAAATCAATGTCTAACATGTATAATATTAATTTTTCAACTTCTACTTTATAAATCATTCTGATGTCGCTAACTCTGAGTCTAAATATATCGTTGTACTCTATCATTTTCTTTTCGATAATATGGGTCTTCTGCTAACTGTAATAAAGCATTCTTTATTCTTTTTCTTGTAGGAGCGTCTTGTTTTTGAAAAAACTTTTTGGCTTTGTTCGAAACTTTAATTTCAAACATCTAAGACATCCTTAAACACATCTTCAAAAGAATGAAATTCACTATACATTGCCTCTTCAATTGCTTTCTTTTCCTCATTAGTTGGTTCAACTTCATAAAATTCCTGTCCATACTTAGTTAATGTTTCAAGGATTTCTTTTACCTTCTCTAAATTTTTTTCTGAAATATTGTCAATGATTTTATACAAATCTTCTCAGACATAGTTTCTTCTTGTTTTCATCAATCCACTCAACATAGAAATACATTGATTATTTTTTCTGTTGACACGAAAAAAAGCCAAACCTTAGTAAACTGTTCAGCGCTTAGATAAAAGGAATCAGCAACAACTAACCCTTTTCCTTGTTAAGCATTTGCACCCGTTACTTGAATATGAATTAGGCATTCAGTGAATTAGCTATTTCAAGTAGTTCATCTTTTGCTTTATTATCTTCATTAATAACGAAATTGTAATGTAAGTTATATTCTATCTCATCTTTTAACCAATTTAGGTCTGAAGATGGGAATGGAGTCTCTCGAAAAAATGCTACTGTTCCATCTTCTAATATAATTTCCTCATATTCGCTGCTTTTTTAATACTCTAAAATAACGGTCAAAATTTGCTACTATGAACTGTATGTGAACCACTCTTTCTTTAGAATTGTAAGTAATACTATATATGATTTTTTTCAAATCTTTTTCCCAATCCCCTATGGTTACATCTGACTCTTCAGCTAAAAATGGTAGAGTTTTTAAGTATTTAGCCTCAAAGGGTAGGGCGGTAATGTTGACTTAACTCATTCTTCAATCTTGAATATATCGTTTTTCTATTAAACTGGTTCGCTATATAGTTTTATATTGTTTCTTCATCCACCGTTCCTACTGTGGCACAAAAGTAGCCCCTTGCCCATAGGTGCTGTCCCCAATTTTTCTTTTTTAGCTCCGGAAACTGCTCCTGATGCAACCTTGATGACCTTCCTTTTAGGTACTGCATGATTTTACTAGGAGAAAGACTAGGTGGATGCGATAACAATAAATGAATGTAGACTTTTCCAACACTACCTTGCAAAATTGTGATTTCTCTCGCTTTGCATCTCTGACTGATTAATTCTTGTGTTCTTACGACATTCGCACCATGTAATTCCTTATATCTATATTTTGTCATCCAGATCACATGGAATTTGATGTCAAAAACTGCATGACTATTCTTTTCAAACGTTGATATACCGAAAAAATAAGCGTACAAAATCATATCTAATTTGTACGCTATTTCTAATGTTATTTGTCATTTGCTCTCCCAAAACTGAACTCGTTAATTTAATTCAGTCTCCTTTAATTTAGGGAATCTCACATTAGGTACTGGTCCTTTTGGAAAAACAATGTGATAAAACCTTACTATATTGCTGAAAACATTATCTTAGCTAGTTAATATAAGAGTAACAAAAAGGATAGGGGCGATGTTAAATGAAAAATGAAGCTTTAAAGTTAGCAAGTGAAATAATTCGCCTAGATTTAGTTCGGGATGAATTATTAGAAGAATTAATTTTACTATCTGGGAATGACGCACATGAAATTTTACGACAGGTTCAAAACGGTCATCAATGATCGTTAATGATATATTTTGATTTGTAATACAATTTTTATTCTCCTCCTTAAAATGAGAAAAAAGCGATCCAAATGTGGGTCGCTTTTTTCTTGAATATTTCATTATCACTTATTTTAATACCCGTCACACCTAAATGTAGCTTGATGTGGTAATCATTTTAATGAACGTAACTCAAATAACGGTATTTTACCTTTGTAATCCTTGAGAAATTTGAGAAATGACTTTTTGTTTACTAGTTTCATCTGCTTGTTGCCAATAAACTTCGAATAAAACCCCTAAACCAGGAAGCATTTTCTCTTCGCCACTTTGCATCGCATCATCAATAGTAGCTTTCACATCATCCGCTGTACTATTTGCTACATTTGCTAAAATTGCACCACGTAAATTAAACCCCATCTAATTAACAGCTCCTTTATGGTAAAATAAAATTTAAGCCAATTGGCATTTCTGTTATAGTATGACAACAATTGGACGAAAATATTTGTAAATGAAAAAAGGAGTTTGTTATGGAACGAATTGAATCGGTAAAAAACATAAAGATTAAAACAGTAAAAAAATTACATACTCGTAAAGGTAGGGAAAAGTTAGGGAGTTTTCTAATAGAAGGAGAACATTTGGTAGAAGAAGCATTAAATTCAAATGTTATTATAAATGAAATTTTTATAGAGGAGAATTTTACTATTCCCTCAAACTGGGATTTATCAAACATTCCAATATATATCGTAAACGATAAAATCATGAAAGAGATTTGTGATACACAAACTCCTCAAGGGATTGTTGCGGTCTGTGAATTATTAGGTAGAAAACCGTTAACGATAGAGAAAAACGGTTTATATATATTAATTGATCAAGTTCAGGATCCAGGTAATCTTGGAACTATTATTCGTACAGCGGATTGTGCTGGTTTGTCAGGAGTCATTTTAGGGACGGGAACGGTCGATATGTATAATAGTAAAGTTATTCGTTCTACACAAGGCTCTATTTTTCACTTGCCGATAGTTAGGGGCGAATTAACAGAATGGGTGGAAAAGTTTAAAAGTGAAAAAATACCCGTTTATGGAACAGCCTTAAACGAAAAGGCGAAAGAATATAGAACGGTCATGGCACCAGAGAGTTTTGCTCTCATTGTTGGAAATGAAGGAAATGGGTTATCGAAGGAACTTCTTCAAGTGACGGATGAAAATCTCTTTATTCCTATCTATGGAGAAGCTGAATCACTAAATGTTTCTATCGCTACAGGTATCCTATTGTATCACCTCCGTAAATAATACAAGACTTCAAGTCGAATTTGAAACGTAAAATTAGGGATATAAAGAAGGTTTGCCTTATTTAGAAAAATCAACTATAATTGAATTCGAATTTCATAATACTAAAAACGTTGAAAGAGAGTAGTAAATTGCCTAAACGACATCTCAGGGATGAAGTACCTAGACTGAAAGTGCTTCTATGATCGCAGCAATTGAATTCGCTCTGGAGTTGGCACCGGAACATAGAAATATTAAGGTTGCATCGGTCTTGGACCGTTATCAAGTTTGAGTGAATGAATCAGTTTGGATTCGTTAATTAGGGTGGTACCGCGAAGTCTTCGTCCCTTGCTTGGGATGAGGGCTTTTTTGTCTTTTATCCTAACTTTTAATTACAACCCCTACTGATTAAAGTTAAAGTGAAAAAAATTGATCGTTTAGGTCAAATTTTTTTAACATACATAAATTAAGGAGGAAAAATTATGCAACAACGTTTAAAAGAATTAGAGCAAGAAGCTTTAAATCAAATTGAAACAGCTGAGACTCTAAAGGATCTACAAGATATTAAAGTATCATATTTAGGAAAAAAGGGTCCAATAACAGAAGTATTACGCGGAATGGGAAAGCTTTCAGCTGAAGAACGTCCCGTTATTGGTCAAATGGCTAATGATGTTAGGGAAGCGATTTCTAATAAGTTAGAAGAGAAGGTTACGAAACTTGAGGAATTAGAGGTAGAACAAAGACTTGCAAGTGAAAGTATTGATGTAACATTACCAGGCCGTCCAGCGCGAGTAGGTGCAAGTCATCCTCTAACAACGGTAGTAGAAACAATTGAAGATATATTTATTGGATTAGGTTTTGAGGTAGCTGAGGGACCTGAGGTAGAAACAGACTATTATAACTTTGAGGCTTTAAATTTACCAAAAGATCATCCTGCCCGTGATATGCAAGATACTTTTTATATTACAGAAGAAATTTTACTAAGAACTCACACATCTCCAGTTCAAGCACGTACGATGGAAAAGTATAAAGGGAAAGGCCCTGTAAAGATTATTTGCCCAGGAAAAGTTTTCCGTCGAGATGACGATGATGCTACTCATTCACATCAATTTATGCAAGTAGAGGGGCTTTACATAGATGAAAATGTTCGTATGAGTGATTTAAAAGGAGTTCTTTTAGAGTTTGCTAAGAAGTTTTTCGGTCCAGATCAAAAGATTCGTTTGCGTCCTAGCTTCTTCCCATTTACCGAGCCGTCGGTTGAAGTTGACCTTTCTTGTGTAATGTGTCATGGCGATGGTTGTCGTATTTGTAAGGAAACAGGCTGGATTGAAGTGTTAGGTGCTGGAATGGTTCATCCACGTGTATTAGAAATGGGTGGTTTTGATCCGGAAAAATATTCAGGATTTGCATTCGGAATGGGTGTAGAACGTTTAGCAATGTTAAAGTATGGGATTGACGACATACGTCATTTTTACTTAAATGATAAAAGATTTTTAGAGCAATTTAAACGAGCATAATTTACTTAAATAAAAATTAAAAAATGAGTGGAAAGTTTATAGTATAGGTAAGGTTCTTTTAAGTAAATTTCTGCCCTTAGGAAAAAGCAAAGCAGAAAGAAACGAGAATCATGTCTAGCGTGTTACTAGGGCTTTTCTTACAAGGAGGAAATGTTTGTGTTAGTATCTTTTAATTGGCTTAAAGATTATGTTGAGCTTAATGATATATCAGCAGTAGAATTAGCAGAACGTCTAACAAGAAGCGGTGTTGAAGTTGACATTGTACATTCATTAAATAAAGGTGTAAAAAATGTTGTTATAGGTCATGTTGTAAAGCGTGAACAACATCCGGATGCCGATAAGCTTAGTTTATGTCAAGTTGATATAGGGGAAGAAGAACCAGTACAAATCGTTTGTGGTGCAAAAAATGTAGCAGAAGGTCAAAAAGTGGCCGTAGCAAAAGTAGGAGCCGTTTTACCGGGTAATTTTAAAATTAAGAAAGCGAAACTTCGTGGGCAAGCATCAAACGGTATGATTTGTTCATTACAAGAACTAGGAGTTGAAACAAAATTTGTTCCTAAAGAAGTTTCAGAAGGTATCTTCGTTTTTCCTAATGATGTTGAGGTTGGGAAAGACGCATTATATTACTTAAACTTACACGATGAGGTGTTAGAACTAGGATTAACACCAAATCGAGCAGATTGCTTAAGTATGCTTGGGGTTGCATATGAGGTAGGAGCGATTTTAGGTGTAGAAGTTAGCATTCCAACAACAAATTTACCAAAAGGCTCTGAACTTGCTTCAGACTATATAAAGGTAGATGTAGAAGCTCTAGAAGATAATCCTATGTATAGAGCTATGATTATTAAAGATGTAAAGGTTGGTCCATCTCCACTTTGGCTACAAAACCGTTTAATGGCTGCGGGAATTCGCCCTATTAGCAACGTAGTAGATGTGACAAACTATGTTTTATTAGAGTATGGTCAACCACTTCATGCTTTTGATTATGATCTTTTTGGTTCTAAGGAAGTTGTAGTTCGTAGGGCTTCAGAAGGCGAGGAAATTGTTACATTAGATGATGTTACACGTAAGCTTTCAAGTGATCACCTTGTTATTACAAATGGTAGTGAACCGGTTGCCGTTGCTGGTGTTATGGGTGGAGCGAAAAGTGAAGTTAACGAGGGTACAACGACAATTTTACTAGAAGCAGCCTACTTTAAAGGGGCAACAATAAGAAAAGCATCAAAAGATTTAGGATTACGAAGTGATTCAAGTGTTCGTTATGAAAAAGGAATTGATCCAAATCGTGTTGTCCTAGCTCAAGAACGAGCGGCAAAGCTAATTAGTGAGTTTGCAGGTGGAAATGTGTTGGAAGGTTTTGTTGAAATTAATGAGCTTGATGTGAAACCATTGCCAGTTGAAATTTCTATTGAGCGTTTAAACAAAGCGTTAGGTACAGATTTAACTGTCGATGTCGTAGAACAAATTTTCAAGCGACTTCAGTTTCTATATTCCAATAATGGGGATCTTTTAACGGTTTATGTACCAACTCGTAGACCAGATATTACAATTGAAGCAGATTTAAGAGAAGAAGTAGCTAGGCTTTACGGCTATGATCATATACCTACAACGTTACCTGTTGGTCTTACTACAGCTGGAGCATTGACACAAAGACAATTACGTCGTAGAAAAGTTCGAAAATTTTTAGAAAGTGTTGGCTTAAATCAAATCATAACGTATTCGTTAACTAATTCAAGTAAAGCAAAAGGATTTGGTGAAAAGTTAGAGAATGTTCAACCTGTTCGACTAGCAATGCCAATGAGTGAGGACCGTAGTACGTTAAGAACAAGTCTTATCCCACACGTATTAGATGTGATCCAATATAATCACAATCGTAAAATTGATGATGTTGCTATTTATGAGGTAGGTTCAATCTTTTTATCTGAAGAAAAAGAATTGTCAACTCAACCAACTGAGAAAGAAATGGTAGCTGGAGCATTTACTGGTACTTGGCACAGTCATTTATGGCAAGGTGAGAAAAAGAAAGTAGATTTTTTTGTAGCAAAAGGTGTACTTGAAGGTTTGTTTGAGTCTCTAGGAGTATCAGAAAGTATTCGTTACGAAACGGCGAAAAAAGATAGTTTACATCCTGGTAGAACAGCAGCAATCAAGTTAGAAGGAAAAGAAATAGGCTTCATCGGGCAAGTTCATCCTGTTTTACAAAAAGAATTAGATATAAATGAAACTTACGTCTTTCAATTTGATTTAGAAACAGTTCTTGAATTTCATCCTAAAAGTGTATTTTATGATGAAATCCCTAAATACCCTGCCATTTCTAGAGACATAGCTCTTGTTGTTGATGAAAAAATTAATGCTAAACATGTAATGGATGTAATCGAAGACCATGGTGGTAAATTACTCAAATCAGTGCAGCTCTTTGACTTATATCAGGGTGAGAAAATGGAGAGTGGACATAAATCTTTAGCTTTCTCACTTACTTACTTTGACCCAAGCAAAACGTTAACAGACGAAGAAGTAACGAAAGTGCATAATGCCGTACTAGAAGGGTTACAAGATAAGTTAGGAGTAACTTTAAGAGCATAATAGCTAAAAACGGAAGGGGGAATTTCTCCTTCCGTTTTAATATACAAAGTAAGAAATTCTAATTTGAGAGTTGGTAAAGGTCTTCCAGTGAAGCTGCTATTTGGATGGTTTCGTTGCTACTTTGCGATGACCAAATGGAAAAGCGGTTATTCGTGACTCAGACAATTTCGCTTTTTGCAAATTTAAGAAAAAGTTTTTTATGCCGATAGTAATAAGTATATTGAAAAATTAATAATATAAGGGTGGAGAGTCTGTGTACGAGATTTCAAATATTATCACTTTGAAAAAAATGGATTATTGTGTATGGAATGTAGTTTTTCAGATGGATGGGGAGCCACTTAATTATTCAACTGATTTTTTATATTTAATAAAAGAAAAAAAATGGGTATGTAATTCATTAATTACACATGAACTTACTAGTTTGATGCAAGGAAATCAATGTATTTATTGTGGAGAAGATAAAATCGCTTGTTTTATTGCAAGTAGAGATTATCAATTAATTAAACAGAATCTTGTTAACAATACTGATCTTCAAAAGGAAGTAGAAAAGGAGATAAACCTTTCAGTAGAACAAATCTCAACAGAAATTATCGTGATCAATGATAAAGCAAAATGGGAAAAGATAGCAGAAGACAATCGGTTTTACGGAAATATTCTTCGTATAAAAAAGAAAAACGAGAATGTTGATTGACTGTAGTAATCTACTCTCAATCAACATACCCATTATTAAAGTAGCTTTTTTGCCTTTTCTGTATTTGCGAAATGTAACTTGCAGAATTTATTTAAAGCCTGTACACCTTTTTTCTTTATCAGAATAGCCGCGGCTTTGTCTACATGAGGACCAGCTCCTTTTGGTATTTCAAACCCTGCAGCCTCACTTAACTTATCCATTTCTTTTACAAAAGCATAACGGGCAATAATTGATGATGCTGCAACAGATAAGTGAAGTGATTCTGCTTTTGTATGAAAAAACATATTTTCGTCTTGTACTTTTTCTTTCTGACCAGCAATGTAACGATAATAAATATTCCGTTCAACAAATTGATCAATTAAAATTCCATCATAGGGTGTATCGGCTAACTTCTTTTTTAAATGTAGCAGCGCTTGATTATGTAATATAGCCTTCATTTTCCCTTGATTCATACCTTTCGTTTGGAGTGAATTATATTTTTCATTAGGAAGAACTAGTAGGCTGTAAGGAATTTCCTTAATTAGTTGTTTGGCTATTTTGCATATTTCAGGATCTTTCATTCCTTTCGAATCTTTTACTCCGAGTTCTGTAAGTTGTTGGAATTTCTCTTTAGAAACAAAGGATGCCACTACTGTTATCGGTCCAAAATAATCTCCTGTGCCTACTTCATCAGAGCCAATTAAAGATAGTTGAGATAAACGTTTTTTCTCATCCCCATTATTAATCGTCTTATTTTTTTTGTTTTGTTGAACTGCGCCCTTTGCAAATTCCATCCAAATCATAGCTTCTACCTCAGGACGTGCTCCTTGGAATAAAACCTTCCCCGATTTGTAAGCAGTAACGGTACAATTCGTAGGTTTTGCTGAGAAGACTGCCCCGGGTGGTAGTTTAGATTGTAAACTGTCATTATAAAATTGTTTCATTTTTTCAATAGTACTAGCTTCTACTAACAAAACTTGTTGGCCCAAAGTGAAAACTCCTTTATTCAATGTGAAATTTAAAGAATTTCATCATTCATTATTCTTGCTACTAAGAATACTATACCTAGTACGCTAAAATTGTTCGTGAGTATATATTAACATTGATTGTACCATTGTTTCCCATTCCTTCTCAATTATCAAACGACATATTTTCAATCGAGTCGGTTCGTGATATGATAGACTGTAGGATTTTTGGATTGAAAGATGTATCATAGCGCTTACTTATTTCGTAACATATAAGAAGAAAGTATATACAAATTTAAAGTTGGAGAGATGTCTAGTTTCAGCGCCTACCAGCACGGATGCTTCAGTTAGTATACTGCTTGTAGTTACTTTATTGCTGTTTGTGATAGGTAATATCAGAAGTACAAGGGAGTCCAAAAGTGGTTTTCCTCAAAGCACTTTTGTATCCGTTGCTTTTAAATAAGGGGCTTGAGCTTTTCGAATAGGAGGGTCGTTGTGAGAGAAGAAAATGAAAAACGACGAACTACGGTAACGATAAATGGACAAAAATATGTGATCTCCGGTAGGACGGATGTAGGGCATATTATTGAGGTTGCGAATTTAGTTGATAAAAAAATGAAAGAAATGAGAAATGCAAATCCGTATCTTGATAAAATGCAGCTTGCTGTATTAGCAGCAGTAAATATTAGTGATGAATATTTACGTCTAAAAAAACAAGTAGAGAAAGAAAGACTAAAGAAAGATGGGGAAAAATAAAAAATGTTTAGTTTACTATTATTTATTTTATTAATTACTAGTTTTTTTGTTGGATTTAGGAGAGGTTTCATTCTTCAACTCATTCACTTAACTGGCTTTATTATTGCTTTTATTGTAGCTTATCTTTACCATGGAGAACTAGCGACTCACATTAGGCTTTGGATTCCATACCCACAATTTCCGACTGATAATCCAGCTTTTATGTTAATAGAGGCATTTAATTTTGAACACGTATATTACACTGGAATTGCTTTTGCAATCTTATTTTTTTCAACAAAAATTTTATTGCAAATAATCGGCTCTATGTTTGACTTTTTAGCACATCTACCTATTTTAAGTACTATTAACGGATGGCTTGGTGGTATTCTATGTTTTTTAGAAACATTACTTATTTTAGTAGTTTTACTCCATATCGCAGCCTTATTACCTATTGAATTTGTTCAAGATATCCTTAAAGAATCCACGTTTGCAAAGTTAATTTTAGAATATACACCAATTTTATCTAACGAGTTGAAGGAAATGTGGATTGAAAATATATTTTAATGTATAGAAAATAAACTTCTCTATCAATACGAGAGGTTTATTTTCAATTTATCCCCCTCTTAAGGGGCAAGTAAGACCCCCACCTCAAAACTTAAGAAAATCGAGAAGTTTAGGTGGGGGATAAACTGCCCCTAAAGGTCCGATATAGAATAACTTTCATCAGTGATAGCTGATGATTAGTTATTCTTATGCCTGTGGTATAAGTTGAACTAACAATCAGTGGGGGATGAAGGAAAACCCCCACTGATTGAAGTTCAGCTTTATGATGAATATTGAACACTATAAAGCCTTTTTTGAGATATAACTTTTCATTTTATCTCACTTTCTATTGGGCAGTAGTGTCCAAAAATGAAAACAGAAGTGATCGATAAGTTTAGGTGGCTACTTGATTATATAGAAGTGTTGATAACAAAACTGAGTGAGTTCAATAATATTTGCTCATATTAGTAAAAAGAAGGTATGATCATTTTGTGAGATATATACTCTCAAAATAAAGAGAGGGGTTTATTATGAACAAAAAACAAGTCATAACTACACTAGAAACTATTGCTTTATATATGGAAATAAAAGGTGAAAACAGTTTTAAAGTTTCAGCTTTCAGAAAAGCTGCACAGGCGTTAGAAGTAGATGAAAGAACACTAGAACAGATAGATGAACCAGCAAAACTTAAAGGTATTGGTAAAGGGACAGCTACAGTTATAGAAGAACTAAAAAATGAAGGGAAGTCTAGTCTGTTAGAAGAATTAATGAATGAACTACCAGGCGGGCTAATTCCATTATTAAAGCTACCAGGGCTTGGTGGTAAAAAGATTGGAAAGTTATATCAAGAATTAAATGTTGTAGATGTTAAAACTCTTAAACAAGTTTGTTTAGATGAAAAAGTACAAGCCCTTGCTGGTTTTGGTAAAAAGACAGAAGAAAAATTATTAGCTGCTATTGAAGACTTTGGAAAGCAACCAGAACGTCTCCCTATTTACGAGGTTTTACCAATTGCGAAAAGAATTGAAGAAAACTTGGTAAATATGTCTGGTATTATTCGCTTTTCGCGGGCAGGAAGTTTGCGAAGAGTAAGGGAAACTGTAAAGGACTTAGATTATATTATAGCAACAGATGATCCAAAAGAGATACGTGACCAGCTTTTAAAGTTTCAAAACGTAGGTGAAATAATTGCTGCTGGGGACACGAAGGTATCGTTACACTTAAATATGAATGATCTTCGTTTATCAGTAGATTTTCGACTTGTTACAGAGAATGAGTTTGCTACTGCACTACATCATTTTACAGGATCAAAGGATCATAACGTTCAAATGAGGCAGCTTGCAAAAGAACGCGGCGAGAAAATTAGTGAATATGGAGTAGAAAATATTGAAACTGGAAAAATAAGTACATTTCGCTCCGAAGAAGAATTTTTCGAACACTTTGGACTTCAGTACATTCCCCCTGAAGTGCGAGAAGGCGATGGCGAGATTGATGTATGGCAAATCGAAAATCCATTAATTTCGTTGGATGATATACGTGGAGATATGCACATGCACTCAACCTGGAGCGATGGAGCAAATTCTATTTTAGAAATGGCCGAAGCATGTAGAGAAAAAGGATATTCTTACATTGCAATTACCGATCATTCAAAATTTTTAAAAGTAGCTAATGGCCTTACCGTAGAAAGACTTAAAGAACAACACAGAGAGATTGCTAAGCTTAATGAAAAGTGGGATGACTTCAAAATTTTTACTGGTATTGAAATGGATATATTACCTGATGGGACTCTCGATTATGATGATGAAGTGATAAAAGAAGTTGATTTTGTTATTGCATCGATACATTCATCATTTTCCCAAGATCGAGCTGTAATTATGGAGCGTTTAACAAACGCTTTAAGAAATCACCATGTAGATTTAATTGCTCACCCAACAGGTAGGCTGATTGGAAGAAGAGATGGTTATGATGTAGATGTAGATTTGCTGGTTGATATTTCGGTTGAAACAAATACAGCTTTAGAACTGAATGCAAACCCTCATCGTCTTGATTTAGCTAGTCATTGGCTAAAAAAAGCTCAAGAAAAAGGGGCGAAGATTATGATTAATACAGACGCACATAATTTGGATATGTTAAATGATATGAAAATTGGCGTATCAAGTGCGAGAAAGGGTTGGATAAAAAAAGAAACTGTAATCAATAGTTGGGATCTTCCTGAACTAAAGAATTATTTAAATAGAAATGATTAAGGAGTTGGGACAGTGTTACAACGTGTATGTCGTCTTCTAGAGTACGATAAAATGAAGAAACAATTGATTGAACATGTAAGCTCTTCGCTAGGTAGAAAAAAAGTAGAAGAACTAGTACCGATGATAAACATTGAAGAAATACAACATGCGCAAAACGCAACACATGAAGGAACGAAAGTACTCCGTTTAAAGGGGCAGGCACCATTAGGGGGAATACGTGATATAAACGCTAGTGTAAAACGTGCTCAAATAGGTGGTATGTTAAATGAAATGGAGCTTTTAGATGTTTCAAGTACCATCTACGGTGGAAGAAGATTTAAAAAGTTTATAGAAGATATGCTTGAAGACGAAGTAGAGCTACCAATACTAGCAGAATTAGTGGCGACGATTACACCACTTACTGATGTAGAACGTGAAATTAAAATGTGTATTGATGACCATGGACATATGCTTGATTCTGCTAGTCCAACGTTACGTACGATTCGCTCGCAAATTAAAAGTCACGAAGCATCGATTCGTTCAAAACTAGAAAGTATAATCCGGTCATCTAGTAGTCAAAAGATGTTATCAGATTCAATCATTACAATCCGTAACGATCGTTACGTTATACCAGTAAAACAAGAATATCGTAGTAATTTTGGTGGATTAATTCACGATCAATCAGCTTCAGGAGCAACACTATTTATTGAGCCACAAGCAGTAGTATCTATTAATAATCAATTACGTGAAGTTCGGGTTAAGGAGAAGCAAGAAATAGAAAAGATCTTATTGGAGCTTTCAGAGAAGGTTGCTCTCGTTAGTGATGAACTATTACAAAATGTAATAACGCTAACTGAAATAGATTTTATTTTTGCTAAGGCCTTATATTCAAAAGTGCTAAAAGCTTCCCAACCAAAATTAAATGACATTGGATATATGAACATGAAAAAAGCTCGCCATCCATTAATTGGACATGATGAAGTAGTACCGATTGATGTAGAACTTGGTAAAACATATAGCTCTATTGTCATTACTGGACCAAATACAGGCGGTAAAACAGTTACACTTAAAACAACAGGATTACTTACTTTAATGATGCAATCAGGTTTACACATTCCAGTTGATGAAGGATCTGAAATGGCTGTATTTAAATCTATATTTGCAGATATTGGTGATGAACAATCAATTGAACAAAATTTAAGTACGTTCTCCTCTCATATGACAAATATTATTGATATTTTAGACAAGGTAGATCACGAAAGTCTTGTCCTTTTTGATGAACTTGGTGCTGGAACTGATCCTACAGAGGGAGCGGCATTAGCTATTGCGATATTAGACGATGTTTACCAACGTGGAGCACGAATTGTAGCTACAACCCACTATAGTGAACTAAAAGCTTATGCTTACAATCGTCCAGGAGCGATAAACGCTAGTGTGGAGTTTGACGTAGAAACGTTAAGTCCTACTTATCGACTTTTAATTGGAGTTCCCGGTCGTAGTAACGCTTTTGCAATCTCAAAGCGTCTTGGCTTAAGTTCTGATATTATAGATAAAGCAAAGGCACAAATATCGACAGAAACAAATAAAGTAGAAAACATGATTTCCTCGCTAGAATCTAGTCAGAAAGCTGCTGAAAAAGAAATTGAAGAAGCGGCGAAAATTCGTGAAGAAGCTGAACACCTTAGAAAAGATCTTGTGGAAAAATTTGCCTCGTTTGAAAGAGAAAAAGAAAAAATTATCGAAGAAGCCGATAAGAAAGCTTATGAAACAGTTCAAACTGCAAAAGAGGAAGCTGAATTTATCATTGAGGAACTTCGAGAATTGCAAAAAGAAGCAAGGGTCGTAAAAGAACACCAATTAATTGATGCGAAAAAACGCTTAGAAGAAGCTGCTCCAAAATTAAAGGATAAAAAGAAAAAAACTGCAGCTACAAATACTATTGGTAAAGAACTACTCCCTGGAGATGAGGTAAAGGTACTTAGCTTTGGTCAGAAAGGTCACATTGTTGAAAAAGTGTCTGATAAAGAATTTCAAGTTCAAATTGGGATCATGAAGATGAAAGTAGCAATAACAGATCTTCAATTACTCGATCGCCCTAAACAAATAGAGAAAAAGCCGATGGCAACGGTACGGGGCACGACAAACCATCATGTGAAACCAGAACTAGATCTTAGAGGTGAACGGTTTGAAGATGCGATGCAACGTACTGAAAAATATTTAGATGATGCGTTATTGGCAGGATATAATTCGGTGTCAATTATTCACGGTAAAGGAACAGGTGCCCTAAGAAAAGGTGTACTTCAACTATTGAAAAACCATCCACACGTAAAAAGTTCTAAGATGGCTGCAATGAACGAAGGTGGACTTGGTAATACAATTGTTGAATTTAAATAATGGGAGGTGAGGAATGTGGACCGGTTATTTCAAATTGATTTCGTTTACACAGCTGCCACCTTTAGTGTTGTAGTTTTAGCTACTATTGTTTTCTTAACAATTTTTGAAACAGTAACCAAATATAATAATTGGGAAGAGATCAAAAACGGGAATGTGTCTGTTGCATTAGCGACAGGGGGGAAAATATTTGGGGTGGCAAACATTTTTCGGTTTTCAATTCAACATAACGATTCGCTTTTTACAATGTTAACCTGGGGATTTTTCGGATTTGGCTTACTTATATTTGGTTATTTTGTTTTTGAATTTTTAACGCCACGTTTTAAAGTCGACGAAGAAATACAGAAAGATAATCGCGCTGTCGGTTTACTTTCATTTATCATTTCGCTTGGTCTTTCCTTTGTTATAGGTGCAGGGATCATAAAATAGTTTATTAATTTAACAAGGAAACTAGTTATATATAATATAAATGAGTGAAATAAAGCGACATTAAACTATGTCTATTTTAAACGTAACAATTCAACTAGATATACTATCTAGTGGCTAAAAAATTGTATATTATGAAATTCTTAAACCGCAAAGAATTAGTCTTTGCGGTTTCTTTTTTTAAAAGGATTATTTTCCCCACTCTTAAGGGACAGTAGGCTCCCACCTCAAAACGTAAGAAAATCGAAAAATTTAGTTGGGGATGAAGGAACCCCCCATTGATTTAAGTTTTGCTTGATAAATTCTCAAGCTAGTAAACGAATTTACTCGTTTGATCCCGATTCGTGGAGGGGGTGTCTTATGCTGGTGCACTTTTCTTAATACAAATTTTATAGAAAGTCTATATTTTTCTTTATATTTAAAAATAGAAAATAACATTATGATACATCAATGTTTATTTTGTATGTGAGTAAATGTGACGTAATTTCTTTATTTTAACTCATTTTATGAAAGAATAAGTAAATAGTAGCAATTAGCTACAACATTATGATTTTGTTAGGAGATTATCTTGATGAGAAAAAAATTATTAGTTGTAGGTAACGGTATGGCTGGTGTTCGTAGTGTTGAGGAAATAATTAAAAATAATTCTGAGGCCTTTGATATTACCATTTTCGGAAAAGAATCACATGTTAACTATAATCGTATTTTGCTTTCGACAGTTCTTCAAGGCGATACATCCATTGAAGACATTATAATTAATGATCAAAATTGGTATGAAAAAAATAATATAGAATTATTTACAAATGAAACAGTTGTCAAAATAGATAAAGAGAAAAAAATGATTATAACCGATCAAAATCGTGTAGTAGGTTATGATAAATTGATTTTAGCGACCGGGTCAAGACCATTTATGCTTCCTATTCCTGGGGCTAAGAAGGAAGGGGTTATTCCTTTCCGTACGATTGAAGATTGCCAAAAAATGATTGAATATTCAAAACGATATAAAAAAGCAGTAGTGATTGGTGGGGGACTTTTAGGGTTAGAGGCGGCTAGAGGTTTACTAAACTTGGGGATGAGCGTTGATGTCGTACATTTAGCTCCTTTTTTAATGGAAAGACAATTAGATGAAACGGCATCTCATTTACTGCAAAAAGAATTAGAAAGTCAAGGTATGAATTTTTTACTAGAAAAAATGACCGAAGAAATTATTGGAGATCATCGTGTGCGAGGCTTACGGTTTAAGGACGGAACAGAAATAGAAGCAGAGTTAGTTGTGATGGCTGTGGGAGTAACACCAAACATTCAGTTAGCAAAAGAAAGTGGCATCGAAACAAATCGAGCCATTATTGTAAATGATTTTTTACAAACAAATATACCAGATATTTATGCTGTAGGAGAATGTGTAGAGCATAGAGGAATGGTATATGGATTAGTCAAACCATTGTATGAACAAGGAAAAGTACTAGCTAAATCGATATGTCATATTGAAACTGAAGGCTACAAGGGCTCTGTCCTTTCGACTCAATTAAAGATTTCTGGTGTTGATTTATTCTCTGTCGGTCAATTGAATGAAGATGATACTTCGAAAACTGTAAAAGTTTATGATGAACTTGAAGGTGTTTATAAGAAAATTATTTTCAAAGGTAATAAAATGATTGGTGCAGTTATGTTCGGGGATACGAGTGATGGCTCACGAATTTTAGATATGATAATAAAGCAAAAAGATGTAACTGATTTAGAGAATGTTCAAATGTTTCAACCACCAAATATGACAGAAACACAAGTCCAAGCTATGGATTCTAGCAGTATTATCTGTCAATGTAATAGTGTTTCTAAAGGGAAAATTATTGAAGCTTGTCAAAAAAATGATATAACAACTATTGGAGAAGTGAAAAAGTGTACAAAAGCATCTGGTTCGTGTGGAAGCTGTAAGCCATTAGTTCAAGATCTATTAAACTATATTCAAAGTCCTGAATTTGATGAAGTTATAGAAAAAATACCTTTTTGTGGGTGTACGGCGTTATCAGAAGATGAAGTTGTTCATCAAATTCAAGTTCAAAACCTAGTTTCTATTGAAGAAGTAGTGAAAGCACTTAATTGGAAAACCGAATCTGGCTGTTCAACCTGTCGTCCAGCTTTAAACTATTATTTAGCAATGATATATCCAACTTATGTAAAAAAACAAGAATCGCTTTTTTTTAACGAAAATATGAATGCTACATTACAAAATGATGGGACTTTTTCAGTCATACCACAAATGTATGGTGGTGTAACAGATGCTAAAGAATTACGTAAAATTGCAGACGTAGTTGAGAAGTATAGTATCCCGTCTGTTACACTGACAAGCGGGCAACGAATCAGTTTAAATGGTGTGAAAAAAGAATATTTACAAGGTATATGGTCTGATTTAGGCATGAGATTGTGCTCCAGAAATGAACATACGGTTCAACCTGTACGAACATGTATGGGTGAAAATGTGTGTAAATGTGATAAAGAAGAAGCCATTGATCTAGCAATTCGTATAGAACAAAGTATGGAATTTATTCAAACACCTCACCGTGTGAATATGAGTATTTCAGGATGTATCCACGATGGAGCTGAAGCAACGACGAAAGATGTAGGAATCGTACGTATTGATCGAGGTTGGGAAATTTATGTTGGTGGTAACAGTGGACGGAATGTTAAGGTTGGAAATTTATTATGCGTTACTGAAAATGACGAAGAAGTTATTAAGTTAATAAGCGCATTTATCCAATACTACCGTGAAACGGCAAATTATTTAGAGACTACTGGAGAATGGTTAGATCGTATTGGCCTAATCCATGTTCGTGAAGTGTTGTTTGATGAAGAACTTTGTAATGTATTACTAACCCGATTAGAAATGGAGACTTCTACACAAAGAAAGTCGCCAGCATTAAAAATGATTTAAAGGAATGAGTAACTATGACCGAGATGTTATTAAAGTACTTTCGAACCAACCAACAAAAATGGCAGGCCGAAAAAACATATGATACACAATGTCCTTATTGTAGTATGCAATGTAAGATGCAATTAATTGAACAATCTTCCTTTACAAATAAAAAATATAAAACAATCTCAAAAGATAATCCGACGTCACAAGGTCGTTTATGTATTAAAGGTTTAAATGCTCATCAGCATGCACTGCACAAAGAGCGCATTAAGTATCCTCTTTTAAAGAAAGATAGTGAATTTGTTCAAATTTCATGGGAAGAAGCTTTAGAACATATAAAAATAAATTTTACTCGTATTCAATCTGAATATGGTTTAAATGCACTATCTGTTTACGGCGGTGGCTCTTTAACTAATGAAGAAGCTTATTTACTCGGGAAGTTTGCACGTGTTTCATTAAAAACAAAATACATTGATTACAACGGGCGTTTTTGTATGGCAGCAGCAGCAACAGCGGCAAATCAAGCCTTTGGTATTGATCGAGGGTTAACTAATAGTTTGTCAGAGATCCCAAATTCAAGGTGTATTATTATAGTAGGGTCAAATCTTGCAGAATGTCAGCCGACAATGACTCCTTATTTTCATAAAGCAAAGGAAAACGGAGCTTATATTATTGTCATTGATCCACGCGAAACAGAAACGACGAAAATGGCGGACCTACATCTAAAGCTAAAACCAGGTACAGACGCTGCACTAGCAAATGGACTATTAAAAGTAATCATCGAAGAAAATTTTGTTGATGATCTTTTTGTTCAAGATCGAACGAATGGATTTCCAGAATTAGAAAAGCATCTAAATGCTGTTGACTTAAATGAGATTGAACAAATAACTGGCATCGAAATTGAGCATATTCAAAGAGCAGCTAGGAAATTTGGAGAAGAAGAATCAGGAATGATTTTTACTGCTCGAGGTGTAGAACAACAAACAGATGGGGTTATGGCTGTCAGAAATCTATTGAATATCCTTTTGGTAACAGGGAAGATTGGAAAACCTAGTTGTGGCTATGGTGCTATAACTGGGCAAGGGAATGGACAAGGCGGAAGAGAACATGGGCAAAAGGCTGATCAATTACCAGGGTATCGGTTGATTGACAATGAAGAGCACCGTAAATATATTTCGGAAATATGGGGAATTAATGAAAAGGACTTACCGAGAAAAGGTGTCTCTGCTTATGAAATGATGGAAGAGATTCATAGGGGGGAAATTAAGGGGATGTTTTTGATGGGTTCCAACCCAGTTGTTTCCAACCCAAATGCAAATTTCGTAAAAGAAGCTTTTCAAAAATTAAAGTTTTTGGTCGTTGTCGATATGTTCATTTCTGAAACTGCCAGACATGCTGATTTAATTTTACCTTCATCGTCTTATTTAGAAGATGAAGGAACATTAACGAATTTAGAAGGGCGTGTCACGTTACGAGAAGCATCGAGGGCATGTCCAGGAGAAGTTAAGCATGACTGGCAAATTATTTGTGAAATTAGTCATACTCTTGGAAAAGGAAAATACTTTTCTTTTACATCTGTAGAAGATATTTTTAATGAACTGAGAGTGGCAAGTCGTGGTGGAATAGCAGATTACTACGGTATTACGTACGACCGATTAAGAGAAGAGAATGGAATCCTATGGCCGTGTCCTTCGATAAATCATCAAGGTTCGAAAAGGTTATTTGAAACATCATTTGCTCATTCAGATGAAAAGGCTGTGCTTATTCCTGTTTCAAATTATTCAACTGTGTCAAAAGAAAATATTAGTGAAGAATATCCTCTGTATTTAACGACTGGAAGGGTATTGGCTCATTATTTAACAGGTGTACAAACGAGAAAAAGTTCGGCTTTAGCTGCAAGAAACTTTGAGTCTTTTATAGAAATTCACCCATCAACTGCAATGAAATACCGAATTCAAGATAACAGTTTGGTCCAAATTGAATCTAAAAAAGGGAAGATCATAGTAAGAAGCAAATGGTCTAAACACATTCGCCAAGACACAGTTTTTGTTCCTTTTCATTGGGCAGAAACCCAAAATGTTAACTGTTTGATATCTGACTCATTAGATCCAACCTGCAAAATACCAGGCTTTAAAATTAGTGCAGTTAAGATTTCGCCAATAGATATCATAAATTAATAAGGCTAAGTTTTTGAAGTTTGAGTGGTTGTAGGGATAATTTCTTCGTTTAAGGGAAATTTCTTATTGTAAGCAATTTAGTAGCATGCACTAAATAAATAATGATATAATACGCGTGAGTATAAAATGGTATTTAGGGAGGATTTTAACAATGGCTATTGTAAATGTTACTGACCAAACCTTTACTAGTGAAACAAGTGAAGGTGTAGTATTGGTTGATTTTTGGGCACCTTGGTGTGGTCCTTGTAAAATGATTGCTCCAGTTCTTGAAGAACTTGATGGAGAATTCAATGACAAAGTAAAGATTGCAAAAATTGATGTAGATGAAAATCAAGAAACTGCAAGTAAATTTGGTGTAATGAGTATCCCTACATTATTAGTATTAAAAAATGGTGAAGTTGTAGATCAAGTAGTCGGCTTTCAACCAAAAGAAGCATTAGCAGAATTATTAAATAAACATTTATAAGCTTTTTTCTATTTATTTGGGATTACTACCCACATGAGAGCTTAATCAATGAAAAGTCTACTGTCCATTTAAGGATAGTGGACTTTTTCTATTCTAAATAATACCGTTTGTTCGACTTTTGATCCTATGCTATAGTTTACTGATAAAACACCAAAAACTTATCATACCAGCTTAAGAGTAATATAAAGTAAAGAGTGGTGATTAAACAGATGGAAAAGCTTAAGAAGAAATTAGAGATCTTACCAGATCAGCCAGGTTGTTATTTGATGAAGGACTCAAAAGGTACGGTCATTTATGTTGGTAAAGCGAAAATATTAAAAAATAGGGTGAGATCCTACTTTTCGGGTTCTCATAATGGCAAAACCCAGCTTTTAGTCAGTGAAATTGATGACTTTGAATATATCATTACTTCCTCTAATCTTGAGGCATTAATTTTAGAATTAAATTTAATTAAAAAGTACGATCCAAAATACAATGTTATGTTAAGAGATGACAAAAGTTATCCTTATCTAAAAATTACTGCTGATGAACACCCTAGACTCATCACTACAAGAAAGGTAAAAAAGGATAAGGGGAAGTATTTTGGACCATATCCAAATGCAGGCTCTGCAAATGAGACAAAAAAACTACTAGATCGTCTTTATCCGTTACGAAAATGTACAACTATACCAGAACGTGTCTGTCTTTATTTTCATATTAATCAATGCTTGGGTCCATGTATTCAAGAAGTTAGTAGTATTACAAATAAAGAAATGGTAGAGGAAATAACGCGTTTTTTAAATGGCGGTCATACGACGATAAAAAAAGAACTAATTTCGAAGATGGAAGCCGCAGCTGAAAATCTTGAGTTTGAACGAGCAAAGGAATATCGTGATCAAATCCAACATATAGAAGCAGTCATGGAAAAACAAAAGATAACAATTACCGATGAAATTGACCGAGACGTATTTGGTTTTTATTACGATAAAGGCTGGATGTGTGTACAAGTATTTTTTATTCGACAGGGTAAGCTAATCGAACGGGATGTATCTATTTTTCCAGTTCTCCAAGAACCAGATGAAGAGTTTCTAACGTTTTTAGGACAATTTTATAGTCAAAAGGAACATATAAAGCCAAAGGAAATCTTTCTTCCAAATTCAATAGATAAAGACCTAACAAGTGAATTTCTACAAGTGCGAACAGTTCATCCGCAACGTGGTCAGAAAAAGGAATTAGTAGAATTAGCGATACAAAACGCTACAGCTGCTTTAAAGGAAAAGTTTGATTTAATCGAAAGAGACGAATCAAAAACAATTAAAGCTATCGAGAATTTAGGTTTTGCACTAAAAATCCCAACCCCAAAAGTTATTGAAGCTTTTGATAACTCGAACATTCAAGGTGTAGATCCAGTTTCAGCGATGGTTAGTTTTGTTGATGGGAAACCTAACAGGAAAGGTTATCGTAAGTATAAAGTTCGTACTGTTCAAGGGCCTGATGATTATGAATCTATGCGCGAAGTAATTCGAAGGCGATATATTAGACAGTTAAAAGAAAACTTACCGTTACCTGACTTAATCGTTATAGATGGGGGGAAAGGGCAAATTTCTGCCGCGCAGAGTGTTGTTCAAGATGAACTAGGCCTTACAATACCAGTATGTGGCTTAGCTAAAGATGAAAAACACCGTACATCGCAATTATTAAAGGGTGATCCGCCTGTGGTTGTACCGTTAAAGCGAGATAGTCAGGAATTCTATTTATTACAAAGAATTCAAGATGAAGTTCACCGCTTTGCAATTACTTTTCACCGACAAATTCGTAGTAAGAGTCTCTTCTCTTCTGTGTTAGATGAAATAGAAGGAGTTGGTGAAAAACGCAAACGACTCCTATTAAAACATTTCGGCTCTGTAAAAAAGATGAAAGAAGCTAGTTTAGAAGACTTTCGTCAGATTGGAATACCGGAAAAGGTAGCTCTAGGATTAATGGAAAAACTGAAAGGGTAGAGGCAGAAAAAGGAGTTTGTAATCAAACTGATTTGAACTTAAGTCATAGACCCCCACCTCTAAGCGTAGCGTAGGTGGGAACTTCCATTCAGGTGGAGTTGAGACTCCATCTGAATTTCCGATGTTCTAGCGAAGCTAGAACGAGTTCTCTCTAACCTAGTATTTTACATTCTAATAGTATTCTGTTACAATATTTATTAATTGAATATCCAATACTTCAAAAATGAAGTGGTGGTAGAGGCGCAAAAACCATTAGTATGTTATAGGAGGGCGATGAGGTCCGGTGATTATAGCTGAAAGGGGAATTTGCCGAAGTATAATCAGTAACTCACTACTATTATACTGGACCTACATTGAATAAATGTAGAGCTGTCACACAATCGATCCCAATGGTTGTGTGGAGAACTATCTCACGTGAAAGGGAACAATAATAGTTTCTTTTTGTTTTGACTACATTTGTTAAAGCATCAGTGAGGAGTCTTCCTTACTGATGCTTTTTGTTTATTATCGTATGTAGGACGGGATTTTCACGAATGAATTACAGGGATAGAATTTTTGGGAAACTAAAATTTGAAAGGATGGTAGTCAAATGGCTTTAGTTGTTCAAAAGTTCGGTGGAACATCAGTTGGTAATATCGAACGAATTAAAAATGTAGCAAACAGAGTGATTAATACTGTTGAAAATGGTGACCAAGTTGTTGTGGTTGTTTCAGCAATGGGAAAATCTACAGACGAATTAGTTGCATTAGCAAAAGGAGTTACTGAAAAGCCGAGTAAGCGTGAGATGGACATGCTACTTTCTACAGGTGAACAAGTAACTATATCGATTTTAGCAATGGCACTTCAAGAAAGAGGTTATGATACAGTATCGCTAACGGGGTGGCAAGCAGGAATAATAACGGAAGCTTGCCATAGCAATGCTCGAATTGTTAATTTTGAAAAAGAAAAAATAACGAATTATTTGACCACAGGAAAAATTGTTATTGTCGCAGGGTTTCAAGGGGTAACAGAAAGTGGAGAGATTACCACATTAGGAAGAGGAGGTTCCGATACGACAGCCGTAGCTTTAGCTGCAGGTTTAAAGGCGGACCGATGTGATATCTTTACAGATGTTACAGGTGTGTTTACAACTGACCCTAGAGTGGTGAAAGAGGCTAGAAAGTTAAGTTCAATTTCTTACGATGAAATGTTGGAATTAGCAAATTTAGGTGCTGGGGTTTTACACCCTCGTGCGGTTGAATTTGCGAAAAATTTCCAAGTGAAGTTAACAGTTCGTTCTAGTATGGTTGAGGAAGAAGGAACAATGATAGAGGAGGAAGCGTCAGTGGAAGAAAATCTAGTTGTAAGAGGGTTAGCTTTTGAAAGTAATGTAACAAAAATTTCAGTGTGTGGGATGCCTAATAATATTTCAGGGCTATCAAATCTATTTACTACGCTAGCAGCAAACAATATTAACGTTGATATTATTATTCAAAATGTGATTGATAGTGAGAATACCAATATTTCTTTTTCAATTAACTCTGAAAAGTTAACTGAAACTCTTGAGGTTTTAGAAGGAAATCGCTCAGTTCTTTTATATGAGGAAATCCAACATGAAACAGGGCTGGCAAAAGTTTCAATTGTTGGCTCTGGAATGATTTCAAACCCTGGGGTAGCCGGAATTATGTTTAAGTCTCTTTCTGATGTAGGAATCTTAATAAAGATGGTTAGTACGTCTGAGATTAAAGTTTCAACAGTTATTGATCAAAATGAAATGGTTAAGGCGGTAGAAACGCTACATAAAGAATTTAAGTTAGACGAAATAAAAGTTCTTCAAAGATAAAGTGAAAAAAGACAAAAAAGAGTTAACCAATTGATTATGGTTCAACTCTTTTTTACATGGTAGAAAACCATAAAGTTATTTCCTTTTTTAGTTGTTTACTATGTTGTAACACGGTCTTCTAGATCCCATTTAACATGAAAAACAACTTTTTTTAACTTTCCTATTTTAGAAACCTCGTTTGCTTCAGTAATAAATCCTTGTATGTTTTGGATTTGTTCTGCTATAAAACCAGCTTCTAAAGGAGCAGAAAACGATTTTTTTTGATCAAATAGAAATGAAGTTAATTCAAACATTGCTTCTGTCTTCTTTTCCTTCACTAATACTAGGTTGCCCCAACCCGCTTTATCAAAAAAAGCGATCAGTTCGTCAATTGAAGAAAGTGGATATTTTCTAGCTAATGATTTTCCTGCCCAATATAAAATAACATTATGGTCTTTTCCTAATAGGTCGGGAAGTACTTCCTCTCTTAAGAGTTCATAGCCAAACAATGGTATTTGTAACTCTTCGGTGTGTTCAGTTAAATTTCTCTCTTTATGTTTAAAAATCATTTTTTTCCCCCACTTTTTTTGCCGTACATTCAGTTATTATTATATCTCTTTTCCTTTAGAATGTACTATATAAACTTGTGCAAAATATGGTATACTAAACCCCGAGTGGATTCGGAGGTATGTAGTTATGAATTTTTCAAAGGGGAAATTTCTAACCCCATTCAGAATTATTATTATTTCATATATAATAGCAATGTTTTTATTTAGCTTGTTATTATATTTGCCGATTTCACACCTTCCTGGTGTCTCAGTTACTTACTCTGAAGCATTGTTTACCTCAGTTAGTGCAGTTAGTGTGACGGGGCTAACAGTTGTAAATGTTTCAGAGACATTTAGTTATATAGGAATTATCTTTTTAGCCATTGCCATCCAGTTGGGTGGAATTGGTATTATGACCCTTGGGACGTTTGTGTGGATGTTATTTGGTAGGAAGATCATTTTGTCACAACGAATGCTGATTATGGTTGACCAAAATCAAAATACATTTTCTGGCTTAGTAAATTTAATGCGCGGTATTTTGTTTGTTGCATTAATTATTGAGCTAATTGGAGCTTTAATATTAGGTACATACTTTTTAAATTACTTTGATACGGTTGGAGAAGCATATTATCAAGGCGCTTTTGCATCTTTAAGTGCATTCACAAATGCCGGGTTTGACGTGACTGGAGAATCATTAATTCCTTTTGCTAATGATTATTTTGTACAACTAATTGTTGTCTTATTGATCTTTGCTGGTGCAATTGGTTTTCCGGTATTAATGGAATTGAAGCAATACTTTTCAAAAGCTCACCCGAATTTTAAATTTAGCTTATTTACAAAGATTACCACAACCACTTATTTCATTGTTTTTGTTTTTGGTTTTGTATCAATTTGGTTGTTGGAAATGGGCCACTATTATGTGGAGCTTGAATGGCATCAACAACTATTTTATTCGTTATTTAATTCAGCTACAGCAAGAAGCGGTGGGCTAGCAACAATGGATGTCTCGCAACTTAGCTTAGCAACATTATTACTGTTGTCAGGTTTGATGATTATAGGTGCAAGCCCATCGAGTGTGGGTGGTGGGATTCGTACGACAACTTTAGCAGTTATGTTTTTAACCATTCGTAGTTTTGCATTAGGGAAAACGGATGTCAAAGTATTTGGTCGGGAGATACATCAAGAAGATCGACAAAAATCATTCATAGTATTATCTGTTTTTCTCGTTATGTTATTTTTAGCGATTATTTTAATTGCAGCTTTTGAAAATAGTAGTGAAATAGCTTTGATGGCAATCATATTTGAAGCAAGTTCTGCTTTTGGAACTTGTGGATTATCTATGGGGATTACGCCAGATTTAACTTTGCCAAGTCAAATGATATTAATGGTTTTGATGTTTATTGGACGTGTAGGACTCATTGCTTTTCTTTTCTCAATTCGTAAAAAGGAAACGAAAAGTTATTATAAGTATCCTACCGAACGAATTATCATAGGGTAATAAATGGCTCATTGAAAGTATATACTTCAATGAGCCATTTTGCATTATTTTTTTGTTTCATTAGTATTAACTTGTATTCGCTTTCTTGACGCTGAATATATATAGACGTTAAAATGAAATTGTCATAATATTTTCAAAAAATGCAGTTGCAAACCAAAGGTTTCATAAATAAGGTTTTCAATAACTAAGATTTGTACATAATTTAAAGGGTCTCTAAGGTATTTTTATAGAAAAGTTATATAAATAGAGGAAATCATTCAAAGTTAATGAATAAATATTGGTAGTAGGACTTTACCAAAATAGAATTATCCGATGAATAAACCTACTAAAAAACAATGGACAGGAGGAAAACGTATGGTTGGAAATCGAGAATTTTTATATCGTAAGTTACATTCTTTATTAGGTGTTATACCAGTGGGAATTTTTTTAATTGTTCATTTAATGGTTAATTATACTGCAGTCCATGGTGCTGAGAGTTACAATGCGGCAACTCATTTTATGGAGAATCTCCCATTCAGGTACTTATTAGAAATCTTTTTCATATTTTTACCTTTACTATTCCATGCTGTGTATGGTCTATTTATTGCTTTTCAAGCAAAGCATAACACAAATACGTATGGTTACTTTCGAAACTGGATGTTTAGATTACAACGTACCACTGGAGTAATTACAGTAATTTTTTTAGCTTGGCATGTTTGGGAAACAAGAGTTGCTGCTGCTTTAGGAACGCCTGTTGACTTTGATATGATGGCCAATATCGTCGCTAATCCGTTTATCTTAACGTTTTATATTGTAGGAATAGTAGCGGCAACGTTTCACTTTGCTAACGGACTATGGTCGTTTTTCGTCACATGGGGAATCACCATTACTCAAAGGTCACAGCAAATTTCAACCTATGTAACGCTTGGTGTTTTCGTGGCGTTAACGTTTGTTGGTATTCGTGCAATCTTAGCATTTATCTAGCAAAATATGGAGGAGTGATCTCATATGAGTAAAGGAAAAATTGTGATAGTTGGTGGTGGTCTAGCAGGATTAATGGCCGCAGTAAAATCAGCAGAAGCAGGAGTTAAAGTAGATTTATTTTCAGTTGTTCCCGTAAAACGTTCTCACTCTGTTTGTGCCCAAGGTGGTATAAACGGGGCTGTAAATACAAAAGGTGAGGGAGATTCACCAGCTGAACATTTTGATGATACTATTTATGGTGGTGACTTTTTAGCAAATCAACCACCAGTTAAGGCAATGTGTGAAGCTGCACCTGGTATTATTCATTTATTTGACCGCATGGGTGTGATGTTTAACCGTACATCTGAAGGATTACTAGATTTTCGTCGCTTTGGTGGTACTCAATATCATCGAACAGCTTTTGCTGGAGCCACTACAGGTCAGCAATTATTATATGCGATGGATGAGCAAGTGCGAAGGTTTGAAACAAAAGGTCTCGTTAATAAGTTTGAAGGCTGGGAATTTTTATCAGCAATAATTGATGATGATGGTATATGTCGTGGAATTGTTGCTCAAAATCTAAATTCTTCAAAAGTTGAATACTTCAAAGGTGATGCAGTAATTATTGCTACAGGTGGTCCAGGGATAGTATTCGGTAAATCAACTAATTCAATGATAAATACAGGTTTTGCTGCTGCTAAATTATATGAGCAAGGTGTATATTATGCGAATGGTGAGTTTATCCAAATTCATCCTACAGCTATTCCGGGAGACGATAAACTTCGCCTAATGAGTGAGTCAGCTCGTGGAGAAGGTGGACGTGTATGGACATATAAAGATGGAAAGCCTTGGTACTTTTTAGAAGAAAAATATCCTGCGTATGGAAACTTAGTACCTCGTGATATTGCTACACGAGAAATTTTTGATGTGTGCGTGAATCAGAAGTTAGGAATTAATGGAGAAAACATGGTCTATCTCGATCTTTCACATAAAGATCCTAAAGAATTGGATATTAAACTTGGTGGTATTATGGAAATCTATGAAAAATTCATGGGAGATGATCCTCGTAAGGTACCAATGAAAATTTTTCCTGGAGTTCATTACTCTATGGGAGGAATATGGGTAGATTATAATCAAATGACAAACATTCCTGGTTTATTTGCTGCCGGGGAAGTAGATTACTCACAACACGGTGCCAACCGTCTGGGAGCAAATTCGTTACTTTCTGCCATATTCGGTGGGATGGTAGCAGGCCCTAAAGCTGTTGAATATATAAATGGACTCGAAAAGTCTGTTGAAGATATTTCTACAGCATTATATGACCGTTACTTAAAAGAGGAAGAAAGTAAATTCGATTCACTGTTAAAAATGGATGGGAAAGAAAATGCATTCCAACTTCATCAAGAACTTGGTGCTAGTATGACGGAAAATGTGACGGTAGTTCGTGAAAACAAACGTCTATTAAAAACGGATGAGAAGATATTAGAGTTAATTGAGCGCTATAAAAATATAAATATTTCAGATACAACAAAATGGAGTAATCAAGGTGTAGCCTTTACACGTCAACTTGAAGGAATGTTAAATTTAGCAAGAGTAATCACAATAGGTGCTTATAACCGTAACGAAAGTAGGGGGGCACATTACAAGCCAGAATTTCCAGACCGTAATGATGAAGAATGGTTAAAGACAACAAAGGCAAAATATAATGCTCAATTGAATGGTCCAGAGTTTGAATATGAAGAAGTAGATGTTTCATTAATCAAACCGCGAAAGCGCGACTACACCACTAAAAAGAAAGTGAGTGAAAAGGCATGAGTCAAAAAACCATTCGATTTATCATTACCAGACAAGCGGATCCCGAATCTACGCCTTTCAAAGACGAATTTGTAATACCGTATCGTGAAAATATGAATGTCATCTCAGCTTTAATGGAAATGCGTAGAAATCCAATAAATGCATCCGGTAAAAAAACAACTCCTATCACGTGGGATATGAGTTGCTTAGAAGAAGTATGTGGAGCCTGTTCGATGACTATTAATGGGAAACCAAGGCAATCCTGTACTGCTCTTATTGATCAACTTGAGCAACCGATTCGGTTAGAACCGATGCGTACGTTTCCGGTCATTCGTGATTTATTAGTAGATCGCACGAAAATGTTTGAATCTTTAAAGAAAGTAAAGGCGTGGATTCCTATCGATGGGACATTTGATTTAGGGCCAGGTCCAAGAATGGCAGAAGGTAAACGTCAATGGGCATACGAATTGTCTAAGTGCATGACATGTGGAGTTTGCTTAGAGGCATGTCCTAATGTTAATAGTAAATCTCCTTTTATTGGTCCGGCGCCATTGTCTCAGGTTCGTCTTTTTAACGCTCATCCAACAGGCGCAATGAATAAAGCGGAACGACTTGAAGCAATAATGGATGATGGTGGTTTATCAAATTGTGGTAATTCTCAAAACTGTGTTCAAGCATGTCCTAAAGGAATTCCTTTAACGACATCTATTGCGGCTCTAAACCGTGACACAACAATACAATCTTTTAAAAACTTCTTTGGTAGTGATAATAATTATTAATAGAATGTGCCCCTTTATCGCTAAAGTAATCTAAGGATCAAAAAGATAAAAATGGGCACGGAATTTATAAAAAAAGACGAAACTTCTTTCACATCTTCTCATAAATAAGTCACATGGGAACATCCCCTTACATAGGATATCGTAGCTAAATATTAAAATATCCTATTCACTGCAGCCCGTGCAAGAGAGGGTGAATTAATTGAAAGATCACGAATTCCGTCCTAAGCCACTACTCACAAAACGTGAGAAGGAAGTATTTGAATTACTAGTTCAAGACAAGACTACAAAGGAAATTGCACAGCAGCTATTCATAAGTGAAAAGACTGTTCGTAATCATATTTCGAACACAATGCAAAAGCTTGGAGTAAAGGGGCGCTCGCAAGCAGTCATTGAGTTAGTGCGGTTAGGTTATCTAGAAATTTAATGGTTCCGGCTTTCTATTTTAGAAGGCCGGCTTTTTTACAAGGTAAGAAAGCATAAAATTTCTAACTTGGAAACTGTCTAGCGCAAGCAGCCTACGAGCTCGGTCACTTCAGTCAAGCAACTGACTTCAATTGTCTAGCTCCAGGCGCCATCGGCTCGACCACTTCAGGCCTACTCTTTCGGTCAAAAACCGACCGCTAGAGTAGGCCTTCCAGTGTTTGTCGCCTATAGGCGGACGCCTTCTTATGTAAACGTCTTTATTTTTCAACTAAAGCTATTGAAAACATTTGCTGAATTGTGCTATAATTTGTTGCAACAGAACAAAATTTACGTGTTACTGATCCGATCAGGCATGAGTAAAGTTGTATATATGTACGATAATATGGGGAATTCTAATACTAGAATCATCTATTTTTTCGTCATGTTTAACTTTACCCATGTCTTTTGTTTTGTAAACGATCTACATACAAGGGTTTTGTTAAAACTTTTGACTCTAACTTTTTTTGAATTTTTATTAGGTTAGTTTCGAAGTTCAATAAAAATTTTATTAATTCTATTAAGGAGTGTTTTAAATGGCAGAAAAAACTTTTAAAATTACAGCAGATACGGGAATTCATGCAAGACCAGCAACATTATTAGTAAATAAAGCAGGGCAATTTCAGTCTGACATCACATTAACATACAAAGAGAAAACAGTTAATTTAAAGTCTATCATGGGTGTTATGTCACTTGGAGTTGGACAAGGTGCTGATGTAACGATTAAAGCGGAAGGATCTGACGCTGATCAAGCTTTAGCTGCTATCGAAGAAGTAATTAAAGGTGGTCTAGGAGAGTAATGTCAAAACTAATTAAAGGTATTGGCGCTTCTAGCGGGATTGCCATTGCGAAAGCGTTTAAATTGGAGAATCCAGATCTAACAGTTGAACGAAAATCGGTTGATAATACTGATGAAGAAGTAAGTAAACTTGATTTAGCTATAGAACAATCAAAAAAAGAATTAAAAGTTATTCAAGAAACAGCTAAACAAGAAATGGGTGATGATAAGGCTGCTATTTTTGAAGCGCACTTACTCGTTTTAAGTGATCCTGAGCTTGTTGATTCTGTAAAGGATAAAATTAAATCTGAAAATATTAATGCTGAAAGTGCAATGGATGATGTTTCTTCGATGTTTATTACTATGTTTGAAAGCATGGATAATGAATATATGAAAGAAAGAGCAGCCGATATTCGTGATGTTTCTAGACGTGTCCTTGGTCACTTGTTAGGTGTTCAAACAGCATCTTTAGCAAGTATTAACGAAGAAGTTATTATCATTGGTGAAGATTTAACTCCGTCTGATACAGCTCAATTAAACCGCAATTATGTGAAAGGTTTTGCGACAGATATCGGTGGAAGAACATCGCATTCAGCGATTATGTCTCGCTCTTTAGAAATTCCTGCAGTAGTA
This sequence comes from Anaerobacillus alkalidiazotrophicus, assembly GCF_001866055.1. Next base: position 398,476 of record NZ_MLQS01000017.1, read on the forward strand.
GGTACGAAAGAAGCTACTACACAAATTGAAGCTGGAGTACTTGTTATTGTAGATGGTATAGAAGGAACTGTAATCGTTAACCCAACAGATGCAGAAGTTTCAGAATATGAAGCAAAAAGAGAAGGTTTTGAAGCTCAAAAAAGAGAGTGGGCAAAGCTTGTTAACGAGAAGACTCTTTCTAAAGATGGACATCATGTAGAATTAGCTGCTAATATTGGTACGCCAAATGATCTTGAGGGTGTTATTAATAATGGTGCAGAAGCAATTGGTCTTTATCGTACTGAGTTTTTATATATGGGTAGAAATGAACTTCCTTCAGAAGATGAGCAGTTTGAAGCTTACAAAACTGTTGTTGAAAAGATGGAAGGAAAACCTGTTGTTATCCGAACTCTAGATATTGGTGGAGATAAGGAGTTACCATACTTAGAATTGCCAAAAGAAATGAACCCGTTCTTAGGATACAGAGCGATCCGCTTGTGTTTAGAAGAACAGGACATTTTCCGCACACAGTTACGAGCTCTTCTTCGAGCAAGTCATTATGGAAATTTAAAAATTATGTTCCCGATGATTGCTACTCTTGAAGAGTTACGTGAAGCTAAAGCAATCCTTAATGATGAAAAAGAAAAGTTAAAAGCTAATGGAGTAGAAGTTTCAGAAACAATTGAAGTAGGGATGATGGTTGAAATTCCATCTACTGCTGTGATTGCTGATATTTTTGCAAAAGAAGTGGATTTCTTTAGTATCGGTACCAATGATCTAATCCAATACACAATGGCAGCTGATCGTATGAATGAGCAAGTTTCATATTTGTATCAGCCGTATAACCCAGCTGTTTTACGTTTGGTAAGTTCTGTTATTAAGGCGGCTCATCAAGAAGGTAAATGGGCTGGGATGTGTGGCGAGATGGCAGGAGACGAAATTGCTATTCCTCTACTTTTAGGTCTAGGTCTAGACGAATTTAGTATGAGTGCAACTTCGATTTTACCTGCTCGAACGTTAATTGCAAAACTTTCTAAACAAGAACTAGAAAATATTGCTAATGAAGCTTTAATGCTAAGCACTGCAACGGAAGTTGAAGAGTTAGTTAAAACTAAAGTTCTTAAGTAATTTACCATTTAAAGGGGCTATAAATTTATAGCTCCTTTATTTTACGTTCCCTAGCTAAACTCTACGTCCTGTACTTAATATAAATATATTCCGGTTTTGGTAAGGTAGGATTTACAAAAACTGTTAGCTAAACAACAATCAGTGGGGATTTCTTCATCTCTCACTGAATGCTGTTTAACTTTTACCACAGGAATAATATTAACTAATCATTAGCTTTCACTGATGAAATTATTCTATCCGATTCTTTAGGGGGAGTTAATCCCCAACAAAAACTTTTCGGTTTTTTTTAACATAATCAGAATTTATAAATTTCTAACTTGGAAACTGTCTAGCGCAAGCAGCCTACGAGCTCGGTCACTTCAGTCAAGCAACTGACTTCAATTACCTCTTGAAATCCTTCGTTGATTAGCTTCATGCAGCTTTGCTCTTGAGCAAACGGAGTGGCACAGGAGCAGCTGCTCGTGACCAAGGCGCTTGCGCTTTTCTTGTTTTTGAGGTGGTGGTCTTTCTACCCCTCAAGAGTAGGATAAAATATTTTGTGAAATGATTACGATAGAAGACTTGAAATTATGATAAAAAACAAGGAAAATGAAAACATAATATGTCGAACTGGTGATTATCCAATTAAGGAGGTACAGAATGGGAGAAAAACTAAATAAAGAAATGGAGCAAGTGGTGCATATCGAAAAATCATTACGTATGATTGCTGATATTGTAAAACAAAAGGGGAGAGAAATATTAACACAATTTCCTATTACCCCACCACAATTCGTAGCTTTGCAGTGGCTTCATGAATATGGAGATATGACAATTGGTGAATTATCTACAAAAATGTACTTAGCATGTAGCACAACAACAGATTTAGTTGATCGCATGGAAAAAAACGAGTTAGTCGAGAGAGTCAAAGATACAAATGATCGAAGGGTTGTTCGAATACATTTACTAAATAAAGGTGCCACAATTATTGAACAAGTGATTATTAAGCGTCAAGACTATTTGAATGATGTACTTAAACATTTATCTGAAGAAGAAGTTAATGTGCTTGAACAAAACTTAAGTCACCTTTATCAAGAAATGAAAAGAGAGTAATAATTTAGAGACGAAAAAGAGGGAAAGCATTGAATAGAGCAATAGGAGTTATTGATTCGGGTATAGGAGGCTTAACGGTAGTCAAAGAGATGTTACGTCAACTTCCTAAAGAAGAGGTTTTATATATTGGGGATACAGCTCGTTGTCCGTACGGCCCTAGACCGCAGGAAGAAGTTAGAAAATTCACTTGGGAAATGATAAATTACTTACTTGAAAAAGAAATAAAAATGTTAGTTATTGCATGTAATACTGCTACGGCAGTGGTGTTAGAAGAAGCAAAAAGTAAATTATCTATTCCTGTTATCGGTGTTATTCACCCTGGAGCTATTTCTGCATTAAAAGTTACAAAAAATGATCATGTAGCAGTGATAGGAACAGTTGGTACCATTAATAGCGGAGCATACAAAAAAACACTTACAAGCATTAATAATAAAGTAAAAGTTGAAAGTTTAGCTTGTCCACTTTTTGTTCCAATTGTAGAGAGGGGGGCATTTAACGGCCAAGAAGCTTATGATGCTGTCTCTAAAAGTTTAACTCCACTAAAAGGCACCAACATCGATACGCTTATTCTAGGTTGTACTCATTACCCACTTTTAAGTGAAGTAATTCAAGAAGTGATGGGTAATGAAATTGAGATTATTTCATCTGGGGATGAAACCGCTCGAGAAGTAAGTGCCCTTTTATATCATAAAGGAATTCTCTACACTGGTAATAGAAGACCTAATCATACTTTTTATACAACTGGTGAAGAAATTCGCTTTAAAAACTTTGCCCAAAGCTGGTTAGAAACCAACGTTCCTTTAGTTACTACTATAAAACTTACGTAAAAAGTCCTTTGAGAAGGGCTTTTTTGTTTTAATCAGGTAAGGAAGTATAAAATTTCTAACTTAGAAACTGTCTAGCGCAAGTGCCCTATCGACTAGAAAGCTTCCTTCGTCTCGTCTACAATAAGTCGAGAACGAAAGTCTAACGACTTTCGACTCTCCTATATCTCACTCGACTCAGTCCAGCTTATTACGTCGATGAGCAAGGGCGCTTGCGCTTTTCTTACATAATCAGAATTTGTAAATTTCTAACTTGGAAACTGTCTAGCTTCAGCGCCTACGAGCTCGGTCACTTCAGGCTTTTTCGGAAGCCAAAGAGCGGCTTCTGTCAAAGGTCTTCCAGTGCCTATCGCTCGTGACCAAGGCGCTTGCGCTTTTCTTTAATAGAATCCCTTTTAAAGAATAAATTTACCAAAAGGGTTGGTCTAAAAACAAAAATAACTCGTATACATAATAGTACAAACCACCTAAGGAGGGAAAAGCATGCATAGAAGTTTCAAAACAGGAGTTCCAGTGCTGATTGCACTAGCATTTCTTGTATCCGGTTGTAGTTTTGGGGCAAATAAAATAATGGATGAAACTGATCCGCCACCTATCAGTTATGTTGACGAAAGTACTTCCTTCGAATTTAGCATGGAGGAGGAAATGGTTACTGAAGAAACAAATACTGATATGGTGAATGAAGAAACTAAGAGAGAGCTATACTTGCTTGATCAAAATGGATTAGTGGCACCACAAACGTTAGCGTTACCTAAAACTGAAGGTGTTGCAAAACAAGCGTTGGAATATTTAGTGAAAGACGGTCCGGTAACACAGTATTTACCAAACGGTTTTCAAGCTGTAATTCCAGCTGGAACTGAAATTTATGGAGTGAATATTAAAGACGGGATAGCCATTGCGGACTTTTCTGAGCAATTTAAAGAGTATCGTCCAGAAGATGAATTAAAGCTCCTTCAAGCAATCACATGGACGTTAACTCAATTTGATAGTGTAGAAGCTGTAAAGATCCGTATTAATGGTTATGATCAAGAAGTAATGCCTGTAAACGAAACACCTATTGGTGAAGGTTTAAGTCGTTTAAATGGTATAAATCTTGAAACGGAGAATGTAGTAGACGTAACTAATAGTAAGGCTGTAACAGTATATTTCTTAGCGCAAAATGGTGATAATGTTTATTATGTTCCTGTTACGAGAAGAGTTAACGCAAAAGAAGATCAATTAACAGCAGTTATTTCACAGCTATTAATGGGACCTTCTAGCTTTTCTAGATTGTTAACTGATTTCCGTTCTGGTGTTGAATTACTAGAAGAACCGCGATATGCAAATGGTGTGGTTACTGTAAACTTTAATGAAGCGGTCCTAAATCATAATGAAGGAACAGCCATCAGTGACGAAGTTTTAAATCTCCTAGTATTATCATTAACTGAGCAAAGTGGTGTTGAAAAAGTAGCAATTGAAGTTAATGGTGAAAGTGAAGTGCAAATGGCTACAGGGGAGTTGTTGTCAGAACCTGTATCGAGACCACTTAAAGTGAACTCAGGTAAATACTAACAATTATATTGTGAGGTGTCTAAGCTAAGACACCTCATTTCGTTTACGAATAACATTAAATTCAGAACGGCCTTTACCACTTTTTAGCTAAGAATAAAGATGACCTAGTAACTTGGAGTTTGTATAACATATAAACTGTGCCTAATTAGTATGGATTATTTAATAGGAATATTAGAGAAAATATATATATGATATAAGGTTTGTAGAAAAACTTAAACATTGGTATGATAGAATTTGAATGAAATAAAGGAGGAGTATGAATGCGTGTTGATGGACGTCAATTAGATGAACTTAGACCGGTTCGTATAGAAACGGATTTTATTAAACACCCAGAAGGGTCAGTGTTAATTACAATAGGTGATACAAAAGTTATATGTACAGCGAGTATTGAAGATCGGGTTCCACCATTTCTACGTAATCAAGGTAAAGGTTGGATTACTGCGGAATATTCTATGCTACCAAGAGCGACAGAACAACGAAATATTCGGGAGTCTTCGAAAGGGAAAGTTACCGGGAGAACAATGGAAATACAACGATTAATTGGCCGAGCATTAAGGTCGATTGTTGACTTAGAGAAAATAGGTGAACGGACAATTTGGATTGATTGTGATGTGATACAGGCTGATGGTGGTACTAGAACGGCTTCTATAACCGGAGCATTTGTCGCATTAGTATTAGCGGTAAAAAAATGTATGGATTCAGGTAAAATTGATAAATTCCCAATTAAAGATTACTTAGCAGCTGTATCGGTTGGAATTGATCAGAAGCTTGGAGAAATTCTTGATTTAAATTACATAGAAGATTCAAGTGCGAATGTTGACATGAACGTAATAATGACTGGTAGTGGTCAATTCGTTGAATTGCAAGGAACTGGTGAAGAGGCAACTTTCTCTAGAGATCAACTTAATCAATTGTTAGAATTAGCCCAAAAGGGTATTGATGAATTATTTATAGAACAAAGGGCTGCTATTGGTGACTTTGCAGATAAAATAAAAGTACTTCCTAAAAAAGAATTGTAGGTGGCCTTTTTGAAAGAAATTTTAATTGCGACGAAAAATAAAGGGAAAATTCGTGAATTTGAGGAACTATTTTCTCAATTTGGATTTCGTGTAAAATCTTTACTTAATTTAGAAAGTGTTATTGATGTAGTCGAGGATGGTCTAACATTTCGTGAGAATGCAACAAAAAAAGCTGAAACCATTGCGAAACAATATAATATTGCAACTTTAGCTGACGATTCTGGATTGATTGTAGATGCTCTGAATGGAGAGCCTGGGGTTTTTTCAGCTAGATACGCAGGGCCAAATAAAGATGATCGTGCAAATATGGAGAAAGTTTTACATGAACTAATAGGCGTAAAAGACTCGGAGCGTGCTGCCCGTTTTCATTGTTCATTGGCACTAGCGATTCCAGGACATAGTACAATATTGGTTGACGGAACATGTGAAGGGAAAATTACTCATGAACCTAAAGGTGAAAATGGTTTCGGTTATGACCCTATTATGTATATCCCGCAAAAGAATAAAACAATGGCTGAACTCTCAAAAGAAGAAAAAAATGAAATTAGTCATCGGGCATTGGCATTAAAAAAGATGAAAGAAGTAATACAATCAGTTCTTTAAAAGGAGATTTATCATGAAAGTTCTTGTCATTAGTGATAGTCATGGTCTGAGGGATGAATTGTTCGGATTACTTGATCGATATGAAAGTGAAGTTGATATTATCATTCATTGCGGTGATTCTGAAATACCTAATAAAGCATTTTCCGCTTACGACAACTTACTTATTGTAGGTGGAAATTGTGATTTTGGTAATGACTATCAGGATGAAATAAACATAGAGATATCAGGAATAAATATATTTGTGTCACATGGTCACTATTATAATGTTAAGGAATCTGCGGTAAAGCTTTCTTATCGAGCAGAAGAGTTAGGAGCAAAACTAGTTTGTTTTGGCCATTCACACATAGCTGTTGCGTTTCAAGAAAATGGAGTGGTTTATATCAACCCTGGAAGTTTTCGTTTGCCTAGAAAAAGGATGGAAAGAAGCTATGCTATTATCGATTTCAAAGAAGATACAGCCTATATAACTTTTTTTGACCATAAAGGAAATGAAATACAAGACTTGAAATATAGTTTCCAATTAGTGTAATATAAACGTAGCGACTAACAAAAAAAATTGTGAGAAAAAAAGTCGCTACGTTTAAAAATATGTTGACATTCAGTGTATGAAGTTATATAATATATTTTGTCCTTGGTAATTGTATTGGAGTACATGCCGAATAACAAATGTTAAAATTGCGGGTGTATTTTATGGTAAAACCTCAGCCACGAGCGAAACATCTGTGAAAAAGGCAGCGAGTTGTCTCAACGCAAAAACTTCTATGAATTATCGGGAAGAGGAAGAGACATGGTAAGGCCAAACTGCGTGGATAAAATAAATATTTTATAATTAATTAAAACTGCGGGTGTAGTTTAATGGTAAAACCTCAGCCTTCCAAGCTGATGTCGTGAGTTCGATTCTCATCACCCGCTCCAAATAGTGTCCCAGTAGCTCAGCAGGATAGAGCAACGGCCTTCTAAGCCGTCGGTCGGGAGTTCGAATCTCTCCTGGGACGCCATTTATACATAACCAAAAGCTTAAATCTATAACAATAGGTTTGAGCTTTTTTTGTTTTTGCATAAAATGTATTTTAGAGGTGGGGATGAGAAAAAATATAGGAGGTGCTCTGATGTTATGATGATAACTAAATTAATCCTATTTTATTATCCTCATGGCCATTTCTGTTTCCGCGATTTAAGGAAATAAAGTAGTTTAGGGGAAGGAACCAAACTAAAACCTTATCCGAGTTAGGGAACTTCCTTCTTCTATCCTGAAGAAAGTAAAGTCCAATTTATTAGGTTTAGTTAGGCTACTAACTTTCTTTCCTCATTAGTAAAATTAGATCAATGGATCTTGAGGCAGGCATTGGATTGGAGGTAATGTCAATTATGTTAGAACTTACCCTTAATAAAATGCAGTTATATTTTTGTAAAAAAAAGGTATTCTACTAATGTAAATTCCAGTTCTAAAGATTGTTATCTAGATTAACAAAAATTATTAAAACTCACCAATTTAATATCTATTTTTATTAATTTAAAAAAACTTTATTTTTTAAAATAGTGAAATCCTTTTATTTACATAGGTGTAAGCGTATGCACATAAAGAGAGTGTTCGAAATTATCTAATTATTTTAAAAAAAGTGGTTGACCCCTGAGATTAAAAAGCGTATTATATCTTCAAATACTAAAAAATAAAGAACTAACTACAAGTTTTATCTGTAAGAAAAATTAACAAGATAACAAATAAAAAAGTTATTCTACACTTGTATTCACAAAAGTCAAAAAATTCAAACAATAAAACGAGCGATTGACAATAAATATCCCTCAACGTTATCATTAAATAGTTTTTTATTATAATCATCTTCAGTCTAATAACATACATTAATGGTAGCCCTATAAAAGTTTAACAGGGTTTGTTATCACAAATTAGGTAATTACTATATTTGCGTTTACTGAAGAAGTTGAACATTTGTGTTATCGATATTTAAATAAGACATGATGTTTATATAGCTAAAGTTTATACAAAAGACGAACTAATCCAAGAGGATAAAACAACAAGTATACTAGGGGATGTAGATATTATGCGAAGTGATATGATTAAAAAAGGTATTGACCGTGCGCCGCACAGAAGCTTATTAAGAGCAACTGGTGTAAAAGAAGAAGATATGAATAAGCCATTTATTGGTGTCTGTAATTCATATATCGATATTATTCCAGGCCACGTTCACTTAAATAAATTTGCTGAGGTAGTTAAAGAAGCTATTAGAGAAGCTGGTGGAGTACCCTTTGAATTCAATACAATTGGTGTAGATGATGGAATTGCGATGGGTCACATCGGCATGAGATATTCACTACCTTCACGAGAAATAATTTGTGACGCAGCCGAAACAGTTATTAATGCTCATTGGTTTGACGGAGTTTTTTACATCCCAAATTGTGATAAAATCACCCCTGGAATGTTAATGGCAGCTGTTCGAACTAATGTCCCATCTGTTTTTGTAACAGGAGGTCCAATGGAAGCTGGGCGTACAAAAGATGGGAAGAGCTTATCTTTAGCATCCGTTTTTGAAGGAGTTGGAGCGTTCCAATCAGGAAAAATGTCTCGAGAAGAGCTTTTGGAGATTGAATCATCTGCATGTCCAACGTGTGGATCGTGTTCTGGAATGTTTACAGCAAATTCTATGAACTGTCTTATGGAAATGGTTGGGATGGCATTGCCAGGAAACGGAACAATCGTAGCGACTTCTGAAGACAGAAAAAAACTGATTAAAGATGCTGCAAAACATTTAATGAATTTAATTGAAAAAGATATCCGCCCAAGAGATATCATTACGAAAGAAGCTATTGATGATGCTTTCGCTTTAGATATGGCAATGGGAGGTTCTACAAATACAGTCCTTCATACATTAGCTATTGCTAATGAAGCTGAAATTGAATATGACCTAAAACGAATTAATGAGGTTGCAGAGCGTGTTCCGTATTTATCTAAAATAAGTCCAGCATCAGATTATTCAATGCAAGATGTGCATAATGCTGGTGGAGTCAGTGCCATCATCAAGGAATTATGTAGCATAGAAGGGGCAATTCACCCTGATCGTATGACAATTACCGGGAAGTCAATCTACGAAAATGTTAAAGATGCTGAAATTACAAATGATGAAGTAATTCGTCGTAAAGATAATCCATATAGTCCCGTTGGTGGATTATCAATATTATTTGGAAACATTGCACCTGATGGAGGAGTAATAAAGGTTGGGGGTGTTGATCCTAGCATTCAAACCTTTGATGGTAAAGCGATTGTTTTTAACTCACAAGATGAAGCATTAGAGGGAATTGAAAATGGTTCCGTAAAAGCTGGTCATGTAGTAGTCATCCGTTATGAAGGTCCAAAAGGCGGTCCTGGAATGCCAGAGATGCTTGCTCCTACATCTTCAATTATCGGTAGAGGATTAGGTAAGGATGTTGCTTTAATTACTGATGGAAGGTTCTCTGGAGCATCGAGGGGAATTTCTATAGGACATATTTCTCCAGAAGCAGCAGAGGGCGGCCCGATCGCTTTTATTGAAAACGGAGATAGAATTATCATTGATTTAACAAATCGAACAATTAACTTAGATATTTCCGATGAAGAATTAGAAAACAGAAAGAAATCTTGGGTTCAACCAGAGCCGAAGGTGAAAAAGGGATATTTAGCTCGTTATTCTAAACTAGTAACCTCGGCTAATACAGGTGGGGTAATGAAAATATAAAAATTTTATACAATAAAACGTCGAAGAGGAAAAGTAGTTTTAAGTGTTGGTATCTACAGAGAGCCGTTGTCGCTGTGAATACGGTGATACCCCTTATTACGAACTCACCTCTGAGTGTCAATATGAAAGGAATTTATAGGTTCCGAGTAGTATTGGTCGAGTGATACCGTCACTCGTTATCAAAACTGAACGATAAAATCGTTCCTGAGGTGGTAAATTGTATAATTAACCATGAAAAAGGGTGGTACCGTGGAAAGAAATCTTTTCACCCCTTACTAAAAGCAAATGTTGCTTATTTATAGGGGTGAGAAGGTTTTTTATTTTACTTTCAAAAAGAATTTTGATGGTATGAGAAAAGGTGGATATTATAACAATAATGGTTAACTTTGAAAATAATGTTGTCACCTCCCTTCTAAAACATGGTATGTATGAATAGCCAATAGAGCTGCATAAATAAAATCAACTTGTTAGGGGGATAAAAATGAGTACCAAGTTGAGGAAAAAAGAAGTAATTGTTGAAAAAGAAAATCAAATGATGACTGGTTCATCCATGCTGATCGAAGCAATAAAGCAAGAGGGAGTAGATGTGATTTTTGGTTACCCGGGTGGAGCAATTTTACCAGCCTATGATCAAATTTATAAGGATGGAATTCGTCACATCTTAGCAAGGCATGAGCAAGGCGCGATTCACGCAGCAGAAGGATATGCGAGAGTATCTGGAAAGCCAGGTGTTGTAGTCGTGACATCTGGTCCAGGAGCTACTAATGTGGTTACGGGAATTGCAGATGCAATGATGGATTCACTTCCATTAGTTGTTTTTACTGGTCAAGTTGCTAGTTCTGTAATTGGTACAGATGCCTTTCAGGAAGCTGACGTAGTAGGTATTACAATGCCGATAACAAAACATAGTTATCAAGTGCGAAACGTAAATGACTTACCGAGAATAATTAAGGAAGCATTTCATATTGCGACAACCGGAAGGCCAGGACCTGTATTAATTGACTTACCAAAGGATGTTTCACTGGAAACAGGTTTGTTTGATTATAGTAAAGCAGTTGATTTGCCAGGGTACCAACCCACGATCATGCCTAATAAGTTACAAGTTAGAAAACTTGTAGAAGCAGTAAGTAGTGCAAAGAAACCACTTATCTTAGTTGGTGCCGGTGTGTTACATGCTAATGGAACTGATGAACTGTTAAAGTATGTTGAGCAACAGCAAATTCCTATTGCAAGTACCCTTTTAGGATTGGGAGCATTTCCAGGTGATCATGAATTGTTTTTAGGGATGGCTGGGATGCATGGAACTTACACAGCAAACATGGCTATTTATGAGTGCGATCTGTTAATTAGTTTAGGTAGCCGTTTTGATGATAGGGTAACAGGAAACCTTGAGAAGTTTGCACCAAATGCTAAAATTGCACACATTGATATTGATCCAGCAGAAATCGGGAAAAATATTGAAACTCAAATTCCGATTGTTTCAGATGCCAAAGAAGCTCTAAAAGAATTAATTACCCAAAATGGTGTCAAATCGCAAAATTCAGTTTGGATCGAAGATTTAAAACGTTTAAAACAAGAGTATCCGTTATGGTATACAGAAGATACATCAGTAATAAAACCACAACAACTAATTGAGCGTATTTACGAAAAAACAAAAGGTGAAGCGATTGTAACAACAGATGTTGGACAGCATCAAATGTGGACAGCACAATTTTTTAAATTTAAAAAGCCAAATCGTTGGGTTACGTCAGGTGGTTTAGGAACAATGGGATTTGGTTTCCCGGCTGCAATAGGAGCACAAATAGCTGAACCTAATACTCCGGTTATAGCATTCATGGGAGACGCTGGGTTCCAAATGACTCTGCAGGAGCTATCACTTTTACAAGAAATGAAACTTCCAGTAAAATTAGTAATTGTAAATAATGCTTCCTTAGGGATGGTTCGACAATGGCAACAATTATTTTTTGAAGAACGTTATTCAAACTCTTTATTCCCTGTTCAACCAGACTTCGTAAAACTTGCCGAAGCTTATGACATAAAAGGTATGAGAGTGGATAGTGTGAATGATTTAGATAAAGCAGTTGAAGAGATGCTTGCTCATGATGGTCCAGTTTTAGTTGATTTTAGAGTAGCATCTAGAGAAAATGTTTACCCAATGGTGGCACCAGGTAAAGGATTACACGAAATGATTGGGGTGAAACCATTATGAAACGAATAATAACAGCAACTGTAAATAATGTTTCAGGTGTTTTAAACCGGGTGACTGGAATGTTTGCTAGAAGAAACTACAATATTGAAAGCATTACGGTAGGGCACACTGAAAATCCAGCAATTTCTAGAATGACTTTTGTAGTAGTTGTTGACAGTGAGGAAAGTATAGAGCAAGTTATAAAACAATTAAATAAACAAATAGATGTGCTCAAAGTTTCAGATATCACAGATGAGTCAATAGTTTCAAGAGAACTAGCACTTATAAAAGTGTTTAGTACGGCTCAACAAAGAAGTGAGATCGCAGCAGTAATTAACCCATTTCGTGCTTTAATTATTGATGTTGGAAGAGAAAGTATGACTGTCCAAGTTACTGGTGATCAAGAAAAAATAGGAGCACTTATTGATTTACTACATCCTTACGGCATCAAAGAGTTAGCAAGAACTGGTATTACAGCCTTCAAACGGGGGCAGAAAGTGTCAAATAACGACCAAAGAGTAGTTTTAATTAATTAGGAATTTGTAAGGAAATTGTGAAACATCACATGGTACTCTCACTTTCTTAATTTCAAAATTATAAATTTAAAATAATAAAATTAGAGGAGTTGTTTAATAATGGCAAAGGTTTATTATAATGGTGATGTAAATGAAGCAGTACTACAAGGGAAAAAGGTAGCAGTAATTGGTTATGGATCACAAGGTCATGCTCATGCTTTAAACTTAAAAGAAAGTGGAGTAGACGTAGTAGTAGGATTACGTAAAGGTGGATCTTGGGACAAAGCGGTAGCAGATGGTCATACTGTTGTTTCAGTAAATGAAGCTGCAGCACAAGCCGATCTTATCATGGTACTTTTACCAGATGAATATCAACCAAAGATTTATAAAGAAGAAATTGAACCAAACTTAAAAGAAGGAAAAGCGTTAGTTTTTGCACATGGTTTTAACGTTCATTTCAGTCAGATCGTACCACCTGCTAATGTTGACGTATTCCTTGTAGCTCCAAAAGGTCCAGGTCATTTAGTTCGCAGAACGTATACTGAGGGAGCTGGAGTTCCAGGATTAATCGCTGTATACCAAGACGCTACAGGAAATGCAAAAGAGTTAGCATTAGCATATGCAAAGCAAATTGGTTCAGCTCGCGCTGGTGTTCTTGAAACTACATTCCAAGAAGAAACTGAAACAGATCTTTTCGGTGAGCAAGCAGTGTTATGTGGAGGAACTTCTGCATTAGTAAAAGCAGGATTCGAAACATTAGTAGAAGCTGGTTATCAGCCAGAAGTAGCATATTTTGAGTGTTTACATGAATTAAAACTAATTGTAGACCTTATGTATGAAAGTGGATTAGAAGGTATGCGCTATTCAATTTCAGATACTGCACAATGGGGAGACTTTGTTTCAGGACCACGTGTAGTAACTGAAGATACAAAGAAAGCAATGAAAGATATTCTAACAGACATTCAAACAGGTAAGTTTGCTAAAGGTTGGATCCTAGAAAACCAAGCAAATCGTCCTGAATTTAACGCAATCAATGCTAGAGAAAAACAACATCCGATCGAAGTGGTAGGAAAAGAACTTCGTGAAATGATGCCGTTCGTAAAGGCAAAACATAAGGACGTGGTCACAAGTGGGAAAAATTAATGTCTTTGATACGACATTAAGAGATGGTGAGCAATCAGCTGGTGTAAATCTTAATTTTGAAGAAAAATTAGAGATTGCAAGGCAATTGGAGCGATTAAACGTTGATATTATTGAAGCGGGTTTCCCCGCTTCATCCCCTGGGGATTTTCGCTCGGTAAAAGCAATTGCAGACACAATAAAAGGCTGTTCTGTAACAGGACTATCTCGTTCGGTTCAAAAAGATATTGATGCCGCTTGGGAAGCGCTAAAAGGTGGAGTGGAACCAAGATTACATGTATTTATTGCTACTTCGCCTATCCATATGAAACATAAGTTAAAGAAAACTCCTGATGAAGTTGTTGAAACAGCGGTACAATCTGTTCGTTATGCAGCGAGATATTTTCCACATATTCAATGGTCTGCTGAAGATGCATGTCGATCTGATCTAGATTTTTTAGTTCGTATTATTAAGGAAGTTATTGATGCTGGTGCTTCTGTCATTAATATTCCTGATACAGTCGGTTATATTACTCCAAGTGAAATAGGAGAAATATTCTCTTATTTAAGAAATAATGTTCCAAATATAGATAAAGCTATTTTATCTACTCACTGTCATGATGATTTAGGTATGGCGGTAGCAAACTCTCTTTCGGCAGTTGAACATGGAGCAGGGCAAGTTGAGTGTACAATCAATGGTATTGGAGAGCGAGCAGGGAATGCATCTTTAGAAGAAATCGCAGTTGCTCTCAAAATCCGTGGTGATTATTACAACGCTGAAACAAGGTTAAAGCTAAATGAAATCAAAAGAACAAGTTCCCTTGTAAGTAAGCTTACAGGTATGGTTGTTCCTGGAAATAAAGCTATTGTAGGTGCGAATGCTTTTGCTCATGAATCTGGTATTCACCAAGATGGTGTATTAAAAGAAAAAACCACTTACGAAATTATTACACCGGAACTAGTTGGGGTTACTTCAAATCGAATGGTACTTGGAAAGCACTCAGGTCGCCATGCGTTTAAAGAAAAGGTTAAGGAACTTGGCTATAACGTAAAAGAGGAAGAATTAAATCGCCTTTTTGCTGCCTTTAAAGATTTAGCGGATAAAAAGAAAGAAGTAACAGAAGATGATATTTTTGCTCTTCTTACTGAAGAACGAGTGGCGAGTAGTGTAGCTTATTATAAAGTTGAACAGCTTCAAGTCAACTACGGTACTAATAATATCCCAACTGCGACAATCACACTGAAGACTCCAGAAGGGAAAGAACTTCAAGAAGCTGCAACGGGTTCTGGGAGTGTAGAAGCGATTTACAATACTCTTGAGAGAATGATTGAATCGCCAGTTAAATTATTAGATTATCGTATTCAATCGGTAAGTGGTGGTAGAGACGCACTTGCGGAGGTTTACGTAAAAGTTAAGTTTAAAGAAGTTGAAACAAGTGGACGAGGAACGGCTAATGATGTCTTAGAGGCTTCAGCAAAAGCATACGTAAACGCGATTAATCGTGTATTAAATCGCAAATCAAAGGAAGAGTGTTCAGAAACAGTTCAGTTGTGATGTCTAAGGGGGAACAAAAATGAATAAAACAATAACAGTGTTACCTGGCGACGGAATTGGTCCTGAGGTTATCAAAGCAGCGCAGAAAGTATTAGATACTGTTGCCGAAAAGTTTAGTCACCAATTTACGTACCAGAATGCCAAAATAGGTGGAGTGGCGATAGACGAAGATGGAACACCACTTCCTCAAGAAACAATTGACCTTTGTAAAAAAAGTGATGGTGTTTTGTTAGGAGCAGTAGGTGGACCAAAGTGGGATACACTTCCAGGACATATGCGTCCGGAGAGAGGTCTACTAGGTATCCGTAAAGCGTTAGAGTTATATGCTAACTTACGACCAGTCACTGCTCACAAAAGCTTATTAGATGCTTCAACCTTAAAGAGAGAAGTTATTGAAGGTGTAGACTTAATGATCGTTCGTGAATTAACGGGTGGATTATATTTTGGTCAACCTCAAGAGAGACGACAAGAAAATGATGGAGAGTCAGTTGTTGACACTCTTTATTATAAGAATTACGAAATTGAACGAATTATTAGACAAGCTTTTGAATTAGCTCGTCTACGTCGTAAAAAAGTGACATCTGTTGACAAAGCTAATGTTCTTGAATCAAGTAGAGTTTGGCGTGAGATTGCAATCGCTGTTCACGCAGATTATCCTGATGTAGAGTTAGAACATATGTTAGTTGACAATGCTGCCATGCAACTTATCCGAGATCCTAAGCAATTTGACGTTGTAGTAACTGAAAATATGTTTGGTGACATCTTAAGTGATGAAGCATCAATGCTAACAGGTTCTCTAGGAATGTTACCATCTGCAAGTATTAATGGAAATGGACCGGGGCTTTATGAACCAATTCATGGTTCCGCACCGGATATTGCAGGGAAAAACTTGGCTAATCCATTAGCAACGATTTTATCTGTTGCAATGTTACTTCGCTACTCGTTTTTAATGCAAGAGGAAGCAGATGCTGTTGAAACTGCTGTTACGAAAGTTTTGGAAGCAGGTTACCGTACGGGAGATATTGCAGAAAAAGGACAGCCAGTGTTAAGTACAGAAGAAATGACTGAAAAAGTTATCGAACATATTCAATTAGCAGTAACAAATTAAAATGTAGAAAAGAGATGTAGAATTAAGAAATAGCTTGAAGGCGCTGCTTTTAAGTAGCGCCTTCAATAATTCTACATTTTCCTTTTACATTAGAATGGGAGAGGATCTTGATGAGTAAAAAAACGATCATCGAAAAAATTTGGGATAAGCATACAGTTGTTGATGAACCAGGTAAACCTACTCTATTATACATCGACCTTCATATGGTTCACGAAGTTACCTCACCTCAAGCCTTTGAGGGATTACGTTTAAAGGGAAGAAAAGTTCGCCGTCCTGATTTGACGTTTGCAACAATGGACCATAACGTTCCAACGCTAAACCGTTATACAATCACTGATGAAATTGCAAAAAAGCAAATGGATACCTTGTCTGAGAACTGTAATCAATTTGGAATTAAAGTTGCTGATTTAAACAGCCCTGATAGTGGGATTGTTCATGTAATCGGTCCTGAATTAGGTCTAACTCAGCCAGGTAAAACAATTGTTTGTGGAGATAGCCATACGTCTACTCATGGTGCCTTTGGTGCATTAGCGTTTGGAATCGGAACAAGTGAAGTAGAACATGTTCTAAGTACACAAACATTATGGCAATCAAAGCCAAAAACGTTACAAGTACATGTAAAAGGTGACTTACCTATAGGTGTAACAGCTAAAGACGTTATTTTAGCAATTATTGCAAAATATGGTGTTAATTTTGGAACTGGTTCAGTCATCGAATTTACAGGTGAATCTATTCGTAAAATGACTATGGAAGAACGTATGACAATTTGTAATATGAGTATCGAAGCAGGTGCAAAAGCTGGTTTAATAAGCCCAGATGAAGTAACTTTCGAATACTTAAAAGGAAAAGAATATGCTCCACAAGGAGAAGCTTTTGAAAAAGCTGTTGCAGAGTGGAAAGCCCTTGCTACTGATGAAGGAGCTACTTACGATCAAACAGTTGAAATAGACGCATCTGAAATTGAGCCACAAGTAACATGGGGAACTAATCCTTCACAAGGAATTGGTATTAATGGAGTAGTACCTAATCCTGCTAATGCTACAAATGCTGTTGATAAAAAAGCTGTAGAGCAAGCACTTGAATACATGGGTCTTGAACCTAATACACCGATTACTGATATTGAGATTCAACATGTATTTATTGGTTCATGTACAAACTCTAGAATGAGTGACCTGCGTGCAGCAGCGCAAGTAGCAAAAGGAAGAAAAGTAGCACCTGGAGTACGAGCAATGGTTGTTCCAGGTTCGCAGAAAATCAAATTACAAGCTGAGGCAGAAGGTTTAGATCAAGTTTTCTTAGAAGCTGGCTTCGAATGGCGTGAGTCTGGTTGCAGTATGTGTTTAAGCATGAACCCTGACTTCGTACCAGAAGGAGAACGTTGTGCTTCTACTTCAAACCGAAACTTCGAAGGTCGCCAAGGAAAAGGTGCAAGAACTCATCTAGTTAGTCCGGCAATGGCAGCAGCAGCAGCAATAGCTGGTAAGTTCGTTGATGTTCGTACGTTTACTGAGGCAACAGTTTAATAGAAAACATTTTTGTTGGAGGTGCAGTTAGTTATGGCTGGAATTGTAGTTCATAAAGGTAATGCAGCGGCAATGGACCGTGTAAATGTAGATACAGATCAAATTATTCCAAAGCAATTTTTAAAACGTATTGAAAGATCTGGTTTTGGTCAATTCTTATTTTTTGATTGGCGTTTCAATGCTGATGGAACAGATAATAGTAACTTTGAATTAAATCAACCACACAACAAAAACGCAACTATTTTAGTAGCTAATGAAAACTTTGGTTGTGGTTCTTCAAGAGAACATGCTCCTTGGGCGATCCAAGATTATGGGTTCCAAGTAGTTATTTCACCAAGTTTTGCAGATATTTTTTACAATAACTGCGTAAAAAATGGTATTCTTCCGATCAAACTTACAGAAACTGAAGTAGAGGAATTGTTAGCGAAAGCTGATAAGGGTGTTTATGAATTAACAGTTGATTTGAAAGAACAAACTGTATCTGATGACCAAGGTTTTTCAGCAAAATTCACAATTGATCCGTACTGGAAAGAAATGCTTATGAACGGTTGGGATGAAGTATCTGTAACATTAAATTATGAAGAAGATATTTCTGAATATGAAAAACAAAGAGCATAAGTAAGGACAAGAAGGGGAGACAAACAATTGTCTTTCCTTCTTTTTTTACATAATCAGAATTTATAAATTTCTAACTTGGAAACTGTCTAGCACAATGAGAAAGTAAATCATGTGTGTTTCTTGGCATAAGGCGTAAGAAGTTGTTTCGTTGTAATTCATATATTAGAATGGTAAACTTAAAGGAAAAGGCGTACTAAAGGGTGGAGCGATTGTTTCATGAGAGAGAAACAAAAAAAAATTAAGGAAAAGGTAGTTTTATTTCCGGGTGTAGTGGAAAAGCTTGTAGCAAAGGGCATGGAAGCATTAAAGCAAAAAAGTTTTTCAGATGCATTTTCATTTTTTGACCAAGCACTACAAATTGAACCGGATCATCCGCAAGCAAGGTTTGGTCTTGCTTTAAGCTTAATTGAACAAGCAAGGTTAGAAGAAGCTAAAGAAGTTACTGAACAAATGCTTAAAGAAGATGTTGGTAATTATTATGATATTTTACAAGTACATATTTCCTTATTGGTTCAACTAGGAGAATATGATGAAGTAGTTACTATGCTTGAAGGCATTATGACTGAAGAAAAGTTGCCAGCAAATCTAGCAGAATCTTTTTATCACCTATTACATTTTAGTCGTCAGATGGTAGATGATGGGACACAAGTAGAAATTGATATCGATATCAAACAGCCGCCAGAAGAAGTGTTAAATATGTTATATAATGGCACAGTTGAGAAGCAATGGCTGGCAATTCAAATGTTAGGGAAATTGCCCGCATCAGTTTTTATGGAAACAGTCAAACAATACTTAATGACAGACCAATTTGATCCAGTACTGAAAAGTATTATTTTGCAGCAGCTAAAAGAAAAGAATGTAATAGGAGATATTGAAATACATAAGTTTGGTAAAGTAATCCACATAAACATTTCTGAATTAGAAGATGTTTACCATGAGGAATTTGGTCAAAATACTATAAAGTTAGTAGCTGAACAATTAGAAAATGATAATCCTAGTTTATTTGAAGTAGTTACCCAATTGTGGTGGCATTATCTCTTTGCTATCTATCCTATTTCACCTGAACCGTTGCAACCTTCACTATGGGCTGCTGCTGTGCATAGGACGGGAATTGAAATGGCAGGAATAGACTTTGATGATTATAACTTAGCAAACAAATATAACGTAGATAAAGAAGAGATGGTCGTTTGTTCCGAGGGGATTTTGAAAATTGAGAACGAGACCTATAAAGGAATTACATAATAATACTGGTTACTATTCTTCTAACAGTATTAGATCCAGTATTATAGCTGGAAAGATTTTGTACTAATTTCTAACAGTTGAAATGATACTACTCTATGGTATAATAGAATGGTTGTAAAAAGTGGAATATCATATAATTTTTTATGCTTTAAGAAAGGTTACACCTTTGTTAGAGGATTAAATTACATTGAAAAATGATACTCAGTCTTATAATGATAGTCAGTTTAGTTTTTCAAGTGTTACAAGCCACAAATACTTAATGATTGAAAATGTTGGAGGGAAAGAATAAATGACTGCAAAATGGGAAAAGTTAGAAGGAAATCAAGGCGTACTTACAATTGAAGTAGAAGCCGCAAAGGTTGATGAAGCGTTAGATCAAGCTTTTAAAAAAGTAGTAGGTAAAGTGAATGTACCTGGGTTCCGTAAAGGGAAAATTCCTCGTGCGATGTTTGAACAACGTTTTGGAGTTGAATCGTTATACCAAGATGCTTTAGATATTTTATTACCAACTGCATATGGAGCTGCGATTCAGGAAACAAATATTGAACCTGTAGACCGTCCTGATATTGATGTTGAACAAATGGGCAAAGGACAAAATCTTATTTTCAAAGCTACAGTAACTGTAAAGCCAGAAGTTCAGCTTGGGGAATATAAAGGTTTAGAAGTTGAAGAAATGGAAACAACTGTAACTGATGAAGATGTTGAACTTGAGTTAAAACAACTTCAAGAAAAACATGCTGAATTAATCGTTGTTGAAGAGGGAACAATTGAAAATGGCGATACTGCTATTATTGATTTCGAAGGTTTTGTTGATGGTACACCTTTTGAAGGTGGAAAAGGGGAAAACTATTCATTAGAAATTGGTTCTGGTTCATTTATTCCAGGTTTTGAAGAGCAATTAGTTGGTGTTAAATCAGGAGAAGAAAAAGATGTTGAAGTATCTTTCCCTGAAGAATATCATGCTGCTGATTTAGCTGGTAAGCCTGCAGTATTTAAATGTAAAGTTCACGATATTAAACGTAAGCAGCTTCCAGAGCTTAATGACGAGTTTGCAAAAGATGTAAATGAGGAAGTTGAAACGTTAGAAGCTTTAAAAAATAATATTAAAGAAAAAATGATCCAAGACAAAGAAACAGAAGCTAACCACCAAAAACGTGATTCCCTAGTAGAAAAAGCTGCAGAGAATGCTACTATTGATATACCAGAAGCAATGATTACAACTGAAGTAGACCGTATGTTAGAAGAGTTTGGACAACGCCTTCAAGCTCAAGGTATGAATTTAGATTTATACTACCAGTTCTCAGGTACAGATGAAAATGGTATGCGCGAGCAATTTAAAGCAGATGCTGAAAAAAGAGTTCGTATTAACTTAACTCTTGAAGCTATTGCTCAAGCAGAAAATTTAGAAGTATCTGATGAAGAAGTTGAAGTTGAACTTGAAAAAATGTCAGAACTTTATAAGCGTTCTGTTGATGAACTTAAACAAATTCTAGCAATGCAAGGTGGAATTGCTGCTATGAAGGGTGATTTAAAAGTTCGTAAAGCAGTAGATTTACTTGTTGAAAATAGTAAAGTTGTTGCATAACAATACTAATAACAAGGCGCGAATATTTTCGTGCCTTGTTTTATACTATAATAATTTATAAATTCTAATAAGTTTCATAATTGTTTATTTTCGCTACTCTGATACTAAATGTTGTTGGATGAAGATCGTTTCCAACAACATTTAGACTGATGTAGATCCATTTAGGTAATTATGAAATTCACTCACATAAAATAATTAAAATTTTTTTGATAAATAAGTTATGTTTTTTATATTATTAGTAAATTAATTGTAGTAGGAACTAACAGGTATGATATATACATAAAGCCTTTAAATTATGAAAGTATATTTTTTGACAAGGAAATTTGAAATTCTTTATTTTTTTAAAAGGAAAAAAGGAGGTAAAAATTGAATTAATTACATATACTCTTAAATACATACGGAGTAATCAAAAATTATCTTCGTACATACTATGTTTTATAGTGGGTGCTACAATTAGCGCTTACTGCTTAAGATGTGATAAAATGCTATACATATGAAAGACTAAATGAATTCGGTAAAATTTTAGTACGATATTAGTATCGAGAGATAGAACAAACTTTGAGGGGTGAAAATTTATGTTTAAATTTAATGACGAAAAAGGACAGCTGAAGTGTTCTTTTTGCGGTAAGACTCAAGATCAAGTAAGGAAACTTGTTGCTGGTCCAGGGGTTTATATATGTGACGAGTGTATCGAGTTGTGTACTGAAATCGTTGAGGAAGAATTGGGAACAGAGGAAGAAGTTGACTTTCAAGATATTCCAAAACCAAAGGAAATTCGTGAAATTCTAGATGATTATGTAATAGGACAGGAACAAGCTAAGAAGACATTATCAGTGGCTGTATATAACCACTATAAACGTATTAATTCTGGCCAAAAAGCAGATGAGGTTGAACTATCAAAAAGTAATATTTGTATGATAGGCCCAACAGGGAGTGGGAAAACCCTTCTTGCGCAAACGATGGCTCGAATATTAAATGTGCCATTTGCTATTGCAGATGCTACAAGTCTAACGGAAGCAGGATACGTAGGTGAAGATGTTGAAAACATTCTTCTTAAATTAATTCAAGCAGCTGATTACGATGTAGAAAAAGCCGAAAAAGGAATTATTTACATCGATGAAATTGATAAAGTTGCTCGTAAGTCAGAGAACCCTTCTATTACTCGAGATGTATCAGGTGAAGGTGTGCAGCAAGCCCTTCTTAAAATTCTTGAAGGGACAACAGCGAGTGTTCCTCCTCAAGGTGGTAGAAAACACCCACATCAAGAATTTATTCAAATTGACACAACGAATATTTTATTTATTTGTGGTGGGGCATTTGACGGTATAGAACAAATTATTAAACGTCGTTTAGGTAAAAAGGTTATTGGGTTTGGCTCTGATGTTGGTAAACAAGAAGATTTAAAACCGGGTGAATATTTGGCAAAAGTATTACCAGAAGATTTACTTCGTTTCGGTCTAATTCCAGAATTTATTGGGAGACTACCTGTCATTTCAAGTTTACAGCCTCTCGATGAAGATGCATTAATCGAAATTTTAACTAGACCAAAGAATGCTCTAGTTAAGCAATATGTCAAGTTGTTAGAATTAGATGACGTTGAATTAACATTTACTGATGACGCTTTAGTGGAAGTAGCGAAACAAGCCATTGAACGTAAAACGGGAGCTCGTGGTTTACGTTCAATAATTGAAGGTATAATGTTAGATGTAATGTTTGAATTACCTTCACGTGATGATATTGCAAAATGTACAATTACCCCTGAAGTTGTTACTGATAATGCAAATCCTATTTTGGAAACAAAAGATGGAGAAGTTATTCAAAAACCACTTCCGAAAGAAAGTGCGTAAAAAACTTAGCCCGATAACGTGACGGCTTAACTGAATAATGATTTATTTTCTGCAAAGCTAGTGAACAAACTATTTGTTCGCTAGCTTTTTTATATAATCAGAATTTATAAATTTCTAATTTGGAACCTGTCTAGCGCAAGCAGCCTACGAGCTCGGTCACTTCAGTCAAGAAACGGACTTCAATAACTACTTGAATAACCTCTCAGAATAGCTTCATGCAGCTTTGCTTCGAGGAAGCTTACTACGAAGCAATACTAGAAGACGCAGAAGCACGTAGGAAGCCAAAGAGCGGCTTCTGTCAAAGGCCTTCCAGTGCCTATCGCTCGTGACCAAGGCGCTTGCGCTTTTCTTGTATTAGGGAATGATCTGAGGTACTTTACAAAAATTTTCGAGTAGAGTTAGTAACTATTTTTTCCATGCGATAACAATTATTCCCTTCTCACAAATTGAAGATTACTCGATACATTACCGGAGATACTAAATGGCATAGATCTTGAAAAATTAGTAGGAGGGTACTTCATGAATTGGGCAGGCATAGCATTGTTGATTCAGTTATTTTTTGGGATTATCATTGGTCTTTATTTTTGGAACCTGTTGAAAAGCCAAAGGACACAACGGGTGTCAGTTGATAAAGAATCAAAAAAAGAACTTGAGCAATTAAGAAGAATGAGATCAATAAAATTAAGTGAGCCTCTGTCAGAAAAAGTGAGGCCGAAAAATTTTGATGAAATAGTTGGGCAAGAAGATGGTATTCGCTCTTTACGTGCTGCTCTATGTGGACCGAATCCACAACACATTATTGTATATGGTCCACCGGGTGTTGGAAAAACAGCGGCTGCTAGATTGGTTCTTGAAGAAGCTAAGAAAAATCCAGCTTCACCGTTTAGAGCTTCAAGTGTTTTTATTGAATTAGACGGTACAACAGCTCGTTTTGACGAAAGAGGAATAGCTGATCCATTAATAGGCTCAGTACATGATCCTATTTATCAAGGTGCAGGTGCTATGGGGCAAGCTGGAATTCCACAGCCGAAACACGGTGCGGTTACGAAAGCGCATGGTGGAGTCTTATTTATTGATGAAGTTGGAGAACTTCATTCAATTCAGTTTAACAAATTGTTGAAAGTCCTTGAAGATCGAAAAGTATTTTTAGAAAGTGCATACTATAGTGAGGAGAATACACAAATTCCGCAGCATATTCACGATATCTTTAAGAATGGATTGCCGGCAGATTTTCGATTAATTGGGGCAACAACACGAACGCCAAATGAAATACCACCTGCTATACGCTCTCGCTGTTTGGAAGTCTATTTTAGAGCGTTAACCCCTGCTGAAATCATTAAAGTTGCTCAAAAAGCTGTAGATAAAATCAACTTTGAGTTAGAAGAAGGAGTGTTAGAATTAATTTCAAAGTATGCAACAAACGGAAGAGAGGCAGTGAATATTGTTCAAATATCTTCTGGAGTTGCGACGTCAGAAAATAGAGAATTTATAAAAGTTTCTGATGTAGAGTGGGTAATTCATTCTAGCCAACGATCTCCACGTCCAGAAAAGAATATCCATAAAGAACCAACCGTTGGCTTGGTAAATGGTCTTGCTGTTTATGGACCAAATTCTGGGTCAATTATTGAAATTGAAGTTACTGCGTATGAAAATAAAGGAAAAGGAAGAATAAATATAACAGGGATAGCTGAGGAAGAAAGCACTGGTGACAGAGTACGTTCAATTCGACGAAAAAGTATGGCCAAAGGCTCTATTGAGAATGTGGCTACAGTACTTAGGAAAATGGGAGTTCCTACAGATGATTATGATATCCATGTCAATTTTCCAGGGGGGACACCTATTGATGGCCCTTCAGCAGGAATTTCAATGGCTACAGCCATTTATTCAGCTATTCATAATATCAAAATTGACAATGAATTAGCTATGACTGGTGAATTAAGTATTCACGGATCTGTTAAACCTATAGGTGGTGTAGTAGCTAAAGTAGAAGCTGCTAAGCAGGCGGGTGCGAAACGTGTATTAATTCCGATTGAAAATTACCAAGCAATTTTTAAAGAACAAAAGGGCATTGAAGTAATTTGTGTGTCTACTCTACAAGAAGTTTTTGACCTCGCTTTTGTTATCGAAGAAAGTTTAAAAGAAGAAGATGTCATTCCTGCTAGTATAATTAATCAGGATACTAGTCCTTCTGCGCTTGTTTAATAATGGTTGGGGCTTCTTAAACACATGAGGCCCCTATCAATAGTGATATTTTATGTTATTGTTCTATACCTTTGAAGAACATTATAAGTAGTAAATATTTGCCTAAAGAATTAACTATAGAATAAATCCCTTAAATTAAGATGGTTGATTGCTCATACGTTTAAGCTTATTTGGTAGCTATTTTCATTAAGGTAAAACGCCAAAACCGATAGTTATGTTTTTGTCTAAGTAATACACCTAATTTCATTGTAATATTAGACAAACTAGGAACGATAAGATAAAATTGTACAAGATTAAGTTTTTTCATTTCCTTCTAAATTTTACTAAATAAATGTAAAACTTTTTCTTATGTAAAGTGGATTTAAATGCTCTTATAAAATTTAATAAAAAGGATTTATATTAGAGTAAGTGGAAGTTATAAGTTTCATGATAAGCATCCTCTCCATAAAAATAGAAGAAGTTGTACGGAGGTGTATACATAATGGCTGAAGAGAATAAAATTGTTATCCCACTTTTACCTCTTAGAGGAATACTTGTTTATCCAACAATGGTACTTCATCTTGATGTCGGTCGCAATAAGTCTGTTCAGGCTTTAGAGCATGTTATGGTAAATGACCATAATATACTTTTAGCTACACAAAGAGAAATTTCAATTGATGAACCAACAGAAAAAGAGATTTACACTATTGGAACACTTGCTAAGGTTAAGCAAATGTTAAAATTACCAAACGGCACTATTCGAGTTCTCGTTGAAGGATTGCAAAGAGCTAAAGTTGAAAAGTTTTTAGAAAACGAAGAGTATTTCGAAGTGGAAATGACACTTGTTGAAGATGAGATTTTAGGTGATGCTGAGGAACAAGCACTGATGCGTAATGTCTTACTTCAATTTGATCAATATATCAAGTTATCTAAAAAAATCTCAGCAGAAACGCATGCTTCGGTTGCAGATATTTTAGAACCAGGACATTTAGCAGATGTAGTTGCTTCACATTTGCCTTTAAAAATTGTTCAAAAACAAGAGATATTAGAAACTTTTTCTGTTAAAGACCGTTTAAATAAGCTAATTGAAATATTAAACAATGAAAAAGAAGTTTTAGGATTAGAAAAGAAAATTGGTCAACGTGTGAAAAAGTCAATGGAGCGCACACAGAAAGAGTATTATCTGCGTGAACAAATGAAAGCAATTCAAAAAGAACTTGGTGATAAAGAAGGAAAAGAAGGCGAAATAGAAAGCTTTAAAGAGCGAATTAAAGAAGCTAACATGCCTGAAGT
Source organism: Anaerobacillus alkalidiazotrophicus (assembly GCF_001866055.1). Next base: position 425,171 of record NZ_MLQS01000017.1, read on the forward strand.
AATTGAGGAAAAAGCCTATAAAGAACTTGAACGCTACGAAAAAATGCCAGCTACTTCTGCGGAAAGCTCTGTCATTCGCAACTATTTGGAATGGTTACTTAATCTACCTTGGCATGAAGAAACAACTGATGTATTAGATATTAAACGTACAGAATCAATCTTAAATGAAGATCATTATGGCCTTGAAAAAGTAAAGGAACGTGTACTTGAGTATTTAGCTGTACAACAATTAACTCAACAACTTAAAGGGCCAATTCTTTGTTTAGCTGGACCACCAGGAGTTGGGAAAACATCACTTGCTAGATCAATTGCAAGATCCTTAGATCGTAATTTTGTTCGAATTTCATTAGGTGGAGTTCGTGATGAAGCTGAAATCCGTGGCCATCGTCGTACTTACGTTGGTGCAATGCCTGGCCGTGTAATTCAAGGTATGAAAAAAGCCGGAACGATAAATCCTGTATTTTTACTTGATGAAATTGATAAGATGGCTCATGACTTCCGTGGAGACCCAGCTTCGGCTCTATTAGAGGTATTAGACCCTGAACAAAATAATACGTTTAGTGATCATTTTATTGAAGAGTCGTATGATTTATCAAAAGTGATGTTTATTACTACTGCTAATAACGTGGGTACGATACCTGGTCCTTTATTAGACCGAATGGAAATTATCCATATACCTGGCTACACTGAAGTTGAAAAGCTTCATATCGCGAAAGATTATCTGTTACCAAAGCAAATGAAAGAGCATGGACTAGATAAAGGGAAATTACAAGTCAAGGACGAAGGAATAGTAAAGGTTGTTCGTTACTATACTCGTGAAGCTGGAGTACGTAATCTTGAGAGACAAATGGCAACGCTTTGTCGTAAAGCTGCTAAAATTATAGTCTCAGGTGAAAAGAAAAAAGTTATAGTCACAAATAATACGATTGAACAAATGCTTGGAAAGCCGAAATACCGATATGGATTAGCTGAAGAAGAAGATCAAGTAGGTGCAGCAACTGGACTTGCTTATACATCAGCAGGTGGTGACACATTGTCCATTGAAGTGTCTATTGCCCCTGGGAAAGGTAAGTTAACTTTAACTGGTAAATTAGGGGATGTCATGAAAGAATCAGCCCAAGCAGCCTTTTCGTACATTCGCTCACGTTCAGTGGAGTTAAATATTGATCCTACATTCCATGAAACAAATGATATTCACATTCACGTACCTGAAGGAGCGACACCTAAAGATGGTCCATCGGCAGGAATAACTATGGCGACGGCTCTTATTTCAGCTTTAACAGGTAAAGCAGTACGGAAGGAAGTTGGCATGACTGGTGAAATAACGTTAAGAGGTCGGGTCCTACCGATAGGTGGTTTAAAGGAAAAATCAATGAGTGCCCACCGAGCTGGATTAAAGATCATCATTCTCCCTAAGGATAATGAGAAAGATATAGATGATATTCCAGAGAGTGTTCGAAATGATTTAACGTTTATTTCTGTGTCACATTTAGATGAAGTTTTAAAGCATGCATTAGTGGGAGAGAAAAAATGAAAGTCACACAATCAGAAATAGTTATAAGTGCAGTAAAACCTGAGCAATATCCTGATACTGGTTTACCAGAGGTTGCTTTAGCAGGACGATCTAATGTAGGAAAATCATCATTTATAAATAAAATGATTAATCGAAAAAATTTAGCAAGAACCTCTCAGAAGCCTGGGAAAACACAAACGTTAAATTTTTATATTATTAATGAAGTGATGTATTTTGTAGATGTACCAGGCTATGGTTTTGCAAAAGTATCAAAATCAGAACGTGAAGCCTGGGGAAGAATGATTGAGACCTATATAACAAATCGCGAAACATTAAAAGCGGTGATTCAACTCATAGATATTCGCCATGATCCAACTAAGGATGACGTAGCAATGTATGAGTGGTTAAAGCACTACGACATTCCTGTAATTATCATTGCTACTAAAGCAGATAAAATCCCAAAAGGTAAATGGCAAAAACATGAGAAGGCAATTAAAGAAAAGTTAAATAAAGCTCCAAGCGATCCAATTGTTGTCTTTTCTTCAGAAACTGGTTATGGAAAAGATAAAGCATGGAAAACGATTGAAGAATTTTTAGAGTCCTAAAGCAAGTGCTTTAGGACCTTTTCTATTTTAAAAGAAAATTATTAGATTCAGTTAGCCAAATGTTGGTTATTTTTTTATCTTCATCAAATACTTCAAAAGATAGTAAATAAGGCCCTGCTTCATACGAATAAAAATAACTATTTTCCATTTCAGAGTATGATTTGCCTGTAGGTTCCCCTAATTTTTCAATAACTTCTGAAATTTGTACGTTAATTCGTAGCCCGGGCATATTCATTGCAACTACATTTGAATCTTCATCGAAAAGATAGGCTATATCATTATAGTAATAATAAGTACCGCCTAAATACCAATCAGTCATTGAGGGCTCACCAACCTTTAAAATAACCTCATTTTTACTTGATCCAATGATTATAGGAGAAGTAACCATTCTTCCCGTTTGAGCTTCTGTAATAAATGAACTAGTCACATCCAAATCATGATAACTCAAATAAAACTTGTTGTTTTCATGCCAAATATCAGAATAGAATTGTCCTAATTGTAAATCGACTTCATCAGTAAACTTTACCTTGTCTAGAATAATTATTTCGTCTTCATTTTCTACCCAAGTATAAAAACTTATGCCATTGATATGGTTATCTTGTTTCTCGGTTATAATTGTTTGAAATATACCTTCTTTTATTTCTTTACGAAGGTCATTTTGAGTAAAATAATCATTATTTGAGGTGGTGATGAGGTTCTCATCGGTATCAGGAGAAATAGTCAATAATGTTGCTACTAGTTCATTTTTACTAGAAGAGCTAATATAGGTGTTTAGGTTTTTGGAGTATTCAACTTCTAAATGGTGTAAATTAGCTTCTTGATTAGTACCACACGCAACTAAAAATATCCAACACATGACGAATAAAATTTGTTTCATAGCAAGTCTCCTTTTAAATCAATAAAAATAAGTACTTACTAGCTTGTTTCGATACATATTGTAGAAAACCCTATAAAAAATATATGAAAAATTGCGACTATTTATTAGGAAAAACTACATAGTTTAAAGGAAAGATAAAGAATTTTAGAGGAATATACCTTTTTATGTAATCCAAGCGAAAGGTTTATTGAGTTAAATGTTGAAAAGTGGCCCAGAATGTAGAAATAGCGTTTACGAAAATATCATAAACACTAAGTCTATTATTATGGGATAAATTTCTTACCTACATACTAGGTATTTGACCCTCAAATATGGTAAAAAAATCGAACGAATAAAAAATACGTATTTGTGAACAATCCGTCACAATTACTAGCCTTTTTAATAGTTGGAAGCTATGTGTGTTCACTTTCTGTTCACAAACTTATTTTGTACTAGTTTAGCAACGTGTTATAATATATTCTAGCAAATGGTTTTTATATGCACGTGTAAGGGAATTAGAAACCAACTCAGGGGGTGAAAAAACGTGCACATCCTAGTTACTAGTTTAAATTACAAATCAACGCCTGTAGAAATTCGCGAAAAGTTTACGTTTCAAAATGAGGAGCGTACTTGCGCTATTAAAAGGCTTATAAATACAAAGAGCATCTTAGAGGGTGTAATCGTTTCTACTTGTAATCGGACGGAAGTCTATGCAGTTGTCGATCAGGTACACACTGGTAGATATTATATTAAATCATTTTTATCTGAGTGGTTCGAACTTCCTATGGACGATTTTGTAGATTATTTAGATATATATCAAGATGATCGTGCTATTGAACATTTATTACGAGTGACTTGTGGATTAAATTCAATGGTTGTAGGAGAAACTCAAATTCTTGGACAAATACGTGAAAGTTTTTTGTTTGCTCAAGAACTTGAGGCAACTGGTACGGTTTTTAATCATCTTTTTAAGCAAGCTATCACATTGGCTAAGCGAGCTCACTCTGAAACTTCAATCGGTGAGAATGCCGTATCTGTTAGTTATGCTGCTGTTGAATTAGGAAAGAAAATTTTCGGCGATTTTAAAAATAAGCATGTACTTATTTTTGGTGCTGGGAAAATGAGTGAATTAACTGGGAAACACCTGCATGCTAATGGTGTTGGTAAAGTGACAGTCATAAATAGAACAATGTCTAAAGCGATACAACTTGCGGATAAATTTTTAGGGGAAGCAAGACCTATAAATGAATTAACAGATGCACTAATAGATGCTGATATCTTAATTAGTTCTACTGGTGCCAAAAACTATGTTGTTACAAAGGATATGGTATCTTCCATTATTCGAAAGCGTAAAGGACGTCCTTTGTTTATGGTGGACATTGCTGTTCCGCGAGATATTGAACCTAGTTTATGTGAGTTAGAGAGTGTCTATTTGTATGATATTGATGATCTTGAAGGGATCGTTCAAGCAAATCTAGATGAGCGGAAACGAGAAGCGGAAAAAATCGAAATAATGATTGACTATGAAATTGCAGAGTTTAAAAATTGGCTTAATACATTAGGAGTTGTTCCTATCATTTCTTCTCTTCGTACAAAAGCTCTTTCTGTCCATGAGGAGACCATGGCTAGTCTAGAAAGAAAGCTGCCTAATTTATCGGAACGGGAGAAAAAAGTGTTAAGTAAGCATATGAAAAGTATCGTTAATCAGCTTTTACGTGATCCAATTGTAGCTGCCAAAGAGTTAGCAGCTGAGCCTAATGCAGAAGAATCGTTAGCATTATTTACAAGGATTTTTTCTCTTAAAGATCTAACTGTAGAAGAAAAAGAAGCCTGTAGTCAGTTAGAAGAGAGTGCTGAAGCAACGCGAGAAGCTATTGTTTATGCCAAAGGTGCTGTAGTACGCTCCTAGAGAGGAGTTAAAAATGTTAAGTATGAATTTTATATATATATTCACTGTGATATTATATTGTTTAAGTGTTATAGGTTATTTTATTGATTTCTTACAGAACAACCAGAAGGTTAATCGAATTTCCTTCTGGTTGCTTTCTATTGTCTGGGTACTACAGACAATTTTCTTTGTTTTACGGATGCTCGAATATAATCGACTCCCATTAATGACTTCTTTTGAAGGATTGTTTTTTTATGCTTGGATTATCGTTAGTGTTTCTTTAGTAATAAATTGGTTTTTCAAAGTGGACTTCTTCGTATTCTTTACTAATATATTCGGATTTGCAATTATGGCTTTTAGTGTTTTTATTCCAACTGGTGATATTTCGCCTAACTTACAAGAACTATTAATTGTAGAATTACTTTTTATCCATGTAACATTAATATTGCTTGCGTATGGATCATTTACGTTTGCATTTATATTTTCAATTATGTACTACTACCAGCATCAAATGTTAAAGAAGAAAAGATGGTCTAAAAGATTGTTTCGTTTTGGAGACTTATCCAAATCAGAACATTTAGTCTTTATGTTTACTGTACTAGGATTTCCGTTATTATTGATGGGGGTTTTTTTAGGTTTAGTATGGGCTGCATTATCATTAGAACAGGTACCTTGGTTTGATGCAAAAATTGTTACCTCCGTACTAGTACTCTTTGTTTATGGATATTACTTGTATCAAAGAGTAGTAAAAAAAATTAGAGGTTATTCACTTGTTTTATTAAATATTGCTGGATTTTTATTAGTGTTAATTAATTATTTCCTATCAGGTTCACTTTCTAAGTTCCATCTCTGGTACTAGAAAACGATTTGCTTTGTTCATGTGCCAAAGGTATTTAATCAAACTGATTTGAACTTAAGGGTCATAGACCCCCACCTCTAAGCGTAGCGTAGGTGGGAACTTCCATTCAGGTGAAGTTGAGACTCCATCTGAATTTCCGACGTTCTAGCGAAGCTAGAACGAGTTCTCTCGGAAGAAGCAATTATATAGCTTCTTAAAGAGATAATATATAAAATAAAGAAATGAACAGTTAGAATTATTGGTGTTTCATCTCAAACGAGTTTACAAAATGTAATCTTTTTCTTAATTGAATTCATACACGGGGGTTTATATGCGAAAAATTATTGTAGGTTCAAGACAAAGTCAATTAGCATTAACACAAACAAATTGGGTTATTGATCAGCTAAAAAAATTAGGGGCTCCATTTGATTTCGAAGTAAAAAAGATTGTTACAAAAGGGGATCAAATATTAAATGTAACTTTATCTAAAGTGGGTGGTAAAGGTTTATTTGTTAAAGAAATTGAGCAAGCAATGCTTAATAAAGAAATAGATATGGCAGTTCATAGTATGAAAGATATGCCAGCGATCCTACAGGAAGGACTTACAATTGGTAGTGTACCAAAACGTGTTGATCCACGTGATGCATGGATTTCCAATAATGGCAAAGGCCTAATGGAAATTGAAGCAGGTTCTGTTGTAGGTACGAGTAGTTTAAGACGTTCCGCTCAAGTTTTAGCGAAACGTCCTGATTTGGAAGTTAAATGGATTCGAGGGAATATAGATTCTAGATTACGTAAGTGTAGAGAAGGAGAATACGATGCGATTATTCTAGCTGCCGCAGGTTTGGCGCGTATGGGATGGAGTGCTGATGTTGTAACTGAGTATATCTCTACGGAACTATGTTTACCAGCTGTTGGTCAAGGAGCATTAGGTATCGAGTGTCGTGCAGACGATGTTGAACTTAAAGAGCTTTTAAATAAATTTACTGATGAAAACACAAATCGCTGTGTTATGGCAGAACGAGCATTTCTTCATAAAATCGAAGGTGGATGTCAAGTGCCAATCGCAGGCTACGCTGAACTAAATGAAAACGATGAAATTGTCTTAGTTGGTCTTGTAGGTTCACCAGATGGAAAAGTAATTTTACATGAAAGAATGGTAGGTAAAGACGCACAAAGTTTAGGTGAACAGTTAGCTGTGAAACTACTTGATAAAGGCGCAAAAGAAATATTAGACGAAGTTATAAAAGAGCTAGAAAAGTAATGGAACTTAAAGGAAAGAGAATATTAGTGACGAGGGCAAAGGCGCAAGCTTCTGCTCTCTCATTACAAATAGAGAAATATGGTGGAATTCCAGTTGAAATGCCGTTAATAACGTGCAAAGCAGTAAAAGATAAGACTATTATCCACAAAGAATTACGCCTTTTACATACATATCAGTGGTTAATATTTACAAGTAAAAATGGGGTTGATTTCTTTTTTGATGAATTGAATTTAGTAAACGGTAGTCCGAATATACCGCCTACATGTAAAATTGCAGTGGTAGGGAAAAAGACAGAGAATGCTTTAGCACCATACGGTTTAAAAGCTGATCTAATTCCGGAATTATATGTTGCTGAAAGTTTGGTTGATTGTCTGCTTAATGTTTTAATTGAAGGGGAACGGGTACTAATTCCTCGCGGAAACTTAGCAAGGGATATCTTACCGAAACGTTTACGTGAGAATGAAATAAAAGTAACGGAGCTTGATGTTTATGAAACTGTTATTGATACAAATTCGAAAGATGAGTTGTATAGAGCGATAAAAAATCAAGAAATTGATGTAGTTACTTTTACTAGTTCATCGACAGTTGAAAATTTTATTCAACTTCTTGAAGGTTCTGATTGGCGAAATTATTTAGGTAACTTAATTTTTGCTTCTATTGGACCGATTACAACAAAAACGATGAAAAAACATCACGTACCTGTCCATACAGAACCAAGTGAATATACTATCAATGGCATGCTTATTAGTGTGATGGACAAGCTAAAGGAGGAAAAATAAATGTTAGAGTATAAAAGACATCGCCGTTTACGATCGTCAAAAAACCTTCGTTCAATGGTCAGAGAAACAGTTTTAAAAAAAGAGGACTTAATATATCCTATCTTTGTTAAAGAAGGAGAAAATATTAAAAATGAAGTTTCTTCAATGCCTGGAGTATATCAAATTTCTTTAGATTTATTAGAAGAAGAAATTCAAACACTTACAGATTTAGGTATCGTCTCAGTAATTGTATTTGGTGTTCCGAAAGAAAAAGATGAAGTAGGTACAAGTGCATATTGTGAAAATGGTATTGTTCAAAAAGCTATTAAAAAAATTAAAGAGGTAAATAAAGAGTTAGTGGTTATTGCTGATACATGCCTCTGCCAATTTACAAACCACGGACATTGTGGCGTAATAGAAGAAGGCATCATCTTGAATGATCCGACTCTTGAACTTCTCAGTAAAACAGCTGTCTCTCAAGCGGAGGCAGGGGCTGATGTAATTGCCCCTTCAAATATGATGGATGGATTTGTTGCTGCAATTCGAGTGGGCTTAGATGAAGCTGGCTTTAGTCATATTCCGATTATGTCATATGCGGTGAAATACTCTTCTTCATTTTATGGACCGTTTCGTGATGCAGCTCATAGTGCGCCATCATTTGGTGATCGAAAAACGTATCAAATGGATCCAGCTAATCGCTTAGAAGCACTACGTGAAGCCGAGAGCGATGTCCTTGAGGGAGCTGACTTCTTAATTGTAAAACCGGCACTATCGTACCTAGATATTATTCGTGAAGTAAAGGATAACTTTACGTACCCAGTAGTAGCTTATAATGTAAGTGGTGAGTATTCGATGATTAAAGGTGCAAGCTTAAATGGCTGGATTGATGAAAAAGCTGTAGTGATGGAAAAACTAATAAGCATGAAACGTGCGGGTGCTGATTTAATCATTACATACTTCGCTAAAGATGTAGCAAGATGGTTAAGCGAATAACTTTAAATATTTTTGAATCTCATAATACATATTTACGTAACTTAAGATACTATATCTGGTTGAGTTTTCAACTAGATATAGTTTAACGCTTAATCAAACGAATTTGAACTTAAGGGTCATAGACCCCCACCTCTAAGCGTAGCGTAGGTGGGAACTTCCATTCAGGTGGAGTTGAGACTCCATCTGAATTTCCGATGTTCTAGCGAAGCTAGAACGAGTTCTCTAAAGAATTATGAAATTCACTCATCTAGCAAAAAATATGATATTTACATTGTAGAGGGGGATATAAATGAAATCATTTGAAAAATCGACGGCCGCATTTAATAGAGCAAAATCATTAATGCCAGGGGGGGTTAATAGTCCTGTACGCGCGTTTAAATCAGTAAAAATGGATCCTATATTTATGGAACGAGGGAAAGGGTCTAAAATTTATGATATTGATGGCAATGAGTATATTGATTATGTACTTTCATGGGGTCCACTCGTATTAGGCCATGCTGATGAGCAAGTCGTTGAAGCTTTAAAAAAGACTGCTGAATTAGGAACTAGCTTTGGTGCTCCTAGTGAATTAGAAACAAAAATGGCTGAACTTGTAATCAGCCGTGTTCCTTCTGTTGAAGTTGTTCGCATGGTTAACTCTGGTACGGAAGCTACAATGAGCGCATTACGTTTAGCTCGGGGCTATACAGGGCGAAATAAAATCATTAAGTTTGAGGGCTGTTATCATGGACATGGAGATTCCCTCCTTATTAAAGCAGGTTCCGGTGTAGCAACTCTTGGTTTACCGGATAGCCCTGGAGTACCTGAAGCAGTAGCTATGAATACGTTAACTGTCCCATACAACGATTTAGAAAGCTTGCGGTATGCTTTTGAACAATATGGTGATGACATTGCCGCTGTAATTATAGAACCAGTTGCTGGTAACATGGGAGTTGTACGTCCTTTACCGGGCTTTTTAGAAAGCGTCCGTGAAATTACCGAACAAAATGGTACGCTCCTTATTTTTGATGAGGTAATGACAGGTTTCCGTGTTGGCTACCATTGTGCACAAGGTGTACTTGGAATTACTCCAGACCTTACTTGTTTAGGAAAAGTAATTGGTGGGGGACTCCCGGTAGGAGCGTACGGTGGTAAACGTGAAATTATGGAGATGATTGCCCCAAGTGGCCCGATATATCAAGCTGGTACACTTTCTGGAAATCCTTTGGCGATGACTGCAGGATACGAGACTCTATCGCAACTAACGGAAGCTCACTATGCTGAGTTTGAACGCCTTGGTATTAAATTAGCTAGCGGTTTATCAGAAGCGGCAACTAAATTTGGGATCCCACATTATACAAGTCAGGCGGGGTCTATGGTTGGCTTTTTCTTTACAGGAGAAGAAGTGATTAATTACGATAAAGCCAAGACATCTGATCTTGAGCGTTTCGCAACTTATTTCCGTTACATGATTGAAGAAGGAATATCTTTACCACCTTCACAATTTGAAGGTATGTTCCTTTCGACTAAACATACCGATGAAGATATTGAAAAAACGATTGCAGCAGCTAATAAGGTTTTTGCAAAATTAGTTGAATAAAATATAACTTCATATGCACCCAAAAAATATAAATATTAAGAGGCCAAGCTCATAGCTTGGTCTCTTTACGTTTTAATTAATTTATTTTAATAAATTCTAATCGTTGATACATGCGTTAATTTAGAAATTAATAAAAATGATCATATTTTACTGAGTCTTGTCATACATCTGTAACGTATTGGTATAAGTCCGTTTAACGAGGACGTGTCCTTAAGTTTTTGCGGAATTACTTTAATTTAAATAGAGGAGGAGAGGTAGTTGACACAAGATCACTCATCAAAGCTATCATTTTCCATCGAAGAATCAGTGTGGCTAAATAAAGGTCAGGAAGTAGACGAAATTGTATCTTTGTCACTAGATCCGGAAATAACAGTGCAAGAAAATGGAGATTACGTTTTAATTCGAGGTGGATTAAAGCTAACTGGTGAATACCGCTCCAATGGTAATAGCAATTCTAGTGAAAAGGAAAGTGACTCTCTTAGTGATCAAGTAGCTTATCGTTCAATTGAAGAAGTAACTTTAAATTCAGACGGTACGGGTGAAATTAAGCATTATTTCCCAATTGATGTGACCATTCCACAGGAACGAATTAGGAGTTTAGACGAAATATATGTGATAGTTGAGTCTTTTGATTACGATTTACCGGAAAGAGGTTGTATTCAGCTAACTGCAGATATTGCAATTACGGGAATGTCTTCAGGAAATGCTCAAAGAGATGCCCAATATTCAGAAGAATCGGCAGTTGATACTTTAAACTCATACTATGAAGAAGAAACAGATACAAAAGAACAAGATACATCGCTGGAAAATGAAGAACGTACTTTCCATTATGAAGCATATAATCAGCAAGATACTGTAGTACCATTTCCTAGTGAAGAAGTTCGATATGAAGAAAGCGAATTAGAAATCAATATTGAAGAAGTTAGTTCCGTAGAGAACGAAGAAGAAGTCCTAGAAGAAATTGAAGAACCGGTAGAAGCTATCTTAGAAGAAAATGATAAACAAGAAGAAGAAAGAACAGAAGAGGATACAGAAGAGGAAGTCCTAGAAGAAGTTGAAGAACCGGTAGAAGCTATCTTAGAAGAAAATGATGAACAAGAAGAAGAAAGAACAGGAGAGGATACAGAAGTAGATATAGATAAGGTTGTAGCAGAAGAAACAGATGAAGTAATTGAGGAAGTTGAGGTAACAAACGAAGTTACTGAAGAAGTGAAATCACCAGCAATAGCATTTGGGGTGATAAAAGAACGCCCTAAACAAGAAGTAGTGGTAGGAGAGAATGAAGAACCACTAGAAGAGAAAGATCAATCATTTAGTACGTTAAAAAGCCTTGCTGGTGATAGGAAGCAAGTTGTCAAAAATGAAGAGAGACATGAGGAAGCAGAAGTTGAAGTTACTGAAGTTTCTCTAGTTGATGAAGAGCAAGAAAAAGTAGAAACACCGCCTAGAGAAGAGAATGCTTTGTACTTAACAAAAATGCTTTCAAAAGGTGAAGAGGAAGAATTTAAGAAATTAAAAATGTGCATCATCCAAGAAAGCGAAACATTAGATACAATTGCAGCAAGGTATGAAATTACACAAAGTGCTCTCATTAAGGTTAATCGACTAAATGATGCAGAAGTACAAGAAGGTCAGATTTTATATATTCCAGTTCCACAATAAGCAATAGGATAGGGAGAAATAATTATGGATATGTTAAGTCAAATCAAAATGGAATATGACCTTTCTGAATTAACGTGGATAAAGGAAAATACGATTTTTCAAAGTGAAAGAGGTAAGAAAAGGATCCGTATTTGGAAAGATAAACAGCTACTCGAGTGGCATGTTAATTGGCGTGATGAAATTAGTAAACAGTCTGGATTTTTGTTAGACCGTATGATCCGTACGAGAGATAGGAAGCCATTTTTCATTTGTGATACAGACTTGGTTTCTATTCATGATGAAATTGATGAACCTTATCCGACTAAGGGAAAAGAACAAGAGTGGGGAAGGTTAATCGGTCATGCTTTGACTTATGGTATAAACCAAAGTGAAGAAAATCAGTGCTTCAAAAAAAGTGAACCTTTGCCATTAAAAACAGTAAGGGGGAGCCTTGAGCAGCTCTCCTTACTCGATCCAATGGCTAAGCTTGTATTAGAGCGAAGCTATATTGAAGCGAAAAGGAGAAACCAAAAAGCAAATTTGATACAAAAACGTGTCCAAGAAAGGAAACTTCCTATCCTAATAAATTTTTCAAGACTAGAAGATGCAAGGCAAGTCTTTTATCACTTGTATTGGATTTCTGGCAGTGAACAGCCGATAAGAGGTTATAAAACAATTAGAAATCTACTAGAGAATTGGTATGGTAAGAATGGGCATCACTCAACAGTAGAATTACTTGATTCGATTCATCGGTGCTTTTCATTAAAAGAAGATCAAGGCCTATTGTTGTTATCAGAATTGTTAATGCCACATGAGTTTGAAGAGACAGTTACTAAATTATTTACATGCAAAGATGTTAATGAAATGCCAGAAATTATTAATCAATATTTCAGTAGGTGGAAAACAACTCGAGAACTAGTGATTTTATTAAGTAAGTGGATTGAAAAAGACGGAGAAAAGGTGGTGGCCAAATGATTAATAATGCAGCCCCCCGAAACTCTATAGGGCATATTCTTTTTCAGTATGATTTGTATCCAGGAAAAATTGAGCAATTTGGCAAAGTAAAAAAAATTACCTCTCCTAAAGGTACTTTTGCATTAAAAGAGTCTAATATGATACAGGAGCAAGCTAATTGGTTTTCTCATGTAATGAGAAGATTAGAAAAAATTGATTATTATCAAGTAGTTCCAGTCATACCTACTAAATATGGAGACTTAACGATTACTCACGGTAATAAAACGTTCTATTTACAGCCATGGTTTTGGGAAGAAGCTGAAGTACCTGATGAAAAAAAAGAAATAATTTTGTTTCGACAGTTGGGAAAACTTCATAGCTTAACCGTAAAACCTCAAGAATTTTCAAAAGATACAATTGAAAATTCATATCACGAATTACTGAAAAGATGGGAAAAGCGACGGTTAGAAATGGAATACTTTGCAGAACTATGTGAACGAAAAACGTATATGTCACCCTTTGAGCTTACGTTCCTAACCCACTACAGCAGAATGGAGCAATTAGCAAATACTGCTTCAAATTACTTAAAGGAATGGTATGATGACTGTCTTGAAAAACAAACTTTTCGTGCTGTACTCTGTCATGGCAAGTTAGATCGTTCTCATATCTTCTATCATCCAAATGGATATGGTTATTTATTCAATTTTGAAAAAGCAGTATTAGATACACCAGTTAGAGATTTAGCCATTTCTTTTCGGAAATCTTTCCAGTATACGTTGTGGAAAGAAGATCAAGGAGTTGAATGGCTTGGGACATACGAGAGGTACTTACTCCTTGAGGAGGAAGAGAAGAAATTATTTGCAAGCTATTTAATTTATCCTGAGCTTATCTATCACTGTGTCGATCATTATAATCGTAGAGATGGTAGTATAACTGAATTACAATATGTACAAATTCTTGAAAAACGTATCATCACAATGACAAGAGTTAATCACTTTATTCATAATATATTGCTGAAGAAAGAAAGCAGTCAACCATCTGAATAGGTTGACTGCTTTCTTAAGGTTTATCCCACTCTTAAGGGGCACTAAGACCCCCACCTCAAAACGTAAGAAAATCGAGAAGTTTAGGTGGGGGATTAACTGCCTCTAAAGGTCCGATATAGAATAACTTTCATCAGTGAAGCTGATGATTAGTTATTCTGATGCCTGTGGTATAAGTTGAACTAACAATCAGTGGGGGATGAACGAAAACCTCCCACTGATTGAAGTTCAGCTTTATGAAAGAATGGTGTGAAACTACTTTTGAGCGCCAACAAGAATCCTAATTACTTACCTCTATTAAGCTTATAAATATACTCCTTGTTCTAGAAGATTTTACTACAAAGTGTTACTTTCAGTCGAAAAGGTATTCTTGTTTGTTCTTCACCGAGATTTGTTATAGTACTCCAGCAACGTACGTTAAATATAACACAACTAGTATGGCCAGGAGAACTACATCAATGGTTGTAGGAAACAGAATTGTTCTAATTAGTTGAAACATTGATAATGGGATTAAAAATTGATAGCCAGCATCACGAACTCTCCGTAACCAAAGAGGAAGTCGATATTTACCTTTTTTAAACACCAAAAGTCATCCTCCTTATTTTATATTTCTTATTCGTATAATGAATCTCATTCAATATTTTCTCTACTAAGATACTATAACTATTTACGCTAAACTATTCGTACTAGATATAGATGAATACGGCTCATTATGAAATTCACTGAAATGAAAGTAATTCTTTTTCTAACAAGAGCTTAAGTAAACAAACGTTTCTTACATCAGTGACTTTGCTAGAAGTAAAGCTTCTCTAATATTTATGATATGCTACTAAGTTAGGCGAGTGAATATTATTTTTAAATTAAATTGAAAACAATTAGATTAACTGAGATGTGAGAACGGGAATATGAATTTATTGTTCAATGGAACGTCAAAATATTTATTTCATGTATGGAACAAGAAATTTTGGAAATAATGCTAGTAAATTTTGATGTCACCTATTGACGTTTTTTTGTTATTACATGTAAAATATTATTACACATTTGAAGTGAATATTTATCTGCTTAGAATGGGAAGAGTACATTTGTAAGACCATCAGAGAGAAAAATCAAAGTTACCTACTAGTGAGGTATCTTTTGCTGAGAGATTTTTTTGGTACGAAAAATGGAAGGTCGCCCTGGAGCTGCTTTTCTGAAATTTTTAAACTAGTAAGAAAAGCCGGTTACATAACCGTTACATAAATGAAGTGTGCTATTTAAATTCATTTTTATTAGAATTATAGCAAACAAAGGTGGTACCGCGAATCTACTCTCTTCGTCCTTTGAGGATGGGGGGAGTTTTTTTATTTTGAAAAAATAACTTATTTAGGTTTGAAAGGTGGATAGCCAGCGTTTATTCATTTGAAGGCACTTTAACTTACTTATGTAATAAATTTCCAGTGCTTTTAGTGTGTGAATAAGGTGCTTGCACTTTTCTTAAAAGGGAGGAAATAAGAGATGGTAAATCAAGATTTATCAATGCCAACAAAGTATGATCCAAAAGATACGGAAGCGAAATGGTATCCGTTCTGGTTAGATGGGAAATTTTTCGAAGCGAAAGGTGAAGAAGGTAAAAAGCCATATACAATTGTAATTCCACCACCAAACGTGACTGGAAAGCTGCATTTAGGTCACGCTTGGGATACAACTTTACAAGATATTTTAATTCGCACAAAACGAATGCAAGGTTATGATGCACTTTGGCTTCCTGGAATGGATCATGCTGGTATTGCGACACAAGCAAAGGTTGAAGGGAAACTTCGTGAAGAAGGTTTAAGCCGTTATGACTTAGGTCGTGAGAAGTTTTTAGAAAAATCTTGGGAATGGAAGCACGAGTACGCTGATTTTATTCGTAAGCAATGGTCAAAGCTTGGGCTTTCATTAGACTATTCTCGTGAACGTTTTACATTAGATGAGGGCTTATCAAAAGCTGTTCGTGAAGTGTTTGTTAAACTATATGAAAAAGGGCTAATTTACCGTGGCGAGTACATCATTAACTGGGACCCACAAACAAAAACGGCATTATCGGATATTGAAGTTATTTATAAAGACGTTCAAGGTGCCTTCTACCACATGAAATATCCGTTAGCCGATGGAACGGGTTATATTGAAGTCGCGACAACTCGTCCCGAAACAATGTTAGGTGATACTGCTGTAGCTGTTCACCCTGAAGATACTCGTTATCAACATTTAATAGGTAAAAAAGTTAAGCTTCCTATAGTAGGTCGTGAAATTGAAATTGTTGCTGATGATTATGTAGATATGGAATTTGGTTCCGGAGCTGTAAAGATTACTCCAGCCCATGATCCAAATGATTTTGAAATTGGGAACCGTCATAATCTTGAACGCATCCTTGTTATGGATGAGTCAGGTAAAATGAATGAAAATGCGGGTAAGTATGAAGGTTTAGATCGTTTTGAGTGCCGTAAGCAAATTGTAAAAGACCTACAAGATGCAGAAGTATTATTTAAAATTGAAGAACATATGCATTCAGTTGGTCACTCAGAACGTAGTGGAGCTGTTGTCGAGCCATATCTTTCAACACAATGGTTTGTTCGTATGGGACCTCTTGCTGAAGAAGCGATTAAGTTACAAAAGTCGGAAGGGAAAGTCAATTTTGTTCCTGAACGCTTTGAAAAGACTTATTTACACTGGATTGAAAATATTCGTGATTGGTGTATTTCTCGTCAGCTATGGTGGGGTCACCGCATTCCTGCTTGGTACCATAAAGAGACGAAAGAAGTATATGTTGGTCATGAAGCACCAGCAGATCTTGAAAATTGGACACAAGACGAAGATGTTCTTGATACATGGTTTTCATCAGCGTTATGGCCATTTTCTACAATGGGTTGGCCAGATAAAGATGCGGCTGACTTTAACCGTTATTATTCTACAGACGTTCTAGTAACTGGCTATGATATTATTTATTTCTGGGTTGCGCGAATGATTTTCCAAGGTTTAGAGTTTACTGGTGAACGTCCATTCAAAGACGTGCTTATTCACGGATTAGTACGCGATTCTGAGGGACGTAAAATGAGTAAGTCATTAGGAAATGGTGTTGATCCGATGGATGTCATTGACAAATATGGTGCCGATGCCCTCCGTTTCTTCCTTTCAACGGGAAGTTCCCCGGGAAATGATTTGCGTTTTTATTGGGAAAAAGTCGAATCAACATGGAATTTCGGGAATAAAATTTGGAACGCATCCCGTTTTGCTTTAATGAATATGGAAGGCTTAACTTATGAAGAAATTGATCTTACTGGCAAAAAGTCAATAGCAGATCAGTGGATATTGACACGCCTACAAGAAACAATTGAAAATGTTACACGATTAATTGATGCCTATGAATTCGGTGAAGTAGGTCGCCTACTTTATAACTTTATTTGGGATGATTTCTGTGACTGGTATATTGAAATGGCAAAATTACCTTTGTACGGGGAAGATGAAGAAGCTAAGAAAACAACTCGTTCAATTTTAGCTTACGTTCTTGATCATACAATGAAACTGTTGCATCCATTTATGCCGTTTATTACAGAAGAAATTTGGCAGCACCTTCCGCACGTAGGAGAGTCAATTACAGTTGCACCTTGGCCAGTAAGAAACGAAATGCTAGTTTTTCCAGAAGCAACAAAGAAAATGAATTTACTTAAGGAAATCATTCGATCTGTTCGTAATACAAGAGCAGAGTTAAACGTTCCAATGAGTAAAAAGATTGAGTTGTTAATAAAGGCAAAAGATAGCGAAGTACTAAGCAATCTTGAAGAAGGACGTAGTTATTTAGAGAAGTTCTGTAATCCAGATCAATTAATACTTGGTACTGATTTACAAGCACCAGAAAAATCAATGTCATCAGTTCTTACTGGTGTAGAATTGTACTTACCATTAGCAGGGCTACTAGACCTTGATGCAGAAATCTCTCGCCTAGAAAAAGAATTAAAACGACTTGATAGTGAAGTCGAACGTGTACAAAAGAAATTAAATAACCAAGGCTTCGTTTCTAAAGCACCGGCTAAGGTTATTGAAGAAGAGAAAGCAAAAGAAAAAGACTATTTAGAAAAACGTTCGACTGTGCAAGCAAGAATTGATGAGTTGAAAGCATAAAGCTAAAGAGGGTGCCCGAAAAGTGTCTGACACTTTTGGGCACCCTCTTGCTTTACCTATCTGTTTCTCGAAATGAAATAGATCTAAATTGATTAGTTTGTGGATCAAATTCAACATCGACAAAAACACCAAACTCACGATTATTCTCGCGTAGCCATAGTTTAAACTTTTCAATGGAAATCTGATTGGTTTTATTTTCTCTCCCTATATGAAGATAATCAATGACACTTGCATTTGGATACTTCTTTATAGTTTCTTTAATAGCTATGCTTCCCCATTTAGCATAAGGTGGTATCTCATTATCAGCCAATACTCCTATTGATAACATCCCAAGTAAACAAAAAACTATTGTGAAAGTAACTGTATGCCTCATTTATCACACTACCTTTTTTAAGCATAGTATGTACATTAGTTACTCTAAACTTTTCAAAATATACTCTAAATAAAGTTTTACAATATTAACATTGGAATGAGCATAAAGTGTTCGTGATCCAGCAACATCTTCAATTTCATTAAAAATAAATGAACCATCTTTTGCAAAAAGGAAGTCTATACCGACAAAGCCAAATTCATCGTCAAATTGATCTATGATCTTATGTACTAACGCCTGTTGTTCACTCGATAACTCGTACAGCCGAGCTTTCCCACCTAATGAGAAATTAGCACGAAAATCATTATCAGAATACCGGAGTATTGCAGCAATAATTGTTTTTCCTACTACAAATACACGTACATCACGTCCAGGAACATCCCCCATTCGTTGAATAATTAGTTCTTTAGCTTGAACTTTCCAAAGTAACGTCCTTAATTCCTCTACGCTAGATGCTGTAAACACTTCATTCCCACCTCTTCCAGTGACATCTTTGACGACGACCGGATATGGAAATGGTAAATAATTGGGTTCGAATTCGTCCCGATTTATAAATAATGTATCTAGCATTGGAATGTCTTTATTAGCTAAAAATTGGTGTGTCTTCCCTTTATGATTACAAATATCTGATGTGAACGCTGAGTTATAAACTTTAATTTGTAAATCTTCGAGCTGTTTACTCAGTAGCGGGTCATTATTTCGTGAAATTACAAAATTGGGTTTTTCAAGCGTGACTCCTTTATGTAGAATAAATAGTCTATGATTTAATACACCATAGCTAAGGTCCTCTTTTAGTAGTAAACGAAGGTCAATATTTAGTTTTGTTGCTTCTTCTATAAACCATGTAATAAAGCCTTCGTTTATCTTCGAACTTTCTTTATTATAAATTAACCATCCTGTTTTTTTCATTTGTACTCCTACCTATTCTTAAATTTTCTTGCTTGTAAGACATTCATATTATACACTAATATGAAACATAATTTTAAAGGAGCTCGAACGATGATCTCTTATGATGAAGCATGTAATATTGTAAATTCGGCTAGTAAATTTGGAATTTGTTTAGGCTTGGAGCGAATGGAAGAAATATTAGTCCACATTGGTTCTCCAGAAAAAAAAATACCGGCAATTCATTTGGCTGGTACAAATGGTAAAGGCTCTACCCTAACTTACTTAAAATCCATTTTTACGGAAGCGGGGTATTCCGTAGGGACGTTTACTTCACCAGCTATTCGTAAAATAAATGATAAAATTCAAGTGAATGATAAAGAAATTCCAGATTCTGACTTTGCTCTTATCGTTGAGCAACTGAGCCCAATTATTAATAAAATAAAAAGAACAAGCTTAGGGGCACCAACAGAGTTTGAAATCATGACTGCTGTTGCATTTCAATATTTTGCAACAAAGGCAAAACCAGATATTGTACTAATTGAAACAGGACTCGGAGGTAGATTAGATTCTACGAATGTCATTCAACCGCTCGTCTCAATAATAACCAATATTGGACATGATCATATGGATATTCTTGGTCATACAATTGAAGCAGTAGCTCAAGAAAAAGCAGGTATTATTAAACAAGGTGTACCTGTTGTTTCAGGGTGTAAACAATCAGATGCTATTGAAGTAATGAAGAAAAAAGCGAAAGAAGCTTCCGCTACTCTTTATCAATTTGAAGAAGACTTTACTTGTGATCGTTCCGGAGATCATTTTTCTTTTCAATACAAAGATTATGTTATACAAAATTTAAAGACTGGGATGCTAGGAAGCCACCAACAAGAAAATGCAGCGTTAGCGTTGATGGCAATTTGTATCCTTGAAAAAAATGGTTTTCAGGTTGGAGAAAAATCTATTCGAAACGGGTTGGTTAAGGCAAAGATCGCTAATCGAATTGAAATCGTTCAAGAACAACCAACGATTATCTTTGATGGTGGGCACAATCCAGAAGGGATGGAGGCTTTAGCAACAACGTTAGCAAATTCTTTTCCTTCTAAAAGTGTATACATCCTTTTTTGCGCAATGAAGGATAAGAATATTAAAGATATGTTAAAACCGATTAGTACGTTTGCAAAAGAAATTATTTTAACGAGCTTTTTATATGATCGCTCCATGGATCCACACCAAGTTTATGAAGAATGTTCGTATCCGAATAGCAAAGTAATTGAAAATGTATCTGATGCTTATGATTACTTAGGAAAAGAATTACATGCTGATGATGTATTAGTTGTGACTGGGTCGTTATATTTCTTAAATTATTTTAGAAATGAATGTAAAAAGTAGTACTTGCTACTTTTTACAAATACCCAATGCTTTTATTTTATAGTATATTAGTATTGGGGACTATCTACCTAGAAAATAGATTCGAAGGGAGAAGGTAATGTTTAGAAAAAAAATAAAAAATATATTATCTTCTGTTGAGGCTAAGCTATTTTACGGTAGTCAAGGTGGTTTTACGCTAATTGAAGTTCTTGCATCATTGGTTATTCTATCAATTATTCTAGTAACTTTTTTTAGTTTTTTTAATCAAGCTTTAATATTTTCAGGTAAAAATGAAGAAAAACTTGTAGCTTACAACTTAGCAAGAAAAACATTAAACATCGTAGAGGAAGATTATGCTGATCTGAATGGAATTGAACTAACCATTTCATGTGAAAGTTACCCAACTAATTATCGTGACGATTTAAAGTTGGCTCTCTATGAAACAACATGTTATTACAAAGAAAATAATCGTTATTATTTTCCAGAAATAACGATTACGAAACAATCTTTTGATAATTTTACAAGTCCAGTTTTATACCTTATTCATGTCAAAATATATTCATCTGATCATTTAGTAGAACGAGAACTTTTGTCTGAAACGTTTGGGTATGTAAGGGGTGGAGGTTAATTGATGTATGTAAAAAATAGTAAAGGTTTAACATTAATTGAGCTATTAGCTACCCTTTCAATTTCAATAATTATTTTAGGGCTCGTTTCGAGTGTTCTTATTCAGAGTTATCGAAGTATGGAAGTAAGTAACACCCATATTGATCTGAGGCAAGAAGCCAATATTATTATAACGATGTTGGCGAACGCTCACGAAAAAAATAATTATGAGATTTTCTATAGTAAAACTGAGAATGATGAATGGGAAATTATGATAGGAGATCAAAAAATTATAAGTAGAGATTATGATCTTGTAGTAAAACTAATTTCAGATAACTCAACTTTAGAAATTGATACTAGTATAACAGATCCACAATCCATTAGTCTTCTTTTTACAGTGAATGTAAAAGAGCCGCTACATGTACAGGAATTAAGATTAACGGATATAAATGATCCGACAAAATCATTTGAACTATCTACAATTATAAGCCGTTTGTAGGAGGTAGGTATACATGAAACGATATTTCAATAATCGAGGTTATACTCTAATAATAGTCCTCCTAACTATTGTATTAATTAGTTTGTTTTCCTTAATGCTTATTCCCAAAGCCTTAAGTACATCATTGCAGGTAAATAAAAGCGAAGGAATGGCACAAGCGAAAGATCTTTCTGAAATGGGCATCCATTACGCACATGCATATTTTGAAAATATAGTAAATCTGGCTATTGAACAGGCCAAAGCTGACCCGGGGTTTATAAATCAGACAGTAAATCATGATTTACTTTTTTGTGAAAATTTTATTAGTCTTTTACCAATCGAGCAAACATTTGCTGAAAAAAGCATAAATAATTCGGCTTATTATTATAAGGTGAGTTTTGAGAAAGAGGTTAATGATTTTTTTACCAATTGCAGTGGTTTTCAGGAAATTATACTTCCGATTGAGAGTATAGGAAAGGTAGATAATAACTCAAATTCAGAAAAGCTAATTAGAGCAAATTTTGTTGTAGAAAATGAAGGTGAAAAATCAATCATAGGTCCATGTCAGGGGGAAATTTGTCCACCACCACCACCTCCTGAAAATTTACCTTTTAATATAATAAATACAGAGATCAACCTCTCAGGTCAGACTGTATCAAACTATATATACACTTCCCCTAAGTTTACACAATCAGTTGTCTTAGCAGGGAATTCTAGACTGATAGTTGGTGGAAATGCTTGGGTTAGTGGCTCTTCGCTTCGTTTTAATGGTAATAATGCAGAGTTAATAGTTGGTGGAAATGCATACTTCACAAGTCCAATTGATTTTAGAGGTAATGGAAATAAAATATGCATTAGAGGAACGGCTTATCTTTATGATCACATTGAAAAAAAATGGAACGTTTACGATGTTCCACAATTTATTAAATCATGTTCAGGAGTTAATGAAATAGGGTATTTTTACGATATTAATCAATGGAAAATAAATGAAGATATAGATGTATATTATTAGTTACGTATTTTAACATAAAGGGTGACATACCTTGGTACAGTTTATTTTTATCATTATTGGAGTTGTTTTCTCGGTTCTAATTTTTAGAATTTTTCCTTTTAACGTAAAGCGTAAGTATTTAATAAAGGTGATAGGTATTGCTGCTGTAAATGTACTACTCACTTTTTTGATGTATTCCATGTTTTCATTACCTGCTGCTTTAGGTGGCCTTTTAGTATTGACAGCTCTATTTGCTTATTTAGTAACGAACCAAGAAGCAGTTGATACTTATGTATATAAAGAAGTGAGTGAGAAAGATACAGAAAAAAATGAACAACACGTACAACAACCAAATGAGCTTAATACTCCACATATTCAATTAGGTCAAGATAGCATTGATCATCTCGTTCAGGCTGTTGCTGTTGAGGGCTTAGAGAGTGCGTTAGAGAAGGAAATCACTCCTAGATTAAAAGAGACTTTTACTTCACCTGAAGAGAATCAAGCTATTAAACAACAAGATGAGCAGGAAAATCTTGAAGTAAATGAATATATTATAAGTGAACCTATACAGAAAATAAAAATAGAAGGAGAAAACATGGTTCACATTGAAGAACCCTCTGAAAAAATTTCAAAAGATAAAGAGATTGAATTGTTAGGTGAAGATGAAAATAGGGGGGAGTCTTTTGAGTACAATGAACGAATAGAAAGGAATGGGACTTCTAGTAAAGATGAACTAGAACTATTTTTTGCAGGCAGTACTCGAAAGATCATGCTTGAAGATGAAATAGAAGATCATAAAGAAGCAACAGAATACCATTTACCTCTTTATGAAAGAAGCGTATTTAATGAAATTAAGTCCGAAAAAGTGACTGAATTAGATGAAATAAATAAAGATAAGCAATATGTTGATGTTGAAGCAAATAATAAGCAAAGTGAATTAAAGGAAAGTATCTTGAAAAAACGCACAAAGCTTTTTGAAGATATTGAAAAAGATTACTAAATTAAGGGAGAGGAAGGGAGTATGAAGGATTACCGGTTTTTTAGTAAAACGTTTTTAATAATATTATTTTATACTTCTTTTATCGGTTTGTTCTCTGTAGGTGGAACTTATGCAATCGAGACATACTACCCTAAACAAAGTTATTTTCCAGACGGCACAATGCTAAGTTCAATACCGATTAGTGGATTATCAGAAGCTGAAGCTAAAGATGCAGTAAGAAGTGAAATTGAAAATTGGAAAAGTAGTGCATCTCTTTCAATCGTATACTTTGATGAAGCAGTTGAATTAGATACTAGTCAAATTGAGTTTTTCATTCAAGAAAGTTTACAAGGTGTTGAAAATGGATATGGTGACCTTTACTCAAATGTTTCATCAATGACATTAAAGAAAGCTATTGAATCTCTTTCTTATGATGTTAATACCATAAATCTAAATTCGCTAACGGAAGAAGTTCAAACCTATGTAAATTTACTAAGTACAAGCCCACTTTTTATTGATATAAATGACTACGTATCACCTAATCGTCCAATTGAAGTTGTCGCAAGTAGTGTTACAACAAATTTTGAAAGTACATTATTACTCCCAAGATGGGTAGAACAACTCGATGGCGTTGTGATTGATGGCAGAAGTAGATTTTCTTTGCTTCAAACTATGGCTGACCTAGGTGCAGTACGTACAGAGACAGAATCATTAAATGTATTAGCTACTGCTCTTTACAATTTGTTTTTAGAAACGAACTTTCAATTTATTGAACGACATGGTGGGAGGGTTTTACCGAATTATGCAGATGCAGGTTATTATTCAGTTGTTAAACCTGATCAAGCAGATTTGATTGTAGAAAATCCTAATTATTATTCGTATACACTCAAATTGGCATTGGTGAATAATGAATTGACAGCTTCACTTGAAGGGGTATCTTTACCATATCAATTTACAGCTGTTACAAAAAATGAAAAAGTCATTGTTCCAAGGAAAGTGGTTCATTTTTCTTCTACTCGTAGGAAAGGTGACAAACAAATAGTTGAAAATGGCAAAAATGGTTATTTTGTAGAATTGTACCGTCAAATAAGAAATAAAGAATCAAACAAACTGATTAAAGAGTACTTATTATTTGAAGATTTTTATTCACCAGTCCATCAAGTTGAGGAATGGAGTATAAAAGAGCGACTAGAACAGCTTCGAAATGCTAATGACATTGAAGAACAATTAGACAAAGGTGAATTATTACCGCAGCCCGTAGAGGATCAAGATGATATTGGTTCAGATGAACAATATTTTGATGAAGCAGATGAATTAATGAAAGGTTATTAACTGAGAAAAGTTCATAATTATCCAAAACACTATAGCTATATTTAGTTATGATCGGTTTTACCGTAACTAAATGATGGATCTTAGTGGCGAGAATAATAAATGATGAAATTTCATTAACGACCTTTGCTGATATTACTTAATTGTTAAGTGGGGTATTTGCATGGCAAAAGAACGAAAGCGATTAGGCGACCTACTTGTTGAAGCAGGTCTTTTACAGAAAGATCAAGTTGAAGCAACGTTAAGGTCGAAAAAACAAGGTCAAAAGCTTGGCGACGCGTTACTTGAACGAGGTTTAATCACAGAGCAGCAATTAATTGAAGTATTAGAATTTCAATTAGGTATACCTCATATTTCCTTGCAACGCTATCCTGTAGATACAACATTAATGAATATTGTTCCTAAGGAGCTTGCACGAAGAAACATTTTAATCCCAATAAAAAGGAATGGAGATCAACTTCTCGTTGCAATGGCTGATCCGATGGACTACAATGCGCTAGATGATTTACGTATGTCTACAGGTTTCCAAGTTGAACAAGTCATTGCATCTAAAGAAGATATTCTACAAGCGATTAACAAACATTATGCAATAGATGAGTCCATGCGAGACTCTCTTGTAGAACAACTTGAGGAAGATTTAGCTGCAGCTGTAGCCAATGCAGGTGAAGAAGATGCGCCAGCCATTCGTTTGGTCAATCAAATTTTACTAAATGGAATTCAAAAGAAAGCTAGTGATATTCATATTGATCCTCAAGAAAAGAAGTTACTTGTTAGGTATAGAGTCGATGGTCTCTTAAAAACTGAGAGAGCTTTACCAAAAAATTTACAAAATGTCTTAACAGCTAGGATTAAAATAATGGCAAACTTAAATATTACTGAAACGAGGTTGCCACAAGATGGTAGGATTAAGGTTACGATTGATTTTAATCCGATTGATTTACGAATTTCAACATTACCTACTGTTTATGGAGAGAAAATTGTTATACGAATTTTAGATTTAGGTTCTGCCTTAGTGAACCTTGGACAACTTGGTTTTAATAAAATCAACTATAAACATTTTGTAAACTTAATTGCAAAGCCTTCAGGTATTATTTTAATTACTGGACCTACGGGTTCTGGGAAAACCTCAACATTATATGCAGCATTGAACCACTTAAATAGTGATGAAGTTAATATTATTACGGTTGAGGATCCTGTTGAATATCAAATCGAAGGCATTAATCAAGTACAAGTTAATACAAATGTTGGACTAACTTTTGCTACTGGTTTACGTTCAATTTTACGTCAGGACCCTAATATAGTTATGGTCGGGGAAATTCGTGATGCTGAAACTGCTGAAATTGCGATTAGAGCTTCGCTAACAGGGCATTTAGTATTAAGTACACTCCATACGAATAGTGCAATTGCGACAATTCCCAGGTTAATTGATATGGGGATAGAGCCTTTTTTAGTTGTATCTTCACTTTCTGGGATCGTTGCTCAACGACTTGTCAGAAAAATTTGTCGTGAATGTAAGGAAGAGTATGAACCAACAGAAATGGAAAAAAATCTATATATACGCCGCGGTATTAAAATGGGTAAAACATATCGTGGTAAAGGCTGTGAGGTTTGTGGTTCTACGGGGTATCAAGGACGTGTCGCAATTCAAGAAATATTGGTTATTGACGATGAAATTCGCCAGATGATGATGAATAACAAAACGACAACATCTATTCGTGATTACGCACTTCAAAATGGGATGGTTTTTCTTATGGATGATGGTTTATTAAAAGTTAAGCAAGGACTAACAACAATAGAAGAAGTACTAAGGATTGCAATAGAAGACTAGACAAGGAGGAGCAATGAAATGAAAGAACGACTTGAAGGATTGTTAAGAGCGGCTTTTGAAAAGGGTGCATCTGATTTACATTTAACAGTCGGTGTTCCTCCTGTTATGAGAATTAACGGTGACCTAAAACAGTTTGGAGAAGATATTTTAAAGCCAAATGATACAGAAGCAATGGCTAAATCAATCATTTCAGAAGGACTTTGGAAGGTTTTTTTGAAAAAAGGTGAATTGGACTTTTCTCATGGAATAATTGGTTTATCTAGGTTTCGGATAAATGCTTATTTTCAACGTTCCTGTGTTAGTATGGCTATACGAGTTGTACCGACAAGCATACCAACACTCGAACAATTAAACATGCCAGTAGTTCTTAAAGATATAGCCAAAAAACCACATGGACTTGTTCTTGTCACAGGTCCAACTGGAAGCGGAAAGTCAACGACTCTTGCTGCGATGATTGATCATGTAAATAACACCTATCGAAAGCATATTATTACGTTGGAAGATCCAATAGAATACTTGCATAAACATCGCCTATGTATTATTGATCAACGAGAAATAGGGTTTGACACTCAAAATTTTGCTAATGGTCTCCGTGCGTGCTTACGTCAAGATCCTGATGTTATTTTGGTAGGGGAAATGCGAGATTTAGAAACAATTTCTACAGCTATTACCGCTGCAGAAACAGGTCACCTTGTATTAGGGACGTTGCACACGACAGATGCTCCCGCTACCATTGATCGAATTATTGATGTATTTCCACCAAACCAACAACCGCAAGTTCGAATACAGCTTGCCTCTGTATTAAAGGCAATTGTGTCTCAACGATTACTACCAACTGCAGATAATCAAGGTCGTTGCGCTGCTACGGAAATATTAATTAATAATTCTGCTATAAAAAACTTAATACGAAATGAAAAAATACATCAAATAACAAGTGTCATGCAGACTAGTAGGGCAGTAGGGATGCATACTCTTGAAATGTCAATAAAAGAGCTCTTAGAACAGAAAAAAATAAGTGAGGAAGTTGCTCAACCTTATGTTAGTGAGTTGGGGTCGTAATGCCGTATTTTAAGTATACTGCAAGAGATAGAACCGGTAAGTTAAAAGAAGGACGAATAAAAAGTTTCTCAGAGAGAGAAGCAAAAGAAACATTAATCGCTGATGGAATGATTTTGAAGGAAATTGAAGAATTAACGGGGCTATTATATAAAGATATTTCCTTTGGAAGTGCGGTAAAGTCACAACAATTTGTCATGTATTTACGTCAATTTTCAACGTTACTAAAAGCTGGAATTTCAGTTATTGATGCGACTAGTATATTAGCTGAACAAACAAACTCGAAACGATTACAATATACATTAAAATCAATTGAAATAGAACTTCGAGCTGGAAATCCATTCTCTGAAGCTGCTGAAGCTCATAAAAAAGTTTTTCCAGCCTTGTTTACAAATATGCTTCGTGCAGGTGAAGTAGGCGGGAATTTAGATGAGGTTTTAGAAAGGTTAGCTACTTATTATGAAAAGCAATATCTTACTAGACAAAAAGTAATTTCTGCTCTTTCATATCCTGCAGTCGTAGGCTCTATTGCGATAATTGTTGTCGTCTTTCTATTGTCATTCGTCGTTCCGACATTTGCTGATTTGTTTCGATCATTCGATTCAGAGCTTCCGTTGATTACCAAGATGGTTTTATCAGCTGGTAGTGTTTTTAAAAAAGTTTGGTGGTTGCTAATTTTATTATTTATTGGCATGGTTGTCGCTTTTAAAGTCATTCAAGAAAATCGACGCTATAAATATTATTTTGACTTATTAATTTTGAAAATTCCTATCTTTGGATCATTATTTCAAAAAGCGGTATTAGCAAGAATGACACGTACACTAGGGTCACTATTTTCTTCATCAGTCCCAATTTTACATGCAGTTTCGATCGTTGAGAAAATAGTAGGAAATGAAGTAGTGGCAAAGGTAATCCGTGAATCCCGAAACGCACTAGAAAAAGGGGAATCGATAGCGGGTCCTATGGAAGCCCATTGGATTTTTCCACCACTTGTAACTCAGATGGTGCGAGTAGGAGAGAAAACGGGATCACTTGACACAATGCTAGACAAGGTCGCCGATTTTTACGAGACAGAAGTAGACATCGCTACAGAACGCATTAAATCATTAATAGAACCTTTAATGATAGTCGTTCTAGCAGGTATAGTCGGAGTTATCGTTGCTTCGATTGCCATACCAATGTTTCAGATTTTTGAAAATATTGGGTAAAAAGTCATAAAAAGTACTAGTCAAAATGATATAAAACTACTAGAAGAAAACTATTAATAGTATTATAATAGTATTAGTATTAAATAAAACAATATTTTGAAGCAAAGAAGAATCATCTATATTTGGGCACTTGGATGATTTGGAGCTAGTAGTGCAACCGGCCAAATTTTGTATATGCATAAATTTATGGATATAGAAGAGTTGGTCGTCTTTTATTTTTAAAGTCATTTCGTTGCAAACAGCTTTAAGTAAACTTCAAAAAAACTTATTAATGGAGGAAAGATAATGAGAAAATTGTTAAAAAACCAAAAAGGTTTGACGTTAATTGAATTGTTAGCAGTTATTGTTATTTTAGGGATTATTGCAGCGATTGCAGTACCGAGTATAGGTGGGATAATAAGTAAAACTGAGGATAAAGCAATTGTAGCAGAGGCAATCCAGATCATTAACGCAGCTAAATTAGATCGAGCTGCTAATGGAGCTGCAATGAAATGGACACATACTGGTAAAGATAATAGTAGAAAATTGGAGGAATATTTAGAGAAAGTAGATCAAAATAATACTAATTATACTGTTACACGTAATGGAGTAGAATTTTCAATAAGTGGACATCCAGCAGTTCAAAAAATAGGTGGTACAGTAGATGGAAGTGTTACTGAAAAAGAATTAAATGACTTTGCTAGAGATGGTAAAAAGAAAGAAAGTGATCCTGATCCTAATGATTAATAACAATTAAATGATTTTGCTAGAGAAGGTAAAACGATTGTTGATTAATAGTATGTGAGAAAAAATGAGTTATTATAAATATTCATAGAAAGGTATGTCACTTATTTATGATGGCAAGTATCTACCTCTACACCTTCACCCTAGGTCTTGTCCTAGGGTCTTTTTACAACGTCGTTGGTTTGCGGTTGCCGAATGGTCAATCGATTGTTCGTCCCCGTTCTCACTGTTCAAAATGCAAGCGGACGTTATCTGCATTAGAATTGATTCCTGTTACTTCTTACATATTTCAAAAGGGGAAGTGTAAAGGATGTGGGACGAAAATATCTCCCATCTACCCTTTCATAGAGGCTGCTACGGGTCTTTTATTTGTTTATGCATTTTATCAATTTGGGCTTACATTGGAAACTATTGTTGCTTGGGTTTTCATTTCATTACTCATTATCATTTTTGTTTCTGATATCCACTATATGATAATCCCAGATCAAGTTTTACTTTTCTTTGCACCAATTCTTTTAGTCATGCGTTTGTTTGTAGCGCCTTTAGACACATGGTGGAACCCATTTTTAGGTGGAGTTATCGGCTTTACTTTACTACTAGCCATTGCCATTATTAGTAAAGGTGGTATGGGTGGCGGTGACATTAAATTATTTGCTGTCATTGGGATTACTTTAGGGTGGTCCGGGGTTTTACTTGCTTTTTTTCTTTCTACATTGATCGGGGCAATTATTGGTATAATAGGTTTAACGTTAGGGAAAATAAGGCGTGGTGAGCCCATACCATTTGGACCATTTATCGTAATAGCAACTCTCATCACTTATTTTTTCGAAAAAGAGATTTTTACATGGTATTGGAGTTTATTTATATCCCACTATTAAATGGGCATTTACCTACAACAGAAAAAAGGGAAAATTTGGTTTGGGAGAAACGATTCTGAAAATCGGACAAGTTTACCTTTTAATTATGAAGTATAATGACCCTGCTTACTGAATGGTGGTAAAATTAGTTAGAATCATTGTCATTAGAAACGTGGTGAAAAACTGTGGTGTTTTTTCGTGGAAAAAAGCAAATGAGAACAGCGATAATCATTAAAGATCATGTGATTCGCTTTGTTCATGCAAAGCGAGCAGACTTAGCTAGTATTGATTCCTTTGGAGAAAGGTATTTACCTACTGGAGTGATTCATGATGGGAAAATCGTCGAGTGGGAAACGTTAGAAGGGATATTGCAGGATTGTATTGAAGAATGGCAGTTAAAGAAACATTATGTTCAGTTTATTGTTCCTGATGCCTATACGGTTTTACGTCATGTTCAAGTACCCCTTAGCATAAAAGTAGATGAAATAAAGGGGTATTTATATACAGTTATTGGCGAAACGGTACATCTGCCGTTTGATGAAGCTACCTTTGATATCCATAACTTAGGTGAGAAAGATGGTCAAAGAGAAGTTTTGTTAATTGCTACACCAGAAAAGAAAGTCCAGGAATACGTAAATTTATTAACTGAAGTGAAGGTAAAGCCGAATGCTGCCGACATCTCAGTTTTA
Organism: Anaerobacillus alkalidiazotrophicus; assembly: GCF_001866055.1. The sequence continues at coordinate 456,607 of NZ_MLQS01000017.1, forward strand.
TCTCTATACAGATTAGTACATTTTTTGGATCGAGATAATAAAAATGATCATTTTTTGTTTGTACAAGTTGATTTACTATCAATAAATATTACAATTTTTCATAATCAGAAACCTGTTTTTATGAGGCACATAAAGCTATCGACCGAAAATAAGTGGAGGTATTTGAACGAAGGTGAAGGTATCGAAGAAGTTTCTTGGGAAGGAAATCAAAGTGAGATAGAAAACCAAGTACAAGACATCATAACGGAAGTTGAGCGGATTATGAATTATTATCGTTACAGTATGAGGCAAGGAAAATATCGTGTAACAAAATTGGTTGTAGTCGGAGATCATCCATATTTAAGTGATATTAGGAAGAAATTTCAAAAATCTTTTGATATTGATATCGAAACGATAAGCAAAGAGTCAATTAAGACTATGAATGGAAAAGAGATACCTGAACGCTTCTATGAAATTGTAGGATTAGCTTTGAAAAAAGAGGTTCACGATGTTAGTTGAAATTAATTTATTAACGGAAAAAGATAAAAAAGATATAACGAATTGGCTAATCGTCACGGTGATCTTTGTCCTATTACTCGTTTCTTTACTATTCATTTATGTCCATAGTAATAAATATGAGGTAGAAATTGATGCTCTTACAGACGAGCGCTCCTTCGTTCAGGAACAAATTTCCCTAAAACAGCAGTTATTCGACGATAAGCCAGCTTCCTATCATGAACAATTGAAAACAGCAATTTATTCTTTAGAAAAAAGAGTTATTCCAACTTCAATGCTTCTAAATGAGGTGGTGAGATTATTGCCTGAACATGGTTATTTCTCACAGTTTTACTTTCAAAAACCTGACGAGGTAACGATAATTGCTTATTTTGACCAAATGTCTTCCATTGCTGCCTATAGTTATGAGCTAAATAAGTCTCCATATATGTTTTCTGTTCATTTAACGAGTATTGAAACAGCAATGATGGTTGGAAATGAAACGATAGTTGATGATATTTTACCGAGGTATGTTGCTAGTTTTACAATAAAAGTAAATCGATCAGCTTTTCTTGTAAGGGAGGACTCATAGATGAAAGTATCATTTACGAAGAAAAAACTGATCACTCTCATTACTGGAATAGTTTTAGTTTTCATTAGTTACCTGGGTTGCTACTTTTATTTGATTTACCCCAAATTAACGATTATCGATCAGGTAACTCACCAACTTGAAACTGAAAAACAAATTTTATTGACATTAGAAAAAAGTCTTTTAAAAGAAGAGGACCATATTGAAGAAACAACTGAACTGCAAAGGCAGCTACCAGTTGAGCCACTCATGGACCAATTACTATTAGATTTTCAGAGAGTAGAGGCATTATCAAACAGCTACATTATTTCAATGACTATTGATCAGGATTCAACCGTTCATTCTGTGGTTCAAGAAGACGTGGAAGAAAACTTGGAAAATTCGTTTGATACAATAGAAGGAATAGTGGTAATGAATGTAAGTGTAACAGTCAATGCAAAAATGTATGAAGATCTTTTTCAATTTCTTGTTGAGATCGACCGTTTACCTAGAATAGTAAGTATAGATAACATTTCATTTATAGGAGCGCAAGAAACAGAAATCATTCACGATCCTCAAGAGTATCTTGAGTTTTTTGTAACAGTAAGTACGTTTTATTACCCTGATTTATATGAGTTGAGTGATGAGGTACCAAAAGTTATTCATCCTAACCCTAGTGAGAAACAAAGTCCGCTTCTCATCCAATAAAAAAATTAGAACAAGACTGACTTAAAGTGTACTACGTGTAAAAGACATTTTATCAGAAGTCTTGTTCTTTTTTAGGAAATTATTTCTATATCCCTTTTATTTTTCTAGTTCTATCTATCAATATTTATTAATAGACTATAGTAAATTGATTATAGAAAGGAGCTGGCAATGTTGGACAATACGAAGAAGAATGACCGGCGAATTTCAATCGTATTAAATGGACAAGAGAAACGGTATGAAGAGCTGGAGAAGGACAAGCACGCCTATGAGCATTTACTAGAAAAGGAGATAAGTGCAACTCAAGAAGAGGATCAAAAGGATGAATTTCATTGGATCCTCCCTGAAAACGAAACAAACGATTCTTCACCTAAAATTGTTGACTTAGGGGAGAGGCGTCATAATAAAAAAAAGTTAGAGGGGCCTTTTTGGGATGATGGAAAAAGTGAACAAGCCCCTAAGTTGCCACCAACAAAAAGAAAAAAGAAACAAAAGTTTGATTTTAAATTTAAAATCAAAGACCTTCCCTTAGGAATTATTGGTATTGTTATGTCTGCAATTATCGTAGGTGTTAGTTTTGGCTTTATGATGTTAACGATCTTTACTGGTGATAAACCACAAGCCATGGAAGTGATAAATCCTGTACAAGCTACAGAAATCGCGACAACAGAAATTGAAGCCCCGGAAGTGGTTATGAATGGACAAATTCCTGTTCTTGGAGTCGAGATTGTGCAAGGTGGTGCGTTTTCTTTAGTAGATAAAGCTACTGAAACAGCGCAGTCTATCCAAAATAAAGGATTTGCAGCAGCGATCACAAATACAACCGAGCCTATCTATTTATTTATTGGCCTTGGTATAGACCGAGAACAAGCGAATGTTTTAGCCGAGCATTATAAGGCTAATGGACAAGATGTATATGTAAAGCCATATGCTGTTACAACTTCAGGTACGGTTGATAGTCAAGAACAATCTCTTTTCCTAGAAACAAGTGTAGATTTATACCAACAACTAATTTTATTATCCGTAAATGGACTAGCTAATGGATCATCATTAGTAACAGACGAAACCCTAGCTGATTTAAAGGCAACTAATGAGATACTTGTATCATTAGGGAACCCTTTTAAAGATAGTGAACAAGAAACGTTAGCTAACGATTTTCAACACGCATTAGATAATGCTTATCAAAGTATGTTAAGTTTTGCTTCTTCTCAAGAATCAAACAACCTATGGCAAGTACAACAATTCTTATTAGATGGAATGTTAGCCTATGAGAAGTTAGTGAAGACCTTTACGTAATTCTAAAATGGCAAAAGAGGATGACTCAAACGTCGTATAAACGATCAATGAGTTCAGCCTCTATTCTTTTTCTTATTTTTGTTTTGACTGAGTGAATTTCATAATTACCTAAATGGAGCTACATAAGTCTAAATGTTGTTGGAAACGATCTTCATCCAACAACATTTAGTATCAGAGTAGCGAAAATAAGCAATTATGAAATTCATTAGACTTTTATCTTTTTACAATTTATAACTAATGTTGTACATAATATAAAAATGTTAGGGTAAAGCTGAAATGAATGTCACACGTTAGATGCAACAAATAGACAAAGAGGTGGAGGTTTTTACATGTCAAATGTTCGAATTGAACGCGATTTAATGGGAGAAAAGGAAATACCTCAAGACGCTTATTATGGGATCCAAACGGCACGTGCCATTGAGAATTTTCCAATCACTGGTTATCCGCCACACCGTGAATTAATTCGAGCGTTCGGGTTTGTAAAAAAAGCAGCAGCAATGGCAAATCGCGATGTAGGGGTATTAAATAAAAAAATTGCTGATGCCATCGTTAAAGCGAGTGACGAGATCATTGAAGGAAAGCTCATTGAACATTTTGTTGTTGATTCGATACAAGGTGGTGCTGGGACTTCATTTAATATGAATGCAAATGAAGTAATTGCTAATCGGGCAATTGAATTCCTCGGGGGGAAAAAGGGAGACTACATGACAGTTAGTCCGAATTCGCATGTTAATATGGCCCAATCAACAAATGATACGTTTCCAACAGCAATCCATATTGCCTGCTTACATTTAGCTAGAGGGCTTACAAGTTCATTACATGAATTAATTACTGCATTGGAGAAAAAAGAAAAAGAATTTGATCAAATCATAAAAATGGGGCGTACCCATCTTCAAGATGCTGTACCTATTCGTCTTGGGCAAGAGTTTGGTGCGTATAAACGTGTTTTGTCTCGTGATTTAAAACGCATTGAAAATTCGGTCGGTCATTTATATGAAATTAATATGGGAGCCACCGCTGTAGGTACTGGATTAAATGCAGTACCAGAATATATTACTCTTGTTGCAAAATATTTAGCAGAACATACAGGTATGCCGTTTAAAAGTGCTGAAGATCTTGTTGATGCTACGCAAAATACCGATGCATATACTGAACTTTCGAGTTCATTAAAAATATTAGCGATTAATATATCAAAAATTGCTAACGACTTAAGATTGATGAGTTCTGGCCCGCTTACTGGAATAAATGAAATTAACTTGCCACCTCGCCAAGCAGGTTCATCGATTATGCCTGGTAAAGTCAACCCGGTTATGTGTGAAGTCATAAACCAAATCTCGTTTCAAGTGATTGGTAATGATCACACGATTTCTTTAGCATCTGAAGCAGGTCAATTAGAATTAAATGTGATGGAACCTGTATTAGTATTTAATTTATTACAATCTTTATCAATTCTTCAAAATGGAATGAAAGTATTTAAAGAATACTGTATCGAGGGAATAACTGCTAACAGAGAGCGTTGCTTAGATATGGTAGAAGGAAGTGTTGGAATTATTACTGCAATAAACCCACACGTAGGATATGAGGTAGCAGCTAGAATTGCAAAAGAAGCCATTCAGACAAAACGTCCAGTTAGAGAAATTTGTATTGAAAAAGGGATACTCTCAGAGGAAGAGTTAAAAGTTATTCTAGATCCAAATGAAATGACTGTACCTGGAATTGCTGGGGCAGATCTACTTTTTGAATAAGTAAATGTCTTAGTTTACCAAAACCAACCGACATAAAACTATAGCTAGTTGGAGTGGTTCAACGATATAGTATCTTGGTGGAGAAAATAATTTAAAAATAAAAAAAATAATTGAAAATTTTGTACAATTTGGTATCCTAAGTATATCCTTTGTACAAAATTTTCTTTTTACATGAAGTTCAAAAAATAGGCACATATTTTGCTGCCCTACCTTTTGGTCCTCAAGGTAACGTTTTGAACAGCTATGAGAAAAATAATTAGACAAAGGAGAATCTTCGTGAAAAAACTCATATTAGCCTCTGGCTCACCTCGCCGAAAACAGCTTCTTGAACAAGGGAAGCTTGAATTTTCTATTTCCACAAGCACAGTTGATGAAAACGTAGATGAAACGACCCCAAATGAAGTAGTAGAAGAGCTTGCGATGAGAAAGGCAAAAGATGTCTTATTACGTCATGATGATAGTATTATTATCGGAGCTGATACAATTGTTTCTATAAATGGGCAAATTTTAGGAAAGCCTAATAATGAAACTGAAGCAACAGAAATGCTCCAACTCCTTTCAGGAAACGATCATGATGTATACACTGGTGTAGCAATACTCTCAAAAGAGAAAACTGTACTCTTTCACGAAAAAACAGTTGTATCTTTTTGGGAGCTAACAAACGAAGAAATTTTTCAATATATTGCAAGTGGTGAACCTTTTGATAAGGCTGGATCCTATGGTATACAAGGGTTAGGTGCTTTATTTGTCAAAAAAATTCACGGTGACTATTTTACTGTTGTCGGACTACCACTAGCGAGGACCATAAGAGAGTTAAAAACTTTCGAAGTTTAATCGGGAGTCGCTTAAGTTTTCGATACCATGTCTTGCATCAAAAGCTGCTCCCACGAAAAAGGAGGAGAATTTATGCAAGCAAAACCACTAATGATTCGTGATGTACCAAGTGGAGAAAGACCAAGGGAACGTCTGTTAAAAGAGGGGGCTCAAGCTCTATCTAACCACGAACTCATTGCAACAATTTTAGGTTCCGGGACAAGGCAGGAATCTGTCATTCAGTTATCTCAACGAATTTTACATCATTTTAACGGATTACGTCTTTTAAAAGAAGCAACGGTTGAGGAATTGAAAAGCATAAAAGGTATTGGTGATACAAAAGCAGTACAAATTCTTGCGGCGATAGAATTGGGGAGTAGAATTCATAAACTGCAGGCAGAAGATCGCTTTATTATTCGCTCACCAGAAGATGTTTCTCGCTATGTGATGGAAGACATGCGTTTTTTAACACAAGAACATTTTGTATGTTTATATCTCAACACAAAAAATCATGTTATTTTCAAAAAAACAATTTTTATTGGAAGTCTTAATGCTAGTATTGTACACCCAAGGGAGATATACAAAGAGGCATTTCGACATTCAGCTGCATCAATTATTTGTCTTCATAACCACCCCAGTGGGGACCCGGCCCCAAGTAGAGAAGATATTGAAGTCACTAAGCGTCTTGTTGAAAGTGGAAAAGTAATTGGAATCGAAGTTTTGGATCACATTATTATTGGTGAGAAGAAATTTGTAAGTTTGAAGGAGAAGGGGTATGTTTAAATTGGAAAAAAGTTCGTGAAAAAGAGGAATATTGAAAGTAGGCGCTTTGAAGCGCTTACTTTCAAATTTGTTTTTTTTAGCTTCGATATTCTCCATGAAATCACTATCCTTTTTTATTTTTTTTATATATAATCAAATTTATGGATTTATTTATGCATTAAAAAAGTGTAAGCTTATTGGTGGTAATAAAAAACAATTCTAAATAATTTGTTGATAAGCGCCAAGGAACCATATACAACTAGAATAACATTTTTAGCGGTAACGCTTTTCGATTGAAGGGAGATACATACATGTTTGGTGGTTTTTCAAAAGATTTAGGAATAGATTTAGGTACAGCTAATACCCTAGTTTACGTGAAGGGTAAAGGTGTTATCGTTCGTGAACCTTCTGTTGTTGCGATTAGAACAGATACAGGTACTATTGAAGCAGTTGGTAATGATGCAAAGAACATGATCGGTAGAACACCAGGAAATATTGTAGCAGTTAGACCAATGAAAGACGGTGTAATTGCAGACTTTGATACAACTGCAACTATGATGAAATATTTTATTAGGCAAGCACAAAAAAGTAGATCGATTTTCACCCGTAAACCAAATGTGATGGTGTGTGTACCATCAGGAATTACCGCAGTAGAAAAACGTGCGGTTGAAGATGCTACAAAACAGGCGGGAGCGCGTGAAGCTTATACGATTGAAGAGCCTTTTGCAGCAGCAATTGGTGCAGATCTTCCAGTTTGGGAGCCTACTGGTAGTATGGTTGTCGATATCGGTGGTGGTACGACTGAAGTTGCGATTATTTCATTAGGTGGTATTGTTACGAGCCAGTCAATTCGTGTAGCAGGCGATGAAATGGATGATGCAATTATCCAATATATTAAGAAAGCTTATAACTTAATGATTGGTGAGCGTACAGCTGAAGCTGTTAAGTTTGAAATAGGCTCTGCAGGTGTCCCAGAAGGTATTGATGATATGGATATCCGCGGTCGTGACCTTGTTACTGGTTTACCAAAAACAATCTCGATTACTGCAGTGGAAATAGCAGAGGCGCTTGCAGATACAGTTAACACTATTATTGAATCAGTGAAAAACACATTAGAAAAGTCTCCACCAGAATTGGCAGCAGATATTATGGATCGTGGTATTGTTCTAACTGGTGGTGGTGGTTTATTACGTAATTTAGATAGAGTATTAAGTGATGAGACACATATGCCAGTATTGGTGGCTGAAAATCCGTTAGATTGTGTTGCGCTTGGAACAGGGAGAGCTTTAGAAAATCTTCATTTGTTCCGCTCGAAGGCAGGTATTACAGTTCGTTCAAATCGTAAGTAAGTAGGTGTGTTAAATGCCCCAATTTTTTTCAAATAAAAGACTAATAGTGCTTCTCGTTAGTATTATTCTATTGGTGGCATTAGTAGGCTACTCCATGAATGATCGACGAAGCTTAACATGGCCCGAGCAGTTTGTCAAAGATTCAGTCGGTTGGGTCCAGACCGTTTTCCAACAACCCGCTCTTTATGTAGCGGGTTTCTTTGAGAACGTAAATAATATGAAAAATTTATATGAAGAAAACCAGATATTAAAAGCGCACCTAGATCATTATGCCGAAACTGCAGTAGAGGTTAATGTATTAAGAAGGCAAAATAAAAATTTAAAAGAAGCGTTAGACATTACAGAAAGCCTATTTGATCATAAGGTTAGGCCAGCCCTAGTTATTCATCGTTCTCCAGATCGTTGGAATGAATATATCGGTATAAATAAAGGTGAACAGCATGGTGTCAAGACAGATATGGCCGTTATTACATCAAAGGGCTTGGTTGGTAAGGTTAAACATGTTTCACAATTTACTTCTACTATTCAACTACTAACAGATCACGATCGTACGAATCGTATTTCTGCAATGGTGGATGCCGAAGATAAAGAAGTATTTGGTTTTATTGAGGGATATGATGAGATATCTGGAGCATTGATGCTCCGTAAAATAGAGGCAGATGCCGAAATCGAAGAAGGTCAAAAAGTCATTACTTCTGGATTAGGTGGAGTTTTCCCTCAAGGATTGTTAATTGGAGAAATAATTCGTGTTGAGGCAGATGAATATGGACTGACAAAAAATGCATACGTCCAACCATCAGCGAGCTTTCATAATCTAGATTATGTATTAATTATCGAACGTACTAGCCCGCAACTTGATGATGAGATAATTTCAAAACAGGAGGGAGGATAATATGGTTCGCTTTTTCCTTCCTTTTCTTATTTTCCTCCTTTTTATTATTGAGGGAACGATTATGCAAACTTTTTCTCCAGAACGGTTCGGATCTGAGTACTTTATCATTCCACGATTTGCTTTTCTTGTTGTTCTCGTTTTAAGTATTTTTTTTGGAAGAGCATTAGGTACTGTTTATGGTCTGATTTTAGGTTTGTTCCAAGATGTTGTTTATACTCATATTTTAGGTATATATATTTTTAGTATGGGTTTAATCGCTTATTTTTTAGGGTTTTCATATAAGATATTTCAAAAAAATCTGTTTTTATTAATTATTACAGCGGTTTTTGGTACGGTATTATTAGACTATCTAGTTTTCGGTTTACATACAATGATTGGAATAACTGAACTTGTCCATGAGCGCTTTTTTCGAGAAAGACTTTTGCCGAGTATCATTATCAATAGTGTATTCATGATCTTGTTTGCATATCCTTTAAGAAAATTTTTAGTTTTTTTACAAAAAAGTGATGATATTGAAGAAAAAATAAACAAAAGAAAAAAGGATTTTAGATGGCAACGTTGAATAAATGAAAGTTGAGGTGAACTTTGGAACATGCAAAAAACTAATAATATAACCATAAGAGGGACCAAAGAAGGCCTAATTTTATTTTTAGACGACGAATGTTCGTTTTTTGATCTAGTTAGTGAGCTTGAAGAAAAGCTTTCCTCAAAGTATCCTCAATCTTCAGAAGGACCTGCAGTGCAAGTTAAGGTATCTGTTGGAAATCGTTATTTAACAGAAGAACAGAAAATTGAGCTTAAGAAAATTATTAATGATAAGCAAAAGTTAATTATTAATGAAATCGAATCGAATGTTATGACGAAGGACGAGGCAGAAAATCTAATAAAAGAATCACAAATGACGACGATTGTAAAAGTAGTTCGCTCAGGTCAAGTTTTAGAAGTAAAAGGAGATCTACTTCTCATCGGTGATGTTAATCCTGGTGGAACTGTAGTTGCTACAGGTAATATTTATATTTTAGGTGTATTACGTGGAATTGCTCATGCAGGTAGTGAAGGGGATAAAGATGCTGTTATTTCCGCTTCAAGAATGGAGCCGTCACAATTGAGAATAGCAGAAATTGTAAGCCGTTCACCAGATTATGAAGAGAATGAGACACATGATATGGAATGCGCCTACATAGGTAACGATAGCAATATGGCTATTGAGCGCGTTCAACACTTGGGGAAAATACGTCCTAAAATAACAAATGTTTAGGTAGATGTAAAGTGTGTAAAAAATTGTGATAGAAAGCTTTAGTAGTAAAACTATCAAAATCTATCTACATGTTACATTGTTTATGTTACATTCGAATTAGAAAGGGGAATTTCGCATGGGAGAGGCGATTGTAATAACTTCTGGAAAAGGTGGAGTTGGAAAGACAACTACATCTGCAAATATTGGTACTGCCCTTGCGCTTTCAGGTAAAAGAGTTTGCTTAGTGGATACAGATATCGGTCTTCGTAACCTTGATGTTGTTATGGGGTTAGAAAATCGAATTATCTATGATATCGTTGATGTTGTTGAGGAACGTTGTCGTCTTCATCAAGCCTTAATAAAAGACAAGCGATTTGAATGTTTAATGCTTTTGCCCGCCGCTCAAACAAAGGATAAAGCAGCTGTAAATCCAGAGCAAATGAAATTGATGATTAACGAGTTAAAAGAAGATTACGATTACGTAATTATTGACTGTCCAGCAGGAATTGAACAAGGCTTTAAAAATGCTGTTGCAGGTGCTGATAAAGCAATAGTAGTTACGACACCTGAAACGTCTGCTGTTCGTGACGCAGATCGGATAATTGGACTTCTTGAGCAAATTGACATAGAACCGCCGAAATTAGTTGTTAATCGGATTCGTAGTCATATGATGAAAAATGGAGATATGCTTGATGTTGATGAAATTGTATCAATTTTAGCTATAGGACTTTTAGGAATTGTTGCTGATGACGATGATGTTATAAAAGCGTCAAATAAAGGTGAGCCAATTGCTTTTCAACCAAACAGTCGAGCTTCACTTGCCTATCGAAATATTGCTAGACGTATCTTAGGCGAATCTGTGCCTTTACTGTCTCTAGATGAAAATAAAGGTATGTTTTCAAAAGTGAAAAAGTTTTTTGGAATGCGAGCGTAAATTTATCCCACTCTTAAGGGGCAAGTAAGACCCCCACCTCAAAACTTAAGAAAATCGAGAAGTTTAGGTGGGGGATAAACTGCCCCTAAAGGTCCGATATAGAATAACTTTCATCAGTGGGGGATGAAGGAAAACCCCCACTGATTGAAGTTCAGCTTTATTAGGCATTTGCTTCTTTTTAGGGAAGTGAGACTCGTTGAATTATAAATATCTAATAGTAAACACGTGAAAGTTAGCAGGGAAATACTTGCTAGCTTTTTTGTTATATAAAGTGAGTTCTTCCATAAAAGAATATAGCATAACCTCTCGGGACAAGTCATATCTATAAGTAATAATCGTAGAATGTAAAATGTAAAATGAATGATCTTTTAAATAAAGATCTACCACACATCCATTTTACATTCTACATTTTATATATAAAAGGGGATGAGGGTAGATGGCGAATAGGGTAGACAAACTTCGTCGAGAAATTGAAGCTAGAAGGAAAAAGATTAATAGTTCGATTGGTAGGAAAGAACGCTCACAACCTCAGTATTATCCTAGTCATAGTGAGTCAAGAGATGATTCTGAATTCTACTTTGCTGGTGATTCCGATGAGAAGGGACAACCAGAAGAGAAGTTTTTTCGAAAAGAGATTTTTGTCTTACAAGTGCTTGTTGCTATTTGTTTATTTTTAGTTGTCGGAATATTATTTAAAACTCAATCTCCTCAATTCGAAGGAGCTAGACAATTTGTAAAAACCTCTTTTGAAGAAGAATTTCAATTTACTGTTGTGGCTGATTGGTATGAAAATCAATTTGGTAAACCTTTAGCTCTACTTCCAACAACAACGAATGTGGCATTAAATGATTTCGAGAGTGACGAATTACAAGTTGCATATGCTGTGCCAGCTGTTGGGAGAGTGGCACAAGGGTTTGAGCAAGATGGGAAAGGGGTCATAGTTGAGACGACCTCGAATTCTAATGTTGAAGCTGTTAAAAGTGGTATGGTAAGGTTTGTAGCAGAAGAAGAAACATTGGGTAAAACGATTATTATAGCTCACTATGATGGAGGTGAATCATGGTATGGAATGCTTGATCATGTAGAGGTAAACTTATACGATCATGTAGAGCCAGGTAGTAAGATTGGAACAGTATCTCTAAAAGACAATAATGGTTTTTACTACTTTGCGTTAAAAGAAGGAGAAACCTTCATTGATCCAATTGATGTGATTTCATTTGACTAATATGGGTTCCTTAGTTAAAAAAATTAAAATTAATCCACTTTTTTGGTTCGTAATCGGTATTGGTATTATTACAGGTTATTTTAGAGAAGTTATCATGGTTTTTAGCATTGTTTTTATTCATGAAATGGGTCATAGTGTGGCGGCTCATTACTTTAAGTGGAGAATTCGAAAAATTGAACTTCTGCCTTTTGGTGGAGTAGCTGAGGTTGAAGAATATGGTAATCGTCCTTTAAAAGAAGAATTTATTGTAATTATAGCTGGTCCATTACAACACATATGGTTAATTTCCATATCTTTTTTTCTCCTTCCGTTTGATTTTTGGACTAGTACCGACCACAAGTTGTTTTTAACTCACAACTTAATGATATTATTATTCAACTTACTACCTATTTGGCCACTTGATGGTGGTAAATTAATGTATTTACTCTTTTCCAAAAGACTTCCATTTCTTCAAAGCATTACTACAACTTTGAAAATCTCGTTGTTTTTATTATTTTTGTTTACAGTCATTAGTCTTTATTTTTTTCCGTTTCATTTAAATCTGTGGGTAGTTTTACTATTTCTTTTGTTTAGTCACTATTCTGAATGGAAACAAAGAAGTTATGCTTATATGCGCTTTTTAATGGAAAGACATAATCAGAAACAAAACCCTTTTATTCAAACGATACCGATTGTAGTTCCTGATAAATCAACTGTACAAGATGTCATAAAAAGGTTTCAACGTGGTGTTAAGCACAAAGTTATCGTCAAAAACCAATCTTATGAACCAATGAGAGTTATTTCAGAAAAAATAATTTTACAAGCTTTCTTTGAACAAAATAAGGCATCAGTACCTATTGGTCGAATTTTACCACCATAATTTTTGGTGTTTGTAATTAAAAGATGCTATACTTAAGTAGTAACCAGCCGTATAAAGGCTGGTTTTTTCACCTTACTAGACGTTAAAGAGGGATACCATTGAAATCATTTATTTTTAATATGTTAACAAATGAAAGAAGACTAGCGATTCTCGAAAATAAAAAAGTAGTAGAAATCTTAATCGAGCGTCCTCAAATTAATAAAATTGTAGGTAATGTGTACAAAGGTAAAGTAGTAAATGTACTTCCAGGAATGCAAGCAGCATTTGTGGATATTGGATTAGACAAGAATGGCTTTTTATATAGAGACGAGCTTTTGAGTTTTCAACAACTAGAAGAAAAAGATGAAGTGAAAAAAGAAAAATCAATCTCACAATTTGTAACAGTGGGGCAAGAGCTATTAGTACAAGTGACAAAAGAGGGATTCGGTAAAAAAGGACCAAGACTGACTGAAGTTGTTTCTTTTCCTGGTAAATACATTGTGTATATGCCAAATGGAGGTTATGTTGGTGTATCGAAACGGATGCAAACTGAAGATGTACGTGAGAAATGGCGTAAAATTGGGGAAGAACTTTGTGTTGGCAAAGAAGGTATGATTATACGTACAGCTTCTGAAAATTTAACAGAAGAGAATGTTGCTCAAGATTTATTTTTTCTACGGAAGCTTTGGGAAGACGTATGGAAAGACGGAAAAAACTTAAAACCACCTAGTTTAATTTACGAAGATAAATCAATTTTAGAAAAAGTGATGAGGGACTTTGACTTTGATGATCTAGACGAAATAGTTATCGATTCAATGGACGAATATCTACTAATTAAAAATATGTTTCAGCCTTATCCAAACCTTTTAGAAAAACTTCGCTTCTATCAACAAAGGGAAAACATATTTTCATTTTATCATATTGAATCAGAGCTTGAAAAAGCTTTGCGAAGACAAGTTTGGTTGAAAAGTGGTGCGTATTTAGTCATTGATCAAACCGAAGCTCTAACTGTTTTTGATGTAAATACCGGTAAATATACTGGAAAGTTAGATTTACAAGAAACGATCGTAAAAACAAACATTGATGCTGCTAAAGAAATTGCAAGACAGTTACGACTTCGAGATATTGGCGGTATTATTATTATAGACTTCATTGATATGAAAAGCGATAAAGATAAACAAACTGTTTTAAATGCGTTTAATCAAACTTTAAAAAATGATCGTACCAAAACAAATGTAGTAGGATTTACTGGACTAGGATTATTAGAAATGACCCGTAAGAAAGCCCGTCAAAATCTACAGGATAGTGTTTCGACTATTTGCCCGGCTTGTTTTGGTAAAGGGAAAGTATTTTCGGACGAAGCTGTTGCACATAAAGTAGAGAGAGCATTATGGGAATATAAAGGTATGGATAATGAAGCGTTACTCGTGGAAGTCCCAGCGAATGTTGTTCCGATTCTTAAAGGTCCTAAAGACAAAAATCTAATCCGACTACAAACCGTTCTTCATTATCAACTATTTATTAAAGAAAACGAAAAGCTCGCTCCAAACGACTTTGAGATCCGATTCATAGGTAGTATCGAGGAAGTCGAACAAAGGTTGTAGAAGTGTCTTTTGTTTTTCTTCACAAGCTGTTATTAAAATCTCGATTGGAAACATCGTTGACTCTAACTACTAAAAATGGTATTATATTTTTTGTTAGTTATTTGGATAACCTCCAAAGAGCTATAACCGCTCATAAAAGGGTTTTAAAGAATTTACTCGTGTAAATCACCCTCGATGGCGAGTCTGAGTATAATAAGGAGGTGCACGTTAATGTACGCAATTATTGAAACTGGTGGTAAGCAAATTAAAGTTCAAGAAGGTCAAGAGATCTACATTGAGAAGTTAGATGCTGAAGTTGGTGCAACAGTAAGCTTTGACAACGTATTAATGGTTGGTGGTGACTCTGTGAAAGTAGGAGCTCCATTCGTAGAAGGAGCAACTGTTACTGCTAAAGTTGAAAAAGTAGGTCGCGCTAAGAAAATCTTAGTTTATAAATACAAAGCTAAGAAAAACTATCGTCGTAAGCAAGGTCATCGTCAACCTTACACTAAAGTTGTTATCGAAAAGATCAACGCGTAAGGAAATGACATGATTACTGTTACAGTTGTTCGACATACTGATAACAACATTGTTTCCTTTGAAATGAGTGGTCATGCAGATAGCGGGCCATATGGACAAGATATTGTTTGTGCTGGGGCTTCAGCCGTTTCATTTGGAACTGTAAATGCTATCGATAAATTATGTGATGTTCAATTAGAAGTGGAAATGGATGATGATGGTGGCTTTCTCCGCTGCACTGTCCCAAAAGGTTTGGACGTGTCAACTTATGAGAAAGTTCAGCTTCTTTTGGAAGCAATGGTTGTTTCACTCACTTCAATTAGTGAACAGTACGGTAAACATATCAAAATTAGTGAAACCTAGGAGGTGAACTCATATGTTAAAAATGAACCTTCAATTTTTCGCATCGAAAAAAGGGGTAGGTAGTACAAAGAACGGTCGTGACTCAATCTCGAAGCGTCTTGGTACAAAGCGTGCTGACGGTCAAACAGTAACTGGCGGATCTATTTTAGTTCGTCAACGTGGAACACGTATTTACCCTGGTGTAAACGTAGGTAGAGGTGGAGATGACACTTTATTCGCTAAAGTTGACGGCGTAGTTAAGTTTGAACGCGTAGGACGTGACAGAAAGCAAGTAAGTGTATACCCAGTAGCTCAAGAAGCTTAAGAACTCTAAAACGATAAGTCCTAGCCATTTGGTTAGGGCTTTTTCTAATCATCTAAAATGTAAAGTAGTGTGTTTATATGTTTTGTATGGATGAATTTTATCCCACTCTTAAGGGGCATTAAGGCCCCCACCTCAAAACGTAAGAAAATCGAGAATTTTAGGTGGGAGATGAAGGAAAACTCCCACTGATTGAAGTTCAGCTATATTATACATTTTAGTTAGAAAAAAATAGGGTGTTCAAAAGCTATGCTTTTGAACACCCTATTTTTGATTTTATTTGCTTTCACCTTTCATTTCTGCTACTTTTTCTTGATTATTATCAATCCATTCACGAGCTACGTCTTCGGCAGAGCGCCCATTATCAATTTCTACAATCATTTGTTCAATATCACCAACATCAATACTCCAGTTGCTTAAAAATTCGTATGCTTCAGGAATACGATCTTTGAAATCATTATTCGTTAAAACATGAACCTCTGATGTAGCAAAAAATTCATCTTGTCCTTCTAGTACTTTTAAATCATAGTCGACAAACATTGGATGCGGTCTCCATCCAAGGAATACTACCGGTCTTTCTGCACCAATTTGTCTTGCAACTTGGGCGAGCATGCCACCTTCACTAGATGCAACATATTGTAAATCTAAGTCAAACTCTTCAATCATCTCTCTTGAAGTAATAGTCATTCCAGCGCCTTCTTCAATACCATAGATTTCTCCATCAAAAATATCTTCATTTCCTTTAATGTCTTCAATTGAGTTAATTTCCTCTACGTATGTTGGGGTAACCCACCCTAACTCACCGTCTGGATAGCTTATAGCAGTGCTATCTATGTTATCTCCAAATTGCTCCATATAGCTTGCGTGCATATCAGGTAACCAAGCATCCATGAAAACATCAATGTCACCTCGTGATAGGCCTGTATAGACACCACCAGCATCAGCTTCAATCTGGTTTACTTCATAACCCATATCCTCTAAAAGTAACATTGCAATCGTAGTTGGTGGAATGGTACTCGTCCAAGGAGTCATTCCAAATGTAATTGATTGGTCTTGAGCAGGTTGATCACCTGCTTGTGGGTCTTCTGCTGTATCTGCAGGACCGCACCCTATAATTAATGCAAAAATCGTAAACGTAAATACAAGTAATTTAAAATGTTTCACTATTTGTACCTCCTAGTTTTTATTACTTAGTTTTTTCACCAATACCTTGAGTAATCCTATCTAAAATGATGGCAAGAACAACAATTCCTAGTCCACCAGTTAACCCTAAACCAACATTAACCCTTGATATACCTGCTAAGACGACTGAACCTAGTCCTGGAGCACCAATCATTGAGGCGATAACAGCCATAGATAAAGCTAACATAATAGTTTGGTTGATCCCCGCCATGATCGTCGGTATTGCCATTGGTAATTGCACCTTTGTTAGCATTTGCCAATAGGTTGAACCAAATGCCCTGGCAGCTTCAACAACATCAGTAGGTACTTGTTTTATCCCTAAGGTAGTCATTCTTACCGCAGGTGGAGTAGCAAAGACAAAAGTTGAGATAACTGCTGGTACTCCCCCTAAGCCAAATAAGAGAATGGCAGGAATTAAATAAACGAAACTTGGTAAAGTTTGCATAAAGTCTAAAATGGGTCTAACTATCCTATTAACAACTGGAGATTTTGCGCTCCAAATACCAATCGGTATACCAATTACTATAGAAAAAATTGTCGCAACAATGACAATCGCTAACGTTTGCATTGCAGCATACCATAAATCTACTGACCCTAAGTAAAGGGAACCTATTAATGTGAAAATAGCTACCCCAACCCCAGCAAAACGCCAAGCTAAGATAATTAATAGTAGCGCCATTAATTCAGCTGGTAAAAAATTCAATAAATCAGTAACTAATGAAATAAAAGTAGCAACGATTGAACTGATTGAGTCAAAGAAGCCACCTAATACTGGTATTAACCAATTATTAACAAAGCGATTTGTCCATTCCTCTAAAGGTAGATGGAAGTAATTCATTATTCACTCACCTCCTCTCGTTGTTTTCCGAGAGTAAGTCCTGAAAGGATTGAAACCCTTACAATTATCCCCATTAATTTTTTATTTTCAACAACTGCGATTGGATATTTTGTTTCAGTTGCAATTTGAATTAAATCACTTAAAGGTGTATCTGGTTTTGTGGTATGGAAATCTTGAATGAGTACATCTTCAACCCATTTATTACTTTTATAAGCTTTAATGGCTTCGTCAATTGTTAAAAGCCCTTTTAAATTTTTCTCTTTATCAACAACGAAAATGCTTGATAAACCGGCCTCTTCCATTTTCCTAATGGCAGCTCTTGCTCCTTCTTTCCATGTGGTAATCACATCAGGCTTTTTCATTATATTGGAGGCAACAAGTACTTTTGTACGGTCAACATCTTCTACAAAATTTGAAACGTATTCATTAGCAGGATTTTCTAATATTTCTTCTGGTGTTCCAATTTGAACGATAATACCATTTTTCATAATGGCGATACGATCGCCTAATTTAAGTGCTTCATCTAAATCATGGGTAATAAATAATATAGTTTTTCCTAATTTACTTTGTAACATTAATAATTCGTCTTGCATTTCTTTTCTAATCAGAGGGTCTAGAGCGCTAAAGGCTTCATCCATTAGTAAAATGTCCGTATCATTTGCTAATGCTCTAGCTAGTCCAACCCGCTGTTGCATACCACCACTTAGTTCATCAGGGTAACTGTTTTCGTATCCTTTAAGTCCAACATCTTCTATTGATTTTAAGGCTTTATTAACTCGTTCACTTTTAGGAACATCCTGTATTTCTAACCCGTATTCAACATTTGTAGCTACAGTTCTATGCGGAAAAAGTGCAAATTTTTGAAAAACCATTCCAAGTTTTTTTCTTCTTGTATTCATTAAGTCTTGTTTATTCATAGTGGTAATGTTTTCACCATCTATTAGAATTTCTCCTGAAGTAGGTTCAATTAAGCGGTTTATTAGGCGAATTAATGTTGATTTTCCACTCCCTGATAATCCCATAATAACGAAGAACTCCCCTTCGTTAATTTTAAAACTTGCTTGGTTAACACCGACTGTAAGTCCAGTTTCATTTAAAATTTTTTCCTTACTTTGGCCTTCCTTTAAACGTTTTATTCCTTCTTTAGGATTATGACCGAAGATTTTTGTTAAATTATTGACCTCGATTTTATGCATAATCAATTTCTCCTTTGAGCTAGCTGTCTATTGATTATCGTTTGCTACTTCTCCACTAATATTCTTTTTTTGCAAAAGTGTATAAGAATAATAAAAAAAAGTGACTATATAAAAAAGGAATTGAGGAGGGAATCTGTTTATGAAGAAGAATTATAAAAACCTACTTAAAAAACAGTTAAGATCGATTATGAAGGAAACAGACAACCCAGCGATCATTCAAGATGTTACAGATACTGAGTTCGGGGTAATTCCGGGAGATTTTGAAAAACAGGTTTTTCGTCAAAGAAATAAAGATAACAATGTTACTAGAAATAGTACTGATGGCAAAACATGGAATGATATTGAATAGTTTAAAGATGTTATACAGTATGATTGCAATGAAAGTCCTAGTTAAATTAGCTAGGGCTTTTATTGTCCATTTGTTAAAATGTTAAATGAATCTAAAAAAGGTATGCTACATAGTGTTTACGTTATGTATAACAAAGGGGGATAAAATGAAATTAACCATTGTAGGACACTGGGGGGCATTTCCAGAAGTAGGAGAGGCTACTTCTTGTTATTTATTAGAGCAGGATGGGTTTAAATTACTTGTCGATTGTGGTAGTGGAGCCCTATCTCAACTACAACACTACTGTTCATTAGCTGATCTAGATGCAGTCATCCTTTCTCATTATCACCATGATCATATAGCCGATATTGGCCCGCTTCAGTATAGTCGTCTAGTTGATCAGCAGTTAAATAGGACAAATCAACCACTTTCAATTTATGGACATCCTTATGATCAAAAAGAGTTTCAAAAGTTAGCAAAGCCACCCCATGTACTATCATTTATTTATAATGAAAAAGCAGAATCTAAGATTGGTCCTTTTCGAGTTTCATATTTAGAGACTAATCATAAAGCAAAATGTTTTGCGATGCGTTTTGAAGTTGGAGGAAAATCAATCGTATATTCGGCTGATAGCAGTTACAAGGAAGAATTCATTTCCTTTACAAAAGATGCTCATATATTTATTTGTGAAACAAGCTTCTATGCCGATCAAAATGGAGAACCATACGGTCATATGAATAGTATTGATGCTGCGTCAATTGCTAAGGAGGCAATGGCAAAAAAACTTATTCTCACTCATCTACCTCACTTTGGTGAGCATCAGCAACTATTAGTAGAAGCGCAGTCAATTTTTAAAGGAGAAGTTTTTTTAGCAAAGAAGGGTTTAACCATACAACTTTAACGAAAAACCTCGTTTTACGAGGTTTTTTTCACATAATCAGAATTTATAAATTTCTAACTTGGAAACTGTCTAGCGCAAGCAGCCTACGAGCTCGGTCACATCAGTCAAGCAACTAACTTCAATTACCTCTTGAAATTCTTCGTTGATTAGCTTCATGCAGCTTTGCTCTTGAGCAAACGGAGTGGCACAGGAGCAGCTGCTCGTGACCAAGGCGCTTGCGCTTTTCTTCTGCTTATTTTCCTCATGAAATACAAAAGGAAAAGCAAATTTACAAATCATTTACATTCCATTACAAATCATTTACATCTAATTTATCCCCTCTTAACATTCCGCTACTATACTAGCAATTGTGATAGAGAAAAAACAAACTCTATCAAATTATGAAGCTAAACATAGGGAGGAAATTAGTAGTGAATTTCAAAAAGATTTTTTTATTATTAGCTTTAGTAACATTCATGGTAATGGTTGCAGCATGTGGCAACAACGACACAGCAAGTGAGAAAAATGAGGAGTCTACTAATCAAACAGAAGTAAATCAAGATGAAAATAAAGAAGAACAAAAAGAAGAAGAGCTTTCAGGCTCAGTAGTTATCGATGGATCAGGTACTGTATATCCATTAATGGCTCGTATTGCTGAAGAGTTTATGATAGAAGTACAACCAAATATTAGTGTTGAAGTTAGCCGAGCTGGTACAAGTGCAGGAATGAAAAAATATGTAGTTGGTGAAACAGACTTTTCGAATGCTTCACGAGAAATTAAAGAAGAAGAAATTGCTGAATTATCAGCAAATAATATTGATTCAAAAGAATTTAAAATTGCTCTTGATGGTATGACATTAGTTATTAACCCTGAAAACGATTGGGCAACTGAGATGACTGAAGAAGAAATTACAACAATGTTCGTAACTGGAGCGATTAAAGATAATGATGAAGTTTTATGGTCAGATATTCGACCGGAATGGCCAGCTGAAAAAATTAACTTTTATGGTCCAAACGAGAACCATGGAACGTATGAATTTTTCGTTGAAGTACTACTTCAAAAGCAAGATTTAGTAAATGGAATTAACTTACAACAAGAATATTCTACATTAGTAAATTTAGTTTCTGAAGACAAAAATGGAATTGCATTTTTTGGATATGGTTACTATGCAAATAACTCAGATAAAATTACTGCTGTTAAAGTAGATTTTGGAAATGGTCCTGTAGGTCCTTCATTAGACACAATAGCAGAAGACGGTGAGTATGGTCCATTTACTCGTCCAGTATTTACAAACTTAAGTATTGACTCAGCTAAGGAAAAGGCACAAGTTAAAGCATTCGCTGAGTACGTATTTGGAGAAGGTGCTGGTAAATTTGCAGGGGAGACTGGATTTGCTCCTCTTCCTGAAGAGGAATTAAAAGAAAGTTTAGAGTTTGTAAAATCAATCAATTAAATGATAGATCATAGTTTGAAGATGGGCTGTACGCAAGTACACCTCGTCTTCATACTATTTTCATGTTTTATAGTTTTTAACTTAAAGAGAATGAGTAAGGGAAGGGGCAGTTCATCATGGCGAAGATAGAGAGCGTCAAAGATTTAATTTATAAAAAGAAACAGTTAACTAGTGCTACAACTATCATAGAAAAAATTGTTCCTGTTGTTCTTTTTCTTACAGCACTTATTTCTATCTTGACTACTGTAGGAATTGTAATGACATTAGTTTTTGAAACAGTATTATTTTTTAAAGAAGTATCTTTTATACAATTTTTCACCAGTACAGAATTAAGACCATTAAGTCCTGTTGAGCCTAAATTCAGTATCTTACCATTAGTGATGGGGACGTTACTGACATCTGTTATTGCCATGTTTGTTGCTATTCCAATAGGTTTAACAACAGCCGTTTTTTTAAGTGAGTACGCAACAGAAAATACAAGAAAAATATTAAAACCAATCATTGAAGTTCTAGCTGGAATACCAACAATAGTTTATGGATTCTTTGCTTTTACATTCGTAACACCAATATTAAGAGAATTTATCCCAGCCTTACAAGCCACAAATGCATTGAGTCCAGGTATTGTTATGGGAATTATGATTATTCCATTAGTAGCATCACTTTCTGAAGATGCCATGAATTCAGTTCCTAATTCGATGAGAGAAGGTGCTATGGCTTTAGGTGCAACGAAATTTGAAGTGACGATACGTGTTGTTATCCCTGCTGCAATTTCAGGAATTATCGCTTCCTTTGTATTAGGTATTTCAAGAGCGATAGGAGAAACAATGATTGTAACAATTGCAAGTGGTAGCTCAAAAAACTTTACATTTGATATTACTCAATCAATGCAAACAATGACAGCTTATATTGTTGAAGTAACAAGTGGAGATGCTGCAGCCGGGACAACTGCTTATTATAGTTTATACGCTGTTGCGATGACATTATTTGTATTTACATTATTAATGAATTTACTAGCAAGATATATTTCCCGAAAATATAGGGAGGTTTACTAAAAATGAAATATATTGATCTCAATGTCGTTCAAAAGAGGATGAATACGAGACTTTTTATAAATCAGCTTGTAAAAAATCTATTTTTACTATCTACATTATTTGGTTTAGTTATTCTTGTCATCTTACTTTCTCGAGTTTATGTAGATAGTATCGGTTGGCTTAATTTCGAGTTTTTAATGAATAAATTATCGACAAGACCTGAACGGGCAGGAATTCAGGGTGCTATTGTTGGGACATTATGGCTAATGGTTATTGTTGGACCGGTAACAATGTTTCTAGGGGTAGGAACAGCCATTTATTTAGAAGAATATGCGAAGAAAGGGAAGTTACATTCGTTTATTCAAACAAATATAACGAATTTGGCTGGAGTTCCATCTATTGTTTTTGGTTTATTAGGATTAACAGTTTTCGTACGTCTATTTGGCCTAGGTTCAATTGTTTTAGCAGGTGGGCTAACGATGTCTCTTCTCGTTTTACCAATTGTAGTGGTTGCTAGTCAAGAAGCCATACGCTCTGTCCCACAATTTTTGAGAGAAGCTTCTTACGGAATGGGGGCAACAAAATGGCAAACTATTAAAAATGTCATACTTCCAGCAGCTATACCAGGAATTTTAACAGGTGTTATTTTGGCATTATCGAGAGCAATAGGAGAAACGGCACCACTAGTTGTTATTGGGATACCTGCATTGTTAATTCCTATTCCAAGTGGAATATTTGATCGATTTACAGTAATGCCAATGCAAATTTACTATTGGACTATAGATTCTGTGTTAGTTGATGAATATGCAAATCTCGCTGCTGCAACTATTCTTGTTTTACTAATTGTGTTGTTTGTTATGAATTCAATTGCCATTGTCATTAGAAACAAATTTCAAAACAGATTTTAAATTTAATATATGGGGGAATGTTAGATGGCAACTTTAACTGTAAAGGATATGGTTAAGGAAGTAAATGAAGCACATCGTAATATAGCATCAAATGCAGTTCTCGCAGATAAGAAAAAAATTGTCTATAACACGAAAAGTCTAAACCTTTGGTATGGAAAAGATCATGCCTTGAAAAATATTGATCTTCCAATTTATGAAAATGAAGTTACAGCTATTATAGGACCTTCTGGTTGTGGAAAATCAACATATATTAAGACATTAAATAGAATGGTAGAGCTAGTTCCGATTGTTCGCATTACAGGTGAAATTTTATACCGAGAGCGAAATATATTTGAAAAGTCATACAAAGTAGAAGAGCTTCGTACTCGCGTTGGAATGGTGTTTCAAAAACCAAATCCATTTCCAAAATCAATTTTTGAAAATGTAGCGTATGGACCTAAAATTCATGGTATTAGAGATAAAAAATTATTAAAAGAAATAGTTGAAAAAAGTTTACGAGGAGCAGCAATTTGGGATGAAGTGAAAGACAGACTTCATGAGAATGCATATGGATTATCGGGTGGACAACAACAACGTTTATGTATCGCTCGTTGCTTAGCCATTGAACCAGATGTGATTCTTATGGATGAACCAACATCGGCACTAGATCCGATCTCGACTTTAAAAGTTGAAGAACTCGTACAAGAACTTAAGAAAGAGTATAGTATCGTGATTGTTACTCACAATATGCAGCAAGCAGCTCGAATTTCAGATAAAACAGCATTTTTCTTAAATGGCGAAGTAGTAGAGTACGATGATACAAATGTCATTTTCTCCAATCCGCAAGACAAACGAACAGAAGACTATATTACCGGCAGATTCGGTTAAGGGGCGAGAAAAGTTCATGCACACTAGAGAAACGTTTCATTCAGGGTTAAGTGGTTTAAAAGAAAGTATTGTCAAATTGGGTGAACAGGTTGATCAAGCTTTTCATCATGCAATGGACGCCTTTGTTAATAATGATTTTGAAAAAATTCAGAATATTAAAGAAAACGATCTGAAAATCAACCAGCAAGAATTAGTTGTTAATGAAAAAGCAACGTTACTAATAGCAAGACAACAACCTGTTGCCTCAGACCTCAGAAAAATTATCGTTGCCTTTAAGATCTCTAGTGACCTAGAGCGTGTAGGTGATTTAGCGGTTGATATTTGTAAAGCCGCAGAAAGAATTCCTAAAACAGAAATGGAAATTGATACAACAATATTAGTAGAAATGGCTATCATTGCTAGTGGAATGGTTACAAATGCATTAAGAGCCTATGAATCAGGAAATGTTTTAGAAGCTCAGCAAATTGCCCACCTTGATGATCAGGTTGATGATATGTATGCACGATTTGTAAAGCAACTTTTTAATATTGTTATCTCAGATCAATTAGAAATTGAACAAGTAACTCAGTTAGCTTTTATTTCACGCTATATTGAAAGAATTGCTGATTATGCGACAAATATTGCTGAGTTAATTATTTACGAAGTAAATGGTCAATATTTTGACTTAAACTAATGATAAGCTGACAAAGAGAGTGGGATTATACCTACTCTTTTTGTTAAAGTTAGTTTCTGGAGGTAAGGATGAGCCAACTAATACTCAAGATAAATCCAGACCCGATTATCACAACAAAAATCAGAGAGGATTTTAACGCTGCAGGCTTTGGACTAATTCATACAAATGATATAGAAGAAGCTCTAGAAATAGTAGATAGATTTGAACCTACTATAATCCTTCTTGATTTAGACTTTATCAGATTCCAAGCATTTGACTTTTGTAGGACGTTACGGCTGCAAAAAGATAATTGGACACCCTTGATTCTAATGTCGGAGAAAGACGAAGAATTTGATTTAGTACTTGGATTAGAACTAGGAGCAGATGATTATATTCGAAAACCAGTTAGATCTAAGGAATTGGTGGCGCGAGTTAAATCAATTTTGAGACGTCAAAGCATTTCATGGCCAAAAAACAAGGAGAAATTTTCTAATGGTACTAATAACCATGACATAATTATAATTGGAAAACTTACAATTTGTCCCTCAAATTATACCATTAGGATAAATGATAAGATCATTGATTTTACAAGAAAAGAGTTCGAAATCATTTTATATTTATCTCAAAACAAAGGAACAGCTATATCACGAGAACAACTTCTATCGGTACTAAACGAGGAAGAATTTTTAGCAGATGTACGTGTTATTGATGTTTTTATAAGCAGAATTAGGGAAAAAATTGAGCCATGTCGTAGTAAACCCTCGTATATAAAAACAGTTAGAGGCGTTGGATATATGATGCTCCATCAAAATTTACCTTACATAAAGAAAAGCGCAAGATCCCTTAATCATCCATGTACTTATCATGATAATGAATATCCCTTAAAAAGTTTTTAAATTCGCCGCTAATGGAGAAAAGCCTATTCGTCATAGGCTTTTTCTGTTGCTTCTAATTTATTGTTGACCCATTAGCTTACTCCAGTTCGCTTTTCAATATCATATATTCAACTCATAGACAGAATTAATATTTTTTAATAATAACTTTTACATTTGATTAATATTTCCTTAACAAATTATTGGTATATTTGTCATATCGTGTAGAAACTAGGGGGTTGCTTTTCGTGAAATATATATATTTTAGTAAAAAAAATTCAAAGAAAGAAAGTAAAAAGAATTATTTGAATACTTTTCATACTGTATTATCAAAGATAAGTTTGCGAAACCGATTGTTATTTCTGTTTATTACTTTATTAATTATAGCTACTAACGCCGTTGGAATAACATCCTATATAAAAGCAAAAGAAACAGTTATCCAAACAATTGAAAATCGTCTTCAACGAGAAGCTGAAATGATGTCATACATTGCAACAAATTTAAAATTTTTATATGTAAGTGATATGGATTATTTTATGCAACAACTAGAAGTAAATGTCCGTTCACAACAAGGACAGTTAAATGAGGATGGTATTGAAGCTTACTTTTATTACATAAATAATAACGAAATTACACCTTTTCAAATAAATCAGGACATAGATATCTTGCTTTATCCATCTCTATTCGAAACAATTCAAAAAAATGAAACAAGAGTGTTCCATACAAGTATTGAAGGAGAAGATTATACAATATCAACGCACGAATTAAAGGAAATTGATGCTATGTATTTGATCGTTGTACCAACAAAATCTTATATAGACCCAATAAATGAGATTGCTAAATTTACAATAATGGTGATTATTGTTAGCCTAATTATTTCAGTTATTATTATTTTATTATTTGTACAAACATTAACGAACCCATTAAACGTTTTACAAAATACGATGAGGGAAGTTCGTGAAGGAAATTTAAGTAGTGCAATTTCCATTAAAACAACATTACCTGAAATTATTTCTCTAAATAAGAGTTATAATGCGATGGTTGGGCAAATGCGACAAATGTTAAATGAAATTACAGATACGACAGTCAAGTTAGAAAATACTGGTAGTGAATTGAAGAGATCCTCTGAAGGAGCGCTAGAGTATAGTCGTCAGCTGATTGAAGCTATTAGTGTTGTGAAAGAAGGGGCTGACCAAACGGCGGCGAATTCAGAAAGTAGTGTAAATAGTTTCAAAGATATAAAGCAAAAAGTTGAAGAAATGATGGGTAACATTAACTTAGTTTATAAAAGTTCAATTGGTATGAACACATCTGCTCAATGTGGAGAGAAAAATATTACTCAATTAATAAAAACCATTCATTCTTTTGAAGAAGATTTTGATCATATGACAAAAACAATCCAACAAGTAAAAAATCATTCAAGCTCTATTGCTAATTTAGTTGGGTTAATCAATGGAATAGCAGAACAAACAAAATTATTAGCCCTAAATGCGACCATTGAAGCTGCTAGAGCTGGCGAATCTGGTAGAGGCTTTGCTGTAGTAGCTAACGAAGTACGGAAATTAGCAGAACAATCAACAATTGCAACCGAAGAAATCACTCAATCTATTGGGACCATGGAACAAGTTAGTATCGTAGCTACAAACGAGTTCGATCATGTTTTGACAAAAATAAAGGCAAACTTATCAGCAGCAAATGAATCAAAGGATTCTTTTGATAATCTTATGGAAGAAATCAATTCGGTAAGTAATAAAATATTAAGTACACAAGAACAACTAGGAGACTTACAGTTGATATTACCAAGTATTGAGCAATCAACCATTAGCTTTGCTTCGGTTTCCCAGGAAACTTTGGCTAGTGCTGAGGAAATGTTTGCAACAAGTGATGAGCAAATACAGCAAATGGAAAAAACGAATGAAATTGGGTCAAAGTTAACACAAACATCTAATTCATTATTAAACCTCACAAAACAATTTAAGCTAAATTAAAAAGAGATATGAAATTGAAGAAATAAGTTCATGTGAAGTAGCGATATGAAGGATTGGGGATTATACATGGTAATAAAAGTACTCCAAAATAAAAGTTTCTTTCAAAGATGGAAATTTAATCGAAGTTTAGCTAGGCATATGGAGTTAAAAAAATTAAAGTATAGTGAAATATTACAAGTATTAAAATATAAAAATATTAATACATTGTTTCAACCTATTGTAGGTGTTGTGAACAGTTCATTAATCGGTTATGAAGCATTAAATCGTCCAATTAAACCAAGAAACTTTTCATCGACCGAAGATTTTTATCGGTTTTTAGGGGATACAGATCAAATATTTCAATTTGAACAGTTAACACGTCAACATTCAATTGAGAAATACGTTGAACTAAGTTGGAAAAACAAAAGTACAAATAAAGAGTTTATCTTTTTAAATGTTCATCCTAAAGTATTAAATGATGCAAATTACCGAAGCGGAGAAACACTTTTTTTCGTAGAGAAATACGGGCTTGACCCGAGGCAAATTGTTTTTGAAATAACAGAAAAGCAAGCGGTACATGATTATACTCAATTTGAAAGAGTATTAGCTAATTATCGTTATCAAGGCTTTAAAATTGCTATTGATGACGTTGGTGCAGGGTATAATAGTTTGAAAACGATGATGTGTATAAAGCCGGATTTCATTAAATTGGATCGATCATTTATTCAAAAGATAGATAAAAATCATTCACAACAAGAGCTAGTCAATCTATTTGTTCAATATGCCTCTCAAGCAAACTCTAAAGTTATAGCAGAAGGGGTCGAAAGGTTTGAAGAGCTACAAATATTAATAAAGTTAAAGGTCGATTATGCCCAAGGGTATTATATCGGTAGACCTTCTGTAAGTCTTATTGAAAGTGATCTTGACTATAAATTTTCAATTTAATACTTTTCAATATGAAATTCCTATAAGTATAACTCCACATTATTCATTCGATTTTTGTACATAATACATTTGAAAAATAATGTGATAATGTGGAGTTGGTATTTTATGGACAGAAATCAAATTAAAAGCGAGTTTATTACAATTTCTAATGTTAAAATTTTTTGTGAACATGTTATAAATGGAAAACCTCCAATGCTCTTCATTCACGGCTTCGCATCCTCTACATATACTTTTAACCGTCTTTTTCCACTAATAGAAAAACATTTCTCTATAATTGCTATTGATCTTCCAGGGTTTGGGAGGAGTGAAAAGTCTACAACATTTGTCTATTCATTTAAGAATTATGCCGAATTAATTGAGCAGTGTATCGATTATTTTAAGCTTACAAATGTAACGATTGTTGGTCACTCTATGGGTGGGCAAATTGCATTATATACCGCTAAAGCTGTGCCAGAAAAAATCAATAAATTGATTCTATTAGGATGCTCAGGTTATTTAAAACGCGCAAAAAAGTTCCTAATATATGCATCCTACTTACCGTTCTTTAACTATATTATCTACTTCTACATTCATAAAAAAGAAGTGAAAGATTACTTGAAAAATGTATTTTATAATCACTCATTAATCAACGATGAAATGATTAGTGAATTTCGTAAACCGTTATTAGAAAAGAAGTTTTATCAGTCACTTACTCGTTTACTTAGATACCGTGAAGGCGACCTACTATCTCATCAACTAAAGGCTATTTACACGCCTACATTGTTGATATGGGGGGAGGAAGACAATGTTGTTTCAGTAAATATAGGGAAGAGGTTAGTTTATGATTTACCAAATGCAAAACTAATCACATATAAAGAAACTGGTCACCTCATAACTGAAGAAAGACCGGTCGAAGTTTTTGAAGACATATTATCATATACATCTTAAAGTGAAACTCATTCAATTATTACTATTGTCCAGTAAAGAAAACGAATGAGCAAAACACAACAATGATTGACGATACAGTCCCTAGAACTGCACCTATAATACAGTCAGTTGGATAATGTAGACCGAGATACATACGTGAAATTCCAACTAAAATGGCGATTGGTAAAAAGAAAATGCTCAACATTGGCATGTGAAGAGAAAAAACGATAGCTATAGAAAAAGCAGCCGTTGTATGACCGGAGGGGAATGAGTAATCTGTAAGTGGGTTTGAGCATAATGTAACGTTAGCTAATTTGTTATAAGGTCGCTCTCGGCAATACATTTTTTTAATAATGTGAACGATGATATGACTTAAGGATAGGGAAATAAGGGCTTCAATAGCCCATGTCTGAACAACTTTTTCTGAAAAGATCATCACGATAAGCAATGTAAGTATTGTAAATGTAGCTCCCCCTATATGGGTGATTTTAGGTAGGATATAGTCAAAAGCTCTACATCTTAATTTTGAATTTACGAAATGAAAAAGCTGAGTATCATTTACAGAAATCCAATTTACAAATCGGTCCAACGAATTTCCCTCCCAGTACAATTATTGTAGGTTTAAAGGTATTCACTACGCTTCCTTCTACTTCCTATCATAATACATAATTGTAAAGATCACGTTAGTGTCCTGTTGAGATTTTTGTTAAATCTTAATATGAGCTAAATATTATTTTCATAATTATTTGTTAAGTTATAATTGAAACTACTAATTATGGGAGTGAGTGAAAATGCGTATAGCTATATTTTCTGATACCTACGCCCCCGAAATTAATGGGGTTGCAAAAACTTTAAAGCGATACACGGACTATTTAGAAAAAAAGGGTATTGAATATAAGTTATTTGTTCCGGAAAGTAGTACAGCAGTTCCAACAGTCCCTCAAGTTCAACGTTTTACAAGTATTCCTTTCTTATTGTACCCTGAATGCCGAATAGCCCTTCCTAATCCAGTGCACATTAAGCAAACATTAGAAGAATTCAAGCCAACTCTTATTCATATCGCTACGCCATTTAACCTTGGCCTTTTTGGTCTTCATTATGGAAAAAAACACAATATTCCAATGGTAGCATCCTATCATACGCATTTTGATGATTACCTAGAGTATTACCATTTAACCTTTTTGCAAAAATGGATTTGGAAATACATGGCATGGTTTCATGATTCTTTTGAAAAAGTTTATGTACCTTCACAAAGTACGAAAGAAAAGCTGCTTAACCAAAAAATTCACAATAATATCGATATTTGGGGAAGAGGTGTAAATCATGATTTTTTTACACCGCTTAAACGAGCATCTGACATAAGAAAAAAATATAATATTAACGAGAAGAATGTTCTTCTCTATGTTGGGAGGATTGCTCCAGAAAAAGATGTTCATACTGTTTTAGAGACATTTCATGCATTACCAGAAAGGGTAAAAAAAGATACCCATCTGCTTATTGTTGGGGATGGTCCACTATTTAAGCAGTTATCTGAACAAAAATATCCGAATATTACATGGACAGGATTTAAAAAAGGTGAGGAATTGGCAGAGATTTATGCTTCTAGTGATGTCTTTATCTTTCCTTCATCTACAGAAACATTTGGAAATGTTGTATTAGAAGCACTTGCCTCTGGAATACCTGTTATTGGAGCGAACGAGGGAGGTATTCAACATCTTATTTCTCATGGAGAAACTGGCTTTTTATGCGGTAAGAAAAATGTAGAAGAATTTGTTTATCAAACTACAATTCTATTAGAGCAAGAATATTTACGTAATGAGTTTGCAGAAAATGCACGACGTTTTGCATTAACTCTTTCGTGGGATGAAATCTTTGACCAATTGATTAATAGCTATCAAGATATCATATATAAATCATGGCTTGCAAACAGCCGGAATAGACATTATGCATAGATAATTATTTGGATTAGACCATAACATATCGTACTATGCCAACATATTTTAGTAGATTGTTAATCGAATATTAATCATAAAGTGATTTGCTCTAACCTTTAGAGTAAATCACTTTTTTACCCACTCTTAAAGGGCATTAAGACCCGCTATGATTGAAGTTCGCTTTATAGTACGAAAAAGTAAGGTTAATAGAGTATTATATGTAGCTCCATTTAGGTAATTATGAGTCACTCAAATGTTAAAAATATTAATATAAATTCAGTTTACTTAATCAATTTTACGATTACGAAAATATAATTATCAAACAATAACATTTACTTAATACTACCTCAAAGTTAATTGACTATTATTGTTTCAGGAGGAAAAAGGTGTTTACGAGAAGGTAAGGACGCGTTTGTGTGTTGTATTTATACTATCCCGTGTAGCGTTAGTTGTGGTTGGTGGTGAAGATTAAGAAAAAAGTTAGGAAGCCCTCACCAAGTATTACTAGACTTCGAATGCATCAACTGATGTAAAAGAAGATTCACGTTCTGCTTGACTTTAAACTTACATATGCAATTTTTCCTACTGAGGATCAAGATGTTGAAAAAAACAGTCTATGAAATGGATCGGCGTTAGCTACCGCTTTTCTATTTTAAAGAATTTTACAATTAGATATTATGCCTGAGCGAATGTTGAATCCATTCAAACGCTATTAACACTACTTTGTTAAATTATGAATGGTAAGCTTTGTGAAAACAAAATAGGAGGGGTTAGTATTGTTAAACGTTAAAGCGATTGTTCTAGACTTGGATGGTACTCTTTTAAAAAAGGATGATACGATATCTAGTAGAAATAAAGAGTTTTTAATGGAACAGAAAAAACAAGGAATAAAGATTATCTTAGCTACGGGGCGTCCGATAAATATGACATTGAAATATCATGAGGAGTTACAACTAGATACGCCATTAATTTGTTTGAACGGCGCAGTCATTTTTGATCGACTGAAAGAAAATATTCTAGAGCAATCCGTTATTAGCCCGGTTGAAGCAACAATGGTTTTTGATACAGTTTCTGACCACTATGCTAAAGTTATGATTAGTCATACTTCAAAAGCTAACTATGAAATGATCAATCTAATCGGAGATAAAATAACAAATCATGGTCCAATAGAACCAAAAGGAATTTACCCTAATAAGTATGAACCATTATTAAAATTATCTGTTCATTTTCAAAATGTGGCTTCAGCTTCTTATGCGTATACAAAACTTCTTTCTCACTTTGAAATCGCCAATTGGGGTGATAGTTTTGAAATTACGAAAAAGTCGATAACCAAATGGCATGCTCTGCAAAATGTCTTAAGCTCTTTTCAAATATTACCTCAAGAGGTAGTTGCTTTTGGTGATGGTCCAAATGATATTGAGATGTTAAAAAATGTTGGTTGCGGGGTTGCTATGGAGAATGGACGGTTTATGGTAAAGAAAGTAGCTAAATATGTAACTTTGGACCACGAAAACGACGGAATTACCGAATTTTTTTGTAGGCAACTAACAAAATCAACTCTAATAATTTAAAAAACTTTGAAAAAGGCGATCTGACAATATCTGTTATCGTCTTTTTTTCATTTAAAAGGAGTTCGTTTAATTGAGTAAATACATCGGGAAAAATAGCAGTGACCAATCTATCATTGCTGTTTCATTAGTAACTGCACTATGTTTAATAGGAGATTCTATGCTTTATATTGCTTTACCAATCTATTATAAAGAAGTTGGTTTACAATCACTTTGGGAAGTTGGATTAATATTATCATTAAATCGTCTTATAAGGATTCCAGTTAACCCTTTTATTGGCTTAGCATATCGCAAGATCACTTTAAAGTTTGGATTAATGATTGCTGTATTTTTAGCTGTAGTGACAACGATAGGGTACGGAGTTGGTTATGGACTGATAATTTGGATTATCCTACGGTGTTTATGGGGAGTTTCTTGGGCATTTTTAAGGTTAGGAGGCTTATTCGCTGTTGCAGAATGCTCCACAAATTCAAATCGTGGAAGATTGATGGGACTTTATAATGGTCTTTACAGACTTGGAAGTTTATTTGGTATGTTAGTTGGAGGTATTTTAGTAAGCTATTTAGGTTTAAAAGTAGTGGGTATTGCCTTCGGTGCACTGATGATTTTGGGTTTTCCACTAATCGCTTGGTTAGTTCCTAGGAAACATGTAGAAAGAGAGAGAAAAGTATCAACCAATACGTCTATTACTAGACTGTTTAATAAATCAGTAATCTTAGTTGTTATTAGTGGTTTATTACTTGCTTTCATTATTCAAGGATTGTTTGTCTCTACATTAAGTCTTGTTATGCTAAAGCATTATAGTCATCAAGTTCAAATCATTGGAATGACAATAGGGGTAACGTCATTAGCAGGGATTGTTCAAGGAATTCGTTGGGCATGGGAGCCATTTGTAGCATTGAAGTTTGGTCAACTTTCAGATGGAAAAGATGGTAGGTTACCATTATTTATCATGTTCTTAACTTCAGCAGCTATTTGTTTAGCCCTAATTCCTATATCGATGCCTCTTTATATTTGGATCATCATAACTATTTTCTTCATGTTATCAACGACAATCATCACAACACTTGTTGATGCTTTAGCTACTGATGTTGGAAAAACATCTGATATTAACATAGTGATGACGTATTACACTGTTTTTTTAGATGTAGGTGCTGCTTTAGGGCCAATCATCGCATATTTAATCATTAGCTTTGGGAATGGGCTGAATTTTTCATATTATATAGGGGCTCTCATCTTTTTAATCGTAGCAGCCATATGGTTAAGAGAGTACAAAGCAATAGTTAAAGAGCAGCGAAGACAACCGAACTCTTCTGTTATTCATTAAACATACAGTATCCGACAGTCACTTACGCTTCTTTATACGGAGCCCACCATTTTGGTCTGTGTTATACAAAGGGGGAAGTGCCTTTGAACTGGTAGGTGCAGACGCTAGACAACTTTCTAACTTCAGAAAAAATATATTTTCTTATCTCTAAAAAGAAACGTACGTTCTTTAATTTTGGTATAATTAAGTATAGGAGAAATAGAAATATAATTTTAAACATTTGGAAATTATTAGTATAATGAGTTTGGACATGAATGAAAAGGAGTGAGAAAATGCTAGTAGTTAAATATTCAGATTTAAAAGATGTAGCTAAAACAGATCGACTTACGAAAAGTTTTCAAAGACAAAAAGAAGTAGGGAAACCTATTTATTACATACTACCTTCTAATAAATGGCTTCAGGCTGCACGTAAACGCAAGGCTGGCATGGCCTTTAAAACGTTTGATGATCTCGCTGATTTATTATTAAAAAAAGCCAATATTAAGTATTTTCCTGTGTCAGAAAGTGAACGAACGATTTTTTTTCAAGAATTGATGTCAAATGATAAAAACCGTTTTTTAAATAATCCTCAAGAATTACGACATAAGGCCAAAGCCATCGCCGAGACATATGGTCAGTTAAAACGTATTGGGTTAACTTTAGAAAATCTACCTACTCAATTTAGACAAATGGAACCGATTTTTAGAGAATATGAGACAGAATGGGTGAAGAAGAAACGTCTATTAGACCCTGAGCATCGTATTCATGAAGCGGTTTCATTACCAATGAATCAAGAATTAAACCTAGGTGGAATTGTCATTGATGGTTATCTTGATTTTAGTACACTGCAATATATGGTGATTGCTTATTTTGTCTCATTGGGTATAGACATTACAGTGTATCTTCCTAGAATACAAGGAGCAGAAATTGTTGAAGGTACTGAAAAACAGCTTAAAAAACTAGGCTTTACTGTAGATAAAGAAGAAATTAGGCAAATTATGATAACTAAGTCAAATGTAGAGGTGAAATCAGCCACAACTATGGAAGAAGAAATTTACGGTGTATTACATGAAATTTCTGAAAAAAGCCAGGTAACACCACTTACTGATATAGGGATTGTACTCGCCGACGAAAGCGGTTATCAAGAAAAGCTGATTAAAGCAGCTGAAAAAAAGCAGATCCCGTTAAAGGTACCAGTTAAGAAAAAGGTTAAAGATACACAGTTTATTCAGTTTATTTACAAATCTTTATTAAAGCACAATGGAAGATTTATAAACCGATGGGATACCCTTGATCTAGTAGATACGATGCTTAGACTTCATTTCTATAAAAGTATAAATTATATGAACAAAAAGAAAAATTATATCGAAATTGGATTTTTACCAGAAGATGAAAAAAAACAAGTAGAAGCATTTATAAATTTTCGAAAAACAATTCCTAAAAAAACTAGTGTTATAACGTACTTATCTTCATTAAAGGAATTATTGGTTAATAGTGACTTTACATGTTCTTGGAAAAAACAAATCCTTGAAGAAAAAAACACAGAGAAACTTCTGCAAATTCGCCTTGAGTGGAAGGCGTATGATTATCTTGTCATGCTAGTGACTAGAAAAATCGAAATGTTAAAACAACAAGGTCTCGAAGATTTACAAGTTCATTATCATATTTTTGTTGATTGGCTTTATGAAGGGATTCAAGGTGGAAGTATTTTCGTAGAAAGAACTCCAGTTACTGGAATTCAACTTTATTCATTTAGAGATGTAGGGTTATTCGAAGGAAAAAGTCTATATGTTTTAGGAATGAATGAAGGTACATTTCCAAAAGGCCACAAACTGTCGGGTTATTTTCAAGAAAGCGATTTAAAAAATCTCCCTGTTCCGTATGCTAGCCCAACAAAAAAGTTATTTCGACAAAAGGATGACACCTTTTTCAAACAGTTATTTGAGTTAGCTGATGAACTATCTTTTTCATATGTTGTAGGAGTTGATCCACATAACCCGATATTACCTTCGGGGTACCTTGAAGCGTGGAAGGATCAAATTCAGGATCGAAAATATAGTGCCGCAAATCGTTATACTGAGAAGGTGAGTGACTCTCAAAATGATTATGAGGAAAAAATGGCCTACCATGTTGGGGTAGGAAAATTAGTCCACCATCTTCCAGAATCATTAGAACGAATGGTTGCAAAATTAAGTGAGCTTGAGGGTGGGATAGAAAAAGTGTCCCCTTATTGGGAAGAAAGATTAAAACGAGACAAGCTTTCTGTTACAATGCTTGAAAGCTATGCCATGTGTCCTTTTAAATATGCTCTTGAGAGAATATTAAAAATTAAGGAGCCTGTGGAAAAACAAACGATACTTGATTTTCGTGATGTAGGTTCAATGTTACATGACATTATTGAAAAATTTTATAAGCAATTAAACTTAATTGGAAAACCATTTTCTGCTTTTACTGAGGAGATGAAGGAAACAGCTGAGACGTTTTTACTAGATATATTTGAAGAAGAGTGGTCTATTGTCGAAGCAAATCATCTAGACTTCTCGAAGCTTCAGCTTTCAATTGAAAAAGAAGAATGGTTGAAAAAATTAAAAAAATGGTGGCTTGCTGAAAGACACCACTTTTGGGAAAATAAGCAACTTCAATCGATGCACTTATTTCGTTTAGAAGAAGCAGTTGAACTAGATATAAAGCTAGACGATGACACAACCATTACAATGTCAGGAAAAGTCGATCGGGTCGATATTGATGATCATGGTTTTGTTATTTATGACTATAAATCAGGTTTTGCTTCTTTAAACTTTATGAAAGAAGTGCGTCCAGGGTTAAAACTGCAATTACCTCTTTATTTAGTTGCAATGGAAAAGCGCCTTGCAAATGGTCATTATCAAATTGATTTAACGGAATGTTTTGAAAGCCTACCAGAAAATTTAACTGCTCATGGTGCATCTTACATTTCCCTTAGAGAACCATTAAAGCGTGCTGGAAATAGTGTTTGGCGCGAGGAACATTTTCGCAAGAATAGTCCGTTTTCCGTTAATTCTTATGCGACTAAGGAAGAAACGTTGGAAGCAGAAGCTCTACTTGCTAAATATGAGTTGAAACAACGAATAAAAGAACTTTGGCAAGGAAGTAGTCATGACTTCTCAGTAAGGCCTTTAAAATGCATTAGCAGTTGTGCTTATCGACCGGTTTGTCGTGTTACTCAAGATCAAATTGAAGAAGGGGAGGGGGAATTTAAATGAATTTTAACGAAGAGCAAAAAGCCGCTATATATAGTGAAAAACCACTAGTCGTTATTTCTGCTGGGGCTGGTTCTGGTAAAACACGTGTATTGACGGAACGATTTGTATATATATGTGAAGAAAAATTAAAGGAACGTCTTGGTAAGAAAAATAAATCACCGATAGGAGCTACGGTTGAGGAAATTGTAGCCATTACATTTACTGAAAAAGCAGCACGTGAAATGAAGGACCGTATTCGTGGACGTATAGAGGAGATACGCCAAAATGTACATGAACGTTATGATGCGAGTGAACATGAGTTTGCAAGAAATTTCTGGCAGGAACAAAAGGATGCGTTAGATGGCGCCCTTATAACTACATTTCATAGTTTTTGTCACAAACTTCTTGGAGAATATGCGTTTCTTGCAGATGTCCCTCCTAAGTTTACTGTGTTAGATGATGTTGGGGCTAAGTTGATTCAAATTGACATATTTGATGAAATGTTTGATTCGCCAGAGTATCATCGTAAATGGCGACCGCTGTACAACTTTTATACTCGTGGACAACTGAAAGAAGCTATTAAAGCAGTGTATAGTCAGATGAAGGAAATCATTACTTCAGTAGAGTCTATCGAATCATTTTTCGATTCCGAAACCATTGTAAAGCTTCAGTTACAATCGATAGAAAGTGATCGTAAATTTGTATTAACGAATTTTTATAAAGAAGCACGCCCGCATGTGATGGAACTTGATGACAGTGATAAGGCCTCAAAGAAAATTACGGAACACTTTTCTGAAGTAACCGATCTTTCGTTTGAAAATCCAGCTGTTCTATATGAGGCATTAGAAGAAGCACTTCCGAAAAAAGTAAATAAAAAATGGCAAGAAACAAATCCACCATTATATGATTTGTTTGAGTATTTATATAAACCTTTAAAAGAGACGTGGAAAAAATTAAAAGGACCATCAAGTGTTGACATTAAAGAGATTAAAGAAATTATTAACCTTTTTGTCCAAGTGCTTCAAGTGTTCCACGAAAAGTATGATGAGGCGAAACGAGAACGAGCAGCAATGGATTTTTCTGATCTACAGCAAAAGGCAATTACTCTTTTAGAAAAGAAAGAAGTTCAGGATGATTGCCGAAAGAAGTATCGTCATATGATGATTGATGAAGCCCAAGACACGAACCAACTGCAAATGAATATGTTAACGTTTATCCAACCGAAATATAGATTTATAGTTGGTGATGGAAAGCAGTCTATTTACCGATTTCGTGGAGCAGATGTTAGCTTGATGAATGAACTTGTAGATTTCTCAAAGAAAGATCTTAATAGCGATTTTATAAATATGAGTACGAACTATCGTACATGTGAGAGTATTATTGACTTTGTAAACATTGCGTTTAATGAAATAATGGGGGCAGAAAAGTCAGAATTGGACCCGTTGTATAAAATTCATTACACGAATATTAATAGTCATCGCAACGGGATAGAAGAACAAAAATGTCGTGTTGAACTTATAACAATCCCTAAAAAAGATGAACCAAAAGAAGGCATAGAAGGTCAAGCAGAGCAACCGGATGATGAACAATCAGAATTTGAAGTTATTGCGAACCGTATGCTTGAAATAATGGAAGAAGGCCAATCAATTGTCTCTGACAAAGACGCTTGGCGAACGCCTTCTTGGAGCGATTTCGCTATCTTAATACAAACAAGAACAAAGTTATCAAAATTAGAGCGTTCGTTAAAGCAAAAGGGAATTCCATATGTAGTTTATGGTGGGATCGGCTTTTATGAAAAACAAGAAATTCGAGATATGCTTACCCTTCTCAATTGGTTAAATAGACCGTGGGAATCGCTTTATATATTATCGTTACTAAGAAGCCCGCTTTTTGGTGTTTCG
Source organism: Anaerobacillus alkalidiazotrophicus (assembly GCF_001866055.1). The sequence goes on from NZ_MLQS01000017.1 coordinate 496,167, forward strand.
GTTGAAGACTTCTTATCGATTGATGAGTGTTTAGAGGAAGATATTCCTTTGGCGACCTTTATATACGAAGGGTTATTTGATAACGATGTAAATATCGGTGAAGAGCTTAAGAGCACATTAACTAAGCTTAAACAGTTTTATGAAGATTGGGTTCCTTATCGTCCTCAAGTTTCAACCCGCGAATATTTTGAAGATCTTTTCTTGAAATCGGGCTTAAAAAAAATGTTATTATTACAAAAAAATAATTTGCAACAAATTAAAAATGTTGAAAAACTGATCGATGTTTTAGCTCAGTTTCAAACAGCTTCTTTAGATGAATTGTTAAAACAAGTGAAACAATTAGCAGACTTATCGGATAAAGAAGGTGAAGCAGAAGTAGAGTTAGCAGAAGGAAATATGGTCCATATTATGACTGTACATGCTTCTAAAGGGTTAGAATTTCCAATTGTCTTTTTACCAGATTTAGCTAAAGGTCCAAGAGGAGATTCAGGAAATATCCGTTTTGATAAAGATGTAAGGATCGTTTTACAGTATGAGAAGGAAAAAGAAAATGAACCATTAAAAAAACCTGATAAAAAATATTCTCCATCATTTGAAAGAATTAAAGAAAAGACAAAGGATCAAGCGATTGAAGAATCAAAGCGATTATTTTATGTTGCTACTACTAGGGCAAAAGATTATCTAGTATTGTCTACAGTGGATAAACCGACTAAAGACTCATGGTATGACATGCTACTTAAGGCGATGGAACAAAACACGAGTTTAGAAAATCGTATAAAGCAAACTTCTAATGTACCTGACTATGAAGAGTGGCAAGAAAAAGGGCAAGAATATGAACCACCGCTAATTCAAAACAGAAATAAGGTACTACCTAGTTTTTCAGTTTCAGAAATCATGACATATATGAATGACCCGATAAAATATTATTATAAATACATTGTGAAAATTGAAGATGAGTGGTTAGTTGAACAGGAGGAATTACCGAAGTTTGTAGAAGAAAAAGAATTTGTCTCAGGTGCAAAACTTGGTACGATTGTTCACCGCGCATGTGAACTTTTAGATAACGGATACTCTCTTGAAGAAGCACAGGAAGAAGCGCTAGCTTTACTCGAAGAAGAACAAGAGCTAGGTGATTACGAACAAGCAGTAAGTGACCTAGTAACCAAATATCAGGCACTTAATGAGTTAAGTCTAGGAAGTAACTATGCTAATGAATGGGCGTTTATTGTTGAGATAGAAGGTGCACAAATTATAGGGGAAATAGATAAGATTGTTGAAAAAAACGGAAAATTTCACCTTATTGACTTAAAAACGAATAAAAGTAATAACGTTGAAAAGTTGGTTTCATATTATTCACCTCAGCTATATTTGTATAAGATGGCATTTGAAAAACTAACTCGTCTAAACGTTAGTGAGTTGTCATTATTTTTTATGCGTGAAGGATTAGAAGGTTTTTCAAGTATTGAAATTGACAAAACAATGGAAGAGCGTATTAGGGAGATAATTAAAGAAATGTCTCATTTAAAAATGACCCTTGCTGCAAAAGATAGTTATGAAAGAATCGGGTGACAAAGCATTTGTAGGTCGCCGAAAACGAACTGTTAAATTAGTAAGAGAAATTTACAAAAGGTTTTGCCAATATGATGGCAAAACCTTCATTTTTTCGTAAAGTGACTAGAGAGTATGAAGTTTTGAAGGGAGAGCTTTCTAGCTTAAGCCTTAATACTATATTCTATAATGTAAGGCTTCTGAAACGGGTACATAATCGTAACCTAAGTCTTTAGCAACAGCTTCATAAGTAATGGAACCATTTGCAACGGTCACACCTAATTCTAATGCTTTATTTTGGACTACTGCAGCAAACACCCCATTATTTGCAATTTGAAGAGCGTACCCTATCGTTACATTTGTTAAAGCGATTGTTGAAGTGCGAGGTACTGCACCTGGCATATTTGCAACAGCATAATGAACAATACCATGTTTCTCATAAGTAGGATCGCTATGTGTAGTAATACGATCAACAGTTTCGAAAATTCCACCTTGGTCAATCGCAACATCAACAATAACTGAGCCTGGTGACATTGTTTTAACCATTTCTTCAGTCACCAACTTAGGTGCTTTAGCACCCGTTATTAAAACGGCTCCGATCACTAGGTCACTTTCACGAACGGTATCAGCAATGTTTAATGGATTTGACATTAATGTATTAATACTAGATCCAAAAATATCATCTAAATAGCGTAAACGTTCTGGACTTAAATCAATAATAGTTACATCTGCTCCTAAGCCGACTGCAAGTTTAGCGGCATTTGTACCTACAACACCACCACCAATAATGGTAACTTTTGCCCGCTTTACACCTGGAACACCAGCTAGTAAGATGCCTTTTCCTCCTTTAGGTTTTTCTAAAAATTGAGCACCAATTTGCGAAGCCATCCGCCCTGCTACTTCACTCATCGGAGTTAGTAATGGCAAAGTCTTGTTTACTTCAACTGTTTCATAAGCTATCGCAATAACACCTTTACTAGTTAATGCTTTGGCAAGAGCAGGTTCAGCTGCTAAATGTAAATAGGTAAATAAAATGAGACCTTCACGAAAATATTCGTATTCACTGGCTAAAGGTTCTTTAACTTTCATAATCATTTCAGCTTTTGACCAAACGTCAGCTGCATTATCAAGAATTGTTGCACCTGCATCGATATATGCTTCATTTGTAAAGCCACTTCCAACCCCTGCATTTGTTTCAATTAGTATCTTATGACCAGAATTCACTAGGGTAATTACGCCGCCTGGGGTAATAGCAACACGATTTTCATTGTTTTTTTTCTCTTTTGGTATACCAATTATCATTGTTAATCCCTCTTTTTCCTCTTATTTGAGTGAATTTCATATCCAGTTAATCATATAGAAGTGTATTATGAAATTTATTAAAATATATAAGTATAGTATAATTTGTATCTATTTATCGAAACAATGAATATTCATTATGACGGAAGAAAATCTAACAGAAAAAAACTGAGCTTGAATGCGACATCAAGTTCAGTTTTTACTAAATACTATAATTTTTTTGAAATACCTTTTGGTAAATTCAAAGGGCTGCTTTTCTTTTAATGTAGTTTCCTTTTATCATATTTTATAGTAAGGCGATCTCTAACATATTTACTATGATCACTTGTAGATAAGAACCCTACATAATCAATTGGAATAACGTCATAATATACATAGTAATCACCATTAGTAAACCGAATGTACAATTGATGTGTAACATCATCATATGATGCAGACTTAATATCCTCTGAATTGATATTTGTTGTTTCCATACTCCAAACTCCCTCCAAATATTAGTGTATTTATATTAAAGTATTCCCAATGAAACAATAAGGAAACACTTTTTCATACATTTAAGTGACAAGAAATATTAGGAGAAAACACCTACTTTCAAAAAAGCTATTTAAAGAAAGCTTGAAGTCTTGCTTTCTAGGGAAATAACCTTGTAAACAATTGAAGTTTTAAAAAATTTCATGATAAATTAACGAACTATTCACTTGAAACTTTCATATATAAGGCTACAATGATAGTGGAAGTAATCTTAGATTTAAGTAGTAGGGGGGATTTCGATGTTTTTTACGAAAAGAATAAATGTGGAGAAAAAGGTTCAACCCTTAAATGATACAGATATTCAATCAACAGATCGAATGCAAAATAAGTTGTCATATTTACAGCTAAATAATAAAGACTTAGAAATTATTAAAAAGCTTGATTACTTATTTGATAAATACTGTGAAGATATAACGGAAAGACATTATGAAATGGTGGGGAGATTTGCAAATTTACAAAATATCATCGATCAACATAGTACAAGGGAGAGATTGTCAAATACCTTTATTAAATATTTACAGTCCATTCCAAGGTCAGAAATTAATGAAGAATATATTTCAGGGCGAGTAAAAATTGGAGATATACATAGTAAGATTCGGTTAACACCAGAGTTTTACACTGGCTCTTACATACGTGTATATGAGTATCTTATACCCTCTATTATTTCTGAATTTGGAAACTCTCCTGAACAATTATCTGAACTATTATTAAGCCTAATAAAGTTTATTACGTTAGATTCACAAATAGTACTTGAATCTTACCAAGAAGGAAATGATTATAAAGTTGTTTCTAATATAAGTTCTGTCATGGAATTAATAACAAAAATTAATAAAATGAAGGATCTATTAGCTGTTGTTGATAGTACAATTGCAGAAGCAGAAGCAGTAGCGGCTGCAGCCGAGGAGCTTTCCTCTTCGGTAGAGGAAGTCGCCAATAATGCAATAAATGTATCGGAAAATGCTGAAGAAACAATTCTTCAAGCTAATAACGGTCAAAAAGTAATTGAAGAGTCATTAAAAGGTTTCCTTTCTATGACAGAAGATTTTAGTGAAACAAAGGAGAAAATTAATAATCTCCTTAAAGAAATTCAAAATGTTACTACTGTCGTTTCATTTATACGTGATGTATCGGAACAGACGAATTTATTAGCTTTAAATGCCTCTATAGAAGCAGCTAGAGCCGGGGAACATGGAAAAGGGTTTGCAGTTGTAGCAAATGAAGTTCGTAAACTTTCTGAGCAAACGAATACGTCGGTTCAAAAAATTACATCTACGATAGAAAAGATTCAAGCTGAGGCAAATGAAGTAGATCAAAATTCTGATCGAATGTCTACGCAACTTGGTGTGCGAGTTAACAAAACAAGAGATGCTATTGATGTTCTAGATCAAATTATCACAAGAATAGAAGATGTAGGTGGAGCAACTTCAAATATCGCTGCAATTGCAGAGGAACAGTCTGCTGCTACTCAGGATATTACTTCAAGAATAAACGAAGTGTTACAGCATGTTGATGAAATAAGGACAGCTACAAAAGAAACGGGTAGTACGATTTACGATGCAAGCTATAAAGTTAATGAATTACGAAAAGAAGTATTAAAATCAATTCCACGACTTAGTGGTGAAAATTTATTACGAGTAATGAAAACTGAATATGAAACGTGGAAATGGTGGATATATAATACGATGATCGAATTCCATGATTTAAGTGAGGGAGACATCGCTCGTAGACAAGAGAGTCGTTTATCAACTTGGTTTACTACCATAAAAAATGATCCACTGATTCAATCTCAATCCGTTTTCACAACGGCAGAAAAATTGCACAATGATATATTTACTTTAGCTAATGATGCGTTAGGAGCTATGAAACGAGGTCATTTTTCTGAAATTAGTCAAATACTAGAACAACTAGACACAAAAACTGAAGCTATTAAAGAGTGTTTAGACGAACTAAGTCTAGGTGTAGCTGAAAGAAAAACAGGTAAGAGGCATCAACATAGCTAGATGCTAACTATTTGGAGGCCGTATGAACATAAGTAGTCAATATAATCATGAAATTGAACGTGAAAAGGATAAGCCTTCTAATGTAAGGTATAAATTAATTGAAATTTTCCGGGAGTTTGAATTGGAGGAAGGACTAGAAGGGGCTATTAAACTAAGACAAATTATTGATAGCCTCTGCTTTGTCCTAGGGCAAACTGTTACTATTTTTATTACCAACCGAAATGGAAAGATTTTATATTCCAATGATCATCTTCGGTTCTCAACCAAATTAAGAGAGGTTGGTATTATTGAAAATGATGTGATTAATATAGAACAAAAAGTTTTAGGTAGGAATTTGAATGTAGAAGATTTAATTTCTGAAGAAACCATGCATCAAATTTCTGACGAACTTATGTATATACATTCGCATATTTCACCAGTGAGAAGAGATGATGAGGTAAGCCACTTCATCATCGCTTTTCATGATGTAACTCAACTAAGGCGTGCAGAATCACAATTAAATATTATGTATTCAATAGATCCTTTAACTCAATTGCCCAATAGACATTGTTTCGAAGAAGATTTATTAAAAAAACTACAATTAGAAAAGAAAAGTCAAAATCCTTTTGCCCTATTTTTTCTTGATTTAGACCGTTTTAAATTTTTTAATGATACGTTAGGACATCAAGTTGGCGATGAGTTAATTATGGATATTGCAAATAAACTACGAGATATTGAAAATAAGTATATTACTTTGTACCGCTTTGGTGGCGATGAATTTATTTTTCTGATTAAAAAAGTTGATACAGAAGAGCAAATTGATGAGTTAGCTGAGAAAATATTACAAATATTTAAGTCAGCCTTTATTATTCAAGGAAATAGTCTTATGTTAACTTGTAGTATTGGCATCAGTATTTATCCAGATTCAAGTACTAGCCTAAAAAAACTAGTAGAATGTGCGGATACTGCCATGCATTATGCTAAGGAACGAGGGAAAGATACATATCAAATTTTTTCTGAAAATATGAACACTGCTTATTCAGAGAGGTTGAAAATGGAAGCTCAACTTCGCATCGCATTAGAGAAAAATCAATTTTTCCTACATTATCAACCCCAAATTGATATGAAAACGAATAAGATCATTGGAGTAGAAGCATTAGTTCGTTGGAATAATCCTGAATTAGGCATTGTCGCTCCTAATGAATTTATTCCACTCGCTGAAGAAATAGGTCTTATTGATCCGATAGGAGACTGGGTTTTGAAGACAGCATGTCAACAAGTGAAAAATTGGCAGAAGGAATTAGGTTTATATATTAGAGTGGGAATTAATATTTCACCGAAACAATTTCAACGCCCTGATTTTGTTAGCAAAGTAGAAAGAGTATTACAGGAAACTGGATTAGCGCCTAACTATGTTGATTTGGAAATTACTGAAAATGGATTAATGCAAAATAGCGCAGATTGTTTGCAAACATTATATCGTTTAAAAAGCCACGGTGTAAAAATATCAATCGATGACTTTGGGACAGGTTATTCTTCCTTAAGTTACTTAAAGCGGTTTCCAATTGATACTTTGAAAATAGATCAATCGTTCGTTAGAGATTTAATCGAAGATACAAATGATCAAGCAATTGTTACTTCAATAATTAGTTTAGCGCACAATATGAAACTGAATGTAATTGCAGAAGGTGTAGAAACTGTCGAAATTGTTAATTTCTTAAATCGTCATAAATGTGATGAAATGCAAGGCTACTTATATAGTAAACCTCTAAATCCACATGATTTTGAAAGCTTTCTAAAAAAAATGAAGCAATAAGTAATCAGACTACTAAAAATCCGAAAAATGCACTTAGGAATGTAAGGTACACCTGTATGGAATTTGATTTACTGGAAAAAATAAACTAAGTAGTAAATGAGGATAAAGGTGGGAACAAAAGTGAAACGTTTTTCATTAAGTATTGCAGCATTTTTATTCATTGCATGGATTGCAGCTCTCTTATTAAACATTGATATTTATCGGAAGGCAAATATAGAATTAAATATATTTGGACCGATTTTAGACGCGGTCTTACTCATGCTCATTGGGTTAGTTATTTTTGTTTTAGTAGCCATTTCTAGTGAGAATGTAGAAACCCCTAAAAAATGGGTAAACACTAGTTTGTTTTTATTAGGTTTAGGTGCAATATTTTTCATTTCATTTTTTTACATCGTAACGTTTTATTAATAGTCAATACTGTAGTGTAAGTGGTACAATGTACTCGTTCCTTTTATTATTTTTTAGCTAACAGGAGGTGAGAATTGGTGGAATTTCCTTTTGATTTATCTATAATTTGGCTTTCTATATTGCTTTCTATTATTTTTGTTGTAGCTTTCGTCTTTCGTTGTAACTGTTATCCGCCTTTAAAGAAGCAACAATCTTTTGGAAAAGTAAATAAACATATATTTAAAACAAATACATCTGATACCTTTTTATTTGAAAGACTTCATATTGTTTATCGAAAGATCCCTACTAAAGAAACTAGTAGTAATTCAATAGATGAAGAGCATTGTTTTCCTTGTCTTAAATTATATTTCAATTACAGAGGAGGACATAAAAGATGGGGAAAAATCTCCAATTGCTCACATCTAAATATAGAAAAGGTAGTTTATTTCTCGTATTAATTATAACATTGGTTTCACTTACAGGTTGTGGTATGAATGCTGGTCCAATAACAGTGGATAGCCCTGGTGTTTTTAATCATTATCTTGTTTATCCATTTTCTTGGTTACTTTTGAAAACTGCAGTGGTTTTTGGTAATAGTTTTGGCTTTTCAATTATTGCTGTAACGATACTAATCAGATTTATGTTATTACCGTTAATGATTAAGCAATCAAAGAATATGAAGGCTATGCGTTTAATTCAACCAAAACTAAATGAATTAAAAGAAAAGTATTCAGGTAAAGATGAAAAAAACCAAAGAAAGCTTCAAGAAGAAACAATGATGCTTTTTAAAGCTGAAGGTGTTAATCCAATCGGAAGTGGTTGTTTACCACTACTAATTCAAATGCCAATTATGCTTGCCTTCTATTATGCGATTATGCGTACAGAAGAGCTGGCTCGCCATTCATTTCTTTGGTTTGATTTGGGAGCACCTGATCCACTATATATTTTACCTATGCTTGCGGCGATAACAACATTTATCCAATTAAAAGTGACCGCTGCTCAAAATCCTGTTAATACTCAAATGGCTATAGTAAATAATATTATGCCAGCTATGATTTTAGTTTTTGCGATAAGTCTTCCATCTGCTCTTTCGTTATATTGGGTTATTGGTGGAATTTTTGGTATTGCTCAAGCCTATTTCTTAAATATTGATAGATCACAAATCAAACAAGAAACAGCAAATAGTTAATGAAACTATAGCGTTGACTGGGGTGGTTGGTTAAGATGTGACTTACGTTACATTTTAGCTAATCGCCCCTTCATTTTTACATTATGTTATTTTTCTACTTTTACATAGTAAGGTCCCACAGAAAAACTTAAGAGAGTTAGAGAAGATTTGGTGAAAGATAAAAACTTCTTTTGATGGAAAGGTGGGTGTATGGTTTAATTTGTGTAAAAAAGGGTTAGAAAAGTAAGGAAGCAAAAATATGGGGGGTATTACAAGGGTATGAAACAACTAATAATTCATTTGTTAATAATAACTCTTTTTTTTACTGTTGGCTGTCAGCAAATTGTACAAGAAGATACTTTAGAAACTGAAATAATTGAGAAAGAAAATGATACTGAAAAAATTTCCGAAGATCAAGGGTTAGTAGGAGATAAAGAAGTAGATGAAAACTCAGCTAAAACGATTCTTTTCGAATACCTTCCACTACAAGTGGGATATAAGTATGATGTTGTTCATGCCATGGATGGGTTAGGAGAGGGCATAGAAGTTTTATATAAAGATAATGATCGCTTTTTTGTTCGTGGTCATTATGGTTCAGCTCTCGGCTTTTATCGAGTATATGAGGTTAGAGAAGATGATATCGCAATTGTATTTGAAGTTACTGAAGAAGACCTTGACCTTTATGAAGAAATGGCTACAGTTTCAGAGGCAAGTGACCTTTATGATCTCCCGATTTATAATGAGAAAATTGTATTATCATTACCTATAAAAGAGAAAACGACCTGGAGTGGTGGAGAGATTATTGAAACGGATGCAGAAGTGACTATTAACGATGTTACCTATGAAACGATTATTGTTGATTACGAAGAGGATATAGCTCAAGGATATTATTATGCAAAAGGAAAAGGATTAGTTCAAATTGTATATGTAATCCCGGAACTCTCAGAAGAGCCACTTATTGCACAAATGATAGAATAGTTAATAATGGCTAGCAAAATGCTAGTCATTTTTTTCGCTTTTAAGGTAGTAAAGCATTAACTCAACTCCAAAGCTAAAGGGTTGTAGAAAATGGTTTATAGATACTCTCAATGAGAGAACTTCTTGTAAAGGGACGGTGTATACAAATAAAAAAGGGTTTTATAAGTATGGACTTCCTGGAGTTTATTAAAGTATACTAAGAACAAATGTTAAAAATCTGTGAACTTCAGAAGATTATTTAACAGAAACTTAATGAATTGTTATAATATTAATAATATTATAACTTAGGGAGTTTTAAACAATGAGCAAAACAACCACTGAAATAAATGCATCCACATTACTCAACGAACTAAAAGAAGCCAATCAACAAATGGAAAAAGTCGTAAAAACGATTAATCAAGTGGCATCACAAGCAAATTTATTGGCACTAAATTCAGCAATTGAAGCAGCTAGAGCCGGGGAGGCCGGAAGAGGGTTTTCCGTTGTAGCTAATGAAATTAAGCGATTTGCAGACTTAAGTTTAACGACGAATAAAGAAAGTTATAAACTAATTGAAAATATTCAAAAGAAAGCAAATGAAGTAATTGCAGTAAGAACAGCAGATGTTGCTTTTGATACAATTGATAAAATTGACCGGAATTTATTTGAAAGAAATTGTGATGTACAAGCATGGGCCACATTTAATGCGATAAAAGATTGCCTGTTAAACGTAGATCAAAAAAACCAAAAACGTGCTACAAACTTAATGAAAAATATAGTTGATATTTATGAAGTTTATTACGACCTTTTTGTAATGGATACTACTGGTAAAATTGTAGCTTCAGGAGTTAATCAAAATATTATTGGTAAAAACATGTCAGAACGATCATGGTTTAAAGAAGTATTAAAAACAAATGATGTCCATGTTACAGATATGTATTATTCAGAAGTAATGAACGGTCATACAATGGGATATTCTTGTCCAGTGCGTGATGACAATGGTCAAGTAATAGGTGTTTTTACAACACGATTTAATTGGAATTTCATTTATGAAATCATTGACTCTGTAAAAATTAGTAAAGATAGTGAGCTATATTTAATAAATGAAGACGGAATTGTTATTGCAAGTCATAACCATCAAGGCATACTAACAAAAGATCTTAACCAATTACAAGCAGTAAAACAACTGAAAATTGGTGAGAAATATGGTTATACCAAAGAAAAAATAGGTGGTCAAGAAAAGATCTATGCGTTTTGTAAGACCAAAGGTTATAATGCATATCGAGGTAAAGGTTGGTCAGTAATTGTAAGCGAAAATTTATAAAGGACAATATTTACAAACTGTAGTCTTTACTTCTAAAGTGGATGGTATGGATGAATATAAGTGCTTGAAGGAAAAAATATATTAATTTTTTCTTCAAGCACTTTTTTGGAGATAAAAAGACAATTGTCTTGGCTAAAGGTTACGAGTTCAATATAATAGAAAATATGTTATAAAAGTGAAGGAACTCTGGGGGAGAGTATGTACATTATCATAATTGTTATTTTCTTACTTCTGTTTGTTTATTTATATCAAATGTATTTTCCTGTTTTATACGTCCCAAATATGGATGAAGATCAAAAAATAGTAAATAACAATACAGTATTTTTAGATGTGAGAGATTATCGAGATTCTCTCCATAAACCAGTTCAAGGAGCTGTTAATCTTCCGTATGCTTATTTAAAGCGGCATCATCAACAAATCTCGAGTAATCAAGTTGTTGTAGTAGCCTCTGATTATGTTTCAAAAAATTTAACGGTACGCTTTTTAAAAGGGCAAGGGTTTAAAGTGATTGGCTATCAGTTAATAAAATAAAAATTTATCCCACTCTTAAGGGGCAAGTAAGACCCCCACCTCAAAACGTAAGAAAATCGAGAAGTTTAGGTGGGGGATAAACTGCCCCTAAAGGTCCGATATAGAATAACTTTCATCAGTGAAGCTGATGATTAGTTATTCTTATGCCCGTGGTATAAGTTGAACTAACAATCAGTGGGGGATGAAGGAAAACCCCCACTGATTGAAGTTCAGCTTTATAACGAAATGTTTCATTGCGTCTATATTTCACGTCTATACCACTTCTTCTACTTTTACGTAACCTATTGAATTATATTGTGCATTCAACATACGGACAAGATTCACAGCGAAGATGCTCTTGTAAGTACTCGATATTTTTAATTGTAATATACTTTGAATTTATAGAGATAATCTCTTCATTAGTTAAATTCTTTAATATTCTACTAATGCTCTCTCTAGTTGCTCCGATATAGTTAGCTAACTCTTGACTTGTTAATTTTTTGTTTATTAAAATACCATTTTCACAAGGAGTACCGTGAGCATTGCTAAGTCGGATTAATATTGAAAATAGTGCACCTTTTTTTCCACAAAAAATGAGATCACGAAATTGTGCAAGAAGTGAGTTACTATGGATTGAAATTCGTCTCATAAATGCTAAAGCAATTGCACCATTTACACGACAAATATCTTCTATTACTTCCCTTTCAAATCTAACCAATATAGAGTCTTTAATAACATCAGCATTAGAGGTAAGTTTTAAGTTATTATATAAACTTAGCTCTCCAATAAAATCATTATCCTGTTTCAGCTGAAAAAATAAAACTTTACCTTCAACACTTGTTTTACTTAAGCGAACTCTACCGGATTTTATGAAGTAGATATGTTTAGGACGATCCCCTTCGAAAAATAAAGAATTACCTTTTTGGACAGAAATCTCAGTTCCTTGTGACAAAAGGTACTGCTTCTCTTCTTCGCTTAACTCGTCAAAAAATGTCTCTTTTGTAATTTTGACCATTAGTAGTCCTCCTAGAAAAAACAAAAACATAATTTGTAAATATAAGGTAAAGAAATCGTCGATAAGTTAACAATCTTACTATATTTTACAACATTAATAGAATTAAATCGATTTTCTTTATTTAAAAATAACATATTTTGAGATTAAACGCTGTGAAAAAAAAGAGAATATTGGTGGAGTATGATGATATATATAGAAAAAAGCTAAAACTTTACGCTTTAAATTAACTGAAGTAAAAACCTTGTGAGATAACTTGACTAAAAACTCAGAAAGTTGAAAATAATCAAAAAATTTATTATAATTAAAAAAAGGAGGTTTTAAATATGGAAAAGTTTATGATAAATAAAAAAATGTTGAGGAAATTGTCATTAATGAATAACCATAGGGAGCCTTCTGTAGAGATACTTGACTCCTTATATGCTCAGATGTTTTTAGAAGTATCCATTTACCGCTTTCAAACATCGAAACTTCAAAAGGAAATCGATCATGCTCTAAAAAATGGTAATAAGGAAGAATTCGCAAAGCTTGCAGAAAAATACAATGAAATTTTATTTAAGTATAAAGACGGCATTAAATTTTCAAAAAAGGGGTTTGAATTAACGATTGACCTAGAAGAATATGTTCTATAGGCGAATGATAAGAAAATACACAACAAAGTGAAAGTGATGTGAAAAGTGGAGAAAATATGAGTATCATTTTGACGATTTCAATTGTATGGGGAAAAAACCAAAGTACCGACAAAAAAGGCGTTTAGAATTAGTAAAATAATTCAAACGCCATTTTTATTCCACTCTTAAGGGCAGTAAAACCCTCACCTCAAAACTTAAGAAAATCGAGAAGTTTAGGTGGGGGATAAACTGCCCCTAAAGGTCCGATATAGAATAACTTTCATCAGTGAAGCTGATGATTAGTTATTCTTATGCCCGTGGTATAAGTTGAACTAATAACAATCAGTGGAGGATGAAGGAAAACCCCCACTGATTGAAGTTCAGCTTTATACACTCAATACTGCCTATTATTGAAGTTCACCTTATAACAACTTTTTTAGACTTTCGCTTCCAATCATGTCATCAGCTTGCCAAGGCACAATTACGCATTGTTTCGACAGTTCATCTTTTACTTTTTTAATCCACTGTTCTTCAGCGAGAGCCCGTCCTTGAAGGATAGGGTCAGTAGTGCTGGAGGCCTGAAAGCTTTGGTTTATCACCCACCATTTTGGTGAGATTTGTGCACGACGTAAGTCTTCTTGGAGTCGGCTAGCTTCAAAAACAGGTGTTGCTTCTGGAAGTGTTACCAACACTACGTTTGTATTTTTTTCATCACGAAGTCGAGGCAATAGGTTTTTTACTGCTTCTGGGATGTTCCCACTAGAACGAGTAACCTCACGATGATAGGAATGAGCTGCATCTAGTAAAAGTAATGTATGCCCAGTAGGTGCAGTATCAATCACAACAAATGTTTCTTTTGACTTGTCCACGATATTGGCAAATGCCTGAAAAACTGCGATTTCCTCAGTACAAGGAGAACGTAAGTCTTCTTCAATGTATTTTAAACTTTCCTCATCTAATGTTTCTCTTACTTTATTTAAAACTTGGTCACGATAATTCTCAACCTCTTTTTTAGGATCAATACGACTAATCGAAATTTTATTTGTTACTTTCGTATCTTTTAAGACGGTAGTTAAATGTGCTGCTGGGTCAGTAGTTGTAAGATGAACGTGATGTCCTTTTTCTGCTAGTCCAATGGCAATAGCTGCTGCAATTGTTGTTTTACCAACTCCTCCTTTCCCCATAGTCATAATTACTCCACTTTTATTTTTTGAAAAGGCATCAATCATAGTTTTCAGTGGTGGTATCGTATTTGCTGTCAGTTTATTAGTAATAATTCTATTTGTAACTTCAACAGGTACAAACAGTTTCTTCAGTGCTTCTATTCCGGTTAAATTAAACGGAACTAAAGGGAGTTGAAATGTAGTAAGAGATTTCAAATAATCTGACATTTGCTCTAAAGCTGTAAGTTGTTTTCTTTCAAATTGATTTGCTACATGATCGTTTCTGTCCAAAACGTGAAAAACACCATTAATAATCAGTGCTTGATTTTTAATTCCAAGTTCACTTAACTCAGTAGCTGCACGTTCGGCTTCACTTAGTGATGAATACTCTGGTCTTGATACAAGTATAAGTGTTGTTTCTTCCCTATTAGAAAGTGCTGTTACCGTACGTGCGTAAAGGTCTTTTTTTGATGCAAGGCCAGATAAAGGACCTAAACAAGAGGTACCAGTTGTATTTTCTTCTAAAAAATCAGACCATGCAGTTGGCAATTGTAATAAACGTAACGTATGTCCAGTAGGAGCCGTATCGAAAATAACATGATCAAATTGCTTTGTTAAATCATCATTTGATAATAAGTTCGTAAATTCATCAAAAGCAGCTATTTCAACTGTACAAGCACCAGAAAGCTGCTCTTCCATATTATCGAGGGCTGCTTTAGGGAGCTTACCACGATAAGGACCAATGACACTTTCCCGATATTGTTTGGCGGCTTCTTCTGGGTCTAAATTTGAAGCAAATAAATTAGGCACTTCACTGATTGCTTTTGGAGTATTTGATAACGTTTCATCAAATACATCCTCAAGGTTAGATGCGGGGTCAGTGCTTACAATTAATACTTTTCTACCGGCTTGTGCTAAAGCAACCGCAGTAGCACAAGCGGTTGATGTTTTACCGACTCCTCCTTTACCAGTAAAAAAGAAATGTCGAGTTTCAGGTAATTTCATTGGGTGAAATAATTCCATGATGATACCAACCTTTCAAGTATATTTAAAACAATCTGCTCTTAATTAGCCCACCACGGAACTTTATTAAAAATGTATGTGGTGGGCATCTTTTTCGCTAATCAGATTAATTATTTATATTGACTTGAGATCAATATTTAATGGCGAGTTCTTGACTTCTAATTCAGTAACATCAATATTTAGCCATGTAGCTAGTTCTGTTTTCGAAGGGTACTTATGTGTTTTTACTATTTTGCCATTCACAACGGTAGCGGGTAAACCGTCTACTCCTTCAGCCTCCATAAGCATACTAATATCCTTATTTAATACATAAGGTTCAGCATTTTGAGCTAGATTATATCTAATAACGTCATGACCTTTATTAACGAGAGTTGCTACGTCTCTTGCAATACGAGTTAATTCTGGGTCAACATCAGGTCCACAAACACCAGTTGGACAGCAAAGGGCAGGGTCAAAAATTTCAATTTTTGTCTTCATGTTAAATCTCTCCTTAAGTTATAGATTTTAGGTTGAACATTGTATCAATGCTACACGGATCGTATTAAGGTTATTTTCTCCGTGCTAAGTAAGATATAATTCTTTTTTATTTTATCATATTTCTCATTGACATATAAGTATATACTTATATAATAATACATGTAATGAAATTAATTAAGGGAGTTGAATTCATGGATAAAATCCCTATAGAAAAAATGGTTGTTGTATTAAAGTTATTAGGAGATAAAACAAGGCTAACGATAGTTAGTCTATTGAAAGAAAGGGATTGTTGTGTATGTGAATTTGTTGAACTTTTAGAAATGAGCCAACCGTCTATTAGTCAACATATTCGTAAATTAAAAGATGCAAACTTAGTAACAGAGAAAAGAAAAGGACAATGGATTTTTTATTCACTAAATAAAGAAAATGATGCTTATTCGGTTATTCTCTCGATATTAGACCATATCCCTGATCAAGATGAAAAATTACTGCAGTTAGAGAGAATTAGTAAAAACGTTTGTTGTGATTAATAGAAGTTTGAGGAGAGTGAGAGAATTGAGTAATGAAACGGAAGTGAAAGGAATTGGGTTTTTTGAACGCTATTTAACGATATGGGTTGCGTTATGTATTATCGTTGGAGTTGCTATTGGCCAGTGGCTTCCTTTTATCCCAGAGACGTTAAGCAGATTTGAATATGCCCAAGTATCAATTCCTGTCGCTATTCTAATTTGGCTAATGATTTATCCGATGATGTTGAAAATTGATTTTTCTAGTATCGTAGGGGCATTAAAAATGCCAAAGGGGTTAATTGTGACTTGTACGACAAACTGGTTAATTAAGCCGTTTACAATGTTTTTATTTGCATGGCTGTTTTTTAAAATAATTTTTGGGGGGCTTATTCCAGCAGACCTAGCTACTGAATATATTGCAGGTGCCGTATTATTAGGGGCAGCCCCTTGTACTGCGATGGTATTTGTTTGGAGTCATTTAACGAAAGGGAATCCTTCCTATACACTTGTTCAAGTTGCTGTAAATGATTTGATTTTATTAATTGCATTTGCTCCAATTGTCATGATTTTATTAGGTGTAAGTAATGTATTAGTGCCATATGACACATTACTCTTATCTGTTGTGTTATTTATCGTTATTCCATTAGTAGGTGGATATTTATCAAGAACTTACATTGTTAAGAATAAAGGAAAAGAGTATTTTGAAAATGTCTTTATAAAGAAATTTGATAATGTTACGATTACTGGCTTATTGTTAACGTTAATCATCCTTTTCTCTTTCCAAGGTGATGTTATATTAAACAATCCAATCCATATTGTGTTAATTGCCATTCCTTTAATCATTCAAACGTTCCTTATATTTGCCATAGCATACGGATGGGCAAAAGCCTGGAAATTGCCACATGAAATTGCCTCACCTGCTGGAATGATCGGTGCTAGTAACTTTTTTGAATTGGCAGTAGCGGTAGCCATCGCATTATTTGGTCTTCAATCTGGTGCAGCACTCGTAACGGTTGTTGGGGTTCTCGTTGAAGTTCCTCTGATGTTAGCGTTAGTTCGTATATCAAACAATACACGACACTGGTTTCCTGATTCAAAGTTAGCCCAATAGTGTCGTTATTGATAGAAAGTATTATTTCAATCGGTTTAGATTTACTAATTTAAACTGATTGCTAAACTTATGTCTCACTGAAAAGACTAAGATTTACTTTGTTTTGAAGTGCAGGTCTTATAGCTCATTATGAGTGAAAAGAGATATTATTTTATTAAAGGAGACTTACTTACACATGTCAAAAAAAACAATCTACTTTTTATGTACAGGAAATTCATGCCGTAGCCAAATGGCAGAAGGGTTTGGTCATCATTATTTAGGAGATGAGTGGAATGTTTATTCTGCTGGAATAGAAGCTCATGGTGTAAATCCTAATGCTGTTAAAGCAATGAAAGAAATTGGTATTGATATTTCCAATCAAACCTCAGACACTATTGATCCTGAAATTTTAGCAAATGCCGATTTAGTCGTAACATTATGTGGCCATGCTAACGATGTATGCCCAGCAACACCCAAAAATAAGGATCGCGTTCATTGGGGATTTGACGATCCGGCAAAAGCAGAAGGAACAGATGAAGAAAAGTGGGCATTCTTCCAAAGAGTTCGTGATGAGATTGGCTCTCGAATTAAAACATTTAAAGAAACAGGAAAATAATAGAAAAAAGCCATTATAGCGAACTTTTCACTATAATGGCTTTTCTTCTTATTAAATAAACTATTTAATTTGCTGGTGGATAAGGTGTAGGGGTAGGTGGAGCATATTTTGAATATTCACCATCAATAAAGTCACGAATTTCTTGAAGGGGTACACCTTGTTCATGTAATTTTTGCACATCCAGTGCAATTTCTATACAAATCCCTCAGCCAGCGCCGTGATCATCATAAACAAGCAAATCATTGGTACTGTGTTCACTTGAAATAAAACATTCCTTAACATTCTTATGATTAAATGGTTCAACAAAACAGTTGCAATAGCATGGAATATATTCAAGGATTCCTTCCTCAGCTTCAACGGCATATTCATAAGCAGCCATTGCACCAGGATAAGTTGCATTTAATACATATTCAGGAAAGTTGTTAGGATTAGCTTCTTCATTTGTAGCATTACATGCTACTAAAATTAGTAGGAGAAAAGTTGCTAGAAAGTAAAAACGTTTAGTAAATGATTTTCCCATGTATTTCACTCTCTTTTCTGTGAAAAATTATACAGTTTATTATACAATTAATTATTATGATAAAATGTATAAAAGCTCACATATTTACGATATTTTCATAGAGATAAAAAAGTATGTATTTCAAATCTGTTTCTGAATTAGAATAATGTACATAATACATTGGTAATATTATCCTCTTTTTAAAAAGTAAAAAGTATCATTCGCATCATTGTTTTTATAATAATACGCTTTTAGAGTTCTAAATTCAATTCTATCGCCTAAACTAATATAGGAGTCTTTGTCCTCATTTTTAAAAAATACATTTTAAAATTTAAGACAAACTATTGAAATCGCACATAGAATTTAAATTTTTATCCCACTCTTAATGGGCAGTAAGACCCCCACCTCAAAACTTAAGAAAATCGAGAAGTTTAGGTGGGGGATTAACTGCCCCTAAAGGTCCGATATAGAATAACTTTCATCAGTGAAGCTGATGATTAGTTATTCTTATGCCCGTGGTATAAGTTGAACTAACAATCAGTGGGGGATGAAGGAAAACCCCCACTGATTGAAGTTCAGCTTTATACGTTTCAAAAGCAGATTCGAAGAAGGTCACCGTAGTAAATATATAATCTTAAGTATTACTAAACGTAGGCTACTAAGAAGGGGAGGATAAAAAGTGAGAAAGCTTTTTTGGGGAATCTTCATTATTTATTTGCTATATGCTGTATCCATATCTACATATTTATTTACAGTAAATACGCCTTTACCTGAACATTATGTAGGAACAGAAGCAGATCCACTTACTTTCATGGATGAAGAACAATATCAATTATCATCACAGTTTTCAAAATGGAGAAATGTTATCTATTTTATCAACTTACCATTTGAATGGCTCATTTATTTATTTGTTTTATTGTTTGGTCTGTCCCAGTTTTTTGCTCGATGGTCAGAGCGGGTAATTAGGTATCGTTTTTTACAAACGACACTATATGTGATTCTTTTATCTACCTTTAGTTGGATTGTTACGTTTCCGATTAACTATTTTTCATATACTTTAAGCAAGAAGTATGGAATTTCCATTCAAGCTTTTCAGAGCTGGATGAAAGATCAATTAATTACCTTTTGGGTAGAAGCTGTTATCTTAACAATTGTTGCTTATGTCATTATGCATATTATTTCAAAGTGGCCTAAAAAGTGGTGGTTATATACTTGGCTCTTATCTATTCCATTTACGTTGTTCTTAATGTTTATTCAACCTGTAGTTATTGATCCGTTATATCACGAGTTTTATCAAATAAAAGATAAGGAGCTTGAACAAGAAATATTATTATTAGCAAAGGAAGCTGATATTCCTGCTGATAGAGTGTATGAAGTGAATATGGCTGATAAAACGAATGCCCTTAATGCCTATGTAACAGGGATTGGTAGTAATCTACGAATCGTATTGTGGGACACGACATTAGAGCGATTAAATAAAGAAGAAGTATTGTTTGTGATGGCACATGAAATGGGGCATTATGATCTAAATCACTTGCCATTGCTATTAATAGGAATGATTGCAGCTAGCTTTGTTGGCCTTTATGTAACAAGCAAGTTTTATTCATTAATAATTAACAATTTTGGAAAGCGACTTAAAATTAAACCCGATAACATAGCAGCTTTACCAATTATCCTTTTAATCCTATCATTACTAAGTTTTGTTGTAAGTCCAGTAAGTAATGCTATTTCGAGGGTTTATGAATACCAATCAGATCGTTATGCAATAGATTTAACGAACGATCCAGATGCAGCTGTTGCGACATTTCATAAATTATCAGTGGAAGGTCTATCAGACGTAAATCCACCAACTATAGTGAAGATTTTTCGTTATACGCATCCACCAATGGTTGAGAGGATTACACATATAAGGGAATATAGTAAAACTATAGAATAAGAAAACGGAGTATCTATGTTTAAACGTATATAGATACTCCGTTTTCTTATAGTAAAATTTTAGGCAGTTGTTTGCCCTTGTTGAAAAGTTTTTTTGTGTTTTTGATCTTTGGTAGAATCTGAAACGACTATAACTCCAAGTAAAACAGAGGAAATTCCTATCAATTGCCACATAGTTAATAGATCGCCGAACATAAATATTCCAATACATGCAGCAACAACAGGTTCGATGGTGGCTGTGATTGAGGCTTTACTTGTTTCAACTTTATTAAGTCCTTTCGTATAAAGTAAATAAGCTAAAACAGTAGGGAAAAATCCTAAACTAATACCGTTACTCCAGAAAGAAGTAGTATGAAATATATTTTCTATATTCCACAATCCGCTAAACGGTAGCAAAGCGATTGCTGCAAATATAAACGTGTAAGCAGTGACGGTTTGAGAGTTGTACTTTTTTAATGCATATCTACAAAATATGCTATATAAAGCATAGGTTAACCCAGATCCAAGCCCAACAATTACTCCATATAAACTAACTTTGGAATTTTCAAGTGGAAATAAACCTATTACAAAAATACAGCCAACAAGTGTAAGTAAAAGAGAGAAAAGTTTTCTTGTTGTAAGCCATTCATTAAACAAAATTCTTGATAAAATAGTTACGAAAGCAGGACCTGTATAAAGTAATATAGCTGCTACGGATAGAGAAGTTTCCTGGATCGCAGTAAAAAAGCACCAATTAAAAAATACGATAGAAAATATACCTGTTCCAACAAAGTACTTATAATCTTGTTTATGGATTTTTAATAAAGTAGGGTTTGTTATAAGTAGATATAGAATTAAAATAATGGCTGCACAAGATACACGAACTGTTACTACTTGAAGTGGTGTGAGTCCCAAAGTATATAAACCTTGTACAAAAATACCAATTGTTCCCCATAAAGAAGCCCCGATAATGATTAATAAATAATTCCACTTTTCCATTAAAACACCTCTGACTAAAAAGTGTATCACTAAGTGTGAGTAATACCAATATATTTTTGCACTGAGAAAAGTACAAGCGACGAAGCTAGACAGCTATTAAAATAAGTGGTCTATAAGTATATAAATATAAAAGAACAGATCATTTAGCATGATCTGTTCTAGCTTATCTTATTTTTTTAGGATAGCACCTATTTCCGGTAAAATAAACGGGTAGGCTTTTTGCATTTTAGGATCAAAATAAGTAATGAGAAGAGTCTTACTTATTATAACTTCTTTTGATTTGAAATAATGTTTTATGTTAAAAGGAAGAACTTCGATCATCGTGTGCTTATGCAAATCCTTCACAGAAAGTTGTAGGTCACTAAATGAAGCAGAGACTTGTTGACTATTTTCTGCAACGTATTCTAGAAGATTTGCTTGTTCCCCTTTTGTTAATGTGAAATCCCACCATGTTTTTCGGGGTTTATGTTTATGATTTAAGAAAAAGTCATAAATCATTATTCCTTTAATTATTTCGAAGTTATTTGTTGCTCTTTGTTGTAAAAACTGCTGAATTCGTAAAAATAAATCTTCGAGTTGATGTCCAATTTTTGACCAACCTTGTTTGTCCCAATAGTCTCCAAATTCTTGGAAAAAATCAAAAGCAGTTGGGAATTCATGTTCTACTAAGAATTCAATGGTATGATCCATCCGGTGAGCATTCCAATATTTTTCTAAAATATCTTCAACTCGTTTGATGCGAATTATTTCAGAGAAAGATAACACATCATTCTGCAAAATTTCATATGGTGAATGATCCATAAAAACATAGCCATACTGTGTTGCCTGTTTTCTTAAACCAGTTCCCCGAAGCATCTTTAAAAAGCCTAATTGCAGCTCTTCAGGCCGCATAGCAAATACATCGTTGAAAGTTTTTTTGAATGAAATATAATCCTCTTCTGGAAGTCCCGCAATCAAATCTAGGTGTTGATCAATTTTATTACCTTCTTTGACCATATTTACGGTTCTTGAAAGTTTCTCGAAGTTTTGTCTACGGTTTACTAGTTCGTTTGTTGCATCGTTTGTCGATTGTATACCAATTTCAAAACGAAAAACTCCAGATGGGGCGTGAGTATTTAGAAATTCCAGCACTTCAGGTCGCATGATATCAGCTGTTATTTCAAATTGAAAAACACAGCCTTGGTGATTATCAATCAAAAATTGAAAAATTTCTAATGCGTAGTCTCGCTTAATGTTAAAGGTCCGATCGATAAATTTAATAATTTTGGCACCGTTGTTAATTAAATATAATAAATCTTCTTTTACTCTCTCGATATCAAAGTAACGGACTCCTACTTCTATTGATGATAAACAAAAGGAACAACTAAAAGGGCAACCTCGGCTTGTTTCAAAATAAATAATTCGTTTCTTTATATCTTCTTTGTCCTCTAGAAATCGGTAGGCAGTAGGTATCGTTTCTAATTTCATATTTGGACGTGGTGGGTTTACAATCACTTCATTATCTTTTCGGTAAGTTGCCCCAAATACTAGATGATACTTCTGTTCTCCACAAATTTCATCTAATAGATGTTTAAATGTTTCTTCTCCTTCGTTAGATACGATGAAGTCGACTTCTGGGATTCTGTCCATCCAATAAGGAACATCAAAAGAGACTTCTGGTCCCCCCAAGATAATTCTTAATGAGGGCTTAACTCTTTTTAACATTTTTATAATTTCGATCGTTTTTTCAATGTTCCAAATGTAACAACTGAAGCCGATGACATCAGCATTTTTTTCGTAAAGATCTGATAATATGTTTAAACTTGGATCCTTAATAGTGTATTCTTTTATTTCAACTTCATATTCAGGCTCAGCGTAAGCCTTTAATAGTCGAAGAGAAAGTGCGGTATGAATAAACTTTGCATTTAATGTTGTTAATACAATTTTCAAATATAATCCCTCAATTTCTAAGATATTAAGCACTATCGTATTTTAACATAAATATTATAAATTATTTGTATATAATCATCATCATTTCCACGAATCCCACCAAATAACAAAAAAAATGAAAATATTGGTTTTTGTTGTATAATTGAAGTTAGATTTATGTAATTGAGGGAGATAAATATTAATGAAAAATCTAAAATTGATATTATTAATTTTAACTTTTTTGTTTCAAGCGATTGCTATTGTTTTCTTTTTTATTAATATTGTTGTTGCTCTGTATTTAATTGCTCTAAATGTACTGTGCGCAATATCGTTAATTGTAGTAATAATAAAGGAAAGAATAAAAGAAAAAAGAGAGGAAGATGACGATGATTATCGCAACTACTGAACAAATCCCAGGTAAAGAGGTAATTGCTTACAAAGGCTTTGTGAAAGGAAGTACTATTCAAGCGAAGCATATAGGTAGTGATATTTTAGCTGGTCTTAAAAACATTGTGGGTGGTGAGATTAAGGAATATTCAGATATGATGGATAAAGCAAGAAAGATTGCTATTAGTAGAATGGTAAAAGATGCAGAGGAACTAGGGGCGAATGCCATTATTGGTGTGCGTTTACAAACTTCAGGAGTAATGAATAGCGCTTCTGAGATTGTTGCATACGGAACAGCGGTTGTTGTTCAATAAAGATACGGAAAATTTTTCGAATGGCATTTGTGGTATTCACAAATGCCATTCGTAATCTAAAAACTTCCCCATAATTATTAAGTCGTCATATCTACCGTTTCCCAGCTTTACTTGATTTACTAGTCTTCCTTCTTCAATAAATCCAAGTGATTTGTATAAGAGAATAGCACTTTTGTTAGAGGCTAAAACTTCCAAACAAAGTTTTTCTAATAAAGGATTATAATCAGCCCATTCAATTAAAGTTGAAAGGAGTGCTTTACCTACCCCGGTCCCTCGAAAATCTTTTTTAACAATGATTCCAATCGAACCATGATGTTGATATTTTTGTAATGTCCCCCCCTGAAAGGTTAACATACCAATAATCTGTCTATTGTACTCAGCTACAATTAGGCAACTTCTTGGATCATCATTGTAAAAATATATAGACTCTTTTTGTTTTTCTTCATTAAGATAAAATTCTTCAATAGTAGCGACTAACGTATCATTTTCACTAATAACCTCATAACTTAATTGACATAGAGGTCTTGCATCTGTTGGACTTGCTGATCGAAGAAGTATCCTATGTCCATTTTTTGAGATAAATTTATAAGGGATGATAACGCTCATCTTTTTTCACTCATTTCATATTTTATCATTAGTAATATATGAAGGTGTTTAGGTTCGTGTTCCACATTAAAAAAGTAAGAAATAGAACTATTTAATAAAAAATGACCTATGTCGCTAAAACGCTTTAAAGTAACAAATTTTTTTGTTTACAATGCAAAAATAATATAATATTATATTATTTAAATATTTTAAATTTTCAGGGGGACTTAACTATGAAGAAACAAATGATTAGTAGTTTTGCAATGTTATTATTGGCAATTTTTGCTCTTGTCGCTTGTGGTTCAAATGAACAATCGCAAGAAGAGAACGAAGTTAAACAAATAAAAATTGGAGCAACTCAAATTGTTGAGCATCCATCATTAGATGCAGCTTTTGAAGGTTTTAAAGCAGCGCTTGATGATAATGGTTTTGTTGAAGGAGAGAACGTTACTTACGACTTCCAAAGTGCACAAGGCGATCAAAATAATGTCGCAACAATTTCTAACCAATTTGTTGCCAATCAAGTAGATCTTATCTTTACAAACTCTACACCGAGTACATTAGGTGCGTTAAATGCAACGAACGAAATTCCTATCGTATTTGCTTCTGTGTCTAATCCAGTTGGCGCAGGTATTGTTGAAGCATTAGATCAACCTGGAGAAAATATTACTGGTGTTATTGATTTACATCCTGAATTTACGAAAAGAACGATCGAATTTATTGATACAAATTTTGAAGGTGCAAAAGTTGGATATATTTATAATTCTGGTGAAGCGAACTCAGTTTCTCAATTAGAAGCAATTAAAGAAGCATTAGAAGGATCAAGTCTTACATTAGTAGAAAGAACTGTTGCTACATCTGCTGAAGTACAGCAAGCAGCTGATTCTCTAGTTGGTAATGTTGATGTGTTTTTAATGACAACTGATAATACAGTTGTTCAGGGCTTAGGTTCTTTAGTTGGTACTGCTAATGACTATGGTATACCATTAATCGTTGGTGATCCTGAATCCCTTGATGCAGGTGGTTTTGTCACATATGGTGTTGATTTCTTTTCGATTGGATACCGAGCAGGTGAAATGGCTGCAGCAATTTTAAAAGGAGAAAAAGTACCTTCTGAAATGAATGTTGAAATACCACCTGAATTATCATTATTAATTAATAAGAGTGCAGCAGAAGCTCAAGATGTTGAATGGAATGCCGAGTGGGATGAAATTGCTAAAATTTTAGAGTAATAATTGTTGGTGGAAATTTGAATAATTTATTAGTTTAGGTGTCATGTGGTCAGACATTACTGACTACATGACATTTTAAATAAGTATGTGACTTATAATTAGGAAGGATGAGTTTTGTGTTTATCTCTATTTTTGGCTCAATTGAATCAGGTATCATCTATGCTCTAATGGCATTAGGGGTTTACCTCACCTTTCGTATACTTGATTTTCCGGATTTAACGGTAGATGGGAGCTTTGTGACAGGAGCAGGAGTTGCCGCAATAATGGTTATTAATGGCTACTCTCCTATTATTGCAACAATTGGAGCTGTAGTGGCTGGGTTCATTGCTGGTTGTGTCACAGGGATTCTTCATACGAAAGGGAAGATTAATCCTTTATTATCAGGAATATTAATGATGATCGCACTTTATTCTATTAATTTACGTATTATGGGGAGACCGAATTTACCATTGTTAAATGAGACAACGCTAATTAAGCAAATTACAAACTTTTGGCAAAATCTAGGCTTCGACCAATTTTTTAATGGAATATTAGCATTTTTGGGAGTTTCACATATGCCTCGGACATGGGCAGTTATTTTTGCTGGACTAATTATTACATTCATTGCAAAGTTATTATTGGATCAATTTTTAAAAACTGAGGTTGGCTTAGCATTAAGAGCAACGGGCGATAACAAGAAAATGATTCGTAGCTTCTCTGCTAATACAGACTATTTAATTATTGTTGGTTTAGGAATATCTAATGGACTAGTGGCATTGTCTGGGGCATTAATTGCTCAGCACGGTGGCTTTGCAGATTTGGGTATGGGTATTGGAATGATTATTATTGGTTTAGCGTCAGTAATTATCGGTGAAGCACTTTTTGGTACGAAGACTATTGCACGTACGACCCTAGCAGTTATCGGTGGTGCCATTATATATAGAATTGTGGTTGCCTTGGCACTGAGAGTAGAGTTTTTAGAAACAGGAGATATGAAGTTAATTACTGCTCTTATCGTAACAGCTGCACTTATCGTCCCAAAAGTAATGGCCACACAGCAAGAAAAAAGGCGGAAGCAGCGTAAACGATTAGAGTTATCAAAATCTCAAGGAGGGGAAAGAAATGCTGCAACTTAATAATATTAGCATCACCTTTAATGAAGGAACCCTTGATGAGAAAAAAGCCCTTCAGAATATTAATCTATCTTTAGAAGCAGGGGATTTTATCACCGTTATCGGTAGTAACGGAGCGGGTAAGTCAACATTAATGAATACCATATCCGGATCCTTGTTACCCGATGTTGGGGAAGTTTATATCGGTGGAAATAAAGTAACTCATATCGCTGAATATAAACGGGCAGCACTCATCGGTCGTGTTTTTCAAGATCCAATGGCGGGCACCGCACCTAATATGACAATTGAAGAAAATTTAGCGATTGCTTATAGTCGAAATCAGAGAAGAACATTGAGGTTTGGTGTTAATAAGAAACGAAAAGAAATGTTTCGTGAATATTTACAATCACTGGGATTAGGGTTAGAAAATCGTTTATCGGCAAAGGTAGGTTTGCTATCGGGTGGAGAAAGGCAAGCACTGTCGCTTTTAATGGCTACTTTTACAGAGCCAAATATTTTACTACTTGATGAGCATACTGCTGCACTTGATCCCTCAAGAGCAGAAATGATTACTAAATTAACTGGGGATATTGTAAGAACATACAAATTAACAACAATTATGGTTACTCATAATATGCAGCAAGCGCTAGATTTAGGAAATCGATTAATAATGATGGATAAAGGTCAAATCATATTAGATATTGCTGGTAAAGAAAAACAACAATTAACAATTGATAAGCTAATGAAAGAGTTTCAGCGTATTAGAGGGACAGAAATGGCTAGCGACCGTGCACTCCTAGGCTAGAACGCATTAGAAAAATCTTAGGGCTATTGCCTAAATTATTCAAATACCTAAAAACTAATTGGAAAATTATCACAAGACATCCTCCTATTTCATAAGATTGATAGTGTCAACTTAAACAAGTACCTAACTTACAATCAGGAAGGGGTAATAGAATGTCTTGTGGATGTAATAGTAATAAACATATGCATACGGGAGTAATGCCATACCAAATGGGTATACAGCCAGGGGTATTACCACACCATATGGGATGCCCAGCNCCAGGAATGGTACCACAGCAAATGGGAATGCCANTGCCAGCAATACCACCGCAACATATGGGGGTACCAGCNCCAGGAATGNTNCCACAGCAAATGGGAATGCCAGCGCCAGGAATGNNACCACAGCAAATGGGAATGCCAGCGCCAGGAATGNTACCACAGCAAATGGGAATGCCAGCGCCAGGAATGACACCACANCAAACTGTCGGCCAAATGCCTACTATGATAGATTATGATGATGATTTAGAAGAATTGCAAATGAATTGGAATGTAAATAATCCTAATTTATATTAGTATTTTAATATTTCCTTAGTAAGTGTTGATTGCCATTTCTTTCAACAAAAAAGGAGCTAACTTTGCTTTTAAAGTTAGCTCCTTTTTTGTACTTTAAGAAAGTTTAACTTCTCTAAAGGAATAGTATAAGAAAAACTAAGGCTTTCGCTTTAGGACTTGGCGATAAGCCAAGTTTTTCTTATAGATTAAGAAACCATAAATTTCTCCCCTTGAAAAGCCGTATAGCTTGTCGTTTTCTTAACTTCTAACTAGTTCTTTTTCACTCATGATCTCATTTGCTGATTGGATTGCTTCTTCCTTCTTGACTGGTGCTTTCCAATATTTTTCATTTCCAGGCAAATCATCAAACCAAGCGGCATCTTTTGGACAATCTAGAACCATGAACTTTCCGTATTCTTTATCTCTAGATTGATGGTATTTTAGGTATGCTTTACCATCTTCAATTGCTAGTATTTCGATTTTTCCAGATGTATGGCTCATAGACAAGCGAACGCGTTTACCTAACCCAGATGTACGTGCTTTTGCTTGTTCAACAATATGATAAGCTTCCTCTAATGTAAGTACAAAATCGTTATTTCCTGCCACCGGGCGATTGATAAAGAAATAGTAAGGTGTTACACCAGCCCATGACAATCGATCAAGTAATTCACCTAAAACAACGGGATCATCATTAATTCCTTTTAATACTGGAGTTTGGTTAACAACAATTGCTCCGGCGTCATGGAGAGCTTGAAACCCTTTTTTAGCTTCTTCTGTAATTTCTCTTGGATGATTAATATGTGCCATAATATAAATGCGTTTTTCAGGAGTTGAATATTCCCGAATAAGATTGAGGAATTCTTGATCTTCATAAATACGCATTGGGTTAAAAACCGGCATCTTTGATCCTAATCGGATAATCTTTACATGGTCAATCGCTCTTAGACGTTCTATAATCAGACGTAGTTTTTTTGTAGCTAAAATTAATGAATCGCCACCAGTAAGTAGAACGTTATTAATTTCTGGATTCTCGGCAATATACTCAATTCCAGGGTTAACGTCATTCATTGCTTCCTTAATTTCATTCCGGAACAAACGTTTTCTAAAGCAGTAACGGCAATAAGCACCGCATACTTCAGAAACGATTAATAAAGCTGTTGTTCCATATTTATGCTGGCATCCAGGAACAACATAGTTAGTCGCTTCATCGGAAGCATCCCAGCGCCCATATTCGGCAAGCTCTCCTTCATTTGGAATAACGAGTTTACGGATGGGATCGTTCGGATTATTCCAATCAATCAGACTTAAGTAATAATCATTTACACGGAAAACGTATTTCTCTGTAATTTTTTTTAATTTTTCCCGCTCAATCTCTGGTATCGCCTCAATTTTATTTATGTCAGTTACATATTTTGGCATTACCATCCTATCAGCTCCTTTTAATAGAATTATAGTAATCAAAATTAAGTATAACAAATAAAGACAAATTCGGTCAAAAAATTACTAGTTTTTATTAGATGATTACAAGAAAATGCTTTTGCGTTAAAACATATAAAAAAGAGAAACCCACAATATTTGTGAATTTCTCTAAAAAGCTCAAAAATTTCATGCTTATTAAGCATTAGCCTTTTGATTAAGATGGCTCTTTTTACGGAAATGTTGAATGGTCCCGATTGAAACAAGTAAAACTAAACCTATAAAAGAAAACACCAAGTTATTAGGATAAATCAATAAAACACCAGAAACGAGTAACATAATTCTTTCAACGAATAATGGTTTATAGACAAAATAATTCATCATCGCTGCACTAATGGCTGTCATTCCAATAAGTGCCGTTAATAATACGGGAGTAAAGGTTGAAAATGTTGCATCTTCTAATACTAAAACTGGATTATAAACGAAAACATAAGGAATGATAAATGCTGCAATAGCTAATTTCAGTGCATTAATTCCAGATTTCATAGGATTTGCCCTTGCTATCCCCGCTCCAGCGTAGGCTGCGAGACAAACAGGTGGTGTAATATCTGCAACAATTCCAAAGTAAAAAACAAACATATGGGCAGCAATAACAGGCACCCCAAATTCAAGTAATGCAGGTGCAGCCATTGAAGCAGTGACTACATAATTTGCAGTCGTTGGTAGTCCCATACCTAATAAAATACAAGCAAACATTGTAAAGAATAAAAGTAAAAAGAAACTTCCACCAGCTAAATCTAATATTCCACCAGCAATTTTTCCACCTAAACCAGTAAATACTACAATTCCAACAATTATTCCTGCACTTGCACAAGCAGCAATAACAGGCAGTGCTACTCTTGCACCTTGTTCTAAAGCTTGGAATACATCACGTATCGACATGCGTGTATCTTTTCTAGTTAAACTTACTAAAAAAGAAACTAAAATACCCCATAAAGCCGCATAAGTAGGCGTGTATCCGTAAAATAGCATACCGACGATTGTAAATAGAGGGAGGAGTAGGTCTGCGCGTTTAGCTAAACTTTTGAAAGACGGTAATTCACTTTTAGGTAAGCCTAAAATTCCACTTTTCTTTGCTTCAAAATGTACTCCCATAAACACTCCTGAAAAGTATAAGATAGCAGGTACGATTGCTATTATAATAATTTGACTATATGGGATACCAGTATATTCAGCCATAATGAATGCTGCAGCTCCCATAATTGGTGGCATGATTTGTCCACCAGTCGAAGCAGAAGCCTCAGAAGCTGCTGCAAATTCAGGTTTAAAACCAGCTCGTTTCATCATAGGTATAGTAAATGAGCCCGATCCAACAGTATTAGCGACCGAACTACCGGTCACCATACCTTGAAGTGCACTAGCAGAAACCGCAGCTTTTGCTGTTCCACCGGTAAAACGCCCTGTTGCTCCAAAGGCTAAATCATTAAAAAATTGGCCGATACCAGTTTTCGTAAGCATAACACCAAAAAATAAAAACAAATAAATAAATGTTGAAGAAATTTGAATAGGGATCCCGAAAATTGCATTGTCACTATATACAAGTCTTCTTACTAAACCTTCCCATGAAAAACCACGATGGCCAAAAACTGGAATGTATTTTCCCCATAAACCATATGCTATTGCGAGTAAAGCAATAATAACGATGGGTAAACCTACAGCACGGCGTGTTGCTTCTAGTAGTAAAGCGATTGTTAAGGAAGCAACAATAACATCTAAAGTAGAAAATCCAGTTGTTAAAGCTCGTGTCGTTAACCATTCATAATTATAAATAATATAAAAATTACAACCTAACGATAAGAAAGCGAAAAGTACGTCATACCATGCAATTCCTGGATTCTTAATAAGTGATCGCTTAACAGGGTATAAAAGAAAAATAAGCGATAATCCTGCACCAAGATGAATGGCTCCTTGAATCATAGATACATAAGACCCTTTAAGTGCAGTGTAAAGTTGAAAAAAAGTTAAAGAAATAGCAATAATCGTAATAACCCAAGCCCACTTCTTAAGGTTGGTTCTATATGCCGCTTCTCGATCATATTTGGCTAAGAGTTCTTGTTCGTTTAGATCATTTTTATTAACCATGAATTCACCACCTGAATAATAAATTAAAATCGATGAAAAAGTAGGAGGCTCAATATTTCCTGCTTTTTCATCGATATCCGTTTCAAACGGAAGTTTTTGATGAAAATACAATATAAGTAATATGGAAAAGATACTCGTTTGATACGTATAAAATAGACCGAACGTAAAGTCCGGTCTATTTTTCTAAATTATTTAAGACCAATTTCTTTGAAGTACTTTTCTGCTCCTGGATGGAAAGGTAAACCTTCTGACCCATTAAGAGCATTTTCGATTGTTAAATGTTGTGCTTGATCATGTGTAACCTTAGTAGCATTTTCAAACATAGCTTTTGTGATGTTATAGCCTAAATCTTCATCAATTGTATCTAAAGATCCTACTAAAACTGCATATGCAGTAACTGTACTTACAGGTGCATCTAAGAATTCATATGCATCCGCAGGGATTTCTAAGTGACCGTACTCGCTATTAGCTAGGATGTAATCTAAGGCTTCGCCTTCGATATCAAGAATAACAATATCGCGGTTTAGTGCTAATTCTGTTACAGCTGAAGCAGGTAATCCTAGTAAACCAAATAGAGCGTCGATGTTTCCATCTTGTAATTGACCAGCAGCATTACCGAATCCTTCAGCAAATTCAGTATAGTCACCATCCTCAATGCCATGTGCTTCAAGAATTAATTTAGCCGCAGCTTGAGTACCACTACCGGCTGGACCAATTGCTACTCGTTTTCCTGCTAAATCAGCAATTGAAGTAATACCTGAATTCTTTGTTGTGACAACTTGCATAACTTCAGGATAAATGTGGCCGATAAAACCGAAATTTTCTACAGGTGCATCAAAGGCACCTTCTCCATTAACTGCTTCCTGAGCAGGAATGTGAACAGTCATTCCTAGGTCCATTTCTCCTTGGCCAATCATAGAAAGATTTTCAACAGATGCACCTGATGAAACTGCACTTACTGAAAGACCATCGATTTCAGCGCTAACAACGTTAGCAATTTCTGTCCCGAGTGGGTAATATGTACCGCC
The DNA here is from genome assembly GCF_001866055.1 of Anaerobacillus alkalidiazotrophicus. Next base: position 529,037 of record NZ_MLQS01000017.1, read on the forward strand.
TGGACTTCCAGTTCCAAGTTGCAATTGTGTTTCAGTGTCACCACAAGCAACTAGAAGTAGAGAAATGCTCAGTAGCAAACTGAAAAGAACCAACATTTTCTTTTTCAAATTAATTCCCCCTATTTTTATTTTATTAATAATTTCTACTAACATAAATTATGTATGCTAGGTATCTATATATTATTTTACACAGAGAAATATTTTTTTGTCAAAAAAGATTTAGTAGAAACTTTTTTGAATGGTGATCTTTTAAACTATACATAATGAAAAAATTAAAAAAAAGGCTGTTATATCGAGTACTCAGTAAAACAGCCTTCAAGCAAGGGGAGTATGAGTTTAAAAATGATTAAAAGGTTTTCCAAACTCATGTTACTGTTATTTTATGTTAAATAAATTTGCTAAACAAGTTATTGATAACAAAAAGTGTGGGAAGTAATATTACAAATTATTAAGTTACATAGTTGACCGATTACAAAAGGAGAAAGGAATTGATTAATGAAACGTTGAAGGGACACGTTTTTTTTCTTGGATGGACAATGGCCTTACAGTTTCTTTGTCTACAAAGGACATTTGCTTCCATTTTTTTGACCTCCAACGTTTTAACATTAGTAAACCCCGTAGCCATTCGTCGGCACTGAAGGCAATCCAGACACCAATTAGTCCTAGGCCAAAGTGAATTCCTAAAAGGTATGAAAGGACAACAGCAACTCCCCACATTGAAATAATTCCTATATAAACTGGGAACTTCACATCTCCCGCAGCTCGTAATGAACTGATTACTACAAGGTTAAAAGCTCTTCCAGGCTCTAAAATTATGGTTAAAAATAGAAGTGTACTACCAATGGTAATAATTTCTGGATTATTTGTGAAAATACTAAACAAAGGCTTACTAAACAAGGTGAAAATAATAGCCATTACAGTAGAGACGAATATGGCAATTTTTAGACTTTTTATACACCGTTTGTAGGCAGCTACAAATTTCTCTGCACCGACGTATTGACCGATTAAAATTTGTGTACCTTGGCCAATGGCAATAGAGAAAAGTAAAATAAACATCATGATGTTTTGTGTATAAACTTTAGAGGTTAAGGCTATTGTTCCCATAGAAGCTATGAAATAAGTGATTGCTATTTGAGATGTATTATATGCGATATGTTCACCAGCTGATGGTATGCCGATTTTTAAAAGTTTTTTTAGTTCCTCCTTAGGGAACTTTTTAAAAAGAAATGCAATTGGGATATTTCCTTTTGTCCGGTAATAAAGAATAATGATCATCGCAGTAAGACCAATTGTTCGACTAAGTGTAGTGGAGATAGCTACCCCAGTAACACCTAATACCGGGAAACCAAATGGACCAAAAATAAAAAAGTAGTTTCCTATGACATTGATTAAATTCATTCCAAAGGTTACATACATTGCATCTTTTGTAAAGCCGTGACTTCTTATGATGGCAGCAATGGTTAATATTAATGCTTGAATAAATGACAATCCACCGACAATTTGTAAATAGATTAAAGACGAGTCCGTTAGCTCTGAAGGGATATTCATTGCCTTTAATATAGTAGGTGCAAGTATGAATATAATAATGCTTAACAAAATTCCGAAAATTAGATTTGCAGCGATAGAAACAACGCCGATTTTGTTTGCTTCTTCTTCTTTTTTTGCACCTACATATTGAGCAATTAGAATACTAGTACCTGCTGCAATAAAGCCAAACATGACAATAATTAGATTAAGTACTTGGTTAGCAACACCTACTGATGCAACAGCGTTATCATCATATTGACTTAGCATTAACGTATCAGCACTACCCATTAACATGTGTAATAAGATTTCAATGAAGATAGGCCAAGTTATAGCAAATAAAGTTAGCCTTTCTGTTTTATTAGATTTTAACTTATTCATCTAGTTTTTCCTCCGATTTTCTATGGCTTGATGCGTTATTATTGGACATATACGAATTTTTCAGTATCATTAGTGTAAACGTTTTTCTATATGATAAAAAGACATAATAACGATAATAATTGGATTTTTCCGACCTTGAAGGAGTGGCTTTATTTTGAATACTTTGTGTTTCTTAGCTCCACCTTACCCGACATATATTAATGGTAGAGCACACTGCTTTAAAAAAGGTAAGAAGCATATTAAAAGAGTTTTTACTGTTTTTGATCTATTAGTTGTAAAAAGTGGAGTCATTTATATGTGCGAAAATGGTGTGAATTATGATGTGAAAGAAGGGCAATATATCATTTTGGCACCTGGTCTTGAACACTTTAGTTATAAGCCTTGCGATACAGATACACATTACTATTGGTTGCATTTTGATATAGATGTACATTATGAACTAAAAGAAGTTGCTGATATTAATTGGGGTATGATTATCAAGCAAGAAAAAACAGGAATTGAAGCTGCAAAACATGTATTGCATATCCCGAGATACGGCACTCTTATTAACGAAAAATTTATAGATTCTGAAATAACGCGTTTATTTTCTTTAGATAGTTCCAATAAGCCTGAAAAACGATTAAAAGAACAAATTATTTTTCAAGAAATATTATTACAGTTGCAATCGGATGCTATTCGAATACCGACAAGTGCTGAACAAGTTACAAAACATGCAATAGCATTTATTCAAGCGAATTATTATAAGGAAACGATAAAAATGGACAATCTTTCCAAAGAGTTACTTCTTCATCCTGACTATATAACACGATGTATGCAAAAAACGTTAGGGGTAACACCAATGCATTATCTAACTTCCTATCGATTGACCAAAGCAAAAAATTTCTTATCAAATACAAATGAGAAGCTAGATTCAATTTCAAGACAAATAGGAATTCAGGATAGTGCATACTTTACAAGAGTGTTTAAAAAAAATGAAGGAATAACACCAAGCGATTTTCGTAGATTAGCCAGACGGGAAGGGAAGTAAATAAAAGTAGATATTAACACCATACTGAAGAAATATTTCAGGCATTTTTCACTATTTATATAATCAAAGATATAAAGGAGAGTAGTGCAAACGAGTGCGTTGTGTTCAGGGGTGTGGTCATTATAACATCTCTGCAAAGGCTTTCCCCTATATTTTTCCTATAACATTAATTAAAGATATTCCTAAAAAACTCTTGTTTTTTTTACGAGTCATAGTATAATAGCTTTAAAGACAAACAGTGCAAGCGTTTTCCTTGATAGGTACGTAATGTTTATTTTTTTAAAACAGTGCGCAAACGTTTGTCTTGAGTGAGGTTGGATGCTTTGGAATTTGTGATAGTCAAAAATATTAAAGTAAGAATTTTTTGCATAGTTATTTAAATTTATATTCATACTTAGTAAGAAATTTCTTGCTTTCGTGTTTGATGGCATTACTTGTAAGCGGTTCATCTCATTCTACTGAAAACTCTATTGAAAATATAAGGGGGAAAGAAAATGGTAAAGAATACGAAATTTTTATTACTTTCATTATTGATGATAATGATGCTGACTTTAGTTGCTTGTGGTGGGAATGATGATGCTGCTAAAGAAGACACGGATGGAGCTGTAGATAATGGAGTAAATGAAGAAAGTGATTTTGATTTTGAAATTGTACCAGAAGAAGGAGCGGAACTTTTATTTTGGAGTGAAGGAGATGAAAACTTAGATTGGGCAAGGGAAATGGCAGAAGCATTTGAAGCTGAGTATGGAGTTCCTGTACAGGTAGAAGAAGTTAACCAAGAAGATGCTCCAGAACGTTTAGCTACAGACGGGCCATCTGGACTTGCTGGTGATGTATTTGCTTCAACTCATGATCGAATTGGACGAGCAATATCTGCGGGATTAGTATTAGAAAATTTCTGGCCAGAGGAATATGAAGCTGAATTTATGGATGCAGCGATACAAGCAACTTCATTTGATGATGTTCTTTATGGTTACCCGGCCCGAATTGAAACATATGCACTTTATTATAATAAAGATTTAGTAGATACACCTCCTGCAACTATGGATGAATTTATTGCAGTTGCAAAAGAGCTTAATGATGAGATTGATCGTGGCTTTATGATGGAGCCTGGAAATTTCTATTTCACATATGGATTTTTCGGTGGCTATGGTGGTTATGTATTTGGTGATAATAACACAGATGTAAGTGAGATTGGGCTAAATAATGAAGGTTCTGTGAAGGCAGTTGAATTAATTAAGGAGCTTCGTGATGAAATTGCTCCTGGTGTAGCGGCTGAAGACATCACTTATGATGTAAGAACATCACTTTTTGAAACAGGAGATATGGCATTCGATATTAATGGACCATGGGCAATTCAAGGATATAGAAGTGCTGGAATCGACTTTGGTATTACGCCACTACCTGTTCTAGATAATGGACAAAATCCTACAAGCTTCTCTGGTGCAGGTGCCTTTTATGTAAATGCATATACTCCATACCCTGATGCTAGTGCGTTATTTGCAAAATTTATTACTAGTGAGGAAAATTTATTGAAATTATATGAAACAGTTGGTCACCTACCACCACGTTTAGCACTTCTTGATAACGAAGTTATTCAAAGCAATCCATTTGCAGTAGCATTCCTTGAGCAAGCGGAGCATGCTGTTCCAATGCCAAATGTTCCTGAAATGCCTTTAGTTTGGGGACCGATGGAAGCAGCGGTAAACGAGGTTTGGAATAATGATGTTGATATCCAAGAAGCTTTAGATCGTGCAGTTAATACGATTGAAAACGCAATTAGAGAACAGCAGCAGTAACGTCAGTCCTTAGAATATGAAAATAGTAAATGATTTGATCATTGAGAAAGGTTAAGAATTTCTTACCTTCTCAATGATCAGCATTTATCCCGTACTTAAGGGGCAGTAATACCCCCATCTCAAAACGAATGAAAATCAGAAAACCTAGGTGGAGGTAATCTGCTCCTAAAGATCTGATATAGCGTACTTTTCAATTGATGGTCAATAAAAGTAAGCCTTTTTACCGACTGAATTTAAATCTAATAACAGTAGGAATCGAAGGTGTAATAAAAAAGAATGTCACTCTAAAGTAAAGGAGTATGAATACTATGGAGAATAAGCTTCAAATATCAAGCACTCATAATAGCCATAGCAAGATCGCTGCTGTGTTATCAGCACTTTTTATGGGGTTAGGGCAAATTTATAATAAACAGTATATCAAGGGTATACTATTATCTTTGAGCAAGGTTTTAGTATTAGTCTTTTTTTCAAGACCGATTATTGATGGATTGTATGGGTTAATTACCTTAGGTGAAACACCCCAAGTAAGACAACGAGGACGTATCATTGAGCAAGGAGATCATTCAATTTTATTGATGGCAGAAGGACTTCTCTTATTGTTTTTACTTATTGCTATATTATTTGTTTATTATTTTAATATTCGTGACGCCTATCAAATCGGTAAATTACGCGAACAGGGAAAAGCTATTCAACCGTTTAAAGCTACGATGAAAAATGTTTGGGAAAACGGTTTCGCATATATACTAATCACTCCTACAGCTTTGTTCATGGTTCTATTAACAGTTTTTCCGTTAATATTTACTGCTTTAATAGCATTTACCAATTATTCCTCCCCTAACTACTTACCGCCAGCTAATTTAGTAGATTGGGTTGGACTTCAACAGTTTGTTCGATTATTTACAATGGAATCGTGGAGAGGAACGTTTATTGGGGTTTTCTCTTGGACAATCATTTGGGCAACGTTATCAACTGTGATGGTCGTATTTTTTGGTCTTTTTGTAGCAGTTGTATTGTCGCAAAAAGTAGTAAAGTTTACGAAGTTTTGGAGGAATTTATTTATCCTACCGTGGGCAGTACCAGGTTTTGTGACAATCTTAATTTTTAGAAGTATGTACAACGGTCAGTATGGAATTATTAATGATATGTTAAGAGCAGTCGGCTTAAATGGAATTCCATGGTTATCGGATCCGCTGTGGGCAAAAGTAGCAGTTTTATTAACCAATCTTTGGTTAGGTTTTCCATTTTGGATGGCATTGTTTACTGCAATATTAACAACAATTAGTAAAGAGCTTTATGAAGCAGCCCAAGTCGATGGTGCAACAATTGTTCAGCAGTTCAGAAAAATAACTTTTCCAATTGTAATGGTAGCCGCAGTTCCATTAATGGTCTTTACATTTGCATTTAATTTTAACCAATTAACATTCATTTATTTAATGACTGAAGGTGGACCGACGAATTCTAATTACAACTTTGCAGGTCACACTGATATTCTACTATCATGGATCTTTAAAATGACACTAGATAACGGTCAATATGCGATTGCATCTGCTGTTGCATTATTGGTTTTCCTTATCATTGCATGTTTTGCGTATTTTAATTTGAAAAATACGAAATCAATGAAAGGGGATTTTTAATCATGATTACAAAACAAAAGTTTATGAAATTCACTAATTATTTTATTGTCTATAGCATTTTAATCATTTTAGCGCTTATTTGTCTGTTTCCAGTTTACTTTGTATTTATAGGATCGGTTAATCCTGGTAGTTCACTACGCGCAGCTCAAATTTTTCCAAGTTTTTCTGACTTGAACTGGGGTCATTACCGTGCGTTGTTTGATGATTATAATTATGTCACTTGGTACAAAAATACAATGAAAATTGCTGTGTCAAACATGCTTATTGCTACATTCTTTGGAGTTTTATCAGGATATGCTTTTTCAAGATTTAATTTTAAAGGCAAAAGACAAGGTTTGATGGCCATTATCATTTTGCAAATGTTCCCGACAATTATGGGGATGATCGCGATCTACACTTTGTTAGGTTCTTTTGGGTTATTAGATACTCATCTCGGTTATATTTTAGTTTTAGCTGCTGGGAGTGTTGCGTTTAATACTTGGATTGTTAAAGGTTTTTTTGATGGTATTCCAAGAAGTTTAGAGGAGGCAGCAAGGATTGATGGAGCTTCTAATTTACAAATTTTTGTTCAAGTTATGCTTCCACTTGCAACGCCAATAGTTGCTTTTGTTGCCTTTAATAGTTTTATTGCTGCAAGTATGGACTTTATTATGGCGGAAGTTATTCTTCGTTCAAGTAATCAATGGACATTAGCTCAAGGATTGTTTACATTAATTTCTGGTCAGGCGAATAACAATTTTACGGTGTTTGCAGCTGGAGCAGTATTAATTTCAATCCCACTTATGTTAGGATTTTTCATATTCCAAAAATATATAGTAGAAGGATTAACAGCTGGTGCTGAAAAAGGATAATTAATAAAGTAGGTGCTTTTCATGCTTAAAAGGTTCAAAGTGTTATCAATTATATTGTTAGTTTTAGCAGCTGGTATGATTATATATTCAACATTGCTCCTTTGGATCGTAACGAATTCTTAAATAAAAGAGTAGATCGTATAGGGGTAAAGGGATTATTAATAGTGAGTGAGATATGAGAAGGGTGGAGAATATGGTTAAAACATGGTGGAAAGAAGCAGTAGCTTATCAAATTTATCCACGAAGTTTCATGGATTCAAATGGAGATGGAATTGGTGATATTCAAGGAGTTATATCTAAACTAGATTATCTAAAGGGTTTAGGAATAGATGTTATTTGGATAGGCCCGATATATAGTTCTCCAAATGATGATAACGGTTATGATATAAGTGATTATAAAGGGATTATGGAGGATTTTGGAACGATGGCTGATTTTGATACGCTACTAAATGAAGTTCATTCCAGAGGCATGAAATTAATCATGGATTTAGTCATCAATCATACATCTGACGAGCATCCTTGGTTTATTGAAGCGCGATCTTCAAAGGAAAATCCATATAGAGATTATTATATTTGGCATCCAGGGAAAAAAGGAAAGGAGCCGAATAATTGGGAATCTATTTTTAGCGGTTCTGCTTGGGAATTTGATGAGAAAACAAATGAGTATTATTTACATGTTTTTTCACGTAAACAGCCTGATTTGAACTGGGAAAATAATGTTGTCCGAAAAGAGCTGTACGAGATGATAAATTGGTGGTTAGATAAAGGAATAGATGGCTTCCGTGTAGATGCTATTTCTCATATTAAAAAGTTAAAGGGTTTCCCAGATATGCCGAATCCAAAGAAGTTAAAATACGTCCCTTCACTTGATGGCCATATGAACCAAAAAGGAATAGATGTTTTTCTAAAAGAATTAAAACGTGAAACTTTCGACAAATACGATATTATGACAGTTGGTGAAGCAAATGGTGTGAAAGCTGAACATGCAGAGGAATGGGTGAGTGAAAAAAGTGGTTATTTTAATATGATATTTCAATTTGAACATTTAGATCTTTGGGGTAAAAATACAGAAAAAGGGATAGATCTCGCTGCACTCAAAGAAACATTTACTAAATGGCAAAAAGAACTAGACGGGAAAGGTTGGAATGCACTTTTTCTAGAAAACCATGATCAACCACGTTCTGTATCTACGTGGGGAAACAGTGATAAATTCCGAGTAGAGTCTGCTAAAGCTTTAGCTACATTATATTTTTTAATGCAAGGAACCCCTTTCATTTACCAAGGCCAGGAAATTGGTATGACCAATGTAAAGTTTAATTCCATTGAAGATTATAATGATGTTGCAATTAAAAACTTATATAAAAGTGAAATTGAAAATGGAAAAACTCATGAGGAAATTATGGATATTATTTGGAAAAATGGACGTGATAATTCTCGTACTCCTATGCAATGGAATGATGAAGAGAATGCAGGATTTACTACAGGGCAACCATGGTTAAAGGTGAATCCAAATTATAAACAAATTAATGTTCAACAATCAATCGAAGATCCGAACTCTATTTACAATTACTATAAGAAGTTAATCCAATTACGTAATGAAATACCGGCTTTAGTATATGGAAGTTATGAGTTAGTTTTAGAAGAACATGAATATATTTACGCATATACTAGGACCTTAGCGGATGAAATAGTATTAATTCTGACTAACCTTTTTGAAGAGGAAGCAGAGTTTACTTTACCTGAAACACTTATTGATAAACCAAGAAAATTCTGTATTGGTAACTATGATGTTGACCCTATAGAAGATATAAAAAAAGTAGTTTTAAAACCTTACGAGGCAAGAGTTTATTTATTAAAAACAAACAAGAATAGTATTAGCATGAAAAACACAAGTGAACTAGCTTCAACAAGATAACACTAAAGATATGGGAGGGGTAAATTATTATATCTTTCCATATCTTTTTCTTCGAGTATTTTGAAATAGAAAAATTTCATTGTTAAAGGATATAAAAATAGCTAAAATATATAAAGATAGTTAATAAATAAAGAGGGAAAAGAGGAGAACTATGGCAGTAACAATTAAAGACGTTGCAAAACTAGCAAATGTCGCTCCTTCCACAGTATCTCGTGTTATAGCTAATAGTCCTAGAATTAGTGAAAAGACAAAAGTAAAAGTTCGAGAAGCGATGGAGAAACTAGGTTATCATCCAAACTTTCATGCTAGAAGTTTAGCAAATAAGAGTACAAATACAATAGGTATTGTCATGCCTAGCTCAGCAAATAAATCGTTCCAAAACCCCTTCTTCCCTGAAGTTATTCGGGGAATAAGTTCCAAAGCTTATCAAGAAAATTACGGCTTGTATTTATCAACAGGACAAACAGAAGAAGAAATCTTTCAAGAAGTCGTACATATGGTGCAAGGAGGAAGAGTAGATGGGATTATTCTTCTGTATTCAAGAGTAAATGATAAAATTATGCCTTATTTACAACAACAAAAATTTCCTTTTGTTTTAATAGGGCGTCCATACAATGAAGAAATTCATAGCATTACTTATGTGAATAACGACAATTACAAAGCTGCGAAAACGGTTACGGAGTATTTGTTGTTGTTGGGGCATCGGAATATTGCTTTTATTGGTGGAGAGTTAGACTTTGTTGTAGCAGTCGACCATAAGAAAGGCTATGAACAGGCACTAAAAAATGCAAAAATTCCTATTAGGGAAGAATATATTATTTCGCATCATGAATTAGAGCAAGGAGGAGAGGATGCGATCATTCAGTTAATGAGTTCATCAGTACCACCAACCGCACTTATCGGTTTAGATGATATTATGACTTTCGGATTGTTAAAGATGTTTAGTGAAATGGGAATACGTGTTCCTGATGATATATCAATTGTTAGTTTTAATAATGTTTTGATTTCAGAGCTTTCTTCTCCACCTATGACCACTGTCGACATTAATATTTTCGGACTAGGCTTTGAAGCGATGAAGCTTTTAGTTGAAAAAATTAAAGAACCTACAAAAGAAGTTAAAAGTGTGATAATCCCTCACAAATTAGTAAAGCGTCAAACATGTAAAGCGTTAAATAGATCTGAAAAAAAGGATGAATGAGCACTTTAGTCTTCATCTTTTTTGAGTGGTAATAAATAGAAAAAATTAAATGAATTGTGCTATAATTAAACAAGCTTATTTTATTTCATAAGAAAGTGAAAAAGAGTGGTGAGTACTTGTTGTCACAATATAAATGGTTTCGTGTATTTTTAGGAATTATTATGTTGTTTTTAATTATATACTTAGGAACACTTGTACAATTTATATTTCGGCCAATTGTTGTTTTTGTAGAAGCGCTATTTGTTCCGTTTCTCCTTGCCGGAGTTTTGTATTATTTATTTCGACCAATCGTAAATTTGCTACATAAACAAAAGCTTCCGAAAACATTAGCTATCATAATCATCTACTTAGCTGTTGTTGGATTAATAACATTATTAGTATTATTAATTGGTCCAATTTTACAAAAACAGGTGAACAGTCTAGTCAATAACCTTCCATATTTAATTAATGAGATACGTGCATTAATTATTCAACTTCAAGAAAATGACTGGATTAATCGTTTTGAATGGTCAGAAACATTGTCTTTCGATACGCTTTCAGCTAATACGACTCATTATGTTAATCAAGCATTTAATATAATTAGCACTAATATTGCTGGATTATTTAGTTTTATTACGAATGTTGTCGTTGTATTTATTATTATTCCATTCATTCTTTTTTACATGTTAAAAGAAGGTGAAAAAGCTCCTAATCAAGTGTTAAAACTACTACCTGAGAAACAAAGAATCGAAGGACAAAAAATATTAGGAGAAATGGATGTAAAATTAAGTTCTTATATTCAAGGTCAAATACTTGTGAGTATGTGTGTTGGAATCTTGATGTATGCAGGTTTCTTAATTATAGACATAGAGTATTCATTAATTTTAGCTTTAGTTGCTATGTTTACGAATGTCATTCCTTTTGTAGGTCCATGGATTGGAACTGTGCCAGCTGTTATTGTAGCAATTATTCATTCACCATTTATGGTATTAAAAGTCTTGATTGTGATTGTTGTTGTTCAGCAATTCGAAAGTAATTTTATTTCACCACAAATTATGGGGAAAAAACTGGCTGTACATCCGTTAACAATAATATTACTTTTAATTGTTGCTGGAAGGTTTGCAGGAATTATTGGAATGTTATTAGCGGTGCCAACTTATGCAGTATGTAAAGTTGTTGTATCACATACATATCGCTTACTGAAGTTGAGAAATAGAATAGAGTGATAAGGATCATTGGTCAAATTTTTTCCTCCTTGGATAAAATAAATTAATGGAACAAAATATAAACAGAAGTACAATGATATGTACTTCTGTTTTTGATGTTTATTGGAGTTGTTTACTTATCTTTAATCGTTTGAAAGGTTGAAATTCAACGCTTAGGAGCATGATTATTGATAGTTATTATGTAGGGATATAGAAACGTAAAATATGGCAGCACATTCCTTGTAAAAAGATATATAGTCAAGTAAACTGTATGTGTATAGTGTTAATTGTTGGAGGTGGAGGTTTAATATGGCTTTTATTAATGAAGGTGTTAAACAAATTGATGTAAATGAACTAAAACAAATTCTTAAAGATAAACCAAAGAATACAGTAATTATAGATGTGAGAGAGCGAGAAGAGTATGAAGCTTTTCACATTCCTGGTATTCCATTAATACCGATGCATAACATACCAAATATTTTAGAAGATTTAAAAAGTGATAAAGAGTATATTCTCGTTTGCCGTAGCGGAAGTCGGAGTCACCATGTAGCTCGATTTTTGATAGAAAATGGAATAAAAGAAGCGCATAATTTTTATGGTGGAATGCTCACATGGGATGATGAAGTTAAGACAGGTTTAGAAAATGTTGTAACTGATGTTTCAAAGCTATATCAGTAAGTAGGAGGGAAAACCTTCTGCTTACTTTTTTATTGTTTATCTTATATCGTATATCTTTGTAATTCGGCCTAATTATCATTAAAAGTTACGAGTAGAATTTAATGTAGATATATCGACTTTTCGTTTACCGCAACAAATGGGGCATTTTACTTTAACATTGAAAAGAATAAAGCGAGATTCCTCTACTTTGCCAGTACCTTTACATTTTTTACAAACCACAATAATTGCCATATCGTCACCTCATTTTGGTTTGGTACAAGGATTAAAAAGAAAATTCAGACTTTGGTTTGCAATATAAGATTAGTTATATATCTACCACTATAACAATAATAACATATACCTCCAACTAAAGTTACTTATAACTATTCTATAGTTAGTAATATTATGTAACCTAAAAAGTATAGAGTTAACCAGATATGAAATAAAAAAGGAGAAAGTTATCCTACAACTAAGAAACAGTCAGACAACCCACCTCAAAACTTAGAATATCGAAAAGTTTAGGTGGGGGATGAAAGAAAACCCCCACTGATTGAAGTTCAGCATTATGTGGATGAACAAGGGTGCTTTCGATTTTCTTATAAGGTAAAGTATAAAATTTCTAACTTAGAAACTGTCTAGCTCCAGGTGCCCTATCGACTAGAAAGCTTCCTTCGTCTCGTCTACGATAAGTCGAGAACGAAAGTCTAACGACTTTCGACTCTCCTATATCTCACTCGACTCAGTCCATCTTTTTACGTCTAGAGCTGCGGCGCTTGCGCTTTTCTTATAAATGGTCTGTTTTTTTAGAGAATTGTCTTTCGCCACGTTCAGTGTTCTTCCCTCTTTGAACATTTTTTATATGGCGTTTTGCATTATTGTCCTGTTTCTTTTTATCGTTATCTTTCGTATGAGGCATTTTTTAAAGCTCCTTTCACTTAAAGTCTATAGATATTTTTTCCAAACAAAAGGTATTTATGTGAGTGAATTTCATAATTACCAAAATCGAGCCTCATACATTTATCTCTAGTTACGAAAGGTTCAACGTACCTAGGGGTAGTATCTTAGTGGCAAGAATCATGAATTGTGAAAATTAATTGTAATGAGCCTTTTATGAAAAATGGTATGTTCTAAAATAGGAAAGACTGTATAATAGGTTAGATATTGTAAAGTTTAGGGTGAAATATGAACAAAGAAAGGAGCTTTTTAATTTTGGAAGAAATAAAGAAAATAATAATATATATAATTGGTTCAATTTTATTAGCAGTATCGTTAAACTTCTTTTTAATACCAGCAAACGTTTTTGCAAGTGGATTTACTGGTGTAGCTCAAATATTAGGGGCGCTAACACCTTTATCAACGGGTATTTTTCTATTCATACTAAACATCCCTGTTGCTATTTTAGGTTGGTTAAAAATAGGAAAACGTTTTACTCTATATAGTTTTTTTAGTGTAGCTGTAACAACAATCTCTTTAGAGATTTTACCAATTGTCTCAATCTCTCAGGATATTTTGTTAAACTCGGTTTTCGGTGGAGTTATTATGGCTATTGGTGCTGGTCTTATTTTAAAATATGGTGCTTCCTCAGGGGGAGTTGATATTATAGCTTTAGTATTAGCGAGGTATAGTGAACGACCTCTAGGAACATATTTCTTTGTCATTAATGGTGCGATTGTATTAACCGCGGGTCTACTTTTCGATTGGGAAAAAGCATTATATACGTTGGTAACACTATATGTTTGTTCGAGAATTATTGATACTATCCACACTCGCCATGTGAAGCTAACTGCGTTAATTGTAACTAGTAAACCTGATGAATTACAAGCTGCGATTCATGAAAAGCTTACAAGAGGAATAACACGTATTCCAGCTAGAGGTGGGTATTCTAAAGAAGATAAAGAGATGCTTATGATCGTTATCACTAGATATGAACTATATCATCTGAAGAAGATTATTGAAGAAAAAGACGATAAAGCTTTTACTAATATTGTTGAAACAGCCGGAATTTATGGAATGTTTAGAAAAGAGAGTTAGGTGAATTTTCAGTCTAACTGTTTAAAATAACGGGATAAAAATAATGTATGGAAGGTGGTGAAATTTTTGTTAATGGTCAGTAAATTCATCATCCTAATGAGTATTATTGTTATTGGTGGCTGTGGTACTAGTAATCAAACGAATGATAATCAAGGTGAGGATGGAAAAAAGATGGTAAGTACTAATATTAGTGTTTCTGAATTAAACAGTAAGCTTATGTTTGAGTTGTCTTTAACTAATAACACTGATGAACACAAACAATTACAATTTCCTTCTGGGCAACAATTTGAAATAACTGTCATTGATGAAAATGATAATATTGTTTATCGTTATAGTGATGGAAAAATGTTTACGATGGCAATAGTGATGAAAGAACTAAAATCTTCTGAGACGCTAAATTGGTCAGAAGAATGGGATATGAAAGTAAATGGGGAAAGAATTTCAGCAGGAACTTACACTACTATTGGTGAACTACAAATTATGGCGATCAACGAAGAAAATGTTGAGCGAGATCAATTTAAGGTCGAAAAGTCAATTACTGTTGAATGAAGGTGGAGCATAAAGTGCCCCACCTTCTTATTTTTCCACTTGCAATGAACGCATTGACTCACAAAGGAAAGTTCAGCTTTATCGATTTGGTATATCTTTTTGTACTCGTTTTTTTACAGCTTCTAAAAATAATTTCCATTCATCACTGAGGTTTTCTTTATTAGAAGTGTAAGTCTTTTTTTTCGGTAATTCCTTTGACATATGCCAATAATGATGAAAGGTTTCAGGTAATTGATCTTTGGAAGTCATTTTATACTCCTTTCATTACGATAAATTAGAACTGCGCAATTTAAGGAATTGTTCTAATTCACTTGTTGACAACTCAGATAGTTTATTTTCATTTGTATTTAGTATTTGATCAGACAGTTGTTGTTTTCTTTCTAGCATAGTATGAATTTTTTCTTCCAATGTCCCTTTTGTAAGTAGCTTATGAACAGTAACGTCTTCGGTTTGACCAATTCTGTACGCTCTGTCAGTAGCTTGATTTTCTACAGCAGGATTCCACCATCGATCGTAATGGATGACATGGGTAGCTGCAGTTAAATTAAGTCCTACTCCACCAGCCTTCAACGAAAGAATAAAAAATGGTGCATTCCCATTCATAAACTCATGTATAAGCTCTTCACGTTTTTGTCTTTGTAAACTACCATGTAAAAATGGTATCGTTGTTTGTAATTTTTCTTCTAGACCGTTTTGAATGATTGAACCCATTTCTTTATATTGAGTAAAAATAAGCGCCTTTTCTTGGTTAGAAACAATGGTATCAGCTAAAAGCATCAGTTCTTCCCATTTTTCAGAACGATTTTCAAGACTGCCACCGTCTTTTAAATAGTGTGTAGGGTGATTACAAATTTGTTTTAGTTTTGTTAGGCTACTTAAAATTAATGCTCGGCGCTCCATTTCAGAAACAGTATCTATTTTCTCAAACAGATCATTAATTACTGCTTGATACAAACTAGCTTGTTCTACAGTTAATCCTACACGATGGATAATTTCATTTTTACTAGGAAGCTGGATGTGAATATGCTTATCTTGTTTTGTTCTTCTAAGTAAAAATGGTGAGATTATTGATCGTAGTTCATTAAGCTTTTCTATATTTTGCTCACTTGCTTCAATTTCTTTAATGTATGTCTTTGAGAATTGTTGGTACGAACCAAGAAAATGATCATTTAATAAATCGATGATTGACCAAAGTTCTTTTAATCGATTTTCGATTGGAGTACCCGTTAATGCAATTTTATGAACAGCATCAATTTGTTTAATGCTTTTTCTTTGTTTTGTTTCAATATTCTTAACATGTTGCGCTTCATCTAGTATAAGAGCTTCCCAATTTCTGGCCTTCCATAAAGATTCATCTCGAACAGATAAAGAATATGATGTAATAACAATATCAACTTCAGTAAGTTCATCAATTGAGCGGTTTTGTCCATGATGAACATAGACGTTAAATGTTGGAGCGAATAAATGTAACTCGTGTTCCCAATTTCCGATCAATGATGTTGGGCAAATAAGAAGGAATGGTTCAGTTAACTTTCCATTATTAGCTTCTTTTACAGCAAGTAAGTATGAGATCGTTTGTATCGTTTTTCCTAACCCCATATCATCAGCAAGACATGCGCCAAAACCAATTTTCCTCATATTTAATAACCAAGAATATCCATCCTGCTGATATGGACGCAATGTACCGTTTAATTCTTTTGGTAAGGGGGCCTTTTCCCAAGTATGAACCATTAAATCCTGTAATAAAGATTCGATTTTCTTGTTCCATTGAGCTTCCCATTTAATATTTTTTTCAATTTCATCTTGTAAATGAAGCTGATATGCTTGCATATAAGTAAGTTTCTTTTTTTCTTTGTATCGTTTAATTTTTTCTTGAATTTTTTGGGCTGTATTTACATCCCAAAGTACCCATTTCCCCCTTAGTTTCACAATCGGTTGTTTATGGTTTACGAGTTCATGAAATTCTTCTTCGGAAACGGTGACTCCACCAACGGATATAGAATAATCAAACTCAGCAATTGATTGCCAATTTAATAAAGGTTCAACATGACCTCTATGTTCACTAATTTCTTTTTGTTTAAGGGTAACGAAGAAATCATCTTCTTTTTTATGCCACCAACTAGGGACAAGAACCGCTATTCCGAGCTGCTCTAATTCTATTTGATTATCTCTTAATAAATTATACGCTTCTTCAATTGATACCTTTATAGAAGGTTTAGTTAAAGAAAATTTTTCAAAGTCTATTATTTGGTTTTGGGTATTTTTGAGTGCTTCTTTAAAGAAAGTTATCGGATTTTCTCTCCAGGGATGATTTCCAACAAGAAGCTCATTAACATCAATCATTAATGTTGGGTCTTTCCGATCTTGTATAAATAATGTTATTTGCCAATCATCCGTTCCTTTTTTCTCTTCAACCCGAACCCCAAGTTTGAACGGAGCCACTTCAACTGCCCCAATACTCTCCAAAAAATGTTGATGTGCTTTAGAAGAGTGAGATATTGGTTTATCTTCTTGAAGGTCGCTGATGATATTTTTTACATAGTCTGACTGACTTTCTTGAATGTTGTTAAAGGATTTTATTATTTCTTGATCATTCCTTATTAAATGACTGACGTAACTGTTGATAAATGAAAGAGAAAAGGCTTTTAAAGATGCTTTTTCTACTTCTTTATCAATGAGAGAGTAATTTGTTGGTAGTAGTGCTAAAAGAGAAGAGGGCGAACTATCTTCCCATTCCTTAAAAGGAAAATTAGGTATGCCCCACTCGCCATTTTGATTTGGTATTAAATTACCTTCAATCAGTTCATTTAACAGTGTTCTCATTAGCTGTTGCAGAAAAATAAAATCATCAGCAAGTTGCCATTCATCTGTATTTATTAACTGCAAAAAGGCAGAAATATACAAAGGAATATTCTGATTAGGAATTTCTAACCCATTTATCGGAAATAGGTGAGTTTCATAAGTAGATGGTACGTGATAAACAGGAACACTGCCAGCTAAACTGTAAAATAAGCGATTGTTTAAAGGTACTTGAATATGGCATTCTTCAGTTTCTAAAAAAGTCCCGTAAAATGATGGCTCGTGTTGACGAAATAAAGCTAATTTTAACTCAAAAGGAGAATAAAGAAACGGGTACTTAAATGGTTCTATGTCTACATATTTTTTATGTTTTTTTTGTTCTGCCCATATGAAAATACTATACCCTGATTTTTTTTTTAATAGTCCACCATGGACAATAATAGGGTTTGGGTTATAACTATTTATCAATTTTATTCAGCTCCTGAATAAACGCACGGAACGTTTTAAATCGTTGTTTTAGTCCGTTTTTATATAAATTAAATGTGTGTGTGTTGTTCAGTTTTTCGTAAATAATTTTTAATTTTTTTATAAAGGCAGCCGCTTCTTCATAATGAACTCGAGATTTTTTTTGTACTAATCTTTCCACGAGTTGATGATAGAATGGTAACAGTAGCTGTGGTTGTTTCTTTATTATCACCTTTAACATCTTTTCGATTTCAGGAGAGATTACATACACATCTTTTTTATGTGTTAATAATGAATGTATTCCTTCTTCAAAAAGCTCTTCTTCTGTCACAATATTATAATAAGTTGCTTCAGTTTGAGGACGATATAAATCAGCTCTTAATTTAGGGATAATATATTTTAATATTTTTCGTTTCTCTAATGGGTCGCTCTTTTTAATCCTTGATTTATATGAACCGAACTGTGGGTGTTCAAGCCAGTTTTTCCAAACAATCGTTAACTTTTCTTCTTCACTACCAGTTTCTATTAACATTTCTTCAAAGAGTTTTCCGAGCATCGTACCTTGTTTTGGTTTTTCGTGCGGAAAAAATAAATCAAACCAGTGTTTCATCATAACAAAATCTTTTTTTCGTTCCATTATTAAAAAATGGTCAACAAGTTCACTGTTATGTAGTTTAGATTTGAGTTGTTTCAGTAAAGTTAAAGAACTAGCACCGTCATTCGCTTGTAAATATAACAGGCTAGCTAATTTTGTTAAATAGATTTGATTATTTTTATTGTTAAGGCTTAATAATTGCTTTGCGTGAATAATTAATACATTTTCTCTTTCTTCACATAATAGCCAAGTAGAAATTAGTTTTTCATATGGTGCTTCTATTTCTTTTTTATTAGTTTGGTCGAGAAGAAGTGATGTGTACCATTCATAAAAAGGCACGTTCGCTTCAACAACTTCTTGTTTTAGGAAAGGATATCCTTGTTGAATCAACTCATTAAAAAAAGCTAAAAAACGATTTTGGCGAAATCGATATGTATCGTAATCAGTTGCTTTTTTTATTATTTCATCCATTAGTACTGTGAAACTTATAATTTTAAATTGAGCTGCCTTTTTTGCTTCAATTTGATCAAGCTCCTCGAAAAATTGTTTAACGATATATTTTAAGTGGTCATTACTGTAATGGCCATTTTTCGAAAGAAGTTGATATATTTTATCTACATACGGCTGTATATCATCTATTAAGTGCTTTCTCACAATCTCAGGATGATCAATCTGTAGATATGTTGTAGAAACTAATGAAAGAGATGCTGTTTCTTGAAGTATCTTTTCTAACTCTAATAAAACGGCAACCATATGCTTGCAATTTTTCTCATAAGGACAATTACAATGGCTCTGTTTTAAATCATTTAAGGCAATGGTAACTTCATAATAGGTAGTTCCTTCAACAGTTGCAGAGAAGCTGTCGTTTAATAAATACGTGTCGGAAACATTTCCATTGTAAAAATAACTTTTACCACGTTCTATAATACGACTTTGAAAATAATTTTCTAAAAAATATTCGATATTAGTAAGTAATTGTTTTTTCTCCATAGGTCACCACTTGTTTATTTCGTTATCACTCTATTGTAATACGAAATGTTACTAGAAAACAAATTCAGATAAAAAATGAATATATTGTTAAGGCTGTTATCGCACTGGCAACTACTACAATGAGATTTGCACCTATAAGCGCGATGATGAGCGCTGTGATACCGCCAATGACTCCAAACCAGATATCTCCCTGAATGAACAGTATTCCAGGAAAAATTAGTGCGCCCAAGGCAGCATATGGAACGTTTTGAAGTATAGCTTTGACCTTTGGGGGCATTTCTTTTCCGTTCATCGTAATAAGGGGTAGCACTCTAGGAATATATGTAACGATAGCCATTCCGAAAATAATAAGGGCAATGTTCATAGACATAATTTATTGACACTCCTGATTTTTACCTAATTCTTTATTTAAATAAGGTTGTTTTTTTGAATATATAACTTCAACGATTATTGATGAAAGTATTGTCGCGCATATAATGGCCCAACCACTTGGGATAACAAATGTAAAAAGAGAATTAAATATTGCAGCAAAACTTGCTAGTAAAATTACTTTTCGATGTTTTTTCAATGACGGAGCCAATAAGGCAATAAATAACGCATATAGCGCAACCGACATACTCTTTTGAAGTGTTTCTGGTAATGAAGTGCCAATGACATAACCGATTCCTGAATTAATCACCCAGCTAGAATATGCAATAAACGCTACTCCGAAGATGTACGAACTTGTTAATCGTCCTTCTTTTGTTGAAGTTACTGCAAATACTTCATCAGTAATTCCAAAGGCATAAATTCCTTTAATGATTGGATGGCCTTTTTCTGCCTTATCACTAATAACAGTTGTCATCAATAAGTGACGTATATTTATAATAAAGGTTGTAAAAATAATCTCAAGTGCGCCTGTGCCAATTGCAATTAAACTTAATGACATATATTGAGCTGCCCCCGCAAATACAAAGGCACTCATTGCGAGAGTTTCGATTATAGTCAATCCAGTTGTATTTGCAATAAAACCAAAAGTAAGTGCCACTGGCATATAACCGAGAGCAATACTGAGACCGGCAGTTAAACCTTTATAAAAATCTAATCTACGGTTTTTAATTGTAGGAAAAAGTAACATGTTTATCTTAGTTCTCCTTTTCATGATAGTTAACCCATATTTTACTCCTCCTTTACAAGCTATGTAAATAAAATTAAACAATTACTGAGTTGCATTTACGAAAACTTCCTAATACAAAAGAGGTGTTTATATTGAAAATTATTGATGATGTGTTTGAAATGTATAGGAATCATTTAACGGGTGACGAGGAAGACATTTTTGTCATCATTTATGGAATATTGGATGGCATGAAAACGAGTGATTTGGAAAAGGTTTTTTTAGAGTTAAATGGAGAAGAGAAGTTTGAAATGGTTGCTTTGTACTTATATGAAAAGCTCAGATTAAAAATGTCAGAAGAAGGTATTGGTCACATTGGAAATGATGATGATCAAGGAACAAGTATATTACATTAAAAAAAAGAATGTTGAATAGTTTAAGATATGATATGGAGCCTTTCATCCCAAATATCAATTAAACAAAATTCAACATTCTCAGTTAATCAAACTGATTTGAACTTAAGGGTCAGAACCCCACCTCTAAGCGTAGGTGGGAACTTTCATTCAGGTGGAGTTGAGACACCATCTGAATTTCCGATGTTCTAGCGAAGCTAGAACGAGTTCTCTTTATTTTATTTTTTCAAATTGAATGATTAGTTCTTGTTTTTCTTCATCGGATAGCATTTGTTCTGCCATAGGAAATAGGATGTTTTCTTCTTTCATAAAATGATCTGTTAACGTTATATATACAATTTTAAGATGGTGAAATAAAGAGAAGGCTTCCTCTTTCGATACTTCTTTATTTTCCTCTTTTATTACGGAAACCTTATCCATAAATTGTTTTAAGTTTAATTTAGCTGTAGAATGTTCATATTCCATTACTGCAATTGGACCACCATCACGACCAATATATTTAACCATCATCTCAAAAAGGACATCCTCTTCTCGATTGGAATGAGGTTCTAGTTCTGTAATGAAAGTAGTAATTTTATCATGTAACTCATTAACGGCTTTTGTCCAATCAGTTGTATTATCTTCTTCGAATGTTTCTACCATTTGATTAAATTCTGCCATTTTCGCTAGAAGTGAAGGGTGTTCATCAATTAATTGCTTTAATGGGGCTGAATAATTAATTTCCTTTGGATCGCCAAATGCCCCAGAACAAGGTGAGTTAAAATTCATACTTTTCCTCCTATAAATAGTAATTTTTTTTAGAGTATAGATTTCGCTTTTCTTATAAAATTAATTTTAACCAATAAAAATAAAATATGAGGTGACAATGGTCACAATTGAGAAAAAATGAATGCCTTTCTTTTGTTTGGGGATTTTAAAAGAGAGGTGATAATATGAGTCATAAAGACGATAATTTAATTGAAATACTTCAAGCTTCTGTAGACCAAGAAGAAGAAATGATGCGAACTTATTTAATTGCAGCCGAACGAATTCATGAAAGCGAAGAATTAAAACTTCGCTTACGGGAATTCGCAGAAGGAAATGCTAAACGTTCACGTCAGTTGATGGATGAAATAAAGCGTATCGATTTAACTTAGTGGGTGTGTTTGTTTAAGGCTTGAATGGCTTTAGTGCCAACCCCTACAAACGTTTCGAGTATCGTTTGACCACCAGCGATTGCGAAAATAAATATGGCAGGGACAAATATAGAAGGATAAAGTAAATAGCCTAATCCAAAGATGATCGCACTCCAAATACCTGTACACCAATAACAATTTAATAAGTAACCTAACTTTGAATCAGGTACCTTTTTTGTTTTTTTGTGTCCATCCTCATTGATTGTTTTTTCCTTTAAAAAGGGTTTACGTATAAATTCAGTAACCTTATCAAAAACGATTAAATGAGTAAAACGATAACTCGCTAAAATGATCATAACAAATAACATCCAATTCAATTCAATTACCAATTGAAGGCCCTCCCTAAATTTGGATAGTGTCTCTACATGTTATTTACTTAAAATACGAATTTCATACAGGTTTTGTGGAAGAAATTAGGGGGGGGCTTTAAGTAGCGAAAATAACTGGTAATAATACCCATATTAAATTTGTTACGTTCTATAGTATAATAAAAGAGGTTTTTCAATTTCTATCTTGAGATTTATTCGAGCCCTTTGAATAAATCTCTTTTTTTGTGGTGTCATAAGGAGACAATTGCTCGTAGTAATAAACGGGGGTTTTTCGCAAAAAAACACCCGAATTGTTTAAAACAAGTTCGGGATTTAGCTTTTTTATAAGTCATTAAAGTAATTGTTCAATTTCTTTTTTACGTTTAGATAATAGTTTTAGTTTTCGTTTTTGTTCTTTAATTGCATAATTGTCTAGAGCTTGAAGAGATTCGTAAAGTTCCATTAATGTGTAGTCAATTTCCAGGTTAAGGATATTAATAATCGTTTCTGGATCGAGATCATGATCAAAATCTCGATATTCAATAATTGCTCCATATTGGTTCATAACGATCTTTTCACCTCCATGAATTTCTGTAATGGACTGGATAACTCCATCCTTGAAAAATGTAATATAATGTGGACCCTCGGTGTACGTTTTGATGAAACCACTACCTCGATACTCTTTCATAATCAATTCTAGAGCTTTTGCTACTAATTCTTCGCTCACCTTCAGACAGTCAACAGTGATAGTAAGTTTTGTGCCGTTTTTCTCAAAAGGGATTTCGTGTATTGAATGATTTGTATCTATAATTAAGTAAATAATATCATCGTTGTACCGCCAATAAAGGGAACATTTGTATTCCATCATCTTATTAATGAATTGCTGGAGCGATTGTTTGGATAATTCTACATGAAGATCATGGAATTCAGCTTCGAAAAAATGCGGAACCATCTGAACACTCCTAACTTTTGGGATTCAAAAGCTGTTTTTTATTATCGTATGAAGGGGACGGCGTGAAAAGAAGTAAAAATTGTGTATTTTAATTTAGAAGAAATATATTTATTTTTATGTTTGTCCCCTCGAGATCAAATAAAAAAAGACAGCTAGAATATAGATGTTTCTAGCTGTCTTTTTAAATGATTATAATGTTGCAATTTTTAGGAACAACGCATCTTATAGATGCCATAATTTTCAGGTCAGTTCAAGAAAAAACCTTCAGCAAAGTAATCTAATCTGACTTAATAACTTAAATAGTTTGATGGAGGTTTCCGCGTATTTAGTTGGTTAAGTTGTGATAATGCAACCATTATCCCTACAGTAGTAATGATTATTGGTATTCTGGTAAGTTATGCTCAAGGTTATCTATTTGATCCTGGAGTTCAGCGAGTTGTCGTTTTTCAGCAATTGTCGATTGTGCAAACGCTGAAGAAAGGTTATTTTTCGCCTTCGAAATTTCTTTTGTTGCCATTGCAATTTGTTCAGGAGTAGAGGCTGTTTGAACCATTTTTTGGGCTTGCTCTACAGCTGTTCTAGCTTGTTGAAAAAGTTGGTTCCCCATTAGCATTCACCTTTATTTGTATTATTTTCAACTTCATCCATTGTTTTAATATTACGTTCTCGTTCATTTGCTGGTTGAACATAGTCCTTACCTTGTTGTACAAAGCGTTTTGATTTAGATTTTTTACTCATTTTTGATCTCTCCTTAATATATAAAGGTGCAAACTTATTTTTTTCTATTTGCATCAAAACTACACAGGTAGAATTATGTATTTTTCTAGGGGAATTACATGTATGCGTCATGACTAATTACCTATAAATAAGCAGCTTCGAACCTTAGTAGACCTAAGCGTAAGAATGGAACCCGAAGGAGAAGAAATGAAATATAGTACATAAAAAACGCTTGGCGGAATTCCAAGCGTTTTAACTGAATATTTACGACTACTTTCTAAATACTGAAATATCCCTCTAAAAATTCAGCGATTCCATCTTCTTCATTTGTTAATGTTGTTGCATTAGCAAGAGTTTTTAATTCAGGAATAGCATTTTCCATTGCTACACCTACCCCAGCGTAATCAATCATTTCTAAATCGTTGTCTTCATCCCCAAAGGCAATAATACGTTCTTTAGGGATAGAATAATAGTTCGCAATCTTTTGTAAACCAACCGCTTTATTTAATCCGGCTTTAACGATTTCTATTACATTCCATGGAGCGCCCCAAACCCGTTGATCGATGACTTCCGCATGAGCATCACGTAATAAATTTTTTAATTCCTTTACATGTTCGTCTTGTGGATGTATCAATATTGAAGTAGGGTGATCGGTTAAGATATGGTGTAAATTCCCAAATTTTATTGGAGATTCACCCATTGTAAATGTTTCAATTAAAACTTGATCGTAATACCTTAAATAAAATTCATCGATAATTTCAACCATAATATTTTTAACCTGGAATGCTTCACAAGTTTCAATGATCATTTTGGCTGTATTGAGTTCAAGAGGGCTATGATAAAAACCAAAATCTTTTTGTAATGGATGATGAACAAATGCTCCATTAAAATTCACAATAGGAGTATTTAAGTCTAATTCCTCATAATACATATTACTAGCACGATAAGGTCTACCGGTTGCTATACAAACGATGTGACCAGCCTCACGAGCTTTTTGTATTGCGCGTTTATTTCGGTTAGATATGGTTTTTACATCTGTAAGTAACGTACCATCTAAATCAATAGCAATCAAATGCTGTTTCATATGGCCTCCTAATAATAAAATATTATCGCATTATATTTCTATATATTACCTTCTTGAAAAATAATTGTCTAATTTGATTGAAAGATAATCAGCCAATGTGAAAAAGTTCATAGATATGTCTAAGAATTATCTGATAAAATATAAAGAGAACTGCGAAAGGTGTGACCTAAATGTTAACAGACAGAAAACCGATTAAGATCCATGAAGCTATTGAAGCTGTTTTGAAGTTTTCGAAAGAAGGCGAAATAGAATACATACCAATTGAAGAGAGTGATAATCGAATATTAAAAGCACCTATAAAAGCTGATCATGATATCCCTCCTTTTGATCGTTCACCATTAGATGGATTTGCTGTTCGTGCTGAAGATACAGTTTCAGCTTCAAGTGCTAATCCTATAGAATTAGAAGTAATTGAAACTGTTGGTGCTGGTGGGTTAGCAAATAGCATCCCTCAAAAGGGCCAAGCAATTAGAATAATGACAGGGGCAAAAATGCCAGAAGGTACTGATGCAATTGTTATGTTTGAATTAACAAAAGAAATTGAGAGAAACGGTAAGACGTTTGTTTCAATAAGTAGAAAATTCATTCCTGGAGATAACATATCTTTTCAAGGAGAAGAAACAAGATCTGGTGATGTTTTAGTAGAAGCTGGTCGACAGGTTGAGCCAGGGGTAAAAGCCCTTTTGGCTACATTCGGGTATAGTAAAGTTCCAGTAGCAAAAAAACCAACGATCGGTGTGTACGCAACAGGAACAGAATTATTGGATGTTCACGAAGAACTTAAGCCTGGTAAAATACGTAATAGTAATTCATACATGATTACTTCACAAATTATTAAGACTGGGGCAATACCAAGGTATTTTGGTAAATTAGTTGATGATTTTGATCGTTGTTTTGAAGCGGTAAAGAATGCACTTGAAGAAGTGGACGTGTTAATTACTACTGGTGGTGTTTCTGTTGGTGATTTTGATTATTTACCAGCTATATACGAGAAATTAGGGGCCAATGTGTTATTTAATAAGGTCGGAATGAGACCGGGAAGTGTTACCACGGTTGCTGAATATAATGGGAAACTTTTGTTTGGTTTGTCTGGTAATCCTTCTGCATGCTTTGTTGGATTTGAATTGTTTGTGCGACCGTGGGTTCAAATTTTCTTAGGGTCAAAGAAACCGCACCTACAAATGGTTCATGGAGAACTAAAATCTGATTTTCCAAAAGCGAATCCATTTGTACGGTTTATTCGTAGTAAAATGACGATCGAATCTGGGAAGGTCTTTGCTGAACCAGTTGGACTTGATAAATCTGGGGTGGTTACCTCTCTTGCAAATTCTGATGCGTTAGTAGTGTTGCCTGGTGGAACCCGTGGCTTTCAAAAAGGTGATACCGTTACAATCCTTCTTTTAAATGGTGAAGGTGGCACCGCAATCTATAAAGAAAAACGTAGCTAAGGAGTTTTTAATGAACCAACAAATCATTCAAGTAGCTGGGTTTAGTAACAGTGGGAAAACGACCCTAGTAGAAAAGCTCGTTCGTTTATTGACAAAAGAGGGGTATCGTGTTGGAACACTGAAGCACCACGGACATGGTGGTCAATTGACGTCTACAGATTATG
Organism: Anaerobacillus alkalidiazotrophicus; assembly: GCF_001866055.1. Next base: position 555,990 of record NZ_MLQS01000017.1, read on the forward strand.
GAAAAGATTCTTGGAAGCATAGTCAAGCTGGTAGTATTGCAACTTGTGCAGTTAGTGCTGGCGATTTACAATTAACAATTAATAGAGAGCAACATTGGGAAGTAGATGAATTGCTTTCTATTTACTGCAAGCTTCCAATAGATGTTATTGTTATTGAAGGGTTTAAAATGGCTCAGTATCCTAAAATAGTGATATTGAAAGAAGAAAAAGATGTTACATTATTATCTAAATTAAATAATATATTCTGTGTCATTAGTTGGTTTCCTTTAGAAAATGAGAAGAAAATGCAAGGAATTTATTATTTCCAAATAGACGAGGAAAGTAACTATACCAATTTCATATTACAGAAGGTGAAAGGGCAGGACAATGAGTGAAAAACTATTTTTAATTACAGAAGGGGAAATCTCAATTCAAGAAGTTGTCGATAAGGTTGTTCATCGTAATGCAGGTGCAATAAACACGTTTATTGGAACTGTTCGTGAACTTACAAAAGGTAAGAAAACAGTTTATTTAAAATATGATGCTTATACAAGTATGGCACAAAAAAAGTTAGCACAAATTGGTAATGAAATTCAAGAACGATGGCCTAATTCCTTAGTGGCAATTTCTCATCGAATTGGTCATCTGGATGTAACTGACATTGCTGTTGTCATCGCCGTTTCAACTCCACACAGAGCAGATTCTTATGAAGCAAGCCGTTACGCCATTGAAAGAATTAAAGAAATTGTACCAATTTGGAAAAAAGAGCATTGGGCAGATGGAGAAAAGTGGATGGGTGATCAATTAGAGAAAACACCGTATCCAACAGGAAAGCCAGAGGAGGAACATTTGAATGATTAAAGTATTATTTTTTGCAGAGTTAGAAGAAATAGTTGGAGCAAGAGAGTTAGTTATTGAAAAATCAGAAATGACAGTTAAAGATGTAAAGGAATATTTAAAAAGTCAATTTCCTAATTTGCCAGTCGATAGAGCCATGATCGCGGTTAATGAAGAATATGTAGAAGAAACTGATATAATCAAAGCAAATGATACTGTTGCCTTAATCCCACCAGTAAGTGGTGGTTGAAAAAGTTACCTTTGGGTAGCTTTTTTTGTACGGCAAAAAACGTTTGAAATTTTGACATTGTTTATGAGACGGTCCTACTTATACTAGTTTTCACGTACTAGGACATATAACTTGTGTATAAACGTCATGTAATCGCCCAAAAGCAAAATGGCCTCATAAATAAAACTAAATAACAAGGACATGGATATTCTAATAACTATGTTAGTAAGGCTTAGAGAGTAATTCACTAAGCCTTAAAGTTTTGCATTTTTATAATCTTATTAGGGAATAGCGATTAATCAAACTGATTTGAACTTAAGGGTCATAGACCCCCACCTCTAAGCGTAGCGTAGGTGGGAACTTCCATTCAGGTGGAGTTGAGACTCCATCTAAATTTCCAAAGTTCTAGCGAAGCTAGAACGAGTTCTCTTGTGACAAAGATTATTTATTTTAAACATATGAATAATCATAAATTATTTGTATAGTCGATTAATTCGAACTATTATTGTTCGTATAAGTATTATTCGTCTTTTTTCTTTAGAAAGAATATTTATAAAATATAAAAATACAGTTGATTTTATTTTTATTCAAACTTATAATAAAAAACAACATTAAAAATGTGAGAAGATATAACCATAGAAAATGAGGGAGAAACATGAAGGCAGCGATAATTGGAGCAACAGGATACGGAGGGGCTGAATTAGTTAGAATTCTGCACCAACATGACTATATAAAACAATATTCAGTCTATACGTCATCCCAAGTCGGAATGAAATTCAGTGAAAGCTATCCACAATTTAATCAAATCACTAATGAACAATTAAAAGAAATTGATATAGATAAGATTTCAGAAGAAGTAGATGTCGTTTTTATGGCGACTCCATCAGGGATATCTAATGAGCTAACGCCAAAAATCTTTGAAAGAGGTCTAACGGTAATTGACCTTTCTGGTGATTTACGTTTTAAAGATCAAGATGTTTATGAAACATGGTACAAGAAAAAGGCTTCGCCTAAAGATGTACTACAAAAGGCAGTTTATGGCTTAACGGAAATAAACCGTGAAATAGTAAAGGATGCGAAATTAATTGCTAATCCTGGTTGTTATCCAACAGCTACAATTCTAGGACTGTATCCTTTATTAAAAAATGTAAAAGTCGACCTTGATTCTATTATTATCGATGCAAAGTCAGGGGCTTCAGGAGCAGGACGGAAAGCGAGTTTAGCAACTAGTTATTGTGAAGTGAACGAAAATTTTCGTATTTATAAAGTGAATGAGCATCAACATATACCAGAAATAGAGCAAGCTCTTAAGACTGTTAATCCTGAACTAGGACCGATAAAGTTTAATACTCATCTTGTCCCGATGACAAGGGGAATTATGGCTACAATATATTGCAAACCATTAAATAAAATGACCGAAAAATCACTTCGAGATTTGTACCAAGACTTTTATCAAAACGATACATTTGTACGGGTTCGTGAGGTAGGGAATTATCCATCAACAAAAGAAGTTTATGGTTCAAATTATTGTGACATTGGAATTACGTATGATGAACGAACAGGCTGGGTGACCATTGTTTCGGTAATTGATAATTTGATGAAGGGTGCTGCGGGTCAGGCAGTTCAAAATCTAAATGTAATGCTAGGAATTGACGAGGGGACTGGTCTTTATGGTCCACCACTTTTCCCGTAAGGCATGCTAAATAAATAAGAGGTGAAGAAAAGGTGGATACAGCAACAAAACATTTATTAGTTACTCCTGTGGAGGGGGGGAGTATAACTACTCCCAAAGGGTTTCATACAGCGGGCATACACACGGGTGTAAAACGTTATAAATTAGATTTAGGTGTATTATATTGCGAGGTTCCAGCTAGTAGTGCTGCGGTTTATACGTTAAATAAAGTTCAAGCAGCTCCCATAAAGGTGACAAAAGAAAGCATTGCTAAGGAAGGTAAGTTACAGGCAGTGATTGTAAATAGTGGCAATGCAAATGCGTGTACTGGAACAAAAGGAATGGAAGATGCTTACACTATGCGTAAGACTACTGCAGAAGTGTTTGAAATTCCAGAGCATTATGTGGCTGTATCATCTACAGGGGTAATCGGCGAATTTCTTCAAATGGAGAAAATCGTTAATGGTATAAAGAAGATAAAAACATTAACACAAATGGATTTTGAATCTGCAGAACGTTTTAACGAAGCAATATTAACCACAGATACGATTAATAAAAGAGCTTGTTTTCAAACGACAATTGGTGGTAAAACTGTTACGTTTGGAGGCGTTGCTAAAGGTTCTGGTATGATCCATCCGAATATGGCGACTATGCTAGCTTTTGTTACTACGGACGCAAATATTGAGCCAAAATGGTTACAAATAGCTTTGAGTAAAGTAATTGACGAAACCTTTAACCGTATTACTGTTGATGGTGATACGTCAACAAATGATACAGTTGTTACGTTAGCTAGTGGTCTGGCAAATAACGACCAATTAACGAAAGATCACCCTGATTGGGATCAGTTTGTCCTAGGTTTAAAAATGACATGCGAGCATTTAGCAAAAAAAATCGCACGTGATGGTGAAGGGGCTACAAAACTAATAGAGGTTCAAGTTAAAGGTGCGTTAAATGATCAAGAAGCTGGAAAGGTAGCTAAGTCAATCGTTGGTTCAGATTTAGTAAAATCTGCAATATATGGAACAGACGCTAACTGGGGAAGAATTATTTGTGCAATTGGTTATAGTGAAGCAGAAATTAACCCAGATACGATTGATATTGCAATAGGAGAAATTCAAACTTTAAAAGATGGTATGCCAATTCCTTTTTCTGAAGAAGAGGCTACTCAATATTTATCAACGGAAAACATTGTTATCTATGTGGATTTGAAAATTGGTCATGGTTTCGGTAAAGCGTGGGGCTGTGATTTAACATATGATTACGTGAGAATTAATGCTGGTTACCGAACATAAAATTAGGAGGTCTAATCCATGAATGATGTAATGGTTGTAAAATGTGGTGGTAGCACGTTACAGGAGCTTTCGGATGAATTTTTTTCAAGTATGAAACTCTTAAAGAATATGAATGTAACACCGATTATCGTTCACGGTGGTGGACCTGAAATAGATTCATTGCTACAAAAACTAGACGTGAAAAGTGAGTTTGTGAATGGCTTACGTAAAACTACAGCAGAGGTACTTGAAGTTGCTGAAATGGTCTTAACTGGAAAAGTTAATAAGTTACTCGTAACAAAGCTACAACAAGCCGGTCTGTTGAGTTTAGGAATTTCAGGGTGTGATGGGACGTTGCTTAAAGCAAGTGCCATAAATGAAACTGAATTAGGTTTTGTAGGTGAAGTGAATCAAGTTAATGCAGGGTTACTTTTTCAACTTCTTTCAATCAATGTCGTTCCAGTCATTGCTCCTATTGGTATGGATGACAATGGTACTCATTTTAATATAAATGCTGATACAGCTGCCGCGGCTATTGCTGAAAGTATCTCAGCTAAAAAAATGATTTTTGTTACAGATGTAGCTGGAATATTAAAAGACAATCAGCTTCAAAAGGTAGTTTCTGTTTCAGAAGTTGAGGAAATGATCAAGGACGGTACTATATACGGTGGAATGATCCCAAAAGTAAAAGGTGCAATAAAATGCTTACAGGGAAATATTGAGGAAGTATATATCATTAATGGAAAAAGTGGGAACTTAATGACTAATGGAGAATTAGTCGGTACTAAAATAGTTAAGTCAAAAGAGCTTATTAATAATTAAGAATATTAAATGGAATGGTTTTTCGACATTACAAAGTAAAAAAAATTAACCATTCTAAAATTAGGTGGGGTGTGAGTGTGAGTTATTTATTTCCTACGTATAATAAATGGCCTATTAAAGTAAAAGAAGCTTTTGGTACATCACTAATTGATGAACATGGAAAAAAGTATTTAGATTTTGTGGCTGGAATTGCAGTTTGTAATTTAGGTCACTGTCATCCTTATGTTAATGAAATGATGATAAACCAATTAAATAAAGTAAGTCACGTTTCAAATTTATTTCATATAGATGGCCAAGAAGAAGTGGCTAAAGCGTTAACGTCGAACTCAAGTGGTGATGCTGTTTTTTTCTGTAATAGTGGGACTGAAGCTAATGAGGCTGCTATTAAATTAGTTAGAAAAGCTACTGGGAAAAAGAAGATTATAACATTTTATCAATCGTTCCACGGTCGTACGATGGGGAGTCTTTCAGCAACTGGTCAGGATAAAATCCATCAAGGATTTGCGCCGTTATTAGATGGCTTTTCGTATGTACCATTTAACAACTCAAAAGCACTAAATGAGGCAGTAAATGAGGATGTTGCAGCTATTATGCTTGAAGTTATTCAAGGAGAAGGTGGCGTCCATGGTGCAAGCGCTGAGTTTATAGAAACCATTAATCAATTAAAAGAGAAGTACAATTTATTAGTTGTTGTGGATGAAGTACAAACGGGAATAGGTAGAACAGGTAAAGCATTTGGTTATCAACATTACAATTTATCTCCTGATATTATAACTGTCGCAAAGGGTCTTGGTAACGGTTTTCCGGTTGGAGGATTAATCGGAAAAGCAAAATTGATTGAATCTTTTGGACCAGGAAGTCATGGTTCAACGTTTGGTGGTAATCCACTAGCAATGGCAGCAGCTAATGCTACTCTACAAACAATTTTCCAAGATTCGTTCTTAAAAGATGTGGAAGAGAAAAGTAACTACTTTATTTCCAAATTAACAGAAGTCCTTAAAGACTCAGAGGTTGTTAAAGAAATAAGAGGAAAAGGTTTCATTCTTGGAATAGAGTGTAACCAAGATGTAAGTTCTTTCATAGTAGCATTAAGAGATAAAGGATTATTAGTATTAAATGCCGGGCCTAACGTATTAAGACTTTTACCACCGTTAACGGTTACGTACGAGGAACTTGACTTAGCAATAAGTTTAATTTCAAACACGTTAAACGTAAAACTAGTTGAAAGTAAATAGTAATCTGATTCCGTTAAATTTTTTTGAGGTTGAATGAATAAAAATACGGTTTGTATAATGAATATTCGTTGGATATTTAGAGAGGGGGAAGTGAAGTGAAGGGATATATAGTTTTATCAACAGGTGAAACTTTTGAAGGGGAGCTTTTAGGAAATGTAGAACAGGTTTATGGTGAAGTAGTTTTTTTCACTGGTATGACAGGATATGAGGAGGTCATAACTGATCCTTCCTTTAAAGGTCAAATGGTTGTTTTCACCTATCCCCTAATTGGAAATTACGGAATTAATGGATTAGATCAGGAAAGTGTAGGGCCGCAAGCATCTGCTCTAATTATGCAAGGATGTAGAAGTCAAGGTTATCATTATGAAGCGATCGCATCGTTAAAAGAATATGCTGAGAAACACTCATTGCCCATATTGGTGGGAGTTGATACTAGAGCGGTTGTAAAAAGAATTAGAGAATTAGGTGATATGGGGGCTATTATCACTACTAACCTGGATTGTGTTGATTTTTCATCAAAACAGGCAATTGGTACGAGAGATCTTGTTCAAGAGGTTTCTGCAACTACAATTGAAAGTTTTGGCGATGGAGACCATCATGTAGTGATGGTTGATTTCGGTTATAAAAAATCAATTGTTACATCACTTGTGAATTTAGGTTGTAAAGTAACGGTTGTTCCATATAATACAGATGAATTGACGATTGCTAATTTAAAGCCTGATGGAATCCTTTTTTCAAATGGACCGGGTAATCCTAAGAAATTACTTCATTTAACAGGTCAGATTAAGCGTTTAGCTACTACTTATCCAACAATGGGGATTTGTTTAGGACACCAACTTTTAGCACTTGCATTTGGTGGTGACACTGAGAAGCTACGTTTTGGTCATCGAGGAGCAAATCAGCCAGTTCAAGATCTGCTAACAAAAAAAGTGTATATTACTTCTCAAAACCATAGTTATGTTGTTACTGATAGTAGTCTAAAAGAAACGGGTTTTACCCCTCGTTACGTTAATATAAATGATAGATCAATTGAAGGTATGTCTCATAGTAAATATCCAATCACATCAGTACAATTTCATCCGGAGGCACACCCAGGACCGACGGATTCAGAAGAGATATTTTTACATTTTCTAACGGACATGAGTAGTAAGAGGAGAGAAAAAGTGTATGCCTAAGCATCAAGATATAAAGAAAATATTAGTTATTGGCTCGGGTCCAATCGTGATTGGGCAGGCTGCTGAATTTGATTATGCAGGAACCCAAGCATGTCTTGCTTTAAAAGAAGAGGGATGCAAGGTAATTCTAATAAATAATAACCCTGCAACTGTAATGACAGATAAAGCATGTGCAGATGTCGTTTACTTTGAGCCATTAACGGTAGAAAGTGTTGAAAAAATTATTCAAAAAGAACGTCCTGATGGCATTTTAGCTACACTTGGGGGGCAAACAGGATTAAATTTAGCATTGTCACTTCATAAAGAAGGGGTATTAGAAAAGTATGGTGTTCCATTATTAGGTACTCCAATTGAGTCAATCATGAAGGGTGAAGATCGAGAAGAGTTCCGTGCTTTAATGCACCAATTAGAAGAGCCTGTACCTGAAAGTGAAATTGTAGAAACGGTTGAAGGAGCACTACAGTTTGCAAACCAAGTTGGTTATCCAATCATCGTTCGTCCTGCCTATACATTAGGTGGCGCTGGCGGTGGAATTGTGAATGATGAGCAGTCGTTAAAAAAGGTAGTTAAAGGTGGCTTGAATGCTAGCCCAATTAACCAATGCTTAATTGAAAAAAGTATTGCAGGGTTTAAAGAAGTAGAATACGAAGTTATGAGAGACGCAAATGATACGTGTATTACAGTTTGTAATATGGAAAATATTGATCCAGTTGGTATCCATACTGGGGATTCAATTGTTGTGGCACCTTCTCAAACATTAACAGATGTAGAATATCAAATGCTCCGTTCGGTTTCTGTGAAAATCATTCGTGCATTAGGAATCGTGGGTGGGTGTAATATTCAATTTGCCCTTGATCCATATAGTAAGAATTATTATTTAATCGAAGTAAATCCAAGGGTTAGTAGATCTAGTGCCTTAGCATCAAAAGCTACAGGATATCCAATTGCACGAATTGCGGCTAAATTAAGTATTGGGTATCATTTACATGAACTATTAAATCCAGTTACTGGACACACATATGCAAGCTTTGAACCTGCTCTAGATTATTGTGTTGTAAAATTTCCCCGTTGGCCATTTGATAAGTTTCCACAGGTGGATCGAAAGCTAGGCACACAAATGAAGGCAACTGGAGAGGTAATGGCAATTGAAAGAAATTTAGAATCAGCTTTTCAAAAAGCAATACGCTCTCTTGATATAAAAGGAATTTCTGGATTGGAAATGGAAAGTGTTAAGAAGTTAACAGATGAAAAGCTATGGAAAAGTGTTAAAGTAGCTGATGACCTTCGTTTTTTTGCAATCTTAGAACTACTACGCAGAGGATTTAGTGAAGTAGACATTCATGAAGTAACTCAAATTAACTATTTTTACTTAAAAAGTTGGAAGTTTCTAATTGAAATGGAACAAAAAGCAAAACAACTTTCTTATGAAACTGTTACAAACAAAGAATTAGAACAATTTAAGGTAAGTGGTTTTTCGGACAAATGGCTAGCTACAACTTGGAAGGTTTCGTTACATGACATGAGAAAAAAACGTAATGAATTTAATATTCATCCTTCGTATAAAATGGTTGATACTTGTGCTGGTGAATTCGTTGCGAAAACGGCTTACTATTATTCTAGTTGGTCTGGAGAGCAAGACGTAGATACAGCATCGACAAAGAAAAAGATTATTATCATTGGTTCAGGACCAATTCGTATTGGGCAAGGGATTGAATTTGATTATGTTTCTGTTCACGGTGTTTTAGCTTTAAAACAAGAAGGCTATGAAGCTATCCTTATTAATAATAATCCGGAGACAGTAAGTACAGACTATGAAATTGCAGATCGATTATATTTTGAACCATTAACGACAGAAGATGTTTTAAATATCATAGAGCTAGAAACGGCTGACGGTGTAATCGTTCAACTAGGTGGTCAAACAGCTATTTCTTTAGTTAAGGAATTAGAAGATGCAGGTGTTCCTTTACTTGGAACAAACCATGACACGATTGATAAACTAGAGGATCGAGACTTATTTTATCAATTCATGAATGAAGTTCACGTTCCTCACATTCCTGGTGTAACAGCAATTAATGAAGTAGATTTAATAACGAAAGCTGACGAAATTGGTTATCCAGTATTAATTAGACCTTCTTATGTTATTGGTGGGCAAGGAATGATGATTTTCCAAAGTCGTGAGGAAATGGTTAATTACGTTAATGATGAATTTACAAATGTATTCTTCCCAATTTTACTCGATGCCTATTACCCTGGAGTAGAAGTAGAAGTGGACGCATTAACCGATGGGGTAGACATTGTTATACCTGGTATGTTTCAGCATATTGAAAAAGCAGGTGTTCATTCAGGTGACAGTATTTCCGTCATACCACCATTGAACCTTGCAGAAAATCACAAAGAAACAATTGTAGAATATACAAAACGTATTGCCAATGGCATGGAATTTAAAGGAGTCTTTAATATTCAATTTGTCCTCTATAAAGAAGAAATTTTTGTTCTCGAAGTAAATCCAAGGGCATCAAGAACAGTTCCGATTCTTAGTAAAGTGACTGGAATGAATATGATTGACGTAACAACTAAGCTTTTAATGGGGCACAAATTAACAGATCTTGTAGATACGTTAGGCTATCAAGAGGAACCACCATATTATACAGTGAAGGCTCCAGTATTTTCGCACTCTAAACTTCCTGACCTTGATCCGAAGTTAGAGGCAGAGATGAAGTCTACAGGTGAACTTATCTCGATTAGTGATAATATTGATGAGGCATTTAGAAAAGCTTTTGTTTGGGGTGAGAGAGATATTCCTCAAATCTTTAAGAAAAAGGGAAGTATTTATTGTGAAATAGGTAAAGATGTAGAAACGGAATTTTTGTTGCTAAAAGAACAATTAGAAGAAAGAGATTATGTAGTTTTACAAAAAGACGATGTTTCCTTCCAAAATTGGTTAAATGATGAAAATAGTGTGTGTTTTTTAAGTGTTAATGTTAATGATCAGGACGCTAAATGGAGAAGAAAGGAAGCGTTAAAAAATCGTTTGCCAGTTGTAACTGAAGTCTCTACTTTCACTTGTATCGTAAACTGCTTGAACACCAATGATTATTCGGTTTCCTCAATTAATCAATGGTTGGAAATGTATGAGAGTAAAAAAGGTGAAACCAAAAAATTAAAAACTAATTACTAAAGGATGTGGATTTCTTGACTGCACTACCGGTAACTGAGTCAGGATTAAATATAGAAAAATATAAAGGGAAAAATCTTCTAACATTATTAGATTATTCTTCTGAAGAAATAAAAGAGCTTCTGGAATTTTCGGTATTACTAAAAAAATATCAAAAAGAAGGTGTGCCTCATCCGTTACTTGCAGGGAAAACACTTGCAATGATATTTGAGAAGTCATCGACAAGAACGAGGGTTTCTTTTGAAGTTGGGATGAATCAGTTAGGAGGATCAGCTTTATTTTTAAGCTCAAAAGATTCGCAGCTTGGAAGAGGTGAACCAATTTCCGATACTGCTCAAGTACTTTCGCGATATGTAGATGGGATTATGATCCGAACTCATGGACATGAAATTATTGAGGAATTAGCGAAATTTTCAACAATCCCAGTTATAAATGCATTAACAGAAGATTTTCACCCTTGTCAGGCACTAGCTGATATTTTAACCATTTATGAAGTAAAAGGAACGTTTGAAGGGATTAAAACTGTATATGTTGGCGATGGTAACAATGTAGCTCATTCATTTTTAATAGCTTGTGCAAAAGTAGGTATGGATGTAGCGATCGCAACACCTAAAGGTTATGAGGCAAAAGACTGGATCATGAAGGAAATCGAGGCTATTTGTAACGAAACAGGAGCAAAACTTCTTGTTACAAATGACCCGGTTGAAGCAGTAAGTGGTGCAGATGTTATTTATACAGATGTCTGGACAAGTATGGGTCATGAAGAAGAGACAGCCAAAAGACTTGAAGCATTTAATGAGTTTCAAGTAAATAAGGCTTTAGCTAGCCATGCCAAGGATGATTATATATTCCTTCATTGCTTACCGGCTCACCGTGGAGAAGAAGTAACGGTTGATGTAATTGATGGGGAACATTCATATATTTTTGATCAAGCGGAAAATCGACTGCATGCTCAAAAAGCTGTATTAGTTGCATTAATGGGTGATACGAAATAGTTATTAAATCAAAAAAGAGTTGGCCTATAGATTTTAGGCAACTCTTTTTCTGGTTGGAGAGCTATGTACGTCTAGATCCAATGACGGGTTGTTAGGTAGTTTATTAAGGAATTTACTACATTACAATAAAAAATATTTATAATAGGCTTCAACAAGGTTGTTTCAGCGATTACTCATAAAACAAAAGACTGCTTGGAGAAAGCGTTCTTTAGAGTGAGTATAGTTTTAGTCGTTGAAGTACGCAGAAGTCCTAAAGCGATCCTTAGAAACGTCAAAGTTCCTCGTGGTTGATTACATTTGATCCCACTCTTTAGGGGGCAAGTAAGACCCCCACCTCAAAACTTAAGAAAATCGAGAAGTTTAGGTGGGGGATAAACTGCCCCTAAAGGTCCGATATAGAATAACTTTCATCAGTGGGGGATGAAGGAAAACCCCTACTGATTGAAGTTCAGCTTTATATCGTTTCTAGTTTATATATTCTTTTAATGCATCAATATTATGAATAAATAAATACCCCTGTTTTTTTGTAACTATTTTTTGTTGCTTTAACTGATTCATTAATCTTGTTACACTTTCACGTGTTGCACCAAAGAAACTTCCTAAATCTTCATGTGTTAATTTGAGCTTAATTTTTATTCCGTCTTCAGTAGTACTTCCGTATTCATCCGCCAACCGCACTAAAGTAGCTGCTAATGCTCCGAATTTCCCGTATAATGCTACATCTCGCAGTGTGGTTTGAGAAATTCGAAGTCTTTCTGAAAAGTCCCGGAACAAAGATATTGCTAGATGAGGATGCTGTAATAAAAAGGTTTCTAAGTCATCATTTTTAATATAGGAAGTATTACCGTTCTCAATACAAGTGGCTGTAGCAGGGTATGTGCTTTCGGGTTTACAGAATAAAGCCACTTCTGCAAACATTTCTCCTGATTGGCGAATGCTTAGTACGATTTCTTTTCCATCTGGTGTACTTTTATTTATGCGTACTTTTCCTTCATTTACAAAATAAACTGCGTCAGCAGGGTCATATTCATGGAAAAGAACTTCTCCTTTTGTCATCTTTTTAGTTTGAATAATATGTGTAAGTTGTTCCTTTTGTTCCATCGGTAATGCAGAAAAAATAGGTATATTATTAATAAAGCGACTAACAGGCATTTATTTTTTCATCTCCTTTGGAAAAAATATTAAGTAAATATACGAAATAATAGTGGTTAAAAAACTATATTCAATATAATGAATTTCATAATTGTTTATTTTCGCTATTCTAATACTAAATGTTGCACCATTTAGGTAATGATGAAATTCAATCAATAGTTTAAAAATACCATAACATAAGTGAAATTTGTTGTGCAAAACTTTACATTGATACGAGGAGTGTAATATTTTCATTTTAAAATACTTTCTCCGATTTTTTAAGGGTGAATTTGTTAACAAAATATTCACTGTGATATGTTTCACATTAATTATACATTGAATTTGATAAGATTATCTCAAATCACGGATATAGGGGGAGCAAATGTGATTAGTTGTGAGCTAAATCGAGTTGGTGTCGATGATCTTATCATTGTATCGGGTGGGACAGGACCACATATTGGAGCTGTTGTTATTGCAGAATATACGGACAGCGAAGTTAAGATAATAAGTTATGGATTTCCAAATCATAAAGAAGAAGATTTATTTATACAATTAGCTAAAGTCTGGTGTCATACGTTTCAACAAAAAACCGTTCTTTTAGGTGGAATTCATATTGATAATGCTACCAAAGCTCAAATTGAAGATCTTGTTAATCAAACATGGGATAAATTTTTTCAACTTATGCTAGATCAAAAAAATTGTAAAGGTTAATAATGAAATACAAAAGTGAGGGACATTAAGTGATTACTTAAGGAACCTCATTTTTTTTGCGCTGTTTTTTCTTGATTACAAAAAAACTAGGGTACTTATTTAGTTTTCTAATTTACGTCTAAAAATGTGACTTTAAAAGCATTGTGATATATCTCACTGAGGTAAATCGTGTTTATCACATATGATGAAACTATGAAGAACTTAGTTAAAAGAGCGGAGGAGACCTTATGAATTTATCATTCTTATCAGAGAAACCTAAAAATTATGATGAAAATCCGTTCATAGTAATTTGGGAAGTAACAAGAGCTTGTGCCCTTAAATGTTTACATTGTCGCGCTGAGGCACAATATAAAGCCGATCCAAGACAACTATCTTTTGAGGAAGGTAAGAAACTAATAGATGAAATTGCTACTATGGATAACCCGTTATTTGTATTTACAGGTGGAGATCCATTAATGAGACCTGATCTTTATGAATTAGCCAAGTATGCAATAGAGGAAAAGAAATTACCAGTCTCAATGACGCCTAGTGCTACACCAAAAGTGACGAAAAAGGCAATTGATCAAGCGAAAGAAGTTGGTTTATCACGTTGGGCATTTAGTTTGGATGGTTCCACTGCCGAAATACATGACCATTTTAGAGGGACAAAAGGTTCTTTTGATTTAACAATGAAGGGGATCGATTACTTAAAAGAGTTAAATATACCTATTCAAATAAATACAACGGTTTCCAAATATAATGTTGATGATTTGCCAGCTATGGCTGAAAAAGTAAAAGAAATGAATGCTGTGCTTTGGAGCGTTTTTTTCTTAATTCCTACTGGTAGAGGTATGGAAAAGGATATGATTTCTGCTGACGAACATGAAGAAGTAATGAAGTGGTTATTTGAAATTCAACAAAGCATGCCATATGGAGTCAAAGCTACAGAAGCTCCTCATTATCGCCGAGTAGCTATTCAAGAAAAGAAGCGATTAAATCTAAAGGCTACTGAAGGAAATAAGCGTCTTGATACGTTGGGTCGTGCTCCTAAAGGTGTTAACGATGGGGATGGATTTGTATTTATTAGCCATATTGGCGATGTTTATCCAAGTGGCTTTTTGCCCGTAAAGTGTGGAAATGTACGAGAAAAGCCACTTCCTGAAATTTATCGGGATAATCCGGTATTCAGAGATCTAAGAAATAAGACGCTACTAAAAGGGAAATGTGGAGCTTGTGAATATAAAGGAATTTGTGGTGGTTCCCGTGCGAGAGCATTTGCGCTTACTGGAGATTATTTGGAAAGTGACCCATATTGTGCTTATATCCCCAAAAAGTATAAATCTTAACATTAATCAGTGCGGTGGATCTTTACCCAGCACTGATTTTTTTGTTTACCAGAAAACTATAGATTTCTTCCTTGTGGATAAGGCTGAAGTTAAAGGCAGTAAGTTTTGAAGCTTTTTACTTAATTTAATAAATATGTAAAAAAATGTAGAAAAAACAAGTTTTATTTGGCGGGTGAAATGTGTACATTTTGTGAACGGGTGTCATGTAAGTGGACAAAAAGAATGTTGATAAATAGAGCTTCTTTTACATGTTTTGCACTTTGTAAATGTTACAAATGACTTTCCTGTGATAAAATTCACACCTTTGCTGTGAGAAATTGCACAGTGAGTGATAAGTGTCTCTTCTACAATAAGGGTAACAGAACGTTTAGCACTTCTAACAGCTAAAAGGCCTATAGTTGTCCATGTGCGTACTTCAAAAAAGGAGTGAGAAAAGATGAACAATCTAGAAAGAACTTATTCTACTAATAACCCTAATGAATCAAACGATACAACACATAGAATAAAGTACCTTGAAAGATCTTTTTATTCAAAAACTAGTATGTATGCATTTTTTGTAGTTGCATTCTTGTTTATCACAATGTGGATCGGTACAGCTCAGTTCAAAAAAATTGATCTAATGTTAGCTGGCTATATGGTTGCCTCTTTTATCTTTTTCATTGGTATTACAGTTAGAATGGCGTCTTGGCTAATGCGACCGGCTACAAATGAGATGGTAAAGCGAAGTATTAAGAATTTATTTACTAAAAAGCGTACAAAAAGAAATATTGCAGCAATTTTAAAAACTTTCGTAGATAATATTATTTTACAAAAATTTATCTTTAAACGTGGATTGTACAGAGGTATTCAGCATTGGTTAATAGCTTGGGGGTGTATCGGTTCATTTGCTATTACATTTGGATTAACATTTGGTTGGATGCATTTTAGATTAATTGATGCAACAACGTATCAAATGATGGTATTTAACCTACCAACGATTAAAATGCAAGCAAATGGTATATTTGCTGAACTAGTTTATAACGGATTAAACATAACTGCACTTATGGTTTTAGTGGGTATCATTATGGCCCTAGTAAGAAGAATTAATAATCATGATTTGAAGGTTACTGAACGAGCTGAGTTTGATTTATTACCCCTTTATATACTATTAGCGGTAACGGTATCCGGATTATTATTAACAGTTTCATATAAGTTTTTAGGTGGATTTATTCACCCGCAACTAGCTTTAATACATCAAGTAACGGTCGTTTTATTTTTGATTTACTTCCCATTCGGTAAGTTGTTCCATTTACCAATTCGTCCTTTAGCAACGGCTGTACCGATGAATTATCAGGAGGAACCTATGGTAGATACGAGATCCTGTAAAAAGTGTAGCACGAAATACAGTAGTGACGATCAAATTGCAGATGTGAAAACCATTTTACATGAGCAACAGTTTGATTTAAAACTAGACGATGGAACATATTTAGCGGATTACTGTCCTAGTTGTCGAAGAAGAATTCGTGTAATGAGTCAATTAAACTTGGGATCAGTAAAGGGTAATCCGTACGGTCCGGTTCAAACAAACAACGGCATTCACATTCCAGGTTTTGGTAGAAGGAGATCGGAAGAATTTTATAACCAGTCTGATAAGGGGGATAAATAATGACACAGTTTTTAGCTAAAGAAGGAGTAAAAAATCTCCACCATGAAGGTGAAAAATTAATTACCACTCACTGCTGTTATTGCGGAATGCAGTGTGGGATGCATATTAGATTAAATGAAAAAACAGGTAAGGTAGTTGGGGTAGAGCCACGCTATGATTGGCCTGTGACATTAGGGAAGATGTGCCCAAAAGGGGTTACTGCTTATCAAACAGTTGATCATGAAGAAAGAATTACAACACCATTAATTAAGAAAAACGGACAATTTGTAAAAGCAACATGGAATGAGGCGCTTGATTTAATTGAAAAGAACTTTAAGCAGCTTCAACAAAAATATGGAAAAGATGCACTTTCTGTATATGGTGGTGTATCAATGACAAATGAAAAATGTTACCTCGTTGGAAAATATGCACGTGTTGCATTAGGGACAAGATTTGTTGATTATAACGGTCGATTTTGTATGAGTTCAGCAGCTGGTGGATTTATGAAAACTTTAGGAACTGACCGTGGTTCTACATTACCATGGACAGAGCTAGAGCACACGGATTGTTTCTTTATTAGTGGATGGAACGCAGCTGAATGTCATCCGACATCCATACAGTGGTTATGGAAGGCAAGAGACAAAGGTGCAAAAATGATTGTTGTAGATCCTCGTGAAACTCAGATTGCTCGATTAGCAGATGTTCACTTAGATATTAAATCAGGTACAGATTCAGCTTTAGCAAACGGAATGTTACACATTATTGTTCGTGACGGTTATGTAGATGAAACTTATGTAAAAGAACGTTGCAACAATTATGAAGAAATGAAGGAACAAGTAAAGCTTTTCACACCTGAATACACTTCTAAAATTACAGGGGTAACAGTTGAAAAAATTGAAAAAGCTGCCCACATTTACGGACAATCTCCGCGTTCAGTAGTGATGTTCTGTCGTGGTATCGAACAACAATCTAAAGGTGTTGATAATGTTTGTGTATACACATCAATGGCATTGTTACGAGGTCAAATAGGGAAATTTGCGTCAGGCGTTGCTACTGTCACTGGGCAAGGAAATGGTCAAGGTGGGCGCGAGCACGGGCAAAAAGCAGATGCGCTTCCTGGATACAGAAAAATTGCAGATCCTGAACATGTAAAATATGTGGCAGAGGTTTGGGGAATTAAACCTGAAGAAATGCCAAAAGCAGGTGTTTCCGCTTACGAAATGTTTGATGAGATACAAAAAGGAAATATTCGTGCGATGCACGTGATGTGTAGTAATCCGGCAGTATCTGCACCTAATACAGAATATGTTTGGGACAGCTTTAGAAAATTAGATTTCTTAGTAGTAAGTGATTTCTTCTTGTCTGAAACATGTGAATTTGCAGATGTGGTATTACCAGCTACAACTTGGGCTGAGGATGAAGGGACAACAACGAACCTTGAAGGTCGTGTCATTCGTATTCGTAAAGTGAAAGACCCAATTGGTGAGTCCAAAACTGATTGGCAAATTATGAAGCTTATCGCTGAGCGTATGGGCAAAGGTAAGTTCTTCCCATACGAAAATGTACCAGAAATTTTTGAAGAATTCCGTATTGCATCAAAAGGTGGAAAAGCTGATTATTACGGAATTACGTATGACCGTATTGATAAGGAAGATGGTGTTTTTTGGCCATGTCCGTCTGAAGATCATCCTGGGACACCAACAATGTTTAAAGAAAAATTTGATACACCAAATGGAAAAGCTAATTTAGCAGTTGTAGGTTGGCAAAAACCAGCTGAAGTCCCTAGTAAAGATTATCCACATACATTAACAACTGGCCGTGTCGTATTTCATTACCTTTCAGGGACACAGACTAGAAGAGTGAAATTTTTGATGGAACAATGTCCTCTACCTTATGCTGAAATGCATCCAGAATTAGCAAGTCGATATAATCTTGCAAATGGAGATAAGGTGAAGTTAACTACGCCGCGTTCTTCGATGCTATTAGATGTTCGGTTAACAAAAGCAATTCGAAATGACCATGTGTTTGTTCCATATCATTGGGGAAAAGAATTAGCGGTTAATCAGTTAACAAATCCAGCACTAGATCCAATATCAAGAATGCCAGAATTTAAAGTTTGTGCCGTGAAAATAGAGAAAGTGTAACGGAGAGGGGAGAGTCAAACTATGAATAAAATTATGTATCTAGAATTTGAACGTTGTATCGGTTGTAGATCTTGTCAAGCAGCATGTCGTGAATGCGGTGGTCATGATGCAAAAGAACGAAATTATGTTGAATATGTTGACTTTTTAGAGAGCCGTCAAACGTATCCAATGCTTTGTATGCAATGTAAAGACCCGGCATGTGCACGTGTATGTCCGGCAAATGCAATCCAAATTACTGAAGAAGGTGTCGTTCTTTCAGCATTGGAAGAAAAGTGTATTGGTTGTAGAAACTGTACATTTGGTTGCCCATTTGGAATTCCGAAGTTCGATTTTGAAGAGAATAAAATGTATAAGTGCGATATGTGTTATGACAGAACACAACATGGTATTTCTCCTATGTGTGCGTCTGTTTGTCCAAGTGACGCAATTCGTTTCATCGATTTTGATGAAATGCAAGCATTACGTCGCCGTAGAACACAAATGAATTTAATTGAAGGAAAAAAACCTACAGAGCAAGATAAGTGGCAGTATGTACCTGAGTTTTTTGGCGTGTACAGTGACTAAGTATTGAGGAAAACCCTTCCTCACTTAAAGCGAGGGGTTTCCCCTCGCTTTAAGTAACAAATTTACGAATGGAGGGTAAAATCATGACAGAAAAAAAGAAGTTAGGTCGTAATCAAAAAGATACAGATGATGACATGATTAATTTAGTAGACAATTTAAATCGTGATGACGATTTGAAATATAACCGTAGAGCCTTTTTAAAAACAGCAGTAGGAACATCTGTAGCTTTAGGGGTAGCAACTATCCCCTTTTCTGTAAAGGCGATGTTAGGTATGAATGAGAAAGAAAAAGAGAGAGTTGAAATTGCTAAACTTGAAGATCTTCCAGTAGGCGAATCAATAACTTTTTATTACCCAACTGAGAAAGATCCAGCTCTTCTAATACACACAGTAAATGGAG
The DNA here is from genome assembly GCF_001866055.1 of Anaerobacillus alkalidiazotrophicus. Next base: position 575,278 of record NZ_MLQS01000017.1, read on the forward strand.
ATTTAAAGGCATATAATAGCGCTTGTACTCACCTCATGTGTCCTGTTTTTTATGAGAAGACTCAAGATGTATTATTGTGTCCTTGCCACGCTGGATATTTTGATATAAATAATGGTCATCCAAAAGCCGGTCCACCCCAGCGAGAATTACCTTTGATTGAAATTGAAGTTGACAATGGTGTGGTTTATGCAGTAGGGAGGCAGTATCGCCATGGGTAAAAAAACGTGTTGGGTGGTAATTATTGTCTCAATTATTATTAATGTAATTATGCTTCAATGGACAGTTGAGGCGTTCCTAGGAAGGGAATATGATGTTTTATTCATTTATAACATTATAAGTTTAATATCAGCAGCAGCAGCAATATTTGCTTATTTTCAGTGGCGCAAGCTCGAATATAATAGCAAGTAAAGTTACGCGCTTTTTCATAAGGAATCCAATAATGGGTTCCTTTCATTAGGCGCAATTTGTTGGAAATCTTTAACTTTTCGTCATCGAAAAACAACATTTTTACTATTTCAAAAGAGTTTAACGTAATAAATTGAACAATTCGTGAACATCGATTAATTAGTGATTTATTTCACACCCTCATGGTAGTCCATCAACTATCATGAAAGTAACTTATTTTTAACGTTTATTAAATTAAGAAGGAATTCTAGGAGGAATTATTATGGCAAGAATTACAAGGTGGGATCCGGAAAACGAACAGTTTTGGGAAGCCGAAGGTAAAAAACATGCAACGAGAAACTTATGGATCTCTGTTCCAGCACTTTTTCTAGCATTTGCTGTTTGGCAAATTTGGTCGGTAACAGCAGCTAGTTTAAACGATATAGGTTTTAATTTTACTAGTGCAGAATTATTTACTTTAGCTGCACTTCCAGGTTTATCAGGTGCAACATTACGTATATTTTATACATTTGTTGTTCCAATTTTCGGGGGACGGAACTGGACAATTATTAGTACAGCCTCATTGCTTATTCCAGCAATTGGAATAGGAATTGCAGTACAAAATCCAGAAACGACCTTTATGACGATGGCAATCCTTGCTGCCCTATGTGGTCTAGGTGGAGGGAATTTCGCTTCATCAATGTCTAACATTAGCTTCTTTTACCCGAAAAAAGCAAAAGGGACAGCTTTAGGAATTAATGCTGGTATTGGAAATTTAGGAGTAAGTGCTGTTCAGTTTTTAGCTCCTTTAGTAATAACTGTAGGAGTTTTTGGAGCAGTGGCAGGGAACCCTCAAGTACTACCTGATGGTTCTCATGTATGGATTCAAAATGCAGCATTTGTATGGGTTATTCCAATTATATTAACTGTTATTGCAGCATTTTTCGGTATGGATAACTTACCTGGAACAAAAGCCTCTATTAAAGAGCAAGCAGTTATTTTCAAAAATAAACATACGTGGATTATGACGTGGCTGTACACTATGTGTTTCGGTTCATTTATAGGGTATGCAGCAGCGTTTCCACTACTAATTAGAACAGAATTTCCAGAAGTAAATGCTCTGCAATTTGCTTTCTTAGGACCTTTAGTTGGTGCGTTGATAAGACCATTAGGGGGATGGATTTCAGATAAGTTCGGTGGTGCAATCGTAACATTTTGGGATATTATTGTTATGATTGCCGCAACAGGTGGAGTCATTTATTATTACAACCAAGGAAACTTTACAGGGTTTTTAATTATGTTCCTCGTTTTATTCGTAACTACTGGTATTGCTAACGGGTCTACGTTTAGAATGATACCATATATTTTCAACAATCAAAAAGAAGCGGCAGCTGTGATTGGTTTTACCTCAGCTATTGGAGCATACGGTGCATTTTTAATTCCAAAAATCTTCGGTTGGTCGATTGATACAACAGGAATGGCAAATACTGCCCTATATATTTTCATTGCTTATTATGTTATAAGTTTAGTTATTACTTGGTTTTATTACTCTCGTAAAAATGCAGAAGTGAAGTGTTAGATAAATAGAAAGTAGCTCTTCCGATAATTTTTCGGAAGAGTTACATAATAAAATTTATATCCTTTTGATGGGGGATGATGTTCATGAATAGTAAAGAATTATTTCAACTTAAAAATCCACGTACAAAAACGTTACATTTAACGTGGATTGCGTTTTTTATCTCATTTTTTGCCTGGTTTAATATGGCACCTTTGGCTGGGACGATGGTTGAGTCAGTAGGGTGGTTAACAACTGACCACATGGCAGCTCTTGCAATCTTAAACGTTGCATTAACTATTCCAGCTCGAATTGTTATTGGAATGTTACTAGATAAATACGGCCCTAGAAGAGTTTTTTCAATATTACTTATTGTGATGGCAATACCTACTTTTATGTTTGCCTTTGGTAACAATTGGATGCAATTGTTTATATCCCGGTTATTATTAAGTTCTATTGGAGCAAGTTTCGTAGTTGGGATTCGTATGGTTTCAGAATGGTTTCCACCGAAAAGTGTAGGGTTTGCCGAAGGTTTTTATGCTGGTTGGGGTAACTTTGGTTCAGCAGCTGCAGCAATTATTCTTCCATGGGTAGCAATAACCATGTTTGGTGGCGATGATGGTTGGCGTTATGCGATTGCCTTTAGTGGTATAGCGTGTCTTGTATACGGAGTTATTTATTGGTTTGTAGTTAGTGATACACCAGAAGGAAAAGTATATCAAAAGCCGAGAAAAACAGCAGCAATGGAAGTAAGCTCATACGGAGATATGATTCAATTAATGATTTGGACAATTCCATTAGTTGGAGCATTAGGGTTACTTTCATGGCGGTTGAAAAATTTAGAGTTTATTTCAGAGCAAGCATTAACAATTATTTATGTTATTTTGATTATCGTATGTATATATCAAATCGTTCAAATCTTAATAGTGAATTTACCAATCTTAAAGGCTGGTGTGCCTGAAGATGATAAATATAAATTTAAAAATGTCGCAGCGCTAAATACAACATATTTCGCAAATTTTGGAGCGGAGCTTGCGATTGTCTCAATGCTTCCGTTATTCTTTTTAACGACATTTGGTTTAACAGCTACAGCTGCAGGGTTAATTGCATCTTCGTTTGCTTTTGTAAACTTATTTGCTAGACCTTTCGGTGGTTGGTTATCAGATAAGATGACAAGTAGAAAAACAGTTATGTTAATATATATGTTTGGAATTGGACTTGGCTTAGTTGGAATGGGGATGATTAACTCTGAATGGCCTTTGGTATTAGCTGTCGCTATAACAGTATTAACGTCAATGTTCATTCAAGGAGCTGAAGGGGCAACATTTGCTGTTATCCCATTAATTAAAAAGCGTATTACAGGACAGATTTCTGGTATGGCTGGTGCATATGGGAATGTTGGAGCTGTTGTTTACTTAACAATTTTTACTTTAGTAACTCCTCAAACCTTCTTTTTTATCTTAGCTGGTGGAGCCTTTGTTAGTTTCTTATTTTGTCTTATTTTCTTAGATGAGCCTAAAGGGGCACACGGAGAAGAATACCAATTATCGAGTGTGGACTTAGAACAACAATCAAGTTTAAAACAGTCAAAAGGAGCCTAACTAGGTTCCTTTTAATCTATCCAAAAAGTTATTTAATATGGAATAGTAGTCACATAAAATCTGTATTACGAAATTCATCTCAGTACATAAAGAAATCTTTCTAAAAAAACAAGTTTTAATCATTAGAGTAACGTTGAGCAATTATATTACTATAAAAAAATACTGTTTATTAGAGGAGCAATTTCATATTTTTACATTTTAAATTAGGTCAAATCGGTTTTACATATCACTTACTTCATGTTACAATTTTTTAGTATTATGTTTGTACACAAAATAGTCACAATACAATGACACTATACATATGCGATTTATACTTTTAATAATATGAATATAGTGTTAAGATAATAAAAAATGTCCTGAAGTCTTCAGGATATTTATTATTAACTACAATGTTTATTAATCCTATATGAAAAGAGGTTTTCTTAATGAAAAAGAAAGAGCTGGCAATGAAGCGTTTCTTTAATGAGCTGTCAAAAGAAAACCAAGAATTGTTATTATCAATAGGCTTGGAGATCAGTGCAAGCAGTGGAACGTTTTTATTCTATGAAGGGGATTTTCCTGAGAATGTTTATTTAATTCGATCAGGGAAAGTCCGTTTAAGTAAAATGACTGCAGATGGAAAAGAGTTTAGCGTTCATTTAAAGCAAAAGGATGAATTAGTTGGAGAAGTAGGACTATTTAATGATATGTCGATTAGTGTTACTGCTGAAGTAATTGAAGACTCTGTTCTAGTAAAATTTGAAAGATCCTCTTTAGAAGAGATATTTCGGAAAAATGGAGAAATTGCCGTTGCTTTTATGAAATGGTTTGCAAGACACACTCAATCGACACAGGCAAAATTCCGCGATTTAATTCTGTGTGGGAAAACAGGTGCGTTTTATTCGACATTAATTCGATTTAGTAATTCATACGGCGTTAAAACAGAAGAAGGAATTCTTATTAACGTCCAATTAACAAATCAGGATATTGCTAATTATATTGGCACGACAAGAGAGAGTATTAATCGAATGATTAATGATCTGAAAAAGGATAACGTTATCAATGTAGATAAAGGTTATATCTTAGTTAAAGACATCGAATTCCTAAAAAATTACTTACATTGTGGTGACTGCCCTGTAGAAATATGTACGATTTAGAAACGACATGGAACTTTTTTCATGTCGTTTCATTCTTTGTATATACATAAATAAATTTCATCATTCACTATCCTAATATCCTTTATTTAGTTAAGTTGAGTTGCTCATAATTACATATAGATTTAAGGCTCGTATTAGTACCTTTTTAATTCACTTAAATAATTTAAAATTCGCCTGTAGCAATGATCTTCAATTGATCACCAGTATATGTTTGTTCACCGTTTCGCGTTATTAGTTTACATTGAGTTATATAGAAATCATCATTTGTATTCTCAGCTTTTGTTGACTCTACTAAGATGCCTTCCCCAAGAAGCAATTGATTATCATACACTTGAACCTTTTGCCCTTCCATAGAAACATGCTTAGCCCCCTCTAAAAACTGTACCCATGCGCTCCAACCGTGATATATATATGCTTCATTTCCATTATCCAAATAGCCCATCAATGCTTGATGGTCGTCGACTTTTGCTTGAATCTTTTCTACAAGTATTTTTATTATTTTGTGAAGGTGTTTATATTGTTCAAATGATAATTCTTTTGAAAATTGAAGTTTTAGTTGGTTAATAGAAGTATCATTAATAATAGTAGCCGTATAATTAGTCGTTTGTTCGTCTAAAACATATACTCCTTCATTGTATTTGAATTGAAGTCCTCGTAATGTTTCAAAAATTGGTTGAAACCCTTTATATGTTAATATTACTTCGAGCATTTTGCCAACCCCTATTAAATAATAATTTACCTAGATCATAGCAAGAAAGTTCTATATGTACAGTGTAAAATATCACAAATGCTATTCCCTTATATAATCATGAACTTCATTCATTCATTATTCTTGTTACGAAGATATTATATATAGTTTGTTGAATCTTCCTTGACTAGATATAAATTTATCCCACTCTTAAGGGGCAAGTAAGACCCCCACCTCAAAACTTAAGAAAATCGAGAAGTTTAGGTGGGGTATAAACTGCCCCTAAAGGTCCGGTAAGTTGAACTAACAATCCAGTGGGGGATGAAGGAAAACCACCACTGATTGGAGTTCAGCTTTATGGGCTCTTTTTTGGTAATTATCGAATTAATAATCATTAGTGATAATAATCACTTTGCCTAAATTATTTTTTAAGTAAAATAAATGTATTAAATGAGAAATGAGGGATCAATATGAATTGGTTTATACCAAGGGAGCATGGAGCTTGGGCGATGTTAATTGTTCCTTTTTTATTAGGGATGCTAGCAAGTAACCCGTTGTGGCTTCATCTGCCCTTTTTTATAGGAGTAGTAGCTTTTTATTTTGCATCAAGTCCATTTTTAACAATGATTAGAAAGCCAAATTTAAAGAAAGAAATTATTCCTTCACTTATTATTTATTTAAGTATAGGATCATTATTTACGTTTCCCATTCTATTTATTATCCCTGAAATAATTATTATAGGGTTCCTTATTATTCCGTTCTTTCTAATCAATGTTATCTTTGCAAAACTGAAAAAGGAACGTTTATTTGTTAATGATTTTTGTGCTATTATAGCCCTGTCATTTTTAGTAGTTATTTCTTATTACATTGGCAACCGTACCATTGATCTTAGAGCGCTTATCTTAATGGTTATAAATGTTCTCTTCTTTACAGCAAGTGTATTCCATGTAAAAACATTAATTCGGGAAAAAGGTAATCAAATATTTTTATGGAAGTCTAATATGTTTCATGGTTTTACTGTTGTTTGTTTTTTAGTTTTAGCAATGCCTGTGATTTCAGTCGTCTTTTTTGTTAGTTCATTAAAGGCCTGGTTTATGCCAAAGAATAAACGTTATAAGCCGGTTCAAATTGGTTTAATTGAAATTACGAATAGTGTCATTTTTTTGGTTATAGTAGGGATATTTTTCTAATGAAACAAGTAGTTTCCTTAATAATTCACTTATTTAAATCCATATTAATAAAAGAAAGTGATTATTATTAGGGGTGATTTATATATGGGACAAAGTCGTCAATTTACTCATGGTCAAAAAGCACCGAATAATGGTATATATGTGGAAATTGGTGAAACTGGGGATATGGTACAAAACCCCCAAAAAGTAAAGTTAAAAGCAGGAGATCATTTTCCTGAAACAAGTAATCAAAATCGCAAATGGACATATAAAAGTAAATTTAAGTAACAGCTACGGCTGTTACTTATTTAAATTTAAAAAATTTTATCAAAACTAAATAATGTACATATACACTAGCATAAACTAATAAAAACGGTTCGCGGAGGGATCTTAATGGACGAAAAAAAGCAAGAACTAGAAGCTTTGTTGGCACAGTCAGAAACAAACTTAACTAATTATGGAAAAGTGAGGATTGAAGAATTGAAAAAGGAGTTATTTGAAATTGAGGATTATGAGTAAAATAGGCATTGTCCTATTCAAACTAAAGTATCCTTTGCATACATTATAAAAGGAATGAAATTTGCGAGGGATTTATAATGACTATAAAAGAGAGATTTTTTCTAATTGGCGAAGAGTGGAATGTTATTCATTTTCCGAAAAAACCAAATGGATTTGCAATTTTCATCATCGGTGATATAAACCATTTTGTAAATTCTAAAACTAGTTCATGGCATCAAAGACCTGCCCATTTTCAGTTTATTGAAAACTTAAAAAATGCTGGATATACAGTCATTTACTCTAATTTGTATGGGAGACATTGGGGGAGTGCTGAAGCCTGTCATTTTTTACACCGCATTTATGATGAAGTAACGAAAAAAGAAATTTTAAATAAAAAAGTCCACATTATTGCTGAAGGGATGGGGGCATTGGTAGCTGCTCAGTTAATCCCAACAAAAGAATCATCATTTCGCTCTATAGTCATGATTAACCCATGTCTTAACTTATCGCACTACTTTCAAACAGAAAAACGGAATAAATTCTTTTATAAACGTTTTCTAAAGGAGTTAAAGAAGGCTTATTCTATAGAGACTACGGAGTTGGAAAAGAAAATTTCTTCCATGGATATTAATATGTATAAGGCTATGCCAGTCCCGTTAAAAATTCTCCATTGTATGAATTCTACTCCTTATATGTTAGAAAACCATGTAAGACCATATGAGAAATTGTGTAATAACGGAAATGAAAGTGTAGAAGTTGCAATTTTTCTTAAAAATAAGCCACTTGAACAGTTAGCAAAGCCAACTATTGAATTTTTTAAGAAAAATGAATGTAATCTATAATTATAAAGTGTCAGCATACCAAACTAACTAGAATAATTACTTCTATATTCTAAGAAGATTCCTTTCATGGTTTAGCTGGCACTTTTGTTATGGAATAATACTTTTTTATTTTCAAATTAAGGGTAATTTAATGAATTTCATCATTTATTATACGTGCCATTAGATATAAATTTTGTGAAGCTAGGTTTTAATAAAGTGGAAATTCACTCATTGACATAATAATTACTGTTTTTTCATATATATAGTAAATAAATAAAACGGGGGAATTATTATATGAAAAAAATAGTAGTGACTGGCGCTCTTGGTTTTATAGGCTTTTCATTATGCCTCCGATTGTTAGACAGAGGGTTTAAAGTAGTCGGTATTGACGGAATGATTAATAGCCAATTAAAAGAGTTTTATGAAGAAAAACTTCTTTGGATTGGTAGGAATTCTCAGTTTCATTTTATAAATAAAAGGATTGAAGATGCTGATATAAAAGCGGTTCTTAAAGGTGTAGATACAGTTTATCACATGGCCGCGGCTACAAGTAAAGAGAGAAGTTGGGATGAACTTCCAAAAACTATTCAAGATAATGTTGGTGTTACAGAAAAAATAATTTCTGCTTGTGAGCAAAATACGAAAGTAATTTACACGTCTTCTACGCAAGTTTACGGTGAGAGAACAGGAACGATTACCGAAAATACCCCCTTGAACCCCATTACTCCATATAGTTTAACAAAGATGGCAGCGGAAGCTTTAATTAAAAGCAAATGCAACCAATTCGGTGTACCTTATGTTATTTTTCGACTTCCAACAGTTTATGGTCCTTGGCAAAGAGATGATATGGCCTATTGTAAATTAATAGTAAAGAAACTTATGTCAGATAAAAATACTTCTGCCAATTCAGATCGAGTAACCGAAGATGTTTTGTATATTGAGGATATTCTTGATACACTAATTGAAGCTGGAATAAAAGCCGAATGTAAAAATGAAGTGTTTAATTTATCAACTGGAAAAGTAAACGAATGGTTTCGAGGTTTAGCCTTAATTAGTAATAAAACAATTTCAGAACCTAGTGATAAACGATTATTAGTTAGTATAAGTAATGAAAAAGTTGTATCGCAACTGGGGTTTAAGGTTGTAACAAATCTTGAAACGGGATTAAAAGCACAAAAAGAACACATAAAAAAATACAAGCACTTATATTTAAGACAGTAGGAGAGAGGCAATGGGTCCAAAACAAATCATTATTGGATTACTAGTGTTTATTATTATTACAGTTGTAACTTTTTTTCTATTAAATCTGATTCTTCAATTACCTGAAGGTGTTAGCGTTATAATTGCTATTGTTGTCGGATTATTGGCTGAAGTGTTATATCGAAAGAAAGCTAGGTCTAGAACCTAGCTTTCTTTAATAAATGAATTCTCATAAAACTTTATGTTAGGGTATTTATCTTGAGCAGTTCTCATTTGATAGTCGTTTTCAAATAGTACGACTAGCCGATCATCACGATCTTTCGCAAGATTTCGTTGTGTGCGAATAAATGCATCTAAATCCTTTTTATCTCCTGAAACCCAGCGAGCGTAAGAGAAAGGTAATCGTTCGAGGCGAATATCTACTTTATACTCTGCTTTTAAACGATGTTCTAATACTTCAAATTGAAGGACACCAACAACACCTACAATTTGTTGTTCAACAACCTTTTGGTAAGTTTGAAAAAGTTGGATTGCTCCTTCTTCAGTTAATTGACGCAGTCCTTTTTCATAAGACTTATGCTTAAGCGCATCTTTTACAGAGATAACACAAAAGTGCTCTGGTGAGAAGTGTGGCATTTCTTCAAATTCAAAAGAACCATTTTCAACTAAAGTATCCCCAATTCGAAATGTTCCTGGATCAAATAATCCAATGATATCTCCTGCATATGCTTCTTCAACTGCGTTACGGCTTTGGGCTAAAAATTGGGTCGGTTGTGCTAGTCGTAAAGGTTTGCCAATTCTTACGTGATTAACATTCATACCTTTCTTATAGATCCCTGAAGTAATCCGTAAAAAAGCAATTCGATCACGATGGGCCGGATTCATATTTGCTTGAATCTTAAAAATGAAACCGGAAAAATTTTGATCTAATGGATTAACGATTCCTTCTGTACTTTTCCTAGCTGTAGGTGAAGGGGCCATTTTTAGAAAATGGTCGAGGAACGTTTGAACTCCAAAATTAGAGATAGCACTACCAAAAAAGATAGGAGTGAGTTTTCCGGTATTAATAAGTTCTATCTCAAATTGATCTCCAGCAACGTCTAATAGTTCCATTTCCTCCCGAAACTGATTTACTAAACTTTCATCGTTAATCACTTCATCAATAAGAGGGTCATCACAACCAGTAACCTCAATGATAGTAATTTTGCTAGGTTCATTATGATTGTATAGCTCTAATCGTTTTTGATGTCGATCATAAACGGCTCTAAAATCTTGCCCCATTCCAATTGGCCAATTCATTGGATAAGATCGTATGCCTAATACGTCTTCTAATTCTTCCATTAATTCAAATGGGTCTTTTCCTTGACGGTCTAGTTTGTTAATAAATGTAAAAATAGGTATTCCTCGCATACTACAAACTTTAAATAATTTAATTGTTTGTGCTTCGACACCTTTGGCAACATCGATCAACATTGTAGCAGAGTCAGCCGCAGTTAATGTTCGATATGTGTCTTCACTAAAATCTTCGTGTCCTGGAGTATCAAGTATATTTACATGAAAATCTTTATACTGAAATTCCATCACTGAACTAGTAACAGAAATACCTCTTTGTTTTTCGATTTCCATCCAATCACTCATGGCATGTTTAGAGTTTTTTCTTCCTTTAACTGTACCTGCTTCACGAATTGCACCACCAAAATAAAGTAACTTTTCTGTAAGTGTAGTTTTTCCAGCGTCAGGATGCGAGATAATAGCAAAGGTTTTTCTTGATTGTACCTCTTGTTCATAGGAAAGTTTCATAAATTTGAGCCTCTTTCTTTATTACATGTAATATTGGTGAATTTCATCATGCCATTAATCTAACCAAATTACTATATTTAGTTGAGAACGCATTAATACAACTAAATACGGTATCTTGGTGGCGTTAAATTTGTTTTATGAAATTCATTAAAGTCAACTAACTATTAAATAAAATGTTCAATTTTATATTACTTTTACATTTCAAATTCTAGTTTACCATTGATTGATTTTACCATATTTAATATAGTGAAAAAAGGGAGTATTATTTTCGAATGTATTATTAGGTAAAATAATTCTAGAAAGCGATTTATTAAAACCTCTATAAGGAGAGTGCTTAATACTTATGTCTTTTTTTCGAATTAGTCTGATCGTAACATTACTATTAATTTCAATAGGGTGTTCTACTTCTATTGAAACTAATATGTCAACCAAGGTGGGGCTACTGCTACCAAGTAATATTGACGATCAGGGCTGGAATAGTAAAGGTTATAAAGGCTTATTAAATATTCATTCCAAAATGAATGTTGATGTATTTTACAAGGAAGAAATTAATTCAATGGAAAAAGTTAACGATGCAATTTTAGAATATGAAAAACTAGGAGTAAACCTAGTCTTTGGTCATGGAAAGATGTATGCTATGAAGTTTTTAGAATTGAAAGATCAGTATCCACATATGCATTTTATTGCTTTTAATGGCGATGTGTCAGGAGAAAATATTACTAGTCTTCATTTTGAAGGTTATGCAATGGGCTTTTTTGCGGGGATACTTGCAAGTGAAATGTCTGAGACAAATGTAATTGGGGTAATTGCCGCTTACCCTTGGCAGCCAGAAGTAGAAGGATTTGTAGAAGGTTCTCAATATCAAAATCCAGATGTAGATGTCATAGTAAACTACGTTTCTAGTTGGGGAAATATTGATAAGGCAATTGAGCTATACAATGAAATGAAATTAGAAGGTGTTGATGTATTTTACCCAGCAGGTGACGGTTATCATATACCAGTTATTGAAGAAGTTAGAAAACACGGTTTATATGTTATTGGGTACGTTGGAGACCAATCCGATTTAGGACAGTCTACTGTACTAACAAGTACAATCCAACATGTTGATCAGCTTTATGAATTAGTTGCAGAAGAATTTTTTAATGGGAAACTAAGTACAGGGAATCGTTATTTTGATTTTGCTGAAGGAGTCATTTCTTTAGGAGCGTTCAGTCCGGAAGTGCCAGAAGATATTCAAGTGATGATTAGTGACGAGGTTCAACGATATATCGATACTGGAAAACTTCCAAATGAAAAATAGTACGACGAATAAATTTTAAGTATCAAATTTTAAACATGTAAGGTTATCTAGCTCCAAAGCCAATGGTTCATACCCACGGCACTGAAGCTTTCTTATCAGAAAAAGGGCGTTTCTCCTCCTAATATCGCCCTTTGGACATGCTCGTTATGGGATACGTGCACATAGGATAGTAAAGACCTAGATGAAAGACCGGGGTCTTAATTATTACAAGTAAAGGAGGTTCAATTATGTATCCCGGTATGCATTATGCCCATTATCCTGGACAATATATGATGACGAGAGATTACGGGCATGGAAAACATCATCATCCACATCCCCCACGCCCACCACATCCCCCACAACCCGGATATTCACCAGTTTTACCATTTTTAGCTGGTTTGGCGGGTGGTGGGTTATTATTTAGTGCTTTTTCTGGACCAGGAAAGGCATATGGCCCACAACCATACGGTCCACCGCCGCCATACAGCCCGTACCCATCTGGCCCACAACCGTACGGTCCACCACCGCCATACAGCCCGTACCCATCTGGCCCACAACCGTACGGTCCACCACCGCCATACAGCCCGTACCCATCTGGNCCACAACCATACGGTCCTCCGCAATATGAACAACAGCCATATCGCTAAAGCAATCATTGGGTAAGAGTTTGTTCGCATTTTTCGTCATAATTAGGATGACTATTTATAGTCATCCTAATATTATTACAAGGAAAGTATAAAATTTCTAACTTAGAAACTGTCTAGCTTCAGCGCCCTATCGACTAGAAAGCTTCCTTCGTCTCGTCTACGATAAGTCAAGAACGAAAGTCTAACGACTTTCGACTCTCCTATATCTCACTCGACTCAGTCCAGCTTATTACGTCGATGAGCTGCGGCGCTTGCGCTTTTCTTACATGCATCAAAAAATTTTGAAAGTTAATGAATTTTATAATACAGTTTTCACGTGACTGAAATACTATATCTAGTTGGATTTGCGTACTCATCTAGATATAGTTTTATGCCACTAGATTATGCTCAATTTGGAAGAAAAAAGAGCAGTAGTTTACCTTTTAACTTATTATTTTATTTTTTGGGACTACCAAAGCTTTTGAATAGATCGACTAATGGTCCCATTTTTTTTAGGGAAGGTCCTAGTTTATTAACCAATCCCATAAATTGATCAAATTGCTCTACCATTTGGACAAAATCTATTTCTTGTGTTGGAGAATTTTCACTATTGTGTTTATTGCTTTTATTACCCTCCGTTTGGGTAGGCATACTTTCTTTACTTGCTTCAGTACGTGTCGTTTGTGTATTTGCTTCTTCATCTATTGGAGGGTGTGCTGTTGGTCCAAACATTAGTTCATCAAAAAAATTTCTTGCTTGTGGAGTTTCTTGTTGTTTGTTATCTTCCAATTTTCAATCCCCCTTTAAAAAGAATTATACAATATAAACGTATGTCAACTTACATAAGAGAGTGTGGGAAGAGAGCGCCCGATTGTATAATGATTGCTAGACAAAGTCAATAAGATGAATTAAAATTATGATCAGGTCATAATATTAACTAGTATAGGATATAAAATGACACAATTATGAAAAAAAGTAAATGTGACTTATAATATAGAAATATATAAAAGGAGGACAAAGGAATGCTCAATGTTGGAATTCTAGGTATGGGATCGTACGTACCAGAAAATGTAATAACCAATGTAGATATGGAAAAGAAAATAGACACTTCAGATGAATGGATTAAAACTAGAACTGGTATTGAAGAACGCCGATTTGCTTCAGAGCATCATGATACTTCACATATGTCATATTTGGCTGCCAAAGATGCTTTAGAAATGGCGAATATCTTACCTGAAGAACTTGATCTAATTGTTGTAGCAACAGTTACTCCGGACCGACCATTTCCTTCAGTATCAGCTGTTATTCAAGATCAACTAGGTGCGAAAAAAGCTGCAGCTATGGATATAAGTGCGGCATGTTCCGGTTTTATGTACGGTATGATTACAGCAAAGCAATTTATTCAGTCTGGTGATTATAAGTATGTATTAGTTGTTGGCGCAGAAAAATTATCTAAGCTGATCAATTGGGATGACAGAAATACTGCGGTACTATTTGGTGATGGAGCTGGAGCGGCTGTTTTAGGCCCGGTTTCTAAAGATAAAGGAATATTAGCTTTTGAATTAGGAGCTGATGGTGGTGGGTGCGAGCACATTACTCAAGAAGGCCCACACTTGACTATGAATGGACGTGAAGTGTTTAAGTTTGCGGTACGTCAGATGGGTGAATCCGCATTAAGTGTAATTGAAAAAGCTGGTCTGACAAAGGAAGATGTTGACTATCTAGTTCCCCATCAGGCGAATATCCGAATTATGGAAGCGTCGCGACAAAGACTCGATTTACCTGAAGAGAAAATGGCAAAATCAGTCCATAAATATGGGAATACTTCAGCGGCTTCTATCCCTATGACCTTAGTTGATGAGCTGAAAAATGGAAAGATTAAAGATGGTGACATTGTAGTATTAGTAGGATTTGGTGCTGGATTAACCTGGGGCTCTGTAGTACTACGTTGGGGTCGTTAACCTAGATGAAGTCACAAATTTTTTAGAATGTCATTATATAAAAGGAGAGAAAAGATAATGAAGCAAAATCGTGTTGTAGTTACAGGAGTAGGGGCGGTTACTCCTTTAGGTAATAACGTTGAATCTACGTGGGAGAATTTAACAGCTGGAAAATCAGGGGTAGGATTGCTTACGAGAGTAGATGCATCTCAGTTTCCTACAGTTGTTGCTGCTGAATTAAAGGATTTCGATCCAGGTAATTTCATGGATAAAAAAGAGGCAAGAAGAATGGATCGCTTCACTCAATATGCAGTAGCAAGTAGTTTGATGGCTGTTGAAGATGCAAAGCTTGAAATTACTTCTGAAAATGCTGATCGAATTGGTGTATGGATTGGTTCTGGTATCGGTGGAATGGAGACATATGAACAACAGTTTAAAATTTTCTTAGAAAAAGGACATCGCCGTGTAAGTCCGTTCTTTGTACCAATGCTGATTCCTGATATGGCTTCAGGACAAGTTTCCATAACGCTTGGGGCAAAAGGGATTAATTCTTGTACAGTAACTGCTTGTGCTTCCGGTGCTAACTCCATAGGTGATGCATTTAAGGTTATTGAGCGCGGAGATGCTGATGTTATGATTACTGGTGGATGTGAAGCGCCAATTACGAGTATGTCAATGGCAGGTTTTAGTGCAGCAAAAGCACTATCTACTAATCCTGATCCAAAAACTGCTAGTCGTCCATTTGATTTAAATCGTGATGGATTTGTTATGGGTGAAGGTGCAGGAATTCTAGTCCTTGAATCGTTGGAACATGCACAAAAACGTGGTGCAAAAATTTATGCAGAAATCGTAGGTTACGGTGCAACTGGCGATGCATACCATATCACAGCACCTGCTCCTGAAGGTGAGGGAGGAGTTCGTGCTATGCGTATGGCATTAAAAGATGCAGGGCTCAATCCAGAAGAAATTGATTATATGAATGCTCATGGGACAAGTACTCATTATAATGATAAGTATGAAACGTTAGCAATTAAGCAAGTTTTCGGAGATTATTCCAAACAATTAGCTGTCAGTTCGACAAAATCAATGACAGGACACCTATTAGGTGCAGCTGGAGCTGTAGAAGCTATTTTCTCAATAAAGGCGATTGTTGATGGAGTAATCCCACCAACAATTAATTACGAAACACCAGATCCTGAGTGTGACTTGGATTATGTACCAAATGAAGCAAGAAAACATGAAGTGAACGTAGTTCTTAGTAACTCATTAGGATTCGGTGGACATAATGCAACGTTAATATTTAAGAAATTCAACGTTTAGATAACGAAAACTATTTAACTATAGAGTGTGAAAAGGATATTTTGCGAGAAGTTAGAAAAGGAACTACAGCCAACATGGCCGAGTTCCTTTTTTATCCCACACTTAAGGGGCAAGTAAGACCCCCACCTCAAAACTTAAGAAAATCGAGAAGTTTAGGTGGGGGATAAACTGCCCCTAAAGGTCCGATATAGAATAACTTTCATCAGTGAAGCTGATGATTAGTTATTCTTATGCCCGTGGTATAAGTTGAACTAACAATCAGTGGGGGATGAAGGAAAACCCCCACTATTGAAGTTCAGCTTTATATAATCCAGAATTTATAAATTTCTAACTTGGAAACTGTCTAGCTCCAGTGTTTGTCGCCGATAGGCGGGCACCTTGCGCTTTTTTAATCGTAAGCAAATTCCTGATCAAGCTCTAAAAATTCTTTAATAACTTGTTTATTTTTTTCGATATCTACTTCTAGTACCGCGCCAGCATGGTTATATCTAGCATCAACAAATGATCCTTTAACTGGAATTGTTATTGTTTCCACCTTTTCAATTGGCTTTAAGAAAAAATTTGTACCATAATCTAAAATTTGTTTGTTTTGGATATTAGTTTGAATATAAGGTTCAATGGAACCTAGTAATTTCGGAAGTCTAGTTATTCCCGAGAATGTTAGGAGTTCATCCTTTAATATAGTTAGGACTTCTTGTTGCCGTCGAACACGTCCAAAATCATTTTCGTGATCACTACGAAAACGTACATAGTTTAAAGCTTGTTGCCCATCTAAACGCTGTAGCCCTGGTTGAAAATCGATATGGTCTCGCCCTTTAGAATAATACATTCTTCTTTTGATGTCTATTTCAATCCCATCAGGTGAGATAATATCTACTACTCTTTGGAAACCATCGAAATCAATCATAGCGTAGTAATGGATGTCAATATCAAAATTGTCTTTTATTGTTTTACGTAGTAACTCCGGCCCACCTAAAAAGAAAGCGGTATTAATTTTATTGTTTCGATATCCTGGAATGGTGACATACGTATCCCGCATTATTGAAATTAACTTTATTTTCCCTTGTCTCGGTTGGTATTGAGCTACCATAATTGTGTCTGATCTTGCAGCGCCATCTTCTTCCTTATCCACTCCTAATAAAAGGACACGTATTAATTCTTTAAACTCATCTTTGCTGGCATTAAATTCGATTGCTTCAAATTCATGTTGATTATTATTACCTTCTATTAATTTAAGAGATTGTTTTCGTGCATGTTCAAATTGGTAAGTCGAATAGACTACAGTAGAGATTGCTAATATAATCAGTATAGAAAGTGTTATGTAAATAGGTTTCTTTTTGCTTTTTTTAGGCTTGTTTCTTGTTGGGCTTCCTTTTCTGGTCAACCTTAATCAACTCCTTTAAGCATACCAATTAGTATAGCAAAAAAGCACTGTTTTTAGTACTAAATCCCCAAATTTATTGGATTTATTCTAATTAATGAACGACATACATATATAATTTACCCCACTAAGATTTTATAACTAGTTACATTCATTCGATCGTAACTAGATATAGAATTATGCATCTCGGATTAGGTAATTATGAAATTTACTCAGCTAATAAAAAAATCCATTAACTAGAGTTAACAGATTTGCTTAAAGTAAGTTAAATTGTACAAATTTCAACTGGACATCTTTCGCAACGTAGATATTTCTTTAAATAGTCGATATTTTTGATTAGGATGTTATCATCTAAAATTGAGATGATATTTTCTTTTTTTAAATCTTGTAACATTCTGTTAGCAGTTTCTCTAGATGTACCTATGAAATTTGCAATTTCTTGGTTTGTGAGCTTTAGCGGTATTAAAATATCATTATGGTATTTTACACCATATGAATTGCTAAAACGAATAAGGATAGAATAAAGCGCTCCTAATTTACCGTAAAGAAGTAAATCGGAAAATTTTGCTTGTGTTGATTGCGTATTTCTAGCAAAAAGCTTAATGAAAGCTACGGCAATGTCACCATTTTGTAGAAATAACGCTTCCAAATTTTCTCTTGTAAATTTATAGAGGGTAGAGTCTTCAATGATTTCTGCTGTCATACTAACTAACATATCATTAAATAAACTAAATTCACCAATAATGTCGTTATCTTGCTTCAAGTGAAGGAAAAACTTTTTATGATCGATCGTCATTTTACTTAGCCGCACTTTCCCGGAACGGATTAAGTAAATATTAGTAGCTTCTTCTCCTTCGTAAAACAATGTAGTACCTTCTCTAGCGTGAATTTTTACTCCATGCTGTAACAAAATATCTTGGTTTTCTTTTGATAGTTGACTAAAGAAAGGTGTAATTTTTACGACTTTGTTCATTCCTATCACTCCATATATACTCTCGTTATATTTTGTCACAAATAAAGAATATCATAAAAACAGTGGAATTTGAATGGATTTTGATAGAATACATTCATCATTAAACCAAAAGAATTGATTCATATTTTGCCACATTCGATAAAAACTCGTAAAATAGGTATGGACTTATGATAATGAGGAGATTAGCAATGAAATTACTTATAGCTGAAAAGCCTGATCAAGCAAAAGCATTAGTATCACAATTTAAAACGAAAAAACAAGATGGTTATTTAATTATCGAGCCAAATAAATGGTTTCCTAACGGTGGATATTGCACTTGGGCCGTTGGTCACTTATTACAGCTTTCGGCTCCAGAAAATTATTTTCCAAGTTGGAAAAAATGGACATTATTAAATTTACCTATGATTCCTGATAAATTTCAGTATGAGGTCGTAAGGTCAAAAAATAAGCAATATCAAATCATTAAAAAATTGTTACAAAAAAAAGAGGTAACAGAAATTATTCATGGTGGAGATGCGGGGCGAGAAGGAGAATTAATTATTCGTAGTATTATACAAATGATCGGGATTCATAAACCAATGAAACGTTTATGGATTTCTTCGTTAACTCAAAAAGCAGTTCTAGAAGGTTTTGATAGTTTATTAACAGAAGAAAAAACAAGAAATTTGTATTATGAAGCATATACTCGTGCATGTGCCGATTGGCTAGTAGGAATGAATGCCTCAAGAGTATTTTCTATCTTATTAAAGGAAAAAGGTATTAGTGATGTTTTTTCAGCAGGAAGAGTTCAAACGCCTACGTTAGCTTTAATTGTAAAAAGAGAGAAGGAAATTGAAGGTTTTGAATCTAAGCCATTTTGGGAAGTAATTGCTACTTTTACAATGGATGGAAAGCATTATGAAGGAAAATGGTATAAAGAGAATCAATCAAGAATTGAAGAAGAAGAAATGGCCCAAAAAATAGCGCTGTTCTGTGAAGGAAAAACGGCAGAAATAGTCCATGCTGAAAAAGAACGAAAAAAGTTTGAGCCTCCTTTATTATTTAATTTATCAGCACTTCAGGCTACCGCTAATAACATATATAAATTTCCCCCAAAAAAGACATTAGATGTATTACAAAAGCTTTATCAAAAAGGAATTGTATCTTATCCAAGATCAGATTCAAATTATGTTACAAAAGGGGAAGCGGAAACGTTTCCATATATATTAGAAAAGCTAAGTGATTTTAAAGAATATTCATCGCTCTTCCCGGTTCCGAAAAAGTCGATTGCTAATAATAAACGCTTCGTAAACGAAAAAAAGGTAACAGATCACTATGCGATTATTCCTACTGAACAAGTAAAAGATCCTACTAAATTACCAACAGACGAAGCAAAAATTTATGATTTAGTCATACGTCGTCTTATTGCAGCCCATTACGATTCGTCACAATTTGACTATACAACAATTATTACCTTGGTAGACAAACGGGCACAGTTTATTTCAAAAGGAAAGCAGCAAATAAATGAAGGTTGGAGAAAAGTTTTATATAAGCAACAAGATGATACGGATGTCATTTTACCTATTTTAGAGGAGGGAGAGACTGGTTTTGTTAAGAGTGTTCATGTAAAGGCTGGAAAAACACAACCACCTAAGCGGTATACCGAAGGACAGTTAATTACGTTGATGAAAACAGCAGGGAAATTTATAGATAATGAAGAATTAGAAAAAGTTTTAAACAAAACAGAGGGGTTAGGTACAGAAGCAACTCGGGCTGGTATCATTACTATGTTAAAAGACAGGCAATATATAGAGGTAGTCAAAAATCAAGTGTTTGCAACAAAAAAAGCACGAATTCTTATTGATGCAATTGGTGGTGCTATTTTAGCTTCTCCTGAAATGACCGCAAAATGGGAGCAGCGTTTAGGGGAAATAGGTCAAGGAGCGGCTTCTCCAGTTACTTTTATGGAACAAACGAAAAAGTTAACAGCCAAAATTGTTGAAGACGCTACACAAAATTCAGTGAAATGGAATTTTCAAGGACTTGAATATGAAGTGAAAAAAAACTCTAAATCAAAGTTTACTCTCGGAAAAGTAATCGGGAAGTGTAAGCTTTGTGATGGAGATTTAGTTGATAAGGGAAATTTTTATGGTTGCGGAAATTATAAACAAACTTCTTGTAAATTTATTTTATCCAAAACAATTTTAGGAAAGAAACTATCTGAAACAACTGTCAAAAATTTATTAACAAAAGGTGAAACAGGAGTATTAAAAGGTTTTAAAAAAGGAGACAAAACATTTAATGCTACTCTCATTTGGGATGATAAGGAAAACAAAATTAGCTTTAAATTTTAGTTCAAGTGGTGACTAAAAATGATACGTGTGCAACTCCTATTAAAAAGTAGCACCTTTCAAAATCAAACATAACTATAAGTAGTAGGATATGTAGGAGGTGTCTAGACTTTGAGTGTTGTGCAAACTAATGAACTATTAAAGGAATTTGTAAGAAAGAGAAAAGAAACACCAACAAAGCTATATTTTCAATTGCAACGAGAACTTTTGTGTGATCCTGTAGCTGATCATTTCGAAGAGTACCATTCTATTCAGTTGCATAAATACTTTTTAGACAATGGAATGTTCTTTCCTGATGCTAAAATATTAGAAGAAATTAATGGGTTTGAAAAAAAGAAAATATGGAAGTTACTTCAAATTCATTATGAACGCTTAAAAAGTGATTGGCAGGGAGAAGAAGCTACAATTTATCTTTTTCCGGTTGAAAAGAGAAATGAAATAATAATGAAAGACTTGAATGGGAAAACAGGAATTAGTTTCCACAATGTTATAGTTTTATTTTTATCCAAAAATCTTTCAGTAGAACAAATAGATGCGCTTCTTACTCATGAATATAACCATGTATGCCGCCTTTCGTCGTTAAACAAAGACTTTGATCAGTTAACATTACTCGATTCGATGGTTATTGAAGGTATGGCGGAAGTAGCGGTAGAAAAGACAGTGGGAAAAAGTGCATTAGCACCTTGGGTATCTTTATATAATAAAAAAGAACTATATCCATATTGGCAAAGAGTAAAAAACTTATTAAACGTAAAAGGTAAACAAAATCATGACCCTATTTTATTAGGCGGTCAAACATCACGTAAATACCCTAAATGGTTTGGTTATTGTATTGGCTATGAAATTGTAAAAGCTTATTTGGCGAGAAACAAAGGAATACGAATGAGTGAATTATTAAAAAAGGATTCTAAAGAGATTTTATCTACATCAGAATTTGATCATACATTTCAGTAAGAGGAGTCTAGAATTCTTTTTAGACTTCTTTTTTAATACAAGTTTTTATGGAAATACCTTATTTTTAACAGGATTTTTCTAACTTTAGAAGAAGTACTAATATAGTAGTAAAAATATTAGTCAGAAGGGAGGATTCCCGTGGGAAAGTTTCAACAAAAGTTTCTATGGTGGGACAAGTTATGATTATTCGTTTCTTCATATTACTTGTTGGCTTTGGACTTGCTGTAATAGGTGGTATAAGCATGATTGCGTATTTAAACTTATTAACAGCTGGGTATTCCTTCGTATATTATCTGAAGTTCATTGGGATGAGAGTAGAACTACATCTCTTTATCATTGGTTTAGTCATGATTATCATTAGTATTTATGGGCCTTCTTCTAGGCGTAATTAAAGAAAATAGTGAAAAATTTCCTTGCATTTCCCTTCACCATGGAATAAATTTCCTAATGAATGCCTATACTGTTGGTACGAACATTCAAAGAGTAAGGGGGCTTTCTGATGGTCCACATTCGGGATGTATGGATCAATTGGTTTGAAGGAGAAGAAAATGGTTACAATATCTGCGAGTTTTT
This sequence comes from Anaerobacillus alkalidiazotrophicus, assembly GCF_001866055.1. Next base: position 597,506 of record NZ_MLQS01000017.1, read on the forward strand.
TGAGTGGAGGAAAGAAGATAAGATTGAGCTATTAGATTCTGTTATTGTAATAAAAGTAACAAGCAACATTTTCGACTACATAGAAAACAACTTGGCAGAATTACCTGAACAGTTATTAGATGATGTTTATCAACAGAGTTATCAAAGGAAAAACAATCAACGATTACAACTAGATTATTGTTTCATTGTAACAGATGGAAGAAAAGTCTTGGCAGTCGATACGTTAGGTTATAAAACTCCGATAAGAAAAAGTAGGTTAATGCCTAGACAAGAAGAAACCGTACTCGAATTAGCCATGAATGAACATGTAAATGATTACTACGTTGAGTATATTGATTTACCAAAGGAGCATCATATTTTATCACCTGATCCTAGGTTGATGAGTGGGTTGATCCGGAAAGAACGTCAATTAAAACAGCTGTTATTTATGGCGCTAGATCAGCTATATTCAACTTGTAATGTTTCGGAAGTCCGTTATTGGCTCACAGAGTGGTCACCAAATAACTATGAAAGTATTCAACAAATGTGTTTTGAAGAAGCGTGGGAGAAACTCTTTAATGAGGTGAAGATGGGCTGGACAAGCCAGCATTATCACCTATGTGAAAGAATGATAAAAGGACACTCCTTTTTTGAAAAATTATGGGAGCTTCAACATGCTGAAAGTGTAAAATAACAGGAGCAAAGAGCTCCTGTTATTTTTTGCTTTATAAAGGCTAGTATAGAGGAAAATTATTACCTTTTTCTACCTAAACCCATGGCTCTTTTTGCTTTCGCCAATGTTTTAGAGGCGACTTTATTAGCTTTTTCAGCTCCCAAATCTAAATAATGATCAAGTTCTTCGGAATTAATGATTTCATGGTAACGGTCATGGATAGGCTTTAATGTCTCAATAACAGCTTCACCTAACGCTTGTTTAAATTCACCGTAGCCTTTCCCTTTAAACTCATTTTCTAATTCTTCAATGGACTTGCCTGAACAAAGAGAAAAGATACTGAGTAGATTTGAAATAGCTGGTTTATTTTCTTTGTCGTAGTTAACAATTCCATCAGAATCGGTTACAGCACTTTTGATTTTTTTCATGATCGTTTTTTCATCATCTAACATTGAAATATAACTTTTCGGATTTGGATTTGACTTACTCATTTTCTTAGTTGGATCAGTTAATGACATAATTCTTGCGCCTACCTTTGGAATGCGTACTTCTGGAATTGTAAAGATGTCATTGTACTTTTTATTAAAGCGTTCTGCTAGATCGCGTGTTAATTCTAAATGTTGCTTTTGATCCTCTCCCACTGGCACGATGTCTGTATTATAAAGTAAAATGTCAGCTGCCATTAATGGTGGATACGTTAAAAGTGCACTAGATACAGCTTCTTTTCCATCAGATTTATCTTTAAACTGTGTCATTCGCTCTAATTCACCAATGTAGGAGACACACTGCATAATCCAACCTAATTGGGTGTGGGCACTTACTTCTGATTGGATAAATAAAGTTGATTTGGTTGGGTCAATTCCAGCTGCAATATAGAGAGCTGCCAAGCTTCTGATATTTTTGCGAAGTTGAAGTGGATCTTGTGGAACTGTGATGGCATGCTCATCAACTATACAAAAATAACAGTGATTATCATTTTGAAGTTCTACAAAATGTTTCATTGCTCCTAAATAATTTCCAAGTGTTAAAGTTCCACTTGGCTGAATGCCTGAAAAAATCGTTTTCATCGTCTTACTTCCCTTCTTTAAATAAAAATGACAATAAAAAAAGCCCATTCATCCCGAAAAGATAGGGACGAATGGACCGCGGTACCACCCTAATTATTCTAACTTAGTTAGAATCACTTAAAACCGTACAGCTGTTGAAGCGATACGAAGTCCTTGATAACGTTAAGGACAAAACGCCGAGGCCTACTTACAAACATTATTGGTTCGGTTCGGTTGCTCAAAAGCCCATTCTATATTGCGTTACTATCTGTTTCCCACCATCACAGACTCTCTAAGAGTTTAACAATATATACTATTCTTCATCATCGCAAAGTATATAAATTCCAAATAATCACAATCGCGTTAGGGAATTTAAGTATTTTTATAATTCCCATGTTTTTGAAAAACTTACTCCTTGTAATTAGAAAAGCCAAGTTTTTCTAATTATATAAAACAAAATATAAAAAAGCAATCTTGTGTTATGACTGAAAGAATGATTACGTAATGGTTCAGTGATATGTGCATATATATGTACTATGTCGATGGCCTGGTCAACTAAAATTATTAAGGTGGTGTAAAAGATGATTTTTAAAAAGAATTTAATATATTTAGCAATTTTTTCTTTTATTTTTCTTTTTTTAGCTTTTAGCTATGAACGTTCGGATTCAGTATTAAAAAGGTTGGATCTAGAAACGATCACCTCTAAACAACAAGGTGTTTACAAAGGAAATATTGCCGAGGATTTTCAGCTTTTAAATAGTGTCGGTGAAAAGGTATCTCTATCAGACTTTCGAGGGAAAAAAGTGATTATTAATTTTTTTGCGACTTGGTGTTCTCCTTGTCAAGAAGAAATGCCAACGCTTGTACAATTAGATAAGAAAATTGACGATGAAAAGTTAGTTCTTTTGGGAATAAATGTTACGAAAGAAGAAAGGAATGTAGACGACGTTCGAAGGTTCCTTAATCATTTTGAAGTAAAATATGAAGTTTTGTTTGATGGAGACGGTAAAGTTATGAAGGATTACCAGTTAATCGGAATACCCACTACGATATTTATAGATGAAAATGGAAAAATTGTAGAGCGATTAAATGGGATTGTGACAATGGAGATGTTATTAGATCACCCGTTTTTACAGGGGTTATTAAACAAGAATAATCAATGATTTAGTGATATGAAGAACGAGGCTACTCTAGCAGCCTCGTTTTCTATTAGTTTATGAAAATTAGAAAACTTGATACGAAATAGAAAAATATAAGTACAGCCGAAGGTAACCAATAAACAGTTTGATTCTTTTGCACTTTTGAACGAAGTAATGAATATAATATTATGACACTTAATAAAAACGTAGCTATTGCAGTAATACTGTGTACGGATGATGCTGCTGATAAAATTGAAGCTGGACGATAGAAAACATCAGATCCTATTAAAATTAAAATGTTAAATAAGTTACTACCTAAAATGGAGCCAATCGCTAGATTATAGTTCCGTAATTGGATGGCAATTAACACTGCTACTGCTTCTGGTAATGAAGTTGAAGCTGCAATTAAGAAACTACCAACAAAACTTGAACCTAGTCCTGTAACAATGGCAATTCTATCGCCGGTTATTGATAAAAGTGAACCTGAAATTAAGATAACAAACGCTGCAATAATAAACCCTATGATTGCTTTTTTTAATGAAATTGCTGACGTTTGAGAAACGCCATCCTTGTCTTCGTCTTCATCTTCAAAGTTGGTTACTTTTTTAGAAATGAGATACATTCCACTGGCATAAATGATGATAAGAATAATCGTATCGAAACCAATGCCTAAAATTGAGTAAGGTAGTTTTAAAGTTAAAGCAAGAAAGATAAGACAAGATAGAAGCATGCCAACACTGATGGTATAAACATGGCTATGTGAAGCACTTTTGAAAATTTGGTTTTTACGATAGTACAGATCGAAAGCCGCAATAATTAAAAGGTTAAACATGTTGCTACCTAAAACACTACCGACAGCGAGGTCAGTGTTTTTTAAACCTACAATTGCGGTCAAGGTCGTTGTCACTTCAGGCAAAGAAGTAGCTCCTGCTAAAAAGATTGTTCCGACTAACATTCCTCCTAATGAAGTTCTTTCACTTAAAACGTCTGCATAAGTGGAAAGTTTGATTGCTGATAATACTGTAAATATTGCTGCAATGAAAAAGAGTAAAAATACCATGAGTTGTCGCCTCCTGAAATTTCGAAAAAGAAAAAGACCCTTTTATGAAAATGCTTTAGGAATCTAAAGCATTTTCATAAAAAGGTCTTGCGTACTTTGTCGAAAACACAAAGCTTAATGAACCGAGTGATATAATCACTGAAATGACGATTCATTAACCAGTTGGTCGCTACTCCCCTTTTTGGGCTTATTCTTTTGTTGGAATAAATGTACCACGGAAAATGAAAATCGTCAATCGCTATATATCATTATCATTTATACAAAATAATAAAGGAGAAGAACTTTCTATACGTAAGTTTTTCTCCTTTTTCAATGTTATACAATTGTTAGCTGTTAGGTCAAAAGTGTTTTGTGATCCTGGGACACAAAGTGCATTTAGAATAAATCGCACTTGATCAGGGAATTGGGCTTTCAAACCTATAGGTAATGAACAATATCAATTGTTCATTACAAAGATGCAATTTGATTATCTTGTTGATATAGTTCATTGTCAATTTGTTCATCTAATTTTATAATTAACAATCGCGCCTTTTCATCATCAACTTTTCGATAATGGTGGTTCCCATTTGGTTCCTCATCCATTTCATCAGCTAAAGCAACAACTTTTTGAAGAGGATCTAAACTAAGCTGTCCATCTGGTAAGTAAGAGTCAGTGTGTAATAAAATAGCTAAAGCGATTTTTTTTGCCTTTGCTGGATGTTCACCTAACCTAATTAATAACTTATGAGCACGTTCTGCACCTTTTATAGCATGAATGTCATTTTTCTTGTATAACTCATAATCCCATTTACCATCTCGGTACCATGTATAGTGTCCTATGTCATGCAGAAAAGCTGCTTTAGTCGCTAAATCAGAATTTACATTATATTGTTTTGAGAGGGTAAATGCATGATAAGCAGCCGCAATGGCGTGTGCCATACCAGATCTTTTAATATACTTCTGTGTAATACGATGGTCAAAAATAGTCAGCAATGTAATGTCTCTCATCATGATCTCCTCCTTAAATTTTCTTACACCAAAAATATAAATTTTTACTATTATACATATGTTGGATGATGAATGCAAGTGACAAAATAAGAGGTATTTTGAAATTGGAAAGAAGTTAAGGGGGCACTTTGATAATAAACGGGAAAAATGATAATGAAAGTGGTTGTAGCTTGTCATTAAATGTCACTATTTTACGATGAACTTGTTGGTATTCATTACGAACAATTGTATAATCCTAATATATAAGGAACTTTAAAGCTGAGAAAATGGGGAGGGATTAGGTTGTATGTTACAGTAAAAGAACTGGCTGATTATTTGCACTTATCACCAGACTACGTTTTTCAGCAAATAAAAGTTGGAAATATTAGGGCAGTGCATGATGGGGAGCAATATCTAGTGAATAAAGAGCATTTTAAGAAAACTCTAGAAAATATTGAAAAACAAATCAGATTATGGAAAGAAGAACAATTACAAGAATTACCTACTGACATTGATGTAAAAGACGAAGATTAATAGAAAAGGAATTGAGGTATGTAAATATGGGGAAGAATTTACTGAAGATATTTACAATATTATTTTTCGTATCGTTGTTAGGAACTGGAAGTTTTACTTATGCAACTGTAGAAAAAACAGTCGTAGAGCATGCAAATAAATTAACTGAATTACGTCAAAAGGAAATTCCAGAACCGATGTCAAGGTTTCTTTTCCAATCAGGATATCACTTTGAATATCCAGATGCTGTCCGTGGTATTTATGTTACTGGCCATTCAGCTGGTGGTGCAAGGTTTGAAACATTAATTGACTTAATTGATAATACAGACCTTAATGCAATGGTTATAGACATTAAGGATGATCATGGTTATTTAACGTATACTCCCGATTCAAATTCACCGTATTTAAACATCAGTCAACGCTATATTAAAGATACAGAGAAACTAATGAAGCGTCTCGAAGAACACGAAATTTACCCTATTGCCCGCATAGTTGTTTTTAAAGACACAGTCTTAGCAGAGAAGCGCCCTGATCTATCATTTGTACAAAATGGAAAGGTGTGGAAAAACGGAAGAGGTGAAGCATTCGTCAATCCATTTCTAAAAGAGGTTTGGGATTATAATGTTGCTATTGCTGAGAAAGCAGCTCAACTTGGATTTAAAGAGATTCAATTTGATTACGTAAGGTTTCCAGAAGGCTTTGAACGAAGAGATGAAATGTTAACGTATGATGTAGGAGAATATAATGATGGTGATCGAGATAATGTCCAAAAGCGGGTTGATGCTGTAACTGATTTTGTCGCTTATGCACGAGAGAAACTGCAGCCATATGGTGTAGATGTTTCGGTTGACATTTTTGGATATTCAGCAACAATTACTGAGGCACCAGGAATTGGTCAAAATTTTTCAAGGATCTCACAAAATGTTGATGTTATTTCATCAATGATTTATCCTAGTCACTGGACTTCGTATTTTGGCATCTCAAAACCTGATTTGCATCCGTATGAACTAGTTACAGAATATGCCAAAGTAGAAAATCATGTTCTTGGGAAGTTGGAAAATCCCCCTGTTTCAAGGCCGTGGATCCAAGACTTTACAGCTTCCTACTTAGGTGCTGGTAACTACCGGGTTTACGGAAAAGAGGAAGTAGAAGCACAAATCCGGGCTCTATATGAAAATGGGATCAATGAGTTTTTGTTATGGAATGCTGGTAATCGCTACACACCAAATGTAAATTATAAAATGGATTAAAAGGTAAACGAAATTAAAGGGTGGTAGTTGGCTATAAAAGCAATTACGATCCTTTTTTATCCCACACTTAAGGGGCAAGTAAGACCCCCACCTCAAAACGTAAGAAAATCGAGAAGTTTAGGTGGGGGATAAACTGCCCCTAAAGGTCCGATATAGAATAACTTTCATCAGTGAAGCTGATGATTAGTTATTCTTATGCCCGTGGTATAAGTTGAACTAACAATCAGTGGGGGATGAAGGAAAACCCCCACTGATTGAAGTTCAGCTTTATATCTCTTGAGTAACATTTAACATATTAAAACAAAATTAGTCATTTTTTACTAAGTACAAATCAATAAACTTAGTTTAACAATTATTAAAAAAAGCATATACTAATAAGTGAAGACATGTTATTAAAAAGTATAAGCTACTTGGAGGTAACCATGAATTGGTATGAAAAGCTGAATCAATATTTCCCTATTGAAGAGATGAAATCAAAAGAGCATATAGAGCTGTTATTAAAAGAAAAGGGAGATATTTATCACAAAGATGAAGGTCCTAATCATGTTATGATGTATGTAGAAATGGATGACTTTATCTTTATTGATTATTTGTTTGTATCAAAAAATGCTAGAGGCCAAGGATTAGGAAAAAAATTATTAGATAATTTAAAAGCAAAACAAAAACCAATAATACTTGAAGTAGAACCTGTTACCTATGAAGACACAGACACAAAGAAGCGTTTTAATTTCTATGAAAGAGAAGGCTTTCATCATGCTAAATCCATTGGTTATCGTCGTAGATCCTTAGCAACGAAAGAAATAACGGATTTGGAGATCCTTTATTGGTCGCCAGAAAATGACGACGAAGAAACCATTTATGAGAAGATGAAAGAAACGTACGAAACTATTCACACGTACAAAGATAAACAATTGTACGGTGAAGCTTATCAAAAAGTTGATGAAGTTCTTTCCTTCGATGAGGAACATTCTTAATTTAATTTGTCTTTGCTCTCTATGATTAATATTAAAATAAGGGAAGGTGCTTATTATGAAAGGGAGAGAGAAGAAACGAAAAAAGAAAAGAGAAATTTGGAAAGATTTATTAAAAAAGAAATTTCCCGGTTGGCAACCGCTTCCAGGGAGAAAACCACTTTCTCAATCTAAGACAACAGCATAAGAAAAAGATGGTGTCCTATGATTTGTATAGGGGCACCTTTTTCTTGAAAAAAATCTAAAGGCGAAAAGTATTTAGATTAGCGGTCTACATGCTACATTACATGAGTAATTCATATTTGAAATTAATGACAGATTTTAGAGTGATAGGTTAACACTATGTACAAGTTGTATAAATTTTGTTTATTTTTTTTGTTAGAAGGGTATTCAAATTAGAATAATTATTGTATAATTTGATTATCAACTAACAGTGTGTTTTTACTTTTAATTGAGAATTAGAAGAAAAGATATAGATAAATAGAAGGGAGAATTGAATAATGGTTACACTATTTACATCCCCAAGTTGTACATCTTGTAGAAAAGCGAAGGCTTGGTTAGAGGAGCATAATATTGAATTTGTTGAGAGGAATATCTTTGCTGAACCTTTAACGATTGATGAGGTAAAAGAAGTAGTTCGCATGACTGAAGACGGTACAGATGAAATTATTTCAACTCGTTCAAAGGTGTTTCAAGAATTAAATGTTGAAGTAGAGTCATTATCATTACAACAACTTTTTAAGATTGTAAGTGAAAATCCAGGTTTATTGCGTCGTCCGATACTAATCGATGAAAAACGATTACAAGTAGGATATAATGAAGCAGAAATAAGAAGGTTTTTACCACGTAAAGTTCGTACATTCTTCTTACAAGAAGCTCAAAGAGCAGTTAACGAGTAGAATATATATAAAAGCAAAATGGCAGACGATTAGTCTGCCATTTTCGTTTAAACCGACGTATTGAACATTGTATTAAATTGTTTCTAATTTTAAATTACTTTTTTATCCATTCAATATTGCTTTTCATTCGTTTTGATAGCCAACCGATACACATGATTAAAATTATGATTAATGTTTGCATAAGGGATGCGAAGGTGGGGTGGCTATTAAACAATGGAGCTAACATTGGCTCATGAGCGATCATCTTTGTAGCGGTAAATGCTAGGATGCCAGCTCCGAAATAAATAATAATTGGAAAACGTTGCATCGCAAATAAAATAATCCGACTACCCCAAATGATAATTGGTACTGATACTAATAAACCAATGATTACTAATGCTTTATTCCCGTGAGCAGCCCCTGCTACAGCTATTACATTGTCAAACCCCATAACAATATCAGCTACAATAATTGTTTTGATAGCAGCGAATACCGTTGATTTGCCTTGGATATCACGATCATCATTTGTATCAATTAATAAATGATAAGAAATATAAAGTAATAAAGCTCCTCCAATTGCCATAAGCATTGGTATTTTTAACAGGTAAACGGCAACTAGAGTAAGTGTTATTCTCGCAATGATTGCAAACATAATTCCTAGTACAATAGCTTTATGTCTAATTTTTTCGGGTAAATTACGGCAGGCAAGAGCAACAACGATAGCGTTGTCTCCACCTAAAACAATATCAATACCAATAATCGTTAATAATGGAATAATAAAATCCATTTGTAGGCTCATGGACACACCTCTAATCTCTTAAATGAATAAAGAACAAGTATAACACTTATAAATTGAGTAAATAAATGTTAAAATAAAAGGACAACTTATTAACTAAACATATCACTTTATACTTGATTTCATTCCTTTTTTTTAAGGAAGCAAAAAAAAAGTTTGAAAATAGCTGTTAAGATTCAGTGTCTACACTTTAGGTTGCTTGGATCATTATGGCGCGAAGACTTTTCTTATTCTAAAGAAATAATGTAATTTTTGCATCGCATATAATTTCCATTCTGAATTGATTTATCATAGAATAGAAGTATAATATATGAAAAGGAATTGCTTCATTTGTACTAATATAAAATGTGTTGAAAATAAGATGAGAATAGAGCCGGAAGGTTGTATAAGTATACTTGTTTTTGGAACATCCTTTTAAAAGGAAAGTAATTGGGATAGGGTTAAGCTGTGCGCTCTCTAGGGGAAAAGCATGTCCCTTCCGTCATTTAAATTTGCAAGAAGGGAGAGTAGAATTATGGAGATAGAAAGACTGAATGAGTCAACAATCAAGTTTTTTATCACGTATAAGGACATAGAAAATCGCGGCTTTGATCGAGAGGAAATTTGGTATAATCGTGAACGAGGCGAGGAACTATTTTTCGAAATGATTAATGAAGCTAATGACCAGGGAAATTTTGAGTTAGAAGGTCCTTTGTGGATCCAAGTTCAAGCTCTTGATAGGGGTTTAGAAATTATCGTTACTAGAGGCCAAATAACTGACGGTAACGTGAGATTAGAAATACCTGTTTCTAATGACCAAACTAACTTACCTGTAGATGAAAATATTGAAGATATGCTTGATGAGAATTTTGTAAACAATAAAGATCTTCAAGAAGATGAGGAGCCAGAATTATTAGATCTTGTTATTGGCTTTGATGATTTTGAAGACATAATTTCATTAAGTCATCATATAGAAGTAAGAGGGTTTAATAATGCTCTTTATCACTTTGAAAATAAATATTATTTGTTTGTTATGTTTACTGATGAATTTCCAGAAGATGAGCAAGACGATATACTAAGTCAAATTTTAGAGTTTGGCTATGAGTCAGAAATTACGATTCACCGTATCCAAGAGTATGGCAAGGAAATCATAGCAGACGAATCATTACAAGAGTTACGTAAAAAGTTTGATAAAAAATAGAACTGACTTTTAAAGAAAGGGTCAGGCACTTCCTCTAAAGAAAATGTGAACACAATGATAATGAAATTTCATTATTTTCACTAAAATTTAGGAAGCGTCCCCTTTTTTTCTTTTTTATTAAAAATAAGGGACTACGTTTTCTAATGAGTGAATTGAGAATACGGCCAGCTCCAATGCTTGCTAGTTTGGCCACGGTATCTTTTTAGAAGACTAAAGTGAGTTTAGGAAAGTATTCTATTGATTCTCGCTCATGACAAATCCGCTTGTGCTTTTTTTGTTACCTTCATAGTAATAAATGTATTTTTAATATTTATAAGGAAGGTAAAGATTATGAAAAAGAAACTTCAAATACTATTGTTTTTATTAATTATTGGGATCGTTCTATACTTAACGAAAGATTACTGGGAAGGTTGGATAGTTGGGGGAGTAAGTATACTTTTTTCACTATCTGCATTCTTTATTGCAATTGTAATCTTTTTAGAAAATCGTCATCCATCAAGAACTGTAACATGGTTAATGGTTCTTGCTGTTTTTCCAGTTTTAGGTTTCTTCTTTTATTTAATGTTTGGTCAAAATCATCGTAAAATGAAGACATTTACGGAAAAAGCGATTTTGGATGAACAAGCTCTACACTTAATTGAAGGAAATAAACCATTAAATGAGAATGAATTAGGTAAAATGGGTGAAGATCAACAGCTCCTATTTCGACTTGCCCATCGGTTAGCCAACAATCCTATATCTTTTTCAACGGAAACAAAAGTTTTAACAGATGGGAAAGAAACGTTTACCCACATATTAAAGGCGATAAACGATGCTACAAATCATATTCATATGGAATATTACATCGTTAGAAGTGATGAGATTGGAAATGAGATAAAAAATATATTAATTAAGAAGGCGAAAGAAGGAGTTAATGTTCGTTTTCTTTATGATGCAGTCGGCTGCTTTCAATTACCCAAAACCTACATTGATCAGTTAAAAGAGGCAGGAGTAAAAATGGTACCATTTGCTCCTGTTAAAATGCCATTACTAAACCATAAAATAAATTACCGAAATCACCGTAAAATTATAGTGGTAGATGCCCAAATTGCTTTTGTTGGGGGCCTGAATATCGGAGATGAATATTTAGGTAAAAACCAATACTTCGGTCATTGGCGCGACACTCATTTATTTGTAAAAGGTGAAGCTGTTCGTTCACTGCAGCTTATTTTTTTGCGTGACTGGTATTATATGACAAAAGAAACCTTGTTGAAGCAGAGTTATCTGTCTCCAGATCTGCCGAATGTAGAACGTTTAGGTGGAGTACAAATGATTGCTAGTGGACCAGATACGCGCTGGGAAGTAATCAAAAAGTTATTTTTCTCTATGATTACTTCTGCAAAAAAATCAATTTGGGTCGCATCACCCTATTTTATTCCAGATGACGATATCCTTTCTGCTTTGAAAATAGCAGCGTTAAGTGGTGTAGACGTGCGTATTCTAGTTCCTAATCGACCTGATAAAAAAATTGTTTTTTATGCATCTCGTTCTTATTTTCCTGAACTACTAGAGGCGGGGGTCAAAGTCTATGAATACAATCGGGGATTTATGCATAGTAAAATTCTAATTGTTGATAGTGAAATTGCTTCGATTGGAACAGCGAATATGGATATGAGGAGTTTTCATTTAAACTTTGAAGTAAACGCCTTTTTATATAAAACTAAAAGTGTCCATACCCTTGTTAGTGATTATATCTACGATATGGAACATTCTACGATCATAAGTTATGAACAGTTCCAAAAACGTTCCATATTTAACCGAATTGTAGAGTCTACATCAAGGTTATTATCACCTATGCTCTAGTTTTTTGAGAAGAAACTAGAGCTATATTTTACATAATCAGAATTAATAAATTTCTAACTTGGAAACTGTCTAGCTTCAGCGCCCTATCGACTAGAAAGCTTCCTTCGTCTCGTCTACGATAAGTCGAGAACGAAAGTCTAACGACTTTCGACTCTCCTATATCTCACTCGACTCAGTCCAGCTTATTACGTCTAGAGCTGCGGCGCTTGCGCTTTTCTTTCTATGCTAGTTTTTAATGGACTTTTTTGAAATAAATCGGTATGAGATATTCATTTTCTGTAATAAAGTCCAAACTTAGGGTAGATTGCTATTTCAATAGTTGATAAACTAGTAGAAACTATACTATGTAAAATGGAGTGATGTTTTTTGCTAGTAGCGTTAACAAAACAGGGATCGCTTTTTTCCTTAGCAAATAAATCTTTTAGTAAACAAGAATTAATTAAATTAAGAGAAAAAACAATCTTCTTATGCCCTGTATGCAAACAAGAAGTCGTTTTAAAATTAGGAGAAAAGCTTGCTTGGCACTTTGCTCATAAGAAAAATGATCGTTGTCATGATGAAATGGAGGGTGAAACAGAATATCATTTAAACGGGAAAAAGCTACTATATGAATGGCTTAAAAATCAAGGTTTTGATGTTCATCTTGAAGCATACATAAAAGAGGCGAAACAACGACCAGATTTATTAGTTCATTTCAAAAAAAAATCCTATGTGATTGAATTTCAATGTGCAAAAATTTCTCCAGAAATTTTTTTAAAAAGAACAAATACTTACCGAAAATATAATTATATACCTATATGGATTTTAGGAGGAAATCAATTAATTAGGATTAAAAATAATTTCTTTAAGCTTAATTCGTTTCATTTTCTTTTTGTGTATCGCTCACTAACAAAGAATAACGCTGTCCAACTGCTAAGTTTTTGTCCTCAAAATAAACAATTTGCTAAATTAACGAATATTTCTCCTCTATCAGTTAATCGATCTTTTTCCTTTCCTACATTTTATCCACTTAGAAATTTTCATTTTTATGATATTTTTCAAGATTATCATCAATTCGTTCCAAAAGAGATATGGCTAAACTCAAAAAGCTATTGGCGACAGCATCGATTAAGATTGACTCATTCAGAACAATACGTAAAAGACTTATATTATCGTAAAGGACATCCCCTAATTTTATTTCCCTCTGAAGCAGGTATACCAACTCCATTCTACTATTTTATTGAATCTCCAACCTATATATGGCAAAGTTGGATATTAGAAACTTTTGTTACCAACAGAAAAGTCGGTGAAAAAATACATTATACATTAATATTGCGTGCATTTAACACAGCATTACAGAAAGGTGTATTTCGAATTCGAGTGATGCCTTTGATTGAAAATGGAAGTTACAATTGTGCTCTTCAATGCTATTTACACTTTTTATGTAAATTGAATGTTTTGATAACGAAAGACGGACAAATATTTATTAAAAAGAGAGATATAGCATACCCTAAAAATTTAGAACAAGCATTAAAAAAAGACGAAGAACTTGGAGTAATTTGAATTAGCGATAAAATCGTATTTTAAGTATAAAATCTACATGTTCAGTGGATTTAAAAGTCGTTTTGAACAAGGATACAGAAATGAACGTTGGTGTCAACAGGAGAGATGAAGAGTAAAAAGGTAATGATTATATTCGTGCCCGATGAGAGAAGAAATGAGTGATAGCAGTCACGTGAGAAAGCGAAACGTGCCCGGAGTTATACTGAATATAAGAAGTCGGTAACACGCACCAATCGCTCCCCATTTGTTATCTATTAATGAAGCGGCAACCTACGTTCGATTCATAACTTGTTTTACCGAATTGTATTAATAATAGTAAAGAATAGTCCAAATAATTACTTCGGTAATGGTAATATTTTTCTGAGAAAAAAGGATTAATTCTATAAAGTAACGAAGAATATATATATTAAATCAGTATGTTTTTTGTACTATATGGAGGTGCGACTATATGTCAGATCAAACAAAAACGAAACAGCTTCCAAAGCGTGAGGAGATCCCGGTAGAAAGAACTTGGGATGTGGAAGCGATCTTTTCAACTGATGAAGCTTGGGAAAAAGAATTTAATGAATTAAAGTCTGAAATGCCTAAAATACAAGAATTTAAAGGGAAATTAGAAATAAGTAGTGATCAGTTATATCAATGTTTAAAATATCAAAATGAGTTAAGCATGCGCTTAGGGAAGTTGTATGTTTATGCTCATTTAAAAAGTGACTCAGATACAACAAATTCGTTTTATCAAGGTTTAAACGACAGGGCTTCAAATCTAGCCACACAATTTAGTAATTATTCATCGTTCATTATTCCAGAATTATTAAGTATACCAGAAGAAAAAATTGCTCAATTCGTCGCTGAGAATGATGACTTGAAAATCTACAAGCACGCATTAGATGAAACGAATCGTCAGAGACCACATGTGTTATCTGAAAGTGAGGAAGCAATATTAGCTCAGGTAAGTGAAGTGACAGCAAGTTCTTCTAATACATTTGGAATGTTAAACAATGCTGATCTAAAGTTCCCTACAATTAAAGACGAAAACGGAGAAGAGATAGAAGTTACTCATGGACGTTTTATACGCTTCATGGAAAGCAGTGATCGTCGAGTAAGAGAAGATGCGTTTAAAGCGATTTACGAAACGTATGAGAAATATAAAAATACGTTAGCTAGTACATTAAGTGGAAATGTAAAGAAAAATTTATTTAATGCTAATGTGAGAAATTATCAATCGGCACGTCAAGCAGCCCTAGATAATAATAATATACCTGAAGTTGTTTATGACCAATTAGTTGATACAGTTAATGATCATTTACACTTATTACATCGTTACGTTGCCCTACGAAAAAAGGCTTTAGATCTAGATGAAATCCATATGTATGATTTGTACACGCCAATTATTAAGGACGTAAAAATGGAAGTGACTTATGAAGAAGCCAAGGACCTTGTAATAAAAGGTGTTGAGCCACTTGGAGAAGAATACGTTAATATCATTAAAGAAGGCTTTGAAAAACGTTGGGTTGATATAGAAGAAAATGTTGGGAAAAGAAGTGGAGCTTATTCTTCTGGAACATATGGAACAATGCCTTACATTTTAATGAATTGGCAAAATAACATAAATAATCTATTTACGTTAACACATGAATTCGGTCATTCTGTTCATAGTTATTACTCAAGAAAAACTCAGCCATATCATTATTCTGGATATTCAATTTTTGTAGCAGAAGTTGCTTCAACTTGCAATGAAGCGTTACTTAATGATTATTTATTAAAAGTAACAGAAGATAAGAAAAAGAAACTATACTTATTAAATCATTTCCTTGAGGGATTTAGAGGGACGGTATTCCGCCAAACGATGTTTGCAGAGTTTGAGAAATTAATTCATGAGAAGGCTGGAAATGGAGAACCGCTAACTCCTGAATTACTTTCGAAGACATATTATGAATTAAATAAAAAATATTTTGGTGACAACATTATTCTTGATGATGAGATTGCAATGGAATGGGCAAGGATTCCCCATTTTTATTACAATTTCTACGTTTATCAATATGCAACTGGATATAGTGCTGCGACAGCACTATCAAAACAAATTCTAGAGGAAGGAAACTCAGCTGTCACTCGTTATATAGATTTCTTAAAGGCTGGTAGCTCAGATTATCCAATTGAAATATTAAAGCGTGCTGGTGTAGATATGACTAGTTCAAATCCTATTAAGGAAGCCTTAACAGTGTTTGAAAAAACGCTAAATGAAATGGAACAATTATTGTTTGATAAGTAACCTTGGGCTTCTATTAATTTGGTATGATAATTAAGTTTTGATTATAGAAAAAAGACTGTTAGTTAAGAGCTTGATCGTCATTTGCACGAAACCAAAAGCTTATACCGACAGTCTTTTTTCAACTAATTTTTCAATCTTCTCATGAAAATCCACGAAAACGTCTTCGTTCATTATAACAGTGTACTGTGAATAATATTGAAAGTAATAATAGTGGTGCAGCTATCCAAATTGGTATAAAATACAATAAACTTAAAATGAAAATTCCAAAAGTTATGAAGGTGAATAGAAGACCAATAAAAAACATGACCTGATACACTAATGTCTCACCATCCCTAAATATTGTTTATCTCAATCGTAAAGGGCAGTAACCCCCTATTACTAAAGTAAAACTTACTAAATTCCTATGATAGGGAGGGACGAGTTATTCATAAAAGTTAATCGTGAATATTTTGTGAAATACTTCACGAAATGGTTGAATTTCTTACAAAAAAGAGGTAAATTATAATTGTGAACAAGATCACATAACTCCCCCTAAGTTTATGTGAATGAAATCACAAACCCCTTTTAAAAGTTTTAATCCCTTTTATTACTGTGTACGGAAAACCTTGACAATTAATGAATGCAATGAAGGCTAGGTCTCCCCAACCTAGCCTTTTTGCGTGTATTCGTATAAGGTTTTTTTGTCTTAGTATCACCTTGTCATTACAACTCACCAACATAACGCCAGAACGTTCCATACTTAACAGGGACACGCTCTACGATTTGACGCAATACAAGTTTCTTCATTTCCTTTTCAACTTCTTCAATTGTTAAATCATAAACGACTGCTATTTCCTTTGAGGCAACAAAATTATGGTACTTTAAAAAATCTTCAAGAAAAACAGATGGAGAAGGAATGAGTTCTTCATGATACATCTCTTCAAGGACTTTCACATAAACGTCAAAATTATATAACCCTTTTACCATGAGACCTTCATCTTCCACGTTATTATTGAACACTACAAGTGTTGGAAAACACTCTACACCCATTTCTTTTGTTGTTTTTAAATCGCATTGAAGTGCTTTAATTGCTCCTCTTGAATGAAGGTCCTTTTTAAATTCAACTAGATCTAAGCCTTCGATACTTTCAGCGCACTCTAATAGGACTTCTTCTTTAGCGATATTTTGTTTGGCTAAAAACATAAGTTCACGTAGTTTCCGTAAGTATTTCATACCAATCTGCTTACCTTGAAGTTCTGATGCTTTAATAGCTATAGAAGCTGCAAAGGGGGTCGAAATTGGGTTTTCTAGCCAAATGTCACCATCACAAGACATTCCTGTTCTACTTGCTGTTTTTTCCCATGCATTTGCTTTTTCTTTATTGGACGTTTTGTTTTGACAGCACTGTAACTTTGCACCAATTACATAGCGTATTTTAAAATAATGATAATAGTAAGTTTGTAACTTTTTAAGAATTGGCTCAAGTGCCCAACATTCTGGACAGAGGGGGTCTATAAAAGTATAAATTTCTAATGGTTTGTTTTTAGGTTTAATAGGTTGTAAATGCACTTCATCAGATCCGCATAACCCAAATTCGTCATTGCAATTGGAGTCAGAGTCATTGAAAGACAATGTAGATCCCTCCTTTTCGTTCATTCTTTAAGTGCTAGTATTAATCATGTGATGTGCAGTTTGTGTTAAGCGCTCAAAGACATAGTCCCGAACTGGACCTTCAAGACCTATATCAGTCATTGCTTCATTCATACATTGAAGCCAAGCGTGGGCCCGTTGTGGCGTGATCGGAAAAGGCATGTGTCTCGCTCTAAGCATAGGATGTCCATGTTCATCACTATATAAAGTAGGTCCCCCGAGAAACTGTGTTAAAAACTGCTTTTGTACTCTAGCTGTTTCGGTTAAATCATCAGGGAAGATAGGTGTTAGGAGTGGGTGCTTCTGTACTTTGCTGTAAAAGCTTTCGACAAGTTGATCTATTACATCTTTACCACCTATTGCTTCAAATGGGTTGTTAGACTGTGCACTCATAAGTTGTCTCCTTTAAGTAGTGTGTAGCCTTATTTTAGCAAGGGGGGGACTTCATCGCAAATAATTAGCTTTTACCTTTAAGTAAATACCGTTGGTAAGGAGAATAATATCAAACAAAAAAACTCTCTTTGTTAAAAAGAGAGTTGGATTTTCATCAGATACTCAAGTAAGTACTGAGCACTTTTGGTACATAGCGTCTTGTTTCATTAAAAGGTGGTATTCCACCATGTTTATCGACATTACCTGGACCAGCATTATAAGCGGCTAGAGCAAGTGACACATC
Organism: Anaerobacillus alkalidiazotrophicus; assembly: GCF_001866055.1. The sequence continues at coordinate 615,915 of NZ_MLQS01000017.1, forward strand.
GCCATTATAGCGATCTAACATTTGTCTTAAATATTTTGTTCCACCTTCAATATTTTCTTTAGGATCGAAAACATTATTAACATTTAAACCACGAGCTGTTGCAGGCATTAGTTGCATTAAACCGAGAGCTCCTGCGTGACTTCTTGCATTAGGATCAAAGTTTGATTCATGTTTTATAACAGAATAAATTAACTTAGGGTCTACATTAAATTTTTTCGCTGCTTCTTCAATATAATGGTTGTATTTTCCCTCACCTGTAGTAGTGAGAGTTTGTAGTGGTTCTTTTGTAGCCATTGGTAGTAGGCTTACTTTGTTTGTTCCATGTAAGTTTGATAAAGAAAGTGAAGGATCTAGCTTCTTTGAAACGTTAAGGTTTTGAAGCGTTTGTTTGATATGGTTATCTAATTTTTCTTCTAGAAAGGTTGAAAACAAGGATTCAAAAGATGTTGAAGTAAGCTGGTTACTTTTCTGCATATTTCGAATTGCTTGTAGCTCAAACATATGTTGAAAATTAGTCGAGACTTTCAAAGATTCCACCACCTAAAGTTATTTGCATTCAGCTTTTCTTAAAAAGAATCGTTTGATTTTGTTTTCTGTTTTTTTGATAGGAATTTGGAGATTGGTAAAGAGTCCCGAGAAAATTTCTTTTCCTTTTTCTTCGTCGGTTACTTCATACTCAATTTCGAAATCTTCTACCCCTAAATAAATGCTATGATCAAACACCAGTGTTCCGCCAAGGTAGGAAATTTCAGCTCGATTAGTTATTAAAGATCCTAAATACCTACATTTGCTTAAGTCAATTTGAAAAGATGTATAAAGTTGAGTAGCGACAGCCCCTTTAGGTAATGCTTCTCCATTAAAGGAACGATTGGCATCTTCATCTGTTATGTCTTGGTGAGTTTCTAATAGTCCGACTTTGTGTGGCTGCTTTAATGTTAATGTGTACTTATTTTGTTTTTCTCTAATACGAAGAGCACTTCCGTGAGCTTTTATCTTAAAATCATTGGTATCAAAATAGTAATTTTTTTGTTTTTTTAAGTCTGATTCTTTTACAGAAAAATGAGAAAGTAGTTTAAAAAAATCTTCTTTTGTGACAATATTTTTAAATTCAATTTCGATTTCTTGTTTCATTATTTAAAACCTCTTTGCTATGCTAATAAGTCGAAGTGATTATTAGCTTTTTTTTAGTTGAAAGCTGACTACCTTTAGCGTGTACAATCTTGGTCCTCACTACATCACTTTTCGGTTACTACGAAGCGGCTTTGCTCTTGAGCAAACGGAGTGTCACAGGAGCAGCTGCTCGTGACCAAGGCGCTTGCGCTTTTCTTACATAATCAGAATTTATAAATTTCTAACTTGGAAACTGTCTAGCTTCAGCGCCTACGAGCTCGGTCACTTCAGTCCTTTTCAGAAGCCAAAGAGCGGCTTCAGTCAAAGGCCTTCCAGTGCCTATCGCTCGTGACCAAGGCGCTTGCGCTTTTCTTAATCATACTACGATTTGTCGAATATTGATAGTTTTCTAATTATCGAAAAAATGTATTTTATGATACACTAAGGGCGTAAATAGTTAATTGGAGGATTTAGGAATGGCGAAAAAAATTGAAGTTACAAAAATACAACTTGATGATCGTGAAGGAAAGGTATATGTTGATCAATCCGATTTTTTAGTAGATAAAAAAATTCAACCTGAAGGTCGGATGTTAACTGATTCAGAACATTTGTCATTTATCTATATTTTAGATGTAGAGGATGACTTTATTTATGTGAGCTTTGCCGAAAAGTTTTGGAATGAACTAAATACCGCTACCAAAAAAGAGTTACCTTTATTTTTACAAATTAATGAAACAAACCGTATACCATTTATTCAATTCCAAGAAGAATTTACATATTTACTTTCTAACATTCAAGAAAACAGCAATTATGGTGAAAGAATGGTACAAGCTGTTAATCAGACGTTCTTTAGTTAATAATCTTAATAAGGTGAGGAAAAACTGGACAAAGTTTCACATACATAGATATATAAGAGGTGATATGATAAATGAATTGGGATGTTTTTTTTGCTCCTTATCAACAAGCTGTCGAAGAATTAAAGATTAAGTTAAGGGGAATTCGTAAGGAGTACAACATGTATTCTACAAAACATACTCCAATTGAATTTGTTACGGGGAGAATTAAACCGGTTTCAAGTATTATTGACAAATCTAAAAGGAAAAATATCCCTTTAGATGAGTTAGAAACACGAATGCAGGACTTAGCCGGGGTAAGAGTAATGTGTCAATTTGTTGAAGATATCGATAGTGTCGTAGAATTAATTCGTGCAAGAAAAGATTTTGAAATCATTGAAGAAAGAGATTATATTACTGAGAAAAAGCGAAGTGGATATCGAGCATATCATCTAGTTATTAGATATCCAGTGCATACGATAGAAGGGGAAAAAAAGATCCTCGTGGAAATACAAATAAAGACTTTGGCTATGAATTTTTGGGCGACGATTGAGCATTCATTATTATATAAGTATAGTGGCGAAATTCCAGAAAATATTATTGAGCGTTTACAAAGTGCGGCTGAAGCGGCGTTTAAATTAGATGAAGAAATGTCTCAAATTCGTGGCGAAGTACTTGAGGCACAAGTTAGCTTTAGAAGAAAAGAAGAAGAGCAAAGAAACCATTAAATTTTTATAGAACGGAAAAAAGAAAATTTATAGCTATGAAGTACTTTGTTCCTATTAAAGCTTTCAAAATTTGCATTTACATATGAACGAATAGGAGTTGTTCTAGTGAAATGAAATTTGCAGTTACTTCCCGAGGGGATGAAAAGTCCGACGGTTTGATGCAAAAAATAAAAAATTATCTACTTGAATTTAATCTCGTTTACGATATTGACAACCCTGACATGGTGATTACTGTTGGCGGAGATGGAACGTTACTCTACGCTTTTCATCATTACGCTCATCGCCTGAGTGATACTGCATTTGTGGGAGTTCATACTGGACATCTTGGGTTTTATGCCGATTGGAAGCCTGAAGAGGTTGAGCGATTGGTGATCCATATTGCAAAGACTCCTTTTAAAATTGTGGAATATCCTTTAGTTGAAGTCATTGTAAGACATAATGATACAACAAAATCTGAACGTTACTTGGCACTAAATGAATGTTCTGTAAAAAGCGTGGTCGGAGCTTTAGTTATGGATGTTGAAATCAAAGGTGAAATGTTTGAAACATTTCGTGGGGATGGACTTTGTATTTCAACACCATCAGGAAGCACAGCATATAATAAGGCTTTAGGAGGAGCAATATTACACCCTTCGATATCTTCAATTCAAATGGCTGAAATGGCATCGATTAACAATCGTATCTATCGAACGGTGGGTTCACCTCTAGTTTTACCACAGCATCACACATGTTTATTAAAACCACAAAGTGAAGGAGATTATCACATCACAATTGATCATCTTTCAATCATTGAAAAAGATGTAAAATCTATTCAGTGTCGAGTAGCTGAAGAAAAAATAAAATTTGCGCGCTTTCGACCGTTTCCATTTTGGAATAGAGTGAGAGACTCATTTATTAAGTAAAGGTTAGAAGGTAGTTTAAATGCATGGAATCATTTTGCGATGGAAAGTAGAAAATAAAGATCATCATTGTCTTTTAAGGGATTATTTAAGAAATGTAAAAGAAATTTCTAGACAAGCGTTAACAGCGGTTAAACAGCATGGTGAGTTACGTGTTAATGATGAAGAGGTTACTGTAAGAGCTTTATTGCATGAAGGTGATGAGGTTACCGTCGTTTTCCCCCCTGAAGAACGTAGCGACGGTATGGAAGGAAGGCAAATTCCTTTATCGATTGTTTATGAAGATGAGCACATATTAGTTATTAACAAACAACCCAATCTACCAACAATACCGTCTATTTATCATCCTAATCGATCATTAGCGAATGGAGTTCTATATTATTATGACGTCAACAACATTCCAAGTACTTTTCATGCTGTAAATCGGCTTGACCGGGACACGTCTGGGTTACTTATCATAGCGAAGCATCGATATGCCCATGATTTATTTTCTCGACAACAAAAACTAGGAAAAGTAAAACGTACGTATTTGGCCGTTGTTCATAACATAATGGAAAGAATAGACGGCACAATTAACGCTCCAATAGGTCGCAAAGAGGACAGTATTATTGAACGTGAGGTTAGAAAAGATGGTCAAGAGGCCGTTACTAATTTTAAAGTCATTAGGTACCTTAAGAAGGAAACGGTCGTACGTTTAATTCTTGAGACAGGAAGGACTCATCAAATTCGTGTTCATATGGCATCTATTGGCCATCCTCTCCTTGGGGACGATCTATATGGAGGTTCAATAGAAAAAATAAGTCGGCAAGCATTACATAGTTGGAAACTACAGTTTTTTCATCCGTTTTTACAACGCGAATTAAATTTTAGCGTAGAACCACCTGAGGATATGAATAAACTTATAAATGAATTGTAGCCGTTAGAAAAACATGAAGCGCATTCCTTATTCAAAAGGCGCTTCATGTTTTTTGACATTTGGAATAAGAAATTGGATCATTTCCATTCCGTTTTCATCGCTTATCACCACTTCAACCATATTAATAAGTTCATCATCATCTAGTTGCGCATCGTATAAAAATGATTCAGAAATAAAGTACTCCTCATTACCATCAATATAAAAAGGCTGTTTCTGTGCATTTCCCAATGTAAAGTCAATAACTTCTGCTCCAATTGCCTCTTGTAATGTTTCATCATGAATAATAAATTTTGCATAGAGAGGGCCCACTTTATTACGGTTCTCATTTTTCATTACAGCATATAAAGATACAGTGGAAAGTTCATCATCAATGATGATCCTACTCTCATCTGTGTTTGGAGTTATGTTTGGTTCATTACCACATGCAGTTAATAAAGAAATGGACAGTATTAATATTACTATTTTTAATGAATTACTCATTAATTTCTCCTTTCTAGATTAGTTAATCATCAAACGTGCGAAACTTTTCTGGTACAAATGGTTGTTTAGAAGCAACAGAAACCGTTTCTTTTTCGGGGTAACGGAATGCTGTTAATGTCCCACCGAAAACGCAGCCTGTATCGATATTAATCGTTTCATTAATAAGACGAGGCTTTTTGACAGGGGTGTGCCCGTAGACAATGAAAGATTGATTGTTTGAATGCTTCTTTGCCCAATCCCTCCGAACGGGAGTACCGTCTGGATTTTTTTCCCCAGTAATATCACCATATAACACAAACGTTTTAACTTTTTTGTCAGTTCTACCAATGTAGTCAGAGCGAATTCCAGCGTGTGCAATGACAAGCTTTTGTTGATCTAAAAGTAGATAAAGAGGAGCATTTTCATATAATTCCATGAATGATGAGCGGATCGATGCATATTGATCTTTATTAAGTGCTTTTATTTCAGCTACAGTTGTTTCTAAACCGTGGGTTTCTTGAACTTTACGCCCTAGAAAATATCGGTATAATTTATCGCAATGATTACCAGGAGTATAATACGCTCGATCTTTTTTTACTAATTTTGAGACAATTTCGATTACCTTTAAGGAGTGAGGACCTCGGTCGGTTAAGTCTCCAACAAAAGCTAATTTTCTGTTTTCTGGATGAACTGGGTAGCTTTCATGCCAACTATATCCTAGTTTTTTTGTTAATTGTTCAAACTCATCATAACAGCCATGAATATCACCAATAACGTCAAACATGTAATCCCATCTTTCTAAAAAATAGTATGTAGTTCTCTATAGTTATAGCATATCAGTCTTATAAATAACCTATACTTTACGGAATAATAAGTTTAAAGTGAAAATTATATTACTACTTCTAAAGATAATAGCTTTTTTATTGACAAGGCCATACCATTCTTTTATGATTGTAGAAGTTTTTGCCATAAACATAGGGTTTAGTAATAAAGAAAAGGTTGTGATACGTTGTTTACTTTAGAATTACCTGTTACTGATCCTGTTCTTATTTTTGCCTTGGCTATGGTTATTTTTTTATTAGCGCCAATTATTATGAACCGATTAAGAATTCCAGGTATCATTGGACTTATTTTTGCTGGGATCTTCGTTGGTCCTAATGGTTTAGGTATTTTAGATCGAGATCCTACAATTGTATTATTAGGAACTGTCGGACTTTTATATATCATTTTCATTGCAGGCTTAGAAATAGATTTAGATGGATTTCAAAAATATCGAAATAGAAGCTTAGTATTTGGTTTATTGTCTTTTTCGATACCTTTTGCCTTAGGAATTGCGCTAGGGATCATGATGGAATATTCTATTCCCGCAGCGATCTTACTCGGTTCAATACTTGGTTCTCATACGTTACTCGCATATCCCATTGCTAGTCGTCTTGGAGTCGCGAAGAACAAGGCTGTTACGACCGCAGTTGGTGGGTTAATTATGACCGATACACTAGCCTTGTTAGTGTTAGCCATTATTGCTGGGATGAAACAAGGCGACATAAATATTATTTTTTGGGTACAACTAATTGTTTCTTTAACTCTTTTTTCACTTGTTGTGTTATTTGGAGTACCTGTCATTGCAAAGTTCTTTTTCCGTAATATGAGTAGTCATGGTTCGATGGAATATATCTTTGTCATGTCAGTATTGTTTGTATGTGCCTATCTGGCTATTGTTGCTGGTGTTCAACCGATTATTGGTGCTTTCTTAGCGGGGCTAGCGTTGAATAGATTAATTTTCGAACAAGGTCCATTAATGAACCGGATAAAATTTATCGGAAATGCGATATTTATTCCTTTTTTTCTTCTTTCCGTTGGAATGTTAATGGATTTTCGAGTGCTTCTTGAAGAGCCGAAAGCGTTAATTTTTGCTTTCTCGATTGTTGTCTTAGTTAACATTGGAAAAATGTCTGCAGCATGGATATCTGGGGAAATTTATCGATATTCAAAGGATGAAGTTAAATTAATGTACGGGTTAACAATTCCACAAGCAGCAGCTACTTTAGCAGCGACACTTGTTGGATACGAATTAGGTTTGTTTAGCTTAGCTCTTGTCAATGGGATTATCATTATGATTTTAGTAACTTGTATGATTGGACCCTATCTAGTTGAAAAATATAGTCGCAAAATTGCTGAGGCGGAAGAAGAACAGCCGTATGAACGAAGTCAGGCACCGGAACGAATATTAATACCTTTAGCAAATCCAAAAACAATAGAAGGGCTGTTTGATTTGGCATTCATTATTAAAACTCCGACATCAAATGAGCCGTTGTATCCGATCTCAGTTGTCAGAGAAAATGGGGGAGACGAAGCAGCAAAAGTGGCAGAGGCGGAAAAGATGCTTGGTCATGCAGTGATGTACGCAGCAGGTGCTGACATACCAATTCGTCTTTTAACAAGAGTTGATTATAATGCAGCCTCAGGAATTATTCGAGCTATGACAGATACGAGAATTTCTACCGTAATTGTAGGTTGGAATGGGAAACTTTCAACACCTCAAAAAATATTAGGTGGGATTTTAGATCAAATTTTAGAGCAGACAAACCAGATGATGTTAGTGGCAAAGCTTATTCATCCTTTAAATACAACAAAGCGAATTGTTTTGATTTTACCCCATTTAAGTTCTAAGAAGCCTGGATTTAAGGAAAGTATTCGTATTGTAAAGTTAATGGCAAATCGTTTGGGAGCTACTTTGCTTTGTTTAGTTGTAAAAGGAGATCAAAACTATTATGGAAAGCTCGTTAATGAACAAAAGCCAGACGTAGATGTGACATTAGAAACAGTAGATAAGTGGATGCACTTGGAAGAAAACTATTTACACCGTTTTAAAAAAGACGAGTTAATAATTGTCATTAGTGCTCGTCGTGGGACGGTTGCTTGGCATCCGTATTTAGAGAAATTACCAAGGAAAATATCAAAATCAACGTCTGAGAATTTTATTGTTATATTTCCTGAAGAAGTAGAAACGGTTGATCTTAGAGGTTCAAGGGGAACTACTTTACCAACAACATTTCTTCCAGATAGAGAATATGATCATTAATATAGGCAAAAATATTCTAGAGGTGAATGGTACATGGAGGAAATCGTAATTATTTGTCCTAGCTGTCAAAAACGAGATGCTCTAGAGAATGTTTTAACTGCTCAATCAAATCAAAATGTCATTTATGAATGTTCTTATTGCCATTTTAGCAAACGTAATATTGAAACGAGTAAAGGGTAAGTCACTTTAAGTGTTCTTACCTTTTTCAGTATTTAGATAAAGTAAGGGAGTGTTAGTTTCTCATTTAAGAAGTGTGAAAACACTGTAATGTAATCTTGAAAAAACACTTCTTGCTTATTTATAGGTACATGCTATAATTATTAGGACCAAGTGCTAATATCAACTTATTGTATTAAAATAAAAGGAGGACTTTCGATGTACTTATCGTTAGAAAATCGTACATTTGTCGTAATGGGAGTTGCGAATAAACGTAGTATTGCCTGGGGAATAGCTCAATCGTTATCAAAAGCAGGAGCTAGACTTATTTTTACATATGCAGGAGAAAGACTTGAAAAAAATGTGAAGGATTTAGTTGCAACATTAGAGCGAGAAGATCATCTAGTTTTATCATGTGATATCTCAAGCGATGAAGAAATAGATGCAACATTTAACACAATTAAAGAAGAAGTAGGCGTTATTCATGGTATTGCCCACTGTATCGCATTTGCTAATAAAGACGAGTTAGGTGGAGAATATTTAGCTACTACACGAGAAGGCTTTTTACTTGCTCAAAATATTAGTGCTTACTCTTTAACAGCTGTAACTAAGGCTGCTCGTGAGCTTATGACAGAAGGCGGAAGCATCATTACACTTACATATTTAGGTGGAGAGCGCGTAGTTAAGCATTACAATGTAATGGGTGTTGCTAAAGCGTCATTAGATGCTAGTGTGAAATATTTAGCTAATGATCTTGGCCAAGAAGGGATTCGTGTAAATGCAATTTCTGCTGGTCCAATTCGTACGCTAGCAGCAAAAGGGATTTCTGACTTCAATAAAGTTGTGGAAGAGTTTGAAGAAAATGCTCCGTTAAGAAGAACGGTGACACAAGAAGAAGTAGGAGACGCTGCTCTATTCTTAATGAGTGATTTATCTAGAGGAATAACTGGAGAGATCCTTCACGTTGATGGTGGATATAATGTTATTGGCTTAATGAAAAATGAGTAAAATTTTGAATTAATAAAAGTCTGTGATTTACGATTGTTCGTAAGTTGCAGACTTTTTTTGTTTATTCAATTTTGTGAATTTCTACTATATAAAATATTGTAATGTGTAATATTTGTAAATGAAGTTCATCTAAAAATTAGGGATTTCTCGAAGCTATAAATAAAGGAAATCAATTATTGTTGCGCAAGCTAAACTGTCTAACTAAAATTAGGATCAACTTGTGCTCACCATTCTAAGATCATAAAAATATTATAAAAAAAGAGTATGTTAATGAATTTCATAATTGTTTATTTTCGTTACTCTGATACTAAATGTTGTTGGATGAAGACCGTTTCCAACAACATTTAGACTTATGCAGCTCCATTTAGGTTATTATGAAATTCACTCATGTATCAAATTTTACCAATATTTAAGAATAATAGGTAAAGGAGAGTCGAGGGGATGGCGAACATTCAAGATATTCGTAATCAAACACCAAAAGGCTCTAACCGTCGTGATATATCAAGGATAACGAAGATTGCCAGACACCATACTGCAACTACTGGTGGAGATTTCTGGAGTTTTTGGAATAATCGTTGGAGAGGTCTAGGTTGGTCTACTGGTGGTTATCATGAAATCATTCTTCAAGATGGAACAGTGCAACTTTGTTATGATCCAACTGTCATTACCAATGGTGTAGGTGGACATAACAGTACAACGTATCATATCGCAATGGTAGGTAATGGCTCATTTACTGAACTTCAAGAAAAAGTATGGCAAGAACGAGCAAATATTGCAATAAATCGCTTTAATCTTACTGTGAATGACGTATTAGGTCATCGTGAATTTGCAAATCAAAGTACACAATGTCCGGGAATTGATATGAATAAAATTAGAAATGAATTGAGAAACAGTTCAGCAAAAGGGTCCACTCCATCAACAAGTACTGGTGGACATATACTCCGCCTAGGTAGCAAAGGAGAAGAAGTAAGAAAGCTGCAAAATGACTTACTAAAAGCAGGAGAAGAGTTACCAAGGTTTGGAGCAGATGGAGACTTTGGATCAGAAACAGAGGCAGCCGTAAGGTCTTTCCAGCAAAAGCATGGATTAAAAGTAGATGGTATCGCTGGTCCTAAGACGTTAGGAAAGTTAGCGGAAGTGTTGAGAAGTAGCTCAAATAAAGGCCCCGTATCCTCCCCTAATCCTGGAGGACTAATCCTACGCCAGGGAGACAAAGGAGAAGAAGTAAGAAAGTTGCAAAATGACTTACTAAAAGCAGGAGAAGAGTTACCAAGGTTTGGAGCAGACGGAGACTTTGGATCAGAAACAGAGGCGGCAGTCAGGTCGTTCCAACAAAAGCTAGGGTTAACGGTCGATGGAATAGCAGGTCCGAAGACGTTAGGTAAGTTAGCGGAATTGTTGAGTAACAGCACAGATAAAGGGGCTGTATCCTCCCCAAATATAGGAGGTTTAATCCTTCGTAACGGAGACAAAGGAGAAGAAGTAAGAAAGCTGCAAAATGACTTACTAAAAGCCGGAGAAGAGTTACCAAGGTTTGGAGCAGACGGAGATTTTGGAGCAGAAACAGAAGCAGCAGTCAGGTCATTCCAACAAAAGCATGGATTAACAGTAGATGGTATCGCTGGCCCTAAAACGCTAGGGAAGTTAGCGGAAGTGTTGAAAAAGAAAAGTTCTGATAATAGTCTGTTTAAAGATGTACCTAGTAATCATTCAGCCTATGAAGCGATAAAGTTCGTTCATGACAAAGGAATTATGAAAGGGTTTGAAGAAGGTACATTCCGTCCTAATCAACATGTGACAAGAGGAGAGTTAGCTCAGATTATTCAAAATCTAGTAAATAAATGAGAAGTTGCCCACCAACTATTGGTAGGGTATTTTTTTGCTGTCTGAAAGTAAATTGTTTACCTGTCAGGACTTTAATAACCAAATTTATTACCTCTTTAAATCATAAAAGTCTTGAGGTTTAATGTAGGACATTCCAAGTATTTCCATTTTGTGGAAAGTCAATGGGAGATAAAAATAGTGCCCAAATCTTTTAGTTTTAATAAAAAAATAAGGTCAAGTACAAACAAAATTAGTCTTTTTACATACATATAGTAGTAGGAGGCCGGCCTCTACACTAGGTTGGAGGTGAGAATCATGCATAAAACTTCAGGATATGCGCTTGTTTTAGTGCTGTTTATCCTACTAGTTATTATTGGAACTGCTTACGTTTGGTAATGAAATAGATAAATGTCTTATAAGGTTGTTGAGTGAATTTTTCTCAACAACCTTTCTTTGCATAATCAGAATTTATAAATTTCTAACTTGGAAACTGTCTAGCTCCAGGCGCCATCGGCTCGATCACTTCAGACAAGCAACGGACTTCAATTACTGCTTGAGATCCTTCGTCGATTAGCCTCATGCAGTTTTGCTTCGAGGAAGCTTGCTACGAAGCTATGCTAGAAGACGCAGAAGCACATAGATTTCGGTCAAAAACCCGACCGTTACGAGCTGGTCTTCCAGTGTTTGTCGCCGATACGCGGGCGCCTTGCGCTTTTCTTGTAGTATCAGAATTTATAAATTTCTAACTTGGAAACTGTCTAGCTTCAGCGCCTACGAGCTCGGTCACTTCAGTCAAGCAACGGATTTCGATTACTGCTTGAGATCCTTCGTAGATTAGCTTCATGCAGCTTTGCTTCGAGGAAGCTTGCTACGAAGCTATACTAGAAGACGCAGAAGCACGTAAACGTAAGAAGCCAAAGAGCGGCTTCTGTCAAAGGCCGCCCCAGTGAAGCTACTGCTTGGATTACTTCGAAGCTGCTTTGCGACGAGCAAACGGAGTGGCACAGGAGCAGCTGCTCGTGACCAAGGCGCTTGCGCTTTTCTTAAGTACATTTTATAAAGAATAAAAATTTAGCTTGTACGAAGTTGGTAGTACTGTTTATTAAGAGAAGGATAATACAGCGACTTAATCGAAAAAGGACATGGTTTATGTTTTAGTTTTTATAAAATGATGTTTCATTCTTAAATTTCTTTCATATGCTAAAAAAGAGTATTCATTTAAGTAAAGAGATGGACTTGTTAAAAGATTAAAGCCTTACGTAAAAAAAGTTTTCTGAAAGAGAAGGTGATAAATATGAGTGTAAGTTGGCTTGAATTATTATTAATAATCTTAGCAAGCTTTCGCCTTACTAGATTAATTGTCTTTGATACGATCACACAATTTCTTCGTAGTCCATTTCTTGAAGTTGTTGAAGAAACATTACCAGATGGAACTGTCGCATCATATATTCAACCAAAAGGCACAGGGATTAAAAAGTTTTTTGGAGAGCTATTAAGTTGCTATTGGTGTACAGGATTTTGGTGCTCGTTAGTCATCGTTTTAGGATATCTTTGGTACCCATTTATCATGTATCCATTCATTCTTATTTTTGCGGTTGCAGGAGCAGCTTCTTTTCTCGAAACAATTCTTGGAAAGTTAGTAGAAGATTAAAAGAAAACTAGGTGGGTGAAAAAATGAAAGGAGTTATTCTTGCAGGAGGAACAGGTTCTCGTTTAAGTCCGATAACGAAAATTATGAATAAACATCTTCTTCCAGTGGGACCTAACCCGATGATTTTTTGGTCGATATTTAAATTAAAAGAAGCAGGGATCAAAGACATTTTAATTTTAACTAATCGGGAGCATTTAAGCTCGTTCATTCAGTTATTGGGGTTAGGGGAAGATCTAGAGGTAAATCTAAATTATAAGGTACAAGAAGGTGCAAAAGGAATAGCTGATGCTGTTTCATATGCAAAACCGTTTGTAAAAGATGAAAAGTTTCTTGTGATTTTAGGAGATAACATTTTTGAAGATTCCCTTAGTCCCTACATTCAATCATTTAAAAACCAGGAAAGAGGTGCACGCGTTTTATTAAAAGAAGTTGGTGATACGACTCGGTTTGGTGCAGCTTTATTAAATGAAAAAAATAACGTGATTTCATCCATCGTTGAAAAGCCAAAATCAGTCATTTCTCCTTATTGTGTCACTGGTATATACATGTACGATGATAGTGTTTTTGAATTAATTGACTGGATCCAAGTATCAGAACGTGGTGAGCTAGAAATTTCAGATGTTAACAATCTGTATGCTAGTGAAGAACAATTGCAATTCGATATTTTGAAAGGCTGGTGGATAGATGCAGGAACGTGGCAATCTTATTATCAGGCCAATTCTTTTATTTATGATTGGTTAAATACTGAAAAAGGAAGGGAGTTGCAGTATTGAGGCAAGAGCTATTAATTACAGGTGGGGCTGGTTTTATTGGATTAAATTTTATCGAACATCTTTTAAGAAATCTAAAAACAACATCACCAATTCTTTTTTCATTTTTTAAGTGAAAAACTATTTAACAAAAAAGCTTATTAGATTGGCATTAATGATCGATTAATGATTTTCTTTGAATAATTCAGGTTTATAATACATTAGATATAGAGAAGATTAATTTTAGTGATTTTAAAAAGAAGCTCCAAACAGACCAAGGATAGAAAAGACTTTTTAATGACCAATATTTGGTGCAGATATGGAAAAATATTTTTGAAGAGGTGAGGTGAATGAAAACTCTAATTGTTACGGATAACGAGTTTTTGTATAAAAATTTTTTGCGGATTATTCGAAAAGTTAACTTGGAGTTTGAAAGTTTTGATTTTAGATATTCGAATAACAACTCTGCCCTTAAAATTAAGTATGAACGAAGCGATGATTTTAAACCTGTTAATGTGAAAGAAGAGCTTGAGTGTATAATAAACACTTATGAACTTGTTATATCATTACATTGTAAGCAGTTATTTCCAAAAAAACTTGTTGAAAATATAAGATGTATCAATATTCATCCGGGGTATAACCCTTATAATAGAGGGTGGTTTCCTCAAGTTTTTAGTATATTAAATGATTTACCTGCAGGAGTAACAATTCATGAAATGGATGAGCATTTAGATCATGGTCAAATTATTGTGCAAAAAAAGATTGATATTTCCTCTTGGGATACTTCTGAATCCGTGTATAAAAGAATCTTAGAAGTGGAGTTAGAACTTATAGAAAAACACTTATCTAATATTTTAGAGAAGAAATATAAAGCATTTACTCCTAAATTCGAAGGAAACGTTAATTATAAATCAGATTTTAATGACTTGTGTCATTTGGACTTGAATAAAAGTACAACTTTAAAAGAGGCTATTAATTTATTACGTGCTTTATCCCATGGTATATATAAGAATGCCTATTTCATCGATGAAGAAGGTAATAAAATTTGGGTGAAAGTAGAGTTAGAAAAGGATTAACATCTAGTAGGAGGGATACTATGTCAAATAATGGACACATAAAATAGAGATTTTCTTCAAACTAGCGCGATTTGCTTGCTGGCCATTCTATCAAATTAAGGGACGTAACCCTTAACTTGATAGAGTGGACAATATCTACGCAACTGGCTTTACTTTTAAGCTTTTAAAATACTTTTTTAATAGGCAATCGGTGACAGATGACTATTTGCAGAATGAATTCTTTTGTAGTTATAAAAGCTGACAATGTATTCAAAAATACTTCGTTTTGCTTGCTCACGAGTTTTATAGTTTTCATGGAAAATCAGTTCTCTCTTAATGACGGGATTTATCATGTCAGTAATTTGGGCGCTTGTAGCTGGTTTGAGTTTGCGAGATTTATATTTTTAGAATCTGGGTACGATCCTTCCCTTGTTAAACCAGTAAGTACAAAAGAATACGGTGCAATCAGTGAAAGACCGAAGTTTTCTATCATGAGTAACGAAGCACTAATAAATGAAGGAATTAAACCTTTACGACCTTAGCAAAGCGCAGTACAAGAATTTATAAGAAGGTAAGAGTTATCTTCATGATTGAAGGGGTTAAGGGAAGCGTATCACGAAGCACTGTGATAATCGTGGTTTTTTGGCGGGAATTATTCGTGATAGTGAAGGAATGTTAGAAACCTTTGCTCAAGCATCAATTCAATGAGTTATCCAGGGGTTATTAAAGCCTTTCATTATCAGGCCATCAAGATGATCTTTGGTACTTTCCTGTTGGTAATGCTCAAGTTGTTTTACATGATTTGAGAAAACATTCGCCTCCAGATGAGAAACGAATTCCATATAATGATCACAGTATTGGTTTTGATTGGAGGAAAAATCATAGATAAGAATTAAATCTTAACTAACGACTGTAGTTAACTGTTTATGAATAAAAAGTATATATAAAATGTATGCATGAATATGAATAGAAAACTTTGTCTGTCAACATTCGAAATGGTTTAAAGTTAACAAGGGGAGAGTAGGTCAATGCCGCCAAAAGTATCGGTTATACTAACTAGCTACAATCGACCAAACTTAATTGGAAAAACGATTGAAAGTGTGATTAATCAAACATTGAAAGACTGGGAATTGTTTATTATGGATGATGCCTCTAATAAAGAAACGATAGCTGTAATAAGTTCCTATTTAAACGACCGACGTATTCATTATGTAAACAGTGGTGTAAAGAATGAGGAACGTTATAAAACAACGAGATACGCCACACTAATTAACGAAGCGATTCCAATGACTAAGGGAAAGTACTTAACCTATTTAACGGATGATACTGTTTATTTTCCAAGGCGTTTACAGTTGATGTCGGAATTTTTAGATAAACGACCTTCCATTGATATCGTCTATTCAAGTCAAAAGGTACAAATTTTAAATGAACAATTAAAAATGGTTGCAGAGCGTAAGAGAAATGCTTCAAGAATTTTAAGGAAAGCTGCTAATATTGTTGATCATTGCTCTGTGATGCATACGAGAAGAATTGCTGAACAAGTGTTTAAAAAATATAATAGCTACTGGGATGATCAGCCAGAGTGTTGGCATAACGGGGATGCAGTATTTTGGATGCGCTTAAATGAGTTTCAACCATTTTATCCTATATCTGATATGTTAGATCAAACGATTAAATCACCGCAATGTTTTCAATTTTTGAATAGACATTTACCAAATGTACTACCAAATGGAACAATTGTTCAAGCGGTATCGTCGGAAATTTTTATCATTGATCAGAAAAAAAGGCGTAAAATTACACCGCAAATGTTTACCGCATTAAAGTATGATAAGGGTAAAATTGTCGAGATTACTGATCCATTACTGTTTAAATATACGTTAGGACAAGAGGTTGATCAATCAGTGTTTTCAAATTCGCAGTTGTTTCCTAACAATAGACTTGTAAAAGGAACAAATAATTCTCAAATTTACTATATAGAAAATAATCAAAAACGATTGGTACAGCAGCAAGCGTTTAAAAGATTTGGGTTTAAAACTAGTGAAATTATTCCTGTTACTAACGGTTTGCTTTCAGAAATTACAACCGGGAACCCATTAGAGGCAATCATCAGACCTCATTCGGTTATTCCAGATAATTTTGTTTTCCTGATCGGTTCAGCATATTATTTAAGTATGGAAAATCAATTGCACTTAATTGAAATAAATATTTTAAAGAGACTAAAATTACTAACCTCCAAAATAATCCAATTGAATAAGGCAGAAGCTACTATGTTAAAACAAGGTGCACCGTTAAATTGGGGATTTCGAAAATAAAGTATAGAACGAAAAAGTTCATTTAACTTCTTTCTATCTTTCTATATATTTTACAAAAAGGAGTTATTATGGAACAGATTAGAACATTAAGGAACTTGAAATTAGTTGATTATCGTAATATATGCGAAGTGAAAAATTTTAAAGATTTAGAAAATCAGTTTACCAAAAAAAATCACTTTTATCTAATCGAACAACCAGAAAAAATAACTGTCATACCTCCGTCTAATGCACCGGTCGCAAAGGATTTTATTCCCACTAGTTGTACAACAAATGAATTTTATCTTGCAAGAATAAATGATGGAATATGTATTAAAAACCAAATTATAACGTATGGAGATAAATACATTTTACCGGACACTTTTCGAAATTATGATCTAGATCCACCGCACCGATCATTACAATATAATAGAATTACTAATAGCTTTCTAATAAAAAATAAGCTAACTAAGCAAATCTTCGTGCCTGGCGATAGTATTTTTTTGAGTGGAGAAAACTCAAACGGTTTCGGTCATTTTTTGTTAGAGGTTATATCGAGGCTTTGGATTACACAATATTTAGATATTAGTCAGTATAAAATTTTGATGAATCCACATGATCGAAAGCGGTGGCAACTTGATCTTTTAAGAGCACTGGGAATAAGGTCAAAACAAATTGTTTATTTACATCACCCGACTAAATGTGAACGACTTCATATTCCGGTTCAATCATTTGTTTTGAGAAAATATGCATCTACATTCGCTTCTTCTATTTGGCAAAAAATAGCTGATTACTACGATGATGGTCTCGGTCCTAAAAAAATTTATGTTTCAAGGTCAAAATTAAATAAGAAAAGAAGAATATTACGCAATGAACTTGCAGTTGAACAGCTGTTTGCTTCACACGGTTTTATGATTATTCACCCTCAAGAATTAACTATTAAGCAACAAATTAACTTTTTTAGAAATGCAGAGATGATTGCTGGACCTTCAGGCTCTGCAATGTATAATTGTGTCTTCCAAAACAACCCTACAATAAAACTGATTCTTACTCCTAGTAATTTTTTTAAATTAAGTGACGTATTAATTAATACATTGAACAAAGGAAAATTGCATTATTTTACTGGAGAAACTGTTGATGTAACACTCCCAGAAAACGTTGCAGATTGGACGATTGATACTGGAATACTTCAGAAATATCTACATAATTTGTTAAATGAAATGTCTTAAATTATCTATTTTTAAATGAGCTTATTTCTTCTACTTATTATACAAGAAACTATTCAGAATTATTTTCAAAAGAGAATTGAATTATTGAATTATAAAATAAAAAATAGAGACTTGAAAATTAATCAAATAAATCTGGGTCTATTGGGGGAGGAAAGCAGGTCTCTAGAGGATAAATTGGAATTTTCAAAGTCATTTTTAAAAAAGGGCATATCAAATAAATCACAAATAATGGATTTTTAAAATATGTACTTTAAGATAGAGTCTTGGCTCTGTATAAGGACAGCAGATTTTTAATGGTTGAAAGTAAATTTGCGAAATTTACTTTTTCTACTTCCTTGAACCACGCATTGGCATGGTGGCACATGCCGATGAAATACGATCGAATATTCCAATGTCTTGAACTACGTCCCCTTATCAATTTTTTTGTCGTTTGATACAACGCTCGACCTAAGTACGTAAAGCATGACATTTATACTATTCCTTACTATCACGTTTTACTCTAGGAAAGAGAGGAGAGTTATCCTTCGTCAATGTATAAAAGATCCGTCCATAGGCAAATTCAGAGCATGGTGTTGGACATTTTCAATTTCCAAAAATCTATGTTGATAAAAAAGAGGTGTTTTAATGATTACTATCAGTTTGTGTATGATCGTTAAAGATGAGGAAGCAACATTATGGAATTGTTTAAATTCAGCAAAAGACATAGCCGATGAAATGATAATTGTTGATACTGGGTCAACGGATCGTTCTAAAGAGATCGCAAAAGAATTTACGGATAAAATTTACGATTTTGAATGGGTTGGTGATTTTGCAGCTGCACGAAATTATTCATTCAGCCACGCAACAATGGAGTATATTTTATGGCTTGACGCAGATGATGTATTACTTCCAGAAGATCAACAAAAATTATTAGAATTAAAAAACACTCTAGATCCTTCGATTGACTCAGTATCCATGATTTATAATTATGGATTTGATAAATATGGAAATGTAACACTAAGTTTTCGGAGAAATAGATTGGTAAAAAGAAGCAAGAATTTCCAATGGTATGGTGATTGTCATGTTTATTTACAAGTGAACGGGGAAATTTTGGATACAGATATTTGTGTATCCCATAAACGAATTCATCATTCAAGTGGAAGAAATTTAGCAATCTATGAAAAAAGAATAGCAAAGGGAGATGTGTTTTCGCCTCGTGATTACTATTATTATGCTAAGGAGCTTATGGAAAATGGCTTCCATGAAAAAGCAATTGAAAACTTCAATATTTTTCTGAACATGAAAGGCGGGTGGAGAGAGGATAAAATTGCAGCTTGTGGGAAGCTGGGCGATTGTTATGGGAAAATTGGAGATGTGAAAAAACAAAAAGAAGCGATTTTTAAATCTTTTGAATATGACTCCCCTCGTCCTGAAATATGTTGCCGTTTAGGTAATTTACTTAAGAAAGATCGCAATTACAAGGCTGCAAAATTTTGGTATGAACTAGCAACTAAATATGAAAGACCTAAAGATAATTGGGGCTTTTTTAATGAAGCATATACCACTTGGATACCACATCTTAACCTATGTGTTTGTTATTACTATTTAGGAAACTATGAAAAAGCATATGAACACAATGAAATTGCAAGAGAGTATCGACCGCAGGATAAGAGTATATTATACAATAAACAGTTAATAGAAAATAAGTTTTAAATTAAACGTTCCATTATTCTTCCTATAATCAAAAGAAACGCTAAACTACGAATTCAGATGTGGCGGCTTATTCCCCGAATCGTTGCTGCATCAACATTAAACGGACCGACCTTTGGAGTCAGTCCGTTTTCCTTTTTTTGGGCAGATTACGTTTTTCGTTCAGTTGCTGGTTTTGAGCCAAATACGATCTGGCACGATTGATTAGGAATACTAAATTTTTGGTTCGTCTTCGCCATTCACAATGGCAAATTACGTCTAATTCCCTTCATATAATTAGGGGACGCACACAGTAAGTCGGTGGTTTATTTTATTTATGAGATTAGGCAAGCACCCATCCGGACATTGTCACGGGACCATCAACACCACTATCTGTGGTTGCTGAACCAAACAATTGGATAACGTGATGACCTACTGGAAGATTTTCAATAATTGAGTGGAATGTCACTTGCTGTGAATCCGGGGGCTCAATAAACACGTCAGTTAGTCCTTGTTCGACACCATCTATTTCGACAGTTAAATCTACCAGCGTACTTGCAGCGGGAGTTTCCAACCCAACCGAAGACATGATTTCAAGAAATGATACTGGAGCAGCGACATTTATAAAAGAGTCTGTTTGGATCGAAAACAGACTCTTTATTTACTACTCAATTTTCCTAACGCATTTTGCTATTTAGATGAAATAGTCATAGTTTAAGTAATTTTTGTTAGCCACATCCAATAGCAGCAAAACTCTTATATTCTTATAGAGTTTCACGGCAACACAACGACTTTTTCAGAACACGAAGCGCAAAATTTGGCATATTGGATACACGTTTCCATTGAGTCATTTGGCTCCATAGGCCACCATCGGATAGCTCCCATGGGTGCTATCGATGCATAGTTCTCGATTTCTGCAGGAATACGGCCTACAACTACTACTTCGATCTCCTTAAAGTTGGTTTCTATGCCCCTTTGAAGAGTCTTAAACAATTGGGCATGCTTTTTTGCAGGATCGGAGTGGGGAATAGGAAACAGGATCGATACTTTCGTAGAATCTTCATGAATAATATGAGCAGATTTCCGCGCAGGATGATCTGTGGTTGTCTCCCACACACGTCCATATGGGACTTGCTCAGGTAAACCCAGTTCTTTCACTCGCGTATAGATTCTCCTATGATAATAATTTTTTAGTTCTCTTACGAGGATTTGAATCTGTTTATTTCTATGAAAAGTGGAGTTATTTCCATTTTCATTCCGATATTGGATATAGAGCAAATCCGGAATCGCTACGTACTTAGTACAAAGAAACGTCCGAATTAGCATGTCGTAATCGTCTGCAACCAACAGTTCTTCGCGATGGCCTCCAATCAGATGGTAACAATCCCTCGTCCACGCACGAGGATGATTTGGTAAACCGACCAAATGACGGATGGTATTCCCGTTGATCGCCGTTTGTTTCAGCACATTTTGTCGCCGGTTCATTTGGTGGACCCAGACTCGATAATAAATACTGTATCCAAACCCGCAATCCCAGCCATACCAATGAGAATGATTGTTTCCTGCATAAACTTCAGCACAATCCCCATAAGCAAAGCCGCACTCAGGATGTTGTTGAAATGCATGGACGATTTTCTCCAGACAGTCAGGGGTTAGCTCGTCATCATGATCTACTTCAACTAAAATCTCTCCTGTACATAGACCTGCTGCATACCGTTTGATGGCACCTATGTAGCCATTGCCAAAATCTTGACGATACCTCCTTACACGGGAATCGTCTAGAGGCAGCAAAAATTGGTTGTAGGTTTCATCTTCATCACCGGAATCATCTACAATCACCCATTCCCAATTGGGGTAGGTCTGATTCAATAGGGAACGATAAGGTCGCTGAATTTTTTTTTGAGATTTGCAGCTAGCTGTGAAAACGGATACTAAGGGAGTATCTGAAGAAAATCGAGTAGAGAGAATGGTTTTGTTTTCAGGGAGAGGATCGGTACGTTTGAGCCAGCAGTAAAATAATTTCGAGGGTTGAATCTCTGCTGGAGAATTGTAATGCAACCAACGTTTTCTCTCGTGAAGTGGTAACGCATTTAGTGTTCGAAATTCTTCCCACTCCGTTCCCAATGAAAGGTAGATGTGAGGATTTTTGGGGTTTATACCCAATAATTCATCATCAGTTTCATATAACTTTACTGTTATTCCGCTTTCATCCAGTCTGCCGATCATATCTTTCAATCCATCCCATGATTTCTTCCTTGAAACAAATAGATGAGTTGTTAAAAGTGGAGTTTTATTCGGTGACATTTTCTTCCTCCTTTTTAATAAATGCGATCAATTATAAATTAGTGTTAATTTATAGTCTTCACGACTCTTATTCATTTTCTTTATCATCCTCACTCCTTTTTATAGATAAATATGAGAAAGAGTAGTTAAAGTATTCATCAAATTTTCAAGTAAGATCAATAGATATTTCATTGGTTGGGTTCTATTACCAGATCAATAGCCATATGTTTTAGGGTAAAGAAAGGAGTTGACAAATCGTTCAATCATGATGAAAATTCCATTTTTACGGCCTAATCTGGTAAAGCAAGAAGCGTTGACTCCATATATATCTGAGATAGAAGCATCACGAATATACAGTAATTTCGGCCCCCTTAATACACGCTTTGAACATCGAGTATTGGATGAATACTTTGATAACATAGGAGCTGTTACAACAGTCAACAATGCTACCATCGGCTTGATATTAGCTATTTCGCAATGTAAACGACCAAAGGGGAAATATGCCTTAATGCCAAGCTTTACGTTTGCAGCCACCCCCCTTGCGGCTTTATGGTGTGGCTTAGAACCTTTTTTCGTAGATATTCGTCCGGATGACTGGTGCATGGATGAGAAGCTCCTTTGTGAGTGGCTACAAATACTTGGGGATCAAGTAGCCACTGTCATTCCATATGCTGCGTTTGGTACAAATATGGACCTCGACTTCTATCGACAGGTTAACGAGTCTGGGGTACCAGTGGTTGTAGATGCTGCTGCCAGCTTTGGTGTGACGGGAAGTCAAAATCATTTTGGAAGGGGATTTCCAGGTTGTGTAGTGTTTAGCTTTCACGCTACCAAATCGTTTGGAGTTGGTGAAGGAGGGTTAGTTTACAGTGCAAACAAGGATTTAATATCCAAGATTCGTCAAGCTGAGAATTTTGGTTTTTCTGCGAGCAGAGAAACTACCTTGCCGGGTTTAAATGGGAAAATGTCCGAATACAATGCAGCAATCGCCTTATCTACTTTGGATGTTTTTGTGCAAAAAATAAAAGCAAGGCAGCAAGTTCATTCTTGGTACCTCGAACAACTTCATCAAAAAAATTTCTTTGGTAAGGGCTGGACAATTCAAAAATCTGAAGGGGAAATCCCTTATCAATTTATGCCTATTTGTTGCCCAGAAGGTCGACAAAATGTTGACGTCATTCATGCTCTTTCGAATCAAAACATCGAAGCCCGAACTTATTTTTCTCCACCTTGCCATCAGCAACCCCTTTTTATAAGGTATCCTAATACAGACTTAAAAGTTACGGAGAGGATATCCAGCCGAATTTTGAGTCTGCCTCTATGGGAAGAAATGACCAATCAAGATGTTTGTTTGATTGTAGAAGGGATGGTTTTATCATAAAGGAGCTAGGATTTGGGGATGTGGTGGTCACGGTCGTGAAGTCCTTCCTTTGTGATCAAATCGGAATTGAAGTAGTCGGATTTCTGAATGAACGACCTGATTTAAAAGGGCAGATAATAGATGATGTTCCAGTTTTAGGAGATCTGCCAGATATCATTTCGTTACAAAATCAAGTTAAGGTTGTATGTGCTGGAGTGGGGATCCATTTCTAAGGAAAATCATATATCCTTATATACAACTAAACATTTTTCGAGAAGGAGGGGAGCTAGTGGGACTTCCATTGGTTAGCATCGTCATACCTGCGTATAACCGACCGCATACTCTAAAAATAGCCATCGACAGTGTATTGGAACAAACCTACGAAAATATTGAAATCATCATCTGTGATGATAGTACAGATAATCGAGTACAAGAAATGCTTGATCCTTACTTACATTCATTTCCTCAAATCAAATATTATAAAAATGAACGGAATTTATTTCTTGAAAATTGGCACAAATGCTTTGATCTTGCATCAGGAGAATATATCAATTACTTGATGGATGATGACGTGTTTCAAAAAGAAAAAATCGCAAAAATGATCTATTTTTTTAATGAATTCGAAAATATTACACTTGTCACTTCTTATCGACAAACCATCGATGAATCAGGTCATTTTCTTTCTCCTATCCGTGCTACGGCTAGGCTATATGAAGAAACTAGGGTATTTGACGGAAAGGTGTTGGGGAATATTGCATTAACTCGTTGTCTTAATGTTATCGGTGAACCGACAACGGTGTTATTTAGAAAAAAAGACCTTACCGAACGATATGGAGTTTACAAAGGGAAACAGTATTCTCTGATCAATGATCTAGCTGCCTGGTTGTCATTGCTATCCAAGGGAAAAGCAGTCTATATTCCGGAAGCACTTAGTTATTTTCGATTACATCCCAATCAAAATAACAATACAATGGGACTACATGCTTTTAGTGAATGGTTGGATATTATAATTGCCTCGCGAAAAGAAGGTTTTCTTGAAACGAACGAGTTATTCAAAACTGCTCTTCACTCTTATCGTGAACGTGTGAAGGACTATCATCAATTTGTAGAAGATATCAAGCGAATTGAAATGATATTAAAAACGTTAGACTAAAAATCTAGCTTTGAGACCTGTGTTGCTTTAAAACAGGATAACCAAATCATTTAGAATATTTATACCATTTGATAAATATAAGCCCTTAACAGGACATGAAAATAAAAACCCCCTTATTTCTATGGAAACAAGGGTAGAGGGTAATATTAATTTTAAGTGAATTTTTGTAGCAATCAGGATATTAAATTGCTATTATACCTTTCTCGTAAAGCGGTATTTTTGATTCCGAGATTATTGTGAAATCGAAATTATCCCATATTTCCGAACCATCAATCAATAATTTAAAATATTTTAGGGGTTGGGGTGAAAAATAGTGGATTTAAAAGAAGGAATGAATATTCTAGTAGTTGGCAAACCGAAAACTGGTACTACAGTGATTTCAAAAAATATACAAAACTCTATACCTAATGCTTCTTATTATTTAGAGCCATCAAATGAAAGGTTTTTTTTATCATACCCTCCAGAAAATGGGAATAAATTAAACGTAGTAAAGGTCTTGTATGAACAGTACACTAAAGACATATTGCAGAAAGTGATAAATAATGATTATCCTTTTAAATTTGATAAAATTATTTTTATTATACGCGATCCTCGAGATGAGTTTATTTCTTCATTGATGTACTGGATCTTTAATTATATTAGAACAGTAAAAGAACCGAAGTTATCTCATATCAAAGAGTGGCAGGAGCTTGTCAAACAAAAAGAAATTAATCCTGGGTCCATTTCAGCTGTTCAATTGAATGAAAAGGTTGTAGAGATCAGCAACCGAAATTTTTTGCAATACCAGATTCTTTTTTTCAAAGATTATTATAATTTTTTACAAAAGCTATCAACAAATCATTATATTTTAAGATATGAGGATTTTATTCAATATAAAATCGGTAGTTTGGAAAAGTACTTAGGTTTTTCTTTATTAAGTTCAAGGGATGTAGGGCATCTCAAAAGAACCAACAGATCTGGCAACTATAACAATTGGAAAACCTTTTTTACCGATCAGGATATAAAATTTTTTCGGCACCATTTAGAAAAAGAAATGGCAAATGTAGGTTATACAGATTTCCAGCTTACTCCTGTAAATAAACTAAATGAACAGCATTTCTCAATATATCTGAATAATCTTATTCATGAAGCAACTCAGACTAGAATCGGAAATAAAAACAGTGAATAAGTTTTAATTTACAAGTGAACTGAAATTATAGTATGTGCATTACTAATAGTTTCCACCGTTAGTAAGCCTTAATCCATTTTAATTAAATAAAAGCAGGACTTTGCATTTTCGCAAAGTCCTGCTTTTTTATTTTGCAAGAAACAAGCAGTCATTGTTTTAGGACTATGAGTATCTAATTTTTTAGATATATTATTCTGGTTAACCAGTAGGTCCTTGAGGTCCAGTGTCACCCTGAGGTCCAGTGTCGCCCTGAGGTCCAGTGTCACCTTGAGGTCCAGTGTCGCCTTGAGGTCCAGTGTCACCCTGAGGTCCAGTGTCGCCTTGAGGTCCAGTGTCACCCTGAGGTCCTTGAGGTCCGGTATCGCCTTGAGGTCCAGTGTCACCCTGAGGTCCTTGAGGTCCGGTATCGCCTTGAGGTCCAGTGTCACCCTGAGGTCC
>NZ_MLQS01000018.1 GCF_001866055.1 Anaerobacillus alkalidiazotrophicus
ATGGTGGACATGGAAGGCAATATCATTTTTTTGTAATTTTACTTCTAAATCTAAAGGCAAAACTAATTGGTTCATGTTATAATCTTTAAACATATCATTTTTTTGTAATTTTACTTCTAAATCTAAAGGCAAAACTAATTGGTTCATGTTATAATCTTTAAACATAAGGACCCTTCTTTCTGTTGAAATTTGGTATGGTAACTTTATTTTATCAGAAGTGGTCCTTATTTTTATTAAAAATAATCAAAGCCGGTGAAATTTTACTCGTCGTAAAATTTCACCGGCTTTTTTCATCTAAGAGGTGGTTTTGTCCCAGCCCCTTATAATTTGAATATTATGTTATGATCGTTGTAAGATAAAGGTGAAATACTAATAAAGGAGTACATACATTTATGAGAAAGATAAAAGTTGCCTTATTACATTTGTTACTAGTTGCCGGTGATCTTAAACATAATCAAAGTCTTATTGAAAAAGCGGTTAAGGAAGCAGCAAGAAAAGGTGCTGATTTGATAATAACACCCGAATTAGCAACTAGTGGTTTGCAGTTCACCAATATTATCGGAGAAAATTGGATTGAGCATCAACCAAATGAATGGATGGTTAAATTTTCGAACTTTGTAAAATCGAATAATACAACTGTATTTCTTGGCTGTGCAGAAAGGTCAGCTGAAGGGAAGTTACATAATTCAGTATTTGTCATTGATAAAAAAGGTAGGTTACTAGGAAAACAAAAGAAGATTACAAGAGTAGATCATTGGTCTTCACCAGGTGAAAGTGTTGAAGCAATAGATTTAGGGTATATAAAAGTTGGTGTATTAATATGTGCAGATGCCTATCCGAAGACCATAGCTAGTACATTAGCGAAGAAAGGCGCAGAAATTTTAGTAGCTCCCTCATCTTGGGGACCAGGTTTACACGGACCAGAAGGAGAGTGGGAAGAAAGATCTATTGAGACCGGGTTGCCTATATTTGTTTGCAACCGCACAGGAGAGGATAAGACAGTGGTTTTTTGGGATGCAGAAAGTAGCGTAATCAAGAATGGTGAGCGACTTCTCTCACATAAATCTTCTTATTCGGCTCTTTTAATGTTTGACTGGAATTTGGATAAGATGGATGTCATGAATTCTAAATTTGAAGTTCTTGCTTTATAAGAAACATAGGTAATTTTTCAAATAAAAATTCATTTTATGAATATCATATTCAGTTATTTTATTAAAATTATTTAGAGATAAACCTTTATCCCACTCTTAAGGGGCCGATATAGAATAACTTTCATCAGAGAAACTGATGATTAGTTCAGGTTTATGCAAACTACTTGGTGACATCAACCATAAAATGATATTATGAATAAAAAACTACGGAGAATATCATGACAATTATAAATAAATTAAAACTTGATACGTTTACGAATATGGCAGTCATTAATCAACCAAACGATTACCAAGTATTTACTGACCACGCGACTATACTTTCTAAAGATCATGATGCTATTTTCTTTTTTGTTGAAACGGTTGAGGAAATGGTTACGCATGCACAACATATCATTAATAATCAGCTTTTACTTGAGAAAGGCTACGTCTTTTTTGCTTATCCAAAAAAAGGTAACAAACGCTATCATACATTTGTACATAGAGATGAAATTTTTCCGAAAATGGGTGTTGGAGAAGATGGGTATGTGGGTAATAGCGATGTGAAATTTTCACGGATGGTAAGTATGGATGATGTTTTCACTGTTGTTGGATTAAAGCGTGAAAAAAAGAAGGAACTAAAATCATCAACCCCAAGTCAATGTATTGCTGATTATGAGGACAAGGTTGAGGATGTCGAGATCCTGTTAGTGGACTATCCTGAGGAGCTAAAATTTTATCAAAGCTTAACGCCGGGTTACAAGAAAGATTGGGCACGTCAGATTTTCTCTGCAAAACAAGAGAAGACAAGAGAAAAGCGAATTCATCAAATGATTAATGTGTTATCGCAAGGCTATAAATCGATCGATTTGTATCGGCAGAAGGTGATCACTTTAAAAAAACGTGTGCATTATGACTTGTAAAGAAGTTGTTCAGTTATGTTTTAATGGTAAGGAGTGGTACTAGTAGGAGCCTCCCCTTAGTATAGTGAAAATTAGAAAGGGTAAGTTTTATGATGAAACCGGTAAACTATAATTCGAGTGATAACCTATATGCGATAAAGACGGTGATGACCGAAGAGCACTCAGAGATTATGATAGGAAAGCTAGGTAATTTTTCTTTTCAAAAAGGAATATATGTTTACGTTGGAAGTGCCAAAAGAAATATACAGTCTAGAATAGAAAGACATTTGAAAAAAGAAAAAAAGCAACGCTGGCATTTTGATTATTTACGACCTTTTCTTCAAGTAGTAGAGGTCGAAACTTTTTCTGGAGAGGAAGGGGAATGTCAGCTTTTTCATCGATTAATGATAGAAAATAAGGGAAGTATACCTGTACGAGGCTTCGGTTCCTCTGATTGCAAGTGTAGATCTCNTTTGTTTTATAGTGAAACTATGTAATACGAAAGAGAACTCGTTCTAGCTTCGCTAGAACATCGAAAATTCAGATGGAGTCTCAACTCCAGAATGGAAGTTCCCACCTACGCTACGCTTAGAGGTGGGGGTCTATGACCCTTAAGAACAAATCATTTGATTGAGATTACATGTACTGTCCTGTGAAGAAGCCTGAAATGGAAAGGGGAGTTAAATGTAAATAGCTCAGGTTTATTTCGCTACGTTTGTTTATGAAATTCATTAAAATGACTAAAAATAAGCTTGCAAAAAAACAATTATGTAATATATTACATATATAGAGGTGATGAAAGTGCGTGAAACAATAGATGAACAAAAATATATATTTGGAGCATTATTTATATTAGCAAACAAGCTTCAAGTAAAAGGAGACCAAATGCTTGAAGATGATGGGATGACACTTCGGCAGTGGTTTTTAACCGTTATGATTCTTCAATTTAAAGATCGGCCTCCAACACTAACTGAAGTGGCAAACCTTATGGGAACATCTCACCAGAATGTGAAGCAAATAGCCAAAAAACTCGAAGAAAAAAACTTCTTAACGTTTATCAAAGACGAAAAAGATGGTCGCATTCTTCGCCTTCAACTGACTGAATTAAGTCGGAATTACTGGAACAAACGCGAACAAGATGGAGATCATTTTATTGAAAAATTGTTTGAACATGTAACCGATGAGGAGATCAAAACGATAGTCGCTGTCTTCAATAAACTATTTCAGTCTCTCGAAAATTGGCAAGAGTGAACCCCGCTCTTTTTTGTTGCCTTTGGAGACCTTTTGACCCGAATAAGAATTTGATTAAAAAGGTAATATATTATGTATTTTCAATAAAGAAAGGGTGATAAGATGAAAAATATTTCGAGAGTTTTTCTGAGAATTGGAATAGCTATTATGCTTTTAAGTGCAACACTTAGTTTAATAGGTTTATTGTGGGAGGAACTTTATCAAGATACTAATTTGTTAATAGTAGAAGGTTGGTGGATGAACGACTGGGTCACTCTTTTACTAGCGGTACCACTTTTTGCGATTGCAATTTTTCTAGGGAAGAAAGGTTCAAAACATGGTTTCGGATTACTTGTAGGATTAATGATGTATACCGTCTATAATTATTCTTTTTATTTATTTGGTGCTGCTTTCAACGCAGTGTTCTTAGGTTATGTTGTTGTGTTTGTTCTTGGGTTATTTGGTCTATTAACTGGAGCTTTGACATTGTTCACCTTACTCAGAAAAGAAGACGTACCATCTATTAAAGTTGCGAGAGTCATTAGTATTTATATGGTTGTCACTGCTTTGTTCCTATGTATAGGCTGGGTTGGACAGTGGCTAAGCTTTGTAGTAACAGGAACTACTCCAGCGTTAATGGAACAACTTGAGGCGACAAATCATCTTGTAGCTGCACTAGATTTAACGTTTGTTGTGCCTTGGTTTATATTTGGTGCCGTTTTATTGTGGAAGTATCGTGTTTCTGGACTAATCGTTTCGTTGATGGTACACATGAAGACTGTTATTTATAATGTGATTTTGTTATGGAGTTCAATTTCTCAGCACACGTCAGGAGTTGAAGGAGCCATTGACTTTATCCCACTTTGGGGCTTCTTCTTCGTTGGATCATCTGCAGCCATGGTAGGATTGCTTCGATCGTTAAAAAAATAATATGTGTTAGGTTTCTTCTTAAAAGGTTGCTAAAAATATAAAAGTGTATTGAGAGGACTCTCGTTCCGTTATTTTGCGAAAGTACTTTAATTTTGCACTTTTTCGGACACAGGATCCTTTATTCTGGTTTTAGTTAGCTGAAGTTTGATAATTTTGATCAAATAACTGATCTGGTGTCCGTAAGCACCACTATAATTCAATATTTTCGGTAAATAGAGGAATGTATGTCCGCTTATTTTATAAAGCTCTTAGATAGTACTAAGTGAATGAAGAGAGTGGCAGCTTCCTAATCCGATCTAAAATTAATTATTTTTTTCTTGAACTTGTGACAAAGGTCACCTCATAAATTTCTCCTAACTGATATTCTATTCTTAGCAAAAGAAAGCAAACAAGTTTTAGCAAGGGGGACTTTTATTAATGAGTATGTTTTGTCATCAATGTCAAGAAGCTTTAAAAAATACTGGCTGTAATTTAGCGGCTGGGGTTTGTGGAAAAACAAGTGAGGTTGCAAATCTTCAAGATTTATTAATTTATACATTGAAGGGTGTTGCAGAATTTAATCAACAAGCTCGTATTGCGGGGATTAATCAATTAAAAACAGATCGAATAATTTTAGATGGACTATTCACGACGATCACAAATGCTAACTTTGAAGATAGTTCGGTTGCGAATCGCATAGAAAAAGCACTAGAAGTACGCGATTCAATCAAACAAGAATTAGTAGATAAAGGTGTTTTAAAAGACAAAGAATACCCTGACTATGCAACATGGGATGGTTCGTTTGCAGATTTTGAAAGAAAATCTGAGGAAAAGCAAGTCGGTATTTTGGCTACTGAAAATGAAGATGTACGTAGCTTACGTTCATTAATTTTATTTGGTTTAAAAGGAATGGCAGCTTACGCTAAACATGCATTAAACCTAGGACATGAAGGCAATGAAATTTATGACTTTATCGAAAAAGCATTACTTGCTACTGAAGACGATTCGTTAACTGCTGACGAACTAGTTAGCTTAGTAATGGAAACAGGGAAATACGGTGTCGATGTAATGGCATTATTAGATAAAGCGAACACATCTAGCTTCGGTCACCCAGAAATGACAGAAGTAAAAATTGATACACGTAACAATCCTGCTATTCTCGTAAGTGGTCATGACTTGAAAGATTTTGAGGAATTACTTCAACAAACAGAAGGAACAGGAGTCGACGTTTACACTCACTCTGAAATGCTTCCAGCAAACTATTATCCAGCGTTCAAAAAATATGAGCATTTCTATGGAAACTATGGAAACGCTTGGTGGAAACAAAAAGAAGAATTTGAAAGCTTTAATGGACCAATTCTCTTTACGACAAACTGTATCGTGCCGCCAAAAGGAAGCTATAAAGATCGAGTTTATACGACTGGTTCAGTAGCTTATCCTGGATTTAAGCACATTTCAGATCGTGAAGATGGTAAAACGAAAGATTTCTCTGAAATCATTGAACATGCGAAGAAATTACCTGCACCAACTACAATTGAAGAAGGGACAATTGTTGGTGGATTTGCTCATAACCAAGTAACACAATTAGCTGATAAAGTTGTAGATGCAGTTAAAACTGGAGCAATCAAGAAATTCTTTGTAATGGCAGGTTGTGACGGACGAATGAAGTCACGTGACTACTATTCAGAATTTGCACAAACTCTACCACAAGATACTGTGATTTTAACGGCTGGCTGTGCGAAGTACCGTTACAACAAACTACCTTTAGGTGACATCGGTGGTATCCCACGTGTTCTTGATGCTGGACAATGTAACGATTCGTATTCATTAGCTGTTGTAGCAATGAAATTAAAAGAAATCTTTGAATTAAACGACATTAACGAATTACCGATTGAATATAACCTAGCTTGGTATGAACAAAAAGCCGTAATCGTTTTATTAGCTCTATTATACCTAGGTGTGAAAGATATTAAATTAGGGCCAACACTACCAGCGTTCTTATCTCCAAACGTAGCGAAAGTTTTAGTGGAGAACTTCGGAATTAGTGGTATTACTACTGTAGAAGAAGACATGGATGCGTTCATGGCTAAAGCATAAAATAAACGAAAAACCCCAATTCCTTTTTATGATGGAATTGGGGTTTTCGTTTATTATGAGCTTCTAAATATCAAGGTTAGAATGTTACCGATTACGTAAAATTTACGTGGTATTGTCCTTCGTGTTTAGAGGCAGATATTCATAGGAATTTCCAATTTTCCATTTGATAAAATGAACGTTTATCGTATTTTTTCTCTTTTCATAATTTACTAATACTACGTATTGTACTGAGTTTTTTGCCGCAATTTACACCATAATATTTAAATAAATGGAAATGATAGGAATAATATCATTTTTCGTTTATAATAAAATTTTTGAAAGTTATTGATGTTTTGTCATTGAAAATTTGTTTATTAAAACGAAAGGAGATGGAAAATGACTCAATTTGATAAAAAAAATGATCCTAGGTTTAAAATTGCCCATCGTGAAGCTTTGATTGGTGTTGGACTAGTTATTTTTAATTTTATTTGGTGGTTTGGTTTTGCATATGGACTAGGTTCTACTCCAGTAGAAGAATACACGTATATTTTTGGATTACCTGCATGGTTTTTTTATAGCTGCGTAGTTGGCTTAATTGTGATGATCTTTTTAGTTATCGTCATTGTAAAGAAGTTTTTTGTTGATGTAGATTTTGAGACCGAAGCGGAGGATACTGAATGAATTGGTCGGTTATTATTCCATTAATTATTTTCTTAGTTATCATATTTGGGATTGGATTTTGGTCTTCATTTCATTTAAAGAAGACGAATAATTTTTTACAAGAGTACTTTTTAGGTAGTCGTGAGTTGGGTGGGTTCATACTAGCAATGACGATGATTGCAACATATGGAAGTGCAAGTAGTTTTATTGGTGGGCCTGGGGCTGCTTATACACAAGGTTTAGGGTGGGTTTTACTTGCTATGATTCAAGTGGCGACAGGGTATTTTGTTTTGATGATACTTGGAAAGAAATTTGCTATTTATGCAAGAAAATATAAAGCGATAACTTTAATTGATTTTTTACGAAAAAGATATGATAACAGCAAATGGCTCGTATTAGTGTCAGCCTTTAGTATTATCATTTTCCTATTTTCAGCTATGGCTGCACAATGGGTTGGCGGAGCAAGATTAATTTCATCACTAACAGGATTAACTTACTCATCAGCTTTGTTCATTTTTGCGATTGCAGTTTTACTTTATGTTATTATTGGTGGATTTAGAGCAGTTGCTGTTACGGACTTACTTCAAGGGATTGTCATGTTTGTCGGAACGTTAATTATTCTAATCGGTACAATTGTCGCAGGTGGCGGAATTCCGAATATCATGGCTACTTTAGTGGCTGAAAATCCTAATCTTGTAACGCCGTTTGGACATGATGGTGGTTTATCACCAGCTTATGTTTCGTCTTTTTGGATTTTAGTCGGCGTCGGAGTTGTTGCTTTACCACAAGTAACCGTTCGGGCAATGTCTTATAAAAATTCGAAGGCCATGCACCGAGCATTAATTATCGGTACGATTGTCGTAGGCTTTATTATGCTTGGCATGCATCTAACAGGTGTGTTTGCAAGAGCAGTTCTACCAGGAATTGAAGTAGGGGACACGGTTATGCCATTGATTGCGATGGAAGTACTCCCACCTTGGGTTGCGGGAATAGTTTTAGCTGCTCCAATGGCAGCAATCATGTCAACAGTGGACTCATTGTTATTACTTGTTAGTTCGACAGTTGTGAAAGATGTTTATATGAACTATATCAAACCCCAAGCCTCAATAAAGGAAGTAAAACGAGTAAGTTTTGGTGTCACAGCAGTATTAGGTGTACTCGTATTTATCATGGCACTAAGTCCACCTAACTTATTAATTTGGCTAAATTTATTCGCGTTTGGTGGCCTGCAAGCAACATTTATCTGGCCAGTGATAATGGGTCTTTATTGGCAAAGAGGAAATAAATATGGTGCCATTGCTTCAATGGTTGTTGGAATTAGTTCCTATATATTAATCCATACATATTATCCAAATTTATTTGGCGTTCATACCGTGGTTTTTCCGATTGTCTTTTCATTGTTAGCCTTTGTAGGTTTTAGTTTGCTAACAAAACAAAGTAGAGAGGAACAGCTGTCGGCTTAGGTATTAGCAGCACACTAGGAATAAAAATGATGTCAATTTATCATTAATAAGTGATTACTGACAAAACAAAAGGTAGGCTTATCACCAAATATTTGAAAATATAATTTTTAGGTTGTTTGTATTTAATCAATGAGCTGCTCAAAATAAATTATAATAAAAAGGATGTTACAAAATTTGTATGTAACATCCTTTATTACTTGACGGGCGCACGGATCCATTAATTATAAAAAAGTGATGATGATTGCCAATGAAAATGGTGTTATTTTTTAATAATCAAATAGTCCCCGCTTTTAAGTTCAAGAATATCTGCTAAAAAAGCTTCAGCAATTGCTTCGGAAAATTCAACTACTTCATCTTTATCCCTTGCTAATATCGAGAGAGGGGCCCCACCTAGATACCTATCTTTATCAGTTGTGATAAATGCGAGAATCCCTTGGATCCTTCCAGCTGATTGTCCCATTATTTATTCGCCCCCAGTGTTGTATTTAATAATTCAGGATTTTTCTTAACAGTTTCTAATATTGGAGTAAGTAAAATCGTTTCTTTTAGCAAGTCAAAGTTTTTAATAATTGGTACTACTGCGATAACAATGGTTCCTTTTCCAGGGTCCTGAACACTATATAATTTCTTTTGTCCTAGTCTTCTAGTTACCTCAAATATAATTGCTTGCCTTTGCCCACCATTTAGCAAAGGAATTAAATAGTGTTCTTCATTTGGTTTGATAACAGCAGCGATACCATCATTTAAAAACCAGTCTTTGGCTTCCTCTCTACCCATTAGATGAGAAACGAAATTTCCATTGACATACAAATCAGATCCTTTAATTTCCATTTTCCCTTCCGTTACAGTAGCAATATCTCTTACTTTTTGTCTTGATGTAAAACGTTTTAGGAGATAATAGATAATAAAACCTACGATGGAGCCTGAGGCTACTTGGATCCAGAAATCAACCTCTAAAAAGTGTTGAATTAATTGGATAGTTAGCGCAGTTGAAAAGGAAACAAGAAATACGATATAGTTTCTTGCTTCAAATATTTTTGAGATCCCGTCAATATATGCATTTCCTCGTTTCGTAAACTCTTCTCCTTCAAGGTCCATTAAGCTTTCTCTTTCAATTTTACGAACTTCTCTAAAATGTTGAATAGCTAAGGCGAGAAATGTAACAGCTGTGAATTCTTTTTCCATTAAAGCGGGAATAATGAACGCTCCGATTCCTGCTGCTAGTGCTCCTGTAACAATATGTATTAAGTAACCATTAGGATAGTTCGGATACTGCCGATAATCTAGTTTAATCGAAATGATACGTGCAATTGTTCCGATAACGGTTGCTGTAATGATAATAACTAAAATTTCTGGTGATATAACGTCATTGTTATTTGGCATCATATAAAGCTCCTAATTAAGAATTGGTTTATAAATAAAAGAAAATCGATTATTAGGTTATGTTTTTTAGGAATTTCTATGCAATAACAAAATTTTAATCTGAGTTGGCATTTTCTAGTAAGGGGCGAATGAATAAGAAAAGTAAAGGAATAATAAACCAATGTACAACTACATAGAAAATTGGATTTTGTTTTAAAGGTGGTGTTATTTGATGAGTTGGAGTGTAGGAAAGAGCATTTATCGAAAAGATTCTTTTGAAAAAGTAACTGGAACAGCGAAATATACCGATGATTATTCATCTACTAATATGTTACATGTGAAATTGGTTGTGAGTTCATATGCACATGCAAAAATAAAAGGAATTGATATATCAAAGGCTCGAGAAGTGATTGGAGTAAGAGCCATCATTATTGGACAACCACAGCCTCTTACAGGAGAAGAAATTAAAGATCGTCCACCAATTGCCTATGATCGAGTCCGTTATCATGGGGAACCTGTTGCGGCAATAGTAGCAGATACTCCGGTACAAGCAAAAAAGGCTGCAGACTTAGTAAAGGTGACATATGAACCGTTACCAGTTATAAACTCACCAACTGACGCGCTTCTTAACGATGCTCCATTAGTACATGAGAATTTAGAAAATTATGTAAAGATTGAACATGTTTATCCAGAACCAAATTCGAATATTGCAGATCGAATAAAAATTCGAAAGGGGAATGTAGAAAAAGGTTGGGATGAAAGTGATGTTCAGATTGAGGCTAACTTTTCCTTTTCTCCTTCAGACCATATTGCAATGGAAACTAGATGCGTGACAGCAGAAATACGTTCAGATGGTTTTGTTGTATTTTCCTCTGCTACTCAATCACCTTATATGATAAAAAAGTTAGTAAGTAATTATTTCAATCTAGAGGAAGGGAAAATTATTGTTAATACACCATTAGTAGGTGGTGGGTATGGTGGGAAAGTAGCGATTCAACTTGAACTAATAGCCTATATGGCCACACTTGCTGTTGGGGGAAGGCCTGTTAAACTGTTAAATTCAAGAGAAGAAGATATGATTACTTCTCCTGTACATATCGGATTAGATGCAAATATAAAACTTGGAGCGACAGGAGATGGAAAGTTAACTGTTGCAGAAATTTTGTATATGTTTGATAGTGGTGCATACTCTGACAAAGGTGTAACAATCAGTCGAGCAGCTGCCGTTACTTGCACTGGCCCTTATCAAATCGAAAATATTTGGTGCGATTCTCTTTGTGTTTATACAAACCATCCATATGCAACCGCTTATAGGGGTTTTAGTCATTCTGAAATTTTATTTGCTTTCGAACGAGCACTTGATATGTTAGCACAAAAATTAAATATTGATCCATTCGTGTTAAGGAAAAAAAATGCATTTTTGCCAGGACATATAACACCTACGCAAATCAGGCTAAATCAGAGTACGATTGGGAATTTACCAGAATGTATAGATCGATTACAACAATTGATGAATTGGAAAGAAGGACAAATTGTAAAAGTCGATGAGCGAAAAATTAGAGCAAAGGGAATCAGTTGTTTTTGGAAAACATCTACAATAGATTCTGATGCGAGTTCAGGTGTCACAATTACTTTTAATCGAGATGGTAGTGTTAATATAATTTCAGGCATTGTTGAGATTGGAACAGGAACAAAAACGATCCTCGCACAATTACTTGCAGAGAAGCTCAAAATGGATATTAATAAGATTTTTGTGAAAATGGAAGTAGATACACAATCAACTCCTGAACATTGGAAAACAGTCGCAAGTAGAGGTACTTTGATGGCTGGCAGAGCTTTACTAAAAGCTGCCGAAGATGCTGTTGAACAATTAAAGGATATTGCTTCACGAGTGTTAATGTGTGCACCTGATGACCTTGAGGTAGGTGGAGATAAAGTTTACGTGAGAGATGAGCCAGATACTTTTGTCCATTTGAAAGACGTTTGCCATGGATATAAATACCCTAGTGGATATGCGATTGGTAAACAGGTTATTGGTAGAGGTAATTATATGTTGCGACATTTAACTCATCTTGATCATGAAACCGGGACTGGCAAACCTGGACCTGAATATACGGTGGGGGCCCAAGGTGTAGAGGTTGAATTTGATACGAGAGATTTTACTTATAAAGTATTGAGCGCATATTCAGTAATTGATGTAGGAAAAGTGTTAAATAACAAAGCTGCAAAAGGGCAAGTAATGGGTGCCATGGCTATGGGATTAAATTTTGGTAGCAGTGAAACATTTGTGTTCGATGATGAAGGAAAGGTGCTAAACAACCGACTTCGCACATATGTTCCATTTCGGTATGGAGATCATCCGAAATATATCGTTCATTTATTGGAAACGCCTCATATGGATGGCCCTTATGGTGCTCGTGGTATAGGTGAACACGGGTTGATTGGAATGCCAGCAGCCTTAGCTAATAGTTTATCAATTGCAGCTGGTGTTGACTTAAATAAACTGCCACTAACTCCAGAATTAATTTGGAAGGAAAAAAGGCGGTGTAAGAAATGATTTCCTATGATTTTGAATATCACAAACCTATATCGATAGAAGAAGCTATTGACCTATTCCATACGCTTGATGAACAAGGGAAGAAGCCCGTTTATTTTTCAGGCGGTACAGAAATTATTACATTTGGTAGAGAAAATAAAATTGTAACGGGTGCGGTTATTGATATAAAAGCTATCCCTGATTGTCTCATAGTAAAAAATGATGAACACTTGCTAACGATAGGAGCAGCGCAATCTTTAACAAAAATAAGAGAAATGCAGTTATTTCCTTTTTTAAGTAAAACAATTGTAGAGATTGCCGATCAAACAGCCCGAAATAAAATAACATTAGGCGGTAATATATGTGCAAACATTAGGTATAGAGAAACCGTATTACCGCTTTTATTAACAAATAGTAAAGTTGTTATTGCGAGTAAAGATGGTTTAAAAGAACAACAAATTAATAAAGTATTCGATAAGACGTTACAGTTAGAAAAAGGAGAGTTTCTTGTTCAAGTA
This sequence comes from Anaerobacillus alkalidiazotrophicus, assembly GCF_001866055.1. Next base: position 12,784 of record NZ_MLQS01000018.1, read on the forward strand.
ATAACAGAACAAAGTGAAATTGCACTACCTTTTCGAAGTGTGAAAAAGCGTAGACAATGGGATGTCGGTTATCCACTAATAACGACTGCCGCTATTAAAAGGCAAGATCGGATCGAAGTTGCCTTTAGTGGATTATGCTCTTTTCCATTTCGAAATAAAAATGTAGAAGATAGTTTAAATAACAGAAAATTATCTAAAGAATCAAGAATTGAAGAAGCTATTCATTCTATACCAGCACCAATTCTTGATGATGTACATGGTTCTTCAGAATATCGTCAATTTGTTTTAAGAAATACGTTATACGATGTTTTGGATGCATTGGAAGGAGTAGGAAATGGACAAAGCTGAAGTGACATTAAATATAAATGGTGAAGAACGCATGGTGTATATACGGTATGCAGACACATTATTGTATGTCCTGCGAGAAAAGCTAGGACTAACTGGTGCGAAACCTGGATGTTTAAATGGTGATTGTGGTGCTTGTACGATTGATGTTGACGGGCATCCAATGAAGTCATGTTTGATGTTGGCGGTTGAAGCTATAGATAAAAAAGTTACGACTGTTGAGGGGTTAAAAAACGCCCCTATTCAGATGGAGTTTATTGAAAAGTTTGCCTTCCAATGTGGCTATTGCACACCAGGTTTTATTATGAACTGTCATACATTAATGAAAAAGCACCCAAATGCAGACGAAACAGTAATAAAAGATTGGTTAGAATCTAATATATGTCGTTGTACTGGCTACCAAGAAATTGAAGAAGCGATAAAATCAGTTTTATTTAAACCTACGGCCTCAAATGGTAATTGAATATTTTTTTGAATAATTGGAAGGTGAAAGCTGATGATTAGTGATTGTTATGTCCGTCGTATAAGTGAAACTAACAATCAGTGGGATGAAGGAAAACCCCCACTGATTTGAAGTTCACCTTTATTATTGTTGTTGATTTTGCTGTTGTTGAGCTTGCTGCAGTACTTGAGAAGCTTGTTGTAATTCTTGTTGGACTTGTTGAAATTGCTGTTGTTGAGCTGGTATAGCGCTACTTTGAGCTTGTTGAATCATTTCAGTAGCTTGTTGTAGCTGTTGTTGAGTCTGCTGAATAGCTAAGGGGTTGTTTTGTTGGGTAGCTTGTTGAATAGATTGCTGAGCTTGTTGAATTATTTGTTGAGCTTGCTGAGCTGCTTGTTGAGCTTGTTGGTTTTGTTGCATACTGTAGCCCTCCTACAAAGTTTTTGTTAACACTTAATATCATCCCATTATCATTTTGAAGTATACAACATAAAAATAAAATTAAGAGAAAGTGAAAAGAAAACAATTAGAGTTGCGTACTATTGTGCGACATCTGCCATGTCATCCTGTTCACATATATTCACTGAATTGTCATAAAATAATAGGCCGATTGCGCACTATATGTAATATATTACATATTGTAAAGAATGAATAATGATAATCTTTTATGAGAAGTTCATGGCGAGAGTAGTAGTTATTCCGCTGTGTCCCATCTTTGTGTTGACTTTTAGATTAAGACCTTTAGTCGTCTCAAATAGGAACAAAGATAATAACTTAAATGTAGGAGGAGAGAGTATGAAAACGGCAATCATTTACGCTACTTCGCGAGGGACAACAGAAAAAGCAGCAAATATTTTAATGAACGAGTTGCACAGTGATGTAACTCTTATTAATCTAAAAAAGGAAAAATCTATTCATCTATCTACCTATGATTCTGTCATTTTAGGCAGCTCGATTCATGCAGGGATGGTTCAAGGTAAGATGAAAAAATTTATTAATATTAATCAAGAAGAGTTACAGTCAAAAAAGCTAGGGTTGTTCATTTGTTGTATGTACGACGGGGAGAAAGCAAAGCTACAATTTGAAATGGCCTACCCCGAACAATTGCGAAAAAATGCAGTTGCTACTGGAATTTTTGGTGGTGAATTTGACTTTGCAAAAATGAATTTTTTGGAAAAATTTATTGTAAAAGTAGTAGATCAGAAAGCATCAAATATTTCTACTTTGAGCCAACAAGAAATTAAAAAATTTGCGAATGCATTTAACGATAATTTAAGTCTTGTGTAAATTGGGGTCGATTTTATGAGATTTTTAAAAATGGGGTTAATTTGTATCTTAGTCATTGTTTTTATTCTACTAATGGTATCGTTCGTTGGAAATTATGTTTTTCGCCAACAAGTGAATAAAGAGATTGATGAATTTTTAAATGCACAAAAAGAAGTAGCAATGAAAACGATTCGTTTGGAAGATATCGAACATTTGCCGACACCAGTAAAAAACTGGTTGAAAAAAGCAGGTGCCATTGATTCTGAATCTATTCATACTGCTCGTTCGAAACAAACTGCTCTTGTGCGTTTAGACAAAACCACCGATAATTGGCTGCCTCTTGAAGCAGATCAATACTTTACAGTCAATGAACCGGGGTTTCTTTGGAAAGCAAAGTTTAAAATCGCTCCCTTTATCCATATCGTTGGTAAGGATAAGTACCATCACGGAAAAGGGCAAATGCTGATCAAGTTTCAATCGCTACTTACCATTGCTGATGCAACAGGTTATGAAATTGATCAAGGTTCACTCGTACGGTATTTAGCAGAAATAGTTTGGGTTCCTACTGCAGCTCTAGCAGAATACATTACTTGGGAAGAAATTGACCAGCAATCTTCCAAAGCAACGATTGATTTCGAAGGTGTATCGGCCACAGGGGTTTTTACTTTTGATGATGATGGAAATCCCATTCATTTTGTTGCTGATCGATATGGTGAATTTGACGGAAAGTTTATGATGCAACCTTGGTCGATAAAAATGCATGACCATCAATTCGTGAACGGATTTAAAGTTCCATTTAAGGCGGAAATTACTTGGAAACTAGATTCTGGAGATTACACTTGGTACTCACTTGAATTAAAAGAATTAGAATTTAATAGGGCTACTCGGTTTAAGATGAATTAAATGGGAGTTAAGAATACATTGGTTCTTATTCGCCTTGTTACAAACCAATTCGCAATTATTTCCTTTTATGTTAGTAAAATAGTGAGTGAGTAGAGGAAAAGCGGTACAAAAGCGTATGATACTTACAGGAAGTGTGTGTGAAGAGGAAAATTGTCGCGAATACGTACAATACGAACTCACTAACAGTGTATGAAAGAGAAAAAAAGGTAAATCACATGAAGTAATACATATTAATACATGAAACTAAAACTAGGGGAGATGAACATGGAAAAGCGTGGTTGTATCAAATGTGGTGGAACAGAGGTTGGAACGAAGGAAATTGCGACAACAGGAACAGGACTTTCAAAAATGTTTGATATTCAGCATAATAAGTTTCTTGTTGTATATTGTAAAAATTGTGGGTACTCTGAGTTTTATAATAAGCAAACCTCGACGGCTTCTAATGTAATAGATTTCTTTTTTGGAAGATAAAGAAACGTAAAAAGAGCGCTACTTCTTTTTTAGGAGGTAATGCTTTTTTTACATTTATGTAGAGATTACTATCGATGAAATTATCATTCCCTACATTCTCCTAAGGTATTTTATTTAATTTTTTAAAAAAGTAATATAAAAAATGAACGATTGATTATTCTCGTTCGTCATATAACTGATCACCAATAGAAAGGGGAAGCATATGGAACATGAGGATGACGTGGTCATCATTCAAAAAGCAATGACTGGAGATGACGATGCGTTTGCTCATCTCTTTCAACGGTATTTTTCGTTTCTTTATAAATATCTTTTAAAGTTGACACTTGATGAAGAAGTGAGTAGGGATCTTGCTCAGGAAACGATGTTGAAGTGTTATACAAATCTTGCATCGTTCAATGGGGATGGGAAGTTCTCGACTTGGATGGTTTCGATCGCTACTAGGCTATATATTGATCTGATCCGAAAAAAGAAACGTGAGAGGAAATGGATCGAACAGCTAAAGCGAACGTTGTCACGTCAACTTTCTTGGCAAGCGGATATGAAAGGGATGGAATGGAGCGATGTGTTTACTGATTTCAATCAATTAGATGCTGATGTGAGAGTGCCAATCCTACTACATCATTATTATGGGTATACGTATGACGAGATCGGAGTGATGATTGGTATAAAAACTGGAACAGTAAAATCTAGAGTCCATAATGGCCTAAAACAGATACGAAAGGAGTGGGATGATGAAAAGAAGAGATGATCAAGAGAAAATCCTAAAGTTGAAACATGACTGGGAACAGGTGGATAAATTAGGGGGAAATTCCTCTATTTCTGTATTAGAAATAAAAAATCAACTTAAAGTTCATGAAGCTAAGCAAGCAAAGAAGTTTTATAAAGAACTTACACTCTTTTTGTTCACAGCTGTCTGTATTTTAAGTGCCATTATTATGAGTTTCGTTCAATCTCCTGTTCTTTTTATCGCAATACAAATTGGGTCAATTTTCTTTGCACCTCTCGTTCTTTTTGTACTTTTGAAAAGAAGCAAACAAGAAGGGATGTTCTCTAAATGACAACATTTGAGTTATACGTCCTATTTCCGTTAATTATTTTGATTTTACTACTACAAAGTACCCTTTTATTTATAGATGCGAAGAAGAAAAGAGGTTTTGCATGGTTTTGGGGGCTTTGGGGATTAATTCAATTCCCATTACCGTTATTGTTTTATTTCATTTTTGTGATTTTGCCACATAAAAGAAAACAAAACAAGGAGAGATGAACATGGAACTTTTAAATGATATTAACTGGGCACTTGTAACGCCGTTGATAGTTTTACAACTCATATTAATGGTATTTGCGTTAGTGAGTTGCGCAAAACAAGAGGAAACGAATGGGCCAAAATTGATGTGGGTATTAATTATTATTTTTGTAAATTTAATAGGTCCAATTTTATACTTTTTACTTGGCCGAAAAAATGGATAGGGGAGGAAAGTATGCTAGTAACCATTAAAGATTTAACAAAGAATTATAAGGAACATACTGCAGTCAAACAGATTACTTTTTCCATTGAAAAGGGTCGGTGTATTGCTTTACTTGGCCCTAATGGTGCGGGGAAAACAACGACGTTACAAATGTTAGCTGGCTTACTCGCGCCGACATCAGGAAAGATTGAATTTGAAGGTTGCCAAGAGAAGGATTATCGAACTTTGATTGGATTTTTGCCGCAGCATCCTTCATTTTTTAACTGGATGACCCCAAAGGAATTTCTACAGTTTGTAGGAGATCTCTCACATGTACCGAAAAAACAGTTGACTAAACGTATAGAGGAAATACTCGAATTTGTCAGCTTAACAGAAGTGAAAAACAAGAAAATAGGTGGTTTTTCCGGTGGAATGAAGCAAAGGTTGGGGTTAGCACAAGCATTGTTACATGAGCCAGAATTACTTATTTTAGATGAACCGGTTTCAGCACTTGACCCAACCGGAAGAAGGGATGTTCTTCACCTTATCGATCAACTTAAAAACCAGATGACGATTATTTTCTCAACGCATATTTTACATGATGCCGAACAAGTTTGTGAGGAAATCTTAATGTTAAAAGACGGAAGTCTAAAATGGAATGGTACTCTCGATTCTCTGAAAATAGAGTTTGATTCGTTAGCAATAAAGCTTCAAACAGATGAGGCGATCAAAGGTGTATTAGAAAAATTGGATTTTATTGAAAATATTGAATATCTTGATTTAACGACTGTTAAATTTACAATGCACGATGTTGCAAAAAACAATGTGTTATTGCAACATTTGATTAGTCAAAATCTCACAATCGTCCATTTTGAAACGGTGAAAGACTCATTGGAAGACGCATATATGAAGGTGATGAAGCGATGAAAAATTTTCTAGTTTTATTAAAAAAAGAAATGAAAGAAAGCTTAAGTAATGGTAAATGTATCTGGCTACCGATTGTTTTGATGGTCATTGGTATTTCACAACCGCTATCTATCTATTACATGCCTCAAATTCTCGAAGTTGCAGGCAATCTCCCAGATGGAGCGATCATTAATTTTCCAACACCAACAGGGGAAGAAGTGTTAATTGGTATAATGTCCCAATACGGGTCGATCGGAACATTATTATTCGTCTTAGCTGTAATGGGAGTGATTTCTCAAGAGCGACAAAATGGTTCCTTAACCCTTGTAATGGCAAGACCTGTAAGTGCACTTCAATATATCGGTAGTAAATTTATCGCACAGCTCTGTATTTTACTCGTATCAATAACAGCTAGTTACGTTTTATCTTGGTATTATACGAATTTACTTTTTAATCATATATCATGGACATTAATGGTAAACAGCTTGTTTGTTTATAGTCTATGGGTAGTTTTGGTTGTCGCTGTAACAATATTAGTAGGAACATTAATGCGAAACAATGGCGGTATAGCTGGAGTGAGTATTTTTCTTTTAGGGACACTAAGCGTTCTTACCTCATTGTTGCCAAGATTTATGGAGTGGAGTCCTGCCAACCTTCGAGCCGAAGCTTCAATTATTTTATTGGAAGGAGCGTGGGAAAGTTCCACTTGGCTTGTAGTAAGTAGCACATTGCTGATTTCAGCATTGTGCTTTGGATTAGCTGTGTTTACGTTTAAAAAGTTTGAGAGTTTTTAATGAGTGAGGGACATCTTTAATGTTTTTCTTTTGCTACACTCTTAAAGAGCAGAAAGCCTACCTTAAAATTAAAGAAAATCGAAGTTTAGGTGGGGAATTAACTGCGCCTAAAGGTTTGATATAGTATAATTTTCAGGTAAATCAATTGAAGCAGAATGACGAAGGCGCTTTTCATTAAAAGTGGTAAAGTGCTTTTTAAAAAGATGGGGAAATTTCTAAAATTATTATAGTTGATTAATCAAACTGATTTGAACTTAAGGGTCATAGACCCCCACCTCTAAGCGTAGCGTAGGTGGGAACTTCAATTCAGGTGGAGTTGAGACTCCATCTGAATTTCCGATGTTCTAGCGAAGCTAGAACGGGTTCTCTTTCAGAGGAAGTCCTTACCAAAAAATTTAGAATGTTGCAAGCTTTGAAAAGTGATTAGCTGTGCTTAAAGTACTAATTAATGAGGATGAAGAACTTCCCTACTAAAATATGATTTAGAGGCTATTATGTTTGTACATAATATTGATGAAGACTTAGCTTTGAAGTTAATAGAAGTAAAAGATGCTGAGAGTTTATTTAAATTAACGAATTGTTCAAGAGGATATTTAAGAGATTGGCTTCCTTGGTTAGATACAACAACAAAAGTAAGAAGATACAATCGAGTTTATCCCACTCTTTAGGGGCAAGTAAGACCCCCACCTCAAAACTTAAGAAAATCGAGAAGTTTAGGTGGGGGATAAACTGCCCCTAAAGGTCCGATATAGAATAACTTTCATCAGTGAAAGCTGATGATTAGTTATTCTTATGCCCGTGGTATAAGTTGAACTAACAATCAGTGGGGGATGAAGGAAAACCCCCACTGATTGAAGTTCAGCTTTATCAAAATATCGTTAAAAGGTTTTTCCGAAAACAAAAGTTTAAACACTGTTATATTGTTTAAAGGAGAAATTGTTGGAGTAGCGGGTTACAACAATATTAATTGGGCAAATCGAACAGCCTATATAGGTTATTGGCTTGGGGAAGGATTTCAGGGAAATGGAATTATGACCAAGGTAGCCAAAGCGTTGACTGACTATGCTCTTCACGATTTAAAACTAAATAAGGTTGAAATTCGAGCAGCGGTAGGAAATAAAAAAAGCAGAACAATTCCAGAAAGGTTAAATTTTGTAAATGAAGGCACGATCAGACAAGCTGAATGGCTATATGACCGTTATGTAGATCATGTTGTTTATGGAGTTTTAAAAGAGGAATGGAATAAAATATAGATAAAACTAAAGGTTGTCGATCAAAAAGTGTAACAACTTTAATTAGTTGCGTTGAAGATTACTAGTAATATAGAATATCACGGACTACAGGTCCTCTATTTTGAAAAAAAGACTTAATTATTTGATTTATAGGACCCAGGATCCTTTATTTGTACATTTGAATAAGATTTTCGTCAGATTTTTATCGATTAACGGATCTGGTGTCCGAATAAATTACAAATTGGCGAAAAATTAAAAAATAGCGGAACCTCTGTCCAAAAATTGCTACCAAAATCTCATATACATTTTATGAGTTAAAAAGCACACGAATCTGTGCTTCTTGTTTACATTTACAGCATTTACACTGGCACAAGGAGGAAATATGAAAACACCTGAATTATTAAAATCATGTGTTAATGATTAAGAATAATAAGTCAAAATATTTATTTTACAACGCACTCTTCTACAGGAGTTGCGTTTTTTTGTATTTGAAAATGTTAAGTACATTATATTTACGAATTCAAAATACCTCGAAAACTCATACAACCATAAATTAAACTCCTTAATTTCGTATAAAGCATTCCTTTTTTTATGATAATACTATAAAAAGATCTAATTAAGGAGTATGGAAAATTATGCCAAGAAAAGCTATTCAAATTAACAAGTTAGGTGAAAAAGATAAGGAAACAAATGGTTCTGTTGTGAACGATAAAGAAAATAACAAAGATGAAATCATTAAACTAAATAACATGTTAGCAGCTGTGTTAAATTATCTGTCAGATGATGAAGTAGACGAAATTGATATAGAATATCTTCTGAAAAATACGGAAGGTTTACGAGAATGGTGGGAACAATATCGGGAAAAAAATCGAAAACAAATCGAAGAAGAAATAAAAAAATCTTTAAGTGAACTGTCTTTAAAAGAACTAGAAAGTATCCGCGAAAAGATAAAAGAAAAAGAAAGCTGAGGTTTCAGTTACCATAAAGACATTCAATTGTAGTAATTTTTCTTTTTTATCAAAAATTCGCAAGAAAACCTCCAGCTTTAAGAAGTGTAGCGAGTAGTGCAGGCTGAATGGCTCTTCTTATCTCAACAAACTTTAGTGTACTAGCGCTTTGAAAATTACTTCCAAAAAATAATTAAAGTGTACATAATCACTAGAAACACTGTATAATAAGAAGAACTATATGTATGAAAGGGTGATATTGTGAAAAACTCAAATTCTAGTATGAATTTGGATATTGAGTCGATCCAACATGCCCTGTACTCTGTAAACCGCCATGCCAAAACAGCGATTGTTAAGCGTGATCTGTATGAGATTAAGAATAATACGCTGCAAAAACTTATTAATATTGGACATGCCAAAAAGTTGTGGCTTGAGTATAGTACTCAACCTGGAAAAGCAAAACAAAGTACAGTGGTGCTTGTTAAAGTTGGAATTAAAACAAAAGGAAATCCCCATTTTTTTCATATGATACCTGAAAAAGAAGATTATATAACATTAAAACATAAAGGAGTAGTATGCCCTCAAGATCTCCATAACCCCAAAAGCTCGATGTCTCTTAATACAGCAAAAAAAATTCTGTTGCAATTTATTGGTGCGAAGCCTCAAAAAGTAAAGGTACAAAAACCAACTAAACCAGCACTAAATAAAAATGTTTTCATTTCTTCTTTTCTTGATGGTAGTTCCCGATCACGAAAACGTTGATTTTTAATACTTTTTACATTTTTTTGTAAGGTAGTGGGGATAATATTTACCATAAGAATAAGTTATGGGAGAAGAATATGAGAAAAAAGCAAATAAGTATAATACTTTTTATTGTTTTAATGAATTTTTTATTTAAAACTTGGAAAGTAGTGCCGAAATATTATAAAAGTTTAATTTTTGTTAGCTTTTGGAATTCATTTTATTATTATCTTTGCAAAAGACATCTAGTATTTGAATATACGAATAAGGGCATAAATTGGAAATTGTTGAGAGGGCTTCATATATTTATTGCTACTCCTTTATTGGTTCTACTCTTTTTATGTAAACTGCCTAAAACACTTTCAAAGCAGATCGTATATATTTTAAAATGGGGAATCGGTTCTTTTTTTATTGAGCTATTTTTACTCAAACAAAAGTTGATTAAATTTAAGTACGGGTGGAACATTTATTGGTCAGGTCTAATATATTTTAAAATGTACACTTATAGTTATTTATTCAACAAAAGACCGTTTCTTACTTGGGTGCTATCGATATTCTCTCTATTGTTTTATATTTTTAAATTTAATGTACCGTTAACTAAGAGACTTTTAAAAGGACCTTTTCTTTTTTTTCTACCCAAAAGTATTAAGTATCCAATTAACTTTAAAACAAGACTAAATTCTTATTATTATGAAACCGTTAAAGACTTGTTGAATTATGTGAAATTTAAATAAAGACTTTAGCGTCTACATACATAGTAGATATTAAATTACAAACACATCAAATTCGAGTTGACAGATCGGAATTACTGGAATATTATAAGAATAATTACATAGCTGATTGGAAATACCAAAGGCACATACTTCGTTAACTACGTTGTGTGTCTTTTTTTGCACTTAATTCATAGTAAGTTGATACGAATTATACGAATTTAGAAAACATAAGATTTGGGGAGAGTAATATGACTTTTGAAATAGCTTTTGTACTATTTGTTGTACTAGGTATGCTTGTATGTTTAATAAAAGAAATAGCTAGACCTGATTTTATTGTCTTTTTTGCATTGGCTGCACTTATTATTAGTGGAGTTTTAACACCAGCTGATGCATTGAGAGGATTTTCTAATGAAGGAATGCTGACGGTTGCACTTCTTTTTATCGTAGCTGGTGCTGTGAAACAAAGTGGTGTTTTAAATCAAATTATTTCTAGTTCATTAGGTTCTGGACGAAGCCCGAGAAGATCTCTTCTGCAAATGATGTTTCCGATGGCAGGGTTATCTGCTTTTTTGAACAATACACCGATTGTAGTTATGTTTACTCCCGTTGTTCGAAAGTGGTGTATTGAGAAAAATATACCTCCATCTAAATTTCTCATTCCACTTTCCTATGCTACTATTTTTGGTGGTACGCTGACGTTAATTGGAACATCTACAAATCTAGTAATACATGGGTTTATGTTAGAACAAGGTCTTGATGGATTTTCAATGTTTCAACTTGCGATTGTAGCTTTACCAGCGGGTTTCATCGGTATTATATATATGACTATAATTGGATATAAGTTATTGCCAGAACGTAAAACATCAAAACAATCTTTTGAGGAAAGTTCACGCGAATATCTTGCTGAAGCTTATGTTGAACCTAATTCTCCTTTAATCGGAAAAACAATTGAAGCTGCAGGACTTAGAAACCTTAATGGACTTTATTTAATTGAACTTATGAGGAGAGGCGAACGCATTGCCTCAGTTCCTTCTTATATAAAGCTAAATGAAAATGATAAATTAATTTTTACAGGTGTATTATCCACCATTGTAGACTTGCAGAATATTAAAGGCTTAAGAGTTTCAACAGGAACAAACTTGAAATTAGAAGATTTGCAGAACGGTAGTGCGAAACTTGTTGAGGCAGTCGTTTCGCATCAATCTTCTTTAGTACAAAAAACAGTAAAAGAAACTAAGTTTCGTAGTAAATATGGCGCGGGTGTAGTAGCGGTTCACCGAAATGATGAAAGAATTAACAATAAAGTAGGGGATATCAATTTAAAGCCAGGAGATACATTATTACTATTAACGAACAAAGACTTTGAAAATAGATGGTCTAGTTCAAGAGATTTTTATTTGATTTCCCCAATAAAAGAGGCAGACGTGATCGACCCAAGAAAATCGATTATTGCCATGGTAACCTTACTATCAATGATTTTATTAGCTGCATTTAATATTTTGCCTATGTTTAAGTCTGCACTTTTAGCTGTAATTGTACTATTTTTAACAAAAACCATCACATTTGTAGGTGCTAGAAAATATATTCAATTTGATGTTTTACTTTTAATTGCTTGTGCAATTGGTGTCGGTATCGCCCTTGAGCAGACTGGTGCAGCTTCGTTAATTGCAAGTTATTTTATTAAAATTAGTAAGGGTGCAGGTATTATTGGTGCAATTATTGTTGTTTACTTACTAACTACGATATTTACCGAAATTATTACAAATAATGCTGCTGCAGTCTTAATGGTTCCTATTTCACTTGCCATTGCTAATCAATTGTCTGTAGACCCTATGGCATTCTTTGTAGCAATAGCGATTGCTGCGTCAGCTAGTTTTGCTACGCCTATTGGGTATCAATGTAATTTAATTGTTTACGGACCGGGTGGCTATAGATTTTCGGATTATTTGAAAATAGGGATTCCTTTAAATATTATGTACCTAATTGTAACTGTCGTTATTGTATATTTTGTATGGGTTATTTGAAGGTATAAAAGCATTGCTCATGTAGTCAAGAGTAATGCTTTTTTAATTTGAAAATCAGGTGAGAAAGATCTATAAATTCAAGTTATAGAAATTCTACGTTTATTAATCATCTTAATGGCGTTGAATGCAAATAGAAATATATTGATTACCAACTGTAATACTTAAAATGACTGCCTAAAACACGAATCAAAAGTTTCCTTAAGGAAGATTTTTTTTTATTTAATATTCAAATGAACATTTGAATATTAAGAGGAATATATTTATAATATAATCAAATGTTGATTTGAATGAATATAGGAGTGAATGAAGTGAAGAAGGATACTTGTGATATATACTGTTATGACAAAGAAAAAGTTAATCGAATTCAAAATGAATTAAAAAAGGAAAATCTAAAGGGAGTTTCACAATTATTTAAAGCACTAGCTGACGAAAATAGAGCAAAGATAGCTTTTTCACTTTGTCAGGATGAAGAATTGTGTGTATGTGATATTGCTAATATTATTGGTTCTTCTGTTGCAACAACTTCCCATCATTTACGTACTTTGTATAAGCAAGGGGTTGTAAAATACCGAAAAGAAGGAAAGCTCGCTTTTTATTCGTTAGATGATGATCACATTAGGCAATTAATAGTTATAGCATTAGTGCACAAAAAGGAGATGGAAAAACCATGTTTGAGCAAAAAGTAACAACCTATCGAGTCCAAGGCTTCACTTGTGCCAGTTGTGCTAAAAAGTTCGAAACGAACGTCAAATACCTGGATGGGGTTATAGATGCTAAAGTTAACTTTGGGGCTTCAAAGCTTGTAGTTCAAGGTGCAACAACTATAGAAGAATTAGAAAAAGCTGGGGCTTTTGATAATTTGAAAATTCGTGATGACAAAGTACAAAGGATCGAACGTATTCCATTTTGGAGACAAAAACAAAACTATAAAGTGTATATAGCAATTGTTTTGTTAATGTTTAGTTTTCTTCTTCGATTGCAAGTAGGTGACGACCATATTTTTCCGATTATCGGTTATGCATTAGCAATTGTAATTGGTGGGTATTCCCTCTTTATCAAAGGATTAAAAAATTTAGTTCGATTAAATTTTGATATGTCTACCCTAATGACAGTGGCAATCTTAGGTGCTGCAACGATCGGGGAATGGGGAGAAGGAGCAGTTGTTGTTATCCTTTTTGCAATAAGTGAAGCATTAGAACGATATTCAATGGATAAAGCTCGTCAATCGATTGAATCATTGATGGATATTGCACCAAAAGAAGCATTAATTCGTCGTGAAAATCATGAAATAAAGGTGCATGTTGATGATATAGAAATTGGCGACATTATGATTGTAAAACCAGGGCAAAAAATAGCGATGGATGGCGTTGTGACAAGAGGGACTTCTACGATTAATCAAGCTGCCATTACTGGAGAAAGTGTCCCAGTAACAAAGTTAATAGATGATGAAGTGTTTGCAGGAACATTAAATGAGGAAGGCTTACTTGAAGTAAAAGTAACAAAGAAAGTTAATGATACAACATTATCAAAAATCATTCATTTAGTAGAAGAAGCACAAGCAGAACGGGCTCCTTCACAGCAATTTGTAGATCGCTTTGCTAAGTATTACACACCTGTGATTATCGTTTTTGCTTTTTTGCTAGTTGTCATCCCCCCTGTATTTTTAGGAGGTAATTGGAGTGAATGGATTTATCGTGGTTTAACTGTATTAGTGGTTGGTTGTCCTTGTGCGTTAGTTATTTCTACCCCTGTTTCCATTGTAACAGCCATTGGAAATGCAGCGAAAAATGGAGTATTGATTAAAGGTGGTATTTATTTAGAACAAGCAGGCGCACTAAAAGTTATTGCTTTTGATAAAACAGGAACATTAACAAAAGGAGTTCCTTCTGTAACGGATATTGTTACGTTTGTTAAGGGTGAAAAAGATTTATTGACTATCACAGCTGCAATCGAAAAAGGATCTCAGCACCCACTTTCTTCTGCAATTTTAAGAAAGGCTGATGAAGACAGAATAGGTTATAATGATTTAGCAGTTGAAGATTTTCAATCAATTACAGGTAAAGGCGTAAAAGCAAGAATAAATAACGAAATATATTATGTTGGAAGCCCGAAGCTTTTTGAAGAATTGCACGGAAAGATAGAAGTTAGTAAAAAACAAAAGATTAATGAAATGCAGGGACAAAGTAAAACTGTAATAGTTTTAGGAACAGAAAAAGAAATTCTTTCACTCATTGCTGTAGCTGATGAAATACGAGAGTCGTCGAAAGAAGTTATCCGAAAACTTCATCATTTGGGGATTGAAAAAACTGTGATGTTAACAGGTGATAATAAGCGGACTACAAAAGCAATTGCAAAACAAGTTGGGGTTTCTGACATGAAAGCCGAATTACTTCCAGAAGAGAAATTGAATTTTGTTAAAAAACTTAGAGCCAATTATGACGGTGTTGCCATGGTTGGTGATGGTGTAAACGACGCACCAGCTCTTGCAGCTTCCAATCTTGGTGTGGCAATGGGTGGAGTCGGAACCGATACAGCATTAGAAACAGCGGATATTGTGTTAATGTCAGATGATTTAAGTAAGTTGCCATATACTATTAAATTAAGTCGTAGAGCATTATCTATTATTAAACAAAACATTACCTTTTCTTTAGGAATAAAAGTTTTAGCATTATTGTTGATTGTACCTGGTTGGTTAACATTATGGTTAGCGATATTTGCCGATATGGGGGCAACATTACTGGTTACATTGAATAGCTTACGATTATTAAAAATAAAGTTTTAGTTTCATCATTGCTCGTTTATTTTTAATCTAGTATTATATAACTCTTCTAATAAAAACCACACCAAAGAATTTTTCTGGTGTGGTTTTTATTTTTATTCCAATCTTAAAGGATATCGAACTAAACAAATCAAGATTAGGATGGGGATTAACTGCCTCTAGAGGTCGTATAAGTTAAACTCTAATTGATCGAAGTTCAGCTTTATAAAATATTAACGTTTCGTCATTAATTTTTTTGAAACCAAATATTTTTCTAGTTTTCTCTTAACGCGGGTTAGTGCATTATCAATAGCTTTCACTGAGCAATTATTATTTTGAGATATTTCTTTATATGAAAGCCCATCCAAGTATAAATCAAGAACATCGCGTTCTAAATCTGTCAAAAGTTCAGATATTTTAACCTCAATATTATTATAGTCTTCCTGATTAATAAATAGCTCTTCAGGATCTAGTGTTTTTGAGCAAGTGACCAAATCCATTAATGTCCGGTTTGGTTCTTCGTCAAAAATAGGCTTGTCTAACGAGATAGACGAATTTAGTGGGATATGTTTTTGCCGGGTTGCAGATTTAATGGCCGATATTATTTGTCTTGTAATACAAAGCTCCGCAAAGGATTTAAAAGATTTTAATTTATCTTTCTTAAAATCCCTTATTGCTTTAAAAAGACCAATCATACCTTCTTGAATGATATCTTCACGGTCAGCTCCGATTAAAAAATATGATCTAGCTTTGGCGTGAACAAATTGTCGGTATTTATGTATTAAAAAATCGTGTGCATCATTATCTCCACGATGAACTAAATCTACTATTTCTTCATCTGGCACATCTTTATATTTGTAATTATGGAGCATTTTACCATTTCTGTTCAAAAAATCTCCCCCGACTCGAAACCAAGTTAGTTTGAGTAAATTATACTATACGAATTTTTATAGCGTCAAGGTTATAAGGTACTACTCTTGACAGGTGCCATGCACTTTTTGAATATATTGAACTACTAACCACTTAACTTCTAACGAAATTTGAAGTGGAGGCTTCGTAGTTCCAATAAACAACCTTTCATCTCCCTAAGCGTTACTCCCGTTGTTCCAACGGATGGAATTTGTTACGTTACCTTGATTATTTTACGAGTGGAAAGAATTAGCTTACTTTTCGCATTTTAGTTTGTCCACCCAACCTTCTCACAAATTTGTTCTTTATAATTCCAAAAATTGGTGTGCTATCAGACTGGGAAATATGACATTTTCATACAAAATACACATAATTGTAACATTTTATCCACAATCACTCTGAATTTTCTAGTAATATAAATAACATTGAAGATCGATTTTTATTTTATTTATTACTTATGACAATAATGAGGTGTATTTTTTGAACTGGACAATCGGGAAAAAATTAATTGCATTTGTCTCACTTTCAATTTTTGCGTTAACGGTTATTTTATCGACAGTTAACTATATTACTACAAAAAATAGTTTAATTGAGAGTGCCCAACACAAATTAATTTCAGACTTACAATTAGGATATCAATACTTAGATTTTAGATTTCCAGGTGATTGGAATGTAACGGACGGAGTATTGTATAAAGGTAATGTGGAAATTAATGAAAACTATGAAATTGTTGATAAAATAAGTGAATTAACTGGTGGAAATTCAGTTACTATATTTTTATATGATACAAGGGTAACGACTAACGTGGTTACAAATGAGGGTGTAAGAGCAATCGGATCAAAAGTTTCAGATGAAATAAAAGAATCGGTTCTTGATAAAGGAGCTCGTTTTATTGGCAGGGCTGATGTAGTAGGTGTATGGAATCAAACAGCTTATGATCCAATTCTTAATAAAAATGGTGATGTAATTGGTATTTGGTACACAGGTGTACCTGAACAGCCTTATAACGAAATTGCCTTAAAAGGTTCTTTTCTAAACATTGGTATTGCTGGAGTTATTATGTTTTCGATCTTTGTCATTAGTTATTTTTATTTAAACCAAATGATCATTAAACCGTTAAAAATGTTGACTGAATTTGCAAATAAAATTGCGAATCTCGAACTTAATGGAAAATCTTTTAATCCAAAGAAGAATGATGAGATTTCACAACTCGGTAAATCCTTTACAAAAATGAAAGAAAATCTATATAAAATTGTTCAAAATTTAATTGAAAGCAGCGATAGTGTAACAGATGCTTCAACGAGCCTTTCGGCTAGTGCAAAACAAACAGAAGAATCTGCAACACAAATTGCTTCGGCTGTTCAAGAAATCGCTGCTGGTGCTAGTGAACAAACAGATCATACCAAGGAAATTATAAAGATGATGGAAGCTTCTGTAAATAAAGTTGAAGAAGGGCTTCAACAAGCTAGTGATACGCTTATGTTTTCAAAAAAGTCAACTCAATCTGCCTATGATGGGAACAACGCTATTACTAATGCAATTAAACATCTAGAGAAAATTACAAAATCTGTAGAAGCTTCTACCGAAAATGTTAATAACTTAGGAAAACGCTCAGAGGAAATTGGGAGTATTATCACAACTATTACTTCAATCGCTGATCAAACAAACTTGTTAGCTTTAAATGCTGCTATTGAAGCGGCACGTGCTGGGGAACACGGTAAGGGTTTTGCAGTAGTCGCTGATGAAGTAAGGAAACTTGCTGAAGAATCAAGTAAGTCGGCAGGACAAATTACTGCTTTAATCCAATCAATTCAAGCAGACACCAATGTAACTGTGGAGTTCATGGAGAAAAACTTAAAAGATGTTCATGAACAGGTACAAATTATTGAAAAAGGTCAAAATTCTTTAAAAGAAATTGTTCAACAAACTGAAATGACAGAGCAAAGTGCACTTAGTACAAATCAAGTTTTCAATGAATTAAAAGACAATGCTGAACAAACTTTAGGTGCTGTCAAAGAAATTTCAAGTATTATTGAACAAACATCAGCATCGACTGAAGAAGTATCAGCTTCAACTGAAGAACAGACTGCAACTGTCGAAGAAATTTCAGCGAACGCTGAGCAGTTAGCTAAGATGTCTGAGAATTTACAGACGCAAATTAATCATTTTAAATTATAGTATTTTCATTTTAGATTTTAGATTTGAAGTTAGCCTAAGAGTCAAAAGACGAGCTTAAAAACTCGTCTTTTTTTACATAATCAGAATTTATAAATTTCTAATTTGGAAACTGTCTAGCGCAAGCAGCCTACGAGCTCGGTCACTTCAGGCAAGCAACTGACTTCAATTACCTCTTGAAATCCTTCGTTGATTAGCTTCATGCAGCTTTGCTCCTGCGATTACTCGTCGCACAAAACACTGCTTCGAGGAAGCTTACTACGAAGCAGTACTTGAAGACGCAGAAGCACGTAAGAAGCCAAAGAGCGGCTTCTGTCAAAGGCCGACCCAGTGAAGCTACTACTTGGATTACTTGAGCAAACGGAGTGGCACAGGAGCAGCTGCTCGTGACCAAGGCGCTTGCGCTTTTCTTGATAATAATTGTAACAGCGCCTTATTATGTTCTTTATAAGCAAATATTATCAAATCTAAACTCACTAATAAACGGTTCACTTGTTCACACTAATTGAAGGTTATAATTATCCGTGCTTTAGTAATTGAGTTGGGGGTAAATTTCACCTTAATAGTAGGATAAACATTTACAAGTGATTAAAATGAAGTCATCTATTTGATTTGAGATTAAGATAACATCTGAATTTTCTATTATCATTTCAACAAGTTCTTAATATCTTCCTTTATTTTTAACGGAGATTTGGTAGGTCCATAACGTTTTACTACATTTCCATTTTTGTTAATTAGAAACTTTGTGAAATTCCATTTGATTTTAGGAGTCAATATTCCCTTAGTTTCCTTCGTTAAATAGTTAAACAGTGGGTGAGCATTATCTCCTTTAACATCTACTTTTTTAAAAAGAGTAAAGGTAACTCCAAAGTTCAATTTACATCGTTCTGCCATTTCCTCATTAGTACCAGGTTCCTGGTTCATAAATTGATTACTTGGAAAGCCTAAAACCTCAAAGTTGTTGTCTTTATATGTATCATATAATTTTTGTAATTCATTAAATTGAGGAGCAAATCCGCATTTAGTTGCAGTATTAACAATTAAGAGTACTTTGCCTTCATAGTCTGCTAATGACTTATTTTCTCCATTTATCATCAGTGCCGAAAATTTATATATACTCATGTCTATTATCCTCTCAAAATTGATTTCTATATTTTAATGGACTTCATAACTCCTTATTCTTGTTTATGGCATTTAAATAATGTAGCTATTGGCAATTAAGGGTATGCACGAAACAATGCATAAGCACAGCTTTACACGGAGAGGTGCGGATAAAAATACAGTTAATCGTATTTCCTTAATTGCCATTTCATGCAAAAATTAAATGCCAAATACATTATTCTTCCTAATTATAATACTATATCAAATTACGAGACCTG
The DNA here is from genome assembly GCF_001866055.1 of Anaerobacillus alkalidiazotrophicus. The sequence continues at coordinate 32,234 of NZ_MLQS01000018.1, forward strand.
TTGTGAGGAACTAATCTTGTAAATAGATGTTTGTTTATCGGATTATTCAAATTTGTAATAATAGCACACACCTAAAAAATTAATGAAACTTTTAGCAGTTAGTTCCGTATTAATAATTGATATCTTTTCCATATTTTATAAAGCTGAACTTCAGTCAGTTGGGGTCTTACTGCCCCTTAAGAGTGGGATAAAAAGACAAACAGATGTGACTTTTTTGACTTCTGGTTGAATCTAAAGAGTAATTGTGAAGTAATTAAGGGGTGAGTTAATTGAAAATTTTTTTTGGTAAACAAAAAGGTGATATTTTGATTGAAGTAGATTCGATGGTTACAGGCGAAGTAACTGGTGATATAGTCGTTCTGCCGGGAGCACATTTAGATTTATCAGCATCGGTTGAAGGAAATGTTACTTTGATGAGACATTCAAAAGCATCAATCAGAGGTCCAATTAATGGAAATCTTTATGATGAAGGGGGAACGATCGAACTTTTTAGTATAGTGAGTGGAGATATTGTAAAAAGTTACGGTATAAAGTAACCTGGTTGTCTCGTATGATGAAATGAGGAGGATAATTGAGTATCTGTTTACTTTCCACTAAATAATTCTATGCATTAATAATTGATAAACTAATATATTTTTTACTCTATAACTATGAATACTGATATATTTGATAAAAGATTAACAATCCGCCTCTGTAGCTCTAGAAGGGAAGAGCGCCGTAAAACATTGTAGAAACGGGTCGCAAGGCAAGGGTTTCAGAAGCACCGAAAAGCAAATGAGCTGAGACAGGTGAAATTCCTGTCGGTGAAATTCCGTAGGGAAGCGTGTTCCCCCTAGCCTATGCTTACGTGAGGAGTGCGGGTTCGAATCCCGTCAGAGGCATCACTTAATGGTATAGAGCATGATGATTATTTCATTATTAGTCTTCTTTAATAAATAGAACAGTATAAAATTAAGGAGGATAGGTTATGAGCCGAAATAGAGAAAACACTGATTTATTCGATAGAGGTTTTTTTGGGAAACCAGGATGTATGATTTTACTTATCGTAGCTATTATTGCATTTTTTACAATTAAGAATCTATTTTAGTTTTGAGCCAGTAATTATAAGGGACAATTTGAACAAACAAACCATGTGAGTAAACATAGTTAGGTGACACAAGTGTATTTCCTTTGGTTTTTAGACGTTAGCTAGAAATACTTAGAATTACTTTGACTTTCAGGCGCTTCTCCTATAAACCTAGGAGGGCGCCATTTTAATGACAAGAAAAATATTTTCTAATAAAGTGTAGTGTTTTTTTATTATGCGTCGTCTATTATTGTGAAGGTGGAAAGGAGGAGAGAGAGATTAGTAGTGATGAAGTGTTGATAAAGCAAATCCTAGCAGGCAATGATCATGCCTTTCGTTTACTTGTTCAAAAATATCGCAATCATATTTATAAAATTGTTTATTCAGTACTTCGGAATGAAAAGGATGCAGAAGATGCCGCACAGGAAGCTTTTATAAAAATTTATTCTTCTCTTCCAACATATGAGGGGAAAGGGTTAAAAACGTGGATGACGAGAATTGCGTTGAATCATTCAATCGATACTAAGCGAAAGCGAGATCGAATGAAAGAAGAAGTAAAAGAAGAAATAAGCTTACAACTTGTAATCTCTAATAATGGAAATGTAGAAGAAGATCTATTAAAAAAAGAGAAGAAACTCCAAGTTCAAAAACATATTAATGAATTACCCAAAAATTACCGGGATGTTGTTCAGGGCTTTTACATACAAGAAAAAAGTTTTCAACAATTAGCGAGTGAGCAAGGTGTTAAAGAAAAATCAATCGAAGTGAAACTTCATAGAGCTCGAAAGTGGATGAAAGCCCGTTGGAAGGAGGATGATTTTTAAATGGATCATTATTCAAGAAATGACTTAGAGCGATATGCAAAAGGTGAATTAGAGGAAAGACAGCGTTATGAATACGAAACTCATCTTTATACATGTGATCATTGTATGTGTACGTACATGTCAGTTTTAGAAGCAATTGAATCGTCTTTACCTGACATCAAAGAAGAAAGTTTATTCACTGATCAAATCATGCAAAAAATAAATGAAGATAAAATTGGTAAAGTAGCCAAAAGACCGTTTTACGAGCAAACATTTTTTCATTACATGCTAGCGGCAACACTTACGATCATTTTGATGACTTCAGGAGTATTCCAATCACTTACAGGTTATATCGATGAGGTTCAAAGGACCAGATTATCTGAAGAGACTCCATCGATCACAAACAAAATACTAGAAACGACGTATATTCGAATAAATAATGAGGACTAAGGAGGAAAATGTTAAATATGAAAAATCAAGCAGGACACCCTTTTATAGCATTTTTGCTATCAGTCATTCCTGGTGGTGGGCAATTTTATTACGGAAATTCTTTACGTGGAATGTTTTATTTTTTTGCGACGTTTGGCTTTATTGCTTTAGGAATTGGATTAACGATCATTAGTCATAGCGAAGTTTTTCTATTATTGGCGTTAATTGGGGTTGCTATCTATTTGTTTAGTTTTGTAGATACCATTATTGTCGGTATGCGAAGACCTCGAACAATGAATCAACAGGAAGGGACAGTCCAAGAAAGTAGTTCTGAATCAGAACGTTTCTTCACAATCGTTCTTTCGTTTATCCCGGGAGTTGGCCACTTTCAATTAGGGTTAATGAATCGAGGATTTACATTTTTAACTGCATTTTTAGGCGCAGCGATTATGATCTTTTTTACTTCTATTATTTTACGCCAAGGAGCATTTCTTATTTTTATGGCTTTTCTACCTGTTGTTTGGGTATATAGCTTTTTTGATGCTATCCAACATTTAAATAAAAAGCAACGTGGAGAAACGCTTGAAGATCGTTCGTTGTTAGAAGATATTGAAAATCGCCGTGAAGATGGTCGTAAAAGTAAATCTATCGCTACACTATTATCGATTTTCCCTGGTGCAGGACATCTTTATTTAGGCTACCAACAACGTGGTATACAGTTAATGGCAGCATTTTTGTTTTCACTGTATATATTAGATACACTCAGATTAGGAATTTTCTTGTTTTTAATCCCAATCATATGGTTTTACAGCTTTTTTGATGGGCTTCAAAAAGGAAGCAAACATGTAGAAGGTCCAATTGAAGATACACCAATTATTACCTATTTTGTTAATTATCAGCGTTGGATTGGAATTGGCTTAATGGTTTTAGGTTTGTTTTATATGTTTGATCGTGTATTCATTCCATCAATCGCACCAAAGCTTATCGACATTTTGAACGTTGATATTCGTCGTTGGTATTACGATTATTTTCAAATTGTCATTGTTTGTATTTTACTCATTGGTGGTGGTTTTAAATTAATGATTGGTACTAAAAGGAGAAAAGGAAGTGATGTTTCATGAGAACGTGGCGAGTAGGAACATTTTCAATGGGATTTGCTCTCGTTTTTTTAGGAGTGTTTCTCCTTTTCTCAAAAGTAATTGGAATGGACGTTCATCAGGTAATGATTTCCTGGTGGCCAGTGATCTTAATTATTTTAGGAATTGAGATCTTACTTTTTCTTTTCCTGAATAAGAAAGAATCGGCGATTATTAAATATGATTTTTTTAGTATTCTTATTATTGGTATGTTAGGAACGGTTGGAATTGCCTTTTTTATTTTTAGTTCCGTGGGACTTGTTGACGAAGTAACTGCGGCCATCACTAGCCAAGTTGAGACGCGAAGTTTGCCTGAATTAAGTGAGGTTGTCCCAACTGAAGTGAGACGAATTGTTGTTGATTCAAGCTGGGAGGAACTTACGATTGAAGGTGCAGAAACAAATGGAATTTCTGTTTTTGGAACCTATCGGCAAAATGTTTCTCCTCAAAAAGTGAATGTTTCGGATAAGGCGGAAAAATATGTATCACTCAATCAAATCGATGATACATTGTATGTTACGATGAAACGTTTACCTCATAAAAATGGATTACATAGTAACTATGCAACGGTTAATGGGACATTGGTTATACCTTCTAATCTTGATCTTGAACTTAGAAGTACTGGCAACAATGTTGTTTTACGTCCACGTATACAAGAAGCTGATTGGATAATTGAGCGTGCGAATAACGTGATTGTTCATGTTCAGGAAAACGGAGACGTCGCGGTAGAGGCTTCCCAAATTTCTCATATTTATCATGATCATGTTGAATGGAAATCATCAGAAAGTGAACTTCAAGAAGGTTCATTTACAATTGGCGAAGGGAAAAATAAGATTAAAATCTTAAATGCTTATCAGTTGAATGTCTTTACGTTTTAAGATGTTCTTAAGTTTATGTATTTCTGATTAATCTAAAAGGTTATTCTTAGCAATGTGGCTGCCTCAATGAGGTAGTCATTTTTTGTTACGCTTTATTGAATTTCAGAATTATTTATAAAATGAAAAGACTGAATGGTATAATGACTCATAAAATGGTTATTGTTGGGGGAATTATGAAGCTAAATCGTACTCAAAAAAATTTTAGAAAACAAATGGCTGCGTTAAAAGATGAGGGTTATAAATTTGAAGATGATCTTTATAGCACAACTCGGAAAAAGCGGAAAGCAAAAGTACTTGGGATAAGTTCAATTTTGTTATTTTTACTTTTACTATATCCACTCTATGGTATGGTTAAATCATCGCTAGATTTTATTACTATAAATAAACACGGTCAAGTAGTTACATATGTTTCAAAAACTTCTGAAATTGACTATAATATCATGCAAGATTTATCTTTTTTAATAGAATCTAAAAGCTATACAAGTATTGAACTATTAATGCTTTATGAGCAAAAAATATCAATTTCAATTCAAGAGAGTAATAAAATAAGATCTCCAAAGGAATTAATGAATTATTCTACACTTCTTAACGAAAAGTACGAAAATATATTATCATTAATATTTTTATTGAAAATGAGTAATAAAGCCAATTTTTTTGATGCAACCCAAATCAATGCTGCATTAGAAGAAATATATCTTCTTAATACAAAAGCTTCATTTAATTTAACTAGTGTATTTGATGAAATTGGCATTATCTATACTATTGGTGATCACCACCAAATTATTAGTTATGAATATCAAACATTTTTCAAAAGATAATAAGTATAATGTTAAAACGTAGTAAAGAATTATGACGATTTTATTTCGTGTAATAGACACCCAAAAACGACTATTACTTTCATATTATTCAAAGAAAATATAGAGATTTAGGAGTGAGATATGAAAATATCTATCTATCAAATGGACGTTATTGCTGGAAAACCTGAATTGAATAGGGGAAAAGTTAAGGATTGGTTAGAAGTTACATGTAAAAAAGAAAAACCAGATGTTGTTGTGCTACCTGAAATGTGGACAACCAATTATACATTAAAACATTTAAATAATATAGCTGATCGCGATGGGGAACCTACGACGAGTTTTTTACAACATCTAGCAAAGACGTACGAGGTAAATATAGTTGGTGGGTCATTTGCCAATAGGAAGGGAGGAAATATTTATAATAGCGCTGTTGTCATTAACCGTCATGGTGAAGTAGTGTATCGATATGATAAAGTTCATTTAGTTCCGATGCTAGATGAGCACTTGTATCTGACAGGAGGAACGACCTATCATACATTTGATTTAGAAGGACTCAAAGCAGGTTTGATCATTTGTTATGATTTGAGATTTCCTGAACTTTCTAGGAAACTAGCTGTAGACGGTGCTGAAATTTTATTTATCGTAGCGGAATGGCCAGAAACTAGAAAATCTCATTGGTTTGCTCTCCAAATTGCTAGAGCAATCGAAAATCAACTTTTTGTTGTCTCGGCAAATTGTGTTGGTCAATACAATGGTATCTCCTATTGTGGAAATTCAATGGTTATCGATCCATTAGGGGAAGTACTTTATTGTGCCAGTGATAAAAATGAAGAATCGATAACTAAAGAAATCGATATCAAGCAAGTTAGTGAGATTAGAGAAAAAGTGCCAGTCTTCAAAAGCCGAGTTCCTCATTTATACAAACTGAACACATTGGAGTAGGAAGTAAAGAAGTATCTGTAAAAATGTAAATTTAAAATGTTTTTTTGACAAGAAATTCCGTTTCAAAGAAAGCCTATAAGGAAATGGGCAAACACTAATTTTGGGAGGCTTAGATAATGACAGAAAAAGTGAAATTAAGGGCATTTGAACAAGAAGATATTAAACATTTACATAAATGGTATAATAATGCTGAGTCAATTTTCATGGTCGGAAGGACGCCTATGACATTCGAAGAAACGGAACAGCTTGTTTTTAACATGAGAAATGCTGGTACGATAATAATGGGAATTGAAAATAATGATGAGGAGTTAGTGGGGTGGATTCACCTATCTAACATTGTACAAGAACATGGAAGAGCAGAAATTGGTATACTAATGTCGCCTGATTATCGTGGTCACGGTTATGGTAAATCAGCAATGAAACAAATGATTGAAATGGGTTTTAATCAGCTCCGCTTAAACAAAATTTATTTAACGACGAGAGGGATAAATGAACGAGCTATAGCACTATATAAAAAGCTTGGATTTATTTTAGAAGGTTCATTGCGTCAACATAGTTTTATTGATGGAAAGTATGTCGATACGATTTTTATGGGATTACTTTTACAGGACTGGAGGAATATGTAACTAAACGGAAGCTTATTGACTAGATTGGTATCAATAGAAGAATACGGTAATAAAGATTGCCTGTAAACAGTGAGTGATATATAGCCTCACTGTTTTTTGGTGTTTGATCAAATTATTTAAGTATTATTTGCGAAATTCTAGTTGCGTTTGTTGAATTGTGTCACATTTTGATATACCATAAAAGTACTATTTTAGTGTTGGTAAATTTTGTTTGATCACGAGAGTAAAGAGTGAATGACAATGTTGGTTGGATATCTAGATTTAGCGAACTATAAATGATTTGGGGAGATAAAATATATGAATAGAAATAAAAGAAATGTTACTAATAACTTCAAATTGGTGTATCTCCCTTTACTTTTCACACTATTTTCTGTTTTTGCTATTGCATTTTTTGCACATATTTCAACTCAGCGAGCATTAATCCACCAAATGGAACAAAGTGGTGAAGACTTAGCATTGTTATTATCTAGAAAAATTGAAAGTGAAATAGGCCATTTTAACTATATAAACGAAGTGTTAGAAAGAAATCTACTGATAGCAGGAAAAGCTGTACTAGCAGAAAAAGATTACTTAAATAATGAGCGGTTACGTGATATAAGAGATTTTTTTGAAGTTCATGAAATATTTTGGTACAGCAATCAAGGTGAAGTTTTATTTTCTTCTTCAAGCGACTATATTGGATGGAAGGTAAAACCTGGTGATCCTATTGATCAATTTATGACACAATCAAAAGAAGTTTTTGTTGAAGATATTCGGAAGGCCACAGAAAATGATGAATATTTCAAGTTTGCTTATTTAAGAGATGATGAGGGTTCTTTTGTTCAAGTTGGATATAGAGCAGAATATCTAAATTTAAAAACCGATAAATATAAAATTCAAACCATTGTTGAAAGAATTGCTAACAATGACGATAATATTTTATATGCCTTATTTATTGACGAAAACTTAATTGCAATTGCTGATTCGGACCTAGAGGATATTGGTGTAGACTATTCTGAAGTTGTTGATTACCAAAACGTGCTAAGTGGCGAAGTTCGTGCATTTGAATGGTACTATCCGCAGTTAGGCAATCATGTATTAGAAGTCGCTGTACCTCTTTTTTATGGGGATGAGATCATTGGAATAGCTGCAGTAGGGATATCGATGGATGAAACAGAGAGAAATGTTATTTTACTAACTGTTATGTTCATTTTACTTGCATTTATTATTTCTGTCGGTTTCTATATTATTCAAAGGAAAAATGTTATTAAACCTGTAATGATGTTAAATAAGGATATTCAATTAATTGAAACTAAACAGTTATCTTTTCAGCCTCTCGAGGTTTCTGAAAACAAAAGTTTTGCTGGCCTTTATGATACTATAAATGAGTTGTTAGCTAAACTCCGAGAATCGTTTAATCAAAATAAACATTTAAATCAAGAGATAGAAGAAATGGCTTACAAAGACTATTTAACCAAGTTGCCGAATCGTTTTAGTTTATCAAAAAAGTTTAATAAGTTGGTTAAAAATAATGAGTTAGTATCGATTGTGTTACTTGACCTTGATAATTTTAAAGAATTTAATGATACTAAAGGACATCTTTATGGTGATCAAATTTTGGTAGTAGTATCTGAACGGTTAAAGGAATTGGATAATGATCAAATATTTATTTCTAGATTTGGTGGGGACGAGTTTTTATTGTTATTTTCTTGTCACGATGAATTAGAGTTAAAACGCAACATCTATGACTTAGAAAAGATTATTTCACAGCCCTTTATTGTTCAAAAAGAAGAAGTCGTTATCGAAGCGAGTATTGGTATTAGTCTATATCCAAAAGATGATATCCATTTAAATGGGTTAATTAGTAAAGCTGATATTGCTATGTACCAAGCAAAAATAAGTGGTAAAAACCAATCCACTTATTTTACGGAGTCATTAAAAAATTCTATTGTCCAAAAAAACAATATACAAGAAATTTTGCGCTATTCGATTAAAAATAAACGGTTTAAGCTACTGTATCAACCTCAAGTTGACGTTCAAACTGGCGAGATTATTGGCTTTGAAGCATTAATAAGACTTAAAGACAATTCTATTTCACCAAATGAATTTATTACAATTGCTGAAGAAAAAGGTTTGATTGGAAAGATCGGACGATTTGTAATTGAAGAAGCGATCCTACAGTTATCGAAGTGGAAAGGAATGGGATTGGACCTAAAACCAATTGCTATCAATTTTTCTGCTAAGCAGTTAAGCGATAAAGGTGTCACCAACTATATCGACGTGCTGTTGAAAAGATATAATATTCCTCCACAGTATTTAGACATAGAAATTACTGAGAGCATTCTATTAGATGATGATTGTGAAGCCATTAATTTTATTAATCGGCTCAAAGGAATGGGAGTAAAAGTGTCTTTAGATGATTTTGGTACAGGCTACTCATCGCTAAAATACTTATCGAAATTTCCAGTTGATAAAATGAAGCTAGATAAAAGCTTTATCGATCAATACTTAAACCAATCTGGTAAAAAAATAATTAAACAATTAATACTCCTTGCAGAAGCCTTTGATCTCGATGTAGTTGTCGAAGGTGTTGAAACAATTGAACAAGTTCGATTGCTACAAGATCTTAAATGTAAAATTATTCAAGGATATTACTTTAGTAAGCCACTAAAAGCCGAAGAAATCATTGAAATTTATTCGAAGAAGTTTGATGTGGGGGTCTGACCCCCGCTCGTTTAAAGCGCTAAAGTGTTCGGGTGTCGTAGCTTAAATTTCGTTAAAACATATTACTTATCGATTCATTTTATAAGGTAACTGTATATCCGAGTTTATGAAGTATTATTTATAATTTCAACATATTGACACAATCTAGCTCTATTAAAAAACGTGGTTTTATTTTATGATTATTGTAATGAGTATTATTAAAAATTAAGTATAACTTCTATCAGTGTTACTCCAATCCACTGGTTCCCAGTTATACTCCTACCACTGGCATAACAAACGTTAACTATGCCTTAAAAACTTAAAGAAATAACTATTTGGGAGGCGCATTAAATGAGCTGTGGATGTTCGAAATTAGAAGATGGAAAAGCTATCGTAGATCATGTGAAAGGTAAAGGAAAAGAAAACGCGGTACCTAAAGTTTCACATAAAATTTCTTGTCAATGTGGAGAAATATTTACTTTAGAAAAAGTTGTGATGAATTGTCCAAATTGCAATATGACTTACGCAGTTACACCTTGTAGTTCAGATGATATTAGTAAAGTAAAGCCTGCTGGGATTAAATACGTGTAAATGTTCTAGACATGTTCATTTTTCCGTAGGGAAATTAATAATATAGTCGTCGTATATTAACAGTATCAAAATGGCAAACCATTCATTTAATGGCTTAGAAATCAAATGTAATATGATTAAAAAAACTATATTTACCCGATTGCGCAATTTTTCTCGTGAACATCACGAAATGAATTGCGCGTTTTTTTTACGATATACATATCAGTTATCTGGTAAGTGGATAAGTTATTATTGGGGAAAGGAATTATTAACTTATGATTAACGACAGTAGTATAAAATTAGTTTATTAAGCCAATATCATTAATAATTAAGAAATTTGAAATTACTGATTTACCTAAACGAATGGCTGAAGCTATGAAAATTGAATTTTCACAATAAGGAACGATTAAAATTTTGCGATGTTCATAATATGAGCATCGCTTTCGTTATTTTACAAGGAATTCCATTTAGGTCAGTGATAATAACAATAACTTTTAGTATAAGTTCACATCTTTTTAAAAAATATATAGACAAGATTCATAGTTTTTATGTGATAATAATTACATTGCTTGGGATGATGTTCTATTAAGTTATAAATCATAGATTTTTTTGACACAAAATAAAATAATGATCCGGATGGTTGATATTTTGCCATCTAGATTTAGAGCGAATGCATAGGGGAGTGTTTAAGATTAGTCGTATTTTAATGAAAGTTTTTTTATTAGTATGTTTTTTTATCTCATTTAGTCAAGTAACATTGGCTGAGGAAGAGACGAACAAGATGTATTACTTAGGTAGTGATACTTGTCCTGTCTGCCAGGAGACTGCCAAATTTTTAGATAGGTTGGAGAACGAAGGAAACTTACGATATGAGATTATTCGAATTGAAATTAGTAGAGAAAGAGAAGAGGCACTTAGAATTTATGAAGAGTATGATATACCACCTCAAGAAAGGTTAGTTCCTTTATTTGTTTTCGAAGACAAGCATATACTTGGATTTAATCAAATTGTAGAGGCTGAATTGGCTGAGCGCTTGACTTATGGTAATGAAGGCAAAAGTGGGCGTTTTTTGAATAATGATTTTTTAGAAGGCGTGCCTTTAATTTTTGCAACAATCCTTATAGGCTCTGTGGACGGGTTTAATCCTTGTTCGCTATGGGCACTGATGTTTCTAATTAGTATGGTAATACGATTTAATTCTAGAAAAAAGATGGCCATTGTTGGTGGAGTTTATATTCTTACAATTGCAATCATTTATGGTTTATTCATGGTAGGAACTTTTTCTATAGTCGTTCGTATCATTGATTATTTTTGGTTTAGGTTTGCATTGTTTTTCTTAGCAATGATTGTAGCTATAGTAAATATACGTGAGGGAGTAGGAAAAACATCACCTTTATCCTTTACGATCAAGGACAATCAGAAAAAAAACTTTGTAAAGAAAATTAGAGAAAGACTTTTCCGTGTCGAATCGATATTTGGAATTGTGATCGCTTCTATTTCAATTGCAGCCTTAGCTTCTTTCATTGAATTACCTTGTACTGCTGGATTCCCGATCATATGGAATGGCTTGGTTTCTAGCTATGGTATTGGATTAGGGGAGTACGGTCTGTATTTAATGTTATATTTATCAATGTATATTTTAATGGAAGTATCCATCGTTGTTTTCATGGTTTGGACAATGAGAAAAGCATTTATGGGACAATTTATCGGTGAAAACCTGAAATTAGTATCTGGATTGTTAATGGGATTTTTAGCAATTGTTTTATTACTAGGTTACGAGTATATGAACAATATGTGGATAGTATTAGGTGGGTCATTGGCAGTTATAGCAGTTTCATGTGTTGTTATGTTCGTAAGGAAGTATCAGAGTACGAAAAAGAATTAATTTATGTAAATTCAATAAACAAGACCTATGTTTTAAAAAGGCTTACTCTGTTTCCAAATAGGGTAAGCTTTTTTGTTCCAAAAATAATCTATTCTACTTACTACAGACTTAATGGAAGTAATCCTAACTTTGGGGAAATTTTACTTGCTAGTTTGTTATAATAAAGGAAAATACTTGTTTGAAGGGGGATACGGAATAATGGATTTAGGATTAACTGGGAAAAGTAGCGATAATAATAGGTAAGGATATCCGAGGGCATAATTATTTTTTTGAAAGTTACTAAAGAATAGTGGGGGATTTGTTCCCCACTATTAGTTTCCATTTCCAAGTACTTAAAATGGGTATTTTCTTATCTAATCCAGAATTTATAAATTTCTAACTTGGAAACTGTCTAGCGCAAGCAGCCTACGAGCTCGGTAACTTCAGTCAAGCAACTGACTTTAATTACTGCTTGAAATTCTTCGTTGATTAGCTTCATGCAGCTTTGCTCCTGCGATTACTCGTCGCACAAAACACTGCTTCGAGGAAGCTTACTACGAAGCAGTACTTGAAGACGTAGAAGCACGTAAGAAGCCAAAGAGCGGCTTCTGTCAAAGGCCTTCCAGTGCCTATCGCTCGTGACCAAGGCGCTTGCGCTTTTCTTGTCTATTTGGTGATGAAATACAGTCATGATGATATTCGTTGTTTTAAGTCAATACCACAGAAACTCCCACTTCAAATTTCAGAGAATTTAAAGGCGTGAGTATTCAAATACTTCCAAAATTACGGACGTATTGATACGAGTGTTCCAATAGGAACGATATTTGCTAATTCCTCTACATCTTTATTGTACATACGTATACAACCTCTTGATACAGCTTTACCGATTGAACTTGGATCATCAGTTCCGTGAATCCCATAATGTTGTTTTGATAAGCTCATCCACATTGTACCGAATGGTCCACCTGGGTTTGGTGCTTTATTTATAATAATAAAATCTCCTACTGGTGTCTGATGAAGTATTCTTCCTACAGCAATTGGATACTGTTTTTGAAGAACATCCTCTTTTAGTAATCTTAGCCAACGATTATTAATCGACACTTCTATTCGGTATGGGATAGTATGAGGGGATGGAAGACCTGGGATAATAATTGATTGCCCAGGGTAAATAAGGTTTGGGTTTATTGACGGGTTAGCTCTCATAATTGCCGATAATTGAATACGGTAATCTTTTGAAATCTGATTTAGTGTTTCACCAGGTTTAACGGTATGAATCATTTTTAACACCACCTCTTTACGTCAAGTTATTTCACAACAATTACTATAGACTATGTAATCATCTATATAACGGTTATAGGTCAACAACGAATGAGTTATAGATGAAGAGCGTTTCTAACAACATTTAGCCTTATGTAGGTCCATTTCAGTAATTATGAAATTCACTCAAATAAATTGGAGCGATTTTTATAAATCGCTCCAATAATTTAAACGTATTTTTCTTATATGATCATCTCGTTAGCTTTATGCGATCTTCCATTTGTGGTGGCTCTTCCATCCATCCATTTTTGATCATTATTTTTCCACCTTCATGTGCAAAAGCAAAAATATCCTTTGCAAGTAAAGTCATTTTTGCTGGTAAGTCATTTCGTAAACTAAAGGCTGTACCTAATGCATTACTTCCAAGTCCAAATGTCGTTAACAAACTCGTATTGTACATCATCAATTTATCAGAAAATGGAGTGGTTTGTGATGTAGTCGCTTTACCAGCATGACTAGCTGGGGGTTCAATAAAGTTTTGCCGGTAAAACTCCCCTAGTTCAATTTCAATTTTTTTCGATAGCTTCATTCCTTTTGTAAGATATTTTTTCACTTCATCATTAGTAGCAACTTGAGCGAAGCCAATCATTAACTGCATTCCTACAAGATTTGTTTCTATTGCATGGTGGATAAGAGAAACTTCAATTGTATTTAGTGATCTCTTATCACTAAACCAATCAAATCCACTTAAATAATCATTACTATGTACAAAAGTAACTTCTTTTGGCATTGATACATAAGCAGGTCTTACTAACACCCCTTTTTCTAAAAGGAATTGATTTGCTTGACCGTTTATCATTTGAGCTTCTGCTGTTAATCCTGTAAAAAAATAGTGAATATCCTTACGATAGGAACCACCGGTAAAAAGAGCATAAAGGCTCATCTCTATTTTCGTCATCATATGCAAGTACATAATATCATACATGTAATCGAATAATTTAGGTACACCTTTATTTACATCGCTTTCTGTAAAACCAATTGGAATTACTGCACCTTCTTGCTGGAAAATAGCCGTAATCGTTTCTATATTTTTTTGAGATCCCTCATAATGTGATTGTAACAATTGTTTTTCTTCAGCATTCGCGTGTTCAATTAGATGTTCTAAAATTCTGAGCATCATTGTTTTTTCTTGATATGCCATCCACAGATTTGCCAATTCTGAAGATGTTATAGGTGCTTGTCCTGAAGCCATTTAGGTAATTCCTCCTATTCTTTTTTCTTAATATAACCAGGGGAAAAAGAATTATACAATTATAAGAAAGCTAAGGCTTTCGCCATTAAGACCTGGCGTTAAGCCAAGTTTTTCTAACATAATCAGAATTTATAAATTTCTAACTTAGAAACTGTCTAGCGCAAGCGCCTATCGTTCGTGACCAAGGCGCTTGCGCTTTTCTGTGAAAGTAATATACTTTCATGCTGGTTTGTGCGTGTTAAACGCATGGGTGTTTTCTTGTGATGTTTTTCATAGATGTGATTTTCATCACATCTTTAATAGTGCTGATTATCTTACAATCTTATACAGTTAGACAAATGCACTCTTGATTTTAGTATAGTTCAACCTTATTTTTAATACTAATTTGCAAGTAAGTCGACTTTACTTATCCGATTAAAAAGGGGGAATTTAATTGAGAAAGTTTCTAATTAATATTGATCACAAACCTTTTGAAGAATTTGAAACGGTAGAAGAAGCGAATCAATATTACGACTCTTTAGTAGAAAGGCATGAAAATGTATATGATGATTTTTGTATTCTTGACTCAATGGAACTTGTGGAAATAGCAACATTTAATCAAGACGAAAAGGTGAAGCATCGTCTATCAACTGTATACTAATGATTGAATATTACATATAGATAAACATCAGCTAGGAGAATTATCCTAGTTTTTTTTGTTACCTTCAAATTTCGGGGGTCTGACCCCCGATGAGGTAAAGCTTTAACGCGCTAAAATTAGAGAAAAATTTGGTTAGCTGTTTTTATCCTACCTTTGAAGTATTGTAAATTAATTGGTTATTTGAAATAATAGGTAGTAAAATGATTTTAGTTACCTGGATAATAGAGTAGGTACAAAACTGAGTAATTTTTGAGAAAAGTAGTGGAAACAAAAGGACTAACAAATACATACTTGGAGGAAAAATCATGACAGTAGAAAAACTGCTAATCGAAAAAAAGTATTATGAAATGATAATGCTAGATCAAGAGAATGATAATCTTGTACAATTTCTTGGTAATTTATATATAAGTGAACAAAATAATAAAGATGCAGATCTTTCGTATATTCGTTTTTCACAAGGGGAAGTGTACTTTCAAAACAAAGATTATGAAACTGCTATTTTCAAGTGGGAGAAGGTACATAATCACTTAGAGCAATGGGCAAGAAAAAATATGGCTGATGCTTATTATGAGCTTAGTCAATTTCCGAAAGCTATTGACTTATATAAATCCGTAACTAGTGAAAGTTTAGCTATAAATTCAGAAGTGGCATTAAAATTATTTTCCATTTACAACGAAATGGAGGAACTGGATTTTGCAGCCGACATCATTAAAAAAGCAGTTTCTTTAAATCCAGATTATCCAACTTTGACCGAAGTTGCTCGTTCTTTTTTTGAAGAGTATCGTGATTGGAGTAGCGCTATTGAACTTGTAGTTAATGAAGCAATCCGAACGGAAGACATACAGTGGTTTGAAGTATTAAATCATTATGTAGAAGAAGGGTTAAACAAACCGACTCCGCCCGATTATTTTTCTAAACTATTAGAAGTGTTATATAGCCTGGATCAAAGATGCTTCGAAAAACTTGTTGTTTCACTTTGGAATAGCTATAAAGATGAAGAGGTGTATTTTTCGTGGTTAAGTGAAATCAATCGTTTATTCTTACGTCTCGAAATAGATTCAACTAAGACCTGGCACGATTTAGCTGCTAACTATTATGAAACTTATTTCAACTTGATTAGTGGACAATATTTACTAAAAGAAATAAAAGATATCGTTCCAGATTTACTTACGATTTGGTTACATGTTGCAGATGATACTTATTCAATATTTGCAGCAACATCTGTTCTTGCTTGGAATGAAAGCTTCAAAACATCAGTGAGTTCTAACATTGTAGAAAAAGCTGAATATATCCTAAAGAATTCTAGCAAAGAAACAGTAAACATCGATCGAAGCATAGAATTATTTGAAGAAATTACAAATTGGACGAAGGGTCTTAAGTTAGATATTGACCAACGTTTAAAATACTCCGTAAATAAAGTGAAAGATTTACAAACTAACTATCTTCTAATTACCGGAATGCAAGAGAATGGGAAGACGACTGTTATCAAATCTTTACTAAGCGATAATAGTGGATCTAGTCCAGCTGGCACAGTTGTTTGTTATAGTAATGATAAAGAAATTCAATTGTATGAAATTTCTTCTCATTCAATTCACCCGGTTGAAAGTTTCGATGAACTTCTTGAAATCAAACAAGAAGAGAAAGAGGAAGAGAATACACTGCAAACATCGCTTATTCACGTTAAAATGCCAAACCGTTTTTTAGAAGAAAATCAGTTAACATTAATTAATATACCTGATTTTAATGACAGTACGAATGAAGCGATGAAACATAATAAAAAAGAAGAGTTAACTTATGTCCAGTTCGCTGACGGTTTGTTATATGTCTTAACTCCAACGACCCTCTTTACAGAAAGAGATCGTGAACTTTTACTAAAACTTCAAGAACAATTACCAAACGTGTCAATCCATTTCTTACTGAAAACGGATGCTATTTATCATCAGGAAGAAGTAACTAAATTGGTAGAAGAAACACGTACGATAATTTCTGATAGTTTTCCCAAGGCTAAAATCTTCCCTTATTCAACGCATAATAAAAGCAGCAAACAAACGGATGACTTGTCTGGCTTCATTCAAGGATTATTTAATTATCAGTCGAGAACTGACGTTCGTAACAGAAAGATATTATTTTACATTCGAGAAACCCTTACCTATCTTTTAAAAAGACGAGTGGAAACGGAAACTCAAATAACTGAAGCCATACGATGGAAAGAAGATGTCGTTTCAAAGGTAAATGCAGCTGTTCACCAGTTAAGTGATTTGGAAAAGGAAAAAATGGACTTCATGCAACGTTCTTATAGGGAAATAAAAGATGACATTAAGATGGATCTAAAGATGACGATCCCAAAATTATTAAAAGAATGCTCTACATTAATAAAAGAGGATAGCAACTTTGGAAACATTCATATTGAACTAAACGAAAAGATGAATGAAAGAATTCATAATTATATCGAACATAGTGTATTACCAAAATTTTCAAAGGGTATTAATACCTGGATTGAAAAATCCACTGAGGAGTTTTCTCTTAGTCAAGACTATTTAGAGGAAATGAGTGAAGGCTTTAATATGATGTATGGACAGCTACGCTTTAATCTCAAATGCGACTTTAAAGTAGTTGACGATTGGAGCCGTGATGCTCTCAGAATATCAAATGGGGTACAATTAGAAACGATTAACATTCTAAATCGATCAACACCTTCACAATTGGTTATGAAAGGGGCTGGAAAAGTATTTGGAACTCTTCTCCCAAACAAGACGATGTTATGTAACATGTACAAAAATCTTATCGAAAAAGAAGATTATGAAAAGGTAGCAGCAGCGATTACCAATCAATTTATGTTACAATTTGAATTGTTTGAAAAAGGCTTAGAACGTGATATTACGATGTTCTTTAAAGAACCATATATCGATTTACAAGAAGTAATCACAAACGAACAACTAGATATACAACATAAAAAAGAAAGATTACAACAGTTAAAATCGAACCCCGAAAACTACATTGATCCAATTACACTTTTTAAAGTGAAATTACTACAAATTGAAATGATGCAAGAAGAAACAAATAAGAGTTTGTTCTTTGCATAAAAGATAAAATCTGTATTTATTTTATGTGAAAAAAGGAGTTGTCAATCTAAAGTGTACCCTTTTTAAAGGACATTTTAAACTGACAACTCCTTTATTTTTTAGGTAAGTATAAAATTTTTGAAGTTGGAAAGCTGTCTAACTTCAGGCGCCATGCGCTTTTCTTGTTATTCTAAGAATTAGTAAACCTTATCTCCGTTAAAGATAGAATTTTTAACAATGACATAATCTACATGGCGGATTGCCTCTAACTTGTTTCCACCTGCATAAGATATAGAGGATTGAAGATCCTGTTCCATCTCAATTAAGGTATCTTGTAGAAAACCTTTATGTTCGACATACATTCTTTTTCCTTCAACATTTTTTCTTTCACCTTTTTGAAATTCTGAAGCTGAACCAAAATATTCTTTGCAAAGAATTCCATCTTTCTCAATGGTTTGTCCAGGTGATTCTTCGTGACCGGCAAATAATGAACCAATCATGACCATTGATGCTCCAAATCTAATCGATTTTGCTATGTCCCCATGTGTACGAATACCACCATCCGCTATTATTGGCTTTCTTGCTGCCTTTGCACACCAACGTAGTGCAGCTAATTGCCAACCGCCAGTTCCGAATCCGGTTTTAATTTTTGTAATACATACCTTGCCTGGTCCAATTCCGACTTTTGTCGCATCAGCTCCAACATGTTCTAATTCCCTTACCGCTTCAGGTGTTCCAACATTTCCTGCAATAACAAAACAATTAGGTAAATTTTTTTTTATATGTTGGATCATCTCAATTACAGCATTTGAATGTCCATGTGCTATATCAATCGTAATGTAATCTGGTGAAAGTTGTTCTTCTGACAATTGCTTAACGAATTGATACTCAACATCTTTTACACCAACACTAATTGACGCAATTAACCCTCGAGATTTCATGTCCTTAATAAAAGATATTCGCTTCTCAGGTTCAAAGCGGTGCATAATATAAAAGTAACCATTTTCAGCTAAGTAAATGGCTATTTTTTCATCGATAATTGTTTGCATATTTGCCGGCACAACAGGTAACTTAAATGTATGACCACCAAAGTTTACGGTTGTATCACACTCAGAGCGACTTCTTACCACACTTTTTGCAGGGATCAACTGGATATCTTCATAATCAAACACGTTGTCCATCATCTACACCCCTTAATTAGAATATTAACCAACATTAATATTGAGTTAATGGATAGGATAAGGTTCAAAGGTAGGTTAGCCTGTAAGAATAAGTCTTATGCATATTTAACTGTATCGATAAAGCTGAACTTCAATCCGGGTGGCCTTCATTCCCGACTGATTTTTAGTTGACTTATATCAAATCCATAATTTGAAAAAACAAAGTAAATAGTCACAAATAATATTTAAAGGTTTCGGTAACGTTGTTATTAAGAAACCGTCGTTTTCTTGATAGATAATCTCACAAACAAAGTGTGGAGATTGTCGGAAAAAGCTTATAATACATTTATCTGACTTTAAAAGATTGTAACTACAAACTTAAAACTTATAGTGATAAGGGAATTTTAGTAAAACATTGCTTAAAGGTTAGATATTGTAATTTGTTCAATCATAAGAACCAATGATTAATAGGTTACAACTTATTTTTAAATAGGGGGTATCTAAAATGACAAAAAAACGTCATATTACAGTTGCAAAAGGTGATGGAATAGGACCTGAAATAATGGATGCAACACTAAAAATATTAGAGTTTTCTGGGGCTGAAATTGAACCTGAGTTTATCGATATCGGGGAAAAAGTATATTTATCTGGTGAAACATCCGGGATCAGTGAAGAAGCATGGGAATCTCTTCGCCGCACAAAAGTTTTCTTAAAAGCGCCAATTACTACGCCGCAGGGTGGTGGGTTTAAAAGTTTAAACGTTACAATTCGTAAAACGCTAGGTCTTTATGCAAATATTCGACCAAATATTTCATATGATCCGTTTGTAAAAACGAAGCATCCGAATGTAGATCTTGTCATTGTTAGGGAAAATGAAGAAGACTTGTACGCAGGAATTGAACATCAGCAAACACCTGAAGTAGTACAATGTTTGAAATTAATCACTCGTCCTGGTAGTGAGAAAATTATACGATATGCGTTTGAATATGCGGTAAAGAATAATCGAAAAAAAGTAACTTGTTTCTCAAAAGATAATATCATGAAATTAACGGATGGTCTTTTCCATAAAGTATTTAATGAAATTTCAAAAGAATATCCTCAAATTGAAACTGAGCACTGGATCATTGATATTGGAATCGCAAAAATCGCGGATACTCCACAGGACTTTGATGTAATTGTAATGCCAAATCTCTATGGAGATATTGCTTCTGATGTGGCTGCGCAAATTACAGGAAGTGTAGGTTTAGCAGGCTCCGCTAATATCGGTGATCATGTAGCCATGTTTGAAGCTATTCACGGAAGTGCACCTGACATTGCAGGAAAAGGAATTGCGAACCCTTCTGGATTAATTCATGGAGCTATTATGATGCTAGTACACATTGGTCAACCAGAGGTAGCGACGAAAATTCATAATGCATGGTTAAAAACTCTTGAAGACGGAATTTTCACCGGAGATATTGCTAAGGGCAGTGCTTCAGTAGGAACCATGGAGTTTGCTGAAGCAATCATTCAACGACTTGGCCAACAACCTTCTGCATTTAATCCTGTTACATATAAAGAAATTAAAGAAGGTGAAGAGGTTAAATTAGAGTTCGCTCCTCAAGCAAAAGACCGTGTGAAAACTGATGTTGTTCAAGAATTAGATGGCGTCGATGTTTTTGTTTTGAACAACACATTAACATCTAATGAATTAGGAGAAGCACTTGAAAAAGTTGCAGGGCCTGAATTTGAGTTAGTTGTCATTACAAATCGTGGTGTGAAAGTCTATCCAAATGGATTTCCAGAAACCTTTACAACTGATCATTGGAGATGTCGTTTCCAATTAACATCAAATGCCCCAAAAAACAATAAAGATATTATAAACTTATTACAACGTGTTAACGAAGCGGGGATCAACTGTATAAAAACAGAAAATCTCTATAAGTTTAATGGTGAACGTGGTTATTCATTAGGGCAAGGGCAATAAAGCTGAACTTCAATCAGTGGGGGTTTACCTTCATCCCCCACTGATTGTTAGTTCAACTTATACCACAGGCATAAGAATAACTAATCATCAGCTATCACTGATGAAAGTTATTCTATATCGGACCTTTAGGGGCAGTTTATCCCCCACCTAAACTTCTCGATTTCCTTAAGTTTTGAGCTGGGGGTCTTACTTGCCCCTTAAGAGTGGGATAAATAATTTTCACAACAAGAAAAGCGCAAGCGCCCTTGCTCATCGACGTAATAAGCTGGACTGAGTCGAGTGAGATATAGGAGAGTCGAAAGATGTTAGACTTTCGTTCTCGACTTATCGTAGACGAGACGAAGGAAGCTTTCTAGTCGATAGGGCGCTGAAGCTAGACAGTTTCCAAGTTAGAAATTTATAAATTCTGATTATGCAAGAAAGACCTATTCGCAAATGCGAGTAGGTCTTTGTGATACAAAATTTAACTATCATTATATGCCAAGAGGACTACTTCTTCAAATGATCGTTAGAAAATTACGTGGTGAGAGTATTCATATTGGCCATTCGATCAACACAACGTCATTATAGTAAGTACTGCCATCTGTGAAATCAACAATAATATTTTTACTGAAATAAGTAAACTTTTCTCTAGTACATGAATAGGGAAGTAACTTTTTTTCGTTTCTCCCGTCTATAATTAAAATAAGAATTTAATTTGAATTTCTGTTGTAGAATGTATGGAAAGACTAATTGTTATTTTATGCTAACTAAAAGCGAGGTGAAAAAATGGTTTCTCTTTTATTTCCTATTGGTTTTTTGTGTGTGGTGTTATTTATTATTTTTGTTATTTTTGCAGGTAAGCACGGCGAATCTGACCAAGAGAGGGTGAATGAATTGATAAAAAATCTTTATGTTTATTTAGTTTGTTTTGCAACGTTGATGATGTCTATTGGTGGTGGAGTGGGTTTATTTATGGCGGCTTCTGATATTATTGTTCCTAATGATTATTATATGAGTTATGAAGAATATAAAATGAACCAAAATTATAAGTTCACACCAGACCATGAAAGAGTTGTAGAAGAGTATAGTGAAGAAGAAATGAGAGCTATGTACAATAATTACAGAGAGGCAGAAATTGAACGTTCAAAAAATCGAGCAAAGAATAGTTTGATTAAGTCTTTTGGTTGGATCATCATTCCTCTTCCTATCTTTATTCTTTTTTCGAGGAGACTACGTAAGCAACAAGCATAAATTCGTTTAAAAAACTAAAAAAGTCTTCCTGTTTTAAAAAAGGTATAATTCCCCAAAAATTAGGGGATTATACCTTTTTTGTTAAGTAGTTGGATTTTTGATGCAAGAACAACAAACTCTTAAGTTAAGTTCTATTGTGGAAGTCAATGAACTAGTATTGTAAAAAAGGCAAGGTTTTTGAAAGTTAATCAAACTGATTTGAACTTAAGGGTCATAGACCCCCACCTCTAAGCGTAGCGTAGGTGGGAACTTCCATTCAGGTGGAGTTGAGACTCCATCTGAATTTCCGATGTTCTAGCGAAGCTAGAACGAGTTCTCTCAGTTAGTTGATATATCCATTGATGTAGAAATATTGTTGAGCCCTCAAATACGATATGTCAATTAAACTATTTAAATATATCAACTGAAGTAAAGGACTATAATACTTCCAGTTCCTTATCCTATAATATTTCCCTAGAAAATTTTTTTATATCTTGATTGGATATACTTAAAATGTAAAGAAAAGAAAAATGAGGTGAATTTAATGGAATATTTACTTTCATTTACAAAGGCTCTAGGGATGTTTGTTGTTGGTTTGACAGCTTTTCGAATTATGGGAAGCCAAGCTGTAGGTAGATTAACTGACTTTGATCTCGTAGTTGCTATTGCTATAGGTGCATTAATAGCAAAACCCTTATCTGATCCTGAATTAAATCCTTTAATCTCAGTAGTTGCTATTTCAGCATTAGTTATTGCTCAACTTGTATTGAGTGTTTTATCAATGAAGAGTAGTTTGTTTGAAAAAATCGTTCAAGGGAGCCCGATAAAATTAATTGAAAATGGGACAATAATTTTGAGTGGGTTACGTAAGGCTAGGATCAGTAAGAATGAATTAATGGAAGAATTACGAATAGCAGGTTATTCATCAGCATCAGAAGTTAAAAAGGCATATTTAGAGCCGAGTGGAAAGTTTAGTGTTTTTGAAAAAGATGTTATGAAATAACTGTGTTTGAAAGAAAAAATAATAATACAAAATTTACGTCAGTTGACATAGTTTCACATCACTAAATTAATGTAATTTAAAGCATATTCTAATAAAAGAATATTTTCTCAGCTCACTCACTCCGAGGAATTTGATGCATAGAATAAAGCATCAAACATAGGAGTGATGCAGTATGGGAAAAAAGAAAAAAGTTGCTCCATTATCAGCAAATCAAAAATATGAATATACAATGAAGGTGGTAACATCTAAATCTTGTATCACGTGTAAACGTCAATGTGCAAGAGGATTGGCTTATATAGAGAAAATGAATAAGCCTGGTGCGGTAGGTAAAGGAGTTCCGTGTATATTAACAAAAGGAAAAGCATATCAATAGCCCATAAATTTGGGCTATTTATTATATTTACATATAACTAGTTACTGCACGACGCAGATGAAATTCGTTCACAGATTACGAGTAAACAATCAATTTATCTTTAAACAGTAAGATCCCTAATAGTATGATATTTTACTGTTTCTTCAAATTACAATAATAGAAATGTTGCTAATACACAAGAAAAGCGCAAGCGCCTTGGTCACGAGCAGCTGCTCCTGTGCCACTCCGTTTGCTCGTCGCAAAGCAGCTTCGAAGTAATCCAAGTAGTAGCTTCACTGGGTCGGCCTTTGACAGAAGCCGCTCTTTGGCTTCTTACGTGCTTCTGCGTCTTCAAGTACTGCTTCGTAGTAAGCTTCCTCGAAGCAGTGTTTTGTGCGACGAGTAATCGCAGGAGCAAAGCTGCATGAAGCTAATCAACGAAGGATGACAGTTTCCAAGTTAGAAATTTATAAATTCTTATTATGAAAAAACAGAAAGTAAACGCTTTAAACTCCGACCCCCCATGCATGAATTGTCCACCTTCTGAATAGCTATAAAAAAAGAGGTTTAAGTGACAAGTTGCAAAATATTTGCACTTTCTACTTTCGTCTTTTTAACTCTTTTAACTAGGGGGGAAATTTAGTGGTTGAAGCGATTTTAAAAATTTTTATAAGTGAACAGCAGGCTCAATCTATTTTATCAAATTCATTGATTGAATTTATTTTTATGGTCTTATTTGTAGGGTTTGCATTTGCTGTTGTCAGTCATTTTATTTTGTATAGCAGATTAAGAAGAGTACGTGATTTCATTAGTTCAACAAATTCATTAGACATTGATCCTTTGAATAAATTTCAAGGAGAATTTGAACAAAAGAAAAAAAGTGAAAAAGTAAAAGTAGAAACTTTTGTTCAAAAGAAGTTTTCAAGTTGGCGAATGTTAAATGTACCGGTTGTTAGTCTCATTAAAATCATCCAGATGACTGTATCTGTTTTTATTTTAGTTGGTGTATTAGGGACATTTATTGGTCTTGCAATGTCACTAGGTAGTATCGATTCAACAGGAGATCAGTTAGTAGAAAACGTGGCACTTGTACTATCTGGAATAGATGTAGCATTTTATACGAGTATTGCAGGTATGGGACTATCGTTAATCATGACAATTCTCACAAAAATAGTAAACACCGAATATATGTTAACGGACATAATGTTAAAAACAGAGTCTTATTTAGAAGAACAAGAACAAGATGAGATGGGTCGGCTTATCAAAGTTTCAGAAACGATTAATACCTCAATTGTTGAGCTTCGACAAACAAATGAAGAAGCATTAGGTAACATTGTAGAATCTTTCAAAGGTTTTCAAGAGTATACAGTTGGTTTGCAGCAATCAGCACGTGATTTAGCGAAATTTAATGATGGTTTAACGGAAAATTTGAGAGACTTCAATGTGCTTTTTCACAGTGTAAAAAAAGTAACTGAAGGTTTTGATAGTGGTGTCACTAAGCTAAATAAGAATTTTGATCAATTATTCTCTTATTTTTACAAGATGGATCAAAGAAACGAAAAAATGACGGCTGCTTTTACTGAAACATATAAAAAAGTTTCAGACCTTACAAACTCTCAAACAGAAACGTTGAATGAATTTCAAACTTCTGTTAGTGATTTGAAAGACTTCTTCTCAACTATTTCTGAAAGGCAAGAAGCCATGTATGGTGCATTTGAGAGAATGAATGTGCAGAGCGATAATCTAGTAAAATTAATGAAAGAAAACAATCGGCAATTTAAAGGAATTTTTGGAGATGATCTAAGTTCAAAACTATTAGGAATTACTACTTATTTAAAAGAACTTAGAAAAGATTTTGATCGGCTAGGCACCTCGATTGTCAGACTGCCTGAAGCATTAGATATGATAAATAGAGCTCAGGAAGAATATAAAAGTCTATTATCAGGACGTTTTGATGAATTGAAGCAATTTAATCAAGACTTCAGTAATCATCTGAAAGTTCATACCGTTGATTCTCAAACTTTTGAAAAAAATTTGAATGATGCGTCACGCTCATATGAGCAGATAGGTATAAAAAATCAACAGTTACTAAATGAAATTAATCGTACAATTACACAGATAACTGATTCATTCAATCATCGAGAAAATCAAATTGAGGCAAGTGTTGGTGTTCTTAAAGATACCCTTTCTAGATATGTCGCTAATTTAGAGGGAACTCTTGGCGATAAGCTGGATAAAGTAAGTAGAAATATTGGCGACTATGTGGTTGATATGAATGACGCCGTTAAAAAAGAGTTTAAACAATTAGGGGAAATAACAACAGAAAATCAACAAAGAAATAGTCGCTATACTCAGCAAACGATCAATGATTTAAATCAAGAAATACAAAACTTAAATCGTAATCTTCATGCCTTTGCTCAAGAAGCAGTGAGACAAAGTCAACGAATAAGGGTTGGAAGCAATGAATAATAAATATAGAAAGTTATTTAAAGGTGAGCAGGAGGAAGGTCATTTCTGGCCGTCATTCACAGATTTGTTAACGGTGATCTTACTTTGTTTTATCTTAATCTTTATCATTATGATGGTCATAAAATCATTTCAAATAGAGGAGATGAAACGAACCATCGATCAAATAATGGGTGTTAGAGTAGATCTAATTAACGATTTAAATGAAGAATTTAATGATTCTAGTCTCGGAATTGAGATCGACGAAAAAACAGGTGCGATGATCTTTAGTACGGATATTTTGTTTGAATTTGATGCAGCTGTGTTAAAGCCAGAGGGGTATGTATTTTTAGATGAGTTTGTCCCGACCTATGTAGATGTACTGTTAGAACGAGGTTATGAAGACTATATTTCAGAAATAATTATCGAAGGTCACGCCGATCAAATTGGTGACTATTTGTACAATTTAGAACTATCCCAGCAAAGGGCTTTTAGTGTGGCCGAATATATTTTAAGTAGCGATTTCCCATATCAAAATATCCAGAACCATTTAAAAGAAAAATTAACGGTAAACGGAAGGTCTTATACTGATGGACGAACAGATGGAGCCGGAAACTATAGTCACCAAGCCTCTAGACGAGTGGAGTTTAAATTCCGTTTAAAAGACCAAGAAATTTTAGAAAAAACACGCGAGTTGCTCGGTGGAAAGTAGTGTATATTATACCTTTGCGACACAGTTTAATCTTTAAAAAAAGACACAGTTTTTCAGTAGAATGTGAAACTGTGTCTTTTTCTCATTATCAGAATTTATAAATTTCTAACTTGGAAACTGTCTAGCGCTAGCAGCCTACCAGCTCGGTCACTTCAGTCAAGTTTCTGACTTCAATGGCTTCTTGAATTCCTTCTCTGAAGATGCTTCATGCTGCTTTGCTCCTGCGGTTACTCGTCGCACGGAAAACAATTGCTCTTGAGCAAACGGAGTGGCACAGGAGCAGCTGCTCGTGACCAAGGCGCCTTGCGTTTTTCTTGTTTGAGAATGCAAAATAATGTAACTTTACATTGGGGAAATTTAGTATAAGTAATTGAACCATTGTTTGTATAACATAAATTGACACCTGATATCAATTCGGAAACATTAAAAATACTCAAAATTAAACAAGAAAATATAGTTGAGAATGTGTTTGAATTTTTATTTGAAGTGATATTCGATAATGGAGAGAAGATAAAAATACGTAATTAGAGTGGATTTTTATTAAGCGGACCCTAGTTCCGTTATTCCTGTCAAAATAAGAGATTTAAGATCTACGCGGACTCACTTTCCGTTATTTAGTACTAAAACTAGTGATTTCTTGTGATTTAAGTTAAATAAGGGATTCTCTGTCCGAAAGGTATAATAAATTGGGTGAATTACTAGAAATAGCGGATTCTCTGTCCTCTACATAATTGATTTTACTTAAATTTTTAGAACATAAGTCCGAGCACGCTCCTTGCCGCTTGCTATACATAATATTTGTAATTTAACTAGTTTGTGTAGGATACGTCGAGCGTGCCGATCACTTATCCTTAAATGATTAGCAACCTCGAGTGGAGTAATTGGACGTAGCAACCGTCTTGCAAATCTCACAACCTCTGATTCAAGCCAAGATAAATTTAAAGGGATATCATTAGAGAGGAATTTGCCTATAAATGCAAGTATAAGCTGTTGACATTGTTTTGGCTCTTCTTTAATAGATAAAAAAGCTATAGGTAAAATTGTCCATCCCTCTAATGCCAATAAAGAATGGCGCCAACATAAATCCTTAAATCGTGTTACATCCAGGTCTCTAGCATGAGGTCCGTATCCTTGAATTTCTATGCACCCTTTTGCACCTAAAGGCATATATGCAAGATCTAAGTATCGGTAACGATTATTGAAATCACGCACCTCCCATTCAGGGTATAAATGATCAAAATTCCCAACAGTTGGGAACCAGATTGATCGTAAAAATTCCAACGTACCAAAGCCAAGCCCATTTTCAAGTAGCTCACGTCTTCTATGATTTTGTTCTTCGGCAAGATTAGTTTGTAGCCACTCTTCGTACTTTTGATCAAATTTCGACACTAAACAACTTCCTTTCTAAAATACATTTTATTAATAAAGTCAGTTACATGTATGTCATAATTGAGTACACCCTCCACTAAGATATTATATTTTGTTACATCTAGCTAGATATTGATTTGTGATCTCATTTTTAACTTCACTCAGTTAGAAAAACTTCGTAAATAAAAACTATCAGTTTTAAAACTTGGTGAAATATGTAAACAACTAACATGATCCTAGCCTGACTTTATTAAAAAAAGTATAAGATGACTTATGAAAATTCGCAATAACTATAAATAGAATAATTTGAGTACATACTAAAACACTTTTAATACAAGAGTACACAATATATTAATCAAGAAGTGTTGTTACTTTATAAACTCAAGATCACTTGCTTATACCAGAATAACAAAGAATAATAATAGGTGAAGAAAGAAAGTCCTACTATTATTTTAACTTTAGAACAACATTTCAAATTTTCTTATAAAAAATCTATATATATTGAAATGACATTCTAATTTATTGAGAAAGTATTTTATTTATGAGTTTGATTGTATATGATAATAGTAGATTTGTTTTAAACGACGAAATAAGGAGATGAGCTATTAACATTACTACTTTGGATTGAAAGAAGGGAATACGTTGTATAGTTTATTAGAAGTTGTTGCAAAGATTTTACCAATTATCTTGTTACTAGTGTTAGGGAACGTACTACAAAAAATTCAGTTTTTCAAAGACAGTACAATTAATGATTTTAAAAAATTAGTTGTAAATTTCACCCTACCAGCTTTGCTTTTTTTAGCCTTTTTAGACACGGAATTTGAAAGTAGTTATATTATTATCGTAGTAGTAATGTTTATTGCATGTGTATTAATGCTTATTGTAGGGATCTTCTACAAAAAACTATTAAAATCTGATAATAGGTACGTATCAACTGTTTTTACTAGTTTTGAAAATGGGATGATTGGGTATCCGTTATTTGTTACTGTTTATGGATCGGCCAGTTTGTACAAGATTGCCGTTATTGACATCGGACACATTTTATTTGTCTTTTTAATTCTTGTTAATTACCTACAAAAATTAAATGGGAAGACTTCATCCTTTAAAGAGCTTTTGTTATCATTTTTCAAATCACCAATCATTATGGCGGTACTGCTTGGTATTCTATTTTCTACTACAGGTTCTGCACAATTAATGATGAATTTTCAATTTTCATATTCAATCATAGAATTATTAACTATCGTTGGAAGCTTAACTGTCCCATTAATATGTATTGTTATTGGATATGAGCTGAAACTAGATTTTAAAAATATAAGTAAACCATTTGGCTTAGTTTTAATAAGAATGTCTACCTTATTGGTTTTAGCATTTTTACTAAATACATTTATTATTGACGGTCTATTACAACTTGATAAAGAATTTCAAATTGCCTTATATTTAACGTTTTTACTCCCACCAGCTTTTGCTATTCCGATCTTTATGGACGATAAGTCAGGTAAGAACAAGCAACTTATTTTAAATATGATTTCGATTAATATTTTGTTAACAATTGTTGCCTTTTTAATCTTAGTAACGGTTATTTAATAATTTTATTTCAAATGCAAAAGTAGCTTTGAATAATCCTGGATAAAATGACTCGAGCGCATAAAGTACATTTATGACACTCGAGTCATTTTTTGTTTAAAGATAAGAAATTATAAATTTCGGCTCTTGGAAACTGTCTAGCTTCAACGCTTTTCTTGAGTATGGACACTAGTGTCACATTTGTTATAAAGAAAAATTATTTAGAGTTAGAAGGATGTATCGTTTCAGCTCTTATGAGGTCGTGCACTTTATATAGAATAACTAACAATTAGGGGACGAAGGAAAATCCCCACTGATTTAAATTTTAACCTTTATAATGGATTAATAATAATTTTGTTTAAGTATGGAAAAATTAAATTTATGATATCAGAGGGATGTTGATTCGTTTTTTTTATTTATATATATTAAATAAGAAGCAAAGCTTAAAGTAAGTTATTGATAAATCTACATACTAGATTATAATGGAATTAAATAAAAGTATGTCAAAATCGGTCGAAAGAAGGGTTAAACTGATCATGACATTGAATTTTTTTAGCTTTTGAAGGATAAAAATTTTTCATTCTTACAGTGTGTTTTTTCTTTGTAATACAAAAATAAAAAATTCTAAATTCTAAATTTTCATTACTTTTAGAAATGGTTTTAAACATAAAAGTGTCTGAAATGATGGATTATTCTAATTATTTTTGTTAATATAGGAAGAACTAGCAATATAGGTACTACCTTTTTGGAAAGGGACGCTTTTTGTCCGGGTGGGACAGTGATGTCTACCAGTCGTAGTTGATATCGTTTATGTAGGTTAAAGGAAAATGGTTTGTCGATAGAAAGCTACCTTTGTTACCGTAGGCTTTTCTAATTTAACATGAAAGAAAGAAACGATTTTATAATAGGGGATGATTAAATGATCAATGTTACAGTAGATAACAGTTCTCTTTTGAGGAACGATGTGAGGAAACTTGGGAATATCTTAGGTGAAATTCTCGTCCATGAAGGTGGAATTTCATTATTAGAAAAAGTTGAAGCAATAAGGAAGAAGGCAAAAAGCTTAAGAGAAAATTATAATGAAGAATTATACTTAAGTTTTAAAGAAGAGATTAGTAGTCTTAAGCCACCTGTACGCCAACAAGTTATTCGTGCTTTTTCAATTTATTTTCATCTAGTAAATATTGCCGAACAAAATCATAGGATCCGTCGTCACCGCCAATATCATTTACATGAAAAAGGCTGTGTACAACCAATTTCGATTGAAAGTGCGGTATCTTCTTTAAAAGAAAATCATTTTTCTGAAGATGTTATTCAAAAAGTTTTAAATGATTTATCAATTGAACTTATTATCACGGCTCATCCAACAGAGGCAACAAAGCGTACGGTACTTGAAACACAAAAACGCATATCAAAGTTACTTCAGCAATTCGACAATCCGATGTTACTAAAGAAACAAAGAAAAGATTTGGATGAGAGTTTATTTAATGAAGTTACTGCTTTATGGCAAACTGATGAATTACGTTATCGCAAGCCAACGGTACTTGATGAAGTTAAAAATGGTCTTTATTATTTTGACGATACATTATTTGATGTACTACCAGATATCCATGAAGAGTTAGAAAATCAGCTACAAAGTTATTATCCGTCGCATTCGTGGAAAGTGCCAAACTTTCTATTCTTCGGTTCTTGGATTGGAGGAGATCGTGATGGAAATCCTAACGTTACGCCAGAAATTACGTGGGAAACATTAAAACTTCAACGGAAATTAGTGTTAAAAAAATATAAAGAAGCAGCCACTGAGTTAATGAAACGTTTTAGTCAAGCAAGTTCTCGAGTATCAATAAGTGAAGAGTTAATTCAGTCTGTGAAACAAGATGAGCAATTATATCTAGAGCCTGGAGAAGCTTGGCCAATTAAGAACGAGATTTATCGACGTAAGTTTGCTGTAATTCTTAAACGTTTACGAAACGTTGGAAACACAAAAATTGGTTATCGTTCAGCAGAAGAATTATTGAAAGATCTTGTAATGATTAAAGAAAGTGCTGAAAAACATCAGCCTGCAAATAATAAACTAAAAAAGATTCGAAAACTAATTCGTCAAGTTGAGTTATTCGGCTTCCATCTAGCTACACTTGATATTAGAAACCATAGTGGGGAACATGAAACAGCCGTAACTGAAATTTTAAAAGTTGTTAACATAACTGATGATTATTCTGCCCTATCTGAGAATGAGAAGGTTGCAGTTCTTGAGAAAGTATTAGGTGAACCAAGACCACTATTATTAGTGGAAGAAGATTATTCTGAAGAAACACAAGAAGTATTAAACGTATTCCAAATGATTAAAAAAGCTCATTCTGAATTTGGAAGTCGCTCGATAGAAGTATACTTAGTTAGTATGACTCAATCAGCAAGTGACCTACTTGAAGTACTTGTTCTAGCAAAAGAGGCTGGTATCTATCGTTTACATGCAGATGGGACAGTTGAAAGTCATTTACATGTAGCGCCATTACTTGAAACAGTTGATGACTTAATTGCAGGTCCTGGTATTATGAAAACATTATTCGAAATGGATGTTTATCGTAATCACATTACTGAAAGAGGAAATCACCAAGAAATCATGCTTGGTTATTCAGATGGAAGTAAAGACGGCGGAACATTAACAGCAAATTGGAAGCTTTTCAAAGCTCAGAAAGAAATCCATGATATGGCTAAAGAATTTAATATTAAATTGAAATTCTTCCATGGACGTGGAGGTTCATTAGGACGTGGAGGCGGACCTCTTAACCGTAGTATTTTATCGCAACCTGCTGAAACGCTAGGGGACGGAGTGAAAATAACTGAGCAAGGTGAAGTTCTATCTTCACGTTATTTATTAGAAGATATTGCTTATCGAAATCTAGAACAGGCAGCCTCAGCATTATTAGAAGCTTCTGCAAATGCTTCGAAAAATTTATTACAAGGCTATGTACGTGAAAAGTCTTGGGAAGATGCGATGGAAGAAGCTTCAAAATATGCATTAACAAAATATCAATCGCTTGTCTTTGGAGACCCAGATTTCTTAACGTACTTTAAACAAGCGACACCTTTAAGAGAGTTAGGAGCCTTAAATATTGGCTCTAGGCCGATGAGTCGTAAGGGAAGCGAACGCTTTGAAGATTTACGCGCGATTCCATGGGTGTTTGCTTGGACACAGTCTAGACAAATGATCCCTGCTTGGTATGCAGCTGGTACAGGTTTGCAATCTTTCGCAATGCAGAATGATCAGAATTTAAAGCTGCTTCAGGACATGTATAAGAAATGGCCATTCTTCCAATCAACAATTAATAATCTTCAAATGGCATTAATGAAAGCTGATCTACAGACGGCAAAAGAATATATTAATTTAGTTGAGGATAAAGAAATCGCAGAAAGAATTTTCAATGATATTTCAGATGAATACAAAAGAACAAGGGAAATTCTTTTACTAATTACAGGTAATCAAGAACTTCTTGACCATACACCAACTATCCAAGAATCTGTTCGCAGACGTAATCCTTACGTAGATCCATTGAGCTTCTTACAAGTTCATTTGATCAAAAACATGCGTGAGACAGACGACAACTATGAAGAGCTTCTAACAGAAGTACTACTTTCTATTAGTGGTGTTGCTGCTGGGTTAGTGAATACAGGTTGATAATTTCCATTAAGGTTAGATACGAAAATAACAGGACTCATCAAGAGTTCTGTTATTTTTTTGCCTCAAAAAGGAGCATTAACATTTTAAATCTACCACTATGTACGAGCTTATCTAATCGATGAATAAATTATATCATTTTATGAATGAGGTTAAATTTTCTTTGTTAAAAAAACTAACTTGAAATATCTGAATATTAATAATTTAATCTATAATACAAAATAAGTTAAATAATTGTAATGAGAACGAACCTCTTGCATATCCATATACAGTGTTAGTGGACATGGCTTATGATGAAAAGTTTTTAACTAAATAACATTAGTCTTCTAGTATATAACTAACTTTTTGTTAAGAACCTATAAACATTTAGAAAGGGCTGATTACCTTTGATTATTGAATTTAAAGAACCTCACTCTGAAAAAGAAATAGTAAATAAATTTATCGAACTAATACGACTTAATAAACATGTGAAACTAAATAAATCTAATCCACTTTTAACCTATAATGTTCGTGAATTTATTAAAACATCAAATATTCACCCCAAAAAACTTACAAAAGCTTTTGAAAGTAAATCCATTATGGATAAACTAAAGGAAGAATTCCCAATTGAAGTCATAGAACACCCTCAATTCATAGATTTCCATTGGGTTGATAATCAAGTAGGTTTCTATAATAAGTAGACTTCATTCACATGATTGAAGTAATTATGAGTGAATTTGACATATTTGATTTTTATTCGCATGAAATACATCATCTGTAGATATAACATTTAGGCGGGATAGTTTTAATGATCAAATTCATTAAGCATATTATGTATTTAAACTATTAAATCTTGGCGTTTTCCTGAAACATTGGAGAGCGCTATTTTTATGTTTCTACTTTAATGAATTTTCCCCCATTCATTAACTAGACCACTAAGATACTATAAGCTACATTTAATGAACTTGAGGATGGATTAAAAATGAGTTCAGGATTATTAGCGGCAATCTTCACAAATCCAGAATTACTAGAAAACTTCCAAGAACAGTATGCAACCTAGCAGAAAAAAATAGAAATGGATCAAATAGATTCAGTACGCCCTACTATAGCGCGCCTAGCTGTCGATGGATTATGGTTTGCAGAAATATTTGGATTGGCTCCATTAGAAAAAGGGCTTAGGGAACGTGTAATGAGTGAACTTCGAACGTGGACTAAGGAGTGAGGAAGTTGATATATTTTGTATTAATAACTGCAATTATCATTAGCAGTATTGGAGATATAGCTATAAAAAGATCTGATGGTTTCAGGCATATAGGAATAGCTATGATAGGAGTGCTTTTCTATATATTTACATTTTACTTGATGACAAAAATCGTTCAAGTATTATCGGTAGGCGTAACTTATGCTACATAGAGTGGTCTTGGGGTTATTCTGACAAGTTTAGCTGGAGTGGTTTTATTCAGAGAGAAACTTAATTGGAAGTCTGTTACATCAATGTTCGTAATTATTATAGGAGTGGTTTTACTAAATATTTAAATATTCAAAGAGCTTGACGATGAAAAATAAAAGAGGTGCTATTTATTTACTACTTGCAATATTCTTTGAGGTTTTCGCAACTACTAACATGAAACTTTCAGAAGGATTTTCTATTATTGAGTACAATCTAGCTGTAGTAATAGGTGTGTTGTGTTCCATTTACTTTTTTGCACTTTCTTTAGAAGAACTGCCACTTACCATTGCTTATGCCATTTGGGTCGGATTAGGAACAGTGCTTATTACTATTATCGGAATCGTTTTATTTAAAGAGGTCGTAGGAGGACTTCGTACACTAGGATTAGTAATGGTAATTATTGGAGTCATATCATTAAATTATTATTTTAAAGATACAAAAGAGAAACAAAAAATGAAAGAAAAGTCAGCTTAATTTTTAAAAC
Organism: Anaerobacillus alkalidiazotrophicus; assembly: GCF_001866055.1. Next base: position 67,608 of record NZ_MLQS01000018.1, read on the forward strand.
TTGGATAAAAAGTGAAATAGCTTTATAGCAAAGCCTATCAAACTAATATGGAGGAAAAACATGCCTAATCATACGAATAAAATAATATCTGTAAATGTTGGAATGCCAAAAAGTATAACTTTTCAAGAGAAAATTTTATTTACTGGGATAAATAAACAAGAAGTAAATAAGCCTGTCTTTTTATATAAAGAAAAGTTCGAAGGTGACGGTCAAGCAGACCTTGATAATCATGGTGGAGAAGATAAAGCGGTTTGTGTCTATTCTTATCAGCATTATCCATATTGGCAAAAAAGGTTGCAACAACCACTTTCATACGGTGCATTTGGAGAAAATCTAACTATAGAAGGCCTCACAGAAGAGGTAGTGTGTATTGGAGACATTTATGAATTAGGAGAGGCAATTGTTCAAGTAACACAACCGCGTCAACCATGTTATAAATTGGCAAAAATTTACGATCAAGATAAACTTCCTATATGGTTTCAAAATTCAGGATATACGGGTTATTATTTTAGAGTTTTACAAGAAGGGATCGTAACAAAAGTTAAACCTATCAAACTACTAGAAAGACCTACAAAAAACGTGACAGTATCATTTGCAAACAATATCATGTATCACGATAAAATCAATATTGAGGGTATTAAGAAAATTTTAGAAGTAGATGAGTTGTCTACAAGTTGGAGAAATGTATTTTTGAAACGTATGGGAGTCTAGTATAATCATAATTAAAATCTGGAATAGAGATTCGTAACGTTTATTTTCAAAACAAATCAATAGGTTTGCTAAAGAGGACAAGTTTAATTTGATTGAAATTTTGTAGCGTTTATCACATTTTATTCTAGGAGTTTACGTTATAATACTAACTAATTTAAATTGTGAAAAAACAAAATATTCTGATCGAATGAAATAGGGAGATGAACAAGAATGCCAAAAAACAATTTACCTCTTGTCTATTCATGTTCTGGTTGTTCCTCGGCTGCACAAACTGCTAACATGATTGCAATAAAAATGGATCGAGAAGAAATTGCCGAAATGTCCTGTATTGCTGGAGTAGGTGGGGATGTAAAACCACTTGTTAAAACGGCCAAATCAGGTAGAAATATTATAGCTATTGATGGTTGCCCTTTAGCTTGTTGCAAAAATTGCCTAGATAGACATGAAGTTAAACCAAAGCATCATTTTGTACTATCTGATTTTGAAGTACAAAAAATAATGGGCGAAGATCCAAATCCAGATCAGTATGCAAGTTGTTATAATAAAATTTTAGAGTTAATCAAATGATTTGTTCTTAAAGGTCATAGCCCCCACCTCTAAGCGTAGCGTAGGTGGGAACTTCCATTCAGGTGGAGATGAGACTCCATCTGAATTTTCGATGTTCTAGCGAAGCTAGAACGAGTTCTCCGTAAATGCTTAAACAAAATAGTCCAACTATAATGTATAGAGTAACTGTTTTTGAATGGCTAGAGAACTAAGAAGATTATGATAAAATTGCATAAAGTTTAAGAGTCTAAGATATTATCTTCTGGGGTGTAGTAAAAAAAGCGCCATCGACACAACTTTAAACGTAATAAGTTGGTTCGTGTAAAGTGAGATAAAGGGAAGCTTAAAAACACCAGGTTATCGATATGGAAGCAAGGAAGGCTTTCTAGACGATAGGCACTTGCGCTAGGAATCATTATAAGTTCAAAATTGATAAACTCTAATTTCCAAATGGGGCTGGGACAAAACCACCTCTTAGATGAAAAAAGCCGGTGAAATTTTACGACGAGTAAAATTTCACCGGCTTTGATTATTTTTAATAAAAATAAGGACCACTTCTGATAAAATAAAGTTACCATACCAAATTTCAACAGAAAGAAGGGTCCTTATGTTTAAAGATTATAACATGAACCAATTAGTTTTGCCTTTAGATTTAGAAGTAAAATTACAAAAAAATGATATTGCCTTCCATGTCCAC
>NZ_MLQS01000019.1 GCF_001866055.1 Anaerobacillus alkalidiazotrophicus
TTAAATGGCTCAACAGAAGAAGTCAAAGGAAGTCATTTACCTGGGATAAATTCAGGCTCTTTCTTACTAGATATCCATTACCTTACGCCAGAGTTAAGGTTAATATTTATGACTTAAGAAAAGAGATTAGCTATATTCTGTAAATGGTAACTAGGAGGAGCCGTGTGCGTTAATAGCGCAAGCACGGTTCTGTGAGGGGAGAGAATGCAATCTACCGAGAGGTAGAGAGGTTCTCTTCTACTCGACTTCCACAATAAGCGGAAACGCTATTTTGCTAACGTAATACTTTATTGAGGTGGGTAGATGAAATATACTTGTCCTTGTTGTGGCTATAAAACATTAGATGAAGAACCTCCTGGAACTTATGATATATGTAGTATCTGTTTTTGGGAAGATGATGGGGTTCAGTATGATGACCCTGATTATGAGGGTGGTGCTAATATCCCATCTTTAAGGCAAGCACAGAAAAACTATACCTTATTTGAAGCTTGTGAGAAAAGATGTATTGAGTTTGTAAGAAAACCTAATGAAAAAGATGAGAAAGACCCTAATTGGAAACCGTTATAGCTTATAAAAGTAACGAGATACGAGAGTTTAATAAACAAGGATTACACGATATCATCGCCAAAACATTAGTTAATGTGAAAAATAAAAAAATTCTTAATAGATAAAGACTTCTTATTGCATTAACGGATGCATTTCTTCAAGAAGGGGAAATGCTTTTTTATAGAAGTTATTGTACTTACTGGCAAGTTAGTTTAATAATAAAGAGGGGTGTATGTAATGCAAAATATAGTAACAACGTTAAAAAAACCTAATGTACTGTTTCCAATTTTATTTGTGTATTTAATTTTGCCAGAATTCATTGAATCAGATTTATTTAAAGGAATTTTAAATATTTTATTTGGATTATATTTCTTAGTCCTTGGATATGTATTATCAGAAGGTAATAAAAAGTATTTATTAGCTTCTTGTTGTCTTGCTATCCTTTTAATATTCTTTGGAATTTCAAGGTTATTAAACTAACAAACGCGATAGACGAATAAAGGGACCATTAGGACTTATTTATACCGAGCTAGAAAAGAATTTCAAAAGAAGTGGAGGAATCTTCATGAGTGAATATACAGATGATTTTTTTGATGAAAAGAAGATAAAAAAGGCGATTAAAAAAAGCAAAACGAAGTCAATAATTACGATTATTTTCGTTTCTTTATTAGTATTTGTTGTTTTAAACATATCAAATTTCGCTATTTCTGCTTATTTTAGCCAAAAGGCATTTAAGCAATGGGATGCTTATGTCAGACTTACTACTCCTAATGGCTTTATAAGTGAAACAATTGATTCAAGAGGCTTTCTTGGAGGAATTAGCAATTATAAAGTTTCAAAAGACATGAAAAGAAAAGCGGTTGTAATTGAACAAAAACAATATTCATTTGGTCTTTTTCCATCTATTTTGGTTTCAAGAGGTTCAGGCGGAAGTATTGGAATAACAGGTGAAGATTGGCAGTTTGCGTATAAAGAAAATGGATGGAGAGAAATGATGTTTTTTCACCCAAATGTCACTTATAAAAAATACAATAATGACGAAGAGCTAATTAATAGCATGCAAGGGGATAAAATTTACGAGGTTGCGCTCTCCTTTCATAAGCCGTACAAACAAAGTGAATTACCTTTTGTTGAACTTCCGAAAATGACTTGGTTCTGGATCAACACCTACACCGATAGCCAAATCAAAACATTTCAAGAAGAAGCAATAGAATATGATTGGTCTGCAACATTTATTAGTGAACATGAAGCTTTAGGTTTTTCAACTAATTCAATTTATAATTCAACAACTGTTTTGGACTATGAATATAACAAATTTCTCAAATTACTTCAAACTAGCATTTCACCTGAACACAAGAATGCTTACACCAACATTAAAGGTAAAAAAATAGAGGATATAGAAATTTTAGGAGTAGTCGTGTATGGAACGAAGGGTCAAATCTTAGAAATTATGAAAGAACCTATTATAAAAGCAGCTTCTTTAGGGGGAATCGTTGACAACTATTAGTATTCTTAAGAAATATATTCTTTCAAAATAGGAAATGCTCTCCTGATTTTATATAGAGAATGTGAACAATACACTTAAACAAACGGGAGCTTTACTTCAATAGGGGAGTAGAGCTTTCCTTATTGAAATAATGGGGAGCTTTATGGGAAAAGAGAATAATTGTATTAAATGAAACGTTAGGGTATGTTCCTGTATGGTTATCCTTTACAGCATTTACTTCTAATCCGCGGATGTTAATAAAGACCTGTAAGTGAATTTTACCTCTGTAACGGAACAAGTTATTAATTGAAAACAAATAAGCATCAAAACTACCAATCAATTATTTTTTATTTAACAAAAGGGAGAAAAAATTCAACACTGAACCGGCTACACATTGAAAGTCGGTTCAGTGAACGTTTGTTTATTTCAAAAAGATTTCTTCCATAGAAACTGTCTAGCGCAAGCGATACTAAAAGACGAGAGAAGTACGCAAGAAGCAAAGAGCGGCTTCTGTCAAAGGAACCACCTTCAACTTATATGTTTACATCTCTTCTAGAAAAAATCGCAGTTGATACAATGAAAAATACAATCATATGAACCGTTATATTCATAACGGAGAAGGGAAGAGTCATCCCTTCAAATAGCGGTCGTCCGAGGAAATGCTGTGTTAAGTTTGTGTTGGCAAGTAATATATATTTGCCAACTTGTATTTGATAATGAGCGAGTAATTCTAATAGTAATGTGATAGACATTAGTAAAAAAATAGGAATTGACACTGAAAACACGCTGCTCCGCGTGACAACTGATAACATCATCGCCAAAGAACAAACAACGACAATTTCGATAAAACCAAATCCATACCTCAAGATTATGTTCATGATTAAAGAAGGATCCAACGCAACTATACTGTTAAAAAAGAAGATGCCGCCAAATATCATAGATGAGAGTAAATGTACACTCACGACTACTACAATAAATAATAGGACGGAAACATATTTGGTTAACAATATTTTTAGGCGACTGGCTGGGCGAATGAGGATGAGCTTAATCGTACCTGTTGAAAACTCACTAGATACGATATCGCCTGCAATAATTATACAAAGAAAATTCAACACAAATATAACAAAGGTACTAACAGTTAAATGGTCCCAAAAGGTAAAAAGTGTATCTGAAAATATATACTTCATAACCATCGCAATAAAAAGGTTCATTGCCACTATCAAGCTGAGTAATACCCATGCCCTTGGGCGTTTATATATCTTTACATTTTCATTGAATACTAGATCAAGAAAGTACTTCATCATTGACCTCTTTTCGATTGATTAAGTCGTGAAAGAAATGCTTCTTCTAATGTTGTTTTATTTTTTTCAATACCAACAACACTGATTTGATTTTCTACTAAAAATCGATTGATGGTGGCAGCTTCACGCTCGGATACATGGATTGAAAAACCATCTGAAACGATGTCAACTATTTGATCAAATTGGGGGAGAAGCGCCAACACTTCTTTTAGCTTGTCTGTTTCTAACACTTTAAATTGATATAAACTTTCTTGAGTTGTATTTCGTCTTAATTCTTCTAGATTTCCATCACTAACGATCCTTCCATTGTCAAGAATAAGAACACTGTCACAAATTAGTTCAATCTCTGCTAATAAATGACTTGAAATAATAATCGCTGTCCCATCATTTGCAAGCATTTTTAAGTGTTTTCTGAGGTCTTGAATCCCTGAAGGATCCAGACCATTCGTTGGTTCATCTAACAAAAGAACAGCAGGACGATGTAACATGGCTTGCGCTAATCCCAGCCTTTGCAACATTCCAAGGGAATACGTAGTGACCTTATCATCAATGTAGCTATCCATCGCTAATAATTTAATCACTTCTTCTATTCTATTTTCGCATACACCAGGTGACATTCGATAAAAGATTCGTAAATGATCATAACCAGATAAGTAATCGTAAAATTCAGGGTTTTCAATAATGGCACCCACTTTACGAATGGCGCTTTCAAAGTCGTTTTGAATGTCTTTCGCGTCAATCGTAATACTCCCTGTTGTTGGCTTTAATAAACCGACTAACATTTTTAAAATTGTTGTTTTTCCTGAGCCGTTTGGTCCTAGTAGCCCTTTAATTTCACCTTTTTGTAAGTGGAAAGAAATATCTTTCACGATAGTCTCTTTTCCAATGTTCTTTGAAAGGGAGTGTACGTATAAAATCTCCTCACTTCTCATCACAAATAACTCCTTCTTTTAGCATGACAAAAATGTTTATTCTACAGTTCTTCGATACGTCATACGCAGCCAGTAATAGTAAACACCGATAACGACAAAATACAAGCTGATGATCTTTAGTCCATTTGCGAATATCTTTCCATTATGTACTTCGATTTCTGCTACATTGTACAAATTGATCGCTACACTTAAACATAAGCCTAATAAGCTCCCGAAGATTATTGGTAGGACAATAAGCATTTTTAGCTTAGTATATATATAAGCCTTGATTTCTGATGAGGTAATGCCAACTGACCGTAATAATCTCAATTTTTGGCGATCCGACTCTGCATCCGCAAACGTTTTAAAATAGAGGACTATACAAGCTGTGATGACAAACAAAATACTAATAAATGACATAATAAAGAGTGCAAACCCCGATACTTGCTTCGTATGATGGTAACGATCATATTTTGAATGGACGATAAAAGGTTGGTTGTAACGCTCTTTAATGGTTTCAATCGCTTCTCGCTTCTGATCGGCTATACCTTCAAGAGCAGAATCCAATTCTGACTTTAGCTCGGAAACAAAGGCTCCGCTTCTTAACCAATCATCAAACGTAAACATATAAATCGTCCCTAATTCGTAGGTCGAAGCATCGGTTACGATCGTTTTCATATCTGCCTCATTCAATAAAATAACGATGGGCTGAGAAAATACATAACGATCAAACAACTTATATTGCTCTGTTCCTTGATTCACGTACGTATAACGAGATTGATTGTTTTCTATTAAAATAGTATCTGTAAAATAGGTAACCGTTTCATATTGCTGATTAAAATCAATAATAATTGCATGACCTTGGTCTACTGAATAGTTTGTTCCAAGCACGCCATTCATTTCTTCGACTGATGCTGCCATCACATGCTTATTTGTTCTCCATGGGGTATGATCCATTTCGGGAGCATATAAGTAAGCAACATGCAATATATGCGTATCCGCTATATGTTCTTCTTGTGCTAGCAGTTGATCGATCTTCATCTGTTCCGCTAAATGAACGGCTTCGTAATCCTTCATCATCACATCAAATAACTGTTCATTGTCAGCAATCGCATAACTTTGATGATACAAAGTATAAGAGAGGGTTGAGAAGAAAACAGTTCCCATGCTCAGTAAACAAACCATAAAGATGATCGTTCGATTTTGAACAAACTTACTCGCAAATTCAGTTAGTGGCAATATATGTTGATGAAATAGCTTTCCTTTTCGATTGAAAAACATATAGAGTAGACTCATCAATTGACTAAGGAATAAATATACACCAACAATACAAAGGGCGACTGCTAGTAGGATCACTTCTCTCATCGAATCAACGTTCGAAAAATCACTCGTATAGATCGTTAAGAGGGTGAAAGAAGTGATGATAATGACAAGTCCGATTACCATGAAAAAGCGATTGCCTTCTCGATTCATTTCCTTCACTCGATTTGTTTTCAACAGATTTGTCACGTGATTATTTTTCATTTTCATTAATGTTAAACCAACAATCAAAGCATAAATCGGAATAAAAGCAATGGTTGTCCATAAAAAACTTTGAAACGTTAAGGAAAAATGAATATCCTCGATCGCTAAAATCGATGTCGTGATCATAAAGATGAGGCGTGAAAATACACTACCACTTATCAAGGCGACGATGAGGCTTGTGAGAAAAATAAAACTATTTTCAAAGATGATCATTTTTTTCATGTCTCGATGTAGTAGCCCATAAGAAAGGAGAATCGCCAACTCTTTTGTCCTACTTTTAAAAAACTGCTGATAGGAATATGTAATAATAAATATCGAAAAGACACATGAAATAACGCCTGCAATTTGAACAATTTGCTGTGTGCCTGCTGACGTATGTTCGTTAAAGTTTGGTGTAAACCAAATGGCAGTAAATAAAAAGAACACCGTCATCGAAAACGTAATACAGAAAAAATAAGCGAGATATTTGCGGAAATTGTACAAGACCGCTTTGAAGATGAATTGATTATACGTCATAGTCATCTTCCTCCAACACCGCTAAGTTGTCCAAAATTTGTTTGGTAAAGTGATCTTGTGATTCTTTTTTATACAACTGCGTCCTTAACGTCCCATCTTTTAAAAATAGCACTTTATCACAATAACTTGCGGCAAAAGGATCATGGGTTACTAATAAGATCGTTGTACGATATGCTTCATTCGTTTCTTTTAAACATTCCAGTACCGCTTTTGAAGATTTAGAATCAAGATTCCCTGTCGGTTCATCTGCAAAAATAACGGTTGTATCATTGATGAGAGCACGGCAGATGGCAGCTCTTTGCTGCTGACCACCTGAGACTTGATAAGGATACTTGTTTTTTATCGTTAAAATGCCAAGGAGATTCATTAATTCTTCCGCTTTTTTATTCATTAACTCTGTCTCTTCACGGTTTAACATCATCGGTAACATAATATTTTGTTGAATTGTTAAGCTATCAAGTAAATGAAACTCCTGAAAAATATAGCCGATATGGTCTCGTCTAAAAATGGCTAATTCATCACCTGTCATCTCATTCATTTTAGCCCCTTGAATAAAAACGTCTCCAGATGTAGGGTAATCAAAACCACTAAGGACATTTAGCAATGACGATTTCCCACTGCCCGAAGGCCCCATGATGGCGGTAAACTCTCCTTGCTCTAATTCGATGTTAATATTATTTAACGCGATTGTTTGCGCAAATTCTTTTCCACCGCCATATACTTTCTTAATATTTATTGCCTTTATTACACTCATGATTGCCTCCCATTTTTGTATACATTTTTTGTTATTATAGTAAAGGCAATCGTTCGGAAACAATTACACGAACTTACGTTAATATTACATTTTTGTAAGATAAGTCAAAGTTACTATTGTTCCTTTATCGACTTTAGATGAAATGCCCATCTGATGGTTCATTTTGTCCGATATACTTTTACTTAAATAAAGGCCGATGCCAGAAGCATTTCGTATTTTACGTCCATTTTCTCCAGTGAAAAATGGCTCACAGACTCTCTTTAAGTCATGTTCAGAAATCCCTATCCCTGTATCTTCGATGAATAAGAGCACCCGGTCTTCCTTACACTGGACGTGAAAAGAAACCCTCTTTTCTCCAGGCTTCAATGCTGTATATTTAATGGCATTAGAAATTAACTGATCTAGCAAGATTTTATTCCACTTTTTATCGGTCAGCACATAGATAGAATTTTCATCCACGTTCCACTGTGGAAACACTTGATTATAAATGAACTGATCTTTTTTTACATTGATAATCTCACGTAAGTGTTGAATTAAATCGGTTTTTTCAATGGAAAAGTCATGTTGAAAATAATCTAACCGTAAATAATGTAAAGCTTGATCGAGATGCTCATTAATTAATTGATTTTCTTTGTTTATCTTAATAATGACTTCATGAGCATTTGTTTTTTCAGTTTGACTATATTGGACCATCAAGTCGATCACAGATGTAGGTGTTTTTATATTATGGATGATTTGCGAGATGATTTTATATTTATTTTCGTTTTGCATTTCAAGCTGATTGACCTTTGCTAGTGAGTCGTCTTCCATGGATTTGATTTTTTCGATAACCATGCGTTGTTCTTCCGTCCATTTTGTCCTTTTGAGAGAAACGTCATCTAGCCTACCGTTAGCATTCTCAATCAGTTGATGAAATGTGATATATCGATACGCTCGAATGATCATAAATATAAGATAAACAAAAGATACGAGTATGAATGGATAGATTACTTCAATTTTATGATTCGCTTGCAGCCAGAAAAATGTAATGACAAGGGCAGAACTGCCAAATAAAGCAAAGGTAAACAACAGATGATCTTTAAGAAAGTTGAGTAGGAGCTTTTTATTCATTTACTTTCTCCAGAGCTGTTGGAACAAATCTATATCCATATCCTCTTTTCGTTTGGATCACTTCCTCAATTCCGATTTCCTTTAATTTATTCTTGATTCTCGAAATATTTACATTCAATGTATTATTATCAATAAATGAAACATCATCCCAAAGCTCACGTAATAAACTTTCACGATGAACAAGTTCATTCAGGTTTTCAATTAAATATTTTAATAGTTTAAATTCACTTTTTGTTAATTCAATTTCATTTCCTTGGTTTGATACGATAAACGTACGATAATCCAAGCTGAAATTTCCAAATACGACATTACTTTTTTCATGAGTTAAGGCACCGTAAGCACGTCTAATACTTGCTTTAATTTTCGAGTGTAATACCTCAACACTAAACGGCTTAATGACATAATCATCGGCACCAAGTTCCATCCCTAAAATTTGATCCGAATCGTTATTTCTAGCAGAAATCATGATAATCGGTACAATGCTTTTTTTTCTTACATGCTTACAAATGTGAAAACCATCTACATAAGGTAAGTTAATATCTAACAAAACGACATCAGCTTTCAATTCAATTAATCGCTCAAGTGCATGTTCAAAATCATTAATTACTACGACCTCATAGTCATACCTCTTTAACATTGTAGAAATTAATAAGCTTAGTTCTGAATCATCTTCTACTAAGGCAATTTTATACAAATTAACCATCCCCCTCATTCCGTTTTCTCGTATCTATTACCGAGAAGTATCTAATTTATTCTTCATCCATAGTATCTAAAATACTTATCTAAAACAATGACTCTTTCAAAGGGATGATCGTTGTCTTGAGGAGGTTAGACAAGCATAAAGCTTGCAGAGAGAACTCGTTCAAGCTTTGCTAGAACATCGGAAATTCAGATGGAGTCTTAACTCCAACTGAATGGAAGTTCCCACCTACGCTACGCTTAAAGGTGGGGGTCTATGACCCTGAAGTTCAAATCAGTTTGATTAAATGATCAGATGCAAAGTAAAGGTAGGAAGTAAGGGAAGAGTTGTTATCAAATGATTTATAGGAATAACAAGGGATGATGATAGCGGCATATCTGGTTTCCACTACCAGAAGTTTTTTTGTTTATAACGAACCTGAGATGATTACATATGGGAAATTAGTGAAAAGATTTGGGTCCTATTTAGTTAGGAGAAGAGGAATTTCGATTAGTCGTGGTCAAAGTAAATGAAATGAAACTAAATATGTCTTAAAACGTATAGGATAGTATAACGATAACGAAAAAGCTAAGGGAGAGGTTTAGTATTTTCCACAGGCTGAAAGAGTGAAGTGATTAGAAAAAAGGTTTCCGTAAATTAAGTGAGTGGGAGGTAGGTTAAAAAATGAATAAAAATATAATCGCTGTGCTTCTTATGACGATCCTATTTTTTATCCCGACTGAAGTGTTCGCTGTTGATTACAACATTACTAATGTAGAAATTCATGCATATCTACAACCAAATGGCGATGTTACAGTTCATGAGCAACATACGTATGAATTTAGTGGCGAATTCGGGGGGATTATTCGGGAATTAATTCCAAAAGAGCGCACTGAAATTGTAGAGCTTGAAGCCTTTGAAGACAACAAGCCGCTACGAATAGAGACAGACAAAACAGAACATCGTATTCACCGTGGAGGGAAAGACGAAACAATTAGCATTAATTTAACGTATAAAATCAAAAACGGTGTAGATATTTATGTAGATGTTGCTGAATTTTACTGGCCATTTTTTGATAAAAGAAATGAGGCGACATATGGAAATTTAACAGTCTATGTGATTCCGCCAGAGCCGACAACCGCTCTAATTACCTTTGGCTATGATGAGGCGTACAAAACTGAATCCGTACTTGAAGACGGTCGTGTCCAGTTTGCGATGGGGGAGGTTCCACGGAAACGGAATGGTGACATTCGTGTTGCCTATACTTCTGAACTTTTTCCTACAAGTAGTCTTACTGCAAATAAACTTATGTATGATGAAATTGTAGCTGCAAAGCAACATTTATTAGATACAGAAATTGCAAAAGCAGCGAGAAAAGAGCAACTTTCATCGATCGGTATTATACTAGTTCCGTTATTTGCTTTATTACTGTTGTTCGTTCTCGTGAAAGCCTGGCTTGATGCAAGAAATGATAAAGCTGTAGTTATGGGAGAGTTGAAGCATACGACTCCTGTTCCAAAAGAAACATTGTCTTTACCGACTACAATTTGTTTTATGAATTACCAGCTGTTAGAACCGGAAACGACTGTTGCTGCATTATTAGATTTAGTTCGTAAAGGTCATGTGAAAAAGCTTGAAAATGACCGCTTCCGATTAGTGAATAAGAGTGGCTTATTGCACCATGAAGAAAATTTGGTTAGGTGGCTCTTTCATGAGGTAGGGTCAGGAGATGAATTTCACTTGGACGATATAGAGATGTATCTGAAAAACAAAAAAAATCACCAAACATATCAACAATTAAAAGCGGACTGGGAAAAAGAAGTAAGAGCTGAGATAAAGGAAGCTGGCCTTTATAAAAATAAAGTGAAGTACCGATTAACAGTAGGCTTTATCAGTATATTGCTAATTCCCTTTATAATTTTATTTGCAATCTATGGGTTAAATGCTTTAGTAGTGACGTCAATTGTTATCTGTTTAGGGCTGTTGCTATTTGCTATTTGTTACTACCCAAAAACGATGAAAGGATTGAAACTTACGCTAGAGTTGCGCCAGTTTAAACAAGAATTTCCAAAACTAATAGAGTCAACATGGCAATTATTATCCGATGATGATAAAATGCGAGCTTTTATTATTGGGATCGGGAGCAATGAAAAAGAGCTTATTAAGAAAAATGAATCACTAATTAATACCTTTAAAACAAAAGAGTGGCAGTCAAGTACAGTTTATGGCTTTGATCCGTCATGGTTAATCATTGCCGCCGCTGCCAAAACAAATTTCCGCAGTGCTGAGAAGAACGCTGGTATAGATGGAAGTTCAAGTGGATTTACTGGCGGGGGTTCAGGTACTGGTGGTGGTGGTGGTGGGTCGGGTGCATTTTAATAATGTTCAAGACTTAACAGAGGGAATCCTCCCTACATTTCAGAGAAAAAGATATGAGGATAAATTTTTTTGGAATGAAGGACATCCCTTAGTAGATATATATAACGTGTTAAGGAAACGCGATTGGGAACGGACATATGACGAAGTGTGCTTATTAATTTTTGACCTTTCTAGAAAAGGGGAAATTAAGAAACGACCAAACGGTATCCAAGACAATATATAAGGTAATGGGAGGTAATTAAGTGGAATTACGCAGACAGGTATTGATAAAAAAGTTAAATGATTTAGGAGTTTTCGTAAGCACAGATGGTAGATTACTAAGTTCAATGACTCCTGATGAATTAGAGCTTGAATATTGTAGAGTGCTGCAGGATCGAGAGGAAAAAGAGTGAAGCAATGTGCAGACTTGCAATGAAAAAAGCATTGGATGCCAAAAAAGAAATGGATCTCGATATTTCTGCTAATATAAAGCACCAGTGAAAAAAGTCGTTAATCCTCTACGTTACCTACATTAAAATGGGTTATGTAATAAATGAGAGAGATGCTGAACACACATTACAAAAAGTTCTTACCTGAATGAATTTCATAATTACCTAAATGGAGCTACATAAATGTTGTTGAAAATATACTCTTTATCCAACGACATTTAGTATCATAGTAGCGAAAATAAACAATTATGAAATACATTAATGAGAACTCGTTCTAGCGAAGCTAGAACGAGTTCTCATATTAACTGCTTACACTTCGAGTGTATTATCCATAATTATTTCACGCCTTAAATCCTATTATTTCGAACTTATTGTAATACCATTAGAGTCATTGTTCTTGAGTATAGGGAATTCTTGTTCAACAAAGTAAGCTATAGATATTTACATAATGCATTGAGTTGATATGAATATAAATACCAAATATAGTAAATAGTAACCTTAACTTTTAAAAAGTTTGAGGGTATATACATCATGAAAAATTTTAATCCTACAAATAGTGAGCGTCGTTTTAAAGCGAACGTAAGTTCTATCGGTACTTCACAATTACATCTTCGAAACCCCTATATTATTGCATGGTGGTCAGCGGCTTTTCCTGGTTTTGGGCATCTCCTTTTATCTAAGTATCTAAGAGGTTATGCACTTTTTCTTTGGGAGCTTCTCATAAATAATATGGCTAATTTAAATCAAGCGATTGTCTATTCTTTCACTGGGAATATTAGTATGGCAAAGGACGTTCTTGAAACTAGGTGGTTGCTTTTGTATATACCAGTCTATATCTTTGCAATATGGGATAGCTATCGAACGACTGTTGATATGAATAAAGTATTTATATTAGCAGAACGAGAAAATGCAGATTTTAATTCGTACACAATTACAGCTTTTGAAATCAATTATTTGGATAAAAGAAGACCATTGATGGCAGTTGTATGGTCGCTTTTCACACCAGGATTGGGGCAATTATATATCCATCGAGTTCTAACAGCCATTTTTACAATGGCGTTTATGGTTGTTTTTGTGTACCTTTCTAATATTCTCATTGCAGTTAATTTCCTTTTTATGGGAGATGTTCAGCAGGCAACAGAAGTCATCGACCCGCAATGGTTCTTGTTTATTCCTTCTCACATTGGGTTTTCTGCATACGATTCGTATGTTAACACAGTTGAAAACAATAAATTATTTGAAAGTGAACAAAGAAAATTTTTAAAAACGTATTATCAGCAGCATCGTGTAAAGTTCCTAGTACCAGCAGATGGAGTGAAATAAATTGCAAATCTTTTCTACTTTTGAGCATTCAACGTATCTTGAGCTAGCGATAACTTCTTTGGAAAATGTAGGTGTAAAAAAAGAGCATATACTTGCCGTCCCCCTCATCAATCGAGTGGAAGAACGAAGGTTATTTGATACACTTCACCGAGCGGATGGTATTAGCTTATTTGATAAAGGTGCAGCAGTTGGAACTGCATTTAGTGTTATTGGAGCAAGTGTCGGTTTTGTATTAGAGTGGGGTCCTATTTATTGGGGCTTAATCGGTGCTGTAAGTGGATTTATTATTGGATTTATCATCGATTACATTATTTTTAAGGTTGTTCATAAAAGGAAAAGAGAAGTGAAGGGTAAAAAGTCAGAAGTTGTTTTAGTGGTAGAGTGCCCCAATGAACTTGTAGAGAAAGTAGAAGAGGTACTTTGGGAACATTTAGCACTAGGAGTTGCTAAAGTGGATTGAAGCACTGGGGACGGACCTGTTGCTTCCTTCGTTTAGCTAAACGAAGGAAGCACAAGAACCGTCCCTACATTTCTGCAGGGATAGTCGAATTGATTTTCATTCTATTGTTTCTTGTGGTAGTATAATAGATAACAAAGTAATTAATTAACTTACTTATCTATTTTTGTATAAGAGGTGAATGGGATTGGAAGAAAAAAGTCAGCAGCAAACTTACAACCAAATCGATCATCAGACCGTTGAGGATTTAATGCAAGCCTTTATTCGTTTAAAACGAAAACACATAGAGGCAACCAATGATAAGAAAACTAGTGAAGCAAGAGCATTAGTTTTGCTTAGTCATGCACCAGAAGAAGGGTTACAAATTATAGAATTAAGCAAAAAAATGCATGTTAGTTCACCTTTCATTACGCAGCTAATCAATAAGATGGAGGAAAGTGGATGGATCATTCGGAAAAATGATCCAAAGGACAGACGGGTCGTTAGAGTTGTCCTTTCGGAATCTGGCTGGGAGGCTGCAGATGCAGTTAAGAAACAGTTTCATCAACGCTTCACGTCTCTTGCTGAGTATTTAGGGCCTGAAGATAGCCGTCAATTGTCTAAACTTCTAAATAAAACCTTTCAATTTTTCAATTCAAAAGCAGGTGAGTAATCGTGATATCCATCCTTAAATATTTAAAGCCCTATTGGTTTTTTATGGTGATGGTTTTCGTTTTTACCCTTTCGGCCATTCTTCTTGAACTATATTTACCTACGCTTATGGCGGATGTTGTTGATATCGGTATCGTAAATCATGATATTTCTTTTATTCTACAAACTGGAGCGTTAATGATAGCAAGTGCTCTTTTAGCGATTGTCTTTAACATTATTTCTATTTATTTTTCAACGAAGGCGGCACTTGGCCTTGGAAGAGATATCCGTCGAAAGTTATTTCTATCGGTGGAGAATTTCTCGTTAAAAGAATATGAAAAATTCGGTCCATCATCACTCATTACGAGAACGACAAATGATATTAAACAAATTCAAGATGTGATCAATATGATGCTGCGAATGATGACTAGAGCACCTTTAATGCTTGTTGGTGGGATCGTCCTAGCAGTTTCTAGAGATGCTGTTTTATCGCTTATTTTTTTAGCTGCCTTACCGATTTTAGCTGGCCTGATCTTTTTCATATCGAAAAAAGCATTACCTTTGTTTGGTCTTCTACAGAAAAAGACCGATCGATTAAATCTGATCTTAAGAGAGACGTTAATAGGGACGAGAGTGGTTCGTGCGTTTAATCGCGTCGAGTACGAAAAGTCTAGATTTAATCAGGCGAACCGCGATTATCGAGATACAGGTATAAGGGTCAATAAGATCATGTCCTTTATGTTCCCTGTTATGATGCTAGTCATGAACTTTACGAGTATTGCGATTGTTTGGTTTGGAGCAATTCGAATTGATCAGGGAATGATGCAAATAGGGAATCTGATGGCCTTTTTACAATATGCCTTAATGATCCTATTTTCTTTAATCCTACTTTCCATGGTTTTTGTCATGATCCCGCGTGCAGAGGCTTCGGCTAAAAGAATTAGCGAAGTTCTTCATGTGAAGCCAGAGATTGTGGACGCTCGTGATGAATTAAGAGAAGAAAATGGATTACGTGGTCATTTAGAATTTAAAAATGTGACCTTTCGTTACTCAGGAGCTGAAAAACCCGCAGTAGAAAATATTTCCTTTACTGCCAAACCAGGTGAAGTGACGGCTATAATCGGAAGTACTGGTGCTGGCAAGACGACTCTTACTCAATTAATTCCACGCTTTTATGATGTAGAAAGTGGATCGATTCTATTAAATAGGGTAGATATACGACGTATGAAGCAGCATACCCTTCGTCAAAAAATAGGGTATGTCCCACAAAAAGCATCTCTTTTTAGCGGCACAATTGCCGAGAATATTCTTCTAGGTAAGAAAGATGCCACTGAGGTAGAGATTTTTGAGGCTCTAGAAACAGCGCAAGCGCTCGATTTTGTGCAAGAAAAGGAAGATGGTATTTTTGCACATATCGAGCAGTCTGGATTGAACCTATCTGGAGGGCAAAAGCAGCGTTTATCGATCGCGCGTGCGCTTGTGAGAAAACCAGAGCTTTATGTTTTCGATGATAGTTTCTCCGCACTAGATTATAAGACAGATGCAAAATTAAGAGAAGCTTTAAAGAAGAAAGTATCGGATTCTACAATTTTGGTGGTTGCTCAGCGAGTGAATACAGTGATAAATGCCGATCAGATTATCGTACTAAATGAAGGGAAGACTGCAGGTGTCGGCACCCATGAACAATTGCTAAAAGAAAATAAAATTTATCAAGAGATCGTGGAATCGCAAGAGAAGGAGGAGAGTGCATGATGCAAAAAAAGAACGAGAAAGATCAACGTACTCCTTCACAGTCAAGTGGGCCAAAGGCTTTTGGACCTGGTCCGTTCATCCCGAGTGAAAAACCAAAAAATTTCAAAAAAACCTTTTGGCGTTTACTGAAATACCTTAACCCTAGGAAAAAAATGTTGATCATTGTGGTTATAGCTAGTTTATTAGCTACATTATTTAACGTGATAAGCCCAAAGCTATTAGGAGATGCGACCTCTTCTATTTTTGAAAGTTTTATAGCTGGTAGTGGAGTTGATTTTGATTTTCTAGGGAATCTACTTCTCATCCTGATTCTGCTTTATACTTCTTCATCGATTTTTTCCTGGCTGCAGCATTATCTGATTGCTGGAGTATCTCAAATGACGATTGCTGAATTAAGGCAAGAAGTGAATGAAAAACTGTCGCGTTTACCGCTTCGTTATTTAGATAAGCATGCACATGGAGATGTTTTAAGTAGAGCGGTTAATGATATTGATAATATTCAAACATCCTTACAGCAATCCTTAACTCAAATGATCACTTCAATCTTTACGATCATTGGAGTGATTGTGATGATGCTGATCATCAGTCCGATCATGACCCTCGTTGTTTTGCTGATGCTCCCGTTAAGCGGACTCATTGTAAAAAAGGTTGTTTCTTTTTCACAGAGACATTTTGTCAATCAACAAAATGAGCTAGGTAGGGTGAATGGGCATGTGGAAGAAATGTTTAGTGGTCATCAGGTAGTAAAAGCTTTTGGCTATGAACAGGAAGCGATAAAAAAATTTGACGACATTAACGATCGATTATACAAAGCGGGGTGGAAGGCTCAATTTGTTTCCGGGATTATGATGCCGCTGATGTCTTTTGTTGGGAATCTCGGCTTCGTGATGATTAGTATTGTCGGCGGGCTGTTCGTGATAAATGGTAATCTTCGTATTGGTGATGTGCAAGCGTTTATTCAATATTCTCAGCAATTTTCCCATCCGATGGCCCATTTAGCTGGCATTGCTAACCTTATCCAATCGGCGATAGCCTCTGCGGAACGTATCTTTGCATTACTAGATGAGGAAGAGGAGAAGAAAGAACAGGCTGCTGAAGTGGAATTAACGAAGCTTCAAGGCCATGTTTCGATAAGAAATGTCAGCTTTAGTTATGATAAGAAAACACCTATTCTTAAAAATATGAGTCTTGATGTCAAAGAAGGCGATACAGTTGCTATTGTTGGTCCAACAGGGGCAGGGAAAACGACGATTATCAATCTGCTTATGCGTTTTTATGAATTAGACCGTGGGTCGATTCATATTGATGGGATCAACCTAGAACAATTTTCTCGTGAACAGGTACGTAGCATGATAGCGATGGTATTACAGGATACATGGTTATTTAATGGAACGATTCGAGATAATATTGCGTATGGACGAGAAGGGGTCACTAAAGAAGAAGTGATAGCAGCAGCTAAAAGCGCTTTTGCTGATGATTTTATCCGTACGTTACCTGACGGCTATGACACGGTCTTGGGTGAGGATGCTTCGAATATTTCACAAGGACAAAAACAGCTGCTTACGATTGCAAGAGCGATTATATCGAATCCAAAAATATTAATTTTAGACGAAGCGACTAGTAGTGTAGACACGAGGACAGAAAAGAATATTCAAAAAGCGATGAAAAAGCTAATGGAAGGTCGCACAAGCTTTGTGATCGCACATCGTCTTTCCACTATTCAAGATGCCGATGTCATATTAGTGATGAATCAAGGTGAGATATTAGAAAAGGGGACACATCATGAGCTCCTTAATAAAAATGGCTTTTATGCAGAGTTATACTATAGCCAGTTTTCAAAGAAGGCAGAAGTTAGTTGATGTATGTGATATTTGAGCTAATTAAGTGGATATGCGTGAAACAAAGGGACAGTATACTGTTCCTGTTTTTTTATACTCACATAATGGGAAATAGTGGTAAACTATAGGTGGGTTTTAAGAAGCGGTTTTTCCACACAATTTGGAGGGGGAGAAATAAATGAAGTATTTCATATACGGTACAATAGGCTTGGTCTTACTATTTATTGTTCTAAATATATTAAATTTTGATGGTTTTGCTATTATTATTGGATTTTTTGAGTGGGCAACTCGTTATGTACTTCCTTGGATAGCGTTGTATTGGTTTGTTCAATTTGTTAAAAGTAAAAAAGAATAGCCATCTACTATTCAAAAGTCTCTGAAAGGACTGAATACATGATGAATAAGCAGTCTATCGAAAATATGAATGCAAATCGATTTGTAGAAGTATTGAAAGAGCACAAGAGTGAAGCAGATATTGAAAAAATGAAAAGGTACTATAAAGGCTCTGATTCTAGTACGTTATGGTTAGGATTACACATGCGTACCGTTTTTCAGGCTGCTAAGGACTTTATGAACATGTCTTTAAATGAAATCGAAAAGTTATTGGAAAGCCCTTATTATGAAGTAAGAATGGGTGCAGTGAGTATTATGGATTTTCAAACTAAAAGTAAGAAGACGACAAATGACGAGAGGAAAGCATTATTTGAATTATATATTGAGAGACATGATCGAATCGATAATTGGGATTTTGTAGATCGGGCAGCTCCTTCAGTAGTTGGTAATTATTTAAAGGATAAATCTAAGGAGATTTTGTATGAGTTGGTGCGTTCAGAAAATATTTGGGAGCGAAGAACCGCCATTGTCAGTACTTTTGCATTTATAAAAAATGGAGATGTAGAAGATACATTTCGAATTGCTGAATTATTAGTGGACGATAAAGAAGAATTAATTAACAAATCTGTTGGAACTTTTTTACGTGAAGCTGGTAAGAAAGATGAAGATCGACTAAAGCAATTTTTGGACAAATATGCAACAACAATGCCAAGAGTCACTTTACGATATGCGATTGAAAAATTAGATAAAAGCACGAAAAAGCATTATATGACTTTAGGCAAATCAGAATGATAGATAAAGTTTCCCTTCCAAAATCTATAATTATAGTATGAGGTCACTCCGAAGAGCTTTTGTTCAGTGGCCTCTTTTCCTTTTGTGGCACATTTTATTTATCCCACTCTTAAGGGGCAAGTAAGACCCCCACCTCAAAACTTTAAGAAAATCGAGAAGTTTAGGTGGGGGATAAACTGCCCCTAAAAGTCCGATATAGAATAACTTTCATCAGTGATAGCTGATGATTAGTTATTCTTATGCCTGTGGTATAAGTTGAACTAACAATCAGTGGGGGATGAAGGAAAACCCCCACTGATTGAAGTTCAGCTTTATTAGATAAAAAGGACTCGTTACACCCAAAATAAAGGCTAATATTTTCCAATAACCCCCTTGCTAAAATTTCCCCGCATCGTTATAATATAAATATACACTACATTACATCGGTAATGCACTATGTCGGCAATCCTCGTAAGGAGGTGGGAATGAAATGGTTGTTAATCCAAATAGCAATAAGCCTATATATGTCCAAATAGCTGAATGGCTAGAAACAGAAATATTGTCAGGGAACATCAATAGTGACGAAAAGATATATTCGCAGTATCAATTAGCAGAGATATTTACGATTAATCCAGCCACTGCTGCAAAGGGGTTAAATATATTGGTTGATCAAAAAATCCTTTATAAAAAGCGAGGGTTGGGTATGTTTGTATCTGAAAATGCAAAAGAAATGGTACTTATGAAGCGAAAAAGTGAGACGTTACAACAAATGATAGAGGATCTAGTTTCTGAAGCTCAGCGTTTAGCTGTTTCAGAGGCTGAATTAATTGAGATGATTAAATCGGTAAAGAAGGAAGAGGAGGGAAGGTTATGAATGTCATAGTGGCAAGAGAGCTATCGAAGCAATACGGCAGTGTGAAAGCAATCAATAACATCAGTTTCACCATTGAAGAAAATAAAATAACTGGACTTATCGGAAGGAATGGAGCTGGGAAAACTACGTTACTAAAAATAATGGCAGGGTATTTACGTGAAACATCAGGGGAAGTACGTGTTTTTAATGAAGAGCCATTTAATCATTTAAAAGTGGCATCCAATATGGTATTTGTAGATGAACAAATGACGTTTCCTGAAGCATTAAGTCTTGCGGATATTTTAGAGGCTGCAGAAGCTTTTTATGAAAATTGGGATCAGGAACTAGCTCAACGATTGTTTGAGTATTTTTCCTTTACAAAAAAACAATATCACAGCCACCTTTCCAAAGGAATGAGAAGTACATTTAACATGATTATCGGTTTAGCTGCGCGTTGTCCATTAACAATTATGGATGAACCAACATCAGGAATGGACTCATCGGTTCGGAAGGATTTTTATCGCGCTTTATTAAAAGATTATATGGAATGGCCCCGAACCATTATTTTATCAAGTCATCTATTAAACGAAGTTGAAGATATTCTTGAGGATATGATACTCGTAAAGGAAGGAGAAATTGCCCTTCATAAGTCAATGGCAGAAGTGAAGGAATATGCAATTGGTCTGAGGGGTAATACAGAGAAGGTCAATGGGTTTACGCTAGGTAAAGGCGTGCTCCACCAACGTTCTATCGGCGTAAATACTTCCTATGTCGTTGTGGAAAATGTTTTTTCAAATCAAGTAGTACAAAACATTAGAAATGCAGGAATTGAAGTCACACCAGTATCTTCAGATGACTTATGTGTGTACTTAACGAATTCGACGAAGGGAGGGATTGACGATGTATTTAACCGAAGCTAATGTAGCTGACATTACGAAAAAACAATATAAATACAAAATGAATGCCTATTTAAATGCTTTAACAGCAATGATAGCCGTACAAATTGCAGCTCTTTCCTTGTCGTTGATGGGAGTTGGAAGTATGGGAGCGCATTCTGAAAATATTTCCTTATCGGCAAAGCTGTTTTCATCCAATTTAGTTATTGGTTTTACGATGATCTGGGGCCTCTATATTGGTGTGACAATGACCACAAGGGTATATCGTAACTGTGATTTTACGTTTGTGACAAACCGATTGACAAGTAACGTATCCAATATTCTGTTTTTAATCACAGCAAGTGTGATTGGCGGAGTAACCTCTATGTTATCCGGAATGCTGTTAAGGGTAGGGATGTATTTTTATTACGACCATCAATTTATTATTAATGAAGTTATTACGCTCGGACAATTATTCAATGGAACCTTCGTCGCAATTTTGTATATTTTACTCCTTGCATCTGTTGGATATTTTGTTGGTACGTTATCTCAACTTCATAGTATGATCAAAATTGTACTACCAATATTGATTTTTGGAGGATTGTTTTTGGGTGCGGGGAACGATGGAATTGCTGCAGCTGCCATTCAATTTTATATTGGGGAAACAACACTTTACCTATTTATATTAAAGGTGATCTTAACTAGCATTGCATTATTTATTGCATCACTATTCGTTTCTAACCGATTGGAGGTGCGCTAAATGAGCTTACTTTTACCACTGTTAGTCGTTTTGTTGATCGCAATCTTGTTTTCTTTTAATGGAAAAAGTCGAATATTCAATGGTCCTATCATGTACAAAAAGAGAGCGAAGTATATATTAATCATGTATTCTAGTATTTTACTCCTCTCTACCGTGTTGTTTTATTTATTACAAGCACAATTGGTAACGATAAACAGGGAAGATAATCAAGAGATGATTTATGAAATTAATAATTATGTACAAGACTTTTATGCAGCGATGAATGATGGGGAAACGGAAGCCATTTCCCAACTAGAAAAATGGCAATTTCCGTACACTGGAGATACAATCGAAATTAGTAATAACAACCACCATTTTATTTTAGTGGTAGAAAGAAAGGAAATTGAGGATGATACCATTGATGTAACGTACCTTACTACAAAAACATTTATCGAAGGTGTGGAATTTACTGATTATTTAAAGCCACCAACAGTAGAGTTGTCAGGAGGTAGAATCATTATCGGGGAGCCACCACCAGTTACGATAAATGTTGCTAAATTTGATAAGGAGTTTACGATCAATCAATTTTATAAAGAAAAACGTTGGATGAACGAATGGAGCAGCTCCTTAGGTTTTTCCGCTATTTATATTCAAATTCCGCGTAATGTGGAAGTGATTCAGCAAGAACATCAGTATATTGAATATGTTGGTGAATGACAAATCAACGTAAAATAATTTGAAATTTGTAGTAACGAGTGGCTTCCAATAATAGTAGAGTTATCCAACATTAACATTAATGTTGAAGTATTACTTTTTGGGATATAATGAATGAGGTTATCAAAATTTTTTCCAAGGAGCTGCTGAAAAATGTCAATCAGTTTAAACCCATATTTGTGTTTTGCCGGCAACGCGAAAGAAGCGGTACATTTTTACGAGAAAGCACTAGGCGGGAAAGTGATGGGCATCATGACGTTTGGAGATATGCCAACGGATCCGAATCATCCGTTGACGGATGATATGAAGGATCGTGTTATGCATGCGCATTTGAAGGTTGGGAACACGGATCTCATGTTCTCCGATACGTTCCCAGGCATGCCTTATCAGCCAGGTGATTCGGTTCAGATTGCCATACATCCTACTGTAGAGGAAAGTGCGAGAGAAATCTTCGCTGCTTTGCAAGATGGTGGGCAAGTTATCATGCCACTTCAGAAAACGGATTGGAGCCCCTTATACGGGATCGTAAAAGACAAGTTCGGAGTTACTTTCCAAGTTAATGTCCCAGTGAACTAACAATATTAGCACACAGACATTTGCTCCGACAACAAACAAAGCCTCCTTTTCTTAAATGAAAAGGAGGCTTTCTAATATAATCAGAATTAATACCTCAACACTAAACGGTTTAATGACATAATCATCAGCAACAAGTTCCATCCTTAGAATTTGATCCGAATCATTATTTCTAGCAGAAATCATTATAATCGGTACAGGATAGTAGGAGAATATCTGGTTTTTCGCTGCCAGAAGTTTTTTTGTTTATAGCGACACTGAGATGATTGAATATCGGAAATAAATGAAAAGATTTAGTTGACTTTCACGCATACGTAAAGGTGTAGAGTAAAAGTATCAGGAGGTGAACAAATGGAATACACGATACAGAAGCTGGCTCAATTAGCCGGAGTCAGTACGAGGACACTTCGGTATTATGATGAGATCGGAATTCTGAATCCAGCAAGAATTAACTCGTCAGGATATCGAATTTATGGTCAGAAAGAAGTGGATCGATTACAGCAAATCATGTTTTATAAAGAATTAGGGGTAAGTCTAGAAAGTATTAAAAAAATCATTACTTCCCCTTCATACGATGAAACTGAAGCTCTAAAGGAACACCGGGAACAACTTCTTGGAAAAAGGAAGCAGTTAGATGTTCTAATTGCCAATGTAGAAAAAACAATTGATTCAATGGAAGGGAGAACAATGATGACAGACAAAGAGAAATTTGAAGGTTTTAAGCAGCAGTTGATTGATGAGAACGAGGCAAAATACGGGAAAGAGATTCGTGAAAAATATGGCAATGATATGGTGAACCGGTCTAATGAAAAACTTAAGAATATGAAAAAAGAAGATTATGACGAGGTTAGCCGTCTTGCCATTGAAGTTCAGGAAACTCTTGAAAAAGCGTTTAAAACTGGAGACCCATCGGGCGATAGTGCACAAAAAACGGCGGAGTTGCATAAAAAATGGCTTATGTATTACTGGAGTGAGTACAACAAGGATGCTCACGCTGGTCTAGCTCAAATGTATCTAGATGATGAACGGTTTAAAAAGTACTATGAAAAGAAACCAGGGATGACAGAATTTTTAAGAGATGCGATTTTTGTTTATACCGGTACTATGAAAAAAAACTAACTAATTTCTTAATAAGAGGAAAGTTATTATTGACTTTCTACTAATATAGTGCTAAGGTTTTTATGTCAATTAGTTTAAATTTTAAGGAGGATTATTAAAAAGATGTTGCCATCCAGAATTCGGTTCCGTACTTTGAACAAGTAATTTCATACGTTCAAAGGCTCTGCTTGTGTATGCAGAGTAAACGGGATCAGTCTGTCCTTTTTTAATAATCTTCATTTCGCATAGAGATATGCTATATGTTGAAAGGCGGATCGTTCTGCCTTTCTTTTTTATACTTTACGTTAAACTTCGCTATAGGAAAGCTAAGTCTAAAGCCAGGAGTTGGCGATAAGCTAGGTTTTTTTATGCATATAAATGTGAAAAGTATAAAATAAATGGAGGCTATCGGCCACAGGTATTCCTTCTTTTCTAGTAAAAGTGGGTTTATTTGGTCAGGCGATTGTACGTTAGGATCTATGATAAGGATTGTTATCATCCGTTTACTCAAAATCACAGGCAGTAGCCTGTGATTTTTTATTTGGGTAAATAACGGGAGGTAACGAATGATGGAACAATTATGTTTAGAACTATCGAAAATAGAAGTTTCGTATTTAGATAAGGTCGTATTAGACATTGAAAAATTATCAGTTTATCAGTTTGATTGAATTGGGATTGTTGGAAAGAACGGTGAAGGAAAGAGTACTCTATTAAAAGTCTTGGCTGATAGAGTCAGTCTTTATAAAGGAAAAGTCAAACGTTTGATAAACGTTGGCTATTTTGAACAAATGGCAAAGCCTGTGGAGATAGAAGTCAATGATGGGCTACTAGGAAAACTAGCGGTTCCCAAAACGGAAATTGAGAAATTAAGTGGTGGAGAACAAACACGGATGAAGTTAGCGCAGTTGTTTTCCACCTATCATGAAGGGTTATTGATTGATGAGCCCACGACCCATTTAGATGCTGAGGGGATAGATTTTTTAGTTGAGGAATTGAAGTATTACTACGGCGCTCTTGTCCTCGTTAGTCATGATCGTTATGTGCTCGATCAATTGGTGACAAAGATTTGGGAGGTGCAAAATGGAAAAGTTACCGAGTATGCGGGCAACTATTCCGCTTACGTTGAGCAAAAACAATTAGAGAGAAAACAGCACAAAGAGCAGTATGAAAAGTATACAAAAGAAAAAAATCGTCTACTGAAATCGGCAGAGGAGAGAATGAAAAAGGCAGAAAAGGTTACTCAAGCGAATAAACAAACGACGAAGAAAGAAATAAAGACAAAAGGTAATCGAATGTTCGAAACAAAATCAAAGGATACAAGTCAAAAGTCCATGCAACGTGCCGCGAAAGCGATTGAGCAACGAGTGAAGCAGCTTGATGCGGTTGATGCTCCAAAAAAAGAAAAAGTAGTTCAGTTTCAACAACCAAGAGCACTTCAATTACACAATAAGTTTCCAATTATCGCTGATCGCATAACGTTACAGGTTGGTGAAAAGACGTTATTAAAGAATGCAAGCTTTCAATTTCCGGTAGGGAAGACGATTGCCATAACAGGGCCTAACGGATCTGGTAAAACGACACTTCTTAAGCACATTTTAAACGGCGGTGAAGGGATTACTCTTTCTCCAAAGATCGAGTTTGGTATGTATGAGCAATTGAATTATCAGTTTGGAAAATCTGAAACCGTCCTTTCATATATGAAAAATAAAAGTGACTATGACGAAAGTAAAATCCGAGCGGTATTACACAATTTGAATATTAAAGGAAATGATTTAAAAAAAGATATATGCAA
This sequence comes from Anaerobacillus alkalidiazotrophicus, assembly GCF_001866055.1. The sequence continues at coordinate 25,383 of NZ_MLQS01000019.1, forward strand.
GTTAAGTGGGGGAGAAGTAATTCGACTCGTATTGTGTCAATTGTTTCTAGGACGATACAATGTCCTTGTTTTAGATGAACCAACGAACTTTTTGGATGTTGATTGTATCCTAGCATTAGAAAAGTTTCTATCAGCATATGAAGGAACGGTCCTTCTTGTTTCCCATGATCGAATGTTTGTAGAACTTGTAGCTGATGTTGTCTATTTCATGGAAGAGCAACAATTAAAATTGAGGAAGTAGGGTGTTTATGATGATGAATAAAAAAGTAATTGAGATCAAAGAGATTGCTAAGAGGAAAGGAATTATCATTGCGGGAGATTCCATGAAAATCAACGAGTCTGGCTTGGACTTTCAAGTCGTTCATGCGGTTGATCATGAAGGGGTACCATGGATATTGCGGTTACCGAGAAGAGAGAATTCGATGGCGAAAGCTGGTGTCGAAAAGAAAGTGTTGGATATTGTGAGTCGTCATGTCTCGTTCGAAGTGCCTGTATGGTCGGTATATACAGATGAATTCATTGCCTATAAGCAATTATCAGGTATTCCAGCAGGAACAATTGATCCAACAATAAAAAACTATATTTGGGAGATTGATATAAACAATGTTCCCCAAAGCTATCTTAACTCGCTAGGAAAAGTGTTAGCAGAGCTGCACCAAGTTCCGAAAGAAATGTTGAAGATACCGGGATTAAAGGTACAAACCATGACTGAAGCGAAAGCAAGCATGAAAAAACGAATGTCAGTGGTAAAAGAAAAGTATGGCGTTGGTGAGGAGTTATGGAATAGGTGGCAAGCATGGGTGGACAATGACAAAATGTGGCCAATGCATACCGGGCTGATCCATGGTGATGTTCATGCCGGTCATACGTTAATCAATGACCAGGCTGAAGTAACTGGATTAATCGATTGGACAGAAGTGGCTGTAACAGATGTCTCAAAAGATTTTGTTGGCATTAACATGACGTTTGGTGAACAGGTGTTAGAACAAGTTATTGCCTCCTATGAAGCAGCAGGTGGAGTTACTTGGCCTCTCATGAAAGAGCATATCATTGAATTGCAAGCAACTTATGCAATTGATATTACCGAGTTTGCGGAAGCATCTGGTTCAAAAGAATATGTACAAATGGCTAAAGAAAGTTTAGGTGTAGAAAAGTAACAACACGCAAAAGCTAAAACCATATGCAAAATAGGGATTCCATCATAATGGGCTCCCTATTTTACTTTGCAAGTAATAGGTTAGGTGTTATTAATTACTTTTTTTAAAGACTGGCTCTTTCGTGATAACGTACTCATCTTTATAGAGCAGTGATGTCGCTCACCACAAACTAAAAAATCAAACGATATTTAACAAATTCAAAGGTCCAATTAAACTTTTTATCTACGACGTATATATATATTCGTATAGCAGGTCAATAGATTTCATAGTAGAAGCATTTTTAAAAATTAAAGCATCATTCGAATGTTGAAAAAAATATAGTACCTACATATCTACATATATATTAGGTAGTTTTATTTCCTGAAGACAATAAACCACCGTAAAGACGATGCAACCAAAAGAAATTCATGTGAAAGTCTAATGATCCTAAATTTATGTAACCTTTGCAGCTATTTTAGCGTAAATATTAGAAACGAATTGGAGAGTGATAACTATTATAGATCCTTTTTCTTTTGCCCAATTTTTTATACCTTTAATTTTCATTATTGTGATTGGAGGAATTATTTTTAATGTTGCTAAAGGTGTGTCTGAATGGCATAGCAATAATCAGCAACCTACTTTGACAGTAAATACACGGGTTGTTTCCAAAAGAACTGAAACATCTAGACATATGCATAATCACAATGGGCATCATCATCACAATACTACAACGCATTACTATATTACATTTGAAGTAGAAAGTAGTGATCGGATTGAACTTTCTGTAAAGGGTAAGCAGTATGGTCTTATTGCGGAGGGAGATATCGGAAAATTAACATTTCAAGGCACTCGCTATCATAACTTTGAGAGAATAAGTAACATTCAAATTTAAAAATTTGTAGATAAACTATTTGTTAACGGCAAAAGTAGTACAAAAAATGCTGCATTAATAAAAAGAGGAGGGGAATTTTGTGAAAGCGATTGTATGTCAGGAATATGGTCCATATGATGTTCTTCAACTTCAAGAAGTTGAAAAGCCAGTCCCTAAAGATAATGAAATATTAATAAAAATTCATGCGACAGCAGTAAACTCCGCTGATTGGCGATTACGAAAAGCTGACCCGTTCATAGTAAGATTCTTCTTTGGTTTTACCAAACCCAAACGAGCTATTCTTGGAGGTGTCCTTGCTGGTGAGGTTGAAGCTGTTGGTAAAGCTGTAACACGGTTTAAACAAGGTGATCAAATATACGGATCTACTGGTATGAGTTTGGGTAGTTATGCTGAGTACAAATGTCTACGTGAAGATGCTCCAATAGCATTAAAACCGCAAAATCTAAGCTATGAAGAAGCAGCAGCTATTCCGTTTGGGGGAATGACAGCGATACACTTTCTTAGAAAGGCAAAAATCGAAAGTGGACAGAAGGTTCTTATTTATGGCGCTTCTGGTGCTGTTGGAACAGCTGCTGTTCAGCTTGCCAAGTACTATGGAGCTGAAGTAACTGGGGTATGTAGTACCTCTAATCTAGAAATGGTTAAATCATTAGGAGCAGATAAGGTAATTGATTACACAAAAAATGACTTTACTAAAAGTGGTGAGAAGTATGATGTTATTTTTGACACGGTAGGTAAGATTTCTTTTTTCGAAACTAAGAGTAAACTTACCAAACATGGCTATTTCCTATTAGGTTCGGCTGGTGTTTCTCATACATTATTAGGTGTTGGAACGTCATTAGTAGGCAGCAAGAAGGCGATAGCAGGAGTCGCTCAAGAAAAGTCTGAAGATTTAGTCTTCTTGAAAGAACTTATTGAGGCTGGAAAATATACATCCGTTATCGACCGAACCTATCCGTTGGATCAAGTACCCGAAGCACATCGCTATGCTGAGAAAGGTCATAAAAAGGGCAATGTAGCCATCTCGATTGAACATGAGAAAAGTTAAATGAATGTACGTTAAAAGGGGTCTGATCCCCACTGCGTTAACGATACTGCGGTGGGGACTAGATCCCTTTTTACACTTTTTAAACTGACCAAAATCGTTAAACTGTACATTGAAATACTGTTAATTTCTACCTAAAATTAATTTATAACCAGTGGTCACATTATCCGAAACGCGCGTAAGGATGTGTATTGAAATGGATTTTTTTAAAAGTGATAAAGCAAGGCAGACAAAAAGAAAAATAGTAGAAGCTGCAGAAGTATTGTTAATGGAAAGAGATATTACTAAAGTTTCTGTAAGTGAAATTGTCAAAAAAGCAAAAGTAGCGAAAGGAACCTTTTACCTTTATTTTGAGAGCAAAGAAGACCTAGCATGGGATCTCGTGCAAAAAGGCGTGTTAATTTTTTGGCATGAAATTACCGAATTAAAAGAAGCGTCCGTATCAAAAGAAACAATCGACAACTTAATAAGCAAAGCGATAAACTTTTCCATAAAAAACAAAAAAATTATTAGGATCATTCATCAAGTGAAGTTTTTAGAATTCATTAATCATGAAAATCACCAATCTAAGTTTGAAGAAAAATTCTCTTTAGCAATTAAAGCTTGGCTTGATCGTGGTATTGCTGAAGGTGTTCTCGATATTCAAGATTCAGATTTTTATGCCAAATTTATTCTAATTTCTTTACATGAAATTTTAGAGCGAATGATTTTAGGTGAATTAGACTATGATCTCAACGAAGCGGAAACGCACCTAAAAGACATCATTAATAAAATAATAGGGTGGTAGTAAAGTGATGAAACATTTAGCAAACTTATTGCTTAACAAATATAAACTTATCTTATTTATAAGCTTACTTGTATTTGGGTTATCAGTCATATTAGCATCAAAGCTAAATATTAGTTCTGATATGGAAGAATTACTCCCTCACGATAGTCAGACATTGCATTCTATTAGGGAGTTTGAGCAATATTTCGACTCCCAAGAAAGTGGAATTGTTGTTGTGCAAGGCGACACAGAGATGAGCAAACACTTTTTAGCTGAATTGGAGCAACAACTATTAGCAAATGAAATTGACGCAGATTTATTATATAAAGTAGATTTAAGTAGTTTAAAAGACTTCGGTCTATTATATTTAGATACATCCTTTTTTATAGACTTAGAAACAGCACTTAATACTGAAGACATTGAAGAAATCGACCAATTGTTAACATCTTTAAAAGATAATCAAAGCTTTCAATCTGAGAAAAATACGATTCAATATATAACGAATGACGATGAAAATGTATTTCTGTTGATGATCCGCTTTAAATTAGATAAAAACGTTGACTTTTTAGAAAGTCGAGAATTAATTTATGATCAATTAAGAGAAACGATCGATTATTTACTTACGAAAGAAGAATTTCTTGATTTAGAGGCTGGATTGACAGGCGGAGCATTTATTCAAGATATTGAAGCTGACCGTGTCGCACTTGATGGATTTTTAGGAACATTTTTTATCACGATTTTGTTCATTATCTTCCTAATCGTCCTATCTTTTCGGAGGACACTATTATTAACATCTGTTATTTATCCTTTAATCCTTGGTGCATTATTAACTGCTGCTTTCGCTTATTTATTTTATGGCTCGATCAATGTTTTTTCAATGAGCTTTGCACTCTTATTAGTTGGTTTAGGGATTGATTTTTCCATCCATTTAATAGCTAGATATCTTGAAGAAAGAGAAAATGGCGAGGATGTCAGCTACTCGGTAAAAAATGCGATACAAGGAACAGGCGTCAGTATTACTATCGGCGCTATAACAACAAGTGTAGCCTTCTTTACGTTTGTATTAGCAAAATTTAAAGCTTTTGAACAAATGGGTATTATCTCGGGTATGGGAATTATTCTCCTTTGTACAACAATGATCATGATTGTTCCGGCGTTAATGATGATCATTGATTCAAAGCGACCATTTGCTAAAAAGAAAAAAATTAAATTTACCTTTTTATATTCATTTGGAGAAATCATTGAAAAAAAACCGTCGATTTTTATACTAAGTATCCTAGTTTTACTGCCTCTATTGTTCGTTAACGTGAAAAATACTGAAGTGATTGGTGATTTGGATAAAATCTATCCTGATAATATCGAAAGTAAGAAGTGGGAAGCTGTTGTGAAAGAGCAGTTTGATTATAACCCTAATACATTAACTTTTATGGTTGAAAATGAAGAAGTTTTAAAAGATGTGGTCAGAAAATTAGAAAAAAGGGCGGATGTCGAAAAAATCCTATCAATCTATGAATATTTACCTGAACAACAAGAATATAAAACAGAAGTCATCAATAAATTAATGACGTTTCTAGAAAATGTTGGCTACCCACAGATAGGAATCTTTAATATAAACAAAATGGAAATTAATGACCTGCCAGCTAATTTAATCGCAAACTTTGCCGGTAAAGAAGGCCGATTACTCGTTGAAGTGATTCCAGCTGTAAACATCTATGAAGAAGCCTATTATAACGAATTGAAAGTAGCGATTTTAAATGCAAGCGGAAATACACCTGTGAGCATGGCAGCTATTATGAATGAAGTCATCGGTTTAGTAAAAGAAGACATTATTAAAATTTCAATATTATGTATCGTTATTGTGGCAATCTTTTTATTAGTCATCTTTAAGTCAATAAAAGAGATGCTTATTTGTGTTACACCGGTTGTCTTAACACTTTATGTAACAATTGGGGTTTTGCCGTTATTAAATTTAGAAATAAACATCCTAAGTATTGCCGCACTTCCTTTACTTATCGGGATTGGGATTGACAGCAGTATCCATCTCTTACACCGACTCAAAACACAAAAAGAAAGAAATATCGGCTACGCTTTAATGACAACAGGAAAAGCAATCATTCTATCTGCGATGACTACGTGTATTGGTTTTGGTAGCCTAATATTTATTAATCATCCAGGAATGGCTATGCTAGGTGCTACCGTGTCCTTAGGATTACTCATTTGTTTAATCATTACTTTGACAGTTTTACCGTCTTTGTATAGATGGCTGAAATAATGTTGTATCACTGTAATAGAAAAATGAAAATACGTGAAATTTCATGGTTAATACATTATTCCAAACCTCATCATCATATCGTTATCCCAGAAAACTCTAGGCTACTTTTACTTGCTTTTGTTAAGTCCTCAAATGATCTTTTTCTTTTTTTTTGCTTTAATTACTTCATTTTCAGATATATCGTCAATAATTGGAATGTTTTGTTTTTAAGCTGTTAAACCGCATACCGAGTGGAATATGTAGTATTTTTCGAAAAATAACTTGAAATATTTCAAAAAAAATCGAACGAAATCTCGATTTCTTACCAATATGGTGTGTAAAAAGAAAAGGAGGATTGATTATGGAAGAGGCAAATGATATAAATCAGCTCATAGAACTAGTATTGTCTAAAAATCAACAAGCGTTCGGTGAACTTTATGAACGTACGATTCATGACGTTTATAGAACCGTTCATTTTTTACTAGATGAAAAAACAAATGTAGATGATATTGTTCAAGAAACGTATATTCAAGTTTATAAAAATCTTAAAAAGTTCGATAAAACGAAACCTTTTAAGCCTTGGATCACTGGAATTGCCATTAAACAAATTCACTCTTATCGCAGAAAAAGTTGGATGGGACTTAGGATACTTAAAAAGTTTGAAAGAACAGAGCCAAGAAATGTCATAGATCAGACAGACGACCTAATTGATAAAATATCCAACAAAGAAATCTATGAGCTTGTAAATTTGATACCGTACAAACTAAAACAGGTGATTATTCTTCATTATTTAAACGAATATTCTCAAGAAGAAGTTTCCGAAATTTTGAATATCCCACTCGGTACTGTGAAGTCAAGAATTAATGCCGCATTAACAAAACTACGGCAAAAAGGTCATAGTAATCAAAATCTTTTTGAGGAAGTGAGGAATGCACAATGAACTTTGAAAAGACGGTAAAACAATCTTTAATAGAAAAAAGTAAAGAAGTAAATCCCCCTCAAAAGCTGAAACAAAAAGTATTAAATAAAATTGAAATGAACAGTGGTTTAAATAAAATAAAAAAACGCATAGTAGCGGGTTTGATCGTAATTTTCTTAATTATTCCTACTAGTGCGATTGCCTACCAAGCCTATTTAGCTGACGAATTATATGGTTCATTTGAAAATGTAAAAAACCATTTTGCTTCTGCAACAATAGACAGCTATATGTTATTGAATGCTAAATTATTACAAGTAAAAGGTGAACTTGGAAAAGAAGAATTTCAACAATTTAAAGATCATTTAAAAATAATAACAGGTGTAAAAATAGATTACGGAAATCAATATGGAAACATTGACTTTGATTTGCTTCCTCAAGACAAAGTTGAGGAGATAAAAAATGCAATGATGGTTGTACAACCGTATTTTGATAGATTAAATGGTCATGAGTCTAGTAATGATATGTTATCTGCTGAGGAATATGAATTATATATTGAAGCGCTCATGACGTATGAAAAAATACTAGTACAAAGCGGGATTAATCCTAGTAAAAGCTTTGAAAATACAGATGTTAAACCTGAATTGCTTGACCAATTTCTAAATGCTAGAGGCATAATAAAGGATGTCGATAATAAAATTATGACAATAGCAAGTGATAGTCCCTTCCCTATCCCTAATTTCTCGATAAATAATCAAAATATTGAAGTGGATTATGTAGTACTTACTTATCTTGGTTCAGACATTCATGGTAATGATAGTAATGATAGTGAAATACTTCTTGAACTTGCAGAGCGTTTACAACCAATTGGCGTTACTCCTAGTGCTATTATGGAAGTTACTTTTGATGAGCAACCCCAGACAATTGAATTTCAAATTATGAACATGCAGAGGAATATTTATAGTAAAGGTTCATTAGAAGAACTTCAATTACCGACAGAAAAGGGCGATTACTTAATTGTACTCCTAGGTGAGTGGGGTGATGAGAAAGCCTCTTATTCATTTATAGCTAAAGTTATAGATTGATATAGGGACATTAACATCGACAGTCAATTTCCATTTTGGGAATTGGCTGTTTTGATTTTTTTGAATAAGGATAGACCAATAGACGATTTAGGGAATGAAGGTGTAAACAAAGATTTGAGAAAATACATTATCATTTATTCTTCGCTAAAGAATTAAAGTATAAGTGGTTCTTAAATTAGCCGACGCATCAACAAGTTACTAACTGAATGGGTGCAAGATCTCTTCCTAAGAGGGGTTCATATTTTTCTAGGGAAAAAGGGACAGGTACCTTGTCCCAAATGAATTTTAGGTAGCCTAACCTGTCCATCTTTATAGAGCAGTGATGTCGCTCACCGCATACTAAAAAAATAATGAGATTTAACAAATTATCCTTTTTTTTCATAATAAACCTGTCCTATGTTGCACATTCTGTTACAACACAATAAAAAACTGTACTATACCAACAAGTAGTATAGACTATATATTTTAAAAGTTAAATGCCCTATAAAATTTATTGTAGGAAAAATAGTATAAGTTTCTGTTGTTCTCAATTTCGTATGCTGTTACAATAAAGTTGTAATTTTAAAAATATTTTAAATATTTAAGTATCGAAATGTGTTTTTTAGAGATGGGAGGGCTATGTTTGGGAAAGTTACCAAAAGTTAATGAGTTAGGTTTTTATGAAATCCGACTTGAATCGATTGGAGGATTAGGAGCAAACTTAGCAGGAAAACTACTTTCTGAAGATGGCGTAGTTGGAAATGGATTAAATGGAGTAGGTTTTTCTTCTTATGGGTCAGAGAAAAAAGGATCACCAGTGAAAGCACATATTCGTTTTTGCGATCCTAAAACAAACATTCGAGATAATACACCGATTGAACGTCCCCATGTTATAGGTATTTTTCATGATGCACTATTTAAAACGATCAACTGTACGAGTGGGATTTATCCCGATAGTACTGTTCTGGTCAATTCACTAAAATCCCCAGACGAATTAATGAAATTAATGAATATTCCAAGCGGAAGCATTGCCGTTGTGGATGCCACTGGAATAGCTTTAGAAGAACAAACGAAAGCAAATACCGCAATGTTAGGTGCACTTTACCGAATTTTAGACTTCCTAGATCCTGAATCAATGAAAAATACCATTCGTCGAACATTTCAAAATAAATACCCCCATCTTGTTGAACCAAACATTCGTACATTTGAACGCGGGTTTAGTGAAGTCGTTTTTCAAACCTATGAAGCGAAAGAGGAAACCGTTTTACAATCATTCTCAAGGCATGAACCTGTCCTTGGATACGAAACACAACCTCTCGGCGGGATGGTAACGAATCCCGGAAACAGTATTTTAAAAGATTTAAGTATTTCTCGTGTCGGAATGCTTCCGCATTTTCATGATGATAAATGTATCAATTGTGCAGCCTGTGATACAGTGTGCCCTGACTTCTGTTTTGTATGGGAAGAAAAACCAGATAAAAAGGGACGTACGCAAATGTTCCTAAAAGGAATTGACTATCAGTATTGTAAAGGCTGTCTCAAATGTGTTCATGCTTGTCCTGTTGATGCCCTAACAAGAGAACGTGAATACAATGACGGTTATGCTGAAAAAAATCGTGTACCTCATTTATTTGATTTAGCAACGAAATAAACAGAAAGGTGGGAGAGGGATGTCTGTAGAAACTAACAAAGATAAAGTGAATGTACCAGGGGAAATTGAACAGAGTATCGTTTTTGAATCTGGAAATGAAATGGCAGCGTTTGCAGCTTACCAAATCAATTATCATGTGATGGGCTATTATCCGATTTCTCCTTCAACGGAAGTTGCTCAGTTTCTTGATAGTATGAAGGCTAAAGGCGAGCATGATATCGTATTAATTCCTGCAGATGGCGAACACGGTTCAGCAGGAATATGCTACGGAGCTTCAACTGGTGGAGGGCGTGTTTTTAACGCTACAAGTGCAAACGGATTTTTGTATATGCTTGAGCAGCTGCCCGTTCAATCTGGAACACGCTTTCCAATGGTTTTAAACTTAGTCAACCGTTCAGTATCTGGACCATTAAATATTCATGGCGACCATTCAGATCTATATTTTGCCTTAAACACAGGGTGGCCAATTTTGATGGCTCGTGAACCGCAAATGGTTTATGATATGAATCTAATGGCGATTAAACTAGCTGAAGATCCTGAAGTTCGCCTGCCTGTTATCGTGTCGTTTGATGGCTATTTTACTTCTCATCAAAAAAGACGCGTACAAGTGTTTAAAAATAAAGAGGATGTACATCAGTTTATAGGTGAACCACCGACAGGTTTTCTTCATGCATTAGACCGAGAAAATCCAGTGACAATTGGACCATATATGAATGAACCAGATTATATTAATAACTGCTTCCAGCAGTCTGAAGCCATGTACAAAGCAGAAAAAGTATACGAAAGAATTGCTAAAGAATATGGAAAATTAACGGGAAGAGATTATCCTGTTCTTGATCTATACCGAATGGATGATGCCGAGGTCGCTGTTTTTATGTTAAACTCTTCAGCCGAGGTTTGTAAGGATGTAGCGGATCACTTGCGTTCACGTGGTATAAAGGCTGGAGTGATTTCTCCAAATATGATTCGTCCATTTCCACAAAAACAGCTGGCTGAAGCATTAAAAAATGTAAAAGCAGTAACAGTAGGCGACCGTGCAGATTCTTATGGCGCTCATGGCGGAAATATGGCCCTAGAATTACGAGCAGCACTCCAAGTATACGGGAATGTTTCTACCAAGGTAATTAATCGAATTTATGGTTTAGGTGGTAAAGACTTTTATGCAGACGATGCAGAAAACTTTTTTCAATTAGCAATCGATGCCGCTGATACTGGCTATGTGGAAAAATCATTTGATTACTTTGGCCACCGACCTGGGAAGGCAGAATATGCCCCTAAGAGAGTACTAAATCCAATGAAAAAGGAAGATTTGAATTCTGGATTAATTAAAGTGGCGAGAGATGAGAGTACTGGTAAGTTAAAGGTCCGAATCCCACCATTACGCAGTTTAACGAAAAAGCCAAAACGAATTGCTTCTGGTCATGGTGCATGTCCAGGCTGCGGAATCTTCTCAGGATTAGAATTATTCTTTAAAGGAATTGAAGGGGACATTGTGACCTTATTCCATACAGGATGTGCAATGGTAGTGACAACAGGGTATCCGTATAGCGCGCATAAAGCGACCTACATTCATAACTTATTTCAAAATGGTTCGGCAACATTATCTGGATTGGTTGAAATGTTTCATGAAAGAAAGCGAAGAGGTGAGTTTGAACAATTAGGATTAAGTGATGACTTTACTTTCGTTATGGTTACTGGTGACGGTGGTATGGACATAGGAATGGGTCCGGCTATCGGTACTGCGTTACGAAATCATAAAATGATTATTCTAGAATATGATAATGAAGGTTATATGAATACTGGAAGTCAATTATCGTATTCAACTCCAATGGGACATATGACGAGTACTTCAAGTGTTGGTAACTTTCAAAAAGGAAAACCATTCCACCATAAAGATACCGCACAAATTATGGCTGCAACACATATTTCGTATGTTTTCACGGGAACAGAAGCCTTCGATCGTGATTTACTACAAAAAGCAGCAAAAGCTCAATGGTATGCCCAAAATGAAGGGCTTGTTTATGGGAAAATTTTAATTACTTGTCCGTTAAACTGGAAATCAAAAGACGAATTAGGGCAAACCATTGTAGAAGCTGCTGTTAACTCCTGTTTCTTCCCGCTTTATGAGGTTGAACGAGGCGTTACGACCATCACGTATAATCCTGAGGAGAAAAAGAAACGAATTGACGTTTCCGATTGGTTAACGCTGATGGGGAAAACGAAGCATTTACTAAAAGAAGAGAGTAAAGAAGTGCTTCAAATGTTCAATGATGAAGTAGAACGCCGCTGGAATCAGCTTAAAGCAAAACATGAAAGTCCTTATTTATAAATAAAATGGGACAAAAGGGACAGAGAAACCTGTCCCGCTGTTCCATAAATTTAGTATTGACAACTCGAGTTTATCGATATATTATATTATTTAATTTAATAAAAATAAGCAAAGATTGGAAATAGTAAAAGGATTGATAAACTTGTCAGAGAGCCGATGGTTGGTGAGAATCGGTAGTTATAACCTTTGAACTCATCCAAGAGCTACTCCCTGAATATAATCAGTAGGGGATGTCGGTTTTCTACCGTTATCTAGATAGGTGGTGATAGCCACCGAAAATGAGTGGGTTAATATTATTATGATTAATCAATTAGAGTGGTACCGCGAGTAATGCCTCGTCTCTATATTTTTATAGAGACGGGGCTTTTTTACAGTATCAGAATTTATAAGTTTCTAACTTAGAAACTGTCTAGCTTCAGCGCCTACGAGCTCGGTCACTTCAGTCAAGCAACTGACTTCAATTACCGCTTGAAATTCTTCGTTGATTAGCTTCATGCAGCTTTGCTTCGAGGAAGCTTACTACGAAGCAGTACTTGAAGACGCAGAAGCACGTAAGAAGCCAAAGAACGGCTTCTGTCAAAGGCCGCCCCAGTGAAGCTACTACTTGGATTACTTCGAAGCAGCTTTGCAACGAGCAAACGAAGTGGCACAGGAGCAGCTGCTCGTGACCAAGGCGCTTGCGCTTTTTTTATTTTAATAAACAAACAATTATTAATGAGAAGGTGGGAGTCAGAATGAAAAATACGAATAAATATTCTAGAGGTTACTTTATGCCCCCAGTACAAAGCTTGAAATGGACAGAGAAGGAGTATATTACAGAAGCTCCTACATGGTGTAGTGTGGATCTTCGTGATGGAAATCAGGCTTTGGTCGTCCCGATGAGTCTAGAGGAAAAGTTAGAATATTTTCAGTTGCTTTTACAAGTAGGTTTCAAGGAAATCGAAGTAGGTTTTCCAGCTGCTTCTGAAACTGAATTTGCTTTTTTACGTACATTAATTGAAGAAAATTTGATTCCGAATGATGTGACAATTCAAGTTTTAACACAGTCAAGAGAACATATTATTAAAAAGACATTTGAAGCGTTACAGGGTGCAAATAAAGCAGTGGTGCACTTATACAATTCCACATCTGTGGCACAGCGTGAGCAAGTATTTAGAAAATCTAAGGAAGAAATTATCGATATTGCAGTAACTGGGGCAAAAATGCTTAAGAAATATGCTGCTGAAACTGAAGGGAATTTTCAATTTCAATATTCTCCAGAAAGTTTTACGGGTACAGAAATGGAGTTTGCGCTTGAAATTTGCAATAAGGTACTTGATATTTGGCAGCCGACAGCTGATAACAAGGTAATTATAAACCTACCAGCTACTGTATCAATGTCCATGCCTCACGTTTACGCAAGTCAAATTGAGTATATGAGTGACAATCTAAGCTACCGTGATAATGTCATCCTATCACTTCATCCACACAATGACAGAGGAACTGGGGTAGCAGATGCCGAGCTAGGGATGCTTGCTGGAGCACAAAGGGTCGAAGGAACATTGTTTGGAAACGGAGAAAGAACAGGGAACGTGGACATCGTAACGCTTGCATTAAACATGTTTTCACACGGGGTAAATCCAAAGCTGAATTTTGAAAATATCCCTACCATTATTTCCAAATACGAAAAATTAACAAGAATGAAGGTTCACGAAAGACATCCATATGGTGGTGAACTTGTCTTTACTGCATTCTCAGGTTCCCATCAAGATGCCATTGCAAAAGGTATGAAATGGCGCGAGGAAAAAGAATGTCAGTATTGGACTGTACCTTATCTATTAATTGATCCTATGGATATTGGAAGAGAATATGAAGGAGATATCATCCGAATTAACAGTCAATCCGGTAAGGGAGGGATCGGTTATATTCTTCAGCAAAAATATGGAATTGATCTACCTTTCGAAATGCGTGAGAGTTTTGGATATAGTGTAAAAAATGTATCAGATCATCAGCACAAGGAACTTATGCCGAATGAAATCTATAACATTTTCATCAACGAATATGTGAATATTAATACCCCTATAGAATTAATCCGTTACAAATACACTCAAAATGGTCATTATGAAACGATCATATCGATCCGGATGAATAATGAAGAACATGAATTTACTGGTGTGGGAAATGGAAGGCTTGATGCTATCAGTAACGCACTTAAAACCAAACTGGGTATCGGTTATACGGATTTGGTCTATAAGCAGCATGCGTTAGAAATAGGCTCAGGATCAAACGCTGTATCTTATGTAGGAATTACCGCAAAGAATGGTGCTGTATATTGGGGGTGCGGAATTGACACTGATATTATGACCTCTTCAGTAAAAGCTCTGTTTAGTGCCGTTAACAACATGGTATCGAGCTTACAACGATAAATTACAGGATGTAGATGCTGATTTTCTTATTCGTATGAACAAGGATGTTCAAGGATTTAGATTAAAAATCAACAAGATAGAGGGTAAGGCGAAGTTAATTCAAAACCATCCATTTGACCGTCAAAAACTTGTCATCAATCACTTGGAACAGATTTCATGTAAAATCGGCAAGGATACCCCCACTTCAATCGTGTGAAGGGCATAGCCCAACGATAAGTTGGGGAGGAATTGCCGTCAGATACGGTATGGTACGTTAAAATCGTAAGATTTTGTACCATATTAAGTATCTGAAACTTCCACCTTGTCACTCCTTTCTCTATTTTAGTTATTTAACTTTCACTAAAATTTTGGGATAATTTAGTTAGTGAAAGGTGGTGAGGGTAATGTCTACAATTACCGCAAAAATACAAATCTATGTTTCTGACAATCAAACTGAAAGTCTAAAAATAACAACTAATGCTTATCGTAAGGCTTGTAACTGGTTATCGAAACACATATTCGAAACGAAAAATCTAAATCAAGTAAAACTTAACGATTTGTACTATAAACAACTACGCAATCTATTTGATCTAAAAAGTCAAATTTATAAAAAGTAATTCACACCAAGAAAAGCGCAAGCGCCTTGGTCACGAGCGATAGGCGCTGGAGTTAGACAGTTTCTAAGTTAGAAATTTATAAATTCTGGTGTATTAAAAAGACTTGGAGAAAAAATTATCTCTAAGCCTCATAATAACTATGTTTGCTAATTTTTTATCCCACTAGTTCAGCTTTATGATACAGGTTCCGCTATTTTTGAAAAATTCGATCTAATTAAACTTTCGCGGACATCAGATCTCTTATTTGATCAAAATCATTAAAAGAATGACATTATAAGATTAAATAGCGGATCCTCTGTCCGCGAAATCTAAAATTTGCGTGTTATTTTCAAAATAGAGGATCTACTGTCCGTTAAAAAAGCAAATTTTTGCTTAGTAAACTAAACTATTGATTTTCATCAATTCCTTATGATCTCTAATAGATTTGGTGGTTAGGTTTTTCTGGATTAGTCAAATTTCTTGAGTGGGAATTCTGCAATTACTTTTGTCCCGTCTAAAAATAATAATGTTGAATCAAATGCATATTTTTTTACTTTCTCCAAATCTGAGTCATCTTTTATTTGATACTCGACACTAAAGGTTGTATCGACACCAGGCTCTAAAAAACCACTTGCTCCTCCGCCTCTAAACATCATTTTTTTATATTTCGTATTATCATCCATTACCATTAATGATGCTAACTTTTTATTTGGTTTAATGACAATCTCGAATCCATAATAGTAATGCCCAGGATAATCAAATACGGGAACTAATCGGGTACCTGTTAGATTTTTTATCTTTATATCATAACGTAGTATGTGCTCTGCTTTTATTAGCGTCGTTTCTACATCAGTTATTTCAAGATCATTTTGACTTTCAAAGCCAGTTAACATTAATAAAAACAAACAGATTAACATAAATACAAATAGTTTTTTCAAAAAGATCATTCCTCTACAGTAATTTTCTGAATTATTTTTTGAAAATAATATTCTCTTTATACATTTCTTTCTCTTACATAATTGGAATTTGTTATGAATGATGTTTTATTAGGAGAGATTTTATGAAGTTAACAGAAGAACAAATGATAACGTTAAAAACGAGTATGGAAAAAAATACTTCTCTACTTATTGAAATCTTGAATTAATTAAACTCTGTTGAGGCTCTAAGACCACCTGATTTTAATGTTAAGATAGCTACTTATCCTTAGCCAGTTAATGTGTATTACCTAAACTAACACTCAGTGTGAAATAAACGAAAACCCCACCACTGATTGAAGTTCAACTTAATAATTTAAGCTGACAAGTTGCATTCTTTCATCTTTTTCATTTGATAAATCTAAAGAGCGATATGTTTCGATCTCTAATCATTCGTTGCTTGATATTAAGTTATAAGCCTTTAGTCTTACAATAAATATATCTGAAGTTCATTCTATCTAATAAGAAAGGAAAGTAAACTATATATGAACGAGAGGCTATCGGAAGAATGACGAGGCACTATAAAAATTTAGGAGGAGCATAGATGAATAAAGTAACATTTTTAGGTTTATCATTAATAGTCATTGGCTTGTTTGCTTTAGTTATAACTTTTAACCAACCATTTTTTGGATTGTTTTCGGATAAAGTTGTGAATATAAATGAGTATGAAGTGATTGACGGAAGAAACATATCAAACATCGATGTAAGCATCTCATCACATCCAGTACTTATAAAACCTACAAAAAATAATGACATAAGGATTGAGTTTGAAGGTAAAGTAAGTGAAAAATATAAAAAAAAATTTACTCTTGAAGTGAAAAAAAATAATGATATATTGCAAGTTGGGATGAAAAATAAAAGTCCAATAAGAACCGGATTTAATTTTAGAGCTACGAGAATAAATATGCAACTTAACATTTATGTTCCAGAAAAGCTTTACGATTCTATTAGTATCAGTTCTTCATCAGGGAAGGTTATCGCAACAGATTTACAAGCTAAGAACTTTGATATAAGAGCAAGTTCAGGAAAAATTGAAGTTATAAATTTATTTGTAGAAAAAAATCTTAAATTAGAAGCTTCAAGTGGTCGAATTGAGGCAAAAGATAGTGTAGCAACGTTTCTAGCTGTTACAGCAAGTAGTGGAACTATATCTTTATCAAATGTTATTACGGAAAAGTTAGCGGTTACTTCTTCTTCTGGAAGAATTAATTTATCTGACATTGAAGGAGATATAATTGCTAGTTCGAGCTCAGGTGAAATTACGATAGTAAACGAAGAACTAACTAATGATATTACAGCAGATACCTCAAGTGGTAGTGTCGAAGTAAAGTTTACTAATTCGCCAAGCTCAGCCATTATTGACTTCCTAGGAAGCTCGGGTAATGGAAATGTTCATATTCCTGGTATGAATTTTGAGGAAAAGTCGAATAATCGTATTTTAGGAACAATTGGTTCAGAAAGTCATAAAGTAAAAGTTCGAACCTCATCAGGTAGTTTTTATTTGAAGTGATAAATTTACAAGGTATCTTAGTAAATTATGGCTCTTCCCAAATCGGTTTTAGTATGTTAAATATTAAATAAATATGATTTGAGGGAGACAAGAATGAAAAAGCTATTTATTACATTCTCAATTATTGTTTGTCTTGTCGTTTTAGGAAAGTATGCTTATGATTTTTTTATTAATGTGGTATCAGATAAATTAATAGAAAACGTAATTAATGATTTATTAGATGATCAGATTGTGGATGAACTATTAAGTAACTCTGAAATTACTGAGCTAGTTAAAGAGTTTATGGAAAACCATCAGATAAATCCAACACAAGAAAATCTTGAACATCTACCATTTTCTACAAAAGAAGAGGGAGTTAAAGTTATTTTGAATAATTTTTCTATTAAAGAATTGAACGATATTTCAAATCAGTTTCAAATTGCTTTAACGATAGATGAACAACTTCAATTAGTAGACCAATTAAAAGACCGCTTTTCTGATGAGGAGCTATATGCATTAATGATCATAGGAGTTGAAGAGTTACAAAAGGAATTAATTAAAAGAAATCCTTAATATATTCCGAAAAAAATTAAATAATATATACGAGAGCCCTAATTTTCAAAGGCTCTTGTTTTTTATAGTATCAATATTTATAAATTTCTAACTTGGAAACTGTCTAGCTCCAGGTGCCATCGGCTCGATCACTTCAGACCTTCTCTTTCGGTCAAAAACCCGACCGCTACGAGCCGGTCTTCCAGTGTTTGTCGCCGATAGGTGGGCGCCTTGCGCTTTTCTTGGGTAAAAATTATTCATACGATTTTGGAAATAATAAAAACCTAAAGGAGGGTTTGAAATGAGTAAACTAAATAATGAAGCGGCACCAAATAACAATATGACACCTGGAGATATAAAAGCTTCAAAATATGTCCCGAAAGAAGACCATGAGTTTTCTGAAGAGCTTTCCGATGGTGGGGAGCGTGATGAAATAATAAAAAAACAGACGAAGGGTGTAAGACTTATTTAGTTGTAAATAAGGGAGTAAGGACGAAAAATCAGAGATCCTTACTCCTTTTTTCTTCTCACTCTTAATTGTGTAGTCAGTGTACATAAGAATTCAATAAGAATACCAAATATAATTGACATTTTATAGTAGTGGTGTTAACTTAAGCGAAGTTAACTTATTGTATAAACGACACCTTATCGGACTATTTCATCCTAGCCTAAAATGGAATGGAATGTAAGGTTAGGTTTTCTTTTTGCAGAAAAAATTTATTATAAGGAACTGTGATAATTTTTTGCAATTGTACTATAAAGAAAATCTTTATTTAATATTTATGCTTAACTACCTAAAAGGAGCTACATTTAGTATCAAGACTACCGAAAATAAGCAATTATGAAATTTATTAACTAATATATATTTAATAGATTTAAAGAAAGAGTGACGAAAATGGAAAAAACGATTGTGTTGATAACCGGAACAAACAGTGGGTTTGGTTATTTAGCTACGCTGCATTTAGCTAAACAGGGTTACTTTGTTGTTGCTACAATGCGAGACTTAAATAAAAAACATTTATTAATAGAAGAAGCCAAGAAAAACAATATATTAAACAATATAGATGTTTTACAATTAGACGTTACCAAAGATCAAGAAATTAATGAAATAAAAAACTATGTTCAACAAAGATATCATAAAATTGATATTTTAATTAATAACGCAGGTTACTGCTGTGGGGGGATGACTGAACTTCTCTCCATTAACGATTGGAAATATCAATTAGAGACAAACGTCTTAGGCGTTGTCTCTGTTACAAAAGCTTTTTTACCTATGATGAGAGAAAGGAGGAAAGGAAAAATCATAAATATTGGCAGCATTAGCGGTCGTTTTGGTTTCCCTGGTTTGGGGGCTTATGCGACATCGAAATTTGCCTTAAGTGGTTTTAGTGAATCACTTCGATTGGAATTATTACCTTTTAATATATATGTTAGTATCATTGAAGCTGGTTCTTTTCAAACGGATATTTGGAAGAAAAGTTTAAGTGAAGTTCAACTTCCAGAGCAACAAGATTATCATGGTTTTATGAAATTAATTTTTAATGAAGCTAATAAAACAGCTAAAAAAGCCGCAGACCCAAACAAAGTTGTTTTATTAATTGAAAAAATATCTAAAGCAAGAAATCCAAAGCTACGTTATCAAGTAGGGAGCGGAGTAAAGTCAATGATATTTTGGAAGAATATATTACCTTGGTCACTACTTGAAAAAATAATATTAGTGAAATTAAACAAGCATAAGTAGATGAGATACTTTAACAATTTTCATAAATAATAGGCTAAATTAGCCTTGGAGTATATCGGTTTGTAGGAAATCTCAAGAACTTGTTAATACTGGCTGCCTATATAAAATAAGCAGCCGTTATCGTTAAATTATTTTAAATTTAATGTTTAATTCCTTCTTTAATATAGTCGAAAACATCGTCAAGGTTGTTATAACCTGTGGAGTCTCCTTCATCACACTCGATTACCCATTTAGAGTCAATTGGTGCTAATTTACCTTCATGATTTTTTTTAAATGGTTGGTGAATCATGTAAACATCACCGTTCTTACGTATTGTAAAGCCAAAATAGTATCGATCATCTTCGCCTTCTTCTTCAAATACTCCAATATCTTCTAGTTCATACTGGTCAATCATGCTTGGTAATGATTCAGTCATTTCACGAATGATAGCTTCTCTTGATATAAAATCCATTTTCATACCCCTTTATTAGTTTCTTTTACACTTTTAATATGCTTTAACTAGGTAATATTTATTTAATTTATTAAATACAACAAACTATATCTAGTTTGTACGATTAATGCGCCTAGATACAGTTTTCAAAATACATTTTAGAACACTCATTAAAATACTTGTATATGAACGATAATTTTTCATTTTTGAGTCATAATAATTATATTGTTGAATGATAGTAAAGGAGTTGTATGGATTGGGAGCGATCGATCGAAATGGTTATCGATTTGAACCAGAATACAGTGTGATCAGTCAGGTTGGAGCAGTACATGTCTATAAAAGTGGTACGTATGTTGAAGAAATAAAATTTCAATTTCAAGGAGAGTTTCCTGAAACAGAACAAATAGAAAAGATTGTTGATACATATTGTAATCAACACAATATATAATAATTGGAGGTAGTACAGATGGATGTAACATTAGGATATTTACGTGAGTCTTTATCTAATTACACAGAAAAATATGAAAGTTGCCAACAAATTTATGCTAAGTTAAAAGAAAATCAGTATAAAGACGAAGGTGAATTTGTTAATGATCTAAATGAGGCTGAGATGGCAGTATTAGATTTAGTGTTAAAAAATGAAATAAATTATGCAAAAAAAGAGCAAGATGATAAAAGAGCTCACGAACTTAGCGAAGTGTATGAATTACTATTTTAGAAAATGGAATTTTGATTTAAAATAGATGTTGAAAAGGAGACGGTGTCATAAGTGCACTGTCTTTACTATTTTAATTAGTAAGTTTCTATGTGAATAAGAATGAGGTAAATATATTATGGAAGACCTTATAATGTCTACATTAACAAAACTAGAAGAGGTACATCGTATTAAAGTTATCTTTGCCTGTGAAGCAGGTAGTAGAGCAGCTGGCTTACATACGTCACTGAGTGACTTTGATGTTCGGTTTATATACATAAAGCCAATTGATTGGTATTTATCAATTGATTCCAAAAATGATGTGTTATCATTTCCTATAAATAATAAGTTAGATATACATGGTTGGGATTTACGTAAGGCACTTTATCTAATGAAGAAATCAAATCCAACATTGTTAGAATGGCTTTCATCATCCGTTGTATATTTGGAAGATCCTATGATTGTGGCAGAACTAAGAAGAATTATACCGTGGATGTATTCTAGAAAAACATGTTTTTTCCACTATTTGAATATGACTAAGAGGAATTAGGTATGTAAACGTAAAGGTAATGAGGAAATAAAACACTATATTAACGTGATTAGACCATTACTTGCAAGCCTTTGGTTAGAAAAAAATAACTCATTCCCACCTATTGAAGTCAATGAGTTAATAAATGGAATTGATTTATATCAACCAATAAATAAAGAAATCGAACAACTCATTAAAAGGAAGAAAGGAGATGAAAGCGAGGGTAGTATTCATTTTGATATTGTTAATTTGTACATTGAAAGCGAGTTAGAGAGATTATCAAATCAAGCTTTTCCAAATGATCAAGGACTAAATCAATCTACTTTTCAATTAGATGAAATATTTAGGTTAGCATTGATAAGATCGTGGGATATAAAAATATAAAACATTCCTGCTTATCAACACGGTTTTAAAGACCTTTTAGTCTTGGGAAAGGACGACCAGAGAGGAAGTATTATATATGATAAAGTACATTATTTTTGATTTTGACGGTACATTAGTAGACTCCAAGGATATAGCTATTTCAGTTATAAACCAATTAGCGGTTAAATATAACTATGAAAAGTTAACTCAAGAAAAAATTGAGAAATTAAGAAAAGTTTCAATTAAAGAACGGTGCAAAGCCCTTGGATTTCCTTTATATAAAATTCCATTTGCCGTTATTGATTTTTTAACTCTTTATAAAAAATTCACACATCAACTTATTCTTTTTCCAGGAATAAAAGATATGCTTGAAAAGTTAGTAGGCAGCGGATATAGATTAGCGGTTATTTCTTCTAATACTGAAGAAACGATTAGAGAGTTTTTTAAAAATAGAGGTATCTATTCAATCGATGAGGTTTATTGTTCAAATAATGTTTTTGGAAAAGCTCAGGTTATAAAAAGATTTTTGAAAAAGCATAAATTACATCCATCAGAAGTTCTTTATATTGGGGATGAATTACGAGATATCGTCGCTTGTCGACAAGTATCAATCAAAATCATTTGGGTAAACTGGGGTTTTGATTCTATTGAAGTGGTAGATATAGTGAGTCCAGATTATGTTGCTTCTACTCCAAATGATATTATTACAAGCGTATCATTCATTAATCATCCTCTATAAGTAAAGTTATTTTTAAATACTCATTAGCTGTATTATGAAGTAAGATAGGATAACATAAGTTTTTGAAGTGTAATTTTTTAATTTATCGTATAAATTTAATAAATCATCTAGTTCTTGACTACATTTTATAGTTTGTTTTGATGAAATCCCATAGTTTAATGATATTTGAAGCATTTCACGACGTTTTTCTTCAATTTTTTCTATTAAGCTCAAAGTATTTAACATATGTGTCACTCCCTTTAAAACAGATAGTATTATTATCCTATATATTTGATAGTGAATTAATGGGTAGTTTTGTCTAAAGTGTGAACAAATAGTGAAGATAGTTCATAAGTTTCAGTACTAGAGATCCTCACCCTACCAAAAGACTATAGATACACGTTAGGTGAATTGAAAAGCGGGACTAATTTCATCGTTCGTTATTCTCGTCACTGTTACGATGGGCCTTTCGAAAATAGATTTAGATTTGAACGGCTAGGTTTTGGTAGTTATAAAGGTACAATAATCAAAGAACTGCTAGTACAGAAATAATGTTTGGGCTAGTAGGTTACGATAATTGTATCCCACCCTTAAAGGCAGTAAGCCCCTCACCTCAAAACTTAAGAAAAAAGTAAAGGTTAGGGGAGAGATGAAAAAAACTAACTGATTTAAGTTTAGTAAAAAAACATGATTTTATCTTAGGAATCATCAATTAGAAAATGCATGAATTTACAAAAGGGGGTAGGGGAGAATAGCTGACTAATAAAGCCAGCTATTTAATCGTTATTGTTGTTGCATATTGCTCATTTGGTATTGTGGTTGACTAGCCATTTGATGTTGCATCTGATTAATCATAGAAGGTTGAGCTGGTTGGTGTATTGGTTGATATGAGTGTATCATGCTCGTTTGTTGATGCCCAATTTGACTTTCTATTTGATTACATGTTTGGATAATTTGTTGACACTGTCTTAGAGCTTGGTCATGCCCTTGTAAAGACTGTTGAATATATTGAACTGCTTGTCTTTCGCGTTGAAGTAATTGCTCTAACATTTGGATGTTCTGTTGTTCTTGCTGCATCATTTGTTTGTACTGTTGAGTACCTTGTTGAGTTTGGTGCATTAATTGTTGAGCTTGCTGACGACATTCATTAATTTGTTGGATCGAAGTACCTTGTGGCATCATAGTGTTCATAAGATCTAACCTCCAAATTGAATTTGTTTTTTGAAACAAGACTATTATGTGTTTTGTTTTTTTTAATATGTCTTACAAAATTTTGATATTACGTAACTATAAGTTAGGAAGTTTCTTCCATTATAAAAGGTGTTGTTTTGATGATGAAAAAGGTTTGGCGAAAGCTGATGATTAGTTATTCTTATGCCCGTGGTATAAGTTAAACTAACAATCAGTGGGGGATGAAGGAAAACCCCCCACTGATTGAAGTTCAGCTTTATTGGATTTCTGTCGGCTCTGCCTCTACTGCGAGTTCATAAGCAGTTAAAATGGAGTCTCTCTCGTCTGGGTTTGTAATCCCCACTAAAAATTGTTCGTTATCTTGATCCTCAATCCTCATAAGAATTGTTTCACCATCATCCGAAAGTAAAACATAAGAGTTATCTTCCATATCGAATAACCCCTCAACATTGTAGTCCTTCATATTGCCATTTTCATCTTCAATTGTAATTTGATCTCTAATAGCATCGATTTCCATGATTTTATCACCTTCCTTAATAGACTCTTATTAATTTTTCCTAGCTAATGAATTTCATAATTGTTTATTTTTGCTACTCTGATACTAAATGTTGTTGAATAAAGATCGTTTCCAACAACATTTAGACTTATGTAGCACCATTTAGTTATGAATTTTACTCAGTAAAAGTTGAATCAAGAAATTTTTACTTTTTACGATCAATCGAATAAATTCGGTATATCGGTAAAAAATAATTCATATCTCGTTATTGTAGTGGTAATACTTATAAAATCAGTGTTGTTTAACTTTATAATCAGGAGGAGCAGTATGGAACAAAACTCTTTAACTTACTTTGAAAAGTTAGAAAAGCTTTATATATTAACCGAAACTCGTCAAATATTACGTGATAAAGTTGCTGAATTAAGTGTCAGTAATGAAAACTTTGACAATATTAATGTAGATCTAACAAAAATTGAAGAAGAAATAATGTCTTATACAAATGGACATCCACTAGAAAATTTAGACTTTTCTAATACTTCATTATTGAACCCTGCAATTATCTCTCTTTATGAAGAACCTGAATAAGTAACAAGTGCAATAAATAATTGTAATATTACAATTATTCAGAAGGAAATGCAGTGTATCGAGCGATCCGAGGAGAAGTTGAAGAAGGAAGTTAACGAGACGACCATGTGCCATACACCCGGTTCATAATACATTTATTTGTCATTATGGAAAAAAACGAAAACAACTCAAATGAGATTTATGAACTGTACTTGAAAAGTTTACGAAATGTCATAGGGATAGGAAATATCCTAAAGTAGAATTTTCAAGTTATTAACTTTTAAGAAAAGCGAAGGCGCTGAAGCTAGACAGTTTTCAAGTTAGAAATTTATAAATTCTGATTATGGAACATAAAGGGACGAAACCACTTGGTTTCGTCCCTTTTAAATGATAAATGCAAAGTCATGTTTTCTACTCAATTTAGTAATTTACAAAAAAGTACTTTGGCTTCTTGTTGAAAAACACTATGGACATAGTGTTTTTCTGTGGTGCATAATAGAAAAAAGACAATAGCGTACGAACAGGAAGAGAGGAAAATGAATTGAATTCTACAAACGCTTTTAGTAATTTTACCACTGATATTAAATATGCATTAGATGCAACTACAATAATCGCTATAACTGATTGTAAAGGTGAAATTATTTATGTGAATGATAAGTTTTGTACCATATCAAAATACACCCGTGAAGAATTAATCGGACAGGATCATCGAATCCTTAATTCAGGTCATCATCATAAACAATTTTTTCACACAATGTATAAAACAATATTAAAAGGGATTGTATGGACCGGTGAAATTAAAAATAAATCCAAAGACGGAACGTACTACTGGGTTCATACAACGATCGTTCCTTTTTTAGATAAACATGGGAAACCGTATCAGTATATATCAATTCGCACTGATATTACCGACAGAAAAGCTACTGAAGAAAATTTAAAAAACACATTAAAAGTATTAGCAAATACTAATAAAGAATTGGCAGATATAAAACACGCATTAGATGCCTCTTCGATTTTAGCAATTACTGATAATAAAGGAATTATTACGTATGTGAATGATACATTTTGTGAAATTTCAAAATATAGTCGTGAAGAATTAATAGGTCGAAGTCATAGCATATTAAACTCTAGCTATCATCAACCAAGCTTTTTTAAAGACATGTGGAAGAAGATCGGAAAGGGTAATATTTGGAAAGGTGAAGTGAAAAATGTTACGAAAGATGGAAAGGAATATTGGGTAGATACGACGATTGTTCCTTTTTTGAATGATAAAGGCAAACCTTATCAATATGTTGCAATCCGTAAAGATATTTCAGACAGAAAAAAAGTTGAAGAAATGATATTAAGGTCTGAAAAACTAGCACTTATTGGAGAACTAGCAGCTGGAGTAGCGCATGAAATTCGTAATCCTTTAACCTCGTTAAGGGGATATACAGAATTTTTAAAAGATGAAACGATAGAAGAAGAAAAGCAACAATATTTTGACATATTATTAGATGAGATTGAGCGGATTGATTTTATTGTAGACGAGTTTATGTTATTAGCTAAACCAAAGATCTTAAAATTTAATCAGAAAAATCTAATTTCAATCCTTAATCATACTATAACATTCCTTAAAACAGAGGCTAAATATAAACGAGTTGTAATAACAACTGACTTTAATTCAGACGAGATTATTGTCGAATGTGATGAAAACCAGTTAAAACAAGTATTTCTAAATCTTGTTAAGAACGCGATTGAAGCGATGCCAACTGGAGGAAATCTTTATATTAGAGTAAGGCAAAATAAAAAAACGGTGAGTATTGATTTTCAAGATGAAGGTGTGGGTATACCAAAAGAAAAGTTACAACATCTTGGAGAACCATTTTATTCGACAAAAGAGTATGGAAATGGTTTAGGATTAATGGTTTGTTTTAAAATAATTCATGATCATAAAGGTACAATTTTTGTAGACAGTGAGGTTAATCATGGAACAACTTTTACCATTACAATACCCAATTTGTAAAATTTAGTTGAATTTTTCTTGTACTTAAGAGTCGTATTTTTAAGTGAACCCTGGAGTATTATTATACTTCAGGGTTACATGTAAACCTTAAAAGATTATTGAACTTTTTGAATTTTTTACTGAGTTTTTAGTTTATGTTTTACTTTTCTTAATACTTTATACACGAATGTTCTTATATCTACCTTTATGGGTTCGTATGTTTGTTTAAAAGTGTCAGCATTGCATGGATATTGCGTACCATCAGCATGTGTTATTAAATAATCTCCCGCCTTACCAGTTAATGTTCCTTCAGCCGTTTCAATAGTTATTGGGCTAGTAATTTTAACAGCTTCTACAATGACTGGCTTTCTTCTAAATTTTGGCATGTTAACTCACCGCTTCCCTTAACTCACCTAAAATTACTCAAAGTTGAGCATATCTAGATAATATTTAAGAGGAACTCTTCTTCAGGCGAAGAGTTCTTTTAATTTCTCCTAGTGACTCATTTACACTAGCCAGTTGACGGTATTTTCCACGGACAATAGATTGTCGTTTCCAATCCCACCAAACCGTATATGTAGGGGATTTCACGCCTACATAGCCCAAGCGTGGCAATAATTTTCCTTCTTTCTTACCAATATTAACAACGCTGTTCATATCACGATACATTGTTGTTTCACAACTTTTACACGTAAATACTCGTACATCAGGTTCTTTCTTTTCGTGATGACCACAAACACAACACGCTTTCGTAGTGCTTGTTTCATCAACTTTTGTATAATATTTTCTATTCTTTTCTTGAACCCATTCAAGGATTTTACGAAACTGTCCAATTGGTGTTTGATTTAACATGGCACGTTTCATGGAACCATGCTTTGCAACGTCTGGAGTTGGTACATAATCACCAATCAAAATATGGTCGTACTTCTTACTGAAGTAATGAGCATAACTGTATAACACTTGCTTAATTTGTTCTCGCCGAGTGAGTTCAGCTCGCTCTAATGCACGATTCAAATAATTCCAACGCTTGCTTGGTTTCCAATACTGTGTGTTTGGTGTTGTAACTAAACGGGCAAAACGTTCGCATTTATCACGTTTTGATTTTATTTGGTCGATACGCTTATCCCAATACTTTAGTGTTGAAGATAACGCTTTAAGCTCGTAAGAACGTCCTTTATGATCTATACCAACAGCTAAATTCTTGTGGTTAGGGTCAAAAACGATATAAGAGTTTTCCTTAACCATTTCTATTCCTTTTGAGTTTTCAATCGTAAAAATAGCATAATACCCACCAATATCTTTCGTGATACGAAGTGTTTTAACCTTTTCGTTCTCTCCGAGAGCCAACGGTTCTACTAAAGTAACTACTGTAGACAATTGTTTCTTTATTTTTTTATCTTTTTTCTTTAATTCTTGATGTTCTTCAACAGATAATTTTCCGAAAGTAATAGATAATTTACCTTCATCAAGGAGTTTAAACCCTTTGTTCGGTTCATCGTAAAAAAGAGAAAACCATTTCTTTTTCCAAGAACGAAATTTTGGTTTTTGGTTATCTAATTTTTGATCGAAAAATCTATCATACGCTTCTTTTAAACGTAAGGCTGTATTTTTCAAAGGAGATGAATGAACTTTGTACAAAAACGGAGATTGTGCTTTAATTTTTGGAACTTTGTTCCTTAAATTACGCCCGTTTAATAGTTTTTCCTGTCTACCATTTTTATAATCTTCTTCTACTAATTGAAATAATTGATTGTATAACCAATTGCACATTTTTGATTGTCCATCTAGCTGTAATTCTTGTTCTTTTGTAGTGATTAACTTATTTTTTCGGTTGAATATCACAAATTTTCACCTCCCTTAACTAAGTTCATTGTAAGTCATTCTCTTAAAGCACTTTCAATAGTTTCCTTGACTTTTTTAGTTTTTTTACTTCTGCTTCCATACAACCTACTACTAAAAACAGTAATGATAGATAGTATATCTTCTACCAACTCTTGTTCGTATGTTTTATCTTCGCTGTGGTTTATGATCTCGATTTCCACATTGTGAAATCCTTCACATATTTGCAACTTTATTGGACTCTATCAAAACAATCAACTCTTTCAATCCTTTTTTGTTGTAATTTAATCCACTACCTAAATTTGAAAGAGTAACCATTAGCAGTGCAATATTGACTAACATTTTGAACTTGTCTTTTCAAGTCATCTTTTTGGTCTGTAGAAGAAACCCTACAATATCCTATAGTCATTTTAGGATTTTTAACTTTATTTTTATTAACGTTAGATAAATCTTCGGTAGTGTATCTCCTGTGCCCTCCGGAAGTTCATGTTGAAGTAATTTTATCTTCTTTTTCCCACCTACGTAACGTGGAACTAGAAACCCCTAAAATGTTTGCGGCTTCTTTTAGTGTATACATGAAAACACCTCCTATAAAACCATTTTATAACAACCTATTAATTATTTGAATAAAAAAACCTTACCTAAAATAGTGAATTTTAGATAAGATTAAATATTTTTAACTAAACTGTTATAGAGCCCCCTATTAACCCCCTTAGGACAGAGTATTCATTATATAAAAAACCGTGACACTCTAGTAAGTATAATAACGAAATCATTTGGAATAATGATAAAGTATCGTTTTACTATTTTCGTGAAAACCGAGCAGAATAATATTCATTAATTTTAAAAATGAGGTGTTTACTTGAAAAAAAAGTCTTCAGAAATTAATAAACTAAAAAATAATCAGCAAGAACCACATTCAATAGAAATTAGTGAAACAGGGTATGGTTACGTTCCTACAGATTCAACTACTGAAGCTGAAAAGATCAATCAAATTGAGGATGAAAATTAAATAAAGTAACTTCATACAACATTTTTTTGGCACATAAACTGCCCCTAAAGGTTCGATATAGAATAACTTTCATCGGCCGGCGAAAGCTGATGATTAGTTATTCTTATACCCGTGGTATAAGTTGAACTTCAATCAGTGGGGGCTGAAGAAAAACCCCCACTGATTAAAGTTCAGCTTTAATAACTTCCACTTAAGAAAAGTTAATCAAATGATTTGTTCTTAAGGGTCATAGACCCCCACCTCTAAGCGTAGCGAAGCTAGAACGAGTTCTCTTGAGGTGTTATGCCGCGTTTTGTATTTCCGCTTTTTTAAAATACCATTTTATAAATGAAGGGACAAATATAACGATTACAAGGATTCTTGTTAATTGTAGGGCACTAACTATGGCAGGGTCCCCACCGATAATAGAAGCTGTTAACACCATTTCAATTAAACCTCCAGGAGCAATACTCAAAATAGCCGTTGACAGATTTAGAGTAGTAAAGTGTGCTAACAATCCTCCTAAACCAAACGAAACAAAAATAAGGGCAAGAGAAACTCCAAAATAAACGAAACAATATTTCCCGCCTAGTCTCAAGTCGCTAAAAGAAATATTTTTACCTAATCCAATTCCAACTGCTACTTGAGCTAAAATTAATAAAAAAGGGGGAAGGGTTGATAAGCTGATTATACTAATGTTCATAAGTGCTGTAATTAATAGTGGTACTATTACTGTCCCGGCTGGTAATTTGTTTCGAAATAATATTCCCATAACTACAGGGATTACAAACCATAATAAATTCCAATTTCCAAAACTAAACACCGTTGCTGTTGACCACTCATAGCTAGAAGAGCTTCGTTCATTGAAAATATAAGTAATCGTACTTGGTACCAGAAATAAAACGGTAAGTAACCTAACAGTTTGAAAGATTAATACAAATGAAGATTTAGCATTTAGAGCTTCACTAGCAATTACCATTTCTGTAAGCCCACCTGGAATAGAACCGAAAGCACTAGTAATGTTATCGACATTTATCCACCTAGTTACAATTGAACTTAGGAAAATACTGAAGAGTATAAGGAGGAAGGTTGCTATTAGGTAAGGGAGAAAATAGGGACCAACTGTTAAAAATGTTTCCTTTGAAAAATATAACCCAAAATAAATACCTAAAATAATTAACCCACTATTTTTTATGGAACCAGGCCAATATGACTTTCGCTTCATCAGTCCTTGCCAAACCATAACAAGCGTTAATGACCCTAACATCCATGGTAGTGGAAAATGGATGATACTAAATAAGTATCCACCAATAAAACCGACAACCGCAGTTTCGAGAAGTCGGAAAACGTATGTACTTCCCATGAAAATAACCCCTTTAATGATAATTAATACTATCAATTATCGAAAATTTATTAATGAGATTGTATCATAATTGTATCATAATATTCACCTTTACGTTTATCCCACTCTTAAGGGGCAGTAAGACCCCCACCTCAAAACTTAAGGAAATCAAAAAGTTTAGGTGGGGGATGAACTGCCCCTAAAGGTCCGATATAGAATAACTTTCATCAGTGAAAGCTGATGATTAGTTATTCTTATGCCCGTGGTATAAGTTAAACTAACAATCAGTGGGGGATGAAGGATAACCCCCACTGATTGAAGTTCAGCTTTATCGAAATAAAGTATTTCAGTATCAACGTAATTAATGAATTTGATTATCCATCATTCTCTCCACTAATATACTATTTAAGTCATTAATTAAATTCACTCACTGCTTAGAATAATTAAAACTTGCGATACTTTGGAAAAACATTGAAATTTTATATCTTTGATTTATAATAGTAAAAGTAGTTAGATAGTATTACGTCTTTCTACTTACTCAGTTGAAAAAGGCAAACTTACTGAAAAGTAAGGACGCAAAGCTACGGGTCTAAGGTTAAAACTATGATCGCCGGGTTGCCAAAATTTTAAGTTTTTTTATTGTTTTAAATTTTTTGGCTATTCTTAATTGGAATAGTCTTTTTTTATACACTTGTTAAAAGTATTAAATTAGACCTATCTATTAGACTCGTATTACTTATACAATTACAAATTTATCCCACTCTTAAGGGGCAGTAAGACCCCCACCTCAAAACATAAGAGAATCAAAAAGTTTAGGTGGGGGATTAACTGCCCCTAAAGGTCCGATATAGAATAACTTTCATCAGTGAAAGCTGATGATTAGTTATTCTTATGCCCGTGGTATAAGTTAAACTAACAATCAGTGGGGGATGAAGGAAAACCCCCACTGATTGAAGTTCAGCTTTATATTTGGGGATAGTGTAAAAAGAATGGTTTCTAGACAGAATTGCTTTTCGAATAAATAACTGAGTATTCTGTAAGTTCTCATTTGAGCGTGTACTTAATGAAAGTAGAGAGATTAAAGGAGCAGTATATGAATAATTTAGTTAAGGCAGCAAAATTGTTAGATGAAATAGAACAAATCAAACAACAATTAGTTAATTTCGGAAAAAATATAGAAGTTCCTAAGGAATTTTCACAAATTTGTAAGCAGTTAAATGGTGTAGTCACCTATCTTGAAGAAGAAGTGAAAAATACCAATTATGAAGGAAACGATGGAAGTTTACGTGATATTTATGAAGTGCTAAAAAAAGATTCCATTATTTTGGTGACCGATGAAAAAGGGTTCATTACATATGTTAATCGAAAATGTTGTCAAGTGGTCGGTTATACGAGGCAAGAACTAATCGGTGAGCACACTAGAATTTTTAATTCAGGTTACCACGGTAAAGACTTTTATAAAAATCTATGGAAAACAATTCTAAGTGGAGAAGTTTGGAAAGGGGAAATGAACATAAAAAGGAAAAATGGTTCTTCTATATGGAATTTTATTTCTATCTTCCCAATTCTTGATCAGAAACAGCGTCCATTAAAGTTTTTAACACTTAGAACTGACATTACTGAAAAGAAAATCATGGAATTAAAACTTATGCAAACAGAAAAGCAAATGCATTCTATTATCGAAAACTCAAAGCTTATGATTGGTATATTTGATGTGAGTGGAACACTTACTTTTGTTAATCATTCTGTTGAAAAAATTTTAGGTTATAGATTATCTGAGGTTATTGGATCTCCAATTTTTAATTACATTCTTGAAGAAGATATTATACGTGTACAAAGTGGATTGAAAAATATCTTAAACCAGACTGGCAATTCGTTTCGATTTGAACTGAAAATAAAACATAAAAATGGCTATTTAGTTTGGTGTGAAATAAGTGCTACTAATCATTTAA
This sequence comes from Anaerobacillus alkalidiazotrophicus, assembly GCF_001866055.1. The sequence goes on from NZ_MLQS01000019.1 coordinate 58,262, forward strand.
AAGACCGTTTTATAAATGGGGTTGTCTTTAATTTACGAGATATAACAGAACAAAAGAAAATAGATGAAAAAACCCATTATATGGCTTATTTTGATTATTTAACAGATTTACCTAATCGAAGGCATTTTGAAGTGCTTTTTGAACAAGAGTTATTAATTGCTCAAGAAAAAGAATCACAATTTGCGATGATGGTACTAGATTTAGATGGATTTACACATGTTAATAATAGTTTAGGACATAAAATAGGAGACTTGCTGTTAAAGGAAGTTTCAAATAAAATGAAACAAAATTTTGGTGATACTGCAATCATTGGTAGATTGAGTGGTGATGAGTTTGCTTTATTACTACCAAATGTAGGGGAATTTGAACTCATTGAGAAAGCGACAAATCAACTACTTACAAGCATCGGTAACCATCCATTTAAAATAGGAGGTTATGAATTTTTTATAACTGCTAGTGTTGGCGTTAGTGTTTACCCATATTCTGGAAAGAGTATGCAACAACTGTTTAAGCATGCTAACTCGGCTTTGTATAGTGCAAAATATAATGGGAAAAATCAATATCAAATTTTTTCCCCTTCAATGAATTTAGCTAGTGATAAAAAATTTATGTTGAAAAATGATTTACAAAAAGCAGTAATGAACGATGAATTAATTATCCATTATCAACCTCGATTTGACCCTATTACATATGAAGTAACTGGTGCAGAGGCACTTATCCGTTGGAACCATCCAGAATTGGGGATGATCTCACCGTTAGAATTTATTCCTATTGCGGAAGAAACTGGACTAATTATCCAAATTGGTGAATGGTTGATAAGAGAAGTTTGTACCAAAAGTAAAATGTGGCAAAGACAGTTGATCACCCCTGTAAAGATTTCTATTAATTTATCAGCTATACAATTATTTCAATCTAATTTTGTTGAGAAGGTACTAACTATGTTAAGAGGAACTGAGTTAGAAGCAAAATGGATAGAATTTGAAATTACTGAGAGCGTAATCATTGATAAAGAAGAACAAGTACTAAAAACATTAACTCAAATTAAAGAGCTAGGTATATCGATAGCTTTAGATGATTTTGGGACAGGTTATTCTGCGATTAATTATTTACGACAAATACCATGTGATATTATTAAAATTGATAAGAGTTTAGTAAAGGATATGCAAATAGAAGTAACAAATTTTGAAATAGTAGCAGCGATTGTTGCGCTTTGTCATAAGTTAAACAAAACAGTCGTAGCTGAAGGGGTTGAAACACCTCAACAGTTATTAAGTTTGCAAAAAATTGAGTGTGACGAAATTCAAGGATACTTGTTTAGTAAGCCTGTTGAAGAAACTGAGTTTGTTGAGATTATTAAAAATAAAAAATGGATTAACAAAATTGTAAAAAATGATTAAATTAAGTGAAATTAAGACACTAGCAAGCAACTGGCATAGATAATAGATTATTTCCTTGTTCTTTTGTTTTAAAATTCAATATTTTATATTTGTAATACTTTTGAACGTATAGACCAGCTGATTCAAAATGTTATTAAATGAATGAGTTTAATTACCAAAACTGAGCCACGTAACATTATATAAGTTGTGAACGCTGTGACTAGCTATAAGTATCTTAATGGTGAGTATAATGAATGATGAAATTCAATGAAATAACTTTTTTTTTTTAGTGGTTTCCTGTAAAATAAATATATATATGAGATATTATGACCTAGTCATAAGGAAAAGTTAGGGTGGTAAAATGAAATGTGTTGGTATCGTTGGTATTGGTGCCTATGTTCCAGAGAATATAGTTACTAATGAACAATTAGAAAAAATGGTTGATACAACTGATGAGTGGATTCGCACAAGAACTGGAATTGAAGAACGTAGGATTGCTGATAGCGATATGGATACATCTGATATGGCAGTAATTGCAGCCCAAAAAGCACTAGCAGATGCTTCACTTGATGCTAAAGATATTGATTTGATTTTGGTTGCAACTGCGACACCAGATTATGTTTTTCCAACTGTAGCTTGTATGGTACAAGAGGCTCTTGAAATACCGAATATTCCGGCTATGGATCTTAGTGCAGCATGTTCAGGATTTGTATATGCACTGGTGACTGCTAAGCAATTCATCGAAACAAATACATATAAAAATATTTTAATTATAGGTAGTGAAAAGTTTTCTAAAATTACTGATTGGTCAGATCGAAATACTTCAGTTTTATTTGGTGATGGAGCAGGTGCTGTTGTACTTAGCGAGGTTCCCTCTGGTAAGGGTATTTTATCTTTTGAATTAGGAGCAGATGGTACAGGCGGGAAACATTTACTTGTTGATAATAAATCGAATTTTGTCACAATGAATGGTCGCGAGGTTTTCAAATTTGCTGTTCGACAAATGCCTGAATCTAGCTTGAACGTAGTATATAAAGCTGGACTAAAAAAAGAAGATGTCGATTTTCTCATTCCACATCAAGCGAACATACGCATTATTGATGCAGCAAGAGAGAGACTTGGTCTTGACAAAGAAAAAGTTTCAACGACTGTCACGAAACACGGTAATACTTCAGCAGCTTCTATACCGTTAGCATTATTCTCTGAGGTTGAAAAGGGCCTAATAAAAGATGGTGATATCGTCGTCATGGTTGGATTTGGTGGCGGTTTAACTTGGGGCTCGGTTTGTTTAAGATGGGGTAAATAATAATAATATTTTGAGGGGAGAGTTTACAATGAAAAAAAGAGTAGTAATTACAGGAATTGGAGCAGTAACACCTCTAGGAAACGATATTTTTACGACATGGGAAGAGATTAAAAAAGGTGTCTCTGGCATTGGTCCTTTAACAAAGATAGATACGGAGAACTTTAATGTAAAAGTTGCTGCGGTTGTAAAAGATTTTACTCCTGAACAATATATGGATAGTAAGGAAGCAAGAAGAATGGCAAGATTTACACAGTTAGCTATTGCTGCTAGTAAAATGGCTGTTACTGATTCTGGTGTAGAAATTGGTAAGGATGTAGACCCAGAACGGATTGGTGTTTGGATTGGTTCTGGAATTGGTGGATTAGACGCATTTGAGGAACAACATAAAAAGTTCTTGTCTAAAGGACCAAAGCGTGTTAGCCCATTTATTATCCCAATGCTTATTCCGGATATGGCATCTGGACGTGTCTCAATCGAATTAGGTGCAAAAGGGATAAATAACTGTTCTGTTACAGCATGCGCTTCAGGTGCTAATTCCATCGGCGATGCTTACCGTGTCATTCAGAATGGCGATGTAGACATGATGGTTACTGGAGGAACAGAAGCTGCAATTACAGAAATGACAATCGCTGGTTTTTCAAATATGACGGCATTATCTACAAATCCTGATCCAAATACTGCAAGTCGTCCGTTTGACAAAAATCGCGATGGCTTTGTCATTGCAGAAGGTTCAGGGATACTGATTTTAGAAGAATTAGAGCATGCATTAGCACGTGGGGCGAAAATTTATGGTGAAATTGTTGGTTACGGGGCTACGGGAGATGCTCATCATATTACCACTCCAGCACCAAATGGAGAAGGTGGACAAAGAGCAATGAAACTAGCATTGAAAGATGCTAATCTTTCTCCTGAACAAGTTGACTATATTAATGCTCATGGTACGAGTACACATTATAATGATTTATATGAAACGATTGCTATAAAAGAAGTGTTTGGAGAGCATGCCTACAAGTTATCCGTCAGTTCAACGAAATCAATGACAGGACATTTGTTAGGCGCCGCAGGAGCAATTGAAGCACTATTCTCCCTATTAGCAATTAAAGATAGTATTATCCCACCTACCATTAATTACGAAACGCCTGATGAGGATTTAGATTTAGATTACGTGCCAAATACCGCTAAAAAAGCCGACGTAAATATCGTAATTTCAAACTCATTAGGGTTTGGAGGACATAATGTTTCATTAGCATTTAAAAAGTATGAAGCTTAAATTTATTATAAAAGAACGGGTACGTATTATGACAATACGTGCCCTTTTGTTGTTTGCTTAAAGGTTGCGGTCACGTAAAGAGTTGATGCGTCACCGCGGGGAGGAAAAATCATGAAAAGCGGTCACGTAAAACCTTTTCAATAAACGGTTCAACAACAATGTTTACGAAAAGCGTTTAAATAAATGAAACATTTCCCTATCCTTTCATATAATTATGTAATATAGATTGATGACCATATTCTTATAACCATCCGCATCTTGAACATAAGCTAGAATAAGGAGGGGATCTTGTTCATGCAGTTATCAAAACATTATGAATGGATATTAAATAAAGTTAATATTGGAGTTCATGTCGTGGATAGTCAAGGTGTAACTACTTTTTACAACCAAACCATGGCTGATATAGATGGATTAGTTCGAGAAACAGTGTTAGGTAAAAATATATTTCAACTTTATCCCTCTTTAACAAGTGAGACGAGCACTTTGAACTTAGCTTTAAGTAAAGGATGTGAAACTGTAGATGTGATGCAAACCTATGTAAATCTGCAGGGCAAGCAAATTACAACGATTAATAGCACTTATCCTTTATATGAAGGTGAATTAATTATAGGAGCTGTAGAAACAGCCAAGGAGATAACTCAAATTGTAAGTATGTATGACCAAACACTTGAGTTAAGAAAGCAGTTATTTCAATCGAAAAAATTAGAACGAATATCTAAAGGATCTGCAGTTTATCATTTCAGTGATTTGATCGGTAAAAATCCAAATTTTCAACAGGCGGTATCAATCTCAAAAAGGGCTGCCCGTTCACTTTCACCAGTTATGATTTACGGAGCTACTGGAACAGGAAAAGAATTAGTTGCTCAAAGCATTCATAATGCTAGTGCTCGCCGCCAAAAGCCCTTTATTGCATTAAACTGCGCAGCAGTTCCAAAAGAATTGTTGGAAGGTTTATTATTTGGTACGAGTAAAGGTGCTTTTACTGGTGCAATTGATCGACCAGGTATTTTCGAACAAGCTGATGGTGGAACGCTATTTCTTGATGAGTTAAATAGTCTTCATCTTTTACTTCAAGCAAAATTACTTCGAGTTATTCAAGATGGAAGGATTAGAAGATTAGGTGGAAATGAAGAAAAAAAGGTCGATGTCAGAATTATTTCAGCGATGAATATAAAGCCTAAAAAAGCGCTAGAGAAAAAAATACTAAGATCTGACTTATATTATCGATTAAATGTCGTCCATATAGAATTACCTCTCCTTAAAGATAGAAAAGGAGACATCCCTATTTTAATCGACCATTTTATTAAAAAGTGTAATGATTTGTTTGGGTTGAAAGTTAAAGAAGTAAGTATAGAAGCATTACAATATTTAAGTCAATACGATTGGCCAGGTAATATTCGTGAGTTAGACCATGCAATCGAATCTGCATTTAATATTATTGATTTTGGTTATGAAATGATAGAGAAACACCACTTGCCCTCTCATATTTTTAATACAGCATCACAAGTAATTCCTGAAACAGCTAGATTCTCACCAATAAAAGAAAGAATCGATCTACCAAATATTATAGAAGAATTTGAGCGAGAAACCATTTTCAGGATGTTTAATGATAATGATCGTAATATTTCGAAAACAGCCAAAGCATTAGGTATAAAACGACAGGCGTTACAATATAAATTAAATAAATACGGAATAGAAAAATAACGTAAGATTTCTAAATTCCAAAATATAGCTTTATCCCACTCTTAAGGGGCAGTAAGACCCCACTTTAAAACTTAAGAAAATCGATAAGATTAGGTGGAGGATGAAGGCCCCCCCACTGATTGAAGTTCAGCTTTATGCGGCTTAGATTATATCTAGTTGGATTAGTACGTTTTTAACTAGATGGATATCGATTGAATAATTGAATTGGAAAATTCACTTAGATGCAAAAAAAATGGCAGTAATGAAAAATCATTTGCTGCCATTTTTTTTGCATTATATAAAAATTAGCTACTTAACTACTTTTCTTTATACGGTTTTACCCCTTGGCACGTTTCTTGCAATGATAAAAGGTAAGTAGATTGCATTGAAAAGTAGGGGGTAAATGTATGATAAACAAAAGTGGGAAAATTGTTAGACGTCATTACAGTGAGATAGATCTATGGAAAGATGTCCCAGAAGAAAAATGGAATGATTGGATGTGGCAATTAACGAATACCATACGTACGTTAGATGACCTAAAGAAAGTTGTCAATTTAACTCCTGATGAAGAAGAAGGGGTACGTATCTCAACTCAAACTATCCCTTTAAATATCACTCCTTATTATGCATCATTAATGAATCCAGAAGATCCACGTTGTCCTATTCGTATGCAGTCAGTACCTTTATCAGCAGAAATAAATAAAACGAAATATGATTTAGAAGACCCTTTGTTTGAAGATGAAGATTCTCCAGTACCTGGTCTAACGCATCGATACCCGGACCGAGTCTTATTTTTGGTAACGAACCAATGTTCAATGTATTGTCGCTACTGTACTCGTCGTAGATTTTCTGGGCAAGTTGGAATGGGAGTTCCTAAAAAACAATTAGACGTTGCTGTTAATTATATTCGTAATACGCCAGAAATTCGTGATGTGTTAATCTCTGGTGGCGATGGACTATTAATTAATGACACTATTCTCGAATATATTTTAAAAAATTTACGCTCCATTCCTCATGTAGAAGTTATTCGAATTGGTACACGAGCGCCAGTTGTTTTTCCTCAACGAATTACTGAAAAACTTTGTAATATTTTAAAGAAATATCATCCAATTTGGTTAAACACACATTTCAATCATTCTCTCGAATTAACTGAAGAAGCTATAAAAGCTTGTGACATGCTGTCTATGGTGGGTGTACCGATAGGAAATCAAGCCGTCATATTAGCTGGGATTAATGATAGTACGATAATTATGAAAAAACTTATGCACGATCTTGTTCGTAATCGTATTCGTCCTTATTATATTTATCAATGTGATTTATCGGAGGGGATTAGTCACTTTCGCGCTCCAATTTCTAAAGGGTTAGAAATTATTGAAGGTTTACGTGGGCATACATCAGGATATGCTGTACCGACCTTTGTTGTTGATGCTCCTGGTGGTGGTGGAAAGATTGCCATTCAACCAAACTATATCATTTCACAAAGTCCCGATAAAGTTGTGCTTCGTAATTTCGAAGGTGTAATTACTTCCTATCCTGAACCAAAAGGTTACGTTGCAGGGCGTGCTGATGAGTATTTTAATGAAATATACAATATGAAAAAAGAAAAAGCCGTTGGTATTTCTGGTTTACTCAATGATGAACAATTTAATTTAGTTCCAGATGGGTTAGAGCGCTTAAATAAACGAAAAAAGTATTATTCATCAGAAAATCACACGAGCCTTAAGGATCGACGTGAAAAACGAGATCAAATGAAAGAAAAGTTGATAAAGTCGAAAGAAAAAAAAGCGGAGGGCAATTCCGAAACGCAATAATAAAAAAGAAGGGGGAGAGATTGTGAATTGTATGTGGTGTGAAAATAACCAGATAAAAGAAGCAAAAAAGGATTGTTATTGGATCCTGCCTGATGGTTTGTCCTCCGTTCAAATATTACAAGTACCAGCCCTTTCATGCAAAAACTGTGGTCTTTATTTAACAGATGAAATGAATCATGAGATAGACTTTGCTTTATATACACGGAACCTACCCACTAGAAAAAAAGAAATTCTTTATGAGGAATTAATTAATGCGCCTTATAAAGCTACGTTTTAATAGTGGGTACTTACCTCACCGATTGGAAGTAATCGTTCATACACTTCGTTAAATTTTAGTCAAACTTTCTAACGGTTTGATAGGGACATGATTTCCTTAAATAGTTTGATAACTATACTCTTACAATAATTACAGACTAAACTTCAATAAAGAAAGGAGAAAAAAATGATAAAAAAAATTTATCTGTCCTATATTACCCAATGGGAAAAAGGTCAAAGTTATTCGATGCAAGTGTGTTATGACTTTGTGAGCGAACGATTACGTGTCGATGATTATCAAGGAAATATGGAAGAAATGGTTTCAATGTTAAAAAAACTTTCGAAGAAATCGTCTTTTTCAAAAATTATTGTGAAGTCTCGAGTTGAAGATTGGCGCTTTTTACTTTCAAAAGGTTTTTTCTTAGAAGGTGTTATTGATAACTATTTTAAAGGTCAAAATGCTTACTTTATGGCCTACTATTTGTCAGATAAAAGAAGAACAAGCCGAGAATGGAAAAAGGAAGATGAGTTAATTGAAAAAGTATATGAGTTGCCAACTTCAAGTTCAGTAGATCCATTACCTACTGAATACACAATTAGACTAGCAAATGTAGAAGATGCATCGGCATTAGCCAGCTTATATAACCAGGTTTTTAGCTCGTACCCTACCCCTATAAACGATGAAATGTATATTCAAACTGCTATAAGAGAAGGATCGATTTTTTACGTAGTGGAATGGGACAGAAGTATTGTGAGTGCGGCAAGTGCAGAGGTAAATACTACGTATTTAAATGCAGAAATAACCGATTGTGCAACGCTTCCAGGATATCGTAGCTATGGATTTATGAAGTTACTAATCTCAAAATTAGAAAAAGAATTAGTAAAAAGAAAGATTTTCTGCTCTTATTCGTTAGCAAGAGCGGGATCTTATGGCATAAATGCATGTTTAAAAAAACTTGATTATAAATACAATGGGAGATTAACTAATAACTGCTCTATAAGCGATAAATATGAAAATATGAATGTTTGGGTAAAAAAGTTAATCTAACTTAGTTAATTGATCTTACATTTTGATCAAATATCTCTTTTATCCCATTCTAAAGGGGCAGTAAGAACCCTACCTTACTCAAACCTCAAAAAAACAGAAAAAATTAGGTGAGATATCTGCCCTTAAATGTACGATATAGAATAGCTTTCGCTTATCATTAGTTATTCTTATCCCTGTGGTATAAGTTAAACTAACGATCAATGGGGGATAAAGGAACAACTCCAATGGTCGAAGTTCAGCTTTGTTAATAGTTTTTACGTTATCTAGGATTTTTTGGAACATTTGCTAGTAAGTATTGGCAAGAGGAGGAAAGGAATGGAACATAGCCATTTAATTAAACCACTGTTAGACGGTGTCTATCCTACTATTGCTTATGGTAAAGGGGTCTATCTCTTTGACACTAATGAAAAAGATTATATAGATGGTTCTTCTGGTGCAGTAACTGCAAGTATCGGTCATGGGGTTCCAGAAATAATTGAAGCTCTTTATGAACAGGCAAAAAGAATATCGTTTGTTTACCGCGCTCAATTTACAAGTGAACCAGCCGAATTATTAGCAAAAAAATTAAGTGAAATTACAAAAGGAGATGTAAATTGGGCTTTTTTTGTTAATAGTGGCTCTGAAGCAACTGAAACGGCTATGAAAATTGCAATTCAACATTGGCAAGAACAAGGAATATATACGAAAAATAAGATCATTTCGCGTTGGATTAGTTATCACGGAATTACATTAGGGGCATTATCGATGTCAGGACATGTCGGGCGAAGGGAGCGTTTTGTTCCATTATTAGAGGATTTCCCAAGTGTGTCTGCACCTTATTGTTATCGGTGTCCGTATAACGATACGTATCCTAGTTGCAATCTTCTTTGTGCACTTGAACTAGAACGAGAGATTAAACGTATTGGGAAAAAATATATCGCGGCGTTTATTGCTGAACCAATTATCGGTGCAGCAGGTGGCGCTATTGATCCTCCGAGGGGATATTACGAAAAAATCAAAGAAATCTGTGAAAAAAATGATGTTCTTTTCATTGCTGATGAGGTGATGACCGGAATAGGCAGAACTGGAAAAATGCTCGCAATGGAAAATTGGAATGTTGCCCCTGATATTGTTGCACTCGGAAAAGGTATGACGGCCGGTTACACGCCAATGGCAGCGACATTAGTAAGTGACAAAGTTATGGCACCGATTTTAAAAGGGTCAAAAATAATCATGAGTGGCCACACATATAGTGCCAATCCACAGTCAGCAGCTGTATCATTAGCAGTAATTAGCTATATAGAAAAAAAAGATTTATTAAAGCAGGCTGAACAAATTGGCGATTATTTAAGAACTCAATTACTCACACTTGCTAAGGATTATCCGATGATAGGGGATGTTAGAGGGAAAGGTTTACTTCTCGGTATTGAATTTGTAGAAGATCAACAACAAAAACGTCCATTTCCAAAACAATTTAAGGTGACAACTCTGATTATTCAAAAATGTATGGAAAAAGGTTTATTAGTGTACCCAGCCAATTCTGGTGATGAAGGGGTTGGTGGTGATGCGATTATTATTTCTCCACCATTAGTTATTACAAAGAAGGAAGTTGATGAACTTATTATAAGACTAAAATCAGCTTTAACTGAAGTAAATAAAGAATTAAACCAAATAAAGAGTGATTTACAGAAATAAGAGGGGATGAAACTCATGAAAGTTTTTACATTAGATGAGGCCCTAACTAATATTAAAGACGGCATGACTATCATGTACGGTGGTTTTGGTGGTGTCGGTAATCCTCCTACACTAATCAACGGAATTCTGACTAAAGGTAGTAAAGAGTTGACGTTAATTGGAAATGATGCTGGTTTCCCTAACATTGGGATTGGGAAGTTGATAAGTCAAGGGAGAGCGAAACGTTTAATCGCCTCTCATATCGGTTCTAACCCAGTGGCCGGGAAATTAATGAGTGATGGAAAATTAGATGTAGAATTTTCACCACAAGGAACATTAGTAGAGCGCATTCGCTCAGGTGGGATGGGAATAGGTGGTGTTCTCGTTGATATAGGAATGAATACTAGTTTCTCAGAGAATAAAAAAGTAGTCGAGGTTGATGGAAGGCAGTATTTAATTGAAGCAGCTTTAACTGCTGATATTTCTATCGTCTTTGCAAAAAAAGCAGACACTTACGGCAATTTAATTTATGACAAGAGTGCAAGAAATACAAATCCACTTATAGCAATGGCTGGTGATTTAACGATTGCGGAAGTAGAGGAAATTGTACCAGTTGGTCAACTCGAGCCAGAAGAGATTATTACACCAGGTGCATTTGTCGATATCGTCATACAAACCGAGGGAGTCGATTGGAAATGGGTATGGGAGTAGGTGTAAGAGAGCGAATTGCTATGCGTGCCGCTGAGGAAATAAAAGACGGGATGATCGTCAATTTAGGCATTGGTATCCCCACATTAGTAGCAAACTACTTACCTAAATCGGTAAATGTAATGTTCCATGCTGAAAACGGAATTTTAGGAACTGGTCCTAGTCCCAGAAAAGGTAATGAGGACGCTAATTTGTGTAATGCTGGAGGATTTCCTATAACTGTTGTTCCTGGAGCCTCGTACTTTGATAGTGCTACTGCGTTTGGAATTATAAGGAAAGGGTTAGTAGATGTCACTATTTTAGGAGCGTTAGAAGTTAGTGAAAAAGGAGATCTTGCTAACTGGATTGTCCCAGGAAAAAAAGTCCCTGGTATGGGTGGGGCAATCGAACTCGCACAAAAGTCGAAGAAAGTAATCGTGCTTATGAACCATGTAAATAAAAATGGAAGTCCTAAAATCTTGCAAACATGTAGTCTTCCATTAACTGCTCAAAGCTGTGTCAATTTAATTATTACAGACTTAGCGGTATTTAAAGTAACAAAAGATGGTTTATTATTGCTAGAAATTATGAAACCTTATACCGTTGCTGATGTTTACAACCATACTGGTTGTGACTTTACAGTTAATTCTAACTTAAAAAAAATGTAGTCGAATTGGTTTTTAAAGATTAAGAGTATAAAGAGAACTCGTTCTAGCTTCGCTAGAACATCGAAAATTCAGATGGAGTCTCAACTCCACCTGAATGGAAGTTCCCACCTACGCTCCGCTTAGAGGTGGGGGTCTATGACCCTTAAGTACAAATCAATTTGATTAAAAAGCTGTCTAGTTACAGTGCCTTAACGACTAGTCACCTTACCTCATCTAACTTTGTTAACGATAAGTCTAGCTTTTTACGTATAGAGCTGTAGAGTATTGGCTTTTGTAATCAGTTGTATTTTTTTGAAGGAGGCTCTGAAATGAACCGAACGCAAGAAAATATCCACAAATGGTTAATCGAAAACCGTGAACAAGCGATTATATTTTTACAAGATCTTGTCAAACTTCCAAGTACTCAAGGTAATGAAGGACTTATCCAATCGGTTATTGCCACAAATTTTTTACAAATGGGTCTAGAAGTTCATATGTGGGAACTTGATGGTGAGGATTTAAAAAAACACCCTTATTTCTTTTCTACACGCGAATCTTTTGTAGAAAGCCCAAATGTGATTGGTGTTTTAAAAGGGAAAGGGAATGGGAAATCATTGATTTTAAATGGACACGTCGATGTAGTACCGGCAGGGGATCTTTCGCAATGGGAAAATCATCCTTATCATGGTGTGGTACAAGATGGAAAAATGTATGGACGTGGTACGACTGATATGAAAGGTGGTAATCTTTCAAGTTATTTGGCAGTAAAAGCTATTAAAGAGTTAGGCATTCAATTAAAAGGGGATGTCATATTACAAAGCGTAGTTGAAGAAGAAAGTGGTGGTGCGGGAACTTTAGCTGCAGTAATGAAGGGGTTTACAGCAGATGCAGCGATAATCCCAGAACCAACAAATATGAAAATTTTTCCAAAACAGCAAGGCTCCAAGTGGTTTCGAATTCGCGTAAAAGGCCGCTCTGCCCACGGTGGAACAAGATACCACGGAGTCAGTGCAATTGAAAAAAGTGCAATAGTTGTCAAACATATTGAAGGACTCGAAACCGTTCGTAACCAACGCATTAACGACCCACTTTATGCTAATATCCCCATTCCAGTCCCAATAAATATCGGTACAATTAAAGGTGGAGAATGGCCTTCATCAGTAGCAGATCTCGTATTATTAGAAGGTCGAATTGGGATTGCCCCAAATGAAATAATCGAGGACGTCCAAAGAGAGTTCAAAGAATGGTTAAAAAAACTTGAAAATATTGATCCGTGGTTTAAAAAACACCCCGTAGAATTAGAGTGGTTTGGAGCACAATGGGTACCTGGATGTATCGATGAAAACCACCCTTTAATGGCAATTTTAAAGGCAAAGTATAAGGAGGTCGTAGGGCTCGACGCAGTCATAGAAGCATCTCCGTGGGGTACAGACGGTGGTTTACTTACACAAGTAGGGAAAACACCATCCATTGTTTTTGGACCAGGCATCTCCAGTAAGGCCCATTTTCCAAATGAGTATATTGAATTAGATGATATTTTCCTTACAGCTGAAATTATAGCGCTAACGATTATTGATTGGTGCCAAATTGCAAAAATAAGAAAACGATGATTGTGAGGTGACCCATTGAAAAAGTTCATTGATTTAAAAACTGAAATACCTGGACCTAAAGCAAAGGTTTTATTAGAGCGTCGTTACGAAAATGTTCCTAGAGGCCCCTTTAATACAGCACTGACTTTTGTTAAAGAAGGTCGTGGTGCCTTACTTACTGATGTTGATGGAAATACATTTATAGATTTTGCCGGTGCAATTGGAACAATGAATGTTGGACATTGTCCTAAACAAGTAGTAGATGCACTAAAGCATCAAATAAGCGATTATTTGCATACTTCCTTTCATGTCATGATGTACGAACCGTATATTACATTAGCAGAAAAAATAAATTCGATTACACCTGGAACACATGATAAAAAAACATTTTTTTTAAATAGTGGTGCCGAAGCAGTAGAGAATGCGATTAAAATTGCTAGGAAATTCACGAAGCGAAGAGGAATTATTTCTTTTGAGCGTGGATACCATGGTAGAACGTATATGGCAATGTCCATAACGAGTAAAGTAAAACCGTATAAAAATGGTTTTGGTCCATTTGCAACTGATACGTATAAAATGCCTTATCCGTATTACTATCGAAAGCCAAGTGCAATGACAAACGATGATGTCGATGACCTTATTTTATCTCAGTTTAAAGACTTTTTTTTACGTGAAGTTTCTGCTGAAGATGTAGCTGCAGTTATTATGGAGCCCGTACAAGGAGAAGGTGGGTTTATTGTGCCATCGGTTCGTTTCGTTCAAGGAGTTAAAAAATTATGTGAAAAATATGGAATTTTATTCATAGCTGATGAAGTGCAAACAGGGTTTGGTCGTACAGGAAAGATGTTTGCAATCGAGCACTATGATGTAATTCCAGATTTAATGACATTATCAAAATCAATTGCTGCTGGTTTACCGATTAGTGCAGTTACAGGGCGTGCAGAAATTATGGATGCACCTTATTCTGGTGAGATCGGTGGAACATACGGAGGGAGTCCACTTGGCTGTGTCGCCGCATTGAACGTTATTGATATGATAGAGAAAGAAAAACTTTATGACAGGGCGCAATCTATTGGTGAACAAATTGTGAATCGATTTTCAATACTAAAGAAAGCTATCCCACAAATTGGAGATATTCGTACGTTGGGGGCTATGACTGCAATTGAGTTTGTAAAGGATCCCTATACGAAAGAACCAAACAAAGAGTTAGTTGGAAGAATTGTTCAAGAAACAAATAAACGTGGAGTTGTCATTTTAGGGGCTGGTCTATACAGTAATGTATTACGTTTTTTATGTCCACTTGTTATTACTGATGAACAACTCCATGAAGGTCTAGAAGTGATTGAAGAAGTCATAGATGAAATTATTAATCGCGAAGTAGAATAGTAATATCTGTGTAACGGCAAGAGAACTCGTTGTTGCTCGCTAGAACATCGAAAATTAAGATGGAGTCTCAACTCCACCTGAATGGAAGTTCCCACCTACGCTCCGCTTAGAGGTGGGGGTCTATGACCCTTAAGTTCAAATCAGTTTGATTAAGAGTAATAAACAAGGTTCTATTACGTTTTACAATATTTATCCCACTCTTAAGGGACAGTAGGAGCCCCACTGATTGAAGTTCAGCTTTATATTAATGTTTCAAACAAAAAAATTGCATATCTACTAATTGATCGTTAAAATGAGCAGTGGGATAAAATTTTAGAAAGAAAAGAGGAGCACCAAATGATTCAACGTATAGTTTTAGTTAAATTTTCCGAGGAAACCACTGCCGATCAATTACTTGAAGTGATTGAACGATTTAAAGCATTGAAAGATCACCTTACTGGTATTGCTGAACTTCATGCTGGACTAAATATTTCTGAAAGAAACAAAGAATATCAAGTCGTTCTTATGGTTCGTTTTGAAGACCGTGCAGCTCTTGATGCCTATGTAACAGACCCTAATCACCAAGCTGTTGCTAATTATATTAAAGAGGTTGGAAGAGTAGACAGTATCGGAGTAGACATCGAAATTTAATAAAGTTTAACGATTAATAAAGCCTAATGTTTTCGTTAGGCTTTTTACAATTGTGTATGGTATATTTGGTATTGTTTAGGAAAACTCTGCGTATCGTCAAGTCCTATAGCGAAAGCCTCAGTTTTTCTTATACTTTAATCCTTTAGCGAAGTTAAACTTTCTTAAAGTACAAGAAAAGCGCAAGCGCCTTGGTCACGAACGATAGGCTGCTAGAGCTAGACAGTTTCCAAGTTAGAAATTAATAAATTATATAAAAAACTAAGGTGAGGCGAATAAGAGATGTCAAAAGTAATTTTATTTGATTTAGATGGTACATTGCTTCCTATGGACACGGATTTATTTGTGAAAAACTATATACAGAAATTAGGATCAAGAGTATCACACATACTTGATCCTCATGAATTTACAAAAGCTCTACTTGCTGGTACAGATGCGATGATACGTAATCTAGAGGAAGAAAAAACAAATGAACAAGTCTTCACGGAGTCATTCCTATCATTAGTGAATCTTAATAAAGAAGAAATTTGGCCGACATTAGATAAATTTTATGAAGAAACATTTCCTACTTTAAATTACTTAACGGAACCTACACCGGTCGCAAAAAAAGTAGTTGAAGAAGCCGTAAATCAAGGTTACCGAATTGTCATTGCTACTAATCCCTTATTTCCAAAAGCAGCTATTTATGAGCGTTTACGTTGGGCTGGTATCAACGAATTAACATTTGATATCGTGACTGTATATGAAGAAAGTGTTTATACAAAGCCACATGTTGAGTATTACCGAAATATTTGTCACCGCCTAGAAGTGAAGCCAGAAGATTGTATAATGGTTGGAAATGACAAGCAAGAGGATATGTCCGCATCACAAATAGGAATGAAAACATTTCTAGTTCATGGTTATGTCATTGATCGCGGTGAACCGAACTATCCAATCAATGACGAGGGGACACTGGAACAATTATACGATAAGTTGAAAGGAAAATTAGGGATATTTGCTAGAGAAATAGATTAAACACTAAAGGAAGCAATTAAGAGTACATTACATAAAAGAAGTCTGACTACCGAAATGGTGATCAGACTTTTTGTATTTTGATTTGCTGTCGGGAATGAGTAAATTCCTTGAAACAATTTAGATTCTATTATGGCTAATACTGTTGAAGAATTCCACAATAAATTATAAAACTGACAACTCCTATAGGAATTCCTATTTAGAACCTTGCTTTAATACTGCAAGGGGTATATAATTGGATTGAGAATTATTCTTGTAGCGATTAGCATTTGATAAGTATTACATGAAGGGTGGAAAAATAAATGAAATATGATGATAAGGTTAAAAATAGAGTAAAAAGAATTGAAGGGCAAATTAAAGGAATTTTGCGAATGATGGAAGAAGAAAAGGATTGCAAAGAATTGGTTGTTCAAATGTCAGCTGCACGAAATGCTCTTGATCGCGCAATTGGTGTTGTAGTAAGTGAAAACTTAGAAAAATGTATCAGAGATCAAATAGAAAAGGGGGAGGGAACGGATAAATTTATCCAAGAAGCTGTGGAACTATTAGTGAAAAGTAGATAAAGAGTAATTCCATAAAAAAGAAGCTTCTAGGCTATTAATATAGCTTGGAAGCTTCTTTTTTACAATGTAAGAAAGGATAAAATTCCTTACCTGGAAACTGTCTAGGTCAAGGAGCAGACCGCTTCTTGCCGACCTGCCAGTGTTTGTCGCCATTAGGCGGGCGCCTTGCGCTTTTCTTTTATCGATATACATTTATACAGCTGAAGATAAAATCTTTGGCTCTAATGCAGAATGGACAATTTGTGATTCTTCTAGAGTAAGTGGAACTAACGGTAATCGTACTGACCCAACGTTTTGACCAAGCATTCCAAGTGCAGCTTTTACAGGAGTTGGGTTAGGGGCAATAAACATTGATTTCATAATTGGTAATAGATTACGATGCATTTGGGCGGCTTGTTTATATTCGCCATTTTGGAATGCGGTAATCATTTGCTTCATTTCAAGACCAACAACGTGAGAAGCAACACTTACTACACCGTAACCACCAATTGACATTAATGGTAGCGTTAAACTATCATCTCCAGTATAAACTAGGAAATCTTCAGGCGTGTGTTGAATAATATTAGCAATTGCTTCTAAGTCTCCGCTAGCTTCTTTAATACAAACGATATTATCAATTTGAGCAAGGCGTATAATTGTCTCAGGTAACATATTAACAGCACTTCGTCCAGGAATATTGTAAAGCATTACTGGTAATTCTGTTGATTCAGCTATTGTTTTGAAGTGTTGATAGAGTCCTTCTTGACTTGGTTTATTATAATAAGGTACGACTAACATAATGCCGTTGACCCCTACAGAACTTGCAATTTTTGTTAACTCTATAGATGCAACTGTATTATTTGATCCAGTTCCTGCAATTACCGGAACACGCCCGTCTACTACTTCTACAACATATTTAAATAATTCAGTTTTTTCTTCAGTAGTTAATGTCGGAGATTCACCTGTTGTTCCAGCAACAACGATACCTTCCGTTCCAGTTGCTATTAAGTAATTAATTAATGAGTTTGTTGCTTGAAAATCAACTTTTCCTTCTTGATCGAATGGGGTAACCATCGCAGTTAATAATTGCCCAAAATTCATGTAGAACACCTCTATTCATTAGATTTTTTTCGCCATTGTTATTAATGACGATGTTAAGTTCTGAATAGAGCTAAATCGCAAAGATCACCGTAAACCTTTAGAAAAAACAAAAACAACAACGAGGGAATCGCTGCTGCTAGGAAAAAATCAACGGTTATTCTAGCGTAAGATAGCCCTCCATATAGTAAATAACTATACGACAGTTCTGCATTTATTCAATGACAGACCCAGCAACAAAGCCAATGAGAAACTCGTCGCTTCGGCAATTCCCCCTTTTCAAACCCGTCAACGGAGCTCACTCTCCTTAAAGTTTGTACTAATGGTCATTGCGCCTCTATCACTTCAAAAAATGAAGTAGAGAAAATATGAACTTTTGTAAACCTTAACAAATTCTAGCCTCTTTTGCAATACAATTTGAAGAAAAAATAAAAGATTTCTTTTAGGAATACCCTTTTTTCAACCGCCATTTTTTATGCACTAATCTAAGGAGAGCTCGTCGATATTTCTTAATGATGTAATAGATGAAAAAGTATAGAATGATACCAAAAATGATCATATTAACAAACATACCAACGATAAATGTCTTACCAATTTTCAAGCCTGCTTCAAGAACCTCTTCAGGTTCAACGGGGCCGACTTCAATTTCCTCAATTATGATTTCGATGTTATTTTCAAATTGTATAGGTATTAAGGATTCACCGACGATAATATTTAAATAAAAAAATAACGGGAACGCCCAAATAAAAGCTAGACATCCAATTAATCCTGCAACAGGATTTCCTTTCACTAATTTAGGTCCTATAGTGGAAAGAAAGGGGCCAAAGCCACATGATGGTACAAAGTTTATTAAAAATCCAATCGAAAAGCCTCCTGCTATACTATGAGCTCTATCATTAATCCGTAATAACCTAAGACAGAGATATTTAAGTTTTCTTAGCTGTTTATTTAACATAGTTCACCAACCATTACAGTATCTAGTCTTAGAATATATCTTTTTATGACATGATTCAAACTACTTCGGTAAAAATTATTAATTTATTTGTACAAAAATGTACTAGAAAAAATTTAGGGCGTGAAGATAATGTCTTGTTTTGTCGAACGTATTCAAAAGTTTATGTTTTTTTGACATAATGTGATTATAGTTATAAATATGTGGTTTATTTAAAGTAAGAGGGTGGTAACATGCGCAACAATACTGAATTGCTAAAGGAAATCGAACATACAAGAAAACTTATGATTAAACATGCATCTATGAAAGGATTATCCTCTAATGAAACTATTAAAGTTAGTCAAAAGCTTGACCACCTTTTAAATGAATATGACAAAATAGAAAAAATGTTAAGAAATGAGAGTAAGAATCATTTAACGATTGATATCGAAAGAATAAATTCTGTTATTAATAATGAGGCTAAGATTTTAATTACCGATATCGGGGGAGTTATTCTTTTTGTTAACGAAAAGTGCTGCAAAGTAATAGGTTATGAAAAAGACGAAATAATTGGAAAACACACTCGAATTTTTAATTCTGGTTTTCATTCAAAAGAATATTTTAAAGATATGTGGAACACTATTTTATTAGGTGACATTTGGAAAGAAGAAATTAAAATTAAACGCAAAGATGGCTCAACAACTTGGAATGAAATGACGATTTTTCCGTTAGTAGATGCAAAAGGAAATCCTTATCAATTCTTAACTCTTAGAGAAGATATTTCTGAAAAAAAAGAGTTTGAGTTTCGGGCCATACAAAAAGAGAGAATGTTAAATTTTTTTACAAAGAATTCAAATGATGTGATAGGCATTATTGATAAAGATATGAAAATAATGTATCAAAATAATGCAGTAGAACAAATGATGGGCTACAAAGTTGATGATGTAATAGGAACAAATCTATTTGATTACTTTAATAATGACGATACCAAAACAAAAAAGTTAAAAAATATCGTAAAAAAACAGGAAAAATCATTGGATTTTCATATTAATGTAAGACACAAGAATAATTCGTGGATTTTGTGCAAATTAAATACTACTAATTATATTGATGATCCTTATATAAACGGAATAGTTTTCAATTTACGTACTATTAACGAACAAGAGAAAGTGAACGAAAAAGTGAACCACCTGTCATATTATGATTATTTAACTGGGTTGAATAATCGCAGAAGTTTTGAAAAGCGTTTGGCTGAAGAAATCGTTCGCTCAAAAGAAGAAAATCTACAGTTTGCTGTTATATTAATAAACTTAGATGGATTTAAGTACGTTAACGATTCTTTTGGGCATGATGTAGGTGATAAACTTCTTAGAGAAGTTTCACAACGGTTAAGAAATGTGTTAAACAGAAAACTATTTTGCGGTAGATTAGGTGGAGATGAGTATGGCTTAATTTTTCCTAATACCAATAATTTTGATGAAATCCATCAGGTTGGGAAATTATTAGTAAATTTATTTGACGAAAATCCATTTAAAATTGATGATTATGAATTTTTCATCTCAGCTAGTATAGGAATTAGTGTCTATCCTTCTTCTGGAGATACAATAAAAAAATTATTAAAACATGCTGGTGCTGCAGTGTATCATTCAAAAATAGAGGGGAAAAATCAATTTCAAATTTATTCCCCAGACATGAATTTAAATAGTTTTAAAATGTTCACTCTTAAAAATGATCTTAAAAAAGCTTTAGTTAAAGAAGAGTTCCTTATTTACTTTCAACCACGTATTAACCCATTAACATTTGAGTTAACTGGAGCAGAAGCGCTAATGCGCTGGAATCATCGGAAATGGGGCATTGTTTCTCCAATTGATTTTATTTCACTAGCTGAAGAATCAGGATTAATTGTAAAGATGGGTGAATGGCTCCTAAGGGAAGTGTGTCGTCAAATTAAAGGATGGTTAGAACAAAGCATAAACTTTGAGAAGATATCGATCAATATCTCTTCCCTTCAATTATTCCAATCTGACTTTGTTCAAACGGTTTCGACAATATTGAATGAAGAGGGCGTCGACTCAAGTTACTTAGAATTTGAAATAACGGAAAGTGTCATAATCGATCGAGAAGAACATGTATTAAAGACATTAAAGGAATTAAAAAGCATGGGTATTGCCCTAGCACTAGATGACTTTGGGACAGGCTATTCATCTTTAAATTATTTAAGAAAATTACCATGTGACACAATAAAGATTGATAAAAGCCTTATAAACGACATTTTAAGTAATAATGAAACTTATGACATATTCGAAGCTACGATTCGCTTGTGTCATAAGTTAAATAAATCGGTGGTCGTTGAAGGAATTGAAACATATGAACAACTTTCAATTATTCAAAAATTAGATTGCAAGGAATTTCAAGGTTACTTATGTAGTAAACCACTAAAACAAGAAAAGTTTTTAGAATTTCTACATTTAGGAAAATGGACGAATGAGTCAAAAAAGCAAATGATGATACAAGCCAACTAAAGAGTAATTTCTGTTTATCCCACTCTTAAGGGGCAGTAAGACCCCCACCTCAAAACTTAAGAAAATCAAAAAGTTTAGGTGGGAGATTAACTGCCCCTAAAGGTCCGATATAGAATAACTTTCATCAGTGATAGCTGATGATTAGTTATTCTTATGCCTGTGGTATAAGTTAAACTAACAATCAGTGGGGGATGAAGGAAAACCCCCACTGATTGAAGTTCAGCTTTATGTTTAGAATAATTGTATAGTAGTTTTGAATTTAATACAAAAAAGTAGTCACCAATGGAGGTGAACTACTTTTTTGTTTGCTATAAAAAGCATGTAAGCTTTTTAGCCTATGTATCCTTTTTCCTTGAGCGCTTCAAATGCTTTTTTTTCATTTTCATCTTTAATTTGATAGACTAATGAAGTACCATCTACTTTTGCACATCTACCACCAAACGGTTTTAATAGTTCTTTTACATCTTTTATATCAAATTCTGTTTTTATTTCGTAAGAAACTTTCATATCATTCACCTCCTCTATTAAATTATACACTATATAAAGAAAGAATAGTTACAAGTATTCCTTATATAACAAGATGTCTAATGAAATTTGGAGATGCTTACAATGTATTTCATTAGTTAACTTGAAACCTGCAATTTCTTCACACTTTTTAAGTCTGTAAGTTAAGGTGTTACGATGTATGTTCAATTCATTAGATGTATCGTTAATATTTTTATATTTTGTAAGGTATAAGTGAAGTGTTTTTGCGTAATCTGTTTTATTTGTATGGTCATATTCAATAAGAGTTTTACAACCAGGGTACACAAAAACTAATGAGGATTCTTTTTTTAAAGCAGAGTCAATTAAGTGTTGGTAGACATAATCTTCATACTTATAGTAGTTTTTCTTTCTATCTATTTTTCGTCCAATTTTATTTGCAACTATGGCTTGTCGATAATAAATAGAAGAATCGATTAATTCGTAATAGACATTACTAACTCCAAAATGAATAGTAAGATTTTTAAGGATGTTCACTGTAAATTTTATAGACCGTTCAATCCCTATTCCAAATAATAGAAGAACTAGATAACCGCTGTGAGTACTTAAATGGAAATTTTTGATTTTTAACGTAAGCTGGTTATGTGCAATAGTTAGTAATGATGTATTTTCTTTCGTGAAATTTAGAGGTGCAACGAAAATACAATATGGTGCTTTAAACGGTAGTTTAGCTCGAGCCATTGTTTTTTGAAGTGTATCTTCAGATGAAATTCCACCGTCCAAAAGATTTGCAAGAAATGTTTGTTTTAAAATAGATGGCTCACTAGCTGGTGTTGTTTTTCTTTTTAGAATCGAACATAAAACCTTACATACTAAATGGGTAATTTCATAATCTGCCTGTGAAAAAGGTTTATTGTATTCAATAATTCCTAAATAACCATATATTTTCTTTCCATCAATAACTGTTGCAGAAAGTCTTGGTATTTCTTGTGCCCAACTCCAATTTAAATAAATTGGCCTATCACTAACTAATGACTTTTCTTTTGTTTTATCTGTTTCAAACATCATAACAAAATCCTGTTCTAAAAATCCCCTTACATAAAGACTATCCCATACTGGATCATTTAATTTTTTTTCTGGATAGAAGCCTAGCAATCTATATGTAGGATCTGTTAATGCAATGGGGTTTCCCAATAATTCAAATGCTGTATAAAGGATTGAAGAGATACTAGATTCTTTGATTACTTCATCAAAAAGACGTTCTTTTGCGTCTTGTATAACTTTCTTTTCTGCAAGGGCCATTTTTACAATGGATATAGCAATATCAAATTTATGGTCAGCTACGTAGATCAAATTATTATTGTCTATGTTAATCAAGTCGCTAGCAAGATTACTTTGAAATAAAAAGTTTGCATTTTGGGGAAGCGTGGACAATATTTTTGTGCTGCCATAATAAAGTGTGTTTAACTCAAAATTTTGCAAATTTGAATGTAAGGGTTCAATGTTTGCAATACTGCGTTCTGGATAACTAAGCTGTTTCAATGGAGCTAATTCTTGTAAGCGTTCAATAAGTTGTAATATTTTCATACAAAATCCTCCGCAGCCTAAAGATTAGTTATATCAACCATATTTTATCTCAGTTGTTAAAATTGCACAATTGTAATTGGTTAAATTATGAAAATTGACATTGTGAAACATTTAACAAGTTAATATAATCGAAGTAAATAAAGATTGAGGGAGGGTTTTGTCATGTTGAAGATGTTAGGTAAAGCGAACATTGGTAAGATGAAATTACGTAATCGTGTATTTATGGCACCAATGGGAACGACTACAGATCCTGATGGTGGATATTCTGATCGAAATATTCATTATTTCACCGCTCGTGCAAAAGGTGGAATAGGCCTCATCATTACTGGTGCAAATACAGTGACTGATAAATATGAACCTCGTCCATGTCATCTCCTTGACCATTTCAATAAAGTTGGTCGATTAAATCTTTTAATAGAACGTGCGCATCAATATGGTGCAAAAGTATGTGTTCAATTAAGTCCTGGTTTAGGTCGCGTTTCATTTGTGGATCCATTTACACCACCATACGCCCCTAGTCCAGTTCCCGCTTTTTGGTTTCCCTCTTTAACTTGTAAACCATTTACTATTGAAGATATTCAATATCTTATAAAGGCTTTTGGATATTCAGCAAGCCTAGCCAAGCAGGCAGGTGCAGATGCTATTGAAATTCATGGTTATGGAGGTTATTTGATAGATCAATTCCACTCAACTTTATGGAACAAACGAACGGATGAATACGGTGGAGACTTAGAAGGAAGAACACGATTTAGTCGTGAATTAATAACAGAAGTTCAAAAAACATGTGGAAAAGATTTTCCGATCATATTTAAATTCACTCCATATCATGGTGTAGAAGATGGACGCGAACTTGAAGAAGGTATTGAAATAGCTAAGATATTAGAGAGTGCGGGTGTGGCGGCACTTCATGTAGATAAAGGTTGTTATGAAGCATGGTATCATGCAATCTCAACAGTTTATGAAGAAAAAGGCGCCCAAATTAGCCTTGCTCACTCAATTAAAAAAGCAGTGAAAATACCGGTTCTCGCACAAGGGAAGTTAAGTGAACCAGCTTTTGCAGAGCAAGTATTACAAGAAGGGAAGACAGACTTTGTTGGACTTGGTCATCAACTACTAGCTGATCCTGAATGGGTTAATAAGGTCGCTGATGGAAAAATAGACGATATCATTCCTTGTATTGGATGTAATGAATGTCTCTTAGGTGGGTTTTCAGGTAAAAACACAACCTGTGCACTTAACCCTACGTGCGGTTATGAAAGCGAATACAAGCTTGAAGAAGCGAAAAAAACAAAATCAATTTTAGTCGTTGGTGGTGGACCAGGAGGAATGACCGCAGCGATATCTGCTGCAAAGCGAGGTTTTAAGGTAGAGCTTTGGGAGAAAAAAGACCATTTAGGTGGGAACTTACTTGCAGCTGGTGCACCTTCATTTAAAAAAGATGTTATAAATTATACTGATTATTTAAAAACACAAGTAAGTAAGCACCCAATTAATTTAAAACTACTTAAAGAAGGGTCAGTTACTGATATCATCAATCGAAAAGATGACCTTGTTATACTTGCTTTAGGGGCGAAAGAAGCAACACCACCTATTCCTGGGATTGATAAGGCCCATGTTAAATATGCAAATAATGTATTACTAGGTAAAGAAATAACTGGTGATGAAGTAGTAGTCATTGGTGGCGGTTTAGTTGGTTGTGAAACAGCCCTTTTCTTAAAACAACAAGGGAAAGAAGTAACCATAGTTGAGATGCTTGATGATATACTACAAAAAGACAGTCATTCCTTAAATAACACAATGAAACTTAGAAGTTTACTCGCAGAAAACGGAATAACGATTAAAACGAAAACACAAGTTGAATCGATATGTTATACAAATGTCACCTTGAAAACCAATGAAAATGAAGAGTTATTCGATTGCGATTCAGTTGTTATCGCCACAGGCTACCTACCTGAAAGTGATCTTGTATCTGCTTTAGAAGATAAAGTCCCATTGGCCTCTGTAGGTGATTGTGTAAGACCAGGTAAAATTTTAGATGCTGTTCATGAAGCGTTTCACACAATACGTTTACAAAATTCATAAGAAACAAAAGGAGGTACGATTTAGTATACATCGTACTTCCTTTTGTTTTGCTATTAAGAAAAAGGAAAGTAAGAATTAATTATTGGTTTTTATTAAATTGTGGTTCTTCTTTAATGACTTGGTCATAGCGTGTTTGTAGTTGTTGAACAATATTTTTTTGTTGTTGAGATAGGCTTTCATACAACTGTTTTGCTTGTTGGTTTTGAGTTTCAAGGCTAAACTGAGTTAAGCTAGCCTCCACACTTTGAGCAGAAGATAACGCTTGTTGAATTTGAGTTTGTACAGTAAATTAGAAAACCCCCATGAAAATTTAGTGGTAAGTATGATACAAAAATAAGATTCGTAAAACTCAATCATAATAAACATGGTAATAAATACTTTTAAAAGGTTACTTATTTTGCAAAATTCTCTTACTGAGTGAATTTTATAATTGCCTAAATGAAGCTACATAAAACAAATGTTGTTGGAAATGCTCTTCGTCCATTAATATTTAGTATCATAGTAGCGAAAATACACAATTATGAAATTGAAATTCATTAACTTTATCCCACTCTTAAGGGGCAAGTAAGACCCCCACTGATTGAAGTTCAGCTTTATATTTTTCGTATTTTTTCATGGAATAGGGGAAATTAACATAAAGGGGGTTTGTTAAAATGAACAAAAAAATTATTCTTGTATTATCAGTTTTATTCAGTTATATGGTTTTCAGTTTTAGTTTATTTCCTAACGATGCTTTTGCAACTATGACTTCAGAAACTACTGAAGAAGAAAGTAGTTCTCGTATTCATAAAATTGGAGAAACCGCTAATGTTGGTGGATTAGATGTTACTGTTCAATCACTAACAGTAACAGAGGACCATGGTGATGGGCGTAGGCTAATACTCAACGTATCTATTTTTAATCATTCGGAAGAGGAAATTGATGTTCTAGGTAACAACATGAAATTATTAAATCATCAAGGAAAGAATCAGTGTAGAATTATTGCTAATGAAAAAAGGGCAGTACCAACAATTACCATTAATCCAGCTGAGGTTCACGATGAGCAAATCATTTTTGAAATTGAGGATTTAGGCATCTACAATTTTACATTTAGAAACCCATTTTATACGGGTGAGGCGTATTGGTCTATTGACCTTTCAGAATAAAAAACGAAATTAGACTACATTCACATATATTTTCGAATATGTAAATGTAGTTTTTCTTACATAATCAAAATTTATAAATTTCTAATTTGGAAACTGTCTAGCTTCAGCGCGTACGAGCTCGGTCACTTCAGGCCTTTTTCGGAAGCCAAAGAGCGGCTTCTGTCAAAGGCCGCCCCAGTGAAGCTACTACTCGAATTACTTCGAAGCTGCTTTGCGACGAGCAAACGGAGTGGCACAGGAGCAGCTGCTCGAGACCAAGGCGCTTGCTCTTTACTTAATACTTAATATTCTGATTATTGTTCTCGCACAACTAAAAATGGAGGTTATACATTGGATTTGCGAACTAAATGGAATGATAAATATAAAGACCGTATTAAAAAGTTTATAGATAATAAAAATAAACCGAATGAAAGGTTAGAAAACTTATCCACATATTTTACAGGTGGGAAAGGCCTAGATCTTGCCTGTGGCCTTGGAGCAAACAGTCTCTTTCTGGCTCAATTAGGCTATAACATACAAGCATTGGATATTTCGGAGGTAGCTACACAATATGTTAGAGACCAGGCGAGGGAAAAGCAACTTGATATAGTTGCTACTGCAATTGATCTAACTAATTTAAGTAATCTGAATTTTAAAAAGAATTTATTTGATCTAGTAATCATTACTTATTACCTTGATCGCGACATTTTTCCATATGTTAAATCAATCATTAAAGATAATGGATACTTTTTTATGGAAACATTTTATTTATCAGAAGAAACAAAGAAAGTTGGAATATCAAATAAATACAAGCTACATTCTAATGAGTTACTATCTACCTTTACTGATTGGCAAGTTCTTTATTATGAGGAAAATGAAAAAGAGGGACGACAAACAATACTAGTAAAAAACAAGTCTATTTCAAATGCCCTGGAATAAATCTATGTTATTTGATTATAAGATTTTAGCTTAAGTATGAAATGAGTGAAACTCTAATTCTATTTCTTTCTTTTTTAAGAAAAAGAATTAGTTTCTCATAATTTTATTATGTAAACTACATTTTTTAATAATTAAAAAAACTAGAATGATTATTTATCATTAGTAATTTTAAACATTCACTGAATGTACATTTACTAGCAATAATAATTTTGTATAAATTGTGAAACGGTTCACAAATACAAGTAGGTGCAGCATATTATTTAAATGTAAAGTATTCTAGATTTAGCAAAATTAAAAGAGTAGTACATGTGGTTATAATTTTATAAAAAGAGGTGGATGTTTATGGGTAAAAACAGTAACATCTCATTAGAAAAACTTTTAACAAATACTGAGGTCTATCGCAATTTATCTGTACCCCAGCTTGTAGAAGTCGCGATAAAAAGAGGAGAAGGAAAGCTTACTAACACTGGAGCTTTACGAGTATCTACAGGAAAGTATACAGGACGTTCTCCTAAAGACAAATACATTGTAAAAGAACCTACTACAGAACAAAAAATTGCGTGGGGAGCTGTCAATCAGTCAATAGAAGAAGAAAAATTTGAAGCTCTTTTTGCAGATGTTCTGCAATATTTAAATGAAAAACAACTATTCGTGTTTGACGGCTTTGCAGGTGCTGACGACTTGTATTGTTTACCGATTACTGTTGTAAATGAGTATGCATGGCATAATTTATTTGCTCATCAGTTATTTATACGCCCAGCTGACGAGGAATTAAAACATCATAAAGCTCAATTTACAGTCGTATATGCACCAGGTTTCCAAGCCAAACCAGAGAAACACGGCACAAAAACAGAAACTTTTATTATTGTAAATTACAAAAAGAAAATGGTCTTAATTGGCGGTACTGAGTATGCAGGTGAAATGAAAAAGTCAATTTTTAGTGTAATGAATACGATCTTACCAGATAATGACGTTCTACCAATGCACTGTTCAGCAAATATTGGAGAAAATAATGATGTAGCACTATTCTTTGGTCTTTCTGGGACGGGAAAAACAACATTATCCGCCGACCCAAATCGTTATCTAATTGGAGATGATGAACACGGCTGGTGTGATGCTGGAATATTTAACTTTGAAGGTGGCTGTTATGCTAAGGCAATCCATCTTTCTATGGAAACTGAGCCAGAAATATATAAAAGTGTTCGTTTTGGCGCCATTCTTGAAAACGCTATTATTAATGACAAAACAAGAGTGCCAGATTATGATGATAATAGTTTAACTGAAAATACTCGTGTTGCATACCCAATTAACCATATTGATAATGTAATTATTCCAGGTTTAGCTGGACACCCGAACGTTATTATATTCTTAACTGCAGATGCATTTGGAGTATTACCACCAATTTCTAAGCTTACAAAAGAACAAGCTATGTACCATTTCCTTTCTGGATACACTAGCAAACTTGCTGGGACAGAAAGAGGAGTAACAAAACCTCAAGCGACATTCTCTACATGTTTTGGCGCACCTTTCCTACCACTATATCCAAGCGTTTATGCAAAACTACTAGGTGAAAATATTGATAAATATAATACAACTGTTTACCTTGTTAATACCGGCTGGACTGGTGGTCCTTACGGAGTAGGGAAACGGATGAAATTAAGTTTTACACGAGCTATGATTACAGCAGCTTTAAAAGGAGAATTAGATAAATTTGCATTTAATCCTGACCCGATATTTGGTCTACTAATACCGGAGTTTTGCCCTGGTGTTCCAAGAGATGTTTTAAATCCTCGAAACACGTGGCCAAATAAAGAGGAC
Organism: Anaerobacillus alkalidiazotrophicus; assembly: GCF_001866055.1. The sequence continues at coordinate 87,737 of NZ_MLQS01000019.1, forward strand.
TATGATAAACAAGCTAAAGATTTAGCTGATCGTTTTAATAAGAACTTTGAGAAACTAGAAAGTAATGATCCAACTATTAAATCCATGAAGTTTTAAAAAGGATTTTAAATTCATAAATTATTAAATAAATAGAAGAAAAAGCATCTTCATCATAAACGTGAAGGTGCTTTTTACTTTTTCACCTTAATTGTATATTTATTTGGTTCATAATGATTTGATTACTATTATTTTTTATAAATAATGTGAGTAAATTCAAGCTTTTGTCATATTTAATCACAATTATATAGTATAAAAACCACATTTGACCATATGATTTAATACTTAAGGGGGGAAGATGATGGATAACAAATCATATCCTAAAGTTGCATATTTTTGTATGGAGTATGGATTAGATTCAAAAATGAAAATGTATGCAGGTGGCCTTGGAATTCTTGCTGGTGACTATTTAAAGGGGGCGAAGGATTACAATTATCCGATCATAGGGATCGGGATAAAATGGAAACAAGGTTATTCTGATCAAAAAATTGATGAAAACGGTCAACCATATGATGCTTATTCGAACCATCAATATGAGTATTTAGAAGATACTGGGATAAGTGTAACGGTAAAAATTAGACAAAGAGATGTTATATGTAAGGTGTGGAAAGTTGACAAGTTTCAAAATGCCCCTTTATATCTTTTAGACACCGATTTACCTGGAAATGAAGATAGTTGGATTACTGGTCAGTTATACGGTTGGTTTGGAGAGGAACGAATTGCTCAAGAAATGGTACTTGGCATAGGCGGGGTTCGAGTTTTAAGAGCACTAGGATATGATATAGATGTGTATCACTTTAACGAAGGTCACGCACTTTTTGCTGGCTTTGAATTAATTAAAGAAAAGATCGATCAAGGTATGGGTTTTGAGGATGCAGTCTTAAAGTCGAGAGAGGAGATTGTTTTTACAACACATACTCCAGTGATTCAAGGAAACGAATCACATTACTTAGATCGTTTAATGTATATGGGTGCAAATAATGGATTAACAATTGAACAATTAGTTTGGATTGGTGGTTCACCATTTAATATGACAGTTGGAGCCTTGAGGCTTGCACGTCATTCAAATGCTGTTGCAAAACTTCACAGTAAAACAGCAAATAAAATGTGGGCATGCGTAAAAGATCGGTCAGAAATAACTGGAATTACTAATTGTATTCATAAACCTACATGGGTAGATGAAAAAATGATTGATGCTGCTGTAAACGATGGAGATTTATGGGGCAACCATATGAGGAACAAAAGAAATTTAATTCAATTTGTTAAAGATAAAAATGGTGTAGTACTTAATGAAAACAATATGATTATTGGATTCTCTAGACGTGCAGCCCCTTATAAACGAAGTAATTTTATTTTTACAGATGAAACTATAATTGGACCATTGTTAAATAGCGGTAAAATTCAAATTATCTTTTCAGGAAAAGCGCACCCTTTAGATGACACGGGTAAAGAAATCGTTGCTAATCTAGTTGCAATGACAAAAAAATATCCAAACTCTGTCGTATTCCTAGAAAACTATGATATGGAAATTGGTAAAATGTTAACAAGAGGATCTGATGTATGGTTAAACAATCCAAGAAGACCAAAAGAGGCAAGCGGAACATCGGGGATGAAAGCAGCAATGAATGGTGTTCTAAACTTTAGTATCCTTGACGGTTGGTGGCCTGAAGCTTGTGTACATGGGAAAAATGGTTGGCAGTTTGGAGATGGGTTCCAGTGTGAAAATGAGAAGAAACAAGATGAACGTGATTTAAGGGAACTCTATAAAGTTTTGTTAAAAGAAGTTATTCCAACGTATTACGAGGACCGTGCTAAATGGATTAAAATGATGAAAAATAGTATTCTAAGCACAAAGGATCAGTTTGATGTGAAACGAATGCTTGAAGAATATTATCAAAAGTTATATAAAAAGTAGGCTTGATTTCTCAAATGATTTGTTCTTAAGGGTCATAGACCCCACCTCTAAGCAAAGCGTAGGTGGGAACTTCCATTCAGGTGGAGTCTCAACTCCACCTGAATTTTCGATGTTCTAGCGAAGCTAGAACGAGTTCTCTAAGTTTTAAGTTGATACACTTCATATGATTTGGTAAATAAATTTAGGGGCGATCCGGTATAATTAGATTCGCCCCTTTTCCATACAATAGATTATTATTGGCTATCTAAGCGCTTTTATATGCATTTGGCTTTCGTTTCAAAGGTATAGTTTAAGACAACTTCTCCCGATAAAACTAAAGTAAAATGGGCTGATCAGATGGATAGTTAAAATATTGCCTCACAGTCAAGGATATACCTCTTGAAATCTGTAATGCCATAGTATAGATGAGATTTAAATTCGTGTAGAAAAGGGAATTTTCTACACTAGGGTCATTTTCTAAAACTACTCCCATAACACTACAGTCACCTATAGGAGGAAGATCATGCCCAAGGCCAGCTCCAGGTAGCACAGAACCATTTCGAACAACTATAGAATTAACAATCTTTGGATTCCCTAATACACTATCAATTGCAATAATGAAACTATTGTTTGGAAGATTAAGGCGTGAAATCTCAGGAACGTTTGTTGCATCTATTGGTGTTTGAAGACTTCCTAGGACGGTTAAATGGCCAGGATATAAATTCTTTAATAACGTTCCAACAAAAGGGCCTAAACTATCTCCATTGATAAGATTCGAGCCAATTCCTATTACATAAATATGTTCTATCCCCTCAGGTAAAAGTGTAAATAAGCTGTTACGTATATATAAAGGTGCCAATTTGTTGTTATATGGAATAACTTTATCGTACATGTTTAGTTTCGTATTTTTATTTAAATTGTTGCTCACCTCTAATCGTTTTTCCATGTTCGTCCTCCGTAGCTTCTTTTTGCCCTTCATAAATTTTTCTGATTTATCTTAACTATAATTAGTTTCTTCGCATTTATAAAAAATCCTTTAAAGTAAAACAAAAGATTATTATGTCAGTCTATTTCCACATATAGATCATTAATTATTTCCATAATGATTAAAGTTTAACCTTTATTTGGATTTAAATGAAGAGACCATTAAAGGGCTAATCATGTCAATATGCATGAGGATTTTCCGGGTATCCCTGAGGAAGACCCAGAAAAAGTTATCTATGAAGAAGATATATTTATGGGTTATCGATATTTTTCAACCCTTGATGTTGAGCCAACCTATGAATTTGGTTATGGATTATCTTACACAACGTTTCATTTTCCTAAAGTTAAAGTGAAAAAAATTAAAGATAAAGTAAGGTTTCTGTTACAGTTGAAAATAGTGGAGATATGTCTAGTAGAGAAGTGGTACAAGTTTACCTCTCCGCTCCTGACAATAAATTAGAAAAGCCAGCAATAGAATTGAAAGCCTTCGTTAAAACAAAACAAAATTAGCATTGTTTGTTTAGAGTACCAATTGGTTGCTCTCTTTTTTTATCCCACTCTTAAGGGGCAAGTAAGACCCCCACCTCAAAACTTAAGGAAATCGAGAAGTTTAGGTGGGGGATGAAGGAAAACCCCCACTGATTGAAGTTCAGCTTTATAATCCCCTCAATATTAAAAGCATTGGAAAATGATACTACTTAGAACAAAGATCACGTTTAGGAGTTAAACGTGAGACGCATAAAGATGATATACTATAAATAAAAAATTGATCCATTATAGTATAAAAGGAGAATAATTAAAGACTATGGATACAACGGTTAAGGATTTATTTCTAAATCGACAAGCTGTAATTGCAACGATGCATAAAAAAGAACAAGTAATTGCCCCTATTTTAGAGAAAGAATTAGGTATTTGTGTTACAGTACCTAAAAATTTTAATACAGATCTATTTGGTACATTTACAAACGAAGTCGAAAGAGCCGGAGACCAGCTCCAAGCTGCACGAAAAAAAGTTGAAAAAGCTATGAAACAAAGTAATGTCGGTATAGGAATTTCAAGTGAAGGCTCATTTGGACCACATCCATTCATACCTTATTTACCTTATAATAGGGAGCTCGTATTATTGGTAGATCAAGAACAGGAACTGGAAATTGTGGGACATATTGCAAATAGCAACACAAATTACGCTCAAAAAGTCATAAAAACTGTTGAGGAAGCCTATGAGTTTGCCTTATCAATTGGCTTTCCCACACATGGTGTTATTGTAAAAACCAATTCATCTACGACAAAAATGGACGAAATGGTTAAAGGGATAACCGATGTGAATCATCTACATCATGTGTTACACAACTTATTTTCAAAATCTGCAGATTCATTATATATTGAAACGGATATGAGGGCTCTATACAATCCTACTCGTATGAAAAATATTGAACTAGCAACAATCGACCTTGTGTCAAAAATACGTTCATTATGTCCGAATTGTTCATCTCCTGGTTTTGAAGTAACTGAATCTAAAAAAGGTTTAGAGTGTGAATATTGTGGTTGTCCAACAGAGTTAGTTCGTTCTCACATTTTTGAATGTAAAAAGTGTAATCATCAAGAAGAAGAACTTTATCCTAAAGGAAAAGAATATGCAGACCCTTCACAATGCCCACTTTGTAATCCATGATTAAACGAAAGAATCCAAAGAAAAAAGAGCATAGGCTCTATTTTTCTTTGGATTCTTAGATTTGGTTCGTATCTATTAATTCTGTTGACTGATACCCTATTCTTCCATCATCATGCATTGTTTATGTTCATTGAAATTCTGACTTGGTGCAGCTCCGACAGTACCATGGTGGTTTACATACATTTCTTTTACTTCATGTACTGTCATATTCTCATGTTTCGATAATTTCTGGCCAAAGTTAAATGTACCATATGCATTTCCGTTTTGAGTTTCTTCTTCCATCGCTAGTGTGTTACCTGCCCCTAAAACTAGTAATCCTATTGATAGTGCAGTTACGACGATTGTTTTTTTCATTAACACCATCTCCTTTTATTTTCTAATGTAAGATTAAAATGAAATATTGAAGAAATGATGTAGATTTTTTGATAAAAAAAGTAATTTCATAGCTAAATGAATAGAATTATTTTAATTATGGTCTTTTTACCCAGAGCAATATGATCATCCCGTTCTATAGAACTTCGTTATTAGATGAGACAGAATCAGGAGAAAATGAGTGGTTAATAGTAAGTAAATTAATGAATTTCATAATTGTTTATTTTCGCTACCCTGATCCTAAATGTGTTGGAAAAAGACCGTTTCCAACAACATTTAGACTTATGTATCTCAATTTAGGTAATTATGAAATTCACTCAAATAATTACAAATTTTTATTTATCCCACACTTAAGGGGCAAGTAAGACCCCCACCTCAAAACTTAAGAAAATCGAGAAGTTTAGGTGGGGGATAAACTGCCCCTAAAGGTCCGATATAGAATAACTTTCATCAGTGATAGCTGATGATTAGTTATTCTTATGCCTGTGGTATAAGTTGAACTAACAATCAGTGGGGGATGAAGGAACCCCCCCACTGATTGAAGTTCAGCTTTATTAATTCATTTTGTGCAAGCGCTTGCTTTTGTAGGTTTTTAAGATTACTATAATAGTAGAGGAGGGGATATTAAATGAGAGATTTTGAGTTTCAAAATGGGACGAAGATATTATTTGGAAAAGATCAGGAACAATATGTAGGAAGAGAATCTACTAGATATGGAAAAAAACTTCTCTTACATTATGGTGGAGGAAGTATTAAGAGCAGTGGTTTATATGATAGAGTTGTTTCTTCATTACGTGAAGAAGATATTGAAATTTTTGAATTAGCTGGAGTAAAGCCTAATCCTAGGGTTAGCCTTGTTAGAGAAGGGGTCATAATTTGTAAAGAAAATAATATTGATTTAATTCTTGCGGTTGGTGGGGGAAGTGTGATTGATTCAGCTAAGGCTATTGCTGCAGGAGCGAAATACGAAGGTGATGTTTGGGATTTCTATACTGGAAAAAATAGTGTGTCAGACTGTTTACCGATTGGTGTTGTTCTTACTATACCTGCTGCAGGTAGTGAAACGAGTGCTGGTACTGTTATTACAAATGAAGATGGGTTTTACAAACGAGCAATGGGGCATAACAACTTGCGCCCGAAGTTTTCAATTTTAAATCCAGTGCTTACATATACATTACCTTCATTTCAAACAGCATGCGGTATTACAGATATGATGGCACATATTTTGGAGAGATATTTTACAAATGAAAGAAACGTGGAGTTAACAGATCGACTATGTGAAGCTACCTTAAAAACGATTATTAATAATGCTCATACAGTTTTAGAAAATCCAACAAGTTATGATGCAAGAGCAGAGATTATGTGGTCCGGAACAATTGCACATAATGATTTGTTAAGCACTGGAAGAGTAGGTGATTGGGCTAGCCATGACATTGAGCATGAGATTAGCGGAATTTATGATATCGCTCATGGTGCAGGACTTGCGATTGTTTTCCCAGCATGGATGAAGTATGTTTACAAACATGACATCAATCGATTTGTTCAATACGCTCATCGTGTTTGGAATGTTGAAATTGATCCTTTTGATTTAGAAAAAACAGCATTAGCAGGTATTAAGAAAACTGAAGAATTCTTCCGTTCAATTGGTATGCCGATATCGTTAACGGAAGTAAATATTTTTGATGAACATATTGATGAAATGGCCAAAAAAGGAACTGAAAGAGGCCCCCTCGGTAATTTTGTGAAATTATATGAGGAAGATGTTCGTCAAATTTTACAATTAGCCAAATAAAGTAATAGAAAAACCTCGTAACTATATGAGGCTTTGGTTTATAAATACAAAAATCGTTTTAGTTGACATACTGAACGTTTATGGTAAATTTAATATAATTAATAACATACAGCATTGAACCACTAGGGGTGTCTATTTGACTGAGATTAAAGCCTAGCTTTAAGACCCTTTGAACCTGAACTATCTCATTATAGCGGAGGGAAGTGGAACATCATGATTAGAGCTATTTATATGAGAGTTTCTATATAAAATTAGTTAATAACGAATGATGATCACTTTCTAAGTAGAAGGTGATCTTTTTGTTTTTTACATAAGGTTTTCAAAATAGTTTGTTATAATTTTTTTCTGAGGAGGTCTACTTTGTTACATACATATATGCAACTACAACAGGAATTGAAGGCATTTATCAGCCAACCTTCATCAACTGACGAACAATTTAATACAATGGCGTTAAAATTGTTTCAGTTTCAATATGAATACAATCAGCCTTACCGAAAATTTTGTAGGAAACGTCGCGTTTTACCTAGGTCAATTAAACACTTTACAGAAATACCACCGGTTCCAATTGATGCATTTAAATTGACGACGTTATCTTCATTTCCGATAGAAGAGACTAGCGCTGTTTTTATGACGAGTGGAACAACGAACCAAGACAGAAGAGGGAAAAACTATCACCTTGATTTAGAACTTTATGATTTATCGATGAAAACCCATTTTAAGTCTTTTATGATGCCTGAATTAGATAATATGAAAATGTTTATTCTCTTCCCAACACAAGATGAGATGCCAAACTCTTCGTTAGCTCATTATTTACATATTGCAAAAGAGACATTTGGTACCAGTGACAGTAAATATGCATTTACTAATGAAGGTTTTCAAATAAAAACATTAATTGACGATCTTCAATTAGCCGAAGAAAAAGGGGAGCCAATTATGCTAATTGGTGCAACATTTTCATTTATTCATTTGTTAGATGAATGTAAAAAGAACAACATTCAATTTAAATTGCCGCCAAATAGTAGGATTATGGATACAGGTGGTGCAAAGGGACGTTCACGTGAAATTGAACTAACTGAGTTTAAAGAAAAGATTAGTGAACTGTGTGAAGTCCCTTTAGAAATGTGTGTCAACATGTATGGGATGACGGAATTAAGCTCACAAATTTATGACCGAAATCTTTTTGATTATTTTCATCAAAACGAAATTCATACGACTAAGGTATCACCTCATTGGGTTAAAACCGTTATCATGGATATAGAAGAAATGAGAGAACAACCGTTAGGAGAAAAGGGACTTATTGTTCATTATGACCTTGCTAATATTAATTCGGTTTCAAGTATTCTTACTGAAGATATTGGTGTTCAAGGTGACGGTGGATTTTATTTATTAGGTAGAGCAAAAGGTGCGGAGGCAAAAGGTTGCTCATTAGCTGTTGAACAATTTATGGCTTCATCACAAAATGCTAAAGGGGCATTGTAAAATGACAACACCCTTTCCATGTTATTTCGTTCCGGAACAAAGTAAACGATTGTTTGGAAATGTTTCACTAAAAACATTAACGTTTGAAAATCATGGACAAAAAGCTGAATTACTAGTTCCTAACCTTAACCCAGAGCTTATCGAACAGGTTATTAAGTTAATTAAAAAACAACAATTAGAATATATGCAAAATTTAAGGACAAATGAAATTATCGACATCATGGATGAAGCCATTCAAAAATGGCTAGACCCAAAATACGAACGGAGGCAATATGCTGAGCACTTATTGCCAATTATTACTGGATATGATCATGAAATGATTCGGTTGTTTCTAAGTCGTTACTTGAGACAATTTCGTAAACCGAAATTACAAAGAATGATTGATGAGGACTTTCCTAATCCGCTAATATTAGACGAATTTCGTCCGCGAAAATCTGGCGGATTATACAGGGCATATGGACCAAATGTTATTACCCATATTTTTTCAGGAAATGTACCGGCTTTACCACTTTGGAGTTTAACAGCAGGTTTATTGCTTAAATCTGCAACTTTAGGAAAAGTATCCTCTTCAGAACCGTTATTTCCTGTACTATTTGCTGAGACGTTAAGAGAAATTGATGCAGAGCTTGCTGAAAGTATAGCCATATTATCTTGGAAGGGCGGCAATAGTGAATTAGAGGATGTAAGCTTTTCTCATTCAAATGCAGTCATCGCATATGGAGGCGATAAAGCCATTAATAACATCAAACAAAAGGTTCCTTCTCACGTAAGCTTTCATGCTCATAGTCATAAAATTAGTTTTGGAGTTGTAACCAAAGAATGTTTAGCAACAACGAAAGCATGGCAAACCGCCAAATTAGCGGCTTATGATGTTTCTTGGTTTGATCAACAAGGCTGCTTATCACCTCATGTGTTTTTTGTTGAGCGTGGTGGCAAATACTCACCTCGTGAACTTGCTCAAATGCTAGCAAATGAAATGGAAAACTTTCAAACGACACATCCACGAGCATCATTAACAAAAGAAGAACAACATGCAATTTTAAAGCATCGCTTAAACGTTGAATTTGAAAGTTTTACTAATAATAAAGTAGAGTTAATCAAATGTGAGAACAGTACTGCTTGGACCGTCGTTTATCGTGATATGGGTGAAAACAAATCTATAGGGGATACTCTTTTTCCTTTTTCTCCACTTAATCGTTTTGTTACGATTATTCCTATTGAAAACGTATTTGAGATAAAAGAGTATAGTAAAAATATTGAAGGTCATATTCAAACGGTAGGGGTTGGTTGTTCTCCAAAACAGTTTTCATCAATCATTTCACTATTAGGGCAATGCGGTGTTAACCGCATTTGTGCGTTAGGTTCTATGCCTCATCCACAGCCAGGGTGGCACCATGACGGTAGATTCCATTTAGCAGATTTGGTTCGTTTTTGTGATGTAGAATCTTCACTTGAAGATCAAATGGATCAATTTGACCCTAATAGAGAGTGAGAGGTGGGACAAAGATGACAGCGATTATCGATTGCCAAGATGTTGATTTGAAATTTGATGGAGAACATAAACCGATCCTTAAGAATATTAATCTACAAATAAATCAAGGTGAATTTGTTAGTATCATCGGAAAAAGTGGTAGTGGAAAAACGAGTTTATTACAAATGATTGGTGGGTTACTTGCACCTTCAAAAGGTGAAATCTTAGTAAATGGACAAATTATCAAAAGTCCAATTGACGAAATGACGTATGTGTTCCAAAAGCCAGTACTACTAGAATGGCGGAATGTATTAGAGAATGTATTATTACCTATAGAATTAAAACGTCGTCCAAATCAAGTTGATAGAAAAAAAGCAAAAGACTTGATTGAAACAGTTGGTTTAGGCGGTCACGAAAAAAAATACCCCCATGAACTTTCAGGCGGAATGATCTCGAGAGTTACATTAGCAAGAGCTCTATTAACCGAACCGGAAATTTTATTAATGGACGAGCCGTTTTCAGCACTAGATGCTATGACAAAGGAGCAGATGCAGTTAGAGTTAGTGGAACTGTCTGTTCAATTTTCAACAACAGTTATTTTTATTACACACGATTTATCTGAAGCTGTTTATTTAGCAGATCGTGTCGTGTTATTAGGTGGAGATCCTGCCCAGGTCATTCGTGAATTTTCAGTTCCTTTTCAACGACCGCGACTGAAAGACTGGAAGTTTGAACCTTCGTTTACAAAGATCGTGAAAGAAATTTATGATGAGATCGAAGGGTTAAAGTGAGGATAAAGCATGAATAAAAATAAATTTCTTTCATTTTTACTATTCATTACGTTCATAAGTATTTGGGAACTAGTTGTCCATGTAAGAGAAATTTCAAAGATTATTTTACCTGCTCCTTCTGATATTGTCATTAATCTCATAAATAATTTTCAAAGTGGGTACTTCTACCCTCATATATACGCAACAACGGTTGAAGTACTTGGTGGTTTTTTTCTAGGATCCTTTCTTGGAATCAGCTTAGGTTTTCTTGTATCCCAGTCGAAAACAGCTCAAGAAATTTTACAACCATACATCATTGCTTCCCAAGCAATGCCAAAGCTTGCCTTAGCACCGCTGCTTGTCCTTTGGTTTGGATTTGGGTACACACCTAAAATTATCATTGTTGCACTTGTTTGTTTTTTTCCATTATTTGAAAGTACGGTAACAGGCTTAACATACGTGAGTCGAGAAAAATTACAATTATTTCATTCGTTACAAGCAACCTCTTTTCAAACGTTAATAAAGCTTCGTTTACCAACAGCTATACCATATATTTTTTCCGGTTTACGTGTAGCCATTGTCCTTAGTGTTGTTGGTGCAGTCGTAAGCGAGTTTATAGGTGCGAGCAAAGGATTAGGGGCCTTAATTATCGCTTCACAAGGGATGTTAAATACAACATTAACGTTTTCTGTTTTTATTTTATTAACCATGAAAGGCATGTTATTGTATCAATCGATTTATTGGATTGAAAAACTATTTTTAAAAAAATATATTTATTCTAGGGGGAAAACAAAATGAAACGATTTGTAAAGAAAATGAGTGTAGCATTTTTATTTAGTGCACTAACATTTACTATCGCTGCTTGTGGTGCAGCTAATGAGGATGTTCAAGAAGAACAACAAGGAGACAATCAAGTAGTTGAAGAACAAACCGTTGAAAAAATAAGAATGGCTTCTTGGAGTAACCCAATTGCCGAACAAAGCAATCTGTATGTCGCTGAGGAAAAAGGATGGTTTGAAGAAGCGGGTCTTGAGTTCGAATACATCCCAGGCCAAGGTGGTGGAGATGCGGTTCGAAATATCATTGCAGGGAATGCTGATATTGCTTTTGCTAATGTAGAGGCTGTTCTATTAGCGCTTGAAAAAGGAGAGAAATTACGTGTCATCTATAATATTTACCCTGAAAATGTCTTTAACCTAGTATCTCTAAAAGAAAACAACATTACTTCAATAGAAGATTTACGTGGGAAAAATGTTGGCGTGTATAGCCGTGCAAGTGGGACGTATGATAACCTGCTTGTTTTACTTCACAAAGCAGGAATGACCGAAGATGATATTACGATCGTAGATGCTGGTGTTTTAAATTTTGGTCCTTTAATGAACAATCAAGTAGCAGCTACAGCCGCAACAGATACTGGACTTTTTAGTGCGCAGCTAGAAGGGTTAGGAGAGGTAGATGTTATAGAAGTTAAAGATGTTTTAAACACACCGGCTGACGTTTTTGTTGTAACGGAAAAAGTGTTCAATGAAAAACAAGATATGTTGCTCCGTTTCTTACAAGTGTATCGTGATAGTGTTGCCTATACGATGGAAAACCCTGAAGAAGCAGCTGAAATTGCTGTTTCACATGCGATCGATGGGCAAAACGTAGAGAGAAACCTTGGAATTATTCATATCCGTAACCAAACTTCGATAAATGAAGAAATGAAAGAAAAAGGGTTAGGTTGGTTGGATCTTGATATATTAAAAGAAGTAGAAGAAACGTATTATAACTTAGGGTTACTAAATGAAAGAGTTTATATTGAAACGATTACGACAAATGAACTGGTGGAACAGTTAAACTAGGTGATAAATATGGATACACAATTACAACAAAAAGTTGTCCTCATAACAGGTTCAAGTAGAGGGATAGGAGCTGCGATCGCAAGAGGTTTTGCAGAGCAAGGGGCAACGGTTGTCATCAATTATTTGAAAAATAAAGAGAGGGCCGAGCAACTAGCAAATGAACTAATCGAGAAGTATGATGTTGATGCTTATACAGTACAAGGTGATGTAACAAATGAAGCAGATATGAAATCTTTGTTTGAGGAGGTTATCTCTGAATTTGATACGATTGATATTGTTGTCAACAACGCTCTACATGCATATGCGTTCGATCCCGAACAACGAAAGCTCGCTTGGGAACTTGAATGGGAAGATTACCAACGACAAATCGATGGCGCATTAAAGGGGACGTATAATGTATGCAAACATGCAATCTCTATTATGAAGAAAAAGAGAGCGGGACGGATTATAAACATGGTTAGTAACCTTGTTTATCGTCCAATTGTACCATACCATGATTATAATACTGCTAAAGCAGCCGTCCTTACGTATTCTCAAAACTTAGCGGTAGATGTTGGAACTTTTGGTATCAATGTCAATTGCGTAGCACCGGGTCTTGTTTATCCGACTGATGCAAGTAGAACAACAAAAGAGGAAATAAAAGAATTGATAAAGCAGCAAACCCCACTTCATAGAATTGCTACACCTAATGATGTTGTTGGTAGTGTATTATTTTTTGCAAGCAGCTGGTCAACGTTTGTTACTGGACAATGCATGGTCGTTGACGGTGGATTGGTCATGAAATAACATATTTATATGGGACTGTTCAACTGTGAACGGTCCTATTTTTTAGTTTTTAGGTAGATGATGTTTTACATTGTAATTGTTGTGATGAGTGGTTGGTCTCAAAAAAGGAGACAGGAGGTAAAAGAAAAAACATGCCACTCTTTTTGGAGAAAGAGTGACGATGATTATGAAATTAAAGACAATTGTAGTAAAGGAACTTACCGAGCAAGGGTAAGTTTTTTTTACGTTCTTTTAAACTCTTTATAAGGAAAAACTTAAACGTTCAATTGCTTGTTTTCGTGTATGATCTTGAACATGGGCATATACCTGTGTTGTTGCAACAGATTCATGGCCGAGTAAACTTTGAACCGTCAACACATCAACACCATTCTCAATTAATGCAGTCGCAAATGTATGTCTTAACTTGTGTGCAGTTATTGGCTTATCTCTTAAAATAGGAACATGTGATTTTGCTCGCTCAATCGTACGTTGGATCATTTTCTGTAATGCACTTAATGTAACTGATTCTGTATATGAATTTGTTTTAAAGTCATAGCCGATGATCAGTGAAGCACGTGATGTTTCTCTTCTTGATGAAGGAGGAAGTGAATGTAAATAAAATTGAATAGTCTTTATCGTTTCACTCGTAAGTGGAATTGTTCTTTCCTTATTTCCTTTTCCTCGTACAGTTAACGTTTGGCGCTCAAACTGTATATCCTTCATTTTTAAAGCAGAAAGTTCAGAAATGCGTAAGCCTGTTGACGTTAATAAATAAAAAACTAAGTAATCACGGTGTTTTAATTTTTCATGGTAAAGCCGTTTTCGTAGATTTTTTTCAGGTTGTTCAGTTTTAATATAGTCTAGTAATTGGCGCACTTCTCTTTGTGTTAAAAATATAGGTTCACGCTTTCCAATTTTCGGTCTGTTCACATTTGTAACTGGGTTAGTTGTTGTTTTTTCTATTTCAATGAAATAATCAAATAAGGATTGCAGGGCTGATAGTTTACGATTAATCGTACGTGCTTCATTTTCAACTTCTAATGAAAGGTAACTTACATAAAGTTGAACAGAGGACGTTTCTAGTTTTAAAAAATCTTCTAAAGGAAGCTGAATAATATCTTCTAACTTGCTTTCCGTTTGTTTCATTACATATGTAAAAAAATCACAAAAATCATAAATATAACGTTGGATGGTAGCTTTAGAATATCCGAGTGTAATTCTGCTGATTAAATAGTCTTGAATAAAAAAGGGTAGATGCTCAATTCGGTTATATTCATTTTTCAATGCTTCATGTTGGAAATTATTTGTATTTTTTTCTTCTGATCGAATCGCATTTAATCTTGCAAACAATGACACTATTATCACCTCAATTCTAGTTTATCGTAAAATTAACGTTCTGTGAAATAGTTATTTCACAGAACGTTAAGGTCGTGTTTGTAACTATGTAATAAGTGGCGATATTAGGTGGGTTGGTTTTTTCTGTGGTTTCAACAAATTAGGGGAGCTTGTGCCCATGAAGGTTTAAAAAGCAGCCAATTTTGCGGAGATAGCGGAACTACTGAATTTGGTCCCATAAATTCATTTTCCAATCCACTTTTTAAATCGTCATTGATAGTTGTTTTTTAAACTAGCTATTATTTGGATACAAGAGAATTAGAACAAATTAGAAAAAGGGACAAATTGTAAAATATAAGAATTATATAGGTTAGATAATATTACTATAATCATGATTTAAGGTAAAATAATGATATGATATAATTAAAAGGGAGGTGAATGAACATGGAAGAATTGCTACTAAAGATTTTAGATGGACAAGCAAAAACAGAAAATCAGTTAAATAGCCTACGATCTGAAATGAAATGTGAACTCCATAACATAAAAGGAGATATCAACAATATTAAAGATGAAATCTTTAATATGAAAGGCGATATGAGAAATTTACAGACCGATTTCTCTACTATGAAAGGCGATATGAAGAATTTACAGACCGATTTTTCTACTGTAAAAGGCGATATGAAGAATTTACAGACCGATTTTTCTACTATGAAAGGCGATATGAAGAATTTACAGACCGATTTTTCTACTATGAAAGGCGATATGAAGAATTTACAGACCGATCTTTCTACTGTAAAAGGCAATATGAAGAATTTACAGACCGATTTTTCTACTGTAAAAGGCAATATGAAGAATCTACAGACCGATTTCTCTACTATGAAAGGCGATATTAAAGAAATTAAAACAGCGGTTTTCCGCATCGAAAAGCATCAGGAAGAAACAATTGTTGGCATGTTACTGCATGTAAAAAAACAAGTAGATCAAAAAGATTGCCAAATAAAAGTATTAAACCAGAGATTATTTGATGTTGAAGTCAAGACTGAGACTTCTCAATAATTTTATTAGTAAGTACTGTTATTTACCAATTTCACTCTTATGAAAAAAATCAAGCCTAATTAATAAAATGTTTTGTTCCTCGTACTCTCTTCATTTAAACGAACCCACCAACCTCAAGCACCAACCATAAATTGATTGGTGCTCTGAATGATGATTAAATCTCCCTATTGACTTTTATACCCCCTCAGGTATAAAATAAAAACATCAAATGACGAGAGGAGTAGTTATTCAGTGATCAAAAAATATTTTCATTTCATTTTATTATTCTTACTATTATTGTTATTTTTTGGCTATAAGCAGTTCCAAGCTCAAGGAATTGAACAAATTAATACAGATCAATTAGCTGAAATGTTAGAGAGCGATGGCCAAAATGATGTATTTTATATTGATGTTCGTGAACCACATGAATTTCAGGATGGACATATTAACGGCATGGTGAATGTTCCATTAAGTCAGTTAGAAAATAATTATGACATAATTCCTAAAGAGAAAACAGTTGTTATCTTTTGTCGTAGTGGAAACAGAAGTTTGCAAGCTGCTAATATTTTAAAAGATATTGGTTACAAAGATTTGGTCAATGTAAAGGGTGGGATTCTTGATTGGAAAGGTGAAGTGGTGAAATAAGGGAAATAGGTGATTAAATGATGTATTTCACGATTATTAGTGTAACTATTTTACTTAAGGTTTACTATCTATACAGAAGACATTTTCCAGTTAAAGGGATAGAATGTATCAAATTAGATAAAATAGTTAAAACAAACAATGCATACATTCTTGATATTAGAGATTATGAATTGGCTCATCATCATCAAATAAAAGGAACGATAAATATTCCATTGGCTTATTTAAAGAGAAATTATCGAGGGTTAAACGAAAAGAATGTATATATTATAGCTTCAAATATTGTAGATGTAAACATAAGTAGTCGCTTCTTACTTAGAAAAGGGATTAAAATAAATGGCTTCTATTTAATTCATCATCCAAATAAAAAGTCCAATATACAAAATTGCAAGAACAGGAGGGTCATACATGGAGTACACGGATAAAATGAAAAATAGAATCAAACGTATTGAGGGACAAGTAAAAGCGATTTCAAGAATGATGGAAGAAGGGAAAGACTGTAAAGAACTAGTCATACAAATATCTGCAGCTAGAAGTGCTTTAGATCGAACGATAGGTTTAGTCGTTAGTTCAAATTTGGAGCACTGCGTCAGACAGCATGTTGAGAAAGGTGAAGAGACTGAAGCATTTATTCAAGAAGCCGTTAACCTACTCGTAAAAAGTAGATAAAGTTTAGCGGTTTCTTGGAAAGTGGATTAGTAATGTAACTAATTTACTAAACTAAAATTTTTTTGTCTACCTATTACCTATACGAGTATAGGTTAAAGAAAACGAATGAGAAGGTGTGAAATAAATGGATGTAATTATAAACGTAGTACTCGTTGTTATTGCTGGTATATATTTTTATTCAATCGATTCGTACCGGTTAAGGGTGTTAATCAAATTACAACGGAAGAATTAAAAACGAAACTAAAAAGAAAAGACATTCAATTTGTTGATGTTCGAACTTTAGGAGAATTTACTAGCAACCACATAAAAAGCTTTAATAACATTCCACTTCATGAATTAACTATAAAGTCCGAAAAATTAACGAAAGATAAAGAGTTGTTGTTATCTGCCAAAGTGGTATGCGAAGTAATAAAGCAGCAAAATTGTTAAAGAAAATGGGTTTTCAACAGATTACAAATGTTAAGGGCGGTATGAGTTCATGGTACTAATTTTATAAAGGGCGTGGTTTCATGAGGGAAATCAGATCAACAGAAGTCGGAAAGTTAAAAAATCCAATTATTATTGATGTTCGTGAGGACGACGAAGTACGAACAGGTAAAATACCGGGGAGCATTAACATACCACTTAGTATCCTTGAGTTTAAAATGTACGATTTAGACAAGGCTAAAGAATATATCATTGTTTGCCATTCAGGTGCCAGAAGTATATTAGCTACACGTTTTCTCTTAAATCATGGGTACAATGTCATCAATATGGTTGGCGGAATGCTAGATTGGAAAGGGATAGTGGTTTAATTTTTTTTAAGATTAAATACCTATACGCGTATAACTAATTGAAGTTAAAATATAAGGGAGGAAGTATAAATGAGTAAAAAAATAGTGATTGTTGGTGGTGTTGCAGGTGGTGCAACGGCTGCTGCTCGCTTAAGAAGATTAGATGAAACTTCTAAGATTGTTATGTTTGAAAAAGGGGAACATATTTCTTTTGCTAACTGTGGTTTACCCTATTACATTGGTGAAACGATTACCGATCGAGAAAAGTTATTAGTTCAAACTGTTGAAGGAATGTCTAATAAATTTAAATTAGATATTCGAAACTTAAGTGAAGTTATTGATATTAACCGTAATAACAATACTGTAACTGTCAAAGATTTACGTACAGGAGAGCAATATGAAGAGGGCTACGATCAATTAGTTCTATCACCAGGAGCTCGCCCGATTGTCCCACCTATACCAGGGTTAAAAGAAGCAAATGCCATTTTTACGTTACGAAATATCCCAGATACTGATCGAATTAAATCGTACGT
This sequence comes from Anaerobacillus alkalidiazotrophicus, assembly GCF_001866055.1. The sequence continues at coordinate 105,803 of NZ_MLQS01000019.1, forward strand.
TGATCATAAAAATCCGAAACGTGCTGTCATAGTAGGTGGTGGTTTTATTGGCTTAGAAATGGCTGAAAATTTATATGAGCGTGGCCTATATGTGACGATTATCGAAATGGCCGATCAAGTGATGGCGCCTCTTGATTATGAAATGGCCTCGATCATACACACACACCTTAAGGATAAAGGAATTAATCTTATATTAAGTGATGGGGTAAAGTCTTTTGAAGATGAAGGGAAAAAGGTCGTGACACAAATCGGAAAGGAAATTGAAACAGACATGATCATCCTTTCTATAGGTGTACGTCCTGAAAATGAACTTGCAGTTCGGGCAGGCTTGAATGTTGGTGAACGTGGTGGTATTCAAGTGAATGAATATTTACAAACAAGTGATCCTACGATTTATGCAATTGGTGATGTGATTGAAGTGAAAGATTATATTAACGAACAACCAACGATGATCCCACTGGCTTGGCCAGCTAATCGTCAAGGAAGAATCGTTGCTGATAATATTTATGGGAAAAATGTTCGTTATAATGGGACGCTAGGCAGCTCGATAGCAAAAGTTCTCGATTATACGGTAGCCACGACTGGAAATAATGAAAAAACGTTAAAACGTCTAGGGATTCCTTATCAAGTGGTCCATCTACACCCTGGCTCACATGCAGGCTACTATCCTGGAGCAAGTCCAATTGCCTTAAAACTCATCTTTGATAAAGAAACGGGGAAAATTTATGGAGCACAAGCAGTTGGAAAAGACGGAGTTGATAAACGAATTGACGTAATTGCTACTGCCATCAAAGGAAATTTATCAGTAATGGATCTTGTCGATATAGAGTTAGCCTATGCACCTCCGTATTCGTCTGCGAAAGATCCAGTTAATATGGCTGGTTATGTAGCGACCAATATCGTTGAAGGAGTACTTGAAACAGTTCAATGGAATGAGATCGATGAAATTGTTACTAATGGTGGAACTTTAATAGATGTTCGTAATCCAATAGAGCTAGAAATGGGGTATATCAAAGGTTCAAAAAATATACCGCTTGATGATTTACGTGATCGGTTAGCTGAACTACAAAAAAATGAAACGATTTATGTCAGCTGTCAGGTTGGATTACGTGGTTATTTAGCTACTCGAATACTACAGGAAAATGGTTTTAACGTGAAAAACTTGGACGGTGGATGGAAAACTTATTCTTCAGTTTTCAGTCATACTAATGTTGACAATCATGTTACTATAACGAACGATGAAGGTGTAGCTATTAGACAAAAAGAATTAGAGGAAATAGATGTTTCAATAGATGTTACAGGTATTCAGTGCCCAGGCGCGATTATGAGTGTATCGAAAGCAATGAATGAAATGATGGATGGACAAGTTTTGGAAATAACAGCTAGTGATGTCAACTTTATAAAAGATTTATCTACTTGGTGTGAGTGCAATGGTTATATAATTTTCAAGCAATTAAATGAAAAAAAGATGGTGAAAACGTATATTCAAAAAATAGATTAATATTACAGAATGGTGTCCGAAAATAGGAAGAACAACAGAAAATGGGACCAAATGTAGTCTAATTATATAATACTAAGAAAACGCTATACTTTAGCGTTTTTTTGTTTGTTAGGTAATTAGACTTAATACTAAATTAAAGTATTTATAATATGTATATTTTGGTTTTTTTAAAATAAATATTAAAAGAGTCCGTAAAGTGGGGGGGGAATAATGTTGAAAATAATAATTGCTAAAAGTACTGATACATTGAGGAAAATTGCTCATTCACAAAATATAGATATGCATTCATTATTAAGAGTTAATGCTCATATTGATGATCCTGATGGAGATATCACGAATATGAAAGTGTATATTCCCCCTGAATTAAATAATCATTTCAAAATTCCTCCATTTGGCTATCCGAAAATGCCAGAAGAATTTATCAATCATTGGATACCAACGACTTCAATTGAAAAAATGGTACTTGAAGAATATGACGTTCTTATCGTAGGTAGTGGAGCTGGTGGGTCAGCAGCACTATACCGTGTATGTGAACAATGGAGTAAAAAAGGGAAGAAAATTGGAATGATAGAAGCTGGTGGATTATTACTACCGACACACGCGCATAATATTTCCACCTTGGAAAATGAAAGATTTCCTAAGTACTTCTTAAACCCGAATATTAGCACCCCGGTAGGTTGGGAACTTCCCGAATTTCCTGGAGCGAGAATCGTTTATGCTTTAGGTGGAAGAACCTTATTTTGGTCTGCCGTTACACCAAGAATGCATAAAATAGAATTTCCAATTAATGATTGGCCAATTTCTTATGATGATTTAATTGGGTATTATAATAAGCTTGAGAGGGTTATGGGGGTAACTAACGACTTTACTAAAGATGCTTCTATAACAGATATTACATTAAAAAGACTAAGGGAAAATGGTTTCCCTCAGGCTACTGGAGTACCGATAGCCACTGACATTTCAAAGACAAAGTTTGGTACAATCAAATCGGATGTATACTTTAGTTCGATAGATTTTCTTGCAAGGTCACTTGAACTAAATCCATTTGATCTCTCAATTAATACTAAAGGAGTACGTGTTATCGTAAATAATGACAAAATATCTGGGATAGAAGTTGTAACTCCTGAGGGGCAACCCTATATTATTCGAGCAAAAAACATCATTTTATCAGCTAGTGCACTTGAAACTCCAAGAATCTTATTAAATTCAGGAATTGAAGGAAAAGCAATCGGGCATTATCTAGTAAATCATTCTTTTTTAGAAGTTAACGGTAGTTTTAATCGCTTTGACTTCCTAGAAAATTTTGGTAATCTTGGAATTTTAGTTCCGCAGACGAGGGAAATTCCATTTCAACTTCAATTATACGGTTTAGGTGGCTTTTTTTTCTATTATAAAAATCAATTGCCTGAGCAAGATAGAATTCCTTTTTTTGTACAAGGTTTCGGAAAAGTTGAAGCTAGGTACGAAAATAAAGTTATGCTACATTCAACAAAAAAAGATAGATTTGGCTACCCGACAATTGATGTTAATTTTTCATATAGCCAAAAAGACTATCGATTAATTTCTTATATTCATAACCAAATGGAATACGCTCTAAAAATCATAAATGGAAAGAAAGACGAAGAAATATCTTTACGACCACCTGGGCTTGACTATCATGAGATGGGAACTTGTAGAATGGGGGATGATCCTGAAACTTCGGTTACAAATAAGTACGGGCAAGTTCATCATGTTCGTGGACTCTTTGTTGCTGATAATAGTGTATTACGAAACACTGGGGCCGCAAACCCAGTTATAACAACCATGGCATTAGCTCTTCGTACAGCTGATTATATTACACAAACTAATTAATAAATGGGAGTTGGAATTAGAATCATGAAAAATCCATGAGTAGTTTCTGAGGGGATCGTGTACGATCTAAAAGATGAGCGTTGGATAAAAAACTTGAAACAGGTAAAAGAAGCTAATAAGAAAGTTGTACTTACTTTTGATGATGGTCCGAGCAGGCACTTAAATACGATATTGAATATCTTAAAAGAGAAGAATGTTCAAGCGATATTTTTTTGGCAATCCAAATTATTGTATCACGAGAGACCGTGGCAGCGGGTGATAGATGAAGGCCATATGATTGCTTCGCACGCTCACAATCATAAAAATCTAGTGAAATTGACCCGAGGTGAACAATTTCGTCAAATAAATAATAGTATAAGGATTATAGAAAACGTGACTGGATCAAAGGTAGGATATTTCCGCCCGCCATTTGGTCAATATAACGAAGATACAATGGAGATTTTAAAAGAATTTGAATTAACGCCAATTATGTGGGAAATTACCTCTTATGATTGGGAAAATAAGCAAAATCCCCATAAAATTGTATGTAATGTCATTGAACATATAATGGATGGCTCCATAATCCTACTTCACGAATTAGAACAAACTGTTTCTATTCTTCTGGAGCTTATTGATAACATTAGAGATAAAGGGTTTGAATTTTCTCTACTATAGACCGATAAATTTCTGGTATTACTAAATATATATAACGAAAAAACAGCTTAATGCTCTATTTTTTTATGGGCGTTTAGCTGTTTTCATTTTCATTAGTAATTCGATATAGAAAATGTTCCATCTCGAGGACTATGTCATTAGAGGAATGGTGAAAGCAAACACTTTGTTTTTTAAAAGCACGTTTTAAAAGTAAATTAGCAATTTTTATCGCTTCAGGACCATGATTTGGATTTCTTTTGATGCGAATCAAAGCTAAATGGAGTTGATCTCGTAACCTTCTCAGTGATAGTAAATATTCTGAAGCATGAAAGAAGCTTCTCATCATTTTTTGATCTGATAATAAATAGAACACCAAAATTATTTGTCTTCTACAATCCTTACTATTTTGTACTAGTAATTGTTCAACCGAATTGTTATTATCGCCGACCATTAATGATTTTTCGTGTTTTACTTGTTTTATAAAAGTTTCAAGCTCCATAAACCCTCACTCCAAATAGGTAGTAGTCATATTTTTCTTGTTATCATTAGAAAATATCTAAACTTCTCTTTAGTAGATTTTTATTAACATTTATTGGACAATATACCGAAAAGGAATGAGAAGTTTTTACTACATAGAAAAATACATACTTGGAAAAGCGAAATTAGGGTATATCCGGACCCATAATCAATAATTAATGATAAAATGGAGAGATGAAGCTGCAACTATTTTTTTAGAATTGGCTGGTGTTTATATATTATGAAAGAGAAGAAAAAGCTATTAGAGGTTGACTTATATAAACCAATCCAAACGTATTTTATTAAAGAAGGATATGAGGTTTATGGTGAAGTTAATGACTGTGACATTGCCGCTATCAAAGAAGATGAATTAATTGTTATCGAATTAAAACTTACCTTAAATGTTGATCTCCTTATCCAAGCCACAAAACGGCAGCGGTTAACAGAGTTTGTCTATGTCGCAGTACCTAAACCGAAATACAGCTTACGATCCAAACGTTGGACAGATCTATGTCATTTAATTAAAAGGCTTGAGCTCGGATTAATTATTGTATCATTTACAGGTAATCGTAAAAAAGCTGCAATTATCTTTCATCCGACTCCATTTAATCAGAGTAAAAATACACGTCAAAACAAACAAAAAAGAAAAAGGTTACTAGCGGAAATTAACGGCAGAAGTGCAGATTATAATCTAGGTGGGAGTAATCGAACGAAAATTATGACCGCTTATAAAGAGAATTGTATACAAATTGCATGCTATTTAGAAAAATTCGGCCCTTTATCGCCCAAAAGACTAATTGAAATGGGGGCGGGAGCGAAAACTTCTTCAATTTTAACAAAAAACTTTTACCAATGGTTTGAAAGAATTAAAAGGGGGATATATATCATTAGTGAAAAAGGGAAACAAGACATAAAAGAGTATCCTGAGCTTGTTACTTATTATCTAGAATTAATGAATAATACCGATGTGAATAAAGGAGAAAATTAGTGTAGTTTTATAAATTAACGAGAGAGCGAACAGGAACACAAAGTGTGTTTCTGTTTTTTTACATAATCACAAACTATAAATTTCTAACTTGGAAACTGTCTAGCGCAAGAAGGCTACGATCTCGGCCACTTCTTACCTTTTCACAGTAGCCAAAGAGATGCCTCTGTCAAAGGTCTTTAGTTTCGTATATTATTTGCAGTGAAAGGGCTAAAAGCCTAAATAGGTACCTTGTTCTTTTCTCACTAATGAAATAGAATGTTAGATTTTCTAATGGAAATGTAGTTATTGTTTCTTTTTTTGTACTATAATCATTTCAACAATTAACAAAGTTACAAGTTGTGTTAGATGATTTACAAAAAGTACTGAGATATAGTAGTGCACTAACTTATTAATGTTAATTGAAGAGAAACCCAAAAAGTACTAGGGAAATATCACTCACTTTATTATTTATATCGAAGAAAAAGGAGTCCTTTCTATTATGAAATACAAAATAGGCTTTCGAACCATCAAAACAGCTGCTGCAGTCTCTATTGCGATTACGATTGGTCAATATTTTGATTTGCAGTTTTATGTTTTTAGCGCAATCATTACGATACTTTGCGTTCAAACATCGAAGAAAAAATCATTAGAGAGCGCCTCAGCTAGGTTTATGGCCTGTATGCTTGCAATACCTTTTACGTATGTTTTTTTCGAAGGTATAAGTTTTTCTCCTCCAGTTATCGGACTCTTACTACTATTTTTTATCCCTACAACTGTTTTTCTTAAAATTAACGAAGGAGTGGTAACGAGTACGGTTATTATTTTGCATATTTATCTGACTGGGCATGTTTCTTGGTCAATTGTATTAAATGAAATTGCCTTGGTATTAATAGGAGTAGGATCGGCGTTGTTAGTAAATCTATATATGCCTAACTTAGAAAGGCAGTTACAAAAGAAACAAGAAGAAGTTGAAACGAACATCCAACATATTATTAGTGAGATCGCTGAATATTTAAGGACCAATCAAAAGCTTTGGACAGAACAAGAAATTACAGATTGTGTAAAGGGAATTAGAGAGGCAAAATCTCTTGCTTATCGAAATTTAGAAAATCAACTTTCTAAAAAAGATGATTATTATTATCGGTATTTCACCATTCGAGAAAAGCAAATGGAAATAATAGAGAGATTAATACTTAATATGGAACATATTCACCCAATGGTAGAACAACGATATCTTATTGCTGACTTTATTGAATTTGTTAGCTCCTATTTCCACTCAGATACAGACAAGACTATTTGTCTTAAAAAACTCAAACGAGTGGAAGAAGATTTCAAAAAAGTTCCTCTACCAGAAACTTGGGAGACATTTGAAGCTAGAGCACATTTACTACTAATAGTAAGAGAATTAGAGTATTATCTTTCTATTACAACCAAAATGAATGCCAGTCGTAAAAAATTGGCATATAATTAAATTATTTGGAATATGATTTAAAAGTAATGGTGCAGAGATTTTCTCTGGACCTTATTTTAATGGATTTTGCACATGATTTTACGGCTTATTAATAGGCTTCTAGCGATGAAAGTGGTAAAATAAAAAAAATAGAACAAAGGGAGAACAGAGTATGATCAATAAAAAAGATGTAATAGCACGTAGAATATTTGGATGGAGTCTAAATAGTTCAGGTAAGTGGTTCGACCTTGAAAAACGGACTTTCATTAGCGATTCAGAATTTAAGCCTGATCAAAATCTAGATCAAGCGATACTTATCGTAGAAAGACTACAACAGTTCGGATTTACATACACTAAGAAAAGTGATTTTGAGGTTGGTTTTAACGACATATACGGAACGGGAAACACACTAGCAGAAGCGATCACTAATGCAGCGTATCAACTAGCAGAAAATAGCTCAATATCTGATGATTGGCTATAATCATACATGAAACAACATTAACCAAAACTCATGCATCTTTTTTAAAATGTGTGAGAGTTTTGGTTATTTTTATTAATCTAGTCATAGTTTGTTGACGATTACGCTTTATTTTTAAACGGCTAATGATTACAAAAGGAGAGTAAGATGGGAAGATCTTTAGAACAAAAACGTAAAAGACTAAAAAGAAAACAACGATTAAAAGACGCTAAAAAGAATTGGCTAACACAAACAATAACTTCAAAAAATATCTTGCCATCCTATTGTCAGTGGTATGGCGTTGATAAGCTTTGTGCATTAATAGAGTTAGAAATGCTTGGTCACTCTTTCAGTGAAGAATATAAACAAAATATTATGAAAGAAATAGAAGAAAAAAGATCTCAAAAAAAAAAGCACGTAAAAGAAAACATCAACCATATTTGGAGGATGATTTTGATTCAGACGAAATGTTTGCCTTTATCGTAGATTATACTGAAGGGGGAGCGCCTATTGGGATTACTCACGAGGAATGGGATAAAACGGAAAATTTGAACCGTGTTCCGCCTGATTTGCTTAATAATGAGGTTATGATCAAGTTGCCAAAAAGCACAACTAAATTAATTCGGCAACTTGATCATAACCAACCTCTAGAAAATTTAGTTCAATATTCAATCGCTATTACTTTGTATGTCTCAAAATCTCTTTCCTTATCGGAGGCAGCGACTGTAGCTGGGCTTAACTTTACTGACTTTATTAACCTATTAACTTCAAATCATATCCCTTGGAATACAGATTTAGAAGACAGTCATTTTGACCATCAATCAAGTTTACAGTCATTAATATTTGAGGAGGCCAGTTATAACCATAAAGAAGAGTAGTGGCTAAGATAGGTTAATAAATGAACGATAAGGAGAAAAATAAACAAGAAAACGTGAAAATGGTATTCTTGATCAATATTATTAAAAGTTAACTGATGAACAAAAAAGAAAATTCCTGACTATCGTTAGATCGATGAATATAGTTAAACATGTATAAACAATAATAGATAGTTAATTCTATATAAAAAAGATAAAAGGTGGTTAATCATGGATCAGTATAAAATCAAACACATGATTATAGATGATCATTTTGATGGACAAGAATACGTAACAGCTGATTTTTCCTATAATAATAAAGATTATAGTGTAACATTCAATAAATCCGACCTTGAAACAATCAACACGTGGCTTTTTGAAGAAAACAAATCCATTCCAGCTCATTTATCAGAAAGCGTAATAGATGCAATAAGGGATGACGTTAGAAAGAGGATCTAGTTTAAAATGCTAGATCCTTTATGGGTTTTGTGGAAATTACGCTTAAAGTTGTAGTTTTTCCGGGGAGTGAATTTATTATTCTAAAATACAAAATCCGATCTATAACCCCGATATTTTTTTCATATTAAAGAAAAATAACTATATTAAAATAGATATTTTAAGGCTATCTATAGTTCATATTGCGATAAAAACTTGTTTCGGTAATTACTTAACGTAAGTAGAGGCCAAATGTAGCGATAGCTATGATAATGAATGTAAAAGGCTCCTGGTAGACCAGCTCCTGTTGGATAGTCTGTCTTCCAACTGTCTTCTTGAACACTTTGAATAAGTCGCTCTATTCCTTTATCAATAATGGTAGTAGGCTGATCAAATACGGAAATGAGCGCATCCAATGCCCATGCCGTTTGCGAAGGTGTACTTGCATTAAGGGGAACATACTTTTTGTATGCGTCACTATAGCAAGACTCTCCCCACCCCCCGTCCTTATTTTGAATGGAATGTAACCAATCTATACCTTTCGTAATGGAAGAGTGATTCTGGCTAATGCCAACAGCTCTTAACCCTGTAATAGCTGCCCACGTACCATAAATATAACAAATGCCCCAACGACCATACCATGAACCGTTTTCTTCTTGATTTCGAACTAACCAACGAGCGCCCATTCGTATTTGTGGATAAATCACATGTAAATTCACATCATTACCTAAAAACTCTAACGTTCTTCCAGTTAAGTCCGTTGTTGAAGGATCAATAAATGTTCGTTCCGCCTCATCAATTGGTATGAAGGTAACCATGAAGTTATCAGTGTTTCTTTCAAATGCAGCCCATCCACCATCATTATTTTGCATCGATAATACCCAATGAACACCTCTAGACCAACTATTTGAAAAATTTACATAGTTACTCGCAAGTTCATTTATTGCTCTCAAAGCTGCTGTTGTATCATCAACATCAGGATTAATGGTATTAATATCTGAAAAACCCCACCCCCCCGGAAGTGTATTCGGATTGTTAAATGCCCAGTCCCCGTATTTCGTGTGCTGTCTTGATAAAAGATAGTTACCTGCTTTTACAATCATCGGATCAAATGGTTCAACGCCAGCTTTTTGTAACGAATGACTAATTAAGGCGGTGTCCCATACGGTTGAAGTAGAATTTTCAGTATGATACCCATGTTTTGTTCTGCAAATAAGACCTTTTAGGCCGTTGATAGCATTTACAATTACTGGATCCGTTTTTGAATAGCCAAGGGAAAGTAGAGAAAATACCATAAGGAAAGTTGCACTAAAATAACTATATAACGTTCCATCAGGTTCGATTCGCTTCAACATAAATTGTTTTGCTTGTTCAAAAGCAAGACTACGAATCTGTTTCGGTAAGTAGATAAGTTTTTTTATTTCCCTTTTTATCGTCTCAATAATGCTTTTTGAAAAATCAAGTGGACGGTCATTGAGGTGTCGCTCTCCAAGTAATTCAGATAAATTCGGAGTTTCTTTCGTTTTTAGATGGAAATCCATATTTGAAGCGATAAGGATCGGTACATAGTGAACCCGAGCATATCCGACAAGGTCATATAAACTAATTGGAGCAGAGCGAGGTAACAATATAAATTCAATTGGAACTTGGAAAGCTTTAGGCCAAGAAATTTGTCCAGTTAAAGATAGGATAACCTTTGTTAAATCATGGGCACTTGCGAGACCACCTTTTTTCATAATAAACGATTTCGCCTTTAGCATACGGTCTTCCTTTTCATTTACATAGCCTGAATAAAGTAACGCGAAATAAGCTTCAATTGTTGCAGAAAGATTACCTTCTTCTTCGTCATAAAATTCCTTCCAAACACCATTAGTGCTTTGAATTGAAAGAAGTCGCTTTACTATTTTTTTTATTAGCTCCTCATCTTGATGGTTTAAAGATTTTAATAATATAATCATATAGGCATCTGTCTTTACGCCAGTTTCAAAGCAAAATCTCCAAGACCCATCAGCTTTTTGGTGAGTGCGTAATTTATCAACTAGATAATTTATTGTGTGGTGAATAGTAGCTTTCAAATTAAACACCTCCTACATACAAACGTATAGTAATAGGACGCTTATTATGCATATTTAAACAGAAAAATTAATCTCAACATACTAAACATTTTAAAGAAAAAATTAGTTTTATTATCTATTCCTTGCAAAACGATAATAAATATTATTTAATAGATTTAGAAAATTTAATAATTTCATTTAAGAGTGCTTCATATTAAAATGTGAAGATAATAGGGAAATCGGTTAGAGTCCGATGCAGCCCCCGCTACTGTATTCGCTGATGAAATTGTCTGTAACCACTGACGTTTAAGTTGGGAAGGAGGCAAGAGTAGAAAGAAGCGTAAGCCAGGAGACCTGCTTTTAAAGTTGTTTCTTTATTCTTCGGTGGGAGGGATAGAATTCATATGATATATAAGTTATTTTACTTTATCTATTTATGTGTTCTAAACCCTTAACCTCTCGTTAAGGGTTTTTTATTCTTATTTCGCACTCTTAAGGGCAATAAATCCCCCACTGATTGAAGTTCAGCTTTATAGACATTTCAACAATTAAATATCTTACAAAAAGGTACGTGACCTTAAAGGTAACGTTTAAAAGGGAAGATGGTGTAAATCCGTCACGGTTCCCGCCACTGTAATGGGAAGATTCTCAAACAGTATTTAAGTTTACAGGGTCTTATGGAGTTAGTGAACCAGCTGCTCGTTTGTATAGTGGAGCAAGTCACTATCACTAACAAAGAAAAATCAGGGAACGTCACGATTTCTGTTGCCGTTATCCCTTTTTAGAAAGGTAGGAAAGAAATTGACAGAAAGACGAATAGTTATTGCAGGTACGGGTAGTGGGGTAGGAAAAACGACGATCACAATTGGATTAATGGCCGCATTACAGAAAAAGGGTTATGTGGTTCAAGGCTTTAAATGTGGACCAGATTATATCGACCCTACTTACCATACGGCTGTAACAGGAAGAAACTCTCGAAATCTTGATAGTTGGATGTTAAATGAAGAAACCGTAAAAGGTATATTAGTAAATGGAAGTAAAGGAGCCGACATTTCAATCATTGAAGGGGTTATGGGCTTTTATGACGGAAAAGATCCAAGGAGCGATAAAGGAAGTACAGCAGACATTAGTATCTTAACAAACAGTCCAGTTATCCTTGTCGTTAATTGTTCTAGTATGGCTCGTAGTGCTGCAGCAATTGTAAAGGGATTTCAGTGTTTATCTGAAGAGGTAAACGTTGTCGGTGTGATAGCTAATCGTGTCGGAAGTATTGGACATTTTAGTCTTGTAAAAACAGCGATTGAACAAGAATGTCAAGTTCCTGTCATTGGTTATTTACAGCGAGAGTCAGATATTGAGATGCCTGAAAGACATTTAGGGTTAGTCCCTTCCATTGAACGCGGTGAGCTTGATGACTTTTTTAATCAACTTGGTGATTTAATTTTAGAAAACATCGATATTGACAAATTACTAGAAATTTCAAAAACGGAACCTTTAGAAATTGAGGAGACATTTACACTTTTAGATAAAAAAGAGGAGAAGGCTTGTCGGATAGCTGTCGCGAAAGATGCTGCTTTTAATTTTTATTATCAGGAAAATATTGAACTTCTTGAAGCATTCGGAGCAGAAATCGTTTATTTTTCACCTTTGGCAGGTGAAGTTTTACCAGAAAATATTGACGGTTTATATCTTGGTGGCGGGTTTCCAGAGGAATTTGTTGATGAACTTTCTAGCCATGATAACGTAAAACAATCAATAAAAACGGCAATCCAATCTGGCATGCCAACTCTTGCTGAATGCGGTGGATTTATGTACTTAACAGAAGCAATTGAGACAACAAGTAATGAAGAATATGAAATGGTAGGGATCATTCCAGGTAAAGTAACGATGCAAATAAGACTAGCTGCTCTTGGATACCGTGAGATAACTGGAAAAAGTGGCAATTTCTTTTTACCAAATGATTTACAGGCAAAAGGACATGAATTTCATTATTCAACCTTTCATTCAAAAAACGAAATCCCTTATGCATATGAAACAAAAGGAATGCGTGGTGTCTCACTTGAAGGTTATATGATGAAAAATTTGGTTGCTGGTTACACTCATTTTCATTTTGCTTCTTGTCCTGAAATGGTAGAAAATTGGATACTAAAATGTAAGGAGACAAAACGATATGAGTAAAGCTCTACCACTCATGATTCAAGGTACTCATTCAGATGCGGGGAAAAGTGTCATTGTGACGGCTTTTTGTAGGATATTTAAGCAGGATGGTTATCTTACTGCCCCCTTTAAATCACAAAATATGGCTCTAAATTCATATATCACTATAGATGGAAAAGAAATTGGAAGAGCTCAAGGTGTTCAGGCTGAAGCTAGTGGTGTGATTGCTACAACCGATATGAACCCGATTTTAATTAAGCCAAATCGAGCAAATGAGTCGCAAATTGTCGTCCATGGAAAGCCGTATAAAAATATGCAAGCAGGTCAGTATCGTAGTGAATTTTTTTATCAAGGGTTACAGCTGATCGAAGAAGCTCTTACATCTTTATCTGAAAAATATGAAAGAATTGTCATAGAAGGGGCTGGTAGTCCCGCTGAAATTAACTTAAATGATCGAGAGCTTGTCAATATGCGTGTGGCAAATATGGCAGATGCCCCGGTTATTCTTGTTGGTGATATTGATAAAGGAGGCGTTTTTGCTAGTTTAGTAGGAACTCTGCAACTTTTGTCTGCTAGTGATCGTGATCGAGTCATTGGGGTGATCATCAATAAATTCCATGGAGACATTAAGCTTTTAGAGCCTGGTTTAACTTGGTTTGAACAATATACAGGCAAACCCGTTCTAGGAGTGATTCCTTTTTTACCAAACTTGAATATTGAAGCCGAGGATTCTGTTATTCTGGATCGATATAAACCTGGTGTAGATCAATCTAAGGACATTGATATAGCGGTTATTCAATACCCGAAAATTTCAAACTTTACAGATGTCGATCCTTTTTTTGTTGAGTCAGACTGCCATGTTCGTTTTATTACAAAAGCAGATCAATTAAAGCAGCCTGATCTCATTATTTTACCAGGAAGTAAAAATACAATTGAAGATTTACTGTTTTTGAAAAAGACCGGATTGATGGATAAAATTTTAGCTTTACATAACGATCAAAAGCCTTTCATCTTTGGGGTATGCGGTGGTTATCAAATGCTTGGCTTATCGATTGAAGACCCTTATGAAATAGAATCAAATTTTCAAATAGAAACTGGTTTAGGTTTATTGCCATTAAAAACGACAATAACAAAGGAAAAAACAACGATTTTATCAGAAGGAACCCTTTCATTTGGAAAGTATTTTACAAAAGTATCAGGCTATGAAATTCATATGGGAAAGACATCATTTGTAGGAGATTATGAACCGTTCATTCAGATGGAAGATAGAGAAGAAGGTTGTAAAAATGCAGATGAACGTGTTCTTGGTACGTATTTTCACGGCATTTTTCACAATGATGAGTTTAGAAAAAATCTTTTAAATCAAATACGTGCAGATAAAGGATTGCATGAAATGAATGATCGAGTGTCGTACCAACAAATCCGCGAACAAGCCTTTGATCGACTAGCTGATCATGTACGCAAGCATGTGCAATTAGACAAAATAAATGAGAAAATGAAGGAGTTTCATTTGAGGAGGAAAACAAATGACTAACGATAGCAACTATACTATGCCCGCACTTGATAAAGATACTGGTCATCAGGTCAACGAATATATGAATACACTAACCAAGCCGCCAGGGAGCTTAGGGAGATTAGAAGAGTTAGCAAGAAATTTAGCCGAAATGACTTCAAACCCATTTCCGATTGTTACACCACCTGGGGTTATTGTATTTGCAGCGGATCATGGTATCACTGATGAAGGCGTTTCAGCATTTCCAAAGGAAGTAACAGGTCAAATGGTGAAAAACTTTTTAGCTGGCGGTGCGGCAATTAATGTATTTAGCAAGCAAATTTCTGCTCAATTTGAAATTGTCGATATTGGTGTTGCAGCTGATATTGAAGGCGAAGCATTAATATCAAAAAAGGTTCGTTACGGAACTGGCAATTTTTCTAAAGAAAATGCAATGACTAGAGAGGAAGCAGAAAAAGCGATTGAAGTTGGTTTTGTTGAGGCAGAAAAACTTATTCAAAAAGGGATAAAATGCCTTATTTTAGGTGAAATGGGGATTGGCAACACGACAACAAGCAGTGCGATTTTGGCTGCTATTAGTGGGAAAGAAGTACACGCGCTCGTTGGCTTTGGAACGGGCATTCCAAAGGATAAAATCATTCATAAGCAACAAGTCATTGAAGAAGCACTAAAAATAAGAAAGCCTAATCCTACTGATGCCATTGATATCCTGTCTAAAGTTGGTGGTTTAGAAATTGCCGGAATGGCAGGCGCAATGCTTGCTGCAGCGAGTAATCGAATCCCAATTCTAGTTGATGGATTTATTTGTACCGTAGCTGCACTAGTTGCGAAATTGATTAATGCTGACGTGGCAAATTATATGATCGTTAGTCATCGCTCCGTTGAACCAGGTCATCAAACAGCAATTAAGCTTTTAGAAAAAGAGCCATTAATTGATTTAGGTTTACGTCTTGGTGAAGGAAGTGGTGCTGCGATTGCCTTTCCGATCTTACAATCTGCTACCTTAATGTTAAAAGAAATGGCCACATTTACGTCAGCAGGCGTTAGTGATAAAGCATAAATTTAAACAACGTGGAGGGAAAGAAGGAAATGGAAAATTGTGATAAAGGATTGACGTTAGTCTATACAGGTGATGGAAAAGGTAAAACAACTGCAGCTATGGGGCTAGCCATTCGAGCAAAAGGCCAAGGAAAAAAAGTGTTGATGCTTCAATTTATTAAATCGAAAGACCGTACATACGGGGAGAAGATCATGTTCGAAGAAATTGGGATCGAGATGCATCAGCTAGGTATAGGTTTTACGTGGACGAAAACGCCTGAAGAGCATCGCGTCGCATTAAAAGAAGCATGGGCGTTTGCAAAAGAGAAGATCTTATCAGAACAATATGATGTGATTATTTTAGACGAATTAAACAATGCTCTTGCTATTAATAGTTTTCCAGTAGATGACGTCCTATCGTTAAATGAAGTGGTTGATATCATCCAAAATCGTCATGAAAAAATACATCTCATTATAACGGGTCGCTCCGCTAAAGAGGAAATAGTAGCAATCGCTGATTTAGTAACCGAAATGAAACCGATCAAACATTATTATGATAAAGGCATTCCTGCTGTTAAGGGAATTGAATTTTAACGTTAAACTGCTTTGAGAAGAAGGTGTCATTAAAAATGAAAATAGGCATAGGCTACTGTCATGGTACATTTGGAGAGCTTGTTCAGGGTATCATTAATGAAAAGGATCCGTTTTTAATACCATTACCAATACAACTTTATAGCAAAGCTGTTTTCTTGCCAAGATACAACGTAAAAGAAATTGAAGCAAATAAAAATAAATGTAAGGCAAGCTTTGCTTGCCAACTTCTTCTTGATTATTATCAACTGAATCACGGTGGTCATTTAGTGGTTCAATCTCAACTACCTACCGGTAAAGGAATGGCAAGTAGTAGCGCTGATATAGTTGCTTCCTTACGTGCAGTAGCCGACTGCTTATCTTTACCCTTAACAGAAAAACTTATTTCAGAAATCGCAACAAAAATCGAACCAACAGATGGAATTATGTATGATGAAATTGTAGCCTATAATTATCTCAACGGAACCGTAATAGAAACATTTGGTAAGTTTCCAGAACTATTACTATTTGGAGTAGATATAGGTGGTTTCATTGATACACAGCAGTTTAATCTAAAAGAAAAAAATTATTCGATTGATGATAAATTACGATTAAAAAAGGCTTATGATTTAGCTAAGAAAGGTTTAACTGAAGGTCATATTTCAAGTATTTTTAAGGCCTCAATGATAAGTGCAAAAATTAATCAAAAAGTACTTCCAAAGAAACATTTTGAGGAAATGGAACGTCTATCTAAAGTCTATCGGGGTGGTCTTGTAGTTGCGCATAGTGGTACGGTTATTGGAATTTTAATGGATCCAAACAAACAAAATGGCAAGCTGAAAAGGTTATTAATGGATATAGGAGAAATAACAGGAAGTCCTCCATTTATTATGAAAGTTTTAACATAGAAAAAATCTGTGAATACACAAAAACAATATTCAATATTATCTAGATTAAACTAGCCATTTCTGGAATGAATTGGTTGGTTTATTTTTTTAGTTTACAATATTTATGATATAGTTTAGTAGTCATAAGGTGTTTAAATATAGATAGATCATATGATCTGGTGATATATTTAACCTTTTTCATACAGTGTTTACTTTATACCATAGTTTAAAGTAATGAAAATCATAACGTGTAAGAGGAGTAAAAGATGAAGATCGAAAACATATTAGTAGTTAGTCCAAAGTTTCAAGAAATCGAAGACATTATGAACAAAAAAGAAATACAAAAAAATGTTAAATTTTTATCAGAAGAGGAAATGAATGACGACCACTTAGATTGGGCCGATGCATTTGTAGCTTTTAATCTAAAATCTACTTATGATTATAGCAAAGTTAAATGGGTTCATTCTTTTGGGGCAGGTGTCGATAGCTTTTTATTTAACAAACAGTGGCCTGGCAATGTCTTATTAACGAGAACCATTTGTTCTTTTGGGCAACGAATAGGAGAATATTGCTTAAGTTATATTCTAAAAGATGTTCAATTCCATGATCTATTTCGTGATTTTAAGAAACAAAGAAACTGGCAGCAAAAAACTCCTAAATTATTAAGTGAACAAAAAGTATTAATTTATGGAACTGGAGAAATCGGTTTGAAAACAGCACAGATTCTCGCTTCATTTGGGGTAACCGTATACGGAGTATCCTTGAGTGGAAAACAAAAGCATCCGTTTAATGAAGTGTTTCGTATAGATGATCATTACTCTATATTAAATGAGGTACACTATATGATTAATACGTTACCGTTAACAGAAAAAACGGCACTCCTATTTAACAATTCTTTGTTTTCTTGTGTATCAAACATCGGGTTTTTAAATGTTGGTAGAGGATTATCACTAGATGAACATGCATTACTCGACGCATTAAATCATAAAAATGTTCGATTTGCTGTTCTTGATGTTTTTACTACAGAACCACTGCCTGACGAGCACCCGTTATGGAGTCATCCAAATGTATGGATAACACCGCACATCTCAGCTGTAACAACTCCAGATGAGGGGGTAGATTGTTTTATTAAGACACTTGGAAATATCGAAGCAAATAAGCCGCTTTTGAACAAAGTTGATACAAATAAAGGGTTTTAAAAAGTTTGTTAAGCTTAAATGACTTAGTTTCTTATGGATTTGATAAAACCTAAAAGAGGGATAAATATGGATAACATCATATTATTTGATGGTATATGTAACTTTTGTAATCACAGTGTTCGATTTATTATTAAAAGAGACAAGAATGCCGTTTATAAGTTTGCTTCTCTTCAGAGTAATATTGGGCGGGAATTAGTAAGTAAACATAATATTCCTACAAATATAGATAGTTTAATCCTTATTGAAAATAATCAATGCTACTATCAATCAACAGCAGCATTAAAGATATGTAAGCATTTAAAAGGTGCATGGAAGTTACTATATTGTTTGTTAGTAGTTCCAAGGCCAATCCGAAATTATCTTTATCACATAGTAGCAAAAAATAGATACAAATGGTTCGGGCAAACAGATAGTTGTTTACTACCGTCGCCCGAGTTGAAAAAGCGGTTTTTAACATGAAATCCTACGTATTAAGCCTTACAATGAATATTACATATTTATTCATAAATTTCGGTTCACTAGCGGAATAACATCCTTAAATACGCGAAACAATTGCTACTAGTTACAGAAATGGTGTACCTTACAGATAATTTAATGAACATTATCTAAAGGATCATGTTGTTGTTTACACTCTATTCGTTTCTATATTATAGGACGTCTTTCATAAACGTTTATTAATAATAAAGCTAGTTAAGCTGCTAGTAATAGCACTACCAATAATATCAGTAGGATAATGGTGTCCTACCCAAATACGTGATATACCCGATAGCGCTGAAAATCCCATAAGAATTGAGCCTACTATTCGTTTATGAAGGAATATTGAAGTAGATACTGCAAATGCCAACAAAGTATGTCTACTTGGGAATGATGACGTCAGCTTAGAGGGAATAAGAATCCCAATACGTCGTTTAACAAATGGACGTGGTTTATAATAAAATAAGTTTATGAAAGAACAAATAGAAAAAGAAAATACAATGGATAGTATTGTTTGTCGTGTTAATTTTTTAATGTGTAAACTTCGCAAAGATATAAGAATTAAAATGAATATAAATAAAAAATTAGATTTTTTGGAAACTTCTATCATAAACTTATCTACTAATGGGTATCGTCCTGCTAAGCCATTGATTGCTTTAAATATTTGGTCATCCATAAGTTAATCTCCTTATTTTAGTATTAGTTAGTATGTTCTGTAGTTACTTTGTATGAGAAAATGGAAAAAAGGGTTGAGATATTATTAAATGGTTTTTTTATTTGAAAGAAGTATTACTTCTTTTTTTATTATTGGAGATTTTTCAATAGATTTAAGTTGCTTTTTATCCGTTTGGGTTTCCCATATGCTATATTTCATTGTATTATTTGGTACATCTTTGTTTTCGCTTGTCAAATGAATCACCCCAT
Organism: Anaerobacillus alkalidiazotrophicus; assembly: GCF_001866055.1. The sequence goes on from NZ_MLQS01000019.1 coordinate 125,283, forward strand.
TCTTTATATATTGAGTTTAATTTGTTAAAAGGTGAAGCTTTTTATGCAAGTGTAATCCTTTTATTATGTAAAATAAAATGTTAAATCTTAAAAGAGGGCTGTCATGCAGTCCTCTTTTAGTCTTGTAAAGAATAATGAAGATAAAGTATAAGATGGTGGTATGAAAATTGTAATAACTTTGGTTGAATTTGAATAATTTTCCTATTTTAATTAATTATAAAAATGATATGAGTAAAAGAGGAAAATTACTTATGCTTTAAGGAAAACTTTTAAACGTAATAGGTCCAACCCTTATAATGCATAATACGAAAAAACAAGATTTTTAATACTTTAATCAACTTCAGTCTATTACGAATTGGGAGTAATATATTATGAATACAAAACTAAAATATAAAATCTTTATATCAACTTTGTTTAAATGGGGATTTTGGGCTGCAATCATTGGAGCTATTATCGGTTCAACAACCGCTTTTTTATTAACTACTAACGACTTTCTTGGCAATGAAATACGTGAGAAAAATTCATGGTTAATCTTTTTTCTTCCTTTAGGTGGGATTGTTTTAGGTTACATATATATGAATTTTGGAAAAAGTAATGGAAATGACATAGCAAAAGGAAATAACCTTGTAATAGAGGGTGTGCATGGAATTTCAAAAGTGTTACGAAGAATGGGACCATTTGTCTATTTAGGAACATTTATTACTGTCTTATTTGGGGGATCAACAGGACGTGAAGGTGCAGCAATTCAAATGGGTGGAAGTGTTGCAGAAACAGTAAATCAATATTTCAAAGTAAATATACTCGATACAAAGATTTTATTAATGAGTGGAATAAGTGCTGGGTTCGGATCTGCCTTTGGTACTCCTATTACAGGAGCTATATTTGGAATGGAAATGGTTGCTATTGGTAAACTAAAGTACGAAGCACTACTATCTTGTCTTGTAGCAAGTTTTGTTGGACACTACGTAACAGAAAAAGTATGGGGAGTAGGGCACGAAAACTTTATTATACAATCTGTCCCTGAACTATCGATTTTGTCGTTTTCTAAAGTTATTATTTTGGCCATTATATTTAGTCTTGTCAGCGTTACTTATTGCCAATTAAGGCATGGTATACAAACTGTTTCAGAAAAATACTTTAAGAAAAACCATATAAAAAGAGCTTTTTTCGGAGGATGTGTAATAGTCATTTTAACGCTTATTGTAGGTTCTACAGACTATAATGGGCGAGGTTTAGACATGCTTGAAGAATCGTTTAAAGAAGCCATTCCTCCTTTTGCGTTTTTTGCAAAACTAATTTTTACAGCGGTTACAATGGGAAGTGGTTTTGTAGGAGGAGAAGCAATCCCACTGTTTTTTATTGGAGCAACATTAGGGAATGCTTTATCGCCATATTTTGATATGCCAATGTCCTTTCTTGCCGCATTAGGTATGATAGCGGTATTTTGTGGCGGTGCTAACACACCCTTAGCAGTTTTTCTTTTAAGCGTTGAGATGTTTAATGGAAAAGGGGTAGAATATTTTTTTGTCGCGTGTATAGTTAGTTATATATTCTCTGGTCACCACGGACTTTGGCCATCTCAAACAGTCTTTGCACCGAAAAGCCGACTTTACAATACAGTAAATGGAGAATCAATTGGGACGATAGAAAAAAAGAAAAAGCATTAAGTGTACGGATGAGTGATATTGTAAGGACAGTCATATAACATTACGATTGAAGACTGGAAGCACGACAAAGACCATGTTCATGTAATGTTCAAGGCACATCCTAATAGTGAATTGTCAAAGTTTCTAAATGCGTACAAAAGTGCAAGTTCTCGCTTGATAAAGCTGAACTTCAATCAGTGGGGGTTTTCCTTCATCCCCCACTGATTGTTAGTTCAACTTATACCACAGGCATAAGAATAACTAATCATCAGCTATCACTGATGAAAGTTATTCTATATCGGACCTTTAGGGGCAGTTTATCCCCCACCTAAACTTCTCGATTTTCTTAAGTTTTGAGGTGGGGGTCTTACTTGCCCCTTAAGTGTGGGATAAAACGTGACTTCCCTATTATCCGCAATAAACTTTGGAAAGAAATGTTTTGGACAAGAAGTTTCTGCTTGATTACAACAGGCAGTGCTTCCATAGAAACAATCAAGCAATATATTGAAAAACAAGGCAAAAAGTAGGTGTAGAGAATGGTGAAAGCATATAAATATCGTATTTATCCAAATGAGGAACAGAAACTATTTTTCGCAAAAACTTTTGGATGTGTACGTTTTGTGTATAACAAAATGCTTTCTGATAGAATTGATTCTTATAAGGAATCTCAAGAAAAAATTGATAAATCTATCAAATATCCTACACCTGCAAAATATAAAGCTGAATTTTCGTTTCTAAAAGAAGTAGATAGCCTTGCTTTAGCCAATGCCCAAATGAATCTAAACAAAGCATACACTAATTTCTTTCGTGACAAATCTGTTGGATTTCCAAAATTCAAAAGTAAAAAAGACAATTATCGTAGTTACACAACGAACAACCAAAAAGGAACAGTCTACATTGAGAATGGCTATATCAAGCTACCAAAACTAAAAACACTGGTACGAATCAAGCAACATCGATTATTCCAAGGTTTGATTAAGTCTGTAACCATATCCCAAACACCAACTAACAAATATTTTGCTTCCGTTCTTGTTAAGGAAAATGAACAACTATTTCCTAAAATCGACACAAGAGTGGGTATTGATGTTGGCTTGAAAGACTTCGCCATATTGTCTAATGGCACAAAATATGAAAACCCAAAATGGTTGCGAAAAGCTGAAAAAAGATTAGCTTTTTTGCAACGCTCTTTGTCACGGAAAAAGAAAGGTTCTAAGAATCGAAACAAGATTCGACTACAAGTAGCAAAACTTCACGAAAAGATTGCTAATCAACGTAACGATTTTCTTCACAAGATAAGTAACGAAATCACAAACGAAAACCAAGTTATTGTGATTGAGAACTTGAAAGTGAAGAATATGCAAAAGAATCATAAGTTAGCGAAAGCCATCAGCGAAGTGTCTTGGTCTAAATTCAGAGAATATCTAGACTATAAAGCAACGTGGAAAGGCCGTGACTTGATCATCGCACCTAAGAATTATGCAAGTAGTCAATTATGTTCTTGCTGTGGCTACAAAAACAAAGATGTAAAAAGCCTGAATCTTCGTGAATGGACTTGTCCAGAATGTAAAACCCATCATGACAGAGATATAAACGCAAGTATCAACTTGCTAAAACTAGCCATGTAATTTGGTATTTTCTAAAGGGGTAGGGACTACCCTTAAAGCTTGGTAAATATAGATAGCTAGTAAAAGTATCTAGTTCCCAAGAAGCTCCCACTTCAATCAGACAGTAAGGTCGGATAAGTGGTGAGTAGTTCACCCAGTAACTGAAAGAAACAAATATATAATTGTTAATTGACTAACACTTGCTAACCATGGACAAGTTTAACGCGATATTGGTATAATTAACCTAGATAGATTACTAATGTTGGGGCCTGTATTGATAAGGAGTTGGTAAATATGGCAGTTAGTATGAGGAAAATACCTGTAGTTAGAGGGAAAGATGCAAGTAAATTTATCAATAGGTCAAAGAGAAATGACGAACTTATAAAAAAAAGAAAAGAGAGTTATTTAAAAAGTGTTAGAAATGACTATAGATCACAAGAAAATATCTGTTCGACAAATTCGTCTAAATGATTGTTTCCATTTAAAATCTTTTACATGTAATAATCGTTCAATCGAGGCCTTTCTTAAAAATGAGGCTTATCCATCGACTATAGAAATGGATGCTAGTACTAGTCTTGTTTTTTATGAAAATGAATTAGTTGGTTTTTTTACATTGAAGCCGGATAAAATAGAGGTAGAAGATGAGGAAGAGGGCATTAAACATGTGATATGTTTAGAAATTTCTAGAATTGCTACTTCTTCAAGTTATCAAGGGCGTGGTATAGGTACCTTTATGCTTTTACACATTGTTAATTTAGCTAGAAGTGTTAATTATCGGTATATCGTTCTTGATGCCTTAATTGAAAAAGCAGATTGGTATATTAATAGAAATTTTATTCCCTTGGTTGAAAGTGAACATATTGTTAGTAACGAACATGGCTTGGTATACATGTATAGGGACTTGTACGATGTTGAATTAGTTGAAACGTTTTATGATGAATTAACAGGATAGTCTAAGATTTAACCACCTTACATAACATTTATTGAGGTGGTGTTTTTATGATAAATAAAAGAGAGAAACCAAAGTTATCTGGATTAGATGCAAAAAAATTCAAGAAACGATCAGAAAAAAATCAAAAATCAGCAAAAAATAAAGCAAATTTTTATAGAAAAAACATCAAAAACTCTTGAAAAGCACTTCCTAAACAGGATGGTGCTTTTTGGATTTTAATAAAGTAGAATGAACATTCGTACAAATAAAGGCTTTAAGAAATGTAAAATTTCATGTGGTTTGTTGGGATATTCGCTCAACAAATTGTATTGTGGATTTAACCTACTGTGGAAACAACAACATTCAAAGCAATGGATGTTGGGAAGGGGATCTTTGCATACATTATGGAAACAATATATGCAAAAAAATTTGGGAGTTGACGACATAAAAATATTTGTTGATCCAGAAGAGAGTTTACCAATTAGAGAGCCCCCACGTTCTCAATAGGCTATTTTATCAAAAAAGATATATTAGCCTAATTTTATTAGAAATAAGTTAACGATAAAATAAGTTAACAAGTTTACAAAACTTACTAAATTTACATAAAAATGTTCTCGATACGTTTTATCAAAATAGGTGCAGCCTCTGATAACAACGCATTCTTGTTCTTCGAGGGGGCATGGAGCGTACTCCAACCAACAGGTACTTATGATAATGGTTGCACCGAAGTAAAAGCAAAACAAACAAACGTGAAGAATTTGGTTGACCTTGAATATTATAGGCTGCCTCAAAGCTTATAAAGAACCACTATCACAATTATTTTGGTAGTGTGTGCTTTCTTTGTTGATAAACATGGTTAGCAAAATCATCTGCTTCTTTTTCAAACCATAAATTTCTGTAGGCTTTATCTAGGTCTTTTTTTAGGATTTCACCCCGACAGTACTGGTCATATAATTGGTTAATTAATTCCTCGCTTTCATCTCTTTCGTCTAAAAATCCATCATAACCTTTTAATCGAAACGTTCTTTGAAGTTGATAAATATGACCGTATTCATGATATAACATCCAAAAAAACAAATGGTCTGGATTGATTTTGCCTTTTTCTAGAACCATTAAATCAATGGTATCTAATTCATGTTCTTCATCGAGTATCATAAAAATAGACATTTCGATTTTATCAAACGAGATCTTTTCCATTACAAAAGCATCGATATCTTTTTCTTTATATTTTTCTTGATGGTCATTTGCATACTTTTTATTATAATCTTTGCAATTGTAGATGTTTAATTTTCTTAATACAAAACCATTTATCGGAAAAGTAGTTTTCAACCAATCATATTCCTTTAGTAATGTATTTTTATATTCTAAAAAGGATAAAGCCATAGCAAATTCACCTCTGCTAGATTACCTTGTTTTGTTGTAAAAACCTAATTGGATACGTTTCTTCGTAATAAGGGGATGATATTTATCATATGAAATGAAAATACGGATGCTTAACACAGGAGAAAAGAATTCACAGATAACAAACTCCACGGCCGTAAGCCGTGGGTCTTGTTAGTATTGCTAATTATTTTTTCTTCTTTTTAGTCTCTTCCTTAGTTGGCTCTTTTTTGGCCACTTGTTCAATTTCTAGTTGTATACGAACAAGATAATCATCAATCTTATTAACACTTAAAACTTTTGCTTTACGCCCCTTAACCTTGATATTTTCGCCTACTGAAGGAATAAGTTGGCGTAATTGACTTAAAACGATTGAATTCTTTTCATAAAAATGAACAACTGTCATTGTTTGATTTCTCCTTTTTATTCAAATTTTTACTAGAAAAGTTGCTATAGAAGAAATATATTCTCTATAAAATTGAATAATTCATAGAATTGGACAAAATATATTGAAATTATATTTGTAAATGAAAAAATAGAGTGAATTATAGAGGGACAGGTATAAGCCGTTTTTAAGTGCGATATAGGAAGAGAAGGAAGACGTAAAATATCGCTTGGACTGATCCAGTTATTACCCAAAAAGATCAAAACGTTTTAATGGATTTATCTTCGGAAATACTCTAAAGTATTAGCTTTCTTTAATTGAAAATCAATTGAGACAACAACGTTTATTGGTGTATTGCGGTTAGTATTTTTAGTCAACTTTCTATCACAAGCTGTTATTAGTGATTTTACATCAGCACCGGCATTCATAATATATGACAAAAACGACGTTCCTTTAAATTTCTTGAATTGTTCCTAAGTTCAAGCGTCCAAAACAGAATTTATCATTTATGGAGTTGGATTAATCTTTCTTTTTAGATACGAAATTAATGATTTTCTGGAAAAACTAAAAAAAAAAGCTTTTTTTTAGATTATTCTTAAATTAAACATTGACTGATAGCTCAATCTAGGTAAGGATATGAATATATAATTTTTTTCTTGGAGGATGTTATGAAATATATTAGTACACGCGGTAATGTAAATGAAATTGGTTTTATTGATGCAGTCTTAATGGGACTAGCTACAGATGGAGGACTTTTAGTTCCTGAAAAAATTCCACAAATTCCGAATGAAAAGATGAAGACAATCTCAAAGTTGTCTTATCAAGAATTGGCATACGAAATTATTTCCCATTATGTTGATGGTGAAATACCAGAAAAGGACCTCAAGGAATTAATCGAGAAAAGTTATGGAACCTTCCGTGATCCTGAGGTAACACCTTTACAAAAAATAAAGGATGATATGTATGTACTTGAACTGTTCCATGGTCCAACTTTTGCTTTTAAAGACGTTGCTCTGCAATTTCTAGGGAATTTGTATTCCTATATAGCAAAGAAGAGGGAAGTATCGATCAATATCCTTGGAGCAACTTCAGGGGATACAGGCGCGTCAGCTATTGAGGGTGTAAGAGGAAAAGAAGGAATTCGTATTTGTATTTTGCATCCTCATGGAAAAGTAAGTAAGGTCCAAGAACTACAAATGACAACTGTTCATGATGAAAGTGTTTTGAATTTAGCGATAAAGGGAACATTTGATGATGGTCAAAAAATTATCAAAGAAATCTTCGCAGATTTGGAATTCAAAAACAACTATCATCTGCGTGCGATTAATTCCATTAACTTCGCTCGTATTTTAGCGCAAACTGTTTATTATTTTTATGCGTATTTCCAAGTGGCAAAAGAAAGAGACATAGAGAGCCTTAACTTCAGTGTACCGACTGGAAATTTCGGGGATATTTTTGCAGGTTTTCTGGCGAAGAAAATGGGTCTTCCGGTTGGTAAACTTATTGTTGCAACGAACGAGAACAATATTTTAGAACGTTTTATTAAGGATGGAGTGTACGAGCCTGGCGAGTTCCGCAGTACATATAGCCCATCTATGGATATTCAAGTAGCCAGCAACTTCGAGCGATATCTTTACTACTTGCTTGCTGAAAATCCAAATGCAGTCACTGCTGTCATGGAGAACTTCAAGGCAAAAGGAAAAATTGTGGTAGATGAGGAGCAGCTTCGTCAAGTACAAGCCGATTTTGCTGCATATGGAGTAGAAGGAAAAGAATGCCTACAGACCATCAGCAAATATTATACTGAAACTAATTATTTACTTGATCCGCATACTTCTTGTGGAGTTGCTGCATATGAAGCATGTAATGAAGCTAGCGAAGTATGTGTTACACTTGCAACAGCACATCCGGCAAAATTCAATGAATCGATCGAGCTTTGTGATATTGAACAAACCTTCCCTGGAGAAATTAGGCAGTTGTTTGATCAACCACAATATTTAGAAGTGGTCGAGGCGGACAATGATGAAATTATTCAGAAATTAAAGGGACATTTTCAGGACGAAAAGTAATCCCCATTCAAACTACGCATATAAAGCTGAACTTCAATCAGTGGGGGTTTTCCTTCACCCCCACTGATTGTTAGTTTAACTTATATCACGGGCATAAGAATAACTAATCATCAGCTATCACTGATGAAAGTTATTCTATATCGGACCTTTAGGGGCAGTTTATCCCCCACCTTAACTTTTAGATTTTCTTAAGTTTTGAGGTGGGGGTCTTACTGCCCCTTAAGCGTGGGATAAATTAAGGGGTTAATCCAGTTAGAGAATTATAAATGAAAAGCACTAGCATCTATGATATAATCAAACTCAGTAGATTAATATAAGTGGTGATAAAATGGAGAATGAACAGTTGCTCAAGATTCTCTTAGAACGATTTGATCAAGTAGACCTTCAGTTTAAAGAAGTGTTAAATAGTTTTGATCGAATAGAGAGAAGTCAACAGGAAGATGTTAAAGGTGCTCTTCATTTAATTTCTAAGAAGGTTGACGGTATTATGTATGACGTTGATTATTTAAGTGAGAAAACAGGTAAATACGATACAAAAATTAATAGCTTAGAGAAGAGAAGCCAGTCCTAACACAAGGACTGATTTTTTTTAGTTTGGATATTAGCTTATATATATATTGTGAAATGTAACAGGGGTATTAATTAAGAAGGATTCATTATCCTTAACTTGTGAAGAAATGTATGTGGAGCGATAATCCAGCAGGATATACGCTCCTTTTTATTGAAGAAGCATTTTACTTGATGAAGGAATATCAATAGAACGGATTGAAGAAAACTAAACAGGAGGCAAAGAAATGTTTGTTTATAAGTATAAGAGGTTAATGCAGGATTTTATAAATGAAGTAATTACTGTTGAGGATTTTGAACGGGACTATCTAAATACATTTAAAAATGAGATAGAAAGTATGGATAACCTGTTATTCGAAATCTTAAACAGAGTTTTTGAAGCAGTTGATTGTTATTGGCACGAATGTCTTCCTGGACAAGAAACTGCCTTTGAAATATCCGAACAACAATTAAGAAAAGAAGTAAGTGAAGCACTGGTCAAATTAAATAGTTATTGAATAACCCATAAATTTTATTCAAATATAGGAGCGGAATACGATGGATTAATCAACTAGAAAATTCGCTTTCGATTTTTGGGTGATAATTTGGGTTATAGCCTCAATTTCAGCTTTATTTGGTGGCTTACTTTTTATATTAGGCTTCGATACCTCATTACCCAGGTCTACATTTAAATCAGGGGTTTCTGGGAATTCTTTTGTATATGTAAAAAACATTATTATTTGACGGATGCAATTTAGTTAAAGAAGGAAATACGATAGTATTAGATTGAGGTGATAACAATGATATTAGTTAGCTCTTGTTTAGCAGGGTTAGAGGTAAGATATAATGGTACGCATTGTTTAGATAAAAAGATACGCCAAATGATTGAAAAAAAACAAGCAATTACTGTGTGTCCAGAATTACTTGGTGGTTTTTCAACACCAAGAGAACCAGCTGAGATTGTTGGTGGTAATGGGGAAGATGTCCTTGATGGTAAAGCTAAAGTGATCGGAAAATCGGGTAAAGACGTTACAATAATGTATATAAAAGGAGCCTACTCAACGCTAATAAAAGCTCAAGAGGTCGGTGCCACAATAGTTATTCTTAAGGAATTTAGCCCCTCCTGCGGAAGTTCAATGATTTACAACGGTGAATTTAAAGGTAAGAAAATTGTTGGAAATGGAGTGACAACTGCCCTACTTGAAAGAAATGGAATTCAAGTAGTTTCAGAAGAGAGAATTACTGATTTTCTTGAAGAGAATTAGAACTTAATGTTGAGACATTTGAAATAATTGTTAAAGACTCGTATATATAGTAAGCTTCCTTATTTAAGAAAAGAACTTCTAGTATAGGAGGAGCATTTGAAGGACCTTTATGATAAAAAGACACCAATTTTTAATGTAATAGAGTATTGAGTTATCCACTTGAATTTGAAATAATTGGTATTAAGCAATAGGACAGTTTATTTTAAGAAAAATTTTAAATCGTTCAGAAGAAAGAAGTGATATTATGAGTTTTATTACTAATAAGAAGTTTTTAAAAATAACATTAAGTATTATTCTTATGATAATTTTGTTGGTTCCTTTTGCTACCATTTATATTCTTAACTATGGAAACCCTTATGAAAAATATATTGTCAATAAGTATATCCCTACTCATTTGGAAACAATGGGGTACACCGATGACGAAATAATTAAACAATCATATATACAGCCTAAACACGGAATCAATAACACCGTCTATCATGGTCATTATATGGTGATTTTTAAAGATGAACCTCAGTTGGAATATTTATATGGTGTGACAAAAAGAGGGAAAAATGTAGTGCAATTTTGTGAAAAAGAAACTTTGATTGCAAAAAATACTTACGGTGATATGACAATAGAGAAAACCAATCATAGCGAAAAAGAATGTATAGGTTACTTAGAAAATAGAAAGTAATTCTTTGATAAAACCATTTTAATAGAAGGTAACAAAAATGGAGTAGGTCTTAATTATTCACTTAAGGATATTTAACGGTAATTTATTGTCGTTCGATTATCCATTGCTTAAATGGATTTCCCATGCTAGCTTAATATTAAGCTATTTTTATAAAAGGAGGAAGGACTCGTGATAAAAATAACCGGGTCACAAACAGAAGCAAAGGTATTCTCTAATTATCCTCAGGAAACGGCGCTTGAGCAAATCCAAGAGTTGTGTAATCAAGCTTTTTTAAAGAATACGAAGATTAGTATTATGCCAGACTATCATGCAGGTAAAGGTTGTGTGATTGGAACAACCATTCAGTTGAAGGATAACGTTGTCCCGAACTTGGTTGGAGTAGACGTTGGTTGCGGAGTATTAACTATCAAGCTACAAGATAAAAAGGTTGATTTTAATAAACTGGATCAGGTCATTCGAACCTATGTACCTAGTGGAATTGAGATTCATACTGATGAGACTGTGGGGTTTATTAACACGAGTTTTCCAAACATTAAAGAGTTTAAAGCTAAACACATTTTGAGCCAGAAAAAAAGCCTTTATAGCTTAGGAACGCTTGGGGGAGGTAATCATTTTATAGAAGTTTCTGTTGATTCTGATGGGCATCATTTTTTAACCATTCATACAGGCAGCCGTTATGTAGGAGCTAAGATTGCCACCTATTATACAAAAGTGGCCATCTCTAATCTTCGGAGCCAAGATTTAACAGAGATCATTGAGAAATTAAAAGCTGAAGGGCGTCAAAAAGAAATTCAAACTGTCATTGAAAGCTATAAAGAAAAGAAGCCTGTCATTCCGAATGATTTAGCTTATTTGGAAGGTGAGGATTTTGATCATTATATGCATGACATGAAATTAGCCCAGGCGTTCGCAAAAGCAAATCGTGAAGAAATTGCAAGAGCGATTATTGAAAATACGAGCTTAGAGGAGTTGGACCGTTTTGATACGGTGCACAATTATATTGATACCGAGAACCTGATTTTACGGAAAGGAGCCGTTTCCGCGCAAAAAGGAGAACGACTTATTATTCCAATCAACATGAGAGATGGTTCAATTTTAGCGGTGGGTAAAGGCAATGAGGATTGGAATTTTTCAGCACCACATGGGGCAGGCCGCGTCTTGAGTCGAACAAAAGCAATAAAAACCTTAAACATGAACGACTTTCATAAAACGATGGAAGGTGTTTGGACAACATCAGTTTCTGAACAAACACTTGATGAAGCGCCAATGGCATACAAGCCAATGAATGAAATTTTAGAAAAAATCGAAGAAACATCTGAGATTGCATGCTTTATTAAACCAGTTTATAACTTCAAAGCAAGTGAAAAGTATACACCTGGAAGATATAAAAGATCATAGTGTTAATAGTTTAGAGACTTATTTTAGTCTCTTTTTTTTCGTTACTATATTAGGAAACAAGGAGACAAAAAATTTGTGTTCTACATATTCGGCAATAGGGGGCTTTCTTGTAATAAGGATAGTGCTCATTATTCATTAAACCTTGCACCAGATTGAGTAGAATTTAATATAACTTAGATTTTTATATAAAAACAATGATAAAAGAAGGAGTTTAGATTTTTTTGTACATGAAGCGATGTACTTAAAGTTTTATTCTAGTTTACATAATATATATTATGATGACCAAAAGAACAGAAGTAAAAAAAGTCTCAAATAAGAAGTAAACTTCTAATTTTGAGACAGAAAAAAATTTAAGAACTTTGTATGCTAACGAATTTCATAATCCATCATTATCTTAGTGGTTCGGTTTTGTAATTATAAAGTTCGCTCATTTAAAATAAAATTCTAAATTTATAAAAGTGTTGTTGATTATTTAGGTTTTAAAATTTATTAACCAAAATGATTACGCCTTAATATTTCCAATAAACATTCCGTTACTTATAACTATTCATTTTCGTCACCTTAAATCGTAACTGTTTCGTTTTGGTGAAATTAGATTTTAACCAATTATTTTAATTTTGTTTCAATTACCTTACAAACATTTTGGTTTAGTCAGTCTCCACTCTAATATCTATTTTTCAATGAGCTGCTATGATACTAAAAATACTTAATCCATCATGCTACAGTTCTAAAAAAAAGGCCTCATTCATTCTTTATGATCCCCTTGGCTTCTATTTTCATCATACTATGATAACATTTGAACTAATAGATGAGAATGTTAACGGTACTTTGTTTACTTCCTTATGAAAAAATAATTAAATTTAACCCTGCTAATGAAACAATAATCATCGCAACCTTTTTGATCGTTCCACGTGGTAATCTATCGAACATCTTCAAGCCAAGTGTTGTTCCAATAATAACTGTGACAACTCCGACTATAAAATATAAAAGAAACGATGAATTAAAATCACCATTTACTCCATGTAGAATTAATGAAAAGGTATTATTAACAAAAAATACTACTTGTAAATTTGCACTATATCGATATTTATTTTTAAAAATCAATAAAAAGTAAAAAACAAAAAAAGGTCCACCAACAGCAAATATTCCACCAATAAAGCCACCGAAAAATCCAAATATTATTGGAATAATAGGTGTTTTTAACATAGCTGCAGAGGGTTCCTTATTACTCAGTAACAGATAAAAAACTATAGATATTAAGAATAATCCTAATACCTTTTTCATAAAATCCATTTCCCCATAAGCATTTAAAATAAAAAAGGCAATTATTCGTCCAGTAAGTGATGCACTTAAAATAATTAGAAGTGCTTTTACGAAAATATGTTTATAGTTTCTAAAGATAATACTAGCCGAAACAACTAATGATAAGGACATAACAAACAACGCACTCTCTTTTACTGAGAAAAAAAGTGGTATAAAGCCCATGGCAAATAATCCAAAGCCAAACCCACTAACACCTTGAATAAAGCTTCCAATAAGAATAATGATGATGATAATTAAAAGTTCAGTAAACATTATGATTGCTCCTCTTTTTAGTCGAACGTTTAATATTTTCTTTTTTATAGTGACCTAATCTTGTTTGAATTAATATGTAATCTTATTTATATTATAATGGACGTATCCTTCGTTGCTAAAAGTGCATTCTTTCAAGTAATTTCTATTATAGAAACTTTAAATAAAACTAATTTTATTTTGTTAATTCATTATCGTCCGTCCTGCCGCCTTTACTATTTAAGATAAATTGTTAATAATTCCAATTATACTTAACAGTCCCTAAATTTGATATTGCTTTACTTCTTTTTCACCTTTATTTTTAAAATTAATAAAGCGAATTCATAAATTCAATAATCTAGCGCTGATATGTATAACTAGTTGGAAATGAGATGAAAAATCCAGTTTTAGATATCTAAGTCGCGATATACCTGTATTATTTCTTCAGAAATTTCTAAACGTCAAAAATATACGATGATTAAATACAAGAAAGACGCTATCCATTTAAAATGGGAGAGCGTCTTTCTTAAAATTGTAATTATAAGAGTTAAATAAGTCGAACTCCAATAATTCCTTCGATCTGTTTGATTTTCTCTTCTAGGCTAGGAATAACGTCATTGTCTACCTTGTTATCAATGTCAATCATTGTGTATGCATAATCCCCACGGCTGCTGTTAATCATGTCTGCGATATTTAAATTATAGTTTGAAATAGCAGAAGTAATTTGACCAACCATGTTCGGAACGTTTTTGTGGAATGCAGCCACACGACGTTTACCTGTATATGGTAGAGAAACATTTGGGAAGTTAACTGAATTTTTAATGTTTCCTGTTTCAAGGAATTCCTTCACTTGACGAGCTGCCATAACTGCACAATTTTCTTCAGATTCTTCAGTAGATGCACCAAGGTGAGGAATTGGCACAGCATTTTTCATTTTTAATACATCTTCGTTAGGGAAGTCTGAAATGTATTTACCAACTTTTCCACTTTCAAGTGCAACAGCAATATCTTTTTCATTTACTAGTCCACCGCGTGAGAAGTTTAAAATATAAACATCTTCTTTCATAATTTTAAATGTTTCTTCATTAAACATACCTTTTGTATCTGCAGTTAATGGAACGTGTACAGTGATATAATCAGACTTTGCAAATAACTCTTCAATTGACATAGCACGGTGTACATTACGCGATAAATTCCATGCTGTATCAACAGAGATGAACGGGTCAAAACCAATTACATCCATATCTAAATCAAGTGCATCATTGGCTACAAGCGCACCGATCGCGCCTAAACCAATAACCCCTAAAGTTTTCCCTCGAATTTCTTTTCCAACGAAATTCTTTTTCCCCTCTTCAACAAGCTTTGGGATTTTTTCCCCTTCAGCTCCTAATGTTTTTGCCCAAGCAACACCATCAAAAAGGTTACGAGATGCAGCGATCAAAGAAGTAAGTACAAGCTCTTTTACAGCATTTGCATTTGCTCCTGGAGTGTTAAAAACAACAATTCCAGTTTCTGTACATTGATCAACTGGTATATTGTTAACACCTGCACCTGCACGTGCAATTGCTTTTAATTCATTATTGAATTCAATTGAGTGCATATTTGCACTACGAACAACTATAGCATCAGGATTTTGACTATCGTTATCAATAGTATATTGTTCCTTGTTAAATATTCTAAGTCCACTTTCAGCAATATTATTTAATGTTTTAATTGTGTTTACTTTGTCTACAGTAATTGTGCTCATTCCGTTTAACGCCTCTTTCTTTTTGATAGTTTAAAATTTTCTAAATTATTATTTTATCATAAAGCAGATACTATTAAAATAATAGTATTTTTTAAAAATTTTTGAAAAATCTACAAATTTTTTAACATTTTTCAACAATAAAAAACGTAATATTTCCAATTATATCATGCCCAATAACATTTTAATAAACCATTTGAAAATACATATTAAGTTAAAGCACAAGTTATAGTAACATGATATTGATTTTTTTACATACAATTAATGTTGAATTATTCTCTGGTTGTTTATCTATCTCCTCCTATATGCATAAAGAGGTAAGGGAATAATTCCCTTACCTCTGCCCAGGCGAACGGCTGTTCGATACTATGTGCTCCCTTACGGTTATCCGTTTTCGCCAGTTACACATAGCCTTTTAGTTTATTTAATATTATCAAATTATTTTTAAATCTTCAACTATAAGTTTTTATATACTTTATCGATGAAGCTTGTTCGATCAAAATTATAATGAGATACAGGTACGGCATTCATATTTTCTTCAAGTGTTACTCCTATCTCTTTAGCCATTTGCAGACCTACACAAAAACTACTGTTAAACATATAGTATATTTTAAAAAAGCAAAACAAAACTACTTTAAAAGGAGTGAACATCATGGATAAAAGAAAATTAACCATTGCTGGGACTGATATAGATGAAGTTAAACGGCTGAATAAACAATCAGGGTTATCTTATAATGAGGCAAAAATTATCCTTGGCAAGAAAAAGGGATTTCTTAAAGAAACAGAATAGCTGTTTAAATATTTTACTTATATAAGTGTTTCACAATGACCAAAACAGGGTCCCAATAACCTATAACTAATTTAAGAGCGATTGATAAAGTATCTAATATACATAAACAAACCCCATCTTAGATCAAGTTAATTATTCACTCCGCTTTCCCATTTAGAGATTTCCTCTCGAACTCTCGGTGCCACTTCCGTTCCTAAAAGCTCGATAGTTTTCATTACATCATCATGTGGCATTGAGCCGACTGGTACATGTAGCATAAAACGTGTTATACCTACGTTCTTTCGTAGATGTATAATTTTATTAGCAACCGTTTGTGGGTCTCCTACATATAGTGCACCTTCAAAGCTACGTGCCGCATCAAAACTCGATCGATCATAATGACCCCAACCTCGTTCTCGCCCAAGTACGTTCATTACGTATTGTGTCGAGGGAAAAAATTTATCTGCAGCAGTCTCCGTATCTTCTGCGATAAAGCCGTGCGAATGTGATGCCACGGGCAAATTAGATATATCATGGCCTGCCTTTGAGGCAGCTTTCTTATAGATCTGTACAAGCGGCGCAAAATTTACTGGATTTCCTCCAATAATCGCTAATACTAGAGGTAATCCGAGTACCCCTGCACGGATGACTGATTCTGGGTTACCTCCACTACCAATCCACACAGGTAATGGGTTTTGTTCTGGGCGTGGGTAAACACCTAAGTTGTTAATAGCTGGACGATGACTACCTCTCCATGTCACTTTTTCAGATTCACGTATTTTTAACAACAATTCTAAGTTCTCATTGAATAGCTCATCGTAATCTTGTAAATCATAGCCAAACAACGGAAAAGATTCGATAAAAGATCCCCGGCCAGCCATAATTTCTGCACGACCGTTTGAAATACCATCTAGACTTGCAAAGTCTTGGAATACACGAACCGGATCAGCGGAAGATAACACGGTTACTGCACTAGTTAACCTTATTCGTTTCGTCTGTGGAGCAGCTGCTGCCAAGACGATTGCAGGTGAAGACGCTGCAAAATCTTCTCGGTGGTGTTCGCCGACACCAAATACATCTAAGCCAACTTGATCAGCAAGCACGATTTCTTCTACAACCTCACGTAATCTCTGTGCATGACTTATCACCTCGCCAGTCTGAACATCTAGTGTCGTTTCAACAAACGTACTTACACCAATCTCCATCTATCATTCCTCCAATACATTTTGTAAACAAATAGTTAAATAAAGCTGAACTTCAATCAGTGGGGGTTTTCCTTCATCCCCCACTGATTGTTAGTTCAACTTATACCACAGGCATAAGAATAACTAATCATCAGCTATCACTGATGAAAGTTATTCTATATCGGACCTTTAGGGGCAGTTTATCCCCCACCTAAACTTCTTGATTTCCTTAAGTTTTGAGGTGGGGGTCTTACTTTCCCCATAAGAGTGGGATAAATCCAATAGTATATCCTTATTCTGATGCTTTCCTCTCTTCATTACAAGTTTCGTGAACTTGTTTGATTAACATTATTCTGGCAACTTTTCTTGTAGTAATAACAAGAAGGTAGTTAACGGACCAAGAAACAATGAAATTAAAAACCAGTTAAGACCAGATCTGTTCTTTCCTTGTGCTAATCCAGCATTAATTAATGCCAGTGTACCCCAACCAACAAAAAATTGATTTTCCATTTCATCCCTCCTCTCAAAACTTAACATAGTTATATCTCTTCACTATTTTACAACTGTAGCTTTTTACTTTTTCCAATGAAATTAATCAAGTTTTTTAGCGATAATGTTTCTATGTGAGTGAATTCATATTTGCCAAAAATGTCTTGCATGAAACTATATAGAATCGCTTCTACGATGTTATTTACAGTATCCTATTGGCAAAAATAATGAATTTTCATTAATAACTTTTGTTTTTAATTTTCATGAATTTTAACTCTTGGGTTTAATCCATAATAATAATGAACGTTTATATAAGAGACTTCGGCTACTTCTTCTGCATCAAGTGCTAATACAAATGTTCTTGGAGTTGCATCATCCGTACAAGCACGTTCGGTTTCTAATTTAAGTTGAATAATCAATTCCGACTTATCAGTACTTAATTCAACAGTATAAAACTCAAATGGACATGACCCTGATTCAATAATCCCTAGAAACAGGATAGCTTGACTATCCCAATCAACTTTTTTTGGAACTCCTGTTAACCCAAAATAATCCCAATGCTCATTAAAAGCATCTTGACTTGTTACTTTGTACGCTACCGTACCTTGCTCAGCTAACTCGTAAAAGGAAGTTGGTAATGTTTTCTCAGTTTTTATTACGTTACTAGACAAAGCTAAGTCTTGGTTATCACTGATCCCACATCCAGTCACTCCTATTCCAAAAAGAAACAAAGTAATCATCACTATCAGAATTTTAAACCCCATCTCTTTTCCCCCTTAAAACTACTATTCATTCTTTAGACGGTGAACAAAAAAATAAGTTACACCACCATTTTGTTTTATTTATGGAATAAACGAAGATATCGTGTTCTTTGCACAACTAAATGAATAACGGAATATTTTAATTTGAATAAGTAAGGAGTGATTATATGGTTCAAATTGCTGTTGTAAGTAGTGGAGATTCACTTTGGTCGATTGCTAATAGTTATGGTGTACCTCTGGAAATATTAAGTAATGTAAATGAAATTAGTCCAAAAACCCTTTTAGTTCCAGGCCAAACATTAGTTATCCCAACAACTAATCGTTTTATCAATCCGTTTTTTTATCAAACTCCGGTGTATTATCGAATTCGACCAATTGAAGTAAATGCTTATGTTCGTGCAGATGATCCAAATGCAGTGAATATTATTTATAAATACGCACCATATTTGACTAACTTCAATGTTTCAAGTTACCGTGTAACATTTAGTGGTGAGCTTACTCGAATAGATGACGTTGAAATTTTGAATGCAATTGAAGATACTGATGCCGTACCGATGCTTGTCATAACTAATTTTACTGGCGAGGAATTTTCACCTAATATCACTAGAGAATTATTTACGAATGAAACAGCTAGAGAACGCTTTGTTTCTAATTTAGTAGCGGTTTTAGCAGAAAAGCCGTATTTTGCTGTAAATATTGATTTCGAAGAGAATTATCCTGAAGATCGAGAATTATATAATGAATTCCTACGGCAGATTACACCGAGAATTAAAGAACAAGGAGTGTTAGTTTCTACTACGTTAGCCCCAAAAGTCGGGCCTAGTGAACCTGTTGCTTGGTTCGGAGGGCTTGATCACGATTATGCAGCCCATGGCCAAATTGTTGATTTTGTTAATTTGATGACATATGATATTGGAGGTTGGTTTAGTGGTCCGCCAAAGGCCGTCTCACCTTTACCAACCATGCGTGCTGTACTAGACTATGCAACATCGGTTATTCCTAACGATAAAATAATGTTAGGACTCCCACTTTACGGATACGATTGGCAGTTACCATTTGATCCAACTGTTGATTTTGCAGAAACAATCGGACCAAGAGAAGCGGTTAATCTAGCAAGAGAAGTTGGAGCCGTTATCCAATATGACTACAACGTGCAAGCACCATTTTTCACTTACTATGACACAGGTGGTAATGAACATATCGTATGGTTTGAAGACGCTAGAAGTATGAAAGCAAAATTAGATCTAATTAATGAATATTCACTCAGAGGTGCTAGCTACTTTATACTAGGCCGTAGTTTCCCGGAAAATTGGGCATTACTTTCGGAAATGTTTACAATCCAAAAGATGTTGTGATGTAAACAATCTCAAAAGAAAAAGCCTCTATCTAATGCAGAGGCTTTTTACTGTTGGTCATTTTTTACCCTACTCTTAAGGGGCAGTGAGATCCCCACTGATTGAAGTTCAGCTTTATAGTTTTATAGAATAGTAAACATTAAGTATGATAAATTAAATTTTAAATTTATTAATCATTCTCTCTAATTCTAAAATTGTATTAGACAATCTTTCTGATAAGTGACCGAGTTCTTCCGCTGCAGCAAATTGTTCTTCTGTTGTAGCTGTAACTTCTTCTGTTGTTGATGATGAAAGTTCTGCTACACTAACCATTTCTACAATTGCTTCCTCAACTTTTTCTTTGCTCACATTAATTTTCGCAATAGAATTTCCGATTCTAGAAACATCATTAATAATGACATTTGTATCATTTAAAATATGCTCGAAAGAATCTCTAGTTTTATTAATTGAATTTGTTTGAATATCAAATAATGTTGTTGAGGACCTAACTAAATCTACCGAACATTCTGTTTGGCGTAAAATTTGATTAATAATTTTCTCTATATTCATGGTCGATACTTTTGATTGTTCTGCAAGCTTTCTAACCTCATTAGCTACTACAGCAAATCCTTTTCCGGATTCTCCAGCTCTTGCAGCTTCAATACTAGCATTTAATGATAATAAATTGGTTTGGTCACTTATATCTTTAATAATTTTTATTATTCCTTGAATACCGGTAACATCTTTACCGAGTTTTACAATTGTTTGCTCAATCTCGTAAATTTTTTCTTGTACATCTTTATTAAGTGTAGTTAATTCATTCATATTTTTAATTGAATTACTACTTAAATCCTTTGTTTTAGCAGTGGCTATTGTCACATTCTCTACATTATTAGTTACGTCTAAGATTTCTTGAGATAATCCTTTCATCTCTTGGTTTGTTTTTTCAGCATAATCAACTTGTTCCACTGACCCTTTTGCGACTTCTTCAATGGCCGTTGCAATTTGTTCTGCTGCTTCGGATGATTCATTAGAAATCTTCTTTAAATGATCGGCATTTTCGACAGCGCTTTCAGAAACCTTTTTATTTTCTTGTATAATATTCTTTATATTTGCAAGCATATTATTAAAACTTTGTCCTAATTGACCAATTTCATTGTTTCGAAGGTAATCGGTTTGAACAGTTAAATCTCCATGTTCTGCTTTACTCATCAATGCTACCATCTTACTTAACGGTTTTGTTATGCTATATGTAATCTTAATGCCTACAAAAATAGAAATAACAATACAAATAAAAACGATTAAATAAACTAAATACACAACACTATTAATTTCTTTCATTAAATAAGACTTTTGTGTAGAAATAACTACTTGCCAACCATTTGATAATTCATTATGTGAAATTAATTCACTACTACTGTTGTTCATATTTAAATGCCCGGTATATAGATTCCCAATTTCTTCAGAATTATTACTTGCAATAACTTGATTTTCCTCATTCACAATATAAATTGTTTTTTCTAAAGTTACATCCGATCCTACAACATCGTTAAAGATATCGCTGCCTATTGTATAAATAAATACTCCCCGATCTCTCCCTGAATAGTCTCTAGCACTTTTAAATAGGTAAATATTATCATGATCATTTTGAAAGCCATGACGCCATAATAAAGTACCATTTAGTTCATAAGCCTGTTTCTCAATGTCTGAATTAATGAATTCTTGTATATTTAAATAAATGTTTTGCGGACCGTAGCGAACTCCATCATTCCGTACAAATTGTAAATTTTCAAGATTTCTATTAGTATTAGTGATTGCAGTTAATCCATCTGTCGCATTTCTGTTTTTCTGAAATATTTCATATTCTGTTAAGCTTTGTTCACTTCCAACAAGGTTATCTAACAATTCAGAGTTACCAAAAGGAATTAATGTAGTTTGTACGATTTCATTAATCATTGTATTAATATTATTTGCTAAATGAAAGCCTATTTCATGAGTCATCTCTGCTACTTTATCTTCTATAGTGTTCCTGGAAACTGAAAATACAAAACTAGCGATAATAATGCTTGGTATCACACCAAGTAGTATAAAAGACACTATTAATTTCGTTTTTAATGTAGCATTATTAAAGATAAAATTTTTATTATTCCTCTTTCTTAATTGCGTACTGTTTTTTCCTTTTTTCTTAAGCATAGTCCTCCTCCTAATCATATTAACTGTGAGAAAAATACTTCTATCTCTAAATCTACCACCTCCTAATTGGTTTTTTTACAGTTAAAAGGTCCTAGTTGAATTATAGACGCTTACATTCTCTATTTTATACCAATTTTCGATATTGTAAAGTTTTCTATTAGCTAATATTAAGTATTTGTGTATATTTTTACTCATTTTTTTACTTTTGATAAAACAAATATGGTACATAAGGATAAAAGTTATAAATGTTTGTTTTATGAAGGAACAAAGTACGAACTAAAATCAAAAATATATTCATCTATAGATTGTGCATCTGTACTTCATATCAAATTCCCTTTTTGAAATTGATAAAAATAGCGTAATCAATAAACATTTTTTACTAAAAATTCACTTTGTATATCGATAAAAAACCTAACTATTTTTTAAGACAATGTAAGAGAATTTACCTTTCAAATAAAAAGGTCATTGTGGTTGATAACGAAGAAAAAGCGAACATTGAAAGAATTTGGGAAGCTGGAACAATAGCTGGTGTTAGTGTTCATACGATCATTACAACAGGTGACGGTATATAAGTTCCTATTAATGTTATTACCCACCTAAACAGTGAACGATACGTCGAACATGATATCTTAAAATCATAATCAACAAAACTATGAGGCTGGGACATAACTAGCCAAAAATAAAGAAAAAAGGTTCCGATTATTGTATTTGATGATCGGAACCTTTTTTCGATTGGATTATTTTCATGACCATTAGTTCCGTTCGCGTTTATGGCGGTGTACTTTCTTAAGTTCACCGCCATAAACGCGAAGCCTAATTCATTTTCTACTTTCTCTTTGCTCCTCACAGACATTCGAGTGAAACGCAAATTAGCCTTCAAAAATCCGAAGACTGGCTCCACGT
>NZ_MLQS01000020.1 GCF_001866055.1 Anaerobacillus alkalidiazotrophicus
TAAATGGCTCAACAGAAGAAGTCAAAGGAAGTCATTTACCTGGGCTGGGATAAATTCAGGCTCTTTCTTACTAGATATCCATTACCTTACGCCAGAGTTAAGGTTAATATTTATGACTTAAGAAAAGAGATTAGCTATATTCTGTAAATGGTAACTAGGAGGAGCCGTGTGCGTTAATAGCGCAAGCACGGTTCTGTGAGGGGAGAGAATGCAATCTACCGAGAGGTAGAGAGGTTCTCTTCTACTCGACTAGTAAAAAAATGAGTTGCGGTTGGCAGCTCATTTTTTATGTCCACAAATTGGAAAATGATGTTAAACTAAAGGAGAGTTTAGTGGAATTTTAAGGAGGATTAAATAATATGAATGAGGAAGTGTTAAAGTTCGTAATTATATTACTTGTTTTTTCTATACTTCTGAATATGTACCAGTACATTCAAATCAAACGATATGAAGTGAATGAACGGTCATATAAGGTATCTTGGCAAGAAGTAATGAATTTAAAAAATCCTATCAGCCTATTATTGTGGTGGTTGTTATGTTCTGGTTTGGTAATTGGAATAATTTTTGGGTTTGTTGTTTTATTTTTAGACTTCCCTTAATTATCATTCTATCTTCAACTAACGGATGCTATAACAGAGCGCTAAACAAGATATTAATTAGATTTTAATTATCTTTTGGATATAAAGGGAGGTATCTCTATGTTAATTCTCCGTTATGGAGTTACTGGATTTTATCCTGCGCCCTCGGTAAGCAAGACGGAATTCAGAGATTTATGTTATTCATTGTTTCGTAAAAAAATTTTCAAGTTTATTGGCGGGGAAACTGGAAAGAGTTTTTATGAATGCATTATTAAAGAAAAGGATGACAATTTTCATATTTTATTAAATGCTCAATACCCTTTTTTAGCATTTACAGCGCCCCGTAAATTAGATACCCATGATTTGCCCTTTATTGAAATACCTGAAATAGCCAAACCACTTAATCAATTTTATGAAATCCTAAGTCCTGCTCAGTTGAATGAGCCTTTCATATACACTAAAAAAGGGAGAAAAATTCGAGTGAAAAACAAAAATAAGTTGCACCATGAAGAATTACAACAAATTGCCTATTGGGAGTCTAAAACAGTTGGAGAAGTAGTATTTAATTTTTACGATTAACTTTTCACTAACGAAAGCTTTACTTTAATGAAGAATTAGAGATTTTTTTAACTACAGAAGGAAAATAATGTAGTTGAATTAATAATTTAGTAATCTTGTTATTCAAGTAAATGGCAGTTTCGTGAATTTAACTGAGATAAAGATGAGTAAGACGACAATAAAAATAAGGGGGCAAATAATGAAAAGAATTGTAATTGGTGGATTTATAATGCTTGGTGGCTTATTAGTTACTTTAACAATTATTTTAGCGGGTTCTATTTACGCAACTAATATTACAGCATGGTCTGGTAAGTCGAAATTATGGCATGCAATTTTTGGAGCAAAGCAATACGGAAATGAAGTTGTACAGTCTTTATTTTTAGGTTTTCCATTTGTTGTAGGAATTCTATTAACTTTATTAGGGTTAATAATCTTAGGACAAGAATATTATAAAACATTTAAGGATGAATCATAACCTCTTATTAAACAAACGGATGCAATAGTTTAACCAGCTGTTACAGCCATTGTGATGCTAACGAAGCAGTGCTATTGAAAATAGATACTGGGGGATGACAAATGCGGCAGTTTATATTTATGACTATTGTCTCTATCATTATATTATCTGGATGTAATACAGATAAAGAAATAAAGCCAATTAAGGAAGAAAGTATTGATTTTGATATTGATACTGCAATTGAAATGATTAAGGTAAAAGAAGAGCTGATTATCCAACTATCAATGATGAAAACAGTATCTAGTAATGAGTATGACGAACTTGAAAAAGTATTTACAGAAGAGTTTGGAGAACATGCTCGAATGTTTTTAGAGATGTTTATTATATTGGGGTCAGAGAAAGAAACGGAATCTGGTTCATACTTAGTTCAAGAAACTTTATATCCAACTGTGTTCCACAAGGGAATAATGATAACAGATGCTGTTATCTATAAAAGTTATTATGAAAACGAATTTTTTAATGAAACTTATTTAACGATAACGCAGGAATATACTGGTGATGACATTGAATTAGAAGGTTGGAAAAGAGAGTATGTTTTTACTGAAAATGAAGATAGGGAATGGGAGATTCATACATTTTCAAGAGAAATGAATTTCGTTGGTGGAGAATTTAGTATGCAGTATTTAGATTTTGAAGAATAGAAGAAAATGTTTAACGAAAACTATTTATCTTTACAAAATTGAACCTATTCACATAGTGGAAATAAATGTCTCCTTCTTTTGATTTTGATGCGATTTGCCATGCGAATTCTAATCTGAAAGAGAACGATTGGTAATTTATGTTAGATTAAAGGGAGGAATATACGGATTTTGTGAAGCGATTCACTTAAACTATCGGGAGCTTTAGTTGAAGATCGGTGAACTTTAGTTGAGTAACTCAGCAATGGTAGTTCATACTGTTGTTGAATGACAAGCAGTTTAAAAAAAATGGATTATGAGTAGATTGATTTTCTTTTTAGTGAAAGTAGGTTGAATAAGAGGTGGAATTCATGAAAAATTTTTTATTAAAAATTACAGTAGGTATTTTAATATTTGCTTTTATGACGGCTTGTAGTAATCAATCATCATTTGATGGTAGTCGAACAGGTAACAATGAGCAGTTTATTATGGAATATAACCTATTAAATGATACCAAGACACATGAAATGGAATTAGAACAAGGAGCAATAATTGATGTTACCATTGAAAATATTAAAGGTCGTTTAGATGTTATTGTGGCAAATGTCAATGGAGGCGAAATTTATAGAGGTAACGATGCCTCATCAGGTCACTTCTTAATTGAGATACCAAAGACAGGGACCTATCTTTTCACAGTAACTGGGAGTAAAGCAAAAGGCGGTGTAAGTTTTAAAATTGTTGAATAATTTAGTTTAATTTTTCAAGCATATTGTTTAATTTTTAATCAATTATTCCAGGGGGTGTTTTAACTGATTTTCTATCTATTTCACTATTAATATAAATTCCATTAACGTTGATTGTGGCAAAAAAGCTTACTGAGTTTTTCCTTCCGAATAGTGATGTTTAAGTTAATACAAGGAATATGTGAAATAATTAACTTAAAGTAACGGAAGCAATAGTTGAAAAAGCTGTTCTTGCTGTTGTGGTGTTAACGAGGTTAGTGAAACTAGTAATACAAATTTGGGAACTCATTAAATCAAAGAAAGGAGTTTGTTATGCGTAGTTACTTGAAAAAGTGGTTAATGGATGAAAAAAAATCAATTATTTTTTTTGCTGTTTTTGCATTTTTTATTTATAAAGTAACCTTTCCCTTAAATCCAATATTAACGATTTTAGGTTGGTTGTTTTTTTTATATGTTGCTTCCTTACTTGGAAAGTGGCTAGGAAATAGTAATACCTAACTACTTTACGTAATTGATAGTAAGTAGAAGAAAATAGTTTGAGATTGATAAACTAATAAAAATAAAAAATGAGTAAGGAATTTGCACTAATGGAGAGCGTTACTGCAACAGCAAAAGTGACGCTTTTGTTTCAGTATATTAGCAGGCTTGTTTAATAAAGGGTAAAACAATTAGGGTGGAGATATTTACAAATGGTTGTAGCACAATAATGGGGGAGGATTTATTTTGAAAAAACTTTTGCTGGGTATTTTGTTTATTATGATTATCCTTACAGGAATGTATTTCTTAACTACTGCTGGTGATTCAACAACTTCTGAAAATAACGCTATTTATGTAATTGATGAACAGGTAGTTGAGAAATATCTTTCTGAGGAAGTGATGAATTCAAACTTCGGGGGAGAAATATTTGTTGCATATGAAATATTAGAAACAGATAAAAATGAAGGCGAAATCTACTTATGGGCTTTAATTCAAGAATATTATGAAGAAGGGGAAGCCTTACAAACAGGAAGCGGAATGTCAGTTCCAATCGTATTAAGTGTAAGTGTACATAACAATGATTCATTGGAAGTTTTAAATCATTCTTTGCCTCGTGATGGAACCTATTATTCAGAAGATATTAAAGAAATGTTTCCTAAAAAAATACAGAGTAAAATCTTAGGTTATTCATCAAATGACATTGGTGATTTAATAGAAGAAATGGAAAACAAGGTTAAAGAAAATTATTAAACGGAAGCGTTAATTGGAACAGCACCAGTGACGCTTTCTATGTAACTATTTAGCAGGTTTGTTAAAGAAACTTTTTTAAAAGTTAGACGTAAATGTATTATAGGTTAATACGGGAAGTTAAAGAGCAGTAGAATTCAATAATGTTTTTGAAAGGCTCAAATTGAAAGAATACGAGGTGAAATGGTTATGGACACTATGGTGATTTTTGCGTTTAGTGTTGCGACAGGGGCTTTAAGCATTGCATTGTTTGCATTTTTAAAAATAGCACAACTGGAAAAAAGAGTTAAAGAACTTGAAGATAAATAAACTGTGAAAATAAGTGTGAACAATTGTACTTAAAGTAAAGAAAGCAAGAATTGAACAACAGTTTTGGTGGTGACGTATTGAATAAAGACAAATTAGCTGAACAATTTGTTAGTGTATTTATAGAGTTTAAACCAATATTGGAGGAACACCTTGAATTTAATAATGAGTTTTTGCCACACATTTTCTTTGGTGAGTGTAACGACTACATTATAGAGTCCCTTCAAAAAGAAGAAAGAGAAAAACTTGTAAAGTTATTTGACTTCTTTGAGAAAATGGCAGTTGCTGGTGATGAATATGTAAGAGAGCTATTAAGTGTCACTATTCTTGAAAGGATTGGTGATGATAAAGATATCCTATCTATTGCTCATAAATACATGGGTAAAGAAACAAGGAAGGATTCCGATGAAATAGAAAAATTTTGGCGGCGATATTGAACTAACGAAGAGCGATAGCTAAATAAAGGCTATGGCTGTTCTGTTAACGAGTAGGATAATTGAATAAAAATCTGAGAGTAGGGCTTGGTAATTTTGAAGAATTTATTTGTATTATTAGGATTAGGGATAATTTTGGCGCTATCAAGTTGTAATAACGAGATTGATGCTTCTCATTTCATATGGAACGATAATTTATATATTGCCACTTATGAACCAATCTCAGATGAAGAGATTGGGATGATTTCAAGAGTTGTAAAAGGTACTGCAAAGGAAAGCGGGGAGGCAAAAGGCATTGCCCAAGGCACAAGACTGTATCAAATAAAAGGAAGAGAGATTTCTTCTGGAAAAATTGGTTATATTGCATATGAGTTAGACGGTAAACTTTACATTGCAAGTAAATATATTCAGTAGTTTAACTCTTCTTCAACTAAACGGATGCGTGTGCGGCCGAGCCTAGGTCGTATCATATAACGGGTGGGATTCCCGTCGAGTAAGAACTAGCCATTCGCTCGTAGCGAGTCTTGGAGGGCTGAAGGTAACTTTAGTCTTTAAGCGTAGACAGTGAGGTGGCGGGCCGAAAGCCAAGCGGTTGAAGGGATTGAGCTCCATAATGTTAGTTATTCGAGAGGGTTGATGCCTTACGCATAGCAGAAAACTACATTCTATCCTTCGTAAAAG
>NZ_MLQS01000021.1 GCF_001866055.1 Anaerobacillus alkalidiazotrophicus
GTGGACATGGAAGGCAATATCATTTTTTTGTAATTTTACTTCTAAATCTAAAGGCAAAACTAATTGGTTCATGTTATAATCTTTAAACATAAGGACCCTTCTTTCTGTTGAAATTTGGTATGGTAACTTTATTTTATCAGAAGTGGTCCTTATTTTTATTAAAAATAATCAAAGCCGGTGAAATTTTACTCGTCGTAAAATTTCACCGGCTTTTTTCATCTAAGAGGTGGTTTTGTCCCAGCCCCATTTTTACCTAAATACAATTGTTTTATTGTTAAAAGTAAGGATTTTGTCATCTAAGTGCCATGAAACTGCCCTTGCTAGAACAATACGTTCAATATGACTTCCAATTCTCTTCAACTCTTTTGCATGATCGCTGTGATAAACTCTTTCTACATCTTGTTCAATAATTGGACCTTCGTCTAAATCATTAGTCACATAATGAGCTGTTGCACCGATTATTTTAACCCCTCTTTCGTAAGCGCTTTGGTAAGGATTAGCCCCAATAAACGCAGGTAAAAACGAATGATGAATATTGATAATTCTATCAGGGTGATGTGAAATAAAATTCGGAGTCAAAATTTGCATATATCTAGCTAATATAATTAAATCTATATCATTTTCTTTCAAAATTCCTAATTGTTTCGATTCAATTTCATCCTTTGTATCTTTAGTTACTGGGAAGTAGTAAAACGGGATGTTGTAGGACTCTACTAACTCCTTAGAGTCGTTATGATTACTAATAACAAGTTTCACATCCATGTCTAGTGTATTAGATTGCCACAAAAGCTCACGTAGACAATGGTCTTCTTTTGAAACAAAGATTGCAACTTTCTTTTTCACTTCAGCTAAATACATCTCAAACTGCATATCATAGTCCCGAGCAATATGTAAGAAATCTTGATTCAGATCATCTAACTTATTTTTTAAATCAGGCAAATGAAAAACAATCCTCATAAAAAATTGTCCTTCTTGTGGATCTGTAGTATGTTGATCGGAAGTGACAATATTTGCCCCTTTTTCAAATAGAAAATTTGAAACACATGATACGATCCCTGGTCGATCGACACATGATATTAACAATCTTCCTAAGTTTTTATTCTTTGATTGTGTAGCATTATTAATTACGTCTTTCACAAGTTTCCCCCCGCATTTTCAATAAGATAATATTTCAATTATATTTTTTTCTTAAGTTCGAGTCAATTTGAAAATAATTTTCTAACTCCTATGTGTTTTCAATCTTTACTTAATTGGCGCAACCGATCTTGTTATTTCAGTCATATGCAGCACTTATCGAAGTGAGAATTGGGATGAATAATCTATGACCAAAAAATCTTTTACGTTACCCTTGTAAAAATCAGAAATATTTTTTACTAAATAAAAAAGGAGTGTGGTCAATGGTTATTAAACCTCGGCACGAATCACGAGAATTAATAATACTTAAATTTCTAAATGCAAGAAAAAATTTAACAATAAACGAAAGGAATTATTATAATCACCTTGTTAAAGGCTTTAAAGGTGAACAAATATTTGATCAGTGGTTGGAGAAATTACCTAATGATTGGCTCGTCCTAAATGATTTGAACTTTTGAACTTTTTAACTAATAATACTAATATCCAAATTGATAGCTTGATAATTTCTCCAGTGAAAATTTACCTATTAGATGTGAAAAATTATGAAGGTAATTATTATATCGAATCTGACCGTTGGTATTCGATGCCCAAAAGTGAAAGTAAGAACCCTTTACTTCAGTTAAAACGAACAGAAACTCAATTACAAAGGTTACTCGAAGACCTTAGAATAAACCTTTCAGTTGAATCCTACGTAGTATTTGTTAACCCCGAGTTTCACTTATATCAAGCCCCTATCGATGAACCAATTATCTTTCCAACCCAGCTAAATCGTTTTTGTAATAAGTTAAATCTAAACACTTCGAAAATGAAAGTAAATCACTCCAATCTTGCGGAAAAACTGCTTTCTATTCACTTAAGCGAATCCCCCTATAAACGAATTCCTGATTATAACTATGATGAATAAAAAAAGGGATTACATGTGTACAATGCAATTCCTTTCTGATTGAATGTAATGGTAAAACCCTATTATGTAATGAGTGTGGTTACATAGAGGATGTTGATTCTGCCGTTATACGTAGTATAGAGGAGTTCAAGCTTCTATTCTCAGATAAACATATGTAAATATACAAAAATTTTGCATTTGTTCAAACAAAACCCTTAAAAGCGGGATAAAAACACGAACCTGTCAAGGTAGATTTAGGATTACAAATCTAAAGGACAAAACATATTGATAAACCCACCTAATACCGTCACAAAAAAGGCTAAGTTGTTTTAAAGAAAAGTAACTCGAAAAGGATTTCGACGAATATAATGAATAGAACTAAAAAAAATCAATGTCAAACAATGAACTACTTTTTTGATAGGTCTAATAATAATATAGAAAGGATTGATGAACATGTTTAAAGAACTACTTTCATCAATAGGAATTGGATCTACAAAGGTAAACACTGTACTATTTGAAGACATTATCGAAAGAGGGAAAGAAGTTAAAGGAGAAGTCCACATCATTGGCGGTATTTCAGAACAAAAGATTTCAGAAATTTATATTCACATAGACTCTGAGTTTCATAAATATGACCATGATATGACCGAATTCCCCGATATAACAGAACCAATCTTAGAAATAAAAGTAACAGACCCCCTTGTAATAAGACCACATGAAGAAAAAATTATTCCAATTTCTTTTACTATACCCTATTATACTCCTATTACTTTTGGAAAACAGACTGTCCAAATCCAAACAGAACTAAAAATAAACTTACTAAACCACCCCGTTGAAAAACACGACTTTATACTCATAGATCCATTTATTAATGACATCTTCATTTTTTTTAAAAAACAAGGTTTTAGACACAATTTTGAAAGTGGTTTCTGTAGATCTAAACCTCCAACATCTACAAATCCAACCCACTGCCTTCAAAATTTCTTTTTAGAAAATAAGGATGGTGTCAAAGTCTATTTTACTGGAAATGAAAAAGATATTAACATCCACC
Source organism: Anaerobacillus alkalidiazotrophicus (assembly GCF_001866055.1). Next base: position 3,069 of record NZ_MLQS01000021.1, read on the forward strand.
TTAGTGAAAAAGATCAAGTTCGAAATTTTTTAATTACGCGTGATCAAGATTTATCAATTCAGTTATCAAAGCTATATCCCATCAATAAATAATCTTAAAATATTCCATAATGACTAAATATCAAACTTAGTAAAATGAATGATTACGCCTGGCACCGCTTTAAATAATCTCTAAATAATAAATATCTAAGGAGTGCCAGGTATCATAATTAATAATTTTATATTAAAATGGAAAAAAATATAATCAAAATCATAACATGAGGTGATCGAGTTTGAGTACTAAAGTGAAATTTGATATACATACACATCACGATCGGTGTGGACATGCCCAAGGAAAAATACGTGATTATATTGAAGCTGCTATTGAAAAGGGTCTAACCGTTATCGGAATATCTGATCACACCCCTTATTTCTCAAGTGAAGAAGATCATCCATTACCAGGAATCGCAATGCCAAAAAGTGAATTTAAAAATTATGTGAATGAAGTCCTTCATCTCAAAGAAGTTTACAGTGAAAAAATTGATGTTTTGCTAGGGATTGAGTCAGACTTTTTTCCAGAGTATGTTGAAAACTATCGCTCCTGTTTCGAACCGTATCCATTTGATTACATCATTGGCTCCGTTCACCATGTCGATGAGATCAATATATTTAAAAAAGGACGATGGGAAGGCCTTACCGATAAAGAAAAAATACGTACGAAAGAAACTTACTATCAATTAATTGAGCGCTCAGCGCGTAGCGGATTGTTCCAAATTCTTGGTCATATTGACGCAATGAAGGGGTATTACCCAGCTTTTTCATCGATCCAAACAGAAGCTGTCGAACACACATTAAAAGTCATTGGACAAGCTGGTGTTGCGATTGAAATAAACACATCTGGCAAAATGAAAGACGTTGGAGGCTGGTATCCTTCTAATGAAATGTTAGAACGTGCCCTTTATTATGGCGTCGATGTGACTTTCGGATCTGATGCTCACATTCCTGACCGAGTAGGTGACGATTATGATTTAGTTAAAGAAAAACTAAAGGAAATTGGTTTCAAAGAATGGGTTTATTTTAAAGAAAAGAAAAAAGTAGTTGTCCCCCTATAAAATCAAATACATTACCCCAATCTAATAATAATGATGGATTGTTAGATTGGGTTCATTTAATTTGAAAAAGCTGAACTTCAATCAGTTGGGATTTCTTTCAACACACACTGATTATCTACATTATTTTACGTGAAATTAATTCCCCATTCTCCGTCAAACTTCCAGATTCAAAAATTAAAGAAATGGAAAAGGACTTTTATCACCCCTTTAGCGTTTCCTATTAACTCTTTATAACTTTGTAAAAATACTCCTACAATGGTACTTACTTAAAAGTGTACTTACATTTTGACTTTATTATTTTTATGTTAATCTTATTTCACCTCAATATCTTTTTTATGAAGTCTTTTCTATGAGTTGCATTACCTCTAACAATAATATCGACTCCACTATCAACATACATTTCAACATTTTCACCTTTGATTGCTCTTACAGCAGTTTCAACACTTAAATATCCCATATCGTACGGATTTTGTGCCACTGTTCCTGATAGCGTTTCATTTTCTATTAATTTAATCATTTCAACAATTCCATCTGCCCCTATTACTGGTTTATTATATCCATTTTTATTAATTATTTCATGAGACGCAATAGCCAAAATATCAGTAGTCGCATATACACCATTAATATCTGGATGTTTGTCTAAAAGGTTTTCCATTTCGCTTTTCGCTTGTAATGGATTATTTGGTACATCTGTTTTTAGAATTGTTGTTATCCCTGCAGCTTCTAAACTAGTTTTTGCTCCTACAATCCGATCACCTATAACTACTTGTTCAATATCTCCTGTTATTAAAGCCACTTTATCTCCTGGTTGTAGTTGCGTACCCAATAACGCTCCGCCTAACTTACCTAAGTCAAAATTATTCGTTCCAATATAAGAGGTTTTATTTTCCCAAGGATCATCGGTATCTATTAAGAGTACGGGAATATTTTTTTCATTAAATTTTTTTAACAGAGAAATGATTGACTCTTCTATAGGAGAAACAATAAGTGCATCTGGATTTTGTTTAAGTAAACTTTCTAAAAGATTTTCTTGTTCCTCTATTTTATATTCATTACTAGGAGCAAAAACTAATCCATCTATATTAAAATCTTCAAAGCCTTTTTCTGCTCCCGCTTTTACAATATACCAATATGGATTACTATCTAATTCTTTTAAAACAACTACTATTTTGGGCTTTACATTTCTAGTTGGATTCCATATAGAACTTATTATGACCGTGATTAAAACAATAGCTAAAAAAAATATCCACCTTTTACTCAACCTACCCACTCCTTGTTTACATTACCAAAATTATCTTTAAAAAATAATGAAACTACTAATATCTTAAAACATTTTTACACGGAATATATAGAAAGAAAACTAAATTTTGTCTCAATTTTTGTTGCCATCTATAACAAACGATAGGCTAACTTTTATTTCAACTAGGAACTAACGTAATTTATAGGTTTGCTGCTGACAATAAATTCTATCCTTTTAAAACAGACACTCCTTAAATATTGTTCGTAAAACTCTTAGGTCTTATTTCAAACAAGAAAAGCGCAAGCGCCTTGGTCACGAGCAGCTGCTCCTGTGCCACTCCGTTTGCTCGTCGCAAAGCCACTTCGAAGTAATCCAAGTAGGAGCTTCACTGGGGCGGCCTTTGACAGAAGCCGCTCTTTGGCTTCTTACGTGCTTCTGCATCTTCAAGTACTGCTTCGTAGTAAGCTTCCTCGAAGCAAAGCTGCATGAAGCTAATCAACGAAGGATTTCAAGAGGTAATTGAAGTCAGTTGCTTGCCTGAAGTGAGAGAGCTCGTAGGCGCTGAAGCTAGACAGTTTAGAAATTTATAAATTCTGATTATGTAAAAAAAACAGAAAGCAACACACTATGTTGTACGCTACCTTCTGCTTTTTTGCACTGTTAAACCTCAATAATAATCGGTAAGATCATTGGCTTCTTCTTCGTTTTTTGGAATAAATATTGTCCTACTGATTTCTTTATCGATTGCTTCATCACATTCCATTGTGTTTTATTAGCTTCATGCAATTCATTTACAGTTTTTGTAACAAGACGATTTACGTCTTTGATTAACTCCTCTGAATCTCCACCATAAACAAACCCACGTGAAATAGTATCCGGTCCAGAAATTAGCTTTTTTTCCGATTTGTTTAAGGTTAAAACAACAACGAGCATTCCATCTTCTGAAAGTTGCTTGCGGTCTCGTAATACAATGTCACCAACATCACCAATTCCTACCCCATCTATAAAGGTATTGCCTGCTGGGATTTTTCTTGTCATCCGAGCCTCTGAATTTTCGATATCAACGACATCACCATTACTCATAATAAAAGTATGACCTTCTTCTACTCCAACAGATTCCGCTAATAAACGATGATGATGTAGCATGCGATATTCACCGTGAATAGGAATAAAATATTTTGGTCTCATTAATGTTAGCATTAACTTTAGATCTTCTTGATAACCATGACCAGATACATGCATACCAGAGGAACTACCAGATCCATAAATAACCCTCGCTCCAAGAGCAAAGAAGTTATCGATAATACGTGAAACATCCCTTTCATTTCCAGGAATAGGACCCGCTGCTAATATAATTGTGTCATCCGGTAATACCTCAACTCCCCTAAAACTAGAGTTGGATAAACGGGCTAGAGCAGCCAACGGCTCTCCCTGACTTCCTGTACATAAAATAGCTACTTTCTCAGGATCCATCATGTTGATTTCTTCTTGATCAATTAAGGTTCCCTCAGGTACATCTAAATACCCACGTTCCATAGCCACAGTTACAACATTTACCATACTTCTACCTAGTAACGCCAGTTTTCGATTTGTTTTTTTTGCAGCATTTACTACTTGTTGAACACGGTTTATATTTGATGCAAACGTAGAAATAATAACTTTTCGTTTTGCTTTCATGAACGCCTCTACTACGTGTTCGCCTACCATTTGCTCCGAAGGGGTTAAACCTTTTCGTTCCGCATTAGTGCTTTCAGATAAAAGTAGTAGAACACCTTTCTTACCGATTTCAGCCATTTTATGAATATCTGAATACTCATTATTGGCAGGAGTTAAATCGAACTTAAAATCACCTGTATGTACGATCGCACCTTCAGGAGTATAAAAAACGATTCCTAAGCAATCAGGAATACTATGATTTACTTTGAAAAATTTAACGCTTATGTCTCCAAAGTTCAATTTTGAGTTTGAGTCAATTTCAACTAATTTAGTTTCCCTTATAAGTTTATGTTCTTTTAATTTTAGTTCAATTAATCCAAGCGTGAAACGTGTTCCATAAACAGGTACATTCAATTTCTTCAGAAAAAATGGAATTCCACCAATATGATCTTCATGTCCATGCGTCACAATCAAGGCTTTGATTTTATCTTTATTTTCTAACAAGTACGTAATATCAGGAATGATCAAATCAATCCCTAACAAACTTTCGTCAGGAAACTTATTACCGCAGTCAATGACAATTATTTCATCCCTAAATTGGATGGCATACATATTTTTACCGATTTCCTTTAAACCACCTAAGGCGAAAATAGATAATGTACTCACATTTATACCTCCTCCATCAAATAATATTCTTAGTATGCCTTTTATTTTTTTCATTATAAGAGGGGTTTCCTTTAATTGTTCATATATCCAGAGTCTATTGAGTTAGATGTTAATTATTCTAAAACTCAAAAATGCGAAACCTATTTTTTACTCATTTAAAAAGCACCATCCATTTTTTTGTGGAAAGTGCTAAATTAATTTCCTATTAATACCATAGTCATCAACAATATATTTAAACCATTAATATTTCTCGAATATCTTCTTCAGTTAAAACAGATGATTTTCCTTCTTGTACAGGGTTTAGTACTTCTTCAATTAATTGCCTCTTTTTTTCTTGGAGCTCATTCATTTTTTCTTCGATTGTGCCTTTGGCAACTAGTTTAATAACTTGAACTTCATTTGTTTGACCAATACGATGAGCACGATCTGCTGCTTGCTCTTCGACTGCGGGGTTCCACCAACTATCATATAAAATAACAGTATCTGCACCAGTTAAATTTAAACCTGTCCCTCCTGCCTTCAATGAAATTAGAAATAAGTTTCGATCACCTCGATTAAAGCGTTCGCACATTTTCAATCTTTCTTCGGATGGAGTTTGGCCATCTAAATAGAAAAAAGACACTTTTTGCCTTGCTAATTCTCGACTAATAAGCTCTAACATTTTTGTGAACTGAGAGAAAACCAATACTCTCCTTCCTGAAAGCTTCCCTTGCTCTAGAATTGATAATAACTGTTCATATTTTGATGAAGTTCCTTTATATCCATCAACAAATAAGCCAGGATGACAACAAATTTGTCGTAGCCGCGTTAATCCAGCCAGAATTTTAATACGGTTTTTCCTAATGGTTTCTTTGTTGAGATGCTTTAATGTTTCATGTTTTAGTTTGGATAAATAAGCAGCATAAAGCTTCTTTTGATCTGGAAGTAAATCTACACTTTCAATAACTTCGAATTTTTTTGGTAGTTCATTAAGTACATCTTCTTTCATTCTTCGAAGTAAAAATAACCTTGTCCTCCTTGCTATTGCTTCATTTGAAAGCTTACTATAATCTTTTAATCCTGAAAAAAGTTCAGGAAAGACAACATGAAAAATGGACCATAACTCAACTAATGAATTTTCAACAGGGGTTCCGGTTAGTGCAAACCGATAATGTGCCTGTAGCTTTTTGACTGCACGAGCTGTTTGTGTTAGCGGGTTTTTGAAAGCTTGAGCTTCATCAAAAAACACAGTGTGATAAACTTCTTTCTCATACCACTTTATGTCCGTGCGTAACAGTGGGTAAGAAGTAATTAACACATCAATCCCGACAATTGACTGCCTACATTTGAGCCTATTTTTTTTATTACCATCAATGACAACGGCCTTAACAGCGGGTGAAAACTTTCTAATTTCACTAAACCAGTTATACAGTAATGAAGATGGACAAACAATTAATATCGGCATTTTCTTTTTCCGTATCTCAGGTAATTCAGATAATATAAAAGTAATACTTTGTAATGTTTTTCCGAGTCCCATATCGTCAGCTAATATTCCACCAAATCCATAGTTAGCCAACGTTTTCATCCACTTGAAGCCCAGTTTTTGATAATCGCATAATACATGTTCTACAACTTCAGGTACCGCAAAATCCAAGCTTCCAGGGTCACGTAAATGACTTACAAACTGGCGAAATGACTCTTGAAACGAGAAAACACTATTTCCTTCAACAGTATCAAGTATTTCAAGTCCACGAGCTATTGGAATACGAAGACCTTTTTCTAGATCATCAAGTTGGTTTGGAAAAGTATTTAGAATGCTTTTCATATCATCAAATTCTTTTGTCTCCAACGATAGAAGTGAACCGTTTTCCATTCGATAATATTTCCTTTTTTCTTCTAAAGCTGCTAAAATTTCACGGATTTGATTATCCGATATACCATTCATATCAAATTTAAATTCTAGCCAATTTGTCCGATCTTTTTTTACCTTAATATTAATCTTCGGTATAGCATTCCCTTTAAAAATTCGATTTTTCACAGATGTTGTGGCATAAATTTGTACTAGCTTTTCCAATTTCGGTACTATATGATACAAAAATTCATACTCCATTTTTTCATTATGCATGAAATATCCACCATCTGTTTTAGCAAACCCACTATCGTCCATCAGTTGTAAAATTATTCCTTCTTTACTCACATCTCTACTAAACAAATGACTAGTTTTTACTACCTCGTTTTCCAATGGATTAATCACTAAATGTTCATAATGAAACTCAAGACCAGCTAGAAGACGATTATTTACACGATCTAAGTACAACTTTGCCAGTAAAGGAGCTTTCACAAATTCCTTAGAAATTTCCTCACACAATTGAACATTACCTATTTTTTGTAAACCAGGCATGACGTTTTCGATAAAGAAATTTATTTTCTCCTTTGGAATAGGAACGTTATCAATTCTAGAAGCTTCTAACATCTGTTTGAGTTCAAAAACACGTTTGCAATCATCATTTTTCATACGAATTAATTTACCATCAACGAGGACAGAACTATATGCTGGTAGCGCAATTAAGTGCTGAAGTCCATCAATTTTTAATTGATAACCTTTCCTATCATCTACTTTTATTTCAAATTGAAGATCTAATGGCTCCTGGGAAAATAAAATACTGTCGTAGATATTTGAATGATATTCCCATTTCACGAAACTTGCTCGTTCAAGAACTGGTAGAAGACGATCCCAATATGATGGTGGTATACATAAATAATTTAACTGATTTAGTGCTAACTCTTTTTCAGTCACTTCATCATTGGTTATTTGAATAAGATGTTGAAGGATTGCATCTGTATCTTTATCAAAACAATGATGATTCGGGTCATATTTAAATATAGGGGAAAAATTATATGATTTTCTTTCTTTCACATTTCTTAGAAACTCTCTAACATTTTTCAAAACAGTCTGTCCATATTTAATCTCGATTCCTAACAATAATTGTCCCTTTTCAATTAAAACCGGTTTACACGTAAACAGTATTTCAATAATCTGCCTTTTTTCAAAATGAATTTGTTGACTAGTTGAAGGTTTTGGACGATCGCTGAAAAGAGTGAGCAGCTCATTAGTTAATGTTTGATCCATAGTAGAAAGATCGCTTGTATTAAGAGGGGGAAGCCCTTGCTGCTGATGTTTATGAATGGAAAGTAATACAGCTGCAATATGCTGACAATCCTTTTCGTATGATAATAACTTTGGACAGCTACATGTTGCGTGTAACCTCCCGTTCCCTAACGTTTCAATTTTAACAAAAAACTCTTCTGTTCCTTTTACGGTTGCTTCACATCCATTGGAATGGTAATGTTTAAAAGTAACGTTGTTTGCTCGTTGGAATGAAATCCCTTTTTTGAAGGAGACAGTTCCACACATTTCTTTAATCTTCTTGGGAGTGATATTTATATTCAAATGACTACTGCTCCTTCTAGTAAATTATAGTGATACAACCTATTTTTCTTTATGCTTGATTGTAACATAAACCATCAATTTTTTTCACAGGTTTTCATTATCGAAACTTGAATAACTATACAATGCTATATTTTTTACTTTTTTTACAAAGGTTAAAGAAACAGAAACAAGCAAACGATATAATTGATTAAATTAGGAGGGGTTCATGATGAGTGAGGAAATTACAACACAACCCGGAGATATGATTAAAATTACAGCTGGTGACTTTAAAGGAGAAAAAGGAAAAATTATTGGTGTATATAATAATTCATCTTCTGTTGAGTTAGACATAAAAGAAGCTGATGACAAGCCGAGAAAAACAGTGATTGCCCATAAGAACTACAAAGTAATTAAGTAATTCGACAATATTTTGAACTAATTTACCCTAACCAAAATAAAATATGACATACTAAATGAATAAAGACGGTTCAATCCTTTATGGAAGAACCGTCTTTTCATTTCACTTATTTCTTGATGCATACTTATAGTTATGCAGTTACATAAGCTGTACCGATAATTACAAGTAGGATGAATAGCACCACTATTAATGCAAATCCTCTACCAGCACCGTAAGTTGGTGCTGGGTAAGCTGGTGCTGCATAGCCATAACCAACCGGTTGATCGCAACCACAACCATGTCCGTACATTATACATTCTCCTTCCATAAAAATAATTTTCTTTCCCTTTTTATCTTATTATACATTTTTTATCGATTGGTCTTTTGTGATTTTTTGGAAATACCACTTGAGTTATTGAATAATAAGATAGTATTTAACACGTTACCTGATACATAGAGTAGTTATTTATATTTAGTATCCAACGTACGCAGTACCTATAATAACTAAAAGAATAAACAAGACTAGGATTAACGCGAAACCTGCAGTTCCTACATGTGCAGACATCTTCAACACTCCTTTCTTATTTTCATTAAAATTAACCTTACACTCAATACCCTATTCAACTTTATAAATATGTGATTGGACGATTGCGGATTATATTAATATTTCATTATTTTCTCCATAAAGAAACAATATCCTGAAGTATTAAAACGTTTAGGATTAGATATTAATTTATCACTCCTATCTAAAAAAACAGACACTACCCCTTTTGAAAGTTAGCACCTGTCTTTTTAATGAAATTGTAAAACTACTAAATAGAATAATCGTGAACCCATTCTTTATTTTTTGTTTTAGATGTCTCGTTATGTTCAAAATACTTGTAAATACCTTTTTCTTTTAATATCTGTTTCACTGTTAAATGATTTTTTTGCTCTTTATACCTTATGTGCCAACCTACTTTATTAACGGTGTCACGTATTGCACCCTTCATATTTGTAAACAACACAATGATGTTTCTCTCCTTAAAATAACTAATTAATTCTTCCAACTTTTCTATAGAAACTGTATCGATATCATTTACACCACTCATATCTAAAATTAGCCACTTTGACTGACTATTTTGTTGATATAATTTCTTTAATTTTTCGTCTAGGTATGAAATATTTGCAAAGTGTAGGGAAGAATCGATTCGTATAATTAATACAATTTCTGAAGTAATTGCTTCAGGATACCATTTAATATCACGAAAAATTTGTTCTCTTCTTACGTACCCTAGCTGAGCAATGTTAGGTTTAAAGCTTCGGTTAAGTAATAAAATTAGTGTAAATAACGCACCTATAATAATTCCCCATTGTATACCTACAAATAAAGTAACGAAAAATGTAATGATCCATATCCAACCTTCTAAAGGCTTTACTTTAAAAAGGTGCTTCATTTCCTTAATATCAATTAAATTGTATACTGCAACGATAATAATAGCAGCTAAAACAGCATTTGGTAGATAATAAAATAAAGAAGTAAAAAATAATAACGTAATAATTACACAAACTCCAGTTATAATTGATGTTACTTGTGTCCTACCGCCTACTTGATGGTTTACTGCCGTCCTGGAGAAACTTCCATTAATCGGAAATGATTGAAAACAAGAACCAACAATATTTGAAATACCTAGTGCTACTAATTCTCTATTAGGACTAATTTTGTAATTTTCGATACGAGCAATTGCTTTTGAAATGGCTAAAGACTCCATAAATGCTATTAAAGAAATAGTCAATGCCATCGGGAATAACATTTGGATTTTTTGGATAGTTACTTCCGGAATTATCATCAATGGCAACCCTTGTGGAACATTTCCAATAATCTGTAACCCTCGTTCATCTAACCGTAGTAACATAACTGTTGTTAAAGATATCATTACCATAATTAATGCACTAGGTAACTTCGGGTTCATTTTTTTTATTAAAAGGAGACCTATAATGCTTAAAAGTCCAACTAGNAATGTAACAATATGAATTTCCGAAAATTTATCTATCACGTCAAATAACAAAAATTGAACTTGTAAATAATTTCCTACCTCTACTCCTAATAAATGTTTTAATTGACTAAAACCTATCACTATGGCAGCTGCTGATGTGTAGCCATTTAACACAGAGTGTGGAATAAATTTGACGATAAAACCACCTTTAAAAGTACCTAAAAGAAGTTGAATTATTCCAACCATTAAAGCGAGAATCAAAACAATTGAAATATATTCTGAGGTACCTGTCTCTGCATAGACAGAAACACCAGAGAAAACAAGTAAAGATGTAATAGCCACAGGTCCAACAGATAAATGCTTAGATGAAGCAAAAAGAGCATAAATAATTAATGGAATTGTTGATGCATATAAACCCATGACTGGTGGAAGACCAGCAAGCATTGCATAAGCCATGCTTTGAGGAATTAGCATAACATACAATGTTAAGCCTGCAATTAAATCATATTTAAATAGTTTTCGATTGTAATGAAAAGCTAATTGGTTGGGCAAATATTTTTTAAACATATTTAACCTTATCCTTCCTTACTGTATAATACCATTACCAAAAGCTTCAAATAAAGCTGAACATCAATCAGTGTGCCCTTCATCTCTGACTAATTGCTAGTCTATTTTACAAGCTTATCTTCTCCTACTAAGGATCTTATATCCCAAAGAAATAGTAGAACTATTATTTATTTCAATGTAAGAAAGTATAAAATTCCATACTTGGAACCTGTCTAGCTCCAGGCGCCTTGCTCTTATCTTACAGGGATTAAGTAATATTATGTAGCCTCTCTATAATTCTATATTTTTTCACCCCATGAAGCAAAGCCTTTTACAATTTTATAAAGCTGAACTTCAATCAGTGGGGGTTTTCCTTCATCCCCCACTGATTGTTAGTTCAACTTATACCACAGGCATAAGAATAACTAATCATCAGCTTTCACTGATTAAAGTTATTCTATATCGGACCTTTAGGGGCAGTTTATCCCCCACCTAAACTTCTCGATTTTCTTACGTTTTGAGGTGGAGGTCTTACTGCCCCTAAAGAGTGGGATACATATTGATCTAAAGAAACTCTAACCTTAAGTAAAAAAGAGTCAACTCTGAATTGACTCTTTGAAATAATCCTTAAAATGTATGTGCAAAATCTTTAGCTTTTGCAATGGCGTTTTCTTTTATTTCCTGAGCTTTATCAGGCATTGCACCATGTCCTTCTACAAATAACCCCTCAAAGGAAGGTACACCATAAAATTGCATCATAACATTTAAATAACGATGTCCCATTTCCATTTCAGCTGCTGGTCCCACAGAGTATATTCCACCTCTAGCTTGGATATGTAAGGCTTTTTTATCAGTTAATAGACCGACAGGCCCTTGTTCAGTATATTTAAACGATTTTCCTGCAACTGAGACAGCATCAATATACGCTTTCATTACTGGTGGGAAAGAAAAATTCCATAGTGGTGTTACAAAAACATACTTATCAGCTGAAATAAATTGATCACAGAGCTCCGAAAGTCTTCCAACTTTTCCTTTTTCATCTGCAGAAAGTTCATCAAAACCTTTGCCTGATTGAAGCTTCCCCCAACCACTGAAGACATCGACATCAATTTCTGGAATATTTTCGTTGTAAAGATCAATGTTTACGATTTCATGATTAGGATTTACCTCTTTGTAAGTTTCAATAAAAGCTATCCCTATTGCCATACTATAAGATTGTGTATCATCATGAGGATGAGCGGTAATATACAAAACTTTTGTCATTTTTTCTTTCCTTTCCTTAGTTTAACTAGACACTCTATTATCTGCTGTATTTGAGATAATATTCAGTTTAATGAATTTTAACAAACATATTTTTCGCCAATAAGATATTACCTTAGTTCATTTGCTATATTTTCATTTAAAGTTTAATGTAAATTAATTAATGAGATTAGATAACTGAATTTCAAATAAAATTCATTAAATATTTAACTAAAGTTAGTAAAAATTAAAATGAAAACTAGTGAGGGAGGATGTAATTATGGCTTTGCAAAAAGGAATTCAACCTAGAAGTACACATCCAGATGGGAAAAAAGAAAGTATAATTAATGATAGTGGTGGAAAGGCAATGGGAATAAGTGCAGATGCAAATCCACAAAATGTAGATCAAAAATTTAACAACATAGAAAATAGAGTGCATAATACGAGTGAAGAACAAATGGAAGAACTCATTGAGGAAGTGAATATTGAAAAAGACTCGCTTAGATAACAAGAAAAGCGCAAGCGCCTTGGTCACGAGCAGCTGCTCCTGTACCACTCCGTTTGCTCAAGAGCAAAGCCGCTCTTTGGCTTCTTACGTGCTTCTGCGTCTTCAAGTACTGGCTTCGTAGTAGCTTCCTCGAAGCAGTGTTTTGTGCGACGAGTAACCGCAGGAGCAAAGCTGCATGAAGAATCAACGAAGGATTTCAAGAGGTAATTGAAGTCAGTTGCTTGACTGAAGTGGTCGAGCTGATGGCGCCTGGAGCTAGACAGTTTCTAAGTTAGAAATTTATAAATTCTGGTGATTATATAAAAAAGCATTCAGAAAATCAATATCTGAATGCTTTTTTATAATCTAACCGAAGCTTAACTTATGAAACTAGTGATCTCCTCTTTCGTAGAAACTTCTGAAATAAAGCTAATTGTATCAGAAATGATTTTTGGGTGATCATAATCCATTGATGCAACATGGTATGAATTTTTCAATTCAATTATATCCTTTTGTATTGAGCTTACATTGTCATAAACATAATTTGTACTTTTGGGCGGTACAACATTATCTACTGTTGAATGAAAAAGGAGTAAAGGACTATTTATTGCTGGTAATTTATCAGTTGTATAATCAATTAATGATAGTAACTGTTTTATTGCATGGAGAGGAACCTTTGGATATGTAATTTCAAAAATTGATTGATCTTTAATATCCGGTGCTCCTTCTTCTAAATATCTAGGAATATTTTTGTTTTTATATTGGGCATACCCAGGTACTTCTAATGCTACATTAATCGTTATGATTCCAGTGACGTCCTGAAATCTGCTAGCTACAAGTAAGGATAATAAGCCCCCCATTGATTGGCCCACAATATACACTTCGTCACACTGCTTTTTTAAATCAATATAGTTGTCTTCAAGTTGTTTAATCCAATCTGTAAATGTTGCTAGCTCTAGATCTTTATAGTGAGTTCCGTGTCCTTTCAACCTAGGTGCCCTAACAGTAAAGCCAGCTTTTGAAAATCCTTCTCCTAAAAATCGCATACTTTGAGGTGTTCCAACAAAGCCATGGCACAATAGGATACCAATATTACTTCCCTCAAAGTGAAAATCTTCTGCTCCAGAAATTACTGAAAATATAGATGTAGTCATCATAAACCCCCAATATATCTTTTAATAGTTACGATTTATTTTTAATCAAACTGATTTGTTCTTTAGGGGCATAGCCCCCCACCTCTAAGCGTAGCGTAGGTGGGAACTTCATTCAGGAGGAGTTGGACTCCATCTGAATTTTCGATGTTCTAGCGAAGTTAGAACGAGTTATATTATTCCAATAGGTTTAGTTGGTATTATGATAATATCACTATACTTTCCATTTAGTCAAGGAAATTTCCGGGAATCACACTAACATTTCATATCTTCTAAAATGAAGGTTCTACGTCAAATGTTGGGGTAGATAGATCTTAGGCTACCGCGCTACGCTTGGTGGCCTTATCATTTTTCGAGGGAATTCCCTCGAAAAATGATAAGGGTTTTATACTAAAGCCTACTATCCGACATGAGACCCTATTCTTTTATACTGATGTGACAATAATATTTTCGCTCGGAACCGATCAAAATTTCTAAAGCCAAAAGCATTTCTTTTTAAGACTTTTGTAGAATTATTTATCCCTTCCAAA
>NZ_MLQS01000022.1 GCF_001866055.1 Anaerobacillus alkalidiazotrophicus
GTGGAGCCAGTCTTCGGATTTTTGAAGGCTAATTTGCGTTTCACTCGAATGTCTGTGAGGAGCAAAGAGAAAGTAGAAAATGAATTAGGCTTCGCGTTTATGGCGGTGAACTTAAGAAAGTACACCGCCATAAACGCGAACGGAACTAATGGTCATGAAAATAATCCAATCGAAAAAAGGTTCCGATCATCAAATACAATAATCGGAACCTTTTTTCTTTATTTTTGGCTAGTTATGTCCCAGCCTCTTAGCTTTGCTTTTTCAACAAAGTGTTATATGGTTACTGTAGAGATATCAATATGTTTCCAATCTGGCTGAACTGACTTTATACATAATAATCTGATATGAAAATATAAAATAAAGTGTAAACTTTTGCACTTTATTTTTTATTTAACTTTTTTAGCATGTACAACTAACCTAGCATCTTCAAAATCGTAATCACATGTTGAAAGTGTCATAATTTGATCACCTACCATGACTTCGATATCTGTTTCAAAAAGAGACCTTTTTACAATACTATCTAAAAATAATTGATAATCACTATTTGTAGAAAAATCAGTTTCAATATAATAAAAGTCTGTATTTGTAACGTAAACAGAAAAAATTTCCCACTCGGTTTGTTCGTACAAATTATGGTATTCTATAACCCTAAACTTATTAAAAAAATATTCGTCTTTGAAGTTAATTAGTTCTTTGAACATACTACCATCTTTCATATTATGCCCATAAAGGATTGTATGAATATCATCGTTCACTCTTGAATTTCTAAAATCCATAAAGATGGAGCCAGCTCTAGCTTTACGTTTATTAACATTTCGATCTAAATAAAAGTCATTATCCTCACCCTTTACAACTGGATAATCAATGACAGTACCTGGAATTGTAATCCAGCCCACAATATCTTGATTAACTTCATCTAAAAGGAATTGAAATTTTTCTGTTATGACCTTTTCAACTTCTACTACTATATCATCTTCAATAGTTTTTTGTTCTTTAATTGGTCTAGTCATTTCGACATTATTATGGGCACTAACAGTACTTACTTGTGTTCGTAACTCATCATACATTTTGTTATTTCGATTACTTTCTAGTAAATAATCGGATACTATAAATATGGAAATACTAAGTAATATAACCCACGCAGCTGTTAAAAGCTTTTTCATCGATATTCCCCTTACTTTTAAAACTAATATTTGTGTCTAAGACAAATGAAAGGCGAGGTTTCAAGATTTAAACTCCCCAGAATATCACGTCGAAGTGGGGAAAGCCGCCTAAAAAAAACCTAGATTGTGACGATAATACATCATGCGCCTATTGTATGTACATATTACTTAAGACTTTCACTAATTAAAGGAAAGTCTTAGGCTTTGATTAAAAGATTAGTTCTTTCTCAAGCGTAATGAATAAGTCGCACCAGCTAATGACAAAAATGCTATAGCGATATAAAACATCGAGAAAGTATCACCAGTTTTTGGATTTGCTATTTTTTCTGTTTGGTTTGAAGTGTTAGTTTCTTTTGTTTCATTAGTTTCTGTTTGTTTTGTAGTTGTATTATTTTCAGGTGTAGGTGTACTTGAAGCAACGTGCTCTACAGTCTCACCATCTAATTTTTCTAAAGTACTTTGGTCAAAAACTAATTTGAAATCAACTCTCATGTTATTGTTAGCTGCAATATGAGTTTCAATAATAGCCGGTTCGTTAACATCAAATATTTCGAATTTGTATGTTGTTTTATCAGTTTCATTAATTATGTCAAGAAACGGTACAAAATCACCAGCACTGTTTTTCACACTAGCATCTGTTAGTGGGTTTGTAAAAGTTACATAAGCATAAATTTTTTCATCGACAAACTCCCAAATAGCGGGATTCAATAGACTTTGGCCCATCATAGAAGGGTTACCATTATCAGTACGTACAGCATCAATTTTAATTGAATATTTACCACTTTTTTCAGAAGTGTCTATAGGAGTAGTTTCAGTTTGATTACCGTTATTTTGGTGTTCATTGTTGTTAGGTTGTTCGTTATCATTTTGTTGTTCTTCCTCTACCGAAGTACTTTGATCATCTTGTACCTCTTCCTCTGATGGTGGTAGTTCAGCAGTTTTTACTAAAGTATCTGTTAAGAAAACTAGGTTAAAACTTACATCCATTCCAGGTGGATTTTGATGATATTTTAAAACTGTTGGAGCTTCAATAGTAGCTACTTTAAATTTGTAAGTATTCGTGTCTATTGTTTCAGCAGGTGTTTCACTAACTCCAACACGTAAATTTGTAAGTGGAACAGTGGTAGAAAGTGTAACTTCTATATCATTGTTCTGTACTTCAAGTTGTACTGGATTTACTAAACGACCATTTGCAGTTGAATAATCACCAGTTACAGTATGCCTTCCTTCAACCTGAATAGTATATATTCCATTTTCGAAACTAGAAGCTGCAATACCATTAGCCATCGTTACGACAAATAAAAATATAGTAACCGCTAAAAATAGAATTTTTTTCATATATTTTCTCCATTCCCTATTAAGTTTAAAAAGGAACCCTACGTTTATTAGATTTATAGGGTTCTTTTGAAAAAGTAGTAATTTAGTTGTAACTTAAATCAATAGTAAAATTAGCCCTCATTCCGAACAGCTTTTCTTTTATTAACAACAACTGTTGCCACTAAAAGTAACGACATTACTAAACCTAAACTTGATAAAGTAGAGAAAATAGTATCGCTTGTTTGAGGGTTTGAAGCTGTTGCAGCGCTTGAGCTTGAGCTTGATACATCATCAGAGATTTTCTTTAACGTGTCTTTTTTGAAAACAATACGATACTCAACATCAATACCGACTGCTGCTACGTGAGTGCCGATAATAATTGGAGCGTCAAGATTAGCTAGCTTAAATTTATATGTTCTTTGATCACCGTTTTCCTTAGTAATTTCTGCAGGCACCATATTTCCAGCGTTATTTTCATATTTTACAGGACTTCCTGAGATCGTGATGAATGCTACGATATTTCCATTATTAACTTCTAATTTAGCAGGTTTAATTAAAGACCCCATAGTATCAGCAGCAGATAGTTTATCTTCTGTAATATGTAGTCCATCGTATGAAATTTCATAAGTACCATCTTCAAGAACAGAAGCTGCACCTGTCCCAACGAAAGCTGAAAAAACAAAAATAACTGTTAGTAAACTAGCTAATAACTTTTTAACATTCGATTTCATCAATAATTCCTCCATTTGTTTAGTATTAAAATATAACGATAATAATGACTGAAAACTCTAAATTTAAAAATCCCCCCTAAACTAAATTTAAATTTTTTGAAGTTTAGTTGATGAAGAGCCCCCCTTGAACTCGGTAAAAGTATTAAAAGTAGTTTATGTACAAAAACCGAGTACTTGAAAATGATAATTATTCTCAACTCGAAAATTAGAATAGCAAAGTGATATTCATTTAGTCAATATATTTTTAATAAATATTTTTCAAATCATTTTAAACTAAGCCAAAATAATATAAATAGTAGATTAGCCTTATCAGCTAAAAATAATTTATTTAAATCTATAAAATTGAATTGTGATTGAATGAAATAATCTAGATGAAATGAACGAAGTTCTAATTTTAGAAAAGAGTAAAGGGAGTATTTTCTAGAAGAAACTTTTCTGAGTTGTTAATGACAAAGAAAATCATTTTCAATTGAAAATTGATGCAAATTATATCATATATACTCAATAAAAAACGTGGTTTTTATTACATTTTTGAAAAAGATTTTAAATGTAATTAGCTGTTGACAGATAAACATTTTTGAATATATGATTTAACCAAATGATAATGATAACTATTTTCAACTAAGAAAAAATTAGAAATTGATAACAGGAGGATTTTTATGTTTAAAGTTAGTAGTAATTTTAGCACGGTTAGTAAAATAACAATTTCATTTTTACTATTATTATCTTTGTTTGTATTACTAGTAGGTTGTGACAAACAAGATAGTTTAGCAGATTCAGGTAAAACGGAAATAAACGATACTGATCAAACAAATGAGGTAGAAGAAAATAATGAAGGTAATGAAGAAGTAGAACAAACAAGTAATTTTCCACTAACAATATTTGATTTAGCAAATCGTCAAGTTACTTTTGAACAATTACCAGAGAGAATTGTGACTGTTATTCCAGCTGATATGGAAATTATATATGCGCTTGGTGGAGAAGTAGTTGGGCGCCCACAAAGTAGTTCAGGAATTGTGAGGCCACCAGAAGCAGAAGTTGCAGAGGATATTGGTTTTCCGAAGGGGATTAATTTTGAAAAAATTGCAGCGTTACAAGCGGATATGTTTATTGGTCATACGCGTTTAAATTTAGATGACGTACCGACTTTAGAATCTTTAGGACTTAATGTTGTCTTAACTCAAGGTGATAGTTTAGAAGACATTATTAGTTTAATTAAAATGTATGGTGACCTATTAGATCGAAATTTAGAGGCTGAAGCATTAATTAATGATATTGAAAATACAGTCGAGGAAATTTTAGCTGCTAAACGTGAAAATCCAGTTAGGGTTTTAGTTTTATTTGGTACTCAAGATGAAACAATGGCCGCGCTGCCACAATCATTATCAGGTAACCTTTTTGAACTAGCGGGTGCTGAGAATGTAGCTAAAGATTTACCTAGGTTAGATATGTATCCAACGTATGCACAGTTAAGCTTAGAGCGAATTTTAGAGGCAAATCCAGATGCGATTTATTTTATGGCTCACGGTGATGCAAAAGCGGCTTTACAGCAATTTCAAACACAAATGTCACAAAATCCAGCTTGGAATAACTTGGATGCAGTAAAAAATGAAAACATAATCGTATTACCACATGAGTTGTTTGGAACAAATCCAGGTCCGAGAATTGTTGATGCATTGCAGTTTTTGAAAGATAGTTTAGATAGTTTGGAGTATTAAGATGAATATATTATTTGCTCTTTTAAAACCAGTACCATCTAAAGAACCTAGTGAAAATAAAATGGAGCAAGGTGATCCGAGGAAAAAAAAACGATGGATAGTTTTAATTACTGCAATTTCTTTAGTAGTTTTATCGATTATTTACGGATTAATTACTGGTGCAGTATCCATTTCAGTTAGTGATGTTTGGAAGGCGCTCTTTGGGAGTGAAGAGGGTTTGTATTCACAAATCGTCTATGATCTTCGCTTACCAAGGGTATTAACAGGATTATTAGTTGGAGCAAGTTTAGCGACTGCAGGTGCTTTATTACAAGGTGTTATGAGAAACCCTTTGGCTGATCCGGGAATTGTTGGGGTTTCAGCAGGTGCAGGACTAGTGGCGGTTATCATGATGATTTTATTTCCATTGCATTTGCATCTTTTACCGTTAGGTGCATTTATCGGAGCGCTTACAACAACGCTTGTAATTTATGTGTTAGCTAATACAGGGAGCGGTGGCTCTCCTTATAAAATCATTTTAGCGGGTATTGCCGTTAACTCTTTATTAGGTGCAGCTATGACTGCTGTGATGGTTTTATATAGTGATCGTGTTCAAGCTGTTTTACCGTGGCTTGCCGGTGGGTTAGGTGGAAGAAGCTGGCCTCATTTTTCGATTATTTTCCCTTATGCAACGATAGGTTTAATACTCGCATTTTTTGCAATAAGGCATGCTAATTTACTTTTATTAGGTGATGAAGTAGCAAAACTTTTAGGGCATAACGTTGAAAAAAGTCGACTTTTCTTAATTATTTTAAGTGCCTTTTTAGCGGGAGCAGCTGTAAGTGTTGCGGGTTTAATTGGGTTTGTTGGATTAGTTGTCCCGCATATTGCAAGGATGTTAGTTGGGAATGATTATAAATTCCTCTTACCGATCTCAGCATTAGGTGGTGCTTTTTTAGTCGTGTTTGCTGATACGGCAGCTAGAAGTTGGTTTGACCCTGTTGAATTGCCTGTAGGTATTTTGTTGGCATTTTTAGGTGCACCTTTCTTCTTATACTTACTCCATAGAGGGGGAATAAAAGTTGGGAAATGATGTATTAGTAGCAGAACATTTAGACTTATTTCGGTCATCGACTTTTTCAATTAACGATGTTTCATTTCAGTTAAAAAAAGGTGAAATTGTCAGTATTATCGGCGCAAACGGTTCGGGTAAATCAACAGTTTTACGACTTTTAACGAAATTAATCAATCCAAACAATGGTTGTGTTTATTTAGAAGGCAAAAAAATTGCTGAAATGTCACAAAAGACAATTGCACAAAAATTAACAATGCTACCGCAAGTTCATGATCATCATCTTGATTTAACTGTTTATGATCTCATTAAATATGGAAGAAATCCATTCCAAAAGTGGTATGAAGGTGCGAGTGCTGAAGATAAGGACATAATTGAGTTTGCCATTTCGGCAACGAACCTAGAACATTTGAGATATCGACCGCTACATTCGCTTTCAGGTGGAGAAAGGCAGCGCGCCTGGATTGCGATGTCGCTTGCGCAAACACCAAATATTTTACTACTTGATGAACCGACCACGTATTTAGATATATCACATCAGTTAGAAGTGATGGAATTAGTAAAAAGACTAAATGAAGAAAACGGCATCACGATTGTGATGGTTTTGCATGATTTAAATCAAGCTGCAAAGTATAGTCATCGTCTAATCGCAATGAAAAGTGGCAGTATTGTCCGTCAAGGTTCACCTAAAGAAATCTTTTGTTGTGACTTTTTTGAAGAAATATTTGGGATTGATGTCAGTATATATCATGATGAAGGTACACCGTTTTTTATACCAAAATGCTCTGTAGCAAAGCAAAAATGTAAAGTAATAGCAAGATAAAAATTTAAACTTCTGGAGGTTACACCTATGAGTATAAAACAGAACATTTATCCATTTACGGCCCTTGTAGGTCAAGAAAATATGAAAAAAGCATTAATTTTAAATGTAATAAACCCAGCCCTCGGTGGCGTTCTTATTCGCGGTGAAAAAGGAACCGCTAAATCAACGGCAGTAAGAGCTTTAGCAGATTTACTTGAATCATTAAAAGTTGTTGACTTACCAATTAGTGCAACAGAAGATCAAGTAGTTGGATCACTTAACATTGAAGAAGCAATTAAAACCGGAGAAAAGAAGTTTGAACCTGGTTTATTAGCAAAAGCCCATAAAAATATTCTTTATATTGATGAAATCAATTTATTAGACGATCATATTGTCGATGTATTACTCGATGCAGCGGCGATGGGCGTTAATACAGTTGAGCGAGAAGGAATCTCTTATTCTCACCCAGCAAAATTTGTGCTAGTAGGGACAATGAATCCGGAAGAAGGAGATTTACGGCCGCAATTATTAGACCGTTTTGCTTTATCAGTTGAAGTAATCGGTGAACAAAATCCGAAAGACCGTGTTGAAGTTGTAAAGCGTAGACTTGCTTTTGAAAAAGATCCAGAAAGCTTTGTTACAGGATACGAGGAAGCACAGCAATTATTAGCTGAACAAATTATCCACGCTCAAAAAGTCATTCATGATGTAGTCGTTACAGATGAAACGTTAGAAATAGCAGCAAAGATTTCAATTAAGTTAGATATTGATGGTCACCGTGCGGATTTAATGATGATTAAAACAGCAATGACAATCGCAGCTTTTGAAGGAAGATTACAAGTTGAAAAAAATGACTTACTAAAGGCTGCGACCCTCGTTCTTCCACATCGCTTAAGAAGAACTCCATTTGAGGATTACAATCAAGGTTGGAGTGACATTGAGAAGCTCGTGAACGAAGAGTGCTTAGTGTAATGGAGGTTTAACATGGAACAGCGATATGTGTACCCGTTTTCAGCAATCATCGGTCAAGCACGTATAAAAAAAGCTCTATTGATGAACGTAGTTAATCCGAAAATTGGCGGTGTATTGATTACTGGAGAACGAGGAACAGCCAAATCAACAATGGTAAGAGCATTAGGTGATCTTCTTCAACAAACAAAGGTCGTCGACTTGCCACTAAACGTTACTGAAGAAATGGTTGTTGGAACAATCAAACTAGATAAAGCTATTAAAGAAGGAGTTAAAGAGCTTGAAGAAGGTCTTTTAGCGAAAGTGGATGGTCATATTCTTTATATTGATGAAGTTAACCTCTTGAGTGATGGAATTACAAAAATCATTTTAGATGCCGCATCATCAGGGATAAACCGAGTTGAAAGAGAAGGTATTTCCTTTATTCATTCTTCTAAGTTCACATTAGTCGGGACAATGAACCCTGAAGAAGGTCAGCTATCGCCACAGTTTTTAGACCGCTTCGGACTTTATGTAACGGTTAAAGGAGAAGAAGATTTACAATCAAGAGTTGAGATTATTAAAAGACGTTTACAATATGAAGAAGATCCAAAGAAATTTTACTTATCATACGAAAAAGAAAATAAGCTTTTACGTGAAAAAATTGCTAAGGCAAAACAGCTAATTGAGTCAATTACTGTTCCTGATGGAATGATTGATTTATGTGCTAGTATTGCCCTTCAAGCAAATTGTTCAGGGCATCGTGCTGACTTATATTTAATCGAAGCAGCTAAGGCGATTGCAGCACTAAATGAACAAAATTCTGTTTCAGTAAAACATATCGAGGAAGCTGCTCAATATGTCATCGTTCATCGAATGCGTGAGAAGCCAGAAAATCAACAAGAACAACAAGAAGAGCAAAACAATAACGAAAATCAACACGAAGAAGATCATGATCAACCAAATAATCCTAGTCAAGAAAATCAGCAAAATGACAACAATGATCGAGATAGTATGGATGAACTACCACCAACTGAACCACCACAAGATCAAGAAGATAATCAACTTCCTCAAGATAAAGAGTCGGTTTCAGATATTGGCGAACAATTTAAATTAAATAAAATTATCGCTTCTGAGAAAGATCGCCAAATTCGCAAAGGAAGCGGTAAAAGAAGTAAAACACGCTCAGGAACAAAACAAGGGCGCTTCGTTAAAGCGGCAATTTCAAGTGGCAAAGTGACTGATCTTGCATTTGTTGCAACAATTAGAGCAGCAGCTCCTTTTCAAAAATTAAGAAAAAGTAATGGAAATGTGATTACAATTACCGATGCTGATTTACGTAAAAAAGTTCGCGAAAAAAGAATCGGTAATACATTGCTGTTTGTCGTTGATGCTAGTGGATCAATGGGAGCGCAACAACGTATGAAAGCAGTTAAAGGTGCTACGTTATCAATTTTAAATGATGCTTATCAAAAACGTGATTCTGTTGGGATGATTGCTTTTAGAAAAGATACTGCCGAGCTCATTTTAGATATTACTAGAAGTGTCGATTTAGCACAGAGAAAATTAAGAGAACTGCCGACAGGTGGAAAAACTCCGCTTGCACACGGTCTCTTCTTAGGTTATGAACGTTTAAGAAAAGCGTTAATTAAAGATCAAGAAATTCTTCCAATATTAATTGTCGTTACTGACGGTAAAGCAAACCATGGTATGAATGGAACAGACCCTGTTAAAGAAGCTCTTGATATTGCACAACATATTGCTGCAACAGGAGTACAGTCTTTAGTCATTGACATTGAAAACAATTTTATTAATTTAGGTATCGCAAAAGAAATCGCTAAAGCATTAAATGCTGATTACTACAAATTAGATGAATTAAAATCAGACAATATTGTTAGTGCGGTTAAAGCTATTTTATAACGGGGGTGGGACAGAATCTCGCCCTTGTCCCTTTAAATTAAAAGAAAGTAGGATGGCATGAATGAAAATTACGATTATTTCAAATTCAAGTGCAGCGATGTCAGACTTAACTGCTGTTTTAAGAGAAATGGACGAACAAAATAAACGTGTGTTTTCTTTTAACCTTTTTGATACGTTTAGAGAATATAATGAAACAGAATTACAAGAACTGAAACAAGCTATTGTTGAAGCAGAATTTTTATTTTTAGATATGCATGCAGCTAGTAAGGAATTAGTACAAAGAGTTGTTGAATTTTCAACGGGTGTTACAAGCTACATAATTCCGATTGGCGGTGGCCCGAACCGGCAGTTTCATATGCTAAAAAACTTAAAGGATGATAGCCACGTTGAATTAATCCAAGATTATTGGCGCTTTACAGGTAAGGAAAATATTACAAACTTCTTATACTTTTTAGGAAGAGCTTATGGAGATTTGAAATTTTTACCTGAAGCAAATCCACCACAAACGTTAGAGCCTACCGGAATTTTTGACCCCAATACAAAAACACCGTATGCGACGTTTGAAGATTATGCAGATGCGGTAAATTTTGATAAAACGAAGCCTACGGTTGCATTACTTTTTACCGGGTTTAGCTTTCCGTTAAGAACAATCGATATGGTTGAATTAATCGCTGAACGTATTAAACCATTTGCAAATGTGATTCCTGTAGCAACGACATCGTTAGGGAATTTAGATATTGAAAAACTTCGGTCGTTTTTAAACAATAGTGAAGAAACAAAAGCGAATTTGTTAATGAACTTTTTACCATTCCGATTAGGCATGGGTCCTATGGGCGGCGGCGGTGTAAAACCGATCATCGATTTTCTAGAAGAGCTTAACATCCCATTGTTTCATGCTTTCTTTATGTCAAGTAGTACACAAGAAAACTGGGAACAGTCTGTTCAAGGATTAGCTCCGTCAGAATACTTACTCAATGTGATGCTTCCTGAGCTAGATGGAAGTATTGAAACAATTCCAATTGCAGCGCTTGAAAATTTAAAAGCTGATGAGGAATATGGAATTAAATTTAAACGATTAGCACTAATTGAGGAACGAGTTGAAGAAGTGCTTAATCGTATGAAAAATTGGTTGAATCTGCAAAGAAAGCAAAATAGCGAAAAGAAAGTAGCGATTATTTGTTACAACTACCCGCCAGGCGAAGGCGGCCTTTTCGGAGCTTCGTACTTAGATACATTTGAATCGGTAGCAAATATCTTAGGGTCATTGAAAAAAGAAGGCTATCAAGTTAACGACTTTACGGCTGACGAATTAATGGAAAAGTTTACGGCAGGAAAGCTTGTTAACTCTGGGAAATGGTCTGGAGATACTCCTAGCGATGATTTCATTCGTTATGATTCTAAAGCTCATGAAATTGCAATGCAAAATAAAGGATGGGCTGATGAGCTTGAAGAGCAATGGGGTAAATCGCCTGGAACTGTTATGACTGATGGAAAAGACTTTTTAATCCCAGGAATTATTTCAGATAATATATTCCTTGGCTTACAACCAACACGTGGAGTTCATGAAAACCCAGAAAAAGCGTATCATGATCGCTCTATTTTACCTCATCACCAGTATTTTGCTTACTATCAATGGTTAAAAGATGAGTTTGAAGCTGATGTGATTATTCATGTCGGTGCTCACGGTACGTTAGAGTTTATGAAGGGGAAAGAAGTAGCGATGTCAGGTGATTGCTTGCCAGATTATCTAGTTTCTGATCTTCCGCATTTATATATTTACTATTCTGGTAACCCTTCAGAAGCGATGATTGCTAAACGTCGTTCACATGCGGTTTTAGTAAGTTATCAGTCTACACCATTTATGGAATCTGATTTATATGGTGATCTAGTAAAATTAGAGAGCTTAATGAGTGAACATGCGGAGACTGAGTTAAGTGGATTAAGACGAAGTGATGATTTATTAGCTACTATTATGGATGAAGCGAAAAAGCTTAATTTTAATTGTGAAGATCTTGAAGAAATTGAACATGAATTATATCGTATGAAACGCTCGTTAATACCAAAAGGTCTGCATTTATTTGGAGAAGGCTATTCTCATGAGGCAGCCGTTCAATATATGAAGTTTGTTTTACGCTATGACCGAGATAATTGCAAATCACTAAGAAGAATTTTAGCGGAGAATAAACAATTAGAGTATGATCAATTGCTAGATACTAATGAAAGTAGAATTTTGGCACAGTTAGATAAAGAAGCGAGTGAATTGGTAGACTTTTATGTTTCGACTCTTACTATTCCAAGTGATCATTTCAATACAGAAGAAGGAAATGAGGACTGCTTAAAAGCACTACAGTTCGGTTATCAGGCACTCGAAGCAAGTAAAAATTGTATGGAACTACCAGGTTTACTAAGAGCTCTAGACGGAAAATATTTACCTGTCCGTTTAGCAGGTGACATGGTAAAACAGCCTGAAGTATTCCCGACAGGCTATAATCTTTATCAATTTGATCCTACTCAAGTACCAACAAAGTCAGCGGTAGCAACAGGTGAGAATATCGGTAAACAAACGGTCGATCAATATTTAGCTAAACATCATAAATACCCACAAAGCATTGGTGTTATATTATGGGGCTTAGAAACATCTCGGACACAAGGAGAAACGATCGGTCAAATTTTATATTATTTAGGAGTTCGTGTAATTCAAGGCCGTGGCATGTTTGCACCGACATATGAAGTAATTCCAATGGCAGAGTTAAACAGACCTCGTTTAGATATTATTATTAACATTAGTGGTTTCTTTAGAGATATGTTCCCGAACTTAATGGAAGAATTACACCGTATCTTTAAAATGGTTGCAAAATTAGACGAGTCTGATGAGGAAAACTACTTTAAAGCTAATTGTAAAAAAGTTTATGAGCAGTTAATTTCACAAGGCTATTCACATGAAGACGCCCAAGATCTTTCATATGCTAGAATTTTCGGTCCAGTCGAAGGAGCTTATGCGACGAAGCTAACAACAGTGATTGAAACGAAAAACTGGGAAACAGAAGATCAACTAGGTGATACGTATAGTAACGGAATGCAGCACGTATATAGCTCTAGGTATCGAGGCGTACCGATGAAAGATCTACTTAATACCCACTTATCGGCAATCGAAATTGTAAGCCAAGTAAGAAGTAACCATGAATTAGAAGTAACTGACTTGGATCATTATTATGAGTTCTTTGGCGGTATGGCTAAATCAGCAGAAATGGCTAGTGGTGGTAAAAAAGCGGAAATTTATATAAGTGATACGACTGGTGAAAAGGCTGAAACAGAAAGTGCTGAACATTCCATTAATCGTGGGGTAAGAACAAGAGTGTTAAATCCGAAATGGATCGATGGAATGCTAGAACATAAATATCATGGTGTTCAGCATATGGTTGAACGTTTCCAAAATGTCCTTGGCTTAGCAGCTACGACAAACAAAGTAGAAAATTGGGTGTTTAGTAGCATGCACGAGACGTATGTAGCCGATCAAGAGCTAAAAGAAAGACTAAAAGAGAATAATAAATGGGCTTATTATGACATGGTTGAAATTTTACTAGAATGCAACCAAAGAGGATATTGGGAAGCTACGGAAGAAGAGCTACAACAACTAAAAGAAACGTATTTAGAGTTAGAAGGTAGCATCGAAGAAAAAATTGGTGAACTAACTTAATAAATAGGGTTGTAAAACATCGCTAGGATAATATAAGTAAGAAGATTGTAAAGCCGCGCTTATAGTAGAAATACTGGCGCGGTTTTTCTAATAAGAAAAACTAATGCTTTCACTATTTAAGAATAAGCGACAAGCCAAGCGATAGATTAGGAGCATGTATATGAATGAATATTCTATAGTAGTAAAAAATTTGTCAAAAAGCTTTAAAAATATTCATGCCGTAAAAAATATTAGTTTTCAAGTTGAAAAAGGCGGCTGTTTTGGTTTATTAGGTTCGAACGGTGCAGGGAAATCAACAACGATCAAAATGATGACTTCACTACTATCAATTGATTCAGGCGAAATTGAAATTTGTAGTAACAATATAAAAACACAACCGCTGGCTATACGAAAATTGATCGGTTATGTACCACAATCTTTGTCAGTCGATGGTACGTTAACCGCATATGAAAACTTAATGTTATTTTCAAAGTTATACGGAATTTCAAAAAAGTATCGTAAAGACCGGATCACTCAAATAGTAAAAATGTTTGATTTAGAAGAGGTAGCAAATAGACAAGTAAAAACTTTTTCGGGGGGAATGGTAAGACGCTTAGAAATTGGTCAAGCGATTTTACATAACCCTGAAGTATTATTTTTAGACGAACCCACTGTCGGGCTAGATCCAGTTGCTAGAAAAAATGTCTGGCATCACATTGAACAATTAAGAACTAACTATAATATGACAATCATTTTGACAACACATTACATGGACGAAGCTGAGTCTATGTGTTCGAACATTGCAATCATGAGCCAAGGGGAGATCGTTGTTAATGGAACGTTAGCACAATTAAAAGAAAAAATCGGAAATAACGACGCCAGTATGGATGATATTTATACCCATTTTGCTGGTAATTCGCAAATGAAAGGGGAATTAAAGGATGTCACAGCAACTAGACGTATGGCACAAAGACTTGGTTAAAGATAAAAATCCTATATTAAAGTTTTGGTCTGAAGTATTTGCGATTGTTGAATTAGAATGGAAAAAAATCAGAAAAGAACCGATTGAAATTGTCTTACGAGCGATTCAGCCTATTCTTTGGCTTGTCCTATTCGGTCAAGTATTTAGTCAAATAAGAGGTATTCCAACTAACGGAGCAACATACATTGAATTTTTAACACCAGGTATTTTAGCACAATCGATTACATTTCTTTCAATTTTTTACGGATTAAATATTTTATTAGATCGAGATTCTGGGTTAATGCAAAAATATTTTTCTTCACCCATCTATCGATCCGCATTTATTTTAGGGAAAATGTTTTCGGCATCACTTCGGGCTTTAGGACAATTAGTAATAATCATCGTTATTGCACTAGTGCTAGGTGTTAACCTCGATTTAACAATTGTAACTATCATTGGAGTTATTTTTACAGTTATTTTAGGTTCAGCATTTTTTGCCGGTTTATCAATTTTTATTGCCTGTCATATTCGTTCAAGAGAAGGGCTAATGGGGTTTGGACAATTAATTACGATGCCATTATTTTTTGCTTCAAACGCCCTGTATCCAATTTCGATCATGCCCGGTTGGCTACAAGAAATCGCAATTGTCAATCCAATGAGCTATACTGTAGATGCATTACGAGGCTTTTTGCTTACAACACATACACCAACTATTATCTTAGATTTCGGTATCTTATTGTGTGCTGTTATATTAATCCTTTTTGCAAGCACAAAAGTTTACCCGAAAATCCTAAATTAGGTAGCTAGAACTATGTGAAGAAAACACAAACAGAAAGGCCCGTGTGGCCTTTCTGTTTCACTTTACCTGTATCAATTGGTAAGTTATCATCGTAATGATCTCCGTGAAAGTGATGAAGTTGCGGTTCACTAAATAAAGTGATCACAGTGTGGTACGATTTTATGTCCACAATCGTTACCTTACTTATTTTAACCACTGCAATGAAAAAATAAAATAAAACATTTAATGCTTAAACTGAATTGAAAATGACAAAATTAATAAGCAACAATATTTAACGAAAATGCTAAAACCTAAAAAGATTATTCTGTAATGGAAATTCTTAATTGAATGAAATTCGTATTTAAACATTAATAATCGGCTATGATATATAGTGAGATAATAATGGAGGTGAAAAGATAATGGCAAAAGATGTATTATGCGAAGTTAGCAACTGTACGTACTGGGCAAATGGTAATAAGTGTGCTGCAGAATCTATTTATGTAGTAAGTCATAAGGGAAAAGAAGCTTCAAAGCAAGAAGAAACGGATTGTAAAACATTTGAACCAGGAATGTAATAGTTGATAAAAATGGGTAGTTGAAGCGCTACCCATTTTTTTATGTTTATTATTGATAATATTTTTCAATTGTATACATGCTTTACAAAAAAATTTAAAAGTATACTTTTGACATTGACATTTTTTTAAAAAAGCTGAATAATATTTATAAAGTGATAATGATTATCAATTTCGTATTTGTACTTGGTAAAAGTAAGATTTATTAAGAGAAAATGATCCATTTAGTGATCATTTTCTCTTAATAAATCCTATTATCATTTCAGGAGGAACTTTCCAAAACGATTGAATACTAGTGTTACTGGGGGTGAATTTTTTGTTATTAGTTTGTAAGAATCATATTAAACAAGGACTACAATATTTAAATGCACCTCATATTGTTCCAATCAAAGATAAAAATTTTCAAGGATGCTGTGTATTTTGCGAAAAAAAAGCAGAGTTTAAATTATTTTACTCTGTACCAATTGCCAAAATTCATCGAATGAATATTTTAGAAAAGATAAAATTAAATAAAATTTAAGTAAAGTAAACTTTGTTGTTGACTGTAAAGATTATTATATTTTATATTTTAAAATTTAATATTGTATAACGAAAAAATTATAGTAGTGGAGTAAACTTTATTTAGATAACCCCAAAATCTATAATTCTTTTTGAAAGTGTACAATCATTAATACTGTAAAAAAAGTCCAAATGAAACAAAATTAAACCCTGAATATTTAGAGTTAGCTGACAAAAGGAATTACAATGAATTATATTCGCTTTATATCGAATACTTTAAAAGTACTTGATGAAATCGGAGTGAAAATTTCTCTTAACGACTTCGGAAAAGGTTATTGACGATAATGTCATCTATAATAAAAGCTCGTTGGTTGGTGAGGCAAGCAGAATTTAGAACTTAGTTGCACTTATATTTTGAACTTAACTCACTCACTCATTCTATTAAAAAGGCTGTTGAGAATTTTTCTCAACAGCCTTGATTTATAAACTAATAAATCTTTAATCATTTTAAAATTCCTCACTACTTATGGGATATGGACAGTTAATCATAAATGCAGTTATTTTTTGCTTCAAGTAGTACCTTATATCCAATTTACCCGGTTGGCTGTAAGCTATTGCCATTGTTAATCCGTTAAGCTACAAAATAAATGCTTTACGTAAATTCTTATAAGAAACGCATATCCAAATATTCTAGTAGACTTTGGTGTATTACTTTTTGCAGTAGCTTTAGTCTTGTGGCAAGTACAAAGGTATATACCAAAATTAAATGACTTTATCAACAGCCGGAGGACACATTACTAGAGGGAATGAAAAATAGTCTTATGTGGTAATTGTGACAATTATCACTGAAAATGATTATCAATCACAATAAAATATAGGTAATAATGATAATCATTTTCAATAGGGAGAGGGATACACTCATGAATACTATGATGAAATTTGTGTTACTGGCTTTGTGTTTATTAGTTTTTGTCGGCTGCAGTACAGCAAAACAGGATGGGCAACATGAAGCACTTGGTAATGAAGCCGAAAAAACAAGTGTTAAGCAACCGGATGAAAAGGTAAATGAAATGGAAAAAGTTAAAAATGATAAGGTCTTTACATTTTTAGCACCAAAATCAGCACCGGTATTACCAGCACTATTAATGGCTGACGGAGGAGCGGAGGATATTTCCATCGAAGTTAAGACTTGGGATACTATTGATCAATTATTAGCCCAAATTCAAGGAAATGAAGCAGACTTCACTGCTGTTCCTTTGAATGTTGCTGCTAACCTTCATGCAAAAGGTTTACCAATACAGTTAATTGATGTGAATACATGGGGTACGATTTTTTTAGTTACTACAGACACAAACGTCACATCTTTAGCTGATTTAGAAGGGGAAGAAATCTATGTTTCTCATAAGAGTGGCCCGCCAGATATTTTATTAAACCACTTTTTAGCAGAAGAAGGGATTAATGACAAAGTAACACTCTATTATTCAACACCACCTGAAATTTCACAAATGTTGATCGCGGGTAATATAAAGCATGCAGTTATACCGGAACCTGCATTGAGCGGTGTTCGACTACAATTAAAAGATCAGTTAGTTCAAGTAGTTGATTTTCAAGAATCTTGGCACGAAATTTATGGGTTGGATCTTCCCCAAGCTGGTATTATCGTAAATAAGAAGTTTGCTGCCGAAAATCAAGAAGCGGTTGAGCAATTTTTACAAAGCTATCAAGAGGCGATTCAATTAATGAAAAAAGATCCAGAAAAGGTAGCGGATTTAGCCGAGTCTACTATAGGAATGAAAGCTCCTATGGTAAAGACTGCTTTAAATCATATGATGGTACATTCAGTTATAGCTAGTGATGCAAAACCGGTTATCGAGCAATATTACGAAATATTATTGCAGTCTCAGCCAGAAGCTATAGGAGGAAAACTCCCTGATGAAGGGTTCTATTTTTCAAAATGATAAGTGGTTAACAGTAGCGGCGATTGTATTTATCGTTTGTGTATGGTGGATAGCATCTAGTTTCTATCCACCTATCATTCTACCTAGTCCGGCTGATACGCTCAAAAAATTTTACGAACTATTAATTGCTGGAAAATTAGTCAATGAACTTTTGATAACCATCCAACGGGTGTTGC
The DNA here is from genome assembly GCF_001866055.1 of Anaerobacillus alkalidiazotrophicus. The sequence goes on from NZ_MLQS01000022.1 coordinate 18,270, forward strand.
TCGCCTTTACCATTTCCTTTTTGATTGGAGCTATTTTAGGAAGTTTAGTAGGGAAAACCAAAAACTTATATTTATTTGTTAAACCGATCATAACAATCATTCAAACAGTTCCGCCTATATCTTGGATCATACTTGCAATTATTTGGATGGGGTTAGGTGGTGGAGCACCAATCTTTGTAGTTATCATTGCTACATTTCCAATTTTCTTTTTCAATGCCTCCGAAGGAATAAAACAAGTAAGTGAAGATCTCTTAGAAATGTCGACAATCTTTCAAGTAAAACCACAGCGTGTACTGTTAGATGTGTATGTACCTTCGTTATGGCCCTTCATATCTTCAGCGATTACCATTTGTATTGGGATTAGTTGGAAAACTATTGTCATGGCTGAGCTCCTAAGTAGTAATAATGGGGTCGGTGCAGCTTTAGGTTTAGCACGCTTACAATTAGAAACTGCTGAAGTATTAGCTTGGACACTATCCATCGTTATATTGGGAGTTACTTGTGAGCATATTTTTCAATATGTCAGTGATAAAACTCGTGTGGGGAAGGTGAGTAAAAGTTGGAAATTAAAGGGTTGACCTTTGCCCATAACAAAAAAACAATTTTTAAGGATTTCTCCATCTATTTACCGGAGCATGAGATTACTTGTATATTGGGGAATTCTGGAGTGGGAAAAACAACGTTATTAAAATTACTCGCAAATATACATCAAACTTATGCAGGTAGGATAGAGGGAAATCAAAAACAATTAAGTTATTTATTCCAAGAACCGCGCCTTTTACCTTGGAAAACCGTTTTTGAAAATGTGGAATATGTGTTACTTAACAAATTTTCGAAGTCAGATCGTAACAAACGAATTGTTGATATTCTTGATCAAGTAGGTTTGTTAAATGAGAAAGACGCTTTCCCGCACGAATTAAGTGGTGGGATGAGACAAAGGGTTGCGATTGCAAGGGCTTTTGTTGTAAATCCAGATATCCTACTACTAGATGAACCTCTTCAAGGTTTGGATATCGTTAAAAAACAAGAAATACAACAATTATTACTCAACTTATGGGGGAAACACCAACCAACTGTTGTATATGTCACTCATGATATAGAAGAAGCGATTAGAGCGGGACACCAAATTTTTATTTTTAATGGGCAACCAGTGTTTGTTCAGTTTCAATGTTTTGTTCATACACCCATAATCAAACGTAATGAATTAAGCCATCAACATTATCTGCAAGCAGTAAGAACACATCTAATGTTGCAAATGAAGATGGCAAATGAGAATAAGATGAATGATATAAAAAACATGGTTGAACAACAATCAAAAGATCGAAAAATAATTTAATTAAAACTAGGAGGAAACTCGAATGAATACACTTCAAATGCCAGGACATTTATTTCTTGCAAGTCTAGGTAAGAAAATGCTACGCCCAGGTGGAAAAAAAGCAACAGAAAGAATTCTTAACCATCTTCAATTAAATGAAAACTCAACTGTTTTAGAGGTTGCTCCAAATATGGGCACTACCGCGATCCATTTAGTCAAGACGTATGGTTGTAAAGTTTATGGAGTTGATATCCATGGACCGAGCTTAGAGAAGGCAAAAGAAAATGTTCGCATTGCAGGCTTTGAGGACAAAATCTTCTTACAAATGGGTGATGCCAGGAAACTTCCTTTTGAGGATGAAACGTTTGATGCAGTTATTAATGAAGCAATGCTAACAATGCTGCCAAACAAAGATAAAAAGAAAGCTTTACAAGAGTATTATCGTGTTTTAAAAACAGGCGGACGACTTGGGACACATGATGTAACATTGAAAGTTCCTCCAACTGAAGAAATCATGAAGCAGTTTTGGGAAATCTTAAAAATGATGGCGACTCCTTTATCCGTTATGGAATGGAATGAATTATACTCAGAGCTCCCATTTTCAAATGTAGATCTGCATACAGGGAACATGAGCTTACTATCGTTAGATGGACTTATTCGAGATGAAGGCTGGGAAGGTGCGATGACAATTTTAGAAAATGCCTCACGTACCAATGATTCAAGAACAAGATTTTTAGAAATGGCTTCGTTCTTCTATGAAAATACCGATATTTTCGGCTACTGCACCGTTCATTCTACAAAATAATTAATCGATGGAGGGAGTTACGATGGAAATTAAATCACTAAGTGAATACCAAGAATTTAGTGAAACTAGCTTTAAAAAGCAAATCATCTTTCAAAAACAAGAAAGTGTTGTATTTAAGTTGAATTTTATGCCGGGGCAAGCTCTTCCTTTGCATAAGCATCCAGGCACGCAAGTGTATCTATTAGTGTTAGAGGGTGTGGGGGAAGTTCAATTAGAGGAAGAAAAAAAGAAAGTAACTACTGGTGATGTTATCCATGTTGATGGTGATGAATTATTTGCTTTTGCTAATACTGGTGATACAAAAACAAGCCTATATGTTTTCTTAAACAAAATTCCTGACGAACGATATGCGAAAAATATTTAATAGTTAGTAAAAAACTACGAATATATCGTAGTTTTTTATGTTACACAAATAAAACAATTTGAATAGTAAATACCTCGAATAGGCCAAGGACTGAGAACATATCTAATGAATAAAAAATGTTTTAATAAGGAGGAGCATGAATAATTGGAATACATTGTGTTAAACTCCGATAGCTTACCCCTTGAGTGCTTATATTATGGATATACTTATGAAAAGTTAGTTTTAGGTTTAGAAAAAATGTTTCAGGGTGATCACCTTTTTATTACCAATAAAGGAAAGTATATTTCTAAAAAAGGTTGGTTTATTTTCGTTTTCATTAATGGAAAAAGATCTTTGGTTCGGATGAAGGATATTGAAGAAAATATTACAAATGATATGGTCAAACCTTTAATAGATTTAGAATTAGAAAAGAATTTTTTAAACTACCAGATTGACAAGTCCTTACTGGAGCGCGATTCATACATCTTTTATGAAAGCATTCAAAGACTAAAAAAATTAAATGTTATTTATAGACGTATGAAAAAAGGAATAGTAGAAAAAGAGTATTAACAGTTTAATCGTACACTATACTGAGAATGATTATCGTTATCGTAGGGTGTCGGTTTAGGTCAAAGCTTTGGAAGAGAAGTAAAATAGAAAAAGCGAAGGAATTTAATCTTCGCCTTTTCTATTTTATTCCACTCTTTAGGGGCTGTCAGACCTCACCTCAAAACTTAAGAAAATCAAAAAGATAGGTGGGGGTTGAAGGAAAATGCCCACTGATTGAAATTCAGCTTTATTTTATTTTCTTTAATAAATAAAGTAAATAAGGAGCACCTATCAATGTAACAACTAAGCCTGAAGGAATTTCTTTTGGTGCTAACAGAACACGACCAATAAAGTCAGCGAAAGTTAATAAAAAGCCACCTAATAACATACTGAAAATCATTAACGGTAAATGAGAATAGCCAACAAGTCTTCTCGCAATATGAGGAGCTAAAAGACCGATAAACCCGATGGTCCCTACAATAGAAACAGCTGCAGTTGTTAAAGCTACGCCGATAATTAGAGCAATTACTCTTGTCTTTGGTACAGCTAATCCATGACTTGTAGCAACATCATCCCCAAAAGCTAAAGCATTTAATGATCGAGTAAGATAGATAGCGATTGGAACAAGAATGATAAACAAAATGAGAGCAATGTAAACATCATTCCACCCTTTAGCATACGTACTTCCAGATAACCAAACGAGAGCAGCAGCGACAACTAATTTTGATTTAACAACTAAAATTTGAATGACCGCTGATCCAAATGCAGAAACAGAAATCCCCATTAAAGCTACTAATATTGGCTGAAACCCATTTTTCCAAGAAGTGATAAAAATAATTGAGATCGCAACAGTGGCACCTAAAATGGCACCAATAGGCAGCCAACTAACGGAAAGCGATGGAAACAGAACGAGGAAAATCATTGCACCTGCCCCAGAAAGGGAAGTGATACCTAGGACGCTCGCATCTGCTAACGGATTTCTAAGCACTCCTTGAAACAATACACCACTTATCGACAATATCATTCCGATAATAAAAGCAGTTAACGTTCTAGGAATACGGAAGTTCCAAATGATCGTCGAATTCCACTCGGAAATAGGGGTCCACGTTGTTCCGTTAAATGAAAATGATAGATACAAAACAATGATTATACATAAGATCGTAACTGGCAAAAGCCATGTAAGTGAGAGTGGATTTTTTGTTCCACCAAGACTTCTCTCACCTCTTTTTTGCTTTTTAGCTGTTCGATAAGCTAAAAACATAAGCCAAGGGCCACCAATTAATGCTGTCATAGCACCAACTGGAATTTCTTGCCCAGGTTGGATCAGGCGGGCAACGACATCTGCTGAAATTAAGATGACACTTCCCCATAAGAAGGAATGGATAATCAGCGGCCTATGACCTTTTATACCGATCAGTCGAACGATATGAGGCGCAATTAAGCCGATAAATCCTATCACGCCAACAACACTAACAGTAACGGATGCTAAAATGATTGCAAGTGACCATGTAAATATTTTGACTTTCAATACGGATTGACCTAATGAAGAGGCAATATCTTCTCCTAACGAGAGTGTATCAAGAGATTTTCCAGCTATTATGGCAGCAATCACCGTTATAAAAATAAAAGGAAATGCAAACTTCACTCCAGTCCAATCTAATTGGATAAGTGTTCCTGCTCCCCATAAAAACAGTCCGCTCGTTTGATTTTCAAATAAGAGCTGCAATGCCCCTGTTACGGATGAAAATAGTAATGAGATAATGAGTCCTGTTAAAGCGACACGGACTGGGTTAAGTTCTTTACCAGCAAGAAACAAAACTAGAATAGTAGAAAAAATGGCTCCAACTAAAGCAACAACAAAAGGAAACTTTCCAAGTAATGTAGGGAAGAAAACCATCACTAAAACAACTGCAAAAAAGGCACCAGCATTAATTCCAAGTGTACTTGCTGAAGCAAGGGGGTTATTTGTTAAAGTTTGCAAAATAACACCAGCTACTGCAAGGGCGCCACCAGCTAATATTCCAATCACTAGTCTAGGTAAACGCATCCCTAAGACAATATCCTGAACTCTTCCTTGTACCCAAACTTCTGATAATAGTTGCTCTATTGAAAAGCCAGCTTGACCTTGAGTTAAGTGAACGATACTAACGATGGATAATAAGAAAAAGCCCCCAAATAACGATATGAGGGACTTCTTTTGTAACGTACACATACCTAGTTGTTCACCAATGTATCTACAATTCTGTCAATAACCACTTTTGCAGATAGAGGACCACCAAATAACCATGCATCTCCACCTAAAGGATACGTGCGATTTTCTTCAACAAAGTTTAAACCTTTCCAAACATTGTTATCTTTTAGTTGGTTTTCGTAAATATTATCGTCATCTTGAACTACGTATAGGAAGTTTGCAGATTCATAGTTTGTTAGAGCTTCCACACCAACTGTGCTAAATCCATATACTTCGAATTGCTCTGATACAAAAGGGTTGTTTAAACCAAGCTTTTCTAAGATAACAGAAGCTAAAGAGTTAGTTGTAAATACACGAATAGTAGGAACTTGATCAGCACTCCAAGCCTGTGTTAAAAGGACATCTTTTGTAGCTAAATCAGCATTTTCAATAACTGTTTTTGCTTCTTCATATTTATTATTTAAATCATCGAGGACTTCTACTGCTTTTTCCTCTTTACCAACGGCTTTGGCTATTTCGATAAATGTAGCTTCCATTTCAGCGTATTGGCTAAAGTTTTCATCACTTGGATATGGATCAAAAAATACAGTTGGAGCGATTGATTCCAACTGATCTCTAATAGCCTCATGACGGAATTTTATCGCAATAATTAAATCTGGATTTAATTGTGCAATGGCTTCTAAGCTAGGCTCTTGACGAGTACCAACATCGACAACAGTCTCATCGAACTCTTTTTCAATTTTAACCCAGTTATGATAATTTTCGATATCTGTCACACCTGCAGGTTGAACATCTAAAGCTAATAAGTTTTCAGCATATGTCCATTCAAGTGCAACAACATTTTTCGCAGGTTCACTTAATTCAACGTCTCCTAAAACACCTGAAATAACGATAGGCTCGACTGCTTCTGTAACTTCTTTTGTTTTAGGTTCCTCGTTATCTTCTTGTTTCGTAGTAGCTTCATTTTGAGAACAAGCAACTAGGGTTAATACAAAGAAAATCATCGATAATAAGATTACTAGTTTCTTCATGAAAATATTCCTCCTAAGATAGTTATTAAATAAGTATGAAAATCATTCTCAACCAAATTATAGCTACTATTAAAAAAAATGCAAGAGAATATTTGAAAAAGCCCCGAGCTAAATACGAAGGATTATTGACACTTGTAGGTGTTTAAACTATACTTATTGAGAATTAATATCAATCGTTTGATAAGTAGTTCTGTATAAAAGTTGGTGGGGAGGATATGTATGAATGAGGTTATTTCGACAAAATCTCTATGTCTAGGTTACGACGAGACGATTATTATCAAGGAATTAGATTTAGAGATTCCCAAAGGGGAAATAACTGTATTTATTGGTGGGAATGGTTGTGGGAAGTCAACGTTATTACGTTCCATTTCTCGTCTACTCAAACCAAAAACCGGTTCGGTTTTTCTTGATGGAAAAGAAATTACTACTATTCCAGCTAAAGAAGTTGCAAAAAAGATGGCGATCCTACCACAATCACCAATTGCACCAGAAGGCTTGACTGTTTATCAACTAGTTAAGCAGGGGCGGTATCCTTACCAATCATGGATAAAACAATGGACAAAAGCTGATGAAAAAAAGGTTCAAAACGCTCTTCGTGTAACTAGGTTAATAGAATTTAAAGATAGGGCAATTGATGAATTATCAGGTGGACAACGACAACGTGCTTGGATTGCGATGACATTGGCTCAAGATACGGATATTATTTTATTAGATGAACCAACAACTTATTTAGATATGACTCACCAAATTGAAATTTTAGATCTTTTGTTTGAATTAAATGAAAAAGAAAATCGAACAATCATTATGGTTTTACATGACTTAAATCTTGCCTGTCGGTATGCACATAATATAGTCGCTCTTAAAAATGGAGCTATTTTTGCAAAAGGAAAGCCAGAGAACGTTATTACACTTGAAATGGTTAAACAGGTTTTTGATATGGAATGCCAAATATTAAAAGATCCATTATTTGGAACGCCTCTTTGTATTCCGCATGGAAGAGGGCGGTGTATTATACAGGAAAATAAGGTTGTTGGTGTATAAGGTAGATATTAAGTGACTCTCTCCACAAAAGAACGAGGGTTAAAAAGAAATGAACGAATTATAAGATAGAATGCTAGATTTGAGGAAGAAAAGAAGAAAATACAAGAAGATTTTCATTTTCTTACGAAAGAACTGAAACCGTTGATCTTCAACTTTACCAAAAAATCCTTTAGAAATTACTTTCCAAATGGTTGAAAGCCCTAGAGTGAAAGGTGTCATGGTGTGATGCCTGAAACCGATGATTTATAAAGAAGCTTTGGGCATTTTGCTAACAAAATGCTAACATTTACTTAAATAAGGGCCTAAATTAGAGGTTTTCCATTAGTTCTTTGAACTTTTTGGAAGCCTTTTTTTAAGTTCTTTCCTCACAGTGATTAACAATTTTTCAAAAGAACGATTTTTAGAGCAGTGATTATAATAGCGTAAGATGTCCTAAATTGGGAACACGCGGATTTTTACATTCCTCTAGAAAAATAAATGTTTTATATCAAAAATTATTCGGATTGCTTGACGGTGAGAACTTATATCAATTAATATAAGTGTTAATGATAATAATTCTCAATCAGCTTATTGGCTGTTAATTTTGAACCTAATGGAGGTAATTTTTTTGTTTATTTACTTAATATTAGGTCAGAATCCTTAGGAAGTATTCCAAATAAAACGTTTTTAGTACCCGATCTGTATACTACTAAAAATTAGGGTGTATTTATTAACGACACACTATATTGACTTAATTTATGTTGGAAAATTATCTGGAAATTTATGTTAAAGGAGAAAGGGAAATGGACCGTCATTTTATTGCGACTAATAGCTTTACACATCAAATAGATTTTTTTGTTCATGCGATAACTATTCCGAGTTTTTAAAAATTAAAACATCGGATATTCTACACATTTCTAATGACTGCAAATTTATAGAAGGTTTAGGCTGGTATTTTTTAGTAATAATTAATGAATGTGTCAATCTATATATAAGTAAGGAAGATTTAGATAAGTATTTTATGAAAGGATTACTTATTACTATGTTAGATATAGAATTGAAATTCAACTATTTAAAGTACCAAGTAAATGAGTCTCTCGTAATCGCGATAGAAGTTCATTCCAAAAACATGCAAGGCGACCTTCGGAGTTTCACCGCGTCGATGGCGCTTTTGAAACACGAAGCGAATGAAAAGATTACAGAGGAAAATGACGGAAAAGACCTAAAACATAAGTATGTCAAGGATAAAATCTGCATCAAACGTTGTTAATCCTTCAACAGATATGTTTTCACCAAAATCCCCACCATCACATTTGATATACCAACGAAATTTATAGCCGTCCATACTTTTCACCTCACAACTTAAGTATGGACATCGAAGTGTAAGGCTAAAAGCGTATACCGTCTAAAGACGGTGGAGTTAGACCACGCATTTGGAAATTAAAATAAATAGGGGTGTCGCTACAACATAGACAGGTAAATCCCTTCTTGCTCTAGGAAGTTGACGAAGAACCCAAACGATTAAAAGTAAATAAATCAATCCCCAAATACTAAATACGTATCCAGCGGGGGTAAATAAAACGTTCAAGCGATTGGCGATCTCAGAAGTTGTTTGATTATTAAATGGTAGGGCGTTTGCTAAATAATTGATCAAAATAACAAAAATTAGTGCAAATAAATTTAAGAGAAACCGTACCATACTAAACACCTCTTTGTTTTAGTATTATACATATTCATAAATGTTAGACAAGATAACTATAATAGAATATCGAGGTATAATAAGCCAGGCGCCTGTATCAATAAATTATAACTATTATTATTTCGTGGGATACTAATCATAGTATAGATACAAGTGTAAAGGGATGAGGACAATGGATGAAAAAGTTTTAATTGTAGAGGGAACTAGTGACCGTAAGCGTGTAAAAAAAGTACTTGATGAGCCTGTAGATGTGATCTGTACTTATGGGACATTGAGTAACGAAAAACTAGAAACATTAATTTTTCCAATTGAAGATAAAGATGTTTATATACTTGTAGATGCCGATGATGCTGGTGAAAGCTTGAGAAAACAATTAAAGAGGGAACTGCCTAATGCGACTCATTTGTACACACAAAAAGGGTACGGGCAAGTTGAGACAACCCCAATTGATTACCTTACAGAAGTTTTACGAGGGTATTTTCATGTGAAACAATAGTATTCTTGGAATTTAAAGTTTTAAACAGATATTCCATATTTAATTGTGGATTTCTGTTTTTTTTGTGACAAATGGTTATTTGTATAAGTAGGTCATTTTATGTTTCAAGTTATAAATAAAAAAAGAATAGGAAATTACCCCCAAAAAGAGTTCTTGATAAATAATGAGCGTTTCCACTTGCCATATCTCTTCATATCTCCATAAAGTAAAATAAGATTATCATTTTAATTGAGTGAATTTCATAATGCCAATAACTTCGCCACATCAATCTGAATCTAGTTGAGAACGGTTTAACTCAACTAGATGTAGTATCTTAGTGGCGTTTAATCTATATTATGAAATTCATTGAATTACCCCATCAATTGAATTTGATGGGCAATTATTTTCATAAGAACCTGCCGATAAAAACAATTAAAACGTTATTGGTTCATGAGGGGAGCTTTTTTTCATATTATTTTATATAACAAGAGAAGAGTGTCATCTAAACGAATAAGTTAGACCCGTTTTCTAAACCAAATAAACCGGTAAAAGAGGTGTGAATCGTGATTAGAAACAGGCCGAAAACACTATCTAAAGTAGTAACTGGATTATTTGTCACATGTGTATTATATGTAATATATGTAATATATGCATTTTCTTTTGGAGTTCTTATTTTTCATTTTCATCAATATTCGGAAAGCAACTATCTTGAACAAAATCGGGTGGAACGTTTTTGGGGAGAAGAAATTTCACAGGATAGGGTCGTTTTAGTAGATGATAGGTATGAAGCTGGTATTGCTCGTATTCATATGATTGAAAATGCTCAACATACATTAGATATCTCCTATTATACAATTCACCCTGGACAGTCTAGTGACATCTTTTTTTCTTATATTATTTCTGCTGCAGATCGAGGAGTTCAAGTTCGCCTATTGCTAGACGGAATTTTTCATAATTTGAAGGGTAATAGAAAAGGGATTCTATATTCTTTAGCATATCATCCTGGTATTGAATTAAAGTTTTATGAACCATTCGATATGTTTCGCCCATGGACGTGGAATAATAGGCTGCATGATAAGTTAATCATTGCTGATAAAGAGCTAGCAATGATCGGCGGACGAAATATTGGTGATAAATATTTCGCACCTGATGGGTATGAAGGTGCCTCAAACGATCGAGATGTCATTATTATTAATACAGGTACCGAAAATGTTGAAGACAGTGGTATTTATGATATGAAAAATTATTTTGAGTATGTTTGGAACCATGATTTTTCTAAATTTCCATTATCTCAATTAACGAAAGCACAAGAGGAAAAGAGCCAAAAAACACTTTCAAATTTCAGGAGATATATAGGGAGTGGTGGTGGGCTTGATTACCAAGACATTGATTGGATTGAGCGCTCATTGCCAACCAACAAAATTACGTTTATCCATAATCCGATTGATCGTTTAAACAAAGAACCTTGGGTATGGTATGATATTACTCGTTTAATGGAAAATTCAGAAAAGTCAATTTACATTCAAAGCCCGTATATTTTACCTACTAACAATATGGTGAAGCATATAGATGTAAACGAAATTACTGCTGAAGATATAGTGATATTGACTAACTCACTTGCTGCTACCCCTAATAAGTTAGCGTATTCTGGATATTTAAGATATCGTGAATCAATCGCAAATTCTGGTGTGAATTTGTTCGAATATCAAGGGCCTACAGAATCATTGCATACAAAAACATATGTATTTGATAGTAGAATTAGTATGATCGGCTCCTTTAACCTAGATCCGAGAAGTACGTACCTAAGTACAGAGTCAATGGTTGTAATTGATAGCAAACAATTTGCTGATAGCATAGAGAGTAAAATAGAAGATCATCTTTTATATGATAGCCTAAAGGTAAAACATGATGGGGAGTACATTGATAACCCTCTTGTTGTAGAGGAAGACGTTTCCTTTTTTAAAGCAACGATAACGAAGAGTTTATCAATTTTCATGCGGTTTTTTGAATTTTTGTTGTGAAAAGTAGGTTCTACGTCAAATGTTGGGGTAGATAGATCTTAGGCTACCGCGCTACGCTTGGTGGCCTTATCATTTTTCGAGGGAATTCCCTCGAAAAATGATAAGGGTTTTATACTAAAGCCTACTATCCGACATGAGACCCTATTCTTTTATACTGATGTGACAATAATATTTTCGCTCGGAACCGATCAAAATTTCTAAAGCCAAAAGCATTTCTTTTTAAGACTTTTGTAGAATTATTTATCCCTTCCAA
>NZ_MLQS01000023.1 GCF_001866055.1 Anaerobacillus alkalidiazotrophicus
CGTATGACATGATCAACCTCTTCAACCTTCTTAATGAGCTCTTCAACCTTCTTAATGAGCACATCTTTCAATCCTGGCAAATCTATGATAAAATTCACTCACACGCAACCCCAATCTTTTACTTGTTTCTCGTCAATTCAAGTATAAAAGAATTGGTAGGTTGCGTGTTCTTTTTTGCTTCATGGGCTACGCCCATGAAGCAAAAAAGAAGAATATCACCACTAACCTAATTGTTTGGATACCCCAACAATTATTATAGAGCCGAAATTTATGCTTTTTATATGTTTTAAAATGTAGATCTGAACATCAAGCTCAGATCCACTTCTTCTAGTAAAAGGCTCCTATAAATTTAAATTTTAAGGTTAAAAAGAAATGAATAGTCTCCCTTTTTTCTTACTTTTTATCTTTGTGAAATCACGAATTGAATGAACACCTACTTTGCTTAATAAAAATAATAACTCAGCAAAAACTTCAGCCGTCATTTTAGCATCATTTAATGCATGATGCCTACGTTTTTGTTCAATTTGAAACTGTGAAACTAGATTATCGAGTTTATTGTTACTTTTAGGTTGTAAATAGTTAGCAATGAAAAAAGAGTCAATAAAAGTGGGTGTGTAGTTTAATATACCCCATCTTTTTGCCATCTCTTGTAAGAAGTGAACATCAAAAGAAGCAGGATGCGCAACAAGAACTGTATTTTCACTAAATTGTAGAAGTTTCAAAAATGCCTCCTGAAACGTAATGCCCTTATTTATTTGTTCCTTTGTTAACCCTGTTAAAGAATAAATATATTCAGGAACTTCATTTATCGGATTAATGACTTTATAAAATTGATCAATAATCTCATTACCATTCATTTTGATTGCTCCAATAGAGACAATTTCATCACCTATTCTCGGATAAAAACCAGTTGTTTCTAGATCAAATACTGTGTAAGTTGTTTCTAGTAGGCTTTGATTAGGTTCGAGTGTTACTTGGTAATTTGATAAATGTTCAGTAAGTTTCACTTGAATTTCCGGATTTGTACATTTTTTCTGTTTAAACTTTAAATTAAATTGATCGTAAAAAATATATTTTAAAATTTTTAATGATGGAATCGGCTCCATACTATATTCCCCGCTTCCTCCCGACACTAATCTCACTCATTTGCTGAAGACGTTTCGCAATACCTAATGCCTCTTTTAATGTATTCTTTTCATCTTTAGTTACCATTTCTACAAGTAATTCATTTGATAACAAGCTATTACTTCTTAATTGCTTTATATTGTTTTTAATACGAAAAGTCATTAATATATGCAATGCGGTTTTAACATTATTCACATCACGGGGGTGAAGTACTTCTTTTTCCTTTAACTCCGTTAAACGTTTAATAGTATTTTCATTTTTTATTCCATTTTTTATTGCAAAAATACGAACCCCGTTAACAATTTGCATAATTGCACCTTTTTTTAAATTGACCGACTTCGTTTTCCCACTCGTTATGATCAACCCAAATGGATTCAAAGGTACTCTAAAACGTAGCGTGTCCTTCATTAAAAGTAGTTGAAGAATTTTCCCTTTTTGAACAGTATCTGTTGTCTCATCTCTTAAACGTACAGCTAATGAAAAATCACCAAAAATCGGTCTGAAATCACAAAAAATCGTAAAATTCCTTATTTCTTCAGCATCCGTTTCTTTTACCCAGCGTTTAACCTCAATGATCCATTCGTTTAATGAACGACGCCATTTTAGTTCTTTAGCCATAACCCCTCCTGAACAAAGAGGAAAACCACATTCTTTTAGTCCAATATTGACTTTTTCCGCAAATATTTTGAAGTAATTTTCAATTTCTTGTTTATTTGTCAGGTGCTCATAATTGGCTAAAATAAGTCCGTTGTCTTGATCAGTACTAAATGTTTGTTCTCTTCTACCTTGGCTCCCCATTACAATAAAGCAATAATTAACTGGCGGTGTGCCATAGCCTTCTAGTTTCATTTCTTTTAAAACAATCCTAATAACTTGACGATGTATTTTATCATTATAATTGGAGATTAATTCTGCGACATCATATGCATATGTGTTATTAGATAATAGCGCTTCTACAAAATCAATAAATAGTTGGTTATTGACCGCTGCCAATTTCGTTAAATCGTTAATTGAATAGGTGTGATGAATACTATGGGATAGGTTTATGTAATTCGAATCTTGAAGTTGCAAAAACGATTCAGCGGTTAATACCCCGACAACTTTTTCGTGTTTAATGACAGGGATGAAATCGACATGGTCATCTTTAAAATACGATAATATATCATAACCAAATGATTCATATTGTGCTTTGTATGGTCGTTTATTCATCACACTTTTTATTAACTGATCTGTTTCACCAGAAACGATTGAATGCAACAAATCCCGCTGTGTTAATGTTCCTACTAGATTTTGTTTTTCATCTACAACAACTAATCCCGTAGTGAGTACTTCTCTAAGGCGCTTTGCAGCTTGAACAATAGTCGCTTCTTGTGAAATGAATATCGGTGGATTCATAATCGCTTCGACTCTCGTACGAAAAAGTGAAATATTCTCAGAGTCTTCTTCATTTCTTTTTCGTGTAATTTCGTTATATAGTGTTTTCATTCTTACACCAATACCTTCTAAAACGATCTCAGAAAAAGCTTTGTTATTCGTCATTACTTTTAAAAAAGCCCTTTTTTTCAATAGGATCACTTCACAATCTTGCTTTGCCTGTACAGAAAATTTCATTTGACCACCAGCTAACATAATCATGAGCCCAATTAAATCACCTTGATAATAGTACCGAACTGAGAATTGTTCTCCATTTGTTCTATGAAGAATATTTTTCGCTAAACCTTCAAGGAGAAAAAATAATTCTATTTCATCTTCGTCTTCATGAAATAAAAATTCATTCTTTTTAAACTTACGTAGTTCAGATTCATCAGTAATCTCATTAAATTCTTCCGCAGTTAATAAAGTAAATGGGTAGGTGTTTCGAAGCTTTTCGAGCTCTGCTTTTTTCCGCAATACCATCACCCTCTCTGACTATTATTATTTGTTATCCCACTCTTATAAGAGGTAGTAAGAACCGAACTTTAAAAACTTAGAAAGACGAAGGAAATTTAGGGGAGGATAAAGTGAACCCCCACAAATTTACGTTCTATCGAATTTTTTTTCTAATCTCTGCATTCTTACTTTTATGTCTGATAGCACCTTTTTTTCTTTTAATAGGTTTGTCATACGTTTTTGTCTTTCGTACGCTAATTCGGAATAATAAAATGCTTTTTCTATATCTTTAAATTGATGCTCATAAATTTTTGCTAGCTCTAAACACGCCTTAATTGATAAACCCGAATCTTTTGTAGTAAGCATTTGAAAGTAATTTATAGCATCGTCTATACGTTTATCCTTTTTCAATAATATGCCTAATGAAAGTCTAGCAACATCGCGATAACGAGACTCGCTCATAGCTACTTGTTCATATAACTTAGACGCCTTGTTCAATTGCTTAAGGTTTTCATACCAACGCGCTATTTCATACGTTTCTTTCATAGTCGTACTATTACTATTTGCATTTAGAAGTTTTTTTGAAAGATTAATATATAAAATAATTAGGGAAAGGACGTCTACTTCGTTATGTTTTAATACTCCTGAAATAGCCTCTGGATTTTTTTCCTTCAAAAAATCAAAATATAATAGTGGAGCTAAACTACCAGGAGTATCATCCACCCTCTCAATTTCTAATATTTCTTTTTCAACAATTGATAATCGACAAGAAGGTAATGTATCCTTCCAAAGTCTACGGGCGGCGTGAAGTAAATCAAAATGACCAAACTTTGGGAGCAACGGGACTTTATCTCTCACTAATGTGTGTCTTGTACGAACTTGCGGCCAATCAAAGGCCTTTCCGTTATACGTAACTAAATTCGATAAATCACTTATATCCTGTAAAAAGTGAAAGTAAAAAGCAGCTTCATCTGCTGGTCCTGGTAGAAAGAATTGTTTAACTTTTACCACATCCCCTGCCAGATGACAATACCCTAATAAAAATATAGTATTTCCCGTTCCACCTCCAAGACCTGTTGTTTCTGTATCAAAGAAAATAAGTTGTTCTTCGTTCAGGCCGTTGGCAGATAAAGGATGATTCGTATCATCATCATTCCATTGTTTCACTACTTCCTTTAGTTCTCTAAATGAATGTTTACCAAGTCGATAATCAAGTGGATACTCCATCTCACGAAAAATCGTATGTTGATCATCAAAAAATAAAGGCTTCCCTTTAAAATTAGACCAATCTGTATCGACCTGTTTATTATTTGATTCTTTTACTGAAGGCATTTCTTCTAGCTGCATATGCCCCTTCATTCTAGCTAGCTTATTTTTCAGTGACATGATGACCATCCCTCACTTCTAAAAGATTATTCAATAACGTTAACGAAAGGGTTTTGGAGTTAGATGAGGAAGCAACACCTACACAAGATGGACACCCCTCTTCACAAGTACATCTTTGAATGTAGTGTTTCGTTTTATCTAATATTATATAGATATGCTTAAAAACATCACTACTTAGCCCTACCCCTCCTGGATAACGATCATATAAGAAGATTGTTGGCTTACCGGAATGAATGGCCTTCATTTGTGGAACGACACGCAAGTCATGACGATCACACATAACATAAACCGTTGCCACTGCTTGCATTACATGAGAAAGACCAATTAGTGCATTTTCTAACGCTTCTTTGCCAATTTCTGCTTGGACAGCTTCCTCAAAGGAGATCCATACTGCATTAGTATGAAGCTCTTGTTCTGGCAAATGAATAGGACCTGAACCTATTGTTTCAAACGTTTCTAACTTGATTTTCTTAAAAATAGTGGCCATTGCGTTGACCGTGACATCACCATATTCTACTGAGCAGCTAATATGCTTCTTTTGGTTATCTACTTCTAGAACTTTTAACTGAACGGCTAAATTGGCGTCTGTAAAATAATCAACATCTACTTCTCTTACAAATGCTTTTTTCTCTTCCCAATCCAGTTTTTCAACTTGAAATTGAATTCCTTCATGTAAATAAATTGCTTCATCATGTAACAATGTCATTGCACTAAATGTATCCATTTCACCTATTACTTTAGCATTGGCAATATCTGATTGGTCAATGATTATTACATTTTCTTGTGAAGCAGAACGTAAACTTATGTTATGAGCAGGAAACGAATCGTTCATCCAATAATATTTATCTTGTTGGAAATGCAGCACTTGTTCTTCTTGTAGAAACTCTAAAATTTCTTCAACTTCAACGCCATCAAACGTTTCTCCTTGCTTAAAAGGTAACTCATATGCTGCACACTTCATATGGTCTACTAAAATAATTAAATTATCTGGGTTTATCCTGGCATGCTCAGGTGTCGCATCAAAAAAATAATCTGGTTGTTGAACGAGAAATTGGTCAATCGGAGTTGAGTCGGCAACCATAATGATTAAAGCTTCATCATGACGGCGACCAGCTCTTCCTGCTTGCTGCCAAACACTTGCAATCGAACCTGGATATCCAGTCATCACACAAGCTTGTAACTGACCGATATCAACCCCTAACTCAAGGGCATTCGTACTAACAACCCCTTTAATTTCTCCTTTCCTTAAACCTTGTTCAATTTCACGTCGTTGCTTTGGTAAGTAGCCACCACGATACCCACGAATCGTTTTGGTCCCTAACTTTTTGGAGACAAGTTCTTGTAAATGACTTAATATAATTTCCACTCTCACTCTACTTCTAGCAAAAACGATCGTTTTAATTTGATTTCTTAATAATTTACTAGCTAACCTTTTAACTTCAACAGTCGTACTTTTCCTTATTTGTAATGGCTGATTAACAATCGGTGGATTATAAAAAACAAAATGCTTTTTCCCACGCGGTGCACCGTTATTCTCAATGACTGTCATTTTCACACCTGTTAATGCCTCACTTAATTCTAGTGGATTAGCAATTGTCGCCGAAGTACAAATGAATGTCGGTTGACTACCGTAATAGGCACATATTCGCTTAAGTCTCCTAATAACATTTGCTACATGACTACCGAATACACCTCGATACGTATGTAACTCATCAATAACGACGTATTTTAAATTTTCAAATAAAGAAACCCACTTCGTATGATGAGGTAATATAGCCGAATGAAGCATGTCAGGATTAGTAATAACGATATGTCCAGCTTTTCTTACTGCCTGACGAATGTTCGGTGCGGTATCTCCGTCATATGTAAACCCTTTTATATCTACACCAATCGCATCGATCAGTTCATTCAGTTCACTCCTTTGATCTTGCGCAAGCGCTTTGGTTGGAAAAATATATAAAGCACGACTTGAAGGGTCATCACAGATTTGTTGTAACACTGGTAAATTATAACAAAGGGTTTTTCCAGATGCAGTTGGAGTTATTGCAGTAAAGTTCTTCCCTTTTGAAGCAAGCTCAAACGCTGTCCCTTGATGAGTATATAAAGTTTCTATCCCACGTTCTCTTAATGCTATTTGAATTTGTGTATCTACTGTTGAAGGAAAAGGGACCGTACGTGCTTCTTGTCCTTCAATCTCGTGCCAGTGAACAACATTTTCATCCTCTCGTAATTGTTCAATATATTGTTGTAGTGATAATTTTCGTATCATCAATTCACACCTCTACATGGATTATATTCAATTATAGAGAATGTACGTTTGCTTTGTAAAGGGGTTTTACAGGCATTGTTTACATAATATCATTATTGTAAATTATATACCCATTCCTAACTAATCATTCACTTTAGAAAAGTGCAAGCGCCTTGGCCACGAGCAAGCTGTATCCTATCCTTCTCATACCGCTCGACAATTTCTATATTTTGTCAACCTATTGTATATTTATCATAAAGCTTTGTAATCACATCTATAAATCCTGTTATCCCATTTCTACTCAATTTAGGAATGTACGTCCCTACATAAAGAGGTTGCTTCTCAGAGGTTAAAAATACACTTAATGGACAATCTATGTAATCAGTATTAATCTGACAAGCTCGAATGTATATATTATTAATATCAGGACGCTCCTCTCGATCAACTTTAATAGAAACAAATTTTTTGTTTAAGATTTTCGCAACTTCCTCGTCTTCAAATAATTCATGAGCCATCACACTACACAGATGACAAGTAGTATCACCGATCGAAATAAACACCAACTTCCCTTCTCGTCTAGCTTTTTCAAACGCTTCATTCGACCATTCAAGCCAGTTGACAGGATTTGTTTCATGTTTTTTTAAGTACGGACTTTTTGATTGGACAAGCCAGTTGTAATCTGCTGAATGACGGTCTTCTTCAAGGTATGATTGCATGATTTATAGACACTCCTCATTGTTTTAAAATAATTAGTTGTAGAATTCCCCATATTTAGTAAGAAAAAACGACTTTATATGTATGGAAGTCGTTAGATTATCATGAAAGCTGAACTTCCATCAGTGAGGGCCTTCTTCATTAGGATTGTACGAAATGAATAATTTGTATCGTTAGGCTGTTTTGTTTAGGCAAGTTAGTATTAGGAAATTTACCCCACTCTTAAGAGGGATTAAGCCGCTCACCTCAAAACTTTTAAATATTCGGAAAGTTAGGAGGCATGTAAGAAAAATATTATAACCATATGCTTGCTTACTATACTTTAAAGATATAAAATCGAATGATGACGTTATACTGGAGGTAATATGTTAACTTATGAAGAAAAACTAAAAATTATTGAAGAATTTCCTGAATTGGAAAGAAAAAATGTATCATTAGGAAGAGTAAATTTTCACTACGCTAACAGTTCGTACGATCAGAAAAATGTTGTTTTTCATCTTCATCCTAATGGAAACGGTTTTGTTTATGCAGGCAAAATGACAGGCTATCAAACGAACGATAAAGGAATGGTAAACATTCGTGATTTTACAGAAAAGGCTCTCCGTTCTACAATTAGAAAGTCTATTCTATCTTTAATACCTAAAGAAATAGAAACAAGTAATGAACCCGAAGAAGAGGTTTGGATCAATGACAACACTGTTACACTTACCATACTCAAAGAAGGTGATATGTGGAATGTGTATGCTGAAGATACTTTAGATGGTACATTTACGACATATAAAGAAGCTGCTCACTATTTAGGAGAAGAAGGCTTTTCACGCATTTAATTAAGGACGACTATGTTGACAGCATAGTCGTCCTTATTTTTCCACTTGCTAATTGCAGTTAGCTTTACGTTTCTTTACTTATGGGCCTTACTAACTTTTAACTTCTTACCTTTAACTGTTGTATTTTCCATTGCTTCTAAGACCAATGAACCTTTCCCATTTAAAATATCAACATAAGTTAAAGTATCTTGGATCGTAATAATTCCAATATCCTCAGCTGTTACACCAGGTATTTTTGCGATCGTTCCAACAAAATCGACAGCTCGAAGTTTCTTCTTCTTTCCACCGCTAAAATGAAGTTTGATAATATCTTTGTTAATTCGTGCTGTTTTATTATTTTTAACGATTCGGCGGCCAATGATTTTTTCTTCAAATGCAGCTTTTCCATTTTTAACGTCTTCATACGTCGGAGCTTCCATTGACGGGATAGAAAATCCGATGTATCTCTCAATCGCTTTCACGTATTTATTTTCATATGATGTTGCAAATGTAATGGCTTTTCCTTTATTACCTGCTCGACCCGTTCTTCCAGTTCGGTGAACATAGCTCTCTTTTTCCATAGGAACATCATAGTTTATCACAATGGTCACATTATCGATATCTATTCCTCTCGCAGCTACGTCTGTTGCGATTAGATAACGAAAATTGCCGAGTTTGAAACCATTCATCACTGCAAATCTATCTTCTTGCTCTAAACCTCCATGAAGTTTTTCACATGAATAATTCGCACTTTCCAATTCATTAAATACAGTATCAACATGTTCTTTTGTATTGCAAAAAACGATACAGCTATCAGGGTTTTCTACAACTGTAACGTCTTTAAGAAGTGAAATCTTTTCGGCTTCATTCACTTCAATTAAGCGATGATCAATTGTATCTGTTGTAATTGTTGTAGAAGCAATTTCTATATAGGTCGGATCTGACATATATTTATGACAAAGGCTTTCCACATCCTTAGGAAGAGTTGCAGAAAATACCATCGTCACTCTATTAGTTGGAAGTTCTTTTATAATCGATTCAACTACATTGATAAAGCCCATATTCAACATTTCATCGGCTTCATCAATAATAAGGAACTTAATTTTTTCTAAATCCAACGTACCTCTATCAATGTGGTCAAGGACACGGCCAGGTGTTCCAACGACAACATGCGTTTTTTGTTTTAATTCCTCTTTTTGTTTTGCAAACGGTTCTTTCCCGTAAACTGCCATGGCTTTAATTCGTTTTAATCTACCAATATTCGTTATATCTTCTCGAACTTGTACAGCAAGTTCACGAGTAGGTGTGAGAATTAATGCTTGTGGTTTTTTTTCTTCCCATTCAATCATTTCACATATAGGAATACCGAAGGATGCAGTCTTTCCACTTCCTGTATGCGATTTTACTACGAGGTCTTGTTTTTCCAACGCTTTTGGTATAACTTCACTTTGAACCTCAGTCGGTGTATTATATTTTAATACAACAAGTGCTCTTTTAATTTCATCACTTAAATCATAATCATCAAATTTTCTTTCACTCATGTTCTAACCTCGTTTACTTAGTATAATTCGTTTTCAATAAATTCTTCTTCCCTAAAAATTGCTTTTATTCACATTTATAAACGTGAAAAAAGGACTCTATGAAAGAGTCCTTTTTCATCATTAAGCTTTGTTTACATTTATGGCTTGAAGACCACGTTGGCCTTGCTCTGTGTCAAAATTTACTTTTTGGCCTTCTTCTAAAGATTTAAACCCTTCGCCTTGGATAGCTGAGAAATGTACAAATACATCATCTCCACCTTCTACTTCGATAAAACCAAAACCTTTTTCTGCATTAAACCATTTTACTGTACCTTGTTGCATGTTTGTTTCCTCCTGTGTGGTATAAACCACTTTTTATTACTATTAATGCTCAATTAAATAAAAATAGATACCAAAGGCGAAAAGATCAAATGCTTTCTATTTTACTTAGTAACGAACAAAAATAATTCACTTTAACAGTAACAGATACATCATGATATTGCAAATTTTCGTTATCCTATAGTGTGAATTCTCATTATCGTTTATTCTTTCTTTGTTATTAAAATGAAGTTCTGTCGGCTTCGGCTGCATAAAAATAATAAAGCAGTAAATAAACTCACTGCTTCTTTCGTACTTTTTGATCAAACTGTGCAAAAGTTTACTTCCCATTCTTTGTTTACTACAAATGAATTTTCGATGATTTGTATTATCGAACTATTAAAACTTATTTTTAACATTTTGAAATATTTCAGATTGTGTAACCGAGCTCATAATTTTATCAAACAACGGAAACTTACTTACATTACTTGCTTCTAAATCTATTGAATAAAATTGAAAACTATTTTTCCCTTTGTTTTTCGCATGATACATTGCTTTATCAGCATTTTTTATTAATGTTTCAATGTTCTCACCATCTTTTGGGAATATACTAATTCCTATGCTTGGCGATACTTTTGACTCATTTTCTTGGAAACAAAAAGGCTCTGATATAGAATTTAATATTCGTTCTGCTATTTTCTCCACCTCTTCGGTGCTTGTCTCCTCAAAAACAATAATAAATTCATCTCCACCAAGTCTACCTGTTAAATCTTCTTCTCTTACAGTATTGTTTAGTCGTTTAGCGACTTCAACTAGTAATAAATCACCATACTCATGTCCAAGTGTATCATTTACTTTTTTAAAACCATCTAAATCAATAAACATGACTGCAAAACTATGGTCGTGCCGCTTCGATCTTGCTAAAATTTTTGTTAAGTGTTTTTGTATCATTTTACGATTTGGTAAATCCGTTAGCTCATCATAATAAGCCATTTGCTTTAGCTTCATTTCAAATAACTTTTGTTCTGTTACATCTATGATCAAGCCATTAATTATTTCAACTTTACTAGATTCATCTTGGATAGGGTTAGTTTGTATTTCCATCCACCGTAAATGATTATTTACATCCTTTACCGAAAATTCAACTTTGCCTTTTTTTCTCGTGAGAAGTAAATTTACAATATCTTTTTCCTTTTCTTGATCAATATTTCTAATAAAGTGCTTCAATAATTTCGGCTTTTCCATTAACTCTGTATCTGTAAAGATACTTATTTCATTTACCCCTTTTGATATATATAATTTGTCGTTTTCAATATCATATGAAAAACAAATCACATGCAAATGATCATACATATTTTTTAGTACAGTAACCTCTTTTTTATATTTAGAGCATTTTTCTTTTAACTGACCAATTTGATTTTGTAACATTTCCTCATTTAAAGCACGTTTTCGGTATTCTTTATATAGAATCCAACCTGGTATCAGGAGAAATAAGACGAACAAATTCGATAACATTGGGTATCCAGTGAAACTGAAAATAAATGCTAATGCTATCATTAGGAGAGATATCGGAATAATCGCTTTTGAATATATAGTCATTGTCCACCTCTAGCAAATTTAGCTTAATTTATAAGATTAAAAGAATAGTAACTCAACTAAAATTGTATGGTTTATACGCTTAATAGGTCAAGTGTTTTTTATTGGTTGTGATTAGCACAATCGCTATAAACGTAGTCATTCAAAATTAGCCAATCTATGTATAATTTTATTAATAAAAATTGTGTTAAAACATAATTCTCTCAACCATAGAATAGGGTAAAATAAAAATAAATGAATGAATTTCATAATTTCCAAAACTGAGCCTCATAATTCACAATCTAGTCACGAAAGGTTCAGCGTAACTAGATAATTATTTTAATAGCAGGAACATTAAATTATGAAATTCATTAAACTATTAAAGAGTAGAGGAGGAATAGAAAATTGATAAAAAATAAATGGATTTGGTACGGAATGGTAATCATTTGCGCAATCATTTTAACAATAAGTTTCATTAATAACAACCCAGTGATGGCAATCGCCGCTTTTTCTTTAGCCCTTCTATTAAAAAAAGACTATCATAACATCCCTTTACCAAAAAGATACAATAAATTTACTCGTACTGAAAATAAAACCAACCAATCATAGTAACTAAGTTGAAAAAAGAAGCATTCCGAACTCGGATTGCTTCTTTTTCTTGTCGAAATACTGCTATATTAAAATTTAGAAAAAACTTGGCTCTAAGCCAAGTTTTTTCTAATAGATCCTGTTAATCTTGTATTCTATTCATCTAGGTTATACGAATAATGATTGTTATTATTAACTTTACATATACCTAAAGCTTCAAAAACTTTTGCATGAATGTTTACGTAAGCATTATATTCAATTCGCTCAAGCATATCATAGGCTTTTCTTAACGTTTTATCAATAACTACAATACCATGTTGATGTAGTAAAGTCGCTACTGGCATGTCGCCAACTCTCGTTTCTAGATAAGATCGAACAATATAAGCTAGTTCCGGACTTGTTGCAGGAGCAAAATCTAATGTTTTAACTTCCCCTAATTTTTGAGTTGCTTCACATAAATTAGGAAGTGGAAGTCCTAATGATGCAAAGACCATCGATTCCTTAGGGTGAGCATGAACAACAGCACCCGCATCAGGCATCGTCTCAAAAGCAGCTAAGTGCATATTTACCTCTCGTGTAACCTTCCCATTTCCTTCCAAAATGTTTGCATCTTTATCGATGACCAAAATATCTTCAGGATTTAATCGACAAAACTTTGCTTGCGACATTAACGTTGGAGTCATGATAAAATGTTCATCACTGACTCGAACACTAATGTTCCCACCAGCAGCATTTGTATTAAATCGATCAAACATCATTTGAGTCACTTCACATAAGTCTTTTCTTTCATCAAAATACATCATATCGAATAAGCCTCCAATTTCTCAATTTTCACTTCCGCTTCTAATTGCTTTGTTTGCTTTAAGCAAAATGATGAACTCTCATTTTGCGAAGCTTTAGATGCACTTAACGCAGTAGAAAACTCTAACATATCTTCAATTGAAGTTTGTTTATAAAGAGACGCTACTAATCCACCTACGAAAACATCACCACAACCTGTATCATTAATCTCCTTAATAACAGGTGGGATTACTCGGTAAAATGATTGCTTCGTTCCTACTAAACTACCTTTTTTTCCTAAGGAAACAACAACAAACTCTATACCATCGTTTAACAACTTTTTCATTTCTGGAATAAACTCATCAATTGTATTTAATGGCTTTCCTACTAACTCTTGAAATTCAAATTCATTTGGTTTAATTAAGTAGGGCTTGAGTTTAATGGCTTCCCGTAAGTAATCCCCACTTGCGTCAATGATAAGTTTTCCACCTTTATCCGTAACCGTTTTGACAATGTTGATATACTGATCGACATTAAATCCTCTAGGTGGACTTCCTGCAAATACTACATAATCATTTTTCGTAACTTGATTGGAAAGTTTTTCAACCAACTTACATTGAGATTCTTCTAAAATCTCAAATCCAGACTCCGTAATCATAAAACTCCCATTTCCTGAATCATCCAATATTACAAGACTTTCTCTTGTAGAACAGTTTTCTTGTGATATAAAATCACAAGTCACTCCCTTATTTTTAAGAAGGGTGGTAAGCGTAAGGGCATTTTCCGAACCTACAAACCCGGTTGCGATGTTGTTAATATTTAATTTAGATAACACAACCGATACATGTGTTGCTTTTCCTCCTATATCAAATGAAACATTTCTTATTTTATTGTTCATTTTTCGTGTGAGAACACCATTAATCTTTATTATTTTATCAATAGCCGTGTTCAAGGTAACTGTATAAATCATGGACACTATCACATCCTAACCATTAAGTAACCTAGTAAAACGAATACTTTAAACGCTAACAATCTCTTACACGCGGGGGCAAAAGCCCCCGATGCAATTGTCACTTAACTGTAATATAAAAACTATTGACCTATTGATTTTTTTTTAATAATGTTAATTTGTCACATATTTTCTTATTTGCTGATTAAGTTGCCTGCTATGCAATTTTATCAGCATTTTTTTCAATCATTTCTGATCTTTTCTTCATTCCTTTATAGTACCAAACGAATAGTACCATCCAAATAATTGCAGCTACTAATCCCCAGAATTGTCCGTTTACTACATTCGCTGCATTCGCAAAGACATATCTAAATACAGGATATTCAAGTGTACTCCATGATAATAATTGACCAGCTGGTACTGTTATTGCGCCAGTGTCATTAGCTAGTTTTGTAATCGTTGGTGCAAAATATGTTGCAACATACAGGAATACTGGAGTTGTTACAACTCCTAAAATTATCATTCTTAGTAAATTTCCACCTGTTACAATTAACGCAGCTACTGCAAAAGAAAGATTGATGATACCTGCGAACGGTAATACATTATTCCCTGGTAAAAATGCTGCAAACATTAATGTGAAAGGTACTAATACAATACACGTTACCCAAACTTCGTTACAACCTGCCATAATTGGCCAGTCAAGTCCAATGTGTAGTTCTTTTCCTTCAAAACGCTTTCTCATGAATTCTGAAATTGCATCAGATAACGGAGCTAATGCTTGCATGAATAATTTAGCTACCATCGGGAAAAGTGTTAATGCAGCTGCAGCCTGAACACCCAAAATTAGTATTTCTTGAATGTTATATTTTGCAGTTACCCCTAGTAAAATCCCAATAATAAAGCCCATCACATGATTTTCAGCAAAAATTCCAATTCTTTCTTTTAACCAATCTGCATCAATTTTACGATCAAGACCCGGTACAAAATCTAGTAGTCTATTTAACGGATATAAAAATACACCAAATAATGTCATACTATGAGTACTAGTTACACCTGGGATTTGAGTTAATTCACCAATTTGTTTTTGGTTAACATCAGCAACCTTCAATTCAATAATAATTTGCAACGACGCTACGATAAATGCAAGCGTAACACTTCCAGAAACCCCTATAACTAAAACTGCAGTTAAAATTTTTCCCCATACATTCCATAAATCAACGTTTAAAGTATTCGTTTTGTTAATTAATAGCATAATTGCATTAATCCCAATTTGGATCGGAAACATAAAGAATGCTAATGGCCAAGCCCATGCAAGTGTTGCTAAAGATGTCCAGCCACCATCAATGGCAGTAAGTTCAATTCCAGTATTATCTACAAATTGCCTGGCAGCAGGACCCATTGCATCCATCATAAACCCAATCACTAACCCCATTCCGACAAATGCAAGACCAAGCGTTAAACCAGATGAAAAAGCATCCTTAAATTTCATACGGGCAATCAAACCAACAATAATCAAGATTAATGGTACAAACACCGCTGCTCCAAATCCTAAAATGTAATCAAAAATTGACTGTAAAGCTTCCACTAAAATTCCTCCTTTTCAAATTTAGGTAGTTTTGTCATTTGAATAATGAGGCTTATTATTTTAAAGCTTTAATAACCTTGTCTAGTTCAGCATCCATACCCATACCTGTTAAAAAGGCAATTCCATTACACACTGGTACTGGATATTCTTTTCTAGGTTTTGTAATAGCTATATAGACGGCACAATCCTTGACATACGTATCAATCGACTTAATATCTACTGCTTCTACATGTGCTTTCACCCCTTTGCTATCCAATAATTTTTTCACTTTAGATGCAACCGTTTGAGATGTAGCAACACCTGAACCACAAGCAACAATAACTTTTTTCATATTGAACGCCTCCACCATATTATTTAATCGTTATGCTACAGTTTTTTTTAATAACCTAATAATATCTGCTTGGTTAGATTCTTTTAATAATTGGTCCATTACTTCTCGTTGCATAAACATTTCTATTAATTTTTGTAGCAAGGCTGTTTGACCTTCTCCTCTTTTCAAGCCTAATATGAACAAAAGCTGTGCATCTACCCTTTTGTCATCTGACCCCATCTCAAGAAACTCAATCCTTTTTGTTGGTCGAATTACTGCAATAAACGGTTTACAAATATTTACTGGATCTGTATGAGGTATCGCAACATGATACGGAACCGTTCTTAGTCCAGTAGGATATTCATCTTCTCTTTGTTTAATTGCCTGTTTAAAAGTTTCCTTTACATATCCTTTTTCAACTAGCACTGTAGATATTTTTTCGAAAAAATCATCTCTGTCCGTACAATCAAAATTTGGAAATACTAATTCATTTTTAAACAATTGACTAAATAGCTCCATCTGCACTCAACTTCCTTTTCTAAAAAATTAAATCTATATGACTTGTAACATTTGACTTCCTCTAAGCACCACCTCCTCTTTAAAGTAAACTGTAAGAAAAGACTCTTATATCGTTACTTTTACATTTGCATAATAATTAACGAGTTCAGTAATTTCTTTTTTACTTTTCGCATTTATCATTTGGCTAATATTTTCTTCATTTTCAACTAATTCATTTAGTTGAAATAAAGCTTGCAAATGTTTTTTCCGATCTATAGCAGCAATTACAATGACGACGTTTACCGTTAATTGAGGGGCAAATTCAACACCTTCCTGTAAACAAAGCATACTCATCGCAATATTATTAACACCATCCTCTGGAGATGCATGAGGAATAGCTACTTTAGGAGCAATAATGATATAAGGTTCTTCAGGATTGAATTGACTAATCATTTGTTCTATATAACTTGCTTCTATTGACTTATTTTTTAATAATGGATGAGCCGCAACTTGAATTGCCTCTTCCCAAGAAGTCACACACTCTCTCATCACTATTACGTCTTCCTTTAGTAAATCTGCTAGGTTAGGATCAACCAGCTGATGTTGTCTACCATATTTCATATTGCTATTATGAAAGAATGAATGTAATGATTTCTTTAAAGATTCAACATTCGTTATGTTTGCATGTTCTTGAATGACTTCCATAAGCATTTCATAGTCAATTTTAGAGGGGCTATATCCATGTAGTTCCTGGTATACTCGTAACTTTAAATTCTTTTCTTCTTCTTCAGTAATAAATGGTTTTACAAGAAATAATTTCTTATTAGTTTTAAGTGTTACACTCGAAAAAACGAGATCAAAATCCAAGGCATAGTGATTAAATTCTCTAACCGAAATACAATCTAAAAAAATGATATCCGAAAACATTTCCCTCAATGTTTCTAATAAGAGTTTCGAAACCGATATTCCATTTGGACAAACAACGACTGCTTTTAATTTGGTTGTTAGTTTCTCCCCTTGTTGTTGCAACCAACTCTTTATTAGAATCGTTAGGTATGCAAGTTCATCTTCTGGAATTGTTTTCCCTAAAAATGTTTCTAATGGATCTAAACTCTTTCTAACGAGATGATGAACATCCCCATGATGAATTTGAATATCCTTTAACAATGGATTTTCAGTTGTTAACCCATATGCAATTCGATAAACGGCAGGTTTCATATGTTGAAAAAGCTTTTCTATTAATCCATCTCGGTTTTGAACCGTCACACATGCTTGTTTTTCAAAAGAAAGTAACAAGTCTTTAATGGCAGAAACTAAATGTTGATCATTCTCTTTGTTTAGTTCTACTGATAAAACACTAGAAGATAGCAGTTGTAAAGTAAGAAATAATCGATCTTGTTCATGAACTTCAGCAATATTCCAAAGTAAATCTTCTACTAAATGATACTCTTTCGTATTTGAAATGTCCGAAAAATGAATATCATACACGTTCAGCTGTTTTCCTCTTTGCATTCTTCTTAGTAGTAATAAAAGTAAATATGGGAGTTCCTTCAATTTCTCATCAGTAAATTTTATTTTTACTTTTTTCTCTATGATTTCAAAACGACTAGCTAGACTCTTAATATCCTTTTTACATATCTCTGTTAGTCTGACTAGCCATTTTTCACCACTTTTCATTTTCAATATTTTGGGTACAAGATTTAGTAGAAGTAACCGTTTCTGTATTTCCCCCCCTTCTAAATAGTAACCATGACGCCTCGTATAAACGAGCTTTAAATCGTACCGGTTGAGTAGAGTCTCTGCTTTTTTTAAATCTGATAAAACGGTATTTCTACTTACGTTTATAGAATTTGAAAAATGGAAAAGCGAGAGTTCTTGAGAACGACTAACGAGCATTACTAAAATTAGGTTAATTCTTTCGTTTTCAGATGGAACGTATTCATTTAATGGAGTTTTTTCAACTAAATCAGGAAACATTTCTTTGACTGAAGGTTCGACCTCTATCCCCGTTTGTTTGCTATTGTTAATTTTCGGAAGATGATTTACAGCAAGCCAATCATTTATTTTTTTCAAGCTGTAGTTTATTTGACTTCGTGTGAGCTGAAACTTTTTTTCCAAGTCTTTTATTTTCATTCCATGGGTTAGAGTAATTTCTTTTAGGAGTTGAAAGCTACGCTCATCTAAGAACATCTTGTTTCCTTCCTTTCTTGTTTTAATCATAACTTAATTTCGCTATCTGCGGATGCGCTTTCATCACAATAATTATCAGACTGTTTATACATAATTGTGATGATGATTGTCCACACAGGTAAAACGTAGGCACGTGTGTTAAGCTGCTTTAAAACTTTTAAACCCTTATTTCTCTCTTTAAAAGAAACTCATAGTTATATTACATCCTATTAATATAAGTTCACTTCTATTAATACAAGTTTACCTAACTTATATTTTCCATTTTTATTGACAGATCCTTCTTAAATGCTTAATATTTGTCCGACAAAATTCTTTTTACCATAAAATGAAAGTTCTTAAGTCGCAAGCCAAATGCAATAAAAGTCCATAGACAGAAGTAGTTATTTCCTTCCGAAAAAAGGTGAAGTGACAAACTCGTAGGTGCGGAAGCTGCCTTGCTCAAACACGTAAGGAATAAAAGACTATGTCTATAAGGTTAGCTTCCTAGAATTTTTAATAGTAAAAAAGAGTTGTTCTAAAAACTAAAATTAGCTTTTAGAACAACTCCAATTTCATTGTTGTAAATTATGAACCTTTTGCTTGTTATTGATTACCTTTATTTACCCACTCAGCAACTTGCACAATACGTTTTGCTTGATATTTGACTACCGCTTCACATTTTCAAGCATTTTACCTTCTTGATCAACTGTAACGCTTGTTCGAATAATTAAATCTTAAAATTTATTTTACGCTGCCAAATCCTTTTAGTTTAGCTATAACATTAACATTTATTTCAGCCTCCGGATATACCTCTTCACTCCAATTCATTTCTTTCCATTCTTTATAATTACAACTATTTCTTACATATTGGCCTATTCCAAGGTTGTCTACATGATACTCTTGCATGATTTCAATAATTTTTTCACTACTTTTTTCAATAAATTTTGCTAACTTACGTTCAATTTCTTTTTGTACTTCATCATCAGATAATTCAAGTTGACCAGTATATTCCTCGATGTCCCCTTTCACCTCTATGTTAATCGTAATCTGAGATGGAGATTGTACGTCTACCTTCCTTGATGATTCCAATGTACTGAAAGTAATATATAAATAAGCTTTTTTCTCCTCATTTTTTAGATTGATTTCAGTAGTGATATCTCCACCTAAATATTCTCCATGTAGCATCTTAAATACCCTACTAGCTTTTGGGTCTAAGTTGTAAACAAAACGATCACCCTTATATAGTGCTATTCCATCAATAATTATTTCGTCACTACCTTGTTTTATGTACGGAGTAATAGGGTCTATACCATCATCATGATAGTCTCGTAAAAAGTGATATAATGATGTATCAACAGTTACATGAGTTTGAGCATCTTTTTCAATTAATTCATATATATATCGATCTGTACGTGGATGATTTGGATATTCGCCAAACAAAAGCTCCTTCGTACTACCATTCACTGTAATAATTTTTACGTTTAATCCAATCGTATGATCTCGCTTAAGAGTATCAATTGTATCCAATATACCTATTTCAGCTAATTGATTACTAAATAAAGCGGTTCTTAATTGCCCACTTACTAATATACGCTCTGTTTTTCGAGCCATTATTTCCTTACCTTCTTTACTTGTATGTGCTATTGTTGTTAGTATTTCTCGATCACTTTTAGCCGTAGGTGCAACTTGAGGAAATGCTGCTGTTATTATTAGGACACCTTCTTTTTTCGCATTTTCCGCTTCATTAAGGTCATAACCAATACTATGTATAAAGCCTAGTTCTTCAACAATTCTATCCTGAGCACATCCAGTAGTCACTAAAACTACAAGTAAATATTGTAACAAAATCAATTTACGCAATCTCAGTATTCATCCTTTCTTTCCTTTTATTCAACCAAAGTAAACAAAGCAGGAGCAAAGGAAAACTAAATGCAAAAATTATTTGTGGAATTGTGATAATGGTAAACAATTCGTTAATTTCTCTTTGTACATCTAAGACTGCACCTACTAAGAAACTTCCTAAAAACATGAGAGCTATTAACCATTTTTTGTTTACAGACTTTAACATACTTTGAGAGACTTCCAATGCAGCCCAATAATAAAAAGCAACGGTTACAATAACTTTTAATAGAATAAACGCAAAAACAAAGTTCTCAATCCGTTCAATTAATGGCGTTTGCATAAATTTTAATATTGTATGTGTCGGATATAAAATATTTTTTAGTTGATTAAAACTAAAAAATCCCATTGTCATAAAACATGTTACAGTATAAACAAAAGTGGTAAATAAATGTCCGAATACAATAGCTTTGCCAAAGTTGCCATCCTTCTGCACATATGGGATTAAAAATAACGTTAATTCATACCCTAAAAAACTTGTATAAGCTTCTATCCCTTTGCCGATGGGATCCGTTGCTCCTTGAAAAAAAAATGTCGTTAACCTAGTAAAGCTGAATTCCGGAATGAGTATGAATAATAAAAATAGTAACCAAACCGTGGAAAAGAAGAAAACGACTGTGATCTTACTCATATTATAAATTCCTTTACTTAAGAAAAATAAAATAAGTAATAAAAAATAAACTAAAAAATAATTTGGCTTCACATCAGGAAACATCGTTAATTGAATACGCATCACATAGTTCTTTGCTACTAAAAC
The DNA here is from genome assembly GCF_001866055.1 of Anaerobacillus alkalidiazotrophicus. Next base: position 21,097 of record NZ_MLQS01000023.1, read on the forward strand.
GGCAAGTAAACCAAAAGTAGTAATCATAAATATATAGAGTGGATAATATACGAACTTTGGTAAAGATGCTTCTACGATGGTAAAAACGGATCTCCCTGCTCCTTTTTTATAAACTAATATAATAAAATATAGATTTACTAAAACTAAAACTGACAACCCCATAATCCCTAACCAACCATTCATTCCGAATGCTTCAGCTACAATTCTAGGCAAAGCAAATATGATAATTCCTGATTGGACCATGTAAACCATAATTGCCAATTGTGAATAGTGTATCTTTTCATGCATAACAAATCGTTCCTTTAATTCTTCATTTTATTACGAACTGGATTTACAGTTGTTGATTGAACAGGTCGTTTCCTTAATGACCGATACGGACCACGAATAAATATATCTTTCCAATCACTCACATAGATAGGTGAAACTGGAATAAAATACGGAGTTTTAAGACTTGTTAAGCTAGTAACATGAATGATAAAAAATGACAACCCTAACATAATTCCAAAAAAACCAAGAAAACCTGAGAGTAGGATTAATATAAATCTCACTATTCGAATTGCATTACTCATGTTGTAGCTCGGAAGTACAAAGGACGCAATCGCTGAACTCGCTACAGCAATGATTAAAATATTGCTAGTAAACCCCGCTTCAACTGCAGCCTGTCCAATTACAATACCACCTACTATCCCAATTGTTTGTCCAACTTTTGTAGGTAATCTTGCTCCCGCTTCCCGTAATAACTCTATAGTTAGTTCCATTAATAATGCTTCAATTAATGGTGGAAAAGGAACCCTTGCTCTAGATTCTGTTAAAGTAAGCAATATATCCTCAGGTAATACTTCATAATGAAATGTGATTACAGCGACATAAGCAGCAGTAAAAGTTAAGGTAATTAATATTGCAACTAGGCGTAAAAATCGTAAACTCGTACCAATTAACCAACGTTGATTATAATCGTCTGGAGACTGTATGAACTCAAAAAAGTTCGTAGGAGCACTAATTGCTACAGGGCTTCCGTCTAAAATAACTGCGATTTTCCCGGCAACTAACTTTGAACGTATGACATCTGGTAATTCTGTATTATAGTATTGAGGAAATAACGAATCTGGGGATTCATCAATGATTTGAGAAAGCATATTTGTATCATAAACAGAATCAATTTCAATATCACTTATCCGTGTTTTCAGATCCTCAACCATCTCCATATCCGCTAGTCCATCTATATATAAAACATACACGTCGCTTTTTGTTACTTCACCAACTCGAAGTTTTATAACTTTTAGATTAGAACTCTTTATTCTTGTACGTATTAAAGAAAGGTTAATAATAGCATTTTCTACAAAGGCATCATGAGCACCAACAATGACAGTTTCTGTCTCACTTTTTTCTATGCCACGCAATTCAGCACCAAAAACATTGTAAAAATAAGCTTTTTCATGAAAAAAGATTGCTACACACCCTGATAAAATCTTATCCTTTATTTCTTTTAATACAGTACCTTGATTTATATCTTTTTTCTGTAACCAGTCTGAAACTTTTGTAGAGTTTATGGATGAAATTGGTTCGACTATTTCACTTTCTAGTTTCTGGTCATCGATAATGCTACTTAGATAAACAATAACTACTCCGTTATTAGCGAAATGTTTATTCTCGAAATCGTCACATTGATCAAACAGTGTTTTTACTTTCTCTAATGAAGGTCGATCATTTTCATTCAGTCGATCTCTAGGCTGATCAGCATCGACCTTTGAGTGAATATCTCTCTCCACCTGTCCCCCTTTTTTCAACTCCTCCTTATTCATCGTGAAAAATCCCCCATTTATTATGAATAAAGTCATTCAACGTTAAAGTTCGCAAAAAATTCTATTCATATACCATATTTTCGATCCACTCCCAAAATTCCTTAGCAATTTATCTTACATTTATATACTACCAATCGTTTATTTTCCGCTAAAATATTATTATGAAATACTTTTTTATTGACCGAAGCAAGTTAACATACTGCTATATGTAAGTTAAATACAATGATAGGGTGGTAATATCTATGTTCCTCAAACAACTATGGATTGTATTATCTGGATTATTTTTGACAGCTTTTGGTATAAAAATCTTAGCTCAAAATCTACTAACTTTCGGAGGAACTGCTGGGATCGCAACAATATTTACTTATTTCACAAGCTTCTCTTGGGGTTTATTATTCTTATTCGTTAATTTACCTTTCTTTATTATTTCTATACAGCAATTAGGAAAATGGTTTACGTTATCTAGCTTATTGTCAATTATTAGTATCTCGATTATTCGAGATGCTTTTGACTTTATTGTTCCAGCTTTTCAAATCAGTGATATTAACGCTACAGTATTAGCAGGAGTTTTCATCGGTATTGGAGTAACATTGGTATTGAATAATGGATCTTCTTTAGGTGGAATTCATATTTTAGCTTTATACTTAGACAAAAAGTTCAATCTAAATCGAGGCTTTACGATTTTTGTTTGTGATTCATTAATAATTTTATTTGCTGTATTATATGTCGGATGGAATAGTGCTTTTTATTCCATTGCTTGCATTGTGATTGCATCGTTTATTATTGGTCGATATAAAGTCTCGCCAATTAAGGAGGTTAAAATAAGAGAAGAAACAATTATTCTTAATGAGGTAGCTAAATGATAGATTGAATTTATATAGGTAAAAAACAGTTTGTTCCTCTTTTGGATATGAACTGTTTTTTTGTTATAGTAAAGATTCATCTTCATTATTCTCACTACTTAGATACTATATCTAGTTACGCCAAACCGTACGTAATCAGAAATAGATTTATACAGATCGGTTTTGGTAAAGAAGAAATTCCCACATAAAGCTGAACTTCAATCAGTAGGTGTTTTCCTACATCCCCCACCTAAACTTCTCGATTTTCTTAAGTTTTGAGGTGGGTCTTACTGCTCCTTAAGAGTGGGATAAACAAATATTCTTCATGTGAAATTTGTTTGGAAAAAATTTATAATTGTCTATATCAGGGTAGCCATATATAATAAGCAATTGGATAGAGAGGAGGCAGTTTATTGACTGAAGTGAAACAATTTATCTTTTTCGACTTTGAAATGCTCTGCCGTGAAGAAGGTATGCCTTTTTCCAATATGGAAGGAATCAGATTAGGCGCTGTAAAATACGACTTAAATAAAGAAGACATCACTTATTTTGACCGCTATATTCAACCAAAACAACTACAACCTTTAAGTTCATTTTGTATAAATTTAACAAAAATTAAAGATGAAGATTTAGTAAAAGCTAGCCGATTTCCTGTTGTTTTTCAGGAATTTCTAAACTGGGTGGGAAACTTAGAAGAAAGTCGCTTTTTCTCATGGGCTAAAAATGACTTAACACGCCTTGAACTTGATGCATCAATTCATCACATTCCTCAACAAACGATAACAACAATTAAATCTCGATATGTTGATTTTCAAGCTCTATTTTCAAAAAGGGTCGCAAAAGTGAACCCATCCGTTGAAAATGCGTTAGCTTTATATAATCTTCGTTTTGAAGGCGAAAAACATAACCCTATGTATGACGCTTATAATACACTTCGAATTTACCTTGCTTTTAGTAAAGATGTCCATAAATCTGACCTAATTATGTTAAAACAATTTATCTTCAATGATCAAGAGATTAACCCTTTAACAAATATAAATACAGAATTAAAACGTTATGTATTAACCGATATTCACCAGTTAATGACTGAAGTTCCTATTATTACTAATATTCGTACTACAAGGAAACTTGTTAAAAGGACCATGAAATTAGTAAAAAAATATGAAAATATCCAAATAAATAGGTCCCGTATTTTTGATGAGGAAATACTTTTATATGTAAGATTGTTAGTTGAATTTTATAATGAATTGTTAATTAGCTACAAAGAACACTTTTCTAATGGGTGTAAAATCGTTATTTTACATGAACATATGCCATTACCTTTGAAACGATTAACAGCTTAAAGAAAACGAAGATATAAGCATCTTCGTTTTTTTCATTTTGTTGTCTGTAGTATCCACCTTACTAATTGTCGTATGCCTTAGTTATTTTTCATCATACTCCTATGGTAAAAAGCGTTTATCCTTGTTGTAAGTTTGGCGGATGGTTAAGTCGCTGAAGACGATGAAGAGTATCTTCAATACTCATGTTAGCTTCTTCTAAAAACTGGCCCTCACTCCCACTTCCTTTTAATTTAGCTTCATTTATCGCTATTTTTGCTTGGATTAGTTGTTCCTCAACCTGCCTAAACTGTTCTAGATCTACATATTTTTGTCCTTGCTGTAATGCCAATTTCCCTTGTTGTATAGCTAACATTGCTTTCTGGATTGACATGTTCATAAAATTACCCTTCCTCTATTTATTTTTATTTAGTTTAATCCATAACAAGGAAAACATACCTAAGAAAAGCGCAAGCGCCTTGGTCACGAGCAGCTGCTCCTGTGCCACTCCGTTTGCTCAAGAGCAAAGCAGCTTCGAAGTAATCCAAGTAGTAGCTTCACTGGGGCGGCCTTTGACAGAAGCCGCTCTTTGGTTTCCTACGTGCTTTTAGCGTCTTCTAGTACTGCTTCGTAGTAAGCTTCCTCGAAGCAATGCTGCATGAAGCTAATCAACGAAGGATTTCAAGAGTTAATTGAAGTCAGTTGCTGGACTGAAGTGGCCGAGCTCATAAGCCACTTGCGCTAGAAAGCGTTTCAAATTCAAAATTTTATACTTTCATTTTGAACAAAAAAATGGCTTCCTAAAATTAGGAAACCAATTTTTATCAAATAAAGATCTCGATATCAGCTTGATCCTTTAATTGAGAAAGGACCCTCATAAACTCTTCTTCCTTCTTTTGTTGTACTACTGATTGTTCTAAAACCGGCTTGATTTCTTCAAAGTCTAGATCTTCTTCACCCATCTCTTTAACTTGAGCATAAGCTTCTTCAAGATCTTCTTCTGTAACTACTACTTCATTCATCGTTTCAGATAAAAATTGATCAATTTTTAATTGTTCTTGAATTCTTTCTTTAAACGTTTCATTAGTGAGATTATTTAATTCTAGCGCTTCGTGAAACTGTTCTTCCGACTCAAAATCTGACTTCACTGATAGAAACTGCTCTTCAACCTCTTCTTCTAATACCACATAATCTGCTGATGCTTGTGTAAGTAGCTTTTCATCAATCATATTATTCAACACATTCTCTTTAATCATTGCAAGAAACTCTTCACCCTGCTCAGCTATATCAATTCCTTGTTGCTCATACATCTGCTTTGTATTTTCAACCTGAAGGTTAAAGTCTGTAAAAGTGATAACTTCTTCATTTACAACAGCAGCTGCTTCACCTTCATCAGTTACATTACCACAACCGATAACTACAAAAGTTAGCATACCTAATACGATTAATAAAAGAGTTCTTTTAATCATTGACACTCATCCTCTCACTTTAGATTTATTGGCTAATAACCCAACCCTTACGAACAAAAAAATCTACATCACTCATGAAAATCACTACGGTATGCAATTCTACTAGATGTGGTACAAGATGTAAAGTCAAAACAAAAAGAGTATAACTGGTACACTATTATAATTAGCTTTAGTATAGTAAAAGCAATAGATTATGTAAAATTATGTAAAATTATGTAAAAGATATCTAGGTTAGCCTCTACCAAAATTTTCAATTTCAAGTATCCTTTTGATTAGAATAATTAATGTTTTCACCTAAAATGATGTATAATAAATTAATAAAGCTGAACTTCAATCAGTGGGGGTTTTCCTTCATCCCCCACTGATTGTTAGTTCAACTTATCGGACCTTTAGGGGCAGTTTATCCCCCACCTAAACTTCTCGATTTTCTTAAGTTTTGAGGTGGGGGTCTTACTTGCCCCTTAAGAGTGGGATAAAATTTTGTTTTAACATTTTCATTCGAAAGGAACATACTTAATGGTGTACTTTGTTTATATCATCATAATCATTGCTTTTTTAGATACTTTTTCACAATTACCAATTATCGCACCCTTCGCACAAGAACTTGGGGCTTCTAGTCTATTAATTGGCTTAATCATTGGCACATACTCATTGGCAAATATGGTGGGGAATATTATAGCCGGCCAGTGGATTGACAAGTTTGGCAGAAAAAGAATCCTAGTAATAGGAATGTTATTTGTCAGTGTTTGTCTACTAGGTTACACCCTAGTAGTAACTGCAAAACAATTACTTTTAGTAAGATTAATCCATGGTATCGGTGGTGGATTGCTCGTACCAGCAGCATTTGCATTTTTAGGTGATCAAGCACGGTCTACCTCACGTGGAAAAACAATGGCATTTTCAGGAGCATGTGTAGGTATTTCAGCTATCATCGGTCCTGCATTTGGGGCAATTACCACTCAAACACTAGGTATTGATTGGGTTTTTTACATAATAAGTGTGCTATTTGTACTCACTGCATTTATAGTAATTGTAACACTTAAAGAAACCTATTTACCTAAACGTTCAAACACACACTCATTAAAACTTGAGAACATTTGGAAGCTTTTACGCCTACCGCCTCTTATTAATGCTTACATTGGGGCATTTTCTCTCATGTTGACTTTAGGAATATTAGCTTTTATGCTTCCTCTAAAAATTGAGACGACCCCTTATAGCATAGCTGTTTCAGGCATGTTATTAAGTACATTTGGAATTACTGCTATTCTATTTTTTCTTTTACCGACAAACCGCCTTTTTGATCAAGTTAAGCGTGAAAACATGGTACTTATCGGTATGGGCTTTGTCACCTTTGCGTTGCTTATGCTTGGATTAATTCAGCACATAACATTATTATTTATAGCAATGATTTTTTATGGTATTGGTTTTGCTTGTATATTCCCATCCGTAACAGCGCTTGTGATTGACCATTCACATCAGAATGAACGAGGACGTGCGTTCGGATTATTTTATGCTTTTTTTTCATTAGGGGTTGTTACCGGCTCATTTGTCATTGGTGCTCTAAACGTCGCGCCAAGTCAAGGACTTTTATTAGGTGCTATTATTATGCTTGTACTTACTGTTGTGATTAGATTACGTTTAAAGAAAACCTTATTTAAGAAAAGATCTGCTTTTCAATAATTTTGAAAACTTTATTTTTTATCGTTTGATGATCATTTATTATTTGATGTCTGCAACCTTCAACTATCGCTACTTGACATTTTGGAAATTTCTTCTTCAAATAGGAAACATTATATTTCCAATCAACCGTTTGATCTAATGTACCTTGGATAACATATAGGTCTTGTGTAGAAGGGGATAACTCTTCTACATTTTGATTCCATTTTATTAAAGCTTTAACCCAGTTTATTGATATATACTTTGATTGAAGTGGGTCTTTCTTCACAAAATCCAAATAATTGTTATCTCCTGAATTTATCTTGAACTTCCGATTTAACTTAGATTTGAAGTACGGAACTATTTTAGATGCAGCTAAAATAAAACGCCATTTCGTCGGCCTAACAAGAGGAGCCAAAAAGATAACTTTTTCAAAACTAGCCTTAGATTGTAATAAAAAGTAACTAATGATTGCAGCTCCTGTACTATGAGCAATTACTGAATTAATTTTATACTGACTTTGCTGACAGTACGTTAAAACTTTTTTTAATGTTTCAACATATTGAATAAAATCACTAATCTCCCCCCTATTCCCTGATGACAACCCATGCCCTTGTAAGTCATAACTAATAACACGCCAGTGTTTTTTTAGGAAAAAATTTATCATATTTTTTAATGACCCTGTATGATCAAAATAACCATGAATGAGAAGAACCGTTCCTTTAACACTTACAGGCTCAAAAACGTGTACAGCCGTTTCTTCATTTCCTTCTTTTATTTTTTCAACTTTATAGTCGTTCAACACCTGTTTGTCAATTCCATAAAAAGAAATATAGTTATGTCCAAAAGGGTGTTTTATGGTAGAGTCGTAGAATTTCATATTAAACCTCCTACTTTACTTGCTTCTATGTGTTCTATTTTACCTTATTTTGCATAAAATGTTTAAAGCTTTGACGAATTTTCTTGCCTCTTTTTCACACGGTAAATTTACTAACTAGAAGGAGGTACATTAGGTGAAAGTAGATTTAGTAAGTGAAAAAGTGATTTTAACTTCGATTGCTGCTAGTATCGATTTATCGCCACCAATGACAACCATAAAGACATTCGACAAAAACATGAACATTGATAGCATCTCTATACCATTTTGAAAACGATGGTATTTTGGGAAGTCGCCCAAAAATGGCAGTGAAGAATATGAGTTCGTTTATTGTAATAATGAAATTCACTCAATTCATAAAGCTGAACTTCAATCAGTGGGGGTTTTCCTTCATCCCCCACTGATTGTTAGTTCAACTTATACCACAGACATAAGAATAACTAATCATCAGCTATCACTGATGAAAGTTATTCTATATCGGACCTTTAGGGGCAGTTTATCCCCCACCTAAACTTCTCGATTTTCTTAAGTTTTGAGGTGGGGGTCTTACTTGCCCCTTAAGTGTGGGATAAAAGATTTACTCCTGCCACTCATTCATAAACCTCTCTAAAAACTCTTCTAAAAACTGGTGCCTCTCTTCAGCTAATTTTTTTCCGTAAGATGTATTCATCAAGTTATTTAGTTTTATTAGCTTTTCGTAAAAATGGTTGATAGCTGTACTTTTCCCGTGTCGGTATTCCTCTTTTGTCATCTCATTACGAACAGGAATGTCTGGGTCGTACATTAACTGACCCTTCGCACCAGCATATGCAAAGGTACGACCAATTCCAATAGCACCAATAGCATCTAAACGATCTGCGTCTTGGACAACCTGTCCTTCTAATGTCTCAACCTTCGAATTATTACCACCTTTAAATGACATTGTTTTTATAATAGAAACAATATGATTTCTATCGCCCTCAGAAACTTTATGGTCCTTTAACCAACTGATAATTTTTTCTAACCCTTTTTGCTCATCTCCAAAAAGCTTTTCATCTGCAATATCATGAAGAAGTGCTGTAACTTCACATATAAATATATCAGCACCTTCATTTTCACCGATTTTTTTCGCGAGGTTTCGCACTCGATAAATATGCCACCAATCATGTCCACTACTATCACCTTTTAAAATAGAATGTACAAATTTTTCTGCTTCTTTTACTATAACTTGTTTATTCATATGATCGCCTCATTTGTATTTTTATTCACAATCTTATCTCTTTTATAGATTACTTCAAAATAGAATTTTCATATTGTACTAAAGCAAATTTCTTCCTGTATTATAGACACAAATTCTTAAAACTCTTTATCATCAACCGCTTTCACCTTGTCAGGTTTTTTGTACCAGTGAAATTTTTGAATAATTTAAACAAAATATGACTTCCTACACGACAAAAGTATACTTTATAGTTTATACTGTAACTAGGGAGGAGTAATGTCAAATTTTTAAAGGGGGATTAATTAAACATGTCTATTTTACCAAAAAAGAATGAACTTGGCTTTTTTGAGATACGCTTAGAGTCAATTGGGGGATTAGGTGCAAACCTAGCAGGAAAAATGTTAGCTGAAGCTGGAGTATTGGGGTTAGGCTTAAACGGATCTAACTTCTCTTCTTACGGATCCGAAAAAAAGGGATCTCCAGTTAAATCCTTTGTTCGATTTTGTGATGCCGATGTAGAAATTCGTGATCACAGCCCAATCGAACAACCACATATTATAGGAGTCTTTCACGAAGCTCTTTATAAAACAGTAAATGTTGTAAGCGGATTACCTGCAGACGGCATTGTTTTAGTTAACAGTACAAGAGATTTTGATAGTGTAAGAGAAGATCTCAATCTTGATTATGGTACTGTAGCAATTGTAGATGCACTTAAAATAGCAGTTGAAGAAAAAACAAAAGTAAATACAGCGATGCTTGGTGCACTATATCGCATATTAGAGTTTTTAGACCCAGATGAAATGAGAAATGTTATTCGAAAAACATTTGAAAAAAAATACCCTCACCTAGTTGAACCAAATATCCGTACTTTTGATCGCGGTTATAATGAAGTAACTTTTAAAACATACGAACTCCCTGAAAACGCAAAAGGAAAAGAGTTTTCTAGACCACAACCTTTATTAGGTTATTTAACACAGGAGATAGGTGGAGTTATTACTGCCCAAGCAAATAGTGTGTTAAAAGATTTAAGTGGCTCTAGACAAGGTTTTTTACCTTCTTTTGAACAAGAAAAGTGTATTAACTGTGCTGCATGTGATACAGTTTGCCCAGATTACTGCTTTGTTTGGGAAGAAGGAGAAGACAAACGCGGAAGAAAACAAATGTTTCTTACTGGTATAGATTACCAATATTGTAAAGGCTGTTTAAAATGTGTTGACGCATGTCCAGTAGCAGCTTTATCCGATATGGCAGAAAAAGTTGGCTATGCTGAAGCTCATCGTGTCGCGCAAAAATTTCCATATGTTGCAGGGGGGCGCATATAAATGGCTACTTTAGAAGATAGATTAAATAATGTGAATAATAAGAAGTTTGAACAAGCTACTACTTTCGAATCAGGAAATGAAATGGCCGCTATGGCTGCTGCACAAATAAATTACCATGTAATGGGGTACTTCCCTATTACTCCATCAACAGAGGTTGCACAATATTTAGATTTAATGAAGTCACAAGGTCTACATGATATTGAACTAATTGCCGCCGATGGTGAGCATGGTTCTGCTGGTATTTGTTTCGGAGCTGCAGCTACAGGTGCTCGAGTATTTAATGCAACAAGTGCAAATGGTTTCCTATATATGCTTGAGCAACTTCCTGCTCAATCTGGAGTTCGACTTCCAATGGTTATGAATCTTGTAACTCGCGCAGTTAGTGGACCATTAGATATTCGTGGTGATCACTCAGATTTGTACTACGCTCTAAACACTGGTTGGGTTATTTTAACAGCTCGCACACCTCAAGCAGTATATGACATGAACATTATTGCTTTAAAACTAGCTGAACATAAAGATGTTCGTCTTCCAGTTATTGTTGCTTACGACGGTTTCTTTACGTCTCACCAAAAGCGTAAAGTAGAATACTTTAAAGACCGTAAAGTCGTGCAAGACTATGTTGGTGAAGTTCCAAAAGGTTATCCTGTAGCATGTGACAAAAACAACCCAGTTACTATTGGCGCTCATATGAATGGTGATGACTTAATTAACAACAACTTCCAACAATCAGAAGCTATTTATCGTGCTGGCCAAGTTTTTGAGGAATTACAAAAAGAATACGCTGAAATTTCTGGGCGTGAATATAAAACGTTAGATTTATATGGCATGGAAGACGCCGAAGTTGCTCTTTTCCTTCTAAACTCAGCCGCTGAATCTGCTAAAGATGTGGTTGATAAGCTACGTGCAAAAGGAATTAAAGCAGGTGTTATCAGTCCTAACATTATTCGTCCATTTCCAGCTAAAGAAATACGTGAAGCATTGAAAAACGTAAAAGCTTTACTTGTCGGTGAAAGAGCGGATTCATACGGTGGTAATGGCCCGAATTTAACTCACGAAGTAAAGTCTGCTCTTCAAGAAGATAAAGAAAATCAAACGATTGTTCTTAGTCGCGTATTCGGTGTTGGTGGTAAAGACTTCTATGCAGATGATGCTGAAAAGTTTTTCGAAATGACGATTGATGCTATGGAAAAAGGATTTGCCGAAAAATCATTTGACTATTTTGGGCATGTGCCTGGAAATCCTGAAAACAAACTAAAGCCTGTCATCGAACCAATGCATGGTAATACATTTAATTCTGGATTAATTAAAGTAACTCAAGATGAGGAAACAAAAAAATTAAATGTAAAAATTCCACCACTACGTAATTTAACTGGAAAACCAAAACGTTTTGCATCTGGGCACGGCGCTTGTCCTGGTTGCGGTATCTTCCCTGGTTTAGAGTTATTCTTTAAAGGGATTGAAGGTGACGCAGTCATCTTATTACAAACAGGGTGTGCGTATGTTGTTACAACTGGTTATCCGTACAGTTCTCACAAACAAACGTTTATTCATAACTTATTCCAAAGCGGTGCTGCAACACTTTCCGGTACTGTTGAAGCATTTTTCGAGATGAAACGTCGTGGTGAAATTGAGATTTCTGACGATTTCACTTTTGTTATGATTACTGGTGATGGCGGCATGGATATCGGAATGGGTTCTGCTATCGGTACAGCGTTACGTAACCATAAAATGATTATCCTTGAGTATGATAATGAAGGTTACATGAACACAGGTTCACAAATGTCTTACTCTACACCACTTGGACATATGACTAGTACGACTACAATTGGTAAGACAAAACAAGGGAAACCGTTCCACCATAAAGATACAGCTCAAATTATGGCTTCAACTCACATTCCTTATGTTTTCACAGGAACTGAAGCTTTTCCACAAGACCTTATTAAAAAAGCTGCAAAAGCTCAATGGTACGCTCAAAATGTAGGTTTAGCATACGGAAAACTTTTAATCACTTGTCCACTTAACTGGAAGTCTGAAGATCGTCTGGGTGAGAAAATTATGAAATCTGCAGTCGATTCATGCTTCTTCCCTCTTTATGAAGTTGAACAAGGTGAAACAACACTTACGTATGATCCTGAAGCAAAAAATAAGCGTGTTGAATTAGCTGAATGGTTAAAAATGATGGGTAAAACAAAGCATTTGTTAAAAGAAAGTAATGCACCAATGTTAAAAGAATTTGAAGACGAAGTTCAACGTAGATGGAGAATTCTAAAAGCAAAACACGAAACACCATTTCTTTAAGATATTGTCTAAAATAAAATAATCAAAAAGAGTTGCATTGGCTACTCTTTTTGATTATTTACAGCCCACTATTGTTATTTTTCTCTGTCTTGATTTTTGATGTTTATACTCAACCTGAAGGTTACTCATTTGAGATTTCTGAATACATTTATATTTCAGTGATACCGTTAACTCTTTACTAAACGGAAAATCTGTTAAAGAAACTGTATTTTTATCTAACCAATGTGCTACTATTCTTTTTTTATTGTTAAAAGCAAACCTTTGTGAGAAACCTTTTCGAAACCAGATCAATTCATTCTTTTTATCTACTCCTGGTTCATTCATACATAAATATAACGACAAGTTATCACAAAACTGTAATAAATAATAATGAAATAACAGTTCTTCCTCTTCTAACTTATGTATATGTAATTTCTCTTTTAACTTCTTTTGTCGGTCTCTTTCCAAACTTAGAAAATCTTCACCTCTACCATTTGTATATCTTTCAAAAAAAGAAGCATAATGAAGACTACAAATTAAAGCTGCATACCTGTCTTTTTTTTCTATAATATCTATCCCTTTTTTGTATGCTTTAATTTTTGGAGTTAATGGATAATCAATAAATGAAAATGGGATTTTTCTCTCTCTATTTATTAACGGACTTTCATCCAATTCTATCCAACCATTATCATGTTCATAGATTGCATAAATAACAGATTTTCTCTTTCTTTTACCAATAAAATATTCCTCACACCAAGCCTCTGCTAACTCTCCACAAACTTTTGCATGCTCATGTTGCTCAAATAATAAAACCTCATGTTCTCTTTCAGTTACAACCATCTCTCCCCCTCCTTCTTGCTTTTCTTTATTTTATTATATTAAATATTACTCAATAAATGGCTACTTTAGAAATAATTGTTGTTTGAACTTATCTTTCATGTAGTTGGGGATTTATATTAAAGATTTGAAGGTTAATTTAGCGAAAATAAATGTATATTGGAGTTAAAAGTTAAAAGAATACACTGATCAATTGTTTAGGTTTATAGATATTTATTATCGAGTTGAAGCTTTGTAAATGTACAAATTTCATCATAACTTTTATCCCACTCTTAAGGGGCAGTAAGACTCCCACCTCAAAACGTAAGAAAATCGAGAAGTTTTGGTGGGGGATTAACTGCCCCTTAAGGTTCGATATAGAATAACTATCAGTGCCGGATGAAGGAAAAACCCCACTGATTGTAGTTCAGCTTTATAAGAATCAAGAAAAACTTGGCTAAGCTCAAGTTTTTCTAGTCCTTATTCTGATTTGCAAAATATGTGAACAAGCCAACTAAGAGCCCTAATACCGCTCCGCCGAACACTTCTTCTGGTTGATGTCCTAAACTTTCCTTTATTTGAATGTCTTTCTGATCATGCATCGGACCTTTTGAATCTCCGTTTAACTGATCGATTCTTTTTTCTAGTTCATTTACTTTAATCGCCGTCTGTCCGGCTTGCCTTCTAACTCCTTGCGCGTCATACATGACTATTAGACCTAGTATTATTGATAATGCAAAGTCAAGAGATCTGATACCTAGTTTCAGTCCTATATACGTAGCTAAAGAAGTTACACCTGCTGAATGAGAACTGGGCATACCGCCAGAACTGAACATTCGATTCCAATCCCACGCGCCCGTTTTGAGGCCTTTAATAGGAACTTTCAAAAACTGTGCTAGAACAATAGCCATTAACGATGCAATAACACCTTTCACAAAAAACTCCCCCTAAAAAAACTACATAATCGTTTAGTTAGGTTTCGATATTTTTAGCATTTTTATTCTCGTATAACTCATATTAAAAGCTAATAAAAGTTTCAAGAGAGCTACAACCATTTATTCGTATCATAAATGTTTTCTCCATTAGGATTTTATTTTAAAAATAAAATCCTTTAATTTGTAAGATAAGTCTTTGGTGATTCGAAAATCTGAGCTATATTTCTCCCTTAATTAAGTTGGTAAATCTTAGTTTTTCAACACAAGAAAAGCGCAAGGCGCCCACCTATTGGCGACAAACACTGGAAGGTCGGCAAGAAGCGGTCTGCTCTTTGACCGCAATTGACGATCTGAAGTGTTCAAGTCGATGCCGCTGAAGCTAGACAGTTTCCAAGTTAGAAATTTATAAATTCTGATTATGTAAAATATGCTCCCTATTTAGGGAGCACTCTATATTTTCTATTATTTATTTTCTTCAGCTTCACATTTTTCACACTTATGTGTATAACAATCATGCATTTCATTCACTTCTTGTTGGCAATTTGAGCATAATTTCGGTGGTAAATTCTTAAAAAATTCAACTGCCGATTGTATGGCCATTATCATTACCTCCGTTCATATTAATTGTTATATAACAATTATACTAAAACTAAAATTGTATAACAATATTTATTTTCTGACTATTTCGAACTTTTTTTGTAAATGGCTTTCTACTACACTAATATTAAGTATAATTAATAATAACATTGGAAAAGGAGTATGAATTTGTTAATCATACTCCTTTTCCAATATTATTTTAAAACTCTCGTAAGTAGATTTTTCAAAATTCCTACTCTTACGCTAATAACTTGTCGATGTTTTCGACTAAATTTACAATTTCAGGTTTACTAACTTGTGCATTAGCACCTACTCGATCACCTTTATGGTATAAATCTCCAGTAATCAATGAGCTAAAAATAACGACCGGTATATCTTTCAGTAATATATCATCTTTAATGCGTTTTGTTAAATGGTGTCCATCCATTTTCGGCATTTCAATATCGGAAATTATCACATCTGGCAATTGAGTGAACAATTTTTCTTTCCCTATCTTCTCCAAATGATCCCAAGCAAGTTTCCCATCTTCAAAAAATTGTAGATTCTCGTACCCTGCAGTCACTAACGTATCTTCAAGTAATCTTCGTAAGATTGGTGAATCTTCTACGATCATTACTTTTTTATATGAGCGTTCACGTGATCCCATTGTTTTAATTTCTTCCTTATTTATACCTGAACTAGGACTAATATCAACTAGAATTTTTTCATAATCTAATAGTAAGATCATATTATCTTCCATTTTTATAACACCAATTGTTGACCCTTCTAATCCTTGTGAAAGTTTAGTAGGCTTCTCGATTTGTTCCCATGAAATTCGATGAATTCTTGATACATTATGTACATGAAAAGCAACCTTCATTTTATTCAATTCTGCAACGATAAGTTTATCTTGCTCAGGAGACTCTGATGGAGGAAAGCCGATGACTTTAGCTAAATTAACAACTGGTAGCACTTCGTCTCGAAGTCTAATAATTCCCTCAACATTAGGATGACCATTAGGCATTTTTGTAACAGGTAAAGGATTAATAATTTCTCGTACTTTCATTACATTTATTCCAAAAACACCTTGACCAATAGAAAATACAATGACCTCTAATTCATTCGTTCCACTCTCTAATAAAATTCCTTTAGGATCGTTAGACATGATCTCATTTCCTCCTCATTCTAAAGCAACACTAATTCAAAATATTGAATAGATTCTTAGTGCTCATTTATTGTAAACATTCACTTACAAATATAATATTATACCACAAACTAGCTATATCTAGGTAAACCAAGCCTCTACTAGATATAGCTAAGTTGTACAGTTAAACCTTTAAGAGTTTCATTCTCTTAGATCAAAAGATTAAATAAATTCTCATCTCTGTTTACTTCGATAAACTCGATTTCATGGTCTCTCATTCGAAGAAGTAAACCTTTGTAGTCTTCACTTCTTTTTAATTCGATACCAACAAGAGCTGGTCCATCATCTTTGTTATTTTTTTTCGCATATTCAAAGCGAATAATATCATCATCCGGACCTAACACTTTATCTAAAAATTCTCGTAAAGCCCCAGCGCGTTGTGGAAAGTTAATCACAAAGTAGTGTTGTAAACCTTCATAAATAAGGGACCGTTCTTTAATCTCCTGCATCCGCCCTATATCATTATTACCACCACTTATCACACAAACAACATTTTTTCCTTTTATCTCTTCTTTATAAAATTGTAGAGCTGATATCGGCAGTGCTCCAGCTGGCTCTGCAACAATTGCATTTTCATTATAGAGCTCTAAAATGGTTGTACAAATCTTTCCTTCAGGAACAATAATCACATCATCTAATAGGGAATGACATATTGAGAACGGAAGCTCACCAACTTTTTTCACAGCAGCTCCATCCACAAATTTATCAATTTTTTTTAGTGGAACGACTTCACCTTTTTCAAGTGACTTTTTCATTGCTGGAGCCCCTTCAGGCTCTACTCCAATAATTTTCGTCGAAGGACTAACCCCTTTGATATAGGTCCCAACTCCGGAGGATAAGCCACCTCCACCAATCGACATAAGTAAATAATCGATAGGCTCGTCCATGTCATCCATTATTTCCATTCCAATTGTCCCTTGCCCTGCAATAATTCTCTTATCGTCAAAAGGATGAATAAATGTTTTGTTATTTGCAACGCAATATTCCATTGCTTCGGCAAATGCATCATCGAACGTGTCACCACATAAAACAACTTCGACAAATTCACCACCAAAACGCTTTACTTGCGTAACTTTTTGCCTTGGTGTCGTTTTAGGCATAAATATCTTACCGAAAGTACCTAAATGTTTACATGAATAGGCAACACCTTGAGCGTGATTACCTGCACTTGCACAAACTACACCATTTTCAAGTTCTTCTTTTGTTAAGCTTTGAATAAGATGAAAAGCACCACGAATTTTAAATGATCGGACTACTTGTAAGTCCTCTCTTTTCAAAAATACATTACATCCATATCGTTCAGATAATACTGCGTTATACTGTAAAGGAGTATGAACAACTACATCCTTTAAACTATGATGTGCTATGACTATGTCTTGTATCATTACTTTGGTATCCATTTTAAATCCTTCCTAATTTCATTATACAAAAAATTGTTATTTTTCATTGATTTATTCATTATAGCATGTTTTTTATCGATTAAAGTCGTTATATCTAATATCAATTATTAATTTTATCATTCAATTAACAATTCGTAAAAATATATTCACAATAAAGCTTAACGTGAACTGTGTACGCCCCCCCTCGTCTACCCTTCTTCACCAATTCTTAAAGTTATGAGGTTGCGTCTTACTGTGCATTAAATAATATTGAACTACTCACCGCTTAACGCCTTTAAGGTCGTTTGAAGCGGGAGATTCCTAAGAACACCAGCGTAACCGACTAGTTTATTAGGCTTGCCCCGTAGTTCCTACGGTTAGAAGCCTTATTGCTTTACTTTTAAGGTTTTGTCCTGCGTTACTATCTCGATCGTGATGTGTGCCACAAGAAGGACAGTTCCACTCACGAAGGTTAAGATTCTTAACGACTTTATTTTGATAGCCACAGCACGAACACAGTTGACTCGAAGCAAATGTTTTGGATACAACAACTACTTGTTTGCCATACCAAATCGCTTTGGATTCAAGCATCGTTTTTAAATTGTGACCAAGATGATCGAAAGGAACTCTCGTTCTTATTATATCGTAATTAGGAAAGTTTTGGCTACGGCCAACCGACATTCATCTCCCACCTACTCATTGGGCTAGTCCCTTCACATTCCTTGAGTTGGAGCTCTTCTGTCATAAATGATAAAATAAAAACCATTAGCAGCATTTATCAATGCAACTGATGGTTTTTAAGCATTAATCATTTTACAATACGATTAGCTATTTCGCCACACCTTTTGTTTTTACTTTTTATTTACGCTTCAACTTTATTATCTAAAAGCCAAGAAGAAATGAATAAAACAGCCACTACAACAACTATATCAACAACTGTCGTACCAATATAGAGCACTGCTTCTGTAGCTGCTTCCATGTCCAAAGTCGGATCTCCACCGATTTCATCAATATGGATGATGAATGAATTCATTATCGTATCAGTATTTAAAATGACTCCCCATTCTGTAATCCCTTTATATATTACCGTTTCTTGAAAACGAGACCAAAGCCACCCTGCTCCTAATGTAATAGCAACACCTATTAACCAGCCCCACTTTCGAATTGATTTCGACATCATAAAAATGAATGTTGAAACTGCACCGAATTGAAGTGAACCTACAAAAATACCAAAGAAAAGGATCCACCAAAAAGACTGATATTGTTCAAATAAAAATTGTGGAATTGTTGGATCTGAGAACTTTCCTGAACTTTGCTTTAGCAAAAAATATATAATCATAAATGTTGTCAGCAATGAAACGAAAAGCTGGGTGGTAGCAGCTAAAAATTTTGCAGATAATAATTCCCAACCAGTTCTTGGGATATTCAACCAAAAAAACGATGTTTTCTGTTTCCACTCTAACCTCAGAGAATCTATCATCGCAAAAAACAAGTAAAATAAATGTAAGATAATTAAAGGTATTGTTAACATGATAAACATTGGGCTGTATCTTTCAATAAGAACATAAAACAACACAGCTACCATAAGTAAGAAAATAATGTTCAAAAGGAACTTTGTTTTGGTTAATCGGATTTCCTTTTTATACAAGGTCAACCAACTCATCGTAACACCTCTTTCATTGCGTCTAACACGCTCTGCCCTTTTTTCTCTCTCAAATCTTCTACCTTTTCAGATAACATTATTTCTCCATCTCGTACTAATACTACATAATCTAATAGGGGTTCTATTTCTGTTACTTCATGCGTTGAAATTAGTAACGTCTGTTCTTCCATTTCCACATACCTAGCAATCATCTTTATTATGTCTTCTCTAACAAGCGGGTCTAACCCTGATAAAGGTTCATCCATGATAAGTAATGGAGCTTTTCTTGCTAAAGTAATGGCAATTTTCACTCTAGCTCGGTTACCCTTCGAGAGGCTCCCAACCTTTTTTTGTTGATCTACATTAAGAGTTTCAATAATTTCTATTGCTTTTTTTTGATCGAAGTCATCAAAAACATCGCTTGATAAAGCAATTGTCTCACTTACTGTAAAAAATTCATAGAGTGAATCAACCTCTGCAAGAAATGCTACTTTTTTCCCTATCAATCTCGTAACATTCTCTCCACATACAGTAATTTCACCTGAAGTCTTTTTTAATAATCCCGCTGTAAGCTTTAATAACGTTGATTTTCCACTTCCGTTTGATCCAACTAAACCTATAATTCCACCTTTTGGTATTTGAAGACTGACATTGTTTAATGCTATTGTTAACCCATACTTTTTAAAAACATCCGAGAATGTAATAATTTTTTCCATGTTTTCACCTCTATCACAACGACTTTTTAAGGGCTACACTCACTTGTTCAATGATTTCTTCCTCAGTAAAACCATTATTTTTCATATAAGTAACAAACTTACCAACATATTGTTCCGAGATCTCTGAACGCAGTCGTTTAATTATTGTCTTATCCTCTGTCACAAAAGATCCTTGGCCTCTTTTCGCCACAACTACTTGTAACCTTTCCATTTCAGCATATGTCCTTTGAACAGTATTTGGGTTCACTCCAACTTCTACTGCAGTTTCTCTAACTGATGGTAATTTTTCACCTGGTTCTATAGAACCGTTACATATTTGTTGGAAAAAGTAGTCCATTAACTGTAAATATATTGGCTTTGAATTGTCAAAGGATACATTCATACAATACACAATACCTCCTTTTTAAGGGAACTAACTTTGGTGAAAAATACTTATCACGTTCCCGTTTACCACCTATTTTCAAAGAGAAACTTTCTGATAAGTATCCATGTAACCTTTTAGCTAATCTGCTTTATTTTACCATATTGTTACGCAGCAACATCTCGTTTTTTGAAAATTAACAAAGATAATGTATTAAAGAGAATAAAATAAAAAACTAACACCATGACTGAAAATTGAAAAGTCATTCCTTCTACAATCGGTGTACCTTCAATATATTGAGCAAGATATGTGTTAGCAAATAATATATATTTTACCCATTCATATTGACTAAGTACGTGAACAAGTTGGGTCCCTGTAAACATTAAAAATAAAGCTAATCCTATGGCTAGAGAGCTGCTTCGAAATACTGTTGAGATCATGAAGGCGAACGTCACCATCATTAATAATTCAACACTTGTTAAACTATATAACATTAATAATTGACTAAACATGTTTCGTTCAAGTACTTCTCCTTGTGCAAAGTACAAGTATGGTTGAGTGATTGTTGACATTCCAAATAAAATTCCACCAATAATAAATGAAAATAAAAATAATCCTAGCAGCATTAATAATGCGAACAAAAATGTTGCTACATATTTAGATAGCAGGATTTTTGTTCTTGATACAGGACGGATTAACAATAATTTAATCGTTCCCCAGGAAAATTCACCTGCCACAATACCCGCTGCAACAATAATCGTAAACATCGTAATGATGCTGATTAGATTTACAGTCGAAGTCATATATCCCCAAAAGCTTTTAGTCTCAATCGGGGGAATATCGTGGGCGAGTCGATATTCATTTAAAGTAATATCTTTTTCATACCTCTCTAGTACTGGTTTTGGCATCGTAGTATCATTAATAACTGTCTGCATGTTCATATTCTCAAGCATTAATGCTTCTTGCCATGTATCATGTGCAGGATCTTCTAAAATAAATTTTGTAAATAAACCAATAATGAGCAAAATTGAAATCAAAATGCCAAACATTACCCAAGTTCCTAAACGAAAGTAAATTTTCATATTTTCATTTTGCACAAGTCGTAGTAAGTTAGACATTTTGTTCACCACCTGTCACTTCTAAAAATTTCTCCTCTAAAGATTTTGCTGTATTTGAAATGCTGTAAACTTTTACATTATTATTAACGAACACTTGATTGACTTGTGGTATCCTTTCCTTCTCTAACGTAATTTCAATGAACTCCCCAGTATCTTTAACTAAATAGTTTGGAAAGTTTTCCTTTATTACTTGTGATGCTACTTTTGTGTTATGGACTTCAAAACGTACGACAAGCTCTTTCTCACCATTAATAAACTCATTAACTGTTTGAACACCAATTAATTTTCCATTTTGAATAATTCCGATTCTATCGCACATTAATTCCATTTCTGATAACAAGTGGCTAGATACGATGACGCTTAGTCCTTCAACCCTAGCTAATTTTCTTAAATAGTCACGAATTTCCCTTATCCCTGCAGGGTCTAAACCGTTCGTTGGTTCATCTAAAATTAATACTGATGGTGAATGTAAAAGGGCTTGCGCTAAACCTAAGCGCTGTCTCATCCCCAATGAGTATGTTTTTACCTTTTCATGAATTCGACTACTGAGCCCAACGAGATTTACTACTTCATTAATTCTTTCTTTACTTACGCCATCGACCATACGTGCATAATGAACTAAATTTTGATATCCAGATAAAAACTTATACATCTCTGGATTTTCTACAATTGCTCCAATTTCTGAAATGGCACCCTCAAAATCTTTAACCACATTTTTCCCCTTAATAAGCACTTCACCTTCAGTTATTGAGATTAAGCCAACTAACATTCGAATTGTCGTTGTTTTTCCAGCACCATTTGGTCCTAAAAAACCAAAAACCTCACCAGGATAAATATCAAAGCTTAGATCATCAATAATTTTCTTGCCTTTTATTTTCTTCGTAACATTTTTTATTGAAACAACAGGTGTTAACAAGTAATATCCCCTCCATAAGTACAATCACACCGCACCTGTGATCTACTGTATTAATTTAATAATACACCGACACAAGGGATAATGTCAATCTAAACATAATAATATCCAAATATTAGTGAATTTATTGTGAACGAGTTAATAATTTTGTAACTCTTTATAATAACGCTTAATCTAGTTTAAACTTATAGTGAATTTCTCTTATACTGATTAACCAAAAAAGTCTTTTTTGTCTTGATCGTATAAAAAAGAAGGCTTTGCCAAATTAGCAAAAGCCTTCTTTTATTCTCGCCCCTAAGAAAATATATCTAGTTACGTTGAACGGTTCGTAACTAGATATAGATTTATGTTGCTCAACTTTGGTATTATGAAATTCACTAAAGTAAAACAAGTTTTCTTAGTTTAATAATTCAATTCTCTCTATCGTTATATCTTCTTTAGGGCGATCGTTTTGTCCAACTTCTACTTCTGCAATAGCATCTACCACATCCATACCTTCAATGACATGTCCAAAGACCGTATGGCGATAATCTAAATGTGGTGTGCCGCCATGTTGTTTATAATGCTCTAGCGCTTCTTCAGAAAAGTCTATTGCTGAACTACCTTGAAAGGATTTGCTTTGGACAATAAAAAACTGACTTCCATTCGTATTAGGACCAGCATTAGCCATTGATAAGGCCCCGCTAAAATGAGCTAGTGCCGGAGAAAATTCATCTTCAAATCGCTCACCATAAATACTCTCTCCACCTGCACCGGTACCCTCCGGATCACCTGTTTGTACCATAAATCCTTCTATGACACGGTGAAAAATAACACCGTCATAATAGCCATTCTCACTATGAGTTAAGAAGTTTTCAACAGCTAATGGGGCATATTTCGGAAATAATTTAATCGTGATATCACCTTTACTCGTTACCATTTTAACAAGCTTCTCATCCGATTGAACTTCCGTAATAAGTTGAGGATATTCATCTGCAATTACTTCTTCCTGCTGTACGTCCGGAGCTGCTTGTCCACATCCAGAAATAAGAACAAGCATGAAAGTCCCTAATAATAAATAATTAACAAAACGCATGATATAACTACTCCTTTATCATTTTATTATCTTGTTACACCTCCAATGTAGTCTACTATTAGATCTTAGGTTCATACAAATGGAGAATCTTTCAACAAAAATAAGTGACATTGTTATAAAAATACCACAATCAGAGAAAGTATTAAAGTCATATAAAATCGATTTTTGCTACGATGGGATCAATCATCACAAGGAGCTATGAACAAAGATAAAAACCTCATTCCCTTGCAAAATTTATGATACACGCCAAACCAAACATCCGTTCGTCTTTTCGTTTCTTTATGTTGCAAAAAAACATTTAATCAATTAAAATATATACGAACGTAAGTTCTAAAGAAAGGGGAATGAATAGTGAATTGCTTATCTCAACAAGAAGAAATTCTTTTTGAAGCCTATATTATCCTGTCGTTTGCTCGCAAAGTTTTGCAAAATGACCTACTCATTGTTGAAAAATCTTTTTTAAAACTAAAAGAACCTTACATTCAACTTATCCATTCTTCTATTGGCTCTATCAGTAAAGAATTATTTGAAATTAAGCAACAACTGCATAAAAGAAATATTAAAATTGAATTCGGTAACAATGATGGTACCTTTACAGAATTCCACTGCTACTTCAGAGGGTATGTAAAAACAAGTCGTTTTCTAAACGTTCATTTACGAAATAAAGTTCAAGATCGACTAAGTAATTTCTTTGTACCAAATAGTAAACTTTCATGATTGCACAAAGAAAAAATCCCCTGCTTTATTACCTAACAGGGGATGCACCTTATTCCTTTCTTTATTTATCCAAACCCAATCGGAATACCAATAGCATAGAAGATAAAAAGTGACTGACCCTATATGAGTCAATCACACATCATTTATAACTATTCAAAAAACTTATCTTTTTCTTCTACAAATGCATTAGCTAACGCACCTTGTATCGCTCTTCCCCGGTCTTTCTTTCTTTTCTTAAATTCAACAACTATATCGTCACCTTCAAAACCTTCACTAATAATACTTTTTAAAATCATATCCGAAAAATCATCTTTCTTGACGACCAATGAACCATCAAGAAGGATACTAATATTATTCTTTAATTTTGTAACGCTTTTAGCTGTACAAACAAAGGTTGCCGGGTTATTATTTTTGTTTGTAATAGTTGCTTCAACCATAAACTTTTCGTAGCTACTATAAAGATTATTAAAATATCCTTCCAATTCTTTAGTAATTACAGCTTCAATTAACCAATTTTTCTGTACTTCCTCTTTATTAATAATTAGCCCTTCTAATATTGGTATTTCCTTTGGTTCATGATCATTATCTAAAAGGACAAGCATTGTGCATAACTTAAACGTTTTCATACTTGTTACACCCCCAATGTATTCCATAATCATATGATACCATAAATGGAATTTTTTCTAAATTTTTAACCCGAAAAGTCAATATTAATGATCTTATCCAATAAAGCTGAACTTCAATCAGTGGGGGTTTTCCTTCATCCCCCACTGATTGTTAGTTCAACTTATACCACGGGCATAAGAATAACTAATCATCAGCTTTCGTTATTCTATATCGGACCTTTAGGGGCAGTTTATCCCCCACCTAAACTTCTCGATTTTCTTAAGTTTTGAGGTGGGGGTCTTACTTGCCCCTTAAGTGTGGGATAAACAACTCTTTTTTGGTATGATTAGAATTGATATAAACCCTTATAACTTATTCGAAGCGGTGACAAAATGACTCAAAAAATTAACCATCATCTGAAACAATATCTTGATGTTCTTAAATCAAATTATCATGTGAAAATTAAGAAAAACGGTTTAGTTGCGTTTAACAATGATAGTAAAAGATATTGGTCAATTCAAATATTGAATATTCATAACAGGAAGAAGCCTTCTTATATGGTTGGTAGTTATTTCCAATGGCTTGCTACTGAATCGAAAAATATAATTTCCGTTTCATTTCAAGACAAATCTTACAGTCTGTATGTTAAGTTTTTAAAAACCCCAGTGTTGATCCTTACTATACAAACTACCACAAATCAAAAAGTAGTCTTACATGTTACTGGTGGCTTATTAGCAAAAAAGAATCAAATAGGTACATTTACCTTTTTGATGACAGAAAAAGGAGAAAGATTTATCGTTGCACTCGAGCGTTTTGAACCCTCTTTACCATGGTGGGTTTACAGAATTACTCAAGCGCCAATTCATGAATTCGTAATGAAAAGATTTCAAATGAAAAACGTGTGAAAATAACCTTATTAGTATTAGTGCACTCTAACCCTTATGGCTTAAATCATTCAAACTCATTTTCTCCAATCGTGTTTACTATTTATTTATCATAGTCTTACCCTTTTTGTTTATACGTCTAAACGTAGAGACAGTTTCAACATCGAAAGTCCAAGTCCTAAAAGAAAAAAAGCACAAGAATTTCACCTGTACTTTTATAAACACTATGTGAATTTATTTTTTTGTGAAAGCTTCACATTTTCCTAAGCCGCTTAATACGTTCTTCAGATGGTGGATGAGTAGAAAAGAGTCCCACCACCTTTTTCTTTAATGGGTCAGCGAAATATAAGGATGCTGAAGCATTAGAAGCTTCTCTTACTGGTGTCCTTACTCCTGATATTTTTTCTAAAGCAGTAGCCAGAGCATTTGGATTTCGGGTTAGTTCAACCGCACTTGCATCTGCTAAATATTCTCGATTTCTTGATATCGCCAGTTTAATTAACGAAGCAATTAATGGGGAGAGAATAAGCAACACTAGCGCAATAATTAAAACAGCCGGATGCTGCTTTTTGTCCCTGCCACCACGCGCATAGAAAATCATTCGAGATCCTAAATCACTAATAATTGCTACAACAGAAACTAAAGCTAAAGCAATCGTAGCAAGTCTTATATCATAATTTTTTATATGAGCGACTTCATGAGCTAAAACGCCTTCAACTTCTTCACGATTTAATCGGTCTAATAATCCTGTCGTAACAGCAACCGCTCCGTTTTTTGGTGAGGTTCCTGTGGCAAAAGCGTTAGGACTTGAATCTTGAATAATAAAAACTCGTGGCATTGGAATACGTGCAACCATTGCCAAGTTTTCGACTGAGTTCCATAAAAATAGATTTTCATTTTTAGACTTAATTTCTTTAGCATGATTCATACTCATAACCACATTTGTACTAGAAAGTAAAATAATGATTGTGTATATCGAAGCAAAAATGGCTGTAAATACCGCTCCAGTAATATAATCCCCTGCAGAAATATAAGAAAGGGCTGAACCTACTGTAATAACAAAAACGATAAACACCGTAACAATGAAAATTGTTTTCCGCTTATTCAATTGGATTTGTTCGTATAATAACATGTGTTATCCCTCTAAAATTTCACTTGAACGTTTTCACGCTCTTCTGCTCTTGTTTCTAACATTTCACGACGGTCAAAATTATGGATTGAAGCAACAATGTTTGTAGGGATGGATTGTATTTTCGTATTGTATTTCATTACTGTATTATTATAAAGTTGTCTAGCATAAGCAATCTTATTTTCTGTCCCAGTTAATTCTTCTTGAAGCATCATAAAGTTTTGGTTTGCTTTTAAGTCAGGATAAGCTTCACGTAAAGCAAATAAATGTTTTAGAGCCCCAGTTAATTGGTCGTTCGCTTCCATCTGATCTTTTCTCGATTTTACTCCAGATCCACTAATTTGATTTCGTAACTCAACTACTTTTGCTAATGTTTCCTGTTCATGCTTTGCATAACCTTTTACCGTCTCAACAAGATTTGGTATTAAATCAAACCTTCTTTTTAATTGAACATCAATTTGCGCCCATGATTCTTCTACCCAATTACGATATTTAACTAGAGAGTTATAAGAAGCCACCCAAAATAATAATACAACTGCAACAATTGCTAAAAATATGAACATACATTTTCCTCCTTTATTCTTAATTCATTAATCGTTTATATGCATTAGTGTTTTTTTCAAAAACAAGTTTTGATTAAGATATCGTATTCCTATACAGAGATAGCCTTGTTCTAATTTCCTAAGATTCATTTACCAGTTCAGTCTTCTTTAAATGAAAATAATAAACTTTATAAACGCCGATGGTAACCGCACCAACAATAGCTGAAAACGCTAA
The DNA here is from genome assembly GCF_001866055.1 of Anaerobacillus alkalidiazotrophicus. Next base: position 48,710 of record NZ_MLQS01000023.1, read on the forward strand.
TAAAAAGTAAAGATTAGTGGTACTAACTCGCTCTATGATTTGTCCCCCTATACTCGCACCAATCATTCCTGATAAGCCAAAGAAAAAAGAGTAAAATAAAAGTTGTCCAGTTGATTGAAGTTCCTCAGGGATAGTTCTAGTAATATAGTTAAATGCACATAAATAAAACATCCCAAAGGTTAACCCGTGCAACATTTGAAGGGACAGTACAAGATAAGGATTTGGTACTAACCCCATCACTAACCACCTAATGCTATACAGAACTGCAGCAAAAATCGTAAACGTTAATACGTGATACTTCCTAAACCAATAAGTGGCAGTAGCAAAAATTAAAGCTTCGGAAATTACTCCAATGAACCAAGCCCATCCAATAAAAGCTTCTGTCCCCCCTATTTCTAAAAGATATATACCTAAAAAACTATCATTTGTTCGATGAGTAATGGTAACTAACATAATAATGAATAAAAATAGGATAAATTTTTTGTTTTTTAATAATTTCAATGCGTCTCTTAAGGAAATAGGTTTTTTTGAAGTTTCTACATCTTTCACTCGTGAAGCCATTAGTAAAGTAATTACCAGAAAAAACATGAATGGTAAATATATGTATTGTATGCCGATATAAGCTAAAAGAAAACCACTTAATAAAGACATCACCGCAAAACCAACTGAACCCCACATTCGAATGGAACCAAATGAAATATTCATTTGGTTAGCCGTTTTTTGGCTTAGACTATCTCCTAATCCACCTACAGGAGCCATAAAACAATAAAAAACAAAAACTGTAAAGTACATAATCAGGCCATACTGAAAACTATGAAACATTATCAAACCTGAGAATATAGCACTTATTAAACATAAAACAATAATCTTTTTTGAAGTTTTATATTTATCAGTCATATAACCCCAAAAAGGTTGACTTACCATCGCAGCAAACGGGCCAATGGCTAATAATATACCAATTTCACTGTTACTCAGTCCATTTACCTGAAAATAAACAGGAAGGTAGCTTACGATAATTGTCATACTTGAGTAATAAAAAAATAAAAGTGCTTTCAAACTTATAATAGAGGGCATTTTTTTACTCCAATCAAATAAAAAAGTTACTAAAGTTAAGGAATCTAACCTTTATTATTACAAAGGTTAGAAAAACGTCTGAATGCAATGACTAAAAACATACTGTTTATATTTTATACTCCTAACGTGAAAAAAGAACTCAGTTTTGCTGAGTCCAACCATTATAATAATCCTTCTTTCTCGAATAAAAACGTATAAGGAATATCAAAGAATAAGTATAGTTCTTCATTTATTGGATAAGAAAACGTCCGGATAAATTCATTTGTTTCTATGTCACTATATAAATCAGATAGGACACCCTTCTTTTCATATTGCATTCTTACGATTGTTTCTAAGAAGTAAGGCCGCCAACTCCAGTTTTTCCCTAAGTAATCTTTTTGCAACATCCATTGTTTATTTTCACCTTTGACATAGTTAGAAGATCTTTGAAATCCATATTGATCACAAATATAAATTCTAAAACAAACATCATTAAAGACTTCTGCTATCACTTTTATTAGATCATCAGAAACTAACTTCTTTTCTCTTTTAATCACAAAATCAAAACGATTATTTAAATCTTCAGTAAAGATATATTGACTATTTAATTTGCTTCTCTCAAAATTAATAAATTGTTGAAATTCTTTCGTTAGCTTTTCTTTACAACAATTTTCATTTATAAATTCTGGACTTGGCTTTGCTAAATAAAATCCTTGATAATAACGACCACCATTTCTCCATGCAGCATTAAGCTTTGTTAAATCACCGATACCTTCAAACAGCAACGTTGCTCCAATTTTCCTAGCAAACATACTTAGTGAATAAAGTACATCTTTGTTTGCTTGAAGCATCATTGGACCTTTAATAAAATTAAGATCAACCTTTAAAATATTGGGTTCAAGTTGCGCAATGTGATCTAAATTGCTTCCACCTCTTCCAACATCATCAATAGCAATGCGAAGCCCTAGGCTTTTCAAATAAATGATTAGATGACCGAGTTGGGATAAATCGCCTTGATAGTCATGTTCACTAATTTCTAATACAACATTTTCGAGTTTTAAACCACGCGATTCATACGATTTAATTCTTGTAATCAGTTGTTCTGAGTACTCATGATCATTCATTAATATATTAGCATTACAATTGATAAATAAATCCGTGTTTATTTGGGCATTACAATAGTATTCAAATGCTAAATGCTGAATATGTTCATCTATTTCCAAAACATATTCAACGGGGATGGATTCATTATTAAAGAAATCACCTAAACTTTCCATCTTGTTGTCCAAATTAATTCTTCCTAAAACTTCATAGCCTACAACACTTTGTTGTTCCGCACGTAAAATTGGTTGAAAATATGGGACAATTTTATCTTTATTTATTAAAACCTCTAATGCATCCATATCAAATTCAACCTCCTACCTTCACATTTCGTGTTTCTAAATAACGTAAAACCCTTCATATTATAACATTATCAATTGAAATATCATAACTATTTTCTTACTTTGTTTTTACAGTTTGAATCTAATTAGTGATTATTCAGTCTGTGAGAACTTAAATGATGTTATCAAATAAGTATAAAAGGAAAAAGAAGAAATTGCCATAGATACGGGACAATTTCCTCTCTTAAGAAAAGCGCAAACGATTTAGTCTCATACCACATTCTTTCTTGAGATACGTTTCCTAATGTTTACTTTCGTGTCATTTTCAGCAGCAATAAAATTTTCATACACCCTACAAATTATTGAAAAGTGCGAAGTTGAGTGGATTTCATAAATACCAAAATTAGCCACTACGAACAGTTCTAACAAAGTTACAATCTCTTAATGATGAAAAATAACGAATGCTGAAATTCATTATTCTTTGAACCAAAACAACCATTAATTTTTAATGATCATAAAGAACATTAGCTGCAGAACATGCAACAACATGTTTAAAAGAATGCTTAGAAGCTACTTTTTCATCCAAATGAATTTGTTCTTGTCGTTTTGCTAGGACTGCTTCGTCATATTCTTTTTTTGCTTCTTGTTTTGCTTTAAACAACATCATTTGCACTCGGCTATAAACATTTACAGCTCCATCACCGGTCGTTTCAATTGGTAAAAAGATCGCCTCAGGATATTTCTCTATAATGAAAGACTGAATCCCATCTGAAACTCCTGAGGAAGGCATGCATCCAAATGGTTTAACAGAAATAGTCATATTTGCTTTTTTCTTTATGACATTTAATAATAACTTTCCAACTTCCATATGACCTTCTCCACCGCGGTTATGATTATCATAATACCGATGAGCATATTCTGCAATTTGATCCATGTTTGGTAGCTCGTAATAATATAGCCCTAATAACTTGGCATAAAATTGGAACATACTTCGAACTACCTTTTCACCAATTGCTAATTTCATTAGTTTTTCCCCTGGTTTTTTTCCAAGAAGACCAAATTTTCCCGGATCATATTCTTTAAGGTTTATTCTACGTTTGGTATCAAAACGCCCTTCCCAAGCTAAAAATAAGATCCAGGCAGTAACTGGTTGTACTTCTACTTCTGCTCCTTCACTTTCTAAAAATTGTTGTAATTTATAATTACCGTCACCTTCTGTTGTCATTGCCCAAAACTCACCGATAACACTTACTTTTGGTTTTACTTGAGTCCAATCTACTTTTATTTCCTGAATTTCCGCTCTACAACTAAGTAAGACAGGTATAAGAGGCTTTCTATACAAAAGGGCTTCATAGATTTTTTCTTTACAGTTGGCTATCACTTTATTTGTTGTGCCTTTTTCCATTTCATAAGGTCGGATCCGATAAGCTAATATATTTAAAATGTCACCAATAAATATCGCTTTTAATAGCCCATGAAAAAATCGTACATTTAATTCAAGACCACTTTCTTCTCCAGTAGCTTGTTTCAGTCCATCCTGTTGTTGGAAAAGTACTACTCGGAAACCATCAAATCCAGCATCACGAAGGGCTTTCCGGTATTCTGTTACGTAAGTTCCAAAACGACATGGGCCACACGATCCAGTAGTAATAAACACGTAGTTGTCTATGATCTCTTTTTTTGTCTTCCCTTCTGCAACAAGACCTTTTAAATACTTTATCAAATTACCGACAGTAAAGTATGTAGGATTGCATTGCCCTCGATTCCCAAACTCTCTTCCAATCTGCAAGGATGTGTTATCTGGACAATCTAATGCCTTAACTTTATAACCCAACCCACAAAGAGCAGCTTCAATCAATGAATCCTGAATTATCGTTAACCCACCGAAAAGGATAGTTGTTGTACGCTTCTCTTTTTTCAAATAAGGACGTGGTACTTGGTCGTACCATTGCTTTCTTTCTTGGAGAATTTCAACTTCCTTTCTCTCTTTATTTCTCACTTTTGTCATTCTTGTCATGATGATCCCCCCTAAAGACCTAACTCGTTTCTTCCATAGTTGAATCTTCTATCATCTTTTTACGGTTAACTTTTCTTGCATCCTCTAATTGCTCTTCTCTTAACTTTAATGAATGATGATATGTTTTTACACGAATTTTTATTGACCCTGATGGTTTATTGGCATCAATATCATGAAGAGCTGAATACGGAACATTAGCAGTTCCAGTTATCAAATCGATAATTCCGTACGTAGGTGCATCATGCCCACATTTAAAACTCGACAAATCTAATAATGCAATGTTTGGGTGCCTTGCTGCAAATTTAGTAGCCCACACTTTTTGAGCACTATTTGAACTGAAATTTTCTGGCCAAACATCATTAATGTCGAATGGGCTAGTGATTTTTTCAGTTTTCAAATCATCCTGAAAATACTTTGAAACCCACCTCTCGTCTTTTGGTATAGAGCGCATCGATAAAATTGGAAATCCTTTGACTTGGTATTCCTCTAATACGCGGTGGTTAAGACCTGGATCTGAATGATAAGGGCGCCCAATCATTAAGATCGCAAGGCGTCCATTTTTTTCAACATTCTCTAAAATACCTTTACCTTTATCTTCCATTTCCTTATCAAAGGCTTTCATAGCCATAAAACCTTGCTCTACAGCAAAATTATTTTCGTCCTCTGTTATATTCAATATATCCTCAAATACTTCAAATAGTTGTAATTTCATAAAATTCTTTTCAGCAAAAGTAACAGCAGGATCTAAATATTTAATTCCTTTCTCCTTAAAAAAGTCAGTTTCCTTCGTGAAAGCTGCTTTAATAACATTAGGAGAACCACTAACAATAGGGCAACTAGTTGTATCCATAATATTATCTAAATAAGTTGGCAAATGTGTTATACAAGGGAAGAAAATATAATCAAACTTATGTTTTTCATGATGCTTTGTGATTAGATTATGAACATGGGCTTGGGTAACTTTCGAAGGATAACAAGGATCTACAGACCCATACTTTCCACCCTTCATCCATAAATCTTCACTTGTGTAGTCACTAAAAATTAAATTTTTCGCATCGATCCCTAGGGTTTTGAAATACGTTCGCCAAAAAGGAGCTGTCGACCATATCCCTAACACTCTTGGCATCCCTATTTTAATTGCTTTTCTTTTTTTATTTGCCGAAGAATCAGAACGTTGGAAATAACGTTTCACCTTAACCTTTTTCGGCTCTAAAAATGGGATGACTCGTTTTTCAACTTTCAAATCTTCAATTTCAGTTTCTGCTGAAGGTAAGTCCTCTGCCTCATAGAAGGACTCAAACATCCGTTTCGCTTCATATTCAACTAAGTTTGGATATGTGACCTTTAATGCATTTCGTTTTTTTGTTAATTCAATTACAGCTTCTTTATCTTCCACAGTTCCTTTTTCACAACTGAATCCAGAAATATATCTAGCTTTGTTACCATCTGGTGTAATCGTATCAATAAACGTACGACTACAATGGTTTGGGCAAAAACGACAAACAGTCGATTGGTCATTTGTTGTCGTATATTTAATATTTAATGCTTCATTCAACCCAATGAATGACGAAGAACCTTTTCTCTTAACAACACGTAATGCTTCCATAGCTGCCCCGATCGCACCAGCCTCACCAGTATGAGGATTTACAAAAACTTCCGCATCAGGAACTCTTTCTTTGATATAGTCAACTTGCGCTTTCACGGCAGCTAAATTATGTTGAGTTCCACCTTGAAGGACAAACCGCTTACCTAATTCAGACATTCGCGGAATTTGAACAACATACTGCCAAATGTTTTTCGGTAGTACATATGCAAGACCGGCAAGGAGTTCTTCTTTTGAATACCCTTCTTTTTGAAAATTAACACGATCAGTATCCAAAAATACTGCACAACCATAAGAAAATTTCGGTGAAAGATCCGCACGAAATGCATTTTCTGCATATTCGTGAATTGGGATACCAAATTGATCAGCCATAGCCTGTAACAGCATTCCATTACCTGCAGAGCATTGATTGGATAAGCGGAAATTTCGGATATGGCCATTCTTTAAAAATAATACTTTTATGTCTTGACCACCAACATCACAAATAACATCGACATCACCACAAAAATGAACTGCACTTTTCATGTGTGCGACAGTTTCGACGATATTAACATCTGCATATAAAGTTCTTTCTAAAACATCTGCAGCGTAACCCGTTGCTCCGAAACCAACAATCTCTAAAGTAGCACCATTCTTTTCTGCTTGCTCCTTTAATAATTTCAATAATTCCTTCGTATCTTGAAGAGGATTTCCTTTTGATAACTGATAGGCCTTGAATAAAACATGTCCATTTTCATCAATTAGAACTGCTTTTGATGAAGTTGATCCCCCATCAACACCTAAAATAGCACGAATGGTTTCACCATTAGAAAAATAAGCTGGTTTAAATGGTGGGACTTGATATTTCATTTTAAATTGTTCTAACTCATTATTTGTTTTAACTAATGGTGGACCTGCCGACTCACCTAATTTTGCTTTCCTACCAAATAAAATATAGTCTTTTAAAGATTCAATCCCCTTAAATACTCCAATGTTTCTAGATTCATATAGTCCATAAATAGCAGACCCAAAGGCAGCATAATACTGTGAGTTATCAGGGACATAAATTAGTTCATCAATATCTACATGTTTTGGGTAAGGATATTTTCTTTCATCCCAAACTTCTTTAATTCGTTTTTTCCAACAATCCTGTAAAAACGGCAAGTATGTATTTGGCCCACCGAGTAAGATTACTTCATGTCTTAGTGTATTTCCTCGACTTAGTACTGATAAGTTTTGCATAACAATTGCATCAGCTAATGAACACATAATTTCCTTAGCCGGAATCCCTGTTTTCGTCAAGTTAACGATATCAGTTTCAGCAAAGACTCCACATTTAGCTGCTACGTGATGAAGTTTACTATCATCAAAACGAAGTTGCATAACTTCTTCTTCGACCATACCAACTTTAATCATACATTTATCAATTGTCGCACCTGTTCCTGAAGCACATTTATCATTCATAGATGTAATGGCGTGTTTTCCACCTGTTTTTTCATTTTCTTTAAAAATAATAATTTTAGCGTCTTGTCCACCTAACTCAACAACGCTACCAGCATTAGGGTGCAGTTCTTCCACTGCCATTGTTACCGCATTTACCTCTTGTACAAACTTAGCACCTAGTACTTCTGCTAATGGCAGACCACCTGAGCCAGTAGTAAATATTCGAACATTATCATTATTTTTAATCTTTAGCTTTTCAATAATTTCTTCTAAAAACTTTAACACTAGTTCAGCTTGCCTAGTGTGATGTCGCTTATATTTTGACCAGATTATTTTTTTTGATTTCGGATGTATGACTGTAGCCTTTACCGTTGTTGAGCCTACATCAATACCAATAACAAATTCCTTTCCAGACATAATAATCTCCTCTACTTAAATGTTAAAAATATTGTTTAAAAACTACTATGAGTGAATGCAATAAAGCTGAACTTCTATCTGTGGGGGGGTTACTGCCCCTTAAGAGCGGGATAAATAATCATGCTTCCAAAAACCCGAACGTATTTACATATTTTTTCCATGTTCACTCAAACTATTCGCGTACTTTTATAATCAATTAACTGACCTTTCAATTAGTGGGGAGGTTCCTTCATACCAAATGATTGTTAGCTTGACTTATACCACAGGCATAAGAATACCTAATCATCAGCATTTACTGATGAAAGTTATTCTATATCGGACCTTTCGGGGCAGTTAATCCCCCACCTAAACTTTCCGATTTTCTTACGTTTTGAGGTGGGGGTCTTACTGCCCCTTAAGAGTGGGATAAAATAAAGCTAACATAAATCTTTCCATAAAAGTATTAAAAATCCTTCAAATCCAATAAAAATGTTGATTTTTATTGGAAATATGGTCGCGCTACCTTAACCAACGAATATCTATAGCTGCACATTCTTATTTTGGTTTTATCAACCTTTTAAAGATGGGTAAACTCTTCTTCTGCTTCTCTTAAGCTTTGAGTTAGGTTTTGTCCTCTTTTACCTCTTTTAATATGCAATAAAAAAGAAGAAAGCACGAAAATGCTCCCCCTAAAATGAAAGATTAATGTAATCCTTTGAATGTATTTAATATTTTGTCAATTTCCTTCTTTAGAATCATTTGATCTAATGCATTTTGATAAAGTTCATCTAATAAATGCCCAATATGTTTCGCTTCCTGTAACAACTGCGTTCCTTCCTTCATCACTTCTTTATAAGACTCATGTAATAGATCAAATTCCTTCCCATATTTATCCTCAACCGATTGATCCATACATAATTCAAACATATCAATTACTTCATCTGTTTCTCTAGTAGGATCGATTATATGCGGGGCAGTGCCGTCCAAAATTGCTACACTTAAAGTAGGAATAATAATCATATCTAAACTATTAGGATCGAGACCACATGGGAAATACTGAACAGATAAACCTAAATTTTCACCATACTTTGCAATCCTTCTCATGAGCGTGCTTTTTCCACTACCCGAGCGCCCTTTAATAATATACCTTTTCTTAATATCTTCAGTAATATTTTCAATATAGTTAATAGGTCCACGAGATGTTCCAGCACCAAAAAATAGCTGCTTTACAATCAGCTTCTCAGTTTCCTCTCTTACATCATGATATAAGTTCGCTGCAATTTGTGCAATTACCTTATTCGCCTTATCAAAATCCATCGCTGAAATATATAATTCCTCTTTCTTTTCATGAATTTCTTTCCCTTTCGCGAACTTTGCATACGCTTCTTTATGAAACTGATCATTATCCTTGATTAATTTAAGAATAGCTTTTTTATTTACCTCTAATTTTACTCTATCTAATGCCACATCAATATCAAACTCAACTTCAACAAAGTTTTTATACTTTGATTCAACCCCACTTTTATTACTACCATCAAGAACTGCTATACTCAATTGTGGAATTATAATACCATCTAACAATTCATCATTTGTTGAGTTATGCAACCAATGGACATCTATATTTTGCTTTTCAAAAATTTCACTAATGTTCTTAAGGACTTTAGATTTTTCGACACGTACACTACCTTTTATGAGAAATATTCTATTGATATCATCTACAACATCTCCAACAAATGAAACATAACCTTGACTCGTATTTCCATCTAAAAAATAATGTTTAATACCCATCATTTTGACCTCCTAAGTTTAGTCTTTGTAAATTATCTTACATAGACAGCTACCTAGTTTTTATATTATGCGATAATCTAACAATCAGTGATAGATATTACAAATCTTTCTTGTTTAGTATCGGCACCTTGTTTTAGTGCTTACAATATAGTAGGTATTGTATCTTAGTGCAGAGATATGAATGAGGAAATTCATTAAACTTACAAGAAAACCCTCATTATTGTAATGAGAGTTTTCCTTCTTCGTACCTATATATTTAAATCGTAAGGAGTTTCTTGATAAACATAATAATTTAACCAATTTGAGAAAATTAAATTAGCATGCGCACGCCAACGTAGTCTAGGCGCTATAGTAGGATCATTATTAAAAAAATAATTAATTGGACAGGAGATATCTAAACCTTTTTGAATGTCTCGCTCATATTCAACTTTTAAAGTTGTCGCATCATATTCAAAATGACCAGTAATAAAAATTTGTTTCCCATTTTTTGAAGCAACAATATTTACTCCTGCTTCTTTGGACTCCGATAAAATTTCTATATCAGGAATTTTATCAATATCCTCTCTCCTTACCTCTGTATACCTTGACTGCGGAACGACATACTCATCGTCAAAGCCTCGTAATAAGTCAACGTGTGGGTTAGAAATTGTATGTGGAAATACTCCGAAAACTTTTTCCTTCAACATATATTTGGGCACACCATAATGATGATATAAGCCTGCTTGAGCTCCCCAACAAATATGTAAAGTAGAAGTAACATTAGAAACCGACCAGTCCATAATATCCTTTAATTCACTCCAATAAGTAACGTCCTCAAATGGAAGATGTTCAATTGGAGCTCCTGTAATTATCATCCCATCAAACTTTCGATCTTTTATTTCATCAAGAGTTTGATAAAAAGCAGTTAAATGTTTTTTTGATGTGTTTTTTGATTCATGTGTATCTGGATGTATGAAAACCACTTCTACTTGCAAAGGTGAATTCCCAAGTAAACGAAGCAGTTGTGTTTCCGTCACTTCTTTAACAGGCATTAAATTTAAAATAACAATTTTTAAAGGACGAATATCTTGACTAAAGGCTCTGCTTTCATCCATGACAAATATATTTTCTTTAAGCAAAATTTCCTTTGCTGGTAACATATCAGGTATTTTTATAGGCATACTAAACGTCACTCCTTCATAAAACTATTCATATTCCAGTATGGATACGATCCATATAACTTCAAATAATATTAAAGAAGTTACTCTTACTTATTGAACCCTTTTAAATTATTAAGTTATCATGAATTTATAAAATTCGCAATTATTTATTTATTAAATTGAAAAAGTACAGGAGTGAAAGTATGAAAATACGGTTAGAAATATTATATAAACCAAAACAAGGAACAAATCAATATGAATTATCAACTGATTTTTTACCAATTCAGGAAGCACTTTTGTTAAGCGAAGATATTGAAAAAACAGGTAGAGCAACAAAAATCAATTATATTGATGAAACTGATACAACGTGGTTGAAGAAACATTTACAAAAATATATAAAAAGTTTGAAAGAAGAACCTCATAATATTCTTGTATATTTTGATGGAGGTTACAATGAAGAAAAACGCATGGCAGGTGTAGGTGTAGCCGTATATTTTGAACAGAATAATAAATATTATCGATTAAGAAAAAATCAGTCGTTAGACCAATTAACTTCAAACAACGAAGCCGAGTTCGCAGCCTTATGGTTGGCTATTAATGAATTAGAAGGTCTTGGGGTACATCACCTTCCTATTACTATTAAAGGAGATTCGTTAGTGGTCATAAATCAAGCAAAAGGTGAATGGCCATGTTACGAAGAGGAACATACTCGTTGGTTAGATAGAATCGATGAAAAAATATCAGCATTAGGTCTTACCGTTAGTTACGAATCCATTAATAGAGCTGAAAACAAAGAAGCTGACAGCTTAGCTTCTCAAGCACTATCTGAAACAAATATTGATGCCACAAGTGAAGTAAAAAAATATTAAAAACTTGTCGAAAAGCCAGACCGTTCAGTTTTGGGAGAGAAAAAGTGAATTCACAAACTAAATAACGGATAATTTCGCATTCAAATTCCATACAAGTTAACATTGTAATTAGCATACAAAACGCACAGATCTGTGCGTTTTTATCCTGTTTTCTTTTCTTATTGCACTAATGCTCTGCTAACGGACACAGTGGACCTTATTTTACCGATTTGATCAAATAATTAGAGCTATCGGACATGAGGTACGTTATTTCATGAAAATCTGCTATATTTGGTGCTAAATTAAGTAAATAACGAACCTGATGTCCGCTACCCCTTTTAAAATACTCCTTTGTTCACAAATAACGGCTCTCTTGTCCGATAAACACCGCTTTTTATATCCAAATAGAGGTGATGGTAGATACAATTAAAGAAAATAGTAAAGTCATTAAACAGCAATATTCTTAAACACCCCATTAATTTCTTGTTCTATTTTAGCTTCCGAATAATTAGCAACGCTTTTAGCATATGAAATAAAAGTGGAACATAAATCTATGTGTCTTGTCTAAACGATTTGCTAAATCCCTTGCTAATTTTAGTATAAAGCTAAACCAAACATTGATATAACAACAAAAAATAGCGTACCATATCCTATGTGAATTGGACGCTATTTCTATTGCTAGTTGTTATTTTCTCTCCGAAAACTGAACCCGTTAGCGAAAAGCCAAGTTTTTTTATTTCTTTATTCGAGCTAATAATCTTTTAGCCAACTCGTTATCTATTCGAGTCTCTCCTAGCGGTTGAGTGACTCTACCGTAATCCTCATGATGAAAATCGGACCCGCCTGTTCGTAATAAGACTACACCTTGTTGTTGTTCGATTTGCTTTACAAGTTGCTCGTAATGATTTTGGACTTCTACATTATGGTCACGGTGATATACCTCAACCCCATGTAACAATCCTGTTTTTACCCACGTTGAAATTCTATCGTCCAATTTGTAATAAACTGGGTGTGCCAAAATTGCAATCCCTTTTGCAGCTTCAATCCATTGAAGAGCTTCTAGCGGAGTCATTTCTCTTTCTTTTTTTACATAACAAGGCTTTCCTTCAGCTAAATACTTGTCAAATGCTTCGGCAACATCGTTTACTGCCCCCATTTTAACAAGTACTTTAGCAACGTGAGGTCTACCAATACTCCCACCATCTGCTTCTTTTAGAATATCAGCTTCATTCAAATGAATATTAAATCTTGCAAATTTTTGAACCATTTCCTGCATACGGGTTTTCCTCATTTTTTGTTGCTCACTAAGCATTGATAATAAAGGTTCATAAGTTAGATCAATTCCGTAACCTAATATATGAACGCCGATGCCATTCTCTTTCGTAGAAAACTCAATACCATTAATTACGGTAATGCCTAACCTTTCCCCTTCAACTATGGCCTCTTTAACACCTGAAACCGTATCATGATCTGTAATTGCTATATACTCTAGTCCTACTTCTTTACACTTTCGAACTAATTCCTTTGGTGAATATCCACCATCCGATGCAGTTGTATGAAGGTGTAAATCCGTATTCTTTGACTTACTTCCCATATTAACCATCCTTTTCATGTGAAATCCTAAATGTACCATGTAGAGAACTCGTTCTAGCTTCGCTAGAACATCGGAAATTCAGATGGAGCCTCAACTCCACCTGAATGGAAGTTCCCACCTACGCTACACTTAGAGGTGGGGGGTCTATGACCTTAAGTTCAAATCAGTTTGATTAAATTGTATAGATCATTTATAATCGTTATTTCCACCAATCATCATAAATACTGACTGGGCCTTGTCGTTTATGTTCTGTCATTTTGTATTTTGCTTCAATCTTATCACTTATTGTAGATGGAATGGTTTTACCCTCTAGGTAATCATCAATGTTTTCATAGGTAAAACCTAACGCAACTTCGTCGGGTAAGCCAGGTTTATCATCTTCTAAGTCCGCAGTTGGAGCTTTTAAATATAAGTGCTCAGGACAACCTAGATATTTTAAAATCTGCTTCCCTTGACGTTTATTTAAGCCATATATCGGAACAATGTCACATGCACCATCTCCATGTTTTGTAAAGAAACCTGTAATAGCTTCTGCAGAGTGATCCGTGCCTACAACTAAACATTGATAATGACTAGCAATATCGTATTGTACCTTCATACGTTCCCTCGCTTTTGTATTACCTTTCAGAAAATCACTTAAATAACTACCTGTTGCTTCTGTAAAAGAGTTCATTGATGCATCTACAGCTGGTTTTATGTTAACAGTTATTGATTTAGTAGGTTGAATAAAAGAAATCGCATCTTGTGCATCTTGTTCATCTTGCTGTTCTCCATACGGTAGACGTACAGCTATAAATACGTACTCTTTCTTACCATCGCTTTCACTGTTTAGCTCATCTATCGCCATTTTACATAGTTTTCCAGTTAGTGTTGAGTCTTGCCCACCAGAAATCCCTAATACATATCCACTTACTCCTGTTTTATGGATATATTGTTTTAAAAATTTAACCCGTTCTGTTATTTCTGCATTTACATCAATGATTGGTATAACCTTCATATTTGCAATGATAGATTGTTGAATAGTTTTCATTTATAATCCTCCAAATTTTTCTTATGTCCCTATAGTTTACCACTTCCTGAAAATAAGCACATAAAAAAAGTAAATTTTACTAACAAATTTATAAGAAAAGCGCAAGCGCCTTGGTCACGAGCGATAGGCACTGGAAGACCTTTGACAGAAGCCGCTCTTTGGCTTCCGAAAAGGTCTGAAGTGACCAAGCTCGTAGGCGCTGGAGCTAGACAGCTTCCAAGTTAGAAATTTTATGCTTTCTTACCTTTTAAGAAAAGCGCAAGGCGCCCGCCTATCGGCGACAAACACTGGAAGACCTGCTCGTAGCGGTCGGGTTTTTGACCGAAATCTATGTGCTTCTGCGTCTGACAGCAACGCTTCGAAGTAGGCTTCCTCGAAGCAAAGCTGCATGAAGCTATTCAGAGACGTTATTCAAGTAGTTATTGAAGTCCGTTGCTTGTCTGAAGTGATCGAGCCGATGGCGCCTGGAGCTAGACAGTTTCCAAGTTAGAAATTTATAAATTCTGATACTACAAGAAAAGCGCAAGCGCCTTGGGCTTTTAAGCAAATAAAAAAGGTTAGGTAATTACCTAACCTTAACCATTAATCGATCTGTCCATTTTGCCGTGCAGACATCTCATCATCAATTTCTGATTTGAATCCTTCAATACTTTGTTCTCGTCTTGCATTTTTAGATTGAATCGCTTCTCTCTCTTCAGGCTTTAAGTCCTCATTTTGTAACGTTTTATGTGCTTCTTCTAAATTTTCAATCGTATTGTTGACCATTTGTTCTAATCTTTCTACGTTATTGCTACGGTTATCTGGTTTTGCCATTATGTAAAACCTCCTATGTTTAAAGTAAAAATACTTGCTTTTGTTTTCAAATGGATGTCTACCATGTTGTTTAACGAAAGCTCTATTATTGTACTATCACTATATAAGGATCAAACCGTGAAAGTACAAGGTTATTTTTCACTTTGTAGAAAGTTTTATTCATACAAGCTTATGACTTTTTTATTTTTTCATACACTTCATGCCAATTTGGGAATTTACGCTTCATAGAGATTGGACGGAACGAATCTTTAGTGACACAAACATGTTCACTAGTGCCTGTTAAACAGGTGACTCCCTCTCCATTCACAATTTCATAACCATATGTCACCTTCACACCCGTATACTCCTCTACCCATGTTCTAACTTCAACAGTTTCTCCATATTTTGCAGGATACTTATAAGAAAACTGAACATTTATTACTGGAGATAGTACTCCTTCTTTTTCCATATCAGCATACTTAAATCCCATTTCTTCAATGATTTTCGTTCTTCCTATTTCACACCAAACAAGATAGTTCGCATGGTAAACTACTCCCATTTGGTCTGTTTCTGCATAACGAACCTCTACTTTTGTCTTAGAAATATACATGGAAACTCACCTCTCTAAATCAAATACACCCTTTAAAATCTTCAATTGCAAGCTCAGTTAGTTGCTTTTTTGTTAACTCTTCTCCATCATTCATTATCCGAAAAGAATGATGTTGAATTGCTAAATCAACTAAATCTTTTGCGTATCGACCATTTCCTTTTGGATTTTGATCATTCAGTCTAGAAAATACATATGTTTTAACCTCTTCTTTTATTGAATACCCATACAGGTTCGCATTCAGGTTGACCATTTGGACAAGTTCTTCAATAGTATAGTCACTAAAATGAAAATACTTCTTAAAACGAGAAGCAAGTCCCGGATTGCTTTCAATAAGTGTTTCGGTTTCATTTGGATACCCTGCTAAAATAACAACTAAATTTTCATTGTGTTTTGTCATTTCATCAACTAATGTATCGATTGCCTCTTTTCCGAAATCACCTTGACCACCGATCAAAGAATAAGCCTCATCAATAAACAATATACCACCTAATGCTTCCCTTATTTTCTTCTTCGTCTTCAAAGCGGTTTGACCAGTAAAGCCTGCTACAAGATCTCCTCTGGCAGCAACAACTAGGTGTCCTCTTTTTAACAACCCTAATTCTTTTAAAATTTTTGCATATATTTTTGCTACAGTGGTTTTCCCTGTTCCAGGATTACCGCTAAAAACTGAATGAAGTTGAAGAGGCACAGTCGGCAGTTTCTTCTCCCGACGTAGCTGTTGGACTTTTACAAATGATATTAACGACTTTACTTCTTTTTTTATTCCCTGTAAACCTATGAGTCCTTCAAGCTGCTGAATACCATCCACTTCTTTTTCATCGTTATTATGAACACGAACATCATCAACAGTTAAAATAGTAAAATCTTCACTCCGATGTGGTTCATGTAACTGAACAATTGAACCTTTTTGAAAAATAGCATCTAAAACAATGTTTTTTACAGTACGTGCATTGCCAAACGATGCATCTACTTGCTCATTTTCGATACGCTTTCTTAACTCAATAATCGCTTCTTCAGAAAAAGTAAAATCATTATCAAGTGCTACCAATTCAGCAATGTTAATTAACTCATTCACTGTATAGTTTCGTAAATGTATATGGTTGTTTTCCGGAAAACGACTTCTCAACCCTGGATTCGCCCATAGAAATTGGCGCATTTCCTCTGGGTATCCAGCTAAAATCACCGCAAACTTACCCGCATATTCACTACTCGTCATTTGAGATACGAGGGTATCAATAGCCGTTTGACCATAATCGTTCCCGCTGCTCTCTTCTCTTTTTAAACTATAAGCTTCATCAATAAAAAGAACCCCACCCACAGCTTGTTTTATTACATTAACCGTATTCTCTTCTGTTTGTCCTACATAACCACCTACTAAGTGGGACCTGTCCACTTCTATTACTTCTTCTCGTGGTAATATTCCAAGTTCATAATAGATCTTTGCAAGTAATCTTGCTAAAGTAGTTTTACCAGTACCTGGATTGCCTGTTAAGATCATATTTAAACTGGGTTCATCTTTTAATTGATAACCCATTTTTTTTCGAATGTTTTGATATTGTAAATAATGATACAGTTTCTCGACACGCTCCTTTACTTCAGTTAAACCTATCATCTTTTTCAAGTCAGTTAATGCAACCCTTTGATCATTGTCTGTTTTTTTTTCATCATCAGCAATCGTATTTATCCATTGAATGTGAAGCACTTCAATTTCAGAGATTGTTTTTTTCACTTCTAGTAATTGTGATTTAGAATAGTAAATCCCTTTCACAGAGTCAGAATAAGCTTCTGTTGATTTTACGATAGTACGTAACTGTTTTTTTAACGCTTGCAGGATATCATTTAAATTTTCAAATCTAATAATAAGTTCATCATCATATAGTCGTCTTGCTGCACTAATTAAAGATTGAACAATCGCTTCATACTTCGTGGCCCGATCAAAAAAGTCGTTGGCTATATTTAAATAATCAGCAGCTAATTTTTTCTTTGCATTTCCGTGATCCGTTTCTCGAATTTGTGGAAACTGTTTAGGAAGAAGAGATGTTTCTAAAAGCTTAAAATTAATTTTAATAAATACTTCGTTTATTAAATGATCAAGAGGATCGACTTCCATCGCCTTATCAAGTCTATCTAATGTAATTTGATCGAGCTCATGTATTCGAGCAAACCTGGCATAAGCTGCCAGCGCATATAATTTTGCTACTAATTTATTTGTTCTATTTGATTGGTCTGTTATCCCCTCAAGCATTTGTAGCATTCTTACTATATGTCCCTCTTGTACTACTTCAAGATGTTTACACCACTCAATGACCTTTGTTTCTATTTCATTCATATTAATCGTATCATTACTCACTTTAGCACCCGCCTAATCCCACAGCTTTTTTAACATTGTTATTAGAAAATAACACTACATTTATTTTATCATTTCTTAGCGCTATTCTCACTTTTACAGCATTGGAACTTAGGCCAATTGAAAAAAACTTAGAAGAAGTACTTAGAGCTTTTTCACCTAAGTTTAAAAATAAAAGAAGAATCTATTCACTAGGTGCTAGAGCTGAAAACTTTAGTGATAAGGAAACTTATTCCAACAGTAGTGTAATTTAATATTTTATAAAATTAAAAAGGATAAGAATATATCTCTCATCCTTTTTAATGACGAATAATTTTTTTGTATTTTTCAATTTCCAATAAATATTTTTGTAGCTCTGACTTACATAATTCTTGTTTCTTACATAGTAACGTTTTTGAAATTAAGTTTAATTCATCCTTTAATCCATCAACACGAAACCCTTGATCAATATATTCTTTCACCTTTTTGTAATAGTCAATAATTTCGCTCGTCGTCATTTCTGTATAACACATTTCCATAGTATCACTCCTAGTAGTAGATTTATGTTTTAAGGGTTATAATACTACTTATTTTATACTGCTTGAAAAAGTGCTTCAAACAAATTCGTTCATCAAATTCTTAGTTGATTCGACCTAACTTAAACGTTTTTTCAGTATAATGTAGACGACAATAGAATAGTGTCGATTTTTCTATACTGTTCGCTGCTTCTTTTCATTCTTTGACGATTTCCAGCCTTTTTTATATGTACTAAGGGTTACCCCAGTTAATACAAAAAAAGCACCTATTAAATGTGGAATAGTTAATTGCTCATTTAAAAATACATTTGCCATAATAACAGCTGAAATAGGCATAAAATTTATAAAAATAGATGCCCTTGCTGCCCCTATTTGTTGAATACCATAATAGTACATTATAAAAGAAATAACTGTTACAAAAACACTCATGTGACCAATCGCTACCCAAGCATCTATAGTACTATTTGTTAAATCCGAAACAGTTGTTTCATATAAAGCAAATGGTAGTAAGAACAGTGTTCCAAAACATACCGCATAAGTTGTCGATACAATGGAACTATATTTTCTTAAAACTACTCGACCAATTACACTATAAAGTGCCCAACATATCACTGCTCCAATTAAAATTAAATCGATAGGCTCAAATGCCATAGTTAAAAAAATACTGAGGTTACCATTAGTTATGATGAAGGAAACCCCAAATAAAGCGAAAACTAAACCTACAACTTGATTTTTTAATATTTTCTCTTTCAAAAATAGCGCAGATAATATAATAATTAATACTGGATTAGAAGCAATAAATAAGGAGCTTTTAATAACCGGTGCATGTTTAGATGCTAAGAAAAAGAATATGTTGTAAAAACAAATACCAGTTAAGCCCAGCAATGCAAATAAAAACCAGTCTTCTTTTGTTGGTTTTGGAATATTACGTTCCTTATACCACATTAACGGGAATAGAAGAATTACTGCACCTAAAAATCTGAAAAAAGCAACTGTCGCCGCTTCGAAGCTTTCGATTGCTATTTTTCCTGCAATAAAAGCACTGCCCCATGTACTTGTTGCTAAGAAAAGCATTAGATATATGAGCCACATTTTTTTAATATTCATTAAAACCGATCACCTACTTATTTTTTCGATAATCGAAATATACCTCATTTCCGTTGAATTTTCCATCGTTTTAAATGGAAAAAGGTAAAAAGTCGGAAAAATCCGTCTCTTTACCCTTTTATCCGTTAGCTGTTATGAAGAAACACTCTTCACTTCTTACCAAGGAGATTTTAGTTAATGACAATACGCATCTGTTTCCATGATACCGCGCATATAATCGCCAACCTCATTTTCTGACTGATCATAAAAAATAATCGGATGGAGAGCTTCCCACTGGTCATTTGAATAGGAAAGATTAAAAAAAGATTGATTCATAATGGGAACTTTTTTATGCTCACCTTCATACCTAATTTCTACTGTATCGACATCTTTTGGCTCTTGAATAAAACCAAATGTAACATACGTAAAAGAGTACCCTTGTTGTAACCAAGGACCATCGCTAATAAGGAATGTTCTAATTTTATAATCTGTCTCAATTATCGGAATACCACCAATAGTTAGACGACTATCCCAAATACGTTCATAGCCTGATTCACTCTTAAATAAAAGTTCACTAATTAGCTCTGATTCATTAATTGTGTATAAAACATAAATAATGTCATCATACCTATTTCCTTTTTGTAGAATAGTTAACTGATCATTTTCTTGATGTCCTTCCATAATCGCTTCCTCAACCGAATGAAAAATGACACCTTCACTCATAAACGTATTTTCTACAGAAATAGTTGTCATAACAAAAAGGTAACTAGCAATAAGAAAAATGGTACTACTAATTATTCCTTTAATGATGCGATTATTTATCAATGCTGTACGAATAAGAAAGAAAACACTAATCAAAACCATAATGATAAATACATAACTTACTAAACTAGCTGAAAATACAACGGTTGAATAGGGCCCAACACTTCCGTGAAATTTTTCAAATATGAAAGATGGTTGCGATCGCTCAAGTGTAACTGAAACATTATGAGGAGGTGTAGACTCAGTCATAAGAGCGGTAATAAATAAAACAAATAGGATAAATATACTTTCTAAACGTAACCACTTTTTAGGCCGGAACGAGGAATCTCTTTTTAGTTTCCTTTTAATAATAAATCCATTAATGACACCATATAAAATGATTAACATAAATAAAAGGTGTTTAAGTAGCAAAAATTGCCCATATGATAACATGAATGAATTTGCATACTCAGGTGTAGTTCCACCCATTAAAAACAAACCTGAAATTGTTACGGTTAGAACAGAAGTAATCGCAACTGGTGTGTACCACTTTAAAAATGGAAGCCAATTTTGTTCGTCTTTCGCACATAATCCAATAACAAAGAGAATACCAACCCAAATACTAACACTTAAAAAATGTATCCCATGAGTGATGTAACCAAGATTTGGTTGTAACGACGCCATATGGCTTGCTTTTGAAACAATGAAAATCATAACAATTCCTAACAACAATGCCACAAAATATACGAAACTTTTATCTTTTTTATTTAGTATTATTGTTATTGCTAAAAAAATACCGATAACAACCGTCATCAACCAGATTTTACCTATCGTAAAATTAGTTAATACAAGCTCCAACCCTTGAAAAAAAGAAAGATTAAAAATGTTTGAAACATAAATAACTGAAGAAAAAATCGGTACAAAGCTTAACATAATAATACTTAAAACAACTAAAGCAAAAGCACTTCGTTTTATTTTTATTGATGGACGTTTAGTTGTTGGAACTAAGGTAAGTATTAATCCACCAATTAAAAATGCAAATGACGGATATAACAATGCCTTACTTAATACAACCAAAATTATCCCTTCCTTCTATAAATAAACAGAAATACCGCCAAACCAATTACTATTAGGCTAATAATAAACGGAAGATTAGAGCTTTGTTTATCAGCTATTACGTTTTTGGACTCTTCTTCTCTTAATTCATTTTCACCGTTAAGCACTTCATCCAGTTGCTCGGCCTCTTCAACTTCTTCAACCTTTTCATCTTCGACTTCTTCTTGTACTGGTAAAAGAATTGAAAAGTGGAAAACCCCGTCTGTTGGATGTCCATCATCACCGATAACGGCCCACCGCACTTCATAGTCATCTGTATGCAATGCTTCCTCTAACGTTACATAAATTGTAGGACTCTCAACTATTAATTCCTTAATAGCAATACTATTTTCTTTAGAACCATAGATCTCAACGATACTACTTTTTTCTATGCCAGCGTTAAATACTAACTCAAGTTCAGAGACCCCTTCTTCGATAACTGATCCTTGTTCAGGAAATGAACTTTGTAAGTATGAATGTGCCCCTTTATGGTTAGGAAAAACGAAAATAGGTAAAAACAAAATAAAAATTAGTAGTATTTGCTTCTTCATAAAATTATGACCTCCGCGATCTCAATACCAAGTTATTAACTTTGTTTAATAATATTATTATCATATCAAACTTGTTAAAAGATAGAAAGTAAGATGCTTATGTAGAAATAGCATTAAATATAAAGCTGAACTTCAATCAGTGGGGGTTTTCCTTCATCCCCCACTGATTGTTAGTTCAACTTATACCACAGGCATAAGAATAACTAATCATCAGCTATCACTGATGAAAGTTATTCTATATCGGACCTTTAGGGGCAGTTTATCCCCCACCTAAACTTCTCGATTTTCTTAAGTTTTGAGGTGGGGGTCTTACTTGCCCCTTAAGTGTGGGATAAATGTGTTTCCTAATAAATTACTTAGGGAGCTAAAGTTTTATTTTCCAAACCATTATATATTTCTAACTATCGATTCGAGGGTTAAGTAACCCTTTATGTTTTCACTTCGCCTTTTTTGTACTTATAATTTTCTTACTTGAAAGTTTTCTTCTATTAATAACCAATTTTGTGGGAATGGTAAACCTAACTTCCAATAACTAACCCCTCTTAGTCCTAGTTCTTTTAATAAATTGAATTTTGCTTGGATGCTCCTTGCATCCTCAAACCATACGATATGTTCATTTCCTTCATCATCTACATATTCAAAAAAAGGTGCTTGCGCAACATAATCATACTCAATTGATACATTTCTATCTCTTGCTAATTCTATCGCAGCTTGGGGACTAAGCGCTCTAGCGTACTCTCCACCAGGAACGTAAGGTAACGTCCAATCATAACCATATAAATTTTGTCCCATCATAATTTTTTCCCCTGGCATTTCAGTAAGAGCATATTCTAATACTTCTCGCACTGGTCCAATTGGAGACACTGGCATTGGAGGACCACCACTATATCCCCATTCGTACGTCATTATAACGACAAAATCAACAATTTCACCATGAGCACGATAATCATGAGCTTCATACCATGGTCCAGGTTGATCAGCTCTAGTTTTCGGAGCTAATGCTGTTGAAATTAACAAACCTTCTGCTCGTATTCTATCTGCCGCTTTTCTTAAAAATTGATTATAAGCGTCTCGATCTTCTGGTCTTAAGAACTCCAAGTCAAAATGAATATCACTATAGCCAACCCTACGCGCCTCTTCGATAATGGTTGTTAAGAGAACATCTTGCAAAGCTTGATCATTTAAAATAATCGCGCCCACTTCATCACTAAACTGACCACCTTCCAAATTAGTGACGACCATCATTAATGTCGCTTGATGGTTAGCAGCAATTTGCGGTAATTCTCCTAATGGTGGTTCTCGCAATGTCCCATCTCTTTCTATTTCATAACTGAATGGTGCTAAATAAGTCAAATGAGGAGCTGCTCTTCTTGATGCATCAAGTAAAGCTTCACTAACAAACCCTCCCATTGGTTCCACATAAGCGTTCGTTTCTTTTACTGGTCTCGCTAGAGGTGGAATATACAATCTCATTCCAACAGGTAATATAGCTTCCACAGGAATTTGATTTATTTGAGCTAGGCTGTAATAATTAATTCCGTACCTTTGAGCAATAGACCAAAGGCTATCCCCTTGTTGGACCCAATAAAATCGTCCCACTATAGGAATTACGATTGTTTGACCAATAACTAGTCTACCTGGATCTGGAATTTCATTAGCAGCTACTATATTTTCTTCCGTGGTGCCGTAAGCTTGTGCAATTCCATAAAGTGTTTGACCTGCTTGTATTGTATGAATCTGCAATTACATTTCCCTCCCATTTCTATTAGTAATATTTTATTTACTTTAATGAATTTCACAATTCATTACTCTGCCACTAGATACTATAAATAGTTACGCAGAATGTTTCATAACTAACATATAGAATTAAACAGCTCGTTTTGAAAATTATGAAATTCACTCACTTCAATTAATATTACGATAGGAAGGACGCACATATGTCATTTTAATCAGCGCATAGTGCATTGCTTCAAACATTACGAGTCTTATTGCCCCTTAAGAGTGGGATAGATTTTGCGACAAATAAATCTATCCCATGATAATTATGATAAAATGAAGAAGTTCAAAAAGAACCTACAAATGGAAGGATTATTTTTTTAGGAGTGACATCATGAACAAAGGGATTTTATTTATTTTTTACCTTTTAATCGCCGTAGCGATCTATTTATTTCAAGAAGAACTTCTCATTTGGTTTCAAGAGACAAGGGAGATCTCGATTTTTCTGACTATGTTTATTGCAACATTATTTGCTCTATTCCCAATAATCCCCTTTCCTATTATCGGTGGGATTATTGGTGCAATGTATGGCACCTTTTTAGGTGGATTTGTAACGTGGGTCGCTTCAACAGCTGCCTCACTAATTATGTTTTTATTTATTCGTTTCGTCTTCCAAAACTGGGGATTAAAAGTTATTAACCGTTATAAAAGGTTAGAACTGGTGACAGTCATGTTCGAGAGAAATGCCTTTATAACTATTTTAGTTTCTCGTCTCATTCCCTTTATTCCATCGATTGTAGTAAATGCATATAGCGCTGTGAGTCGAGTTTCTTTTATAAGCTATTCAGTTGCCTCAAGTCTAGGTAAAATTCCTGCCATGCTTTTATTTGCTGTATTAGGACATTCGTTTGTTTCTACTAACCAAGAAGTCATTTTTGTAGTTGGTATTTATGGACTTATCATTTTGATTACAATTTATTTGTACACTCGTTGGAAAAAATCTATTGTTGTAAAAGAAACGAAATAACAAAAGAGGATGAAACGTTAATTAGCATAGCTAATTACAAAGTTCATCCTCTTTATGTTTTAATAATAAGTATTCTTGCTTTCACCCAAAAGCAAAGCTTGATTAAGATTGCTCCAATAAAGGCACCTAACGTATTTAATATCACATCATCAATATTGGATACCCTATACGTAAATAAAAATTGACTCGTTTCAATGAAGAGTGAAAGGAACATCCCCATCATTGTAGTAGCTATAATTGATTTACGTAACCTTTTCATTACTATCGGTGCTAAAAAACCAAAAGGCAAGAACAGTACAATATTACCAACTAGTATCTTTAAAGGATCCATAATAGTTGGACTAAATACAGCAATTCGATAAATACTTCGAAATGGAATAATATTATAATTTCTTCCCCCTGGGCCAACCGGTCCTAAAGATGCACCATAATTCCATGCAAATAGAGTCAAATAGATAACCAACGTTAAATAAAGAAAGAAACAGATAATTAATACACTTTTCATTTTCTTTTGTATCGGTTTAGTTGAATGTTGATTAAAATGGTTATTTTTATTTTGCGGTTGAATATCCAACACTTCCTTTTAAGACGTTTCTACTCCATTATTAACGGTCAACCCTATTTTGACAAGTACTATTTTTTCGGATAGTTAGACATATTTTGCGACAAAGTCAAAAGGTAAAAGCTTACAGTTTTTTGAGTTTGAATGAGTGCATAATAAAACTAGTTCTACATTTATCCTTTTATATAAAATGGAAAAGGAGTGATAATAAATGCATACGATGTGGAAAGGCTCCATCAGCTTTGGTTTAGTCCATATTCCAATTAAACTTTTTTCTGCCACTGAAAATAAAGATATCAAACTTAGAATGATACACAAAGAATGCAATAGTCCAATTAAATACGAACGAACATGTCCAGTCTGTGAAAAAGAAGTTGAAAATCATGAAATTATTAAAGGGTATGAATATGAACCAGGACAATTTGTTCTATTAGAAGAAGAGGATTTAGAAAAACTAGAAAAAGAACAGAACAAAAGCGTTGAGATCATTGACTTTGTAAAGTTAGAAGAAATAGACCCAATTTATTTTAATCGATCTTACTTTATTGGACCAAACGACAATGGACAAAAAGCATATATGTTATTAAAACAAGCAATGGAACAATCAGGTAAGATTGGAATTGCTAAAATTACGATCCGCTCTAAACAACATTTAGCTGTTGTCAGAGTTTTTAAGAATGCACTAGTTCTAGAAACCATTTACTTTCCTGATGAAGTACGAAACATTGAACAAGTTCCAGGAATACCGGAAAATATTGAATTAAGTACGAAAGAAATGGATACAGCTATACAATTAATTGAACAGTTAACAACAACTTTTAACCCTGAGAAATATACCGATGATTACCGTACTGCTCTTATGGATTTAATCCAAACGAAAATTACTGGAAACGAAGTTCGTACGGCTAAAGAAGCACCACAAACAAATGTTGTTGATTTAATGGAAGCTCTGCAAGCAAGTATTGATCAAACAAAACCGAAAAAACGAAGAACAACTAGGAAGAAGAAAGCGACTGGTTAAGATTGAAATTATTAAAACCAATGTTACCTACACTCGTAACGGAAATACCTAAGGGTCCTAATTGGTTATATGAAGTGAAGTACGATGGGTTTCGAGCAATGATTTATATTAATGAAACGGAATCAAAAATCATTAGTCGGAACCTAAAACTGTTAAATGAACAATTTCCCGAGATAAATCTTCTCTTTCGACGACTATCTACACATTTAAAGTTACCTATTATATTAGATGGTGAACTTTGTGTATTAGAAACAGACATGAAAGCTAATTTTGATAAAATCCAAAAAAGAGGACGATTACGAAATAAAGACAAGATTGAACAAGCAGAAGATTTATACCCTGTGACTTTTCTAGCTTTTGACTTACTAATGGAAAATGGAATGTCACTGACAGAAAAAACACTCACAGATCGAAAGAAACATCTTATAAAACTCTTCAAAGAGGTAGAGCATACCCATTTATTTAAAATCGTCCAACCTTATGAAGATGAAATAAAACTTTGGGATTCAATTAAAAGAGAACATGGTGAAGGAATTATCGCCAAGCAAAAAGAAAGTAGTTGGATTGAGGGACAACGATCTAAACAATGGTTAAAAATAAAGAACATGTCAATTGCCACGTTTTTTATTATCGGTTATGACGAAACGAACGCTTTTTTTCATATTGGTTGTATTCATAATCGAATAGTTAAGATGATCGGTAAAGTAGGACAAGGCTTTTCCAAAGAAGAAAAAGAAGCATTAATTGATATTGTAAAAAAAAATAGCCATAAAAAACATCAACATATCCTTTATGTTCAACCTGGAATTTGTATTGAAGTTGAATTTTTAGAGATGAGTAAAAATGAGCTAAGACATCCAAAATTTCGTCGATTTCGATTTGATAAACATTGGGAGGATTGTTTATGGGAAGCAATACCCATGGGATAACGATTGATGGAGAACAAATAAACATAACAAATATAGACAAAATTCTTTGGCCGGAATTAACCATTAAAAAATACGACTATTTAAAGTACTTATCAGTTGTAGCTCCTTTTATGCTTCCCTTTTTAAAAGATCGGTTATTAACAGTCATACGCTTTCCTAATGGCGTTAACCAAGAATCCTTTTATCAAAAAAATTGTCCGGATTATGCGCCACCATTTGTAGATACAAAACAAATAGATAATATTAATTACATCGTTTGCTCTAAACTTGCTACATTATTTTGGTTAGGAAATCAAGCAGCTATTGAATTTCATATTCCTTATCAAACCGTTTACAGTAATAACCCTTATGAAATCGTCTTAGACTTAGACCCACCATCTCAAAACGAATTTTCGTTAGCTATCGAAGCAGCTTTAATATTAAATGAGACGTTTGAGCATTTAAAACTCGACTCATTTGTTAAAACTTCTGGAAATAAAGGGTTACAAATATATATACCTTTAAATGGACACTTCACATATGAGGAAACGAGAATTTTCACTAGTTTTATCGCAAAATATTTAGAAACAAAATATCCAGAAGCATTTACAACCGAACGTCTAAAGAGAAAACGTCAAAACCGACTATATATTGACTTTTTACAGCACGGGGAGGGAAAAACTATCATTGCACCCTACTCACTTAGAGGCAATCATGAGGCCCTTATGGCTACCCCCTTGCATTGGTCTGAAGTAACAAACAAACTTCATCCATCACAATTTTCTATGACAGAAGTGATAGCAAGGTTACAAAGTGGGACCAACCCTTTTAAAGATTTTTTTGATATCGAAAATAAAGAAGCATTTAAAAAAGTATTAGAAACCATAAAACAGGCTAGCTATTAATTTTTTTACTTAATAGCTAGCCTACGTTTCGTAATGCAGTTATTTTCTTTTTCACTACCCTTTAGGAGGTACGTAGTCTGGGTTTTCATTTCCTTTAGTCGCCATTTTTTTACCGTTATTTATATCAGATTCACGAGGTTGAGTACCTAAATGATTAGGTCTAAATTTATCGAAAGCATGTTTTGATTTAGCCAATTTTAATTCCCCCCTTCATGATATTAATATTAGCTATCATCAACTCCAATATGTTATGAAGCTGTTTCAGCATTTTCAATAAAGTGGGAAAAACTGAAAATAGTAAAGGTAAAGCCGAATATTGGCTTTACCAGTTTTCTTTTAAACGTTGATAATGCTTATTATCAAGGCGTTCTTCAATTTTTTCAATTGCTTCTTCATCATTTAAAAGCTCTTTTTTATTTTTACTTACTAACTCATCAAATGACATCTTTCTAAATTTCCTCATTTTTCTCGCCCTCTTTGATGTATTCTTGATTTTACAGAATGTTCTTTATCATTATCAACGTCTGGGCTTCTATTTAAACATAATTATTTGAAAATTTCCTTTTTTATTTTATCTACACGGTAATTTTTTTGACTCACGTAAATTTGACCCGATTCATCCATTGTCATCAGAAAACAATCAGAATGATCGTTTATCCCATGTTTTTTTAATTGTTCTTCAAGCCATCCTTTAGTACCTACTTTTTTCAAGTTTACATCGACAATAATTCCATCTTGAATTAGCACAGTCGGATATCCTTTAGGAGCTACTTGCTTTAACATATCATTTGGTGTTAGGGAATCATATTGACTTTTTTTAATCACACTTATTTGTCCGTTCGCCTCTAAAATCGCATAATCGATCTCTGATAAATCAGTTGCGCTTTGTAGACGCAAGTCCATTAATAGTGATTCTACTGTCATTTTTACTTTTCTCATTTCTTTATTTAATATTTTTCCTTTTTCAATTATAATAATCGGCTCATCCTCAATAATTCGTCTGAATCTAGGTGTTTTTAAAGCAATAATGGACAAAAACAAATGTATGCCAGCTATTAATGCTGCCGATGCTAATGGGCCAGCGAGAGGAATATCTCCGCTTGACAACGGTTCACCAACAACATCACCAATAATTACAGCAAAAAGAAAATCTATTGGATTGAGCGCTACCATTGAACGTTGTCCTAAAATTTTAATAATAACAAAAACATAAATATAGACAATTACTGCACGTATCAAAAATCCATAAACCGGCAAACTCTCTGCACCAGTCCAAAAATCAAACATAATGACAACCCATCCTTATCCTATATGTATAACTTGGCTCAATTAGGACATAGCCTAATGAGCCAAACTTTATTATTAATTTTGATTAAATTGCGGTTCTTGTTGTAGGATTTGTTGATAGCGCCCCTCTAATTGTGTAACAATACCTCTTTGTTGTTGGGCTAGTTGACTATATAATTGTTTCGCCTGTTGGTTTTCAGTTTCTAATGAAAACTGAGTTAGGCTTGCTTCAACACTTTGAGCAGAAGCAATAGCTTGCTGCATTTGTGTTTGTACAGTCATGTCAAATCCTCCTAATCATTTTTCATTTTTTCTGCTTCTATTTCAGAAAATGTTGATAATTCAGAAGCATGATTTTTCTTTCCCATTTGCTTTTTATTATTGTTTCTTTGCGCGTTAGCATTACCTTTCTTTTGCCTTCCCACTATTAATTCCCCTCCTTTCAAATCTATTTCATTTGTAGTATTTTCAACTCCTTACTAAAATATTTCATTTTTTGAGTACGCTATTACATGCATGATTCATAAATTGAGTGCAAATCATAAACTTTAGGTTACTAAAAGGAGGCGTTTAAGATGAGTGAAATGACAAATAAAGCAATTGAATTGTTGCTACAAGAGTTACAGGGATGGGTTGGTTATGAAATAACAATTGAAAAAAAGGAGAGAAATGATTTAGATAAAAATACATTAGCTTTAAGAGGTGTTGAGATTGTAAATCAAATTGAGGACGAAGATGACTATGTAGACCCACACACAATACAATTAAAAGGGAATGGAACCGTACTACAAAAAAATGGTAACACCTTTAAGTTACCTTTAGATAGCTACGAACTACCAATACATGAGCTTTACTCGATCGAAGCATCTAGTGAATTGTTGACAGTAAAAACAGACCGTGCCACATATATTTTGAAAAAGTAAGAAAGAGGGTCAAATTTACATATGTAAATTTGACCCTCTTTACTAATTCATACAGTCTAATTAGGCATTCGCCTTTTCTTCAGCAAGCTTAGCGCGAAGAACCATTTGTAAAATACCACCGTGGCGATAGTAGTCAATTTCGACTTCACTATCGAATCGAGCGATAACTTCGAATTCCTTCTCTTCACCAGTTTCATGATTTGTTGCAATAACAGTAACTAGATCTCTAGGTCTAATATCATTAGATACTTTAACAGTTAACGCTTCTTTTCCAGTTAAACCTAATACGTCTGCATTTTCCCCTTCTTTAAATTGAAGTGGTAATACCCCCATTAACACTAGGTTACTGCGGTGAATTCTTTCAAAGCTTTCAGCAATAACAGTTTTAATTCCTAGTAAGTTTGTTCCTTTTGCAGCCCAGTCACGAGAACTTCCCATACCATAATCTTTGCCTGCAAGAACGACTAATCCTGTTCCTACTTCTTTATACTTCATGCAAGCATCATAAATAGCCATAACTTCTCCTGTAGGCCAATACGTTGTGTATCCACCTTCTGTACCAGGAGCAATTTGGTTTCTAATACGAATATTTGCAAAAGTTCCTCTCATCATTACCTCATGGTTGCCTCGACGAGATCCATAAGAATTAAAGTCAGCTGGTGTTAACCCTTTTGAAATTAAATACTTACCAGCAGGTGTATCTTTTCCAATTGAGCCTGCAGGAGAGATGTGGTCTGTAGTTACAGAATCACCAAGTTTTGCAACAACAGTTAATCCTGTAAGTTCTTTTACTTCCTCCGGCTCAGGTGAAAGGTTTTCAAAGAACGGTGGATTTTGAATATACGTTGATTCAGTATCCCACGTATAAAGGTTTTCTTCTGTTGTTTTCAGCTCATTCCAACGCTCATTTTCTTCAAATACACGCTCATATTCATTTTTGAATAATTCAGGTTTTACTGCTTTAGACATTGCTTCCTTAACTTCATCTGTTGATGGCCAAAGATCCTTAAAGTAAACATCATTTCCATCCTGATCTTTTCCAAATGAATCATTTAACAGATCAAAATTCACATTGCCAGCTAAAGCATAGGCAACTACAAGTGGTGGTGAAGCTAAGTAATTTGCTTTTACCAACGCATGAATTCTTCCTTCAAAGTTACGGTTTCCACTAAGAACTGAAGTAACTGTCAGGTCGTTTTCAGCGATCGCTTTTTCAATTTCTATAGGAAGTGGGCCACTGTTACCAATACATGTAGTACATCCGTACCCAACAGTATTAAATCCTAGTTTATCAAGGTATGTTGTTAACCCAGCTTCATTTAAATACCCTGTAACAACCTTAGATCCTGGTGCTAAGCTAGTTTTTACGAACGCTGGAACTTTCAAACCTTTTTCCACTGCTTTTTTCGCAAGTAATCCCGCTCCTAGCATAACAAATGGATTAGATGTATTTGTACAGCTAGTAATAGCTGCAATCATCACAGCTCCTGTACCAAATGTGGATGTTTCTCCATTTGGATGTGTCACAGTAACTGATTTAGCAATTTCGTCATCACTTAAATCAAATCCACTGCTTCCTGCTGGTGCCTTTAATGCTTTTTCCCACTCAGTTTTCATCTTAGAAAGTGGAATTAAGTCTTGTGGACGTTTAGGGCCCGAAAGGTTTGGTTCGATTTCAGATAAATCAATTTCAACTATATCTGTAAAAATAGGATCTTCTAAATCAGAAGTATAGAACAAACTGTTTGCCTTACAGTACTCTTCGACAATCTTAATTTGTTCTTCACTTCTGCCAGTTAGACGTAAATAATTAAGGGCTTCTTCATCAACTGGGAAGAATCCACATGTTGCACCATATTCAGGTGCCATATTAGAAACTGTTGCACGATCAGCTAAAGGCATTTCCGAAAGACCTGGTCCAAAGAACTCCACGAACTTTCCAACAACATTCTTTTGACGAAGAACTTGCGTTACTTTTAATGCTAAATCTGTAGCTGTTGTACCATTTGGTAAAGTTCCTACAAGTTTAACTCCAATAACTTCTGGAACTGGGAAATAGGATGGTTGCTTAAGCATTCCTGCTTCTGCCTCAATACCACCAACACCCCAGCCAAGAATTCCAAGTCCATTAATCATCGTTGTATGTGAATCTGTTCCTACTAACGAATCAGGAAATGCTTCAAATTCTCCGTTTTGTTCAACTGTTTGAACAACACTTGCCAAGTATTCAAGGTTAACTTGGTGGACAATACCAGTCGCTGGTGGAACTGCACGATAATTATCAAATGATTTTTGAGCCCAACTTAAGAACTTATAACGTTCTTCATTTCTAGCAAATTCCAAATCCATATTTTTTTCTAAAGAGTCATCTGCGCCGAATTCATCAACTTGTACAGAATGGTCTACTACAAGGTCTACCGGAATCGCTGGGTTAATCTTATTCGGATCTCCACCTAAGTCAGCCATTGCTTTACGTAAAGAAGCTAAATCGACGACTGCAGGAACGCCAGTAAAGTCTTGCAAAATTACACGAGAGGGTTTAAAAGGAACATCAATATCCTTAACTTCACTTGTCCCCCATTTTGCTAAGTTTGTTACATGTTCTTCTTTAATTACTGATCCGTCATATTGTCTTAAAACAGATTCTAGTAAAATCTTAATAGAGTAAGGTAATTTTGTTACATTCCCAACTCCTGCTTCTTCTAGAGATTTAAGGTTGTAATAATTATACTTTTTACCGTTTACTTGAAACGATGAACGTGCGTTATACAAATTATTTTCATTCATATGTAAAACCCTCCTTCTACATTATCTTACAACACATTTTTTCAATTGTCTAAATACTTATTTAAAAATAAGGGTAAAAAATCCTTCTGGCAACGCTTTCCTACCTCCTTCATTCCACGTTTTTTCTCTTATCATTTACCTATTCCCGACTAGTTTTTGTTTCTTTTTCAATTTCATATCATAGAAAACATTAATCTAGAAAAAATAGTAGTAAAGAAATGGAGGTGTGTAATATGGCAAAAAGAAAAGCAAATCATGTAAGACCTGGTATGAATGATGCTAGTGCTCAAGGCATCGGCACAGGATACAACGAAGAATTCTCAAATGAGCCTCTTACAGCAGAACAAAAGCAATTCAATAAAAAAACGAAAAAAAGACAATAAGGGAAACAACAGAAAAACTCCACAGGTAACTGTGGAGTAATCTTTAAACTAACGTTTAACTCATACGATCCAAATTTCCTTTTATTTCTGCTAGCTCATTCTGAAATTTCTCTAACTCATGTCGTTGATGTTCTGATGCATTGCGTAAAGCTTTATCAATCACTTGTTCAGCTTCCATAACTTCTTGTTCAGCTTGTTTAAAATGGTGACCAAAATCCTCATCGTTAGGTATTAAATTATTTGTTGCTTGCTGAGCTTGAACAAATGCTTGTTGTGCTGCTTGGAATGCTTGTTGCTTGTTTTTAATGTATGGCAAAACAAACTCCCCCTTTTTAGCTATTGTACTTTATTAGTTTTTATTATCGAATGAAAATCTATTCACGCTATAGATGAATAGTTTTTCAATTACACTTAAATAATAAATAAAGTAATATAGTTTATTTTTTGGAGGGGTAAGTAGTGACTGAGAAAAATACGTATAAAGACCAACGAAAAAATGCACCAAAAGGACATAACCCTGGTCAACCTGAACCATTAAGCGGATCCAAAAAAGTTAAAAAGCATAATCACGTCGGTCAAACTGATGGCGAGAGCTAACTAAAAAGGGTTTAAACTCCTAACGGGTTCAGCTAAAGGCTCCAAGATGAAAAATGCAGATAAATTGGCGTTAAAACTGACACAGTTTTTAACGCCCTTTTTTGTAATATCAATGTGATTAGAGTTGGCTCAAATGACTATTTTTTTAGTGGAAACAAATTATGGTAAGAGAAAAAATGAAGCCCCTACTTGTGTCAATACCCACTATCGTGTGTACGTTGAATACTTTACTATCCTGTAGATAATGCTTCTATGAAGTTAATATTAAGCCATTTTTAATATAAGGATGGTTTAGTGCAAGAAGCGTTGTTAATTATATTAACTCTATCGGACAAAAGAGCCGTTATTTGTGAACAAAAGGGTATTTTAAAAGGGTTAACGGACATCAGGTTCGTTATTTACTTAATTTAGCACCAAATATAGCAGATTTTCATGAAATAACGTACCTCATGTCCGATAGCTCAAATTATTTGATCAAATCTGTAAAATAAAGGTCCCCTGTGCCCGTTAGCAGATTTTTAGTTGCTAATCTAGATCTAATGATGCATACCACCAGCAAAACAATTGCATGGCAATTAAGAGGTTGATGAACTCATCAACCTCTTAATTTCTTTTCAATATTTTCAAGTGCCTCAACAATTAATAATGCTTCTTCCTCTGAAATTGTTCTAAAATCTAAAAGAACTTTGTCAGCCTTTCTTCTTGTAACAACTGCTGGTTTATGTAGACGTAATCGTTCTGACAATTCATTAGCTGTACTTAAATGTGTAGAAATTGCAACCGCTTTTGTAACTATTTCTTCTGTCGGCATAGTCCCTCCACCAATTTGAGACGTTTCATCGGCAATATCACACGAATAAATTGAACATCTACTTTGTAACTCTTCATAAAAAGATTGAACTTTTCTCTCAATCTCTGTAGCACTTGCTAAAATATCTCTTACTGTAGGTACGTCTTTTTGAGCTGTATTGTGTTCATAAGATTTTAAAGTGCCTTCTAGCGCTGCTAACGTCATTTTATCAACACGTAAAACTCTAGCTAATTGGTGCTTTTTTAACTTTTGAATAATTTCTTTTTTTCCAGCAATGATGCCAGCTTGCGGACCACCTAATAGCTTGTCTCCACTAAAGGATACGACATCTACCCCCATGTTCAGTACTTTTGAAACAACAGGCTCATCACCTATTCCATGTTTTTGGAAATCGTAAAGTGCTCCACTTCCTAAATCTTCATAAAAGATTAACCCATCATGTTTCTTTTTTAGATTAGCTAATTCATCCGTTTCAACTGACGCAGTAAATCCAAACGTTTTAAAATTACTCGTATGAACTTTTAGAACCATGGCTGTTTCTTCACTAATTGCCGTTTCATAATCATATAAGTGCGTCTTATTCGTTGTTCCTACTTCAACTAATTTAGCTCCACTCTCCTCCATGATGGAAGACACTCTAAATGAACCGCCAATCTCGACAAGCTGCCCTCTAGACACAATGACTTCCTTATCCTTAGCCAACGCTCGTAATATTAAGTATACTGCCGCAGCATTATTGTTAACGACCATAGCCGCTTCTGCCCCTGTAATTCTTTTAATACATTCGTCAATAATATCGTGTCTAGAACCCCGTTTACCTTCTTCAATATTAAACTCTAAATTAGAATAATTCTTTGCTGTTTCAACAACTTTCTCAATTGCTATTTCACTTAACTTCGCTCTTCCTAAGTTCGTATGTAAAATTGTACCTGTAGCATTAATGACTCGCCTCAAATAAAAAGGTTCATGCTTTTTAATTCTTACTAATAGACGTTTAAATAGTAAGTCAGTAAACAATTGCTTTGTTGGATTACTGGATATTGAGTTTTGTTGATCTAAGATTTCCGATCTTAATTTGTCAATCTCTTTTTGAACTAATTGTGTTAATTCACTCTCAGAAAGGTCATATTGAACGCTGTATTGGAAAAAACGTTCGTCATTTTTTAAAGTATGTATTGCAGGTATTTCACGTAAATAGCCAATCATTTTTTCACTCTCCATTATTAAACACAATGATCATTGTTAATGTGAATTATTATATCTAAATTTTTATAAAAACACTAACAACATAATAATTTCAGTTCAATAATAAGTGTTATCAACGCTTAAATTATTATTTTAACACAATAGTTAAAGTTAGTTTTCCATTCGTGTTTTTCGCGATTAACAACATACCACACACACCTATTTTTTTTCTAAATAAAATCCCGTAATCAACATGAAATAATTACCAATTATATTACTAAAGATAAAAGCCATAATAATATCTAGAAGAGCTTATTAGCTCTTTCTCCCATCAAATGATTGTTTCTGGAATTAGGATTTGCTTTTTTAAATACCTCAAAGAGGTGATAACGCTTGATAAGCTAAAACCTTTTTAAACTGTTCTAATAAAAGGACATGAAATGAGGTGTCACCGAAAAATACAAATCGATAAGGCCCCAGACATAAAGTCATGAGATGGTGTAAAGGTGATCGTTTCCGGTCACCTTTTTTATTATACTCTTGATAACAATTTCTAACTTTCGCTATTTTACTGCTAACCCTTCCCTTTTGTTAATAAAAAAAGATGAGAACTCTAATTTAGCCCTCATCTTTCCATTCATTTATGGGAATTTATTTTATTTTTTCAATAATTTCATCAACTTGTGGAAATTCACCTGTTTCTAGCTTAGAGTACACTTTAATATCGTTAACAGTAACTTCGAAAGCGCCACCAGAACTAGGGACTAAATTTAATTTTGTAATATCAGATCGGAAATGATTAAATAATTCTTCTGCGAGCCCCCGCAGCTTTCGGTGCAAAGTTTCACTGCATACAAAACTGGATTTCAACATGATAAGCCATTAATTAACCCTCATTTCATTAATATTTACTATCATTTTAAGATATTATTTGTCATTAATCAAAAAATACGCTTATACTAATCGGTAGGAGGTGCAAATAACATGGAAAATAACCCAATTAAATTGACAATGATGACTAACAAAGGTGGTTGAGGCTGTAAAATTGGTCCTGAGGACCTGGCACAAGTTTTGTGTCAATTACCCGCACGTGCTTATGACCCTAACGTCCTTGTAGGACATGAAACTTCCGATGATGCTGGCGTATATCAATTAACAGATGAAGTAGCTATTATACAAACTGTTGACTTTTTTACTCCTATTGTTGATGATCCGTATATGTTTGGACAAATTGCGGCGGCTAATTCATTGAGTGATGTGTACGCTATGGGTGGAACTCCAAAAACAGTTTTAAATATTGTTGGCTATCCTATAAAGAAGTTAGGTCCCGATATATTAGCAAAAATATTATGCGGGGCAACTGACAAAGTTCATGAAGCAGGAGCAACAGTTATTGGAGGGCACTCGATCGATGACCAAGAGCCGAAGTTCGGGTTATCCGTTACAGGAGTTATTCATCCCAAAAAAGTTTTAAAGAACGTTGGTGCAAAACCTGGTGATGCACTTGTACTTACAAAACCAATTGGAGTTGGGATCCAAACCACTGCGATAAAAAGAGACAAGCTTAATGAGGAACAATTATCGAAAGTTATGGAAACGATGGCTGCTTTAAATGATAAAGCAAGTGCCGCGCTTGTTACCTTACATCCAAATGCAGTCACAGATATAACAGGGTTTGGCCTACTAGGACACGCCTATGAGATGGCGAAAGGTAGCGATGTTTCCTTTAATATTCATTTCGAGGAAGTGCCAATATTAAACGGTACAAAAGAACTCGCTAAAGAAGGTATTGTTCCTGGTGGATCTAAAGCAAACCACCTTTGGCTAAGTAATGACGTTGAATATGATCCATCTATCCTCGAATATGAACAGTGGATCTTATGTGATGCGATTACGTCTGGAGGTCTTCTTGTTAGTCTCCCTTTAGAGGAATCTCATAGCTATGTAGAAGAATTACATAAACTTGGGGTTAAAGAAGCGAAAATCATAGGGAGAGTGAAAGAAAAACAAGAAAAATCCTTGTATGTTACTCGTTAATTTATAAAAGGTGCGGCTCTATGTAAATATCTATAATAAATAAGAGAGCCTTTTACCTAGCTCCTATGGTAAGGGGGGGAAATAGGATGAATTTAAAACGGATTAAAACCTTTATGATGGTGTTAGATCATAAAAATTTCTCTACGGTTGCGAATATATTAAATATAAGTCAGCCCGCGGTTAGTAAACAAATCAAAACACTAGAAGTAGAACTAGGAATTACTTTATTAGACCGAGAAACGTTAGAACCTACTGAAGCTGGTCGATTAGTTTATCAACAAGGTAGGCATTTTCTTTATGATTGGGAAGTGCTTGTTGAAGAATGTCGGAGACTTCAGGGTGAGTTAACTGGAGTCATCAAAATTGGTGCAAGCACTGTACCAGGGACTTATATCATCCCTCAACTTTTGCGGAAATTTTTAGACAAACATCCAAACGTTGATATTCAATTATCTATCCATGAATCTGATGAGATTAAAGACTTAATAAGAGAAGGTTCTATTGACATTGGGTTCGTAGGAAGTGAGCCAATAGGGGAAGAAATCATTAGTCATATTGTTAAGAGTGATCATTTTATTTTAATTGGTCCAAACGCTAGTGAAAAAATCACTAATTTAAATACATTAAAGAATTTGCCGTTTATTTTCCGTACTGAAAAATCTGGAACTTGGCAAGGTGTTGTTAAAAGTCTAGCATCAATGGGGATATCAACCAACGAGTTACAGTGTATAGCTAGAGTGAAATCTACAG
Source organism: Anaerobacillus alkalidiazotrophicus (assembly GCF_001866055.1). The sequence continues at coordinate 87,618 of NZ_MLQS01000023.1, forward strand.
AAGCAGTCATTAGTATGGTTGAGGCAAATCTTGGCTATTCCGTTGTTTCTAGCATTGCTGCTACAAAAGCGGTGGAACAAGGACGGGTAAAACTGATCCAGCAATTGCCTTTTAAACGAAACTTCTACTTAACATATGTACAAACAAAAAAAATACACCCAGCCATCGTTTCACTTGTTTCAATATGCTCAGAAGAAACGATTGGTAAATAATAACACTTTTGAACGTTCACTTTATAAAACTAGTAAAAAATCGGCCAGTTAACACTGACCGATTTTTTCTTTACGATATTGTGATGAATTGGAACGAATGGTTAGAAAGAAACTAAAACTAATTAAGAACTTCATTATACAAATGTAAGTAGCTAGTTATCTCATTTTTGAGATTATGTTCTTTCATCACATATTCGCTTGCATTTTCCGTTACATATTGGCAGAGTTCGTCATATAGGGCAAGTTCTCTTATTTGATTATAAAATTGCTGTAAGTTTTCAAATAAGAAACCAGTTCTACCATGATCGATAATACTTTTATTTCCACCATTATTTCTGGCTACGACAGGTTTCTTTAAAAACATAGCTTCAAGTAATGCCGAAGATTGCCCCTCTGAAAATGAGGAATTGATAATGACATCACTTTGCTCATAAATTAATGACATTTCTTCAAATGGTACATCCTCATAATAGGAAACCCAAGGGTGTGTTTTTGTTACATCACTAACCGCTTTTAAAATAGAATGATCGATCGCTGAACCTACGATCGTAAACGTTAGTTTTGGAAAACTTTGTTTTAATTCAATAAGAGCTGGCAAAACATATAAAACATCTTTTACAACTCTTAACCCTGCTGGAAGTACGATATTAAAACCATCCTCACTAAGATAAACCGTTTTCTTAGGTCTAGTTCCACTTATTTCTGGCAACCAAACGCTTTGCTTTATCACGTGTACTTTACTTTCTAAATTCTTATATACACTAAGTAACTTTTGCTTCGAATCATGACTAAAAACAGTGATCGCAGCTGCATTTCTTAATACTTTTCCTATTTTTTCTTTATATTCTTCTTTAAATATATCGATATTAACATCGGTACCACCAGAGGTAATAACATAGGGTGTTTGTAAATAAAATTGATTTTTTTCTTGCCAGTCACTAAACCTACGAAAATGTAGAATATGAAGCAATGGATTTCGTTCTATCGTATCTACTATATCAATAGAAATAGATTGTTCATCATAAGCGACAACATCTGTATGAACTTGATTTTCACATAAACCAGTAACGATCCTTCTAGCTGTTGTAGCATTCCCACGCCCTTCTTTAAAATAAGGTGTTAGAAATGCGATGTTTTTAATTGATTGCTGTTTGACCTGCATTATTTTTGGTTCATCCACTTTTCGTACTCCGCTTTTTGCCATTGTCTTTTCGTTTCATTTCGTACAGTTAGCTTTAATGTATCTAATAATTCCATAAATGGTACTAAATATTTTCGCGAAAGCTTTAAAACTTCTTTTGCATCTTGAAGTTCAAATTCATCTTTTGTATTTTTTCGTAATTTTGTTATAGCTGAAATTAATTGGGTAGATGAAACCATATGTTTTTCATCTAATGCAAATGCTTGTTTTGTTCGAATTAAGTAATGACGTAAATCTTCTTGTAATTGTGATGGAAGTTGCGACCTACTGACGATATGATCCCATCCTTCAACTTGAATTCCGTTCGCATCTATTTCTTTAACTACTTGTTCCATTCTTTTTGTCCATTTTTTTGGAAAGTGTGGGTCGAAACTTCCAAGAGCTATAAACTGTCCTCGTTTTATTATCTTTCCTTCTTTCTGAGCTAAAGAGAGACTAAATTCTAGTAACTTCATTGGATAATTTTGTTTCAGTGAATGAAAGACTTCGGCCTTACTTTTTCCTTCACGTAATGAAAACTCTTCATGAAACTCTTCTAAGTCACCCTTTATTAAGTCAACAATTTCTTCATAAACAGCTGACAAAACATATTCACTTTGGTCTGTCTGAATGATCTCTTGGTTAGCTATCAATTCATTTAAAGACGCCATAACCATATCTTCTTGCAAGTCTACATGTTTTTGCAACTGTGGTAACGTTAAGAACTTTTCCGTTTTTAAGGCATCTATGACTCTTTCAGTTGGTGTACCTTCTCGCTTTCTTTCTAATAATTCAATCGTACTTTCACCGAATTTATATTTCTGGCCATTTGGGTCGATGACTAGACCACCACCTATAGTTTCGACAGGAGTAGGCCTACGTAATATAAAACGATCACCACGCCTTGTTACAATCGGCTCATCTAAGCGTAATTGACAAAGAATAGTATCTTCATCTTTACCATCTAATTGGTTTCGATCAAAGAAAACAATCTTCCCATACACTTCTGCTGTACCTAAATGAAGTTTAATATAACCTCGTTGTTTCAGTGGATAATTTAACCCCTTTAATGTTTGTAATGAGACATCAATAGTAGAGGTTGTCGCGTATTGTTGGGTTGAAACCAATACATCACCACGTTTCACTTCCTCTTTAGCAATACCTCCAAGGTTAATTGCCGTTCGTTGCCCAGCAAACCCTCGCTCTTTTTTTTGGTGATGAACTTGTAGTTGCCTTGCTCTTACCTTTACTTTCTGTGGTAATACCTCTAAAATGTCACCTTCTTGAATAGAACCTTCATAAATGGTTCCCCTTACGACTGTACCTTGACCATGTACAGTAAAGACTTGATCAATCGGCAAGCGAAACGCTCCCTTTGCATCACGACTAGGAACCTCACTTAACATTCCTTCAATCATATCCTTTAAATCATCAATTCCTTTACCAGATAAACTGTCCACAAAAGCAAATGGAGCTCCTTCCAAAAACGTCCCTTCTATTTCTTGAGCGATATCTTCTCGGGCAAGTTCCAACAGTTCTTCATCAACACGATCAACTTTTGTCACAACGACAATCCCTCGCTGAATCCCGAGAAGTGATAAGATATCTAGGTGCTCTTTTGTTTGGGGCATAACACCTTCATCTGCACTTACGATAAGCATGACTAAATCAATTCCAGCGACACCCGCAATCATTTGTCTGATGAAACGTTCATGACCTGGTACATCTATAACTGATACTTGTATATCACTTTTAAATTTTAATGGAGCAAAACCGAGTTCGATTGAAATACTTCTTTCTTTTTCTTCTTTCAATCGATCGGTATCAATATTTGTTAACGCTTTAGTTAACGTTGTTTTTCCATGATCTATATGTCCTGCCATTCCAATTGTATAAAAACGATCTCCCATGAAATAATTACCAACCTTTCAATTGCTTTTTATGTATATTCGGTTGTCTACCTTTGTACATTTATACTTTACTCTTAAAAACATAGGTGTTGCAAGGGAAATGGCAGAGATAAATGATTAACTAACCTATTAATGAACGCAGTTGAGATGAAAACGAATGCCATAAGGAGACACATTCTAAGTTCAAATTTTTATCTATTATTGAACAACAATAACGTCATTGATCATTCGTTTTCTTTCTCACCCATATTAATTTTCACAATCAATTGACGAATGCGCTTCCCATCCATCATGTGAACGATAATGGTTAAGTGATGGTAAAGGATTTCTTCACCAATTGTTGGGATTTTCTCGAATCTTTCAACAACCCAACCACCAAGGGAGTGATATGAACTATCTGGTATAGGAACATTCATCATTTGACTAAACTCAGTTAGTGAAAAATCAGCAGAAAATTGATAGGTCTTTTCATCAATTTGTTTCATTATACTTATCTTTTCATCATGCTCGTCCCAAATTTCACCAACAATTTCTTCGAGAACATCTTCCATAGTAATCAGACCTTCTGTACCACCAAACTCATCAATGACAATAGCCATGTGCGTTTTACTTTTTTGTAATTCTGGAAGTAATGATGAAATTTTTAATGATTCGACAACAAACATTGGTTTTCGTAATAAATCCTTTACTTCAAATGTTTTATGTTGTACAAGATGTGATAAAAATTCACGCTCCGATAAGATACCGATAATATTATCGATATGATCTTCATACACAGGGACTCGAGAAAAACGTTCCTCTAAAAACATCGCTAATATTTCGTCATGACTCACGGATACTTCTACTGCAATCATATCAATTCGGGGTGTTAAAATTTCTCCAACAACGATCTCATCAAAATCTAAAGCACTATGAACAAGTTCCTTTTCTTTTTTATCAATAACGCCTTCCTCTTCACTAATATCAATCATCACCTTTAATTCTTCTTCAGTAACTAAAGGAATTTGTTCTTTCGAAATAATAATTTTGGATATCGCACTTTTTAAAGAGATAAAAACCATTGTGATAGGTGCTAATATATTCATTAAAATAGATAGAATGCCCGATATTTTTAACGCAAAAGCTTCAGCGTTCTCTTTTGCATATGACTTTGGTAAGATTTCCCCAAAAATTAACACTAACGTTGTCATCACTACCGTATTAACGATCATACCTGTCCCTGCGCCAAAAAGATCTGTCGCAAGCTTAGCTGAAATTGTCGCTGCACCAATATTAACGACATTATTTCCAACTAAGATTGTTGACAATCCTTTATCAAAATTCTCGGAAATCATTAACGCATTCTTACTGCCTTTACGATTTTCATCCGCATAATTTTTCAATCGAATTTTATTTACACTTGAAAAGGCCGTTTCAGCCGAAGAAAAAAAAGCAGATAAAACTAATAGTAAAATTAATAATGCCATAATAAAAAAAGGAAAAGTTTCCAAAACAGTCACCATCCTATAAACTACAACTTCAGGTTTGCTTAAGATTAACTTTCCCAATAACAGCGTAATCATTAATTTTTTAACTTCCACAATATAACTTTTGTTTACCTAAGATTATAGTTACAAAAAGAAAGAAACACTTTAGCGTAGTGCCTTTTCATTCCTGTAAGCTCCCCAACTCAGATAAGGTTAAATGCGCCACAACTTCATAACCTCTTCCTTGACCATGTGGTCTTATCACAACAGTTCCCATATTAGGGATTTGACCTAGCCCAATTCCACTTGGAAAACTATGCGCAATAATGACTTTGTTACTGCCTTGTGGTGGTTGAATTTCTAAAAATGTATTAAGATCATATAATATCCATGACTGTTCTATTACACTTAACCTACCACTCAGTTTATAAATCTCAATCCAAAAAGGATCGACCTGAACATTATCTCTACCAAAAGCCAATTCAGCCGTTTCTATTGTTCTACAGAAGGGACTAGCAAGAACTGGATACGCAGTAGGAATTTCAAAATTCCGAAGAGTTCTACCGTATGTTTCTGCCTGTCTTCTTCCTACGGCTGAAAGATTTCTTTGCGTAGCACAATTCTCGAAACTAAGATTAGGATCGTCCATACCAACAGTTGCTTCAGCATGCCTTGCATACAGAATATACCCACCTTCTTGTAGTGAAGTTAATAATTGACTATTTACATTTGAATAAGGGCGTAAATAAGGTACAAACAAAGGTTGCCCGACACTCACTTCAGGTATAGCCATATAATTCATCTGCATTAATTGTTGTACAGATAGATGAAACTTTTCCGCTACTGTTTGGATCGTATCACCTGGTTGAACATAATATATATTCATTTTCAAATGATCACCCCTTATATATTCAATAATGTATATATACTCAAACGCTGGTAAGTGGGTGATTGTTTATAGGGAGGGTATCATTAACTAACTTAATCAAACTGATTTGAACTTAAGAGTCATAGCCCCCACCTCTAAGCGTAGCGTAGGTGGGAACTCCCATTCAGGTGGAGTTGAGACTCCATCTGAATGGAAGTTCTAGCGAAACTAAAACGAGTTCTCTTAATCTTCTGATAAATCAATGAGTTAGGAATATAATTCGTTTAACGAAAAAAACTTCTGAACTACTTGCTTTTATTTCATTTTTGCAATATAATTGATACTCATGGAAATAGATACCCAAAAAGAAATTATAATTGGACATGCTTCAACGCTATTCTAACTATTCATGGGGCTGGTTGTGTAACTGGTGTTTGCCGAGGTCTTCAAAACCTTATGGGAGGCGCGTGCCGTCTCCGGTGGGTTCGATTCCCACACAGTCCCGCCAATGCTTACATATCAAGGGTTTGGACCATGTCCAAACCCTTTTATATTTGATAATGCGAAGTTGAAAAATCACAAGTGGTGCCGAAATGGTGCCATTTGTGATTTTTTTCAATTAAAATGCCGTATCAAAGATTGACGCTGCTCCGTCTTGAAGAGAAGGTAATACATGGCTATACGTATCAAGAGTGATACTGATCTTACTATGACCTAATCGTTCACTAACAACTTTAGGATGAACATTCTTTTGAAGTAGGATTGTCGCATGTGAATGACGTAAATCGTGAAAACGACTTTTAGGGAGGTCTGCATTTTTGAGAACCTTTTTATAGGCTCTACCTAAATCACGGACATCAAAGTAATTTCCTTTTGAATTTACAAAAACTAAGTTGTTTTCATTAAATGAAGGACCTAATAGTTTCTTTTGGTTTTCTCGCTTCCCTTTAAGTTCATGAAGAAAATCAAATAGTTTTTGCCCCATAATCACTGCCCGTTCTTTTCCGTTTTTTGTTGTATTCTTAACGACTACTCCTACGCCCTTTACATCGTAAGCTGTTTTCCTAAAATATAGTTTACGATTGATAAAATCCACGTCACCCCAAGTTAGCGCCCTTAATTCTCCAACGCGAGCACCCGTGTGCACAGCAGTAAAAATAATTGGATAGTATAAATCACTACCCTCTGCACTTTTTAGTAATAGGTCAAGTTGCTCAGAAATATAGGTGGTGATTTCCACTTTTTCTGGTTTTGGAGGCTTTGCCTTTAGAGCTACATTTTGTCAATGAACTCCCAGTCAACGGCATCATTTAGGGCTTTGCATAACACACGATGGTGATGCTTGACACTCTGAGCAGACAATCCATCATCTTCTTTAGTACATTCTCCAGGCGGTCGTAGCTTCTTTAAATAATAATTTTGGATATCCCTGACCGTTATCTGTTCCAGCGATATCTTTCCTAAGGCTGGAAGTAAGTGAACACGAATAATCCGTTCATACCCTTTGTACGTGTTATGGGTAGTATTTGAAACAACATACATTTTAAGCCAATAATTCAAATAGTCACCAAGCAACATGGATCGTTCCTCCGTTTCACTATTTGTGATAGCTTCTTTTTCAAGTTTAGCAATAGCTAGTGTCATTGCATGTTTAGCTTCTGTTTTTGTTTTAAAACCTCGTTTTATTTTTCTTTTTCTCTTTCCGGCAAGGTCAACTCCTGCCTCAATACTATACATCCACATTTTCGTTTGTTTATCTTGCCTAATATGTCCAGCGATATAAATACACTCCTTATAGCTAGACACCAAACTTTGCACCATTTACCATTATGTATAAACTTTACATGCTTTATAACACATAAATATTTAGGAATCAGGAAAGTTTTTGTCAGCTAGTCAATATTTTCATTTGTTCCTTCAAACCATTGTTGAAAAGATTTCTTTGAAATTAAAATCCTATTACCAATACGTACTTTATGAAATTTATTAGTATGTGCTAATTCATAGGCTTGTCCTCTACCAATGCCTAGGAAATTTTCCAGATCTTTGACAGTTAATACATCAGGATATTCTGATAACTTCCTCACATTTTCCCCTCTATCCAAAACAGCTTATTTTTGTTATTACTTGTTTTGTTGTTTTCTAATTCTTTTATCCATTTTTCAATCCACTCCAGCGCTCTTTTCCTACCTTTTTCATTTAATTTGTTATTATTATTTTTCAAAAAAAACCTCCTACTACGGAAAATGTAGTAGAAGGTTCACCTCTTTATGAAATTGTTATATAGGTATCTAACTTTTTAGATAAACTAATTTACAGTTGTCTCTCTTTAATAATTCACTTCTGTACTCTTTTATTGCTCCCTTACTATACTCATTTGAGTCATACAACCCAAGGAAACATATTTTTCTATGATTATTCCTTAAAGTTCCTATTAGATCCTGATCAATAACATATATTAATTCTTCCTTTAATCCATTGAATACACTTAATAAATTAACTGGATCTACCTCAACATTCGGTCCATAAAATATCTCTAATTTCATTAACTTTGCATAAAGATATTTTCTAATTGTCAAGCGATTTTATGAAATCTTGTTTCAAGGTACAAAAAAACCCCTTATAATTAGGTTTGATAGTTCTGTCCAAATCCCAAAATATAAGGAGTCACCCATGGACAAGAATACCATAAAATCTACAATTAATGAACTACTAAAAGCTATTGATGAACAAACTTTTTCCAAACTAATTAATGTCATTGATCTTGATAAATACGTGAAGAAACTAACCGCTTATAAGTTTCTTCAGTTATTGATCACTGCACAGTTGAACGAGACAAAGAGCTTAACCCGGTTATCGAAAAAGCTTAAGGACGAAGAAGAGTTCCAAACACACCTGAGTTTTGACGCGATTAGTACGTCGCAGCTTTCTAGGAAACTAGGAAGTTTATCGCCCAAAATATACGAAAAGATTTTTCACCATCTCGTCCTTAAGATTCAGGCTAAAATGAAGAATACACCAATCGTTCGAGATATTGGCCGTTTGCACGTCATTGATTCGACAACGATGAGTATGAGCCTAAGTCAATATCCTTGGGCTACTTTTCGAAAAACGAAAGCGGGAGTTCGCCTTCACCTTCGTGTCGTTGTAACTAAAGATGTCACTGCTCCGGATAAAGCGATTTTGTTACCAGCGACGCATGCTGACCGAACGCAAATGAATGAGCTCATTGACATTGATCCAAATGCTCTTTATTTATTTGACCGTGGTTATGTCGACTATAAGCAATTTGATCAACTGTGCCATGAAAATGTTCGTTTTATTACTCGTTTAAAGAAAAACGCTGAAATCGAGGTACTTTCCGAACAAATGCCTGATCAAGAAAACCTTATTTTTAAAGATCAGGAAGTGTTTCTAGGAAACGTGCAAACTGGAACGAAAATGACACACTCGATACGACTGATTGAAACACTGGACGGCGAAGGAAATCTCGTCAAGATCGTTACTAGCTGCTTTGATCTTTCAGCCAAAGAGATTGGAGACCTCTACCGTTACCGCTGGAAAATCGAAACGTTTTTCAAATGGATGAAACAACATTTAAAGATCAAATCTTTTTACGGTCAAAGTTCAAATGCCGTCTACAATCAAATATGGATCGTGAGTTACTCCAAAATGGCCCGATATATAAAGAACGAGCACAATTCTTGCTACAGAATTGCGCCCTTTTCTGGAATAACGTGTTTAGGGGGGGCATTTAGTTACATTCGAGCCACATAAATTTTAACATCTTTTTCTACTCAATCAGATTACCAAAAACCAACAGTTTTTGGTAATTATCGTTAGTTAAATAACTGTTAATTTCCATATACAGTAAACTACTTTGCGGTTCATAGCAGCTACCCTGTCACTTAGCCTGTGAAGTAATTTTCAATCTCTTTTTTATTAGTTACAACTAATATCTTGTCATCATACTTCCCAAATTCATTATAAAATTTTGGTTTACCAACCTCTTCAAAATGTCTATTCCATTTAAACATCTTGAAAAATATTTTTAGTGTTGGTTTATAATTTGATTTTTCTAATCCAAGTTTTTGTAAAAGAAACCTCCTTATAATTCGGTAGGTTCTAACTGAGTAATTTGTATCTAAAAAAATTATCAATTCTGCATTTCGAAAACTATTAGTAACCCATTCTTCATTATGAATTCCTTCTATAATCCAAGTATTAGAACTAATCAGGGTATTCAAAAATTCTTCTCTTTCTTTTTCGGTTCGTCTTATATCTTCAAGCTCTTTATGTCTTTTCCAAACAACATTATCTAATTCATAAAATGGAACATTTAGCTTAGAAGATAATTCTCTTGCTAATGTTGTCTTTCCACTTCCAACTGAACCTATAATATGTATTTTATTAGGAATATTCTTTTTCAAATAGATCACCACTTATCTACAAAATAACTGTTTCCCCTTTATTCTATTTGGTTATCGAAATATCCTTTTCTTATTAAGCTATTCTGCTGTTTTAATGATTTAAGACCAACAAAAATGGACTGCTGAACAGTCCATTTTTGTTCAATTCTCGCGCCCGATCGTGGAAGATCATTGTAAGGTCTTATTGAACAAAAGCTCCCTTTAATAAATAGTTTAATTAAAATGAAACAGATAACTCCCTCTTTAAATGATTTTCTCCAAGAAATAATTATTCCGAAAATAAGTATAATTGGATAAAGTACAGATAATATCAATGTCAAAATTAATGCTATATCAAATAAAAACATACATATTCCTCCTAACAATCTTCGAATTATTATCGAACTCTGTTTACATGATATTTCAAAATAAAACCTGCAGATTTTGAAGAAACCATTTTCATGGTAGATAAAGATTATTTACTTGTTTTCATCAATCTGCCGACTTACTTTTGAAAGTAGTCTAATAACTTCTGCTATCCCTAATAAAAGAAAACCACCAAATAAACTACCTATACTCACTAATAAGTTCAAGCCATCACTCATATCGAACTCTCTTTGAACAAATATACCAAATATCACCGCACCAATAGCTGGAATATATAGAAATAGTGCAACTGCATTCAAATTTTTCAAAATATCACCCCTAACCGATTTCAAATCGTTGTTGTACTCTTCTGCCATTTACTTCAAAAACTGTAAGAACTGCCGCAATGACAGTTCCCCAACTTTTGTACTTTAGTTCAACTTCATTATTTGTTTTTATTTATATCTTCAAGAAGCTCTATAATTCTTTTATTTTGATTTGATTGCTCTTTTAGTAATCCTACAATTGTACCCACACCAATAACGATAAGTAGTAATAATATCCACACATAAACTCCCCCAATCATACCTTTAATACATTATTTCTACCAAAAATATTCATGTTCCTTCTTCAAGTATTCTGCCTCGTTGAATAAGAAAAAAGCTTCACTCTTTATTCAAGTAAAGCACCCGTTACTTTAAGTGCAACATTTCACAATCTTTAATTAGGAATTAGCGACCAGCAAATTGTTTTCCAAATATTTTCTCAAGTTGATTTAAAATCACCTTTTTCTTTCCCACATATTGAACGATAATATTCCCTTTTTTGAAATAGTGTGGGTCTGATACATAACTTATCGAAGCATTTCCAATATTTCCATCTTCACGTATCATAGCAGCTTCTTTTTCCATTTCTTTATTTGTTGGGTACTCAAATATCAAGAAAAAATCTTCGTTAACCTTTATTGCTTTGGGTACAACAGAAAAGAATTGGTCTTTTTCTTCAATGTCCAAAATAGTGAAATCTACTCCTGATTTTTCAAGTTCACTTGTGAGCTTAGAAAAATTAAAAGTACCAGAACCACTTGAGCATCCAAGCAATATAAAAATCAAGAAAAACATTGTTATTGTTAACCTCATAAAACTCACCTTTTTTACTACTTAGTATTACCAAAAGCAAAAGATTATTCTATTAAGGCTTGTTGCACTATTCTGCTCGTTAATCAAAAAGCGTTCCTACTGCTGTTGCAGAAGTCGAGTAGAAGAGAACCTCTCTACCTCTCGGTAGATTGCATTCTCTCCCCTCACAGAACCGTGCTTGCGCTATTAACGCACACGGCTCCTCCTAGTTACCATTTACAGAATATAGCTAATCTCTTTTCTTAAGTCATAAATATTAACCTTAACTCTGGCGTAAGGTAATGGATATCTAGTAAGAAAGAGCCTGAATTTATCCCAGGTAAATGACTTCCTTTGAC
>NZ_MLQS01000024.1 GCF_001866055.1 Anaerobacillus alkalidiazotrophicus
AAAAATCGTATGACATGATCAACCTCTTCAACCTTCTTAATGAGCACATCTTTCAATCCTGGCAAATCTATGATAAAATTCACTCACACGCAACCCCAATCTTTTACTTGTTTCTCGTCAATTCAAGTATAAAAGAATTGGTAGGTTGCGTGTTCTTTTTTGCTTCATGGGCTACGCCCATGAAGCAAAAAAGAAGAATATCACCACTAACCTAATTGTTTGGATACCCCAACAATTATTATAGAGCCTTTATTTTACAATTATAATTCAATTTCTAAGGTCTCATTTATAACCTCAACTTGAACTCCGCTATTATCTACCTGAACTTGTAGGTATTCAAAATTAAGGAAACTTCTTTTTAGCGAAGAGATAACTTGTTTACCTTCATTAGCTGGTGCAAGAACAATTAATGTTGGTCCCGCACCACTCAAGGCAGCTCCATAAGCTCCAAAATCTTTAATCGTTTCTACGATTTCTTTCAAACCAGGAACTAATGACATGCGATGAGGCTGATGAAATAAATCACGTGTCATCATCTCACCTGCTAATGACCAATTATTGGTGAGAAGTGCGCCAACTAGTACGTTACTTACACTGCTAGCCAAAACAGCATCAGAAAATGAAAGAGTCGTAGGAAGTACGCCTCGAGCTTTCTTAGTAAGAAGCTGTTCAGAAGGCACCATCATAATAATGTCTACATCGTTCAATTCTCCTTGCATTACAAAAGTTTCATCTGAACTATGGCTACCAATAACCAATCCTCCACATACAGAAGCTGCAGCATTATCAGGATGTCCTTCAATTAAACTAGATTCTCTTACCTTGTCCTGTTGAGTAAGCGAAAGGGAAGCCATTTGGTTGGCTAGCTCAATAGCTGCAACAATGGCAGCGGCGCTACTTCCCATACCTTTTCCAAGGGGAATTCCACTAGTCATTTTCACATGACATGGTGGCATTTCTTTTCCATATTTTAAAGAGATCTTATTAGAAATATCATAGATTAAATTATCTTTTCCAGGTGAAATACCGTCTAAGTTTGGCCCTTCAAATGAAAACGTCCATTCATCTGCATAACTTGCTTCGAGGCGTAAATATCTATTTAATGCAAGCCCAACCGAATCAAAGCCTGGCCCAAGGTTTGCAGTACTTGCTGGAACTGTAATTACTACAGTTGGTTTTGTCACTGAAACACACCGCCTCGAATTTGCTCTAAGAAAGCATCTTCGTCGTTTGGTAATACTGTCGGCTTAACAGAGATTGTATTCATAGCAGTATTCGGATCTTTTAGTCCGTTACCTGTTAAGACACAAACAACTTGAGCACCTTTTTTAATTTCACCACTTTTTAATTGTTTCATTAACCCTGCAATAGAGGCACAAGATGCAGGTTCTGCAAATACCCCTTCTGTTTTAGCAAGAAGCTGATACGCTTCTAAAATTTCATCATCTGTAACGAAATCTACAGCGCCATTTGACGTTTCCGCTGCTTCTACTGCTTGTTTCCAGCTAGCTGGGTTTCCAATACGAATTGCCGTCGCAATCGTTTCTGGATTATGAATAACTTCATTTCTTACAATTGCCGCTGCACCTTCTGCTTCAAAACCGCGCATTTGTGGTAGGCCAGTATTTTTCTTCTCATTATACTCTTTAAAACCTTTCCAGTAAGCTGTAATATTACCAGCATTCCCAACTGGAATCGCTAATACATCTGGAGCTTTTCCTAACGCATCACAAATTTCGAACGCGGCTGTTTTTTGTCCTTCGATGCGGTACGGATTTACAGAGTTTACGAGCGTGATCGGTTCTACTTCACTAATTTTTCGAACAATTGCTAATGCATCATCAAAATTCCCTTGAATTTCAAAAATCTCAGCTCCATACATAACCGCTTGCGCAAGCTTTCCTAACGCAATTTTACCTTCAGGAATAACAATGATCGAACGTAAGCCTGCTCTAGCACCGTAAGCTGACGCTGCTGCTGACGTATTACCTGTTGATGCACAAATAATTGTTTTACTACCTTCTTCTTTCGCTTTGGCTACAGCCATAACCATCCCGCGGTCCTTAAAAGAGCCTGTTGGGTTCGCTCCCTCTACTTTTACGTATAGCTCTACTCCCCACTCTTTTGAAAGAGTGTCTAACCGAATTAAAGGTGTGTTTCCTTCGTTAAGAGTTAGCATAGGGGTATTTTCATTTACAGGTAAAAATTCCCTGTATTCGTGTAGCAACCCTTTCCAACTACTCATCGTAGCTAACCCCCTCAATACGATAACTACTCTTCACTTCTTTTACGACTTCTAAATCTGTTAAACAACTGCTAATTAATTCATACGTTTTTTTATTTGTTTTATGGGTAATGATAACCACTTCGGCTACATCTTTATTTTTAATCGGCATTTGTAGAAGCTTTTCAAACGAAACGTTATTTTCTGAGAAAAGCGTTGTAATCGCTGCAAATGCACCTGCTTTATCTTCTACGTGTAATCTCATAAAGTATTTCGATATAACATCTTCATCTGTTTTCATTTGTTTTTCATGAAGTGGTGGTAGAGCACTTCTACCATTTACACCTAACCGCATATTTTTCATCACAGTAATTAAATCTGATACTACCGCTGTCGCTGTCGGTAGTGATCCAGCTCCTGGTCCATAGAACATCGTCTCGCCAACTGCTTCTCCATATACATAAACAGCATTAAATACATCATTTACAGAGGCCAATGGATGATTTTTCGGAAGAAGTGTTGGTTGAACACTAACTTCTACTTTCCCTTCGTCACGTTTAGCTACGCCTACCAATTTCATACGGTATCCTAGTTGTTTAGCATAGTCCAAATCTTCTTCGGTTACTGCTGAAATTCCTTGCGCTGAAACATCATCTAACCCAATATTCATTGAAAATCCTAATGTCCCTAAAATAGCCATTTTTCTTGCTGCATCAAGTCCCTCAACATCTGCTGTTGGATCACTTTCTGCATAACCTAATTCTTGAGCTTCTTTAAGAACATCATTATAGGAGCTTCCTTCATTACTCATTTTTGTTAGGATATAATTTGTTGTACCATTAACTATTCCCATCATTTTAGTAATTCGATCTGACGATAACCCTTCAACTAATGACCGGATAATCGGAATTCCTCCTGCGACACTTGCCTCGTAAAATAAATCACAACCATTTTTCGATGCAACTGTTAAAAGTTCTGCACCATACATAGCCATTAAGTCTTTATTTGCTGTTACAACATGTTTTTTATTTTCTAGGGAGCGAATAATATAATCCCTTGCTTCCTCAATTCCACCCATAACCTCAACTACAACGTCAATGTTTGGGTTTGAAATAATGTCTTCTGGATCTTCTGTTAAAACACGTTCATCAATCTCGATAGCACGAGGCTTCTTTGCATCCTTAACTAAAATTTTATCTACAACAACGGATGAACCAACCTGATGCTTTAACTCTTGTTGGTGATTTTCGACAATACGTACAACGCCACTACCGACTGTACCAAATCCTAATAAACCAATTGAGATTTTTTCACTCATGTTATTCACTCCCCACGATCTCTTATATATTATAAACCAAAAATTTGTACGTTCATAAAACATGTTTGTTTTTTCTACAAATACATTTGTTTATCTATAATGGACATTATATTCTCTAAACTTGTTATTTACAAGAGTATTTCACCAATTTATACGTCTATTTTTAAATTTTTTTTATTTTCATATAATAAAGCGTTTACAGTGCTTCTGAGTAAAATTGGTACGATAAAACATACTTGTTCACTTTTGTTTATTAATAATCACTATATTTAAATAGTCTGGCTAAAATGTTTAAGAATATTTTGTATAGACCTATAAGATTTATAGGACTGTGAGCATTTTAGTGTTCTTCATCTAATACCATTACTAAAAGGAACAAAAGTAAAACGAGAAAACCAATTTGTCGGCTTTCTCGTTCTTATAGGTTACTCACAATTAATTTCTTTAATTCATCCGGCGTATCAGCTACATATCGGTTCCCATTTAAGATTGTATGAAACTTTGTCGAGCAAATCAAGCAGTTACCGATACAATTGAATGTTTCGATACGAACGTTCTCTTTTTCTTCAAGCGATGATAATAATTCATCACTTCCATTTAACCTATTAATCAAACAACACTCAATGCGGTTAACTCTCATCACAAATCACCAACACGAGGAAATACTACCTTAAAACTTGTGCCAACACCCTCACTACTTTTAACTTCTATACGCCCCCTCATGCCCTCTATTATTTTATAGCTGACCATTAACCCTAATCCTGTTCCCTTTTCTTTGGATGAATAGAAAGGCATTCCTAAATTACTTAACTGCGTCTCTGACATGCCTTTTCCTGTATCATGAACCTCAACAATAACATCACTATCAGTAGACTTTAAGTAAATAGTAACGTTACCTTTCTTCTCCGTAGCCTCGATAGCATTTTTAATAATATTAAGAAAAACTTGTTTAAATTTATTTTGATCACCATACATACTTATGTTTTCTGTTGCACAATGAAAAGAGATATTGACACTTTTTAATAGAGCATAACTATGTAAGGTATCTTTTACTTGAAGAAGTTCCTTTTTAACATTTATAGCTCTTATTTTACCTACTTCTTCTTTAGCTAATGACAAATACTCATGAATAATGGCTTCTGCACGATCCAATTCAGATATCATTAACTTGTTATATTTTTGATAAGATTTAGGTATATCGCTCGCTTGGCCCATTAACTGCATAAAACCTCTAATAACTGTCATTGGGTTACGAATTTCATGAGCAATACTAGCTGCTAGTTGTCCAACAAGATATTGTTTCTCTTTCAGATGGATTTGTTGATACAATAAATTCCTTTCTTCTAGAGCTTCTATTAACGAAACAACCGAAATAACAGACACTATATTAGTAATAACAAAAAATAAAAAGAATAAAACAATTTGACCATTCAAGGATAAATCAAAAATATAAATATAATTACAAACAACCATAAGTACTGCTGATAAAGTAGCCATAAATACTACATTACTTTTCTTCGTTTTAATTATTTTTGATTCTTTACAAAAAATTATTAAGATTACAGAACAGAAACTATATATGAACAACGTTATGTATGCGCCTATCGTCATACTTATTAAAAAGCGAGCAATGATAAGAACTGCTGTAACGACTAAACCAACAAATGGCCCACCGTAATAGTAAGCTATAAGCCAAGGAATACTTCTTAAATCCATAATTGTTTCATTTCCAACTACCGCTGGGAATAACATACAAATAATTACCGAGACACTCATTAGGATACCAATGACCAGCTTTTTCTGTACTCTTCCTAACTGATAGCCATTTGGACGAAACATCGAATAATACAAAAGAATTGGCACTAAAACTATTACAATTTGAACCAACATATCTTTAAACATTATTTTCACCTTCTGACATTCCAATTTTTACTATCTGTCAATATAATAGCACTTTCTAAACGTATGTATATACTAATGTGCTTAAATCCATAAGAAAGCCCTACAAAACTAGCGAAAGCAGCGACATAAGTACTAGTTTTGTACAAGGTTTTCACTAGACTCAAAAGTTTACTTTATTTAATGAATTTCACTCTATTATTTACAAACACCAAGTACATAAAATTAGCTTGTATTAAAAAAAGTTAATTGCAAGTGGTAGTACTAATGAATATATACTATACTACCACTTACTTTTCAAATAAAACTTTATTAATATTGACGGTTCTCGGTGTTTTTTTACGTTGATAACCAATCTACTTTTGGAATGTATTGTTGCAATGAAGAGGGGATAATTCGATCATGGAACTCTCTTAGAAAATTTTCCGCTTTTTTTTCTTCACTGAATAATTTTAAAAGTTGATCTGAATAATCTTCAATAAATTCATCTTGAATACTTCGATAATACCCTTCAATGATTTGATAATAATCAATTGGGAATAAAATCCTAGCATAAATATATCGCCAAGTTTTTGGACTAATTACTTGTACTTGCTCATATTCCTTAATAAATTGATTTATTTTTTCATATGTTTCTTCTGTTGTTCCTACTTCTCTTATCCATTCAGCAAGATCTCTACTTGGATGATCATAAACAAACTCTATTGGACTTTTTACTCCGGCATTAGTCTTGTCATCAATCGTTAACCAAGTACGTTCTGAAAACTTGTAGTGACAAATCGTTTTAGTTTCATTGCCAAATTGATCACCAAAGTCTAAATCTGTATCTACAATATATTGTATTGCATTTTCAGTCCTACCTAAATAGTAAGGAAAGGATGTCATAAACATTTGGTCAAAAGTTGATTTTTGTTTTTGAGATGCTACGTTTTGATATGCAATGTCTAACTGCGACAACCGCCTTATCCAAAATTGAGACCAAGTCCCTTCCTGTTTCTTTTGCTTTTGATATGCTCTTCCTCTATTGTGGAAACGAGCTAACTCATGACCTAAAGTTTTCTCTCGTTTACTTCTTGAGAAATACTGAGGAAATTGAAACAATACACAGTTCTGACCATCAATAAATCCAGTTAAAGAGTTATGAACATTTGGTACAAAAGTAGCAACTTCATGATCACCAGCTACTTGTATATGATTTCCCATATTAATCATCTCTCTAAGATCATCATCTTCAATTTCATCTACACAAACTAAAAAATAATGCTTATTTTGGGCTGTGAAACCTTCGTAATCTCCAAGCATAAACCTTTGTTCACAATATAGTTTATACTCATCAAATATATTGCGCTCAAACAACGATACTCACCTCAACTTTCAAGTGAAGTTTCTTGACTACAATAAAGCTGCACTTCAAACAATGGGGGTCTTACTGCACCTTAAGAGTGGGATAAAAAAACTCACAGGTCGTTTTTTTGAATGTTGCCCTACTTTTACATCATTGTTCATAATTTATTTTACTTGCTCTCTTCGATATATAATAAAACCAAGATAATGTATACATACTGTTCTACACATTAGTCTATGACTGAATTGGGCAAAATGATTCTCATTAATTTAGGTAATTGAAATAAGTATGGAATAAAGGCCCCATTTCATTCAAACAATGTAGAAGAGTTGTAATTTATTTAACAATTATTAAGTATTAGAAAAACTTGACTTAAAGCTAAGCCATTGCATAAGTCTTAGTTACTTTAATCCTTTAATAAAAACCGACGTAAAATTGTAATAATATTACAGAAAGGGTCTAGGTGATATCATGAAAAAAGAAATGGATATTGTAGAAAAAACCGCTAGGGAATGGTTAGTTAAACGTGGAGTCACACTCGACGACATTGCAAATCTTGTCTATTTTCTTCAAGTAAAATATCATACAAATTTACAGATTGATGACTGCAAAGAAAATGTTGATCGTGTTCTTGCTAAACGTGAAGTACAAAATGCCATTTTAACAGGAATTCAATTAGATATGCTTGCTGAAAAAGGATTGCTCGAAGAACCCTTATTAGATATTGTTAAACGTGATGAAGGTCTATATGGTGTAGATGAAATTATTGCTTTGTCTATTGTAAATGTTTATGGATCTATCGGATTTACTAACTACGGGTACATTGATAAACAAAAACCTGGTATTTTAGAAGAACTTAATGATAAAGACGGGAAGCTTTGTCACACATTTTTAGATGATATCGTCGGTGCAATTGCAGCTGCAGCATCTAGCCGCCTTGCCCACCGAGCAGCAAATGTAGAGTAGAAAGAAAAGCGTAAGGCGCCCGCCTATCGGCGACAAACACTGGAAGGCCTAATCTAGCGGTCGGTTTTTGACCGAAAGAGTAGGCCTGAAGTGGTCGAGCCGATGGCGCCTGGAGCTAGACAAAGAAAAGCGTAAGGCGCCTTGAGCACGAGCGATAGGCACTGGAAGACCTTTGACAGAAGCCGCTCTTTGGCTCCTTACGTGCTTCTGCGTCTTCATGTACCGCTTCGTAGAAAGCTTCCTCGAAGCAGTGTTTTGTGCGACGAGTAACCGCAGGAGCAATTGTTTTCCGTGCGACGAGTAACCGCAGGAGCAAAGCTGCATGAAGCTAATCAACGAAGAATTTCAAGCGGCAATTGAAGTCAGTTGCTTGCATGAGTGACCGAGCTCATAGGCGCTGGTTAAACACCTCTAGAAGTAATTTAGGGTAATGCTTAATAAGCATTACCCTCAAATTTTTTTACCTAAAGAAATTTCCACTCCTCTAGTGAAGTAATTGAAAATGTCGGTTGTTTTTCGTATGTCTTCAGTTGTTCTTTTGACGTCACACCTGTATGTACCATAATCGTGTCCATGCTTGCATTCATCCCCGCCATAATATCAGTATTATAGTTGTCTCCAACCATCACCGTTTGTTCCCTTGGTGTTCCAATTACTTCAAGAGCTTGATCAACGATGATGGACTCTGGTTTACCGATAAAAACAGGTTTTACTTCTGTTGAAACTGAAATAACTGATGTAAGCGAACCGTTCCCTGGCATTAAGCCTCTTTCAGTAGGAATTGCAATATCTCCGTTAGTAGAAATTAATTTTGCACCATTTCTTACCGCTAAACAAGCTTTTGCTAATTTTTCATATGTAATTTCGCGGTCAATACCAATAACTACATAATCAACATCTTCATCTCTAAACGTAAAGCCCTTCTCTTTTAGGGCCGTTTGTAACCCTTCTTCACCAATTACATAAATTGAAGCGTCTTTATTCTCCTCAGCGATATAGTTAGCTGTTGCAATACTCGTTGTAAAAACATGTTGTTCAGTAGCTGGTATTCCCATACTTACAAGAGTTTCAGCTACTTGATCACATCTTTTTGATGAGTTGTTCGTCACAAAAAGATACGGAATATCTTTCTTCGCTATTTCTTTTACAAATTCTACTGCCTCAACGATGCGTTCTTTACCTCTATACATCGTACCGTCTAAGTCAATCAAGTAACCTTTATAATGTTTCATTTCACAATCCCTCCATTTTTTACTATATATGTCATTTCAAACTTCTTGGTCAAAGATAAGAAAAGCTCTAGACATAAAAATAACTGTTTTATAAAGCTGAACTTCAATCAGTGAGGGGGTTCCTTCATCCCCCACTGATTGTTAGTTCAACTTATACCACGGGCATAAGAATAACTAATCATCAGCTTCACTGATGAAAGTTATTCTATATCGGACCTTTAGGGGCAGTTTATCCCCCACCTAAACTTCTCGATTTTCTTAAGTTTTGAGGTCGGGGTCTTACTTGCCCCTTAAGTGTGGGATAAATTATCTATCAAAAAAATCCTTGTGTCTATCGTATCGCTTTTTATCTTAGCGCACTCATGTACTTCTTATACTACCCACGTGGAAAATTATACTTTTAGGGGCATGAAAAATTTTAGTCTATAGAAAAAAAGCCACCCCAGTAGAAGTGACTTCACAAGAAAAGCGCAAGGCGCCCGCCTATTGGCGACAAACACTGGAAGGTCGTCAAGAAGCGGTCTGCTCTTTGACCGCAATTGACGATCTGAAGTGTTCGAGCCGATGGCACCTGGAGCTAGACAGTTTCCAAGTAAGGAATTTTATACTTTCTTACATTGTTAAATACGACTTTATCCCATTCATAAAGTGGCGATTCCCTTGCTAATGAAAATGAGCTTTATTTCTTAGGCTTAATTTTGTAAAAACAATGAGGTTCAGAATCAACAGCCATACAAATCTCACAATCTACTTGGTCAGTTCCTAGTAATTCTTGAAATAAGGATAGTTCACAACTACATGCTATAGGGTATTCTTTTGCAATTTCAGATATTGGACAATTATATTCTTTAAAGATATAACTACCCTCTGCATCTTTATCTAGTTCTACCATATAGCCATGTTCATTTTGTAAGCGCGCTAGTTCTGTAATTTTTTCATCTAAAGTTAGTTCATCGGTAATTCTTGAGCCGTATTTTCCTTTTAAACGCTCTTTACGACGTTCAAACAATTGTTGAACCATTTCTTTCCCACTTAAGTCTTCAATGTCCCTAAGTAAATCAACCGTTAGTGTCGCATAATTTCTTGGGAACATTTCTTGGCCTGTTTTTGTTAGAAAATAGACATTAGTTGGTCGTCCCATTGCCTGACGAACTAGAGTGGTTGCAATTATATTATCACGTTCTAATGTATTTAAATGTCGTCTAACAGCCATTTCTGTAATCTCAAGGTGATTAGCCATTTCAGAAACTGTCAGCTGTTTATTAACCTTTAGTAAGCTTAAAATTTGATCTCTTGTAGAAACTTGATTCCCCATGTCTACACCATCCTTTCTTTTAATTTTAAAGGAAGGCTTTACGTATGTAAATTAAACAACAAAATTGTTTAAAAATATACATAATTACGAACCGATTATGGAAGATATCTACATTCCTTCATCTGGTTTAAACGCGGTTACATGCCCTAGTTCATTTTTTAGGTACTCTTGAACAGAGGAAGAAAAGTTATTCAGGCACTCAATATTAGTTAAAAACACTCGATCCAGCTCTTCGTGATCGACGTTTGTATAATCGCGAACAACCATTTTTCTTAAAGTAATCACATTCTTAAGTCCACCTGCATTATTTTCACTAACCACTTTTTCATCTAAAAGGATAGCGATAATATCCTCATAACTACCAGGGTCTCTCATAATAAACCCATCAATTATCGCATTTCCAACATCTAGGATTGACTCGATTATAATATGTACGATTCTTTCTAATAACAATTTGTCCGTAAACGTCGTCCATTCGTTTTTACTCTTATAAAAATTTAGGTATTCATTCAATAACGATAGCTTTTCTTCAATTGCCTTACGATCAACAAAATACATAGAATTCACCTCTTTAGGGAAATTTATTCTAAAATATAGTATAACATAATGCATCTTCGCTTTTTTTGATTTAGTGTTTAATATTGATTGTCATTTTGTTATACTTTAAAACAGTGAAACTTTGCATAAGGTTACGATTTCGTTATATTTGTACCAATAATAAATTCTTATGTAAAAATTATAGAGTGTAATGGAGGAATTATAAAGGTGGAACGTGAATTAGCGTTAGAAATTGTTCGTGTAACAGAAGCAGCTGCATTGGCGTGTGCACAATGGATGGGTCGAGGATTGAAAAATGAGGCTGATAATGCAGCAACAAGTGCAATGCGCGCAATGTTTGAATCTGTAAATATGCAAGGTACGGTGGTAATCGGTGAAGGTGAACTAGACGAAGCACCGATGTTATATATAGGCGAAGAATTAGGAAATGGAAACGGCCCTAAAGTAGATATTGCTGTTGATCCTCTAGAGGGTACAAGCATCGTTGCCAAAGGACATCCTGATGCTATGGCAGTAGTCGCTGTTGCCGATCGCGGTTGTTTACTTCATGCTCCTGACATGTATATGGAGAAAATGGCAGTTGGCCCGAAAGCAGCTGGGCTTGTTCGTTTAGACGATCCTATTGAAAAGACTATTGATATTATTGCAAAAATGACAAATAAACGAGTTCATGACGTAACAATCATTATTCAAGAACGTGAACGTCATGAGGAAATCATTGAAAGAATTAGAAAAAAGGGTGCGCGCGTTAAACTTTTTGGGGACGGCGATGTTGGAGCTGCAATAGCTACAGCCCTACCTCATACAGGTATTGATTTATTTATTGGTATCGGTGGTGCCCCAGAAGGAGTCATTTCTGCTGCAGCACTAAAAGCACTTGGTGGAGATATGCAAGCAAGATTGGTTCCAATGAATGATGAAGAAGTCGCTCGTTGTAAACGAATGGGCCTAGAAGATCCAAGCCAAATATTACAGCTAAATGATTTAGTTCGTGGCGATGATGCAATTTTCGCTGCAACTGGTGTAACTTCCGGTGAACTGCTTCACGGTGTACGTTTCCTAGGTGGCGACCTAGTTGAAACAGATTCAATTGTCATGCGTGCAAAAACCGGGACTGTTCGTTATATAAAAGCTCATCATCATTTAGAAAATAAACCACATTTAGTATTTGAGTAAAAATGCAAAGAAATTGGCTATTAAGGTCAATTTCTTTTTTTATTGTGAAATTTAAGATATGATCATACTAACATTAAAAAGAGGTGAGACTTCATGGCAGATCGCTTTTATCTTTACGACGAGAGTGAACAAACGAAAACACGATTTGTAAGTTTTATGGGGGAAAATCAACGCTTTGATATCGCCATAATGTCTACAACCAGGTACTACGGAAAGCAGCTTGTATTAGATGTACAATCAAACAGGTTTGCTATTATCGGAATTGATGACCTTGAGGAACCAGGATACATTGAACATGCATTTCACTTAGACGAAAAAGACGCTGATGAACTTCGAAGTTTTTTGTACGAGATAGTTTAAAAAATAATTCTAAGTTCACTTAGACTAGACCGACTGATTGTAAAACAAAAGCACATCCCATTTAGGAATGTGCTTTCTGCTATTCACTGACTAATTGTTTATTAGCTTCTTGTGCTTTTTTTGTATTTACTTTTCGTAATACGAAATAAGGGCAACCAAAGTTGCAATATTCATATAAGTATTCAGGCAACGTACTAATTTTTGAATCGTAGGTTGCTTTTCGGTTAGAATCATTAAAAAAACCACGAAGGCGTAACTGACTATAACCCCAATCGCCTACAATATAATCGTATTTATTTAATATATCACTGTAACGTGCTTTAAAAGCTTCTTCGTTCCATGCATCTCTTGAATCTTCAATAACTTCAAAGCTAACGCCTTGTACACGAATCATTGCTTTCACCTCGATTCCTATATTGCCTCATCTAATGAAGAAATTCAACATAAAAATATAACTTGTACAAATTTTATTAATATATACCTTTTCAGGATTGAAAAATTTTCCTTCTTACTTTAAAAGTAAAGGATTAGGTATGACCTAATCCTCAGTTACTTTTAATGCTTCTTGTCTTGCTTGAGCTTCGTTTACTTGCTCATCAGCATGGTAGGATGAGCGTACTAATGGACCACTTTCACAATGACTAAACCCTTTGCTCATTGCAATTTCTTTTAACTCTGCAAACTCTTCAGGGCTCCAATATTTACTAATTTTTATATGTCCTTTTGTCGGTTGTAAATATTGACCAATTGTTAAAATATCCACATTATGGGCACGAAGATCATCCATTGTTTCTATAATTTCTTCTTTCGTTTCTCCAAGGCCTATCATTAAACTAGACTTAGTTGGAATAGTAGGATACATTTCTTTTGCTTTTTTTAATACAAACAGTGAACGATCATATGTAGCTCTCGCTCTTACTCTTGGTGTTAAACGCCTAACTGTTTCAATATTATGATTAAAAATATTCGGTCGGGCGTCCATTAAAATTTTCAAATTTTCTTCTGAACCCATCATATCAGAAGGAAGCACTTCCACTGAACAAAACGGACTTTTACGACGTATAGCACGAACTGTTTCAGCAAATACTTTCGCACCGCCATCTTTTAAATCATCTCTTGCTACAGCGGTGATAACAACATGTTTTAACCCCATTGTTCTCACAGACTTCGCTACTCTTTCTGGCTCAGCTAGATCTAATTCAGTTGGAAGACCTGTTTTTACTGCACAAAAGCGGCAAGCTCTCGTACAAACATCTCCTAAGATCATAAATGTTGCTGTTTTGCGCTCAGCCCAACATTCATGAATATTAGGACATCGCGCTTCCTCACAAACTGTATGTAGCTTTTCTTCACGCATCATCTTTTTTAACCCTGTATATGAGTCGTTTGTATTCAATTTAATTTTTAGCCAATCTGGCTTACGTATGTGTTCTTCTTGTTTTGCCAAGTCTTTTCACTCCCACTCCGAGGCTATAAGCTCTAGTAACAGTAACATTTTTTCTTTTTTAACTTTAACACGAAACGATAAAAATCACAAAAATGTTGCTCAGTCATTATTGGTATTATTTAGCATATATTATTTTCTCTCTTTTCTACAAACTATAGTTATGAGCTGATCAAGAAAGTTTGGCTTATTAACCTACATAAAGTACTTTCACTAAAGATCTCCCTTAAAGGGATTCAGAAGAAAGTCATATTCTTTAGTTAAAGTTAACTTTCTTTAATCTCAAGAAAGGAGCTAGTTAGATGAAACGTTCACTATTTATCATAATTAGTTTATTGATTACAGTAACCTATCTTCCTTTACCTGCGTATGCAAATGAAAAAACTCAGCTCACCTACGAAGAACGACAAGAGCAACGTATGGATTTATATCAAAAAATGGAAACTTTAACAAATGTTCCATGGTATTATTTAGCAGCTGCAGACTCCTTTGAGCGAGGTTTGCGCCGTGCAAGGAGAGATTTACCTAGAGAAGAAGGAGCTATAGCAATTTACTACTCACCACAAAAATGGGTAGGACCACTTAACCCAGATCTAGAGGATAATAATCCACTTTCCATTAGTATGTTCGGTGGTGTAGGATTAGATGGAGACGGCGATGGATTAGCCGATATTAATAATGACGAAGACGTGCTCTATACATTTTCCAGACATTTGGAGTCCTTTGGCTATGATGAAGAAAATATCCGTATAGGTTTATGGGAATTTTACAAGCGAGAAAAATCTTTACAGCTAATTATGGGGCACGCAAAAGTTTATGAGACTTTTAATACAATTTCCTTAAGCAAAAATGCATTTCCACTTCCTCTCCACTTTAACTATAGTTATAAAAACACATGGGGTGATGCCCGTGGTTGGGGTGGCAGAAGGATTCATGAGGGCACAGACATTTTTGCGGGTTACGGAACACCTGTTAGAGCAACTACTTATGGAATCGTAGAACTAAAAGGATGGAATAAATATGGTGGTTGGCGTATCGGGATAAGAGATCTAGATAATATCTACCACTACTTCGCACACTTAAGTGGGTTTGAAAAAGGGATTGAAGAGGGACTAGTAGTAGAGCCAGGAACTGTACTTGGATACGTGGGTAGCTCAGGTTACGGAAAACCCGGAACTCAAGGGAAATTCCCACCACACTTACATTACGGTATGTATCGAGACAATGGTTTTACAGAATGGTCTTTTGACCCGTTTCCTTCATTAAAAAACTGGGAGAAAAAAGATAGAGCAGCGAAACGAAAGAGGTAATTTTAAAAGCTTAAAACCCCAGGGATTTGATGCACAGCTAGCTTAGCTAATTGGATTGGTTGGGCAAGAACTCACATTAGGGATGTTTTTTTAAAAACCAGTTTATCTACTCCTAGAGTAATAAGTGATGAATTAACTTACGGATAGTAAAACTTTCGCGGACAGAGGATCCGTTATTTCTAAGAATTCACCACTTTGTAGCTTTTTTTGGACATGAGTTCCGTTATTTTCATAAAATCACAAGAAAATTAAGCATTTACTATCAAATAACGGAACTGTGGTCCGTAAATTTTGAAAAATGACTCTTTTTTTAGAAATAACGGAACCACAGTCCATTTAAATATAATGCATAACTAATGCACAAGCTTGTGGTCACGAGCAGCTGCTCAAATCCGTCTCAAAAGGTTTTAAAGTGTCCTTTACGATACCATAGATGAGTTATTTTATATAAGAAAAGTTCAAGCGCCTTGTTCACGAGCGATAGGCACTGGAAGGCCTTTTCGGAAGCCGCTCTTTGGCTTCCCCGTGCTTCTGCGTCTACTAGTAAAGCTCTGAGGTAGGCTTCCTCGAAGCAAAGCTACATGGAGATATTCAGTGGAGTATTTCATGTAGTAATTGAAGTCAGTTACTTGCCTGAAGTGACCGAGCTCGTAGGCTGCTTGCGCTTGACAGTTTCCAAGTTAGAAATTTATAAATTCTGATTATATAAAAAAACTGCACCACCAATTGGGGGTGCAGTTCAAATCCATGCGTTTTTCAAATACTAGTAACCATAAACCAATATTTATTTTTGTTTAGAAACCTTCACTGCATTAAAAATACTCGCTCCAAGTCCGCCCCAAATAACAATCATACCGATAAACATCATAACAATGGCACTTCCACTCATTATTCATTTCCTCCTTTTCCTTCTGAAGAAGTAGGTAATTCTAAATCTTTTTCTCCCCATTTTAAAGAAGCAAAGACAATTCCTAAAACAATCGCTCCAATTGCAACTGCCCAACCTGAGAAGAATAGGAATGAAGTTGGATAACCTTCGTAATTTTCTTTAATATTATCGATCAAGTTCATTACAAACATGTAACCTAATACGATTGGTGTGATTACTCCTAAGCAAAATCTCCACCATAAGCCAGTTCTAAGATCCGACGTTGCATTCGCATGATCTTGAAGTGGTTTAAGGTTCTTTAAAAACCAAGAAACTGTAATAACTGATACAAGTCCTGCTAAAGCAACCCCAAACTGATTGATAAAATAATCAGCTGCATCTAGTAAAAATAAACCACCTTGTGTTGCAAATAGGAATGATATAAGCGCTGATAATCCACCACCTATACCTACAGCCTTCTTACGAGACACTTTGAACTTATCTTGAAATCCTGCAATAAATGTTTCAACAACAGAAATTAATGAAGATAAACCTGCAAATACTAATGAGCCGAAGAATAAAACACCAAACAACCCATTAAACCCTGGAAATGAGTTTAAAATTTGCGGGAAAACAACAAACGCTAAACCAATTCCAGCAGTTGCAACCTCATCTACTCCAACACCAGCTTGTGTTGCCATAAAACCTAATGCAGCAAACACACCAAAACCTGCTAATAATTCAACACTTGAATTACTAAAACCTGCGATAAAGGCATTGTTATTAATGTCAGCTTTTTTAGGTAAATAACTTGAATAAGTAATCATAATCGCAAATCCGATAGATAAACTATAGAATATTTGTCCGTATGCCGCTACCCAAACTCCTGGAGACATAATTTCACTCCAGTCTGGCTTAAAGAGTGTTTCTAATCCAAGTGCAGCTCCTTCTAATGTAAGAGCACGAATAACGATAAGTAAAAACATAATCATTAATGTAGGAATAAAAACACGGTTTGCAACCTCAATTCCCTTTTTTACCCCTTTAAATAAAACACCTAATGTAACGACCCAAACGATTAATAATGGAATAAATACTGACGGAACAACACTCCCAATCTGTCCTGGTGCTTCGGCCAAATTTAAGAAATCACCAAATAAAAATCCACCAGTATCTTCTCCCCATTTTAGACCAACTGCAAAGTACGTGTAAGCTAACGCCCATGCAATAATAACTGCATAGTATGTCGAAATGACGAATGAAATGGCCACTTGCCACCAACCAATCCATTCTGTTTTCTTGTTCATACGAGCAAATGTAAGTGGTGCCGAACCACGATATTTATGACCCATTGTAAATTCCATGATGAGAAGTGGGATACCCGCAGTTAAAAGTGCAAATAGGTAAGGAATAAAAAATGCTCCTCCACCATTATCATAAGCTACATACGGGAAACGCCAAATATTTCCTAAACCTACAGCGGAACCAACAGCTGCTAAAATAAACCCAGCCCTTGTACCCCATTGTTCACGACCTTCCATTTTACTACCACCTTTTCTTTTTGTGTAATATAATTTGTTATATTCCGAAAATTATAACCACCCTGTTAATAACATTTAGAAAATGAGTTCAATTACCAATTATTAGTTACAATATTCAGATTATTTATTATTTTTTTATTTTATTATTATCACTTTAATTTGTCAAAGAATATTTTTTCAAAATATTATATTAATTGACATTTTTCATTTATATTCGAAGTTTTTTTCAAAAAATACCACTTAAAAAAGATACTAAAGTTGAAACATGAAAGAGGGTGTAGAAATTCAGGAGATTGCTCACAAATGCTTGAACTCACATGTTTTCTTCCGGATCGTTCATATCCATGAACGGCGAACAATTCCTTTGGATCGCGCATATTTTTCATGAATCGTTCACATTTCCACAGATCGTGCATATTTTTCACGAATCGTTCACAAATCAAGAAAAGCTTCACAATCCTCCTGCTTCCATGCCAAATTTGCTTTTCGCACCTATCTTCCTGGTTACACGCAGAAATCACCTTCACAACATTAATCCTCATTACAGAATAAGCCCAAGTACTTACCATTAGTACTTGGGCTGTTAAACATTAAGCTCCTTTTAATACAGGAACGACTTTTTTCATAATTACTACTACGATCACAAATACTACTGCTGCAACTATGAAACCAATAACGGCACTACCTGTAAAGCCTAATACAAGATAGCCGACAATTGTAATTCCTGCAGTCATCAAAGCATATGGAAGCTGCGTTAATACGTGATCGATATGATGGCTACCTGCTCCTGTTGATGACAGGATAGTTGTATCTGAAATTGGAGAACAATGGTCACCGAAGATAGATCCAGCAAGTACAGCGGCAAGCACTGGCAACATCATTGAAATATCCGTGGCTGCTGCAATATCCCCTGCGATAGGTAGCATAATTCCAAATGTACCCCAACTTGTACCAGTTGAAAATGCCATAAATCCAGCTATGATAAACAAAATGACTGGTAAATACGCTAAGTTAAAATTTGTATCTTGAACTAAGCTTGCTAAATACGCACCTGTTCCAAGATCCTTAATAATAGAAATAATTGTCCATGCAAAAATAAGAATATAGATTGCTGGTAGCATCGACTTAATTCCAGCCCATAATCCAAATCCAATTTCACTTACGCCTAATTTTCTTGAGAAGCTTAAAATAAGTGTAACAGCCAAGCTTACTAAACCACCATAAAGAAGAGCTGCAGCTACGTCTGTGTTTTCAAAAATAGCTAAAATCGAGGTGTCACCTTCTGAACCATCAATTCCCGTTGTAATCATAAAGAAAACTGTTGCAACAATTAACGTTACGATTGGCCATATTAAATCGCCAACTTTTCCCTTTTTGGTAGATACATCTCCATGGTCACCTGGAACTGCTCCTTTTTTCTTGTCTACAACCTCACCTGTTTCAATTGCTCGTTTTTCATGTACACGCATTTGTCCAAGGTCTAATTTAAAATAAACGACGGCAATAACCATTAATATTGCAAAAATCGCATAAAAGTTCATAGGGGCGATTAACACAAATGCTTGTAACGCTTCCCACTGCGTCACACTATGTGATACTAAAATTCCACCAATAATTGTAATAATATAAGCTCCCCAACTTGATACAGGAGCAATTACACACATTGGAGCGGCTGTTGAATCCACTAAATAAGCTAACTTTGCTCTAGAAATACGGTGTCGATCCGTTAACGGCCTGCCTACGTTTCCAACTGTTAAACTATTAAAATAGTCATCAATGAAAATGATTACACCAAGTAGTACCGTAATGAGTTGTGCCCCTACTCTCGTCTTCACGCGAGAAAGTGCCCATTCTCCAAATGCACGACTACCACCTGTAATTGCAATCAATGATGCAATCATACCTAATAATAATAAGAAAAAGATAATATATAATTCCCACGAATTGATTGCACCATCGTCAATAAAAATTCCATCCACAATAGAGAAAATTTGGTTTACACTTTCCAAGAATACATTTCCACTATCATAATTAATCATGAATGCTCCAACTACAATTCCAACTCCAAGTGATAGTAACACTCGTCTTGTAAACATAACCATCACTAATGCTAAAATTGGTGGAAGCAGACTAAAAATCGATCCTTCCATCAAACTTTCCTCCCTTTTTTTGCAAACAAAAAGGCAGCACTAGAAAAACCTACTGCTACCTCCATCAGTAAACAACGGTCCTCACCCTAAACAACAGTAGTTCTCCACAATTATTTTGTGAAATAATAATTGTGACAGTGCTACATTTATTTAATGTAGCCCCAGCAATGATAATCTTGACTCTTATCACCACTTCGGCAAAACTTCCTTTCTGATAGTCTTCATCGTTGTCATTCTCTAACTATCTACTCATAAGTTTCGCGCCTCTACCCCACCTTTAGATGAGGCATTGCTTTATTTTATTTTTAACTCAATTATTATAGCAATATTATTAGAGTATAACAACCACTAATTTATACCACTACTACTATTTATTCACCAAGATCACCTGGTTGAACGATTGCTGGCATTGGCATATTCCCACCTTCTCCGCTTCCACTATAGAAAAATTCAGGTACAACTCCTGGAACAAATATACTCCCAACTAGAATCGATGTTTCAACTACTTGTGTGGTTGTCGAAAATGGAATAACGATCCGAACGTCAACTGTTATATCAACTAAATATTCAATTGTTGTGTTATTTATTCCGCTCGCTTCTAGATTTCTCCTCAATTGTGATTTTACATCTCCTATAGCTGTTAAACGAACAGGAACCTTTGGGCCTAGATGAGCAAGAAGGACATTATTAGTCGCTTGACCTAATGGAATCCAATGAATAATTCCATCTTGGAAATAAGGCTCACCATTATGTTCGATATCAATACTATCAGGAATGCTCAAATCTCTTATTTTTCCTAGTGCTATATCATTTAAATAACTTTGAACTCGATGAGTAGATTCATGTAAAACTCGATTAGCTACAATTGGATTAAAGGTTACAGATATGATCTGTCCAGAATTGTCTTGTTGAACTTCAATCAGTTTATCTATATCACCATTTTCTATTAATTTTTTATGAAGTGCTTGATTAATTGCAAGTGTTCCAATTCTTTGTGTTTCAGTATTGGCAATATCGAGGAGTGTTGGTCGTATCCCTTTCTCCACTATCCAAAGACCTTGTACCGACATAATACAAAAAATAATAAACGATATCAAAAATACATAGCGAAACGGAAGCGGACCTTTACGGGGTCGATACCTTCTCTTTTTAAACATTCAAAAACCCCCTTCACATACTAAATGTGTATGCAAAGAGGGACTGGTTCTTACCTAGAAATATAGAATTACACAGGATTTTTTAATTAGACTTTATAACCTGAGCAAATTTCTTAATCGGATTCATTTTGCAACTTAAAGTAAAAAACACACTAAACTTCAATCAATGAGAGTCATACTAACACTTATTTCTTTTCTACTCTCGTACCTTATCAAAAACTTGAAATTCATAAATGTAGCGATTTTTCTCATCTGGATCGTGAATTTCACTTGAGGTAAGCTGCCAATTTTCACCTAATTCAGGGAAAAATGTGTCTCCGCTAAAGCTCTCATGAATTTTCGTGATATAGGCGCGATCTACAAAAGGAAGAAACTGTTTATAAACTTCGGCTCCACCTATGACAAAAATATCCTGATCTTTCCCAATCTCTAACGCTTCTTCAACCGAGTGAATAACAAGACAGTCAGCAGCTGAAAAATGAATATCTCTAGTTAAGATAACGTTCGTTCGATTAGGAAGGGGTTTCCCAATTGATTGAAAGGTTTTTCTCCCCATGATAACTGTATGACCTGTGGTGACCTTTTTAAAGTATGCTAAATCAGCAGGTAAATGCCACGGCATTTTATTTTCGAATCCGATAACTCTATTTTCCCCGATTGCTACAATCAACGAAATCATACAGAAACTTCTCCTTTAATATGAGGATGGGGATCATAGTTCACTAATTCAAAATCTTCATATGTAAAATCAAAAACCGATTTTACATTTGGATTTAATTTCATTTTCGGTAATACTCGAGGCTCTCTTGTAAGTTGTAACTTTACTTGCTCAACATGGTTTAAGTAAATATGGACATCACCGAAAGAATGAATAAATTCACCAAGCTCTAAATCACATTCTTGAGCAATCATCATAGTTAATAATGCATAAGAAGCAATATTAAAAGGAACGCCTAGAAAAACATCGGCACTTCTTTGGTAAAGCTGACACGATAATTTGCCATCATTCACATAAAATTGGAATAAACAATGGCACGGTGATAACGCCATGTCATCTAATTCGCCTACATTCCATGCATTAACAATTAGTCTTCTTGAATCAGGATTTCGTTTAATTTCATCTATGACATTTGAAATTTGATCAATTGTCGTTCCGTCTGGTGCTGTCCATGAGCGCCATTGTTTTCCGTATACAGGGCCTAGGTCCCCATTTTCATCGGCCCATTCATTCCAAATCTTAACATTGTGCTCTTTTAAATATTGGATATTTGTGTCTCCCTTTAAAAACCATAAAAGTTCATGAATTATGGCTTTTAAAGAAAGCTTTTTTGTTGTAAGTAATGGAAAACCGTCTAATAAATTTGTACGCATTTGGTAGCCAAATGTACTAATGGTTCCCGTACCTGTTCGATCCGTTTTTTTTGCGCCATTTTCTAATATGTGTTTACATAAATCTAAATACTGCCGATCCATAACCAAACATCCTTTCTTTTTTTCGCTGAAGGATGTAAAATATTTGTCTTTAACATAATATATATTATTACATTCTACATCCTAAACTCTTCATTATTCTGTGCCAAGTCTCGCTTCGCATTCAATAATGGCAACGCTTCTTTCTTTGAGCAAGTCAACTTCATAAGGTTCAACTCTGTCACCGTTTTGTTCAAATACTCTAACGTGAGGTCTCATACTAAAATATTTATTTTGTTTTGAAACAACACCTTTTCTTCCATCATTTAAGTACACAGTAATACCGATTGGGTATATGGCAATTGTCCTACTGAACAATTCAACAATTGTTTTATCAAACAATGTTCCTGCACCAGAATATAATATTTCTAAACCTTCATGTGGGAGCATAGCTTTACGGTAAACTCGGTTAGAAGTGACCGCATCAAAAACATCGGCTACTGCTAAAATTTTTGCGTATAAATGTATTTCATCTCCAGAAAGTCCTTGAGGGTAACCCGATCCGTTTAA
Source organism: Anaerobacillus alkalidiazotrophicus (assembly GCF_001866055.1). The sequence goes on from NZ_MLQS01000024.1 coordinate 22,844, forward strand.
TCTTTCATGGTGTTGAAAAGCACAATGAGCGGCTAATAATGGAATATTCGGTGCGTTTCGTAATAAATCATAGCCTGCGCGAGAGTGAATTTTTACTATTTCATATTCTTCGTCAGTAAGACGCCCATTTTTTTCTAAAATCTCTTTGGTTACCATAACCTTACCGACATCATGTAAGATAGCACCTAGACCTATTTCAAAAAGCTGCTTTTCTGAAAATTTCATTTTCATAGCTAGTCCAACTGTGTAGATCGTTACATTCAGTGAATGAGTGAAGACATATGAATCATAACAATAAACATCAGATAAAATAGAGATTACATCGTCACTACTTTTAATATCGTTTAATATCTTTTGGATAATATTGGAAAAGTCTTTACTTAAGTGGAGTGGGTTTAGTTTTTGACCAACGATATGGTGATTGGCAATTTCTTTAAACTCTTTTGTTATGGTATGAATTGCCTCTTTACGAGTCTCATCTGATATTACATTTTTTACGATAATGTCTTTCGTAATCTCGTCATCAACATATACGTAGCCGATCCCAAAATCAGATAGTCTACTTATAATCCGGTTAGATAATGGAATACCAGATTGAACAAGTACATTTCCATTATCATGTAATACCGGCTTACTTAAAATATCATTTTCTTTTAATGATCTTGTCGCGACTAATCTCATTGGCAATACTCCTACACTAAAAAATTGTTACTTTATTTTTCAAAAATATTATGTACGTAGACGTAAACTAGTATAACACGTGCGTATCCTTAAGTAACTATTATGTATTAGTTTAATTATATCCGACAACCTATCTATTGTGTTAATTTTTAAGTAACATCCTGTCATATTCACTTCTTTAGTCCTATTTTCCTCTAAAATTAACAAACAGTAAGGAGTATGCCCTCACTGCTTGTTTTAAAGCGTTTTAATGACTATATCATTTTTAATAATGCGTCTTTGCCCTTCATACCTGCTTTGATGCCTAATTCTTCTGCAGCTAATGTAACAGACTCTAACGGTGCATCTATTAATTGTTCAATCGTTCTTACACCAACAGCTCTTCCTGCAATAATTTTACGTTCCCTTAGCTTTTCATTGCTATTGAATAGGGCAACATCTAACGCACCACACATGATATAACCTTTATCATTTGTAACAGCCATAAAGTTTGTTTTTGGCAACTTCATTTGAACTGCTGTAAATTGATGACCGTCTATAATGATTGGTTGCATTTCAAGCATTATCTCACACCCCTAACCAGTCGTTATGGTTTTCAGGACGTTTAGTATAGTTCGCCCTCTCTAACAAAGTATGAAATCCAAGTAGAAAAGTGCAATAATACCTTTTGGCTAATAACCCAATTTTAAATACAAAGTTTATGATATGAGTTCAATGAGCTTGCTCTACAACTAAAGATCTGATGCAGATTCTTGAAGCTTCCATGCTATTAAATCTCTAAGTAATTCCGGCATGTAGTACTTTTTCACTTTTGCTTCTACTAGCGCTGGATAGAAATGGGCAAAGGCAAACATATCAATCGTAGCAACCTTATAGACACGGTCAGGTTCAATTTCATTACCGTTTATTTTTATGTTTGTTATATGCGATAATCCATCGTTAAGCTTTTTCTCTTCATATGTAACACCATCAAATACCATAATCCCCATTACACTTCCCCGAAAACCAAATCCTCGAATTTCCTTGAAAACCATCTTTTCAGAAAGAGAATAAAGAATTGTTTCCTTTAACACCTTTCCGCTAATTTCTAATTTACAAGGATTAATAGGATGTGGACAAATCCGATGTAAATCCGCTCTCGTCACAGCTCCAACTTTCAAGCCTTCGAGTAAAAGGCCTGAATTGATCATTCCAACCTCTGCACGACACCATTCTTTTACAGCGGTTGCCAGAAACGAGGCGAATGGGCTTGGTTTATCCCAGGAGATAGGTAATTGTTTTGTTAATGATAAAATCTCTTCGTCTAATATAGGTTGTTTCTGTTGTGAAATGGTCGTAATCTTTTCAACTGTTTGTTTACATGCAGGGTATTCATTCACATGTAAACACTTTGCCTGATAATTCAAAATTTGTTTATTTTGATGGTCATAGCTAAAAGATAACTCACCTACATATGTCCCAAATTTTCCTGCTTGATGAATGATTGTATTATTTATATATAAACCTTCTTCAAGGACATCATGAGTATGTCCCCCCAATATAATATCAATGTCATCAATTTGCTTTGCAACTTCTTCATCGAGATTTAGTCCTAAGTGCGATAATAGTATGACAAGATCGGCTTGTTCCCTTACTTCTTTTACTATGGTGGGTAACAATGCAAACGGATCTTCTATATTCCAATCTAACGCATCGTAAAAAGGACGAAACGGTATGGTCATTCCAATAACCCCAACTGTGAGATCATTAGGTAGTTTCATAATTTCGTATGGTTTTAGCCAACCTGGTCGTTTACCACTTTGATCGAATAAATTAGCAACTAACACTGGGAAATTGGCATCATCATATAGCTCATTTAATGCTTGTTTTGATATCGTAATCCCTTCATTATTACCAATCGTCACCGCATTGTAAGATACCTCATTCATGAGTAATACGTTGACTTTCCCAAGACTTGCTTCTGTTAATGGGTGAACTCGATCTGCGTGATCTCCGATGTCAAAAACTAATACTGATTCACCATTTTGTTCAAAACTCTTTCTTTTTTCCGTTAATAAAGAAACAATTTTGGGCCATTGTTCTAAACGACTATGTAAATCGTTTGTATGCAAAATATGAATAATAGAAGAACTCAAAGAAATCACCGCTTTAATTAATGTAGAATTTCAAAATGTAACAAGAAGACATTGAAGTCAGTAACTTGACTGAAGTGACCGAGCTCGTAGGCTGCTTGCGCTAGACAGTTTCCAAGTTAGAAATTTATAAATTCCGATTTTAAAATATAGATAAAAATCACCTCAAAAACCGTTAAAGGTTATTTTTCTTCAACCTTAAAAAAGGCCTTGGTAAATTAATCGAATACCAATTATGACCAGAAAAATTCTCAAAAGTTTTACAAGTGTGTCACTTTGAAGTCGCTGATTAATGAAAGCTCCTAATACACCTCCAAACCAAGCTCCAGGAATTAACGCTAACGCGTATAACCAATTAACATTACCTAAAGAAATATGTGTAATTGAGCTAACGATTGCAGATAAAAATATCAAAAACATCGAAGTGGCGACAGCACGATGAGGTGGAAAACCAAATAACAATATCATCGCTGGCACCATTAGTGAGCCACCGCCAATTCCAAATAAACCTGAGCACATTCCAACGATAAAAGCGATAGATAATGCTACTAACGGGTGATAGCCATACTCAACCGTTTCCCCAGCTTCATTTATGTATTCACGTTTGATTCCTTTCTTCGTAAGCTTTAATGGTTTTAAATACTTTCGTATCATTAATACGAACGAAATAAAGATAATAAAACTACCAAAGAAAATTAAGAAAACTCTTGGATCTATTCCATTATTAAAGTAAACACCTAATAGCGCACCTGGACCACTGCCAGCAAAAAATAACCATCCACTTTTTAAATCGACCGTCTTTTGCTTAACATAGGCTAACGTAGATGAAAGCCCTGTAAATATCATAATTAACAAGGAAGTCCCTACTGCCACTTGTGGAGTCACACCAGCCAATATACTTACATAGCCACTAAAAATCATTAAAGTAGGAACAACAATTATTCCACCGCCAAGTCCCATTAAGCTTCCTAACGTCCCTGCGACTAAACCAATTAAGGTCAAAAGTATCCATTCCATAATAAGCCAACTTTCTTTTTTAAAGTCAGCTTTAATTATGAATGAAAGATGTTTAATTGTCTATTTTTGAAGAAGTGCTCCCACGGACTGGATAAAAATGTTATTATGAGTAACAATCGCGTCGATATTCATGAGATCATGACTAAATGAATTTCACAATTACAAAAAACGTGCCGAACAAATCTGTATTTAGTCACAAACGTTTCAGCGTCACGATATATTATAGAATCTTTTGGACGAAAATAACGAGTAATGAAATTCATTCAACTTATTCTCCTAAACCTTAAAAAGTATCAGGGGGTCTTATTATGAATCAAACGAAAACAATCAAGGAATTGTATGTACTTAGAAGTATAGCTTGCTTAAGTGTCGTATTTCTCCATGCCATCGGAATTGGCTTAAGTTCTATTCCGACTAGCCAAATTAGTCACACTGCTTACGTATTTTGGGATTCGCTAAATATGTTGTTGTATTTTAGCACCCCAGTGTTTATCTTTATTTCTGAATTTTTATTGGCATATTCTTATCGAAATAAAAGAATTCCTTCAAATTTTCTAAAAAAACGTGCTAAGTTCCTTCTAGTACCATTTCTATTTATGGCTTTTTTCTATGCCATCCCTTATGCGACACCTTTATCTGAAGGAGTAAAAAAGTTTTTGCTAAATGCTGTTATTGGAGATTATCACGGATATTTTGTATTAATTATTTTTCAGTTTTATTTTTTACATTTACTATCTCACAAACTATTTAAAAAAATAAACCCTAAAATTGGTCTAAGTATTTCTTTATTTATTAATGTTGCCTATTTAAGTTTTTTTCATTTTATCGACCCATTAAACATTCCCTTTAACAATTATATTTGGGAGCGATTTTATTGGATCCCATTCTTCGGATGGTTTTTTTATTTTACGTTAGGTTTTTATTGTGGGCATTATTACGAATCGTTTATAAAACTGCTAGTAAAATACAAAGTCATCATTCTTTCTGCACCAATATTTACTAGTGCCGTATTATTATTTTTCTATCACTCAAACCTTTTAATGGTCCATAGCTCTAAACGTGTAGATATATTGCTCCATGCAACATTTGTTATGTTCTTTATTTATTACATAGCTTATCATATGAAGAAAATTCCAACTGTTTTTTTGACGGTAAGTAAATACTCCTTTGGTATTTACTTACTCCATTTTTTCTTTATACTAGCGTTTGACTATTTCTACGGATTTTTTTCTATTAAGCTAGGAGTTTCTTACATCTTTATTTTATTTTTCTTTAGTACTAGTAGTTCGATGGCAACTACATTTTATGTAAATAAGTGGCGATTCGGGAATTACTTAGTCGGACAGCTACCACAAAAAGTAAAAGAACAAATAGAACAAAACCAAGATATAAAAGCGTCCAATCTATGAAGATAGGGCGCTTTATTTATGGTGCTTTTGCATCTATTACGAGTTTCAATAATTGTAATCGTTCTTCTTGACTCACTTTTTGGGGCAACGATAGCCATGATTTTTGATTAGAATCTAGTCGATGAACAAAGACAAGGTTTAATGAAGGGATGATATCAATTGATTGTCCGTACCTGCCAACAGCAGAAATAAGCTTTCCACCCTCAAATTGACTTGGTTCAGCAACCCACCACATGTACCCGTAATCATATACATTGTTGCCAGGAACATGAGCTTGTATAGCTGTACTTTCTATCACCCAGTTTTCAGGGATAATCTGTTGTCCTTTCCAGTTTCCGTTTTGTAAGTAAAGTTGACCAAATCTCGCCATATCACGTGCTGACATTTGGAAAAGATATGACGGATGAAGGGACTTTTTAAACTCGTATTTATATTTTGTTTGCTCTAACGAGAAATCCTCCATACCAAGTGGTAGAGCAAGTTTCTTAAAAAATTCTTCAAACAAATCAGTACCTGTTTGTTTATTAAATATCGTTCCTAAAACATTAAAATCCCAATTATTATAATAAAAGAATGATCCTGGGGCAAAACGTCCTCTTATTGGACGTTTTCTTCTCATATTCCAGGATTCTTGACCAGACTTTAAAAACACACCAGATCGCGATGTTAATAAATCAACTACTTGAGCCTCTTTTTCTAGATCAGATAAAGGTTGAATTTCTTTTATATCCAACTCTTTTAATGTTGCGTGTAAATCAATCCCATTTTCATGGTGTATACCAAACAGAGCACTAAGAAAGCTTTTTCTAATCGAATGAACATTTGTATTTTTCGACACATCGCCCCACTCAAAAAGAACCTTCCCATCAACAATAGCAATAGCTGCGGTAGAATTTAAGGAATCAAAATATGTGCGTGCTTTCATTAATTTTTCTGAAGACCAACCAGCTGCTTCTAAAGAGTAGTGATACTCCCATGTAGATTCGTCATTTTTTACATTCGAAGTCGGTACGCTATCGTTACTATTTAAGCCTTTAAAGATAGATATAGGTATTATTGCACCAAATACGACGATGCCTATAACCACTAAAGTCTTCACTTTTAACACACCTTTTTATTTCAATTTAAAATTAGTTTAACAAACGTAGCCAGCGCATATCAAACTAAACTATTATCATCAAGTTCTTTAGCATTTTTTCGGGCAGAAAAAAATTTTTTTGTCTTAGTTTGTCGAAGTGCTTTCTTTATTTCTAAAAAGTAGTATAATCATCCTGTATATAAAAAAAGGGGGTAATACCAATGAAAAAAACTTTAAAATTATCAATCGCAACATTATTAATCGCTATGATGGCAGCTTGTAACACAGCTGACGAGCCAACAGAAACAGAAGAGCCAACAGATGTAGAACAATCAGAAACTGATGCACCTGAAGAAGAAGCAGATGAGGCTGAAGAAGGCGAAGAGCTAGAAGATGCTGAAGAAGAAGCAGAAGCAGATGAGGAAGAAGTAGACGAAGACGCTGAAGAAGAAGAAGAAGCGGCTGAGTAAACTTAGGTCACACGGGTCAATTAACAGAGAGATAAAAAAAGATAATTAAAAACAAAGAAATACAACTACTTAAATGAGAAGAAGGTGTCTAAAAGCATTAGCTTTTGATGACACCTTCTTTTAAATTAATCATTTACCGTTGCGATTATTTACATTAATAAACCGTTTCATAAAGAAACTTGATTGATTTGATATCAATGTTGATCGGTTCGTTCTGCTCTTTCATTTTTCTCGTTTTATTCTCATGAGCGGTCCACTTGATAAACTTTTCCTCTACTGCTGCATATGTGTATTCTTCAACAAATATCACTTGATCGACTTGCGATGTCGGTAAAGATTCTCCCCGTTGTAAATTAGCAACCACTTCAAATACAAATCCATTTTTCATTTGTTCTAACTCCTCTTTTTTCACCTATTAAAACTGTGCATTAAGTAATACTCAATGTTAATTATTTGTTGTATGATAAAAACCAATTAGATTGTTTTAATTAATAAGGAAAGTAAAATCTTTACATGTATCAGCCTAATCATAGGTTCCTCAATACTATAAATCTTATATATATTTTTTTGTAATCCGATTATAGAGTACAACTACTTAGATATGGATAATGTTTAGCAATGATTTGATTTCCCATTGCTTTTTTTCGACACAGTTTGACTCTATTTTACAACAAAAACAAACTCATAGGCTATGAAATTGATAAAAAAAAAGAAAATTCATCCAATTGGGCTAACAAGACAAACATTTACTACATATGGTTGTGAAAATAATAAAAGAGGGTGCTTCTTAACATGAAAACAACGGTGTACTACGATTACTTTGAAGGGAAACAGGTCCCTATATGGTTTGTAATATATATATACGGAGAAGTAAATTGGAACGATCAATATATTTACATACCAATCAATGCGCCTTTTGAAATTCTAGATAGGGGCAATTTTGACCCTGATGTACTTAGTGTATCCATTACTATGGGAGATTTAACAAGGCATTTAAAGCACCATTCAACAATTGGTATTTACTTACCTCGATTGAAGCAAGCTATCCATGATTTTGGCGGAAATGTGGATGAGGTTCAACAATTTATCATACAAGTAGCTGACGTTGAGGAGCTGCTGCAGTTTAACGTTATTCGAGAACATTTTGGATGGTAATTTCAATGAGGATAACCATACCGAGTCTGTCTGTCATAAAAATCAAGCAAGCAAAACATAATACTTAGTACGCTAGAAAAGTATATACGGCAATATAAAGCTGAACTTCAATCAGTGGGGGGGTTTCCTTCATCCCCCACTGATTGTTAGCTCAACTTATACCACGGGCATAAGAATAACTAATCATCAGCTTCACTGATGAAAGTTATTCTATATCGGACCTTTAGGGGCAGTTTATCCCCCACCTAAACTTCTCGATTTTCTTACTTTTTGAGGTGGGGGTCTTACTTGCCCCTTAAGAGTGGGATAAAATATGCGACGTACTTAAGTGAACTACCACCACTTAGCATAACTTAAAGTGAGAGACTTCTTTCAAAAATCGTTAAAAGGTTGAAAATACACCATGATGGTTTAAGAATTCTTTTACGCCCAAAAAAAGAAGTAATGCGCGTATTCGAGACTTAAATCCCTAATACGCGCACCTTTTTCTTTATCCGATTGAACCTTCCATCTCGAACTTGATTAGGCGGTTCATTTCTACTGCATATTCCATTGGAAGTTCTTTTGTAAATGGCTCAATGAAGCCCATTACGATCATTTCAGTTGCTTCTTGCTCTGAAATACCACGGCTCATTAAGTAGAATAATTGATCTTCTGATACTTTTGAAACTGTCGCTTCATGCTCTAACGTAATGTTGTTGTTAAAGATTTCATTGTACGGAATTGTATCAGACGTTGATTCGTTATCCATGATTAGTGTATCACACTCAATTTTTGATTTAGAACCATCAGATTTACGACCAAAGTGGCAAATACCACGATACGTAACTTTTCCTCCGTGTTTAGAAATTGACTTAGAAACAATTGTCGATGAACAGTTAGGTGCTAAGTGTAAAACTTTTGCTCCTGCATCTTGGTGCTGTCCTTTACCAGCGATAGCGATAGAAAGGATTGTTCCTTTTGCTCCTTCACCTTTCATGACAACAGCAGGATATTTCATCGTAAGCTTTGAACCAATATTTCCATCTACCCATTCCATAGTTGCATTTTCATAGGCTACAGCACGTTTTGTAACTAGGTTAAAAATGTTTGGAGCCCAGTTTTGGATCGTTGTATAACGGCAATAAGCGTTTTTATTAATAACAATTTCTACTACCGCACTGTGTAGTGAATTTGTTGAATAAACAGGCGCTGTACAGCCTTCAACATAATGCACAGATGAATCTTCGTCGGCAATGATTAACGTCCTTTCAAACTGTCCCATATTCTCTGAGTTAATACGGAAATATGCTTGAAGTGGAGTCTCACATTTTACTCCTTTTGGTACGTAAATGAATGAGCCACCAGACCAAACCGCAGAGTTTAAAGCAGCAAACTTATTATCCGCAGGTGGAATAACTGTTCCAAAATATCGTTTGAAGATTTCTTCATTTTCACGAAGCGCAGAGTCTGTATCTTTAAACACAACCCCTAGTTCTTCTAAATCTTCTTTCATGTTATGATAAACTACTTCTGACTCGTACTGAGCAGAAACCCCTGCTAAATACTTTTGTTCAGCTTCTGGGATACCTAGCTTATCAAATGTATTTTTAATTTCTTCAGGAACTTCATCCCAAGATTTCTCTGACTTCTCTGAAGGCTTTACGTAGTACGTAATGTCATCAAAGTTTAAATCCGCTAAGTCTCCGCCCCATAAAGGCATAGGCATTTTATAAAATTGCTCTAATGATTTTAAACGGAACTCCAACATCCACTCAGGTTCTTTTTTCATTTTTGAGATTTCCTCAACAATTTCCTTTGTTAAACCTTTCTTGGAGCGGAAAATGGATACGTCTTTATCAGAAAAGCCATATTGGTATTCTCCTATTTCAGGCATTTTTTTTGCCATCGATAAACCCTCCTTAAATTTCAAATTTCTTTTCAAGGATTTTAAAGCAACAACAACTTGTTATTTTAAGATCCTTTTCTCCCATAAGCGTTCGGGTTTAATTGAAAACTTACATTCTAGTCTTCGCTATTTAAACCTTTTTCCATTGCTTTCCAAGCTAATGTCGCACATTTTATTCGAGCAGGGAATTTACAAACTCCTTGTAGAGCCTCGATATCACCAAGATCAAATTTGTCTTCGTCATATTCTTTCCCTTGCATAATATTTGAAAAGATTTCAGAGATCGTTAGCGCCTCTTCTACAGTTTTACCTATAACGGTTTGCGTCATCATCGATGCTGATGAAAGACTAATCGAACAACCTTCGCCAACAAATTTCGCATCAGCAATTTTTCCGTCTTCTACCTTCATCTGAAGCTGAATGCGATCACCACATGTTGGGTTGTTCATATTAATTGTAAGGGAATCCCCCTGCAATTCACCTCGATTACGAGGGTTTTTATAATGATCCATAATGACCTGACGATAAAGGTTATCTAAATTAGCTGAAGACATTACCGAAGTACTCCTTTGTTTTTATTAATGCTTTTACAAAAGCATCGATTTCTTCTTCTGTGTTATAAAGATAGAAGCTAGCTCTAGCTGTTGCACTTACATTTAACCATTTCATTAAAGGTTGTGCACAATGATGACCGGCACGTACGGCAATCCCTTCAGAATCAAGCACTGTTGCAACATCATGAGGGTGAACATCATCACAATTAAACGTAACAACACCTGCTCTTTTTTCAGGGCCATAAACCGTTACTCCTTGAACTTCACTTAAACGTTGCAAGGCGTACTGAGCAAGTTTGTGTTCATGAGCTGCAATCGTATCTAAACCGATTTCTTCTAGGAAATCAATAGCCGCACCTAATCCTATTGCTCCTGCAATGATTGGTGTACCACCTTCAAATTTCCATGGAAGTTCTTTCCACGTTGACTCTTGTAAGCCAACAAAATCGATCATTTCCCCACCAAACTCAATTGGTTCCATTTTATTTAACAGTTCTTTTTTACCGTAAAGTGCACCAATACCCGTTGGTCCGCACATTTTGTGTCCAGAGAGAGCAAAGAAGTCACAATCTAAATCTTGAACATCAATTTTCATATGCGGTGTACTTTGTGCCCCATCCACGACCATGATCGCTCCATTTTTATGAGCAATTGCAGCAATTTCTTTAATAGGATTTATCGTACCTAACACGTTAGAAACTTGCATCACTGAAACAATTTTTGTGTTTTCAGTCACTACCTTTTCGACGTCTGTTAAATCAATCGTTCCATCATTTTGTAAAGGAATATATTTCAACGTAGCTCCAGTACTTCGAGCAACTTGTTGCCAAGGAATGATGTTTGAATGATGTTCCATAGGTGTTATAACTATTTCATCACCAGGGCCTACATTTGCCCGTCCGTAACTCGAAGCAACTAAATTAATCGCTGTCGTTGTTCCTCTAGTAAAAATAATCTCTTCTATTGAATTTGCATTAATAAATTTTTTTACCTTTTCCCTTGCACCTTCATATCCATCTGTAGCAAACGTACCTAGAGTATGAACGCCACGGTGAACATTCGAGTTATACTTACGATAATACTCATTTAACTTCTCAATAACCTGAACTGGTTTTTGAGATGTAGCTGCACTATCTAAGTATACTAGAGGCTTACCATTAACTTCTTGGTCAAGGATTGGGAACAGTTTACGGACTTCATGAACATTCATTAGTTTACTTTCCTTTCTATCACTTCAATTAAACGCGTTTTCACAGCTTCAACTGGCATTTCTTTTACTACTGGTGCTAAGAAACCATGAATAACAAGGCGTTCTGCTTCTTTTTTCGAAATACCACGGCTCATCAAGTAGAACATTTGCAGTGGATCAATACGACCAACACTAGCAGCGTGGCCTGCTGTAACATCGTCTTCATCGATTAATAAAATTGGGTTTGCGTCTCCACGAGCTTTTTCGCTTAACATAAGTACACGCTCTGTTTGTTCACCATTTGATTTTGAAGCGCCGTGTTCAATTTTTGAGATACCATTAAAGATTGAACTTGCACTATCTTTCATTACACCGTGAGTTAACATTAACCCTTCAGAATGCTTACCATAGTGAACAACATGAGATGTAAAGTTTTGGCGTTGCTCTCCAGTACCTACAGACACCGTCTTTTTATCTGTAAATGAACCGTCACCGACTAAAAACGTTTTGTTTTCACTAACCGTATTTCCATCATTAAATTGACCTAATGCCCAAAGGATTTTTGCATCACGCTCAGCATGACCACGACGAACCACGTACGTCGTAACACCTGTAGAGAAATTATCTACTGCTCCAAAAGATACACTCGCACCTTGTAATGCATATACTTCTGCAATAACATTCGCTACTGCAGGTTCATTATCTTCAGAAACGTAATTCTCAACATAAGTAACTGAACTATTTTCATCAGCTACAATTAAAACATGATTGAAAAGGCCAGTATTCCCACTTACTGAGAAAACAGCTTGTAACGGGATTTCTACTTCTACATTTTTAGGAACGTAGATGAAAGTCCCTCCGTTCAATAAAGCTGCGTGCATCGCAGTTAATTGATTTTCATCTTGTGATACTGCTTCTTTCATGAAGTATTTCTCAACAAGATCACTATGCTCTTTTAATGCAGTAGCAAAATCCGTAAAAATAACACCTTGCGTTTTTAATGTTTCAGACAGCTGTGCAAATACAAGTTTTCCATTTCGCTCAGCTAGAACATTTTGATCTGCTTTATCGTTCGGTATAAGACCTTTAATAACTTCTGGTAGTTCACCTTCAACTGGTGCAAATTTATGCTGTGAAAATTGAGTGAAATTCCATTTTTCAATTTTTGTTTTATCTGGTTTTGGTAATTCCTTCGTTCCAACTAATTCTAAAGACGAAATACGAGAGTTTAGAAACCATTCAGGCTCATTGGCGTCTTTAGAGAGGTTGGTAATGTATTCACGATCAAATTGTAGCTTTGTATCCACTGACATACTAAATTCCCTCCTCTAGTTAACCAATTATGCTTCTTGACCTACTGTTTCGTCTTCAATTCCTAGCTCTTCTTTAATCCAGTCATACCCTTGGGCTTCTAAACGCTCTGCTAATTCTGGACCACCAGATTTTACGATACGGCCTTGCATCATAACGTGAACGAAATCAGGCTTAATATAATTTAATAGACGTTGGTAGTGAGTAATAATAAGACAACCAAACTCTTCTCCGCGCATTGCATTTACACCATTTGCAACAACTTTAAGAGCATCGATATCAAGTCCAGAGTCAATTTCATCTAAAATGGCGATTTTGGGCTCTGTCATTAATAATTGAAGAATTTCGTTACGCTTCTTTTCACCGCCCGAAAACCCTTCGTTTAAGTAGCGTTGAGAATATTCCTCATCCATTTCTAAAATGTTCATTTTTTCATCTAATTGGCGAATAAATTTCATTAAGGAAATTTCATTTCCTTCACCACGTTTTGCGTTAATTGCTGAACGTAAGAAATCAGCTGTAGTAATACCAGAAATTTCACTAGGATATTGCATAGCTAGAAATAATCCTTCACGAGCTCTCTCGTCAACTTCCATTTCTAATAAGTCTTTCCCGTTAAAAGAAACTTCTCCACTTGTCACTTCGTATTTTGGGTGTCCCATTAATGAGGAAGCAAGTGTCGACTTACCAGTTCCGTTCGGACCCATAATCGCATGGATTTCTCCACCTTTTACTTCAATATTAAAACCTTTTAAAATTTCTTTTCCTTCAATAGCTACTCGAAGGTCTTTTACAGTTAAATTTGGTGCTGTCATCGCAGTTCCCTCCATATAAACAATGTTTAATTTAAACGACTATACTGGATAATCGATACATTCTCAATCTATTCTCATTACAATCTTATAACAAATAGAATTCTACTTCAAGCATGTTGCATTGTTTTTCCGAAACTTTTTATACCCTTATGTTTAGAAAGTAGGTTTTTATTGTAAAAAGTAATAAATATTTACTTTTCACAATTGATATTTTACGTATAGTTTCATAAAACATGTATCTAAACAAACAATTAATTATTTTAGAAAAAAACGAGAGCTTAATTTCTCAATTAGCTTATTCCAAATAATAATCAATTATCATTGATTAATTGAGAAAAGTCTACCCCTTTGATACATTTTCTTCAAAAGAATCTGCAGTTGATAGTTGTTATCAATTAGACTTAGTTTTCACCTTTACTTATGTTATTTATAATTATTATAAAGTTTGCTGACCCTGTATTACTAAGCAAAGCATAAGAAAAGCGCAAGCGCCTTGGTCACGAGCAGCTGCTCCTGTGCCACTCCGTTTGCTCGTCGCAAAGCCGCTTCGTAGTAATCCAAGTAGTAGCTTCACTGGGGCGGCCTTTGACAGAAGCCGCTCTTTGGCTTCCTACGTGCTTTTAGCGTCTTCTAGTATTGCTTCGTAGTAAGCTTCCTCGAAGCAGTGTTTTGTGCGACGAGTAATCGCAGGAGCAAAGCTGCATGAAGCTATTCTAAGAGGTTATTCAAGTAGTTATTGAAGTCAGTTGCTTGACTGAAGTGACCGAGCTCGTGGCTGCTTGCGCTAGACAGTTTCCAAGTTAGAAATTTATAAATTCTGATTACATAATAAAAAGCGTGTGAGAATTGCTTCTCATCACGCCTTTATTTTAGGGATATAATCGTTTAGTTATTTCAAGCCTGATACTAGCGCTAAACTTTTTTGATAATCCTTTTCTCTTTTTCTTTCTACTTTTAAAAGATTTTCTAATTTAAGGTTGTACTCAGCGTATCCCATTCCATGCGTTTTTTGCATCGCTTTTTCCATCTCACTTGTATGCCTTGTTTTCATCTGGTGGATAATAAATCACCCTTTCAAATTATTACGTACAATTAATATAGTAGCATGGTAACTTTATTACGACAAAGTGTGTTTTGTGTGAAATTATTTAACATTCTGAATTCTTACCTTGTCATATGATCCTATCGCTCTTTTTTTTAGAAAAGCTTCCATTTTCTTTGTTTTTCATGTATAGATTATATTTTTTTGCGCTTTTTTGTCTATTAAGCCCCTAGGTATTCGAGTTAATTTATTTTTTGACTGAACTCATTATAACAATCGAAAACGAGTGTTACAGCTTGACTCATTGCAGCGCCACCACCAAAGGCCCCTGTTACTCCAATCGCTTCGAAGATTTCCTCCTGCGTACATCCTTGATCAATACAGCCTTTTGTATGATAAATAATGCAATATTCATCTTGAGAATAAATACTTATTCCAAGAGCAATCAGTTGTTTTTCCTTTTGTGTTAATTTTCCTTCAGCAAAACACGCTTCTGTAAAAGCGTTAAACTTCCTTGCGATCTCTGGCATTCTCTCTGTAAAATTCCCTAACCCTAGCTTATAGTCGTGTAGTATCATTTCATACGAACTCATATTCATTTCATCCATCGTAGCAACTCCTTTGAATTTTTTCAAACAACCTTATTATTAGTTACGGTGAAGAGAACTATTTTAACAATCAGAACTTTTCTAGACACAAAAAAAGCCCTATTTAACACCTTTGTTAACAGAACTTTAAGTATACACAATATTATTCTTTCTTTAATCCCCTAGCAAATACTTTAACACTATGCTCAATAAAGGCATCTAAAGGTACGCTAGCTACTTTTTTCCCTGAAATAAATTGCGCTGAGAAGTAGCCTAAATTCATCGTCATAAAACTAAATACTACAACTTCAATATTTGTATCAATAATCTTACCTCTTTTTTCCATTTCAGTTAAATAATCTACTAAGAATTTTTTCATTAACCTTGGATTTACTGTTAGCGTTTCTGATATTTCATCATGAGTACCACTCTCTTTATATGCTAATAGGACAACTTTTTTATTTTCACTCATAAAATTCTGATATGTTCGACTAACATTTGCAAGGTCAGTTTCAAGGTCATAAGTTACTTCGTTATTAGTAAATAGTTTTTCAGAATGAAATGCACAAGTATATGTTTTAATAACAGCATCTAAAATTTCTTGTTTATTTTTAAATTTTCTAAATAAGGTCATTTCTGATAACCCTGCGAATTGAGCAATTTCTTTAGTAGTGGTTGATGAATACCCTTTTAAGCTCATTAAATTAATAGCAGCATTAATAATTTTCTCTCTTGTTTCTTGTGGCATAATCCTTCCCTCCAAAAATCCAGCCCTAAACATTTGTTTCATTTTTAACATAACATAGTTTAATAAGTGAAAATGTGTCTATAAATGAAAAGATATCTTAACTTCAAGTTATTATTAGATACTTGAAGTTGACGGTGAGATATAAAAAGGAACTAGCCTATTTATATAGACTAGCTCCTTTTCCTGTGCCACCTAGGCCTATAGATAACTCGTTCTAGCTTCGCTAGAACATCGAAAATTCAGATGGAGTCTCAACTCCACCTGAATGTAAGTTCCCACCTACGCTACGCTTAAAGGTGGAGGGCTATGTTCCTTAAAGTAAAAATCAGTTTAATTAATTAGCAGGTACTACGTCTCCGCCCCATCTTTCTAAGATGAAGTTTGTGATTGCTTCTGATTGTAGTACTTCAACTAACTTTTGGATTTCTTCGCGCTCTTCGTCCCCACCACGTACAGCAATTACGTTTACGTATGGGTTGTTTTCTGGACTTTCTAAAGCAATTGCATCTTGTCCTGGGCTTAGTCCAGCACCTAATGCAAAGTTTGAGTTAATAAGAACTGCGTCCCCTTCACCATTTAAATATGCTTGTGGTAATAATGAAGCTTCTACACGATCTTGGAATTTAAAGTTTTTCGGATTTTCTTCAATATCATCAAGAGTTGCTGTAATACCTACACCTTCAGCTAATGTGATTAAACCTTGTTGCTCAAGCATCGCTAAAATACGACCATGATCCGGAATCGCACTACTCATAATAATTTCTGCACCTTCTGGAAGTTCGTCTAAGCTTGCCCACTTTTGTGAATAAATACCGATTGGCTCAATATGAATACCACCTGCATTTACAAAACCATAATCTTCTTGCTCATTTTGCGCTGTTAAATACGGAATATGTTGGAAGTAGTTTGCATCTAACTCTCCATCGGCTAAAGTCTTATTTGGTAGTACATAGTCTTGGAAACGGCGTACTTCAATTTCAATGCCTTCTTCTAATAAAAGAGGTGCTGCTTCTTCTAAAATTTCAGCATGTGGTACGTTAGATGCACCAACTACTAATTTTACAGTTTCTTGATCAGTAGCTTCTGTCGTTTCTTCTGTATCTCCTGTTGTATCTGTTTGGTCTGCTGGTTGCTCATCTGCTGCTGGACCACAAGCAACTAATGCTAGTGATAAAAATGCAGCACTTAAAATTCCTGCTAATTTTTTCATTTTATTTACCCCTTTCAATACTTTCTTTTTTTATTATTTACTCTCTTCTTTAATTTTAAAAGAGAAATTTACTAACGCTTATCAGTTACATGCTTAAAGAAATCACCAATTGATTGAATAATAAATACAATTAACAAAATAACGATTGTTGCTACAAAAGTTACATCTGTACGACTACGTTGAAAACCATCTAAAAAGGCTAAATCACCGAGACCACCTGCTCCTACAAATCCAGCCATAGCTGTAAATGATACAAGAGCAATTGCTGTTACTGTAATCCCTGAAATTAATGCAGGGAATGATTCTGGTATTAATACTTTATAAATAATTTGAAGCTGATTAGCACCCATGGATTGGGCAGCTTCGATAACCCCTTTATCAATTTCCCTTAGTGCAATTTCAACCATCCTAGCATAAAAAGGAGCTGCACCAATAATTAATGCTGGTAATGCCGCTTTTGCCCCAAGCATTGTTCCCATAAGAAATTTTGTAAAAGGGATGAGTAAAATAATTAATATAATAAACGGTATCGAACGGAAAACATTTACAAACGCCGCTGTAATGGCATGAACAATTTTGTTTTCCCAAAGATTACCTTTATCAGTTAAAAATAAAACAAGACCTAAAATGATTCCAAAAATTAGTGTAAATAATACAGAAACACTTGTCATATATAACGTTTGTAGTGTCGCTTCCCATACTTGCGACCACCTTACATTAGGAAGTAACTCGCTAAACATTGCTAATCACCTCCACATTTACTTGTTTGCCAACAATATAGTTAATAGCTTTTTCAACTTCGCTAACTTCCCCATCAATATGAATAAATAAAGCTCCATAAGGTCCGTTCTGAGTTTGCGATACTTTCCCTTGTAAAATATTAATATCAACTTCGAAAGAACGAATTAATTGAGAGATTAAAGGTTTCTCAGCGTCTCCACCTACAAAAGTAAGTTGAACAATTTTACCTGTTTTCGTTTCTTCTAATAAATGTTTGATCGTTTCCTTTGTTTCTTCAGGCTCGGTTACTTGCTTAACAAATTCTTTCGTCATTTCCTGAGTAGGATGACGGAATACTTCAAGTACCGGACCTTCTTCTACAATACTACCATTTTCCATAACAGCTACACGGTGACATATTTTCCTAATCACGTGCATTTCATGGGTAATTAACACAATCGTTAAACCCAACTTTTGATTGATATCAACAAGTAGATCTAGGATGGAATCTGTTGTCTTTGGATCTAATGCTGATGTTGCTTCATCACACAGTAATACTTTAGGATTGTTAGCAAGTGCACGAGCAATCCCAACACGTTGCTTTTGACCACCACTTAACTGTGAAGGATAAGAACCTCCTCTTCCTTCTAGACCAACAAGCTTAATTAGTTCTTCTACTCGCTCTTTTCGTTTTTCCTTTGGTACACCTGCAATTTCTAAAGGAAATGCAATGTTTTCTCTAACAGTTCTAGACCAAAGTAAGTTAAAATGCTGAAAAATCATACTAATTTCTTGTCTTGCTAAACGTAGATCTTTTTTACTAAGCTCTGAAAGGTTCTTACCTGCTACTTGTACAGTACCTTCCGATGGACGCTCTAACATATTCAACATACGGATCAATGTACTTTTCCCAGCACCACTATAGCCGATGATTCCGTAAATTTCACCTTTATTAATTGTTAGATTTATATTATTAACAGCCGTTACTTGACCGTCTTTCGTATTAAAAATTTTCTTCAATGAGCTTAAAGTAATCATTCGCCCTCACCTCTATTCTGTATATTCACATCGGATTACTCATATTAATACACAAGCAATGTTCCCACAGCTCCAACATGTATTAATTCTCATCCATAGTCCATAAATAAAATTAGTTGAAAACATTCATACAACAAGAAAAGCGCAAGCGCCTTGGTCACGAGCGAGAGGCACTGGAGGTCCTTTGACAGAAGCCGCTTTTTGGCTTCCGAAAAGGAGTGAAGTGACCAAGCTCGTAGGCGCTGAAGCTAGACAGTTTCTAAGTTAGAAATTTTATACTTTCTTACCTTACACAAAAAACCTTTATGCCCCAAAAGAGCAGAAAGGTTTAATAGATAGGAATATCCATCTCATCTTTCAAAGCTCTTTGCTCTGCAGGAATTGGCACCTTCCTAAGTAAAATGCTTACTTAGCGGTTGCCGGGTTTCATCGGGCCAGTCCCTCCACCTCTCTTGATAAGAGTATCAAATTTCATATATGGTTTTCGTTCATAAATTGAATATTTCAATAGATCAAATCTTACCACGGTCATTTGCCACTGTCAATTAATTTTTCTCCAATAATTTATATGGTAATTACTGGACCGAAACTTCACACTGATTTAGGTAAAATATCGTCTCAGCTTTCAAAACAGCTGAATACGTCCCTTCAATTTTTAGTTCATTTCTTTTATACATTCGTTGTAATCGTTCTTTTCCAGTTAAAACATCAAGAAGCGCTTTTTCTACTCCACTTATTACGACATCAAAACGTTCGACTTCACTCTTTGAAACAAAAGCGATCTGATCACGCTCAAATTTTATACTATAAACCTTCCCGTCTGTCGGTTCGAGTAAAATACAATAAGGTTTTTCTTTGAAAATCAACTTTAAGTGTGTAGCTTGCAAAAATTGTTGACGAAAACGTTGTAAGACCTCATCTAACACCATATCATCACTAACCTCCTAGTAAGATTACCTTGAATTAGGATAATTCGAGAACTACCTTGCAAACTCCTTGTAAATGTTTACATTTAATTCAAAAGCACACAAAATTGTGGGGCACATAATTCATTAGGTTGTGTACATCCGACTCAGAAAACCTTAGTAATGATGAATGAATATGAATTTACATTATCGTTTCCATTTAATACATACAACCTTTCTCTTAAAATTGGATATTCTAAATACGACAGAGGTGTGACCATTTATTAATGAAAAATAAATGAGGAGGCTGTTTGGTTATGGATAAATTCGATATTACCAATAAAGTACATGCTAAGTTAGAAACAGGAAGTAAATTGAACCTTTACCTTGATGAAAAAAAGATTGGTCATATCACATTGACAAATCAAGGGAATCATTATGAAATGGCTGAAGGCTTCTTACTTGAGAACGATAAAATATATAAAAATGAAAATAATGATATTGAATATACAAAACAATATGTAGACGATTGTGACATGGGTTGGTGTTAACCCGAGTTAAAATAAAAAAGCTCTTACCCTTTAAAATAAGGCGAGAGCTTTTTATTAATTAGTCTTCTTTAGTCATCGCTTCGTATTGTTCTGCAGTCATCAATTTATCAACCTCAGATACGTCACTTGGTTCAACGATAATCATCCATGCTTTTTCATATGGCGATTCATTTACAAGCTCTGGTGAATCATCAAGGTCTTCGTTAATAGCAACTACTTTCCCACTAATTGGAGCGTATAGTTCAGAAACTGTTTTTACAGATTCAACACTTCCAAACGGCTGATCTGCTTCAATTTCGTCACCAACTTCAGGTAACTCAACAAAAACGATATCTCCTAATTCAGATTGAGCAAAATCTGTAATTCCAATACGTACTTGGTTTCCTTCAACCTTTGTCCATTCATGTTCTTCAGAATACTTAAAATCTTTTGGTAAATTCATTAATTGATCCCTCCAAAGCTTATATTTGCCAGATCTGTATGTATCATACTCTCAGCAGTAAAACTTTCCATTTTTCTATTATACCAAAATTAATTTCCATTAATAAAGCTGAACTTCAATCAGTAGGGGATTTCAGATTGTTAGTTAACTTATACCACGGGCATAAGAATAACTAATCATCAGCTTTTTCCGATGAAAGTTATTCTATATCGGACCTTTAGGAGCAGTTAATCCCCCCACCTAAAGTGATAGAGGTCTTACTACCCCTTAGAGTGGGATCAACGTTGTTGTTGAATTTTTGAGTAAACTAATTACCATTTTTCCATGTTTCCTCAAAAGTCTCTTCTTTAAACCCAACCGTTACAGTTTTTCCATCGGTAACAATTGGTCTTTTCAATAACATTCCATCTGAACCTAGTAATTCAAATAATTCATCTTCAGAAGCTACTTTTATTTTATCTTTCAAGCCTAGTTCGCGATACTTTTGACCAGATGTATTGAAGAACTTTTTGAGTTCCAAGTCGCTTTTTTCATACAGCTTTACTACCTCATCTTTTGATGGTGGATTGTCTACAATATGTACTTCTTCAAAAGTAACTCCATTCTCCTCTAACCATTTTTTTGCCTTACGACAAGTTCCGCATTTCGGATATGAATAAAACTTTAACGCCATATTTCAAGCTCCTTTCCTTCTTAATTTATATAAGTGGAACAGGCTTGTCGCCCATTCCATCTTCATCTTACTATGAATTCGGTCTATTTTTCATGTCTTCTGCTCGAACTTCAGCATTATTTCCTTCATTAATGCCAGATTTCCATACTTCTTGGATGCCATTTTGACTAGTCTGATCTATTCCATCAAATTCCTTTGCAAAACGATCAACTGCTTCCAAAGGTCCATCATAAACAATTTCATTTTCTGGATCCCTCATTAAAGACACACCCCTTTTTATAAAATTATTCTCACTTCACTAACGATAAAAAGCGTTAACCTAGAGTGAATGGATCTTAACTGATTAAGATCTTATTTAGTATTTGAAGTCAAAATTGAAAGAAATCAACCAATAATTGGCGGGGGCACGTCATTATATTTTTAAATTTGTTAAGTATAGTCTTTTATAAAACATCAAAGAATATCAACGAAGCGTGCCTTTGATTTTTCATTTAAAGGATTACGTAAAGAATTGACATTGCGTCAAGTGTTTCTATAAAGGAGGTAAATAACAATGCAACAACAACAGCAAATAAATCAAATGCAACAGCAAGGGATTATGACACAACCACCAACTGTCATTACTAGTAAAGACCAACTATATATAACTGACATGTTATCTTGGAATTTATTAGCAATGAAAAAAGCACACTTTTTTGCTCAGCAATGTATGGATCCAGAAATTAAAGCTGCGATTGAACAAGCTGGTCAAATGCATGAACGTCATTACCAAAAAATCTTAACTCATTTACAAAATCCTAATCAACCTTCCAAGAGCCCATTGCAATAAGGAGGATATAACATGAATAATAATCAAAACATGAAAATACAAAATCCAAAAACTCAAGTTCCAGAGTCTCCACAAATGTCTGACCGTGATTTCATTAATGATATTTTAACAACTGAAAAACACATGACAGAATCATATAGCACTGCTTTAAATGAAGCTAGCCATGAATCTTTATATAAAGATTTAAACCAAATTTTTAATGAAACACAAGATTGCCAACGTCAGTTATTTAACGTCATGTTTAAAAAAGGTTGGTACTCATTTGATGCAGCTGATCAACAACAGTTAAACCAATCGTACCAACAATTTTCTGGCTATTCAAACCAATTCCCATATAAAAATACCATTTCATAGGTATTACTGACTTGCCTGTTTTTAGGCAAGTCTTTTTTCACTTTTGGATCATTCAATATATACTATCGTTAAAGAAAGTATGATAAAGCTGAACTTCCATAAGTGGGGGGCTCCTCACCTTAAGTTTTGAGGTGGGGCCCCTTAAGAGTGGGATAAAACAAAATTACTCCATAATAATAAACAGATTTTATAAAAATTTCCCCATATTGTATTTTTTTCCTGTATAATAGAAAAAGTGAACCTTGATCAAGACAATCTTTTAAAGTAGAGAAAAAAGGGAGCGTTCGGTACGTAATGAAGGATAGTAAAATATATGCCTCAATGATTTTCAGTATTTTATCCTCAAGTAGAGATAAGGATTCAGCCTTACGAGCAGTACAACAAAACTTTAATTTTCATGGAACTTTACGAATGGAAATAGAAGAGTTGTATGAAACATATCATAATAGTAACATCAAATTAACAAATGAATTTATAAAACTCATTGATCAATTTTCTAAAAATAGGTATCCCTACTTGGCTGGCATTTCGCTTAAACCAACTAGAAGAACTCAATCCCACTCTTCTTAATGAGTAATAAATAATGGAAAATTTGCCCTACAATAATAAATTGTAGGGTTATTTATTTTTTTCATCCACGACTAAATTCCAGGGATAAAATCCGAAAAAATGATACATATTAAAATTATGGAAAAGGATCAAATTATTTTTGTCGTCGTTGTAGGTCTTTGGGTTTTTCAATTTTTTCTTTTTAAGGATCAACTGAAAAAGGAGGGACAGGGTGGTAGAGACTCGAGTTTGAAGTTAATACAAGTTGGTTTTTTCTTATGCTTGTTAATTAGCTTTGGGATTTCTTATTATTTTCCCAAAACAGAAAACTTGTTATTGAAACAAATTAGTATTCTCTTACTACTTAAGGGGATTTTTATTCGTTATTGGGCTTATTATGTGATGAAGAATTATTTTACTAGGACCATACATCCTCACAAAGATCGCCCACTCATAAGTTATGGTCCATACCGATTTGCTAGGCACCCTTTTCATGTCGGACTTTTTCTTATCGTATTAGGTTTATGCATGTTTATTTGCAGTCATCTATTCGCGATTTTAATTGTCTTACCAATTATGGGGAGTATATTGCATTATCGAATGTCTTTGGAAGAACAGCTTCTCTCTCAGAAATATGGGGAAATATATATAGGTTGGTGTCGACATCGGTTTCGACTGTTTCCATTTCTCTATTAGCTTTCGTCTTATAATGGCGAAAGCTTTTTGTATAAGTTGGAAGTGAGATACAACACGAACAGACAATGACACTTGTTTTTTAGACATCGTTTTATACGAGATTATGTGCGTTCATAGATTTATGCACAATCCCGTTGTGGTTGTGCGCGTTTTTCCGGATTTATGCACGATTTTGATAAGTTTCTGCTCGGTCTTGATTTTCTGCGCGATTCAGTTCTGGTTGTGCGCGAGAACACTCTGGTTCTGCGCGTTTTTCTGGATTTATGCACGATTTTGATAGGTTTCTGCTCGGTCTTGATTTTCTGCGCGATTCCGTCCTGGTTGTGCGCGAGAACACTCGATTTCTGCGCGTTTTTCTGGATTTATGCGCGTTTTTGATAAGTTTCTGCTCCGCCTTGATTTTCTGCGCGATTCCGTCCTGGTTGTGCGCGAGAACACTCTGGTTCTGCGCGTTTTTCCGGATTTATGCACGTTTTTGATAAGTTTCTGCTCGGTCTTGATTTTCTGCGCGATTCAGTTCTGGTTGTGCGCGAGAACACTCGATTTCTGCGCGTTTTTCTGGATTTATGCGCGTTTTTGATAAGTTTCTGCTCGGCCTTGATTTTCTGCGCGATTCCGTTCTGGTTGTGCGCGAGAACACTCTGGTTCTGCGCGTTTTTCTGGATTTATGCGCGTTTTTGATAAGTTTCTGCTCGGCCTTGATTTTCTGCGCGATTCCGTCCTGTTTGTGCGCGTTTTTCTGGATTTATGCGCGATATCACCGTAGTGGTACAAATCAAACCAATTATTACCTATTTAAATACAATCGCTTCCAGGCGTTTTCACTTCTCTTCTATTACATAATGAGGTATTATTCACATAGTAAATAATCGTCATTAACCATCACTGATATCTACAGTCAAGCTTACAAATAACATCCTTTTACTAATGGTCTCATTACTTCCCTTTTATCTAGACGCTGGAGCCAGATAGTTTCCAAGTAAGAAATTTTATCCCACTCTTAAGGGGCAAGTAAGACCCCCACCTCAAAACGTAAGAAAATCGAGAAGTTTAGGTGGGGGATAAACTGCCCCTAAAGGTCCGATATAGAATAACTTTCATCAGTGAAGCTGATGATTAGTTATTCTTATGTCCGTGGTATAAGTTGAACTAACAATCAGTGGGGGATGAAGGAAAACCCCCACTGATTGAAGTTCAGCTTTATCAGAATTACATTATTTACAACAAGGAGTCAAACTGATGAAAACTTTCAAAAAGGTTTATGTTGAAATTACGAGTGTTTGTAACCTAGCATGTAGTTTTTGTCCACCTACTGAACGGTCCAAACAATTTATCCAAATAGATCAATTTAACTATATATTAGATCAAATAAGACCTCATACGAAGTATATCTATCTTCATGTAAAAGGAGAGCCACTTTTACATCCAAAGATCGACCAACTTCTTGATATTAGCCACGAAAAAGGATTTAAAGTAAACATAACGACGAATGGTACATTGCTGAAAAAAGCCAAGCATAAAATTTTGATGAAACCAGCGTTACGGCAAATGAACTTTTCGTTACACAGTTTTGATGGTCACCCCGGTTCAACAAACAGACATGAGTATATTACTTCGATACTTTCATTTGCTAAAGAGGCTGTAGAACAAAGCAAGATGATCGTTTCCTTACGCTTATGGAATTTAGATCAAGATAATGCCACAAACGCAGAAAAAAAACGTAATCGTGAAGCGCTAGAAATTATTGAAAAAGAATTTGACTTAGATTACCAAATCGAAGAAAAGATCTCCCCAGGTACTGGCGTGAAAGTTGCTGACCGAATTTACTTAAACCAAGATTATGAATTTAAATGGCCTGCTTTACATGAGGAAGAAGATGATGGCAAAGGGTTTTGCCATGCGCTAAGAAGTCAAGCTGCCATATTAACGAATGGTGTTGTTGTTCCTTGCTGTCTTGATGGTGAAGGAGTAATAAATTTAGGAAACGTCTACCAAACTTCTTTTTCTGAAATAGTAGACGGTAAACGTGCAAATAATATTTATCATGGTTTTTCAAGACGAGAAGCAGTAGAAGAACTATGTAGAAAGTGCGGGTATCGTAAACGCTTTGGTTAAGGTAAAGCACGCCAGTCTCAGGCGTGTATTTTTTGTAAACAAATGGGGCAATTTTTTATAAAGCCTTAAAGTAAAAAGATGCCCTAGACTATTGTCCAGGACATCTTTTCTTCATTAATGAGCCATATGACCAGATGTTAAGATCCAGATCGAACCAAACACGATTACAGCTGCTAAGAAAAAGCTATATACCATATTAACGATGTTTGCCTTTCCGTCTTTACCTTCTGTCACGTGCATGAACATGATTAATTGCAAACCAGCTTGTAGGAGTGCTAATGTTCCTATGATCGCCATAATTGCACCTGTAGAAAGGTTTGTGCGAAATGCAACGATGATTGCCAAAATGGTCATTACTATCGATGATAAAAATCCAAACACTTCTTTTTTGGGAAAACTGCTTGTTGGCTGTGCCATATTACATCACCATCCCTTGGATATAGACGAATGTAAAAATGAAGATCCATACAACGTCTAAGAAATGCCAATACAAGCTAATGATAAACACTTTACGTGCCGTAACAGTCGTTAACCCGCGACGATAAACTTGTAAAATAATTAGAAGCATCCAACCTATACCTAAAGCAACGTGCAATCCATGAGTACCAAGGAGTGCGTATAAACTAGATAGAAATGCACTTGTTTGCATTGTTGCTCCCATATGAACATAATGAGCAAACTCCATCACTTCCATCCCGATAAACGCAATACCTAAAAGCATTGTAATTGCTAACCATAACAACACACCATTTTCATTGTTACGACGCATTTCATGAATCGCAAGTCCGCATGTGAAACTACTTGTTAATAGAATAAACGTTAGTATTAATACATCTTTCAAAACGAACATATCTTGTGGTGTTGGTCCACCTACTGTACGATCTTGCAGGACAAAGTAAGTGGCGAAAAGCGTGGCAAATAATACGATTTCTGCACCAAGGAACACCCAAAAACCAAGAATATTCATTTGGTTTTGCTGAGTTTGATACTCCAACGGTAAGGATTTATCAACACTAGCTGCCATTATAAATCACCTCTCCAACTTTGTTCTGTACGAGTTACTTCGTCAACACCAACATAATAACCGTCATCGTAATCAAATGAGCGCATGATGAGGCCGGCGACAATTAACGTCGAAGCAACAAGTGCCGGTATTAGCCATTCAAATACTAGGAACAATCCTACGATTGTGAATGCAACACCCATAAAGAACGGAATACCTGAATTACTTGGCATATGCACTTTTTCAATTTCTTCTTTCTGTAAATGAATTTTTCCTTCTTTCTTCATTTTCCAATAAGCATCAATTGAATCAACTACTGGCAGCTTCGCAAAGTTATAATGTTGTACTGGTGAAGCAGTTGCCCACTCAAGTGTACGACCATCCCACGGGTCGTTTGAAACTTCGCGGGAAGCATAACGGAAGCTATAGTAAATGTTGTAACAGAAAGCCGCAAAACCAGCTGCTAATACTAATGAACCCATAAATGAAATCATTAGTAACGGTTCCCATCCAAGTCCTTCTTGGTATGTGTACATACGACGAGACATACCTTTTAATCCTAAGAAGAACATTGGCATAAATGTCATGTTAAACCCTATGTTGAATAACCAGAAATGCCATCTACCGATTCGTTCGTTAAGAAGGAAACCGAAGATTTTTGGCCACCAGTAGTAAAGAGCTGCAAATACCGCAAACACAACCCCAGGAATTAATACATAGTGGAAATGCGCAACTAAGAACATTGTATTATGGTATTGATAGTCAGCGGCAGCCATTGCCAACATAACCCCTGTAACCCCACCAATCGTAAACGTTGGAATAAACGCTAATGACCAAAGCATTGCTGTTGTCATTTGGATGCGACCTTTACGCATCGTAAATAACCAGTTGAAAATTTTCATACCAGTCGGTACGGCAATTAACATTGTTGTAATCGAGAAAACCGAGTTAACGACAGGTCCTGATCCCATTGTAAAGAAGTGGTGAACCCATACAAGCATACTTAAAATCGCAATACCAACGATCGAGATAACCATTGAACTATATCCATATAAGTTTTTACGTGAGTGTGTGGCAATAATTTCTGAGTAAATACCAAATGCAGGTAGAGCTACGATATATACCTCAGGGTGACCCCATAACCAAAATAGGTTCGCCCAGTGCATTGGTTCCCCACCACCAGAAATAGTAAAAATATGAGTTCCAAAAATACGATCTAATCCCATGTAAGCTAAAGCTACAGTAAAAATTGGGAATGCAGCAACGATAATAACTGATGCAATAAATGATGTCCATGTGAACATCGGCATGCGCATTAACGTCATTCCTTTAGTACGCATTTTTAATATTGTTACGATAAAGTTAATTCCCGACATTAGTGTACCAATTCCAGCAATCTGTAGGGAAATTGCATAATAGTTATTAGCAATACTTGGTGTAAATTCTTTACCAGCGAGTGGGAAATATGACGTCCATCCAACGTCAGGCGCACCACCGATAACAAATGCAATGTTAAATAACATCGCACCACTGAAAAATAACCAGAAACTTAATGCATTTAACTGTGGAAACGCTACATCACGTGCTCCTATTTGTAATGGAATAATGACGTTCATTAAACCGATTAATAATGGCATCGCCATAAATAAAATCATAATTATGCCGTGAGCAGTAAATATCTCGTTATAATGCTGAGCACTTAATATCTCCATCCCTGGCCGAGATGTTTGTGCACGCATCATTAATCCGTCCATTCCACCACGGAAGAACATGACTACCCCAGCTAAAATATACATGATACCAATTTTTTTATGATCTACAGTCGTTAGCCATTCTGTCCATAGCCAACCCCATTTTTTAAAATACGTTAACCCTGCAACGATCGCAATCGACGTTAGTAAAATAGCAATCTGAGAAGCTAAAATTATCGGATCACCAGTTACTAGAATTTCATTAAATTTAATGCCCGTGCCCATGTTCATGACCTCCTTCTGTCGATCTAGGCTCTATCGTGTTTAATCTTTTTTCATAATCTTCATCTACCACTTTATAGTAGTTACGATATCCATCTTGATGTAGGAAAATTTGTGCATTTGGATCAGCATGATTTACCCATTGTAAGTGGGTTTCGTTAAACGTCATACGACCAACAACACCTGGATATAACAATTCCATATAATTTTCTTGTGTTAGTGTCGGAGCAGTTTCTTTCACATCCTGCACCCACTGTTCGTAATCGGCTTGTGTTTTCGCAACTACGTCAAAATCCATGTAGGTGTAACCTTGGCCATTAAAGTTCGTGTTACGACCCATAAATGTACCAGGTCGTTCAGCTAGTAGGTAAAGCTCGTTTTCCATGTTCGCCATCGCGTACTTCTGTCCACCTAATTGAGGCACCCAAAAAGACTGCATCGTACTCGCAGACGTTAATTTAAAAAGAATCGGGGTATCCACTGGTATATTTGCATAGTTAACCGTTTGAATATCTTCTTCTGGGTAACTAAAGATCCATTTCCAGTCTGCTGCTGTCACGTGGATTGTAATTGGTTCTTTATCTTCATACCCTTTTGGAACATCTTCAACCGCAAACGTTACGAGAACCGTTGGGATTGTTAATGCAATTACAATTAGTAGAGGGATTACAGTCCATGTAATTTCTAATGCTAGACTGCCTTTTTCCTCTTCAGGTTCATAGTCCTTATTTTTAGATGTTTCACGATACTTCCAGACGATATAAATAAAGAGTGCAAAA
This sequence comes from Anaerobacillus alkalidiazotrophicus, assembly GCF_001866055.1. The sequence continues at coordinate 52,757 of NZ_MLQS01000024.1, forward strand.
ACAATCATCACAACAATCGCCATCATCAATAGAGAAAAATTAATTAAATCTAGGATACTCCTAGCCTGCGGTCCCTCTGGTTGGAAAACAACCATTTCACAACCACTAAGTACTGTTAGCAGTCCTAAAACAAACAGTGATAAAAGTAGTTTTTTCACAAGAGTAACTCCCTTCTTTTCAGACTACCTCATCTCTATATATGTAAAATTTAGGTGAGATAGTCTCATTTAATTTAGTTAACATTTGGCAAAAAAAGTTTTCACTATAGACAAGGTGTTAATATCTAAAAATAGTTTACGAGAAAAAATAAAGAAATTCTGTGTCTAAAGTGTGAACTTTTTGTGTCGGATTATTTTAGGAAGTAATGAAAACTATGTTTTTTACTTTTTTTGCCACTGTTAACATTTCTTACATTTATTATAATTCTTTGAATCTCTATATACCAACAATTTGACTCACAAGCCAATTGAAGAAAAGGAAAGAAGACCATTTGTGAACTTTTTGTGAACGAATAATGTTTTAACTATTCTTAATTTTATATTTTGTTATTTTCCGATAATAAAAAAGATTGACGAAAACGTCCACCATAGGTGGTTCATTTTTGTCAACCTTTTATTTAATGATTTTTGGAAAGGAGTCTCCCACTTTAAGCGCTGCTAAGTGATGGATAGTTCACTTACCCAGAATGTTCTAAGTAGTTAAGGGTTTCACGGTCAGACGTACTTGGTAAAGTAAACTGATGTTTATAGAGTTCTGGTCCCTTCCCAGTTATTAATACAGTATCATCACCTTCAACTACACCCCATGCGTATTTTATAGCCTCTGTTCGATCGACTATAACTTTACATTTTTTGTTATCACATTTATTTATCAACTCATTCATCTGCGCGGTCATATCATTAATATCTTCACCATTTAAATCATCTAACGTAAGGATGGTTTCGTTACATAAATTTGTAGAAGCTTTAAGCATTGGTAATCGTTTTTGCTGATCTCGTTTTCCCCGAAAACCAAAAATATGAAACAATTTACCTTTCGTTAGATTTCTTGATGTTGATAAACAATGAATGAGTGCATCAGGACTATGGGCGTAATCAACGATAAACTTAGCATTGTTCGGATGATTGTATTGTTCAAACCGTCCAGGTACACCTTGAAACGTTTGAAGCGCGTGAATAATTTCTTCGGGTTCAAGACCAAGTCGCCTTGCCGTCAAGTATGCTTGCATCGTATTCCAAATGTTATGTATCCCAGGTAATATGGAAAATAACGTATAGGTATGGATGCCATCTTTTATCACAAACGTTGGTTTTTCATACGTTTTAATTTCTAATAACTGAAGTTGGTCTTTATCTTTTTCACCAAATGAAAACACATGTTTTCTTTCATTTTCCAACTGGCTAATTAGCCGTTCGCCCCAGTTAGTATAACTGCCTACAATAGCCTCGCCATTCTTATTCATCAATTCAAATAATTTTGACTTTGCTTTAAAATAACTGTCTAGGGTACCATGATAATCTAAATGTTCATGGCTAAGATTCGTGAAAAGGCCATAATCAATCGAAGTACCTTCTAGTCTATGTTGGTCGATACCGTGTGAGGAAGCTTCCATTACCACGTATGAATCGTTGCTTTCGGATAACATTTTTTGCAAAACAAGTGTATCTGGTGTCGTATTTAGTGCAGGTATTTTTTGGTCATTAATCACATGCTCGACCGTTCCAAAAAGGGAACAACTCTCTCCTACAGTATTAAGGATATGTCTAATTAAGTAAGAAGTCGTTGTCTTTCCATTTGTCCCTGTTACTGCAACGACCGTATGTTTTTTTGAAGGGTTACAATAGTAATGGGAAGCTAAATTTCCTAGTACTTTCCTCGAATTTTCCACCTTAAAATAAGGGATAGGAAGTCCGTTCATGTCCTTCTCTCCAACAATAGCAATAGCACCTCTTGTGATGGCATCTTGAATATACTGATGTCCATCAATGGCATTCCCATTTATAGCAACAAAGACATTACCTCGTTCTATTAACTTCGAATTAGATTGAATACCGGTATATCTTAGGTTGTTTAAACTTTTAACTATATCGTGCAACCTTCTTTCAGACATCTCCAAACTCCTTTAAGTTAGTAATACTAGGTATAGATTTCTATTTTTTCTTCGTTTACATTCTTAATTATTAAGAGGAAACCATTCAAATACATAAATTGGTATTAAATAACATATTTAAAATTCCCTAGATTTCAGAAAAAAATACGTAGAAAAAAAAGACCCCTCATTGTTCGGAATACACAATCCTATACCAGAGAACTCGTTCTAGCTTCGCTAGAACTTCCATTCAGATGGAGTCTCAACTCCACGTGAATGGAAGTTCCCACCTACGCTCCGCTTAGAGGTGGGGGGCTATGAGCCTTAGGAACAAATCAGTTTTATTTATACAACAATGGTCATTGGCCTAAGTAAAAATTCACAAATTCAGCTACCATTTAGGACAGGGATTCCGTTATTTTTGAATAATTCGCTTTTATAAAATTTTCACGGACACCAGATCACTTATTTAATCAAAGCAATTAAATAATTACTATTAAGAGACTAAATAGCGGCTTCTCTGTCCGCAAAATCTTAAATTCACGTATTTTTTTCAAAATAACGGATCTGATGTCCGAATAAGTCAGTACAGTAACTGAGTCATGGGAGAAAAGGTGAGTCAATATAGAGGGAGGCTTTTCTTTCTCTACTTAATCATAGAGGAGAGACAAACTTTCTAGACAATTAGGCACTTTAGACAGCTTTGGAAATTCGTCATTTTATCTAAAATAAAGAGGTACAAATCGTAATTTTCGATTTGTACCTCTTTTTAGTAAACGCACCCTTCTAAATCATTTCAATTCTTTTGGTAAAATCAAATAAAAACTAGTTCCTTGTCCGATCTCGCTTTTTACTTTCACGCTTCCCCCATGGATTTCCACGATTTCCTTAACAATCGCTAGACCAAGGCCACTACCGCCACTTTCTCTTGAACGAGATTTATCAACTCGATAGAAACGCTCCCAAATGTGAGGTAAGTCTTCTTGACTCATACCAATCCCATTGTCCTTGATTTCAATCGTAATGTTTTTATCTTCCTCGGAAACAATTAAATGAATATAGCCATTTTTAGGCGTATATCGAATACTATTTTCGATAATGTTGATCACAGCTTGACCTAAGCGCTGTTCGTCAATTGGCGCTACAATTTCTTGATTGTTAGCAATCACCTTACAATCAATTGACTGATGATCTAACATAAGCTGTCTAGAAGCTACAATTGATTCAAGCCAGGAAAGGATGTTTTTACGCTCCTTATAGAGAACAAGTTTACCTTCTTCAAGCTTTGTTAACTGAAATAGGTCGCTAACTAAATATTCCATCCGTTTTGCTTCGTTATAAATTACATCTAAATTGCGTCGCCAATCTGTTTCATTAATAACCTCCTGATCTCTCATGATTGCTGAATACCCTTTTATATAGGTAATCGGTGTTCGTAAATCATGTGAAATGTGAGAAATAAACTGCCTTTTTGAATCACGGTAGTCTTTTAACTGCTTTGTCATTACACGAATATCTTCTGCTAGTTGGCCTACCTCATCATCACCAGAAATGGAGAGCTTAATATCTAAATCACCATTAGAAATTTCTCTTGTAGTTTGGCTGATTTTTATTAATGGCTTAGAAACTACTTTTGTTAAATAAACGGTTAATATGATACCTACAACTAATGCAAACAAACCCATACCTAGTAACAGTAAGGCTAACTGTTGTTTTGCTTTTTCAAATTCGCCCGTATCTTTATCCATAAAGAAAAATCCTTCTAATTTTCCATCAATATAGATTGGTTTATACGCCCAAATGTGCGGGATATGGAAATCAATACCTGTATTGATATATTGCAAGTTCTCTCCATGAGTTGTTTGTTGTTTTTTAATCCAGATCTGATATTGATATAACCAATCAAACTGGATCTCCCCTGAAGAATCAATCATATTTAAATTCGGGTCAAAATACACTAACTGAACATGCCGTTCACGATTTTTTTCAACCGCTAAGTAAGAAACAACTTCTGAATCCATACCTTCTTCAATCATCACGGTATAGGCACGTAACTCATCAAGAGCTTCATGGGCTAGATGTTCTTTATAAAAGTTTTTAAAAAAATGGTAAGAAAGGATAACCATTGTACTAATAATAATTAAGAGGATTATTAAAACAAAACCCGTAATTTTCCTTGAAAGCTTCTTTTTCATTCTTATGTCCTTCTCATTTTGAACCATTGTCTATCATTTGGTAGCCAACACCCCAAACCGTTTCGATAATTTGTTTATTTAGGCCAACAGCTTTTAATTTTTCCCTTACATTCTTTATATGAGTATCAATCATCCTGGTGTCTCCTTTATGATCGTCATCCCATTCTAGTTGAACGAGTTGTTCCCTACTATATACTCTACCGGGGTTTTTCGCCAAGCGTACTAACAACTTATACTCTTTCTTTGTTAATGTAAGTACATGACTCGCGTAGGAAACCCTCATTTTATCTTCTTCAAAGAGCAAACCATGTATCTGATAAGAGGAAACATCTTCTAACTCTGTTCTTTTTGATCTCCTCATCACTGATTCAATTCTAGCAATTAATTCTTTTGGTTCAAAAGGCTTAACAATATAATCATCGGCTCCAAGTTGCAAGCCTTCAACGATACGGTCTGTTTCACCAAGTGCCGTTAACATAATAATCGGAACATCTTTATCAATCATTTCACGTACATTTGTTAAAACTTCAAAACCGTCAACTGTTGGCATCATAATATCTAAAATAATTAAATCATACTTTACATCCATCACTTTTTGTAAGGCATCAAACCCTGTTTGCGCTTCATCGATTTCATATCCAGAAGGCTTGAGGCAGACAGATAACAGAATGCGCATTTCTTTTTCATCATCAACAATCAATACTTTTTTCCCCATAACTACACCTCCATTATTTTTTCAGTTATCTAGTAAGTAAAGAAGGTGAAGTCGTAACTCCACCTATTGTAAAACAAAAAGGACTTACCCAAACCTTTCAGGGAATTTTCCAATCACAAAAAGTCTTAGACGAGCATACGATTTAAGCCGATTGCTTCTGCTTTTCCTCTTTTTGAACCGATTTGATTAAAAGTGTCCCAACGATTGCTGTGATAGGAATTGAAAGGATTAATCCGATGCTTCCCGCCGCTGTTCTTAATATTTCAACGACTAAAAATTCCATGTGTATTAGTTCTGAAAATGTATTTTCATAGGCATATAATAGCATTAATAAAGGTAATGCCGCACCAACATAAGCAAGTATTAAGGTGTTGGCCATCGTCCCCATAATATCTTTTCCGACATTCATTCCTGATGTAAATAATTGTTTTCGACTAATAGATGGATCTGCTTTTTGCACTTCATCCATAGCAGACGCTATTGAGATTGCAACATCCATCACAGCTCCTAATGCCCCGATAATAATTCCGGCTAATAATAATCCTTGAAAATCAATCGAAACCTCTTGATGGAAAAGTTGTAGCATTCTTTCTTCTTCACCATGTAACCCTGTCAATTTCATAGAGTTCGAAAAAATAATCGATATTACCGCTGCAGAGGCTAAACCACCGATCGTTCCAGATACTGCTGCTAAAGTTTTAATCGTAAACCCACTGACCATAATAAACGTTGATGCCGTAACAATCGCACCTGTGAGTATTGCTAAATACACAGGGTTATAGCCAGCAAATAAATACGGGATCATAAATTTGAAGATGATAAATAGTGTAAAGCCTAACGTTACAACGGATTTAACACCTTGCTTTTGACCAAACAATAATAATAAAGCGATAAATATACCGATAATCACAAAGGTTGGAAGATCTCTCGTGTAATCCATTACATCAGCGGCAACAATATCTCCATCTACCAACTGAATTTGTACAAAAACTTCATCATTCTCTGTCAACTGAAAGTTACCATACCCTCTTCCATCTCCAGGATAGGTATAACTTTCTGCTTCAAAAGTTTCCCCTTTGTATTCTCCCTCTAATATTTCGGCTCGAACAAGGTGATGCTCCATTTCCACTCCACTAAACGGGTCCTCATTAATATGGCTTTCAACTACTTCAACAATTCTCGCTTTCATTGTTTTCGTTTCATAACCATTATTGTTCATTAGCGAGTTATCGTTTTCTTGATCGTTTTCGTAAATTGGATAGGATTCCGTTTGTTCTACTTCATCAACATTCAATATGTTTTCGTTTGCTACTACTTCACTGACTGAATAAAATGCTAGGGTTACAAGTAAGATTGCTAGTGTTTTGATTATTTTTTTACTCATTGTTCTTCCTTTCCTTGTTTCCTCTCCTTCAGATTGCACAAATACTCTAAGTTTAAACTTAAAATTAGTTTGCTGTTACTCTTAATGGAATTTTAACATTCACTAGTTTATATCGTCTTAAATTTACGCAATCGTAACGTATTGAGTACAACGGATACTGAGCTAAACGCCATTGCTGCTCCTGCTAGCATTGGGTTTAATAATATACCAAATAATGGATATAGCATTCCGGCAGCAACCGGGATTAAGACAATGTTATAGCCAAATGCCCAACCAAGATTTTGCCAAATCATTCGCATCGTTGCTTTAGACAATTTTAGTGCAGTAACAACACTCATGATATCACCGCGCATTAATGTAATATTAGCTGTTTCCATCGCAATATCGGTACCTGTCCCGATTGCAATCCCTACATCTGCTTGCGCTAATGCCGGTGCATCATTAATTCCATCGCCAACCATCGCAACTACTTTTCCTTCTTCTTGAAGAAGTTTGACTTCTTTTGCTTTATCTTCTGGTAATACTTCGGCAATAAAGCGATCGACACCTGTTTCACGAGCAATGGCTTGTGCCGTCTTGTAGTGATCGCCTGTAATCATCACAACTTCTAAGCCCATCTTTTTCATTTCTTCAATAGCTTTTACCGAGTCTTTTTTCACTGGATCACTAACAGCAACAACGCCAATGCATGTATCTTCCATTGCGACATACATAGGTGTTTTTCCTTCTCCGGCTAGTTTTTCAGCAAATTTTATCGATCCATTTAATTCAATCGATTTCTCTTTCATTAATTTTAAATTGCCAACAAACACTTTCTTACCTTCAACGGTTGCTTCAATTCCATGACCGACAATCGCTTGGAATTCTTCAGGCTCAACTAATGGTAGCTTTCTTTCTTTTGCTTCTTGAACAATTGCTTCTCCTAGTGGATGCTCAGAAGCTGTCTCAACAGATGCTGTTATTGTCAAAAGTTCTTCTTTAGTAATTGTAGATGTGACGATCAAATCAGTTACTTTTGGTTTTCCTTCAGTAATCGTTCCCGTTTTATCTAATACAACCGTTTTTGTCTTATGAGCCTTTTCCAAACTTGCAGCATCTTTAATTAACACGCCATTCTCTGCACCTTTTTCCGTCCCTACCATAATAGCTGTCGGTGTCGCTAATCCCAGTGCACATGGACAAGCGATAATTAATACGGCTATGAATGTCGTTAATGAGAAAATTAAGGCTGGTTCAGGTCCAATAAAATACCATACGATTGCTGAAATCGTTGCTAGAATTAATACAGCTGGAACGAAATAAGCAGAAATGACATCAACGATACGTTGAATCGGTGCCTTGGATCCTTGTGCTTCATTTACCATACGAATAATTTGAGCAAGAGCCGTCTCTTTTCCGACTTTCGTTGCACGGAACGTAAAGGAACCAGATTTATTAATGGTCGCACCGATTACTTCATCACCCACCGTTTTTTCAACGGGGATTGATTCACCTGTCAGCATCGATTCGTCGACTGAAGATTTCCCTTTTACAACAACACCATCAACAGGTACTCTTTCACCTGGTTTGACAATAATGAGATCTCCAACAAGTACCTCTTCAATCGGTAGCTCTAATTCTTGGTTATCTCTTATTACTTTCGCTGTCTTTGCTTGTAAGTTCATTAATTTTTTAATTGCCGTCGACGTTTTTCCTTTTGCTTTCGCTTCAAAATAACGTCCTAGTAAAATTAGCGTTGTAATAACCGTTGTTACGTCATAGTAAAGCTGGTATGGAAAGCCCATCGACGATAACTGCTCAGGAAACAACGTCATCGCACCACTATATACCCATGCTGACGTGGTCCCCATCGCCACTAACACATTCATATCCGCAGACTTATTTTTTAATATTTTGTAGCTATTACGATAAAAACGCCAACCTGGAACAAGCTGAACATATGAGGTTAATAGTAATAACAAGATAGGGCTAGACAACCATAATGGAACCCAAGCTCCCCACCCTTCCATCATGTGAGGGATACTACCGATTAACACAATACTCGTTACTACAGCACTAAAAGTAAAGTCTTTCTTTAATTTATTTGATTCCTTTTCGTGCTCATCATCAGCACTCTCTTCTTTTACTTCATCAAGTAATGCTGCGTCATATCCTAGTTTCGTGATCGCATCAATAATTCGTTCAGATGGAAAGTTTTTATTGGTTACTTCGACCTGAGCTTGATGAGAAGCTAAGTTGACCGTCACCTTCTCTACTCCCTCAACTTTTGAAAGGACTTTTTCAACACGACCCACACATGAAGCACAAGACATCCCTTTCACTGAGTAAAGGAATTTTATTGGACGTTTTTCATCTGATTTAACACTTGCCTCAAAGCCCAATTTATTGATTGCCTCTACTATTTGACCATTTTTGACTTGCGCTGGATCATACTTTACTTGTGCCTGATTGGTCGCTAAGTTAACACTTACCGAATCAATTCCTTCAATTTTTTTAATCGCTTTTTCAACGCGATTGACACAAGATGCACAAGACATCCCACGTACGGTAAATTCAACTGTTTCTATATTCACTACTAGCCCTCCTATAAGACAAATTAGGGTATTTCTACTTATACTAATTTTCCCAATGATAAATAAAGTTTTTAACATTAAGGAAAATCTATACCACCCACAGGTATAGTTATTATTATAAATGATCTTTATCAAGAAATGATGAAGTTTTTATTACATGAAGCAAAAATTTCATTATTAGAAATAGTTTTAGAATAAATCTTCCTACACAACTACTTAGACAAGTTGGGATAGTGCAAGGTGATGATGTACAAGGTGAAGTCAAAGATAGGAAAATAATTTTACGAAAAAAAGAGTAAATAACACTACCTAAAGGTGTTAATGCTGAAATTCATAGATATCCTTAATGATGATATTAAAGAACATGACAAAGCCTACTGACATACTCTGCCAAGTAATACTATTTTTATATAACTTACCCCTTGTTCAATTATCTCACCCCATCGTTTAAGTGTATTACTTGACAAAGAGCAATCTATATTTATAAAGCTAAACTTCAATCAGTGTGGGTTTTACTACCCCTTAAGTGTGGGATAAAGAAGCTAGAAATTCCTTCTTCAAGTATTCTGCTCAAAGCGACAATTCTTATTGGATAATCGCTCTGGTTTAGCCGAGGGTTTTTATTTATAAATGGAAATATTTTCATATACGGCGGTTCATTTTTCGAATCGTTCACGTACCTCTTGTTCCGCAATCGCGCCCGATTGCGGAAAATCTCAGTCTTAAAATCAATTAATTCTTCCTACACTAACGCACCCATAAAGTGCATTAGTTCACATTGACAGAGAAGTATTTTAAGTATATAGTGTGTATCATAAACATACACACTATAATTTTAAGGTAGGCTAAATAATTATATGAAGATATTGATTTCAAACATATCCGATAAACCTCTGTACCAGCAAATCAAAGACCAAATAAAAGATGCTATTTTCAAAGGTGAGATTAGTGAGGGGGATCCTCTCCCATCTATTCGAAATTTTGCCCATGACTTAAAGGTAAGTGTTCTTACTATTCGTCGCGTTTACGATGAATTAGAAGAAGAAGGGTTTATTACAAGTCAAGTGGGCATTGGTACTTTTGTATCTTCCGGCAATCTTGAGCTGATTCGAGACTCTAAACGCCATCTTGTTGAGCAAATAATGCAAGAGTTAATTCAAACCGCAAAGACATTGAAAATTACTAAAGAAGAGTTAAATGAAATGATGAATATTCTATATGAGGAGGATGGACAATGAGTAGCATTTTAGAAGTAACAGGGCTAAATAAATCTTATAGAGACTTTTCTCTTACTGATGTTAGCTTTTCCTTAGATGAGGATTGCATTACAGGGTTTATTGGTATCAATGGAGCAGGGAAAACAACCACAATACGGACAATACTTGGACTTGTAACAAGAGCATCAGGCACTATTAAATTCTTTGGAAAGGATATGAACAAATATGAACAGGAATTAAAGGATCGTATCGGAATTGTTTTGGATGATGGAGGCTTTTATGATGAATTGTCAATGGCAGAAATGACAAGCATTATTTCCCCTGCATATTCAAGATGGAGTGAACAAGATTACAAAACCTTTATGGAACGATTTTCCCTAAACCCACGCCAAAAGATTGCCACCTTATCAAAGGGGATGCGTATGAAATATTCATTGACTTTAGCACTTTCTCATCAGGCAGACTTACTGATAATGGATGAACCTACAAGTGGATTAGACCCCTTAATCCGAAGTCAGCTTATGGAAATCTTGAAAGATTATATGAAACAAGGAGGTAAGGGGGTTTTCTTTTCGACGCATATCACTTCTGATTTAGATAAAGTTGCAGATATGTTAATTCTCATCAACAATGGCAGGATTTTATTTGAGGAAGAAAAGGATATGCTGATTGACACTCACCGTTTGGTAAAAGGCGATATAAAGGATTTGACTGATGAAACCAGAAACTTGTTCTTGAATATTGAAGAAACAGAATTTGGTTTTTCGGGTATCACCAATCAATTGTCGAAGGTTCAAAAAAACATGCACGACATTCTGATTGAAAGACCTACAATTGAAGATATTATGCTTGGATACATAGAAAAGGAGGCAAAAAATAATGTTATTACATCTCGTTAAAAAGGATATTCTCCTTGTCAAGAAATACTTACTATTTACGTTGCTTGCAGTAATTGCGATCCCACTATTTATTATGGCTCGCATTCCTGAATTTTTAGGTTTTAATGCCTTTCTAATTTCAGTGATTTTTGCAAAATTTATGCTCTATCAGTATGTATCGATGGCAGAAATGAAATACCCTAAAGCTACCGCGTTACTATGTGGTACGCCATATCCTCGTAGCATGCTTATAAAGGCAAGATATGCTTTTCTTCTTTTGATTTTTGCCTACTGCTATGTAGCATATACCGTATTAGCACTGTTCGTGCCTAAAGTTGAATATCTTACCCTGTTAAGCATACTTACTGCTCTGCTGATTTCGACAATTTTATTTGGCGTATATACACCCATACAGTATAAATTAGGTTATGAAAGAACAAAGTATTTCTTCTCAATTGTTATTGTAGCAACACCATTTATCTTGCCGGCACTATCAAACGTAGATATCAGACTCGATTTTAGTGAACTATTTACAATGTCTATGTTAGGTAAATGTTTGATACTAATTGTGGCTGTTATCGCTATTCTTTGTATCTCCTTGATTGTATCCATTAAGATTTATTCAAAAAAAGATTTATTATAACTGTTAAAGAAATATTATCAAAAAAGGAGGAAAGAGAGTATGCCAACTTTACCAACACCAATAGTAATACTTTTTGTATTATTTCCCTTTGTATATTTTGGATATAAGTTTTATAGAAATCATAGAAAATAGTAAACTTGAGAAATCAAAGTTACCACTTTTGAATAGATAGCCCCAGGGTTTATGACTTCTGCTTTTTCTTTGTAAAGGAATCGAAAACGACACAGATTAGCTAAGTAAAGTGACTTGAAAAGAGTAAAACTATCGTATATAAGTGCTACCAAGTCATAAACTTGGACTGGAAATCTATCAAAATACCTTCATAACTAAAGCAACGTTGCATAGACGTTGCTCATTTTTGATTATTCAATTCTTCTGCCATTTACTTCGACAAAGAAAAAGGGATAACCTTTATTCGGCTATCACCTGTTAGTGCAATAATTACCAGTTTCCTATCATTAAAATTGAACTACTAAATGTCCACATTATCAGCGCAAAGAAGAAACAAGTTGTAATAATCGCATTATCTCTTTTTTGTTCATTTTCTTCTTTAATAAACTTTATAACTAAAAATAAGCTACGTAAAAAAACAAATGAAAAAATAGGCATTAAGAACATCGCTGATATGACTATCAAAGTTTGCATAAGTCCTCCATATAATAAATGTATTTATAAGTTTTCTTAATAAAAAACCCCTAAATACAATTTCCTCAATAATTCCAACTAATAGAATAGTATTAAGCAATTCGTCAAACCCTATTTGAAAATTGATATCATTTTTTAAAAGGGTGAGATTTAAAACTACAAAATAGGATTTGAATTACACCCATTTAAGAAAACAATTACTAATAATGAAAAGAGTAAAAATTTAATTATTTTTCTCACTTGTATTCCCTTTTTATGAACTTTATCCCATTGTAACTTTACCATAAAAATAAGAATACCTTGTTAAATTATTATGTATCAAAAAGGCTAACGTAAATTTATGTAAGCAACTTTTCTATCGCCGTACAATTACATCCGCTGTAAACGCACAAGTGAATATAGCGGATGTGGCCGCCATTTCTCATATTAGACTTTTTCACTCAATAAAGTATAATAGGTAAAAACAAATAGAGGAACAAACCAGTTCCCATTAGCAATGTGTACTTTTTTTTGTTTTTCCCTACTCTTAATTCCCATAAGGATAAAATAATTAAATACACACCTGTTATTTGAGCCAATAGAGTAACTACACTCATAAAATTCCAAATCATAATAATCCCTCCTATTGTAGCTTTATAAAAAAGCCTGATAAGAAAAGCGCAAGCGCCCTTGGTCATCGACGTAATAAGCTGGACTGAGTCGAGTGAGATATAGGAGAGTCGAAAGTCGTTAGACTTTCGTTCTCGACTTATCGTAGACGAGACGAAGGAAGCTGTCTAGTCGATAGGGCGCTGAAGCTAGACAGTTTCTAAGTTAGAAACTTTATACTTTCTTACCTTGTAAAAAACGTTGGCTAAACCCTTATAAAATAAGAGTTTAGACCAAAATATTATGTCCTTTTTATCAAACTTTGTTTTAAAATATTAATTATTTTTACAACTTATCCTATAGTATGTGACCATCGGTGTTTGTTTATTTCTTCAAGGTGATAGTTTGGTATAGTTCTTCTTCGGATAGTTTCTTTCCATTAATATATACTTCTTTATCCTTAGTTTTTCTAACATTTAAATTCACTGGAATTTCTTATAGTTAGTCATTAATTGTTTTTAACTTTTTTATAAATTGTACAAACCAATACAATGTTATCCAAGGCAAAATAAAACGAGTTGCCCATTCAATCAAGGTAATAATGATACTTAGTCCATTAATATCAATAGAATTCAAAATAAATATTACTGAAACTATGATAACAATACCATATAGTAAATATTTCATAAGTAAACATTCCTTTATAAAAATTTTTAAATTAAAGTAGAAATCGGTTAATAATAGATAATACTTTTTTCGAAAAAATGAGTACAATTTTATTATATTTTAAGGTTCAACCGCTAATCTAAAAGTACCAATCGCTTGATACGAAAGGTGCTGCTCATTGTCTGGTTTAAAAGGTAATGGTAATGGGAATGCGATGAATTGAATATTTGTATCCTTTTCAACATTAGGAGTTTCTATTTCGTAAATTTTTCTTTGCCTTTCTGATAGAAAATTTGTATAAAGTACTTTTTCTCCATTAATAAATTCATATTGTTCCCAATCTTTTAAGCCGATTAGGACAAAATCAAGTTGTTCAAGACGACTGTTATTTGCGACCGACAAATATAGTTTTTGGTGTATTTTCGAAACTAATGTAGTTTGCAACCTGTCTAATTCACTACTAAGAAACAATAATCCTAAAGGGTTTTTATCAGTTTTTATAAAATCTGGTTCTGGATTGTACAAGGGGGCATCATCAATAATAACTCTCTCTTGTAAAATAGGGTGTCTCGAACTGAAAATTTCTTCAAGAACAACAGCTCTTGTAAGGTCAAATTCTTTTAAGACATAATTTGGCTTTTTAATAACCAAAACGGATAATTCTCTTGTTTCAGGAGAAATTGTTTTGGTTATTAAAAATTGATTTGATGAATTTTTATCTGCTTTAAAAATAAAAACATTCATCAACTCTTCATTATCTTCAACCAAAAAATCCCTTTGGATATAATCTTCTAGAATTACCAATGCATAATTTCTAGTCTCTGAAATGTTGTGGTTTAAGTTTATTTGAAATATAACTTCTTCTTTATCATTTAATTCTAAAGGACTAGCAAACTTTATCGGTGCCCCATCATCATGTGTTAGAAAAAAATCGACAGTGTACGCGTCTTCCTGTTGATTATTTTTTATAACTGGTTCAGTATTTAGTAATGCAGTAAGCCAATAAATAAAAATTATAATACATACTAAAGATATTAGACTAACTAACTTTTTCAAGTTGTACCTCCCTATTTAAAAATAAGGCGTATTCAATTTGATACGCCTTATTTTTAATTTACCAATAAGATTTTGTTTCATGTCTAGTATCTATATATCCACTTCTTTGATAGAAGTGATTTCCTACCGCATAATAATTTCTATAATAATTACCACCATGATCGTATTTCAGACTAACTTCTCTTGTATGTGTTTGATCATCATAATCGCTGAATATCATTCCACCATTACTATCAAAAATTCGCCCCCTAACATGCATGTAGTCTTGCACATAAGTTGCTTCATTTCGTGAAATTGCATAGTAAGAGCTAAACATTCCACCATAAGTCTTTGTAGATGATGTACGTGTTCCAGCTGACATAATTCCTATACTTCCATCTTCAGATTCCATTACAGAGGTAACTATGTCTTCATTTATTAGAATAGAATCCTCTTCCCCTACATCTGCTGATACACCATATAAAGGTGTAAATAACACCATTATACATACCATCGCTCCTAATTTTTTCTTCATAATACATTTCCTCTCCTTTTTTTAAATTTTATAGATTAAACTTTAGTTTCACAAAAAATTTTCTTCTTACTTTTATCTCATAAACTATTAATAGATTCTTTATGAGACATAAGTAAAATCTCTCTAACCGTTTCTGTTAAAAGATAACTGTAATAATACTTACTAAAAGTAGGTGATCTTTTACATAATTGAATTAAAGGACTGAAAATTCCACTTTATTTAAAATGTCACCTTATTCTGGCCAGAATAAGGTGACATTTAAATACTAAAAGGCTTATGCTTACTAGACGATAGCGTATTAAAAAAAGTTCCCAAAAAAATTATTTATTGGGAACTTTTTTTAATACGTATTTGGCAATCAAATCGTGTAGTAAATAGCAATATTTGTTTTCGTTCTTTAAAATCCATACTTCTTTTCTGTGTGTATTGTTAGAACTCCGTTTACTGATATAAGGTCGTTCATAATTTTCCATAAAAAACATACCTTTCTATTAAAATATTTATTAATTGAACCAATTTCATAATTCACTTTTTTTTAAAAGCTGACACTTCCAGAATAAAAGTTAAATCGATTTAAAAAAATTAAGCTGCTAATGAATTGGTTGTAGATTGTTTACGTGCTAATCTTAAGCTTGCTAATTTCATGCCGTTATAAACAAGAGTCACTAAGTTCAAATGGATTTTTGCTCGTTTTCCTGTTCGGTACCTTACATTATTCAACTGAAAGAATTCTTTTAGGTATCCAATAACTCGTTCAACAGAGCTGCGCTCCTTAAAGCGTTCTTTCCAGGCGATTGAACCACGTGCCGGTGCACTGTAACGACGTAAATCCGACTCTATTCTGATCTTGTAGACCTTTTGGCATAATGAATCCTTAGCTAGAGGGCAATCTATACACTCTTTCGGACGAGTATATTTTAACGTTTGATACTTTTTATCATAGCTATCGTATCGGTAGGAATGCTCTCTTACACAGGTTGGAGCGAAATTCTCATCAAAGCCTATTGGTTCTGATTCATTCTTTTTGTTGTAAGCAATAATGGAATACCCTTTCATTCGATGAATCTGTTCATAGATGGCATCATAATCATAACCTGCATCCATCATGACAAAGATTATTCGAAGTTTCGGATAGTATTTCTCTATTCCTTTTAATAAGGGAATTGCTGCTTTTCCATCGTTAAGGTTACCTGAAGAAATCATTGATTGAAGAATAAATTTAGTTTTGGTTTCAACGGCTAAATGACCTTTATAACCATACCAATACGCATTTTTCCCTTCACTGTTTTTCTTCACACCCCATGTAGGATCGAGGGGCATTTGATCATGAAGTTCGTCGTAAGATACATCTAGTTGGTCTTCTATTTTCTTTTCAAAAATAGGCAAAGAGGCTTCTTTTGCTTCCTTCTCTTTTAACCATTGGTCACGTTCTGCTTTTGATTTACGCCCACGTTTCTTTGGTAGAGCTTTTGGTTTCTCTTCTTTTTTTGAAGGTGCTTGATCTTTTGCTTCAAAATGCCCAGAGTCAATAGCTATATTAGCATCGCCAATAAACTCTTCATTGATTGCATCAAGTATAATCTGAGAGTTTATGTCTTCGAGAACGTTTGTATCTTTAATCTTAGTAATCATTCTCGAAAAAGATGCTTTAGAAGGGACTGGATCAGAAACTAGAAATCCACAATCAACCTTAAACTTTAGATCCGTGTTCAAACGTTCAACTAGGAGTTGGATTTCAGAAATTCTTTCAACAAGTCTTACCACGAGTGCTTGAACCATTGCAGGGTAATTCAACTCGACAGGCCTACCTAAATTAGACTTTTTTGCCACAATAGTAAGGATAGGGATTGATATCAATCGCCGAAAAAATCTCATCGTAACGATGGGTAGGTTCTAAATCAAATAAAATTTGCATGCTAAAAAGGCTCTCTTGTCGTACAATAGACATAAGGGGCTTCCTCCCATTCGAATTAGTTTGCTAGTCACTTACTTGATTCGACATTTTGGGAGGTACTCCTTTTTTCATGCTTTAAAACCCTTGGGCCAGTAAGGATCAGATTTATGAAATTCATTCAATTAAATTTTAATTTTATAAACTTGATAAGGAATACAAATAATGAATTGATTAGGGTATAGATGAACATGTGCAATAAAAATAAAGTTGTTTAATTTTGCAATGTCAAACCTATATAATATCGTTTAGATTAAGATCCAACAAAAATAAGTTTTTTAATTTCGATCATAAAAGAAGAGGACCTTAAAAATTGCTAATAAAGTTGATTAAAATTTAACTTTATCCATATAATTCAAGGCTTACCCTTTTTAAAACAACTTTATTAAAAGTATTAACTTTCATTTTGGAACTTTTATTTTTTTAAAGCGTCTTTATATTTAAAGTTAGTAGAAAGGGAGTTTTATAAATGAAATTAGTATTTAAAATAGGGTTACTTTTATTTCCATTTATATTACCTGCAACAGTTCTAGCCCAAGAGACATCAGCTCAAGGGAGTGATCAAGTACCGCCGCCTACCATTGGAGAACCTAAATTAGAAGATCAAGAGAGTATTGAAGGAGAATTTAATGTATTTACACAATCATACTTATTCTTGAATAAAGGATATTCTTTTATTTCTAACAATAATAATGGTACGGTAAATGTAAATGGCAGCACTTCTGCTAAGGCAAGTGTGAATACTATTGTGGTACATTTGTATCTACAACGGTGGGATGCTATGAATGGAAGGTGGGTAGACGTTATAAATATTGGAGAGTATAAAAATTACTATTCCTCAAGTGTGTCTGGTTCCAGAAATGTAATTGCTCCAGGAGGTTATTATTACCGAACAAAAGCAACCCATTGGTTATCTCAAAGTGGAATGATAGAACAATCGCAATCATTTTCATCTTATATTTTTGTTGAATAAAAGAAGGAGTGAAGTCTTAATAAGACTTCACTCCTCTGTTACATTGACTCTGCTATTTTAATCATTTCTTCTCGTAGAAGATTACCCTCTATTGAGAAAAAGAAATCTTGATTTGTCCAAATTAAGGTATTTTCGTGATTGCTGAGAATGAGCGTTGCAGGATGATTTTTTATCATTACATCTTCTATGGTTGTATCTTTTTCCGAAAAGGTAGATCCAAAGCCGAAATTACCACCAGTATATTTTATATTAATTTTAAACTCTATATCATTTAACTGATAATTCAAAATGATATCATCACTTTTCTGATCACCAAGCCTCAAAACTGTAACATCTTTTAGAATATAATTTTCCGGTAAATAAGAAGGTATTATTATTTGAAAACTCGTGACTTCTTTCGCTTCCTCAAGACTTATAGTGTCTATGAATAAGTCTTGATCAATAATCTCATATCCTTCGAACGAAGGAGCATTTAAATCATCATTTGTATCTTCTACTTTAATAAACAATTGAACGACAGAATCTTGTATACGATGAAAAAATTCTGTGAAGTTAAAAAATGCTGAACCACTTTTGGGTGCTGCAAACGATAGTGTTATTAAAATAAAAGCTGCTGCTGCAATATAAATTAATTTGTTATGATTATTCTTTAATTTTTTCTTCATGTTTCTACGTTGTTGTAATTGTTCCCATGCTTTTGATGTTGATATTGGTGGTTGTGGTGTATGATCTATCTCTTCTCGTATACTTTCTTGAATTAATTCATCCAAGTCATGTAACTTCTTTCTTGTCATACTATATCCCCTCCTTTATCTCTTCTTTATCTTTTATAGCCTCTTTTAACTTTTTCTTTGCTCGATGAAGCCGTGTTTTAACCGTTCCGATATTTATATTTAAAGCTTTAGAAATCTCTTGATCTTTTAAGTCATATTCGTATTTTAGTAACAGAACTTCCTGAAACTCCGGCTTTAATAATAAAATTTCCTCTTGTATAACCTTTTTTAAATGCTTACGTTCTATCACAGTTTCTACATAGGAAGTTTGTTCATTTTTAGAAATCGCTTCATCAATAAAGACGTTTTCAACTGCAATATCGTTCCATCTTTTTGTTTTTCTCAGGTAATCTTTTGCTTTCCTCGAGCAAATAACTGCAAGCCAGGACTCAAATTTCTCTTCATCCTTAAGAGTATGTAATTTTTCAAAAGCTTTCATAAACGTTTCCTGAACAATATCATGAGCGGTATGTCGATCTTTTATTATTGAGTATGCAAGTCTATACAGTCGATGATAATTGTTTTTAAATATGATCCGCTCTAAATATTCATTGTTATTTTTCTTTATTCCAAACTTTTCAAAGAGCTTAGTTAACAAAATCTTGTCTCTCCTTTACAGAATACCAACTAAATTTAACATAAATTTAGAAAATAGAAATATCATTATAATATACCATAAACTAACAGTTACTATAATTCTATCCTTTATTATTAGGTACTTCTATATAGTACTAAAGTTTTAATTGTACAATTTTAATTGATGTCATTAATTTTAGTAATTCCCATTAGACTATAATACTGTGATCCCCTTCTTTTAAGTCGAACATTGTTCCAAATGAAAAGACGACTTATATCCAAATTATTGGATAGTAAAGTCGTCTTTTCTTACAGTATCAGAATTTATAAATTTCTAACTTGAAAACTGTCTAGCTCCAGCGCCTAGCGACTCGAAAGCTTCCTGCACATCGTCTACGATAAGTCGAAAACGAAAGTCTAACGCTTTTCGATTCTCCTATATCCTATCTAGTAAATACTTTTAAACCTCATTGAACGAAAAGAAGTTTATAATTAAGCCGATAATATTTTGTAAATAATCCATACTATAAGATCTCATTTTAAGCTCTTACCGTTATATAACTAATCTAAAATAGACGAAACTACGCTTCTTAATTCCTCTTTACTTATATTTGTACCGCCAACATTATACATACTCTCCTCATACATAAAATAATACCTTATTGGAGTATTTTTCAAATCAAAAGATTCAAAATACACAGTTACCCCATTTATTTTACTTTTTTCCCATTCAACTTTCCAAGGTGGTAACATACTTCCAGGGCTTTGAGTAACATATAAATCAACTAAGACATCCGGATCATTAGAACGGTATCTTGTTTTTACAAAGTCCCCTTCAAACGTATCGTTTTCATTCAATCTACCAATTTCTTTTGGGGCATTTTCACTTATTTCATATCCTATTGAGATTACATTATCAATATTTAGCCCATCTGGCATTGCAGATACTGAAGGTAAATTTATTTTTACTGGCCTTTTTTCTTTATTTTGATCAGAGGTAACACCACCTACATCTTGATATGTTTTATCCTCGATTGAAGGTTCAGTTTGATTACTAAAAACATTAGCTTCCGTAAATAAAAGAAAGGCTAGTCCAATCATTCCAACTATCCCCAAAATATTAAATGCTAGATATAACGCTTTTTTTCATGTATTAACATCCCTTCAAATACTTTTTAAATCTAGGATTTTTATCTATCCCCCTTAAAATTTATTACTACAAAGACAAGACGTTTATAGATACGTAACAGTTCCCAAAAATCGCATTTTTTTTACAATTTTCTCTCTTTTAAAATGTTTTCTCACGAAGGTTAAGATTCTTAACGTCTTTATTTTGATAGCCACAGCACGAACACAGTTGACTCGAAGCAAATGTTTTAGATACAACAACTACTTCTTTGCCATACCAATTCGCTTTATATTCAAGCATCGCTCTAAATTGTGACCAAGATGCTTCGCTAATCACTTTGGCTAACTTGTGGTTTTTAGCATATTTGACACTTGCAAATCTTCAATGCCGATTACATCGTGGTTTTTGATGATTTCAGTCGAAATTTTTTGCAAGTAATCCATTCGTGTATTCGTGATTTTTTCATGGATCTTTGCGACTTTACGCTTTTGCTTTTGATAGTTCTTAGCTTCATCTAGTTTACATCTTCGTTTTATTGCTAATTCCTGTCTTCTGTCGGAAAAAGATAAAAATAAAAGTCGGTGATTCCAAAGCGTAGGAAAACTCGACTTTCTTTATGTCGAAATTTGCTTTTATTTCACGCAAAGATGACACTTATAAGTAGAAGCCTACTCTTTAGGTTATATGTTCAAAGTGTACAAGGACAAAAAAGTTTGTACAAAAAAATAAGATCTTTGTACAAACTCAGTTTAATAATAAGTTACAGCATCTACACAAAAAGTTACCTTGCATAAAAACAAACCTATATGTATCAAGGGTTCTAATGTAAAATTAAGGTAACTCTGTGTCGCTGTATATCAATTTTAACAAATGTTCATTTAGGTTTTGCAGCATTAAATGTAATTTCTTTAATTCGTTAATATAATCATAATAAATTTCAGGGTTAGTTTTAAATTTTGTAAATCTATTATCATTTAAATTTCTTTCGGCTTCATAAATTTTTTTAATTTCCAATTGATATTTGTCCAAAAAATTAATATTATCGTTAGAATTTAGCAACTTATTAATTAAATTTAAAAATTCTATTTTCTCTTGGTATAATAACCCTAATTCAATCTCAAAAGTATTATCATATAGCCCAACATTAACTAAATTATTTATTAATAAAAGTGGAATTGCTCTCAGGTTTTGTGTGTTATACAGCTCTATCATTCCTTTTACAATATAAATATCGTCAGAATTTTTTACGTTAGAAAGTTTTTGTACAATTTGCCCAAAACTAAATAATGAAATAGAATAAGTATTTCTAAAAATATCGTTTAATAATGCTTCATTTGAAGTTTCCTCATTAGACTTATAAGAACAGCTAGATAATATCAATAATAATATTATAATTATTATAAACTTGTTTTTCATAGAATAACAAAATCCTTTTTAATTTATTTTTTTAAGACAAGCGTTTAATTCTAAACGCTTGTCTTTATTTTCAAAATCTCTCTGCATTATCATCCCATTTACTCCATGCTTTTTCATGAGTTTGAGTACTAACATTAAAATTATTTAATTAACAGTTTAAAGATATATTATTCTATTTTAAAATTAAAATAGAATAACCCCTCGGGTAAGAATCTAAAAAGTTTAATTAATAACCGGCTTACTAAAATCAGCCAATATTAATTAGGTTATTTTTTTAATTTGATAGAATAAAAACATATGGCTAAAATACAAGTTTTGCCAAATAAACTCATAAACTATATATATATGGTTTAGATGTATAAATATCAGAACTACCTAATTATATGAAGCCAAAAGCTAATTTCTTTTTGCTTATTAAAATATAAGTAAAAAACATACAAAATCTCCCCCCTTTCACCATAAATATTAAATTTAATTTTAGAAAGAATTCTGAGACGTCAAATATAAGACGCTTATAAAAAGAATAAGTTCCAGAAATGAAGATACAAATATATGGAATAATCGAAATGAACCGTAAATATAGGTGGAAGTACTTTAGCAAAAACAAATATTAGTACAATTGTGATTAATTGATATGTTTAGAGGTAGGGTGCTAATAATGGAAAGTGGATAGAATGTTAGGAATTTAGTTCAAAAGTAGTTTACAAGATTTCTATCATTATTTTATTCCTTAAATTTACTACTAAAAACAATACGTTTATAGATTTGTAACAGTTCCTCAAAAACAACAAAAAAATGAGAGCCTATTCCTAAACTAGGAAGACCCTCATTTTTGTTTACAATATTATTAGGGAATAGATTGGATTAATAGTACGAAAAAAATTCTTTGCTATCATTCATTAAACCATAAAACTAAATCCTCTATTTCTAAAAATGACCGAAACTTAATGGCTAATTGTGTATCTTCATTTTTTATAATCGGTAATTTATCAACGGTCTTATCAAATAATGCTAAAAATTGTGGGTGATGGGAGTCGTTACTAATTACGATCCACTGATCTACTTTCACTTCGTCTCCTTCGTTGTTGGTTAAATAAACCATCTCTTCAAATGGAACAGAAGTTAAATCCCCAGAATGAGTCGTCATGTCAATTTTCACTGCAAAATATTGAAATGGATCACTCTCTATATTACTAACAACAAAGAGGATATCCTCTTCAGCAAATGGGGATAAAAGTTGAGCTTTCACTTCTACTCCTTCTACATAAACCTCTTTTTCAACTGTATAATTTTCAAGCCAAGGATTACTCAAATTAATCATATTGTTACTATCAGAGCGTAACTCCATTCCTTTTAAAGTCATTTCATGTGGCTCTTTACCTATCTCTAATTCTTTTAAGATCTTAAAATCTTTTGTACTGATTACGACGATATTGTTGGCTTCACGATGGGTAACAAATGCTAAGTCTCCACTTGGTGAAAATGAAATATGATTAGCATAAGAACCTGTTTCAATTGTCGTCATCAATGAGAATGTCTCTATATCGATGACCGAAACATCATTCGAATGGTTATTCGCTGTCCAAACTTGCTTTCCATCAGATGAAACAGTAACACCATGTACCCCTTCACCTGCTTCGATTTCGGTAACAACCTCAAACGTTACCATATCAATAACTGTTACACTGTTTGACCTCACATTCGCAACAAACGCATAATCTAAGTTTGGACTTAAAGCAACTTCATTTGGGACCTCACCAACAGGAATTGTTGCTAATACTTGGTACGTATAAGCATCAACCGCACTTACGGAGTTTCCGTTTACATTAGCCACCCAAATTTGTGATCCATTAGCAGAAACACTTACATGAGCAGGCCCATCGTCGGTTGTGATCAACGCTGCTTCTTCAAATGTATTCGTATCAATAACCGCAAGTACCCCACCTTCCTCACCTAGACCACCCATTAATGTAACGTATAAATACTTTCCAGATGGATGAATATCAATTCCATGAATACCTTCGTCGAATTCAATTTCGTTTATTACTTCTTTCGTTGTCACATCGAGTGCGTGTAAGCTTTTCCCTGAAAAGCCCGTTCCGTAATAAACGACGGTTTCGTCAGGTGAAATCGCAATCCCGTGTGATAGTTGCTCCACATTTAATTCGATTGAATTTACTGGGGTGTTTTTTTGTAAATCAATTTCAGATATCGTACCATCGCCTGCATTAGCTACATAAAAAACAGGGGCACTCAGTGACTTGTTATTATTGATAAAAAAGAGTGTGACAACACCTATAAATAGGATTGCTACGATTACCATGATTGGACGTTGTTTTTTAAACAATT
Source organism: Anaerobacillus alkalidiazotrophicus (assembly GCF_001866055.1). Next base: position 77,087 of record NZ_MLQS01000024.1, read on the forward strand.
TAACTTCTCCTTTCAAATTAAAATATTTTTATAGCATTTGTAATAAACCGTTCTCTTGTTTCCTCAAATGTCGCTACGAAAATAAAACGGTCGTCATTAACAAAATAGTAATGATCTCTCTCCATTCCAAAAGCATATTGCACAGGTTTACCACTGACCATCGTTTCACTATGACTAGAATAGATGTCACTTGTCTCTATGATCGTTTTCATATTCTCAAATAAGCTTAAAGGTACTCCATCTTCGCTTGATTCAGAAATCCAAACAATCGCGTACGCCCCCTGTCGCGTTTGGTATTCTAGTGCATATGCTTCATTTAGCTCAACTTCTTTTTCATGAAGCTGATTCATGATTTGCTTGGCCTCTTCCCCTTCTACTTTATTTGTTAAATAATAAGCACCAATATTATCAGGAATATGACCAGCATGGGTTAGACGATCGTCGTCCATAAAAAAGGAAGAAATAAGCACAACTAAAACAATAAAAACAACAATACTACCAGCTATTACTATTTTTTTCATTTGACCCCTCTTTTCAACAGGTTTTAAGTTTTTTTAGTAGGTTATGAAATTACCTGTAAGGAAACTTTTCATTATTAACAATGCACGAAACTTATGAAGATTCCATAAAGAAACTATGAAATATCTTTAAAAGTCCTTGGCTACAAAAAAACTCCCACCCAACAGTACGTTGTGTAGGAGTTTGGAATCTCATCTTTTAGTGTCCCCCATGGGCGCCATGATCTCCATGGCCACCGCCATCGGCAGGAACAATTTCAAGCATTTCGTCAATATATCCTTGTGTTGTAAACGAAACAAGGGCTTCATTTCCGATTAAATATGCATGGTTGTATGGACCTTCTGTTGGATCATGTCCAAATGTTGGTTTAAGCATTTCTAAATACTCGTGCATTTCCCCTGTGAAATCCCCATCTTCTAACCAGACCATTGGAGCATGTTTCCCTAAATGAGCAAATGGGGCTGCCGTAATCGCTAATTCAGGAACTTGCGTTGGAACCATTACAATTCCGTGACCAGGACTTGTGATTCCCCAACCGAAATTAGTCGTTTGGTCTTTAAATTTCGCAAATTCAATAGAAACTTGAGCGGGTGTTTCTCCATCTATACGAGTGACCTCTCCATACTCACTTAATTGATTAACTACATCATTAGAAATAATTGTTTCAGGACCAACAACATAGATTGAGGCATTTCCATCTCTTTTTTCTAAAGCTGCAATTGTCTCAGTTGGAATTTCTGTTTCTGAAACAAATAGTAGTGACTCATTCATATGAGTAATCCAACTACCAGCAATAATGGAATAAGGTTTTGCTTGGGCATCTAATGAACCAATAATGACACCTTCTGGCACATCGTTAATTAATTGTGAATAAATGTCATCTATTTCATAAGCAAATGCCGCTGGATCTTCTTCGTCGATTTGCACCACTTCATACTCGCTTATTTTGTCTAGTTCACCTTCATTTAATTGACCTAAAACCATAATTTGTGTCCCATCAACATTACCTTTAGGGTTTAATCGTTCAATCTCATTTAAAATCAAATCAGAGATCGTTCCCTCATTTGTAAACAATAATGGACCATCGTTTGGGTGATGAACCAAATTCAAACTTGCAAGTGATAATTGCCAATTTTCTAACGGAGCTAACATAATGGTTCCAGGCTGGTTCGCCTCATGAGTGGCAGGCCAAATCGTCTGCGACGTTAATACCGAAACTTTAAGCGGATCATCAGAATTTAATCTTGTCACATTTTTTGTATTTAGGTGTAACAAACCACCTTTTGAAACTTCTTGTTCATTACCTTGTGTTTCTTCTGTAGTTGCTTCCGGATCTACAACATTTTGTTCTTGCTCATTTCCGTTAGCACAGGCTGCTACGATACTAACCATTAACACTAATAAAAATAAAACTAGAATTCTTTTCATTTTAAACAAATTACTTCCTCCTGTTCATTATTAAGTTATCATTATTATAATTAACGATTATGAAGAAAGTTTGAAGAAAATGTAACAAACTTTTGGACAAGGGCTTTTCGACGCTCCCTATGTACTTTAGTGTCGTTAGGTGAATGCGATTATGAAATGGATCCCTTAAATAGTTTTATCTGAGTGAATTTCATAAATACCTAAATGGAACTACATAAGTCTAAATGTGATTAGAAACATCCTTCATCCAATAACATTTAATTTCTAAGCAAAGAAAAAAACAGCCTTTATTAAAAGACTGTTAATTCCCAATACGTGATGGTATCTAGTATTCCAATTAATATAATGATGATTCCAGCTGTACGTTGTACGACCCAACCAATCTTTTTCCCTTTCTTCATAAACGTTCCACTCAAACCGAAGTACCAAATTAGGAAGACGGAGATAATTAAAGGAATCGATGTACCTAAGGCAAAAATACTTGGAATGACAGCTCCATAAGGAACTGCTAACGCCATTGGCATTAATACGATAAAAAATAAAATAAACATCGTTGGACAAAAACCTAAGGAGAAACTTAATCCTAATAGGAAGGAACCGATCTTCCCACTCTTTTCTGATTTACTCTTCCATAACGAAAGTGTCCAACGCATTGTAAACAAACCAGCTAAGTATAGACCAATGATAATTAATAATGGACCTAATAGCTTTCTAATCCATGGAAAGTACGTAATTAAACTTTGTTGAAACTCAGTACCTAACATCCAAACAACAAATCCTAGACCAGAGAAAGCAACGATTTTTCCTAAAATAAACGCTATGGTTTCGCCCCAAGCAGCTTTTTTTTGTAATGATTGATTTCCAAACAACGTAATCGCACTTAAGTTTCCAGTAAATTGACAAGGTGCCAATGCTCCTACGATTCCTAATAACAACGCGGATAGGATCGGGATATGTTCTGTTCCATAAGCTGCACTCATGAATGGTTCACTGAAAAAATGACTAACTTGTTGAAGAAATTGATACACAGCTTCCCCACCTACTTTTTATAAAATAACTTCTTATTTAATAGAATACGTGAAAAGTATAAAGAAACTTTGAAGAAAATAAGAACGAAGTAAGAAGTTATTATTTTACCACAAAAATAAAGCTGAACTTCAATCAGTGGGGGTTTTCCTTCATCCCCCACTGATTGTTAGTTTAACTTATCGGACCTTTAGGGGCAGTTAATCCCCCACCTAAACTTTCCGATTTTCTTACATTTTGAGGTGGGGGTCTTACTGCCCCTTAAGAGTGGGATAAATTGAACACCTTTTTAATAGGGAAAGGCATCTCACAAACTTATGAGATACCTTTTATTTTACTAGTTTATAGAGATGCCATTCGGGAAGTATCCAACGTCGATACGAGCAGTTTCTTCTAACGTGTCAAGGTCGACGACTGAAACTGTATCTTCAAACATGTTCGTAATAAACGCATAGCGGCTATCTTTAGAGATAACAATACCATGAGCCCCTTGACCTACCTGTAATTCTTTAACAATCTCAAGCGTTTCAAGGCTAATAATCGAAATCGTGTCAGATGGAGCTTCCTCACTACCTTGGTTAGCGACGATCACATAACGGTCATCATAGCTTGCGTACATTTGTACTGGCCCTACGCCAACGTCAATTTTCTCAACTAATTCTTGTGTTTCAACATCAACAACAGCTAACTGATTATCTACATGCAAACCAACAAACGCATATTTTCCATCATGAGAAAAACCAGTTTGAACAGCACCATTACCTACATCAATACGGTTTACTTCTTCCTTTAATGTAAGATCAACAATACTCATGTCTGCACTTTGCATATTTGCAATGTAAACAAATTGTTGATCTGGTGAAATACGAGCACCATGTGGATATTCACCTACTGCTACTGTAGTTAACTCCTCGGTAGATCGGTTGATAATCGTAATCGTATCATCCCCAGAATTTGTTACAACTACGATGTTTCCATCCTTTGTAATTGTTACGTGGGCAGGATGATTACCAACTTCATATTCTTCTACTTTTTCTAATGTATTGAGGTCATAAGCAACGACTTTCTCAACGCCTTCCTCGTCATGACTGTGACCATGGCTATGTCCATCTTCTTCATCATCATGACCATGAGGTGGATTGATTGTCACCCAAACTAATTCAGTGTCAACATTTACTTCAAGATTATGTGCTTGTCCTTCTAATTCAATAATTTCTTGTGTTTGTTCTGGATATTTAATTACTGCTAGAGTTTCATCTTTCTCATTTGCAACCACAACAATATAATCTTCTTCTACAACATCTTCAACTACTTGGTTTGATTCTGTTTCCCCTGAAATTTCTTCCCCCATATTTTCTGCCTCTACTACTTCACTTTCCTTTTGGTCCCCACATGCTGCTAATAATAGGACCATTGTAAAAACTGCTATAGCAGCATACCACCTAAATGATGTTTTCATGTTTAATCTCCCCCTTTATGTGTATGCTTTCATTATAAAAACAGGAGATTCATTTCGATGTGAGAAAGGTCACTAGGAGAATAAACCTTGAATTGAATGTCAAAAACCATTCAAGCTTTTTTCATACTTTCTTGATGTTTTTTTGAATGGGAAATGGTTTGACCAAGGAGAATAGTTATTATATTAAAATAATATAAAACTTGTACTTTTTTCTACTAGCTATACATAACTATAGTAAAAAAACAGGAGGTGAAGAAAGTGACGATAGAATTCATTTTAATCATCCTTTATACAATGATCGTTTTTTGGCTATTTAGCTTTATCTTTGTGTTTCGGAACAAAATTTCTTGTATGGCTGGAATGATGATTGCGATGATCGTTGGAATGGTTCTAGGGTTATCGGCTGGTATGTTCCTAGCCATGTTCTACCCAGACCATTTCTTTGAAATAACGGTAGTTAGCATATTAATTGGGGCAATAACGGGAACAATTGCCGGTTTTCCAATAAGTATTATGGCTGTACTAGATGGTTTTCTTTCAGGAGCAATGGGCGGTATGATGGGGGCCATGCTCGGGATCATGGTATCACAAGAAACGATCAACCAAACTCTAAACGTAATCGTTGTTATATCCGGAGGTGTGCTATTTATTTTATTTTTAATGATACAAAGTGAAATAAACATTAAGGAGAAAGGATGGAAAAACTTTTTCTTTGTTAAACGGTTACCATTGTTTCTAGTTATTATCTTAGCATTTTACTTCACACACCTATTCTCTTATTCTGAGAAGCATGAAGAGATAGATCATTCTATTCATTCGAATAGTCATTGGGAAGAGTAGAACCTCAGAGAACTCGTTCTAGCTTCGCTAGAACATCGAAAATTCAGATGGAGTCTCAACTCCACCTGAATGGAAGTCCCCACCTACGCTTAGAGGTGGGGGTCTATGATCCTTAAGTTCAAATCAGTTTGATTAATTTAGGTGGGGACAGTTGTTCGATTTTACAATCACAGGAAAAGCTAGGATTAATAGCTGTCATCCTAGCTTTTTCTTTTCGATGTTCAATGCACGTTTCATCAGAACTTCAGATTACAACAAAATGGCAAAGAACATTACAGTTCACTATTCTTTCTTTTTTTCTTATTATATTTTCGAATTGCCCCAAATAAAATAAATCCACCATTTATAGCTGCAAATGTACTAAGTAGAGGGATGTTTGCACCTGTTTCTTCATATTCATGGTCATGGTCGTCATGTCCATCTGAAAGCCATGGTGGATGATCAGAGTCGTGGTCGTGATCTTCTCCATGGGCAAAAGTTTGAATTGGAAATGTTACTAGAAATAGAAAAAGGAGTATATGAATCATTCCACGTTTGTTTTTCATTTCTTCTCCTCCGTTTAGTGATGGTACTTACTAGAATAATGAATATTTGTGAAGAAACTCCGAAGAAAGTGTGAAGAAATTCATACTTAATCTCCACACTTTCTGATTGTCAAATCATAATAACATCTTTATCCCTGTTCTTCCTGTCACCCAGGATAGTAGCAATACCAATAAAAAAATAAAACAAGCTTGGCGTGTATAAACCAAGCTTGTTACTATTTAAATCCCCCTACTGCGGAAAATTCCCTTCTTCTACTAACGTCTCCCATGTTTCCCCATGATTACTAGTTGTTAAAATATTATTTTGGAATGTAGCTACAGTGACTTCCGAAGGATCTTCTTCAGCGATTAAATAAAGAACGGCATCACTACCTAAATATAGATCGTAACTGAATATTTCTTCCCCTTTTATCCTAAATAAACCATTTTGACTAGCTTCATAAAAGATGACTTCATCTTCCCCGATAACATAAACAGCAGTCATAAATCCATCTAATTTTTTCTCCCAGTTTACCCCACCGTCATTTGAATAAAATAATCCTTGATTCGTCGCAGCATATGCAATGTCACCATTATTTGGCGCTAACGCAAAGTCAAAAAATTCATCATGAGCTAGTGGTAATCCCTTTGTTTTCACTACTTCCCATTTATAGCCTTGATTATACGATACAAAAACAGCATCAGTGTTATAGTCAGAACCGTACCCTAATATTTTTGATTGATCACTTGTAGCCGTTAAGCCATGGAAATCAATCATCCCATGTAGCCCACGAACTTCCCACGTTTCACCAAAGTCTTCGCTCCAGAGAAACCCTAGTGGATCTGGTAATTTACTTCCTTCTCCTGGATGGCCACTCGTCATTAAAATACTTGTACCAGGGATAACAGAATAACCCATTAAGTCAAAACGTTCACTGCCAACGAAATAACCTTCCTTCGTCTTCTTGTCGTATTCTATTAACCCGTAATGACTAGCTAATAATAATTTATTATTATCTTCAGGATGTTTTGATAATCCGTGAATATGTGAATAAGAAAAAGTTTGTTCTCTATCTTCTACTACTTCCCCAATAAAATATGGGTCTGTTTCACTACCTTGTCTAGCTTGTGAATCAGAACCACATGCTGAGACTATTGTCAAAAGACTTGCTAAACCTAAAGCAATTAGTAGTTTTTTTGTTTTCAATGACTCCATCTCCTTTGATGTAATTAATGAGAAGTTTAACAAAAAATCATGGAGAATTTATCAAGAAACTGTAGTTAAATTGTGACAAGCTTTGTATTATTCTGGCTTTCGAAACCTGACTTTTACTTTTGTACCTTTATTTTTTTCACTTTCGATCGTAATCTTCCCTTTATGAGCTTCCACTAATGCCTTCACGATTGAAAGGCCAATTCCAACTCCACCAGTTTTTCGATTTCTTGATTTTTCTCCACGGTAAAATCGTTCAAAAATATGCGGCAAGTCTGCTTCTGATATCCCTTGACCGTTGTCTTCAATCATAAAGACAACTGATTGTTTTTCTTCATGAGATTTTACAGTTACTTTTCCATCTTCATTTGTGTATTTTAATGCGTTATTAAGAAGGTTCACCATAATTTGAAAAAATCGATCACGATCTGCCCAAAACGTTACCTTTACTTTCGGCTTCTCAATCGATAATTCAATACCTTTTTGTTCAAATAAAGGTTGAAAAGAGGCTTTCAATGATTGGAGAACATCTTGTACATGTAATTCTGATGGATGCAGTTGTATTTGTGGATTTTCAGCTGCTAATAGCTTTTCTAAGTCATCAACTAATCGAACTAGGCGCATTAATTCTGCATGACTTTGCTTTAGACGTTCTGGTGTTGGTTCCCATACTCCATCTAAAAAAGCTTCGATCTGACTTCGTAATGTAGCAAGTGGCGTCCGTAATTCATGAGCTAAGTCATTCGTAAATTGCTTTCGGAGTTTTTCATGATTACTTAACGATTCCGCTAACTCATTGAATGAATTTGCTAACTGTTGAATTTCTTCTACTTGATTACTTGAAGGTACTCGTATTTTTAAATTATTTTTCTGTAGTTCACGAGTAGCATTTGAAACTTGCCGTAACCCTTGTGTCATCTTTTTCGAAATAAAATAACTTATCATAATGGAAATGACGATCATGATGATGGCTGTGAAAATAATATACTTATTAAATTGCTGTAAAAATTGTGAATCGATATCTACATATTCTTCAGGATAATAAACGATTAAATATCCTTGCTCTTCATTGTTCATCGTAACCGAGTATCGGTCACTTGTTAACTTTTCTACGTTTGGTTTACCCATTTGATCATGAGTCATCATACCTTTCATCATCTCGAAATGAATCATGGAATCAAAAACAACATTCCCTTCCTGATCATAAAATATAAAAAATAAATGATCAGTCATCGCATAGTGATGAAGAAGCTGGGTAATTGTTTCTCCTGTCACTGTCCCAAAAATTCGATATTCTTGCTCTAAGCGATCTACTACTATTTCTACTTGTTCTAAGCGTTTCGTATCTAAATACTCTCGAAAACTCCCAAAAAAACCGAGTTGAATTGCCATACTAACAAAAATAATCCCACTTAAAGATAAAACGAGGAAAAAGAACATAAGCTTAGATTGAAGAGTTCGAAACATCGCGTTTTCCTCCATATTTATATCCCATCCCAAATACAGTTATGATGTATTCAGGATTTTTTGTATCTAGTTCAACTTTTTTACGCAAATTTTTTATATGGACATCGACACTACGTTCATACCCTTCAAAGCTCTCATTTTGCACTTTTTCAAGCAAATCAAGCCGACTATATACACGTCCCGGGAATTCGGCTAATGCTACTAATAATTTGAATTCAAACGGCGTGAGTGTAATAGGAATTCCTTTTACAATGGCTTCTTTTGCTAAAAGATCTATAACTAAATCTTTATGGTTAAACGATAATAAGTCTCTCTTCATTTCTTTTTTTGTTCTTCTTAGAATCGCCTTTACTCTCACAACGACTTCACGAGGACTAAAGGGTTTTGTTAAATAATCGTCAGCACCGATAACAATTCCATTTATCCGCTCTTCCTCTTGTGTTTTTGCAGTTAGCATCATAATCGGGATGTCACTTGTCTCACGTACCCGTTTACACACTTCTTCACCTGAGAAATCTGGAAGCATTAAGTCAAGAATCAAAAACTCCGGATTTACTTGTTCGAACATTCTCAATGCATCTGCCCCATTAAAAGCGGTATAAACGGTATAGCCAGCACGCTCAAAATATGCTTTTAAAACATCAATAATCATCGGCTCATCGTCAACGATTAGGATTCTCGTCATTTGATCACTTCCATTCTTAAATTTTGAAATCTATCCGTTAGAATTTGCTCCACTTTATAAAGCTGAACTTCAATCAGTGGGGGTTTTCCTTCATCCCCCACTGATTGTTAGTTCAACTTATACCACGGGCATAAGAATAACTAATCATCAGCTTTCGCCGATGAAAGTTATTCTATATCGGACCTTTAGGGGCAGTTTATCCCCCACCTAAACTTCTCGATTTTCTTACGTTTTGAGGTGGGGGTCTTACTCGCCCCTTAAGAGTGGGATAAACGAGATCATCATACCATAATTATTTCTGGTTCATAATAATTCTATAGCTTCTTCATAACTTCTTTATAACTAGTGGTTAAACTGTAACTAGAAAAGACAAAGGAGATGATTTAAAAATGAAGAAAAAATTAATAGCAATGGTAACAGCAACAGCGGTAGTTTTAGGAATTGGTACTGTGACAATGGCAAATTCAGAAAGTGAAGTTTTTGAAAAAATTAACTTCCAAGAAAAACTACCATTTATGCAAAAAATGCATCCTGACATGGACGAGGAACAATTAGAAGAAATGTATAATCGTTGCCATGGCGAAGATGGAATGATGAAAGACGGTATGATGAATGGCATGATGAACGGGAACTCTGAAGGTATGAAAAATATGATGAATAAAATGATGAATAAGTCAAGTGGTACAGAACTGTAAAAAGCATACCTCATAGATAATCAAATTCATCATCCATAAAGCTGAACTTCAATCAGTGGGGGTTTTCCTTCATCCCCCACTGATTGTTAGTTTAACTTATACCACGGGCATAAGAATAACTAATCATCAGCTTTCGCTGATGAAAGTTATTCTATATCGGACCTTTAGGGGCAGTTAATCCCCCACCTAAACTTTTCGATTTTCTTACGTTTTGAGGTGTGGGTCTTACTGCCCCTTAAGAGTGGGATAAGTAAGACATAAAAGGTGTTATCACAAAAAATGATAGCACCTTTTTTAATAGGAAAAAAGTCAAATTTGATTTAATGGTTTTTTAGCAACTTTATCAAGTATCGTAATATCATTACCAAACTTCCCCATGGCCTCACAATCACATTTCAAATCAGAAAAAGTTATATAAGAAATTGGCATAATCTTTAATGCCGATTGTAAAGATGGCCGTAGAAGTTGGGCTTGAATTTCTCTTTCCCTTTTTTTAGGTGCTAAAAGATATAATTGACATTTCCCAGTTTCCATAGATGTTGCTAAATCGTGCAGACGTAAAATTCCTGAATAGATCGAAGTACTTTTTTCAACTTCAAAAGCACCAATAATCTTTCCATTTTTATCAAGCCAAATGACATCAATTAAACAAATGGTTTTAAAAACCTCGTCAGAACAGTTTAGTTGAGACAATTTACTCACTGATAAATCCCCTAATGCTTCCCCTTTCCATTGTCTACTATGATCGTTTTGTGCAATCCATACATCATACCCTAATTCCTTTCCTAACTTTGCCAGCAAATATTGCACTTCACTATGGTCATTTTGCTCAGCTAAATCATCAAGGACTTGTTGTTGTCTTTTTTTGATAACTTTTCTCCTCTTTACATCATCTGCTTCAATTATTTTATTTGCATTTTCTGCAATAACGATCCGGCCAATACCAATCTCAAATAAGAAACCACAAATAGCACCATAATCTTTTGAAAAAAAATGACGATACTTTTCATTTACTTCGATAATAGTCTCACGCATCTCTAAATACTCAAGCCAAGAACCTAATTTTATATTTTTATGAAATAAAGCATTAAAACCTTTAACAATCGCTGTATTGAACGGAGGAAAAAAAGTTGGATGTAAAAAATACAATATATTAGCTACAGCTGGACCAAGACCTTTAATTTTTCTTTCATTAATTTTAATAATTTCATCAACAACTTTTTTTTCGCTTTTAGCTAAAAGGGAAGCTTGTAGAAAACTTCCAAAAGCTCTTTTATTCTCCTCATTTTCATAAATATCAGGGATCCGTAATTTGGGTTTCCAATAAAAAGCATGAGCTGCTCCCTCAAATACTTGCTTTTGCTCAGAAATAGCTGTAACAACAGTTTCTAAACTAGAACCTTTAAAATCACTTCCAAATGATTGGTTTTGAATATCAAGGACAACATCTCGAATTCCAGCTTTTATTGTTCGAAAAGCTTTCAATCGATCTTGGTCCTGTAAAAACCATGTATGATAAACAGATTCAGGATCCTTACGATAAGCTTCAATCATTTTTTCAGTTTGAGAAATTTCCAATCATTCTCCCCCCTGTTCCTATTTAAAATGATACTATTTTAAGACTTATCAATAACTAATCATGTACTAAAGTTATGAAGAAATAATTAAGAAAGTTTGTATTATTAGACAACAGTAAAAAATAGACTGCAAAACCTAAAACAACAGTCTATTTTAAGAAGTTAATTTTTGTTGCTCATTCACTTTTATTTTTCACTATGATTACAGCAGTTTCCATCACCTTTGCCGCAGCAACCGTCTCCTTTTCCACCACAACAATTACTTTTTGTTCCATTTTTTCTCATCATTTTTATAAATGACACCGTCAAAATTACAAGCACTACAAAAACAAAAAAGTTTAAAGAGGTTGTTAAAATCTCCATTCTGTAATCACCTTTCCTACTTGAAATTTACATAATACAATGTTTCTTGGCAGCTCACTCTGCAGAATGTCCACTTTAAATTTCGATGGAACACTGTCCAAATTAAGCAGTTTACTTGCTGAAGAGCTCGGTTCCACTAAATTTTGTATCTTTACCTTTTAAAAAATAAGAGAAACTCAGGCAAAGAGTTTCTCTAAACAAGTCTATTAATGTACGCGGTGATCCATTGGTAATGAGAATAAATAGAAGTTTAATATACCGAAGATTAGCATTAATAAGTAGAAAGGCCATAATTGTTTAACAGACTTCTTCTCACCAATACGGTAAACTACGTACATTGACAACCAAGTCCCTAAACCTACTAAAATAAATTGTGAAATTTGCACTGCTCCATCAGAAACAATGGCTAAATCTCCTGACTTATAAACACCAAATAATCCTAGTGTATTATAATATAATGCTTTGGTTTCTGTTAGAAGGTGGAATAAGTTATGTCCTAAGTGACCTGCTAAATCGATTGGAATATAGGCATATCCAAAACGAATAAAGTTTTGCATTGTTGTTGTATCTAAATATGTTTTCGACCCTAATTTTGAAGCATACCAAAGTGTTCCAATCGGAATGATCATTGCAATAATAAAGGCGATCGTAAAGTTAACATTAAAACTACTAGTACGAGTAACTGCACCAATACCATTTAAAATTGTATCCCATACTTCAAGCATCGTCACATTTTGAACTAATACGATACCCATGATAACGGCCGCTAAAAACGACTGTTCTAGCATTGGCTTTTTAATACCCCAAAGCTCCATTGTTGGCTTACGTGGTGAAATACGGATTGAGTCGTTTGGACAGTTTTTTACACAGTCACCACAGATGTTACACTCCGCACTATTGTCCATCGTTCGAACGAACTGGAACATATTACAGCCTTCTGCTTTTTCGCTTCCCTTGTAACAAGATTGCGTTTTACAAGTTCGACAAATATCTGGATTTCCTCTTAGCTCTAGCATCCCAGATCTTGAGTAGTTACCTGCTAATCCACCAAGGAAGCAAAGTGATTTACAAAACGTCCTTCTTTCATAAAAGACAGATGTAATAATAACCATAGTTAAAAGTAATAGAAGTAAAATTCCAGATCCTCTTGGTGAGTGAACAACACCAAAAATATGATCAGCCCATGTAATCACAATAAAAGTAATATCAATTAACCAAATTCCATACTTCTTTAAAAATTTGGGCATTGGGCTTTGACTACCTACTAATCTACGAACGATGTCACTAACTTTTCCGAACGGACATACCGCACACCAGAAACGGCCAACTAAGATGAACAAGATCGGTACGATTGGCCACCAAAGTACCCAAGTCATCGCTGTACCCCAGTTTCGATGCGGATTAACGGTCCCTGTCATCAACTCAAATACGATAAGGGCGAAGAAGGCCATTCCAAGCCATTGAAAGATCCCCGGATACCACTTACTTTGAATAAATCTTTTAATAAAAGGAGTATCTAAAAAGTTATAAGGTTTTTTATCATTTGATGAAGGGAGTTTTCTCTCAGGTAATGACACTACTTTTCACCACTCTTTCTTCTTTTATTTATTTTACGAACAGCACCAAATACGATAAAGCCCCCATTTATTGCTGCAAAGGTACTTAATAATGGAATGTTCGCTCCTACTTCCTCATATTCGTGAGAATGATCATCATCCCCATGACCATCATCTTCTCCATGTCCGTGGTCATCACTCTCACCATGTCCATGATCATCGCTCTCACCATGTCCATGATCATCACCTTCTCCATGTCCATGATCATCGCTCTCACCATGTCCATGATCATCTACTTTGTCATGGCCATGACCATCATCTTCTCCATGTCCATGATCATCTACTTCAGACTGATCGTGGCTTGTCTCTTGTTCTGCTTCAGTCTGTTCATTTTCATGTGAATGTTTTCCATCTTTTTCATCAGCAAAAACTTGAAGAGGCAGCATTAACATTAAAACGAAAAATAATGACTGTAAAACCCATATTCTGTTTTTCATCTTGTTTCCTCCAAAATTTTATTGGTTACAAACAATACAATAAAGTAAAATTGTGGAGAAACATTCAAGAAAGTTTGGAGAATTTTACACAAAATTTTCAAAAGTTCGTTGATATACAAGTAACACTTTAGTGCCCATCACGTCTATCAAGAACTGCCTTAAAAACACCATTTTTTATATTTTTTTAGATTTTATAAGTCAATTAAAAAAATGTAAATATTCGGTTAAAAAACAAAAAAGCCTCTACAACGTCAATGACATCATGAGAAGCTTAAAGCTAATATTGATTTATTTGATCTAACTTTTCTAAATAAAATGCCTTAACTTTTCTAGGCAAAAAACAACGAATTTGTTCACTGTCAAAACCTACAAGTAGTCGTTTCTTATCTAACAAAATTGGACTACGTAGGATTTTGGGGTTTTCACAGATGATCGAATAAAGTTTTTTCATAGTTAACATTTCAAAATCAACCTCTAAAGTTTGATACACCTTTGAACGCTTTGCAATGATCTCATCGACTCCATCGATAGTCATTCTTACCATTTCTTTTATTTCCTCAATAGACAACCGCTCTCGGTATAGATTTTTTTCCTTAAATGTAACACCATGTTCTTCTAACCAAGCTTTTGCTTTTCTACTTGACATACAGCTTGGAGATGTAAATAAGATTAGCATTCCACCTTTTTCCTTTCATTCTACTTTTAAACTTACGTTTCAATTAACCTTGTAGTAAGTAGTAAAGTATAATTGACACTAAAGTTAGCCCACATATATACATCCACACCTTAACAATTTCATATCGAGGAATACCTGGTGGAATGATGACTTTCGTTCTTTTCTTCTGAAAATTCATGACTAGTACAATGAATAAAATTCCCACTAAACTCATCACATGGCTAACACTAATAACTCCAAACAAGAGTGGGTTTTCTCTAAAAAATTCAACAATACCCCTAATTGTTAAGAAACCTATTAAATAATGGAAAAAAACTTGGCCTTGGTATGCAGTACTTTTTAGTCTCAACCATAAATATCCAAATAAAAGATAGTTTAAAATAAACTCATATGCCTGTACTGGATGCACTAATAGTCCATCAACCTCAATTGCCCAAAATGGTTCCCCAGATGTTGGTACTCCAAAAACATCGCACCCAATTCTACTAATACCTTGAGCTAAGATAATAAATGGAGCGACGATATCTAACGTCTTCCAAATTGGAAATTGATTTTTCCGCAAAAATAAAAGTCCAACAAGCAAACCACCTAAAAGACCACCGTGGATCGATAGTCCACCATTGTGTAAAAATAAAATATCTACTGGATTAGCTAAATAATAGGAAGGATTATACACGAAAACATAGACAATTCTTGCTCCTATTACTCCACCTAAAAATGAATAGATAATACCATCTAGTAGTACTTTTTCATTTAATCCTCTACTTTTTGCAACTTTCAAAAGTAAAAAGATGGCTACTAAAGTTCCGATAGCAATCATCATCCCGAATAAATAAACCTTGATTGGTCCGATTTGAAATAACGGTTCCATCTTCTCATCTCCCCATATAAAGTGTATTTTTTTCTATAACAAAGAAATTTGATAATTGTTTATTTTCGCTACTTTGATTCTAAATGTTGCTCCATTTAGGTAATTATGAAATTCACTCATATAAAGCTAAACTAACAATCAGTGGGGGTTTTCCTTCAACCCCTACTGGTTGTTAGTGTTAAGTTATCGGAGCTTTAGAGGCTGTTAACCCCGCACCTAAACTTCTTGATTTTCTTACACTTTGAGGTGGTGGTCTTACAACCCTTAGAAGTAGGGATAATATTTGGTTGTACCTAAAGAACAGCTAGTACAAATTCACCCTACGAATAACTAGCTCTGCTTTTTTTACTATTTTTTATTGCAAGAATAAAAAGATAAATCCCCACTCCAATTAAAATTACTTTTCCCTGCCACGTCCACTGTGTAACTTGGTATACCGAGTATGACTCGATTAATAGCGCTGGAATTTTCCCAATTGTACTAGCGATCGCAAATATCAAAAATGAAACTTTGCCGATTGAACTTAGGAAAGTTACCAAGCCTGATGGAACAAAAGGTAGTAACCTTAAAGATAAGATAAAATAAAAGGCTTCTTTTCCTTCTTTCCAAAGTAGTTTTTTAGCTTTAGGATAATTCTCTAAAGTCTTGATTGAGAATTTTCTAAACCCTTTTCTATATAGTTGAAAAGCAATGATCGCTCCAATAGATTCACCTAAAAAAGAGATGAAGGTTCCTTGCCAAAAACCAAAAAAGATAATATTAGCTCCAGTTACAAAAAAGCTAGGTATAACACCAAAAATGGCTACGATTATACTAATTAAAATACTAAGCACTATTGCATAACTGGAATATTGTTCGAATAATTCTAGTAGACTTTCTTCCATCACACGCTCCGAATATAAAGGCAACCTTCCTAGTATCTAAGAAGATTGCTTGTTTTTTAATCCTTGAAGTTCTTTTGTTAATCGTTGATTTTGTTCGATAACAGTTGCCATTCTCTTTTCAAGTTCTTTTACTTCAATATCTTCTATATTTGATTTTGGATTGTCTGTATTTTTTTTAGCCACTGAGATTGCTTTCCAACAAAAAAATAAACAGATCCCTTTCATAAGGACAATTAATAGCAAGAATGTATTCACCAAACCAAACCCCACCCTTCGATTACTTTTTAGATGATAACTCTTTAATCTGTCTTTCTAATTGTTGATTTTGTTTTTCCATCAACTCTAGTTTGGCATGCAATTGTGGAATATCCGAGGAGGAGTTTTCGTTTTTATGATGGTCTCCTTTGCCACAGCAACCACCACTGCTTTTTTTCATCATTTTTCCACAAGAAAACATAAAGATGAGTAAAACAAGTAGTAAAATTATGTTCCCAAAATTAGCGCCAAAATCCATGACTCCTCACCTCTCTATCAGCTTATCTTGACCTTTTTAAACGATCGATTTCTTCTAACAGTTGTTCATTTTGTTTCATTAATTTGTTCATATTTTGATGTAGTTCTTCTGTTTTGTTTTGTTGTCCACCATCTTTACTTTGATTCCCTTTTAATATCATGAAAAATA
The DNA here is from genome assembly GCF_001866055.1 of Anaerobacillus alkalidiazotrophicus. Next base: position 94,049 of record NZ_MLQS01000024.1, read on the forward strand.
ATCCAGCCATCATTAATGGACAAATTAAGAGCGCTAAAAATGATAAGTTTTCCATTAAACATCATCCCTTCAAATTTGTTTATTAAGCGAAAAATTGTTGATCAATAGAATGTTTGAGATTACGTTCATTGTAAATAGAAATTGTTATGAAAGTATGGAAAAAGGGTGAACATTTAATGTGCTAGTTCAGATGTAGATCTCCATGGTGGTGACTATACCAAAACTGCAAGAAATATAAATCAATACTGTTCTTTTCAATTATGTATATACTATACTTGTTACGAAAAAATCCTAAAGGCAACAAACCTTTAGGATTTTTTGTAAACTATTAATCTTTTTTATGTTTCCTCAGTTTTTCATACCAAATTGAATGTCGATCTTTCACATATTCCTTGTCAACATAACCTGTAAACATTCCAGGTAGCATTTTTCGGTTAGCCTTGACGACAAAAGCCCCTAAATGCATGATAATCCCAAAGATAATCATGACGGTAGCAAGATTATGAAGTTGCGCTCCCCATAATAGAAATGCATTACTCGCTTGAACACCTTGGATATTTTTTATCACTTTAAAAATACCCGTAATAATGACTAACCCTATCGAAAAAGCAAAATATGCATACGCAAGTCTTTGTTCTGGTAAATATTTATCACTTGGCGGCTCATGTTTTCGTAAAATCATTGCTTTTATGATTTCGTACGATCCCTTTCCATCACCTTTTTTCGGGACAATATCATATTCTTTTCTCATTACGTGGTAAACGAGGTGATAAAAGACGATAAAAATGAGAACAGCTGCAAAGAAGTAATGTACGTAAAGAGTGAGGTCATACCTCGTTAACCAACCAGTACCGAATGGTTGAACAATTAAATATCTTCCATAAAGAGGCATTTGTCCAAAGCCCGTAATGATTAACATCGTAATGGAAATAGCGGTAATCCAATGGACAAGACGGTTAGAAAGAGGTTGCCTAAGAATTTTGTCCTTCTTATTCTGTTTCATGTTCATTTCCTCCTTGATCCTTTTTCCCTTTTAACGTTTTGTAGGCGGCGATCCCTGCCGTTGCTGCCCCAGCGATTGGTGCTACCAATGTCGCAAGCATCAAACCTTTTGTCGTATCAAGCATATTGCCTACTTTCGGTTCCATATTCGGTCTTCCGTCCGGGCGCTTATCTTGGCTTTGCGATTCGGATTTACTTTTTACAATGGCGTCATTAATTTTATCAAAAGGAAGTTTTGAGATGTAAAATGTTAATGTTCCACCATTTTCTTCATCACCATACACATACCCATTAATTTCAGCTGCTTTTTCATGGGCAAGCTTTCTCATCTGTTCAACTGGGCCAAATTCAATTGCACCTGTTGGACATGCAGTTTGACACGCTGGACTTTCACCTTTTACCAGTAAATCACTACACATATCGCATTTATACATGACACCACCACCTGCTAAGTCTGGCGCAAGGTGCATATAAACGCCTACACCTGCTTGACGTTGTGGAATATCCCATGGACATACGGTACGACACTTCGCTCCACCCATACAGAAAAACTCATCAATTTTCACTGCGCCTTGTTCCGTTTTACTGATTACTCCAAATGGACATAGCTTTTGACAAGGCGCATCAATACAGTGCATACAACGACGTGGTAATGAAACGGTTTCTGTCACTCCATCATGACTAACTTCAACTTGGTCAACAAATGTCCAGTTGTAAGGAGTAAGTCGGTCGGTACGATCTTGTTCTTTAGAATAATCTTCATGTCTTTTTTGTGGCCAATAATCTTTAATAGGACCTTCTGGCTGTGGAAAGCGCTCTTCGTTCTTTGTTTTACAGGCTGATACACATAACGGGGTATCATAGTTTTTACACCCATCACATTTTGTTAAGTCAATAATAGAACCAATGTAACCTTTATTATCCTCCTCTACAGCTGCAAAAACAGAGTTACTTGTCGCTGCAACGACACTAGCGGTTACCGTTGCTTGAGCCGACCTTTTTAAAAAAGTTCGCCGACTAATTTGATTTTCTTCTTTCATAAATGAGTTCCCCCTCATATCATTTTGTACCCTTACAGGTATAAGTAACTTTACTTCGTATTATACTAGAGGGGGTATGTACATACAATATAAATTTTATATATTAAATGAATTACTCTAATTCGCGCATATTTGATTCAGAATTAAGCACAAACATATGAGAATCGAGCATCACTTCTTTTTTACACATAAAGTGGGTTTCTTCATGTTTATATAGAAAGTAAAGCGACTGATTCTAGGCTATAATACAAATTTTAAAAACTATGTTGACAAAAATCAATATACCCCTTATAGTATAAATATACCCCGCGGGGTACCGACTAAAACGAACAGAAAGGAGCGAAACCAACCGTATGAAAACTTTCTATCATTTACCGCAAAAATATTTACTAATTAGTGTTCCATTAACCTTACTACTAGGGTTTATCGTTGGTACACTTGTTGATACTAGCTTTTTAAGAGAAACGATTTTAATTGCAACTATTATTATGATTTATGCAACATTGGTTGGCTTTAAATTAAAAGAATTAACCTCTCTTAAAGGCTCCAAAATTATTGGTTATTCTGTATTCATTAATTTTCTGGTCATTCCTATTATTGCTTATTTACTAGGTACTGTTTTCTTATCAGAGTACCCAATTATGTTTGCTGGTCTTGCACTAGCTGCTCTTTTACCAACAAGCGGGATGACAATTTCCTGGACCGCTCTTCAAAAAGGAAATGTTCCTGCTTCGATTAAATTAACTGTTTTCGGACTAATTATTGGATCAATCCTAACTCCGTGGTATTTATTAGCGATGATTGGTCAGTATGTAGACATTGATATTTTATTAACATTGCGTACGATTGCTCTCGTTGTCTTTTTACCTATGTTTTTAGGCCAGGTCACATTTAAATGGCTTCTAAAAAAATATACTTGGGAACAATTCCAAAAGAAAATCAAACCTAATTTTTCACCTTTAAGCATTTGGGCGATGTTATATGTTGTCTTTGTGAGTATTAGCTCACAAGCTTCGATGATCGTCTCAAACTTACAACTAATTGCCATTGCAATTGTCGTCTTACTCATTTTTTACACATTGAATTACATTATTAGTACAACAATTGCTGTAAAATTCTTAAACCGCGCTGATGGAATTGCTTTAGTCAACGGTACAGTCCTTCGTAACCTTTCAATTGCTATCGGTTTAGCTGCAACAGCTTTTGGTGCTGAAGCTGCACTAATTGTTACAATTGCCTTTGTTATTCAACAACAAAGTATTGCCTACTACGGCAAATTTGCAAATAAGTATTGGTTTAAAGAAACACAAAAAAATAAAAATTAACGATCTAAAGGAGAGGAACTTAAAATGGAAAACAAAATGAAATTAATGGTGAATGCAAAAACAGAAGGAATTACAGTAACAGCAAGAGCTGGGAAACATGAGTTTATCATAGATGAAGGGAAGCACATGGGTGGGCAAGATTTAGGTCCCAATCCACTGCAAGCAGTATTAGGTGCACTTGCAGCTTGTGAAAATGTGACAGCTCGTTTTGTCGCTCGTGAGATGAATTTTGACTTACAAGATCTTTCGTTTAAAATCAAAGGACAATTTGACCCGAGAGGATTTATGGGGGATCCAACCGTTCGTCCATATTTTGAAACAATTTCAGTAGAAGCAACGATTGCAACAAGTGAATCAGAAGATAGAGTGAAAGAACTACAAGAAAAAGTAGAAGCTCGTTGTCCTGTATACACAATGCTGAAAGCTGCAGGTGTTGAATTAACAGATGAGTGGGTAAAAGCTTAACTAGTATAGAGAAAACTAAGCCGAAAGTAACGATACCAGTTGCTTTTGGCTTAGTTTTTTATAATTTAAACGACTACCCGCTAAAGCAGGTGGATTTGGACATAAAATGTCGACGACTAAAGTCGTTTCTTAAGACTGAAGTCCTCTCAAAGTCCTACATGCTTAAGCAAACTAAAATTTGACTAAACTCATTCTTCAATCCTAAATATGTCGTTCTTTTCTTCATTAAACTGGTTTGCAATATAATTTCTAATTGTTTCTTCATCCACATTTCCTACTGTGGCACAAAAATAACCTCTTGCCCATAAATGTTGTCCCCAATATTTCTTTTTCAGTTCACGAAATTGATCCTGGAGTAGCCTAGAGGATCTTCCTTTTAGGTACTGCATGATTTTACTTGGAGCAAGACTTGGTGGACATGATAACAATAAGTGGATGTGATCTTTTCCAACACTTCCTTGTAAAATGGTGATGCCTCTCGCTTCGCATCCTTGCCTGATTAGCTCTCGTGTTCTTATGGCAATCGGACCATATAATACTTTATATCTGTATTTTGTTACCCAGATTACATGATATTTGATATCATAAACTGCATGACTATTCTTTTTATAGCCGTCCATACTTTTCACCTCACAACTTAAGTATGGACATNGTGGACATGATAACAATAAGTGGATGTGATCTTTTCCAACACTTCCTTGTAAAATGGTGATGCCTCTCGCTTCGCATCCTTGCCTGATTAGCTCTCGTGTTCTTATGGCAATCGGACCATATAATACTTTATATCTGTATTTTGTTACCCAGATTACATGATATTTGATATCATAAACTGCATGACTATTCTTTTTATAGCCGTCCATACTTTTCACCTCACAACTTAAGTATGGACATCGAAGTGTAAAGCTAAAAGCGTATACCGTCTAAAGACGGTGGAGTTAGACCACGCATTTGGAAATTAAAGTTTCATTTAAATTTTTTTAGGGTAAAAGACTCCCACCTCTAAGCGTAGCGTAGGTGGGATTTTCCAATCAGGTGGAGTAGACTCACCACCTGATTTTCCGATGTTTCAGCTTGCTGAAACGAGTTCATCGTATTACCCCTAAAGCTAAACCTCTACCTAATGGGGAGACATCAGTTCATAGAATGGGTATAATAAAATCAAACAATAAAAACTAGGAGATAATTTATCATGTATCGCAATTTAGAAGAATGTATCGTTGATTTAGAGAAACACGGTCATTTAATTCGCATTCGTGAAGAAGTTGACCCTTACCTTGAAATGGCGGCAATCCACTTAAAGGTTTATGCTGTTGGTGGACCGGCATTATTATTCGAAAATGTTAAAGGTTCTAAGTTTCGCGCAGTATCGAATTTGTTTGGAACCGTTGAGAGAAGTAAATTTATGTTTCGCAAAACATTTGATTCTGTTCAAAATGTAGTTGCCTTACGTAACGATCCTATGAAAGCGTTAAAAAATCCATTTGCTCACATGAGTACTGGTCTAGCTGCATCAAAAGCACTTCCGATGAAAAAATCGAATAGTTTACCAGTTAGTAGTCAAGAAATCAACATCTCTGATCTACCGTTGATCCATCATTGGCCTGATGATGGTGGTGCTTTTGTTACCTTGCCACAAGTGTATAGTGAAGATCCGGCAAAACCAGGAATTATGAACGCAAATTTAGGAATGTACCGTGTTCAACTTAGCGGAAATGAATATGAGCTAAATAAAGAAATTGGCCTGCACTATCAAATCCACCGTGGAATTGGTGTTCATCAGGAACGCGCCAATCGACTTGGAAAACCTCTAAAAGTAAGTATCTTTATAGGTGGACCACCGGCTCATACATTAGCTGCGGTTATGCCACTACCAGAAGGATTAAGTGAAATGACGTTTGCTGGTTTGTTAGCTGGGCAACGTTTTCGTTATAGCTATACTGATGGTTATTGCATTAGTAATGATGCAGATTTTGTGATTACTGGTGAAATTCATCCTGGTGAAACAAAACCAGAGGGGCCATTTGGTGATCATTTAGGATATTACAGTTTAACTCACGATTTTCCGTTAATGAAAATACATAAAGTGTACGCGAAGCCTAATGCAATCTGGCCGTTTACTGTAGTCGGACGACCCCCACAAGAAGATACATCATTTGGAGACTTGATCCATGAATTAACGGGAGATGCCATTCCAAATGAAATTCCAGGTGTAAAAGAAGTCCATGCAGTCGATGCTGCTGGGGTTCATCCATTACTTTTTGCCATTGGTAGTGAGCGTTACACCCCTTACCAAACGGTAAAACAACCACAAGAATTACTAACGATTGCTAATCGTATTTTAGGAACTGGGCAACTGAGCTTGGCTAAGTATCTCTTTATTACAGCTGAAGACAAACAAACGTTAGATACACATAAAGAGGTAGAGTTCTTATCTTATATTTTGGAACGATTGGATCTCCACAGAGATATTCATTTCCAAACAAATACGACGATTGATACGCTTGATTATTCTGGAACCGGGTTGAACACAGGTAGTAAAGTTGTTTTTGCTGCTTATGGTGATAAACTAAGGGACTTATGTACGGAAATCCCTGAAAATCTAAAAGGCTTACGAGAGTTCACAAATCCACGTTTAGTCATGCCTGGTGTCGTTGCCATTCAAGGTCCAAAGTTTTCAAGTTATGCAATTGGCGAAAAAGAAATGAATGACTTATCAAAAGCTATTCAAGAAAAAGGACAAATGCCAACTTGTCCGATGATTATCCTTTGTGACGATAGTGAGTTCCTCAGTGAAACAATGAGTAATTTCTTATGGGCTACATTTACGAGGAGTAATCCGTCACATGACATTTATGGTGTGAATAGTTATTATGAGTTCAAACATTGGGCATGTGACAACATGATTATTGATGCTCGTACAAAACCACATCACGCACCACCATTAATTCCAGACCAAACTGTTGAAAAGAACATTGAGCGCTTCTTTGTTAAAGGAGCAAGTTTGGAAAGTGTAAAGATATAGTTTATTCAAATAATAAATCACCTCGCAAACTATTGTTAGAGGTGATTTTTTTCATTCATTTGTAATTTTTCATAATTTCAAAAAACGACCTACAATTATATCTAGAAACTACTTTATTAGTGGGAGAATAATGAAATTATTGATATTTATGATTTCTTATTCTGATAGAATAAGAAAAACAATGGCCAGAGCGTGTGGTGTTTCTCCTCAGAAATCTTAGTATCACGCTCTTCTTTTCCTGTATCGAAGTTACTAAGTAACTGATATAGCCACTTATCGCCTTCTTGTACCTCAACTAGACCTTTTTCTTCGTCAGGTGGCAAGTCTACTATCTGTTGAATGTCGGTATCTTCCCTCTCATTATTTAAACTTCTTGCCGACTGTAAACTAAAGAGTCGCTTATAAAATATGTGGTAATAGTGAAAAAACGGGTTTGAATTCATAACAAATCCTCCTCGTTAGTCTATTACGTTATCTTATGTTTTGTATGGATAAAGGTTCATGAGCGCTACCAAAATAACAAACTTAAAATTTTACCAAATTTATCCTGACTACGATAAGTAGAAAAAGCAAATATTTAAGTTAGTAAAAACAATTGTAGGTGAGATAAATATATGAAAAAGCGGCTTTTCCTATTCCTATTTCTTTTTTCGTTTCTACCACAAACTACATATGCCAGTGAAGCTCCAGTTTCACTTATCGTAAAATCTTCAAGTACATCTTCGTATCACTCTTTATTAAAGATTGAATCTGATTTATTATTTAATGAAATTTTGAATGCACAACCAATGCAAAAGGTAGCTGACGTCCCAGTTTCCAATCATTATATAGTCGTTGATATAAATGGAATTATGGTGATCTATACGATCGATGACTATGGAAATGTCTATGATTTACAACAAAAACAAAAAATACATTTTTCTCCTAAGACAGTGACAAAATTGAAGACTTACTTTAACGTTCTACAACGTAAGCATTTTGGACAACTTGCTGATTGGGAAGAGGTAAAAAATCGGATCCCGAAATATTCAAAGTTCAGGATCACAGATTTAGAAACTGGGTTAAGTTTTCATGCACAGCGGAGGGCTGGAAGTCGCCATGCAGATGTTCAACCACTATCGAGAACCGATACAAAAATTATGAAGGAAATCTATGATGGAACATGGAGTTGGAAAAGAAAGGCAATACTTGTCCACGTTGATAACGAAGTCTTTGCTGCATCTATGCACGGGATGCCTCACGGAAAAGGTGCGATTCCAAACGGATTTCCAGGACACTTTTGTATCCACTTTAAAGGAAGTACAGTTCACAAAACGAAAAAACAAGAACTCTCTCATCAAGTGATGGTTTATAAAGCAGCGGGACAACTTACATCATTTGTGAAGCAGTTGTCAGCTGAAGAGATTGTTGAGTTATTTTTTATTGCATGTAACCAAAGCGATCTCGACTTATTAAAACTTATTTACAATGACGATGTTGAAAAGTTTCGTCCTATTATGAAAAACATTGAGCAAATCAAAATATCAAAGCAACATGAACCTATTAAAGATGGAGCCCTCGAATTTGAACTACCTATTCAATTTAGTATCAAAGAATACGGGAAGAAAAAAATTGATGCCACCTTTACTTTCCAATTATTTCGAGTCTCTCCAACAAGTGAATGGAAAGTTGTAAATGCTCCGTTTGAATGATGTGAAGAAAAACCAATGCTTTAATAAGAAAAATACCCTATAGGAGGCATTCATTTCAAAATGTCTACTCTATAGGGTACATTTATCCCACTCTTAAGGGGCAGTAAGAACCCCACTGATTGAAGTTCAGCTTTATTGTCAACGGAAACTTATTTCTATTTCAAACACTCTATAAAATTATTCTTTACTAGCTAGCCACCTGCATGTTAACTTCTGACTCATAAGTTAACTTTGCGAATTTATTATTAGAGACTGTTTGTTGGTTTTGTAACCATCCAGAAATCCCAAACATCGTAGCAAGCATAGCTACCATCGCTCCCATTACTGGCCCCATACTAGTCTTATAACCATCTGGTAATATTCCGTCAATATTAGCAGCGATTACAGAAATAAGAGCTATAGCAAAGAGTGCATATACAATTTTATCCGATATGTTAATTCCATAAATTGGTTCATCGTTTTTATATTGATCGAAGCTTAACATGCTGCCACCATTTAGAGTTAGTACTGCTACTACGTATCCTAAAACAAATGGAGCATAACGAGTAAATCCAATCAAAATTAAGACCGTTAACATTATCGCGATCAGTTTACTAGCTAAACGTGTACGTATACCAAGTATGAACATAACCGCAACAGCTGTTTGAATGATTGCGAAAGCAATTGCCCAAAAGCTTGCGAAAGGTAAAAATGCTAATTCTACAATCGAACCAAATACTCCCCAATGCTGCTCAACGATAAATTGGAAAACCTCAGCTAATTGCTCACCAGAGCCCCAACCTGGTAAACCGTTCACAGCTGGTACTTCTCTGACAAATATCTCATGCAATAATCGGTATCCTAACCAAATTCTTAATAATGAAGTTGTAAGAGCGATTTTACTCATACCTTCACGGAAAACAAACATCCCATAAGCTGTAAATCCAAATAGTACAGCTAAGTCCGTACTAACCATTGTTATTTTTCCAGTTTCGATTACATTAGCTTTTAATAAATAATAAAATGCTAAGATCCCACAAACAGAAGCAATTACTTTTCTCATTTTTGGTGTGATGAAATCAAATGTAATCAACGACTTTATCAACTTAGCGGAGCCCGTTTTTACATTTTCATATTTATTCATTAACCAACCATCTACTCCATAGTACAAGCCAGCATTTGTAAACAGTACAAACAAATGTCCTATCGTGAAAAATGGTGGAATTCTTGAATTTCCTAAAAAGTAAATAAATAAATCCATTCCTAGTCCTAGTAACGCCATTGGTCTATTAAATAATCCAAAAATAAATGCTAACGCTAATAAAATTTGCACTGCTGTAGCAAATGCACTCAAAGCAACAGCATTAGGATAAAATATGTTTTCTAACACCCAACCAAACCAATTCCAAGTTCCTGCTTCTATTCCTGCGTTCCCTTGCTCAATTAAATAACTTCCCGCTTCCGGACCAAACCACCCTGGATGGGGACCTGAGGTAAAACTTCCTGTTTTCCAGTTATGACCGATCGTTACTTCGTATAACCAGTAACCACCTAAAAAGATACGGACAAAAGCAACCCAAGGAAACATTCTCGCATTATCTAACATCTTTGTTTTCATTTTATTTGCCTCCTTATATAAATTCTTTTAACTTATACATTTATTATGAAACAAATGCTTTGGTTTCTTTAGAGGCTTTACCCCTTACTTTGTCAGGAAAAATAACACGAAAGAACAAGGACAATTGTCCTTAAAGCATGAAAAAATGTCCTTGAATTTCAAGGACATTTACTCAAAGAGCTTGTGTTTATGACAATACGTAGCTGCTTCTACACGATTGTTTACATTTAACTTTGACAATACGGTACTAACGTAATTACGAACGGTTTTCTCTACCAAGTGCATTTCAACTGCAATTTCTTTGTTCGTTAATCCTCTTGAAAGTAGTTTTAATACTTCCTTTTCTTGTTTCGTTAAATCTTTTAGTATTTGGTGTTCTTCCGTCATTCCTTTCATTTTCCGAAAAACCTTTGCGGTAATCTCTGGATCTAACAAAGACTTACCTTCTGCAACTAATTTAATCGAACGAATTAATTCTTTACTATCTAAACCTTTTAATAAGTAGCCACTAGCTCCAGCCATAATAGAATTAAAGATGGATTCATCTTCAGCAAAGGAGCTTAGCATGATAATATTTACTTCTGGAAGTTTCTCTTTAATTTTTTGGCAGGCTATGATTCCACTGTCTTTTGAAACACTTGCTTCCATCGACAATTTTACATCCATTAAAATAACATCTGGCTTTAAACGTATTGCCTGTGTAATAGCTTCTTCTTCCATACTTGCTTCTCCAACCACTTCAAATTCTGGCTGCAATTGTAATAAACTAATTAATCCAAGTCTAACTACCTCGTGATCATCGACAATCAACAACTTGACCATTTAAGCGCCCTCTCCTTCTACTGGAACTTTAATAAAAATGTTCGTCCCTTTCTTTTTATGAGACTTTAATTTTAATTGACCGTTTATGGCTTGAACTCGTTCTTTCATGTTTTTTAAACCTTGTTTTGATCCTAAGCTATTTTTTTCTTTTGACAGTATTGAGTTTGTAGAAAACCCGATTCCATCATCTTTGATTTCAATAATAAGTAAATCATCTTTCCCACTAATATGAACGACTAATGTAGTTGCTTGGGCATGCTTAATTACATTTGTTACCGCCTCTTTAATAATGTGTGAAATATGATATTTAATTTTTATCGGAATTTCATATCCTTTGTAATCGTAATGAAAAGTAAAATCAATGATTTCGTCAATATTTAATTCTTCAAAAACTTCTTCAACCCGACTTTTTAATGTTTGTTTTTTTTCAGTAGATCTTCGTAACTCACCAATATAGCTTCGAATCTGTGTAATAATTAGATTTCTTTTTTCTAAACAAACATCTAACTTCTCTTTAGCCATTTCAGGATCTCTATCCAGTAAATGCTTTACAACATCCAATTGTAGGTTCATCGCATACATTGATTGAATAATGCCATCATGTAGATCCTGAGCAAAACGGTTTCTCTCTTCATAAACCGCTTTTTCTTTATGACTTTCTCTCAGTCGTTCAAGGTACTCTTGATCAAAAACTTGGATTAATTTAAGAACGGAAATAGTCATTAATAATCCACTAGTTGCACGAATAAGTTCAATTGGGATCCCTGTAACTTGAAAGAATATTTTAGAATTAATGATTCCAGCAAAATACACAGGACCTTCTGGAACGAACAAACCTCCTGCAATCCCATAAATAAAGAAAGAAGTACTTGCAAGCGTTAAAACTTTAATAAACTGTTTATGACCAAAGTCAATAAACTCTTGCTTTTGAATATAAATTCCATAGCCTGTTAAAAGCGCCCCAGGTAAAGCAAAAAGATATCTTGACCAAATATCACTAACTCTGNCCCATAATAGTTCATTTTCTGGGATAGTAAAGAGTGTATGGTAAGTTAGAAATTGAGTAAGCCAAAGAAAAAATAAAACAACCGGTAAATATTTTAGTTTTTCCGGTATTTTTTTTGTAAGTATTAAGAGTGAGAGACCGAACTGTAATAAGAACACAAATGAAGCGGTATTAATGATAATCCTAATTATTTTTAAAGTCATGTAAACTTCTGGACTTGAATAATCCCTTTGTAAAGGAATAAATAAGTGTCCCCAATCTGCGATTGCATGGATAAGTCCGAAAAGCGCTAGCCATTTCAATGCTTTCACTAATTTGAAACGGCTATGTTGTTTATTTTTCAATAAAATTCCAAACCCCATTAAAAAAAAGATCATTCCATAAAGAAAGATAATAATAATTGTATTTAACTCGAAAAAGCTTGCCAAAAGCAAAACTCCTTTTTAACTTTCATTTTTTTAGTTTATTGTTCACGAACCGTATTTCTATTTTTATCTTTCACCACTCTCTTTGTCATTTTAATCGAAATAATATCATTACTTGCATAACGCTAGTATTTTTTTGCACTCCTTTATTAAATTGTACAAAATTAATAGCAAATTATCTCCCTTTTATTCTTTTTACAAAAAAACGTCACCAAAACTTCAATAGATTAATCTAAAAAGTAACCTATAATTGATAATAATAATCACTAGATCGCACTTTTGTTCATCCTTGTATTTAGTAATTTATCCCACTCTTAATGGGCAGTAATACCCCCAATGATTGAAGTTCATCTTTATAAGAAGGAGGTTTAGCTATGTTGTTGTCATTATTAAAACGCGGGCAAAAAGGAATTGTTTCTAAGATTGATCACCCTACATTACGAATTGAAGCACTTCGCTTTGGTATCGGTGTTGGCCAAAGTATTGAATGTTGTGAAGTCATTCCTGCAGGTCCCATCATTATTCGAAAAGGAAATCAAGAAATTGCCATTGGAAGAGAGTTGGCTAACGTCATCACCATTTCCAAACAAGTTTAGAAAGGTGGAGTAAAGATTGAATTGTCATTGTACACCATTACCATTAAAGAAAGAACCTCATTCTGAATGGATCGCTTTAGTGGGAAATCCAAACGTAGGGAAATCCGTTATTTTTCATGCATTAACGAATATTTACGTGGATGTCTCTAATTTCCCTGGAACAACACTAGATTTATATCATGGAAAACTAAATAATGACCTTATCATTGACAGTCCGGGGATTTACGGATTTTCATCGTTTAATGATGAGGAACGAGTTGCGCGCGATTTCATCATTCAAGCTGATCGTATTATCAACGTTATTAATGCAACAAATATTGAAAGAGATTTGTTTTTAACACAGCATTTAATTGATACCGGAAAACCTGTCGTAGTTGTTTTAAATATGATCGACGAAGCAAAAAAACAAGGAATTGAGATTGATTCCAACAAGTTATCACAAAAATTAGGTGTACCTGTTGTCGAAGTTGTAGCGATTAAAGGAACCGGAATTGAAACCTTGAAAAAAACGATAAAAACTGCCAAACCAGGGAATGCTACTCCTTTAGTCTTAGAGCAATTAAAAGAAGTCAGTGAGATTGAAGCAAATCAAGCCGAAAAGTTACTTTTGCTAGAAGGTGATTCGACCATTTCTGAACAGTTGCCAGTTAACGTACCTTCTCAATTAGAAACGATCTATACCGCTCGACGTAAACATGTAGACAATCTCACTCTCGGTATCGTTCAAAAAAACGATACTACTTCGAAAATAGGTACAATCATTGGACGTGCGTTAATCCGCCCACTTTATGGAATTCCTTTTTTAATCTTGATGTTATTTTTAATGTATCAAGTCATCGGTGTATTTGTAGCTGAAGGGGTTATTGAAATCACTGAGGACATTATTATGGGAGAATATTATGAACCCTTTATTGTTTCTCTGTTTACTGAAACCTTAAACATTAGTGAAGAGGGGATACTCGGTAGCTTTTTAGTTGGTGAATTCGGATTATTAACGATGACCATTATTTACGTATTAGGTCTTATTTTACCGTTAGTATTTAGTTTTTATTTATTTTTAGCTATTTTTGAAGACAGTGGTTATTTACCGAGGTTAGCTACGTTAGTCGATCGTCTTATGCAAAATATCGGTTTAAATGGGCGTGCGATTATTCCTATGATCTTAGGGTTAGGCTGTGTCACAATGGCTACCTTAACAACAAGACTTTTAGGAAGTAAGCGTGAAAAACGAATTGCCATCTACTTATTAGGTCTTGCCATTCCTTGTTCAGCTCAGCTAGCAGTCATCTTTGCTTTACTCGCTGGAGTTGGCACTAGCTATACTATTTTATACTTTTTAGTACTCTTACTTATTTTAGTTATTGTAGGCCAAATTTTGGATGCTGCCTTAAAAGGAGAAGCTACTTCCTTACTCATCGATATTCCTCCTATGAGGGTGCCAAGACCAGTGAATGTACTGAAAAAAACGACGATTAAAACCGTTCATTTTTTAAAGGAAGCTACACCTTTGTTTGCCATTGGTGCCATTATTATTACAGCATTACAAACTACAGGGATTTTAGAGAAAATTTCTGCATTCTTAAGACCGTTAACGGTGAATTGGCTTGGCTTACCAGCTGAAGCGTCAACCGCTTTTATTATGGGAATTGTTCGACGTGACTTTGGTGCAGCTGGTTTAAATGATTTATCTTTAACGGCAGTTCAAACCGTTGTTGCATTATTAACGATTACTTTATTTGTTCCTTGTATTGCTTCTGTTTTAATCATTTTTAAAGAACGCGCGAAAAAAGAAGCTCTAATTATGTGGCTTAGTACGTTTGGCGTCAGTTTTGTTGTCGGTGGTACCCTTTTTAAAATACTTTCAATGGCCCATAATTTATCTGAACCAGTACAAGTATTAGTCACGATTCTATTCTTTGTTGTTTTAAGTTTAGTCATCAAGTTTGCGATCCGTGTTATTACCGTAAAAGGAAGTGTTCAGGGGGATGAATACAAAAAATCAGCCTAAGACCATTACTTGCTCAACATGTAGATTAACAATATCTTCTGCTATGTTAAAGTGCCCGCGTTGTAATACGTTGTTAATTAGACTTGAGAGCTGCACAGGAAGCTGTTTAAGTTGCTTTGTGGATCGTACGGATCAGTGTAAGCCTAGATTGTAGGTTAAAACAAATTAATGCAATCTGAGTGGGCTAAAATTAGCGTAACTCTATCCATTTCAATTAATAAAGCTGAACTTCAATCAGTGGGGGTTTTCCTTCATCCCCCACTGATTGTTAGTTCAACTTATACCACGGGCATAAGAATAACTAATCATCAGCTTCACTGATGAAAGTTATTCTATATCGGACCTTTAGGGGCAGTTTATCCCCCACCTAAACTTCTCGATTTTCTTAAGTTTTGAGGTGGGGGTCTTACTTGCCCCTTAAGAGTGGGATAAAAAATATTAAATTTTTACTTTTCGACAAGGTTAGAAAAATTATTCATAGTTTTTTGTAAAAGTTTTGAGGCAGTTTGTACTAAATTTTGCACTGTGAGGGTGTACTTTCTCGTGATTAGCTTTTGGACGTTTGTTAAGGAGGGGGTGCGGACTCTGAGTACGTTATTTTAAGAATTCCATCAATTTTTTGCCATTTTCGGACCGTGGTTCCGCTATTTGCTTAAATCCTTTAAGAAATGACACTCATCATACAAAATAAAGGATCTGATGTCCGATAACTTCCAAGAATCGCGCGTTTTATTGAAATAACGGAACTGGTGTCCACTTAATCAATCTTTTGAAGTGATATGAGCACCATCACAAGCCTTTGCTCTATATCCGTCTAACTTTTTCATTAAACTTACCTCCAATTCATTTTATTGTTTCTACTTAATAATTATACTGTATTAAAAACAGTTAACCAAAGAATCGAGAACCAAAAAAATTTGATGTTTTTTATTTTCGAAACTTTTCAATATGACTTTGGTGTTCTTTGCTATTTTAGATTATTCTTCTAGGAATGCTTTAGTTTGTTAAGTAACATATTATTTTTTCTTCTTTTCATCAAATTTAAATGGTTCTACGTCAAATGTTGGGGTAGATAGATCTTAGGCTACCGCGCTACGCTTGGTGGCCTTATCATTTTTCGAGGGAATTCCCTCGAAAAATGATAAGGGTTTTATACTAAAGCCTACTATCCGACATGAGACCCTATTCTTTTATACTGATGTGACAATAATATTTTCGCTCGGAACCGATCAAAATTTCTAAAGCCAAAAGCATTTCTTTTTAAGACTTTTGTAGAATTATTTATCCCTTCCAAA
>NZ_MLQS01000025.1 GCF_001866055.1 Anaerobacillus alkalidiazotrophicus
ATCATAGAATGCATAAGCATGGCGAGCACCTTGGTTATCTTTAGCACCCATTTTCATCGAAACTTTTCGTAAGTAGGCAATTTGGTCTGTTAACGGAATACCTTTTGGACAGTTCGTTACACACTGCATACAGTGAATACATTTCCATAATTCATTTTCTAGTACTGGCTGAATACGTTGTAGTGGATCAGCATCTCTTGAATCAACAGCAAAACGGTAAGCTTTATTTAAAACGAACGGATCAAGATACCCACCATCATTTACATTTAGCTGTCCACACTCTGATGTACATACCCCACAAAGAATACAGGCAGTTGGTGAAGCAATTTTCGCAAATTCTGCTTCACTTTGCTTAAAGCCTTTCTCTACACTTCCGTCCTCAGAAGGGATTAACCATGGCTTAACAAGCTTAAGCTTCTCCACTTTTGGCTTCCAATCAATAACTAAATCTCTAATTACTTCATAATTTTGTAACGGTTCAAATGTTAAAACATTTGTTTCGAACGTTTCGATGATTTCATCTAGTGGCGTTTTACAGCCTAGATAAGATGTTCCGTTAATTCTTACTCCACAGCTCCCACAAATAGCGTGACGACAGGCAGAAGTAAAGTTTAATGTCGGATCCATTTCATCTTTAATTTTTGTTAATGCCCAAAGGACAGTTTTATTTTTTTCATAAGGGAATTGATATTCTTGAACCCACTTGGTTGTCCCGTCATAGCGATGAATTCTAAAAATAAATTTTTCCATTAGTATTTTCGCTCCTCTGGTTTATACTTTGTAATCTTAACAGGGATATATTCAAGCTCATACTGATCTTGCTTTTTGTGAACAAGTGTATGGGCTAAGAAATTAACATCATCACGAGTAGGATAATCCTTTCTTGTATGTGACCCTCTACTTTCTTTTCTATTAATAGCAGCCATGACAATCGCTTTTGCTAAAGTCAGACAGTTACCAATTTCAACATAGTTTACAAATGCCATATTGTAACGAACTGCTGGGTCACCGATAAACGTATCTTTGTATTCATTAATTAACTGATTAATATCCTTTAATGCCTGTTTCATTTCCACTTCATCACGGAAAATTCCAACGTTATCCCACATTGTTTGAGCCATTTTATTTCGGATTTCTACGATATTTTTTCCATCTTTTTTATTTCGTATTGTTTTGAATTTCTCTTTCCATGCTTCCGTTTCTAGTTCAAGTTTAACTTCTGAACCAAATGAGCGACGGTGAGCTGTTTCTTTCGCACCAATCCCTGCATACTTACCAAATAAAACAACATCTGCTACAGAATTTCCACCTAAACGATTCGAACCATGAAGGGACACACATGCACACTCACCAGCAGCATGAACACCATCAATTGGAGTACTTAGTGTTTGTGGATCAACAACATGAATTCCACCCATCATATAGTGACAGCTTGGACGAATCGGTACAGGTTCTTCTAGCATATCAACACCTTCAAATTCCATCGCAAGTTCGCGAACTTGAGGAAGACGTTCCATGATCTTCTTTTTACCTAAATGTCGTAAATCCATTAACACATAGGCATTCATGCCTTCACCAAAACCACGTCCTTCTTTAATCTCAGTTTCAATTGATCTAGAAACTAAATCACGTGGTCCTAATTCCATTTTTTCTGGTGCATAACGAGCCATAAAGCGTTCGCCATCTTTATTTAATAAATAACCACCTTCACCACGACAGGCCTCGGATAATAAAATTCCAGTTGAAGCTAACCCTGTTGGATGGAACTGAACAAATTCAGGGTCTTTTAAAGGAATACCAGCGTTAAAACATGCTGCTGTTCCATCCCCAGTCATGTTGATGGCATTTGTCGTTCTGTTCCAATACGTTCTTCCAAAACCACCAGAAGCAATAACTACTGATTTTGCTTTCATTGGAAGGATGTCACCTGTTTTTATATCCATGACAACTATTCCAGTCATATTTCCATCTTCTACTACTAAAGAAAGTAAAATCCACTCATCAAAAAATTCCACATCATTTTTTAAACATTGTTCATAAATTGAATGAAGAATAACGTGTCCTGTTTTATCGGCAGAATAACATGTTCTAGGACTAGATGCTCCACCAAACGGACGTTGCGCGATGTTACCATTTCCATCTCGTGAGAAAGGTACACCATAATAATCTAATTCGGAAATAATTTCTGGCATTTTTGAAGTGAAAAATTCAACTGCATCTTGGTCAGCTAAAAAGTCGCTCCCTTTTACTGTATCCATAAAGTGCTTTTCAGGAGAGTCCGTTGAATCACGGTACCCCATTGCTGCATTAATTCCACCCTGAGCTGCACCGGTATGTGACCTTGTCGGAAATACTTTAGATATACATGCAACTTTTAAACTTTTATCTTCACTCGCAGAAAGTGCTGCCATCATTCCTGCTCCACCTGCTCCAACTACTATTACATCATAAGTTAGCATCGGTAATCCCCCTTTTAGTCTATTAATCTACTTGTTTGTATTGTTGGACCCCAAGCTCATACAAATCATTGCCTTCACAATCAATGGCTACTATACATGGATAATCCACAACTTCCATTCTTCTAATTGCCTCAGGTCCTAATTCAGGAAAGGCAACAATATCTACTTTTTGAATTGTATCTGCAATTAAAGCTGCAGCTCCACCAATTGCCGCAAAGTAAACCGCACCATTTTCTTTCATAGATTCAATGACCGCTTTACTTCTCGGACCTTTTCCAATCATTCCTTTTAACCCTTGTTCCATCATAGTAGGAGAATAAGCGTCCATTCTTCCACTTGTTGTTGGACCACAGGAACCGATCACTTTCCCTGGTTTTGCCGGACTTGGACCAGCGTAATAAACAACTTGATCTTTAAAATCAACTGGAAGTTCTTTTCCTTCAGCCAACGTATCCACTAAAATTTTATGCGCTGCATCACGAGCTGAATAAATTACTCCTGTAATCGAAACTTGATCTCCAGCTTTTAAGTCTTTTACTTGTTCATATGTTAATGGTGTCGTAATTTTTTTTATCGTTTCCATTGGATTCACTCCTTAAAGGTATGCTTCAGTATGACGGGCTGCATGGCAATTTAACGTAACGCATACAGGCATCATTGCAATATGAGTTGGATATGTTTCAATATGAACAGCAAGTGCTGTAACCTTACCACCAAATCCTTGAGGACCAATTCCAAGTTTGTTGATTTTTTCTAATAACTTCTTTTCTAACTCAGCATACTCTGGGTTCGGATGCGGTTCACCAGCATGACGAGCAAGAGCTTTTTTCGCTAAAAGTGTACATTTATCCATTGTGCCACCAATTCCTACTCCGACAATGACAGGTGGACAAGGATTACCACCTGCTTGAGTAATAGAGTTAACAATAAAGTCAACAACTCCGTCTAAACCTTCTGAAGGTTTACACATTTTTACAGCACCCATATTTTCACTTCCAGCACCTTTAGGAAGTACTTGAATTCTAAGTTGATCTCCTGGCACCACTTCTGTATGGATAACAGCAGGTGTGTTATCACCAGTGTTTTTGCGGTTTAAAACTGGATCAGCAACAACTGACTTACGAAGATAGCCATCTTCATACCCTTGACGAACACCTTCGTTGATTGCATCTACCAAACTACCACCTACAATGTGTACATCTTGCCCAACTTCTACTAAAATAACTGTCATCCCAGTATCTTGACACATTGGCGCATCTTCTTCTCTTGATAGTTTTACATTTTTCAAGATTTTTTCTAAACTATATTTTCCAAATTGAGATTCTTCCTGTTGTAATCCCTCTTCAATTAATTTTTCAACATCTTCTGGCAGATCACAGGCTGCCTTCATACATAAACTTCTTACTGTTTCAGTAATTTGCTTTGTAGATATTTCACGGACTTTCGTGATTAATTCACTCATTTACCTTTACCTCCTAATGTACTGAAACTTTTTTTGTTCAAACTGTGACATGCAATCATCACAGTTTGAACAATATAAAGCTTACATCATTATAATCTTTTCTTTTTCTCTCAAAACGAACCTTACCAAAGACCTAATATCTTCCACCAAACTCCACCAATTCCGAGCCAAACGATAATGTGAATGATAGAAATAATAAACCCAATCGACCACCACTTGTTTTGTGACACATAACCTGTTCCAAAAAATACTGGTGCTGGTCCTGATCCGTAGTGAGTCGTACAAGAAAATAAGTTACTAAAGAATGCAAGTAACAATGCTGCTAATAACGGTGGAGCTCCTGCAGCTAATAATACTGCCAAGAATGCTGCATACATCGCACTTACGTGAGCCGTGTTACTAGCAAAGAAGTAATGAGAGTAGAAGTAAACGATCGCTAGAACGACTAACGCAACCATCCATGACATTCCAGAAACTGTACTTCCCATTAAATTACTAAACCAAGGAATCATTCCTAAGCTATTTAAGAATGTTGCCATCATAACTAGAGCCGCAAACCATACAAGTGTATCCCAAGCACCATGTTCGTTTTTAATGTCATCCCATGTTAAAACTTGAAATAAAAGCAGCGTACAGAGACCGATAAATGCTGTTGTAGTCGCATCAATACCAATATTTGAACCGAAGATCCATAATCCTAAAATTAAGAAGAAAACACCAACCATATACCATTCTGACGTTTTCAATGGACCCATTTCTTCTAACTTTTGTTTTGCT
The DNA here is from genome assembly GCF_001866055.1 of Anaerobacillus alkalidiazotrophicus. The sequence goes on from NZ_MLQS01000025.1 coordinate 4,699, forward strand.
AAAAGAGACGCACCTGGGGTTTCCTTAATTTCAGGTGGATAAAGCTTATAAATAACTAAAGGAATTATAATTAAACTAATCACACCTGGTACTAATGCAGCAACCATCCATCCAGTCCAAGATATCGTTTGACCAGTTATTTCAGCCGCTAAACTCATGGCAAGCGGGTTAGCAGCCATTGCCGTTAAGAACATGGCAGAAGTGACCATGTCACCTTGGAATGCTACTTTTGTTAAAAATGCTCCGACTTTTCTTTCCGTACCATCACCAACGCGTGAACCATATGTTTCAGATAAAGATCGAATAATTGGTAGAATAATCCCACCAGCACGAGCCGTATTAGACGGCATTGCAGGTGCTAATAATAAATCACTTAGTAGTAATGAATAAGAAAGACCTAGTGTTTTCTTACCAAACTTCATAACAAAGAAATACGCTACCCTCGTACCTAAACCAGTTTTGATGAACCCACGAGAGATAAAAAATGCAATAACAATTAACCAAATGACAGAGTTACTAAACCCACTTAGAGCCTCACCTGTCGTTAACGTTTTTGTTATTATGGTTGTGGTTAATCCTAAAATAGCGACAACACCCATTGGCATTGGTTTAATAATTAAACCAACAATTGTTGCGACAAAAATAGCAAAAAGTTGCCAAGCCTGAGGTTCTAATCCTGCAGGTGGCGTAATATTCCAAATGATAAATCCAACTGCTAAAGTAATGAATAAAGGTAATAATTTCACTTCACTTTTCTTTTTTAATGGTTGTTTTGCATAAATTTTATGCATTTTTTCAGCTTGCTGTTGTGGTAATGCCATTTTCTTCACTCCCTTTAAATTAATTAAAACACAAGAATTTCAAGTCATAATTACTGATCATTTGTGAACATTTTGTGAATGTGAATAAATTCACAAATATGGACAAAAAAATTTAGACTAGGTAGAAATAATTAACGTTGACTTATTCAATCTTCCTAATCTATGTGAAAAGATTTAACAAAACTAGAACCTATTTTTGATCAATAATTATTTCAACTTTAATTTACTTAAAAGGAGGGTGAATAGATAGTTATTGAAAGTTAGAAAAAAATTAAGTAAATAATGAAAGTGAAACCATCCACAAAGTTGCTTTCAAAAGTTACATAACTAATTTTGGTATTTTTATATCATAGATTGAAAAGAGATGGGCAGAATACTAAAAAAACTAAGACCTCTCCTTTTCTAATTCGGATTGGAAGCCTTAGTTTTATCTAGTGTGGTGATATTTACAAATACCTCTTAATTATTTCTTCATCCGATGAAATTAGTTGGTGTTTATAGACCGGTCTGCCTACTGTTCCGTAAACAATATCTGTCTTCAATATATTAATATCATTCATAAAGTTTAAATACTTTCTTAATGAAACTCTTGATATCCCTACCTCATTTGCCAACTCTTCTGTAGAGAACGGTGATATTTCCATTAATTTTATTTTCTCCCACACAAATTGTAACGTATTTTTCGTTAAACCTTTTGGTAACTCAAGAGATTGAACTGACTTATGATTTTTATTAAAAAACTGATTATCTAGGTCTTCTTGTTTTAATTTCGTCTGCTTATCAATCATAGACTTATCAGCTTTATAATCTTGTAGGGCTGTACAAAAACGTTCGAATTCAAATGGTTTAATTAAATAGTCAACTACACCAAACCGTAGTGCTTTTTGTATACTTTCATTATCACAGGCTGCAGAAATGACAATAATATCTACTTCTTTATCATTGCTTCTTATTTTTGAAAGTAGGTCCCAACCAGTTTTATTAGGCATATAAATATCTAACAAAATTAAATGAACTTTATTTTCGTTTAATATATTTATCGCATCATCAACAGATGGTGCGATTGCTACTAATTCATAACCTTCAATCTTTTCTAAATAACGCCGATTGAACTCAGCCACCATAGGATCGTCTTCTACTATTAAAACTTTTAACATTCTATCACTCCTCGGCTTCGTATGGGATTTGAATATCAATCGTTGTTCCTATGCCCTCTTCTGATATGACATCTATCGTTCCATTCAACCTATTAATACTCTGTTGAATAAGGTATAATCCCATCCCACGGTCTTTTCCTTTAGTTGAATATCCCTTTTGAAAGATAGTTTCAAGGTGATTATCAGAAATACCAACCCCAGTATCGCTAACCCTAATATAGATGAAATTATCGTTATACTTTGCGGAAACTTCAATTTTTTTTGTATGACAACCTTGTACTGCGTCTAAAGAATTATCAATTAAATTGCCTAAGATTGTAATTAACTCATGAGTATCATCAGTATTTTTAGCGATAGGAACGTAACAATCCTTTTTAAAAATTAAGTTCGCTCCACGTTCTCTTGCATAACTTAATTTACCTAGAACAAAACCCGCTAAAATAGGATCTTTTACATGCTTTGTTATATAGCCCACATCTTCCTGAAGTTTAGTTGTTGTGTTTTTGACAAACTCTACAAGTTCATCGTAACATTTCATGTGAACCATTCCTAAAATCACATGTAATTTGTTCATAAATTCATGTGTTTGTGCTCTCAATGCATCTGCGTAAACTTTCACTCCTGTTAACTCTTCTGCTAGCTTTTTTAACTCTGTTTTATCGCGGAAAGTTGCTACTACACCTACAATTTTTTTATCTACATAAATCGGGACTCGATTTGCGAGTAAGTTAATTCCGTTATAAGAAATTTCTTGGTCAAGCTCAGCTATTCCTGTTACTAATACATTGTTCATACGAGAATTAGGAAAAATATCTTCAATTTTTTTACCTACAAATTGTCCATCATGATGACTAATTTTTTTGAACAAGCGCTCTCCTTCACTATTCATTAACGTAATTTTACTATCCAAGTCGATAGCCACAATTCCTTCTCTGGCGTAGTGAAGCATCGCACTTCTTTCCTCTAAAAGCTGAGCAATTTGACTTGGTTCCATTCTAAATAAAATTTCTTTAACTTTTTCCGCTAAAAAAATAGCTCCTAATATTCCAACCAATAAACTTAATGCCGTCCCAATAATCAAAATCGCTCGATTTTCTGCTACAGCTCTTTCAACATCCTCAAGTAATAAACCAGCTACTACTGCCCCAATTTGCTCTCCATTATCATTAAAAACTGGAGTGAAATAGCGTAAAGAGTGCCCCAATGTACCTTCAGCTATAGAAATATTTTCAATCCCTTGAAAAACAAGTCGCTCATCCCCGCCTACGAATCTTTTACCAATTTGCTCTTTTAGCGGGTGGGTCTTTCTAATTCGATCCATGTCCAAGACAACAATAAATAGAACATCAGTAGCTTTTCTAACTTGTTCCACGTGATCTTGTAAAACAGTGTCCTCTATTTCTCCAGTTAATCCACCAATAACCTTAGGAGAAAGTGCCATAGTTCTTGATACATCCCTTGCTTTTTCTTCAATATTACTTATCGTTGTACTTTCAATACTTTTACTTGTAAGATAATTCGTAACAAAAAGCGCTAATATAATGACCGAGCATACAAGAAAAATAGTTTTTATTCGCAATGGAAAATCTTTGAATTTTATGAACTTCATTTTTGGCAACTCCTATTTACGAGTTTAGTTATAATTATTTTCTTCCACCTTATACTTTTTTATTTTATATGTTTTTTTTCATTATTGTTGCTATAAATATGGGAAGTTTGTGAATACTGACAAATTTCGACTCGGAATTATATGTTTATAATGAATTTTTAAATTTATCGTTCTTTTCCTGTTATTAAAAAGCAAGTAAATGATTACACCATTTATCTGAATTTCTTTTTGGGGTCAAAGCCCCTCACCTCTAAGCGTAGCATAGGTGGGATTTTCCAATCAGGTGGAGTAGACTCTCCACCTGATTTTCCGATGTTTCATCTTGCTGAAATGAGTCAATCAATTACATCTAGCAATCTTTCGAGTTTTATCTAAATAATGTATTTAGAACAAACCTATCCATTCTAAGAAAAAGCGGCCAACGTCACTTTTTTTAATTACAAAAGTTTTTTTAATTACAAAATCTTTCTTAAACTGATTATAGTTCATATGATGAACCTAAGGTTGAAAACGCATTCCACCCTTTAACATAGATATTAATAGAGATACTAAATAAGAAAAATTCAGGATAAACAAAACAGCGTTAAGGAGGAAGTATATCAATGGTGGAAACGGCAAAGAAATTGACAGATACAACTAATATAAATAGTAAAAACTTACATCAACTTCGACCGAAAAAACAATCTAAAATTTTTAATATCCCTATTTTATGGTTCTCTCTATTTTTTGTACTAACCATAATTAGTGTTTATACAGGGAATCTCCCGGGTGGAATGATTGGCACTTTATTAGTCATGATTATTTTTGGCGAAACACTTGGATGGATTGGAGACCGAACACCTATCGTAAAGAGCTATCTAGGTGGTGGGGCCATTGTAGCTATTTTTGGTTCAGCTTATATGGTCTATAGTGGAATTTTACCTGAAACAGTATCAAGTTCAGTTACAGATTTTATGACTGCAGGTGGCTTTCTAGATTTTTATATTGCTGCTTTAATTACCGGTAGTATTCTCGGGATGAATTCGAAAGTATTAGTAAAAATCGGCGCTCGCTACTTTGTACCGATTTTCGGAGCGGTTATTGGGGCAATGGTCATTGCAGGTATTATCGGTTTTCTTATCAATTTCACAGTGCAGGATGCTATTTTAGTAATTGCACTACCTATTCTCGGTGGTGGTATGGGGGCAGGGGCAATTCCAATGGCTCAAATTTACTCAGAATTACTCGGTAATTCGCCTAGCTACTATATCTCTATGCTTGTACCTGCCTTAGCGTTAGGAAATGTCTTTGCAATTATAATGGCAAGTTTGTTGAATAAACTTGGTAATAAAGTACCTTCTTTATCAGGAAACGGGCAATTACTTAAAGGATTCGAATTAGAGAAAGATGAAACTAAGCATTTTGATATTCAGAAAATGGCAGTTGGATTAGTGGCCGCATTGATTTTCTTTGCAGTCGGTCAACTTCTTGGAGATTTTATTCCTCTTCATCCATATGCTCTCATGATTATCCTTGTAGCTATCGTAAAAATTGCGAATCTTATTCCTGAAAGTATTGTGGAAGGAGCGAGTCAATGGTATCAATTTGTAGCAAAGACTTGGACACTTGCATTATTATTTGGGATCGGTGTGGCCTTTACAGATTTAAACGCTGTATTTGCTGCTCTTAGCTTCCAATATATAATTCTTGTAGGTGGAGTTGTTTTAGGTGCCGTTTTAGGTGCTGCACTTTTTGGTAGATTCGTTGGATTTTATCCGATTGAATCTTCGATTACCGCTGGACTTTGTATGGCAAATATGGGTGGAACTGGAGATGTCGCTGTGTTATCAGCTTCAAAAAGAATGCAATTGATGCCATTTGCCCAAATCGCCTCTAGACTAGGTGGAGCGTTAATATTATTATTGTCTGGGTTAATTATTTCGATGTTTTTTTAAGAAGTTTAATTGATTTCTAATGAATACTACAGTGTATATATTGAAGTGGACTACAGATCCGTTATTTTTGCAAAATATGCTTTTTTTAGAAACGAACGGACACTCGTTCCGCTAATCTATGATTCTATTAAGTATTTTTAAAGAATTTAAGCAAATAACGAACTCAGTGTCCACATAGCTTAATAAAATGGGGGTTTTCTTAGAAATAGCGGATCTCCTGTCCGAACTAACCCGTAAGATCAACAAATTAAGAAAAGCGCAAGCGCCTTGGTCACGTGCGAAAGGCACTGGAAGTCCTCTGACAGAAGCCGCTCTTTGGCTTCCGCGTGCTTCTGCGTCTTCTAGCATAGCTTCGTAGCAAGCTTCCTCGAAGCAAAGATGCATGAAGCTAATCGACGAAGGATCTCAAGCAGTAATTGAAGTCCGTTGCTTGACTGAAGTGACCGAGCTCGTAGGCGCTGAAGCTAGACAGTTTCCAAGTTAGAAATTTATAAAGCTGAACTTCAATCAGTGGGGGTTTTCCTTTATCCCCCACCTAAACTTCTCGATTTTCTTAAGTTTTGAGGTGGGGGTCTTACTTGCCCCTTAAGAGTGGGATAAATTCTGATTATGACACAAAAACACTAGGAAAAAAACGTTACTTCCTAGTGTTTTTGCTTTTCCTCGCAGAAATATTATAATTGCTTAGCCAAAAACTCATACAACTCTTCTCTTGAGGTTGTTCGTGGATTTGCCTTTAATGAACCTGATGGCATACTTTCTTCCACGATTCGATCTAAGTCTTTTTTCGCAACTCCAAATTCTTTTATAGAATAAGGGATACCTAACTCCATGTTGATCGTTCTCACCCAATTCTCTAAATCACTAGCAGAAGTTCCAACACCGTTTGCCTGGGCAATTTCTTGGTATTTGTCTCTAGATACGTCTTGGTTATACTCAATCGCCCATGGTAGTAAAGTACCACACACTAATCCATGAGGGACGTTAAAGTGTAACCCTATCGAATGAGCGACTCCATGAACAATACCTAAGCGTGCATTAGCTAAAGCTACCCCTGCTAATAAACTACCTAATGCCATGTCTGTTCTCGCCTTTTGATCTTCTGGATGTTTATATGCCACCATCAAACTGTTGGCAATAAGAGTAGTCGCTTTAAGACTATATGGTTCAGTCAAGGCGTTAGCTCCTTTTGATGTGTGGGCTTCAACCGCTTGTGTTAATGCATCCATTCCACTCCAGGCGGTTACATTTGCTGGTGATGATACTGTTAATTGAGGGTCTAGAATGACAACTTTTGCTAGCCAGGAATTATCTCCTCTAATACTTAGCTTCACATTTTTCTCATCAGACAAGACCGAATTCGGCGTTACTTCTGAACCTGTACCGGAAGTTGTTGGGACCGCTACCCATGGAATCCCTTTCTGGGGGATTTTCTCCCCATAGAAATAATCTTTAACAGGCTTTCGATTTGGAAATTTAAGTCCCGCCACTGCCTTCGCTAGGTCCAACACACTTCCCCCACCCACTCCAATCACAAAGTCACAATTTTGCTCTTCGACTTTTTTTAACACCATTTCAACTTGTTCAACGGTAGGCTCTCCTGAAGATACATGCTCACAAATTACATAAACACCATGGTTCTTTAAATCAAGAAGGATCTCTTCAATGAGACTAGAATTAACCAACCTTTTTGTATGAATAACCATGACTCTTTCCCCAATGGTAGAAACTTCACTACCAATAGTAGAAATTGTTCCCCAACCAGTCACAATTCTTGGAGGTACCTCTAATACATAGTTCATTTCATTTCACCTCTCCCCTTCGTACATATTTTAAAACAACTTAATTTAATGAGAGTTTAACCAAGAAGTCGCACTCTTCTAGCGTTAGCTAAGTGGTGACTAGTTCACTCATTCCCTTGTTTTAATACGTATTTCCTCAAAGCATAGGCTACACCGTCTTCATTATAATTACGTGTTGTATATGTACTTAGTTTTTTGACTTCTTCTTCTCCGTTACCCATCGCTATGCTCATTCCAGCTACTTTGAACATTGCAAGGTCATTTAGATTATCACCAATCGCAACTGTATCTTTCATAGGAATATCTAAATGATTAGCCATATAAGTTAATGCATTTCCTTTACTTACTTCTTTATGGGCGATCTCAAGTTTATGCCACCCTGAGGTAGTTAGTGAAAGATCTTGCCTCCCGGTTAGCATGTTTTCGAGTTCTTTCAAGTAATCCTTATTAAAGGATAAGACAAAAATTTTATATATTTCTAATTCAGATATATTGATATCTTGATAATGCTTCATATAACTAATCCCATGTTGTCGTAATTGAATATTTATTTCGTTATTTGCCCATTCAACCGGAAATTCCAAATCACTTTCTTTCATTGAGAGAATCTCATTTTCTAATCTACTCTTACCATTTTCTAGTAATGTAATTCCTTGGTTAGTATAAAGTTCGTAATAATAGCCTTTTTGTTCTAACACCGGAAGAAGTTCATTAATAACACAATCTGGTAATACAAGTCTTTGAATGAACTTATTTGAATGAAATCCAATCGCTCCATTACCAGTAATAATTGGACAATCAATTTCAGCAGTTAATAAAATTTTTTGTGTATCATGAAGGGAACGCCCAGAGCAAATTGTAATAATATTCCCCTGGTTCTGTGCATCATAAATTGCCTCTCTATTTTCTCGACTAATAGTTCCATCATCAGATAATAATGTTCCGTCTAAATCAATTGCAATTAATTTCAATTTGCTCACCCTAACTAATCGTTACAACAACGTACATGTTGTTATGATTTTTATTTTTTTTAAGGAATCCTCTTTTTTATGATATTTTCAGTAACTCCAAAATTATGCAATTAGCTGATAATTTTACTTTCTCCAGTTAACTAATATTCCCCTTCAAAAATAGTAAATTTCCTTTCCACTTAATAAAGCTGTATCAAAAACAATACGTTTTATGCCATTTATAACAGTTTTTTATTATTATAAATTCCATATACAAGAAACCAATCCCCAGCATTCCAAAGATTGGTTTTATTAGAGAACTCGTTTTAGCTTCGCTAGAACATCGAAAATTCAGATGTAATCTCAACTCCACCTGAATGGAAATTCCCACCTACGCTACGCTTAGAGGTGGGGGTCTATGACTCTTAAGTTCAAATCAGTTCGATTAATTTTATTTCATTTGCACATCACTTTTAAATCTAGTAAATCTTTTACAGAATTGTTTACTATATATCTTGGGAAATAACCACTCAGTACATCTACAACATTTTGAGCTGTTTTTCGTTTTAACTCTTCCTGTGCTTCTTCTGAATACCAAGCAACGTGTGGGTTTATAATAACATTCTCCATTTTGAGTAAAGGATTATCTAAATTTATTGGTTCTTGTTCGACTACATCAATTGCTGCACCGGCAACTTTCTCTTCTTGTAAGGCTTTAATTAGAGCTTTTTCATTAATAACAGCACCTCTTGCAGTATTAATATAAAGTGGTCTCTATGTCAAGGACACTTTGAAAAAAAGGCCTTAAATTTTGATAATTAATATCGTATTCTTCCGTTAAGGAGGAGATACGACAAAAGAACCAGTAACTCTTCTGCCTCAGAAAGTTACTGGTTCTTAAATTTTATCCGTGTCTTAGATGTATTTATGAATAGAAGTTTTATAAAGTCTATTGATAGCTTTCAAGTATTTATGTTGGGGGAAGGTGTTCCGTGTTACGTTCAGAGGTATTGTAAACAATTG
>NZ_MLQS01000026.1 GCF_001866055.1 Anaerobacillus alkalidiazotrophicus
TACCTCTGAACGTAACACGGAACACCTTCCCCCAACATAAATACTTGAAAGCTATCAATAGACTTTATAAAACTTCTATTCATAAATACATCTAAGACACGGATAAAATTTAAGAACCAGTAACTTTCTGAGGCAGAAGAGTTACTGGTTCTTTTGTCGTATCTCCTCCTTAACGGAAGAATACGATATTAATTATCAAAATTTAAGGCCTTTTTTTCAAAGTGTCCTTGACATAGGGACCACTTTAAGATAAACACCGCTTTTTATATCCAAATAGCGGTAATGGTCGATACAATTAAAGAAAGTAGTATTCATCAAACATCAATATTCAATTAAATCCCAAATTTTTTTAACTATTATTTTGTCATTAAAATAACATAGTAAGTAACACTGCTTTTAGCATATGAAATAAAAGAGGAGCATAAATCTATGTGTCTTATCTAAACGAATTGCTAAATCCCTTGCTAATTTTAGTATAAGGTAAACAAACTTGATATAACAACAAGAAATAGCGTACCACATCCTATGCGATTGGTACGCTATTTCTATTGGTAGTTGTTATATTCTTCCCTCCGAAAACTGAACCTGGTATTTTGTAAGCAGGTGCTTTCGCTTACTTTGGTATCTCTTTGTTCATGTTGTTTTTCACATTCAGCAAAATGGTAGTAGAAAATGATATTGTCACATCTTACTTAGATCAGGTTTTACATGGCCCTTTTTCTGTCAGCACCTTGACAATTCTCAGAAAGGTTATATACTTATATATATAACTATATATGTATAAGGGTGGTGATGGCTGTGAGCCTTTCGTTTCATGACAAGAAGCCGATTTTCATACAGATTAAGGAGCGGATTGAGGATCAGATTGTAAAGGGTCAGTTAAAGGAGCATGATCAAATTCCTTCGACGACACAAATGGTTCAGTTCTATAAGGTGAATCATATTACGGTTTCGAAGGGGATTAATTTGTTGGTGGATGAGGAGATTATTTATAAGAAGCGGGGTGTTGGTATGTTCGTTGCGGAGGGTGCGAGAGAGAAGCTAGTGGAAAATCGGAAGCATGTGTTTGAGGATGAATTTGTGTTGCCGATGATTCAGGAGGCGGAGAAGCTAGGCTTGACGGAGCGGGAAATCATGGACATCATCAAGCGGTTGAAGGGAGAGCGATCATGATGAGATGGGATGTTGTGGCGAAAAGTGTAGGATTGAAGTTGAAGGATAATGAGGTGTTGAAGGAAATTTCGTTTACCCTTGAGCATGGGAAGACATACGGATTGCTCGGACGAAACGGGGCAGGGAAAACGAGTTTGTTGTCGCTCTTGGCATCCTATCAGGAGCCGTCGTCTGGCGAAATTCTGATCGATGGAGAGGATCCGTTTGAAAACGGAAAGGTGATGCCGCATGTTGGTTTTGCATATGAGACGGATTATAGTGATGAGGATGAAGCGGTGAAGGGATACTTTGAGTTTGCGGAGCGGTATCGTCCTTTCTTTGATCTTGGTTATGCCAAGGAGCTGGCGAGTCGTTTTAAGGTGCCGTTGGATAAGTCGATCTCGACGCTTTCGAGTGGGAAGCAATCGGCGTTGAATGCGATTTTAGGGTTGGCAAGTCGGACACCTGTGACTATTTTGGATGAGGTGTATTTGGCAATGGATGCGCCGACGAGGGAGTTATTTTACCAGGAAGTGATCGAGGAGCAGGCACGACATCCTCGAACGATGGTTCTTTCAACACATTTGGTGTCGGAGATGGAGTATTTGTTTGATCATGTGCTGCTGCTTCACGATGGTCAGTTGCTAGTTGATGAAGAGTATGATGCGTTTGTTGGTCGTGGGGCGTCAGTTACAGGGGCTTCTCTGGCGGTGGATTCGTTTGTGGCTAGTCTGGGAACCGGGTTGAAGCAGTTGAAGACGCAGCAACTTGGAGATACGAAATCGGTGATGGTATACGGGGAGTTGAGCGAAGAGAAGCGGTTGGAAGCGGTGAGACTTGGATTAGATGTTGGGCCAGTTTCCCTTCAGGAATTGTTTATTCATTTAACAGGGGAGGAGGAGAAGGTATGAGTGGTGTAAGTGATGTGAATCGCGGCTCTGGTCGAGAAGCGGGTATTTTTAAGAAGGGCTCTACGGCAACGAAGGTGTCTAGTGATTTGTTTTTTACACAAATGAAATGGGCGATTTGGTTCGTCGGGATTGTCTTTGTGGTCTATCTTGTTGTTCCTAGGTTCGTGACGGATGTGGCTTCGTTACATTTACATTTCCTTGCGTTTATTTTTCAGCCGACAAAAATATTCATGTTGGTGATTGGAATTCTGTCGTGCTTTGCGTTTCTAGGCTATTTTGTTGGGAACGGGATTACAAGGAAGGATTATTTCATCGGGTCGGCTGTTGCCGCTATTGGGGTAGCCCTTTGTATTATGGCGTTAGCTAGTGCTTTACAGGGCGTTCTCCATTTTGTGGGAATATTTACGGCCTACGTGCCGAATACGGGCCATGGTGATATATTAGGCGTGGAATCGGCTTGGTTAGTACCGTTTGTGGTGTATAGCTTGTCGGTGGTTGCGTATTATGTGGCCGGCTGGCTTATTAGTATCGGGTTTTATCGGTACGGTGGGTTTGGTGGAGCGATTACGATTATTTCTGCGATTATATATGTGGGGATGACGGATATGAGTTGGGAAGGGGAACGTTCGTTTCACCTGTTTGGATTTATTCGGTTTTCTTCCCCTGAATTACCACTTCCTTTAGCGTTGGTAACAACTGTCGTACTGTTGGTGATAGGTCTGTGGGTGCTTCGTAGGTTAACGAAGCGAGTTCCAATAAAAATTGATTAATTTTTGATTAATGGTAATTGTGAATTAGATTAAGTAGAGTGAAGCGCCTAACCTTTCCTATGAAAGTGCTTAGGCGCTATTTGTTTTGAAGGTTTCGGCCTTTTAATCAAACTGATTTGAACTTAAGGGTCATAGCCCCCCACCTAAACTTTCCGATTTTCTTACGTTTTGAGGTGGGGGTCTTACTGCCCTTTAAGAGTGGGATAAATATTGTTATGAGAAGTAAGTGAAAAGATTTAGTTGACCTTCACGAGTACGTAAAGGTGTAGAGTTATAGTATCAGGAGATGAACAAATGGAATACACCATTCAGAAACTGGCTCAGCTCACAGGAGTCAAGTAGTTAGCATGGGCCATTGTTAGAATACAAAAAATATAAAAAGACAGCGGAAATCATTTGATAGCACTAATTATTATCCAACTATTTATGGTTTTATTGTTTTTTCTATTAGGATGCCTCATCGTAAAAAAAGAAGCATTTTTTCTTCTATCTGGATTTTCTGCAAAAACGGAGGAAGACCAACAGATACTTATTGAAAATGGTTATCCTTAAGCAGCAGGAAGAGCACTGATAAATTCAGGTATTATATTACTTGGTGGACTAGGGCTATATCTATTTAGAATTCCATATATGTGCAGCTTTCATGGCTTGTAATGATCATTTATTTATTTGCCTATTTACTCTATCTACATTGGTAAATTAGATACGACCAAAATTAGTAGGCGTAATTCGCTCGTTTTAAAAATTACGATCGTGCTTAGTTTTGGAATTTTAGGATTGGTTTCCTATATTGGTATACAACCGAATGAAGTATCTATTTCTGATAATCGACTGTACATTAGTGGTTTTTACGGAGTGAAATGGCCTTTGGATGAAATTACAAAAGTTGAATTAGTCGATACAATTCCAAATATTCAAGTAAGAACAAATGGTTTTGCTTAACAATATCGACTAAAGGGACATTTTCGCGTTGAGGGTTTAGGGAAAGGTAGATTATATCTATTTCGTGATCGCCCTTCTTTTTATATACATTGAAAAAGGAGAAGACTATTTATTCATAAAGCTCAAGAGACATCTACGAAACGAAATTGTGGTATGAAGAAATGAAAGAACAAATCAACTAAAAAAGCTAGGAACAAACATTGAATTGAAGTATAGGGGGCTTTGATCAAACACCGCCATTTTTTATTATTAGAAATGACGTTTTGTGTTAATAGAAATATGTTTTTATGATACGATACCTAAGTAACGAATAGTGATAAAAGTGTAAAAATAAATTTAGGATGGTATGTAACATGTTAAGAATAAGTAATATTAAGTTTCGTGCTGATTTTGACCCAAGTAAGGAGCATGAACTTTTAGCTCAGAAAATCCAGAAAATACTAAGGGTCAAACAGGACAAAATATTGTCTTTTAGTATTTCTAAGAAGTCAATCGACGCAAGGGAAAAAAATAATGTCCAGCTTGTTTATTCTGTTGATGTTGAAATGAAAAACGAAACATCGTATCTAGGAATAAAAAATGTTTCTTCCTATGAACCATTAGAATATGTGATCAAGAAAACCCCAAAAAATACCCGTCCTGTAGTAGTAGGCAGTGGACCTGCTGGACTGTTCTGTGCCTTGGTATTAGCAGAACATGGTTTAAACCCAGTTGTTGTAGAGCAGGGAATGGACGTCGATAAAAGAAAAATGGCTGTTGAAAAATTTTGGAAATACGGCGTGCTTGATACTAATAGTAATGTTCAATTTGGAGAAGGTGGAGCAGGAACATTTTCAGATGGTAAATTAACAACAGGTGTAAAAAATCCTAGAATTCCGAAAGTATTTAATGAATTCATAGAAGCTGGTGCTCCTAGCGAGATTTCATATTTAGCAAAGCCCCATATTGGAACTGATATTTTGATCACGGTTGTTAGAAATATACGGAAAAAAATCGAACGACTGGGTGGGGAAGTGCGTTTCGAAACGAAAATGAAGGAACTTATTGTTGAAAATGGTGAAGTTAGAGGCTTGTTACTAGAAGGACAACATGGGAAAACAGAGTCAATAGAAACCGATGCTGTAGTACTCGCGATCGGGCATAGTGCCAGAGAAACATTTTATATGTTAAAAGATTTAGGTGTAGAGATGATACCGAAACCTTTTGCTGTAGGTGTGCGTATTGAACATCATCAAAAAGACATCGATCAACAGCAATTTGGTTGTTTTGCAAGTAGTCCTCTACTTGGTGCTTCTGAATATAAGTTGAATGCCCATCTTCCGACTGGAAGAGGTGTTTTCACGTTTTGTATGTGTCCTGGTGGTCATGTTGTTGCTTCCTCTTCAGAAGAAAATTCTGTCGTTACAAATGGGATGAGCTATAGCGCAAGAAGTGGTGAAAATGCGAACAGTGCATTACTTGTTTCTGTCTCACCAAACGATTTTAATGGGGATGCAATGGCTGCTATTGAGTTTCAAAGAAAACTTGAGCGAAAAGCATTTGAAGTTGGTGGCAGAAATTATTTTGCACCAGTACAATTGGTCGGCGATTTCTTAGTAGATAAGGGTAGTAAACAACTCGGGTCTATTAACCCAACTTATACCCCGGGTGTTACACCAACGGACTTAAGAGAATGTTTGGATGAGTTTATCATTGATAGTTTAAAGGACGGATTACGAGTAATGGATAAAAAACTTGCAGGCTTTATTAAACATGATGCAGTATTATCAGCGGTAGAAAGCCGAAGTTCATCACCAGTGACAATTAAGCGAGATCGGCTGACATATGAGTCGAACATCAAAGGGTTATACCCTTGTGGTGAAGGTGCAGGTTACGCTGGTGGTATCACTTCTAGTGCTGTTGACGGCATAAAAGTTGCAGAAGCGTTAATGGAGATTGAAGTTTAGTCTTGAGAAGAGAGTTTGAAAAGAGAACTCGTTCTAGTTTCGCTAGAACATCGGAAATTCAGATGGAGTCTCAACTCCACCTGAATGGAAGTTCCCACCTACGCTACGCTTAGAGGTGGGGGGCTATGAACTTTTAAGTTCAAATCAGTTTGATTAAGGAGAAACAATATGACTGGAACAAAAAGAGAATATATAAAGCAAGGTTCAAGAGTTAAAGTTGTACAAAAGCAAGACCAGCGTTCAGGGAGGCTAACTGAAGGTGTAGTAGCAGATATACTAACCAACTCAGTAACTCACCCTCATGGTATTAAAGTAAGGCTAGAAAGTGGAGTTGTTGGTAGAGTGAAGGAAATCTTGAATTGAATATTCGTTAGTGAAATTGAAAGCACCTACACCAATGTTAGACCGTTCAGTTTTGGGAGAGAAAAAGTGAATTCACAAGCTAAATAACGGATAATTTCGCATTCAAATTCCATACAAAACGCACAGATAACATCTGTGCGTTTTTATCCTGTTTTTTTCTTATTGCACTAATGCTCTGCTAACGAACACAGAACCCGTTACACTAATGTGTGGGTGCTCTTATATCGGATAAAATGTATTGTTGAACGGATAATAAAAAAATACACCTAAGAGGTTGTTATTATAACCATAGGTGTATCTTTTATTATCTTTTGTTATATTTGTTTAACTAACGCTCTTCGTTAGTGCAATTATGATTTTAATTTTCCCAGTGACTATTTCCCTTATTGGTAATCTCAATCCATAAAGCTAATAAAAGTGAGATAACAAAAATAGTAGCAAGTAAAAAGATTACGGGAATGTCAATAAGTGCATCAAATGCGTGAGTTTTATAAGGAATAAAATTTACTCTGATATAGAAAAAAATCAAACCAACCCCAGTTGAAATAGTAGGAATATATTTTATAACCCTACTCGACATCTTTTCTCCTATTTTATAAGTAATTACTGCGCTTAATACCATTAAAAAGATACTTAGAAGTATTCCAACCAGATTGCTCATAATTCCCCCCTAATATTTTAATATTTTCTTTTGTTTATTAAACTCTACTGCTTCGTTAGTTAAAGATCACTCATGTCCTTTTTTGCTTCTGTTAAGTATTTTTCCATTAGCTTCTTGAATACCTTCCGCAGTTAAATATACTGATTTTGATCTAGTCCCACCGCTTATGAAATCTTGATCAGAAAGTTCATCTAATATCTCAAAAGGGTACCCTTTCCAACTTCTTCTTATATTCTCAGGAATGTCCCTTTCTTTCCAAGAGGTTAAATACAATAACAGCAATGTTAGCTCCTTTATTTTTGTAGATGATTATAGCTTAATAAATAATCAACTATTTTACAAGGTTTCCCAGATATGTACTTTGTCTATTATAGAAATAAAAAGTTTACTAGTTTGGGAGTGGTTACATGAACATTTCAGTTGCCTGGAAGGGATATCTATCCGATAAACATATCAAGGGGTACTTATTAAAAACATTGAAAGCCTACGTACCAAAAGGAGGTCTTAGATGGGATGCGACGGGAGCAGAAATTATTAAAATAAAGCAAGTGTATGGTATCGGTGGGCTAATGCATTACATTAAAAAGCTAGGAATTTTTCCTAGCTTCGAGTTTCTGGAATATTTTTTATTGCTCCTTTCTGTTGGCAAGCGATTCTCGGTCACTTGCTGTTGGAGGCTGCTCTAACCATCCATTTTTTATCATTAGATTTGCTCCGTCTTCTGCAAAGTGTAAAAGTTCTAGCATAAGTCGTAAGTAGTCTGCACCTAAATCTCTTCTTGAATTAACACTCAAAGCAGTACCATAATATGAAAGGGTTAACTGTGTCGACAATTGAATTTGGTACATCATATATTTATCTGAAAAGGTTATGGAAGTAGAGTTCGTGATCGTTGATTGCCAGGACATAGGTAAATTTAAGTTATCTTCATCAAATACTGATTCAAAAATTTTTATGTGTTTATTGGCAATGCCAAGTCCCCTCTCGAAATGTTCACGAGCCTCTTTTGATTGGGCTACTTGTGCGAATCCCACTTTTAAAGCAGCATGTAAATGCATTTTTAGCACATTGAAGTAAATATCTCCAATTTCGACAGCATTCAACGGACGACGATTTCCCAACCATCCAGTTAAAAAACTTTGGTGCTTTACAAAATCGATCGAATCGGGTGGTGTAATAATAGGAGGTCGATTTAAAAGTCCTTTTGAAAGCATTAAATCAATGGATTGATCAAAAACCTGCATCGTTTCGGACATACAGGTAATGTAATACATCCTTAAGTCAGAACGAATTGAATTACTAACAGACAAAGAATATCCAGTCATTCCTTGCAAAGCCATGATATAAATATAATTTAGGTAAAAAGTGTCTTGAAAAAGACGTGGTGCGTGAATGTTTACGTCGTCTTTTTCTGTAAAACCACGTGGAATAGGGTGATTTTCTTTTAACATGAATTCTGTAATTGCTTCGACATGCTTTTGGGATATTTTAAGTGAAGTTTGGTAGATCGATTTGACTTCGTGATCTTCAATATGTTCGAGTGCATAACGAAAGAAACAAATGGACATTGTATCAAAAATGTATTGAGTCCAAAGGCTTGCCATTTCCGGAGCAGTTAATCGAATTGCGTCATTTGTTTTCAAGGTTCATCCTCCAATTTACGATATTAATTAGTGTTTATTATTGTTTTCTCAGAGAATGAAAAGTATGCAAAAAGTTAGAAACTACAACACATGTATGATATAAAAATAAAACAGGAGTAAATTTAACTCCATGAAATACTATTAATACCTACACCTATTATTCGCTGAGTCATAATGAGCGGGGGAACCAAATTTGATAGGAAATCTACTATCTTGGGGTGAATTTTACTTGTTATGGTCTTTTTTCTATATGGGTGAGGTAAAAAAAGAGACAGAAAAAAATGAAAAAACAATTTGCAATTATTGGGTTAGGGAGATTTGGAGGAAGTGTTTGTAAAGAACTGAATCACCTAGGTCATGAAGTTTTGGCAATTGATTGTGATGAGGGTCGTGTTAATGCCTACGCCTTTTTCAGGTGACTTTTTGAAAGAATGTAATTAAATTATCGGCGTGCTTATTATGTAGTATCCGTTAAAAAAACATTGAAATGGGGCACCTTTTATCTTTGTTTACATGAAACCGTAGATAAGCCCTATCTTTGTTAACGTTGAAAACAATAATTACTAACTAAAGATTATAAGTAAATAAAGATAGGAACCAGGCTGTTTTTGTATCTTTATTTACGTTAAATACGGTCCAAAACCATACTACATATAAGAGGAAAAATACTTGAAAAAGAAATTTAGATATCATAAAAAAATGCTTAAAAAAGGAGAAGCAAGGAACCTACTAATTGTAGGCTCTTGCTTTTTTATTTGGAGGTGATCAACCTTTAACAATCCCAACTCAAACACTATTTTACCTAACCGGACCAATCCTCTCCGGATAATTTAATAAGTCATTATTTTCATTTGAATAAAGTAATAAAAAAAGACGAAAGATAGCAACTTTACAATGTAACAGTGTTATGTTACATTGTGTTTAAGGAGTGAAAACAATGGATGAAGAATTAATCTCGAAAAAAGACTTGCTTGAGGAAACGGACATTACTTACGGACAGCTCTATCGTTGGAAGAGAAAAAAGTTAATACCGGACGATTGGTTTATTAGAAAATCAACGTTTACTGGACAAGAAACGTTTTTTCCAAGGGAGAAAATGATTGAAAGAATTAACAGAATCAAAGAGTTAAAGGACAGTTTATCACTGGATGAATTGGCAAATGCTTTATCTCCAAAGAAGAAGGATGTAAGCATATCAAGGAAGGATTTCATAGAACGAAACATTGTTTCGTTAAATACTATCGATATTTATGAAGAACAGCTCAGTGAACTGGATACGATCTCCTTTCAATCTTCGCTATATTTGTATCTTTTAGATAAATCCTTGGAGACAGGAGAGGTTGGATGGGAAGAAGGAAAGCAAATCATTCAAACATTACATGACCATTTTCCGAAGCTAGAGGAAAAGCGTGCTTCATTAGTGGTGTTAAGAAAAATGGGTGTTGTAACAGTGTTGCTAGTTACCAATTCCGATGATTTCTATGTTGATGAGAAAACAAAAGTGGCTGTTTCATTGGACATTGATACAGAAGTGGATAAACTATTGAATTTCTTAGTAACAGGGGGTTTTTAAATGACAAAGGAAAAAAATAAAAATTTAAAGGTTATAGGAGAAGGAAGCTATCCTGGTGGAGATTACGAAAAAATTAAAGTTATAGGCCGAGGGGAAATTTTTGAAGATGTTTGTTCCCAAGAAACAAAGATTATTGGGGAATATCATATAAAAGGAAAGGCGACAATGGAGCATGTGCATGTAACTGGGAAACTGAGTATAGATGAAGAATTAAATAGTAATAGAATAAAAGTTATTGGTGAACTAAATGTTAGGAAGTCGATGAAAGCAAATACCCTTGATATGAGAGGGTTTCTCAACGGGGCTGGAAATGTGGAGCTAGAAAAAATGAGCCTTAAAGGGGGATTTAATATCACTGAGTTGTTGAATGTTGGTGATTTACAGGCTAATTTACAAGTTGCTCCTAGTAAGGTCGGTGAAATTGGTGGTGAGAAGATAATAATCAAAAGTAGAAGCTTCTTGAAGCGATCTTACACCCTAGAAGCAGAGGTAATAGAAGGAGATAAAATTTATCTAGAACATACCACAGCAAAAATAGTTAGAGGAAATGACATTGAAATAGGTCCAAATTGCCATATTGACAAAGTAGAATATAGATCCACCTTTACAAATAAAGAAAAGAATTCAAAAAATATTTTACAAGTTAATCAAATTTAATAAAGGGGGATTTCATTATGGTTCAAAAAGTAAAAGGGGACTTAATTCTATCTGGGCATAGTGAATCAGGTGGTGGCTCATTCATAAAGGTAGAGATCAACGGCCATGGGGCAATACATGGTGATGTAGAATGTAAGGATTTTGAGTGTAATGGTTCGGCAAAAATAAATGGGGATATCAGGTCCCAGCACGCTGTAATCAATGGAAGTACAAAAGTACAGGGGGATTTTTCTTCTGACAAGATTGAGATATATGGTGATTTAACGATAGACGGAAATGCATTTTTTCAGAAAATGGAAATTAAGGGGCACACAAGGTTGAAACAATCTATAAAAGGCGACGACATTCTCCTCGAAGGAATTATTAAAGTAGTTGGGGATTGTGAAGTGGAGAAAGCAGAGCTAAATGGAGCCTTTACCATTGATGGATTGCTAAATGCAGATCACGTAGAAATATCGTTACATGGGAAATCATCTGTGAAAGAAATCGGAGGAGAAGTGATTACTGTAAAAAGAAATCGGCAGCCTATTCTTCATTTGGATAAGTTAATTAAAACGTTGCGTAAAGAATTACATGCAAATATCATTGAAGGTGATGTGGTTAAACTAGAATATACGAAGGCGAAAGTTGTTCGTGGAAATACAGTAGAGATCGGTCCTGGCTGTGAAATTGAGTTTATCGAGTATAGCAGTGACCTAAATGTATCGGATAAGGCTGTCGTAGAAAAATCTGAGAAACTTTAAAATAATGTAGAGAAGACGAAAAAAGTATTGCTGCGAGTACAACGAGATTGTGCACGATTGTCTGTCGAATATGCACGACCGACCCATGTTTGTGCGCGATTTCCTGTCGGATATGCGCGCACCGTTGATTTGCGTACGATCGAGGGCGGTTTCTACGCCATAAATCGAGATTGTAAAACAAATATATATAATATAATATGTTAAAATTGAATACAAAATTTGTTAGGAGGGATTATTTTGGTAGTTGAAAAAAGTTTAAGGATTTGTGAAAAAGGGCATAAGTATTACAAAAGTAGTGATTGTCCAAGTTGCCCTACCTGTGATAAAGAGAGTAAGCCTCATAGCGGCTTCCTTTCGAAACTTAGTTCACCTGCAAGAAATGCACTGATTTATGAAGGAATTGATACTTTGCAAGAACTATCGAAGTATACTGAAAAAGAAATATTAAAAATTCATGGTATTGGACCAGCTTCCTTACCTATTATGAGAAGTTCATTAGAAGAAGAAGGGTTATCATTTAAAGAATAAATAATCTATAACATGTGACGTACTTTACTTAACTAAATGGGTTAGCGTTTCTGTAACAGGAAACGGCATAAATTTTGGAGGGAATAACAAGGAAGTTTTTTCTGAATTTTTAGCGGGAATTGATGACCTGTTCAGCCGAGAAAGAGTGGAAGAAGTGTTTACTTCGATAAAAAGAAATATCCAAATTTAAACACAGAAATTAAATGGAAACAACTGATGTTTACGGATCATGGTACATTTATTATTGGCTTTAGTGTATCTAAAAAGCATTAAGCTGTCGCCCCTGAAAGTGTGACGATCACTCATGCAAAGGATGATATTGTGAAGGCCGGATATAATTACACAAAGGAGTTGATACGTATCCCTTGGAATGGTCCAGTTGATTACCCACTACTTGAGAAAATGATTGAGTTTAATATTTTGGACAAGGCAAACTGTTCTACTTTTTGGCGGAAACAGAAAAATAAGATAACCCTTAGAAGGCATAAGAGAGCTACTGAGAGGCTTAAATTAAGGAGTTAGCAATATGAGTAATTTCAAGATATGTTATCAATATTCACAAAGAGAGAATTAATTTTTTAGAAAGCTATAAAGAATACAGAAGGTGTATATACTTTTTTGTTTGAACAAAAATGAACGCCTACCCCGGCTTTGTTGGCTGTTGGTCCGTTTCCTTTGAAAAGGTAATTGATTTATCCCTATTTTCATAATGGAAGAAACCAAGACTAATTGATTACTATTATTCAAGTTAGGAACAGATATTACATTTTCTTTCTATAAATAATATAAAGAAAATAAGCTATGGTTTATTTTACTTGCTATTTTAATAGTTTTATGATAGATTAATAAAACTGCCACTTCAAAAGGTATTTGCGCAGAACTTTTTATTGCGTTTTAAAAAAGTAGTTACCTTTTAATGTTTTTTAAAAAGGTATTGCGGCGGATTGATTGATGTGATAAGATATTCCTTGTCGCTAAAAAGCGAAGTTGAATGACTTGTTGTTTTGATAAAAAGTTTCAAAAAAACAACTTGCGCGGAATTGAATGTTGTGATACACTAGTTCTTGTCGCTGAAAAAAACAACGGCGTAAAACAAATGATGGTTCTTTGAAAACTGAACACACAGCCAAGCGAATTAAAAGAGATAGTAAATATCTCGTCAATGTTTTATTTTGAGCTTTATCAAACACTTTTATGGAGAGTTTGATCCTGGCTCAGGACGAACGCTGGCGGCGTGCCTAATACATGCAAGTCGAGCGAATGGATGGGAGCTTGCTCCCTGAAATTAGCGGCGGACGGGTG
>NZ_MLQS01000027.1 GCF_001866055.1 Anaerobacillus alkalidiazotrophicus
AAAAATCGTATGACATGATCAACCTCTTCAACCTTCTTAATGAGCACATCTTTCAATCCTGGCAAATCTATGATAAAATTCACTCACACGCAACCCCAATCTTTTACTTGTTTCTCGTCAATTCAAGTATAAAAGAATTGGTAGGTTGCGTGTTCTTTTTTGCTTCATGGGCTACGCCCATGAAGCAAAAAAGAAGAATATCACCACTAACCTAATTGTTTGGATACCCCAACAATTATTATAGAGCCTGTTTTTTTAAATTTATTTTACAATATGGATTGGCATACCAATTGCAACTTCAGCTGTTTCCATTGTAATTTCCCCTAGAGAAGGGTGAGCATGAATAGTCATTGCAATGTCTTCAGCAGTCATTCCTGCTTCAATAGCTACACACGCTTCTGAAATCATATCTGAAGCATTTGTACCAGCAATTTGGACACCAAGTACTAAGCCATCCTCTTTGCGCGTAACCATTTTCATAAATCCATCAGTTTCATTCAATGATAGCGCACGGCCATTGGCAGCAAATGGGAATTTAGATACAACAACATCATATCCAGCATCTTTTGCTTCAGCTTCCGTCAAACCAACAGACGCTAATTCTGGACCAGAGAACACTACTGCTGGGATTGCTAAGTAATCAACTTCTGCCGGATGTCCTGAAATAACTTCAGCAGCTACCTTACCTTCATAAGAAGCTTTATGTGCAAGCGCTGGCCCATCAACAATATCTCCAATAGCGTAAATTCCGCTAATGTTTGTTTTACATTGCTTATCAACTTTTACTAATCCACGCTCTGTCATCTCAATCCCAACTTGTTCAAGACCAAGCTCCTCTGTATTAGGACGACGACCAACCGTTACTAACACATAATCAGCATCGAATGTTTGTACTTCGCCTTTAATTTCTGCAGTTACCTTAACACCATCAGCCTTTTCTTCCACACCTTTTGCTAAAGCTTCAGTGAAAATATTAGCTCCGTTCTTTTTCAAACGGTTAGATACTAATTGACTCATTTGTTTTTCAAAACCTGGTAAAATTTGTTTACCACCTTCTAAAACTGTGATCTCAGTTCCTAGGTTGGCATAAGCAGCACCCAATTCAATCCCTATATAACCGCCACCAATAACAACCATCTTTTTAGGGACTTCCTCTAAAGCTAAAGCTCCAGTAGAAGAAATCACCCGCTTACTCCATTTGAACACTGGAAGTTCGATCGGACGAGAACCTGTAGCGATAATACAATTATTGAACTTATACGTTTGAGAAGATTTCTCATCCATAATGCGTACAGTAGTCTCATCAACAAAGTATGCTTCACCTTTAACAATATCAACTTTGTTGCCTTTTAATAACGCTTCTACTCCACCTGTAAGTTTGTTTACAACCGAAGCTTTCCATTTTTGCACCTTTGAAAAATCTAATTTCACATCACTGACTGCAATCCCAATATCTTCCGAATGTAGTGCATCGTGATATTTATGACCTGCAGCAATTAATGCTTTAGACGGGATACAACCTACATTTAAACAAACCCCACCTAAATTACCTTTTTCAACAATCGTTACCTTTTGCCCAAGCTGTGCTGCTCGAATAGCAGCAACATATCCACCAGGTCCAGCTCCAATGACAAGAGTATCTACTTCTACCGCAAAATCTCCTACTACCATCTATTACGCCTCCATTACTAATAATTGTGGATCATTCAGTAAGCGTTTAATATGATTTAACGCATTTTGTGCTGTTGCACCATCGATTAGACGGTGATCAAAACTTAATGATAACGCAAGAACAGGAGCAACAACTATTTCCCCATCTTTCACAACTGGTTTTTCAGCAATACGCCCAATACCTAAAATCGCTACTTCTGGATGGTTAATAACTGGTGTAAACCACTGTCCACCTGCAGAACCAATATTTGTAATGGTACAAGAACCGCCTTTCATAGCATCCGGAGCTAACTTACCTTCACGTGCTTTTACAGCTAAATCATTAATCTCTGATGAAATTTTAAAAATTGATTTACGATCTGCATCTTTCACTACCGGGACTAATAAACCTTTATCAGTATCCGCTGCAATACCGATGTTGTAATAGTGCTTATAAACAACTTCTTCATTAACATCATCAATAGAAGCGTTTAATGCTGGATACTCACGTAACGCAGATGTTAAAGCTTTTACAACATAAGGTAAGTACGTAAGCTTAATCCCTTTATCTGCAGCAACAGTTTTAAACTTACTACGATGTGCTACTAAATCCGTTACATCTACCTCATCCATTAATGTTACATGTGGTGCAGTATGCTTTGAGTTAACCATTGCATTAGATATTGCTTTACGTATCCCACTCATTTTCTCTCTAGTTTCTAATTCACCATGTACAGGAACATAAGGTTTTACTTCCTTCTTAACTGCAGCATTTTGTGCTTGACTTGCCTCTACATTTGTTTCAGTTTCTGTTGGCGCTTGTGCCGCTGCCGGAGCTCCATTTCCAAAATTATCAATATCAGCTTTCAAAATACGTCCATTATTACCCGAGCCCTGAACTTTACGAATGTCAATACCTTTTTCACGAGCATATTTGCGTACAGAAGGCATAGCAATAATACGTCTAGTTTCATCCACTTCGACTTCTACAGATGGTTGTGTAGATTTAGTACTTGTTGCTTCTTGTACAGGCTCAGAAACTTCCGCTTCTTCTTCATCATGATGTCCATGAGCTGATGCTGGAATTTCCCCATCATAATCAATTGTTACTAGTACATCTCCTACTACAGCTACTGTACCTTCCGATACTTTTAATTCTAATATCTTTCCTTCAACAGGAGATGGAATTTCCACTACTGCTTTATCATTTTGAACCTCAAGTAAAATATCATCTTCTTTAACCTCGTCACCTGGCTTTACAAACCATTTAACGATTTCACCTTCATGAATACCTTCACCGATATCAGGAAGTTTAAATTCGAACGCCACAAAAAACGCCTCCCTTTTCCAATTCCACACGTAGTTTTTGATTATTTATAATCTGCTTTCTCGTAGATATATATCTAGTTAAGCAAGAAAAGCGCAAGCGCCTTGGTCACGAGCGATAGGCACTGGAAGACCTTTGACAAAAGCCGCTCTTTGGCTTCCGAAAAGGACTGAAGTGACCGAGCTCGTAGGCGCTGGAGCTAGACAGTTTCTAAGTTAGAATTTATCAATTCTTATCTTTGAACAAATCAATAAATGAATTCACAAAATTAGAAGTTAATAACTTTTTTCGCTGTATCTACAATCTCTTTATATCCTGGTAACCAAACATCTTCAGCTGAAGCAAACGGGAATACAGTGTCTGGTGCAGTCACACGTAGTACCGGTGCTTCTAAACTTAATATAGCTCTGTCATTAATTTCAGCTACTACATTCGCTGCAATACCAGCTTGCTTTTGTGCTTCTTGCACGACAATAGCGCGATTTGTCTTCTCAACCGAACTGATGATTGTTTCAATATCTAATGGACTAATTGTACGAAGGTCAATAACCTCTGCTTCAATTCCTTCTTTGGCAAGTTCTTCAGCGGCCTTTAACGATGAATGAACCATCGCTCCATAAGTTATAATAGAGATATCTTTTCCTTCTCGCTTCACATCTGCTTTACCTAACTCAATTGTATATTCCCCTTCAGGGACTTCCCCACGGAATGAACGGTAAAGTTTCATATGCTCTAAAAATACAACTGGGTCATTATCGCGAATAGCTGAAATTAATAAACCTTTAGCATCATATGGTGTTGATGGAATAACAACTTTAACACCTGGTGTTTGCGCCATTAATCCTTCTAAGCTATCTGCATGTAATTCCGGAGTCTTAACTCCACCACCAAAAGGTGAACGGATCGTCACTGGTGAATGATAAACTCCACCAGAACGATAACGCATTCTTGCCATTTGTGCAGCTATCGAATCAAAAACTTCAAATACAAAGCCAAAGAATTGAATTTCCATAATCGGGCGAAAACCTGTTAAACCGAGACCAATTGCCAATCCACCAATCCCTGATTCAGCTAATGGTGTATCAAAAACTCGATCTTCCCCAAACTCAGCTTGAAGGCCCTCAGTCGCACGGAAAACCCCACCGTTTTTCCCTACGTCTTCACCGAATAAGAGAACGTTTTCGTCACGTTTTAACTCTACCCGCATGGCATCTGTTATTGCTTGGATCATTGTCATTTGTGCCATAATTATTTCGTCTCCTTTGCTTTATATTGTTCCATTTGTTCTTTTAGGTTAAATGGTAGCTCCTCATTCATAAATCCAATTAAATCAGTTACCTTTTGTTTAGGAGCACCGTCAGCTTTTTTAATAGCTACTTTAATATCTTCTTTTGCTTGCTCTACAACTTCATTTTCTTGCGCTTCTGACCATAAATTTTTCTTTTCTAAAAACTTACGGAAACGTACGAGTGGATCTTTCTTTTCCCACTCATCATCTAGATCCGATGTACGATAACGCGTCGGATCGTCTCCAGCCATCGTATGAGGTCCGTACCTATATGTTAATGTTTCAATTAAAGTTGGTCCTCCACCATTTAATCCACGCTCACGAGCTTCTAAAGTTGCTGCATAAACAGCCAACACGTCCATTCCATCTACTTGTACTCCGTGGATACCTGCCGCAACTGCTTTCTGAGCAATTGTTTTTGCAGCCGATTGTTTTTCAACAGGTGTAGAAATGGCAAAACGGTTATTTTGAACAACGAAAATCGCTGGCGCATTATACGCCCCTGCAAAGTTTAGACCTTCATAAAAGTCACCTTGAGAAGCACCACCATCACCTGTATAAGTAATTGCTACAGTGTTTGTATTTTTACGCTTAAGACCTAACGCAATACCTGCAGCTTGAATAATCTGTGCACCAATAATTATTTGTGGCATTAATACATTTACACCTTCTGGCATTTGACCACCTTTATAGTGACCTCTAGACCATAAGAACGCTTGCTCTAATGTAACTCCATGAAAAACGATTTGAGGAATATCACGGTATCCCGGTAAAATCCAATCTTCTTTTTCTAGTGCAAAGTGAGTTCCTAGCATTGAAGCTTCTTGCCCTGCAACAGGAGCATAAAATCCTAGTCTTCCTTGGCGATTTAAAGAAATCGCACGTTGGTCCCAAATTCTTGTATATACCATTCTTTTCATTAATTCTTGTAATTGTTCATCACTTATGTTCGGCATAGCCGCTTCGTTAACAACTTCCCCTTCTTCATTTATAATTTGGAAGGTTTCAAATTGACTTTCAACTTTTTCTAAAGTTTTCGTTTTCATCGTACTCTTCACCTCTTCCTTTCCTATACAAAGAAATAGTAATCATCGCTTTTAAACTCTAGTTTATGGTGCCCATTTATTTATTCATTACAACTGTAATCAAATCAATAAGATATAGTTAAAACGATTGATTTTAATAAAATTGTTGTTTAAACCTAAATTATCTGTATTAGTTTTCCGTAAACAAATATGAAACAACTCTCTTATTTGATACTAATTCTACAATATGTGAACATTTTTTGTCAACGGTTTAAGACTGATAAATAAACACTTTTTTGAACGCGATCTAAATTACAGACGAAAAACAACCAAAAACTGTTATAGTCAATACATAAAATCTGTTATACACCTATAGAAAAAACCTTAATTTAACAACATTACAACAGTGTTAATACACACAAAACTGTTATATTTTCCAACAAAAAAAGAAACCCATGCAGGTAAAGAATTTGGTATTTTACATCACACCTAATTCATTACTTTTTTGAATTTCTTTTCTAATTATTCAATTATAAGTAACTTCTAAATCAACTAATTCATAAAATTTCTTTTTTAATTCATTATATTCATTTGTATATTGATTAAAGAGATCTTTATATTCATTAACTTTCTGATAAGATCCATTCACTTTCTCATGTTGTACCTCAAGCTCTTCAATTGTTAAGTCTTCCTTTATAATGAGTTCATAAAGTTCTAAATCATATGCAATGGCACGGTGATATTCTTCATACAGTTTCATGTATGTATTATATCTACTATCCATGACATTAACTAAACCATTTGCCGATTTAACAAGTTCTTCATCCTCAATAGTTTCAATTATTGGCTTTATCAAAGAAAATTCTTCATATGCTTCTTCAATGCTCGCTTTTTCAATATCAACCATTTCCTTTCTTGAATCAGCGAACTCTTTAGCTTTCTTTGCCAATGGTTCAATTTCCTCTATATTAGCAAGATTTAAAATTTCGTTGTAAAGTTCATATTCTTCGCTTTCAACCTTAGATAATGGTACTTGTTGCTCTTCAAAAACCAACTCTAAACTAACCGCTTTTTCTAAATGATTGTAAATTTCTTCACCTGGATTTGACTTGGCGCACCCTGAAACAAACAATAACAATAAACCGAATATAAATACATATTTCAATTTTTTCTTAACCAAAATATTTCCCCCTTTTACTAAACTTCCATATAGGAGTTTATAAAAACACTATAACAAAAATTGACTTTTTACAAAACGAAAAAGAGACACTAAGATATATAATTATTATATTTACCAACTACTTATTTAGTACAGGTAATATTAATGCTTGCACGTAAATTGAACTATATCTTTCTTTTTTTGGACCATTAGTATACTATAGCAGTATATGTAATTCATTAGAAACACTACACATCGGCAAGGGAGATGAAAATACGTGATAACAATGAAAGACGTTATAAAGGAAGGACACCCAACATTACGTAGTGTCGCTAAAGAAGTTGAAATACCAGCTTCAAAAGAAGATAAAGAAACACTAAGGAAAATGATGGAATTCTTACATAATAGTCAGAACCCCGAAACAGCAGAAAAATATGGATTAAGACCAGGTATTGGTCTTGCAGCACCACAAATTAATGTTAACAAACGAATGATTGCTGTTCTTGTAAACGACGAAAACGGCAACTTACACGAATATGCATTATACAATCCAAAGATTGTAAGTCATTCCGTTGAAATGACACAATTAGAAAATGGTGAAGGGTGCCTATCTGTTGATCGAGACGTCCCTGGACTTGTTCCAAGGTATGCAAGAATTACTGTCCAAGCTACATCGATAGATGAGGAAGAAATATCAATAAGATTAAAAGGACTAACCGCAATTGTTTTCCAACACGAAATTGATCATTTAAACGGGATTATGTTCTACGACCGCATTGTAGAAAATAATGATCCATTTAAAAAATCGATCCCTTCTTCTTTTAAATAATAAAAGTACAAGCATACATTAGAAGACAATGACGTGTAGACTACTTCGGTCTACACGTTTTTACTTTTTCTTAGCCATCACTATAGAAATTTTTCCATTAATGAGATTGCTTATTTAGTACATACTAAATATAGAAAAAAATCTATAAGATGAGTAAAGGATAGGTGAAAAAAATGCTTAAAAAATGGCGTGAAAAATTACTCAAACGTTGTCGTGACCTTCTACCTAAGAAACGCCTATTAGAAAGCTAAATTTCCTTTCATATTATTGGTTAATTACCCAACTATTTGTGATCTTTTAATAAATCATGTATGATGCTATTTATGATGTTTTTTTCAATCTCCAAAAACATGCTTGTTTAAAAAGCATGTTTTCGTTTCATATTTAATTATAAAAAGAAAAACATGAAAAAATAACCAGTATCATTTATAATAAATGAAAGATAAATTAACGATTTGCTAAGGAGAGGTTTATATGATTTACAAAGTA
The DNA here is from genome assembly GCF_001866055.1 of Anaerobacillus alkalidiazotrophicus. The sequence goes on from NZ_MLQS01000027.1 coordinate 7,768, forward strand.
TTATTTCAAGAAAAGATTACCGAAGTTCCAGTTCGAGAAAAAACACAATCCATTTATGTAGAAGCAAGTTCCGAAATGGAAGTTAGGCAAAAGTTAGCTTCAAAAGTATACAATATCGAATTCGTATTACCAGTAACAGGTGAATACCTTGAGTTTGAAAAACAAAATGAGAATTTCAAAGTGGAGAATATATAAAATATGAAACAAGTGAAAAATAATCAAACAGCTATATTCGCTCTAGGTGGTCTCGGTGAGATCGGAAAAAACACATACGGTGTACAGTTTCAAGATGAAATCATCTTAATAGATGCAGGAATTAAATTTCCAGAAGATGAATTACTAGGAATAGATTACGTTATTCCAGATTACACTTATTTAGTGAAAAACGCAGATAGAATTAAAGGGTTATTCATTACGCACGGTCATGAAGATCACATTGGAGGGGTTCCTTACCTATTAAGGGAAATCAACATCCCAGTATATGGCGGGAAACTCGCTTTAGGGTTACTTAAAGGGAAATTAGAAGAGCACGGTTTACTTCGAAAAACGAAAATGATTGAAATCCAAGAAGACGATGTCATTAAGTTCCAAAAGACGTCTGTCACATTCTTTAGAACAACTCACAGTATTCCAGATTCATATGGGATAGTTGTCAAAACACCTCCAGGAAACATCGTTCATACTGGAGACTTTAAATTTGATTTCACCCCAGTCGGTGAACCAGCTAACTTAACAAAAATGGCTCAATTAGGACAAGAAGGAGTACTATGCCTCTTATCCGACAGTACAAATAGCGAAGTGCCTGGTTTTACAATGTCAGAAAGAAAAGTCGGAGAAAGCATCGACTCAATTTTTCGTAAAGTAGAAGGTCGAGTGATTTTCGCAACTTTTGCATCAAATATCCACCGACTTCAACAGGTAGTGGAATCTGCAGTAGCGAACAAACGAAAAATTGCTGTTTTCGGAAGAAGTATGGAAAATGCTATTAACATCGGACAAGATTTAGGTTATATTACTGCTCCAAAAGGTACATTTATCGACCATAGTCAACTCAATAAACTACCAACAAACGAAGTAACAATATTATGTACCGGAAGTCAGGGAGAACCAATGGCTGCATTATCAAGAATTGCTTTTGGAACTCACAGACAAATTCAAATTATACCTGGAGATACTGTAGTCTTTTCTTCTTCACCAATTCCAGGAAATACATTAAGTGTAAGTAAAACAATAAATCAATTATATCGCGCAGGTGCTGAGGTCATTCACGGATCATTAAGCGATATCCATACTTCAGGTCACGGTGGTCAAGAGGAACAAAAACTTATGCTACGCTTAATGAAGCCGAAATACTTTTTCCCAATACACGGCGAGTACCGCATGCTAAAAATGCACGTAAAACTTGCTGTTGATTGTGATATTCCAGAAGAAAATTGTTTTGTGATGGATAACGGCGAAGTCTTGGCCGTAAGTGAAAATGAAGCTGCTATCGCTGGTAAAATACCGTCTGGTTCTGTTTATGTTGATGGCAATGGTATTGGCGATATTGGAAACATCGTTTTACGAGACCGAAGAATATTATCTGAAGAAGGTTTAGTTGTCGTTGTTGTTAGTCTAAATATGAAAGAATTTAAAGTAACTGCAGGACCTGACATTATTTCAAGAGGTTTTGTATATATGCGCGAATCAGGTGACTTAATAAATGATGCTCAAAAACTTTTAGCTAAACATTTACAAGCCATTATGGACCGTAAAACGACTCAATGGTCTGAAATCAAAAATGAAATCACGGACATTTTAGGACCATTTTTATACGAAAAAACAAAACGTAAACCAATGATCCTACCTATTATCATGGAAGTTTAATAAAAAATTTTCTAATACAAAAGGTTGTCTCAAATCAATGCATTTGACGACAACCTTTTATTTATCCAAAAAGAACTTCTAAAATTCCTACTCATTCGTTATATCAAATAATGCATTTTCCATTTAAACAATCTTAATCTTATAAAAAAGAGAGTTAAATTAACTAGACAAAAACGATTGTCGCTCTAGAAAAGCGTAAGTGCCTCGAATACTTACATACCCATCGCTTAAAGTCAACTCGAGCTGAGATCTTGGAACTAAACTACAAAAATTTTACCCTAACCTTCAAAACTAGCATTCTATTTTTACCTATACAAAAGGAACACCGAAACAAGGTGACGGCGTTCTTCATGTATGTGTGTGTTTTTATAAGTTAATTATTCTTCTTTAATTCCTAATACACGATTAACACGCTTTGTGAGCATTTTCATACCCCCACCACCAGCTTGGTAATGACGTAACTGCCCTTCACTATCAAATACATAATAAGCAGGAACATATTTGTTTTCAAAGGCATCAGTTAACTTATGTGTGTTATCAATATAAATTGGCTGTGTTATTTCATGCCCCTCGGCAACTTGATTAATTTCTTCGATATTAAGGTCCTTCTCACTGCGGGGCATATGCACGGCTACGACATTCAGCTGATCTTTATATTTATCTCGTAATTCATTAACATTCGGCATCGCATCTTTACATAATTTACAACTAATCGACCAAAAGTGAAATAATGTTGGTTTTTCTCCAACTAGATCTTCTCTTGTTACCTCCCCATTTAGCCACTGAGTTGCACCATTAAGTTCTGGCATCGGCGTTCTTAATTTCATTTTTTATGTCCTCCTTATGTAACTCGTAGGTTTAAACCGTTTAATAAAAGGCCTAACAAAAATGCTAGACCTTTTTATTATACAATTTCCTATAGTTTACAACAATTATAATGTTTCTTGACCCGGCTTCCAGTTAGCAGGACATAGACCACCAGTTTGAAGAGCTTGAAGGACACGTAACGTTTCGTCCACATCACGACCAATATTATTATGGTTAACAACTGAATACATTAATTCACCATCTGGGCTGATAATAAATAAACCACGAAGTGCGATACCAGCATCCTCAATTAACACGCCGTAATCTCTAGAAATAGCATGATTAGTATCAGCTGCTAAAGGATATTTTAATTCCCCTAAGCCATTATCTGTACGGTCTGTGTTAATCCAAGCTAAATGTGTATGAATTGTGTCTGTTGAAACTCCAATTACTTCAGCCTCTATATCTTCAAACTCATCATAACGATCACTTAAAGCTGTAATTTCAGTTGGACAAACAAAAGTAAAATCCATTGGATAGAAGAAAAGAACTGTCCATTTGTCATTTTTCATATTTTCTTCTAAGCTCACTTTTCCAAACTCTTTATTAGGCATTACTGCTTCCATTTCAAATCTAGGCGCTTGCTTAGCTACCATTCTTTTATCACTCATATGTAAAACCTCCTAAAATTTTTATGTCCCCGACGGGTTTTTTTATAACTATTATTATATAAAAAAGTTATAAATACTCAGTAGTCATTTTACAATTATTTTAAATTACTAAATTAATCCTTTACATAATAACACTAAAGATATTATAACCATATTTGGGTTAAATACACCAACCCTATGCTTATAGCGAAGACGTAAATTCTCAATTTAAAAATAAGTTTGTTTATTTTAAGGATGATAAAAATTATGTTAGACTCTTCATTATGATTAGTTTTATCCTGTTACAGGAACAATAAAAAGAAAAAAGGAGTTAGATAAAAATGGATTTTGAATGGATTATGCAATACGATTGGTCTGCTTTTATTTTAAACCTTATCATTATTTTGGTTCAATTATTAGCTATTTTCCTTGTATATTTACTGGCAAAGAAAATAGGATCCGGACTAATAATCAAATCTTTTTCAAAATTACAGGAGCAAAAGGGTATGCATCCTGGACGTACAAAAACATTAGAAAAGCTAACCATTAATGTTTTTACATACTTTCTAATTTTTATTTTAATTACCATTGTTATCGGCATTTTCGATTATGAAATTGCTCCATTAATTGCCGGAGCTGGTATTATCGGGTTAGCAATTGGGTTTGGGGCGCAAGGATTAGTTAGTGATGTAGTAACTGGTTTTTTCATTCTACTTGAAAAACAAATTGAAGTAGATGAATATGTATCTATGGCAGGGTTAGATGGTGTTGTCGAAGAGGTAGGTTTACGCACAACAAAACTTAGAGGATTTGACGGAACCTTACATTTTATCCCCAATAGACAAATTTCTAATGTAAGTAATCATTCACGTGGTACTATGCGCGCGTTAGTTGATATTAGCATTTCATATGATGAAAATATCGATAAAGCTATGGATGTGCTACAACAAGCCTGTGACGAAATCGCAAAAATAGACGAGACTATAAAAGAAGGTCCTAACGTTGTAGGGGTGCAAAGTTTAGGCGATTCTGATGTCGTAATTAGAATTATCGCAAAAACTGAAAATATGGCACAATGGGCTGTAGAAAGAAGATTAAGAAAAGCATTAAAAGAAACTCTCGATCAACATGGTATAGAAATTCCATTCCCACATCAAGTATATATAGAAAAGAAATAAGGAATGACTTTAGAATGAACTACTGTGCTAGACTGCAACAGTAGTTCTTCGTTTGTCATTCCTTTCCTTTCCTCTTATACTACTGTCACCTTAAGTGCTAGTAATAATTAATACTGAGTACAACAATTAGCTAGCTATACACCAAATAAATACCTTCGTTGTCTTTACAAATTAATGAAGCTTGCTTTCCACTTGCTGACAAACTTCGTCTGCACTTAACCCGTGGGCATTAATAACAGAACCTTGAGTGATTACATTTTGAATACCCATCATATTTTGATCTTGTCCTGTGATTACGCAGCAATCACAACCTGCCGCATCGTTTTCTTGCTTTAACTGGATTACATCATACCCTTTTGCTTGTAATGCTTCTTGTACAGCTGTTAAAGATTGTTCAACTCCAATTTTCGGCATGAACTATTCCTCCTTCCAATTGTTCCATTAAAATAAGAGATAATTTCTCTACAACGGTAATGTTTCCAAACAAATGGAAGATTATTCTGATTTATACCGATTTTAAATAATCAACTAGTAAATCAATCGTAAATGGTATAGCATCTTCATCTGGATTTAGTAAACCTGAATGTAAACCATAATCCGAATTTACACCTAACCAAAACATGAACCCAGGAATTTCTTCAAGAAAATAGCCGAAATCTTCACCCGTCATAGCTTCATTACATTCCACAAAATTCACATTCGACTTCTTTTTTAAAAACGAAATAAATTCATCTGTAACTGCTTCATTATTGTATACTTGGCAATAATTCGACCCATAATCAATCGAAGCACTACATTCAAACCCTTGTTCTATCCCTTTTACTAAAGCGCCAATTCTATCTTTAATTTTACCCATTGAGTCTAAAGATAACGTCCTTATTGTCCCTTCTACTCTTGCCTTTTCAGCGATAATATTTTGTTTTGTACCTCCTGTAATCTTACCGATAGTAACAACAGCAGAATCAAGAGGGTCTATATTTCTTGAAACGATCGACTGTAATTGTGTTACGAAATAACTTGAGGCTACTACCATATCATTCGCTGTTTGCGGGTAAGCGGCATGTCCACCTTTACCTACGAAATCAATAAACAGTTCTGAAGTATTGGCAAAAAGTAATCCCTTTCTAGTTGCTACCGTCCCAACTGGATACTCTGGTGCTATGTGTAGTGCAATAATCATATCTGGACGATTGGCTTTTAAATAATCACTATTAAGCATTGGCTGAGCTCCACCTGGACCTTCTTCAGCAGGTTGAAAAATAAATAATAAAGTTTCCTTTGGCTGATTATTTGCAAAATATGTTAGCACTCCTAAAGCGATACTCATATGAAAATCATGACCACAACCGTGCATTTTACCTTCATGCTTGGATTTAAATGTTAGATTCGTTTCCTCTTCCATTGGTAAGCCATCAATATCAGCACGATAAGCGATAACTTTTGTAGGATCTGAACCCTGTACCTTAACAAAAATACCTGTTTTCCAGGTATCAATAGCTATAAATTGCTGCGGTAAACTCTTTATGTATGATAGAAGGTATTCTTGTGTTTTCCACTCTTCAAAACCTAACTCAGGTATTTGGTGTAATTCCCTTCTTATGTCGATAAATTGAGAATTATTCATAGTAACTACCTCTTTTTTATAAGTTTAACGTGCATTTGTTACAAACGGTTATTCGTCTACTTTTCCTTATTAGGTAAAGAAATTGCCTACTGCCTAAAAAGGCTGTAGGCAATGATATTATCATTAATTATCTTCGTTTAAGCGACGAAGCTCTTGCTTGATTTCAGTTTTCCCTTTTGTTTTTTCATCGATTTCTTTAATAACGCGTGCAGGTACGCCAGCTACTACCGTATAAGGAGCAACATCCTCAGTAACGATTGCTCCTGCAGCAACTACTGCTCCCTTACCTACAGTAACTCCTTCAAGAATAACTGCATTAGCACCAACAACTACGTCATCTTCAACAACAACCGGCTTAGCAGACGGCGGTTCAATTACCCCAGCTAATACAGAACCAGCACCGATGTGACAGTTTTTACCTACTGTCGCTCTTCCACCTAACACTACGTTCATATCTATCATAGTTCCTTCACCAATTACAGAACCAATGTTAATAGAAGCCCCCATCATAATTACTGCATTATCACCAATTTCAACTTGATCACGGATTACGGCACCTGGCTCAATTCTTGCTTTAATATTTTTCATATCTAGTAAAGGAATTGCAGAATTACGACGATCGTTTTCTACTACAAAATCCTCAATTTTACCTTCATTTGCCTTTAGAGCAGCATCAATTTCTGACCACTCACCAAATAAAGTTCCTGTATTACCATTGATAAATGTCTTTGTAGCTTCACCAAAGTTAATACCTTCTAGATCACCCTTCACGTATACCTTTACAGGTGTAGACTTCACACTGTTTGAAATAAACGAAATAATTTCGTTTGCATCCATCATTTTCATCTCTTTTTCCTCCTAAATCATATGTACTGTTTTTATTTAAAGATGCAATGAAAACTATGTATACTTTTTATACTAATTAGTACAACTAGCACAACATCAGTTATCTTATATTATCATCTATAAATATTCATACTTTATGTAAGTATAAAACAAATAAATCATATTTACTCTATCAAAAAGTTGAATGAGTGACAAGAAAAATTACTTGTTTTTTTTATTTCATTGTATATTGAATGTATTTCATCATTTGTTATTCTTTCCACAAAGATACTATATTTAGTTACTACTTAAGTGCACATAGGTCAATTACAACCAAAAGCTGCACCTTCAATGGTTAGAAAGTGTCCAACAATTGAGGTGCAATTCAAATTTCAAAAGAATTCACATTGTTTTATTTAAAATTTCATTTGGATGTTAACAGAAGAAACAATTGAGTGGACGTTTAATTTATATTTTGGGATTATATTCATTGCTAAATTACAAAAGCCTCCTCATCCAAATATACCTTATAGCATTATTTTTCGTTTCCGATTCAAAAATTAATTGTAAGTCTTTTTTATGGTATCTTATTGTCCAAAAACCATCCATTGGATCAAGCTCTTCGTTGTCTGGTTCTCCTAATTGGTCAATCACATTAGTGCGTAACAAATCACTCTCTTGTAGTTTTTTTACTATAGCAACGATTATATCCGTTTCTGGATTTACAATAAACGTTACCTTATCATAATCATAAAAAAAACCACCTTCATAAGAACCTACTTCATTCGGTTTACCATACATAGCGAGAATAGATTTTTTTCGATCTCCAATCTTAAGTGCAATATCTGAAAATTCTTTTTTTATAAACAGATCAAATGCATCTTGATTTACTGCTTGTTTCACAGAATAAATGCTACTTATCCCTAATGTGTTAGTCTTTTCAAAGGTAGCACCAACTCTTTCTTCATAACTATGAATGAAATGAATAAAAAATAGTAGAATAAAAATTATAGGAGACAATACAAGTTTTCTGCTCTTTTTAACCATAGTAAATCACTCCCTAACTTTTACATACCCATATTTTTTACTTTCTATTCAACTTATGCTAATCATCTTCTACAAAAAAACTGAGTGAGGGAAGCCACCTCACTCAGTTTTTCTTGCTTTCTACTATAATTTAAAATCACTAATACTTTATTATTCCTACACTACTCTTATTACTTTGATACTTCAGGGGTACTTTCATCTTTTTCTTCTATTCCAAAAGCTTTCTTGAATTTCTTTTCTTGGAATCCTAATATTAACTTACCATTTACATAAGTTGCAGGAGTTCCAGATAACTTTTTAGCACGTAATTCATCAAAATACTCCTTATGTAAAGATACATTTCGTAATTCGTGTTCAATTCCCCAATCATTCAGTTGAGTTTTTACTTTTTCACAATACGGACAACCTGAACTAATATAAACAATTACTTCAAATGATGACACGTAATTCCCTCCAATTTTTCAATTTATCTATTATGTATATCATATAAAAACATAGTATTATAGTCAATTTTAAATTATAATTACTTTAAACTAGTGAGAGGATTGTTTATCATAGTCTAGTTAAAATTTTATAGGAATGTATAAAAAAACAACAATGTTTAATCAATTAAAACAACATTATAACGTTATTTATAGAGTAATGCACCCCTTTTTAACTAAAGTATGCTATTATTAAATAGAAAGGCCTTCGACTCAAACGATTATTATTCTCAACATTTAAATGAGGTGTAACAATGATTGTACTAAAAAAAACATATCAAGAATTACTTCTAGAAAATGAACGTTTAGCTTCTAAATTAGAAGAAACTGAACAAATCCTTAACGAAAAAAATTCTTCAATTAATTCATTTCTTCAAACAATGGATAACAATTTAGCTAATATATTAAATCAACATGATTCAGTAAATAACCAACATACTATATTAGCTGAGTTAGTAGAGAAGCTTAAATACCATTTCGAAAACGTAAATGATATTAGTGTTCGGGCTAACAACAACTCCGTTAATACATCAGAAAAAGGAAATTCCTTAATTAGGGCTACAAATGAGATGGTAACCAAATCTCAAGAAGGACAAAAAGCTATGGAAAGAGTACAAGCTCTCATTCATAAATTAGGAGATGAAGCAAAACAGACTTCATTAAGTATGTCGCAACTTGGGTCTCGTTCTAAAGAAATAGAGGGAATTGTTAATGTAATAAGCGATATTACAGAACAGACTAATTTATTAGCATTAAATGCCTCTATCGAAGCCGCTAGAGCTGGTGAACACGGAAAAGGCTTCGCGGTTGTAGCAAATGAGGTTCGAAAGTTAGCAGAAAATACTTCATTAAGTACTCGTTCAATTACAGAACTAATTAAGCATATGCAACAAGATACCGAAAAAGCTTTACAAGATGCTAATACTAATTTAGAAGCCGTTAATGAAGGAATGAAACAAAGTAATACAACATCAAAAAGTATCGAAAGTATCTTATCTGCGATTAACCTAGTTCAGGACAACGCACAACAATTAATTGCATCTATCGAAAATCAACAAACATATAGTAAGGAAGTAATGGACCAAATCGTTATGACTAAAGAAACTTTTGAAAATGCAAATGAAATGATTGTAAAACACATTGAAGATGCAGAAATTGTAGATATTAAACTACAAGAAGGAATTTCTGGTATCAAATCTTTTACTAATTAAATAACAGACATTAAGAACAAAAGTATTTCACAAAAAACAAGACGGTTTACTAGGCTGTCCCTTTTAATTAGAAAAGTATAGCTTAGTGAACCGCCTATCATTAACGAAAATAATCACACTTCGATTATTCTGTGTTTCTTTCATTAGCTTCTATATAAATACTTCTACTTGGAAACGCTACAGATACTCCATCACCTTCAAGAATTTCCATAATTTTTAAATTGATATCTTCTTTTACAGCCAAGAATTCTCCCCACACAGTTGTTTTTGTGAAAAAATATATGAAAATATCTAAGCTACTATCATTAAATACATCAAACTTCACAAAAATAGTTTCTTGATCAACTTCCGTGTGGTTTTTTAACAGTTCTTCTATATTCCTGATAACTAATTCAAGTTTTTCTTTAGGTGTTGAGTACGTCACACCCAAATGAAATGAAACTCTCCTTTTCCCCATCTTAGTCCAATTTGTAATAGGTTCATTAGAAAGAACCGAATTAGGAACCGTAACGATTGCTTGAGAAAATGTTCGAACTTTTGTACTTCTAAACGTAATATCTTCAACCGTCCCTTCAACACTTGGCGTTTTTATCCAGTCACCAATTGAGAAAGGTTTTTCAGTAATAATTACTACTCCTCCAAATAGATTAGCAATCGCATCTTTAGCTGCTAACGCAAATGCAAGTCCACCTAGACCTAACCCCGCTACAAAACCATTCACATCGTAATCCCATTCTCCAGCTATGACACTTATGATTAATGCAATAATTATTACTCGAACTATTTTTGATAAAAATGGAAGTAAAATCTCATCTACTTCTAAATCTATTTTTTCACTTATCTTCTGAAACAATACAGACGAAGATGCCGATAAGTTAAATAAACCGTATCCTATAAGAAATATATTAAAAGAACGATACATTTGTAATATAAAAGCATCTGTTTGTTGTGTTAACGGCAAATATTTTAATGATAAATATGTACCTAAACCGACGAAAAATAACCGCACAGGACTTTCAAACGCTACAAATATGTTCGTTAGTAATTCTGTCGGAGTTTTTTTGGCAAACCTTAATAATAGTTTAAAAATATATTTTGTAAAAACTTTTCTAAAAACGTGAAACAAAATAAAAATACCGATGGCAATCCCAATATCCTCCCATTGGATTAACCAACCTAGTAAGTGTGAATATTCTTCAAACATAATGATCCCCCTTGCGTTACACAAACCTTACTCTAATAAATCATATACCTAGGAACTACTTTAATGCAACAAGTTAAATTCAATAACCTTTCTTCTAATTTCAAAAAGCGAAGATCATTAATTTGTTGATTTTTCTTAATATAATATTCAAACTTTACTCAATATTCATATATAAAATAAATTTGAATAATGATTAAATAAATATATGGTCAAACTGTGTAAATGCTTGATAGGAGGGTAGCGCATGTATGCAATAGAAGCAAAGAACGTTTCAAAGAAATATTTCAGAGGGAACCATAAAAATATCTTATTTGAAGACATGTCGTTCCACGTTATAGAAGGAGAAATTGTCTTTATTAGTGGTGAGAATAAATCCGGGAAATCGACATTACTTAAAATGATTGCAGCTATGACACCGCCCAATCGAGGTAAAATTGAGGTATTAGGAAAGGATTTATTATTTATTGAAAATCGTTCAGATTGGCGTTTGAAACATATAGGCTTTTTAACAAGTGAAGATTGCTTAATTCCTTACTTAACTATTCAGCAACAATTGTTAATGGGCCAAGATGACCAAAAATCGGATTTTGAGATATTTACTGAAGAAGCTAATTATATTTTATCAATTCTTGGTATTAGGGAAAAACAACTTACACAACTTCCTGATCAATTAAGTAAAACAGAACAATTAAAAATAACATTAGCAAGGGCTTTAATGACCAATCCTCGTATATTATTATTAGATGATTTCACTAAATTTTTTAACTCTGATGACCGATTTGATATATACTGTACACTTATACAGTTTGTAAAAAAACAAAATATTACTTTAATAATTACAGGAGAAACTGACCAATGTCCTATAGCAGACCGTATATTAAAGCTGGAAAATAAAAATCTGGTGGAATATGTAGATAATAATTATAAAGCGCTACTGCATTAATAGTATAATTCCAATGCATCGATTATTACGAATAAGCACACTCGGATTGCCCATGAGTGCAAGCGTGTACTTTTTGGTTCTACGAGGAATGCTTTATAGTAGTATTACTCAAACACACACACTATGAAACATTTAATAAAGCTGAACTTCAATCAGTGGGGGTTTCCCTTCATCCCCCACTGATTGTTAGTTTAACTTATTCCACGGGCATAAGAATAACTAATCATCAGCTTTCGCTGATGAAAGTTATTTCTATATCGGACCTTTAGGGGCAGTTAATCCCCCACCTAAACTTTTCGATTTTCTTCCGTTTTGAGGTGGGGGTCTTACTGCCCCTTAAGAGTGGGATAAACAAAGTCTAGTCTACCTTAACTTAGTTAAGAACCTTGTAGAGTTGGAGCTAGACACCTTTGAAAGTACAGATATCATATTCTTCACGTGTTAGAAAAGCGCAAGCGCCTTGGTCACGAGCAGCTGCTCCTGTGCCACTCCGTTTGCTCAAGAGCAAAGCTGCATGAAGCTAATCAACGAAGGATTTCAAGAGGTAATTGAACTCAGTTGCTTGACTGAAGTGACCGAGCTCGTAGGCTGCTTGCGCTAGACAGTTTCTAAGTTAGAAATTTTATACTTACCTTGTTAGAAAAACCCGGCTTATCGCCAAGTCCTATAGAGATAGCCTCAGTTTTTCTTATACTTTAATCCTTTAGCGAAGTTAAACTTTCTTAAAGTACAAAAAAGACGATACTTATATAAATATAGGTATCGTCTTTTTATTACTAGAATACAAATAATGCTAAAGCAACACCAATTACACCAATTAACATTAAGATATAAACTGGCATTTTCGGCATCTCACCGTTTTTCTCCATAGCTTTACCAAACATAAAAAATACTAATGGATGCACTAAAAACGGCATTGAGAAAATAAATGGAATTAAACCGGCAGCTTGATCCCCAAACATTCCTTCCTGAACAGCTGCAAATAATCCAAAGTGTGATATTGCTGCTGTTTGTGCCATAGCTCCGTATTCCATCGACATTGCACTTAGGCTAAGCAATGTTAGACCACCAAAAACAGCGCAAAGTTGAAAACCAAATGAAAATTGCATTAAAGCTTTGACTTCTTTATTATCTTGACCCTTTGCTACACGTAAATTCTTTAATGATAGGACAGTTAATAATACCCCTACAGCTACAATTATAAACGCAGGAACCAGCATTAATGAACCTCTTTCTGCACTCATTGCAAGTACAGAGAATACAAAAACGTGGCCGAAAAACGGAATATTGATCATGATTGGCGCACGACTTGCAGCATGTTTACCAAGGTCTCCAGCGGTACATGCTCCAGTTAAACCTGAGTGAGAAAGTGCCCCCGCCATCCCCGGAGCTAAATTACGAACATTTGATGTTTTCGCAAAATACATTAGTAAAGCAATACCACCAAACATCCAAAATAGTTGTCCGAAAAATCCGTATGCTAGGACCGAATTCATTCCTTGAATAGTAAACGCTTCACTTATTCTTGAACCACCAACCATAAAGTTTGCAGCAAGAACAACTGGAATCCCTGCAAACAGTAGGGATTTTACTGTTGGACCAAAACTGTACTTATAGAAGACAGCCCCAATTCCAGCTGCAATAAGCATTGCAAAGAAGATTTGTGGTAAAGCGATGATCGGTCTAATAAGTGCAGCAAGATTAAAGGAAAGAAGTAAAATACCAACAATCGCAAAAATTTCTAATACACCTTTACGAATATATAAATGCTTATTACTAATTTTTGCTTTATTATCTATTAAAATAATAGCGCCTACTATTCCAATATATGCAACAAGCGGATAATAACGACTAAGATCACCAGCATTATTACCTAATAATATTCTCACTAACCCTTCAATACCAAGTAATAAGAAAAATGAACGAAGGATAAAAACAAATTGTGTTCTCGTCGTACCTAGAAATGATTCTTCCTCTGATGGTACAATCATGTCTTCCCCTGAAAGTTCTTTACCACCAAGAATTTTCCTTAGTTCTTGGCCCCCAACAAAAAACGAGACAATAAGTGCAATAATTGTTGTTTTTGCGATAAAATCAACAATAGGAAATTCAGCTAGACCAGGTGAAGCAACACCTGTCGCAACTAAAATATACCCCATGGTCAATCCAAAAATAACAATAATTAAAATTGGTGAATACCTAGTACCCGCAACAACAGTACGAGAAATTAAAACCATTGGTATTAACAAAAATAAGGTCAACCAAAAATGGTTGAGCATTTGTAAGCTACCAACTTGTTCAATTATTCCTTCCATAAAATTAAGTTCTCCCCCTATCATAATATAAAATATTCTCGCAATCTATCATACATGTTTTTTCTCTTTTGGTAAATGGGAGAACGATGGAAATCTTCGATAGCCGAATGATTTTTTTTGTGAAGTTCTTCAAATAATCCCATTTTCAGGCGTATTACTTAGGTTTTTAGTTGGAAAAAATTATTTTTTTCTAGTCTTTCTTTTTACGAAAGGATGTGTTCCATTTCCATCTCTTCTAATTGTTTGTTTATATGCTTGATGTGTAGTAATCGCTGCCCCTGCTGCTATTATACCATTTGCTATTCCATTAACTGTAAACCCTAGAGTAAACCCACTTGCAAGCACCCCTATAAATAATAGTATCCATATAATGAGCCAGTCTGGGACCTTGGGCGTTCTCTTTAATGCATAACCAATTACCATTAATGCTGGCACAACGAGAGCTAGCTGATCACTAATTTGAATTTGTGTAAATATTTCTTCAAACATCCTCTTCACTCCCTTTTTTATTAGTTTATTCATAGGAAATAAGTATGGAACTGCTATTTGCTTATCTCAATCAAGATAAGCGCCCAAACCAATTTTTTAAATTCACATAAAATATGTGGAGAATACCATGTAAATATTGACCGAGGTGATAGTTTAGATGAGTAAAAAGAAAGATAACTTGCCAACCCCTTTTAGTGAAAAACCATTTGCAGATTTCTTGAAGTCTATAGACAATTTTTTCAATGAAGCATTTCGCAATTTCCAATTTGTAAGTGGTTTTCCAATTAAACAATATGAAACAAATAAACATTTCATCATCGAAGCAGAATTACCAGGGATTAAAAAAGAACAAATAAAATTAGATATTTATCGTAATCAAATAAAAATTAGCGTTCAAAACTCTGAAATAATTGAAGAAACAAACGATATTCAACAAACCTATCGCACTAGCCAATCAATTCAAGTAGCAGAAAGGGTAGTTTTGCTTCCATATAATATTTCTGAAGGAGAAATAAAAGCTTCATACCGTGATGGACTATTAAAAATAATATTACCTAATAAAAGACGAACTATTGAAATTGAATAACTAATTATTGAAGAGGGAGTGAATTTCAATGTTCATCCGAAACCAACACTATCCGTTCCCTTTATATCCTCACTACCCTATGAACCCTTATCATTATCAAAACCCATATCACCATCCGTACGGTTATTACGGTCAACCCCACCCATTTTGGTATCAGCAGAATATGTATCAAGGTCAAAATTCTACACCACAAACTAACCAACCAGGTTCTAACCCTCCGCAAGGAATGTTAACTGGAGCCGATGGGACTTTTGATTTTCAAAAAGCTATAAAACAGTTTGATGAAATAATGAAAGCCGCAAATCAAATGAGTCCAATTATGAAACAAATTGGATCGTTGTTTATTAAGAAATAGAAAAAGCTTGGGGAACCCAAGCTTTTTCTATTTCTATATTATTAAGCTCTTCAATCTGAGTGGTTTTCCATCAAACACCACTGTTGTTAGGTTATCTTACCCGCCCTTTATGGGATTAAAAATCGATTTACTAAGTTGATGCATTTTCTTTTTTGCGCATTGCTTCTGGTACATAAACACAAAACGGTTCGCTTTCTAAATAGTCACCCGTTACAGCATATGTCCTTGATCGGGAACCGCCACAAACAAAACGGAACTCACATATGCCACACTTTCCTTTATAAAGATCTGGGTTACGTAATTTCTTTAGTACTGGCGATTCTCGATAAATTTCAGCTAAGGATTTTTCTCTAACGTTACCAACGACTATGGGTAATAATCCACTAGGCATAACATCGCCTGTATGAGAGACAAATATAAACCCATTACCATCGTTCACTCCCTTTGGAGCACGTTTTAAACCGTCGATTAAATAAGCAGTATCTGTAATTGAATCTTCATAGCGAATATTTTCTTTATCAACAAGCTTTTCACGATGTTTTTGCTGAATAACAACCCTACGATAATGCTGTGCTGCAGTTGTTTTAATGTCGTAAGGAGCCGTTTTTCCTAATTCATATAGCCAACGAAATACTTTTTCATGTTCAGCCGGGGTTAAGCAATCGTCAATCTGCCCACGCCCAGTTGGCACAAGTAAAAAGATGTACCACATAACCGCTTTTAGCTCCCCAACTAATTTTGCCATTTTCTCAAGCGAATCATAATTATAACGGGAAATAACCGTATTAATTTGTAATGGCATATTTAATTCATTTAAGTATTTAATTTTTTCAACTGTTAGTTCAAATGATCCTGTTGTTCCTCTGAAATGGTCATGGATTTCTGGAGTTGGTCCATCAAGACTAATCCCCCATCTAGAAAGTCCAACATCTTTAGCCTTCTGCATCGCTTCCTTTGTAACATTATCTGTAGCACTAGGCGTCATAGAAACTCGCATTCCCTTTTTCACAGCATATTCTGCAAGATCGTATAAATCTTTACGCATCATACAATCTCCACCAGTGAAAACAAGCATCGGATTATTCATTTCATATATTTCATCAATTAGTTTAATACCCTCTTGATGTGATAACTCATCAGGATGTGGCTTTGTTTGAGCATCTGCACGGCAATGCACACATTTCAACTCACATGCCCTCGTTACTTCCCAAATAACTATAAAGGGGTCTTTGTTATAATCAATTGCTGCTCCTATTCCTCCTGGGTGACCTTTACCATGAGGGTGCCCACCACTTCTGTGTGGATGTCCCATTTCTTTTGGATGTCCCATTCCTTGCATTCTCATCACCAATCTTGTTTTATTTTTTAATCAAATTTTATCATTCATTGTTCTAGCCACTGCGATATTATATCTGGTTACGCCAAACCGTTTCGTAGCTATATATAGATTTAACAGTTCGCTTTTGCTAATAATGAATTCACTCTATAACTATTATTTAATTTCATATACGAAAATAAAGTCCCACCTAAATCTAATAGAGCTGGTAGTTTGAAATAGGTGATAGCTGCTTATAAAGTTTCTGTCTAGCAAAAATCTTTTAGCAACTAATAATTAGGTTTATATATACTTTACAGTTTTGATAGTATTTTTGTGACTACGTATAAAGATTATTATTTATTTAGTTTAATAACTGTGAATTTAATCACATAAATTTCTTGGTTAACACCGGCTTAGTAAAAAACGCCCATAACAATAAGGTTTTTAAATTATGTACATTTTATGAACTTAATAACTATAGATATTTCCATGTCTCTTTCAATCAAAGTATAACCTAGACATTATAATGTAACCCTCTAAATATATTCTGAAAACATAAAAACTTTGCCCTAGTTACCCTTTCCCACATAGGTAATCGCACTCTATTTTCGCCAAAATTGTTTATTTTCTGATTTTTATTTGCAAAATATTTAATTTAATACTCCATTACTATAAAAATGATGCTATATTAAATGCACAGAGAATTATTGCAACATAGAAATTAAGGGGGATTCATTTCATGTTTAAAAAGCTTCACACAAAAATGATTGTTACGTTTGCTTTTCTTTTATTAATCTCATTAAGTACTGTTTCTTTCATTAACTTTTACCAAGTTTCTACTCATATTAATAACGATGTTAGAAACCAAGCACAAGAGTTAGCTTCGGAACTTCAAAAACTATTAGACATGTACTTAAATCAATATAGCCTATCTATTGAACAGTTTAGTAAAGATCATTCTGTACTTGAATTTGTCGAGTCTATTGAGGCTAACGACAAACAAAATGCTCTTCATAACTTAAATGGAAACTTTACTCATTACCTAAGCATCTATCCAGAAATTCAAGCAATTTATGTTGGTGAAATTGATAAATCAATGAATATAGTTCCACACTTTGACCTTCCAAATGATTACGATCCAACTAGTCGACCTTGGTATATCGCGGCAACTCAATCACCCGATACTGTGATTTGGACCGAACCATACATTGATGTTTCAACAAACGAGTATGTAATTACTGCTGCAAAAGCAATAAAGGATAGACAAACCGGAAATATTAATGCTGTTATCGGTATCGACATCTCCCTTGATGAGTTGGAAGCTTTAGTTAGTGAAGTAAATGTCGCTTACAACGGGTTTCCGTTTTTATTAGACCAACATGGAAAGGCATTAGTTCACCCTACCGATAGAGGAGAAGATTTATCTGAACATTTCTTCATTCAAGAAATGTACACTTCTAACAACAACGGATTCATTGATTATTCCCAAGATGGCGTTGAACGGGTGTTAATCTATGACACTTTATTAACAACAGATTGGAAGGTCGGAACTGTTTATAATGATCGAGATTTAAGAGAAATAGCTACTACGCTTCGTAATACAAATATTATTATTTCGTTAATAATAATTTCTATTTCGATCATTATCATTTACATTATTTCTATTAATATCTCCCGTCCAATAAGTGTTCTTAGTAGAGAAGTCAGTAACGTTGCTAATGGTGATTTAACTGTTATATTTGAAGGGAAATCAAAAGATGAAGTAGGTCAGCTCACAAAAAATCTAAATGTAATGACGAGTAATATACGTCATTTAATTGAAGCAGTTAGTCATTCTTCTCATACAATAGGAAATTCATCTGAAGATTTAAGTGCTATTTCTGAGGAAACTTCAGCAACCAATGAGGAAGTTGCTAAAGCTGTTTCTGAAATCGCAAATGGCACTAGTGGGGTAGCTAGTACTTGTGATGAAACCAATCAACGGACAACAGAGCTCTCAATGCAAATTGAAAATGTAACAAAACAGATTACAAATATGAAAAAACTCTCACAACAATCCGGTATCGAAAATGAAAAGGGTATAAAGGAAGTAGAACGATTACGTATAGCAGCCAAAGAGTCAAATGAAATCATTCAGTCGGTTGAAACAGTAGTTCATAACTTAACGAATAAAATCAATGAGGTTGAAACAATTATGGATGCTATTACATCAATTTCTGAACAAACTAACTTACTAGCATTAAATGCCTCTATAGAAGCTGCGAGAGCAGGAGAACACGGAAAAGGTTTTGCAGTTGTAGCAGATGAAGTACGAAAATTAGCAGATGAGTCAGCAAAAGCAACCGTACAAGTTCGTCAAACGTTATTAACTATTCAAAACGAAGCTGGTGTTGCCGTTAATGAAATGGAAACGACGAAAGTGATTGCCAATAAGCAAAATCAATCAGTAGAAAGTACAGAGAAGGCTTTCACTACAATTTCAAATGTCACTAATAAAATGATTAGTGCTATTGATACTATTACAAATGAGGTTGCTGAAGTAAATAACTTTAAAGATGAGGTAGTGACTTCTATGCATCATATTTCAAGCATGATTCAACAAACTGCAGCATCTAGTGAAGAAGTAAGCGCATCTGCTCAAGAACAAATTATTGCTATCCAAACTGTAGCTGAACAAGCACAATCTTTAAGAGAAGCGAGCGAGCAATTAGAGGTATTAATTCGTAAATTTAAAGTATAATGAATTTGGACTTTTCTTTCGGTTCATTTCTCAAATTAATCCTAATTTAACAGTTATTTATTCACCTTTAAGATTATCAAAGGCACTCTATATTTAGAGTGCCTTTGACTTTATTTTTCATTTTCTTAACTAATCTTCTTTGTTCAAAGAGATAATTTTATCTTGTTTAATATTTGTTTTGCCTTTACGGTTGATTTGGATACTACTGCCTTTTTCTAAGTTTGTAAAAATAATTGGAGTCGCAATCGAAGGTACACGTTGTTTAACAAAATCAAGATCTACCTCTAACAAAAGCTGACCTTTTTCAACGAAATCATCTTGACTTACTAACGCTTTGAAACCATCACCTTTTAAGTTCACGGTATCTAACCCGAAGTGAATTAAAACTTCTAAACCTTCTTTTGATTGGAGACCAATCGCATGTTTCGTCGGGAAAAGGTTAACCACTTTACCAGATATCGGCGATACCACTTTTCCGTTAACAGGAACAACAGCAAATCCATCACCCATCATCTTCTTAGAAAATACCTGGTCTGGCACATCCGTTAATGAAATAATTTCCCCTTCAATTGGGTTAATTACAGCAGCGACTTCTTTTACAAAGAACTCACTTCGATCTCCAATTTCTTCATTTTCAAGAACATCAGGGAAAACATCTTCGATTTGTTCTTGATTTTCCAGCTCTGTAGATACTTCTTTTGGCATCGGCCTTTTTCCATCCATAATATCTTGCATTTGACCTTTAATCGTATCTGATTTCGGTCCAAAAATTGCTTGAATGTTATTACCTACTTCCATTACTCCAGCTGCACCTAACTTCTTTAAACGATTCTTATCTACATTTTTAATATCATTGACAGATACACGCAATCTGGTAATACAAGCATCTAGATGAGTGATGTTTGCTTTACCCCCCATAGCTTCAAGAACTTCATAGGGTAAGTTATTCTTTTGATTACCACTTTTATCACCTTTATCTTCTACCACTTCTTCGCGTCCTGGTGTCAACAGATTGAATTTAGTAATCGCAAACCGGAACCCAAAGTAATAAATAACGGCAAACACTAAACCAACTGGAATAACGATCCACCAAGCTGTACGATTTGGTAATATCCCAAATAAGAAATAGTCAATTACCCCACCTGAAAATGTCATCCCAATTTTAACATCTAACATATGCATGATCATAAACGATAATCCAGCAAAAATTGTGTGAATACCAAATAAGATTGGCGCTACAAATAAAAATGAAAATTCAATTGGTTCAGTAATCCCTGTTAAAAAAGATGTGAGGGCCGCTGAGGCCATTATACCTGCTACAACCTTCTTTTGATCTGGTTTAGCACAGTGATAAATAGCAAGTGCGGCTGCCGGAAGACCAAACATCATAAATGGGAACTTACCCGTCATAAATGTACCGGCTGTAAGTTCCACTCCATCTCTAAGTTGTTCAAAGAAGATTCTTTGGTCACCACGGACGATGTCCCCTGCTAGGTTTGTATAGGAGCCAAACTCAAACCAAAATGGCGCATAAAAGATGTGATGCAATCCAAAAGGGATAAGCGCTCGCTCAATAATACCAAAGATAAATGCTGATATTGTCCTATTTGCATCTACCATGTTATGTGAAAGAGCATTTAATCCTTGTTGAGCAAATGGCCATATAAATACCATTAATACCCCAACAACAAGTGCTGATACAGCTGTAATTATTGGCACAAATCGTTTACCTGCAAAGAACCCTAAATAAGAGGGTAGTTCGATTTCATAATATCGATTAAACAAATACGCAGCTAAAATACCAATAATGATACCACCAAAGACCCCTGTTTGTAAGGTTGGTATACCTAATACGCTAGCATATCCAGGATCTACAGCAACAAGGTCAGGAGTTACATTTAACAGTACACCCATTGTCACATTCATCACAAGGTAACCGATAATAGCAGCTAATGCAGCAACTCCATCTCCTTTGGCTAACCCAATGGCAACACCAACAGCAAACAGCAATGGTAAATTAGCAAAAACGACCCCCCCAGATTCTTCCATAACCGTAGCAATCATAGGGAACCATCCAGTCGTTAATGCAGGTATCCTTGCAATTAAATCTGGATTTTGCATTGCATTACCGACGGCTAACAATATACCCGCAGCAGGTAAAATAGCTACTGGAGTCATTAAGGCTTTTCCGACTTTTTGCAACACTCCAAAAGCGTTTTTCAAGTTATCAAACCTCCTAATCATATATATTGAATCAGTATGTATACAAAGATTAAAGTAGACTGATCCTTTCAAACTTACTATCCCCGAAAACCAAAATTTCACTCATTTGCTATTCAATAAGAAGGAATTTCCAAGTTTTCTTACATGAAATTTTCTATAAAAAATGAAGGCTTTAAGAGAAAAAATCAATAGTATTTCAAAAAGAGTTTATTAAGTTACACTGTATTATCTTTACCCTCCTTTGAATAGGTAATCGGGAACTTTAAATTTAATTAATAATTAAGGATGGTTTTAATAATAACCAAAAATTAAAGGCTAGGGATACTCTTTTTCCCTAAGCCTTTTCAATATTATTATTCAGTTACATAGCTATTAAAGATTTTTGTTAGATTTTTCGTCTGCGACCACTTAAGCCTATCAAAGGTATTAGTTACTTTAATAACTCCTCATAACTCAAACAATAACTATTTATTATTTTTATCTAACATCTTAGCAATTGTATTCATATTTACTTGTTCTGAATTATTGATAATAGTATTAACTAGTTTATCCTCCACTTCTTTTTTAACTGGTTTATTAGCAATCTTTCCTACTTGTTTAATCAAATTTCTAACTGTCGCTTCATCTTTTAAGTTCGCATTTTGAATCGAAGCAGCTAACTTAAGAAGCTCTGCCATATTTACACCAGTTTTCTTTTCTATATTTCCAAAAAATTGGTTACCCATCTTACCATTCCCTCCTAATACTTGGTAATTAACTTTATGAAATCCGTCTAGTTTTTTGTTAAAAACATAACTAAGTAATATCAATATATGTTTTTAATTGAATGATGGTTAGGGTTTTGTATATGGGTGTATGCGGATTTTAAATAACAGTTGTTTTAGTCAAGTATTGGATCTTTAAAAATACTAATACAGTGAATTTCATAATTACCAAAATAGAGCTACATAAGCCTAAATATTGTTGAAAATGCTTTTCGTCCAACAACATTTAGTATCAGAGCAGCGAAAATAAACAATTATAAAATTCATTAAATAAAAAACATTTATCATAAAAAAAGAATATAATGCGTTCTTTATCTATACATACCTAATTTAAAGAAGATAGCAACCAAGATAATTTTAACCTTCTTTTTGAAAATAATGAAAAACAAATATTTGAAAATGAATTTATTATGAAGGAATAAATGAACTCCTTTGCGTTATTTTCTTGCCCGGAATAGTTCAGAATTCTTTCCTTTTGAATAGCTTACAATTTCCAAACTTAAAGGGCAGTAAAACTGCACCTAAGAAAAGGTGAAGGATTAACTGCCCTAAAGCATTCGAAAAGTTAAATTGTTAGTAAAGCTGATTGGAAGTCCAACCTTTTTATAAAATTTTCGACAAGAATAGCTTCGTACGTTCGTGTTTAGGATTATCAAACAGCTCTTCTGGAGTACCCATTTCAACAATTTCACCTTGATCAAACAGGATAATCCGGTCTGCCACCTCACGTGCAAAATTCATCTCATGTGTAACAACGATCATTGTCATTCCAGTACAACATAGCTCTTTCATAACATCTAAAACTTCTTTTACCATTTCAGGGTCTAATGCAGAAGTAGGTTCGTCAAAAAGCATGATCTTTGGTTGCATTGCTAGCGCTCTAGCAATAGCCACCCGTTGTTGTTGTCCACCAGATAATTGGCCAGGATATTTATGAGCTTGTTCAGGAATTCCAACTCGTTCTAATAGCTGCATACCAATTTCTTCTGCTTTTTTCTTTGGCCATTTTCTTACCCAAATAGGTGATAACGTAATATTTTTTAATATTGTTAAATGAGGAAACAGGTTAAATGATTGGAATACCATCCCTGTTTCTTTACGAATATTTTCAATGTTTGCTTTGTCATTTGATAATTCGATACCGTCTACAACAATCTTTCCTTTTTGAATTTCCTCCAAACCATTGATCGTCCGAATAAATGTTGATTTCCCTGAACCAGATGGTCCTAACACTACAACAATTTCACCCTTCTTTATATCTACATTTACATCTTTTAATACATGTAATTCGTTTGAATACCATTTATTTAAATTACGGCATGAAATAATATTTTCCCTCTCAGCTAACGGAATATCAGGGTTGAAGTCACTAAATATATTCGTATTTTCCATTAAAATCCCTCCAAATTTTATTTCTCTCTATAGTTCATCTGTACAAATGCTTTTAGCGGTGTTCCACACGAACAACTTCTTCTATACGTTTACTCGTCAGTGACATGGTATAACTGAAAATCCAGAAAACTACAGCCACAAAGAGAAACACTTCCATTTGAGTCCCTAAAAATTTAGGATTAGATATAATCGTTCTACCAATCCCTAGTAATTCAACAATACCAACTACAGCAACAAGCGTCGTATCTTTAAAAATTGAAATTGATTGTCCAACCATAGAAGGAATTGTTACTCGTAATGCCTGAGGCAAGATAACAAAAGTAGTCATTTTGACCGTACTCAACCCTAAAGCTTGAGCTGCTTCGTATTGACTTTTTGGGATAGATTGAAGTCCCCCACGTACATTTTCTGCTATATATGCGGCATTAAAAAGTGTAAAAGCAACCATCGTACGTACTATATTATCAATTGTTACTCCAGCTGGTAAAAAGAGTGGCAACATTATTTGAGCCATAAAAATAACGGTGATTAATGGTACCCCACGAATAATTTCAATATAAATAATACTCATCCACCGAATTACTGGAAGCTTACTCGTTCTTCCTAACGCTAAAAGTACACCAATAGGAAAAGAAAAGAGAATTGCTACTAAGGAAATGAGCAAGGTTAGTAAAAAGCCACCCCAAATATTCGTCTTTACCTCTGGTAATAAACCAAATCCATTAAGAAGAAAAACTGTAATTGGAAAACAAAGTACCCAACCTAGCCACGTCCATTTACTTAATCCTTTAAATTTTCGTGCTAAAAACCAACCACCAACTACTAAACAAATGTTAGTAAGCACCCATATTTTCGATTGTAATGTGACAAAAGGTAACAATAATGCTATCCCAAATAAAACTAAATAAACAGTAAAAAAGATTTGGATGATCCCTTTATTTATTCCATATGATAATCCTAATAACAAACTTACTACAGATAAACTTAACCAAACACGCCATAAGTCAGCTAACGGGTATTGTCCAACTAAAAGTAATTTGAAATTTCCCTCAACAACTGACCAATTAGCAGAAAAAAAGACCCATTCCAATGTAGACTTCACAATTAGAAAGATAGCTATGGTAAGAATGATTGTTACAATACCATTTAACCAACTATTAAATAAATTCTCCTTCACCCATTTTAATGGCGTTATTTTCACCTGAGGTGGAAGTTTAACCTCTGAATTATTATTAATTCGATACTCTGGACTATAATTCGGTCCTACACTCATTCTTCAATCACCTCTCTACCAATCTAGTTGCATTATTGTATATATTCATAATTAGCGAAGTAATTAAACTAATACTTAAGTAGACAATAAGCATGATTAATATAACTTCTATCGCTTTCCCAGATTGATTTAGTACAGTATTACCCACACTAAACAGATCAGGATAACCAACCGCTACGGCTAAACTAGAGTTTTTAGCTAAGTTTAAATACTGACTCGTCACTGGCGGGATAATTGTTCGAATAGCCTGAGGGAAAGTAATGAAACGTAAAATTTTAAAATCACTTAATCCTAGTGCTTTCGCTGCTTCGATTTGACCCTTTTGAACAGATAGTATTCCTCCACGTACAATTTCAGTAATATAAGATGCCGTATAAAATACTAAACCAAACAAAATAGCTGCAAACTCTGGAGTAAAACGCAACCCACCGATAAATCTTACTCCTTCAATTTCTGGTCTCGAAATCATAACTGGACCTTCTTTTGTGAGAATAAAAGTCAAAAGAGCAAAAATACCAATACATCCTAAAAACCATAGAGTTGGATACTTATTAATACCTGTTTCAAGTTGTTTATTCATCATTTTCTTCCAAACATATCTACCGACAAAAAGTGCAATTGAAACAACAATTAACCAAGTAATTATACTAGCTGTAGTAGAAAACCACGGAAAAACGAGACCACGGTTACTAAAGTACATTCCCATTATCGGAGTTACATCTTGAATTCTTGGGAGTGTTAAGAAAACAGCAAAGTACCATATGAAAATTTGTACTAAAACAGGTGTATTTCTAAAGATCTCCACATACACACCCGATACCGAACGGGCAAGCCAGTTGTTAGAGAGTCTTGCAATTCCCATAACAATCCCAAGAATAGTAGAAATAAAAATACCAATTATCGTTACCTTTAATGTATTTGTAAAACCTACAAATAACGCCCATTGGTAGCTATTGGTTGGTGAGTACTCCAGTATTTTCTCCCCGATTGGAAAGTTAGCACTCGAACTTAAAAAAGAGAAACCAAATTTTAATCCAATTCTATTTAACCCATTAATCGCATTTTGAATAAAAAAATAAATAACTGCTACAACCAAAATGACAAACAATACTTGCCAAAATATATTTAAGACCTTAATATTTCTCCAAAAAGGAATTTTCTGCCTTGTTATCTCTTTTTCCATCTGTTTTCTCACCTTTCTCTCTCTTTGAACTTAATAATTTTCTTTGTCAATGATCCATAAAGTAAAATGCCTCTCAGTAATGAGAAAGAGCCTGCCCCTACTGCGCAAAGGTTTGCAGGCTCTATTAATTTCATTACGATATTATCTGAATGGTGGTGAGTATAATATACCGCCATCTGTGTAAAGCGCGTTGATACCACGCTCTAATTTAAAGGCACTTTCTTGACCTAAATTTCTTTCATAGATTTCTGAGAAGTTACCTACTTGTTTAATAATGTTGTATACGAAGTCATTACTTAAACCTAATTGCTCACCATAGTTACTACCAATTCCTAAGAAGCGTTGGATATCAGGATCTTCTGTATTTAAGAAGTCGTCAACATTACTAGAAGTAATTCCAAATTCTTCTGCTTGCATCGTTGCAAATACAGCCCATTGCATGACATCAAAAAATTTAGAGTCACCATCTAAAACAGCTGGCCCAAGTGGTTCTTTAGAAAGAACTTCTGATAAGATTAAATGGCCATCAGGATCGACCATCGAAGTTAATCGTGCCACTAATGCAGATTGGTCTGTAGTCCAAGCATCGATTGTTCCACTTTCATAAGCAGCGACAAGACTATCTTGATCTGCAAAAACAACTGCTTCAAAATCAATTCCTCGTTTTCTCATTTGATCCATTAAGTTCAACTCTGTTGTTGTACCTTGCTCTACTCCAATTCTAGTTCCTTCTAGTTCTTCAATTGACGTGATACCACTGTCTCTTGGAACCATCATCCCTTGACCATCATAGAAAGTTGTCGGTCCGAAAGCTAAACCAACTTCTACATCACGAGAAAGTGTCCATGTTGTGTTACGGATAAGTATATCAACTTCACCTGTTTGTAGTGCTGTAAAACGTTCTTGTGCGGATAGCGGTCTATACTCAATCGCATCGGCATCTCCAAAAATCGCCGCTGCTACAACCTTACCGAAATCTACATCAAATCCTACATAGCTACCGTCAGTATCTACATAACCAAAACCTGGTAATTGGTTATTTGTTCCTAAGATTAAATTCCCTCTGTTCTTCACTTCATCTAACTTAGAACCAGTACTTGAAGCGCTAGTTTCAGAAGTTGTATCAGAGTCACTTGGTGTAGCAGCATCTTCGCTAGAGCAACCTACAGTAACCACTAAGGCTACTAAAATCATACTCAAAAGCATTTTCATTTTTTTCGAAATCATGTAATTGTCCCCCAATCAATTTTTTATATTTTAATAGGATACATTATTTATAAACTATTTCGAAAATTTTGTTTTAAATTTTGGAAGATAATCTAATATTGTTTTTGACGGGAGATGTAAACTATATTTACACCATCAGTAAGTTAGTATTCACCTACTCGTGGGACAATGAGGATTTAATTCCCAGCTAAGCCGCTTCTTAAATTATGTAAGATTTTATGCGTTCTGTTTTTCGGGAGCTATCTAAGAGTATGTTTTAAGAAATAATCTTAAAAGGTGGGAAAATTAAGAAAAGCGCAAGCGCCGCAGCTCTAGACGTAATAAGCTGGACTGAGTCGAGTGAGATATAGGAGAGTCGAAAGTCGTTAGACTTTCGTCCTCGACTTATCGTAGACGAGACGAAGGAAGCTTTCTAGTCGATAGGGCGCTGAAGCTAGACAGTTTCCAAGTTAGAAATTTATAAATTCTGATAATGTGATAAAACCTGCCTTTTGCCAAACTTTAAAAACGCAAACACTTATTTTTTTGGGGATTCAAGTATATTTATAACTTTTTATGGATATGAAGGGGTTTTTGTCATGTGGCAGAAATTTAATAGAATCGTAAAAGGATACTCTCAAGATAAGCTTTCAGCGATATATTAGAGTCTATACCATCGATGAAGTATTATAGCTCGTATGCACGTGACCTCGACCTTTAGGGCAGTTAATCCCCCACTTAAACTTCTAGATTTCTTATGCTTTGAGGTGGGGTCTTACTGCCCCTTTAGAGTGGGATAAAAAAGGGCTTCTCTGTCTTCGCTTCAAAAAAGAACACTTTTTACCGAAATAATCGAACGTTCGTCCACAGAAATAGCCTTACCACTACAGATTATTTACGCTTTTTATTATCATTTACTATTTCCGGTAAATGCTCTTTCTTTATTTGATCATCTAATTTTAATCCTTCCTCATATGATCGATACGTTAATACCACATGTTCAGCAGTATGGATATTTAAATAAAGGACATGATCTATTATCCCCTTTCTTACTTCCAAATGAAAACTAAGGTTATTTATTTTTAAGCTATAAAATTCAAAAGTTACTCCTAACAAAGTTTTACTTATTTTTCTTGTATACTCATGATTTTTTATCATATCGGCTATTTCTTTTACAGTAACTCCTTTATGTATAATTTCATCAATTGTTTCAATAACTGAATGTGCTGCTACCGTAAACATATGAAAAATGGGATTATTTATCGTCATATCTTTTTGTTTCAACAGTAACTCAACTCCTTATTTATATTTCTTTTAGTTTCAGAGGGATTTTAAAAAAAGATTATACAAACAATGTATATAATTGAAAATAATTATCAATAATACATAAAGAGAAGTGGGTAGCTCTGAACTACCCACAACACATTACTACATTCCAGCTTCAAATGTTTTACAATCTGTTTCTTCTTGCTTTTCAGCTTCTTTCCCTTTATGGCTTACTACATAAATGGCTTCTGCTGCACACTTGTTCCCTGAAGCCCAGTGTACACAGTTACTTACTTCACATAATACGTCTTGTGCCATTTTCACTCACCTCCACTTCTTCTTATAGGATAGACATATACCTATAATTAAATACGACTTTCATTAAATAAAATGTTTCCTGTATAAAAAAAACTTACATACAATTTGACTGCATGTAGGTTTTCATTTTTGTTAATTAAATTAATATAAAATTGAAGCCTAGCTATATTTTCTGCTTCTGAATCATTTCCTGTACATACATTCTATGGCTTCTAGAGACTGGTACAGAGTAAAATAATTTATATTCTGCTAAGTTTTCACAAAAAACACAACATCCTTTGAAATTATTATCTTTTATCGAAATAATGTGTGGCGCTTGAAGATATTGCAATCCATCTTTTATATGATTTTTACAAACTACTATCAAACCGCTTACCTCCTTAATCCATTTACTATTACATATTAAAATTCACTATTAATCAATACCAAAGTCAATAAATTCGTAAAATTATTACACATTCTGGTTACTTTGTTCATAAAAATATCATTTAATTATATTAACTATAGAAGGAAATAATGATAAATAGCCTCTCGGAATAAATCTAGAGATTAATGAGGATTTATTCCGAGAGGCTATTATATAAAGCTAAACTTCAATCAGTGGGGGTTTTCCTTCATCGCCCACTGATTGTTAGCCTGTTGATAAAATTAAACGTATAATTGATTTACATGCTTTTTTATTTCATCTTGATCTAGATTTTCACCAATAAAAACGAGTGTTGGTGTATATGTTTCTTTTATAGAGTATCTTTCAAACACCGGATCACCGTATGCATAATTAAATAAAAAAAGGCCCGGTGTTTCTGTTATATAAACGAAGCCTTTTGCACGGTACAATATGCCTTGAAAATGTTCTAACCACTCAACTAATTTCATTCTTTCTATAGGTCTTTCAAGAGCAACTTTCACTGTTCTTAAATGTAAGTGGTTATGAACATGCGTTGGCTCGGACTGCTCAGTTTTATGCTCATTAGTTTCGGTCATATACAATAACTTAAGATCTATTTGTGCATAAGTACTTGATATTTTTCTAGCGTTACTATTTATTTGATCTAACTTTCCTAATAATTGTTCTACTACAGAATTTTCAAGTTTATCAATTTTATTTAATACTATTATGTCTGCAAACTTGATTTGTTCAACAAGTAATTTTTTTATCTTATTATTCATTTTACCTTCATACCACTGCAATGCATTCACAAGCGTTATTACAGCACGTACATTAATATTGGCTACTAACAACGGATGCGTACAGGCATCAATAATTTCAAGAGGGTGCGCTGCACCTGTAGCTTCGATATAAATAACATCTAGCTGATAATTTTCTAGTAGTCTTTTTATTTGCAAACTTAACTCACCTTGCAAAGTACAACAAACACAACCATTTAATAATTCTTTTAAAGGTACCTCATCTGGAACGATGGCTGAATCAATACTAATTGAACCAAGTTCATTCATAATGACGCCTACTCTTCTTCCTTGCTTTTGTTCGAATTGTATCAGTTCCTTTAACAGAGTACTTTTGCCACTTCCTAAAAATCCACTTAAAACAAATACATCAACCATTGTTTACCTCATCTTTTCTATTTATTTGTTTTCCTTATAAAAACATTAACTAATCCTCTAGTGTATAAATAGGAATTATTACGTTTTATAAATATACCTCTCTCACCAGACGATGTAAAGGGCTTTATCCTATTATAAAACCGTACATCGATTTTACCTATAATTTATCCTATAATAATGCATTTAAACTAATCTATTTGATTTCAAATCAACGATCTTTCACAATATTTATAAAATTCCTCCGCAGATTCAATTGACAATGATTATCATTAACGATTACAATGGTGTTGTAAATGAAAGAGATTATCAATTAGTTTTTTTCCTACATAAGAATAAGGAGGCCTAAAATGCGGATCTCTCAATGTTTTTCAGGTGCAACTGCAGTTACTAAAGGATTAAATGGTGATTATTTTTTAGCGGTCGATAAAGGGATTTTACTAATTAGAAAGGATGGTACAGAGAAAACACTAATTCAATTAGAAAATCGCATTTTAGACTTAACCTTTATTGACTCTATCATTTACGGTGTTGGTGATAATGGAACTTTCATTCGAAGCACTGATTATGGTCACACTTGGGATGTATCAACACTACCTACTACTGGATCTATGTGGAGTATTTGTTCTAACAAAAATGGAACTGTTGTCACTCATGGGAATACTGTTTTATTCCTTTCTCTCGACTTCGGTAATACTTGGAAAACGTTACACCCTTTCCAAGGTCTAATTGGTAGTAAACCATCCATTCGTTCTCTCTTCTTAGAAGGTCCGTACGTTTTTGTTGGAACAAAAGTCCATCGACTACATGGTGGAATCTGGCGAGTTGATTTAGAGCACTATGAAACAATTAGAATTAAAAAAGATACAAGAATGATTGCTTCCATCTTAAAACATAAACAATACATTGTTTCAGCTACTGGAACTTGTAAAGGCCACAAAGGAACAATCGAATATTGTCAGGCTACACCAACATTTTCCCAAACGTATGAATGGGAAACCTGTGAGAGTGATTGTCAAGAGGGCTGTTATTTAGACTTATCTGAAAGTGATGGCTATCTTTATACAACTACCTCACAAGATGAAAAAGGTGTTGGAAAAGTTTTACGAGTGTATATTGATGAAAAAAAGGTAGTCCCATGTGCGATTGTTCATGGCCATGGTTGGCGAGTCTCAAATCAACAAAGTGAGTTTCTCGTTGCCGGATTGTATACATCGCTTTACACAAATTCGCAATTTCAGCACTTTATAAACCATTAATTTTAGGAGGAGAAGAAAATGAGCAATGTTTTATTAGTTTATGCGAGCATGACAGGTAACACAGAAGAAATGGCAAATTTAGTAGAGAAAGGCCTGAAATCAGAAGGGATAACTGTCGATAAAAAAGATGTTCTTTCGGTTGATCTATCAACACTTGAAGCTTATGACAATATCTTATTTGGAGCATATACTTGGGGTGAGGGAGCATTACCAGATGATTTTCTAGATTTATACGATGACATGGAAACAATGGATTTAACAGGGAAAACGTTTGGAGTTTTTGGAACAGGAGATCTCTCCTACTCTATTTATTGTGGGGCAGTAGATATATTAGAAGATTTAATTAAGGAAAAAGGTGGAAAGATCGCTTTAGAAGGCTTAAAGGTTGAGAATTTCCCTAGCGGAGAAGAGAAACAACTTTCTATCGATTTTGGCATCAAATTTGCAAAAGCTATCAATTTAAGCCTAACCTAACTAACTAAAGAGTGTCCCTTCAAATTGATGGGGCACTCTCTTTAGTTAGTACAGTATAAATTATTTTATAAATTGCTATTTGGTTTTTCTTCTAAGGTTTCACCTGCTCGAACTAGTTCCCGATAATGAAGCATCATTCGATCTAGAGTCTCTAATCGTTGCAAGTTATTTTTTTCTTCTTGGCTTGTCTCTATGATTTTATAAATTCCACCATTTTTTATTACAATTCTTCTATGACCGATCAGTGCTAAAATTGGATCATGGGTAGCCATTAAGACAATTTTGTCTTTTTGTACTAACAAATCTAATGCTTTTTTTCGATCAATCCCTGCATTTTCGATTTCATCGATTAATACAATCGGTGCTCCACTCAAAAATGCAGTATCGCTAATCATTAGGGCACGAGATTGCCCACCACTAAGTGCCGTAATCGGTGTATCTTTACGAAAGGTTTCGCCAGCCAATTCATTAGCATAAGCGATAATTTCCCGTACCTTTTCATCTACATTCTCAACCATTCTACTTTCAGCATGCATTTTAATAAACTCAAAAACCGTTAGATCCATGACAAAATTCATATTTTGTGATAGTTGTGCAACTAGCTTATGCTCTATAGAGAAACGCCATTCCATAGGTGGAACTTTTCCATTTATGAGAATTTGTCTTTTGGTAGGAGTATCTTTTTGAGCCATCCATTCAATATCTGCTAACAATCTACTTTTCCCTGAACCAGTCGGCCCTACGATGGAGATAATTTCTCCAGCTCTCATCTGGAGTATTAGCTTTTCTGGAATACCTTCTTTATTTTGTCCCCCTAGAATTGTAATTGACTTAACTTGTAAGTCATTCCCTTCCTTCACTAGTCTCATATGTTCAATAAAAAGTTCAAATTGCTCAAGTAAATCTGCTCGTTCAACGCCTAAATCTTCCATAAGGATAGTATCGATATTTGAAATGTACTGTTGTAATGTACAATTCTCTTTGGCAAATGGTAGACCCATTGTCTCAAAAAAATCCTTCCCATATGGATACTCACTGTCGATTTGAGCTAGTTTCATATCTTTTAAACTCTTTAAATTGCTCATAACGATCGCACCCTTTAATAAATTTTGCACTTCCTACTATTCGAAAGAAATTTTACGAATATTTCCCATTTGAAAATCTTGACCAATATGTGTTTCACCTAGACAATAAGAACACAAAGCTGCCGGCATAACAAATCTCAGTTTTCTTCCTTCAAGAGTTGCTATTTTATTTCCTTTCATTAATATCGTCATCAATTCTTGCGCACCTTGGCCAGTAATCCCATTAACATGCATGATAATTGCTTTAGGATTTGCTTGTCTTATTTTAAATGTAAAAACTTCTCTCTCTGCTTGAGAAACAATATCTCCTTTTGTCACGATAACAATGTCGGCCATTTTTAACATTGGACCAACCTTTTTGGGAGTATGAATTCCCATTAGGTTATCAATTACACAAACTGCTGTAATATCTTTAATGTGAGGAGAACATCGATTACATAACCCAGCACTCTCAGTTATTAAAAAATCAAACGTGTTTTTGAGCCCCCATTTCACACAGTCTTCTATATTACTAATGAAATAATGATCAGGACATAGATTCCCTGAAAGTCCTACCTTCACAGGGATTTTCTGTTTTTTGTATAAGTCATCGTCATTGGTCATTAAACAATCAAATTTAACAACCCCGACTTTAGATTGTTTTTGCTTTAAGGCAGCAGCTACCTTTAATATTACCGCTGTTTTTCCAGATGAAGGGGGTCCCGAGAATGTTATAAGTTTCACTTCTCTCACCTACTTACTCATATAAGATTGTAAGAAAATATCATTTAATTTAGGCTTAAGTTTCGCCAAGTCATTTTCATGGATAAAATCCCATCCAAGCCATTTGAAAGAGGTGTCATCATTTAATTTATGATTTTTGTTTGAGTGAATAGATGGAAAACCAATCTTCACAAACAATTCCCCTACTTCATCACTAAACAAAAAGTCGTTCATAATTTTTGATTGCTTATTACGAATGTCTTTCACTAGAAGAGTAATAGGATTAACAATTGCTCCATCTTTTGGCCAGACAATTGATATATTCTCGTTACATTTCACCAATTTTGCAAAAGAATACGGAATAGCGCTGATTGAAGGCCCTTCGCCTCTTTTTCCAGCCATCTTGACCATTTGCGAAGGATGCAAACTCCAGTTCACAGATTTTCCTAATTTATTTATTCCTTCTTCTCCGTGGTCTTTATACGTATTTAATAAAATCCCTTCACAAAACTCAATTTTCTTTTCTTCTTTTGTAGGGTTACTACCACGAATTGCTAGCTTTTTTTCGAATTCAGGCTCTAATAAATCTGACCATTTTTCTGGAAGTGGCAAACTTTTATCGTTCGTTCGATCAACTAATAAGACAGTCGGGTTAAAACCAATGACCGAATATAAATTAAACGGATCAATCAAATCAAGGTCAAGCCAAAGTGGATTCATAGATTCTGGTACACTCGCTTGAATACTTTTGCTCTCTTTACATTTATTTATAATATTTTGATAATAAAAGGAATTAAAACCTGGAGCCATGATCATATCAGGTAAAACATTAAGGTCATTTTTCTCTTTCAACTCTGTAAAAAATGATAATCCATTATTTGCATTACCTACTAGTGAGTAATGAAGTGTAGACACGTCTTCACATTTTTCAAGCTCTTTAACATATGCTCCCAAAGCTTCTTGAAATGGTACTTTTAGTGCACATGGTAACAAACCTAAGAAATCAATATTTTCCATCGTTATCAACCCCTAACATTCTTTTGAAGAAAGAATATCATATTTTTATAACGATTTTTTTTGAAAATATACTATTCTGATAGACCCTTCCTTATCAACCCCTTGTCAGTACAGTGTTTAACACGTTCGAAAAGTTGTCATGTGAGAAAACATCCCGATTAGTAAACTTATTACAATCACCCACCTGTTGTAATACAAAAAGACGCTACCTAATTAGTAAGGTAACGTCTAATACAAGAAAAATTTGTTAAACTTAATAATTTAATGATTTTATCATTCATTCCCTCACCACTAAGGTACTGTATCTAGTTCCTCTGAACTTTTCGCAACTAAATATAAATTAATAAGCTCGACTTTGGTAACTCAATTAATCAATCTTTAATTCTCCATCATAAGTGGCAATCACTTTATATAAATCAGGGCGACGATCGCGGAAAATTCCCCATTCAATTCGCTGATTTTCTAGTTGATTTAATTCAAATTCAGCTACAAGTACTGTCTCTTCAACGCGGTCTGCCTCAACAATTTTGTTTCCTTGTGGACCAGCAATAAATGATGAACCGTAAAATGTAATACTTGAATCTTCGTCTGTTTCAACACCTACACGATTAGAAGCGATCACAGGCATTAAATTGGCTGCTGCATGACCGAGCATGCACATTTGCCAGTGGTCTTTAGAATCAATGCCTGAATCCTGAGGTTCAGAACCGATCGCTGTCGGGTAAAATAATAGCTCAGCACCCATCAACGCCATACATCTTGCTGCTTCAGGATACCATTGATCCCAACAAATACCGATTCCAATTTTCGCATAACGAGTCTTCCAAACTTTAAAACCTGTATCTCCTGGGTTAAAGTAAAACTTTTCTTCATAGCCAGGTCCATCCGGTATATGACTTTTGCGATATCTTCCAAGCACTTCTCCATCAGCATCAATAACTGCTAAAGAGTTGTAACGCGCATAGTTTTTCTTTTCATAAAAACTAATTGGTAAAACAACTTGAAGTTCTCTAGCAATCTTTTTAAAATGGTTAATTGCCTTATTTTCTTCTAATTCAGTTGCATATTCATAGTAATCTGCCTTTTCTTTTTGACAGAAGTACGGAGTTTCAAATAATTCTTGTAATAAAATGATTTGTGCACCTTGTGAAGCTGCTTCTCTTACTAATTTTTCAGCCTTTTGAATGTTTTCTTCAATATTAGTCGAACAGCTCATTTGCGTTGCTGCAACCTTTACTTTTCTCATCACTATATTCACCTCATTTTTCTTCTGCTATCATTTGCTGTGTAGTACAGTGGACATTTCCACCTTCTTTAATGATTGCCATACCATTTACCGTACGAATTCGACGATCTGGAAACGTATTTGCCAGTACTTCTTCTGCCATTCGATCTGTTTCTTTAGCATCATCACCAAAGATAGGTAAGATAATGCCTCCATTAACAAAATAAAAATTTAAATAACTAAGTGTTAAACGTTGTTCAGCGAAAACTCGTTTCGGTGGTTGTTGGATTTGAATAATCTCAAAAGGACGTCCTTTTGCATCAGTTGCATTTTTTAAGATTTCGAGATTTTCAATTGTGATCTCATAATTCTCATCCTCTGGATCTGAACATACTTGTAGAATAACTTTTCCAGGGGCTGCAAAACACGCAATATTATCAACATGCCCGTCTGTTTCATCTCCACTTAAACCACGCTTAAGCCAAATAATCTTCTCAACATTTAAAAAATCACATAAGATTTCTTCAATTTGTTCCCGCTTCAATTTAGAGTTTCGATTTATATTAAGCAAACATTCTTCCGTTGTAATTAATGTCCCTTCTCCATCAACATGAATAGATCCACCTTCCATGACAACCGGTGCATCAAAGCGTTTAATTCCAAAGTGTTCAAGGATTTTAGGTGCAACTTCATTATCTAAATCATATGGAGTATATTTTTCCCCCCACGCATTAAACTGCCAATTAACAGCTGCGCGGTTACCCTGTTTATCTATAATAAATGTTGGACCATTATCACGTAACCAAGCATCGCTATGCTCAACTTTTATTAATTGAATATGATCTCCAATAACTTTCTTTGTAACAAAATCGTATTGATCATCATTAACTAGTACAGTCACAGGCTCAAATTCAGCCATCGCCTTAATAATTTCTGCATATCCTTCGCTTACTGTTTCATAATCTTCAGGAAAACACATTGAAGCTTGAACTGGCCAAGAAATCAATGTTCGTTCATGCTTTTCCCACTCAGGTGGCATTTTATAACCTAATTGTTTTGGTAACATACCCAATACCCTCTTTTTCTTAATATTTCCCATGCTTTCTTGCATGTTTAGCTACTACAATATAATAATAGTTTTTGTCGAAAAATGATAGTTCTATTTCTCTACTAAAAACGTATTTTCGTACCAATTTTTCTATATAACTACCATTAAGTAAGTTTCAGTTAATAAAGCTGAACTTCAATCAGTGGGGTTTTCCTCTCTCCCCTCTGAATATTAATTTAACTTATCGGCCACGGCCACCTAACTTTTCAATTTTCATACGTTTTGAAGTGGAGTCTGACTGGCACTTAAAAGTGGGATAAAAAAATTCGATAAAGATTTTTATTACAGAGGAAAACCCTTACTAAGTAAGGGTTTGGACATTTATGTAAAGCATATCTGAAAAAAGATTACGCTATCTCCTATTCACCATCAAGATTCCATTGAAAAAAAAGGCTTATCTTTATGAAAAAATAAACAGAAAGGACCTTTAAGAAGTCTTTTCTTAAGTGGGACGTTAAATTTAATGATAAAAGACACGACAAAGAATATAGAACAAATCCAAGTCTGCAAAGGGTTCTTTGTATGATAGTAACTAAACGTATACATTTGTAAATAAATTAAACTTGACCAAAGTATATTCCAGCCATGTTTAAATATTAATATTTTATTTTTCACTGCAATATATTCAACTAATGTAGATCCTATTGTCCACTTAAAGATGTGGATAATTTGTTTATTGATAGAACTAGGAAAGTTAGATAAACAACCAAGTGTTATTAAAGGAGCGACGATGAATATATGTACTGCTCTTAAAATTCGCCATTGAAAACCGTGAGCTGTAAACTCCCAAAGTAGGTACCTTTTACAAATATAATAATAAAAACAATTAAAAAAGCTAACGTAAGCCAAACTTTTGTAGTATTTAGGAAGCTGTCTCCACGATCTTTTTTTGATGTTTATAAATAGTACCAATAGAATAATCATAAGCTGCTTCTGTTTCATAGCTTCTCCTTAGTAATAATTGATAAGGTTATCTTACCACCCTTTTTACAGAATATGTAAAAAAAATTAGAGAGGCTAAAAAAATAAAAAAATGAAAGGGAGCGATTTAATATGAACGCTCCCTTCTTGATCACTATATTACCTAATTCATTACTATTTAAGTTGTTTTTCTATACTTTAAATTCATATTTTCCTTTGCAAGGGATATTAACTACTAAAAATAATTCTATAACCGTTTCTCCAGGCTGCATATAATAAATATTCACATTATTCACCCTTAAAAAAGCATGCATGAGTCGTTCCATGGTGTGATTAAAAGGGAACTACTCTTCCATGAAAACAATAAAACTCGTAAGCAAGCAAAGCGTGCTAGTTAATGAAAATCACTATTTAAAGTGTCCATTTTCTTGACATAGTATCAAATAATTTGGCCCACAAAATATATGTTGCACAGGACACC
This sequence comes from Anaerobacillus alkalidiazotrophicus, assembly GCF_001866055.1. The sequence continues at coordinate 46,868 of NZ_MLQS01000027.1, forward strand.
AGCATGATAATAGCCCTTTTTAATAATTAAATAAAAATCTAGAAATTTCTCTATATGAACTCTTTTCTCTATAATTTATTTCTTATACTATTCCCATTTGGGTAAAAATCTTGAAAGGAAGGAATGTAGTGAATTATTATTCTTCGAGTTTTTCTAACCCACATTATTTCCAACAACAGCCTTATAATTATGTCAATAGCTATTATCCACTACAACATCTTAGATATGTCCATCCATATGATTTAGTTTATGCAGTTGAATCAAAATATTTAGGAGAAATACAAAGTCGACCTGATGATTTAATTCAAGAGGACGCAACATGCATTGGAGATAATAAAGGCCCCTATATAGATGGTGAGGATTGGACTCTAGCTGATTTTGTAAAAGTTAAGATTAGAGCATATGAGTGTCTAATCAATGTTAGAGTTGATGTTGTTGGATTTAAGACACAAGAATATACTTTAAAACGAGGTCAATCTGATTTTGAATTCAAAGTTAATATTCCACCTTATATGACAACATTTGGGCCTTCTGGGGTCCATAAAGTTGTTGGGTGGATGGTTGGTAAAAGTTTATGGATGAGATATGAGTACAGGTTTGGTGGACGAGTAAGAGCACAAATTAAACCTTTTATTGCAGCTACATTCCCACAACTAAGATTTTCCATTTAAATTTATTAATAATTAATCAAACTGATTTGTACTAAATGATCATAGCCCCCCACCTCTAAGCGTAGCGGAGTTGGGGTTTTCCAATCAGGTGGAGTAGACTCTCCACCTGATTTTTAGATGTTTCAGCTTGCTGAAACGAGTTCACTGTTATTTCATAGGGAAAATCTGTTAAATCACTTGTCACATTTATGTACCCTTTCTATTTTGCTATAGAGATCATTAAAAAACAAAAACACCTATACATATAGGTGCTTATAACGATTTTTTATAAATCTGTATTTCCAAAAATTAAATTATTAACCCGATACCCATATCTTCAGAATACTAAAACGGCTTTAATTCCAAAGAGTGTTCCTTATTCAAATTTTTTCCCAACTACTTCTTTTGCTTATATAATCGGCAATTAGAAAAATAACAATATATATAGGAAATGAATAAATGTGTTCCCATTTTTTAGGTTGATACATTCCGATCCATATGAAAAAAGGTTCTGCAACAAAAGAGGCTAATAGTGAAAAAAAAATCGCTTTAATATATCTGTTACTGTTTGGCTTGAATTGTATTAAAAACATAATTGTTACCGGAAGTAGAGTAAAATCCCAAGGAAAGTAATTTGGTATTATGTAGATGACATCATATATGTAATACCAAAGACCTAAAGAAATACCGAAAAAATCTAACCAAGAACTAATTAAAATCACAAATAGTCCTGCACTTAATAATCTTATTGTACTATCTTTTTTTCTAAACTTAATCCAGAAAATCCACGGCAAAATAGTTAGAGCTACACTTAGCCACCATTGCCATGTGAAAAGAATATTTTCTTTCCACACATAAAACATTTTTTCATTTGCTTCAGCAACTAGGTTGTAAATATTTTCGACTTGCTCTTGTAGAGATTTATTCATTTCTATAGACACGCTTCCCTTATAAAGTCCTATTCCATTTATACTATTATCAACATGTTAGATCAAAAAATACATTTACCTCTTTCAAGATGAAGAAAGGATGATAATATCTGACGTTTGCTCAATCGATCCACGTTCTCGTAACTGTGAAATGGATGGAGTTGAATTTATTTCACCAATCAGTAAAGCAGTAAATTTTACTTTCCTCATGAATATGCTCCTTTAGACTATATCCCAAAATCAAAAGAGGAACATATATCATCCACGCCTTATGTTACTCTATCAAGGTTAGGTAAGAAAAATATTGATAAAATTTTAAAATTCACATCTGAATGGGGGATTCTTGGTCTAGGAACTTACCGATTACATGTATGAGGCGTTTGGTTCACCTGAAAAATACACATTTGATGTAAAGCAAATATTTGAAAATCCTAATAAAACTGGTAGAGTAGCTAAAAGAACGAAATCGATAGACTTCTCGACAAGGGGCTATCTCGAAGGAAACGAATTGAGAAAGAAATAATACATTTAATTAATATGGGAGAGATTTCGCATGTAGAAAAACGTGGAAAAGAATCTTTTCGACTTGTCGTTCCATTAGGGTACGATGCAGAAGGTAAACGGATTAGAAAAACTAAAACAATAAAATGTAAAAACAAAACCGAAGCTCAACAAGAATTAGCAAAATTTGTAGTTGAAGTGGAAACTGGGAAGAATATTACCCCAAGTAAAATGACATTTGCTCAATTTGTTAAAGAGTGGAAAGAAAAGTATGCTAAAAAACATTTAGGAGCTACTCCTATGAGATGTACCTAATTTTTATAAAAAATCGAATACTACCTAAGTTTGGTCATTTTCTTTGGCACGTAAATGATCGAATAGGGTCCGAACTTGCTATTCTGTGTATACTTGTCCTTTCTTTGAAACAACTTTAGGTTTATAACCTTCTATTCAACTGCTCGTGAAAATATATGAAAATGCGATGGTGTTTTTCTATCGTTGAAGATGATAAGGTTCCAGGCTTACCATCTCCTCTATTACGCTCTTTCTGAAGTTTATCTAAAAAGTCAAACTCCACATAAATCAAATAAGAATTCTAAATTTGCCACCAATTTATCTGTATTACTGCAAATTAAATATTCTGTTACAACAGAAAAACCCTTACAGAATAAGGGTTTGAGCATTTATGTATGGTGACTCGTATTGGACTTGAACCAACGACCCCTTGCCTGTCAAGCAAGTGCTCTCCCACTGAGCTAACGAGTCAAATTAGATTGGCATTTTTTTAATATACTATTATTTTATACTTTTTTCTACCTGGTTGTCAATAACGTTCTCCCAAAACCGTACGATTTTGGGAGAACATTTTTTTACTCATATATGTTAAACTACTCATCATATGTATAACGAACGATGTATTTTTCATCAGCTAACTTTCGAATTTCGACCCATGGAGGAATTTCATACCCGTTACGCCAATTTTCCTCGATCTTTGCTTTCGTGCAGCTTGCTTGAAATTTCGAGCTAAATATTTGCTTCCAATAAATCCAATGTGTTTTTTTCATAACATATTCCCCCATCTGAAAAATATAAGCATATTATTACCAAAGTTATTACTCTTTTGCAAATTAAGAAAAGCGCAAGCGCCTTGGTCACGAGTAGCTTCTCCTGTGCCACCCCGTTTGCTCGTCGCAAAGCCGCTTCGAAGTAATCCAAGTAGTAGCTTCACTGGGGCGGCCTTTGACAGAAGCCGCTCTTTGGCTTCCTACGTGCTTCTGCGTCTTCTAGTATTGCTTCGTAGTAAGCTTCCTCGAAGCAGTGTTTTGTGCGACGAGTAATCGCAGGAGCAAAGCTACATGTAGCTATCCAGAGACGTTATTCATGTATTTATTGAAGTCAGTTGACTGAAGTGACCGAGCTCGTAGGCTGCTTGCGCTAGACAGTTTCCAATTTAGAAATTTATAAACTCTGATACTGTAAAAAAGAAAGTAACCTTCATTTGTCTAACGGGTTCCGTTTGCTATCGCAAAACCATAAATGGCAAAAGAAAGTGCAGCCAAAAACGTATAACTAATTGCACCGCATTTGCGGTGCTTTTTTGTATCCTAATTTTAAAAGATAGATCAATCATTAATTCGATTGAACATTCCAGATTTTTTTGGCTGTTTTCGTATACTTTGTTGTAGGTACTTTTCCTCTTTTTCCCGCAGGAGTCAAGTGCTGCCTTCAGCTCCAGTCCACTATAGTCCTGGCAACTCAATCACAACAACCCTTGTGAAAACATCCTATTTTGGATATCTGATTGATGTATCGCCGCGTTAGTTAGTGCAATCCTTCAGCGGCTTTATGAAGGACACTTAGCATTCGTTTCAGCCTAGTTTTGGCCTTCATCGGCTTTATACAACTTTTTTATAAGTAAATTTCTGTATGGATTAATGTATATGAAATTGGATTTAGGAATGTAAATATATACTGGCTGGTGTCTATGGCCAATTGGTATAGCATTTCGTGATACATATTTTGTATAAATTTATTAGTAAATCCTTTTATATCAACAAAAATTGACCGTCAAATTAGCATAAAATTTGACGGTCAATTAATAATACATTTTTAATGTTTGCGATAGGTAACGGAACCCGTTACCGTTATCATTTGTCACTTCCTTTTTATCATCATATGATATGCTATTTATCCTATTCGTTCTTCCTGATCCCGAATATGGATTTTTTCATCACGAAGTCTTTCTTCGCGATCTCGAATTCGATGAGCTAAACGACTCGATGCGTTAGCTGCGATACTACACACTAAGTCATCTAAAAATGTATTGGTTTGAGTCCCTTTTTTGTCTAACTCTTTAATAATCCCTGTTTTTTCTTTATCTAAAAATCCGAATGTTGTAACTGCAATACTTCCATAGCCAAATACACTCCCTAATGCTATGGTCTCATCTACCCCAAAAAGACCTTCATCTGAAGAGACGATCGATTGTAATGGCTCAGACAATTTTCCTTGCTCTGCTAATTTATCTAATTCAATCCCCACTAAAATAGCATGTTGTATTTCTCGTTTTTCTAGTACTCTATCAACACTTTCTATACATTCTGCTAACGTTAATACTGGTGTATACTTTACTTGCATTTCATAAACGATTTTTGCAATATCTTGAATTTTTACACCTCGTCCTTTTAACAGATCTCTAGCTGCTTTTTCAACGATATCAGAATGTACAGATTCTTTCTTACTCATACTACCTCTCCTCTATCTGTTTCTGTAAACCTAGTCCTTATTTTAACATACTTTTATTCCTACTACATTTTATGTACAAACAAACTAAAAGTTTCGTTTTTCAAAACAGAACGTGATATAGTAGTATCATCATTTTCTCACGTACTATTATTATATAGTTAACGAATAATTATTATTGTTTTCATTTATCAGAGTTAGGAAAGGAAGAATAAATAATGAATGTAACAATCGTAAAAAATGAAGAGCAATTAAAAGATGCTTATGAAGTCCGAATGAAAGTTTTCGTAGATGAACAAAAGGTACCCGCTGAAGAAGAAATTGATCAATTTGAAGAGACTGCTACTCATTTTGTTGTTTATGACCTAGAAAAGCCTATAGGTGCAGGACGTCTCCGACAGTTAGACGGATTCGGAAAAATAGAAAGAATTTGTATTGAAGCGGACTACCGTGATAAAGGAGTCGGAAAGCTGCTTATGGAAGCAATTGAAATAGAAGGGAAGGAACTAGGGTTTACGGATTTTAAATTGAATGCGCAAATTCAAGCAACAGGATTTTATAAAAAACTTGGTTATGAAGTTACTTCTGGTGAGTTTCTTGATGCTGGAATACCTCACGTTACAATGAAAAAAAGTGAAAAGAGTTAGCTTTTCGCTTTTTTCATGCTTACATTTCACTAAGTAAATCATATCATTCCAATATCTACTCAATTCATGCATGATTTTCTTGAAAGTCCGTAATAATAAGGATAATTAATCATGGACAAGGCCACTCTAAATCCTCGTAATGAAAGGATTTTACTCATGGATAAAAAGAAAATAATCATTTTTTCAGTATCATTTGGAAATGGACATAATCAAGTATCAAATGTATTACGCAACCATTTAAAACGAAAAGAATTTGATGTTGAGGTTATCGATACGTTTGATGTCATTAACAAATTATTCCACAAAGTAGTTCTAGATAGTTATTTAAAATTGATTCGTTTTCGACCAAGTTTATGGGGAAAGCTTTATCAGTATTCTGAGGAAAATCCCAATTCAATTTTTTTAAAACAATTTAATGCTTTCTTAACAAACAAACTATATCGTACTTTAGAAGAGAAAAAAGCAGATACGATCATTACAACACACCCAATAGCAACAACCTTACTCGCTAATGTTATTAGAAAAAGGAAAGTACCTGTTCAACTATTTGCTTTACTCACTGATTTTGCTGTTCATCCAATGTCTGTACACCCAGAGGTACATGGATATTTTATTGCTTCAGAACATTTACGCTATTATGCTAAATTGTACAAGCTTAATGAACAACTGTTTTATCCTACTGGAATCCCTACATTAAAAGAAAATTTACTACAGATTTCCAAAAAACGATTACGTAAGAAATTGCATTTAGATGATAATAAAAAAACAGTCTTAATAGCGGGCGGTGGGGTTGGATTAGCTAAGTTTACGAAGATTTTATCAGGTTTAGAAGCATTTGATGAACAGTTACAAATTATCTGTGTTACTGGAGTTAATAAGCGTGCGATGCAAAAGGTTAAAAGGCATGAGAGTAAACACCAAATTCGCGTCCTAGGTTTTACTAATTTATTTATGGAATACTTAAAGGCAAGCGACGTTATTTTAACAAAGGCAGGTGGAGTCACGATGTCTGAGGCCTTAGTTTGTGAAACACCTATCCTTATTTTCCAACCACTTCCAGGACAAGAGGAACAAAATAGTCAGTTTTTAATGAACTACGGAGCCGCAATAAAAGCTGAAGTAGTTGAGGAAATTCCAGTATTACTTGAACGTATCGTATTTAATGATCATTACCATAGTATTATGACGGAAAATGCAAAAAAATTGAAACAACCTAATGCCGCAAAAGAAATAACTGAAATAATTACTACAAGTGCCGAGAAAATTCAAGAAATGGAAAACAGTTTTGGTGTATAGAGGGGTTTCCCTCTATACACTCGCATCAATAATATACCCTTTTCCCGTAAGTTCACAAATCAATTTTCGATTCGTAAATTTTCTTCGATTATACTCATTTTTTAGAATGGTATGATTTATCTGTTTTTGTTGTTCATTCAATACTTCATGAAACTTACTCTTTGCAACTGCTGAAATTGGTTTAATACTTGGCTGATCATAAGGGATTCGGTTTCCATACTGAAATAGTTGTTCGTTACGGATTGGTGGAATATACCCCATAATTATCACCTCTGAATTCGTTTTTTAAAACAAATTCTTATTCTTCTATACCCCATTTCCTGAACATAGTAGTAATAAAATTCGAAATTTTTATATGAGTTATTTCTATTAATATGCGTCCTTCCCTTACATGTTTCTTATTTTTTTGCTATAGTTGTTTAGTAGTTTTTTTATGTTTAGAAAATGTTTTTCAGCTGAGTGAGTTTCATCATGACCAAAACCAATCTGCATAAATCTATAACTAGTTGCCAACGGTTTATCGCAACTAGTTATAGTATCTTAGTGGAGTGAATTATGAATGTTGAAATTCATTAATCTAGTGGAGGTATTCCATGCAAGTAGCTTTTTATCAAGATAGCATCATTAACTTAACGAAGATTAATCGATCACAATTACAAAAACTTTATTTATCGAGCCAAAGGGGCGAACTGACTTGTCCTTGTTGTCGCCAAAATGTAAAACTAAGTGTAAGTATTCATAAGCAACCTTATTTCATCCATCCAGCTCAAATGTTTCAATGTCTTGATACAATCGCAGCTTTAGAAAAAAATTCAGTAGAAGAGTCCCTAAAATCAGTTGGTAGCTTTACGCTTCCTAGTAAACGAGAAATAAATAGTAATGTAGCTACTGCAACTAAAGCGAGTATCGATAGTTGGCAAGATCCTTATGTCGTCCGTAGTATACCTCCGTTTCAAAGTAGGCCACCACAAAATGAAAAAAGTCACCCTGACTATCTTTTAGATCAAAATCAATTGGAAGCTGTTTCTACAACTGAAGGTCCTCTTCTTGTATTAGCTGGTGCTGGTAGTGGGAAAACTCGTGTGCTGACGACTCGAACCGCCTATATGTTGACGGAAAAAGAGATTCCTTCAAACCGCTTACTGCTTGTGACATTTACAACAAAAGCCGCTAAAGAGATGAAAAGTCGAATGGCTGCCTTCAAAGGAATTAACAAAAGTGACTTAGCCTCACTTGTAGTTGGTACGTTTCACAGCATTTTTTATAAGATGCTAATGCATCATCAAGGCCCTCAATGGCAACCTAGCAAACTGTTAAAGTGGGATTGGCAACGAGAGCAAATCATTAAAGAAGCTTCTAAAGAACTAGGCATTGATGAAAAGGAATTCCCTTTTGACCAAGCTCTTTCTCAAATTAGCTTCTGGAAAAACAGTATAATACTTCCTACCCATGTAAAACCTGAAACCGATTGGGAGGAAAAAGTAAAATTTTTATACGAGCGATATGAAGACACAAAACGTAAAAACGTTCACTTTGATTTTGATGATATGTTACTAGGTTGCTTTCAACTACTAACTGAAAATGAGACTTTATTACGAAAATACCAAGAACGTTTTTCTTATATTTTGGTTGATGAGTTTCAGGATATTAATAAAGTTCAATATGAAATTATTGCACTTCTTAGTAAACAATCGAAAAATTTATGTGCGGTAGGTGACGACGATCAGTCGATCTATAGTTTTAGAGGAAGTGACCCTTCTTATATCTTAAACTTTGAAAATGATTTTCCAGGTGCCAAAGTAATCACACTAAATTGTAACTACCGTTCGCATCACTCAATTGTATCGAGTGCAGGAAACGTAATATTTCAAAATAAAAAAAGAAGAGACAAAACAATTTTTGCAGCACGTGATAGCGAAAATCGACCAATTCAGTTTTTCCCTTATGATGAAGAAGAAGAAGCGACCATGATTGTTACTGATATTAAAGAAAAAATTGAAAACGGGGCAAAACCGGGAGATTTTTGCATTTTGTATCGGACAAACTCATCTTCTCGTGCAATCTTCGAACGACTTGTAGCTTCAAGCCTTCCTTTTCATATTGAACAAGAAGGCGATTCATTCTACGTTAGAAGAACCGTACGAAAGGCATTGGCTTACTTAAAGCTTAGCTATAATCCTGATGATCAAGAGGCGATAAAAGAATTATTAGGGGCAATGTTTATCAAACAATCTAGTTTAAGAGATTTAAAAGCATTATCAATTTTAAACGATTGTTCTTTGTTGGAAGCAATGACAAAGCTTACTGATATTCAGCCTTTCCAACAGAAGAAATTAAAAAAAATGATCCCTCTATTTAAGCAACTTCACAAGTTTACAACGGTAGAAGCTCTAGAATGGGTCGAAAAAGAAATGGGGTTAAGTGATTATATTAAAAAGCATGGCAATGAAGGAAATGTCATTGATAAAGGATCCGATGATTTACGCGACCTTAAAGTAGCAGCAAATAGCCACGATCGGATAAGTGATTTTCTAAGTCATGTTGATCATATGATTGCAAAAACAAAAGAATTAAAAGATCATTCCGGAAACAAAAATAGTATTCAACTTATGACAATACATCGCGCAAAGGGATTAGAATATAAAACAGTCTATGTTTTAAGTGTCGTTGAAGGAGCATTACCACATGATTATGCACTAGAGGCGTTTCGTGAAGGTAACATGGCACCAATAGAAGAAGAACGGCGATTAATGTATGTCGCTGTTACACGAGCTATGGATGGTTTATACCTTTCAGTTCCTCAAAAAAGACGCGGAAAAAAGACTCACTCATCTCGATTTATACGAGATATGAATACGATTAAACTATAGGCATACAGTTTTTGGTGCGTTGCCTTTTAATGAAACAACCATCAGGTATATAGCGGTCCTGATGGTTGTTTCTAGAAGGAAAGCGCAAGCGCCTTGGTCACGAGCGAAAGGCACTGGAAGGCCTTTTCGGAAGCCGCTCTTTGGCTTCCGAAAAGGACTGAAGTGACCGAGCTCGTAGGCGCTGAAGCTAGACAGTTTCAAAGTTAGAAATTTATAAATTCTGATACTAGAAGATAAGCAAATTCACTCTCTTTAGGAAATATAAATTAGGCTTAATATCTTTTAGAACATACTAAAGCCAACTTAGCTCAGATTTATATCCATGACCACCCTTGTTTTTTTTCATTTGTAGATGGTTGGTCCTTTTTCTCATCTGTAGCCTTTGGTTCTTCTGAACTAGTAAGTGCTTGTTTTTCCACCTCTGTTGGTTGAGCTTTCACTTGTGGTCTTCTTATAAATACTAGATCATTCCAAGCTGCAAAAGGATTTCTCGGTTGAGCAATTTGCGTTGCTTCTTCCTTTACTTCTTCTGTAACTTCAGGCTTTATTTCTTGCTTTTGCTTTTCAACCTTTTTTGTTCGTTTCTTTTTCACCTTTCAATTCCTCCTTACACGAATAATTCTTCTTTGCCACAGTGATGTTTTTTTACCTTCGAAGATAAAAAAACAATTTAATAAAGAAACCTATATTAACTTATGCAAACTCGTTTTTAGTGTGCAAAATTTCTATATCCTCCCTATCATTCTATTAATCAATTTTACATACTCTTTTTCCGAACCAATGTCATAGCGTTCACCGTAGATTTCGACACCATAACATTTCTCTTCCATGACTAAAGCCTTAATTGCATCGGTTAGTTGTATTTCCCCACCTGCTCCCTTCCTTACTGTATCTAGAAAAGAAAAAATCGATGGTTCAAAAATATATCTACCACTAACTGCCAAGTTCGAAGGGGGAGAGCTTTTAGGCTTTTCAACAATATCAACAACTTCATACAATTTCTCCGCTAGCTTCTTCTCTTTAATGACCCCATAATTGACTAAGAGATCTTTCCTTACTTTTTTCAAAGCAACTAATGAAGACTGATAAGTATGATAAGCTTCAACTAACTGTTCTAATGCCCCTTGTTTCGGACAAACAAAAATATCGTCAGGAAGTAAAACCGCAAAAGGTTCTGACCCGACAAAATGCTTTCCAAGCTTAATAGCATCACCTAATCCTTCAGCATATGGTTGACGAACATATTGTATATGAATATTAGGAATGGCACCTCTCTTTAATAAATATTGCTTATTCTTTTTTTCTAAAAATGCTTCTAGTTCAAGTGAACGATCAAAATAATCTAAAATCATATTTTTGTTACGCGAAACAACAATTAAAATCTCTTCTATTCCCGCTCTTATCGCTTCTTCAACTATATAGTGAATGGCTGGTTTCCCAGCGATTGGAAACATTTCTTTCGGGATTACTTTCGTTATTGGTAAGCTTCTAGTACCATAACCAGCTGCGGGAATGATTGCTTTTGTTATTTTTTTCATTTCAACTACCTTCCCTCTTTACCTTGTCACTACTATATATTTATTCGTTAGATACCTGTCCGAAACTTGTCTATATAGAATAAATAAGGTTTATTCATTCGCTCATTAGGGATTAACCCATTTTTCTTCCTTTCCTTTATGATTCAAGCACGGTTTTGATAAATTCTAATACGATATAACAGCCCTATTTATTTACCTAGAAAAACATGACTTGTAATCGAATAGCAATGCCAAATTCTTTTTTAAACTTTAGTGAATTTCACTCACTTAATAAAGTTTTGATAACAATAGATAGTTCGAATGTAATACCGATCGAATGGAAAGGGGATTAAGATGAAAGTATGTGTGATAGGAACTGGGTATGTAGGCCTTACAACCGGAACAGTACTCGCTGATTATGGCCATGACGTGTACTGCATTGATAAAGACCAACATAAACTTTCCTTGTTAAACAAAGGAAAAATCCCAATTTATGAACCTGGTTTACAAGAGATGGTTAATCATAATAAAGTTGAGGGTAGACTCCACTTTTCTAATAACCTTAAACAATCCGTTAATGAATGTTCAGTTATCGTTATAACAGTTGGAACGCCCCCAAACGAAGATGGCAGTCCAAATTTGACCTTTTTCCAGGAGGTAATTAACGATCTTAGCGAGTATTTGACTAGTCATAAAACAATTATTGTCAAAAGCACTGTTCCACCAGGAACAAATGAATGGGTTGAACAAATGTTGCTTGAAAAAGGCTTACAGCCTCAATTATTTGATATTGTATCAAACCCCGAATTTTTAAGAGAAGGTTCAGCTGTTCACGATATGCTCTATCCAGATAAAATTGTCATTGGAATCAAACGACCCGAACCGATAAAAACGTTACAAACTCTTTACTATAATGTAAATGCTCCTTTTATTATTACATCATTAACAGGCGCAGAATTAATCAAATATGCCTCAAATGCTTTTTTAGCTACGAAAATTTCGTTTATTAATGAAATTGCTCGGATTTGCGATGCGTACCATGTTGACATTAAAGACATTTCATTAGGGCTAGGAACTGATCCACGTATCGGACCACTTTTTCTTAATGCTGGTTTAGGGTACGGTGGTTCCTGTTTCCCAAAAGACGTTCAAGCACTCCAACATGCAGCGCTAAAAAAGAATATTGTCCCAGAGATTTTAAAGGCTGTTCAACAAGTCAATGATACACAAATTGATTTATACTTTGAAAAACTAGTCAATGAACTATCAACTGTGAAAAATAAGAAAATAACCGTTTGGGGTTTAGCCTTTAAACCAGAAACTGATGATACTAGATTCTCAAGATCCCTTCGTTTCATTGATAAGCTTGTATCTGCAGGAGCAATTGTCCACGCCTATGATCCAATCGTCCATTTCACTAACCAATCCCTTACATGTCATACAAATATTTACGAATCAATTGTAGATGCTGATGCTGTCATTGTGGCCACAGAATGGAGTGAATTCAAAAACATCAATTGGAAAAAAGTAAAAGACATCATGAAAGGAAACGTAGTTATTGATGGAAGGAATTTCTTAGAACCGCAAGCATTGAGAAAGTATAATATTAAGTATATTGGGGTGGCGCGCCCATGAAAATAATTGTAACAGGAGCTGCTGGATTTATTGGCTCTCATTTATGTGAGAGACTATTAGCTGAAGAACAACATCAAGTCATTGGAATTGATGGGTTTATCAACCCTCTTTTAAAGTCTATTAAACAAAGAAATCTAACCGCATTACTTCAACATCCAAGGTTTACATTTGTCAATGAAAACCTATTAACCATCGACTGGAAAAAAATCCTCATAAATGTTGATGTTATTTACCACCTAGCAGCAATGCCAGGTGTTCGTTCAAGTTGGGGGAAAGATTTTGATCCGTATGTTTCAAACAATATATCGGTTACGCAAAGGTTACTAGAATCTTGTAGAAACGTCCAAATAAAAAAATTAATCTATATCTCTACTTCATCTATTTACGGAGAAGTCCATGGTAAAGTAACTGAAGATCGCAAACCTTCACCCTTATCTCCGTATGGAGTAACCAAACTAACCGGGGAATATTTGTGCAAAGTTTATCAGAAAACAGACAACATTCCGGTTACCATCCTTCGCTACTTTACGGTGTATGGACCTAGACAACGTGGTGACATGGCTTTTCACCGTTTTATTTTGCATAAACTGCAAAACAAACCGATCCCAATCTATGGAAGCGGAAAACAAACGCGTGACTTTACGTATGTATCAGATTGTGTTGAAGCAACTGCTCAAGTACTTCATGCAAACAACGTCATTGGAGAAACGATTAACATTGGCGGGAAAGAACGGGCATCAATTTTGGATATTATCTCCATACTTGAAGACATCTTAGGCGAAACAGTAGAAGTAGAGTTCAAAGAAAAGCCACGCGGCGAGCCAATGCATACTTGGGCAGACGTCACGAAAGCTGAAAAACTACTTCACTACAAACCGAAGATTTCTTTAGAAATAGGCTTGCAACATGAGCTAGAAGATCTTAAGAGATTGTATCAGGGGGGAGGGTAATGAAACTTGCCTTCATATGTACGGAAAGTCTCCCCTCCCCCGCCATAAAGGGTGGCGCGATTCAAATGATGATTGATGGAGTCACACCATTTCTTAAAAAAAAGTTCCAACTAACAATTTATTCTGTTACCGACCCTGAATTACCTAAATATGAGATGAAGGATGGTGTCGAATATATTCGATACCCTCTTGATCAATATGTAGAAAAGATAGCTGAAAATCTTAAAAAGCAACAGTTTGACATCATCCATGTGTTTAATCGCCCAAAAAATGTCCCCATTTATAAAAAATCATCTCCGACTAGTAAAATCATCTTAGGTCTTCACAATGATATGTTCTCAGAGGTGAAAATTTCAACCCAACTCGGAAAAGAAGTTGTTGAAACAGTTAATCAGATTGTTACTATAAGTAATTATATTAAAGAAACGATTGTATCTCGTTTTGGCGAAGCGAACCAAAAAACCAAAGTCGTATATTCAGGTGTAAATTTAGATGATTATCCACCATTATGGTCCGATAAAGGAAAAGAAATTAGAAACATTTATCAAAATAGATTTAATGTTGAAGATAAAAAGATCATCTTTTTCTCTGGAAGACTGACAAAAAATAAAGGGGCTCACTTGTTAATCAAAGCAATGAAAAAAATTGTGAGAAAATATCCCGACACATTCCTAATTATAACAGGTGGAAAGTGGTTTAGTGATGATGTGCCAAATCGTTATATCGAGTATTTATATCGTCTAGCTAAACCTATTGAAAACAAAGTCCTTTTCACAAAATTTATCCCAGCCCATGAAATTCCAAACTTATTTTTAATGAGCGATATATTTGTATGTAGTTCCCAATGGCAAGAGCCATTAGCACGTGTCCATTATGAAGCGATGGCTGCTGGCTTACCAGTTATTACAACGAACCGTGGTGGTAATGCAGAAGTCATTTCACATTTGTTTAACGGGTATTTAGTGAAGGAATTCAATAAAGTCAATTCATACGTTAAAGCCATTGATTATTTTTTAGAAAACCAAGAGTTTTCTTCTTGGATAGCCAGAAATGGAAGAGCCTTTGTAGAGGCGAATTTTCAATTCCATCATGTTGCAGATCGCCTTGAAACAGTTTATCTTACTTGTTTAGAAGAAAAAAATAATTCTAATAACTTGAACAAGGTGTAAGACCTGATTATCTTACACCTTGTTTTTTTATTCAATTCTTTAAGTTGGGACAACTTTGTGGAAACTTAAACGACCACCCGCTAAAGCAGGTGGATTTGGACATAAAATGTCGACGACTAAAGTCGTTTCTTAAGACTGAAGTCCTCTCAAAGTCCAACATGCTTAAGCAAACTAAAATTTGACTAAACTCATTCTTCAATCCTAAATATGTCGTTCTTTTCTTCATTAAACTGGTTTGCAATATAATTTCTAATTGTTTCTTCATCCACATTTCCTACTGTGGCACAAAAATAACCTCTTGCCCATAAATGTTGTCCCCAATATTTCTTTTTCAGTTCAGGAAATTGATCCTGGAGTAGCCTAGAGGATCTTCCTTTTAGGTACTGCATAATTTTACTTGGGGCAAGACTTGGTGGACATGATAACAATAAGTGGATGTGATCTTTTCCAACACTTCCTTGTAAAATGGTGATGCCTCTCGCTTCGCATCCTTGCCTGATTAGCTCTCGTGTTCTTATGGCAATCGGACCATATAATACTTTATATCTGTATTTTGTTACCCAGATTACATGATATTTGATATCATAAACTGCATGACTATTCTTTTTATAGCCGTCCATACTTTTCACCTCACAACTTAAGTATGGACATNGTGGACATGATAACAATAAGTGGATGTGATCTTTTCCAACACTTCCTTGTAAAATGGTGATGCCTCTCGCTTCGCATCCTTGCCTGATTAGCTCTCGTGTTCTTATGGCAATCGGACCATATAATACTTTATATCTGTATTTTGTTACCCAGATTACATGATATTTGATATCATAAACTGCATGACTATTCTTTTTATAGCCGTCCATACTTTTCACCTCACAACTTAAGTATGGACATCGAAGTGTAAGGCTAAAAGCGTATACCGTCTAAAGACGGTGGAGTTAGACCACGCATTTGGAAATTAACATCCTCTGATTGTTATGAAGTTTATTTTCGTTTTCTGTTTTTTCTACCCCTTTTTCTTTTCTCCACTTTTATTTTAAACCACGGTTTTGCTGGTGGATTGTCGTGACAAACAAAAATCTTCTTCTTCGGTACTATTTCTTCCACTTCTTCTACTACTTCAGTTTCTTCAGTAACCCCTTCTACCTCTTCAACTACTTCATCGTTGTTTGTCTCTTCCTTATCAACTTCTTCAATTTCTTCGATAACCTCTGCTTCCTCTTCAACTCCTTCATCGTTTTCTTCTTTTGCTTCGTCCATTTCTTCTAGATCATTCAGTTCTACTTGTTCTATAGTTTCTGCTATCTCTTCATTTTTCTCTTGTGTAAATTCTAATGGTAAATCTTCTGTTGTTTTGGAAGCTAAATCGATTATTTCTTCATTTTCTTCCTTCACTGCATTGTCTGATCCAATCGGAGCATTATTTTTCATTTTATCTTCCATTTCCTCCCAAACGGAGGAAATATTATTGACAACCCGGTTCCAATTATACTTTTCTTCCGCAAGCTTTCGTCCGTACTGCCCCAATTCTTTACATAAGTTTGGACTAGAAATTAACTGGGATATATAGTTTGCAAATTCAGTTGGATCTTCTGGATTTTCAACGACAAATCCATTTTTATTTATTTCAATTACTTCTGGATTACCACCTCTTGCCGTCGTTATGATTGGCAAACCAGCAGCCATTGCTTCATAATGAACACGAGCTAGTGGTTCTTGCCATTGTGAAGGACAAACAAAAATGTCAGAAGCTACAAACCAGTATTGAATTTCATCAGGAGATACAAATCCAGTCGTAATAACCGGTACGCTTAATCGATCGGCTAACGCACGAACATAAGCTACGTAGTCAGTTATTTCATTGGTGCTGAACCATTTACTTCCTACAATAACTAATGCTATATTTGGATGCTTCTTTTCTAATTCAGGTATGGCTCGAACGAGGACATCAGCTCCTTTATTTGGTGAAAGTCTACCTGCAAATAATATAACTTTCTTTCCTTCAAGATTATGAGCTCGTCGTACAACATCTTTAATTTTTTTTCCTTTCTCAGTATAAGCAGGTACAAATCGCTCCAAATCAACACCAGAATAAATCGTTTGTAATTTAGGCTCGGCTTCTGGGTAGAGCTCAATGATTGCCTGCCCAATATAATTACTAATCGTGATGATTTTATCGACTTGACTTATTGCCACTTTCGCTTCTTCTGGCTCAATTTTATCACGTTTAAACATGTCGTTATGCATGCTTAAGACGATCCGTGATTGAGGTGCTACTTCACGTACAGGGCTAACTAAACGAGGCCGATTAAATATGTGGATTAAGTCAAAAGATTGATCCTTAATATAGTTTACAACGCCCTCTCGATAGATTTCTAATAGCTTTCCTGGAACACGGACATAATGAATACCATCTTTTGTCTCTGTTTCTGGTAATGAAGGATCTGTAATACCCAAAATTGTAATATCATGGTTTTTACTTAGTTCCGGAACAGATCCAGCAATATACGTTTGAATTGCCCCTCCTCGTATGGGTGGAACTGGTAACTTTTCAGTGCATATGATCAGGACTTTCATGAAGATTTACCTCCTTTCCAGTCTTCCTTGAGTTGCTCAATAACCTGCCATTTTGTTTGATCAATTTGGACGATGCGATTTACTAATGCTTCTAATTCGCCATCCATAAATACGGTTGGTTCAAACAACATTTCTTTTACGTTTTTATAAAATAAGTTCGGCAAGCACATATCGATGATCAAAATGTCAAAGAGTTCATCTTCAATCGGATTCGCTTCGTGATAAGCATTAATCATTGCTTTGGCCCAAGTAAAATCCCAAGCACCTAAATCATCCATCGTACCTGTAATTAATTTTCGTAAATCTCGAATAGGTAAATCGTAGGCTACTCCATCTAGGTCAATGATCCACATGCCATCTGCACCTTTTTGCCCATTTGACCATCCATAGTCCTGATGAACAAGACCCCATTCTTTATTTCCTCTTGCGACGAGATCATTGTAAGCCGATTGTTCAAGAAGTTGCAATGCTTTTACCGCTTGCTCTTCAAACATATCGATGACTGATAAAATAGTTGAACTTGCTGGCATTTCACTATAAACTTTAGCAATATCTCGAAACCACTCCATTTTTTTTACCACTTTTTTGTATGTTTTAGGCCAACGAAATAGTCTTGATGCATTTTCAGCCCCTTTTGGAGGTGTATAACCTTTAGAAAGACGGTGAAATTCCCCTATTGCAGAACATAGTAATTTTGCTCCTTCTAAGTCTTTTGTTACTTGTTCTAGTGGCTCAATCCATTCAGCAACAAACCAAAGTTTCCCCCCCATTTCAACAAAGTTTTCTCCCGATTTCGTTTTAATTAATGGTGGTACTTTGGCGTTCTTCTCTACAACTAAATACTCTTGTGCGCCTAAACTAAATAAACTTCTTGTTGGTCTACGGTGTAAAATTTTTAAACTCATCGGACCTTTATCTGTGTTAATTTTCCAAATAAGGCCACCCTTATCAGCTTTTGTAGTAATTACTTCCATGTGACTAACCGTCATATCATAATAGGTAACTACTTGTTGCGCCATTTCCTCAATATAAGATGGGACATACAAGTCTCCAAGAGTTCCATCTAAATCCCAAGGAGTAATTAATTGTTCTTCACTCATTTTTTCCCCTCCTGGTTACTAATCTAATAATTACTATATTCAACAGATGAAAACGTGGATGGATATTTATCACGAAAATAGGAAAATTACTCATTTTCTTCACTTCTAATTTGTAGATCTCAGTCATATATAGGAAAAGGGCACATTTTTTGTGAAAAGCAAAAAACACTTCCTAAATGTCCTAAACTCCAAACTGTTAAGGGCATATGTTAAGAAGGGTATAACAAACCAAATCATTTCAAGGAGGACAAAAAATGAGTAAAGACATTCAAGAATTAACGGTTGAACTTGAGTTTGAAAATGGGGAAAAATTTGAATTACACTTTGAGGAAGAAGAGCTAACACTCTACAAAAAAACAGATGCAGGTGATGAAGAAATAAATAACGACGGAAAAGTCTTCCCTACAGACTTTATGGATAAATTGTCAATTTCTTCTGATATGGATGCAGAAAAAATCTCAGAAAAGGTTGTTGCTGCATTAGGTGACGATTCATTTATCGAAGCAGATATTGAAGTCGTCTTCACTGACGGTTCAGAAGTTGAATTTAAGATAGAAGCTGAGGAAGATGATGAGGAAGACGAAGCTGAGGAAGATGATGAGGAGGACGATGAAGAAGACGAATAGGTAAAAAATTGTGATAGTATCAATTAAATAAACGAATGAAAGCTAAGTTTAGACGTCCGATCATTACATCGTCTCTACTTAGCTTTTACTATTGTCTTTATCATTGATCATCAATACTAATAGTCTTTTAGACCATTTAGTCTTACTATACTTTTTGGAACTAAAATATTTTCACTACATAAAATATGAATGGCAATTATCAAGTTTATTAGTAAATCTTCACTAATTGATGGTAAATCAAATGTATAATTTTTGGAGTGATTTGTTGTGATTAGAAATGACTCCCGTAAGATCACTTGTTTTCTATCTGATAAAAACGGCAACATTTTAAATCCCTATACGGACAATGCAATTACGTATCAAGAAATTTCACCGCCACATAATCGATCTAAAAAATCATTCATAGCCCATGGGAAAACAATCTCACTTGCTAAAGTACTCATTGCAATAAGTGGATATATCGTACTTTCATCTGATGGAAAAAACTTTTCAAGTCCCATAGCATTTAGTACTATAAAACGACTTTACCTTTATGCTCCAAAGCAAACTCAGTTACACTTTACTGTTAATAAATTTTCTTGTGTTGCAATCCCTACCTCTACTACGAACAAGCAGTTCCTTGATCAAATAAAGATCTTCATTAATCTTGACACTATTGTTGATGTTGAAGCGAAAAATACCATTTGTACTCCAGGAACACAACCATATTCACAATTATCACAAAATCAAACAAAAAACCATTGTATCAATATCAATCAAGTTTACGACTCTGTATCGTTTCAAACTAATGTATGTATTTACCATATGGCAACCAAGATAAATTCAGTTGTTTATCAGTTTAATTGTTTAAGTGATGGTCAAAAAAATACGTATACAAATAATGATGAGTTAACAATGTATGGTAACCAAGGCATACTAGATCCTAATAAATGTTCTTATTTTCAAGTATTTATTAACGGGATATTACAGCCGAAAATCATCTACAAAATTGAAAAAAGAAAACTTACTTTAAACACGATTGATGTTCCACCAAAAGGAACACCGATTATGATTAAATTTGTTACGTATTATGATCCTGACAGTAAAATTTTACAAGGTGTGAGTTATCAATTTAATACAATTTCTGACGGAGTAAAGAAATCATTTACTAGCGACGATAAATTAGTTGAATATGGTGATCAAGGCATCCCTGATCCTTCTTTTGTCTCTTACTTTAATCTTTATATTAACGGAGTATTACAACCGCATACAAACTATATGGTACAACAAGGAGTTCTTACGTTAAGAACGGATGATATTCCACAAAAAGATGTACCAATTATTCTTGAAGCTATAAGTATTTATTCACCAAACTATGAACTCTTAATAGGATGTACTTCCCAATATAATACCATTTCCGATGGGGTAAAAGAGATTTTTACCAATCAAGACGAGCTTACTATGTATGGAGAGGAAGGCATTCTTAACCCAAACGAAGTATCTTCAATAAATCTATTTATTAACGGGGTAATACAGCCAGAGCTAAATTACCATGTTGAAATCGGTCTACTCACCTTGCTTACAGAAGATATTCCACATCAAGGTACACCGATCTCACTACAATTTATAACCCTAATTCGTTCATAAAATGATGAAAACCTATTTTATGTGAAATAAGGCATACAACCTATGACTTACTCATATGGATTTGAGTAAACTAAATGGAACAAAAATAAATTATAGAAAGGTTAGATAGTATGCCATTAAGGATAATGAAATTATATGTTTCTGCAACAACAGAAACCGATGTAGCACCTGATGTTACTCGCTTTTTCTATGAAACAGAAGCCAATATTACAAATACTACTTTAAGTATTGATGCTGCTGACTTTGAAGATGATACTGGCGCTGCAGCAACAGCCCTCCCAGAATTAGCTACTGATAACTCTTACTACAATGTATATATAAACGGTGTATTACAAATGGAAGGTATTAGTTCATATACGGCTGGTGCTACTGCAACAGGTAAACTAGAAATTACTGTCGGTGAGAATGAAACTATTCCTACAGGCACACCAATTGTCCTAGAAGTTACAAACTTTGCTCCAGATTCTGAGACAACAGTTACTACGTAATTATTAATAAATAAGAAAAAAACAAACCCTAGAGAGTTGTTATCTACGTAAATAATTTAGAAAGGGCTGGGACAAAACCACCTCTTAGATGAAAAAAGCCGGTGAAATTTTACGACGAGTAAAATTTCACCGGCTTTGATTATTTTTAATAAAAATAAGGACCACTTCTGATAAAATAAAGTTACCATACCAAATTTCAACAGAAAGAAGGGTCCTTATGTTTAAAGATTATAACATGAACCAATTAGTTTTGCCTTTAGATTTAGAAGTAAAATTACAAAAAAATGATATTGCCTTCCATGTCCACCATTT
>NZ_MLQS01000028.1 GCF_001866055.1 Anaerobacillus alkalidiazotrophicus
GTTAAGATTACAAAGTATAAACCAGAGGAGCGAAAATACTAATGGAAAAATTTATTTTTAGAATTCATCGCTATGACGGGACAACCAAGTGGGTTCAAGAATATCAATTCCCTTATGAAAAAAATAAAACTGTCCTTTGGGCATTAACAAAAATTAAAGATGAAATGGATCCGACATTAAACTTTACTTCTGCCTGTCGTCACGCTATTTGTGGGAGCTGTGGAGTAAGAATTAACGGAACATCTTATCTAGGCTGTAAAACGCCACTAGATGAAATCATCGAAACGTTCGAAACAAATGTTTTAACATTTGAACCGTTACAAAATTATGAAGTAATTAGAGATTTAGTTATTGATTGGAAGCCAAAAGTGGAGAAGCTTAAGCTTGTTAAGCCATGGTTAATCCCTTCTGAGGACGGAAGTGTAGAGAAAGGCTTTAAGCAAAGTGAAGCAGAATTTGCGAAAATTGCTTCACCAACTGCCTGTATTCTTTGTGGGGTATGTACATCAGAGTGTGGACAGCTAAATGTAAATGATGGTGGGTATCTTGATCCGTTCGTTTTAAATAAAGCTTACCGTTTTGCTGTTGATTCAAGAGATGCTGATCCACTACAACGTATTCAGCCAGTACTAGAAAATGAATTATGGAAATGTATTC
This sequence comes from Anaerobacillus alkalidiazotrophicus, assembly GCF_001866055.1. Next base: position 658 of record NZ_MLQS01000028.1, read on the forward strand.
ACTGTATGCAGTGTGTAACGAACTGTCCAAAAGGTATTCCGTTAACAGACCAAATTGCCTACTTACGAAAAGTTTCGATGAAAATGGGTGCTAAAGATAACCAAGGTGCTCGCCATGCTTATGCATTCTATGATGATGTTCACAAGACTGGTAGATTAAATGAAATGATGTTACCAATTAAGACCGATGGAATGGCAAAGACAATTGGAAAACGAGTTCCGATGGCTACACGAATGATTTTAAAAGGGAAAATTAATCCACTACACATGCCAAAGAAAGTAAAAGGTATAGAGGGAATAAGAAAGATTTATCAATATGCCCAGGAGGTGAGCCAATAATGAGATACGGATTTTTTCCAGGTTGTACGTTAGAATCTGCCGCTGGAGAATTAATGATTTCTACAAAAAAGGTAGCAAATGCTCTAGGGATCGAACTCATTGAGCTCGAAGGTTGGACTTGTTGTGGTGCGAGTCATATTCAAGATGTGGATGACTTTTTAGCAACGAGCGTCAATGCTAGAAACTTAGCGTTAGCTGAAAAGCTAGGTGTACCGTTATTGACGGTTTGTAACACCTGTACACTAATGATTCGAACAACGAAGAACGAGTTAGATAAAGATCCTGAACTTAAGGAAAAGGTTAACAATGGTCTGCAACAATCAGGTCTAGAATATAAAGGTACGAGCGAAGTGACTCATTTACTTTGGGCAATTATTCAAGACTATGGAATTGAAAATTTAAAGAAGCTAGTAAAAAGGCCACTAAAAGGTTTAAAAGTAGCTAACTTTTATGGGTGTCATATTGTAAGACCACCTCAAATTATGGGATTTGAAAATCATCGAAATCCACGTTCGATGGAAATTGTAGCTGAAGCATTAGGTGCTGAGTGCGTTGATTTTGATCAACGATTAGCTTGTTGTGGGTTCCATGCCGTTTTCCCAGCAGAAAAAGAAGTATTAAAACTAACGGCAATCAATTGTATTTCACCAAAAATGGCAGGAGCGCATTGTATCGTGACGCCATGTCCATTATGTCAAATGCAATTAGATATGTATCAACCAGATGCACAAAAAGGATACAGTGGTGATATTGAAATGCCAATTTTACATCTACCACAGTTAATTGGTTTAGCATTAGGATTTAGTCCAGAAGAGCTTGCTATTAATAGACATATTATTGATGCTACATCAGTATTAAGAGTAAACCTGGGTATTACATAAGGACTAAATTTTTCATTAAACGAGATAGCTGAAAACAAGTTGACAGTTTAGGAGAAGATTCAAAAAACAAATTATCCTCTAACTAAATGAGTAAACATATAAAGGTACTACAAATTGCTTTGAAAAATGAAAAGCAACCTACACTATAGGTTACTTTTCATTTTTTGTACGTCCTATAGATGCACTCTTTGGTGAAAATCCTGAAAAATGAAGGCAATAGTAGCTGAAACTTAATGTTAGGAAAATAGAAGTTACAAGGAGCTTACAGAATTCAATAAATTAATAATAAGTTCATAGATTATACATAATTTCTATCTAATATATAGTCTTGAGATTTTAGAAAATTAAAAGATTAAATTAAATTAGCAAGTAAACATGTAAAAGTAGTATTATCAGGAGAGGGTGCAGATGAACTATTTGGAGGGTATGGTATATACAAAGAGCCACTTTCGTTGAATATATCCTCAAGCTATTAGAAAAACACAGAAAAGGAAATTACAATAGCAAAAGTAATTACTTTATTAGTAAACAAAGTTTCGATTTTAGTCGACATATTTGAACTATACTTACTTTTATTGAAGGTATTTATGAAAATTCAGTTGGAAATGAAATGCCACAATTTATAAATTGAGTTGGCACATCTTTATTCTTTAAAGTCATTATTTGAATGAGGTATTTAATTTATGGAGAAAAAACGAGTGTTAATTGTTGATGATGAATGGAAAATGCGAAAATTAATAGAAATATTTTTAATAAGTGAAGGGTTTGAAGTTAGAGAAGCTCAAGATGGTTACGAAGCAATAAACATTGTGAAGCAATTTTCAATTGATTTGATTATTCTTGATTTAATGATGCCTGAAATTGACGGTATTGAGGTTTGCAAACGAATCCGCGAAATAAATAAAATCCCAATTATTATGTTAACTGCTAAGAGAGAAACAAAAGATAAAGTAGAAGGTCTAAATAGCGGAGCAGATGATTATTTAACTAAGCCCTTTGAAAAAGAGGAATTATTAGCAAGAATTAATGCTCTACTTCGTAGAACAGAATCTCAAGGGGAATATGAAAGTAATAAGACAATTACTTTCAATGAGATAACATTAAATTGGGATTCAAGAAAGGTGTTGATCCGAGATAATGAAGTAGATTTTACTCCTAAGGAGTTTCATTTACTTTATAGTCTAGCCAAACATCCTAGTAGGGTCTTCACAAGAGAACAGTTGTTATATCAAATTTGGGGTGACGAGCATCTTAGTGATATCCGTACAGTGGATACACATGTAAAAAACATAAGATTAAAAATATTGAAAGCTGGATTAAGCTTTTCACCGATTCGAACGGTGTGGGGGGTAGGGTATCAGTTTGAGCAGAGGGCTAAAAATGAACCTAAATAGAATAGATTTAAAACTAGGTGGGACGATTACTGCTCTATTTTTGGCGTTATTATTTCCTTTAGGATTTGTTATTCATGAAATTTTTTCTGGCTTTTATTTTAATACTGTAGAAGAAAATACTCAACAAATCTCTTCTCAATATGCTTCTCTAATTGCCAGCAACCACGACAAAGGTATATTTGAAGTACTAAATTTGATGGCTGCTTTATCACAAAATTTGTTGTATGTAGTAGATGACAGCGGTAATGTCGTTGTTTCTAATGTTAAATATACTCAAGTTGGTGACAAAATTTCAACCGAGGAATTAGCAAATCTTAAAAAAGGGCTTATTCAGGAGAATATATATGATGAAACACACCATAAAACTTACTATATTTCTGGATCATCGATTTTTTTAGACAATAAATTTTTGGGTGCAGTATATATTTTAACACCAATTGAAGGTGTCATAGCTTCTTTAGAAAAGATTAGACGCTTAATATTTTTCGCTGCTCTAGGATCTTTTTTTCTTGCAATTGGGTTTACGCTCATTCTTTCAAAAAAATTATCATATCCCTTAATACAAATGGAGCAAGTTACGAGAAGAATTGCCAAAGGGAACCTAGATACCAAATTACAAGTATCTTCGAAAGATGAGATAGGTTCACTAGGTGAAGCTATAAATGATCTAGCAGAAGATCTAAGAAGGTATAGAAATGGTAGAAATGAATTTTTTGCTAACATTTCTCATGAATTACGAACTCCATTAACTTATATTAAAGGGTATTCAAGAGTTTTAAAAGAAGAGTTATATAAATCTAATGAAGAAAAAAACCAATACTTAAACATTATCGATAATGAAACAACACGATTAACCAACTTGATTAGTGATTTGTCAGACTTATCGATGATTGAAGAAGGAAAGATTAATTTAAATAATGTATTTATTGATGTTTCTGAACTTGTTGAAGAAGTTTATCTTAAAACAAAATTTAGAGCACAAGAAAAAGGGTTAGGTTATACTTTGGAAAAGCCTTCTGAACCTCCTTTGATTTTAGGAGACGAACTAAGATTGGAACAAATATTTATAAATTTAATTGAAAACGCAATTCGTTATACCGATAGTGGCAAAGTGAGTATCGAAATTGTAACGAAACAGAAGGTAGTAAAAATAGTTATTATGGATACAGGAGTTGGTATATCCGCTGAAGATTTACCATTTATATTTGAACGTTTTTACCGAGTGGAAAAATCTCGTTCACGTAAGTATGGAGGATCTGGACTAGGATTATCAATTGTAAAGAGACTAGTAGAATTACAAAATGGTACGATAACCATAAAAAGTAAACTAAATGTAGGGACAACCGTGGTCGTTACATTCCCACTGTCTACGAAAGAGGGAGAGAGAATGTGAAAAAAGCCGAATGGGTAACTGCAACCATTTTTATTGTTATAGGTCTGATGTGCTTAACAATGGTTATCATTATAAGTTTAGGTCACTATTCTACATTCGTATTTTTAGGTATATTATTTCAAATTTGTCTATGGTTTGTCATTCCACTCTTAATACTAATTATTATGTATATTGCCATAAAAACTTACAGTAAATAACTAAAAAACCTTTTCTAAATTTATCCCACTCTTAAGGGGCAGTAAGACCCCACCTCAAAACGTAAGAAAATCGGAAAGTTTAGGTGGGGGATTAACTGCCCTTAAAGGTCCGATAAGTTAAACTAACAATCAGTGGGGGATGAAGGAAAACAACCCCCACTGATTGAAGTTCAGCTTTATTAAATGATTTTATCTTTAAGCCTTAAATTGAAGGAACGATACTTATATAATTTAATTAGGAACCATAACCAGTTGAAAAATAGAAAAGTACACCAATTAATTGGTGTACTTTTGTGTTTTTTTGAAGGCTGTTTTACTTTAAACATCTTTTTCGGTTACTTTTAATTTAATTAATGTGACAATCCCTAATCCTGCAATCCCTAGTACAATGATTTCAAGTAAAGTATCAAAACCGCGAAAATTAACAATAATGACATTAACGATATTTTTTTCCGCCAGCAAGTGTATATGAATTTTCAATAAAATATTGAGAAATCGATTCAAATCCTATTGAATTACGTATAGAATGAACACTAAGAGCAATAAGCGTTATAATTCCCCCTACCCCTAAAGATATTATTAGATTAATAAATTTAAAAGTAGGTTTAAATTTTTCTTTTCTAAGTTCAGGTAAATGGTAAAAGCAAGCGATACATAACACTAACATTATTGTTTCAACTAAGATCTGGGTTAAAGCCAAATCAGGAGCTCTGAAAATGACAAATAGAAGAGCTATTAAGTAACCGCTGACTCCGGTAATAAGAACAACAGTGACTCTATTATTGATAAATGGAATACTAACAACAGTTGTGATCAATAATAGGGTGACTATCCATATATATATTGGAATAGGTGTAAGATTACTAGTATCAATGGAAAAAGCATTAAATCGAACCATAGTAAAACCTAAAATAAATAGTATAAATGTTAACATATATACTAGATAATCTCTTAAAAGTCCTGTCATTTGTAAGCGTGTTAAATAAGTAGATGAACGTATTAACCAATTTAAAGAAATATCGTACACTCTATTTAATGGATCTTTTTGCGTAAAAATATGATAGGTGTTCATGTGACGACGATAAATAAAATAGAGAATGGAGCCAACGATGATAACGCCGATCGTCATCATTAATTCGATATTAAATCCATGCCAAGCGTAAATGTTTACGTAAAACTTTTCATTTGAATTTAGAGCATTAGGAAAAATAGCAGACATAGCAGGCTCTAATATGGTATAGGAAAGAATGTTTGGATAAAAAAATAACAAAATGACCATTGATGCTAAGATAATAGGACTAATTAATAAACCTAAAGATGCTTCGTGAGGCATTTTTTTCAATTTATTTTGGTTAAATTTTCCAGTGAAAGTCCGAAAAATAAAAATAAAGCTGTATAAAAATGTAAAAATACTAGCTATCCATGCAAGGATAGGAAGTAAATATCCCCATGGGTTCATAGGGAAAAAACTAATTTGCGAAGCATTAATTATCCCGGTATAAAACATTTCTTTACTTAAAAAACCATTAAATGGTGGAAGACCTGCCATTGAAAACCCACCTATGATAGCCAATGTAAAACTAATAGGCATAAATGTCATTAATCCTCCAAGTTTACGTATATCTCTTGTTCCCGTTTCATGATCGATAATCCCAACAATCATAAAAACAGTCCCCTTAAATGTAGCGTGATTAATTAAATGAAATAAAGCAGCCAAGCTTGCAACAAAATAGAAACTTGTTTCATTTGAGTAACCGTAGTTTACCGCTGGCGATCCTATACCTAACAATGTCACAATTAAGCCTAATTGGCTGATTGTTCCAAAAGCAACAAGTAAGTGATTTAAGGTCTGTTTGTTTGACGGCTGAATAAGCTCCCAAAACTAAAGTTACAGTACCGACACTTATAATAATCCAGAACCATTCAACGGAACCACCAAAAATCGGGTTAAACCGTGCTATTAAATAGATCCCTGCTTTAACCATAGTTGCTGAATGTAAATACGCACTGACAGGTGTTGGCGCTTCCATTGCATCAGGTAGCCATATATGAAACGGAAATTGTGCTGATTTTGTGAAAGCACCTAATAAGATAAGGATAAGGGTAGGTAGAAACAGTGGATTGTTAGTTAATAGATGAGATTGGTCAATAATTTCTCGAATGCTAAATGTACCTGTCATTATAAATAACAAAATAAATCCAGTTAACATGGCAAATCCACCAAAAACGGTTATTAACATTGATTTTTGAGCACCATAGGTTGATTTTTCTCGATGGTACCAAAAACCAATTAATAATGCAGAAGCTAAACTTGTTAATTCCCAAAAAATATAGAGGACAATAAGGTTGTCAGAAAGAACGACCCCTAACATTGCACCCATGAAAATTAATAGAAAAACATAGAAGTTAGATAAATTTTCTTTACCTTTAGGTAAATAAAAGATGGAATATAAAACGACTAACGCTCCAATCCCAGTTATTAATAATGAAAAGAGTAAACTTAAACCATCTAAATAAATGGTAAAATTAATACCTAATGAGGGTACCCAGGAATATACTTCCTTTTTTACTTCACCATTACTATTTAAAGGAATAAATTTAAAGAAATAAATAAAAAGAATTAGTTTAAAGAAAAATATACACCAACCAGGGTGAATTTTATAAACAAACTTGTTTAAAAGAGGAATACTGACAGCAAATAAAAGTGGTGCTAGAACAATAATATGTAACAGTGACAAACAAAACCTCTCCTTTAACTATGAAAATAAAATAATTCTATTTATTTTTATCAAACTAATATGAAGTAATTGTGAATTTTTTCCTGGTAAATAAAAATAAATCCTTACTCGTATAAGTAGAAAAATAACTTTAATTATTTGATTGACAATAATCGTTTACGAGTGTAAACTTTAATTAAACACCAACGATTACAATTGTAAACAGAAAAGAACAGGAGGTGAGGTCCCACATGACAACAGACGTAGAAACAAAAATTACAGAATCAGAATGGGAAGTCATGCGTGTAGTTTGGACATTAAAAAGAGTGACAAGTAAAGAAATTATCACTATTTTACAAGATAAGAAAGATTGGAAACCCGCAACGACAAAAACTTTTATAGGGCGTCTTGTAAAAAAAGGAATGCTAAATACAGAAGCGAGTGGAAAACGCTACCTCTACACAGCGGCTATAAATGAAGAGGAAACATTAAAAAATCTTATCACTGGATTTTTTGATAATATCTGTACTAAAGAAGTTGGAAAAACTATAGGAAATCTGATTTCAGAGGCAACATTAAGTGTTGATGACATCATTTTGTTAGAGAGAATTTTAGAAGAAAAGAAAAAAGATGCCGTTGAAGAAGTGAAATGTAATTGCGCTCCTGGCCAATGTCGATGTAAAAATTATCATTGTATGAAACATAACTAACAATAATTTAGCGTTAACATTAAATGTTCAAGTTGTAGTAAATCAATGAAATAAAGCAATCTAATTGCTTTATTTCAATTTTTTAAACATATATACCCTACCCCTGTATTGTATGGGTATATTAAATTTAACGATGAGGTGAATGAAATGGAAAAAACACTTTTTTCTGTAAGAGGAATGACTTGCTCTTCCTGTGTTAATCGAGTAGAAAAGAAAATATCGAAAATACCAGGTGTACATTCTGTGAATGTTAATTTAGCCGCCAATCAAGCACAAGTATCTTATGATAATAGAGTAGCTGAACCAAAACATATCATAGAAGCAATCGAAGGTATTGGTTATAGCGGAAATGTCATTGATGATACAAATGAAGTGGATGTCAGTCTTGAGCAAGAAAAAGAAACAAAAAAATTAAAAAAGGATTTCATTTTTGGTGCCATCTTAACGTCTATCGTCCTTATTGGAAGTATCCCTCATATGTTTCTTGGATGGGGAGACTGGGTGCCAAGCTTCATGTCAAATCCGTATTGGCTACTTCTATTAACTAGTTTTGTCCAGTTGGGACCAGGGTGGCGTTTTTACAGTAATAGTTATAAAGTATTAAAAAATAAATCAGCTGACATGAATGTACTTGTAGCGATGGGTACAACAGCTGCCTGGTTTTATAGTGGGGCTATGACGTTGTTCCCTACTACTCTATCTAATATTGGTTTTCCTTATCAATTGTACTATGACGTAACAACGGTAATTACTACGCTTATTATTCTCGGTCGTTATCTCGAGGCAAAGGCAAAAGGGGAGACCTCTTCTGCCATCAAAAAATTAATGAATTTACAGGCCAAAACAGCTACTGTAGTACGTAATGGAAATGAAGTAGAGATACCTGTAGAAAACGTTATTATCAATGATATCATCGTCGTGCGTCCTGGAGAAAGAATACCCGTGGATGGGGAAGTAATTAAAGGGAAATCTTCTGTTGATGAATCGATGCTGACAGGAGAATCTATCCCTGTTGAAAAAGAAGTTGGCAGTGAAGTAATTGGAGCCACAATAAACAAAACAGGTAGTTTTACACTAAAAGCTACAAAAATCGGGAAAGATAGCGCGCTTTCTCAAATTATCCGCTTGGTTAATGAAGCACAAGGGTCAAAAGCTCCTATACAACGTGTAGTAGATAAAATCTCTGCTTATTTCGTTCCAGCTGTCGTTATCTTGGCACTTATTAGTTTCGTTGTATGGTGGGCAATTGGTCCAGAACCTGCGTTTATCGTCGGACTTACGTCATTTATTTCTGTATTAATAATAGCATGCCCATGTGCACTCGGTTTAGCTACTCCAACTGCTATTATGGTTGGTACAGAAAAAGGTGCTGAAAATGGTATTTTAATCAAAGACGCAGCCAGTATTGAAAGGACAAACAAAGTTACTACTGTAGTATTAGACAAAACAGGTACGCTAACTGACGGGAAACCTACAGTAACTGATATTATTACCAGCCATACATTTTCAGAGGTTGAATTATTAAAGCTCGTAGCCTCAGTTGAAAAAGTGTCTGAGCATCCATTAGGAGAAGCAATCGTTCAGGAAGCTAAAAATAGACAATTAAATCTCCAAGACCCAGATACTTTCGAGGCAGTAACAGGTCATGGATTAATTGGAACTATTGATAATAAAGAGATATTAGTTGGTAATATAAAATTCATGAACGATCATAACGTTACAAATCATGAGATGAAACAAATTGCAGAAGGTCTGGCGGATCAAGGAAAAACACCAATGTTTGTAGCAGTTAACGGAGAGTACGCAGGTATTATTGCAGTGGCAGATACCTTAAAGAATGACACTGTTCCTGCAATTAAAGCACTAAAATCCATGGGAATCAAGGTGATTATGCTTACCGGAGATCATTACCGGACTGCAAAAGCCATTGCAAAAGAAGCGGGTATTGATGAGTTTATTGCTGAGGTCCTACCAGAGCATAAAGCAGCAGAAGTGAAGAAATTACAAGAAGGTAATGAAGTTGTAGCTATGGTGGGAGACGGTATTAATGATGCCCCTGCCTTGGCGCAAGCCGATGTTGGTATTGCAATAGGAACGGGAACAGATGTAGCGATGGAAACCGCTAATATTACATTAATGCGAGGAAACATCATGAGTGTCGTCACATCGCTAAAGTTAGCGAAGTCAACCATGCACATGATTTGGCAAAACTTAGGATGGGCGTTCGGTTATAATGTAGTTTTAATTCCAGTTGCTGCTGGAATACTCTATCCATTTATCGGAATTTTTCTAAATCCAGCATTAGCGGGGGCTGCAATGGCTTTTAGTTCCGTGTCAGTAGTATTAAATACAATGAGACTTAAAAAGTTTAAATCAGTTACGCTTTAACTCCCTTTCGCAATTTCGTGCAGGGAAAATATAAATTACAAGGAGAGATATAAAAATGAAAAAGGTGGAAATTTCTGTTCGAGGGATGAGTTGTGGACATTGTGTTAGTACAATTGAAGGTGCACTAACACAAATGGATGGTGTTTCTAGTGCTAAGGTTAACCTAGAAAAAAATAAGGTAACCGTTAACTTGGATACTACGAAAATTCATGTTCTACAAATTGAAGAGGTTGTCAATGGATTAGGATATAATGTTGGCTGTCATCAAGTAATATAGAATAGTAGATTATAAAAATCGTTGGAAATAAATGCCTAGCATCAAATTGCTAGGCATTGTCTTTTATCCCACTCTTAAGGGACAGTAAGACCCCCACCTCAAAACGTAAGGAAATCGGAAAGTTTAGGTGGGGGATTAACTGCCCCTAAAGGTCCGATATAGAATAACTTTCATCGGCGAAAGCTGATGATTAGTTATTCTTATGCCCGTGGTATAAGTTAAACTAACAATCAGTGGGGGATGAAGGAAAACCCCCACTGATTGAAGTTCAGCTTTATGATCAATATATCATTTTGGCACTTAATTATAACAGTAGTAGAACAAACTTTGAGTAGTCGCTTAAATGTTATAAAATAACACACTCAATCTCATGTCCTAATTCGTACATAAGCAAAACAATGGAGTTTTGAAATACAAAAAATATACTGCCATTCCTACACAAGTTAATTACCAAATACAAAAGTGAAGAGAGTTATTAGAAACTATTTTAACCTGTTGAATATTTCTTTGTTGATTAAAAGCTTGTCCATTAAACATATAGGAGAGAAAGTAAAATAGTGAATTTTTAAAGAGTGAATTCAATTGGATTTAAACTTTTTGACAAACATAAATGAATGCAGGGGGTAAGTTTAAAGGAACAAATTTAATTGTTGTTTCACTAAATATCTCTTTAATCATCCCGAAATGGATAGGAGTATATTGAAATCCAATTAATTTACCACCAGGTTTTAATAGATCGTAGGATTGCCATAAAAGATCTCCAATTTGACTTTTGGAAAAGTTTAATAATGGTAGACTATTAAAAATAATATCAACTTTATTTTGTAAAGTATGTAACTGGTCTATTAGTAGGAAGGCATCGTTATACAGAATTGTATTATTGTAGTTTCGTAGTACGTCTATTAATTGTTCATCCTTTTCAAAAATAATTAGCGGATGAATTAATGAGACATTTTTAAGAATTACTTCTGTTATTACCCCGGTTCCCGCACCGAGTTCGACTACGATTGAGTTGCAATTGATCGAAGATTCGCTGATCATTTTTTGGGCTAGCTTTTTTGAACTTGGGGTAATACTACCGATTGTACCTGGAGAATTTAAAAAACTTTTTAAAAATAAATATCTACTCATGTTTTACTCCTTTGGCGTTTAATTTTATCCCACTCTTAAGGGACAGTAAGATCCCCACCTCAAAACGTAAGAAAATCTAAAAGTTTAGTTGGGGGATTAACTGCTCCTAAAGGTCCGATATAGAATAACTTTCATCGGCGAAAGCTGATGATTAGTTATTCTTATGCCCGTGGTATAAGTTAAACTAACAATCAGTGGGGGATGAAGGAAAAACCCCCACTGATTGAAGTTCAGCTTTATTTCTATCATAAAGGATGAATATGTAAAAATTATGAAGAAGGTAGCAATTCTTACTAGATGAGAGCTTCTGATGAGTAAAAAAAATAGTTTGAAGTTGATTGTGTATTTATGCCGGAATTTAACAAGGTTGGACACTTGACCTAACTTATACAAACTTTCTTAATTTTTCCTTCATAGATTTTGGGTATTCTATATTAAGGGTATAAATTAATATTTTGGAGATGATGTCATGGACATGAGGATTGTGGAAACCTTAGGTCAATTGGTATGGAAGATAATGGTTGTGATGATGACGGTTATAGTGACGGTGGTTACAGTTATGTTAGTTACGGTAATAATGGTAATGATGGTCATGGTTCCAGTTAATATGGTAAGAGTTTTAAAAGATGCTATAAAAAACAAAAATAGGTGGTTTTATAACAGTCCGGTAGTAAATATAAGAACAGGAAAACTAAAAAATATCGTATAACCTTCAAGAAACTTCAATAATAGGTCATTATATCGTTAGCTTTAAAAAAAGTGAATAATCTATAAAAATAGCCACCATATTAATGGCGGCTATTGTATTTCTATTCATATATTAACATTATTGAATATTTCAGTTAACCATCATATTTAGATTATTTAGGAATGTTTTTTAGACAACCAATGGTTTACATTTTAATCAAACTGATTTGAACTTAAGGGTCATAGACCCCCATCTCTAAGCGTAGCGTAGGTGGGAACTTCCATTCAGGTGGAGTTGAGACTCCATCTGAATTTCCGATGTTCTAGCGAAGCTAGAACGAGTTCTCTAGATTTTTCCTTTATAAATTACCTATTTACTAGTTTTTCGTATTAAACAATACAAATTTTCTCCACTAATTCTTATTTCATTTCTTTTTCATTAAAACCATAATTCTGTTATTAATGTTATAAATCTTAAACTGATCACCTCTCTTTATATTTAAATATCTACGTAATTCAACAGGAATTGTAATTATATTACTTTTACTTACTATTATTTTGTTATCTATAGTATCATGTATTGCTTTACTAATTAGTAAGGCTTCTTGATTGTTTGAAAAGCCTACATTAACTAAATCTCCAGGACTTATAGATAATATTTCCCTAATCAATTTCGGTATTCTAACGGTAAACCGAGTTGAAACTGTACATTCTATTATCATATCTATAGCTTTATTTAATTCGACAGGGACACTATAATTTTTTGTATACAACAATATCACCTCAATATCAGTTTTGTCGGAAAAATGTTCGACAAGTTCAACATGTTGCTCATTACCTTACTTAACATAAGCACAGTGGTATAGTTTAACTGATATTGTTGTAGATTTTATGAAGAATACTTTTTTTATACAAATTTAGAAGACTTAAATTTTCGTAATAAAATTTTTTTATTTTAATCTAAATTGATTAATTTCTCCGTCCAATTCAATCGCCATTTGTTTAAGTGAGTCTGCAAATTGTAAAACTTCATTTAGTGACTGCATCTGATCTTCCGAAGAAGATGCCACCTCTTGAAACCTATAACAAAATTCTTTCGTAATCGTATCTATAGATGTCAAATTATCTAAAACTTCTATTGAAGTCAGATACATTAATTCTAGGTGTTTTGTCACTGATATTATTTGCTTTGAAACTTCTTGTGTCTTATTCAGAATAGCATTAAACCCATCACTACCTTTATCAATAATTGCGTTACCGCGAATTACTTCCTTTGTTACTTGCTCCATTCCCCTTCTAGATTTAACGCTACCTTCTTGAATTTCTGAAACTATGCTTGTAATATGTTTCGCATAAGTATCTGTTTGTTCAGCTAATTTTCGCACTTCACTTGCTACAACAGAAAATTCATTCCCGGCTTCTCCAGCTCTTGCAGCTTCGCATGAAGCGTTTAAAGCCAATAAATTTGTTTGAGATGACAGTTGAACAATGGCTTCAGTTATTTTACCGATTTCCTCAGTTTTTGTACTTAAAGACTGAACTTCATTACTTGAAGTAGTAACTACTTTACTAATTAAGCCCATTTGTTCTTTAGCTTTTTTTATCAATATTTCGCCATTTAATGCTTCATTAATGGCATTCTCAGAAGCTTCCTTCACATTTTTTGAATAATTTTCAATTTCTTTTATTCCATTTGTCATATTTCTCATATCGTCAAGACTTTTTTCATTTCCTTTAATAATAAAATTAGTTTCAGTAGCAGTATTTTGAATGGATGTGGAAATTTGTTTTGAAGATTTAACTACATGATTTATCTTTTCTGAAAGCTGGTCTGAAGATAAACGTACATGCTTACTTGAAATGGAAGACTGGGAAAGTAAAAGTTTTAAATTGTCAATCATCTTACTTATTGAATTTGAAAGTTCTCCGACTTCATCTTTTGTTTCTTCTTTTATAAAATCAATATTTAAATTGCCTTTAGTAATTTCGTTTGTTACATTAACAATTTTTATTAAAGGTTTAATAATAAACATACTCAGTTTTCGCCCAATGATTAAAGTACTTACCACTCCTATTATAATAACCAACAGCATTGCTTTTTTTGCTTGAGCAAAATGAAGTAGACTTTCTTGATGAATAACATCTACTCGCAAAAGGTTTTCAATAACTTTCTCATTAAAATCGTTGTGTATATCATTATTAATTATACCGTCGTTTTGTAAGCCCTGAACTTTATCGTGTATATGGAAATTATCTTCTATATCAACTAGTCCATACAGATGTTTTATTGGTAATACTCCTTCTGTATAAATGATATGTAATTCTTCATTCATTTTAGTTAAATAATAGTAACCCATTCCCCCTACCACACTAATAAAAATGGCACCTAATATTACTAGAGAATAAATTTTCGTCGATAATTTAGTATTTGAAAACACGTCCCCACCTCTTTTAAGAAATAATAATTCTCATCTTTCCTTGAATAACATTTTCGTTTATTCATTTTTGATAAAGTATGACACGTAATTTTGGATTATTTATGAAGATATAAATAACGTTTTTTTACAATCCTATAATGATGTATTGCCTATATATTTTGATTTTTTATAACTACATAAAATCATCACATTTTCATATTATAATTAATTTGATGGATTAAAAAAGGGGTATCCTTGGATAAAAATAGAGAGTTTCTTCTTTCATTAATGTTTGAAAAACTGAACTTGAAAAGGAGGGAGGAAATGAAAGTAGTCATTTTTCTTTCGTTCTTAGTAATGATGGCACTTTTACTTTTCAACCAAAAAGAATGGGTAGGATATATAAAAGCTGGAGAATGGTCTACGTTAAAAAAAATGATGGGGGAAGATTTGGGGAGTGTAATGTTAATCACTTTAGGATTTATGTTCATCCAAAATTTATTTTCCTTTGTCCCATTCCTTTTGTTAACAATGTTTAATATATGGTTATTTGGGTTTATATACGGCTACTTTTGGAGTTTAATTGGAAATATTTTAGGGTCACTTCTTGTCTTTTACTTGGCAAGGTACTCACTTTATTCATGGCTTCAAAAACAAAAATATAGTCATGCGGGGATATTGAAAAAAATTGAGGAGAATGGATTTTCGACTATTTTGATTGCTCGAATGCTTCCTATCATTCCTTCAAGTATTATCAACATTGTTAGTGGAGTAAGCAACGTAAAGCAAAAAGATTTTATCTTGAGTACATTTGTTGGTCATGCTCTTTTCGTGCTTATTCTTTCAACTTTCTCATTAGGTTTAATTTCCCTTGACCAACAATATTTAGTTTATTTCTTACTAATTATTATGATTCTTTCTGTTGTGGGACTTAAGATAAGAATAAAAATAAGAAATGACCGAGAAGAGGAAAGAGAATTATTAAGACGGTCAATGTAGAATAAAAGCTAAGTTATAAGAACACCAAATTGGTGTTCTTATTTTTTGAAACAAAACTGAATATTCTTAATTACTTCATGTCAAAAGTTACGAATATGAACACACCAAACCAATTCACCACTGAAAGAAAAACTTCATCGACATCGTAAGCGTCGTATATGCCACGACTCCAATCGCAAATGTTGGAAAGTGTGCTTCGTCATCTGGTGGTAATTCATATTTTAAAACATTTAATATCATTGCACCTGAGATAAAGGCAAAGATCATCGATTCGATCAACGGTGATAATGATATAGTCATCCCCGTGATCCAGCCGACTACGATACCGAGTGCAAGTACATATCTTCCATGTTTATTATAAATATCTGCATCTTCGCGCCATAAGTCGTGGGCAACAGCGACAAAATGGAGCCCAACGGCAATTCCATAAAAAACTGCTTGAATTCCCGATACATTATGAGAAAGAATTGTATATGCGACTAACATGTTATAAAAGCCAAAAAACTTGATTTGTAACCAAAACAGTGCACGAGCCTTCTTTGGATTGCCACTGCGCTGTTCCTTTCGAACGACTTTTTGAATCCCGTAAAAAATTAAAACGCCTAATAGCCCAATAAAATATAATTCCGACTCCATGGTGAAATAGTTTCCATATTTTTTTACTAATATTTGTTCTTTATGTAAGGTAGGTAGAACATAAACGAAAACATAAGATACAGCTAATCCCCCTGAAAAGGAGAACCATTTTAAACGCTGAATACGACCAGAAGGTATTAAATCATTTGCGAGCAAATGAATCATGATAAAAGCAATCCCCATAATAAAGGCATCAATTGACATGGTAAATACTCCTTACTAAGTAAATTCTTTATTAGAGTATCCAAACTAACGATAATCAATGATAACATCATTAAGCATAAATTATTTTAAAAATAAAGAAGCTTCCGCAAATTCTAACCTGCGAAAGCTTTAATTCAGCTATTATATAGTAGAAATCCAACTTTCATCTTTGAAGACGCTTCTAATTAAAGGGATTGTGTTGGTTGCCTGTCCATTTTAAATTTTTCAGGTTTTTCTTCCTCGTACAACTCTATCGTTTTGACGTCATAGCTAAAAACCAATTCTTTAAAATAATGGGGATTAACAATTTCTATACGATCAACTTCTCCAAAAGACGTTTGTATGTCAATTTTTAACTCGTGTTTACCTTCATTTAAGTCATAATATGAAGGACGATTAGTAGGCGGATGTAGCCAAGTTGCCCCATCAGGGTTAAAAGCACCATGAACAAGTTTACCTTTGCCTTTGTTAATATCAATGGTAAAAATGAAAGTACCCGGACTAACAGGTAAAAGAAAGCTAGAATCTCTAGCAGCAAACTGGCCTTTCATACGATATTGTTGTAAGGGTACTGCACTTTTTATCGCACTTTTTGATATATAAGCGAAAAGTGTTACTAGTAGTCCAATAGAAATTAAGATGATAAGGATTTTTTCCATGGGGTTTCCTCCTTTTCTTGAGTTTGTTTTTTGGCTGAAAGTAACGTTTGTTCTTCATGGTGGCTAAACAATCTACTTTTTGAAACCCCGATTTTCTGAGAAGAATAGATCCCTGTATGTCCAGAAAAGAAATAGCTTACCATGGTGGCCATAAACATATAAATGGCTGCATCAGCACCAAAAAGTTCAATTCCCATAATAAAACAAGCAATCGGAGTATTGGTAGCTGCTGCAAATACCGCGATAAAGCCTAGTGCTGCTAAAAATGGTGCAGGTACCCCTAAAAATCCAGAGATCGTGTTTCCTAAAGTTGCCCCTACCACAAATAGTGGGGTCACTTCTCCACCTTGAAACCCTGCTCCTAATGTAATTGATGTTAATAATGTCTTAAGGAAAAAAGCAAATGGTGAAACTTCCGCTTCAAATGAGTCATAGATTAAAGGCAATCCTAAGCCGATATAGTCTGTTGTTCCTAATAACAAGACGATTGTAAGCACTATTAATCCACCAACAAAGCTTCTTAGCATGGGATTAGCAAAATACTTCGCAAATAATGTTTTACTCCAATAAGTCATTTGACTAAATAACATACCAGCTAAGCCAAACAAAACAGCTGCAAATACAACTTTTACGACTAATAGTAACGAAGCTTCAGGGATGAAACCAAGCTCATAATGGCTATGTCCAATTCCCCAAGCGGTAGTGACGTAATCTCCGACAAAACTAGCAACGAAAGCAGGATAGAGAGCTTGATACTTGACAATACCTAAGGCAATAACTTCTAGTCCAAAGACAGTTCCGGCTAATGGAGTCCCAAAAACAGACCCAAATCCTGCACTAATACCACTAATTAAAATAATTTTTCGATCCATTTTATCTAATTTGAACACTTTTCCAACAGACTCTGCCATACTGCTCGCCATCTGAACAGCAGTACCTTCTCGACCGGCTGAGCCACCGAAAAGATGAGTCATGATCGTTCCGAATAAAACGAGAGGAGCCATTCTTAAAGGGATATGCTCTTTTCCACCTTGGATTTGTTCTAAAATTAGATTGTTGCCTTTTCCTGAATTAGCCCCAAATTTCGTATAAGCATAACTAACAATGACACCAGCTACTGGTAATAAATAAAGAAAATAAGGGTTAGAAATCCTTGTCTCCGTGGCCCAATATAAAGTAGCTAGAAAAAGGGCTGAGGCACTACCTGCTAAAATTCCTACTATACTTGAAATAATTAACCATTTAATCAAATAGGAAATTGTCGATAAATGAAGAGAGTTTTTTACAACGTCATGAATAGGGTGTTTTTCAGTTTGCATTATTTTTTTCCTCCTAAAAATAAACAGACTCCTGCCAGCGGATGCTAGCAGGAGTCATTAGCTTTTATTAAGCGGTTAATGGCGAACTCCATCGCCTATGTCGTTTCTGAATGTATCTATTATACTACATTATAAAAATTTGTTAAGTGTTTTTTTAACTGTCTTTTTTTACAAACTTTACTCATTTCATTCAATACTAATTTCCTATATTATTATAGTTACCGTTTTATTAAAGGTTATTTTTAGGAGAATATTCTTATTTATAAACTGTTAGAAATTGTTAGACTTAAAGATAATTGTTCAATAAGTAACTAGAAAGGTGTACAGCAAATGAAACGACAACAGATGAGAAAACAAAAGCAAAAACGTCGTATGATTAAATCAACGTTGATCACAGCAACGCTAGTCTTTTTGATTGTTGCTGCAGTTTTTACAATAATAATTTCCAAAGCATTTGAGGTTGATCTTAGTAAGCTAGAAGAACCGCTGCCAAAACCGTCGGTGATTTTTGATAAAAATGGTGAGGCGGCATCTGAATTAACTTCTGCTAGGTTTACGACTGTACCTTTATCACAAGTTCCAGATGAATTAATTCATGCCATTATCGCTGTCGAAGATCAACGTTTCTTTGACCATTGGGGTGTGGATCTTCGTGGGATCACACGGTCTGCTTGGCGAAATTTTCGAGCGGGTTCTGTTGTTGAAGGTGGGAGTACCATTACACAACAATTAGCCAAAAATCTCTTTTTTACTCATGACAGAACGTACGACCGGAAGTTTCGAGAAGTTGTAACAGCTTACCGAATTGAACGCAAGTACAGCAAAGAAGCCATTTTAGAATTGTATCTAAACCAAATTTATTTTGGCGAGGGAACATGGGGCATTCAAAATGCTGCCAAAATTTATTTTGGTAAAGATGTCGAGGAGATAACGATTTCCGAAGCCGCTCTTTTAGCTGCATTACCGAAAGCTCCAACACATTATTCTCCGTTTCAAAATGAACAGAAAGCTAAAGAACGACGAGATCTTGTATTATTTTTACTTCATCAACAGAACTACATTGATGAAACTGAATATGAACAATCAGTTAGTGAAGCAATCGTTTTAAGAGATTGGGAGATTGACGGTTTGAGAGGTAAATATCCAAGTTATGTTGATTATGTCATTGAAGAAGCGATTGACAAGTATGGGTTTAGCGAAGAGGATATTTTAACCGGCGGCTTGCACATTTTTACGCAAATGGATCCTGATGTACAGAGCGCTATTGAGATCACATATGAAAATGATGAATTATTCCCAACTCAAACAGGTGATCAACTGGTTCAAAGTGCGTCAGTTGTCATTGATCCTTATAGTGGTGGGGTTCGTGGTCTTGTCGGCTATCGGGGCAAGCATGTATATCGTGGTTTTAATCGGGCGACTCAATTAAAGCGGCAACCAGGTTCTGCGATAAAACCGTTAGCAGTATTTGCTCCGGCACTAGAAAATGGCTTTAAACCAACTTCGATGCTTATTGATCAGAAAACGGACTTTAATGGCTATTCACCTAGAAACTATAATGATCGTTATCAAGGGAGAGTTTCCCTTTACAATTCGTTAATTCACTCAATTAATGTTCCGGCAGTAGCATTGTTACATGAAATTGGTGTAGGAGAAGGAATTGATTTTTTACAAAAATCGAATATCCCTCTTCATCAAGATGATCGCAATTTAAGTTTAGCGCTCGGTGGATTCACTAAAGGAGTTTCTCCACTAGAAATGGCTCAAGCATTTGGAATGTTTCCTAATTTAGGTACGATGAAGAAAGCTCATGCAATTACAAAAATTACTTCGAGTACTGGAGAAATATTATTAGAAGTTGAAGAAGAAGAAGTTCAAGTGATGAAACCTGAAAATGCCTATACGATGACAAGAATGTTAATGGGTGTTGTAGAAGAAGGAACGGGAAAAAATGCAGCGCTCGGTCGACCGACCGCTGGAAAAACGGGTACAACCCAATTGCCTAATACCGGAGATTTTCAAGGGGTTAATGGTGTAAGGGATGCTTGGTTCGTTGGATATTCACCTGAATTAGTGACGGCGGTTTGGGTTGGTTATGATAAAGTCGATCCAAGCCATGTGATGCAATCAGCCGGTGGTAATCATCCTGCAAGAATTTTTCAAACGATCATGTCTAGTGCATTACAAGACACAGTTATTTCACCATTTTTGAAACCAACAAATTACCGTGAGGAAGTCTTAAAAGAAACGAAGAAAAAAGAGCAAGAAAAACGAAAAGAGAAGGAAACAGATAAGAAAAAGAAAGAGAAAAAGAAAGAAGCAGAAAAAAGAGATAAACGTGGAAAAGATAGGGAAAATAACCCTGGAAGAGGTAGAGGGAGAGATTAAGGGTAAAGGAAAGAGAACCTACTTTTGAGTAAGGTTCTCTTTTCTAAAAGGTTCATATGCCTGTGTGTGGGTTTCATAGCAATTTAAATGGCTCTATAATAATTGTTGGGGTATCCAAACAATTAGGTTAGTGGTGATATTCTTCTTTTTTGCTTCATGGGCGTAGCCCATGAAGCAAAAAAGAACACGCAACCTACCAATTCTTTTATACTTGAATTGACGAGAAACAAGTAAAAGATTGGGGTTGCGTGTGAGTGAATTTTATCATAGATTTGCCAGGATTGAAAGATGTGCTCATTAAGAAGGTTGAAGAGGTTGATCATGTCATACGATTTTT
>NZ_MLQS01000029.1 GCF_001866055.1 Anaerobacillus alkalidiazotrophicus
GATACTAATCGGTCGAGGACTTATCCTAAAATAAGAATTGAATTCACACTCAAGAAACTTATATGTATGTTATCTAGTTTTGAAAGAATGATTTCTTTCAATTAAATAATATCTAGTGGCGATAGCGAAGAGGTCACACTCGTTCCCATGCCGAACACGATCGTTAAGCTCTTTTGCGCCGATGGTAGTTAGGGGCTTCCCCTTGTGAGAGTAGGACGTTGCTAGGTAAAATGAAAAACACATTCCGATCGGATGTGTTTTTTTGTGTTTTCGGAAATCGAATATTTGCGTTAAGTGGTGCTGCATCTGCGTCTGCTAGTATCGCTTTGAAGTAAGTTTCCTCGATGCAAAGCAGCACGTAGTAAATTCAAAGAAGCAACTCATGAAGTGATTGAAGTCAGTAGCTTTTCTGCGTCTACGAGCATTGCTCCGATGAAGGCTTCCTTGATGCAAAGCAGCCATGTAGCCATTTCAAAGAAGTAACTCATGAAGTGATTGAAGTCAGTAGCTTTTCTGCGTCTCCTAGTATTGCTTCGAAGCGTGATTCCTCGTCGCAAAGTAGCATGTAGATAATTTCGATAAATAACTCACGGTGAGACTGAAGTAAGCCACACGATGAGAATTTTAAAAGTAAATATATTGTATAGATATGTACACCTGATGCAATAAAACAATTATCTCCTATCCGTACCTCGCAAACATCAAGAATAACGCAATCATTTGTATCACATTGATTATGTATAACTAAGGTGTTTTATAAAGCTGAACTTCAATCAGTGGGGGTCTTACTGCCCCTTAAGAGTGGGATAAATTACAATCTCGGGTAAAAGTGCTTCAAAGTTTATAACAACAAAAAGTTTTTTTAGGGGACATAAGGAATTGGATATCCTAATAATGGATCATAACATTTCCTTTTCATTCATTACTATTCATGTTATTCTTAACAGGATTTCGAAGGGTGCTAAAGCAATATCAATGGTACGAGGTGCGAAGGACTAGTATTCTTTCGATTAAATGTAATAAAGGAGGGTGTACAATGATTGAGTCAATATTAAATACCGCACTTGGAATGATTGTAATTATCTTAGCTATTAATATTGTTTATGTGACACTGTTTACGATACGTATGATCTTCACACTAAAGGGTCAACGATACTTTGCCGCATTAACAAGTATTGTAGAGGTAATTATTTATATTATAGGACTTGGATTAGTGCTTGATAATTTAAATCGAGTAGAGAACCTAATAGCATACGCAATCGGTTATGCTATAGGTGTTTTAGTAGGAATGAAAATAGAGGAAAAATTAGCATTAGGTTATATTACGGTAAATGTAATTACGAAGGAGTACGAACCGGATATTCCTAATGCTTTAAGAGATAAAGGTTATGGGGTTACTAACTGGGTTGCATATGGACGTGAAGGTGAGCGTATGATGATGGAAATTTTGACTTCAAGAAAATCGGAAAAATCACTATATAAAACCATTAAAGACTTAGATCCTAAAGCTTTTATAATCTCACACGAACCGAAGACTTTTTTTGGTGGGTTCTGGGTTAAAGGAATTCGGAGGTAGATTAAGTAATGGAAAAAAAATTAAAAAAGAAAAAGTTTTTTGTAGAGGAAGGCGAGACGCTTTCTCAATGTTTACACAGAATGGAAAAAGAAGGGTATTCACCAATTCGAAGAATGGAAGAACCTGTTTTTCATGAAATAAAAAAAGATGGAAAACTTGAAAAGGAAGTAAAAAAGCAAAGCATAGTATTTGAAGGGAAGTTAATAGAGTAAAAACGAACGATGTAAGCGTGTTAACCAAAAAACGTTCGATTTTTGATTGACAAATCTTCTTACAAACTGCTAAGATAAAACTGAAAAGAATACGTGAATTTCCTCATATAATATTGGGAATATGGCCCAGAAGTTTCTACCTAATGACCGTAAATCATTGGACTATGAAGGAAAGCAAATATACTTGTAGTTTATGGGGCATGTTAATTAAACGTTTATTTAATTTATGAAAGAGGTAAATTCTCTTTATAAAATAAAAACCCCATTTCTATATATTTAACTACAAATATAAGTCCAAGGATTGCTTTCTTCCATAAAGAATCAATACTTGGACTTTTTATTTTGGGTACAATATCAAATAGATTATTAGCTAATTTATAGGAGGGTTTTATGTCTAAGCCATTAGTTGGTGTAATCATGGGAAGTACTTCTGATTGGGAAACGATGCAGCATGCCTGTAACATTTTGGATGAATTAAAGGTTCCATATGAAAAAAAGGTTGTTTCAGCTCACCGCACTCCTGATCTAATGTTTAGTTATGCAGAAAGTGCAAAAGATAGAGGATTAAAAGTTATCATAGCAGGTGCAGGTGGTGCTGCTCATTTACCTGGAATGGTAGCAGCAAAGACTACTTTACCGGTTATCGGTGTACCAGTTCAATCTAAGGCACTTAATGGTCTAGATTCTTTACTTTCCATTGTACAAATGCCTGGTGGAATACCAGTAGCAACCGTTGCTATTGGGAAAGCAGGAGCAGAAAATGCGGGACTTCTAGCTTCACAAATGTTAGCGAATCAATTCTCAAAAATTGATGAAGCGGTACAAGCTAGAAGAGAGGCAATAACGAAACGAGTATTAGAAAGTAGTGAAGATCTGTGAGAGAAATGATCTTACCAGGAAGTACAATTGGTATTTTAGGTGGCGGTCAGTTAGGAAGAATGATGGCAATCTCAGCGAGAGAGATGGGTTTTGGAATAGCTGTACTTGAGCCAAGTGAAAATTCTCCATGTGGACAAATTTCAGACCTAGAAATTTTAACTGCTTATGATGATTTAGCTGGGGCAAAACAGCTCTTAGATAATTGTGATGTATTAACATATGAATTCGAAAATATTGATAGCTACACGGCTAATTGGCTTGAACAAAATGGAAATCTACCACAAGGAAGTAACTTACTTTCAACTACACAACACCGTGGTAAAGAAAAAAAAGCAATTGAAGCAACAGGAGTTAAAGTTGCTCCGTACCATCTAATTATGACAAAGGAAGATTTATTAGAGGGCGTTAACAAGTTAGGTTTACCTGCTGTTTTGAAAACTTGCAGAGGTGGATATGACGGAAAAGGACAATTTATCATTAGAAAAATTGAGGATATTGAAAAAGCCTATGAAGAGTTATCTACTCGCGGTGAACTCGTTTTAGAAAAATGGATTACTTTTGAAAAAGAGTTGTCTGTAATTGTATCTAGAAATAAAGCGGGGGAATTAAAAACATTTCCTGTCGCTGAAAATATCCATAAAAATAATATTTTGCATATGTCAATTGTTCCTGCTCGAGTTACTCAAGAAACGATAGGTAAAGCTGAACAGGTTGCTCTTCATTTAGCACGAAGCTTTGAATTAGTAGGAACTTTAGCTGTAGAAATGTTTTTAACACCTACAGGAGAAATTTATGTCAATGAATTGGCACCTAGACCGCACAATTCAGGGCATTACACAATCAATGCTTGTGAAACGTCGCAATTTGATCAACATATACGTGCAATCTGTAACTGGCCTTTAGGTAATACAAATTTACTTAAGCCGGCTGTTATGGTTAATATATTAGGGGAACATTTACCACAAGTACTACAAAGTGTACCAAACATGGAGCAATGTCATCTTCACCTTTACGGAAAAGAAGAAGCAAAGCAAGGAAGAAAGATGGGACATTTAACAGTGCTTGGCACTACTATAGATGAAGCAATGGAAGTAGTAGAAGCATTAAAAATTTGGAATGAAGAAAAGATGGGGGTTTAAACAGATGATTGAACGTTATACGAGACCGGAAATGGGAGCGATTTGGACAGACGAAAATCGTTTTAAAGCTTGGTTAGAGGTAGAAATCGTGGCTTGTGAGGCTTGGGCTGAATTGGGAGATATCCCAAAGGAAGATGTAAAAAAAATTAGAGAAAATGCTTCCTTTGATATAAAACGAATTTTAGAAATCGAAGAAGAGACAAGACATGATGTTGTAGCTTTTACCAGAGCGGTCTCAGAAACGCTCGGTGAAGAAAGAAAGTGGGTTCATTATGGCTTAACTTCAACAGATGTTGTTGACACAGCTATTTCTTATTTATTAAAGCAAGCAAATGAAATTTTAGAAAACGATATTAAAAATTTTATTGAAATTTTAAAAAATAAAGCAATTGAACATAAAGACACCGTAATGATGGGACGTACTCATGGGGTTCATGCTGAGCCTACAACGTTCGGATTAAAGCTTGCTTTATGGTATGAAGAAATGAAACGTAACCTAGAAAGATTTAAGCAAGCTGCAGAAGGTGTACGTGTAGGAAAGATTTCTGGAGCTGTTGGTACGTATGCAAACATTGATCCTTTTGTTGAACAATATGTTTGTGAAAATTTAGGGCTTGAGCGTGCTTCAGTTTCTACACAAACATTACAACGTGATCGTCATGCTAATTATATCGGCACACTCGCTTTAATTGGTGCTTCTATTGAAAAAATGGCTGTAGAAATTCGCGGGCTTCAAAAAAGTGAAACGCGTGAGGTAGAAGAGTTCTTTGCTAAAGGTCAAAAAGGATCTTCAGCAATGCCTCATAAGCGTAACCCGATCGGTTCTGAAAATATGACTGGACTAGCTCGTGTTTTACGTGGCCATATGGTTACTGCCTATGAAAATGTTGCACTTTGGCATGAAAGAGATATTTCTCATTCTTCAGCAGAAAGAATTATCATTCCAGATGCAACAATCGCCCTAAACTATATGTTAAATCGCTTCGGAAATATCGTGAAAAACTTAACGGTATTCCCAGAAAATATGAAGCGTAATATGACGAGAACATACGGATTAATCTACTCTCAACGTGTTCTTTTATCTCTTATTGATAAAGGGATGGTTCGTGAAGAAGCTTACGACTTAGTACAACCAAAGGCAATGGAAGCTTGGGAGCGTGGAGTTCAATTCCGTGAACTTGTAGAAGCAGATGAAAAAATTACATCTTTACTAAGTGAAGAAGAGATTAACGATTGTTTTGACTATAATCACCACTTAAAACATGTAGATACAATTTTTGAAAGAGTAGGATTGAAGTAATTTACAATTGAAGAGTGTAGAACGGTCTTAAATGTTAAGTGTTCTGCACTCTAAACCAAGATTTTGGAGGGCGAAACGTGAATAAAAATGGGCTTTTATACGAAGGCAAAGCAAAAAAGATTTATCAAACCGATGATCAAGATGTTTTGTGGATAGAATACAAAGACGATGCCACTGCTTTTAATGGGGAAAAAAAGGATAAAATTGCTGGTAAATCTAGATTGAATAATCTAATTACTTCCCAAATCTTTCAAAGCTTAAAGGAAGCGGGAATTAATAACCATTTTATTGAAAATCTATCAGATACTGAGCAGCTAGTACGTAAGGTGACGATCATTCCGCTTGAAGTAGTTGTTCGTAATGTAGCAGCTGGAAGCCTTTCAAAGAGACTTGGTTTGGAGGAAGGCGTTCAATTAAATACAACTATCGTTGAACTGTACTATAAAGATGACGCGCTTGGTGACCCTCTAATAAATGAAGATCATATCCGGCTTTTAGATATAGCAACCCCAGAACAATTAGAGATCATGAAAACTAACGCACTTAAGGTTAATGAGTTTTTATTAAAGTTATTTAAGGAAATAAACGTTCGGTTAATTGATTTTAAATTAGAATTTGGAATTACAGACAATGGAGAAGTTTTACTAGCTGATGAAATTTCTCCGGACACTTGTCGTCTGTGGGATATGGAGACAAATCAAAAGTTTGATAAAGATTTATTTCGACGAAACCTTGGCAGCTTAACAGAAGGATATGAAGAAATTTTAACAAGACTAGGAGGAACATCAAATGTTTAAAGTAAAGGTTTATATCACGTTAAGAGAAAGTGTTCTTGATCCACAAGGAAGTGCAGTAACAACATCGCTTCATGCTCTTACGTATGACGAAGTACAAGAAGTACGTATCGGTAAGTATATGGAGTTAACATTAAAGAAAAATGATAAAGATGTGGACGTTCGTGTGAAAGAAATGTGTGAGAAACTATTAGCTAATACAGTTATTGAAGATTACCGTTATGAAATTGAGGAGGTTATTCCTTCATGAGATTTGCATGTATCGTTTTTCCAGGGTCAAACTGTGATGTAGATATGTACCACGCTATTCGTGATGAACTTGGAGAAGAAGTAGAGTACGTTTGGCATTCTGAAACGGATTTAGATCGATTTGATGCTATTCTTCTACCTGGTGGTTTCTCATATGGAGATTATCTTCGTTGTGGAGCGATTGCTCACTTTTCAAACGTAATGGAGTCAGTGAAAAAAGCAGCTGAAGCAGGAAAGCCAGTACTAGGAGTTTGTAATGGATTTCAAGTTCTTGTCGAATCAGGTTTACTACCTGGTGCATTGATTCGTAATAAAAACCTTAAATTTATCTGTCGTCCTGCTACTCTTGTTGTTGAAAATAATGAAACGATGTTTACTTCTGGATATGAAAATAAACAAGAGATTATTATTCCTGTTGCCCACGGTGAAGGGAATTATTACTGTGATGCTGAAACGTTAAAAGCTTTAGAAGCTAATAATCAAATTGTTTTCCGTTATAAAAATAACTTTAACGGGTCTATTAATGACATTGCAGGAATTACGAACGAAAAAGGTAATGTTCTTGGCATGATGCCTCACCCAGAGCGCGCTGTAGATCAATTGATTGGTAGCGCCGATGGTCTGAACTTATTTAAATCAATTTTAAGAAACTGGAGGGAAGCACATGTCCTTAACGTTTAAAGAACCAACAGCAGAAATGATAAAAGAAAAACGTCTCTATGCCGACATGGGCTTAAGTGACGATGAGTTTCAATTAGTTGAAAATATTCTTGGTCGCCTTCCGAATTGGACAGAAACTGGATTGTTTTCTGTTATGTGGAGTGAACACTGTTCTTATAAGAATTCAAAAGTATTACTAAAAAAATTCCCCATCACTGGTGAGAGAGTACTTCAAGGGCCAGGAGAAGGAGCGGGTATCATCGATATTAACGATGAGCAAGCCGTAGTTTTCAAAATAGAGAGCCATAACCATCCATCAGCGATTGAACCGTATCAAGGTGCTGCAACTGGCGTGGGAGGAATTATTCGTGACGTTTTCTCAATGGGTGCGCGTCCAATTGCTTTATTAAATTCACTTCGCTTCGGTGAGTTAAAAACTCCGAAGGTTAAGTATTTGTTTGAAGAAGTAGTAGCTGGAATTGCTGGCTACGGTAACTGTATCGGTATCCCAACTGTTGGTGGAGAAGTTCAATTTGATCCTTGTTATGAAGGAAATCCACTAGTAAATGCAATGTGTGTTGGTTTAATTGATCATAAAGATATTCAAAAGGGTCAAGCAAAAGGTGTTGGCAACTCAGTGATGTACGTTGGTGCAAGTACTGGTCGTGATGGTATTCATGGTGCAACGTTTGCTTCTGAAGAATTAGATGAAGATTCAGATGCAAAGCGTCCGGCGGTTCAAGTTGGAGATCCTTTTATGGAAAAACTTCTCCTTGAGGCTTGTCTTGACTTAATTAAGTCAGATGCATTAGTAGGTATCCAAGACATGGGTGCTGCTGGGCTTACTTCTTCTTCAGCAGAAATGGCGAGTAAAGCAGGATCTGGGATTGAATTAAACTTAGATGAAGTTCCACAACGTGAATTAGGAATGACTCCATATGAGATGATGTTATCAGAATCTCAAGAGCGCATGTTAATTGTTGTGAAAAAAGGCCGTGAAGCAGAAATTAAAGAAATTTTTGATCGTTGGGGTTTATTATCCAAAATTGTTGGTAAGGTAACAGATGATAAAAAGCTACGTCTAATCTTTAAAGGTGAAGTCGCGGCTGAAGTACCTGTAGATGCATTAGCAGAAGATGCACCAGTGTATCATAAACCATCTCGTGAACCGGAATATTTCCAAAAGTTCCAACAACAAGAAGAAGTGGTACCGAAAGTAAATGATGTGAAAGAAACGTTATTAAGCTTATTGGCTCAACCGACAATCGCTAGTAAAGAATGGGTTTATGACCAATATGATTATATGGTTCGTACTAATACAGTTGTATCACCAGGATCTGATGCAGCAGTACTTCGCATTCGTGATACAAATAAAGCACTAGCTATGACTACCGATTGTAATTCTCGTTATTTATATCTAGATCCTGAAACTGGTGGGAAAATCGCAATTGCAGAAGCGGCTAGAAATCTGGTTTGTTCAGGTGCAACACCACTTGGGGTAACAGACTGTTTAAATTATGGTAATCCAGAAAAGCCTGAGATTTTCTGGCAACTTGAAAAGTCTACTGACGGATTAAGTGAAGCATGTCGTGTTCTTGAAACACCTGTTATCGGTGGAAATGTTTCTCTTTATAATGAAAGAAGTGGGGTAGCAGTTTACCCAACTCCTGTTATTGGAATGGTTGGACTTATCGATAACGTAGATTACATTACAACACAAAGCTTTAAAAATGTAGGAGACCTTATTTACTTAATTGGTGAAACAAAACCTGAATTTGGTGGTAGTGAGCTACAAAAACTACTTGATGGTGAGATTTCCGGTAAGTCTCCAAGTATTGATTTAGACGTTGAAAAAGAACGCCAACAACAGTTATTAACGGCAATTCGTTCAGGCGTAGTTGCATCAGCCCATGATGTTGCTGAAGGTGGTCTTGCTGTCGCAGTTGCTGAATGTATGATGGACGGAAATGTTGGTGCTAAAGTCTCATTTAGCGGTGAAGCTGTAACAGCATTATTTGCAGAGAGCCAAAGTCGTTTTGTTGTGTCAGTTTCAAAAGATAAAAAAGCAGAATTTGAACGTTTAGTAAATGCAACATGTATCGGTGAAGTTGTTGAATCAGGTCTTACAATTGTAAATGAAAGTGGTGAACCTGTTATTCAAGCGGAAACAAAAGAATTGCAAGAGGCTTGGAAAGGAGCTATTCCATGTTTGCTGAAATAAAAGGTCTTAATGAAGAGTGTGGAGTCTTTGGAGTATGGGGACATCCTGATGCTGCACAAATAACATACTATGGATTGCACAGCCTTCAACATCGTGGCCAAGAAGGAACTGGAATCGTTGTTACTGATGGTGAGACTTTAAATATTCATAAAGGTACTGGACTTGTAACTGAAGTGTTCTCTAAAGGAGAAATTGAGACGTTACATGGGAATGGTGCAATTGGTCATGTCCGTTATTCGACTGCTGGTGGTGGCGGCTTGGCTAATACCCAACCTTTATTATTTAAATCGCAAACAGGTAGTTTAGCATTAGCCCATAATGGAAACTTAGTAAATGCAAATAAGTTAAAACTTAAACTTGAAGAACAAGGAAGTATATTTCAAACGACTTCAGATACAGAAGTACTAGCACATTTAATTAGACGTAGCAGTGATTTACCGCTTGAGGAGAGAATGAAAAATGCTCTAAAACAAATTGAGGGTGCTTTTGCTTTCATGGTTATGACTGAAAATCAATTAATGGTTGCTCTTGATCCGAATGGATTGCGTCCACTTTCCATCGGTCGTTTAGGAGAAGCTTATGTATTTGCGTCAGAAACATGTGCTTTTGATGTTGTGGGAGCTACATTTGAACGGGAAGTAAAGCCTGGAGAATTAATCATTTTAAATGAAGAAGGTCTTCGTTCGGAACGCTTTGCTGACCCAATTCACCGTTCGATTTGTAGTATGGAGTACGTTTATTTTGCTCGACCTGATAGCAATGTAGATGAGATTAATGTTCATAGTGCTAGAAAAAGTTTAGGTAAACAACTTGCTATTGAATTCCCTGTAGAAGCAGATGTTGTTACTGGAGTCCCTGACTCAAGTATTTCAGCAGCGATTGGTTATGCTGAAAAGTCAGGTATTCCGTATGAGTTAGGATTAATTAAAAACCGTTACGTAGGTAGAACGTTCATTCAACCATCACAGGAACTTCGTGAACAAGGGGTGAAAATGAAGCTTTCTGCAGTACGTGGGGTTGTAGAAGGAAAACGTGTGGTAATGATTGACGATTCGATTGTACGTGGTACGACAAGTAGAAGGATCGTTACCTTGTTAAGAGAAGCTGGCGCAACAGAAGTTCATGTTCGTATTAGCTCACCACCAATTACAAATCCTTGTTATTATGGAATTGATACGTCAACAACGTCTGAACTTATCGCATCTTCACACAGCATTGAACAAATCAGACAAGAAATTGGTGCGGATACCCTCGCTTTCTTAAGTGTAGAAGGTTTATTGAAAGGAGTAGGTAGAAGTACTGATCAAGTTAACAACGGTCAGTGTCTTGCTTGCTTTACAGGAAAGTATCCTACTGAGATCTATCGTGGAAACAAAAATGAAGAAACAAAATTAGTGAAATGCTAATTTAAAAATATAGATTATTGAATGTAGAGTTTAGAATGAATAGGGTTGAGAAAGGTATTGATGCGCTTCTCAGCCCAATTCTACATTCTACATTTACATTTAACTTGGAGGTAACTATGTCTAGTGCATATAAACGAGCAGGAGTAGATATTGAAGCAGGATATGAAGCTGTAGAACGTATGAAAAAGCATGTGAAAAAGACAATCCGTCCTGAAGTTTTAGGTGGTTTAGGTTCTTTTGGAGCAATGTTTGACCTTACTAGTTTTAAGCATTTAAACGAACCTGTTTTAGTATCTGGTACAGACGGTGTAGGAACGAAATTAATGCTAGCATTTATGCTGGATAAACATGACACAATTGGAATCGATGCAGTAGCAATGTGCGTGAATGATATCGTTGTTCAAGGAGCTGAACCACTTTACTTTCTAGATTATATTGCTTGTGGGAAGGCTGAACCAGTAAAGATTGAAGCAATCGTAAAAGGCATTGCAGATGGTTGTGAGCAGGCAGGCTGTGCGCTTATTGGTGGTGAAACAGCTGAAATGCCAGGTCTTTATGGTGCTGATGAGTATGATCTTGCAGGTTTTTCTGTAGGTATTGTAGATAAATCAAAATTATTAACAGGCGAAAAGATTAACGAAGGTGACGTTATTGTAGGACTTTCTTCTAATGGCCTACATAGTAACGGTTTTTCTTTAGTGAGGAAAGTACTTTTAGAAGAAAGTAACTTAGATTTACAAAAGCAATATGGTAACCTTGAAAAGTCATTAGGTGAAGAATTGTTAACACCAACACGAATTTATGTGAAGCCGATTTTAGAAGTACTTAAAAAGTTTAATGTGAAAGGTCTTTCTCATATTACTGGTGGTGGTTTTTATGAGAATATTCCTAGAACCTTACCTTCTGGGTTAGGGGCAGAGATTGACTACGGCTCATGGCCAATTCAACCAATTTTTGACCTGCTGAAAGAAAAAGGCGAAATTACTTTTCAAGACATGTTCTCAACTTTTAACATGGGAATTGGGATGGTAATGGTTGTCTCTGAGGAGGAAGCTGTATCTGCTATTAAAGAGCTTGAGAAACTAGGAGAAAAAGCATATATTATTGGTCGTGTCTCTAAAGAAGAGGGAGTTCACATTGGGGGATTAGCAGAATGAGAAAGATAGCTGTTTTTGCATCAGGAAGTGGTACGAATTTTCAAGCCATTATCGATGCTACTTTAAGTGGACATTTGAAAGCAGAGATTGCTTTACTCGTCTGTGACAAACCTAATGCGCTAGCTATTGAAAGAGCAGAAAAGAATAATATAGAAGTTTTTCAGTTTATTCCGAAAAACTATGAGAATAAAGAAGCCTTTGAAAATGAAATTTTAAATAAATTGCAAGCTTTAAATGTTGAGTGGATTGCTCTAGCTGGTTACATGAGACTAATCGGTCAAACGTTACTAAAAGCTTATGAAGGTCGAATGATTAATATCCACCCTTCGTTGCTTCCGTCTTTTCCAGGAAAAGATGCGATTGGACAAGCTTATGATGCCAAAGTAAAAGTAACAGGTGTAACTATTCATTTCGTAGATGAAGGAATGGATACCGGTCCAATTATTGCTCAAGCACCAGTTTTTATTGAAGAAAATGATTCTATTGAAGAAGTTCGTTCGAAAATTCAAACAGTTGAACATAAGCTTTACCCTGAAGTATTAGAAAGTGTATTAAATAAACAGAAAGTCGAAAGAGAGGTTTAACAACAAATGAAACGTGCCCTAATTAGTGTGTCAAATAAAGAAGGCATTGTCCCTTTTGCTAAACAATTAGTCGAGCTTGGAGTAGAGATTATTTCTACAGGTGGAACAAAGAAAGCAATCCAAGAAGCTGGAATCCCTGTTATTGGTATTTCTGATGTTACTGGATTTCCAGAAATCCTAGATGGCCGTGTAAAAACGTTACACCCAAATATTCACGGTGGTTTACTGGCGATGAGAGAAAGTGCTGATCACTTAAGTCAATTAGAAAAGCACAACATTCAGCCAATTGATTTAGTTGTTGTCAATTTATACCCGTTCCAAGCAACGATTGCTAAGCCAGACGTAACATTTGCTGATGCGATCGAAAATATTGATATTGGTGGTCCAAGTATGCTTCGTGCTGCCGCCAAAAATCATAAGCACGTTACAGTTGTTGTTGATCCTACAGATTATGAAACTGTTGTTTCACAATTAAAAGAGGAAGGTTCTGTGAATAACGAAACTCGTGCACGCCTTGCTGCAAAAGTGTTCCGTCATACTGCTTCTTATGATGCTGTGATTGCAGAGTATTTAACGAATGAAGTTAAAGAAGAATCACCAGAGTCTTTAACAGTTACTTTTGAGAAAAAACAAGATTTACGTTACGGAGAAAATCCACACCAAAAAGCTGCTTTTTACAAAAAGCCATTAGGAGCAGAAAGTTCAATCGCTAAGGCAACTCAATTACATGGAAAAGAGCTTTCATACAATAATATTAATGATGCAGACGCAGCATTAGCATTAGTTAAAGAATTTACTGAACCAGCAGTTGTAGCAATAAAGCACATGAATCCATGTGGTGTTGGTGTAGGTGAAACAATTGAACAAGCTTATGATAAAGCATATTCTGCTGATCCAGTTTCAATTTTCGGTGGTATTGTTGCTCTTAACCGAGAAGTAGATGCAAATACAGCACTAAAAATGAAAGAAATCTTCTTAGAAATTATTATTGCACCTTCATTTAGCGAAGAAGCACTAGAAATTTTAACTTCAAAGAAAAATTTACGTTTATTAACTTTACCTATTACAACTGAAGCAAAAGTGGAAAAGCGTTTAACGTCAATTCACGGTGGTCTTCTCGTTCAAGATGAAGATACATTCGGTTTAGAAGAAGCGAATGTAACAGTTCCTACGAAGCGTGAACCAACAGAAGCTGAATGGGCAGCGTTAAAAATGGCATGGAAAGTAGTTAAACATGTGAAATCTAACGCAATTGTTTTAGTAAAAGACGATATGACTGTAGGAGTTGGAGCTGGGCAAATGAACCGTGTTGGTTCAGCAAAAATCGCGATTGAGCAAGCCGCAGGAAATGCAAGTGGGTCCGTTATGGGATCTGATGCCTTCTTCCCAATGAATGATACAGTAGAAGCTGCAGGTTTAGCTGGTGTAACTGCGATTATCCAACCAGGTGGTTCGATTCGTGATGAAGATTCAATTAAAAAAGCTGATGAGTTAGGAATAGCTATGGTATTTACAGGAGTAAGACACTTTAAACACTAGAATGTAGACCTTGTTTAAGGTTACTTTTATTACGTAACTAAAACATTTTACATCAATAAAAAGGTGGGAAACAGTTTGAAAATTTTAGTTATCGGTAGCGGCGGTCGTGAGCACGCAATTGCGTGGAAAGTTGCTCAAAGTAAAAAGGTAGAGCAAGTGTTTGTTGCTCCGGGTAATGATGGAATGACTGATGTTGCAAAGCTCGTTCCTATTTCTGAAAACGATCATACGGCAATTATCGATTTTGCCAAGCAAGAAAAAATTGATTTAACGATTGTAGGACCGGAAGTCCCTTTATTGAACGGACTTGTAAATGATTTGCAAGAAAATGGTTTACTTGCCTTCGGACCAAGAAAAGAAGCAGCTCTTATTGAAGGAAGTAAATCTTTTGCTAAAGAAATCATGAAAAAATACGATATTCCAACTGGTTTCTTTGAAACATTTACAACCTTTGAAGATGCTAAAGCTTATGTTGAAGAAAAAGGCGCGCCAATTGTTATTAAAGCCGATGGATTAGCAGCAGGTAAAGGTGTCGTTGTTGCTATGACAAACGAAGAAGCAATTTCTGCTCTAGAAAATATGTTGCAAAAAGACGCATTCGGTGACGCTGGAAAAAAAGTTGTTATCGAAGAATATTTAGCAGGAGAAGAACTATCTTTAATGGCTTTTGTTCATGATGAAGTCGTTATTCCAATGGTAGGAGCTCAAGACCACAAACGTGTCTTTGATGGAGATGAGGGGCCTAACACAGGAGGGATGGGTGCATACTCCCCAGTTCCTCAATTCAGCCAAAACGATGTTGATGATGCTGTTGAGAAGATTCTTATTCCTATGGCAAAAGCAATGAAACAAGAAGGTAGATTGTTCACAGGAATTCTTTATGCTGGATTAATGATGACAAGTAACGGAGCAAAAGTAATTGAATTTAATGCTCGTTTTGGTGATCCTGAAACCCAGGTTGTTTTACCAAGATTAGAAAATGATCTTGTTGATGTATTACTAGGGTTACTAAATGAAGAAAAAGTAGAGCTAACTTGGTCTGATAACGCTGTTGTTGGTGTAGTTTTAGCATCACAAGGTTACCCTGGTAGCTACGAAAAAGGTAAGAAGTTTACTGGGTTAGACAAGTTAGAAAAGGAAACATTGACTTTCCACGCTGGTACAAAGAAGGTTGATGGAGATTTTGTTACTAACGGTGGACGAGTATTATTACTTGCAAGAGCAGATCGTGACTTACTTGAAGCACAAAAAGCCGTTTATAAAGAATTAGTTCATATACAATCAGATGCTTTGTTTTATCGCAAAGATATTGGTAGCAAAGCGATTAAGACAATGAAAAAATAAAAAAAATGCTGACTCGAGATTCATGAGTCAGCATTTTTTGTTTGGGAATGCTTAAGTGGCAACAGTCCCGCTATCAGCTGTAAAAACAGTGATATTCGGACTCTCTGTCCACAAAAATCCCATTTTAACTAGGATTAATCAAGTTGTCGTATTGTTTGTCGTCTTTTTCATGCGCGTTTGTCATTTCTTCCATTCTCTCTTCAAAAAAATATGTTAATGGACAAAAACGGGTCATTCCTTCGGCAACTTTTAAAGCCCCCATCATAATTACCAATAATGGAGTATTACTAAAAGGACGTTTTACTAATTTTGATGTTCCCCAAGCTAGCATTGTAAATCCGCAAGTAATTCTTATTAATCCGTTAATTAATCCAATGTTAGGTGTAACTTTTTTCATGAAATGTCACCTTTCCTTCTGTTGTTAAATTTTATTTTGTAAATAAACTTTGATGTGCTAAATATAAAAAATATGTTACGATAGTAGAAACAAAATTTATCAAAAGTTAACAAGTATATGAAAAACTAGAGAGTCTTTTTCCGTGAAGACTTTCACATAGTTTCTACAATAGTTGAAATAAAGACAATTAAGAATTGGGTGATACAAAAATGGCTTACAGACTAGAGCGTTGGTCCAAAAAACAAATACGTAAGCAGCTTCAAATCATTCGAGGTGATGTTGCACCGACTATTGTTTTGAAAAATGCCACGTATTTAAATAACGCAAGAAAAAAATGGTTAAATGCAAATATTTGGATGTATGAAGATCGTATTATTTATGTGGGTAAAGATATGCCTGTAAAACTAGAGAAGACTGAGATTATTGACTGTAGTGATCGCTTTGTTGTTCCAGGGTATATTGAACATCATGCTCATCCCTTCCAGTTATATAATCCCCAATCATTTGCTGAATATGCATCTGTAAGAGGAACGACAACATTAGTAAATGATAACTTGATGCTGCTTTTAAACTCAGACAAAAAGAAAGCGCTTACTCTAATGGGGGGACTAGACGAACTTCCTACTACAATGTTGTGGTGGTGTAGATATGATGCGCAAACAGAATTTGTGCAGGAAGATAATGTTTTTTCCTACTCAAATATGAAAGCCTGGTTAGAACATCCACTTGTTGTTCAGGGGGGAGAACTTACTTCATGGCCAAAAGTATTGCTCGGCGATGATAGCATTCTCCACTGGATGCAAGAAACTAAAAAGCATTCTAAACCAATTGAAGGACATTTTCCAGGAGCTTCTGAAAAAACGTTAACTCAGATGGCACTTTTAGGAGTTAATAGTGATCATGAAGCAATGACTGGTGAGGAAGTATTAATGCGATTAGATATGGGGTATACGACTTCGTTACGTCACTCATCAATCCGTCCAGACTTACCAAAGTTACTTGAAGAATTAAAAGAGCTTGGTCTAGATGACTTTAGTCGTGTTTTAATGACAACTGATGGATCAACACCGAGTTTTTATGAACAAGGAGTTATGGATCTATTAATAAAGATTGCATTAGAAAAAGGAATTCCAGATACAGAAGCTTATGCGATGGCTACTTATAACGCAGCAAGACATTATAATTTAGATGATAGTTTAGGAATGATTGCCCCAGGGAGAATTGCACACA
This sequence comes from Anaerobacillus alkalidiazotrophicus, assembly GCF_001866055.1. The sequence goes on from NZ_MLQS01000029.1 coordinate 16,688, forward strand.
TTAACATATTGGAAAGCAAGGATAAGCCTCTTCCTATTTCCGTCCTGGCTAAAGGACAATGGGTGAAAAAGGATGGAGTTAATTGTTATCCAGTTACAACATTCTCATGGGCTGACTATGATATTAATCCACTAGTAATAGATTGGGAATTAACGGAAGATAATTTACATTTTTCGATGCCACTCGGAATCGAAATGGTGAATTCAGTAATACTAAAACCGTATCAAATTGCTACTGATGTAACCCAGACGGAAATTCCTGATGATAGCTATGAATGTTATTTTATGATGGTTGATAAAAAGGGAAATTGGCTAATCAATACAGTGATCAAAGGTTTTGCTAATCATATATCTGGATTTGCCAGCTCATTTTCCAATACTGGAGATATATTTATCATTGGAAAAAATAAGAAAGATATGCTCCTAGCATTTCAGCAGTTGAAAAAGCAGCAAGGTGGGATCGTCTTAGTTGAGAATGGGGAAGTTATTAATACTGTTGAACTAGGTTTATATGGAGTAATGTCCGTTAAACCAATGGAAGAAGTAATGAAAGAAGAGAGAGAATTAACGAATGCATTAAAAGAGAGAGGTTATCTTTTTGATGACCCAATTTATAGTCTTTTATTCTTTAGTTCAACTCATTTACCATATATTCGTGTCACACAAAAGGGAATTTTCGATGTGAAAAAGAAAACTGTACTCTTTCCTTCGATTATGCGTTAAACTATAAAAGTAAAGAAAAAAGTAAAAGGAAGGTTTTTGTATGAAAAGGCTCACGTTTGGATTGGTTTTGTTAGTTATTATGGTATTTGTACTCGGATGTAATAAAGATGAAGATTCAAGTGCAGTTGAAACAGAAATTAGTCCGGAAGAAACTGTTGATACACCAGAACCAGAGCCTATTAAGGAAGAACCTCAAAATACTTTCCCGTTAACTGGCGTAGCTACAGATGACGATATCGATTATCGAGTATTTGGTGTAATGATCGAAAATTCCCGTGCGGCAAGACCGCAATCGGGATTATACCAAGCTGATTTGGTGTATGAAGTCTTATCTGAAGCTACAATTACTCGTTTACTTGCATTCTATCATAGTGAAAAACCTGAAATTATTGGACCAGTTAGAAGTGCGAGAGATTATTATATTAACTTAAACAATGGTTATAATGGTATTTACGTTTCTGCGGGGGGGAGCCCGCAGGCGTTTGCTATGTTTGAACGTGGACAAGTAGACTATATCAGTGGACTGGAATTTGATGGTAGTTATTTTTATCGTTCATCTGCTAGAAAAGCACCGCACAACATGTATACAACATATGATGACCTTATAAAAGCAGCAGAACGTAAAAATAGGTCCTTAATAGATGAAGTACCTTCATTACCATTTTTAGAAGAGGGTATAGCTGTGCAAGGAAAACAGGCTTCGGAAGTTGCAATCAATTACGGCAGTAGTTCCAATAATGTAGTATATAAATACGATGATGAGAACAATAAGTACATTCGTATCATTGGTGGAAAGCAGAGTCTTGATCTTGAGACTGAAAATCCAGTCTTAATTGATAACCTATTTATCGTGGAGATGACTCATAAAGTAATTGATAAAGTTGGTCGTAGAGAAATTGATATCTACTCTGGTGGGAAAGGCTTATTACTTCAAAATGGTGTTTATCAAGTTGTTGAATGGAAAAACGAAGGTGGACAAATATTACCGTTTCAAAATGAGAAAAGTTTAGGTTTCGTCCAAGGAAAAACGTGGATAAATGTTGTTCCTCATTTAGATGGAAATGTAAGCATAATAGACTAATTAGGGAGGGTGAAGAAGAGTGCAAATTGATAAATTAAGAGGAAAAGAGTTAGATCAATTATTCTCAGCGATCCTAAGCCTTAAGGACTTAGAGGAATGCTATCAATTTTTTGATGACCTTTGTACAATTAATGAAATTCAATCACTTGCTCAACGTTTAGAAGTAGCTAGAATGCTTCGTGAAGGCTTTACATATCAAAAGATTGAAGCTGAAACTGGTGCAAGTACAGCAACGATCTCTAGAGTGAAACGTTGTCTTAACTATGGTAATGATGGTTATGAAATGACATTAGAGAGAGTTAAAAACGAAATGAAAAATCAACTGAATAGTGATTAAGAAAAAATCCGGTATTGTTGTAAACAACGAATGCCGGATTTTTGATGTTTTAATAAAAAAATATTTAGCTTTTCGATAATAACTTTGTGTGTAAGCATAATCAAAACTTTCCTCAACTACATAGTATGATTATAAAGTAGGACAAAAAGGAGAGAGTGTAAATGAGTCGTTATTACGATCTATGCTGTCAACATAAAGGTAAAGTTGTTACAATTTATGAAAGAACAGGTAAGGTTCATGTTGGTAAAATTGTTGATGTAGATCAACAATACGTGTATATTCAGCCAGAGACTAGAGGAGTAAGAGGGTTTGGTTACGGATATTATGGTTACCCCGGTTACTATCCATACCCTTATCCTTATTATCCTGTTTGGCCTGTTGCACTAGCTGCAATTGGAGGTTTTGTTTTAGGTGCTGCTTTATTTTGGATTTAAATCATCCGCAAAAGGTGGAGTTAGGTCTAACAGCCGAACTTTCACCTTTTTTTTTTGTCCACTCTTAAGGGGGAGTTAATCCAATGATATTTAACTATACCTATTTTGAAACAAGCAATTAAAATCTAAGTATTATAGTTATTAGCGTGGGAAATCTGTATTATGAAATTCATTTAACGATAATTTATTATATGTTTTAATGAAGTGATTTCTTTATGTAAATATTCCTAAATTGAAAATATTTCTTGAATGATGAGTGAGTAAGTATTTTTTGTTATAATAATCGAATGAGGAAATTTGATTAACTGAAGATAACTCTGAAGGTATAAAAAAGGAGCCCGAAAAATGCTTGAATATCATGAATGGAAGCACGTATTTAAACTTGATCCTAATAAGGAAATTAGTGATAAAGATTTAGAAAGTATATGTGAGTCAGGAACCGATGCGATCATTATTGGTGGTAGTGATGGTCTGACTGAGGATAACGTATTAGACTTGCTGATGCGAGTAAGAAGATACTCAGTACCGTGTGCACTTGAAGTTTCTTCAATTGAGACTGTGACTCCAGGCTTTGATTATTACTTTATTCCATCAATTTTAAATAGTAGTTCGACAGAATGGATCATAGGGCTTCATCATAAAGCTGTAAAAGAATTTAGTGCGGTTATGAACTGGAATGAAATTCTGATGGAAGGCTACTGTGTTTTAAATCCAAATAGTAAAGTTGCTACATTGACGGAAGCTAAAGCGAAATTGACTGAAGAAGACGTTGTAGCCTATGCTGAAATGGCTGAAAAGATGTATAAATTACCAATATTTTATCTTGAATATAGCGGTATTTATGGTGACGTCGAGGTTGTAAAAGAAGTGAGTGATGTACTTGAGAAAACACAGTTATTTTATGGAGGCGGAATAGTGACGTTGGAACAGGCAAAAGAAATGGCGCAATATGCGAATACAATTGTTGTTGGTAATATTATTTATGAAGATATTAAACAAGCTCTTTCAACTGTTCGATGTAAAGATTAGATGAATTTTTTATCGAAACAAATTTAAATTGAGTTTGCTCTTACTTATAAATTGCATTAAAATAAAAGAGAACATACGTTTTGGTGGTGGGTGAAAAAATGAATGCACAATCAATGTTAGATGGATTGAATAAGGAACAAAGACAAGCAGTGAAGCATACGGATGGTGCTTTGTTAATTATGGCAGGTGCCGGATCGGGAAAAACGAGAGTATTAACTAATCGAATTGCTTATTTAATTGGTGAAAAAGAAGTTGCCCCATGGTCGATATTGGCAATAACGTTTACAAATAAAGCTGCTAAGGAAATGAAGGAACGTGTAAGAAAGATTATTGGACCAATGGCGGAGGATATATGGATATCAACGTTCCACTCGATGTGTGTCCGTATTTTAAGAAGGGATATAGATCGAATCGGTCTCAAGCGCAACTTTACAATTTTAGATCCAGGCGATCAGTTATCAGTTATTAAACAAATATTAAAACAAAAAAATATTGACTCAAAGAAATTTGAACCAAAAAGCTTGTTAGGCAGTATTAGTAGTGCAAAAAATGAATTAAAAACAGTGAAGGACTATGCCAAAATTGCTAAAGGGCCATATGAAACAACAGTTTCTGAAGTGTATGAGGCATATCAAAAAGAATTACGTAAAAACCATGCGTTAGACTTTGATGACTTAATAATGACGACGATACAGTTATTTAAACAAGTTCCTGAGGTACTTGAGTTTTATCAACGAAAATTTCAATATATCCACGTTGATGAGTATCAGGACACCAATAGAGCTCAGTATATGTTAGTGAGAATGATTGCTGAACGATTTAAAAATATTTGTGTTGTAGGTGATTCAGACCAATCAATTTACCGTTGGCGCGGTGCAGATATTACTAATATTTTATCGTTTGAAACGGACTATCCAAGTTCTACAACAATTATGCTAGAACAAAATTACCGCTCAACAAAAACAATTCTTAAAGCAGCCAACGAAGTAATTAATAATAATTTAAATCGTAAACCTAAAAACCTATGGACTGAAAACCAACAAGGTGAAAACATCGCTTGTTTTGTGGGCGATAATGAACATGATGAAGCATATTTCATTGTCGGGAAAATTAAAGAGTTAATGAATCAACATGACTATAAGCTTTCGGATATGGCTATTTTGTACCGAACAAATGCCCAATCTCGTGTGATTGAGGAATTACTTGTAAAATCTAATATTAATTATAATATCGTTGGTGGGACAAAGTTCTATGATCGTAAAGAAATTAAAGATGTTTTAGCGTATTTACGTGTTGTCGCTAATCCGGATGACGATATTTCGTTACGAAGAATTATTAATGTGCCTAAGCGAGGAATAGGTGCTGCTACTATAGATAAAATTGCAGATTTTGCTGCTTCGCAAGGGATTTCTATATTTCAAGCGCTACATGAAGTTGAACAATTAGGGTTAAGTAAAGGCGCTACAAATAAACTCGCGTTGTTTATCGACCAAATGCGAGGGTGGGTTGAATTAGAAGAATATTTATCTGTTACTGAACTTGTAGAAGAATTGTTAGAAAAAACAGGTTATCGAGAAATGCTCAAAAATGAAAAAACAATTGAAGCCCAAAGCAGACTTGAGAATATCGATGAATTTTTATCTGTTACAACAGAATTTGAAAAAAGAAATGATGATAAGTCGTTAGTAGCCTTTTTGACAGATTTAGCTCTTATTGCTGATATCGATAAGGTAGATGAAGAGGAGGAAGATCAAAAAGATTCAGATCGAGTATTACTAATGACACTTCATTCGGCAAAAGGATTAGAGTTTCCTGTCGTATTTTTAATTGGTATGGAAGAAGGAGTTTTCCCACATAGTCGTTCCTTGTTTGAAGAAGAGGAAATGGAAGAGGAACGAAGACTTGCATATGTTGGTATTACCCGTGCTGAACAGCGTTTGTACCTTTCTTGCGCAAAGATGAGAACTTTATTTGGACGTACAAATACGAATCCGCAATCACGATTTATTAATGAAATCCCTAGTGAAATGTTAGAGTCGCTAAATGAGAAAGAAGAACCAGCGCGGGCGAAAACCTCTCGATCTATTGGTGGAGGGTTTGCATCGCCGCAAAGGCCGAGAATGTCTACTATTTCAAAACCGCAAATGACAACAACAGGTGGAGATCAATTCACTTGGTCGGTTGGAGATAAAGCCGAACATAAAAAATGGGGAGTTGGAACGGTTGTCAGTATGAAAGGTTCAGGGGAAAATGTTGAGTTAGATATTGCCTTCCCTCAACCAATTGGAATAAAACGCTTAGTAGCTAAATTTGCCCCTATAAATAGAGTATAAATGCAAAAGGTAGAATGGCGCTAAAATAACAATCTACATTTGCAAAGGAAGGACGAGTAAAATGAATCGTATTAAAGCTGAAGAAAAATTAGGTCAATTAAGGGAAAAGCTTGAAGAATACGGTTATCACTATTATGTTTTAGACAACCCCATCGTGTCGGATTCTGACTATGACAAAATGATGCAAGAACTCGTTAGGATTGAAAGCGAGTTCCCGGATCTTGTAACTGAAGATTCCCCTTCTGTTCGTGTGGGAGGAGCTCCATTACCTCATTTTGAAAAAGTTGAGCATGAAATTCCTATGTTAAGTTTAGGAAATGCATTTAATGAGCAAGATCTTCGTGATTTTGATCGAAGAGTTACGGAAGGTGTTGGAGAACCTGTCTCATACGCATGTGAATTGAAAATTGATGGACTTGCTGTTTCTTTAAAATATGAAAAAGGTCGTTTTGTACTTGGCGCAACAAGAGGAGATGGAACAACAGGAGAGAATATCACGCAAAATTTAAAAACTGTTCGATCAATACCGATGCGTTTAAAGGAAGAAGTTGACATTGAAGTTCGTGGAGAAGCTTTTATGCCAAAGCAATCATTTGAGAAGTTAAATGAGGCAAAACGAGAAGCTGGTGAAGAACCGTTTGCTAATCCACGAAACGCTGCAGCGGGTTCATTACGCCAATTAGATCCTAAAATTGCTGCGAAACGAAACTTAGATATTTTCCTTTATTCAGTTGCTCAGATTAAAGAAAAAGTGTTACCGTCTCATACCGATGCATTAGAGTATATGAGTAAACTTGGTCTCAAAACAAATAAAGAAGCAAAGCATTGTAAGAATATAGATGAAGTTATTGAGTATGTAGAGGGTTGGTTAGATCGCCGTCCTCATCTTTCCTATGAAATTGATGGCATTGTCATTAAAGTAGACTCTCTTGAAGCGCAGAAAAAGCTAGGGTTTACTGCAAAAAGCCCGAGGTGGGCAATTGCTTTTAAATTCCCTGCTGAAGAAGTTGTGACAACTCTTGAGGGAATTGAATTAAGTGTAGGACGTACTGGAGTAGTTACACCAACTGCTTTATTAACTCCTGTTCAAGTAGCTGGAACAACAGTGAAAAGAGCATCATTACACAACGAAGATTTAATCCGCCAAAAAGATCTTAAAATAGGTGATAAAGTTGTTATTAAAAAGGCTGGAGATATAATTCCTGAAGTTGTTAATGTATTAGAAGATGTAAGGACCGGAGCAGAAGAAGAGTTTCATATGCCAACCCAATGTCCGGCTTGTGAAAGTGAGTTAGTACGTTTAGAAGAAGAAGTGGCTTTACGTTGTATTAACCCGAAATGTCCAGCCCAAATTCGTGAAGGATTAATTCACTTTGTCTCAAGAAATGCAATGAACATCGATGGGTTAGGTGAAAGAGTAATTACTCAATTATTTGACCATGGATTGATCCAAGATGTTGCAGACCTCTATAAACTAAAGAGAGATGAACTTCTAAAGTTAGAAAGAATGGGTGAAAAATCAGTAGAAAACCTCTTATATGCTATTGAGGTTTCAAAAGAGAATTCTTTAGAGAAATTATTGTTTGGACTAGGAATTCGTTTTGTCGGAGCAAAAGCGGCAAAAACATTAGCACAACATTTTGAAACGGTAGAAGGAATTCAAGCAGCTACAGAAGGAGAGCTAACAGCCATAAATGAAATTGGAATAAAAATGGCTGGTTCAATTTATAGTTATTTTGAAAAGCCCGAGGTTACTAACTTAGTTAACGAATTAAAATCGTTAGGAGTAAATACTGAGTACAAAGGAAAGAAATTAGAAATAACTGGTGATTCCATTTTCTTAAATAAAGTTATAGTATTAACAGGTAAGCTAGAAATCTTAACAAGAGAAGAAGCAAAAGAAAAAATAGAATTATTAGGTGGAAAAGTAACTGGTAGCGTTAGTGCTAAAACAGATCTTTTGATTGCTGGAGAAAAAGCTGGTTCAAAGTTAACTAAAGCCGAAAGCTTAGGAATAGAGGTTTGGGATGAAGCTAAGTTAATAGAAGAGTTAAATAAATGACGAAACGGTGGTGGTTCATGTAATTGGGCCTCCTTCCGTAACTTTTCAAACTTATTTGCATGGTACGTTTTTTTAGCTTAGCCTCGCAGTTGCTATGCTTTTCTACAAGAGGAGGGTTGTTTTTTATGAAAAAATTATTCGGTTTATTACTGGTCTTTATTTTTGTTTTATCTGGCTGTTTAAACGTCTTGGTTAAAGAAGAAGAAGTAATGGTTTTTGAAGATCCGGAAGAAAATGAGCACGTCATTATTAGTCCTAACTTAAACACGCCTGAAAACTATTACCAAACGGTATTGCTTGATGGTAGGTATCGATATAGTGAGGCTAGAGGTTTAGTACCTCATGCAATTAATAATCGGATTGATATTAATCAATTAGAAATTGGTTTAATGGAAGTAGCATCCACAAGATTTCCTCAAGACGGATACTTCTTTCAAGAAGGACAGTATTTAAAAAGCTCAGTAATTAATGGTTGGTTACGAAGGTATGATGAAGATCGAAAAGATCATATGGAAGGGCTAAACCCACCTTTACCAGAAAGCACAAAAGATTTAGATAAAATGGAAAACTGGGAACGAGTACGTTATGAACGAAACCGTCATGAAAGTCAGCCATCATATTTATCTCATATAATGGAACATAATTATTTACGAGAAGCGGATAACGGCACTATTGAACTAGGGGGATTAGTGTTAGGTATTTCATTAAATTCGGTATACTATTATAGAACTGAAGACTACGGAGCTGTATTTGATTTGGCTCTTGATGATGATGAAATTTTTGAAGAGGGTAAAAGAATAGCAGGAGAGGTTCTTGAACGTGTTAGAAAACAAGATAATCTTGCCAATGTACCAATTATGATTGCTTTATATCAAGAAGAACGACGCCAATCTATCGTACCTGGAACTTTTATCGCTTTGACAGTGGTAGAGCCAGGCAAAAGAATTGATAAATGGGAAAAAATCAGTGATGCTCACTTTTTCTTCCCTTCTAGTAGAGCAACTTCTATGCACCGCGAAGACGCCAACCGTTTTGATAATTTTAAACAAGATATAGATGGTTTTTTTGATAATTATATTGGAGTTGTTGGAAAAGCAAGGTACAAAAATGAACAAATTCAAGAACTTACAATAGATATTAATTTACAAACAAATGGGAAGGCCGAAATAATTGCGATGACACAATATGTAACTGATCGAATGAATAAGTATTTTCCACCGGATTTAACAGTTCAAGTGTATATTTCTTCATTGGAAGGTGCGGAAAGTATTATTGTCAGTCATCCAAACGAACAACCATTTATTCATATTTATCGATAAGAACCCTTATTTGAGGGTTCTTTTGTACTTACTTAAATGGATTGAACTTCTATCTTTTCTCGAGTGAATATGAATAAAATTTAAATCGAATGTTTTGTTTTTAAGTGTTTTTACTTAAGAAATTAACAAAAATCAAAAAAAGTTCAAATTAATTTAAATAATTCTTCATGAATATATATTCTTATATAGCAAAGAAAGCGCTCGATTATGTCGGAAGTGTGAATAAAAATCCATGTAAATCTTATTAAAATAATAATTAGAATGTTCTGTTTATTATAATGTGTTATATTATCAACTGTTACCATGTTATTGCTGTTTTTCAGTATAGAATTAATTTTCAATCTAATGAATAAAGGTGAATATTAGGGAAATGTCGAATAGGTAGAAAAAATGTAAGGAAGGTGGTGTAAAGAAGATGGAACACACGCTAACAGCAGCTACTTGGTTTTGGTTGTTTGTACCGATGCCGCTATTGATTGTTTTATCTGTTATTACTTACTTTACTGAGAGGAGAGAATAAATTTGCAATCTGCAACGTTAGTTACATTTATTGTTTATTTAATAGGAATGTTAGCGATCGGTTTAGTAGCCTACCGACTAACTAGTAATTTATCAGATTATGTATTAGGTGGAAGAAGATTAGGGGGAGGAGTTGCTGCTTTAAGTGCCGGAGCTTCGGATATGAGTAGCTGGCTACTATTAGGTTTGCCAGGGTACGCCTATGTGGCTGGTATGGAAGCTATTTGGATTTCTGTTGGTTTAGCTGTAGGTGCCTATTTAAACTGGCAGTTCGTAGCAACGCGCTTACGTAAATATACCGAAATTGCTGGTGATTCTATAACGGTCCCTGACTTTTTAGAAAATCGTTTCCACGATAAATCAAAGATATTAAGAGTTATATCTGCTTTTGTTATTTTAATTTTCTTTGCTTTTTATACTTCATCAGGACTTGTTGGTGGTGCACTATTATTTGAAGCGTCGTTTGGCTTATCGTATACTCAAGCTTTATGGATTGGTGCTATTGTTATTATCTCATATACGTTTTTAGGTGGCTTTTTAGCAGTAAGTTGGACTGATTTTTTTCAAGGAATTTTAATGTTTTTAGCTCTAATTATCGTTCCAATTGTAGCTATTTCTGAGATGGGTGGCTGGAGTAAAACTGTTAATGCAGTTGGAAATATTGATTCTTCACAATTAGATGTTTTTGCTGGAATGACAGGAATTGGGATCATTTCGCTTGCGGCATGGGGGCTAGGTTATTTTGGTCAGCCACATATTATTACCCGATTTATGGCAGTTAAATCTTCAAAAGAAATTCCAAAAGCTAGATTAATCGGAATGTCCTGGATGGTACTTGCATTAATGGGTGCTATTTTCACAGGGTTTGTAGGAATTGCCTACTTCTCAGAGTTTGGTCCTGGTGTTGATCCGTTAGCCGATGGGGCTCATGAAACTGTTTTTATTTTATTTACACAAATTTTATTTAATCCTTGGGTATCAGGATTTTTATTAGCAGCTATTTTAGCAGCTATTATGAGTACGATTGACTCACAATTACTCGTATCATCTAGTGCAATAACAGAAGACTTCTATAAAGCTATTTTTAGAAAAAATGCAAGTCAAACTGAACTTGTATGGGTAGGTAGACTTGGTGTTGTAGTCATTGCAATTATTGCGATTATTTTAGCTTATAATCCAGAAAGTACAGTTTTGGAATTAGTTTCTTATGCTTGGGGTGGTTTTGGAGCAGCTTTTGGTCCAGTTATTATCCTAGCACTATTTTGGAAACGGATGACTAGAAACGGGGCTCTAGCTGGTATGATTGTTGGTGCGATCACTATCTTTATATGGAGTGAACTTACAGGAGGATTGTTTGACGTTTATGAAATTGTACCTGGGTTCATTTTCGCTTGGATAGCCATTGTTATTGTAAGTTTGATTGATAAAGAGCCATCAAAAGAAATTCAAGAAGAGTTCGATAGTGTAAAAACAAGTAAGATATAAGTTAGGAAAAAAATCAGTGGCCAATGAGTTACTGATTTTTTTCGCTATCTATATTTGAAATTTTTGGAAGGGAGTAAGTTGTCTAACATCAAACTACATGCCTTTAGATCTTTTGTAGATAATTTTTTTAAAAAATACAATAACAGTGAAACTTTATATAAAGAAAACACGTAAATAATTACTGAATAAGGAAAAAAATCATTATTTTTCTATTTTTTAATATCATCTATTTTAGGGGGGGATAAATTTGTTTGAATTTTTCAGACGCGTAAAAACAGTGGTAAGCTCTGAGCTTTATAACATGCTAGAGAAAGCGGAAGATCCAGAAAAAATGTTAGATCAGTATGTAAGAGAAATGGCTAGTGAAATTAAGGAGGTAGAAGCAGCTACGGCAAAAATGATTGCTGAAGAAAAATTATTTAGTAAGAAAGTCCAAGATGCTAAAGAGATGGTTGAGAAACGTGAGCAACAAGCGTTAAAAGCACTTAAGGCAGGTAATGAAGAGTTAGCGAAACGAGCCTTAGAGGATAAAAACAGAGTAGCAAAAGAGTATTTACAATTAGAAGCATTACATCGAGATGTTGTCCTTCAGGCAGAAGAGTTAAAAGAAAAATTGAAGCAAATGAAATCGGAATTTCGAGAAATGGAATTAAAGAGAGATACGTTGAAAAGTAAAGCTGGAGCAGCAAAGGCAAAAGGGCAAATGAACCGATCACTATCATCGATGAATAACGAAGGTTCCAAGCAAGGTTTCGAACGAATGGAAAAAAAGGTGATGCAATTAGAAGCGGTGGCAGAGGCTAGTGAGGATTTGAGACTATCTAACCAAAGTTTAGATCAAGAACTTGAAGCACTCGATCAAGAGAATAGTATAGATAAAGAGTTGGCACGTTTAAAAGAAAAATTAAAAGATGAATGAGGGTAACTGATGGAGCTTTTCGGGTATTCTTTAGAAACGGTTTATTTGTTCGGGTTTATTATTGGTGGAAGTTTAACCTTACTTTATATTTTATTTGGTGATTTAGTAGAAGGAATCTTCGAGATCTTTTCAGAAGGTCCTATAAACCCGACACTTATTTTATCTTTTATTACTATTTTTAGTTCAATGGCTTATTTAATGGAGAAGTTTACAACAGTTCATAGCCTTATTATATTTATTGCCTCAATTGTGACCGCACTTATTTTAGTCACATTACTAAATGTGTTTGTTCTCATTCCATTATCACAAGCGGAGGCGACACTAGCTTACTCTGATGAAGATTTGCGGGGAAGAGTTGGGAAGGTAATTATCTCAATCCCAGAGGATGGATTCGGAGAAGTTCTTATTCAAGGTAAGGGTGGAAATATTTCGAAGTCTGCGGTTAGCTTTGAGAAAAAAGCGATTCAGTATGATGAGGATGTATTGGTAATTGAAGTGAAAAATGGGGTATTACACGTGCTCCCACATGAGAAATTAGATTAATTTGGAGGTTTTTATGGAACTTATTTGGATTGTTTTAGGTATTGTAGCTGTTTTAATTCTTACGCTTATTGGTGTTTTTGTTTCGAAGTATCGAACTGCAGGCCCTGATGAAGCCTTGATCGTAACTGGAAGTTATTTAGGTGGAAAAAATGTAAACATTGATGAAGCGGGTAACCGGATAAAAATCGTTCGTGGTGGCGGTACATTTGTATTACCGGTATTCCAACAGGCAGAATCTTTAAGTCTATTATCTAGTAAAATTGATGTATCTACTCCTGAAGTGTATACCGAGCAAGGCGTACCTGTAATGGCAGATGGAACTGCTATTATAAAAATTGGTGGTTCGATCGGTGAGATTGCCACGGCTGCAGAACAATTTTTAGGGAAAACAAAAGCAGATCGTGAAAACGAAGCGAAAGAAGTATTAGAAGGTCATTTACGTTCTATTTTAGGTTCTTTAACAGTAGAAGAAATTTATAAAAATCGTGAAAAATTCTCTCAAGAAGTACAACGAGTAGCCTCTCAAGACTTAGCAAAAATGGGATTGGTCATCGTTTCATTTACGATTAAAGACGTACGTGATAAAAATGGTTACTTAGAATCGTTAGGGAAACCGCGAATTGCCCAAGTGAAGCGTGATGCTGATATTGCGACAGCAGAAGCAGATAAAGAAACAAGAATTAGAAGAGCGGAAGCTGATAAAGAAGCAAAACGTGCCGAATTAGAAAGAGCAACAGAGATTGCAGAAGCAGAAAAGGTTAATAAATTAAAAGTTGCCGAGTTTCGTAGAGAGCAAGATGTAATGAAGGCGAGAGCCGACCAAGCGTATCACTTAGAAGAAGCGCGTTCGAAACAAGAAGTTATGGAACAACAAATGCAAATTCAAATTATTGAGCGTCAAAAGCAAATTGAATTAGAAGAAAAAGAGATTGCCCGTCGTGAGAAACAGTACGACTCTGAAGTTAAGAAAAAGGCAGATGCCGATCGTTATGCGGTCGAACAATCTGCAGAAGCAGAAAAAAGAAGAAAGCTTGCTGAAGCAGATGCTAAGAAATATAGTATAGAAGCAATGGCAAAAGCAGAAGCTGAAAAAGTACGTCTTGACGGTCTTGCCTTAGCAGAAGCACAAAGAGCAAAAGGTGAATCAGAGGCAGAAGTTATTCGCTTAAAAGGTCTTGCTGAAGCAGAAGCGAAAGAAAAGATCGCTGAAGCATTTGAGAAGTACGGCCAAGCAGCAACATTAGATATGATTCTAAAAATGCTTCCGTCTTATGCGAAGGAAGTTGCGAGCCCATTATCAAACATCGAAAAAATTACCGTTGTTGATACAGGGTCAAGCGGTGAAAATGGTGGAGCAAACAAAATTACTGGCTATGCTACAAATCTAATGTCTACATTGCAAGAATCACTTAAAGCCTCTTCGGGTATAGACGTAAAAGAATTAATTGAAAACTTCTCTGGAAAAGGGAATGTTAAGGCAAGCATTGATCAGTTATCAACAGATCTAGCAAAAAATACTATAAGAGAAAAGAAAAAAGAAAAATAATTAGTAGAAAGTCAGCAGAAATGCTGGCTTTTCTACTTTGTATATTTGAGATAGTTTTCGGTTAAATGGAATATTTCTGCCCAGTTGATCAAACTGATTTGAACTTAAGGGTTATAGACCCCCACCTCTAAGCGTAGCGTAGGTGGGAACTTCCATTCAGGTGGAGTTGAGACTCCATCTGAATTTCCGATGTTCTAGCGAAGCTAGAACGAGTTCTCTAGATTCCTATTAAGAAAGCTTTATTATATTTTTAAATTTAACGTTTAATTAACTCGAAACATCTAGGCTTTATTGAATAAAGAGGGGTTGTTTGGTATTATCTATATATTGTAATAATGGATTGCTTTAATTGGATAAATTGTGGAGGTGGAATGATGGCTCGAATTACAAAAGATCAAGTAAAGCACGTGGCTCACTTAGCTCGTCTTTCAGTTACTGAAGAGGAAGTAGAGCAATTTACAGAGCAGCTTGACAAGATAATTAGCTTTGCAGAACAATTGAATGAATTAAATACAGAAGGAATTGAACCGACAACACATGTGTTAGACATTAAAAATGTTTTACGTGAAGATGTTGTCAAAGAATCTTTAAAAAATGAAGAAGTGTTAAAGAATGCACCAGATGAACAAGATGGACAAGTGAAAGTACCATCAATTATGGAGTAAAGGAGGTTTTTAGGTTGTCATTACTAGAACAAAATGTTTCATCTTTACATAAACAATTACGTGATAAAGAAATTACCGTATCTGATTTAGTTGATGCATCATATAAACGTATCGCAGAAGTAGACGATAAAGTAAAGGCATTTCTTACTCTTGATGAAGAAACTGCTCGTAATTATGCTAAACAGTTAGATGAAGCATTACCAGAAAGAGTAGAAAAAGGTCTGCTTTACGGCTTACCAATTGGAATTAAAGATAATATCATTACAAAAGGTTTAAGAACAACATGTGCTAGTAAAATTCTTGGGAATTTTGAACCTGTACACGATGCAACTGCTATGGGGAAAATTCGTTCTTCTGAAGCAATTATGATCGGAAAATTAAACATGGATGAGTTTGCTATGGGGTCATCTACAGAAAACTCTAGCTTTTTCCGTACGAGAAATCCATGGAATCTTGATCATGTTCCAGGTGGGTCAAGTGGTGGGTCCGCAGCAAGTGTCGCTGCCGGAGAGGTATTATTTTCATTAGGTTCTGATACAGGTGGTTCCATTCGTCAACCGGCTTCTTATTGTGGTGTCGTTGGACTTAAGCCTACATATGGTCGTGTATCTCGTTTTGGTCTTGTTGCCTTTGCATCGTCTCTTGATCAAATTGGACCAATTACAAGATCTGTTGAAGATAATGCGTATTTATTACAAGTTATTTCAGGTTATGATCATATGGATTCCACAAGTGCAAATGTTGATGTTCCAGATTATTTATCAAGTTTAACAGGTGACATTCAAGGCTTAAAAGTTGCTGTTCCAAAAGAATATTTAGCTGAAGGTGTTAATGAAGACGTTAAAAACAAAATTTTAGATGCATTAAAGGTGTTAGAAGGATTAGGAGCTACGTGGGAAGAGGTTTCTTTACCACATTCGAAATACGCAGTAGCTACGTATTATTTACTTGCTTCTTCAGAAGCATCTGCAAATTTAGCACGTTTTGATGGTGTTCGCTATGGTGTTCGTTCAGATAACGGAGCTAATTTAATTGAAATGTATAAAGAAAGCCGTAGTGCAGGTTTTGGCGATGAAGTAAAACGTAGAATTATGCTTGGTACGTTTGCGTTAAGCTCTGGTTACTACGATGCTTATTACAAAAAAGCTCAGCAAGTTCGTACATTAATTAAAAAAGATTTTGATGATGTATTAGAAAAGTTCGATGTTATTATTGGACCAACTGCACCAACAACTGCTTTTAAAATTGGTGAGCAAGTTGATGATCCATTAACGATGTATGCAAATGATATATTAACTATTCCTGTCAATTTAGCAGGAGTTCCAGCCATTTCTGTCCCTTGTGGTTTATCAAATGGCTTACCAGTTGGTCTGCAAATAATAGGTAAACACTTTGATGAGTCTACGGTGTATCGTGTTGCCCACGCTTTTGAGCAAGCAACTGAACATCATAAGGCCAAACCACAATTGTAAGGGGGGACAAGCATGAACTTTGAGACGGTTATTGGATTAGAAGTCCACGTAGAATTAAAAACAAATTCGAAAATATTTTGTGGTTGTTCCACTGAGTTTGGTGCACCACCAAATACCCACACATGTCCGATTTGTTTAGGACACCCTGGAGTTTTACCAGTGTTAAATAAACAAGCAGTAGAATATGGGCTGAAAGCTGCAATGGCACTTAATTGTGAGATTGCTTCGATTACGAAATTTGATCGTAAAAATTACTTTTATCCGGATAGTCCGAAGGCGTACCAAATTTCTCAGTTTGATAAGCCAATTGGAGAGCACGGATGGATTGATATTGAAGTAAACGGTGAAAAGAAACGGATTGGAATTACTCGTATCCACCTAGAAGAAGATGCGGGGAAATTAACTCACTCTGAGTACGGTGATTATTCATTAGTCGACTTTAACCGTGTTGGAACACCGTTAATTGAAATCGTATCAGAGCCAGATATTCGTACTCCAGAAGAAGCATATGCTTATTTAGAAAAATTAAAAGCCATTCTTCAGTACACAGAAGTTTCTGATTGTAAGATGGAGGAAGGTTCACTTCGTTGTGATGCTAATATTTCTATTCGACCAGTAGGCCAAAAGGAATTTGGTACTAAAGCAGAAATTAAAAACTTAAACTCATTCGCTCACGTGAGAAGTGGTTTAGCTCATGAAGAAGTTCGTCAAGAAGAAGTCATTACATCTGGTGGTGTAATCGAGCAAGAGACGAGACGTTGGGACGATAATGGTAAGAAAACGATTTTAATGCGTGTAAAAGAAGGTTCTGAGGACTATCGTTACTTCCCAGATCCTGACTTAGTTGATTTCCATATTGATGATGAATGGAAAGAGAAAGTACGTGCGACAATTCCAGAACTTCCAGATGCTCGTATGGAACGTTACATTAGTGAGTTAGGTTTATCTAGTTATGATGCTGGGGTATTAACTCAGTCTAAGGCTATGGCTGATTTTTTTGAAAAAGGACTTACGTTCGAAGCACCAGCTAAACAGCTTGCTAACTGGTTAATGGGTGAAGTAAATGCGTATTTAAAAACAGCCGCTAAAGAGATTGAAGATGTACCTTTGACACCTGAGGCACTAGCGAAAATGATCGCTTTAATCGAAAAAGGAACAATTTCTTCTAAGATTGCTAAAGACGTTTTCAAAGAGTTAATCGAAAACGGTGGCGACCCAGAAGCAATTGTTAAAGATAAAGGTCTTGTCCAAATTTCTGATGAAGGTGAAATTCGTACAATGATCACAGGTATTCTTGATCAAAATCAACCATCGATTGATGATTATAAAGCTGGAAAAGAGAAAGCCATTGGTTTCTTAGTCGGACAAGTGATGAAAGCATCTCGCGGAAAAGCGAATCCGCAACTAGTTAATAAGCTTCTCGTTGAAGAATTAAAACAGCGGTAGTCATTAAAAAACCCTAGTCTATTGATTGATCATTAGGCTAGGGTTTTTAAATTATTTTGCATGTGTAAATGTGTTAAGGGTTATATTCCCTCATCTCAATGCGTAGCGTAGGTGGGAACTTTTAATCAGGTAGAGTCGAGACTTCATCAGGTTTCTCTAGTTTTTAGCTTGTTGAAACAAGTTCGCTTGTTTTATGATTACGAACTATGAAAGTTGTTGGGCTTTTTTCTTCAACGGCTGACGGCGTAAGTACGTTCCGTTCCTCCAAACCCATTCCATTGGACCGAATTTGAAGCGTTTCAGCCACCAGCGACTAAATGCAATTTGGATAATAATGAATGCTAGTGCTAATAATGTTCCGATTAATATGCCCAGTTTACCGAACAATCCAAGTCCATAGCCATAAAAAATTGTCGTCATGACCACGGATTGTAGTAAATAGTTTGTTAAAGCCATTCGCCCAAGATAAGCTAAATGACGGAATAGTGAAGATGAACTAAACTTCGTAAACAGAAGTGCAAACGCTGCAATATAACCGATTGCTGTAAGTGGTCCGCCTAATACATAACCCATAGCCCATAATATAGCGTTATCTGTAAAGATGATAAATACTTTTAAGCTTAAACCAATAAGTAAAAAGAACATGGTAGCTCTTTTTAGAGCTTGTTTATTAGCAGCTAAATCATGTAACAATCGTTTTTTGGCAATATATCCACCAATTATTAATAGGGTAAGCATTTGAATAGCACCGGTAATAATTACGAGAAACATCATAAACGAAGCATTTATTTCTTGTTCTTCTGAACCTATATCTTCGTTGAAACCATTTTTACTAAAAGGATTATCATTAAGGCGATGATGAACAACGTCAAAATAAGAGCCTTCAGTAAGGATCTTATTTTGATATTCTGCAAATGGTGAGAAGTCAGTTCCTTCTCCAGAGCCACGATCTAAGAGACCGGGACCATTCATTAACACGACTATAACAATTGCCCAAATTAATAGTGTTTTCGGCTTCCGCTTCATAAATAACATAAAAATAATTCCAGCTATTGCATAGGTTAATAAAATGTCACCGTCCCAGATGAAGTAATAGTGTCCAAGTCCGAATAGTAATAATAGTAGCATACGCCGAAAAAACACTCGCTTAAATGGATGCCTTTTTGTTTGGGCTCTTTCCCACATCATTACAGCTCCGAAACCGAACAAGATCGAAAAAATCGGATAAAAGCTTCCTAGGAAAAACCATTCAATAAGAGAAAGTGTGGCTTTATCGTATAATGCTAGATCAGTAAGTCCTAGAAGTCCGAATTGGAATCCAGCGGTCCCATATTGGAACGCTAGCATGTTCACGATTAATATTCCTAATAAAGCAAAACCTCTGAGACTATCAATGTGATGCAAGCGATCACGAGAATCGATAGGTGTTAATTTTTCAACCAGTTCATTTTGAGTCTTTTCTTGAATCATTTGTTTACCTTCTTTCTTGAATTTTTTAAAGCATAAGTTCATGTTATCTTACTGCATCTATTGTTAAAATATAACAATTAATATTGTAGAAAATATAAATGAATAAGTAAACGATAAATATACTACAAGTCATTTACGGAATGAAGGAAAAGAAGTTCGTAAAATTTAGTATTTTTTGTGAACAGATTAGAAAGTGAAACTCTCATTGATTTTACAAATCTGAATGACAGCTATTTGCTGCCACCATCTTTAGTGATGTCGACCGAATTCTCTCACTACACGTGAAACTCTAACAACTTTCAGTAGCTCGTTCAAGATTTCGGTAGACAAATACTATTTCCCCCAAAAATGTCGAATTAGTTATTTAGACCAGTAAAAATGATACTTTGTAATATATTAAAACATCGGTTAAAATAGTAATAATTATATGTTAAATGATGGAATTGACATAAGTGATAGAGCGCTTTCGTATTAAAACAATAGATAATAAAAAAGGGGACGTTTTTATGAAACGGGCACGTCTAATTTATAATCCGTCAGCAGGTAGGGAACAAGTAAAACGACAATTGCCGTATATATTAGAAAGACTTGAAAAAGTAGGTTATGAAACGTCGGCTCATGCAACGACGGGTCCAGGTTGTGCAACAAAGGCAGCAAAACTTGCTGCTGAACGAAAATTTGATTTAGTCATTGCAGCAGGTGGCGATGGCACAATTAATGAAGTAATTAACGGTTTAGCTGAATTACCATACCGACCGAAGTTAGGAGTTATTCCTGCTGGAACAACGAATGACTTTGCGCGTGCGATTGAAGTACCGAAATCGATAGAAACAGCATGTGATGCGATATGTGGCGGCTTTGAAATGCCGATTGATATCGGTAAAGTAGGTGACCATTATTTCATTAACATCGCTGGTGGCGGTACACTAACTGAATTAACGTATGAAGTTCCGAGTAAGTTAAAGACAATGATAGGACAGCTTGCCTATTATGCAAAAGGAATTGAAAAGCTTCCGAAAATCCATCCGGTTAAAGCTCGAATTGAGTACGATGGAAAACTTTTTGAGGACGAGATTATGCTGTTTCTCGTTTCCAATACAAACTCAGTAGGTGGCTTCGAAAAGCTTGCACCTCAAGCATCATTAAATGATGGGATGTTTGACTTAATCATTTTGAAAAAAACAAATTTAGCGGATTTCGTTCGATTGGTGAGTAATGCGGTTCGTGGTGAACACATAAATGACCCATCCGTCGTCTATGTACAAGCAAATAGAATTAAAGTTTATGTCGCAGAAGAAGTAGTCCATCTAAATTTAGATGGAGAATATGGTGGTACGCTACCAGGAGAGTTTGTTAACTTAAGGCATCACTTTCAACTTTTCGTACCAGAAAAACGCTTTCGAAAATACGAAGAACTTGAGGACTAATTACCAAAAATGTAATAGTCCTTTTTAATTTGAAGAAAAGAAGGAATATTTTGGTTGGTAATTATTTTTCATTTTTGAAAACTATTTAATAAATGCAAGGGTATATAAAGTGAAAATATAAAGCAAGGAAGAGAAAGGAGTGGGAGAATGACAGATCTAGAAATTATTAAAGAAATACAAAATGGCAACCAAGCTGCCTTTAAAGATTTGTATGACAAATATTTCGATTATGCGATTCGAGTAGCAACGATCGTCATGAACCGTCAAGCAACCTACGCTGGTGATGCAGTCCAAGAAACCTTTATTCGTGTTTATCAAAATATTCACTTATATGAAGGAGACCGACCGTTTAAACCATGGTTTTATAAAATTCTAATAAATGAGTGCAATCGAATTTTGAAAAAGAACTCAAAGGTAGTTAGTGTAGCTGAAATTATTGAACGTGAACAAACGCAAACAGATCCTGACTTCGTTGAATACGAAGATTTATACGATGCCATTAAAGGACTTGAACCACACAACCGGGTACCGATTGTTTTAAAGTATTTAAATGGATTTAAAGAACAAGAAATCGCAAATATATTAGAGGAAAACGTAAACACAATTAAATCAAGATTGTTTAAAGGAAGACAAAAACTGAAACAGTTTTTAGAAGCTAAGCAGGAGGCGAACTAAATGGAAGATAAAAACGTCGATAAAAAAATAAAAGAAAGCTTACTAAAAAATACAGATGAATCTCTACAGCAGAAAGATGAGATTTGGAAAAATATTGAGAGGAAACTCGCTTCTAGTGAAGAGAATAGTAGAAAGAAAATAACCAACATGGAGGAGAACAACATGAAAATTGAACAAAATGTAAGAAAGAATAGGAAGTCGAAAGGTTGGGTAACAGGGACGGTTGCGGCTGCGTTGTTACTGGGGATTTTTGCAACATCTACAGATACAGGTCAGGCTTTTGTTAATAATATTAGAGAATATTTTGCGCCACAAAAGCAAGTAGTCGAAGAAATTGAAGGTATGCCAGAAGAAAAAGAAGTCGTGTTAGAAGAAGGGGAAGCTGGATACATCATTTATATTGATGCCGAAAGATATGAAATGGTCAAGGAAAAAGGTGTAGATACAATTGTCTTTAAGGAGGAATTAGACGAAAGATATCCGGAAGTATCAATGTCAATTAGACAAGTAGAAGACAAAACCCCACAACAACTAGCAGATGAAATTCATTCTGAGTTAAAAAAATCGTTTGCTACTGTTGATGAAATTACTAACGTCACTGAACCGGTTGATGGCCTATTCATTCATGCGATTGATGGGTACGAATGGAATAGTCCCGTAACTCAAGTGTACATTGTTTCAAACGAAAAAGAAGGTAGCTTTGTTATCGAACAAAAATTCTTCCTTGAAGCAGCTGAAGGTCATGGTATGAGATTTGATCATATGCTAAATGAGTTTAAAATTGTGGAAGTGGTAGAATAATAACAAACTAACAAAAAAGAGTAGAAATATTTCTACTCTTTTTTGTTAGCTACTAAATTTTGAAATTTACTCAGTTGGCATTTCTTGTTTTTTTTATGATAAAATCAACACTAGTATAAATAGAACGTAAAGGAAGTCGAAATGAAAAATGACAAAAGGAATTGCACCAGTTACTAAAAATGAAATAGTAGAAGTTATAATAGAAGATTTAACCCATGAAGGAGCAGGAGTTGCTAAAATTGATGGGTATGCGCTTTTTATTCCAAAAGCACTTCCTGGTGAACGAGCGAGGGTAAAGGTCATTAAAGTGAATAAAGGTTATGGATTTGGAAAGCTCATCGAAGTAATAGAAAAAAGCGATGAGCGGATTGATGATATTCCTTGCCCTATTTTTCAAAACTGTGGAGGGTGTCAACTGCAACATTTAAGCTATGAAGGGCAATTGAAGCAAAAGCAAAAACAAGTACGTGACGTGTTAGAGCGGATTGGAAAAATTACAGATGTGACCGTTCACCCGACATTGGGAATGAGTGAACCTTGGCGTTACCGAAACAAAGCGCAAGTTCCATTCGCAGATAGAGAAGGGGGACTTGTTGCAGGGTTTTATCAAGAAAGAAGCCATGAAATCATCGACATGAATGCTTGCTTAATCCAACACGAAGAAAACGACAAAGTCGTCCAAGCTGTGAAAGAAGTAGCTAGTAAATTTGGTGTCCGTGGTTATGACGAAAAAAGTCATAAAGGAACTTTACGCCACGTTGTTGCCCGTTACGGTGTAAACACAGGCCAATTAATGGTCGTATTAGTGACACGGTCAAAAGAATTACCGAATAAAACGAATTTAATTGAAGAGATTAGAGAAAAGCTTCCAAACGTAACCTCAATTGTACAAAATATTAATACCAAACGAACAAATGTCATTTTTGGAGATCAGACCGTTGTGTTATGGGGAGAGGATTATATTTATGACATGATAGGCGATGTGAAGTTCGCCATTTCTGCTCGATCTTTTTATCAAGTAAACCCAGAGCAAACAAAGGTCCTTTATGATAAGGCATTAGATTATGCCGAGTTAAATGGTAGTGAAACGGTAATTGATGCTTATTGCGGAATCGGAACAATCTCATTATTTTTAGCACAAAAAGCAAAACATGTTTACGGAGTGGAAATTGTCCCAGAAGCGATCGATGACGCAAAACGAAACGCGAAATTAAACGGCATGACGAACGTCGATTTTGCCGTTGGCGGAGCAGAAAAAGTTATCCCATGGTGGTACACCCAAGGAATTAGAGCTGATACAATCGTTGTTGATCCACCACGAAAAGGCTGTGATGATGCTTTACTTGATACCATTATCAAAATGAAACCAAAGCGAGTGGTGTATGTATCCTGTAATCCAGCAACATTAGCGAGAGATTTACGAGTGTTAGAAGATGGTGGTTATAAGACGGTTGAAGTGCAGCCGGTGGATATGTTTCCGCATACGACACATGTGGAGTGCTGTTCACTACTAATTTATGAAGGTAAATAAAAGATGTAACAGTGAGTTAAGAGCCTTTTTAAGCAATTGAAAGGCTCTTTTGTTTATAAAGAATAATAAAAAACGGAACTAATTTATTATGTTTTCTTCCACTTTTATGTAAAAAATTATGGTAATATTAAATAAAATGTAGATTTAATATTTTAGCCGTTATTCAACTAACGAAGCAGGTTTGTTTAATAAGAATGATTCATAGCCAATATGAATATTTTGTATAAACCGCATTTTAGGAGAGATGTAGAGATGTAGAAATGAGGTTATTACAAAGATTACGGAATGACGTTTGGGAACTCTTAGTAATGTTTGTTGGCTGGATAATTGTTTTTCTTGCAAATATACCTATAAGTTTTTTAACGATTTTTGTGGTGACAATAATAGGATATTTAATGGAGACCTTATCAGGCTGTTTGTTTATATGGCAAAAAAAAAAGTAACAAAATAAGAAGTTTACTGAACCTTATTGAACTAACAGGGGAATAGTAAAAAAAGTGTACATTAAATGAACTTCTTTTTCTTCTGTAAAAACTCAATGGATATTCAGAATATATTCCCTTAAGGTAGTCACCAAAAACCTCTTACAGAAGTTTACAGTATATGTTAGACTCTCAGTGGAAAAGGAGGAAAGTCTTTTAAAAATAAAATAAATCTTCAAATTTTTTATCTAAAGCTAAACAAAGTAATAATGCTAGTCTGGCTGTAGGAACAAACTCACCAGTTTCAATATTACTAATGGTTTGACGCGATACCCCTACCATTTCGGCTAATTTAGATTGACTTAATTTTTGTTGTGTACGTACCGTTTTTAAATTGTTATGAAGGATTAATTTCTCTTTTGTCATTTTATAATCCAGACATAAACACTATGCCTGCTCCTGAAAGTAAAATAGCCGCTCCAAATAACCAATACTTTTTAGAACTCGAAACAAATTTCCCATAACAAAAAGCTCCAACCATACCAATGAATAGACTAAGTAAATCACCGTAACTTTCATTGATTACATACCTATACAAAATCATAATGCTGGTACCTATTATAGCAAATGCCCCTACAGTTCCTAATGCAAAGTCATTAATATATTTGCGACCTTCATCCAATTTTTGATTTTGCGCAACTTTCAATATTTCTTCCTTTTTCATTTGGCCACCTCCACTATTTTTGACAAGTTTATTTGACAATATAATCTTATTTAATATTTGTATTGTTGTCAAGTTTATTTGGCAACGATACAGGTTTAAATTTTAGTATCTTACTATTTTATTTGGGATATCAACCTATCCAATCACTGGAAATGCATTTTGTGAAAAGGTGTACTGCGCGAAACGTTTCCTTATAAGTGCCAAAGCACAAAATAGGAGAATTGCTAATATGCAATTACAATTGATTAATCGAAATTCGGAATGAAAGCCGTCATGTTTAGCTGAAACGAGTTATCTAATAGATAATATATTTATCGAAGTGACTTTACTCTTTCGAAAGTAGGGACACAGTACCGTTGAAACGTGTAACGAGCGTGGAGGGATAGTCCCAAGTCTTCTCTTTGAAAACTAACACAACTAAATGAAACTCACAGGTTCGAGTAAGACGATGGGATTTTCCGCAAGGAAGGAGAAACAATCCATCGGTGAGTACAGCGTTACGACATACAGAATACTATAATATGCAAGGTATACTTGATGAACTCTATGAACGAAGCAGAAACAACGCTACAAAAGGTCTCAGGTTATATGAACATATTATATCGAAAGATAATATCTTATTAGCCTTTCGAAATATCAAAGCGAATACAGGTTCCAGCAGGGCTTGTTGGGATCATTTTAGTTTTAGCATCAGATCTTATTGGACAATTTGCATTCGTTGCTAGATACCCTGTAGGTGTAATCACAGGTATTCTTGGTGCGCCTTACTTGATCTACTTGCTAATCCGAATCAATCGAAAGGGAGATTTATAATGAAACCAACACATATTTTTCAATCTGAAGGAATCACTGCTGGATATGATAATAAAACAATTTTACACAACGTAAGTATATCAATTCCAAGTAATAAAATAATAAAATAAGCATAATTATTGGGTCCAACGGTTGTGGGAAATCGACACTACTTAAAGTATATTACGAAAGAACTCAATAAACCGACTGCTGCTAATGTAGTTTGAATATTATTATGAGTCACAAAAAACTAAAAGAATTTCCAATGTTAGGTTTAGAATTATCATTTGACGCGACACTCTAAATAAAATGAGTCACAATTGAAGTAGAAGATTCATTAAACCTTTATTTAAGTAAAATAAATAAAAACGCTTAGTAAAATTAATAATGAATAAAGTTGTCAACAAATGCATTTGTAAAAAAGGTAAACATCCCTACTAATTGTTATTAGTCAGGGGTGTTGTTTTTTTCTTAGGTGGTATTAAACCAAAACGTATAAAATTTCTTACTTGAAGACGAAGAAACACATAAGAAATCAAAGAGCAGAACGCTTCTTTCCGATCTTCCAGTGTTTATCGCCGATAGATGGCTGCCTTGCAATTTTCTTAACGAAGTGGTTTGGCGAAGGAAATCTCTTAGTTTTAAGAGTTTCATTTTTGTTAGTTAATTAGTTTCTAATCACAGTATAAAAACAATTAATCTAGTAAATACTAAATATATAACTTTAAGGTGGTGTTAATAATGAAGTACATCGTCGAGGGATCTTTCAAAGGAATTGTCACAGGAGCTGGTATTGTTGTTATTGAAGATAATGGAAAGGCTAAAGAATATAGTTTTAAGGAACTTAGGGTAGATCCGAATTCCCTTATAGCAGAGGCTTTTGCCATTAAATGCGTAATCAAGTTAATCTTAGAAACGAAAAAACGTCAAGAAAACATTACGATATGTACCAATAATATGGGCTTATTTAACTATCAAAACAACAGCGTTGATACTCATTTCGAATATGTAAATGACGTGATAGAGAAAATAAATTTATTGAAAAAATATGCTAATCTAACTATCGAAGGAATAAGTCCTCAAATTGAACTGGAAGCTAGATTTGCACAAAGCTTAAGTAGAGAATATTTAAAAGATGAAACATACTCTCTTTTACCAAATGGCCTCTAGCAAAGAGTTTGTACTTGCTATTCATGTTGGAAGTATAGCTGAGCGAAGGAAAAGAATGATAAATAGTAAAAATATAAGAATGGTAGTTTTGGGGAGGAGTTGTTTCTCTTACCTTTTACTCCTTATATAACTGTAAGCGTCAAGCCATCCCTACCTTCTAAGGAAATGTGTTTATGCCATAATCTCCTCATAATCATTTTGAGGAGTTTTTTTATGTCAAAAATCGAGGAACTTAAATTTCACCGGAAGGAGAGAGTGGCTGACTTTAGAAAAAGTGGTCAAAGCATGAGTAAGTGGTGTAAAGAAAATACTCTAAAAGTTCATCAATTACAGATTTTCCGAACGAGAAAGCCCACTCCTTTAGGTGTGGGATGATAGTGAGTTCAAATACGGAGTGCCACTGATAAACCGAAGGTTTGTGGTACTTCAAGTATTTGAAATTTCATTCCTTTTTTATTGTGTATTTGTTGCAGTTTCGTTTAAGAATTGATACAATAAGTACATGGATGAATATAGAAGAACAAACACAACCGTTTCGTTATTAAACTATCATTTCGTTTTCTGTCCTCGTTATAGAAGGAAGATTTTTCTTCGGGAAGATGTAGAAAATCGTTTTAAAGCATTAGTGCAAGAAGTGTGCGAAGAATTAGAGATAGAAATTGTAGCTGTTGAATGTGATAAAGACCATACGCACATGTTTCTTAATGCCCTACCTAAACTAAGCCCTTCGGACATTATGGCAAAAATTAAGGGATTCACTTCAAAAAAACTAAGAGACGAATTCCCTCACCTTCGGCATTTGCCGAGTCTTTGGACTCGTTCGTTTTTTGTTTCTACCGCTGGCAATGTTTCGAGTGAAACCATTAAACGATATGTAGAAAATCAAAAGAAAAGGAATTAGAAAG
>NZ_MLQS01000030.1 GCF_001866055.1 Anaerobacillus alkalidiazotrophicus
GGCTCTATAATAATTGTTGGGGTATCCAAACAATTAGGTTAGTGGTGATATTCTTCTTTTTTGCTTCATGGGCGTAGCCCATGAAGCAAAAAAGAACACGCAACCTACCAATTCTTTTATACTTGAATTGACGAGAAACAAGTAAAAGATTGGGGTTGCGTGTGAGTGAATTTTATCATAGATTTGCCAGGATTGAAAGATGTGCTCATTAAGAAGGTTGAAGAGGTTGATCATGTCATACGATTTTTTGTGGAGGTGGAGCGTAAAGCTCAAAGGTGTCCTAGATGTAGGTCTATCACAAAACGAGTACATGATTATCGAATTCAACGTGTACAACACTTAAAGATGTTTGAGCGTTTAACACAGTTGTATTATAGGAAGCGCAGATATGTTTGTCGTTGTGGTAAGCGATTTGTAGAAAAAAACTCCATTGTAGAGCGTTATCAAAGAACATCGATCGAATGGAATCAAGCTGTTTCTATTCGGGCTATTAAAGGAAAAACGTTTAAAGAAACAAGTGAGATTTACGGTACTTCAGCTACGACAATCGTACGACGTTTTGATCGGATTTCAAAGAATGAGATTCGAAAGATAGAAGAGCTACCAGCGGTCATAGCTATTGATGAATATAAGGGAGATACAAAAGAAGGCAAATACCAATTAATCATCGCTAATGGTGAAACTCGTGAACCACTGGATATTCTACCAAACCGTTCGAAAAAAACANTTAAAGAGTACCTTAGAAAGCATGGTTCACAGGTAAAGATCGTCATTATGGATATGAGTTATTCATTTAAAGCAGCGGTTCAAGAAGCTCTTGGTCGCCCTGTTATCGTGGCAGATCGTTTTCACTTTTGTAGATATGTGTATTGGGCGTTAGATGGAGTAAGGAGACGTGTCCAAAAAACATTTCATGCCTATGATCGCAAGAAGTGTAAACGAATGAGGTATGTCTTTCATAAAGCAAATGATNTATTAACAGACGATGAAAGGTGGCACTTACACAGATATTTAGATATGTCAGATGAGCTAAGAAGCGCCTATGAATTAAAAGAAGCTTACCGTTTATGGTTTGATCGAGCAAAAAAGTTAGGTCCCGAAGACCTTAATCAAGTGAAAAATGAATTGTTTCAATTATACGAGAAGTTTCAAAAAGAGGGTATTTCGGAGTTGTCAAAGGTTGTACAGACGTTTAAAAATTGGCAGATCGAAATCTTAAATAGTTTTGTATACAAGTATTCAAATGGATTTTTGGAAGGGATAAATAATTCTACAAAAGTCTTAAAAAGAAATGCTTTTGGCTTTAGAAATTTTGATCGGTTCCGAGCGAAAATATTATTGTCACATCAGTATAAAAGAATAGGGTCTCATGTCGGATAGTAGGCTTTAGTATAAAACCCTTATCATTTTTCGAGGGAATTCCCTCGAAAAATGATAAGGCCACCAAGCGTAGCGCGGTAGCCTAAGATCTATCTACCCCAACATTTGACGTAGAACCNGAAGGGATAAATAATTCTACAAAAGTCTTAAAAAGAAATGCTTTTGGCTTTAGAAATTTTGATCGGTTCCGAGCGAAAATATTATTGTCACATCAGTATAAAAGAATAGGGTCTCATGTCGGATAGTAGGCTTTAGTATAAAACCCTTATCATTTTTCGAGGGAATTCCCTCGAAAAATGATAAGGCCACCAAGCGTAGCGCGGTAGCCTAAGATCTATCTACCCCAACATTTGACGTAGAACCAAAATTTCTAACTTGGAAACTGTCTAGCTTCAGCGCCCTATCGACTAGAAAGCTTCCTTCGTCTCGTCTACGATAAGTCGAGAACGAAAGTCTAACGACTTTCGACTCTCCTATATCTCACTCGACTCAGTCCAGCTTATTACGTCTAGAGCTGCGGCGCTTGCGCTTTTCTTACGGTGTTATACACTTTTCATGATTTATGTGGAGTTTTCCGATACAGTAGAAAAAGCATCTACATAGTGCAATTGGGTCCGTATCAAAAAAAGCCATACCACTTATCAATGCGTGGTACAGCTTTAAAGGTTTATTATGAAAAATAAGCAACCAAAATTGTGAAAATAAAAAACAAAACGGCCAAAATAACGGTAGACTTTTGAAGAACTGCATCAATTCCACGTGCTTTTTGCTTACCAATTAATTGCTCAGCTCCACCTGAAATAGCACCTGCTAAACCTGCACTGCGACCAGATTGTAGTAAAACAACAATGATAAGTAAAAGAGAAACAATTACTAATAACACTGTAAAAAACGCTTGCACGACATACACCTCCAACGTAAGTTCACATTATTTTAAATTTACCACAATAATTACGAATGTACAAGTCTGTCCCAGTAATATTATATATTAATGAAACAAAAACGGTGACACATACGTAGAACTAGAGTAAGATTGTTACAATTGCCAATATATTCTTAAACTATTTTTTGACCTACACAATCATCATTAAACTTCTTACATAGTAGACTCCGTAACGTATCTATTAAAAAGGTGAATGATCAAAGTATGCTACACTTATAAATAGTGGGTGATAAAATGATCGGTTGCTTATGTATTCATGGATTTACTGGAGAAGCTAAAGAAGTAGAACCCCTCACTAACTTTTTGAAAAAGAAAAGAAATTGGCTTGTTTACTCACCAACGTTACCGGGTCACGGTAGCAGGGATGGCTTAAAAAAAGCGACATTTAAGCAATGGCTCTATGCTGCAGAAGTTGCGGTTGAGGAGCTATTAAATCGTTGCCACAAAGTCTATGTACTTGGATTTTCTATGGGCAGTATGATTGCCACACATATAGCATCGAAATATCCGATTCATAAGCTAGTACTTTTAAGCGCCTCTGCCTATTACTTAAACCCGAAGCAAATAGTCGAAGATATGAAAGGCTGGATTATTGAAGGATGGCGAGGTGAGTTAAGAAGTGATGCCTTGTATAGGCTTTATCGGAAAAAAGTAAAAAACACACCATTGAAAGCTACTATAGAATTTGCCAAAATCGTGTATAATACTAGACCGATTTTAAAAAAAGTAATAGTTCCAACACTAATTGTTCAAGGCGAATGTGATGGACTTGTCCCAGCTAAAAAAAGTGCTGAATATATTTATGAAACAATAAGTTCGACTAATAAACAGCTATATTACTTTAAAAATTCAAAGCACTATATTTGGCTAGGAGAAGAGCGTGAAAAGTTATTATCAATCATTAATAATTTTCTTGAACAGTAGAACATACACGCGGACGGTAAGTCTGAAATAATCGAAGTTTCTACTAAAGCAAAGGTATGATGGAGGTTACATGAAATGAAAGCAATTGCGCCAAAACCATTCACTTTCACAGGAGGGGATCGTGCCGTCTTATTACTTCATGGGTTTACTGGGAGTTCCGCTGACGTTCGAATGTTAGGGAGACATCTTCAAAAAAAGGGCTATACGTGTCACGCCCCTCAATATAAAGGTCATGGTGTACCGCCAGAAGAACTTGTTCACACTGGGCCAGAGGATTGGTGGAATGATGTTGTTGACGGCTATCATTACCTAAAAGATAGAGGTCATGAGGAAATTGCTGTAGCAGGTCTATCTCTAGGAGGGGTATTTTCCCTTAAATTGGGTTACACTTTACCTATAAAGGGAATTATCCCAATGTGTGCGCCGATGCATATTAAGAGTGAAGAAGTCATGTATAGAGGTGTACTTGCTTATGCTGAGGAGTACAAAAGACGTGAACAAAAAAGCAATGAAGAAATTAGAGTTGAAATGGAACAGTTTCAAAAGACTCCGATGACTACTCTTAAATCCTTACAAGGTTTGTTGCAAGAGGTTCGTGACAATGTAGATATGATTTATACCCCAACATTTGTCGTACAAGCCCGACATGATGAAATGATTAATACTGAAAGTGCTACTATTATATTTGAAGAGGTCGAAGCTGAGTTAAAAGAATTAAAATGGTATGAAGAATCTACCCACGTTATTACGTTAGGGAAAGAAAAGGAACAACTACACGAAGATGTGTATAATTTCTTAGAAAAATTAGATTGGGGGGTCTGACCCCCACTGGTTTAAAGCTTTAAAGCGATGGGGGTCAGACCCCCAAAAAGGAGGTTAGAAACATGGATTATAAAAAAAGAACAGAACAGTTGCTAGCATTTATGCGAGAAGAGGCTTACAAGCCACTATCTGTCACAGAGCTAGAAGAAGCGTTCGGGATTGAAGATTCTAGTGAATTTAAAAATTTCGTTAAAGCATTAAACGAAATGGAACAAAAAGGTATGATTGTAAGAACGCGAAGTAACCGATACGGTTTACCAGAGAAAATGAATCTCGTTCGTGGTAAAGTACAAGCAAATGCAAAAGGCTTTGCTTTTGTTATCCCGGAAGATAATATGACAGAAAAAGATATTTATGTGACAAGTGCAGATATGAATAGCGCGATGAATGGTGATGTCGTTTTAGTACGACTTCATCCAAAATCTACAGGGGCTCGTCCGGAAGGGCAAGTTATTCGTATTTTAGAACGAGGGCTTACTCAAGTAGTAGGTACATATTCTGAAAACAAGCACTTTGGTTTTGTCATTGCTGATGACAAGCGGATCCCTAACGATATTTTTATCTCTAGGGAAGCTAACGGTGGAGCCGTTGACGGTCATAAAGTGGTTGTGAAAATCGTAAAGTACCCAGAAGGAAGAATGAGTGCAGAAGGGGAAGTTGTCACGATATTAGGTCACAAAAATGACCCTGGTGTTGATATTCTTTCAATCATTCACAAACATGGGTTACCGCAAGAGTTTCCAGAAGAAGTTATAGAACAAGCGAATGCCGTGCCTGATGAAATTGACCCTGAAGAAATTAAAGGTCGCCGTGATCTTCGGGAACAAACGATTGTTACGATTGACGGTGCAGACGCAAAAGATTTAGATGACGCTGTTAACGTAGAACGTCTTGATAACGGTAATTATAAGCTTGGTGTTCATATAGCCGATGTTAGTTATTATGTAAAAGAAGATTCACCAATTGATAAAGAAGCATTTGAGAGAGCTACTAGTTGTTATTTAGTAGACCGAGTAATTCCGATGATCCCACATCGTTTATCAAACGGTATTTGTAGTTTAAATCCAAAGGTGGATCGTTTAACCCTATCATGCGAAATGGAGATTGCACCTGATGGACAAGTGGTCGCACATGAAATTTTTCAAAGTGTAATCAGGACAACAGAGCGAATGACGTATACGGATGTACGAAAAATTTTACAAGATGAGGACGACGAAGTAACAAAACGTTATGAGCCACTAATTCCATTTTTTAAACAAATGGGTGAATTAGCTGATATTTTACGTAAAAAGCGTATGGAAAGAGGCGCAATTGATTTTGACTTTAAAGAATCAAAAGTGCTTGTCGACGAAGAAGGAAAACCAACAGACGTTGTTATTCGTGAGCGTTCAATTGCAGAACGCTTAATTGAGGAATTTATGTTAGCGGCCAATGAAACGATTGCTGAGCATTTTCATTGGATGAAAGTACCGTTCATGTACCGAATCCATGAAGACCCTGATGCTGAGAAGCTAACGAGGTTTTTAGAGTTTATTACGAATTTTGGCTATGTTGTTCGTGGAACTGCAAACACACTCCATCCAAGAGCGTTGCAAATGTTACTCGAAGAAGTACGAGGTGAGCCAGAAGAAACGGTCATTAATACTGTCATGCTACGTTCAATGAAGCAGGCAAAATATGATCCAGAGAGCTTAGGTCACTTCGGTCTTTCGACGGAATTTTATACACATTTCACATCGCCAATTCGTCGTTATCCTGACTTAATCGTTCATCGTTTAATTCGTAAATATTTAATCGAAGGAAGAACAGATGAATTTACAACAAGCCACTGGGCTGAAAAGCTGCCAGTAATTGCGAGTCATTCTTCTGAAATGGAAAGACGTGCGGTGGAAGCAGAACGTGACACAGACACATTAAAGAAAGTTCAATTTATGGAAGATAAAATTGGTGAACAATTTGAGGGAATGATCTCAGGTGTTACTAACTTTGGTATCTTTGTTGAATTACCAAATACGATCGAAGGGCTTGTTCATGTTAGCTACTTAACAGATGATTATTATCATTATGATGAAAAACAATATGCTATGATTGGTGAACGTACTGGAAACGTGTTCCGTATCGGTGATGAAATCGAAATTAAAGTTATTGGGGTCAATACTGAAGAAGCATCTATTGATTTCGAAGTTGTCGGTATGAAAGCAAGAAAAGAACGTGCACCAAAGTCAAAACCAAAAGTTATCGTAGGTGCTGGCAAACGTAAAGAGCGTGGCAAAGGTAATAGATCTGAAACAAAAAAACCAGATACAAATAAGTCTGCCGAAGACAAATCAAAACGCGGTAAAAACAAAAAGAAGAAAAAGTTTTATGAAAATGCTCCAAAAAACAAACGTAACAAAGGTAAGAAACGCAGTAGGTAAAAAACAAAGCCCCTTGTGGAATTCCAATTCCACAAAGGGCTTTGTTTAGTAAGGTTAACTCCTGTGAGAAACATAATAGAATGGATGGACTTGAGGTGGGTTTATTTTAATGATATTTTAAATCCAAATTGTATTACATAGTAGTCAATGTTCTACTCTTTTTTAATTTGATCCCTTATTAACCCCATCGATCCCTTGATATGTCAAAAGAAAAATGGTATTATTTCATTCTAGGACAACAAAGCTTAAAGCTTGTGTTTTCCTAGTCAAAGGTGTTGTAGAGGAGGTTCTAGTATGGCTAAGCTTGAGGGCAAAGTTGTTGCACAAAATAAAAAAGCTAACCACGATTACTTTATTGAAGAAACGTACGAAACGGGCATAGTGCTTACAGGTACGGAAATAAAGTCAATTCGAGCTGGGAAAGCTAATATTAAAGATTCTTTTGCTCGTATTAAAAATGGTGAAGTATTTTTATGGAATGCTCATATTAGTCCATACGAACAAGGAAATCGTTACAATCACGATCCTTTGCGAACACGCAAACTTTTAATGAAGAAAAAAGAAATTAGTAAACTGATCGGTACGACAAAAGAACAAGGATACACACTTGTCCCGTTAAAAATTTACTTAAAAAATGGTTTTGCGAAAGTATTAATTGGCTTAGGTAAAGGTAAGAAAAACTATGATAAGCGTGAATCTCTTAAAGAAAAAGATGCTAAGCGCCAAATCGAAAAAGCATTTCGCGAAAGGCAAAAACAATAATTACCATTTATGTCGAATGATCTTTGTGCTATAATTGTTTTTGTAAGAGAGAAACACCAACAATTAAATAAAGTTAGTTAAGCATACTTTGCACAAACTTTCTTATAAACAGTTGTCCAACAACTGTCTTACTCAGAGAATTATCTCTGAATCAAAAGGGGACGTTTTGGATTCGACAGGGATAGTTTGAGCTTAAGTTGCGAGTCGAGGGGGTCGGCCTCGTTAAAACGCCAACGCCTATAACTGGCAAAGATAATTACGCTTTAGCTGCTTAATATAAAGTAGCTGCTCCTCCCTCCATCGCCCATGTGGTAGGGGTCGGGGCTCAACTTAGTGGGATACGCCGGCTGTCCACCGTCTGAGGACGAAGGAAGAGATGAACCAGACTAGCATCAAGAACGCCTGTCACTAGGCAGATTTGATTGCGAAACTCGAATATAGTGACTACACTCGTAGAAGCTTAAGTGCCAATATTTCTGGACGTGGGTTCGATTCCCACCGTCTCCACCATACATACGAACATCAACCGAGTAGCCGTGTTAGGCTACTCGGTTGTTTTTATATTTTAAAGAAGTTTTCTGGCTCTATTTTCTTTTCAGGATACAAACTGAATCCCCATCTCTCCAAAGTGTTGAATAATAGTTAGGATATCTAATCTTTTACGTCCAAGATGAGAGATACTTTCAACAACAACCGTATCGCCTTTCTTACCACCTCAAACAACTGATATAAACCACTACGATCTTTAATGGTACCGGTGAACTTTTCCTTTATAATTTTTTCACAGCCGTATTCTGAAAGCATACTAATTTGTCGATCTAAAATTTGTTCGACAGTGTACACGAGTGTAACCAATAATCATATGCCACCCTCCAGAAAGTATGTTTATTTTACATAATAAGAATTTATAAATTTCTAACTTGGAAACTGTCTAGCTTCAGCGCCTACGAGCTCGGTCACTTCAGGCCCTTTCGGAAGCCAAAGAGCGACTTCTGTCAAAGGCCGCCCCAGTGAAGCTACTACTTGGATTACTTCGAAGCGGCTTTGCGACGAGCAAACGGAGTGGCACAGGAGCAGCTGCTCGTGACCAAGGCGCTTGCGCTTTTCTTGTTTTACTTCAGGTTTAATTGTTATAAAGGTATTTGGTAATATTTTTGGTAATCACTTTTGGTAATGAAGAAACTTAATAAAATCAGAGACTAGTAGCATGATAAGAGATTGTTACAAAAAATATGGTTTTTGGTAATGATATGTATTTAAATGACATAAATGTTATTCAGCAAACGGACCATATTCTTGAATAAGAGAAGGAATTATTCGTAAGTAAAATCGATCTATAAGTTATTCAATAACAGGGAGTTTAGTAAATAAGCTAGTTAATGAGAAGGGATTTTAATGGACATCAATCCAAAAATTGGTTATCCTAACAGCGGATCTGTTATCAAACAGAGGAATTATAAATCCGGTGATTGTCTGAAAAATCTGTTTACAAAATACAGAAAAGGAAGGTTCATTCACATGATGGGAATGGAGAGTAAAAAACAAGAAATTATAAAAACTTACCAGTTCGGTCATGCTTGCAAGGCATTTGATATCAACAAAAAGATTTCGGATGGAGATTTTCACTTTATTTTGGAAACAGGAAGATTGTCTCCAAGTTCATTTGGCTTCGAGCCGTGGAAGTTGTCGTGATCCAGGATGCAGCGCTTCGCGAAAAATTAGAACCTGTATCCGGAGGTGCCTAGGGACATCTACCCACTGCGAGCCATTTTGTAGTTATATTGGCAAGATGTAGTCTGGCTTAAAGAAGGTACTACTCCAGAAAAGGAATTAGAAAATGTTGATGACTAGGTTATGCTCTATATGAATAAATATATTAGGTTGTGATTGAACAGAAAAACAAGCAGGATTAAAAAGGAATGGAATTTAAGAAGGAGTGAAAAGCTTGAACAAAACATTTAATAAGTCACAAGAATTAGCAATTGAAGTAAAGAATCTTGTCAAAGAATTTGGTGAAAATCGTGCCGTAGATGGTGTAAACTTAACGATACCTAAAGGGACTGTATATGGTTTCTTAGGGCCGAACGGTGCTGGTAAAACAACTACAGTCAGAATGCTTGCTACACTACTTCCGCCAGATGGCGGCAGTGCAAGTATACTTGGTTATGATCTTGTAAAAGAAGCAGATGAAATTCGCAGTCGGGTAAGCTTGACGGGACAATATGCTTCAGTAGATGAGGTTTTAACTGGGTTAGAAAACCTTATCTTAATTGGTCGGCTCTTAGGTTTTTCAAGAAAGCAAGCAAAGGAGAGAGCGATGGAATTGTTGAATGCCTTCGGGTTGGAGGAGGCTGCAAATCGCCAAGTGAAGAAATATTCTGGTGGTATGCGGCGCAGATTAGATATCGCGGCAAGTATTGTCGTTACACCGGAATTGTTATTCCTTGATGAGCCAACGACAGGGCTGGATCCACGCAGCCGAAATCAAGTGTGGGATATCGTTCGAGCATTAGTTAACTCAGGAACTACTGTATTATTGACTACGCAATATTTAGAAGAAGCAGATCAACTTGCTGACAGGATTGCTGTCATTGATCAAGGTAAAATTATTGCGGAAGGAACGAGTGGGGAGCTTAAATCATCTGTCGGTTCAAGTACGCTACATGTTCGTTTACTAGACCCAAAAGAAAGACAAAAGGCAGAAAAAATACTTGCTCAAAAGCTAAATGTGCCTATTCTTTTTGCCTCTGATCCGACTGCACTTTCAGCACAAGTTTCGGACACGGAGAAGGCAACAGACGCATTAGGAGAATTGATTCGTTCTAATATTACGGTTACTGATTTTTCACTTGGTCAACCTAGCCTTGATGAAGTATTTCTTACATTGACAGGACAACCTCCTTTAGAAGAAGTTGATAAGGAGAATAAAACGGATAAAAATAAAAAAGTCAAGGAGGCAGTACAGTGAAAACATCCAATCAAACGACAGTAGACCAATCGATGACGGATAAAATCCAAAAAGTATTATCCGTACGTACACGTCCGCAAAGACCTAATGGTTTAAGATCTTCTATGACAATAGGCTGGCGTGCTCTTCTTAAAATAAAATACGTCCCTGAACAGCTTTTAGATGTTACTGCATTTCCAATCATGTTCCTGTTAATGTTCACCTACTTATTCGGCGGTGCTATAGCTGGCTCAACAAGTGAATATTTGCAGTTTCTTCTTCCGGGTATTCTAGTAATGACCGTTGTACAGATTACGATGTACACGGGGGTGGAATTAAACAATGATATTTCAAAAGGGATTTTCGATCGTTTCCGTTCCTTGCCTATTTGGCGTCCTTCTATTTTAGTCGGGATGCTCCTTGTGGATTCTGTCCGCTATACGTTAGCATCTGCGGTTATGATTTCCCTCGGTCTTATCATGGGCTTTCGGCCAGAAGGAGGAGCACTTGGTGTAGTTGCTACAGTGGCGCTTCTCATCTTATTTTCATTTAGCTTGTCTTGGATTTGGACGACACTTGGGTTAATTTTACGATCAGAGAAATCCCTCATGGGTGTAAGTATGTTAGTCATGTTCCCATTAACTTTCATCAGCAACGTTTTTGTCGATCCACGGACACTACCTTCCTGGTTACAGGCTTTCGTTGATGTGAACCCAATCTCACTGCTTGTAACAGCATCACGAGGTTTGATGCACGGTACGGCCACATTTGAACAAATTGGATGGGTAATTATAGCATCCGTAATCATTATGGCGATATTTGCACCTATTACGATGTATTTATATAAAAATAAAAAATAATGTGTTCGAGTAATTGGTAAATATGACTGGTATTACCGAAAAAACCTAGTGAGTTAATTCTCGCTAGGTTTTTTCGATTTAGTATTTAAAGTATTCTTATTATACAACTTCACTTAAAAAGGATCTTAATTCGTTCGGTCTTCCTCATTTATCTGAAAAGCATGCTCGATATAGGAGCGCTAGTTTGCACGAAGTTAGGAGCAATTTCTGCAATTCCGACTATAGATGAAGTTTCTGATTCAAAGGAACATAAACCGATGTCATCAAGTTAGGGTTACAAATAGTTACCGTAGTGTATATTATCGTTTTATAAGAATATATATTAATGTTGAAAAAGAAAAAGCGTGAAGGTTTAAAGGAGGTATTTGGAATAGGATGAATAATGATGGTATGATCATGTATCAAGTTCAGCCAGGAGAAACGATTTATTCAATCGCATGGAAATATAATGCCTCGGTTTTTGATATTATGACTTTGAACAGGTTATTATATCCTATTTTAGTTCCAGGTCAACTACTTCAAATACCTATTCGTTTTGTAAAACATGAAAGTCACCCATATCGTACAACAACGAGTTTTCCTGTTTCAAAGACAGAATCTTCATGTGAAGAAACTATATATGATCAATCTATCGATGGTACCTATTGTATATCTTCACCAGATGGAAAAGTTCAAGTTACTTTTATGCTACAGCAAGGTATTCCTTATTATCATGTACGATATTTCGATAAAGATATTATTAATCCTTCCGCACTTGGGCTTACTTTTAAAGATACTGAACCGCTCGATCATAACTTTCGCAGCGTAAATGTTACGTATGGCAGTTTTGATCAAAGTTGGACACAGCCTTGGGGGGAAGTGAAGGAAATTCGTAATCAATATAACGAACTTCGAGTCGCTCTTGAAAAGACCACTGAAACTCGCCTTAGAATGACCATAGCTTTTCGGGTGTATAATTGTGGGCTTGGTTTTCGCTATGAACTGCCTAAGCAAGAGGAACTTATTAATTTTAAACTAATAAACGAGGAAACTGAATTTGCACTTACTGATGATCATCAGGCATGGTGGATTCCAGCATACCAACCAGAACGTTATGAATACCTATATAGAAATACTCCCATTAGCTCTATCTCCAAGTCTTTCCGTGCTGTTCACACACCGTTCACCATGAAAACAGCAGACGGATTATATCTCAGTATTCACGAGGCTGATCTAAATGATTATGCCTCTATGACATTAATGCCTTATCAGAATCATACCCTAAAAGCTGATCTTGTTCCTTGGTCAGACAGTGTAAAAGTAAGAGGATCTTCTCCTTTAACAACCCCTTGGCGTACGATCCAGATTGCAGAAAAACCAGGTGATTTACTGACATGTTATTTGAATTTAAATCTTAACAAACCTAATAAGTTAGGAAATGTTTCGTGGGTAAAACCAGGTAAATATATTGGGATATGGTGGGGTATGCATCTTGGGAAATATACTTGGAGCTCGGGTCCTAAACATGGTGCAACCACTGAAAATGCAAAGAGATATATCGATTTTGCAGCTAAATATGGCATTCCAATGGTGCTCATTGAGGGGTGGAATATAGGTTGGGATGGTGATTGGCTAAAGCATGGAGAACAATTTGATTTTACAACCCCACATGAGGACTTTGATTTAGAAGAAGTAGCATCATATGCAGCGAAAAAAGGCGTAAAAATTATGGGGCATCACGAAACTTCTTCAGTTATTCAAAATTATGAACAGCAAATGGAAGATGCTTTTGCGCTTTATAAAGAATTAGGAATTGATTCTGTAAAAACAGGTTATGTAGGTCAGGATCCCGCGATTGAACGCCGAGATAATCAAGGAAACTTAATAGGGATGGAGTGGCATCATGGACAATATATGGTAAATCATTACAAAAAAGTAATAGAGACTGCAGCCAAATATCAAATCATGTTGAATGTCCATGAACCAATTAAGGATACCGGAGAAAGACGTACTTATCCAAATATGATGACACGTGAGGGGGCACGAGGGCAGGAATATAATGCCGGGAGTCCTGATGGAGGGAATCCACCAGACCACACGACGATCCTTCCATTTACGAGAATGCTTGCGGGTCCTTTTGACTACACACCTGGAATTTTTGATTTATTTTTTGACGAATATAGACCATATAATAGAGTGAAACATACTTTAGCAAAAGAACTAGCTTTATATGTTGTACTCTATAGCCCGTTGCAGATGTTAGCGGATCTCCCTGAAAATTATGAGAAAAACCTTCCAGCATTCAAATTTCTTTTAGATGTACCTGTAGATTGGCAAGATACGAAAGTATTAAATGGAGAAATAGGTGAATATATTACGGTTGCTCGTAAGGATAGAAATAGTGAGGATTGGTATTTAGGCAGCATCACGAATGAAATAGGGCGTATACTTGAGGTACCTCTCACCTTTCTTACCCCATCTAAAAAGTATATGGCTGAAATTTATGCTGATGGTGCTAATGCGGATTGGATCACAAATCCATATTCCCTTCATATTCATCAGTTACTAGTAGATAGCAATACCGTACTAAACATAAGGCTAGCTAACGGTGGTGGTCAAGCGATACGTTTTCAAGGTGTCTGAGACCCACCGAGTGAGAAATGAAAAGCTAAGTTTTAAGAACACCAATTCGGTGTTCTTTTCTTTTGAATCGCATATTGAAACTAGTAACTCAACAGAAGCAACTATTTCAAATGGAAAAAAAGAAGCATTAAAATTGCTCAACTTAAAAGATCCTCCAACGGCTATCTTTGCTTGTAATGTTTTATTGGCAATTGGAGTTATAGAAGCAGCAAGTGAAATGGGACTTCATATTCCAGCGGATTTATCCCACTCTTAAGGGGCAAGTAAGACCCCCACCTCAAAACTTAAGAAAATCGAGAAGTTTAGGTGGGGGATAAACTGCCCCTAAAGGTCCGATATAGAATAACTTTCATCAGCAAATGCTGATGATTAGTTATTCTTATGCCCGTGGTATAAGTTGAACTAACAATCAGTGGGGGATGAAGGAAAACCCCCACTGATTGAAGTTCAGCTTTAACTGTTGTTGGTTTTGATGATACTATACTTTCTAGAATTATTACTCCACGTATGACGACTATTTCACAACCGATTCAAGAAATGGGTAAGAAGGTTTTTGACATGTTACTAGATAAAGATTTTCAAAATCAGAAGGTACTTTTTTTACCAGAATTAGTTGTTAGGAATTCTACAGGAGAAATACGAAATAGATAATTACCCAGATTACCAAACGACCAAGATCTGTAAAGAGGAAAAGGTGCGTTGTGTATAACAGCGCCTCTTTGTCTTTTGTGAAAAAAGAGAGTTACGAAAAAGTAACTCTCAAAATGCATACTGTTGCTTATTTGTCGCCTGGAACAATAAAACCATAGTCTTCCATAATAGGTTTACCAATTGGTCCTTTAATAAAATTAATAAATTCTATTGCTAAATCTACTTCATTTGTGCGATTAATAACGGCGATGGATTGTTCAAGAGGAGCATGAAGAGCATCATCAATTAGATGAAAATTGACTTCACCTTCTTTATAGAGCGATAAAGCGATAATCCCTGCTTCAGCATTTTTTGTTTCAATAAAAGTAAGCGTTTCGGATATATTTCTACCAAAAACAAGTTTATGTTCTACTTGATCCCAGAGACCTGCAGTTTCTAGTGCTTGTTTGGCAGCTAGCCCATAAGGAGCATGTTCAGGATTAGCAATTGCAATCTTTACAACCTCTGGCTTTAACAAATCTTCTAATGTTTCGATTTCGATCGTCGTACTATCTGGTACAGTTGTAACACCAATTCTGCCGAATGCATATGTTGTTTGAGTGTCAGGAATAATTAAGTTTTTTTCGCGTAGGTTGTCCACAAAATCAATGTTTGCTGCCGCAAATATGTCAAATGGTGCACCGTGTTCAATTTGATCGGCTAATTGACCTGTTGATCCAAACGAAAAGGTAATTTTCGAATTTGTTTCTTCCTCAAATAATTTCCCTACTTCCGTGAAGGCTAATGTTAAGTCTGAAGCTGCAGCAACTGTTAACTCACGGACTTCATCATTTATTTCTTCTGATAATTGTTTTTCATTACAACCACTACTAAATAAAACAAGTAGGATGGTAAATGATATAATAAAATAAAAATTTATATTTTTCATTAATAGATTCCCTTCATTTATAATTAGTTATATCTAGTTATAATTATATATATCTAGTTATAATTATATATATCTAGTTAATGCTAGGCAATGGAAGGTGTCATAATATATTACCTTAAATATATCTATTAATCGTTCACGACTAAAAGGAGGTTTTTTAGTTGGAGAAAAAGTCATATACTACTGAAGAGGTTGCCCAAATATTAAAAGTTTCGAAACTAACGATTTATGATTTGGTTAAAAAAGGATTATTGCCGACTTATCGTGTTGGAAGACAGATGAGAATTGATCCTGAAGATTTAGAAGCTTATATTAATCGTTCTAAAAAAGGTGCCTCTACTATTTCTATTAAAGAAAACGAATTTCCAGAAAGCCCAGTTAGTAACGGTAAGGGGCAACGACAAGGATTTAATAATACTAGGCAAATCGTGATTAGTGGTCAAGATTTTAGTTTAGATATTTTAGCGAATCATATTGAAAACTCTTTAAATGGCATTCGACCACTTCGTTCTTATGTAGGAAGTCTCGAAGGATTAATCTCCATGTATCAAGGCTACTCTGATATCGTGAGTACACATCTGATTGAGGCTGAAAGTAGAGAATATAATTTACCGTACATAAATAAAATTTTAGTTAACTTTGAATATGTAGTTATTAACCTTTTATCAAGAAAGGCTGGCTTTTTTGTTCAAAAAGGAAACCCTAAAAAAATAAAAAACTGGCTTGATTTGA
Organism: Anaerobacillus alkalidiazotrophicus; assembly: GCF_001866055.1. The sequence continues at coordinate 15,989 of NZ_MLQS01000030.1, forward strand.
AATCCCCAAATATAAAAATAATCAATCGGGAAAAAGGGTCTGGCGCACGGGTTTTAATAGATGAAAGCCTAAAAAAACATCAAATTTCAATTCATGAAGTTAATGGTTATGGATATGAGGAAACAAACCATTTAAGTGTAGCGAGTGCGGTCGCAAAAGGGGTCGCAGATGTTGGTGTCGGAATAGAAAAAACGAGCAACCTTGTTCATGGTGTAGAGTTTATTCCTCTAATTAATGAAAGATACGACTTAGTGATTTTAAAGACTCCTGAAAATAAAGCACTAATTCCACAAATTCAATCAATATTAAATTCAAATAGTTTTAAAAGTGATCTAGACGCATTAGGCGGTTATGATCTGTCAAAAACAGGACAAATCATCTATGAAACGTAGGAATCCCCCTCAAGTTGAGGGGGATTATTACATGATGAATGGTTTTGGCAATTATGATTTGACTCAATTAATAAATTCAACACTTATCACCACTGAAAGAAAAACTTCATCGACATCGTAAGCGTCGTATAAGCTACTACTTTGACAATCTTCGACTTTTGTAATGTAATTTTAATAATACCTACATAATCTCTTCAAATGTTGTTGATAGATTCATCATGTAAAAAATTTATTTAAATAACAGCATTTAAGGAGTGAGTTGTTTTGAAGAAAGTAAGAGCAATAAAAGGGTTTATTTTGACTTCGGTCATTACGGGTGCATTAATGACAAATGCATCGTATAGTGAAGCTGCATTAGGAGACCAAATACTTCGAAAAGGAATGGTTCATTCAGATGTGATTGAATTACAGGAGAAGTTAAATATTAAATCCTACTATAACTATAGTATTGATGGAATTTATGGTCCAATCACAGCTCAGGCAGTTAGGGATTTTCAACGGAATAATAGTCTGATCGTTGATGGGATTGTTGGGCCACAAACAGTTTCCGCACTAAAGGAAAAAAGGATAGATGCTCCCGTAACAATGATAAAGTCAGCAGTTGCTTCAGCAGATTCATCCGTTATACTAAGACAAGGTGACAGAGGGAAGCACGTGTCTGAGTTACAAAAAATGCTACAGGCTCATGGTTACTACAATTATTCAATAGATGGGATTTTTGGGCCGATTACAGAGCAAGCGGTAAGAAACTTTCAACAACAAAAAAATATACAAGTCGATGGAATCGTAGGCGCACAAACGTTTCGTGTTTTAAAAGCTGCTGCATCAAATAATACATCAACTTCTAATAATAGTGAAAAAGGTTCATCGTTTAATATAAATAACTTAATAAATGATGCGAAAAGTTTACTAGGTTCACCTTATGTTTGGGGAGGAACAACTCCTAGTGGATTTGATAGTAGTGGTTTTATTACCTATGTATTTAATAAAAATGGGGTATCATTACCACGTACTCACAGCGAGTATTGGAAGTTAGGTATCGCCGTAAGTCAACCTAAAAAAGGAGACATTGTTTTCTTTGAAACATATAAAACTGGTCCTTCACATGCAGGTATATACCTAGGGGGTGGCGAGTTTATTCATAATAGTTCATCACAAGGGGTTATTATTTCAAGAATGGACAACCCATATTGGAATCCACGTTTTATTGGTGCTAAAAGATATTCATAATATTGTTGTTGAAAAACAGATTCTATACAAAAGGATCTGTTTTTTCATTTGAGCGGGAGAAATTTCTAAGAGTTAAGCAATCAACATATTTTCTTTATATCACCACCATACTTTTCACATAAATTACAGGTATGCTAAAAAATGAGAATTATTTCACTTACAAAATTCTGGGTATAAATTAAGGAGGATGTTTGATGACTGATGTATTAAAACGACCTAAAATTGCTAGAAATATTACGGAGTTAATTGGAAGAACTCCATTGGTACGACTTAACACCATAAGTGATGCTACTGGTGCCGAAGTTCTTGCAAAACTAGAGTATTTCAATCCGTTATCAAGCGTTAAAGACAGAATTGGGGATGCTATGATTCAATCTGCCGAGGTGCAAGGATTGATTACAAAGGAAACTGTAATTATTGAACCAACAAGTGGTAATACAGGGATTGCCTTAGCCTTCGTTTGCGCTGCGAAAGGTTATCGGTGCATTCTTGTTATGCCTGAAACAATGAGTATCGAACGACGAAATCTTCTAAAAGCACTAGGGGCAGAGCTAGTATTAACAGAAGGAGCAAAAGGGATGAAGGGAGCGATTGAAACAGCAGAAAAACTACTTGAAGAAACACCTAATGGTTTTATGCTACAACAATTTAGTAATCCTGCAAATCCACAAATACATCGCGAAACAACAGCAGAAGAAATTTGGTATGACACTGATGGACAGGTAGATATATTTATTAGTGGAATTGGTACTGGTGGAACGATCACAGGTGTGTCAGAAGTGTTAAAAGAAAGAAAACCTTCTATTCGTTCAGTTGCTGTTGAACCATATGATTCTCCTGTTTTATCAGGTGGAACTCCAGGTCCACATAAAATTCAAGGTATCGGAGCGGGGTTTGTTCCTGAAGTGTTAAATGTTTTAATCTTTGATGAAATCATTCAAGTGAAAAACAAAGAAGCATTTCAAGCAGCCCGTAGCCTTGGAAAGGAAGAAGGAATTTTAGTGGGTATTTCTTCTGGAGCAGCGGTTCATGCTGCAACGGTTGTTGCAAAGCGACCTGAAAGCAAAGGGAAGACAATTGTTGTTACTTTACCTGATACTGGTGAAAGATATTTGTCGACCGCATTATTTCAAGAGGAAGAATAAAACTAATTTTTTTTTCAAGAAAAGACCAATTTACTAAGTTGGTCTTTTTTACTTGCGTTCCTAGCAAGCCGTATTGGAGGAATAAGAGATGGAGAAGCAATTCGTAGGGAAGTTGGTGCAGAAATCTTATGGTTACATAATCTAGAAGCTGCAACAAAAGAGGATATCGACAATGGCGAAGACTATTTTAGTTTAATGAGAAAAAATATTGAAACATTAAAAATCGCCTTAAATTAAAAACGAAAAGCAACTTGGGATTCCCAGGTTGCTTTTCGTTTTATGGATTATATCAAAATCTCAGAAGATTTGTAAAAGCTTTATATAGCTTTAGTTAAAGTAAAGAAATAAGCCTAAATTCCGATTAATTTTCTCAATTTTCTTAGGGGAAATTCAGTAATGGTAACCGACAATAAATATTAAAAGTACTGTATTTACTGTTACCAATATATTTATGTTACTTTTGTCGAACTTTCAACAAACTTTCTTCGAATTTTAATGTTAATTTATATTTAATGAATCAAAAGGAGGAATTAGTGTGAAAAAATTAAAAATCGTGTTAATAATTTTGTTTTTAGGAGTACTATTTTCAGCATGTAGTAACCAATCTTCAAATGAGGAAGAAAGTATTGGGGAAACGACAGACATAGAAGAAACAGTTACACCAATAGAAACAGCATCAGATGATATAAAAATATTTACGATTGAAGCAGTAGAAGAGAATTGGCAATATACAACCGATAAAGTGACTAAAGCTTGGATGTATAATGGAATGCTTCCAGGTGAAGAAATTAGAGTAAATGAAGGTGACGAAGTGGAACTCCGCTTTTTAAATTCATTACCAGTATCGACGGCATTACACTTGCACGGATTACCCATTGTAAATGAAATGGATGGAGTTCCAGGAGTTACACAAAACGTTATACAACCAGGAGAAGAGTTTATTTATTCCTTCAAGGCAACTTTACCAGGGACGTATTGGTATCACTCACATGAAAATAGTGCAGAACAATTGTTTAGAGGTATGTACGGGGCAATTGTAGTTGAAGAAAGTACAAATAAAAATCATAAGATTGATCAGGTTGTATTTATTAGTGAATGGTCAGCGATGGTAGAAGAAATGTATGACGAGAGTGAAAAAGATGGTGGGGAGCATGGAAGTACTGGTGGTGCTCATGGTGCTCATGGAAACGGAAATGGCGTTGAATTACCTCACAATGAGATGATGAATGATGTATACAATACGGTTGTTATAAATGGAAAAGCAGGAGCAGATATTAGTGGATTTGTAGTGAAGGAAGGGGAATCTAATCGCTTAAGATTTATTAATTCAGGCTTATATACACAGACAATCGTTATTCCAAATCACGAATTTAAGGTAACACATTATGACGGTCAGCCTGTGAACGAACCAACAGTAATTAAAAATGAAAAACTTTTAATTGCACCTGGAGAAAGATATGATATTGAGATTATTTTAAACAATGCTGGAGCATGGGGCATAGAAATATTTGCTGAAGCAAATAAAGAAAAATTAAATAGTATCCTGCCTCTTGTTTATGAAGGCTATGAAAATGAACGTCTTCAGATTAACAATGAAAAATTGTCTACCTTTGATATGACTAAATATGGACAGAGTCAACAAATTGAAAGAATTAATAGTGTAACAAAGGAATTTGAGATGGTCTTAGCTTCAAATGATGGAGATGAGACATTCACTATTAATGGTAAGAAAGCCCCTGATTTAGAGGTATATGAAGTTAACGAAGGGGATGTAATCAAGATGACTATTACGAATATTAGTGGTGTTGATCACCCGATGCATAGTCATGGACACTTCTTTTATGTGATTTCAAAAAATGGAGTATCCGTTCAAGGTTCACCAATCTTAAAAGATACGTTAAATGTTAGGCCTGGTGAAACGTATGAAATAGTATTGATTGCAGATAATGCTGGAAAATGGTTTTTTCATTGTCATGAGCTTCATCATGCGGAAAGTGGAATGATCTCATTAATTGATTATGCAGGTAACTAATCAATATTGGAATAATAAAAACTTCTACATGACATGTTTCTGTAGGAGTTTTTGTTTTTACTAGTTAAATTTTTGAAATACGTAATTTTTTTAGGAGTTTGAAATTATACAAACTTTCTTTGTTGTTTTTTCAATAATTTATTTTTTAAGCAATAAAAATTTAAATATTTCGTGAATACATAATTTCTTTATAAAATAACCATATTTCTCACAAAACTTGTAGTTATTTTAAAAATTAAGTTTTATTTTTTTATCTAAAACCTACGTTTAAGAAAGAGGAAAGTCATCTTGGTAGAGATTAGAGTATATGGGCATCTGTTTCAGGACTAATAGATATTAGCTAAGAAACATGCAGTGGTAGAAAAAAGATTCGAAGAAAAATGGAGGTAACAAAAGATATGTCAATTAAGCGAAGAAAAATTTCCGTTATTGGTAGTGGATTTACTGGTGCAACAACTGCACTCATGGTAGCTCAAAAAGAACTTGGGGATGTAGTTTTACTAGATATTCCTCAATTGGATGGTCCTACGAAGGGTAAGGCGTTAGATATGTTAGAAGCAAGTCCAGTTTTAGGATTTGATGCAAATATTGTTGGTACTTCAAACTATGAGGACACCACTAGTTCTGACGTAGTTGTGATTACAGCAGGGATTGCTAGAAAACCAGGTATGAGTAGAGATGATCTCGTTAATATCAATTCTGAAATTATGAAAGCTGTTACGAAAGAAGTTGTAAAGTATTCGCCTAACTGCTTAATTTTAGTGTTAACAAATCCAGTAGACGCTATGACTTATATTGTTTCCAAAGAATCAGGGTTTCCAAAGAACCGTGTTATTGGTCAATCAGGAATATTGGACACTGCTCGGTTTCGTACATTTGTTGCTCAGGAATTGAATGTATCGGTTGAAGATGTTATAGGACTTGTTCTAGGTGGCCATGGGGATGATATGGTGCCATTAGTTAGATATTCCTATGCTGGTGGGATACCGATTGAGAACCTATTACCGAAAGATCGCCTAGATGATATTGTTGAACGTACACGTAAAGGTGGTGAAGAGATCGTTAATTTGCTAGGGAACGGAAGTGCCTACTTTGCACCATCTGCTTCAATTACACAAATAGTTGAAGCAATCATAAAGGATAAAAAGCGAATTATTCCTACAATTGCGTACCTTCAGGGTGAATATGGCTATCAGGACCTTTACTTAGGTGTTCCAACAATTATAGGTGGGGACGGTATAGAAAAAATTATTGAGTTAGAATTAACTAATGATGAAAAAGCAGCATTAAAAAAGTCGGTTCAATCTGTATATAGTGATAAAGAGTTTTTAAAATAGAGAAGATATAGGCGATGAGCAAAAGGAGACGTACAATACAAACCAAGAGATAAAGATGAGTTTAGGAGGAGAACCGATGCTAGCTTATGATGTAGTAGTAGTTGGAGCAGGTGGAGCTGGAATGATGGCAGCACTTTCTGCGAGTGAAGATAAAAGTTTAAAAGTTGCATGTATATCTAAAGTATTTCCGACAAGGTCACATACCGGTGCAGCTCAGGGTGGAATTAATGCAGCGATGGGGTACCGTGATTCAACGGACTCTCCTGAAAAGCATTTTATGGATACAGTAAAAGGGAGCGACTTTTTAGCTGACCAAGATGCAGTTGAATTTTTCACTTCAAAAATGCCAGAAATTATTTCTGAATTAGATTATTATGGTGTACCTTTCTCACGAGATGGAAATGGTAACATCGCACAACGTCCATTCGGTGGTGCATCAAGCCCTAGAACTTGTTATTCGGCAGATAAAACAGGGCATGTCATTCTTCATTCGATTTATGAACAGTGTTTAAAAAATGAAGTAGAGTTTTTTGATGAGTGGTTAATTCTTTCTTTAACTGTGGAAGAAGGAAACTGTACTGGATTAGTAGTGATGGACCTAAAAACGGGTGATATTGTTCCGATGAAAGCAAAAACAGTCGTCATTGCTACTGGTGGTTTTGGAAGAGTTTACTGGAATAGAACGACAAATGCGATCAATATGACAGGTGATGGTACAGCGGCTTGTTTTAACGCGGGAATTCCATTAAAAGATCCTGAGTTTGTACAGTTCCACCCAACAGGATTAGCTTCTACAGGAATCTTATTATCTGAAGCCTGTCGCGGTGAAGGTGGATATCTATTAAATAAAGATGGCGAACGCTTTATGGCTAGATACGCACCAGAAAAAATGGAATTAGGACCACGTGACTTAGTTTCTAGAACAATCGAAACAGAGATCAAAGAAGGCCGTGGTTTCGGTGAAGGAATGAATGCCTATGTGTTAATGGATTTAAGACACCTAGGTAAAAAGAAAATTATGGAGCGTCTACCACAGGTACGTGAGCTGGCGATGGAGTTTGAAGGAATCGATATGCTAGAAGCACCTGTACCAATTCGACCAAGCTGTCACTATATGATGGGTGGTATTCATGTAGTAGATCCACAAACTCTAAGCACAACGATTGATGGCGTACATGCTGCTGGTGAATGTGCTTGTGTATCGCTTCATGGTGCCAATCGTTTAGGTGGAAATTCAGTAGCAGATGTTGTGTTATTTGGAAAATATGTAGGGATTGGTGCGAAAGAATCAGCTCACCGTCGCTCATTTGGTTCAGAAGTTAAACTAGAACAAGAAACAGAAACATGGAAAGAGAAATTTAAAATGATTCGTAATAAAAAGAGCGGATCAAATATTGTTGAGATTCGAAATAAAATGGCTCAAACGATGTGGGATAATGTTGGAATCTTCCGTGAAGAAAGCGAAATGAAACAAGCTTTAGCGGATATTGAACACTTGCTCGTTGATTATCAAGATACGTATATCGGTGACCCGGCAGTTCGTTATAATATGGCATTTGTAAACTATGTTGAGATTGGCAACTGTTTAACGTTAGCAAAAGCCATCGTAATGGCTGCGCTCAATCGAAAAGAGAGTAGAGGCTCGCACACGAGAAAAGATTTCCCGACGCGTGATGATGCGAACTTCTTAGCACACACACTTGTTCATAAAAAGGGAGATCAGTATGAACTAGAATATATCCCTGTTAAGATTACAAAGTATAAACCAGAGGAGCGAAAATACTAATGGAAAAATTTATTTTTAGAATTCATCGCTATGACGGGACAACCAAGTGGGTTCAAGAATATCAATTCCCTTATGAAAAAAATAAAACTGTCCTTTGGGCATTAACAAAAATTAAAGATGAAATGGATCCGACATTAAACTTTACTTCTGCCTGTCGTCACGCTATTTGTGGGAGCTGTGGAGTAAGAATTAACGGAACATCTTATCTAGGCTGTAAAACGCCACTAGATGAAATCATCGAAACGTTCGAAACAAATGTTTTAACATTTGAACCGTTACAAAATTATGAAGTAATTAGAGATTTAGTTATTGATTGGAAGCCAAAAGTGGAGAAGCTTAAGCTTGTTAAGCCATGGTTAATCCCTTCTGAGGACGGAAGTGTAGAGAAAGGCTTTAAGCAAAGTGAAGCAGAATTTGCGAAAATTGCTTCACCAACTGCCTGTATTCTTTGTGGGGTATGTACATCAGAGTGTGGACAGCTAAATGTAAATGATGGTGGGTATCTTGATCCGTTCGTTTTAAATAAAGCTTACCGTTTTGCTGTTGATTCAAGAGATGCTGATCCACTACAACGTATTCAGCCAGTACTAGAAAATGAATTATGGAAATGTATTCACTGTATGCAGTGTGTAACGAACTGTCCAAAAGGTATTCCGTTAACAGACCAAATTGCCTACTTACGAAAAGTTTCGATGAAAATGGGTGCTAAAGATAACCAAGGTGCTCGCCATGCTTATGCATTCTATGATGATGTTCACAAGACTGGTAGATTAAATGAAATGATGTTACCAATTAAGACCGATGGAATGGCAAAGACAATTGGAAAACGAGTTCCGATGGCTACACGAATGATTTTAAAAGGGAAAATTAATCCACTACACATGCCAAAGAAAGTAAAAGGTATAGAGGGAATAAGAAAAATTTATCAATATGCCCAGGAGGTGAGCAAATAATGAGATACGGATTTTTTCCAGGTTGTACATTAGAATCTGCTGCTGGAGAATTAATGATTTCTACAAAAAAGGTAGCAAGTGCTTTAGGTATCGAACTCATTGAGCTTGAGGGGTGGACTTGTTGCGGTGCGAGTCACATTCAAGATGTTGATGACTTTTTAGCAACGAGCGTTAATGCTAGAAACTTAGCGTTAGCCGAAGAATTAAATGCTCCATTAATGACTGTTTGTAACACCTGTACGTTAATGCTTCGAACAGCAAAAAAAGATTTAGATGAAGACCAAGAATTAAAGGAAAAAGTAAACACGGGTTTACAACAATCTGGTTTAGAGTATAAAGGTACGAGCGAAGTAACTCATTTACTTTGGGCAATTATTCAAGACTATGGAATTGAAAATTTAAAGAAGCTAGTAAAAAGGCCACTAAAAGGTTTAAAAGTAGCTAACTTTTATGGGTGTCATATTGTAAGACCACCTCAAATCATGGGGTTTGAAAATCATAGAAATCCACGTTCAATGGAAATCGTTGCAGAAGCATTAGGTGCTGAATGTGTTGATTTTGATCAAAGATTAGCTTGTTGCGGATTCCATGCTGTTTTTCCAGCAGAGAAAGAAGTGTTAAAACTAACGGCGATCAATTGTATATCCCCTAAGATGGCAGGCGCTCATTGTATCGTTACACCATGTCCATTATGTCAAATGCAATTAGATATGTATCAACCAGATGCACAAAAAGGGTACAGTGAAGATATTGAAATGCCAATTTTACACTTACCACAGTTAATTGGTTTAGCATTAGGATTTAGTCCAGAAGAGCTTGCAATTAACCGTCATATTGTTGATGCAGTACCGTTTTTAAAAGAGAGTTTAGGAGTTTAATATTTTTAAGGGAGTAGCTTTATATGAAATACGTGCTTAAAAGACATGAGAAAAAAGCGAAACTTGTAGGAATGGCCAATTCAAACCAACTTTGGCTGCAAAATATGAGAGAAGAGTGGATCCATGATATCTATGAAGAAAGTGATATTCACTACGGTATGATTTATTCTATTCATAAATCTTTCCACCGTCTATCAACGTCGATTACTGGTTTCTTTCAAGATGAAGACACGCAAAAATGGATTTATGTTGAAAATGGTGTAGCTTATAAAGAGGCACCAGAAAACAGTGACAAACCATATGGTTGGGAAGACGATTTGCAAAAGTTAATGGTTAAGGAAATTGAGTATAATAAACAAATGTAGTAGATTAAATATTTAAATTAAAAAACACCTAATAAACTTTTTGTTTATTAGGTGTTTTTTATAAATAAAATATTAACTTTCACTGTTGTTTACCCTGTAAATAAGATTGATGTAGGTTAATTCACTTTCGTGGGTGTCTGACACCGAAAATGGACAAATCGTTAAAATGTCCGTGTGGGGTGGACGTAACTAGTTATTATGATGATTTAATCTCTAGTAAGTCAGCATCAAACGTAATACCAGCATCTTTTCTAGCGGCTTCCAGAACTTGAATAACTGAATGACTGTAATCAAGTAATTCGTAACACTTCTTTAAATCTTTTGATTGATAAATCTTGTTAAAAGCAAGCATTTCATAATACAATGCGTTCATTTCTGTTTGTGCATTTAATTCTACTTCTTTATCTTCTAAATGAAGGATGACTTTTCTACAACCGTTTGCCCCATGTTCAACATGAAGGTATCCTTTTTCTCCTTGGATAAGAACAAAGTTCAGACTATTCGTATCTTTGCACCCAACACATTCGCCAATAAAATTCGGATATTCTAATAATAAAATTCCGGAAGTATCAATTCCGTTTGGATGTTTGTTTGCTTTATATTGGACTGTTTGAGGTGTCCCAAACAAATTCATGACAAAGTGTAGGTTATAAATATTAATATCTGTTAGAGCGCCACCTGAAAATTTAGGATTGAAAACATTTGGAGTTTCTCCACGCAGAAGGGCGTTGTATTTACTCGAATACTGACTATAATTACATTGGATAAATTTAATTTGTCCAAGTTTATTGATGTTTTCTTTTATTAATTGATAGTTTGGCAGGTGGATCGTTGTGATAGCTTCAAATAACAGTAAATTTTTTTGTTTAGCAAGAGATATTAAACTCTCAAGTTCCTGTACAGTTGAAGTAAATGGCTTTTCACATATTACATTTTTCCCGTTTTGAAGTGCTTGATATGCTTGATCATAATGTAAGCTATTTGGCGATGCGATATAAACAAAGTTAACATTCGGATCAGCATACAGCTTATCTAAATCAGTATAAATCGTTTGTACATTGAATTTTTCAGCAAGTGGCTTAGCTGTTTCTTCTTTTCTAGAATATATCGCTTCACACGTAGCTTCCTCGATTTCGTTTAAGGCTGATAAAAACTTATCTACGATAGGTCCTGTTCCAATTGTTGCAATCTTCATTTCAAACACTCCAATCGACATATTATTTTAACTTCTATTTTATAAAGTGTATGTAGTCTTGGTTCTTCTGATTATTATACAATTTTTTCCGAATATATCCCAACCATAGCATCTAATTTTATGTAATTGTATGAATAAGTGGTTAATATGAGTATGTAAAATTATGAATGTTTATGTAGAAAATACCTATTTTCTATTGTAAAATGAATAGTAAAAATGACCCGGGTCAAAAGGAGATTGGATGAAAGCGTACATTAAAGAAAAAATGGACCGTTTAATAATTGATACTTTTATAAATGATGATATTCAAACGATCGTACTTGAATTTGTTCATGACCAAACAATTAGTAGAGATCTATTTTTTGGTGAACTTACAATCCTCCACTATGAAATGTTCAATGGAAAAAATATTGATATTTATTCAGCAGCAGCGGCAGTAGAAATACTAATTTTAGCTGCTGATATTTTGGATGATTTACAAGATATTGATAATCATTCTGCACCTTGGCAGAAATATGAAAGTTCAATCGTTCTTAATATAACAACAGGACTACTTTTATTAAGTAAAAAAATACTTGATGATTTGAATTGTTCAAACAGAAATTTGCTTGATAATATTTATTATTCAACTATCTTTCAAGCGATTACTGGACAACATATGGATTTACATAACTCTATTAATAGCGAAAAACAATATCTAGCTTTAATTGAAAAAAAATCAGGATCTTTAACAGCCCTTGCTTGTCTAGTTGGTGCAGTATTAGCTAATAGTAGTGCACTTGAGGAAGTAAGAAGCTATAGCAAAAAGATAGGGATGATTGCTCAAATTAATAACGATATAAAATCAATTTATAACTTCGATAAAAAAAGCGATATCTTTTTAAAAAAGAAAACATTACCAATTCTTTATATGCTTTCTTTAAGAGATAACATAGTATCAGAGTATTATACAAGTAAAAAGACCTATCAAGAGCTATTAATGATTAAAGAAGAAGTAATAAAGCAAATGTGCGATAGAGGTGCATTTCATTATGCTAGTGTCTTTATAGAGTTAAATAAGCAAGAGGCACTCGCGATTATCCGTAGTCTGAACATCTCTAATTTTTATGAAAAGAAATTAGAACTTTATACATGAATAAACAAATGAATATTGGGAGGGTTTATTATGCAAGAAATCATTCAGTTTTTAATTAAAAATCCAGATGTGTTAGAGAGAGTGAAAAATGGTTTAGCGAGTTTGGTTGGAGTAAGTTATGAAGAAGTGGCAGCGATATTGAATGTTTTTACTAATAGTGGAATTACCAGGGTGGAGCTTTGGAGGTGATTTTAACAGGTGTTAAATATAAGTAGTAATTATAAAAAGGTAATATTTATTATGATAGTGGCGTCTATTGTTGCTGTATATTTATTTTTTACTAACTTTACTCCTTATATTGGAATTAAGCTAAAAATAGAGGAGAATAATTTCTATGTGCAATCAGTAAATGAAATGGGGTGGGGGGCACAAACTGATATTCAGGTTGGAGACCAAGTTATTTTAATTAATGATTTACCACTAGAAAATCATTATACAGTAAGAAACTTTTTAAGAATTGAACAAGCAGAAACAATTACTGTATTAAAAGATAGTAGTCATAAAACCTATTTAATTAGTAATTCTTTAGAACTAACAAGGCAATATTTGTATTACCTAGTATTTCCTTTTCTTTACTTTCTTTGTAACACCCTAGTAAGTATTTTTATATTAAAAAGTCAAATACAAAAAAAGAGCTCTATATTATTAATTTGTTTCTTAAAGAATTTAGGTCTTTGCTTCATAAGTGCTAGTTCATCAGGAAAGCTAGATATAGTAGGAGGAGTTATTTTAAATTTTAGCTTTTTAGTTGCGCCGGTATTATTTTTACATTTTATTTATCATTATCTAATAGAAAAAGGGAGATCATGGATTGATAAGAAGATAATTCTTTGGATATATTTTATAAGTTTATCAGCTTTTTTTGTAGACACACTTAATTATTTAGAGATAATAGATTATTTTTTTAGTGAGAAATATATCTTATTAATTTCGTTTCTAATTTTAAATTATGTAGTTACGATAACTCTAGTAAAATGCTATCGATTATCCAAAAAGGATGAAATAAGAGAGCCGATTAGGTGGATGCTAATGGCATTTGTGCTTGCACTTGCTCCATTTATCTTTTTGTATACAATTCCATTTATTCTTATAGGAGATACGATTATATCGGGTGTAGTCGCCTCATTATTTATCTTTTTTATACCTACAATTATTTTTTATTTATTGTTGTCAAATAAGCTTTTTCCTATCAAAGTATATGTAGATCAATTTAAATATTATTCTTCTATTTTATTGTTTCCGACAATTGCTTTTACATACATCATTAAAGCTTATTATTCCAATGGTTATACACTTATTACAATTACCCGTACATTTTTACTAATATACGTTTTGTTGTTTTTATTTTTGGTGTTAAAGAATTACATAGATAGAAAATTACGGGCAGTATTATTTGTAGAAAGAGAACAATATCAAAAAAGCATTTACCGTTATAGTGAGTCAATTAAACGAGAAAATAAGGTGAGTGGTGTATTAAACAGTATTGAAAGAGAAGTGAAAGAAGTATTAAAAGTAAAGTTTATCAGTTACATTCAAGTTTCTAAAAAAGGAAATTTTATTTGTGCTGACACTGAAAATCAATTTATAGAAGGTGCTTTTGCTAAAAAAATCAATTCTCAAGTTTTAAATGTTGGGAAAATCATTGAACATAAAGAGTATTTCTTTCTTGTTATTGGTGAGCGCCAAAATTATTATTACTGTTTAATAGTAAAAAAATTAATCAACATACCTTTAAGTAAAGAGCAACAAGATTGGTTAGAGGTACTAGCCTATTACACGAGTATTTCAATAGAAAACATGATTAAAATTGAAGAACTACTAAAAAAATTAGAAAGTGTAGAAGCTGATCAAATGGTCGCAAATAAATCAAACTGGCTAAATCGATTAATGGTTAACTGGTCAGAAAAAGAAAGAAAGCAATTAGCTATGGATATCCATGATACGATCCTTCAAGATCTGATTGTTCATAAGAGGAAAGTTGAAGAGATAAAACGATTAGCTAAGGATAAGCCACTTATTCTAGAAAGTAGAATAGAAGAATTGGAAGAAGATGTTTTAGATATGATGTACACTATTCGCGAGACATGCCACGAGTTATCACCGCCACTTTTGGCAAAGTTAGGTCTCAAACACGCCTTGCAGGATTTAGAAGTGAAATTTAATTTGCTTTCTACTAGTAAATTAGTTTTCAAGATTGAAGGAGATAACCAAAGTCTTCAGTTAAAAAATGATTACGAGTTAGCTGTTTTTCGTAGCGTTCAAGAATTATTAAATAACGCTATTAAGCATGCTAAAGCAACTGAAGTAACTATTTTGGTTAAAATAAGTGATCAAACTTTGGAAATATACTATCAAGATAATGGAATAGGTACAGATCTTTCTACCCAAAATAAAAATCAAAAAAATATGGGGCTAATAGGTATGAAAGGTCGTGTTCATAGTTTTGGCGGAGAAATAAAGCTTACATCGAATCCAGGTAAGGGGATGAAAGTTCAAATCGTTATACCATTAAAATAAGTAGCTAAAAGCAGGTGATAGTTTGATTAATATTCTTATTGTAGATGATCATTCCATAGTGGGAGAAGGTACAAAAACTATATTATCAAGTGAAACCGACTTTAATGTCGAGTTCCATGGTTCAAGTTTAGAAATAATGAGTTTATTGAAAGTAAAAAAACATGATGTTTATTTAATAGATTTTGAAATGCCTGAATTAAATGGTTTAGAATTAACAAAGGAAATTTTGAACGTTCATCAAGATGCGAAGATTATTATTTTTACAGGTTATGAAATTACTTGTTATTTTAACCATCTAGTTGAAGTCGGCGTTTCTGCCTTTATAAGCAAGTCATCCTCTAAAGAACAGCTTATTCGTACAATCAGAGATGTGATCAATCATCAATCCGTTATTCCTACTGAGATATTACATCAACTTCGAAGGACCGAATCTAAACTTTGCTTCGAAAACGGTACCAAAATTTCATTTTCTCTAAAAGAAGAAGAAATTGTGATAAAGATCTCCAAAGGACTAACAAACGAACAAATAGCGAAGGAATTATTTACGAGTAGTAGGACTGTAGAAAGACATTTAAGAGAGATTTTCAAGAAATTAAATGTTAGTTCCAGAGTTGATGTTGTTGAAAAAGGACGTAAGCTAGGGTTAATACCAGAGGTTTTGATTTGATCATAGGATGCTCTCGATTTGAGGGCATCTTTTTGACGTCCATCAAAAATTTCATTTTCTATACAATTAACTTAGCATTCCAATTAGTCTAGTAAAAATAAAGTTAGTGACCGACAAAACTTGGTGAAACTCCGCCAAAAATGGCGGAACCGCGCCACATTTTGTCGGTTACTTTTTTACCAAGATATAGTAGGATAATTGGTAAGAGTTAGGAATTGATAATCTGTTAAATTAGACAAAGTTGGAACGAAATTCAAATGCTATTTTATAAAAAGTACCCTTATGTAAAACAACACGATGCTTCTGACTATGACGCTTAGTTACAGTAAAAACAGTAATTGTGTGAACAAGAAAAAATCGGTACCGTTACGTTTGGTGTATAGTTAAGTGGATATTCGAAGAATTCAAAAAAAACGCTCCTGTTAATAAATAATTTCAATATAATGTAAAATGAAATCAAAGAATTTATGATAAAGACTAATAAATTGATTTAGTGACTATTTAACTACTACAAAAATGGGGGTAGGTTTAAATGAATATGAAAACTAAAGAAATACTTGAATACAAGAAAAACATTGAATCTAAAATAGAAAAAAAATATAAGAGTTTAAGCAAGATGCTGAATATAGAAATTAAACAAAGAATTGATGGTAGGTATTTATTATTGCCTTACGCAATTAATGAAATATTCGAAGTTACAGATGAGCAATTAACTATATTAGAAGAAATAGCAGGTTTGTTTTTAGATCATATTAGTTCAATTGATATGGTAATAGATAGAGAAAGTAATGATATGACTTTCCTATCTGTAAAATACTTTTTAATATATGAAATAATAAATTCGTTCAGAAAGTTAAATCTGTCACAATCATTTTTTGAGGAATTAGTACAAGACGCTGCAGAATACATTTTTTCAATTAACAGAGTAAATTTTCCTATCGGAAGTGATAGTCTATATGAAAGAGTGGCAAGAGGAAAACTGAAAATGGTGAATTGTATTATACGTGCTATGAATGAATTAACCAGCAATATAACATCATATTCATTATTCGAAATAAGCCAATATTTCTCAAATATTTGTTTACTGGAGCAATTATTTGATGACTTACGTGACATTGATGAAGATTTAAAAAGTAAACAATATAATTATTTTAATTCTCAAACAGATGACAGAGATAATATTGCGTATAAATTGTGCGAAAAAATAATTAGTTTGTCGGAAGTTATTAATAAAAATAGCTCTAGTGAGTTTGAATTACTAAATAAAATTTTCTTAGATGATAATTTAATTAAGGTTAAAACCATTAGAGATAAGATAGAAGAAAAGAAAGTAATGATATAAAAAATCTAATTTTAATTACTATATAAATACTTTTTTGTATGTTAGGGAGATAAAATTATGTTAATTGTTTCAAATTATACTATATTTTCAACAATGAATTGTAAAAATAAATATATTGTGCATGGATATACGGGAAGTGTTGATTTATTAGAGGAAAATGTCTATAGCAAACTATTACAAATTTCAAAAATGAAGAAAGAAAAACAAGAAACGCTTCTGAGTTCGCTAAAGGATATTGATACCTTAATTGAAAGGGGCTATGTTGTTTCAAGTTATAAAGATGAAGAAAAATATTATAGGATAGCAAACCATTTATATGAAAGTAGATCAATGATTACATCAATTGTGATTGTACCGTCAATGGGGTGTAATTTTAGGTGCTCTTACTGTTTTGAACTAACAGACTTAGATATGGCCCCGATGAAAAAAATGGAATTAAGTGTAATTGATTCTACTTTTAAATATATTGACAAACTAGAAACAATTAAACAAATAACACTATTCGGTGGAGAGCCACTAGAAAAAGATAACTATAGTATTGTTGATTATATAGTGAATGAAGGCAAAAAAAGAAATATACAAGTTAATGCGGTAACTAATGGATATGATTTAGATAGCTACATAGAAATATTTAAAAATAATGTGAATTTTGATTCCATCCAAGTTACTTTAGATGGAACTAGAGAAAGACATGATTTATTAAGGTATTTGAAAAATGGGTCAGGAACGTTTAACAAGATAATTAAAAATATTCAAATGCTAATTAAAGAAATACCTAAACTAAATATTACAATTAGAGTAAATCTATCAATAGAAAACGAAAGCGATTATATAGCTTTAAAAGAATATTTAAAAGCCAAAGAAATTCTATCTGATTGTACCAATGTAAGTATTTACAATAAATGTCTACATACAGCTTACATTAATACTAAAAAAAAGTATATGGATAAAGATATTACAAAGAATGATGATATAAAACACGATAATCTAACATATAAGTTGCATAGATCACAAATAAAAGATTTACTAGGTAGAAATAGCATTCCATTTCGAACATCAGTCTGTGGTGCAACTGGAAATATGTTAGTCGTCACACCTAATAAGAATTTGTTTGCATGTTGGGAACAAATCCAAAATAATAACAAATCAATAGGTAAGATAAGTTTAGAAAAAGATAATAGGATACAGTTTAATGAAAAATATTTAAACTGGAAAAAAAGACATGTTCATATGTTGAAAAATTGTAGCAAGTGTAAATATAGTTTGTTCTGTGGTGGAGGTTGTCCGAATCATTCTGAAATAGTAAATAATGATATGTTTCAAAGTTACTGTCAAGATTCAAAGATTATGATTCATAAAAGTTTTGACGAAGCTATTGGAGAAAAAATTAATGAATGTTAATACGTTAGTAACTGATAAAAATCCCTCAATAAAAATAGCAGAATTTGATTATAACGGAAAGCAAAAAAAAATTGTTGCATACTCTAAGAAGTACAACAATGCAATATTATTAAATAAAGAGATTCCTATAGAAGTACTATTACAAAAAGAGGATAAATACTTTAATTTTAAAAAAGAAAAAACAATCTTTTTTAAAAAAATAATAGGGAGCAGTTGGGATTTTAGTTTTTTAAAATACTTTGAGTTTCTTTTAACTAAAACAGGAAAAATATTTTGTTTTTTTCTCTTATTTCCTTGTATTTTGACGTTTTCACTTATTAAATTTATTTCTCAACAAAGTAAATTATATAGTAATTTTTTTGATACAAATAGCCTTTTAGTGATTATTCTATTTTGCATATGTTTACTAATACAAACTATTTTTCATGAATTTGGACATTTAACTGCAATGAAAAAAAACAAACTTAGTTTGAGTGGGGTAGGTGTAGGAATATATTTAACATCGGTAGTATTATTTGTTCCAATGTATGAAAGTTGGTTATTAAAAAGAAAACAAAGACTGGAAATAGATATAGCGGGAATTATTTTTCAACTTTATTTTATCTTTATAGTATTAATGGTTAATTTATTTATTAAAAGTGAACTGGTTAACATATATATATTATTTTCTACTATGATACTATTAAATAACTTTAATCCATTCTTAAAATATGATGGTTATTGGATATTATCTGACCACCTTGGTGTTTACAATTTACACAAATGGATAAGAATATCTATCAAAAATATGTTCACTAATAGTGAAGAATTAACAGCAGTATTTTATAAGCATACAATCATAAAAATTAAATGTTACTCTTTAATTACAAGTATTTTTTTAGTGTTTTTCCTATTTATGCTATTTAGGATTAATGTTACAAATATAACAGAATTAATAGTTGAAGCAAATATTTTCAGGCTTTTTTACACTGTTTTTATCGCCTATTTTACATTGCTTGCATTTAAGTCAATTATTCGTGTTTTATGGAGGTAGATTATGAGGATAAAGGTACATAATTTAAAAGAAATAAAAGATAAAAGAGAAGTTTTTTCTAATGTGGATTTTGAAATAAAAGAAAACTCCCTATTTTGTATTACTGGACGATCGGGAGTAGGTAAAACTACATTATTTTTTTCAATGATGGGTTTAAGTAAAACTACAAGTGGTGAAATATATTATGGTAATTATTCGTTCCACGAGTTATCTGATAAAGAAAAGGAGGCATTTAGACAAAAGTTTTTCGGTTTTGTACCACAGCAGCACTTATTAATAGAAGAATTTAGTGTTTATCAAAATGTCACTATACCATTAAGGTTTTCTGATATGTCAAAGAAAGAAAAACAAAATAAAGTTAAAGAAGTATTAATTCAAGTAGGTTTAGAAGGATATGAAACAAAAAAAGTATCAAAATTATCAATTGGAGAAAAGCAGAGGGTTGCTATAGCAAGAGCAATTATCCATAGTCCTAAGATAATATTTGCTGACGAACCAACTGCATCTGTAGATAGACATAATCGTGAAAAAATATTAAATATTTTTAAAGAACTAGTGAATAAAGGTACAACAGTAATTATTATTACCCATGACCGTTATGTTGAAGAACAATGCAATATAATCTATAACTTAGAAACAAGAGAAATAACTCAAAATGATAATAATGGATTCACATCACTTATAAAGGAGATTAGTCGTCCAAATAAGAAAAAAAATAACTATTTTTCAGGTTTGATTTACTCGTTTCACCATTTTCAAAATAGTAAAGCACGAAACATACTTTTGATCTTTACCATTTTAATTTCATTAGTATTAACATTCTTCATTCAAGCGGTGAATAGAGGTTTGTTAAATAATTATTCAGAGTTTATCAATGAAACAAGTAATAGAACCTTAGTTATAATTGATCAACAAAATAGAGATATAGATGATATAAAGAATATTACTAATGAAACATTACATAAAGCGGGAAATAAGATAGAAAAAATTGAGGAAATTGGTGTATCCCAACAGTTTATTAAAATAGAGTTTAATGGCAAAACACATAACCCTCTTAATTTTTATAATAATTATTTACAAGAATACCCAGAAACTGTAACTTCATTACCTTATAATAACCCTAACAACGTAATTTTAGGTACTGAGAAAATAAATAGAAACGGAGTTATTATTCCAGAAACACTTGCAAAACAACTAACTGAACAAGGGGATTTAACAAATATAATTGGTGAAAGTATTACCCTTAAAATTCCTACTAATGTTGAGTTAAAATCAATAACTTTTGAGATTCAGGGTATTTTAGAATCGGATGGAAATTCAACTAATTATCCAATTTTCATTTCAAAACAGCGATATAACTCACTCAGTGATGAACTTAAAAGGGATAAGATTTACTTGGTGGACATGTTTGAAGAGGTAACTCAAGAAGATGTATTTAGTCTTGCAGTTGAAGCAAATATAACTGCCAATAATCCAGCTATTTCCCTTTCGAACTTTCTAAATACTGTAAATGCTGTAAAAATGTTAATGGTGTTTTTAACTTCCGCATTTATATTGGTTACTCTTACATTTACTTCTCTCTTATCTTATATAAATGTAGTTCAAAGGAAATCAGAATTTGCTATTTTTTCAATTTTTGGATTCAGTAAATTTAAAAATGCACAAATCTTTTTATTTGAATACTTTTTAGTTTTTTTAGTTGCAGGCCTAACTTCAGTTTTATTATTTAACTTCCTAATAGATCCAATAAATATATTATTTGAACAACAAAGCAATTTAAAAGAAGTTTTAAAAATGAATAGTTTAGATTACTTAATAGGTTTATCAACGTTTTTATTGTTCTTTGCTATAGTTTTAATAATACCTCTATACAAAATAGTAACAAATAGTGTATATAAAAATTTGCAATAAAATAGAACCCTCAAAAGGAAAGGTTATTTCAAAAACTGCTGAAAGGAGAATCTACAATGTTACCATTGAATGAACTCAGTGAAGTATTAGATGAATTAGAGAATAAAGAACTTTTATCGTGTAGTTGGAATGCTTGTCCAATAAATCATGGGAACTGCTTTGTTGTAACATGTAGTTTTGACATATCATGAGATCGTTAAATTCCGTCATTGATATAGAAGAACTAGAAGACAGAGAAGAGTTGGGCTGTTGGGTTAATATTTGCGGTATTAATCGTAGTGTATTACCTATCATGATTTGCAAAATCAATTTTATTTAATTGATAGGATAACTATGTTTTTTTAGGAAGATTAATTTCTTCTAAATTTCCCCATGTAGGTCAACTCAAATTTAATATGTTTTAAACTATATTAGCGCCTTTTGAGGAAGAGAAATAACCTGCTAAGAAAGAAAGGGGGAAATCTGAGGCCGATCAGCTAATTGTAAGTGTAGTGGAATTAGAAGAAAAATTAGAATTTGGTTGTGGTTAGAATAATTGCAGAGTTAATCTAATAGCATAATAAGCTTTAAAGATGGAGAGGAGAGCAAAAAAATATGAAAAATTTAAATCAGACTGATGAACTAATTAAGTGTGTAGAAGAACTTGAAGAAAAATTAGAATTTGGTTGCGGTTGGAATACTTGCGGAGCTAATTTAACATTATAATAAGCTTTAAAAAGTGAGAGGGGAGGAAATAAATATGAAAAACTTAAATCAGACTGATGAACTAATTAAGTGTGTAGAAGAACTTGAAGAAAAATTAGAATTTGGTTGCGGTTGGAATACTTGTGGACTTAATGGCTCCGCCTAGTTAATGTAAACAAGATTCTATTAAGACGCTTTTAAGATTTTTCATACATATATTACTTCTATAATAAAGCGTAATAAGAGATAAGGTTTACTTGGATGAGGGATCATGGAGTCGAAGTAATTTCAATCAAAGCATGAGCAATTTTACTAGAAGATATGGTAGTCGTGCTTTTGCATTTTCTGGTGGTGCATTATTAGCGCAAGTAGGTTGAGGGTATTGGACAACACTTATTAAAGTTGGTGGAAAAGTAGCAGCAGTAGTAGCTAAGATTGGAGCTGCATTTGGTGGAGCAAAAGGTGGGGCACTTGGAGCCTTGTTAGCTTTAGGAACTGATGCTCTTATAGTTATTTATTTGGGAAGAGCGGTAAGAACTTTTTAGTTAAGATTTAATCATTAAGGTCTAAGTGCAAGAATCGATAGACTAATCGATTTTTGCACTTATTCTATATTGGAGGAGTTATGTTTCGTAAAAAAATTCATGATGTCTGACACCCTAAATTCAAAAAGTTCAACTCGTTTAAACCAGTAGAGTTTAACTGTTTTTGTTTACCATGCAATTCATTTTTCAAAGCGAGGTGAGGACCAAATGATAAAAAGTTTATACTTTAAATATATTAAATCGGAATTTAACATTTTATTATTGAATAATTTGTTCAATAGTTATAGCGGACAGCTATTATTCAACAAATAAAGACTTCCAAATGTGGTTTGCTATGGTTGAATTAACAATGCAAGAAATGAAAGGTACTCATAAAGATCATTTCCTGGAATTTTTAAATAATTATAATGGGTTAACGTATTTTGATAACCTGTTATATTCTGCTAATCAATATCTTATGCTTTTGTTTGTTTTGTTGATTGGGTTTGGTATGCATTTGGTAGGAAATACTGTTACTTTTCAACAGAGGGATTTTCATAAAGGGCTTGTTGAAAATATCGTTTCAAAAACCCACATAAAAAATGTAATTGTCGCACAGGCACTTTATATTATGACATTTGTTGCATCTATTCTATTAATAGCAATAGGGGCTGCCATGTTATTGTGGGGCGGAAATATATTTCAACCATTCATTAATTCCTTTGTAGGTGAATTCTATGGCTGGAGTTATATATTAGTTATGATCGGTCATGTGTTATTACTAATTACATTCTTAGTTTTAGTAATAACAATTTCTTCACTTATTGTCCCGAATGTTAAAAATAAATTTGTCGTTAAAATGGTTCCGTTTATTCTTTGCTTGTTGACATTTTTAGTTGTTTTAACAATAGGGAATCTTCACTGGATATTAGATAAGATAACCTATTATCTCAGAGTAGATACGTATTTATTTAGCTTATATAATTTTATCAGTCAGGAATCATGGTCAACTAAGCACTTAGTATTAGAAATGTTGACGTTATTTATTAGTTTGCTAGTCTTGACCCTATACTTAATTAGAGTAAATAAGAGAAAATTCGAAACGATTGCTTAGCTAGCTCATATTGGAGATTAAACAGTTTTATTTAGTCGGCATCTTGTATATTCTTGTGACTGTTCGAGCTTTTAGTGGATTACGTATTAATCCATTTTATTTTATTGACTTTTTCTATCGGAAATTTACGAAAAATAATATGTTAGAACTTTTGGCTGCTAGTCTAGCAATTCTTTTTTACTATGTGATAAACGGGTATATTTATAGCTTTCCTGAGATTATTACGTTTCCGTTTATGACAATCTTTTTTTATAGTAGGTGCTTTATTGATGTGGAGGAAGTGTTAATGAAAAAAGGGAAGTCGGATATGGAGTCAAAAGTATAAGTTAAAAAAGCAGTTTCAGTGGAGAGCGCGATTCTTATCAACTGGTGCCAGATAGTGCATCTTGGTGCCAAACACTTAACTTATTGATAATGCCATGTATATGAAGACAAAAAGCCACCCTGGGTTAGTGTTTTAGATAGTGAAGTTAAAGACTGGTTTAAAGTTCAGCAAGATAAATATAAATGTTTAAAAAAAATGCCTTAGAGGAATAAAACGAGGGAGGGTTTTAATGAATGAGATTAAATTAACAAAAAAGGAAAATCAGTTTTTAGAAGTTGTATTAGATAAACTTATTATGAATGGAGTAAAAGAAAAGATAATAAACGATGCTCGGAACAATATATATGAACAAGTTAGAGAATCTAGAGTTAAAAATGAGGATCCCCTAATCGAATTAGGTGATCCAGAAGAAATGGCAAATGAATACTTGAAGATTACAAGTACGAATAAATCGAATAACAGGTGGTTACCTACATTAATATTTATAGCAATAATGCTCGTATTTTCTTTTTTAATTAGATGGTTTTTTATAATATGAAGGCAATAAGCTGGTTACGCAACCAACTTTCTCAATTTTCTAGTTTATAAATTAAGGCTTATTGTTACCATAAGATTATTAATTATAGAGAGAAGGCAATTATAATAGAGTTTATTCTTTATCATAAAATTGGTTATATAAAATTAAGAACCCGTTATTATCATTATTTCAGCCTTGGAATTTATACCAGAAGATTTTTTGGGCGGCTTTGGAGTTTTCCTGATTAGTATCCTTATTATTGTTATGCTTCTTATTGGTACGACATTATTCCTTGAAAAAATACTAAAGGCGTATAAGACGCCAGATTCTGAAATAAGAGAGCAGCTTTTGCATTTTTGTAAACAAGCAGAATTAGAACGTAAAGCTTTATATATGGTCAATGAAAAAAACAAAGTGACGAATGCTTTAGTAACTGGGATTACTCGAAAAAAACATATCTATATCACAGATTATTGAATTGAAAATATGACGTTAAAATAAAGTGAAGCGATCCTTGCTCATGAAATTGGACATATTAAAAAACTATTATAATGTGTGCAAGGTCTGTTACTTTTATACTCTAAGTCTAGTAGCTGTTTTTGTAAATCTGTTATTTTTGTAATATATAATTAAGAATATGATGTTGTAAAGCGAGGTGATTTCATAATGAAATATATGCCATATTATATGTCTTTACTTGGTTTCTTTCTAACTCTTATATTTTTAGCTATTATTGGCAAAGTCTTAAATATTGATTGGTTGATACTGCTCTATGATTTCAGAGAAATATCAAATGGTGGAATAGTCGAAGCGAGAATTTCTTGGATAACGATAATTTTAGCAACAATTGTTAGTTATTTGAGTTGGAAATTAGGTAAGAAAAAATTTCAGGACGATAAGCTGAGTTCATAAATAGCAAGTTTAAAATACTTTAGTAAAGCCGTTTATAAAATAGACGATGTCTTTACTAAAGTTTTTTTATTTAAAAGATTAGAACACCACGCCAAAATTGGCGGTATACCGCCAAAACTTGTCGGTTCGAAATCGAAGCTTTTATTGTATGATTAATTGTAGCTTTATGAACTTATATTATTTTAATCATATGTTTGAGAGGGTGGAGTAAATGTCAGAATTACATGAGAAAAGTAAAGAAATTATTGTGAAACTAGGGAAGCCGTCGGTATTTGGAATGTTTTTAAATCCAAGTGAGCAGTTTCAAAAGCTGAAAGCTAATCCGCTAGTGTTTGTACCGTTATTGTTAGTAACACTTTTATACACGATTGCAATGGCAATTATCGCTTTTGGAACGGATAGCTCGTGGTTGCTTGCAGAAATCGGTCCAGAGGATATAGAGATTTTTGCTGAAATGGAAATGTTCATGCGGATTATGATGTTAGTAACTGGGGTGTTTATTCCAGTTATGGGTGCACTAATTTTTGCTGTTGTTATCATAATCGTTGCAAAAATTAGTAAGAGTGAGGTTACTTTTAGGCAGCTATTTTCTTTAGCGGTATTTGTATCCGTCATTGGTGGAGTAGGAGTTTTATTTAATGCGATCATGACGACATTACTCGGAACAAATCCAGATATACCATTTACTAGTTTAGCTAGTTTATTTGGAGAAGAAAATGTGAGTCCATTATTCATAAGTATAGAGGTATTCTCGATTTGGCAACTTATTGTTGCTGTAGTCGGTTTAAGAAAAGTAGCGAATTTTGGTGCAGCGTTAGCATGGATCGTAATGATTTTATTTACTATCTTTAGTATCTTTTTAGCATTA
The DNA here is from genome assembly GCF_001866055.1 of Anaerobacillus alkalidiazotrophicus. The sequence continues at coordinate 42,252 of NZ_MLQS01000030.1, forward strand.
TTAGTTAGCTAAGAAAATATTCGTTAAATAAATAGGGCTTGCGCAAGTGAATCTGCGTTAACCCTTTTTATTACTATAAAATTATATGGATATAGCGACAAGCCTCATATCGAATGATAAAACAAAGGAGCTTTTATGGAAAAAAGAAAAAATGGATCATCGTAGGTGTAATAGTATTAATTGGGGTTATGACAACGGTAGGGGTTGCCCGTTCCATTGAAGAAACGATTTATGAGGTTGAAACAGTTAGTCCTGAGCTGACACTCCTAGTTTTGGCGGTAATGCTGCCAGGAACTCTATATGTCAAAAATGAACAAATCGTATATTATTCCCCTGAAATAGGACAACAATATGAGCTGTTAGTTGAAGAAGGAGATTTCGTAGAGAAGGGCACAGCGCTTATTAAATATAAGAGTCAACATTTGGAAATTGAAAAAGAGCAATATGCGTTATCGATACAGGCTATTGATTTACGTTTGTCAGAAATAAACAGACAGAAAGACGATGTAATAAAGCAAAAAGCTGAGCTTAACAAAAAGAAAGAAGATTTAAAGAAAAGAGATTGCGCTTTTCTTGAAAGGGAGAGGGTTTTTTGGAGCTTTATAAAATTTTATCAATATTAGCAGCAGTTTTTTCTATATTAGCAGCATTCCAGTTTTATCAGTTAGGGAGACGATTTAAAAAACTTCAAATAGGAGATACGCTTTCAAATGAACTTGTAGCTGAAGCTAGGTGGAAAATAAAGGTTTCTATAGTGCTATTTGTAATAGGATCTCTTTTAGCTATCATCGTTATTTTTATAAGACCTTATTAGTTAAAACGATTGATCTGAATTAATAGTATATTTTACAGGAATGAATATTTTATATGAGGTGGTAGCAAATTGTTAGCTCAATATTTATGGTCTAGGTCAGGTGAAATATTAATAAGATTGATTATTAATATATCCGTTGTGCTAGGATTTTTCTTTATAATTGGAAAGCTTTTTAATAAGGAGTTTTTCTATGGTAGTATCGCTATAGGGGTAGTTATTTCCTTCTCGATAATAGAAATATTCACATATAAAAAGTGGTTGCGCGAAAATACTGAATAATGTTGTATGCCATTAAAACAGTTCTATTTACTTAATGACTTGTGAGGATAACCAGAATTAATATAGAGGAAAATGTTTTAAACAGAAGGAACTTAATACGAGGTGAAAAATGAAGAAGTATGAAATAAGGTATTTATTATATTTTGTAGCCGTATTGTGGTTTATTTCTTTAATATTCATACCTTTAATGTCAGAAGTGACAATTAGCGTATCCCTTACGAAAGTATTAGTCAGTATACCTTTTTTGTTGGTGATTATAGGAAAAATTTTGGCTATCATAGAAAAGAGAAACAAGAATAAAAGTCTTGCTGGAGATGTAGGTATCAATATTGGTTTAACAATAGCGTTGTTAATGTATTTACTTAGTGTTTAAGTTTCCCATAATGTGATTATACATTTAGGCATATAGAATTTTTTATACGAAACAAAATGACCATAAGAATATCACATGTACTTACTCTTTAGTTTATACTTATGGTCAACACGAATTACTAAAGTGAAAAATCATTGGAACAACTTTCGTCTAGTTTTATCCCACTCTTAAGGGGCAAGTAAGACCCCCACCTCAAAACTTAAGAAAATCGAGAAGTTTAGATGGGGGATAAACTGCCCCTAAAGGTCCGATATAGAATAACTTTCATCAGTGATAGCTGATGATTAGTTATTCTTATGCCTGTGGTATAAGTTGAACTAACAATCAGTGGGGGATGAAGGAAAACCCCCACTGATTGAAGTTCAGCTTTATTTTCATTAGTGTGTAGATGGTTGTAAACGTCTAGAGAGCGGCTTCCGTCAAAGGTCGCCCCAGTGAAGCTGCTACTTGGATTACTTCGAAGCGGCTTTGCTCTTGAGCAAACGGAGTGGCACAGGAGCAGCTGCTCGTGACCAAGGCGCTTGAGCTTTTCTGGTGTGCTTTAATTGGATGTTAATATAAAAAGAAACCTAATACAACAATGATGCCAACACCCAGTCCGCAATTTGTCAATATTTGTTTCCAAAAGATTTTATCTCTGTTTTGTGCCTGATATGCTTCAATTAAACTTAGCTGTAGCTCTTCAATACGATAGGATCTCCCTTCACTTTTGAAGGAAATCCGATAGTCTTTCGTTTCATCACCTAAGATCCCGCCATCAATGCTAATTTTTGTTGCCTCTTCAGTTATAGAATAAATAGCTTCTTCATCATGAAAGCCGTCTTTTTCCTCAAATGAAAAGCCCATATCTCTAAGCTTTGTTTTTAAAATAGGAAAAATGATTTCCGAACGTGCTTCATAAATGACAATCGTTTTATTCCCTTTAAAAACTCTAATAAGTATGATGATGATAAAAAAACTAAATAAGATCGTAAATGAAATCATTGGATTTATATCAAAATTCGCAATTACGAATAATTGAAAAAACGAAACAAAAGTCATTGTATGATAGAATAGCTTAGTTTCAGTAATAACTCCGTTTTGCTTATAAATTCTGTAAGCTTCATAGAATAATAATAATGCACCGAATGTCCCAATCAACATCCAAGAGGTAGTTTCTTGGAAAAGTAGATTATTCATATAACATCTCCTAAATTTTATCATTTTTATTTCCTTTGAGAATTGTATCATATAAGACTTTTGAAGTATAAGAATATTATAAATATTTTGTTAGGTGTAAGGTATTGTCTTTTAAATTTATTTTCCACTGTATAAGGAAAATATCGTAGCTTCACGATAAACATTCAAATCAACTTACACCGCCAAAAGTTGGCGGAACTCCGCCATATTATGGCGGTTATTTTTTTATTAGGATATAGTAGAATGTTTAGTAAGAGTTGGAAAATTATGAGGAATTCTAGAACTTAAAAAAAAATGAAGAATGGAGCGGTATAATGAAACGAGTATTTTTAGGTATTTTTATGGTTTGGGCTTTATTTGTATTAGGAGCGTGTAATTCTGAAAGTGTAAATGAAGATGTTGAAAGTTCAGAAAGACCAGGTGGTTTTTTATGGAAAGTGGAAGATGGAGAGACAACTGTTTATCTACAAGGGACTGTTCATGCTGGTACCGAAGACTTTTATCCTTTTCATGAAACGATTGAGCAAGCTTATGAGGAAGCTGATGTTGTAGTACCTGAAATTGATATAACAGATTTGGATTTAATGGCTGTACAAACATTAATTGTCGAGTTAGGTCTTTTTCAAGATGGTAGTAAACTAGAAGATCACCTCCCTCAAGAAGTATATTCTAAAATATCGGATACACTAGATGATTTGGGTTTACCATTAGAAATGTTTGAGAGCTATCAACCATGGTTATTAGCTATAACGATTCAACAATTAATTTTGGAAAAATTAGATTATATTCATGGTGTTGATGAATATTTTCTAATCCGGGCAAATGATGATGGGAAAGAAATTATAGAGTTAGAATCAATGGAATCACAGTTTCAAATCTTCGCTGATATGTCACTAGATTTACAAATTGAATTTTTAGAAGATTCATTGTCGAATATAGAAGAGTACGAAGAAGAGATGATTGAGCTGTTCACTTATTATAAGAACGGTGATATAGATGGACTTTTAGAATTGTTAATTGAAGTGGAAGGGTTAAATGAAAGCGAAGAAGCACAAAAGTTTACGGAAGCACTTAATGATAAAAGAAACTATGAAATGGCCGAAAAGATTATCGAGTTCCTCCAGGAAGACAGTGACAAAACCTATTTTGTCATAGTCGGAAGCCTACATTTAATCATGGAGCCACATATTGTCTCTATTTTAGAGGCAGAAGGGTATGAAGTAGAGCATATTCATTAAATAAATGGTAGAACTAGTTTAAACTCAAAAACAAGTCATAACCGACAAAAATTGGCGAAACTCAATCATATTTTGTCGGTTATTTTTTACCAAAGTATTTCTTACTTTTTACTGTTAACTTTGAAAAAAAGGATTTAGCATTATTCATATTCGGAGAAATCCTTTAATAATTAAGAGGAAATGGGGATATAATGATAGAATAAAAGACAAAAAGAGCGTTTGTAGAGGATGGGGGTTTATAATGGATTCATTGAAGGATATCAGATGGAAGCAAAGGTTTGAAAATTTTGAGAAATCCTATTTGCGACTTGAAAAATATTCTAATCAGCCAATAAGTACAGAATTAGAACGGGCGGGGATTATTCAATTTTTTGAAATGACATTTGAATTGGCATGGAAGGTTTTAAAGGATTACTTAGAAGCACAAGGTTATGTGGTCAAAAGTCCGAGGGAAACAATAAAACAAGCATATCAAATAGAGTTAATAAATGATGGGCACGTATGGTTAGATGCTTTAGCTAAGCGAAACTTAACGACACACACTTATGATGATGCATTAGCAGAAAAACTAGTTAATGAAATTAAAACAGAATTCTTACCAGAATTAAAAAAATTATATGAAAAACTACTAGAGGAATGATTCGATGTTTGGGTTATTAGATAAAGATTTGCATTATATAACTAAGGCGATAAAAAAGTATGCTGAAATAGAGAGAGTAAAGGTTTTTGGTAGTCGAGCACTGGGAAACTATAAAAAAGGTTCAGATGTTGATATGGCAATTTTTGGTGAAAGTATTAACGGAAAAATAGTGGCAGGCTTGAGTGACATTTTAAATGAAGAGTATCCACTTCCTTATTTTTTTGACGTTATCCATTACGAGAGTATTTCTAATCAAAAATTAGCAGAACACATAGATAATTCAGGGATTGAAATTTTTCCCACTCTTAAGGGGCGGTAAGACACCCACCTCAAAAGATAAGGAAATCGAAAAGTTTAGGTATCTAAATCACAACAGAATAGATGATTTATTATAAGAATTTGGAGGTTTTCAAAGTGTATAAAGATAAACAGAAAATAATTATTGAACATTTAGTTGAAAACTTATCTCCATTTTTTATTATTTTGTTTGGATCAACAGTAAAAGGAACTGCAAATAAACATAGTGATTTTGATGTTGCATTCTTAAATAATCAAAAGATAGATAGTTATCACTTATTCATGATTTCCCAAGAACTTGCCTCTAAACTAAATCGTGATGTAGACTTAATCGATTTGAATCAGGCAAGCACAGTTTTTCAAGCACAAGTCATATATACTGGTAAAGTTATATATTGTTCGGATGAACAAAAGAAAGCTGAATTTGAATTAAAGGCTCTAAAAATGTATACGAAATTAAATGAGGAGCGTTTACCTATATTGAAAAGGATAGATGAAAGTGGGTCTATTTATGAAAAATGATGTTATTTTAAATAAAATAAGTATGATTGAAAGATGTATTAGACGGATTCATGAGGAATATGCCGATACACCTTCTAATTTAAAAAACTATACAAAACAAGATTCTGTCGTTTTAAATTTACAACGTGCTTGCGAAGCTAGTATAGATCTTGCTATGCATATTGTTGCAGAGAAAAAATTAGGTTTGCCGCAGAACAGTAGAGACGCGTTTTCCTTTTTAGAAAACGAAGGGATTATTTCTTCTTCCCTTTCAAATAAAATGAAAGCAATGGTGGGGTTTAGAAATATTGCTGTCCATGATTATCAAGAACTTAATTTAGAGATCTTGCAAAAAATTCTCGACAATCATTTAGTTGATTTTGCAGAGTATACAAAAACGATACTTCGTTATTAATCTTATAGATGATTGTAAGGAGCGTAAGTGCGTAATAGTTGAAGTATAGGTACAATTTGAAATGATCTGAAGTAAGAAGTCTTACAAGTAGCAAGAATATAATATGAAGAAACGCTAACTATAAAAAAGCTGAACTTAAGTATTCTTCTTAAGCTCAGCTACTGTGATTACGATATTATGCTTTTACAACTTCTTTTTTACCAAAAAACTGTGGTAAATGCTCTTTGTGAGCTTCCATCATTTCATCTACGATTTGTTTTGCGATCGTATCAGATGGGCTAAGTGGATTAATTGTCATTGCTAGAACAGCAGTATTGTAGTCTCCTGTTACGGCAGCTTCTGCACCAATACGCTCAAACGATTTAATTTGTTGAACAAGTCCGCGTACTGGAACTGGAAGGTCACCAATTGCAATTGGCTTTGGACCATCTTTTGTGATCACACAGCTAATTTCAACTGCAGAATCTGCTGGAATACTAGCAATAGCGCCATTGTTCATTGTATTTACTGGTTGAATATCGCGTTTGTCCGTGTAAATCGAAGTGATTAAACGGACTGCAGCATCTGAATAGTATGCTCCACCACGTTTTTCTAATTGAGGTGGTTTGATCGCTAAGTTTGGATCTTTGTATAGCTCGAATAATTCAGTTTCTAGCTTCTGTACCACTTCGGCACGTGTTCCTTCGCCATCAGCATTTTTCATGTCTTTTTCAAGCATTTGTCTCGTTTTATAGTAGTACATGTGGTAAGGACAAGTTAGAACACCTAATGATTTAATAAACTCTGGCTCCCAACCAATACCTTCAATATTTTTAACAAAACTGCTATTTGCAGGATCTGTTAACTTTTCAATTACTTCTTCTCTTACACTTACGCCATCAACATAAACATCTAACCCATAAACCATATGGTTTAATCCAGCAAAATCAATACGGATACGAGAATGGTCAACATCTAATAATTTTGCAATCCCCATCTCAATGCCGATTGGAACATTACATAACCCTACCACTTTTTTAATGTTTGAGTAACGTAGGACTGCTTCCGTTACCATACCTGCTGGATTTGTGAAGTTAATTAACCATGCATTCGGACATAACTCTTCCATGTCTTTACAAATATCTAGAATTACTGGGATCGTACGTAATCCTTTAAATAAACCACCAGGGCCATTAGTCTCTTGACCAAGAACACCATACTTAAGAGGAATTCTTTCGTCTTTAGCACGAGCTTCTAATAACCCAACACGGAATTGTGTAGTAACGAAGTCTGCATCTTTTAAAGCTGCGCGACGATCTAGTGTTAAGTGTACATCAATTGGTAAACCAGCTTTTTCAATCATACGTTTTGCTAAGTTTCCAACGATCTCCATTTTTTCTTTCCCTGCTTCAATATCTACTAACCAAAGCTCACGAATTGGTAGTTCATCATAACGTTTAATAAAACCTTCTACTAATTCTGGTGTGTAACTAGATCCCCCACCAATTGTTGCGATTTTTAATCCTTTTGTCATAACTTGCACCTCCGGATATTTTTAAACAAGAAATTGTTATTTACTAATCTACAAACTAATTGTATGGAAGAAAAGACGGAAAGTATATACGCTTTCATCATCTTGTTCTTTATTACAGATACAGTTATTTGTTTCATAGATGTTACAGCATGTTTTCTCTTCGGTGTTATGGTAAAATAAAGAAGAACATTTTAGGGAAGGGGAAAGTGATATGTTTACCAATGAAGAAATTGCTTCATTTAATGAACTTGATATGACCTTGTACAACTATATCACTCAACATGCTGATAAAGTTGCTTATATGCGAATAAGAGAATTAGCAGATGAAACCCATGTTTCAACAGCTACCATATTGCGTTTTTGCCGGAAAATTGGTTGTGAAGGTTTTTCAGAATTTAAAGTAAAGCTGAAACTGTATGTAGAAAATAATGAAAAATCAGTGATTAAGACCGGCGAACAATCGATTACAGAATTTTTTGAACGTACGTTATCAGGTAATTTATCTGAAATTATTAAACAAGCGGCTGCTTTAGTAGCAAAAGCAGATACGGTCATTTTTATTGGAATAGGTAGTTCGGGAATTTTAGCTGAATATGGTGCGAGGTATTTTTCGAGTTTAGGGAAGTTTTCGATGTATATTAAAGATCCTCATTTTCCAATTCATTCAAATATATTACATAATAGTGTTACAATTGCTTTATCTGTATCAGGGGAAAATCCTTATACGGTTAATCATATTCATCAATTAAACCAAGAAGGAAGTAAGGTTATTAGTATAACAAATAGTAAACATTCAACGATTGCGAAAATTTCTCATTTAAATATCCCCTACTATGTTACAGAAGAACGATTTGAAGGTTCGAATATTACGACGCAGATCCCAGTCGTATATATTCTAGAAATATTAGCCCGTGAAACGTATAATCTTAGATAAGGAGTTAAGACCTCCTCAGGGTGACTAAAAATTTCTAAAACAAGATCTGAAAGAAAAGATGAATTCGGAGTTGAGAGCATGAATACAATTGCAGATATCGCTAAAATAGCTGGAGTAGCTAAAAGTACGGTTTCCAGGTATTTAAACGGTGGTTCGATCAGTGATAAAACGAAAAAAAAGATTGAAAAAGTAATGGAAGAAACGGGATATATGCCTAACACTTTCGCTCAAAGCCTTAAAGCGAAAAAAACTAATATCATTGGAATTATTGTACCGCGCCTAGATTCTTATGCAACAGCTAGAACGTTAATTGGTATTGACGAGTATTTACGAGAATGTAACTATCAAATGTTTGTTTCGAATACGAGTCTAGATTTAGAACGTGAAATCGAAAGTATTCTAACATTAACAAAGCAAAAGGTTGCAGGGATTATTTTACTTGCAACTGAGATTACTGAAAGACACATAGAAATAATTAAGACGATCCAGATACCAGTTATAGTTGTTGGTCAAGAACATCAACAGTTGTATAGTATCGTTCATAATGATTATGAAGCAGCTTATGAATTAGGGAAATATGTTCTTGAGCAAGGCCATCGAAAGATAGCATATTTAGGTGTAAGTGAAAAAGATATTGCTGTTGGAGTAAAACGAAAAGAAGGTTTTAAAAAGGCTATGCAAGAAATAAAAGGTTGTGAAGTGAAATATTTTGAAACAAGCTTTAAAATTGCTGAAGCTTTAATAAAGGTGCCTTCCATCATTAAAGAATACCAACCGTCAATGATTGTATGTGCAACGGATAATATTGCAATCGGAGCTCTTAAGGCGGCTTACATGAATGGGTTAACAATTCCAAAAGATCTGTCAATCACTGGTTTTGGAGGGTATGAAGTGACTGAAATGATGAATCCAGGCTTGACGACGGCTAAATTTTTTTATCAGGATGCAGGGAGAATGGCGGCAAATAGTATCGTAAAGTTAGTGAATGGAGAAAAAATTTCAAAAAAAACTTTGTCTAAATTTGAAATTATTATTCGTGAAAGCGTTGACAAGTTAAATGTAAATCAGCTATAATTAAATTAAGAAATCGGATCTACAAAAAAGGAACCGGTTCCAAATTCATTTTATGAACTTATTGTTTTTTATTTTTAAAAGAGAACCGGTTCTTGATTGTGTGCTTTTTTATGCTACAAAAAGGAACCGGTTCCAAAGAAATCGAAAATTTTAAATCAGGAGGTATTTTTCATGAATTACAAGGAAACCGCACAAGAATTATTACAGGCACTTGGTGGTAAGGAAAATGTTTCAGCAGCTACTCATTGTGCTACAAGGTTGCGTTTAGTTTTACATGATGAGTCAAAAGTAGATCAAGAAAAGTTAGACAATATGGAGGCAGTGAAAGGGACATTTTCAACTGGAGGGCAATACCAAGTAATCTTGGGTGCAGGAATTGTGAATAACGTTCATAAAGAATTCTCAAAAATGGTAGGGCTTTCGGAAATGTCTACGCAGGATGTGAAAAATGCTGGTGCGAAAAAACTCAATGCCTTGCAACGTTTTGTAAAGATGCTTTCTGATATATTTGTACCAATTATACCAGCGATCGTAGCCGGCGGTTTATTAATGGGTATCAATAACTTGTTGACGGCAGAAGACTTATTTATTAAAGGCGAATCACTAGTAAGTGCCAATCCTGGAATTGCGGATTTAGCAGCGTTAATTAATACGTTTTCGAACGCAGCGTTTGTATTTTTACCAATTTTAATTGGATTTTCCGCAACTCAGCGGTTCGGTGGTAACGCTTACCTAGGTGCAGCGCTAGCGATGATCATGGTTCATCCAGACTTATTAAATGGCTGGGGATATGGTGGTGCTGTAGTTAGTGGGGAAATTCCTGTTTGGAATATTTTTGGTTACGAAATTGAAAAAGTAGGATATCAAGGTTCGGTGTTACCAGTATTAGCAGCGTCATTTATTTTAGCAAAAGTAGAAACGTATTTAAGAAGAGTTATTCCTTCAGCATTAGATAATCTTTTAACACCATTATTTACAATTTTTATTACAGGAATCTTAACATTTACATTTGTAGGACCAATTACTCGTAACGCAGGTCACTTATTATCTGATGGATTAATTTGGTTATATGATACTACAGGATTTCTTGGAGCAGCTGTATTAGGGCTAGCTTATGCACCAATTGTTATTACAGGGATGCATCACAGTTTTATTGCGGTAGAAACACAATTATTAGCAGATATTGCAAGAACAGGTGGAACATTTATCTTTGTAATCGCAGCAATGTCTAACGTAGCCCAAGGTGCAGCAACTTTAGCAGTATTATCTACTACTAAAGACAAAAAAATGAAAAGTATTGCCTCTGCATCAGGTATTTCAGCACTATTAGGAATAACAGAGCCAGCAATGTTTGGTGTTAACTTGAAACTTCGTTACCCGTTTATCGGTGCGATTATTGGAGCAGCAATTGCTTCTGCATTTGTAACGATCTTTAAAGTAAAAGCAGTCGCTTTAGGCGCAGCTGGTTTACCAGGTGTTATTGCTATTATTCCAGATGTATTAATTTACTTCATCATCGGTATGGCGATTTCATTTGCCATTGCATTTAGTATCACATGGGTTTTAGCGAAAAAAGAAATGAAAAAGACTGATATCGTTGAAAATCAAAAAAATATTGCTTAAGTTTAGCAAATAAGAGGAGAATCGTATGATTCTCCTTTAATTATTTAATTAGTGTGAATTTCATCATTCATCAAACTGATTTGAACTTAAGGGTCATAGCCCCCCCACCTCTAAGCGTAGCGTAGGTGGGAACTTCCATTCAGGTGAAGTTGAGACTCCATCTGAATTTCCGATGTTCGAGCGTTGCTAGAACGAGTTCTCTTTAGGGGAAAATGAAATTCACGATATTATGGAGAGGAGTTTTTGATAAACATGTGGACTGTAGAAAAAAGGTACCGTCGAATAGAGGAAGTAGAAATAGAGGAAATCAGTAACTTAATGGCAAAAGTTAAAAATTGTCCATGGAGACAAACGTTTCATATTCAACCGGAGATTGGACTTCTTAATGATCCAAATGGATTTTCTTTTTACAATGGTGAATACCATTTGTTCTATCAATGGTTTCCACTCGGGCCAGTACATGGTTTGAAATATTGGTACCATAAAAAATCTAAAGATCTTGTAAATTGGGAAAATGTTGGAATAGCCATAAGGCCGAATGATTATTTTGATAGTCATGGGGCTTATTCTGGAAGTGCAATTGAGCACAATGGAAATTTATACTTCTTCTATACGGGTAACACTCGAGATGAAAATTGGAAACGCCACCCATACCAATGCATAGCTGTCATGGATACAAATGGTCATATTACAAAAATGGAAAAACCAGTTATTTCTGAAATTCCAAAAGGGTATACTGATCATTTCCGTGATCCGAAAGTATGGAAAGAAAATGACACATTTTATGCTGTATTTGGGGCGCAGCGAACAGAGGAAACAGGTTGTATATTGCTCTATAGTTCTCTGGATCTTATAGAATGGACATTTGAAGGTGAAGTTGGTACGAATTTAGAAAAGTTTGGTTTCATGTGGGAGTGTCCAGATTACTTTGAACTTCAAAATCAAGGAGTACTCGTTTTTTCACCACAAGGAATTGAACCAGAGGGAGATAAGTTTCAAAACATTTACCAATCTGGTTATGTACTTGGTGAGAGGCTAGATTTAGAAAAAAAGGTATTAGAGCATGGTCAATTCATAGAATTGGATCGTGGATTTGATTTTTATGCACCACAAACGATGCTCGACCCAAAAGGTCGTCGAATATTAGTTGGATGGATGGGCTTACCTGAGATTGACTACCCAACGGATAAAAATGAATGGGCCCATTGCTTAACAATTCCTAGAGAATTATCAATTCACGAAGGGAAACTATTACAAAAACCTATTAAAGAACTTGAAAAACTTCGTAAAGAAAAAGTGGAAATAGATACTGAGATTGATAATGAAACAAGAAGATTTAAAGGTTTTTACGGGGAAAGTTATGAACTAAGCGCAGAGTTTACTAACTTTACTGCTGAAGAGTTTGGTATCGAACTTCGAGTCGGTGAAAATGAAAAAACAACGATAAAATATGATTCAAGGACAAAACAGGTTATCTTTGATCGGTCCTTATCAGGAGAGCCGGTCGGTGAAGCATTTGGAACAGAGAGAAAATGCACAATCGGATCTAGTACATTGACATTTCGTATTTTTGTAGATACTTCCTCGATCGAATTATTTATTAATGATGGAGAAGAAGTATTTACAGGAAGAATTTTTCCTTCCAAGGAAAGCCAAGGGATTCAATTTTATGCTAAAGGTGGTGCTGTCAATTTAGAAACATCTTTGTGGCAGTTAGATAATTCCCTAAATGAGTGAATTTCATAATTACCGAAAACGAGCCACGTAAACCTATATACAGTATCTAAGTAGTTAGGATATTAAATCAGTGGGGTTTTCCTTCATCCCCCACTGATTGTTAGTTTAACTTATACCACAGGCATAATAATAACTAATCATCAGCTTTCACTGATGAAAGTTATTCTATATCGGACCTTAAGGGGCAGTTAATCCCCCACCTAAACTTTTCGATTTTCTTAAGTTTTGAGGTGGGGGTCTTACTGCCCCTTAAGAGTGGGATAAAAGAAAAAGTATAACTCTCAATGAGTGGCGTATTTCTCTTTTCCACTAATTGAAAGTTAAATGTAGTCTAATAATAAAGGGGTGGCCAGATGTTGTGAATTTTCGTTCCTAATGCATCAGCAATCAAACGAGCAGTTTCAATGTTAGGTTTTTTGACTTTTCCGGTTCGTAAATTAGAGATTGTAGCAACGGTTAGACCAGTTAATTCGGCTAACTCTGAAGAATTAATATCCATTTGGGCCATAAGTACTCTTAGGTTTTTTCCAGGATCATCACTCACATATGCGGTTAGGTGATCGGTAGAAGTGTTTTCGAAAGAGTAATTGGCAATAGTTAAGAAAACCTTTTCGTTATTAAATGTCGAAATACACGTTCGTAATTCAACAGGAAGTTTCTTACCTTTTTTGTCTATATGCATGGATTTTAGTATAGTAACCCTTTCTTCTTGTAGATTATTAAGACTTTTCATTCTTAGTGAAAGGTATTCTTTTGCGATAATGTCTTTAAAAGACTTCTTTATTAATTCGGACCTACAATACCCCAGTATCTCACATGCCTTATTGTTTACCTCTAGAAATCTCCCTTTTTCCTGATTAGTTGTAATTTCTGAAATGAATATTGGAAAAGTAACCTCATTAAATAGCTTATGAAAAGTATCTTCCTCTGAGGTTAAGTTTTCAATAAGTGTATCTTCTTCGGTTGTATCTTTAAATACACCAAAAACACTTTCAACTTTACCATTCATAAAAATGGGTATTGTTGTTAAATTACCATAGATATGTTTCCCGTTTTTATGAATTAAAGTTAATTTTTCTGTAGGTGGTTGATCTTTCATTTCAGAGATCTCTCGAAAGCGTTCAGACCCCCACTTAATTTCTTTTGGATGTAACAAATTCATAAAGTTCATGTTAAGAATTTCCTCTTTTGAATATCCAACAATTTTATGTCCAGTAGGATTAATCTCAATAAATTGTCCGAATGAATTTACTTGGAATATCCCATAAGGGTAATTATCTAACAAGTTATGATACTTAATATTTAACCATTGTAATTGAAGTTCTGTATTTTTGTATTGAGTTATATTCTTTGAAATACCATAGATCTTTTGAACTTGATTGTTAACGATAGCTGGAATTAAGGATACGTGTACATGGATAAGCTTTTTTGACTTATGATAAAAAGTAGTGTCAAAGTTTTGAATATACCCTTGTTTAGCAAGATCTATTTTGTGTAACACTTTAGGTAACTCAATAATTGGTATAAAAGGTATGTAGCTCTTTCCAATTAATTCTTCTTTTGTATAACCAGATAAACGTTCTCCGGCAAGGTTTATATCTTTAATGATTCCGTTTGGAGAAATAGAAAAGATAGTATCTTCAAGATGGTTATATAGTGTGTTATCTGAATTTAATGATTGATTAATAACTTTTTTATCAATGGGTGGTAATGCTTCAATTGTTATACTAATGATTTTGTTTTCATGATTGATGTTAGGGATAAGTTTTGCTTTTACAAGTGTTGATTTATTTTCCTGATTAAGTAAACGTATTGAAATTGAAGATTTTGTCTTCTTTTGTGTAACTTGGTAAAGCATTTCTTGAGTATTTTTTCGATCATCCTCATGTATGTAATGGATGAACATTTTTTTACCGTGTGATATTTTGGACTCCATTGTTGGAAACTGTTGTTGAGGTGACGTATATAGGACAGTTCCATCAAGATCAATAACAATAATGAACAATTTGAATTCATTCCCTTCTTAGAAAATGTCCAAATTTAACTTTGGCCACACGCTGATGTTGTTATGCCAGTTTAAACTATATAGCCTTTTATATTAGATCAATTGTAACATATTGTAAAAAGAATGTGTTTTTTTCAAATATATTTATATGTATTTTACAGAAAAAACTTTATCCCACTCTTAAGGGGCAAGTAAGACCCCCACCTCAAAACTTAAGAAAATCGAGAAGTTTAGGTGGGGGATAAACTGCCCCTAAAGGTCCGATAAGTTGAACTAACAATCAGTGGGGGATGAAGGAAAACCCCCCACTGATTGAAGTTCAGCTTTATATACGAAAAAGTTTTTATGTTTTTGGTAATTATGAAATTTACTCAGTTATATAGAAATAAGGAAATAATGGAGGTGTTCTTAGTATATTTACGGAGACAAAGATGAGTTTGAATTAACTTTCATAGTAAGGGATAAAGTGACCTATCCTACTATGAAAGTTAAATTTTACTAAACTAAAATCGACTTTAATAAAAATGAAATCCTTAACCTCAACGTTTCATCTGCACTTTTTAAATCTCTTCCTATTATGTCTTCACACTTCTTAATTCGGTAAATGACGGTATTTCGATGTATATACATACTTTTTGCTGTCTCAGAAATTTGGCAGTTATTATTAAGAAAACAAGAGAGGGTTTGTACAAGATCTTGTTTTTCTTTATCTTCTGGATAGGCTAATTCCTTTAAAGTAGATTTGTAAAACTCCTTTAATTTTTGTGACGGTATTGTTTTCAATAACTCTGTTAGTTCTTTTGTTCGATATGTCTTAATAAAGCCTTCTTCATTTTCTCGATAGCCTATGCGCAGAGCTTCAACGGCTTCTTTATATGAAATAGAGATGTCTCTAACGTTTTCAGCATAGTTACTAATTCCAAACGATAAAGAAATGTTTGATGTTTGCAGCATATCTTGTTGTGTTTGATTAATGATCTCAAAAACTTCTTTTTCAATCGTTTCATTATAAAATTCAAAGCCGACTAAAATGGAAAATATGTCTCCTTTCGTAAATAAAATGCTATTTCCAAGCTGCTTAATTAACACGGTGTCAAGTAGATCATAGATAAGGTCTCTTTGGCTATGAATCTTTTTCTCTGCTTTTAATGAGTGTTTTTCTAATTCAATTTGATTAAGTTGATCTAATTTACAGGTAATACAAATATATTGTAATGATTTATCGATGGTATATATTTTCCCTCTATTGATTATTTCTTCTTCCGTTGCAATAACCCCATCCACTAAGTCAGAGAAAAATTCATTCTTCAACCTTCTTGATTGCTGCTCAATGGCGTGTAACCTCATGAATTCAAATGAAATCACATTAGCTGCTTGTTCCACAGCAAGTAAAGAAGAATACTGCTGCTTTAGAGAAGTTCCTAGTATAACGACATACCCTTTTTGTTGGTTGGTTGTCTGAATTGGATATAGAGAAAATTGTTTATATTCACTAGTTGTATCGTCTAATGGAAGTGTCAGAACTTTAAATTGGTTGATTTGTTCTTGATTTGTAATATCATGAATGTATTTATATACGGAGAAAAAAGCCTCTCGATCAATGTCCTTTGAAGACGCCATAATCTCTAGTCGTGTATTTAATAAAATCACAGAGACATCAAGAATAGAAGATAGGCTATTAATCACATTCGTTAACCCGCCGCCGGAAATTACAATGTCTGTAAATTCTCGATGAATACTGAGTGCGTAATTTAATTCCTCGGTTCTTTCTTTTAGGATCCCGCTTAAAGCCTCAGTTAACATTTCTCCAAGTGAATAATGTAACGGTAGCTCAATGATTGGGAAGTTTCGTTCATTTGCTTCCGTAATCACTTCTTCTGGAATTTCTTCAATATATCTTTTCGTTTTTAATCCAAGAGCTGCACAACCTTGTTCAGACATTTGTTTCACTAATTCAATTAGTGCAACTGGGTTGTTTTTAATTGAATAGGCAGTAGTGAGTAGTAACTGCCCTTGATTTAAATAATGAATAATATCAGGTGCATCCATAAGATTTACAGATTGGACAACGTTAGCTAAATTATGATGTCCGGCAACGACTTTAGCCTCTTTAAATGTTGGGAGAGCCAAAACCTCTACTAATTTCATCCTCAATCTACTCCTTTCTTACTGATAATATTTCGTTCGATAATTTATTGTTGTTTATACTGTACAAAAAAACGTAATAATCAGAAAGTTTTGTGTGATAAAACCTTACATAATTTGTCATTTGTTTGGATGATTCATACAAAATGGGGATTAAGTAATTGATATGAGGAGGAATTAGGGAAATGCAATTAGTCATTAAGAATGGAAAAGTATTTATTGATCAAACTTTTAAAAACGTCGATGTTTTTGTGAAAGATGGATTAATAGAAAAAATATTACCGATCGAACAACAAGAATTAGAGAACGGTATAACGGTTGTTGATGCTAATGGCTGCTATGTGTTTCCGGGCTTTATAGATTCTCATGTTCATTTTAATGATCCTGGAAGAGAAGAGTGGGAGGGCTTTGAGACTGGAAGCGAAGCAGCAGCAGTTGGTGGAATGACAACTATTTTTGATATGCCGTTAAATAGTAGTCCATCCGTTGTTAACACGAAGATTTTAGATGAAAAGAAGAAGCATCTCCAGACAAGATCTACGATTGATTTTGGTTTATGGGCCGGTATTACTGCTGACAATGTTAGAAATAAAGAAGAATTAAAGTTGATGAGAGATAACGGCATTGTAGGTTTTAAAGCATTTCTATCAGAAAGTGGGATTAGTGATTTTGCTTGTTTATCGAAAGAGCAATTGAAAGAAGCTATGCTTATATCAAAGAAACTAGGAACGGTCTTAGCTCTTCATGCAGAGGAAAATGAACAAATTCAAATGTATACGACGGCGCTAATAGAAAACAACAGAGTAGATCGGCAAGCTTTTTTAGAAAGTAGACCACTTAAAGCTGAATTTGCGGCGATTAAACATGCACTTAGTTTAATCGAACAAACGAAAGCTTCTGTACATTTCGTTCACGTAAGTTCTTCAGAAGCGATCGAATTGATATTTCAATATAAAGAGCAAGGTTATGATGTCACAGTTGAAGTTTGTCCGCATTATTTACTTTTTAGTGATCAAGACTTTTTGCAGAAAGGTCCGATTTTAAAATGTGCTCCGCCATTACGAGATTTAGAAACGATAGAAAAGTTGTGGGGATGTATTGAAAAAGGGTGGGTAGATACGATTGGTTCTGATCACTCTCCATGTCTTTATTCTATGAAGGAAGTAGGGGAAGAAAACATTTGGAAGGCTTGGGGGGGAATTCAAGGGGTTCAATTCGCTTTTCCTTTTTTCATAGGAGAGGCAACCAGACGAGGAATTCCTCTTGAAACGATTTTACCAATGATGACTGAAAATGTAGGAAAGCGCTTCGGACTTCGTAATAAAGGAACGATAAAGGTTGGGTATGATGCTGACCTAACAATTTTTAAGCCAAATGAAAAATATATAGTTACCAAATCTGACATTTTATTTCGTAATAAATATTCACCTTATGAAAACGTAGAAACAATAGGAAAAGTCGTTATTACGATTGTCCGAGGAAATATTGTACATGACGAAAAGAGGGAACTAAAGCCTCCGAACATTGGTTTAGAAATCAGTTACATTTAGATGAAACATCCAAAAAGATAATATGGTTTTGTGGATGGTGACTAATGACGATTAATCCTAGTCGCTTTAATATATGACTATAAGTTGCACATGGTTAGCAATAAATAAACGTAAAAAAGTTTGGACCTAACTTGGTAGAGGGGAGTGTTGGTTGATTTTGTTTTCTTAAATTCATGAGAGTATTACTAGAGTAAAAAAAATAGTAAGCAAATCAATGAAGAAGGAATAGAAAAAGGGAGGAAGTAGTATGAAGAAACAATTTCGCAGTTTGTTATATAGTTTTCTATTTGTTTTCGGTGCAATTCTAACAGCTTGTGGAACTAGTGTCGGTACAGAAACAAATATTAGTTCCGAAGTACAAGAAAGTGATAATCCAAAATCAGAAGTCTATAAATGGAGTCTTGGAATTAATACAACAGAAGGGTCTGTTAGAGATATAACGGCAAAAAAGTTTAAAGAAGTTGTAGAAGAAAAAACGGATGGTCGTCTACAGATTGATATCCACCTTGGGGAGTCTCTTGGTACTGAACAAGAGATGGTAAATATGGTGCAAGTTGGTGCTCTTGAACTACAGTTAGCTGGTGGTTTGTTTGCGAATATAGTTCCAGAATATAATACATTATCATTACCGTTTATCGTAGATGATTATGATGAAGCATATGCAGTATTGGATGGTCCTGTAGGAGATAGATGGAAAGAATTAGCATCTGAGAGAGGGTTCAAAGTATTAGCGCACACTGAACTTGGCTTTGCGCAGATTACTACTAATAATAAGCCCATTTATCATCCAGATGATTTAAAAGGATTGAGAATGAGAAGTCCGAATGAGGCTATTTGGATTGAAAGTTTTAGAGAGTTAGGAAGTGCTGTTTCAACGATGCCATTCACTGAAGTATATATGGCGTTGTCTCAAGGTGTTGTTGATGGTCAGTTTAATCCACCATCAGCTATATATGAAACGAATTTCCATGAAGTTCAAGACTATTTGGCGTTAACCAATCATTTTTACTGGCACGTAAACTTTATTATGAATGACGATTTATGGAATAGCTTAGATGAAGAATTACAAGAGATTATCCAAGAAGCCGCGTATGAAGCGAGAGATTTATCTAGGGCTCATATTCAAAAGAAGGATGCAGAAATGTTAGAAATTTTAAAAGATGAATTTATCGAAATTACTGAACCAGATATTCAAGCATTTCGTGATGTACTAGAACCTAAAATTGATAGTATTTCAAAAACGATACCAGCTGAAGCGGTGGAAGAAACATATAAGTTTTTAGAAGAGTACCGTCAGGCGAAAAATTAATTTAGAAGGTAGAGTGTGATGTAAGTAATTTAACACTCTACCTTTTAAACATAAGGAGGAAATAATAATGGAATATCCACGGAAGAGTTTTATTAATGTTATTATAAATAACTTTATTCAAGTAGTTGATGTATTTACTATACTGCTCATGTCTCTCTTAACAATTATTGTTTTTTTAGAGGTCTTAAGTAGATATTTCTTTAACTTTCCCTTTGCTTTCTCAGGAGAGTTAACAGCAATACTTTTTCCGTGGGTAATATTTATGGGTGCAATTATTGTTACTAAAAATGAGGGTCATTTATCAATAACTCACTTCCGAGGTTTATTAAGGAGTGAATTTCAAAAAATATTAATCATTGTGGGTAAAATTGTCATGTTATTTTTCGCTTTTTATATGTTTTTATCTAGTATTGAGTTAGCGAACTCGGTATCCGCTCAGAAGTTCCCAGTTCTTCAAATCTCAATGAATTGGCTGTATCTTTCAGGAGTTTTTGCTTTTGTTGGAATGTCAGTAGTTTTAACTTATCAATTATTTGAATTAATAAAAAATAGTATAAAAGATACTAGAAAGGAGGTTTGAAATGGTTTGGATGATGATTGTTAGTTTCGTCTTGTTGGTACTATTTGGTGTTCCAATTGCCTTTGCGATGGGAGCATCATCATTGTTATATATTCTTATAGAGGGTATTCCTTTGTCAATGCTTGCACAGCGTTTTTTTTCAAATACTCAATCATTTGCTTTTTTGGCAATTCCATTTTTTATTTTAGCAGGCCATTTAATGGTACAAGGAACGATTGCTCATCGTATCATTAATTTAGCTGATGTAATGGTTAGGAGGCTGCCAGGTGGATTAGGATGTGTCTCGGTTGTTACAAGTATGGGGATGGCTGGGGTATCTGGTTCTTCAGTTGCTGATGCTGCTTCGACGGGAAGTGTGTTAATCCCTGAAATGAAGCGGAAAAAATATTCATCATCATTTGCAGCTGCAATTAATGCATCAAGTTCTGTTGTTGGTATTATTATTCCACCAAGTACAACGATGATTATAATTGCTTGGTTAACGAATTTATCAGTAGGCCAAATGTTCTTAGCTGGTGTACTTCCAGGGATTTTAATTGGAATTAGTTACTTGTTGTATACGATTATTATCTCGATAAAAAGAGGGTATCCTCGGGAGAGTAAATCTTCATTTAAAGAATTATTGGGAAGCTTAAAGCATGCATCTTGGGCGATTGTCTTACCTATCTTTTTAATAGGGGCAATTGTATTTGGAATTGCGACAGCTACGGAAGCGGCAGCTTTAGCAGTTTTTTATGCATTGATTGTCGGTAGTTTAATATATAAAAAGTTAAATATTCAAAATATAATTGGAGCAATTAGAGACACCGTGTATGGAACAACAATCGTTATGTTTATGATTTGTAGTTCAATGATTTTTACTTACGTATTAATAAGAGAGGGGATTCCTAAGCTAATTTCCGATCTGCTACTATCTTTAGGGTTAGCTGATTGGCTCTTGTTATTTATCATGATTGTCATTTTATTTGCAGCTGGAATGGTGATGGAATTAGTGCCAAATTTATTCCTATTTATACCAATCTTTTTTCCTATCGCAACAGGAATTGGAATTGATCCAATGCATTTTGCCATTGTTATGTTATGTGCGTTAGCTCTAGGTCTGTTTACACCACCGATCGGGTCAAATTTATTTATTTCATGTCACCTAGCTGATATCAGTATTGAAAAAGCAACGAAAGATGTTGTACCTTTCTTTCTAGTAGGTGCAGTGGTTGTTTTTCTTGTTGCATATATCCCATTTTTGTCTTTGTGGTTACCTAGTTTATTTGGGTAAAAAGATTATCAATAGTCTCATAGAAAGATATTTAGAGTTTGATAGTTAAGCTTTATTGTATTTAAGTGCCTGTGAATTCATCATAAGTACTTAGTGTAGAGAAAATTGGAAAAATAACTTTTTTTGGAGTGCCAAATCAGTATTGGTGCTCCATTTTTTATTGATAAATTAACACTTTTATCAATTTAGGATACTGCTTTAACCTATCAATAATTTAGGGGAACGCTTCGGACTTCGAAACAAAAGATCAATTGAAGGATGGAAATGATGCAGATCTGACAATTTTTAAGCTAGATGAAAAATATATAGTTATCAAATCTGACATTTTATTTCGACATGTATTCTCCTTATGAAAAAGTAGAAACAACAGAAAAAATAGTTGCCACAATTGGCCGAAGAAAGGTTGTTTTTGACCAAAAAAGGGACCATAACACTACAAATATTAGTTTAGAAACTAATTACGTTAGATGAAGTGATCAAATAGGAAACTTGTTTTTGTATATAGTGACCAATGACGATCTTCTCTAGTCGCTTTAAGATAGGACTATAAGTTGCACCGAAACAGATGGATTGAGGTCAGCAAAAAACTGAATACTTGAAATGAATTATTAAAGGGGGCAACTTGAATGAGTTTACAAGTAAGTGGTGTTCGTAAGTTTTTTTATTCAAAAGAGGTTTTAAAGCAAATTGACTTTAACATCAAAGAAGAGGAATTTGTATGCATCCTTGGTCATAGTGGTTGTGGGAAATCTACTTTACTTAATATGATTGCTGGATTTTTAACTCCAGACGAAGGTGAAATCTATGTAAACGAAAATCGTGTGAAAGGTCCAGCAAAAGAACGGGGAGTTGTATTCCAAGAACACGCCTTATTTCCTTGGTTTACAGTAAGAGAAAATATTGCTTTTGGGCCCACCATTCAAAAAGAAAACAAAACAAAAGTAAATGAAAAAGTAGACTACTACTTAAAGTTAGTTGGTTTAGCGGAGTTTGCTGATCACTATCCATCTCAATTGTCAGGTGGCATGAAACAGCGTGTAGGAATTGCTCGGGCTTTAGCAAATGAACCTGAGGTGTTATTAATGGATGAGCCATTTGGAGCATTAGATATTTTAACAAGAGAGACGATGAGACGAGAATTGACAAGAATTTGGTCAGAGTTAAAACCAATTGTTATTTTTGTTACCCATAGTATCTCAGAAGCGATACATCTTGGGGATCGAATACTTGTGATGAAAGAAGGTCAGGTTGCAGCTGATTATAAAGTGAATATGGATCGGCCACGTGATCAACGTGATCCTGAGTTTACGAGATTAACAGAAGAGTTAGAAACTATTTTAATGGAGGAGAAGCAAAATGAGTACAGTCAAATCAGTTAAAGTAACGTCTGCTTATACAAAAGCAACTCCTACTAAGGAAAAAAAGAATTTATTTTTAGTATTAAAAAATGACTCGTTCCAAAGGGGAGTAACAATCGTTAGTTTCTTTGTCATC
The DNA here is from genome assembly GCF_001866055.1 of Anaerobacillus alkalidiazotrophicus. The sequence goes on from NZ_MLQS01000030.1 coordinate 65,225, forward strand.
TGGCAAATTTTTGGGATGATGAATGCTCATTTTATCTGGTTTAATCCTGTCTATCTTCCAACTCCAACTGATATCTTGCAATCTGGTTTACGGATGATCGAGCAAGGAGTGCTTTGGAAACATATTTGGTCTAGTACTTCTCGTTTAGCAGTTGGTTTTTCTCTTGGAGTTATCTTAGCTGTTACTGCTGGATTTTTAATAGTACGCTACAAATGGATTGAAAATACTCTCGATCCGTTAGTGAATATGATTGGACCTATTCCGCCATTTGCGTTTCTTCCTATTTTTATCATTTGGCTAGGAGTTGGAGAAGTATCAAAATTAACGTTAATTACTTATTCTACAGCTTTACCTATGCTTGCTTATACGGTTGATGGTATCCGGAATGTAAATCCTTTACTAATACGATCAGCATTATCACTAGGGGCATCACAAGCAATGGTATTTAAAAAAATAATATTACCTTCAACGTTACCGGCTATTTTTGTTGGCATGCGTGTAAGTTTAGCTGTTGCATTTTCGGCAATGGTTGTATCCGAAATGATTGGAGCAGATGCTGGGTTAGGTTATATGATTATTGACTCGCGTAACTTTTTCATGATGGCAAATATGTTTCTTGCATGTGCTTTAATTGGGTTACTTTATTCGATTTTTGCAGGAATTCTTACAATGACTGAACGACGTATCTTCCGCTGGAAACAAGGAACACAGTTTACAGATGCGGTTAATAAAAAATAACAAATTGGAGATGGTGAACATGAATTGGAGCAAATTGAATCGCAAGTGGTACACAGCATTACTAGTTGGTTTATTAAGTCTCTTTGTCCTAAGTGCATGTGGTCAAGAGGAAGTAGCAAAGAAAGAAGAAACGACGGATCTTGCAGTTGCTTCAGAAACTATTGACCCACAAGCAAACGGAGAAATTGAGCAAACAGATGTAACATTATGGGGAGTAATTGGTCCCCAAGTTTCTGGACAACAAATCATTGCTGATAAACTAGGGTACTTTGCCGAAGAAGGATTAAATGTTAATAGCAGGCTTGTTCAATCTGGACCAGATATTGGACCAATGATTGCTAGTGGTGATGCTCAGTTAAGCTTTGAAACTACGATTACGAACATTACAGTTTCTTCTAATAATATTCCAACAGTTATTGTTGCACCGATGGCTAACATTGCAGGAACCCAAGCAGTGGTTGCGCGTCCAGGACTTGAGATTACTAGTGCCAAAGATATTGAGGGGAAAAAAGTTGGAATGGTTAACGGTGCTGGAATCATGATTGCTTTTCAAAACATGGCAAAAGAAATGGGAGTAGACGTTTCAAAAGTACAGTTTGTTAATATTGCTCCTGCTGACCAAATTGCTGCACTTGAACGCGGTGACATTGACATTATGGCTGCTTGGGAACCATGGATTACAAAAGCTATTGAAATTGGCGGAACTTTACTTTTTAGTGGAACAGAGGCTCACTTACCAGAAAAAGACGGAAGCGTTGATTGGATGCGTTTTTACTCAACATTCCAAGTAAATCGTAATTACTTAGAGCAAAATCCAAATACAGTAAAAGCTCTTCTTCGTGCATTAAATCGTGCAACTGACTATATTAATGCCAACAGTGATGATGCTGCAGTGATATTACAAGAAGAAATGCCACATTTAACGCTTGAGGAAGTAAAGGAAATGATGGGACGAAATGTGTATTCAATGGAAGTTCCACAGGCGATGATTGATGGTTCAAACGAAATTGCTGAGTTTTTATTAGAAATGAACAACATTACGAACCTACCAGATTTCGATAGTTATACAGACTTTAGTTTGTTAAACGAAGTCCTAAATGAGAATTAAAATGCTTAAGTCCCCGAAAGATGGGGGACTTATTTTTTTTATAGTAATTAATTGGAAAAGCCTTAAATCAACTTTTGGATGAATTATTGTTATTTAAGTGAATTTATTTCGAATTATATGTAAGGTTACTTTACATATATGGTCCTTGTACAGCTAGTTACTATGAAGAATTTCAATTTCGCTCTACACTAATCTTTGTTTAGTTTGAATAAATTGCAGTATAGAATTTAGTTATCTTAAATAATGACTGTACGAAGGTCTGTTTATTATACTAGGAAAAAATAGAAAACTATTGGGAGGGATTGTCTTGATTGCCACTTATCAAATTAATCAACAGCGACTGTGGAGTTCACTACAGAAACTAGCTACATTCGGTGCGTCAGAAAACATTAGTGAAGAAGGAATAACTAGATTGTCTCTTCAAAAGGAAGATTTAGCTGCCAGAAAATATGTAATTGAACTCATGAAAGAAGCAGGGCTTAGCGTAAAGGTTGATGTAGTAGGAAACATCATTGGATCCTTAAAAGGTGTAGATCAAACGAAACCGATCGTTATGACTGGTTCTCATATTGATACGGTTTATCAAGGTGGAAGGTTTGATGGTGCTCTCGGTGTCTTAGGAGCCATTGAAGCAGTACGATCAATAAAAGAATCTGGAATAAAATTACAGAACACAATTGATGTAGTCTCGTTTACCGATGAGGAAGGAACGCGATTTGGTACAGGGTATATCGGAAGTAAGGCGATGGCCGGAGAGTTAGATGAAACGATTCTTCAATTAAGAGATGATGAAGGAGTTTCATATGAAGAGGCATTTTGCCAAGCTGGATTTCAACCTGAAAGATATAAAGAAGCAATCCGCAACAAAGAAGAAATCAAAGCTTTTATAGAAATGCATATCGAACAAGGGAAAGTGCTAGAAGGAAACAACCTCCCCATTGGAATTGTAACAAGTATCCAAGGACCTGTATGGATGGAAGTAACCTTTGAAGGTCATGCAGATCATGCTGGTGCAACTCCGATGAACATGAGATACGATTCAGGATTAGCGATGGCAGAAGTGATGTTAGATGTGGAAAAAATAGCGACTCAATATGGTGGAGTTGGAACGGTAGGTAAGTTAAGAATTGAGCCAGGTGGGGTGAATATTATTCCTGGGATTTCCAAATTTTCAATTGATCTTCGTCATATTGATAAAACAAAACGAATCGATATGGTTAACAAAGTAAGGGAAGCGATTCATCAAGTTTCGATTAAAAGAGGAGTTAGCGCTAAAGTCGATGTGAAAAAGTCTGTAGATCCGAAAGTGTGCTCACCCAAAGTGATGGAAGCTATTGAAGAGGCTTGTCATCAACTAGATCAACCAACAATGAAATTACAATGTGGGGCTGGACACGACTCGTTAATAATGGCTAATATAACGGAAATGGGAATGATCTTTGTTCGCTCAAAAGATGGGATTAGTCACCATCCGAAAGAATGGACGGACACAGAAGATTGTGCGATTGGAACACAAGTATTATTCAACACTTTAGTTAACTTAGCTCAATAAAAAGGAGGCAAGGCTTATGAACCATATAGGGCATTTACACATTCCAGCACGTACGATTATGACACCAGGACCAGTTGAAGTGGATCCGAGAGTTTTAAAAGCAATGTCTAGTTCGATTCTAGGACAATTTGATCCACAGTTTACAGCGATAATGAATGATACGATGGGATTATTACGTAAGGTTTTGCAAACAAACAATCATTGGGCGTTTCCGATAGATGGAACTTCACGAGCGGGAATTGAAGCAATGTTATGTAGTGTTATTGAAGAAGGAGATGGTGTGCTTATCCCTTCTTTTGGTAGATTTGGTGGCTTACTCACTGAAATATCTGAACGGTGTGGTGCAAGAGTTCATTCACTTGTTTGTGAGTGGGGGGAAGTATTCGATCCTGAGATAATTATAAAAGAAATAAAAAAAGTGAAGCCGAAAGTTGTAGCAATGGTTCATGGTGATACATCAACTGGACGAATGCAGCCCTTAAAAGAAATTGGTTATGCGTGTCGTGAACTTGACGTTTTACTCATTGTTGATGCGGTTGCGACTGTTGCAGGGACTGATGTGAAAACGGATGAGTGGATGATCGATGGTCTTATTACAGGAACACAAAAATGTCTTTCTGTACCTTCTGGAATGGCACCGATCACATATAATGACCGCATTGAAACAATTTTAATGCAAAGGAAGTCAATTGAAAAAGGACTCGCTACACAAACGCAGTTATCCATGAATAATTTTGATAGACGTATTCGTAGCAATTATTTTGATTTGAGCCAACTTCAAGATTATTGGAGCCCGGCACGACTCAATCATCATACAGAAGCTACTTCGATGTTATATGGATTATATGAAGGGTTGCGAATTATTTTAGAAGAAGGCCTACAACAAAGATTTGAAAGGCACCGCGTCAATGAACGAGCATTAGTTGTGGGAATAGAGGCTATGGGACTTAGTTTATTTGGTAATCCGAATTTTAAGCTACCTACCGTCACGTGTATTAACATTCCAGAAGGAGTAAACGGGGATGCTGTAAGAACGATGCTTCTTGAAGACTTTGGTATTGAGATAGCGAGCTCATTTGGACCGTTGCATGGGAAAATTTGGAGAGTAGGAACGATGGGGTATAGCTGCCAACAAAGAAATGTTTTATTAACATTAGGGGCACTTGAAGCGGTACTTCTTCATCACGGTGCAAACATTCATAAAGGTGAAGCTGTTCAAGCAGCATTAGACGTATATAAAAACGTTGGACGTGTTCATGTAAAGTAATATCCGGTAAAGTTTCGTTATTATTTTAATGATACATGGAGGTGTGTGATGAAGCATTATAATGCATTTATACGGGAAGACCTTATTGTTGGAGCTTATAAAGTAGGATTGTTAACTGGGCAAACTTTTGCTGTTAAAGACGTTTTTTGTGTGAAAGGGCATGTATGTAGCGCAGGGAATCCAGATTGGTTACGCACGCATGAAGCGGCAAGCCAAACGGCAACATCCATTCAAAGGTTATTAGAAAATGGCGCAAGTTTAACAGGAATGACGATTACGGATGAATTGATGTATAGCTTAAACGGCGAAAACTATCATTATGGAACACCGGTAAATCCTAAAGTTCCAGAATGTATACCAGGTGGCTCTTCAAGTGGATCAGCGGTTGCAGTAGCGGGTAATCTTGTTGACTTTGCATTAGGAACCGATACAGGTGGCTCAGTCCGAATTCCTGCAGCGTATTGTGGGATCTATGGAATTCGCCCTACACATGGAGTAGTTCCAATAGATGGCGTAATCCCGTTAGCTTCTAGCTTTGATACAGTCGGTTGGATGACGAAGGACTCTGATGTACTTCTAGAAGTTGGTAGAATTTTATTACCAGAAAAATTGTCTAACCAAAAATTTAATCGGTATATGTTTGTAAATGAAGCATGGGATTTAGCGGATGATGAAAGTAAAGATGCATTTTCCCCTCTTTTTGCACGATTTGAGAGTTTATTTGGGCAGAGTTCATGGATAGAAATTTCAGAAGGAGGTTTACAGGAATGGATGAATGTATTTCGTATTTTACAAGGAATAGAGATTTGGAACACACACGGTGAATGGATCCGAAAAGAAAATCCTATATTCGGTCCTGATATTGACAGTCGGTTTGAATGGGCAAGTACGCTAAGTGATATTAACCAAGAATTACTATTAAGAGAACGAATGAAAAACCATTTGATAGAGTTACTTGGGGAAGATGGTTTGTTCATTATACCGACGACTCCAGGGAAAGCACCATTATTAAATTTATCTGGTGAGCAAATAGAGTTACGTCGTCAACAAACATTGCAATTGTCTTGTATTGCGGGGTTAGCAGGGTTACCACAAGTGACAATTCCGATGCAAAATGTAGATGGAAGTCCAATTGGTTTGTCGATTATTGCAGGACCACATCAAGATTTACGATTACTTGAATGGATTGAGGAACATAAAGCGTTATTTCAACAGAAACAAATAAAAAATAGTTGAGGAGATACGTGATGAAACTAGCTACTATTAAACATAATGATCAAGAACTAGCCGCAGTTTTCTCGACAAAAGGAATAGTTTTACTAGAAACGATAAATCAATTTGAGGGTCTTTCTTTTGATTTAAACCTATTCAATATCATTGAAAAAGGTCAATTAAACGAATTAATTGAATGGTATCAAAATGGTGGCAAAGAAAGATTGGAAACATACCCTATGACTTTACAAACTGAAGTAGAGTACGCTCCTTTATATAGGAACCCAAGAAAAATCTGGGGAATTGGGATGAACTATGTAACAGATTTAATAGAAATAGAGAAAGTGAATGTAGATGATGATCCTGTTAGTTTTTTTAAACCAGATACAACACTAATTGGACCTAATGATCACATTATCCTACCAGAGCAGTCAGAACGTACAACAGCAGAGGGAGAGTTAGCTATCATTATCGGTAAGCGTTGCAAAAATATTTCAGAGGATGAAGTAGAAGATGTTATAGCTGGCTATACAACAGCATTGGATATGACAGCTAGTGATATTCACGCAATAAATCCACGCTTTTTAGCACGAGCCAAAAGTTTCGATACGTTTTTTAGCTTTGGCCCACAGTTTTTAACGAAGGATGAGGTACGAGATTTAGCTAACGTAAATGTAGCAACCGTATTAAATGGAGAAACAATTCACGAAAAAAGTGTGTCATATATGAAGTTTCCACCAGCATTTCTTATTTCGTTTCATTCAAAAGTAATGACCTTATTGCCAGGAGACATTATTATGACTGGAACTCCAGGTTCTACGGTGATTAGGGATGGTGACATAGTTGAGTGTCATATTGATGGGTTAGAGGCTTTGAAAAATCAGGTAGTAAGATATTCTTAATGGAAAATCACTAATTTGTCAGGCTACTCTTCGTAAATATAAAAAAAGAACGGGGGAGATCAAAATGAGAAACTATAAACATTTTTCCTATAGACCAACAACAATGGCTCCTAGTGGAATGGTCACAAGCCCCCATTATTTAGCGACTCAAGCAGGGATGAATATACTACAAAACGGTGGAAATGCAATAGAAGCGGCTATTGCAGCAGCTGCATCCATTTCTGTCGTTTATCCACATATGAATGGTATTGGTGGAGATAATTTCTGGCTCGTCTATAATGCTAAAAAGCAAGAGTTAAAAGGGTTAAATGGTAGTGGACGTGCTGGAGAGTTAGCTACAATTGATTTCTATCAAAAACAAAAGTACGAAACTATTCCAGCTAGAGGCTATCTTTCGGCAAACACCGTTCCAGGGTCTGTAGCAGGTTGGGATCAAGCGTATCAATATTCAAAAAGTTATTTGGATGGAGATATACCTTGGTTAGAGCTTCTGCAACCAGCAATTAGCTATGCAAAGAATGGATTTCCAGTAACGCCTAGCCAAGCTTATTGGACCAAGATAAATGCTGAAAAAAGTGATGAATTTAGAAATTTACAAAGATTTGATGAGTTTCAAAACATTTTCTTAAAAGAAAATGGCTTACTCTATCAAGCTGGAGAGTTAATGATGCAACACGACTTGGCGGTTACATTAGAGACAATTGCCAATGAAGGAAGTCGTGCATTTTACCAAGGTTCGATTGGAAAACAAATTGTAGATGATCTACGATTAAATGGAGGTTTACTGACTGAAGAAGACTTTAGAAAGCATAGTTCTGATTGGGTTGAACCAATATCTGTTAATTATCGTGGATATACAGCGTATAATCTTCCACCTAATACACAAGGGTTGGCATCATTATCGATTTTAAACATTTTAAACCAATTTGATCTAACTTGTATTGAGGAAGGTTCACCAGAATACATTCATCTAATCGTTGAAGCAACAAAGCTTGCTTTTTGTGATCGCGACCAATGGTTAACAGATCCTGACTTTTCTCACATACCTGTTGACGAACTAATATCTGAAAAAAGAGGCAAACAATTAGCGGCTAAAATTAACTTAGCTGAAACGCTAAGTATGGAAAAGCAGTTAGATCCAAAAGGAGATACAGTATGGCTCGGTGTAGTCGATCAATATGGAAATGCAGTCTCATTAATTCAAAGTATCTATCATGATTTCGGCTCTGGTATAATCCCAAAGGGAACTGGAGTATTGCTACAAAACCGAGGTAGTTTCTTCTCACTTAATCCAAATGATATTAATTGCTTGCAGCCAAATAAACGAACCTTCCATACTCTTAATCCAGCGATGTTATTTCGTGGGAAATCTCCTTATCTAGTATATGGAACGATGGGAGGGGAAGGGCAACCACAAACACAGGCAGCACTTGTTACGAGAATTATTGATTACAATTACAGTATTCAAGCAGCAATTGAAGCGCCAAGATGGTTATATGGACGAACTTGGGGGGCAAATTCTAATCGTTTAAAAATTGAATCTAGAATATCAAAGGAAGTTAGAAATGAACTACAAAAGAAAGGTCATTCCATAGAAGCTGTCGAAGAATTTACAGACATCATGGGTCACGCTGGTGTTATACTAATTGATGATGAAAACAATGTAAAATATGGTGGAGCGGATCCGCGTGGAGATGGGATTGCAATCGGTCACTAATATAGTAATCTTGTTTTTAAAATTATCGTTGTTAATATAAGCTTATGAAGAAATAATTGTAATAAGGTTAGGTCAAAATTACTCATGAAAGTGGGATTTTTTTCATGAAAACTCTCGTAAATATTTTTATCGCATTTTTTAGATCAGGGATGTTAGGTTATGGTGGTGGTCCTTCTTCGATCCCACTCGTCCATAAAGAAGTTGTAGAAACGTTTAAATGGATGAGTGATGACGAATTTAGTGATGTACTTGCTATCGGGAACACTCTTCCAGGTCCGATAAACACAAAAATGGCAGGCTATATAGGGTATCGTGTTGCTGGTTTAACAGGAATGTTAACCGCTATTATTGCATCTATTGTTCCAACAATTATATTAATGATCGTCTTATTAACGTCTTTATCGAAATTTAAAGATGAATCGTGGGTGGCGGGGATAACAAAAGGAGTCATTCCAGTTGTTGCCGTTATGCTAGCAGTTTTGGCGTGGCAATTTTTTCAAAAGTCAAAAGAAGGACTTGGATGGGGAATAAGTATTCTATTACTTGTTGCAAGTTTGTTGTTCATTGAATTTTTAAATATCCATCCTGGAATCGTTATCGCACTTTTATTATCCTATGCACTACTTAAGCCTAACGCACCTACAAAAGACCATGGGCAAAAGGAAAGGAGTAACGTGCAATGATATATCTTCATATATTTTTAGCTTTCTTTATTCCAGGTATTGTAGGGTATGGTGGCGGCCCCTCCTCGATTCCGCTTATCCAATATGAAGTAGTGAACCGCTATCAATGGATGACAGTTGAAGAATTTAGTGAGGTTCTAGCTTTAGGAAATGCATTGCCAGGTCCAATCGCTACGAAAATGTCAGGATATATCGGCTATGAAGTAGGTGGTGTGTTCGGGGCATTTGTTGGAGTGTTTGCAACAGTTGCACCATCGTTATTACTGATGATTGTCTTACTTGGAATATTATATAAGTTTAAAGAATCACCGAAAGTGAAACGAATGACAATGCTGATTCGGCCAACCATTGCGATTCTATTAGGAGTTCTTGCCTTTAGATTTATAGAAAGCTCAAACGTTGGTGTAGGTATTTGGCAAACAATCATTCTATTGCTTGTCAGCTTTCTATTACTAGAGAAATGGAAGGTTCATCCAGCTCTCGTTATTTTATTAGGAATAGGATATGGAGCAATTTTTTTAAGTTGAATGAATGACACACGAGGATTATAAATTCTTGTGTGTTTTTTCTTTTCTAAAATATTGTTGTAACGTTGCCTAAAAATAAGTTCAGTACCCCATACTAGTAATAGTTACAGTTTTTGGATTGTTAAAAATGACAACAACCCCCTTGCCAAAATGCACTTTTCTTTAAATGGAATAATGATTGTAAACGCTTTATTATAAAAAGTGTAAGAAACATATATTGAAAGGGGAACTAAATGATGAATAATACAAGTTCAAATAAAGGTTTCAGAGTTAAAGTTCAGCGTTTTGGAAGTTACTTAAGTGGTATGATCATGCCGAATATCGGGGCATTTATTGCATGGGGTCTTATAACGGCATTATTTATTCCTACTGGTTGGTTACCAAATGAAAGTTTAGCAGAACTAGTCGGACCAATGATCATTTATTTATTGCCATTATTGATAGGATACACTGGTGGTAAGATGATTTATGATGTTCGTGGTGGTGTAGTTGGTGCAACAGCAACAATGGGTGTTATTGTTGGTGCGGATATCCCGATGTTTTTAGGGGCAATGGTTATGGGTCCTCTTGGTGGATATTTAATTAAGAAGTTCGACCAAAAGATTGATGGGAAAGTTAGACAAGGCTTTGAAATGTTAGTGAATAATTTTTCTGCGGGAATTCTAGCAGGGATATTAACGTTAGTAGCATTTAAAGCAGTAGGTCCAGTAGTATTAGGATTAAATACGTTTCTAGCATCTGGGGTAGAAGCAATTATTGGAGCAGGTTTATTACCAATAGCAAGTATTTTTATTGAGCCAGCAAAGGTCTTATTCTTAAATAATGCAATTAATCATGGTATTTTAAGTCCGATTGGAATCGAACAAGCAGCACAAACGGGTAAATCTATTCTATTTTTACTTGAAACAAATCCAGGTCCTGGACTTGGAATCTTGTTAGCGTATATGGTATTTGGGAAAGGAATGGCAAAACAATCTTCATCTGGAGCAGCAATCATTCATTTCTTCGGTGGTATTCATGAAATTTACTTCCCATATATTTTAATGAAGCCTGCGTTAATTATTGCAGCAATTGCAGGTGGGGCAAGTGGTGTCTTTACATTTAACCTTTTTAGTGCTGGATTAGTAGCAGCTCCATCACCTGGTAGTATTTTCGCGTTAGTGGCAATGACACCTAGAGGAGATTACTTTGCTGTATTATCAGGTGTTGTTGTTGCAACAGCAGTTTCATTTGTAATATCTTCATTAATCTTAAAGGCAAGCAAACAAAATGAAGAGACAAACGATTTAGCTAATGCAGCTGAAAAGATGCAAGGAATGAAAGGGAAAAAAAGTGAAACAGCTGCTTCTTTAGTGAAAGAAGAGACAAAAGAAATTAATAAAGAGAATGTTCGTAAGGTTATCTTTGCATGTGATGCAGGAATGGGTTCAAGTGCAATGGGAGCTTCAGTTCTCAAAAATAAATTCAAAAAAGCCGGACTAGATATTACAGTTTCAAATACGTCAATTAATAATCTACCTGCAGATGCTGATCTTGTTGTTACTCATCAAGATTTAACAGATCGAGCTAAGGCGAAGTTACCAAACGCTCAACATATTTCTGTAGAAAATTTCTTAAATAGTCCAAAATATGATGAACTAGTTGAGAATCTTAAATAAATGAAAAAATAGGAAAGAGTTTCTACAGCTCTTTTCTATTTTTTTCGTCCTCTTTTGTATAGTGAAAAATAAAAACTAATTAAAAAATGTCAACAATGCTTTAGACGAAAACAGGTTTTCCTTTTGTTGTGGTAGTGGTTGTAAACGGTTTATTATTAACTTGTAAGAATAAAGTTTAATTTTGTCACAAAAAATAGTAGGGCATATGGTCGAAGAAAATGGAGTGATGGCAATGTATATTTCTGCTAGAGAAAGACAAATACTTGAAACTTTACTTACGAGAGCTGAAGGTATTACTGTTAAGGAAATTGCTGACCGAATTGATGTAAGTGTTCGTACAATTCATAGAGATTTAAAGGGAGTCGAAGATATTTTAAAAGAATATGACTTAACATTATTAAAAAAATCTGGGTTAGGGATACAAGTGAATGGTAGCACGGAAAGTATTGAGGAGCTACAATTGTTTCTCTTTAATTTATCCCATAATGAATATACTCCAGAAGAACGCCAGACGGTCATATTTTGTACCTTACTAGAAGCAACTGAACCAATCAAACTGATTTCCTTAGCAAATGATTTAAACGTAACCATTGCTACGGTAAGTAACGATTTGACAAAGTTAGAAGAGCGACTGAATAGATTTGACCTATCCTTGATCCGAAAAAGAGGCTATGGTGTTGAAATCTTTGGAAGTGAATCATCAAAGCGAAGAGCAATGAGTAGTATCATTTCGCAAAATGTTAATGAATTTGAATTATTATCACTTGTTAGAGAAAACATACAAAGAAAATCAACCCATCAAGTAACTTCTGCTTCAGAAAGGTTATTAGGATTAGTTGAAAAGAAAAAGTTATTAATTGTGGAAAAGGTGCTCGAAGAAATAAATAACGAATTACCCTATTCCATTGCTGATAGTGCCTATATTGGATTGGTTGTTCACCTTTCATTAGCCATCGAGCGAATTATGCAAGGAGAAAACATTCAAATTGATCAAGGTTATTTAGGAAGATTGAAAGACACAGTTGAGTATAGTATCGCCGAAAAGATCATAGAAAAATTGCAAAAAGTATATGAAATAGATATTCCTGAAGCAGAAACTGGATATATTACTATGCATTTAAGAGGAGCAAAACTTAGACACGATAAGGAATTCTTATTAGAAGATAGTAGTTTTAACATTGCAATAAAAGCAAAAAGCCTTATCGACTACGTTGAAAAATATCTAGATAAGGATTTATCAAATAATCATTCACTTTTTCAAGGTTTAATTGCTCACTTACGGCCTGCCCTTTATCGGATAAAACAACATATGGGGATTAGTAATCCGCTATTAGAAAAAATAAAATCCGACTATTCAGATTTGTTTACTATTGTAAAAGAGGGGACAGAAAAGGTTTTTCCACATTTAACTATTCCAGATGAAGAGGTTGGCTATTTAGTTCTTCACTTCGGATCAGTGTTAATAAGTAGAAAAACAAAAGAAAATGTAAAAGCACTAATCATTTGTTCTAGTGGAATTGGTACCTCTAAAATGTTAGCAAATAGAATTCAACAAGAAATACCAAATCTTAAGGATTTACAAAATATATCGTTGTTTGACATTAGAAACTATGATTTACGTGAATATGATTTGGTTATTTCTACGATTGATTCACCAGATTTACCAAAAGATTATATTCTCGTCAGCCCCATATTAACAGAGTCTGAAATAGAATTGATTAAATCACGGATAACTGAGCAAGGTAGTCAACTAGTAGCAAAGGATCATACTAATGTTTTTAAAGATGTCTCCCTCTATGACACAAAAAAGACGTTACAAAAACTACACAACATAAAAGTATACTCTGACGTAATTGTGACATTATTAGAGGGCTTTGAAATAGTAGAAATAAATCAAATTTTACCCATACAAGAAGTGTTAACTACTGTTTGTCAACACTTAAATAAACTAGATGTAATTAATGAAACTCCAATAGTTGTAAGCGCTTTACTCGAGAGAGAACGTGTAGGGGGGTTAGGGATACCTGATACGAACATGGCTTTATTTCATACGCGAAATGATCACGTCTTAATACCATCATTTAAAATCATTAATCTTAGTAGTCCTATGAGTTTAAAAGGGATGGATCAAAGTCAGATTGACGTAGACAATATATTGCTATTACTTTCACCGTTAAATTCCACGCAGCAAGTGCTAGAGGTGTTGAGTTATATAAGTGCATTAATTATTGAAGATGAAAAGAGTGTGGAAATTTTTCAATCAAAGAATAAGAACTTACTTTCTGCACATTTAACATCAAAATTCGAACAATTTATATATGAAAAAATTAACGAAAACAGGAGTGTTTAACTATGACATTATCAATTTTACCTAAAGAAAATATTTTATTAAACGCAGAAGTAGCTAATAAAAAAGAGGCAATTCAATTAGTTGGAAGCATTTTGGAGAAAAATGGTTATGTTAATTCAGATTATATCGATCAAATGTTTTTACGTGAGGAATTATCATCAACCTATATGGGGAATTACGTGGCTATTCCTCATGGTACAGATGAAGCTAAGAAGTCAGTAAAAGAAACTGGTATTGCGATTGTACAAGTACCAAATGGTGTAGATTTCGGAAATGGAAATATCGTAAAGCTATTTATTGGCTTAGCCGGAAAAGACAATGAACATCTCGAGATCCTTTCACAAATCGCAATTGTATGTTCTGAAGAAGAAAATGTGATCAAAATTATTAATTCAGACTCAAAAGAAGAGATCTTATCAATTTTTGAAGAGGTGAACTAAATGTTAGCATTACATTTTGGAGCGGGGAATATCGGTAGAGGGTTTATTGGGAGTTTATTATATCAATCTGGTTACAAAACATGCTTCGTTGATGTAAATAAAGAAATTGTTGATTTAATAAATGATAGAAAAGAATATCGAATTGTTTTAGCTGAAAAGTCTCGGGAGGAACTTATCGTTAAGGATGTTGAAGCCATCAATAGCCAGTTGGATCCAGAGAAGGTCATTGAGGCAATTGTACATGCTGATTTAGTGACGACTGCTGTTGGTCCAAGCATACTTCCATTGATTTCAGGTCTTATTGCCGAAGGTCTAAAAAAAAGGTTAACGAAAAACCGTAAATCATTGAATATTATTGCTTGCGAAAATATGGTTGGTGGTAGTACGTTTCTAGAAGAAAAAGTGTATGAAAAGATTAGTGACGATGAGAAAGAAGCATTTAAACAATATTTTGCATTTCCAAATGCTGCTGTCGACAGAATTGTACCGAACCAATCAAATGAGGATAAATTGATGGTGATGGTTGAACCTTTCTTTGAGTGGGTTGTAGATGAAACACAGATGATAGGTGAAAGACCAGAAATAACTGGTATTACGTATGTTAAGGGATTAAACCCTTATATTGAACGAAAATTATTTACGATGAATACTGGCCATACGACTGCTGCTTATTTAGGCTATTATTCTGGTATAGATACAATCAATGAAACTATGAAAATAGCAGCTATTAGAGACCTTGTTGAAAATACAATCAATGAAACTGGTGAATTATTAATAAAAAAATATCAATTTGATCGTGAGGTTCATTCAAACTATATAAAAAAAATTATGGAGCGTTTTTCAAACCCGTTTATTATTGACGAAGTAACAAGAGTTGGACGTTCACCACTTAGAAAACTAGGACCAAATGATAGATTTTTAAGCCCTGCTAAGCAATTTGTTGAAATGGTAGGAGAAGAACCTATCTTTCTAGCTAAAGGTATAGCTGCAACCCTATTATACGATCATACAAATGATGAGGAAGCAATGGAATTACAAGCAACAATAAAACAAGAAGGAATAGAAGCAGCGATTGAAAAATATACAAAGTTATCAAAAGACAGTACATTGGTAAACCTTATCGTCAAACAATATTATACGCTAAAAGATAATAAGTATTAATTTAAATCAAACCAGCCTTCAACAAAATGTTGAAGGCTGGTTTGATTTTACTTCCTTATTATGTTTATAAGTAAGGTGGCTAGTTATGAAAAGGGGGATTTTTTATTGTTCAAAGATAAGAAATTATAAATTTCTAACTTGAAAACTGTCTAGCGCAAACAGCCTATGAGCTTTGAAAATTCCCTTTATTGACAACGTTATCAGTTTATATTATTGTTAATTTAACCCATTTCGAAATTTTCAAAATCTATTAGTATACCAAAAAGTTGGAAACGCTTAAAATTATGTAAATGTATCTTTTTCTGGGTTGACGTCTAATCAAAGTATGAAATAAAAGAAGATATGGAGGATAATTTCATGAAATTTTTTATCGATACTGCAAACCTTGAAGACATAATCAAAGCTAACAAAATCGGTGTTTTATCTGGGGTCACAACAAACCCGTCTCTAGTTGCAAAAGAAGGGATTAAATTCGAAGACCGTATCGAGGAGATTTGTCAATCTGTTCCTGAAGTTGAATCTGTATCTGCAGAAGTATCTCCTGATGCTGTGACTGCTGAAGAAATGATTGCAGAAGCAGAAGAACTTTTAAAAATTAACGGTGGCGATGAAAAAATTACGATTAAACTTCCTATGACAATTGAGGGATTAGCTGCATGTCGATATCTCTCAAAAAAAGGTGTTAAAACAAATGTTACACTTATTTTTACTGTAAACCAAGCGCTTTTAGCTGCGCGTGCAGGTGCTACATATGTTTCTCCGTTTTTAGGAAGACTTGATGACATATCTGAAGATGGAGTACAATTAGTAACAAAAATTGCTGAGTTATTCCGTATTCAGCAACTTGATTCTCAAATTATTGCTGCTTCGGTACGACACCCAGACCATGTAACTCGTGTAGCTATGGCTGGTGCTCACATTGCAACTATTCCATACGCTGTTATTGAGCAATTATCGAAACATCCGTTAACAGATCAAGGAATTGAGAAATTTGCAGCTGACTGGGAAAAAGCGAAAATTTAATTTGTATGTATCATTTATGATGACACAGCTTTTAAATAGCTGTGTCTAATTTTTAAAAGGGACAAATATTTTTTTCACAACATTCAGTGCAAACGGTTGCTCTTTGTGGCATACTGTGGTATTTTAGTGTAAGAAAGATAGTAGATAGAGAGTTTAACAGTACTGGAGGAAAAAAGATGAAGAAAACCTGGTGGAAAGAAGCGATTGCATATCAAATTTACCCACGAAGTTTTATGGATTCTAACGGAGATGGAATTGGTGATATTCAAGGTGTAATTTCGAAACTTGATTATTTAAAAGAACTAGGAATTGATGTAATATGGATCTGTCCTATTTATAGTTCGCCTAACGATGATAACGGTTACGATATTAGTGACTATAAAGGAATTATGTCTGATTTCGGAACAATGTCTGATTTTGATGAGCTACTTGCTGAAGTCCATAATCGAGATATGAAGTTGATTATGGACCTTGTTATTAATCATACATCAGATGAACATCCTTGGTTTATTGAGTCGCGTTCTTCAAAGGAAAACCCATATAGAGATTACTATATTTGGCACCCTGGTGAAAAAGATAATGAACCAAATAACTGGGAATCAATATTTGGCGGCTCTGCTTGGGAATATGACGAGAATACTGAAGAATATTTCATGCATGTGTTTTCAAGAAAACAACCAGATCTAAATTGGGCAAATCCAACCGTTCGAAAAGACTTATATGAAATGATAAATTGGTGGTTAGATAAAGGGATTGATGGTTTCCGCGTCGATGCCATTTCTCACATTAAAAAAGTTGCTGGATTTCCAGATCTGCCAAACCCAAAGAAACTAAAGTATGTTCCATCATTAGACGGTCATATGAATCAAGAAGGGATCGAGGTTTTTCTAAAAGAGTTGAAAAAAGAAACATTTGATAAATATGACATTATGACTGTTGGTGAAGCTAATGGAGTCAAAGCAGAACATGCAGAGGAATGGGTAAGTGAAGAAAATGGTTATTTTAATATGGTATTCCAATTTGAACATCTAGACTTGTGGGGGAAAGGTACGGATACAGGTATAGATCTAGCTGGTCTAAAAGAAACTCTTACAAAATGGCAAAAAGAACTTGATGGTAAAGGGTGGAATGCTTTATTCTTGGAAAACCATGATCAGCCTCGTTCAGTTTCTACTTGGGGAAATAGTGATATGTATCGAGATAAATCAGCCAAAGCTCTGGCAACGATGTACTTTCTTATGCAAGGGACCCCGTTCATTTATCAAGGACAAGAAATTGGAATGACAAATGTAAAATTTTCTTCAATTGAAGATTACAATGATGTAGCTATTAAAAATCTCTATAAGAATGAAAGAGAAGCTGGTAAATCACACCAAGAAATCATGGAAGTTATTTGGAAAAATGGTCGTGATAATTCTCGAACACCAATGCAATGGAGCGATAAAGAAAATGCAGGTTTTACAGAAGGTAAGCCTTGGTTAAAAATAAATCCTAATTATACAGAAATTAATGTTGAACAAGCGATAAAAGATAGTTATTCAATTTATCATTTTTATAAAAACCTTATAAAACTAAGAAAACAGGAAAAAGCTTTGATTTATGGAAGTTATGATTTGATTTTAGAAGAACATGAACAAGTCTATGCTTATACTAGAACCCTAGAAAATGAACAATTTTTAATTATCACTAATTTATATGGTGAAGAAACAAGTATTACCTTACCTTCAGATTTAAATAAGAAATCAAAAGAATTATATATTAGCAATTATAAGGTACAAGTTGTATCCGATAAGATATTATTAAAACCATATGAAGCTAGAGTATACAAATTAATATAATTATATTTACTAATTTATCCCACTCTTAAGGGGCAAGTAAGACCCCCACCTCAAAACTTAAGAAAATCGAGAAGTTTAGGTGGGGGATAAACTGCCCCTAAAGGTCCGATATAGAATAACTTTCATCAGTGAAGCTGATGATTAGTTATTCTTATGCCCGTGGTATAAGTTGAACTAACAATCAGTGGGGGATGAAGGAAAACCCCCACTGATTGAAGTTCAGCTTTATTTCCTACTTGGAAGCTATCTAGCTCCTACGCCCACGAGTTCGGTCACTTCAACTTATCAGTCCTTTTTGGAAGCGATATAACAGCTGATATAAATAAATTCCAGTGACATTTGACATTCCGTGAACTATGGAGCTAAGGTTTTTCTTGCCACTAAGCGCAAACGTTTGCTCAAGCTAAACAAAAAATAAAGGGAGATGAAAAAAATGAAAATCACATCGTTTGATTTTTGGCAAAAATTTGGTAAAGCACTAATAGTGGTGGTGGCTGTTATGCCGGCCGCTGGGATTATGATTTCTCTTGGTAAAATGATTGCTATGTTTGAAGTTGATTTAGGTCTCGTTCAAACCAGTGCTGCGGTAATTGAAGGGATTGGTTGGGCCGTTATTAGTAACATGCATATTCTATTCGCTGTAGCGATTGGTGGATCTTGGGCAAAAGAGCGAGCTGGTGGAGCTTTTGCCGCACTAGTTGCTTTTATCGTCATCAACCGTGTTACTGGTACAATTTTTGGTGTTAATAATAGTATGTTAAGAGATTCTGAAGCCACTGCTACTTCGCTCTTTGGTAGTGAACTTATTGTACAAGATTTTTTCACGGATGTATTAGGGGCGCCAGCCTTAAATATGGGCGTATTTATTGGAATAATTTCCGGATTCTTGGGAGCGACTCTATTTAATAAATATTATAAATATGATAAACTACCACAAGCTCTAGCTTTCTTTAACGGTAAACGTTTTGTTCCATTCGTCGTAATCTTATGGTCAATTGTAACCGCTGTAGTATTGTCAATTATTTGGCCAGTCATTCAAGGGAACTTAAATGCATTTGGACGTTGGGTAGCAACGTCGAGAGAAACAGCTCCGTTTTTTGCACCATTCATTTTTGGTGCGGTAGAACGATTATTACTTCCGTTTGGTTTACATCATATGTTAACAATTCCGATGAACTTTACACCACTTGGAGGTACTTATACGATATTATCTGGAGCTAATGCTGGGCAGACAGTTGCAGGTCAAGACCCTTTATGGTTCGCCTGGATTTCTGATTTGAATAATCTACGTTCAGTAGGAGATTTGGCGGGGTATAATCAACTGTTAAATGAAGTAACTCCTGCGCGTTTTAAAGTAGGACAAATGATTCTATCTACTGCAGCTTTAATTGGTGTTGCATTTGCCATGTACCGCAATGTTGATCCTGACAAACGTACAAAATATAAATCAATGTTCTTTTCAGCAGGTTTAGCAGTATTTTTAACTGGTGTTACAGAACCAATTGAATTTATGTTTATGTTTGTTGCGCCTGTTCTTTATGTTGTGTATGCAATTATGACTGGATTTGCTTTCGCTATTGTTGATCTTATTGATATTCGTCTTCACTCTATGGGGATGATTGAATTACTAACAAGAACACCGATGATTATGAAAGCAGGATTATGGTTAGATTACGCCTACTTTTTTGCTGCTTGTATAGTCTTTTTTGTATTAAACTACGTTGTTGCTAATTTTATGATAAATAAATTTAAGTATGCGACCCCGGGACGACTGGGCAATTATATTGATGATGGAAACGAACAAGGTGTAAATACTGCTTCAAATGAAAATGATCATTCTTTAGCTAATTCAATAATTGCTTTATTAGGAGGACGAGATAATATTGTTGACGTTGATGCGTGTATGACTCGACTTCGTGTAACGGTAAAAGATACGGCCCTCGTCGGATCAGAGCAAGAGTGGAAAAAGAATGGAGCTTTAGGATTAATCGTTAAAGATAAGGGAGTTCAAGCTATTTATGGACCGAAAGCAGATGTTCTAAAATCAGATATTCAAGACCGAATAGGGGCTTAAATGAAATGAAATTATTAACATTAAATTGCCATGCATGGCAAGAGGAAGAACAGTTAGAAAAAATTAAGACTTTAGCGAAAACCATAAAAGAAAATTCCTATGATGTGATCGCATTACAAGAAGTCAGTCAGTCAGTCGACGAAGAGCAATTAGATCGCAATGTCAAAAAAGATAATTACATGATCGTATTATTAGATGAATTAAAAAAACTTGGTGTAGAGGAATATAATTATTTTTGGGACTTTTCTCATTTCGCATATGAAGTATATGAAGAAGGACTAGCAATTTTAACGAAACACAAAATTGAGAAGGAATATTCATTCTTTGTGTCCCAGTCGGAAAACACCAAATATCATAAAACAAGAAAAATTGTTGGGGCGAAAATTACCTACAATAATGAACCAATTTCTTTTTATTCATGTCATCTTGGATGGTGGGGCGATGAAGAAGAACCGCTAAAAAAACAGTTAGATTTATTATGTTCACATGTAATAAAATCAGAAAAAGTTTTCTTATTGGGTGATTTTAATAGTGATGCTTCTGTTGAAGATGAAGGTTATGACTATATGTTAGCTAATGGATATTACGACACTTTTGACTTAGCTAAAGAAAAAGATAGTGGGAAAACAGTGATCGGGAAAATTGCTGGTTGGGATAAGAATAAACGTGATTTAAGGATTGACTATATTTTTTCAAATTTTCAATGTAATGTTGAAAAATCAAATGTTATTTTTAACCATAAAAATAAGCCGATTATATCTGACCATTATGGAGTTGAGGTCGAGCTTTCTTTATAGGTACCTAAATGAAAAAAGTGTACGAAATCACTAATTATACAAAACCCCCCTTGCTAAGTTGCTAAGTAAGGGGGGTTTTGTATAGAGGACAAAGGTTGTTTACAACAGTGGTTTTTACTATCATAATATATATATGAATTCGTTCTCGTTTAAAATTATTATATATTATTTCAATAGGCTTTTTTTACTATGAAAGGTGGTGACGAAATTGGCTACGATAAAAGATATTGCAAAAGAAGCGAATGTCTCCATTTCAACTGTTTCTAGAGTTTTGAATAATGATGAAACTTTAACAGTAATGGAAGAAACAAGAGAAAGAATTTTAGCTATTGCCAAAAAGCTTAATTATACTCCTAAAAGAAGGAATCAAAATAACAATCAACCTGAAAGCGTTAGCATCGGGGTTGTTATGTGGGCGACTCAAGAAGATGAATTTAATGATCCTTATTTTTTATCTATTCGTGAAGGCATTGAAAAGCAGTGTTCAGTAAAGGGGATAGAGTTATCAAAAATAATACGTGTACGAAGTAGCTCCAAAGACTATTCGTTTGATCAATTAGATGGGATTATTACAGTTGGAAATGTAGATCTAGACGATCTAAAGAAAGTATACAATCAGAATACCAATATTGTTTTTGTTAATAATGACCCAGACCCGACAACATATGATGCAGTTATTTGTGATCTCAAAGAATGCTCTGAAGAGATCATGAACTACTTATTTCATTTAGGGCATAAAAAAATCGGGTTTATAGGTGGAGTTGAATACAAGCAAAAGTTTAACGATGAAAAAATGCTTGATAAGAGAGAAAGTAGTGAAGAAATTAGAAGGAAAACTTATGAAGCAATAATGAATAAGAATGGATTATTAGATGAAAAAAATATTTACATAGGTAGCTGGACAACCGCAAGTGGTTATCAAATGATGAAAAACGCAATCGAAAAAGGTAACATACCGACGGCTTTTTTTGTAGCTAGTGATCCGATGGCCATTGGTGCTCTAAGAGCTTTACATGAGTCAAGTATAAAAGTGCCAGAAGAAGTATCAGTTGTTAGTATCGATGATATTGATATGGCGGGTTTTGTAAGTCCACCACTTACGACAGTGAAAATTTATAGCGAACAAATGGGTAGGTCAGCAGTCAACTTACTTCAGGAGAGAATAGAAGGCAGAACTATTCCTCTTAAAGTTGTTGTTCCTACGAAGTTAATTGTAAGGGATTCATGCGGTGGTAACCAATAACTTTTGTATAAGTATTATCATGGGCAAAGAGAACTCGTTTTAGCTACGCTAGAACATCGAAAATTCAGATGGAGTCTCAACTCCACTTGAATGGAAGTCCCCACCTACGCTACGCTTAGAGGTGGCGATCTCTGACCCTTAAGAACAAATCAGTTTGATTAAAAATAAGCAAAATCTACAAAAAAACAGGCTATTATTATAGCTTGTTTTTTTTGTGTTTTTACTAACATTGGCTATATAAAACTTTTTACAAACAAAAATATCGGTAAAAATTTTACTTGTATTTTTGTTTGTGTATATTTGTACCCTTTCCTTTGAATGATTTGATACGTAGTGTTTTTCTAGTGTTGTTGGCGTTTTTGAAAACTTTATCTATTAGTAAAAAAAGTGTTGAAATAGAATTCTTATTCTGTTATCTTATAATTATCACGTAGAAACGAGTAAAATATAAGGTAAAACTTTACTTGTTTTGTTATTGAAAGATTGGGTGAAAAAATTGGCTACGATTAAGGATATAGCGAAGGAAGCGAATGTCTCCATTTCAACAGTTTCCAGAGTCTTGAACAACGATGAAACACTTACAGTTATGGAAGAAACAAGACAAAGAATTTTAAATGTTGCCAAAGAGCTTAAGTATTCTTCTAAAAAAAAGCTGCATGTTCAAAATAATAGCTTTAATGAAAGCGCGAACATAGGTGTTGTTATGTGGTGTAGTCAAGAAGAGGAGTACGAAGACTCTTACTTCCTATCTATCCGTCAAGGGATAGAAAAGCAATGTATTGACTTAGAATTGGAAATAGTAAAAACAATTCGTGTAAGAGGTAGTTCTAATGATTATTCATTAGAAGCGTTAGATGGATTAATCGTTGTAGGTGATGTAGATATAGATGAATTAGATAAAATATACAAACATAATCAAAATGTTGTTTTTGTTAATAGCAATTCTAATTCAGAAAACTATGAGTCTATTATATGTGATCTTGAAGAGTGTTCAAGGAAAGTGATGGAGTACTTATTCAAGTTAGGACATAAAAAAATAGGTTTTATAGGTGGAGTTGAATACAAGCAAAGGTTTAATGATGATTTCGGTCTAACAAAGGTTGAAAGTAGTGAAGAAATTAGAAGAAAGACCTATGAAACTATGATGAAAAAGAAAGGGGTTTTTAGTTCGAAAGATATATATGTAGGAGATTGGTCAACGTTAAGTGGCTATCAAGTAATGAAAAAAGCCATAGTAAAAGGAGATATGCCTACAGCATTTTTTGTTGCCAGTGACCCAATGGCCATCGGTGCAATTCGAGCATTACATGAAGCGAATATTCATGTTCCAAGAGATGTAGCGATTGTTAGTATTGATGATATTGAAATGGCTGCATTTGTAAGCCCACCTCTTACAACATTTAAGATTTATAGTGAACAAATGGGACGGACAGCAGTGAACTTGCTATTAGAGCGAATAAAAGGAAGAGAAGTTCCTCTAAAAGTCGTTGTACCAACAAAGTTGATCATAAGAGAGTCATGCGGTGGAAAGACTTAACCAGAAAATTAATACTGAAAGGTGGTGGTGTAAGTTAATGTAAACGGCGTGAAGTAATCATATTTTATTTTTTAAAAATGAAAGCGATTAATTTTAAGGGGGAAAAACCTATGAAAAAAATATTCACAACGATTATGTCATTTTCTATTGCAGCAGCTTTATTAGTTGGATGTGGTGCCGGTGATACACAACAAGAAGGTGCAAGTGGTGCAGATGGAACGGTTAATTTAGAATTCTTTCAGTTTAAACAAGAAGCGGTTGGTACATTTGATACTTTGATTAAAAAGTTTGAAGAGGAAAATCCGAATATTAAAATTACTCAAAATAATGTTCCTGAGTCAGATACGGTATTAATGTCTCGATTAACTCAAAACGATGTCCCGGAGATTATGAGTATTAATGGGAACGTGACTTATGGAGAGTTAGCTAGGGCAGGAGTACTGTATGATTTTACTGAAAATGAAAATGTAGATAGAATCATTCCATCTTATTTTGAAATGATCGGTAGAATTACTGGTTCTGATCGAATTCATGGATTACCACATTCTGCAAATGCAAACACAGTTTTATACAATAAAACAAAATTTGAGGAGCTTGGTTTAGAAATCCCGACTACATGGGATGAATTGATGGAAATAGCTGAAGAAATCGAAGCCGCTGGAGAAACACCATTCTTTTCAACATATGGTGAATCTTGGACGGTACTTCCACCATGGAATGCATTAGCATCAAATTTACATGGAGACGATTTCTTTGACAAACTTGCTGCTGGTGAAACTACTTTTTCAGAGCGTTACCGTGAAGTTGCTGAAAAAATGTTAACGCTATTAGACTACACAGATAACGATGTTTTTGGTTCGAATTATGGTTTAGGAAATGCCGCTTTTGCCAATGGTGAGTCTGTTATGTACATGCAAGGAATTTGGGCAATTGGTCAAATTAAAGATGCTAACCCAGATATTGAAGTTGGTGCATTTGCCCTTCCAGCAACAAATGATCCAGATGCAAATCGTCTAGTTTCAGGTGTAGATATCCTACTTACAATGTCAGCTGATGCAAAACACCCTGAAGAAGCAAAGAAGTTTATTGATTTCCTTTTAGAAGAAGAAAATATGCAATACTATATTGATCAACAAAAACTGTTTTCAGCTGTAGAAGGTGTTATTCAAGAAGATCCGACAGTAGTTGATTTACGTCCTAACTTTGAAGAAGGTAGAATTACTAGCTTCGCTGACCACTACTACTTTCCAGGTATGGGCTTTGATAACTTAATACAAGAGTTGTTAATTAATAAGGATGTCGATAGCTTCCTACAAACCTTAGATAACGAATACGACAAAGTAAAAGCACGTCAATAGTTTAAGCGTAGAGGGGGAAGAACCTTTCCCCTTCTTATAAAAATGTTTTACTTCTACTTTAAGAATTCCTAACTTGTACATGAAAGAATGAACATGAATGTTATGGCCTTAAGGTAGAAGTAAAACTAAAGTCAATAAAATGAAAGTTTATAAGAATTTTTATTACTAAAGGAGAGGCTACAGTATGAATAATAAAAAATCCTCAACTGTTTACTTACTCATGGTTCTTCCAGCATTAATTCTCTTTTTTGCCTTTCATACGTTCCCTGTTTTACAAGGTGTATTTTACAGTTTTACAAACTGGAGAGGGTATGGGGACTGGGAGTTTGTTGGATTTAGAAACTATTTTCACGTATTTAAAGATGGAAGGGCGTTGGATGCTTATTTCTTTACAATTAAGTTTGCGATCGTTTCAACCGTTTTAGTTAATATTATTAGTCTTTTGATTGCATTAGGATTAAATGCAAAAATTAAGTTTAAAAGTGCTTTACGTGCTGTATATTTCATGCCGAATATTTTAAGTATCTTAATTGTCGGATTTATCTTTAATTATATTTTATCTATTTTTGTACCAACAATTGCACAAAATTTAGGAATTACTTTTTTAGCATCTAGTATTCTAGGTAATCCAGATTTAGCTTGGGTTGGGGTAGTTATTGTAGCGGTATGGCAAGCGGCGGCATTTAATACCATTTTATATTTAGCTGGACTTAGTACAATTTCAGATGATTTATATGAGGCTTCTAATTTAGATGGGGCAAACAAATGGCAGGAATTTTGGAAAATTACATTCCCATTAATTGCGCCGTTCTTTACCATAAATATGGTTTTAGCGATGAAAAACTTCCTAATGGTATTTGATCACATTATGGGTCTTACTGGTGGTGGTCCTGGTAGAGCAACAGAATCGATTTCCATTTTAATTTATCGTAGTGGATTTACAGGTGGAGAATTTGCTTACCAGTCAGCAAATGCAGTCATCTACTTTATCGTCATCGTAGGATTTTCAGTCTTTCAAATTCGTCAATTACAGAAAAGGGAGGTTGAGATGTAATGAATCGTAATGGCATCAATTGGAAAGTTACAACTCTCTTAATCATAGGAACCATTCTCATTCTTTTTCCAATATATATTACAGTCGTTAATGCTTTTAAAACACCACAAGAAACAGCTCAATCGATCTTAGCACTACCGAGTCAGTTAAATTTTGCAAACTTTACAACTGCAATTGAAATGACTAATTTCTTTAATGCGTTTAAAAACAGTTTCTATATTACATTTTTTGCGGTCGTTTTTACGCTTCTAACCAATTCAATGGTTGCATATGCAATTGCGAGAAATCAACATAAAAAAACGTTTAAGTTTTTGTATTACTATTTTGTAAGTGCTTTGTTTGTACCGTTTCCAATCATCATGTTACCGATTGTAAAACAAATGAGTGCGATTAATTTAACAAATCCAACAGGTTTGATTTTTCTTTATATCGTATACGGGTTGGCATTTAACGTCTTCTTATATGTAGGATACATCAAAGCTATCCCGAAAGAACTTGAGGAAGCAGCGATTGTAGATGGATGTAGTAGATGGGGAGTATTTTGGAGAATTATTTTCCCGCTACTCGCACCAATGAATGCCACAGTTGGAATATTTACAGCATTATGGGCTTGGAATGATTTCCTATTGCCATTAGTTATCTTAAGTGATAGAAGTCACCACACATTGCCGCTAGTTCAATACGTATTCCAATCACAATTTGGCACAAATTTCAACCTAGCGTTTGCGTCTTATTTATTAGCGTTGTTACCGATGATTATCGTTTATCTATTTGCACAAAAATGGATCATTAGTGGAGTGACAAAAGGAGCAATTAAATAAAAAAAGAGGAGGATATTATGGGTATAACTTTCGATACACAAACCAAAACATTTCATTTAACAGCAAAAAATACGAGCTATATCATGAAAGTATTAGGCGAAGGATATTTAGTTCATCAATATTGGGGTAAAAAAATTAAACAATATAACCATGCAAATAAAGTAAGATTTCTAGATCGTGGTTTTTCAGCGAATCCGGCGCCCGCTACTGATAGAACCTTTTCCTTGGATACTCTTCCTCAAGAGTATCCAGGCTATGGAAATACCGATTTTCGTTCGCCTGCCTATCAAATTCAATTAGAAAATGGTAGTACAGTAACAGATCTTCGTTACGTATCACACAATATCATAAAAGGAAAACCGAAATTAGAGGGCCTACCAGCAACTTATGTTGTTAGTGATGATGAGGCTGACACGTTAGAATTAATTCTTGAAGATCAATTAATTGGTTTAAAAGTAATCTTATCTTATACAACGTTTCAAAATTATGATGTTATTACGCGCTCTGTACGTCTTGAAAATGGAGGAGATCAAGATCTAAAGCTATTAAAAGTAGCTAGTATGAATGTCGATTTTCAAGACTCCGAGTATGATTTAATCACTCTTTACGGAGCTCATGTAAGAGAAAGACATATTGAAAGAACAAGACTTCGAAATGGGGTTCAATCGATTGAAAGTCGTCGGGGCACGAGTAGTCACCAACAAAATCCGTTTATGGCATTAGTTCGAAAAGATACAAATGAAGATTATGGTGATGCATATGGCTTCAACTTCGTATATAGTGGAAATTTTCTAGCATCAGTAGAAGTAGATCAAATCTTTACTTCTCGTGTAACTGTAGGAATTAACCCATTTGATTTTTCTTGGCTCCTACAACCTGGTCAAACGTTCCAAGCGCCAGAAGTGGTCATGGTTTACTCATCAAATGGATTAGGGGACATGTCTAGAACCTTCCATAAGCTTTATCGTGAGCGTTTATGTCGTGGTGAATTTAAAGAAAAAGAACGTCCAATCTTAATTAATAACTGGGAAGCAACTTACTTTGATTTTAATGAAGAAAAAATCAAAGACCTCGCTAAAAAAGGGAAAGACCTTGGAATGGAACTATTTGTTTTAGATGATGGGTGGTTCGGTAAACGTGATGATGATCGTACGTCGCTAGGTGATTGGTTTGTCGATAAAAACAAACTTCCAAATGGACTAGATGCACTTGCATCTGACATTACGGAAACAAATATGGAGTTCGGTCTATGGTTTGAACCAGAAATGATTTCTGAAAAAAGTGAACTGTTTAAAAAACATCCTGATTGGTGCATCCATGTACCAAATCGAAAACTTTCAGAAGGAAGAAATCAGTTAATCTTAGATTTCTCAAGAAAAGGAGTTTGTGATGAAATTGTTGCGATGATGACAGAAATTCTATCAAATTCGCCAATCACATACGTGAAGTGGGATATGAATCGTCATATGACTGAGGCAGGGTCAGCAGCTTTACCACCAGAAAGACAAAGAGAAGTAGCTCACCGTTTTATGCTAGGTGTGTATCAAGTAATGGAAGAGCTAACAATGAAATTTCCACATATATTATTTGAAAGTTGTTCAGGTGGTGGTGGTCGTTTTGATCCAGGAATGTTGTATTACATGCCACAAACATGGACGAGCGATAATACCGATGCCATTTCTCGTTTGAAAATTCAATATGGAACTAGTTTAGTGTATCCGATCAGTTCAATGGGATCACATGTATCTGATGTTCCTAATCATCAAGTACAGCGGATTACATCGTTAGATATTCGAGGTCATGTAGCGATGTCAGGAAACTTAGGCTATGAACTTGATCTAACAAAACTTTCTGAAGAAGAACAAGAAATCGTGAAAGAACAAGTGAATTTCTATAAAGAAATTCGTCCGGTTATCCAATTTGGTGATTTTTATCGAATTTCTAGCCCGTTTGAAGGGAACGAAACAGCTTGGACATTTGTTTCCGAGGGTAAAAACAAAGCTGTATTTGCCCATTTCAAAGTATTAGACGAAGCAAACATGCCATTTATAACGGTGAAGCTTAAAGGGTTAGATCCAAACAAAAAATATACAGTTGTTGAACTTGGAGAGTCTTACTATGGTGAGGAATTAATGAATGTAGGTATAAACATTCCTTATAGACAAGGTGATTTCCAAAGTGTCATGTGGAGATTGTATGCTGAATAACATTTAATTATAGAGCCAACATTGTAGAGAAGCGATGTTGGCTTTATTTCGGTATATTTTTACCATACTACCTAACTGTCAGGTATAGTACATCCTCTTTACTTAATAAAATGTAAAATAAAGTAGAAGGGAGATGGCCTCATGAAAGTTGACGGTGTCTTTGAAGGTGGTGGGATTAAAGGCCTAGCTCATATAGGTGCAATTTCTGTATTTGAAGAAGAGGGTTACAAATGGGAACGGCTTGCAGGAACTTCAGCTGGCTCAATCGTAGCAGCTTTACTAGCAGTGGGGTATAGTTCTTCAGAAATAAAAGACTTAATGATCAAATTTCCGTTCGAAGAGATTGAACAAAAAACATGGCTTAGTAAAATCCCACTAGTTGGTCCAATGGTAAGTTTAACATTCAAAAATGGGATATATAAGTTAACGGTTTTGGAAAAATGGATGGAACAAGCGTTAAAAAAGAAAGGGAAAACGACATTTGGTGATTTGCCAGAAGGGAAGCTGAAAATTGTCATTGCGGATATTTCTAGAAACAGAATGACGATCTTACCTGACGATCTCCCGTTTTATGGAATAGATCCAGACACTTTTCCGATTTCCAAAGCTGTAAAGATGAGTAGTTCAATCCCGTTCTTTTTTGTACCAGAGGAAATAAAGGGTTATACAATTGTTGATGGTGGGATTCTTAGTAATTATCCAATTTGGATTTTTGATATTGAAGGAATACCACGTTGGCCAACGATTGGTTATCGATTGTCTGGGCCTAAATTATTGAATGAAAAGACCAAAATTAGAGGACCAGTGACAAAAGCTTTAGCAATCATCCGTACGATGCTTGAGGCTCATGATAAACAGTATATTGAAAAGGATGGCGCGGTTCGAACCGTTTTTATTTCAAAAATTGAAGTTGGTGCTACAGATTTTCGAATTTCAAAAAAACAAAAACTTCACTTAGTAGAATTGGGAAGGAAGTCGGCGCAGGAGTTTTTAAAAGAATGGGACTTTCAACAGTATATTAAGGATTATCGTACTAAGTAAAGACGCTGTTTTGGTTGTATTACGTAGAAAAAGAGAAACGCGCATAAGAGAGGTGTTATCGCGCATAAATAGAAAGAAAACCGAGCAAAAGCGAATGGCAATTTGTTTTTGATCGGTTCAGTTGACCAAGTACTCTATTAATTTACAGAATGATCTCATTTTAGAAATATCTGCTTGATGTCGATATCCGCTAAATCATCACAAAAACAATCTACTTCAGTATTTGCGAAGACTTGTCCGACAGAGCGATAATCATCACCATTGCTAAAAATAATGATGAAATTTATTCATGCATCATCATTCTCCCAATATTTATTTACATGTGCTACTACTATACTATATCTTATCAGCGTTTCCGGTGAATAAACTGAAAATTATATCTTTTATGACTAATGTAATGGGTGAAACCATAGATATGCAACTTATTCAAGAAACGAAGAGCTTTAGTGTAATAAGCGATGTTGTTTTATATTAACTCTATCGGACAAGAGAGCCGTTATTTGTGAACAAAGGGGTATTTTAGAATGGGTAACGGACACCAGGTTCGTTATCTACTAAATTTAGTACCAAACATAGCAGATTTTCGTGAAATAACGTACCTCATGTCCGATAGCTCCAAAAATTTGCTCAAATCGGTAAAATAAGGTCTTCTGTGTCCGTTAGCAGAGTAATAAATGAAGCATTAGTTAACAAAAGTATTTGCTGGTGAAGCCGACAATGCTTGCGGTGCAATTGGGACTTCTATTTTATCAGAAGGGAAAACCTTTTGTAGTATCGGAACTTAGGTGTAGTTCTTATGAAGAAACAAAAGATCGTGATTTTGCTGGCAAAGTCCATTATTTTAACCATGGGCAAGAAAATGCATTTTACATGATGGGAGTAAGGTTAGCAGCAGGTTATAGTTTAAGTTGGTTTCAAGATACATTTGCCTCCAATGAGGCGTTTGATTCTCTGTTAGAGGGACTTGGTGAAGTGCCAATCGGGGCAAATGGGCTTCTTTTCACACCATATTTAGTGGGAGAGAGAACACCATACGCTGATGCCACGATTCGCGCAAGCTTTATTGGGATGGACGCTTCTCATAAACGTATTGATTTTGCAAGAGCAGTAATAGAAGGAATTACGTTCTCACTAAATGAATCGATCGAAATTTTTAGAGAGAGTGGTAAGACTATCGATACAATCATTTCTATCGGTGGTGGTGCAAAGAATGAGACTTGGCTACAAATACAAGCAGATGTCTTTAATGCTAAAATTGTGAAGCTATCTAGCGAGCAAGGCCCAGCAGTAGGTGCTTCAATGTTAGCGGCTTACGGAGCTGGTTGGTTCGGTTCATTACAAGAATGTGCCAGTATCTTTACGGCAGAAGAAAATGTTTATGAGCCGATTTTAGAAAACGTTGAAAGGTATCAAGAACTTAATAAATGGTATAAAGAGGTTTATAAACAAACAAAAGAAATAAATGAGGGCTTAAAGAGCTTCCGTAAAAGATAATTTGCTTTTACAAATGAAAATATTGTTAGTAAGGATGAAACTAGTATGTGCGTGTTAATCAAAACTGATTTGTATTTCAGGGTCATAGTCCCCTACCTTTAAGCGTAGCGTAGGTGGGAACTTCCATTCAAGTGGAGTTGAGACTCCATCTGAATTTCCGATGTTCTAGCGAAGCTAGAACGAGTTCACTCAGTTATTCTTAATCAACGAAAAGCGCTCAATTGTGAGCTGAGCGCTTTTCGTGTAAAAGATTAATTTTTGTATATAAAAGCCTTGAGTATTCTGCATATAAAGATAAGGTAAGATTTTTGGTAGTTTATTAAACTAGCAATTTATTGCAGTGAGGACATAGTGATTTTGTGTAACCTTTTGGTATTACATGTTGACAGTTTTTACAAATTATTTCTGGACCTTCTTCAACATTAGAGCTAGACTTCTTAGTTCTTGTGTACAGTACAGAAAACACAAAAATTATGGCTATGAGTAGAATAATTCCTATCCATGTTGACACGAAATCGCCTCCTTAGAAGTAAGTGGTCTTACACTTTATCATACTCATTTGTAACCTGCTTTTAGAACTACAATATTTTAACAAAATAAGGATCTAAGATTTTTAATAAATTAATTAATGAATATAATTGAAATCCTAATCCCTTTAATCCATCGATCTTAACTAAATCTAGTTGAGATTGTACCGAGTTAGTTCGATATAAAATCTTAGTTACGTAAAATCTGCATTTTGAAAATCATTTATGGAAACAAGACTTTTTAACTATAAAAATTTTGGGGTAATTTTTATGAAATTTTTCATTGATACAGCTAACCTTGAAGACATAATTAAAGCTAATAAAATTGGTGTTTTATCAGGCGTTACAACTAATCCTTCCTTAGTAGCAAAAGAAGGAGTTAAATTCGAAGACCGTATTGAGGAAATTTGCCAATCAGTACCTGAAGTTGAATCTGTTTCTGCAGAAGTTACTCCAGATGCTGTAACGGCTAAAGAAATGATCGCACAAGCAGAAGAGCTTATAAAAATTAATGGTGGAGACGATAAAATAACGATAAAACTTCCTATGACAATTGATGGGTTGGAAGCTTGTCGTTACCTTTCAAAAAAGGGTGTAAAAACAAACGTTACATTAATCTTCACTGTAAACCAAGCATTATTAGCTGCCCGAGCAGGAGCTACATATGTATCTCCATTTTCAGGGAGATTAGATGACATTTCTGAAGACGGAGTTCAATTAGTCTCCAAAATTGCGGAATTATTCCGAGTTCATCAACTAGATGCACAAATTATTGCCGCTTCCGTTCGTCACCCAGATCATGTAACTCGTGTGGCATTGGTAGGTGCTCATATTGCAAATATTCCTTATTCTGTAATAGACCAGTTATCAAAACATCCACTGACGGATGAAGGACTTGAGAAATTTGCGACTGATTGGAAAAAGAGTATTTAAGAAATTGTTTTTATGATGTGTTAAATGTTTCTGATGCAATTATTTGGTGAGTAAGGTGTTTTAAAGCTTTGTAAAACACCTTACTTTTTTCTAATACACACAAAAAGTATGAAAAGCTATCTGACTAAATACTGGAAAGTATAATTAATATTATATAAGATTAAGTTAAGAAAAAACATTTTCACAAGGTATAAGGATTATAGGATAAGAGAATAATAATTAAAAACTTATTCATGAAGGAGGTATTTTATTATGAAACAATATATCTTTTTCTACAATATAGCCCATAATACCAACCAACATAAAGAATATAAAATTGAGGCAAACGGGATGATGGATGCCCTATTTAAGGCAAAAAAGATCAAAGATCAAATTGAGGCAGAAACTTTAACTAACGTTAAGTTACAGTTTAAGGGTATTGTTTATTAGATCCAGAACTAAATCATTATTCTCGGTTTCTTTCAATGAATAACCAGTGTGTTTCGTTTTTTAAAACTAACACACTGGCTATTTTTTATTACAAGATATCAAGGTTTGCATAAAGATAAAAATAATAGCCTCTCTGATTAAACGAAAAACTCATAGGGGAGTTTTATTGTGTCTTGAAAAAGAGGGCATAACCAATGATTGTAAGAGAGCTTTTCTTATCTGGACATTACTTTTTATTACAACAATGGAAACCTATGCATTGGAAATACTTAGTAAAGGTATTTTCTTGAACTTTACTAACTTTGAAAAAATGATTTAAGAATCTCAAAAAATAGTATAATATCTAATTGAGTATTTCCCATTTGGTAATTAATGAACGATTTTAACACCTGGGAAAGAAGCAATCGTGGCAACTGTTAAAAGTAAAATGAGAGAATTTCAATCAAGTAACAAAGCATAAGGATTATGGCGATGTCTTACTATAAGACATCCCTTTTCATTATCAAAATGATACTAGGTAAATGAGTTGAAATCCGTTTTTATATCATCATAAAGTATAATAATTTTAGGTAGAAACTAAAAAAACTCTAAAATTATTTCATTTTCATGGTAATATATAATTAAAGAAACGATTTTTTGAAAAAACTAATGAAATCGTTTTCTTTAAAATATATAAAATAATAATTATGAGCTAGGCTTATTTTCGATACAATAAAAGAAATAAATATATATTAAATAATCAGTTCATAATATTGCATCTTAGAACGAAAGTAGGTGAATAAATTTTATGAAAATGAGTGATGTGGCAAAATTAGCAAACGTATCTCCTTCTACTGTCTCACGAGTTCTTACACAGCCAGATATGGTTAGCAAAGAAACAAGAGAGCGAGTGTTAGAGGTTATCAAAAAAGTAAATTATCGACCTCATATTGTTGCAAGACAATTTAGAACAAAGGCAACTAAAATTTTACTTGTAGTAGTTCCAGATATTACAAGCCCGTTTTTTTCAGAAGTACTACGAGGGATAGAGCATGTTGCTATTAATAGTGGTTACCAAGTAATTCTAGGGGATACACAAAATAATATAAATAGGGAAGAAGAATATATTAATTTGCTTCATCAAAAACAAGTTGATGGTATGATTCTCTTGACCGCTCGTATTGATAAAGAAAAACTTGAAGCGATTTCTAATGAATTTCCAATGGTACTTGCCTGTGAATACATGGATGGGCTAAATGTTCCTACTGTATCTATTGATAACGTTAGTAGTGCTAGAAAAGCAACTGAACACTTATTAACGCTTGGTCACAAGAAGATTGGACATATCACAGGCCCAATTAATGTCGTGCTTAGCCGTGACCGACTAAGAGGTTATCAACAAGCGTTACTAAGTCATGATTTAGAGATTGATTCAGCTTATATTCAAGAAGGTGACTTCAGTATCGATTCCGGATATAATCAAATGCTAAAACTATTAGCATTGGAAAGTCCGCCTACTGCTGTTTTTACATTTAATGATGAAATGGCTATTGGGGCAATTAAAGCTGTAAAGGATAGTGGATTAGAGGTTCCGAAAGATATAGCCATCGTTGGCTTTGATAATATTAAAATGTCTTCTTTATATGAGCCGAATATTACTACAATAGACCAACCTAAATATGAAATTGGTATAAAAGCTATGGAATTATTATTAAAGATAATTAATGGTGAAAGTATTCAAAAGAAAAAATTTGTTTTAAAAGATAATTTAATGATTAGAGAATCATGTGGTACAAATGTAAACATTGAAATATCTTGAAAAGGAATAAGTTTTTAGAAAATAGTTTTAAAAAACTGGGAGCTCTTCTTGTAATTTGGGTAGCTTTTAATTGAGTAAATATAATCCCTTTCCATTTTCTCTAAAAATACGGGTAGAAATAGTTGTTTTTTATGGATCAACTAGCTCCTAGTGTTTTCTGAATCTTATTATTCAAACAATCGTTAGAAATGAGAGTGATAAATGAAAAAATAAAATGAAATCGATTCAAAATAACTTTTTAAAAAGCGTTTACAAAGAAACGCAAATGATGTAAAAATAAATCATGTTACAACGTTATATTTTTTCGATTCTTCTGCAATCGATTTCAGATTACTAGAACAGGACATTATACAAATGTTAAATGGGTGCTTGTCTCAACTTTTTTATCATTCTAATTTACTAGACTCAGATCCTGCCATTAGTACTAAAAGTAGTTTCTGGATTAACGCTTGGAAAATTAGGAATTAAAGCCTTACTATTCTCAAATGTCCGTGATGACTTTAAAATTATTCACCTTTCAAAGAATGGTGTTAAGTTTCACGATGCATCCCCTATTATTGGTAAACTTAAGTGAAGCTTCTGATTGGTTACAAGATACTTATAGGAAGCATGTATCCCAGGGATTTCGGTTTAATCGTAACTTATATTATTGCGAAAAAATTAACAAACAAGGGTACTGTTATTAGGAACAGGGACTTTGGCTGGAATTATTTCAAACTCAGGGTTACGAAATGTGTTGATCGATGGAATTGACTTACTTGGTTTACCATCTTACGCACTGGCACCAGTATCAGGTATTTTTATGTCAGCAGCAACTGTTTCAACAACAGCTGGTGCTGCAGTTGCAAGTAGCGTATTTAGTACAACCTTGCTTGAATTAGGAGTTGCTGGACTTGCTGGTGCGGCAATGATTCATGCAGGTGCTACTGTACTAGATCATTTACCACTCGGAAGCTTCTTCCATGCAACAGCGGGTAGCGTTTTGATGAGTTTTCAGGGACGTTTGAAGCTCATCCCTTATGAATCAGTGGTAGGGTTAACAATTGCTATTGTATCAACATTAATTTTCGGTGTCTTTAAGTTGTTTTTATAGAAGGGGGAGTTTTTAATGAAGGTTGTTATTGCACCAGATTCATTTAAAGAGAGTTTAACAGCGTTAGAGGTTGCAAATGCAATTGAAGAAGGTTTAAGTGAATTATTACCAAATGCCAATTATGTTAAGATTCCAATGGCTGATGGTGGTGAGGGAACGGTTCAATCTTTGGTAGATGCTACAGGTGGGTTTATTGAAAAAGTTTCTGTAATTGGTCCATTGGGAAATAAAGTTGAAGCTTTTTATGGTTTGTTAGGCGATGGAAAAACAGCAGCGATTGAAATGGCCTCTGCATCTGGAATTCACTTAGTTCCCTTTGAAAAAAGAAACCCAATGAATACAACTACTTGGGGAACAGGTGAATTAATTATTGAAGCTCTAGACAAAGGTGTGGAAAAAATAATTATTGGTATTGGTGGTAGTGCTACAAATGATGGTGGTGCTGGAATGGTTCAAGCCCTAGGTGGGAAATTATTAGACAATGAAGGAAAGCAAATACCTTTAGGAGGTGCTGGTCTAGAGAAGCTCGCTCGTATTGATGTGTCAACTCTAGATCCTCGTTTGAAAGAGGTAACCATTGAAGTAGCTTGTGATGTTGATAATCCATTAACTGGACCAAAGGGTGCTTCTGCTATTTACGGTCCACAAAAAGGGGCAACGCCAGAGCAAATCGAATTATTGGATGAAAATTTAGCTATTTATGCTAGAATTATTGAACGTGATTTAGGAAAAAGTATCGAACATGTCCCAGGTGCTGGTGCAGCTGGAGGACTGGGAGCAGGATTACTTGCTTTTCTCTCTTCAGAATTAAAAAGAGGTGGAGATTTAGTTATTGAAGCAACAAGGTTAGAAGAGGAAGTTCGTGATGCTGATTTAGTTATTACTGGTGAAGGTGGAATCAATCATCAAACTATTCACGGAAAAACTCCAACGTGTGTAGCTTTAACGGCAAAAAAACATGGTGTCCCGGTAATAGCAATCGCTGGAAGCTTAACGAACGATTACAAAAATGTGTATGATTACGGAATCGACGCTTTGTTTAGTGTCGTACCAGGGATAGTTTCTCTAGAAGAAGCTCTTGAAAAAGGTTATGAAAATGTGAAAAATACGGCACGAAATATTGTAGCGGTCATTAAATTTTTCATAAAAGAATAATAGATGTAACAAAAGCTAATCAAGAGTATATTACTCCTGATTAGCTTTTTTATCCCACTCTTAAGGGGCAAGTAAGACCCCCACCTCAAAACGTAAGAAAATCGAGAAGTTTAGGTGGGGGATAAACTGCCCCTAAAGGTCCGATATAGAATAACTTTCATCAGTGAAGCTGATGATTAGTTATTCTTATGCCCGTGGTATAAGTTGAACTAACAATCAGTGGGGGATGAAGGAAAAACCCCACTGATTGAAGTTCAGCTTTATAGAAATTATAAAATTATGAAGTTTGGAATGATGTCTAGGCACTTGCGCTTCCTCCGAAAATAAAAAAGGTTGAGCTAGAGTATTGTAGGAGGTATGCCGAGGGAGGTTGTGAAAAATTTGAGACCGTCCCCTAAGCATAAAGGTATATGTCAATAATGGCATATACCATCTTCAGCACGTCAACAGCCACCGTTGTGTTTCTTATTGTGATGTTGTTGAAACCTTTCCTTCAAAGGGGACTACTTCCTGTATTTCATCTTCATGAAGAATTAACTTCCGGTTTCGATAAAGTAGGAAACCTGATAAGAAAAATGCTAGAGCGTCAGATATTGGGAATGCCATCCAAACACCATTTACACCGATAAAATGAGGTAATATTAATACTAATGGTATTAAGAATAAAAATTGTCTAGACATTGATAAGATTAACGCTTCTTTTACTTTCCCGAGTGCTTGGAAGATACCCCCACAAACAATAGGAACACCAATGAAGAAGGAAGCCGCAAATAAGATGCGTATTGCATCAGTACCAGAATCAATAACCGTAGGGTCGGATGAGAATATGGTTATAAATAATTTTGGGAAACTCATCATAATGAGAAATATAGCTGTTGCTAAAAGAGTAGCAACCTTTAAACCGAGTAATACGGTTTGTTTTAAACGAGAAAAATTATTTGCACCGAGGTTATAGCCAATAATTGGTTGCATTCCTTGCATAATCCCCAAAAGAGGCATTAACATAAGCATTGAGATCCGTTGAATAATTCCATATAATCCTACGTGAAATTCAGTACCAAAACGAATTAACATTGCGTTAATAGAAATCATCATAATACTTCCAGCAGCTTGCTGCATAAAAGCAGGAAGACCAACAGAAAGTACTTCTTTCATTATTATGAACTTCGGTTTAAGAGTAGTGACCGTAATGGAAAGCGAGCTTTTTCCAGATAAAAAGTATTGAAGTGTAATAATGGCTATTACTGCTTGTGCAAGAAGTGTAGCGTATGCTGCACCACGAATCCCCATCCCAAAGCCTAAAATAAAAATAGCATCTAAAATAATATTTAGTACTGATGAAATAATCATTAAATTCATTGCAAATTTTGCATTTCCTTCAGAACGTACAATACTATTCGTTGAAAAACCAAATGAAAAGAAAAATGTTCCAAGCATTAGTGGAAACATATATTCATATGCATAGTTAAGAATATCTGATGTAGCACCAAACAAAACTAGCGTTGGCTTTAATAAGGTAAAGCCACCAATAAAGCCGATCAGACTAATAAAAAGGATCATTGTTATTATATTTCCAAAGACTTGATTAGCTTCTCCAATTTTTTTGGCGCCTAGCTTTCTAGATATAACGGATGCTCCCCCAACGCCAATTGCAGCTGAAATTGCCATAATAATCATTAGTACAGGAAATGATATAGTTAATCCGGCTACGGCAGAAATGCCTACTGCGTAAGAAATGAAGATGGTGTCTATGACATTATAAAGCGCCATAACAAACATGCCAATGACTGCAGGAACCGATAAATTCCTAAGCAGCTTTGGTATAGGTTCAGTTCCGAGGCGCTCACTTTGAAGTTTTTCTTGCATTATATTATTCTCCTTTTATGAATCTTGTTGGTTCATTACCTATTTTTTGAAATTTTCTGTAATTCTCTTTAACCAAGCCAACAATAATTGCTTTTCTTCATTTGAAAAGCCTTTCATTAGTTCGATTTCCATAGCCTTGGTACTCAACCATAACTTTTCTTCAAGAATTTTTCCTTTTTCTGTTAAGGTAATAATTTTCGAACGTCGATCAGTTTTACTATCATTCTTTTCTATTAACTGCTTTTTCAGCATTGAGTCAATGATTCCATTCATCGTCGACCCTTTAATAAAAAGGCGATTTTGTAATTCAGATTGTAGTTGTTCGCCATAGTTTACTAACATATAAAGTACTTTTGCTTGTGCAACCGTTAAATCATATTCTGATAGCTTGTGATTATAAGTATTTTGGATAAGGTGTGCAGCAACACCGATTTGGTAGCCAACCCTCTCGTCTAAATTTCGAATCATAAAATGTTAGCCTCCTAAGTATTCTATAGATAATAGTAGCAAATAAACAGGCAAGTAAGCAACAGAAGAGTTAGCCCCATAATTATTATTACACTGATAAAATATCCATTATCAGAGCATTAAGTTGCTTGTCTATAAAAGTAGTTTAAAAAATTCTGTAAATAATTCTAGACAGACAAACTATCTATCTATTATAATAAAAATAAGTTTTGCCCTAAGGAAACTTATTTATCTATATACAAAAAATAGATACATGCACAATTTTGTGATAAACACTATAAATTAAGATAAGTGAGTGAATTTCATAGTAGCGAAAATAAGCAATTATGAAATTCATTAAAGTAAAAAAACACTTAAATATTTTACAGTTTTTTGTATAAATACTTGAGTGTTATATATTTTGATAAAATGTTTCCTTGAGGAAAGAAATTTCGTTTGGGGAAAAAGGAGGATTGTTGAACAAATGAAAATTACAAAACGAATATCTTCAACACTAACTGTCTATTATGCTTTGATTGGATTATTGTTGTTAACTTCGTTTTTTGTTATATAAAGATTTGTGAGGAGTGAAAAAATGTTTAGGAAGAAATTTTTAATATTTGTAAGTTTTATTTTTGTGTGTGGTTTATTAATTGTTGGATGTAGTTCAGAAGAAACGGCTAAGTCAGAAGAAGATGGTTTGTTTATTACAACGAGCTTTTCTGTTTTAGGTGATATAATTTCGCAAGTTACTAAAGAGCGTGCTACAGTTAATTATATTGTTCCTGTTGGAGAAGAGCCACATGAATATGAGCCAACCCCAGGAGACTTTAGTAGAATAAGCGACTCGTCTGTTTTTTACGTAAATGGTCTTGATTTAGAAGAATGGTTAGAAAAAGTAATTTCAAATATTTCAGATACAGATATTGTTACTCTTTCTGATGGTGTAACAGAAATCCCGTTGGTTGGTAATAATGAAGCCGATCCACATGCTTGGTTAAGTCCAAAAAATGTAATTATTTATGTAGAAAATTTGGTTGAAGATTTAATTAAAAGAGATCCTGAAGGAGAACTTATTTACCGTGAAAATGCGGAAGCTTACATCGCTGAATTACTAGAACTTGATAATTGGATTGTAGAGCAGTTTGAGCAAATTCCAGTTGAGCATCGTGTTATTATTGTAAGTGAAAATGCTTTTAAATATTTTGGTAAAGATTATGGGTTCCATACGGAAGGAATTTGGGATATTAATTCATTAGAAGAAGGTACACCACAACAATATGCTCGTTTAAGTGATTTTGTTAGAGAAAATAATGTTCCCGCTTTATTTGTAGAGTCTACAATTGACAAACGTTATATGGAAATGATCTCTAATGAAACAGGTGTTGCAATTGCTGGTGAAGTATATACTGATGCAGTTGGAGAAGAAGGTAGCGGTGCCGAAAACTACATCGGTATGATGAAAGAAAATGTAAAAGTGTTTGTTGAAGGATTAAAAAATTAATATTAATTATAGAGGGCTGACACATTTTAGATTGTTGGTCCTTTATATATTTTTATCGAATAATATTTTTCCGAAAAATATTATTCGATAAAAATATATAAATAAAAACCAATCAGGCAAGCATCTGATTGGTTTTTATTAGAATAATCAGTATTTATAAATTTCTAACTTAGAAACTGTCTAGCTCCAGGCGCTTTTCTAGAGAACTTAATTAAAATACACCGATTGAAGCTAAAAATACTATGAAGATTGCGATAGGTGCAAAATACCTTAATATAAAGATCCAAGAATTACCTAGCAATGTATCACCAAAATCAGAAGCTTCAAGAGCATCTGATTTTTTCCAACCCCAACCAACGAATAAAGCGATTAATAACCCGCCAAGTGGGAGGAGAATATTTGATGCAATAAAGTCCATACTATCTAAAATACTAGCCCCAAAGAATGTAATATGTGACCAATTTCCTTGGCTTAGTGAAGAAGGTACTCCAATGATAAAGATAATTCCACCGATAATAATAGTAGTTTTTTGTCTTGTCCAGTTAAACTTACGAATGAAATATGCTACTGCAACTTCTAATAATGAGACGGACGACGAAAGAGCCGCTACTGCTAATAAGAAGAAGAAGACTCCGCCGAATAACGTACCATAAGCCATATTATCAAAAATACTAGGTAATGCGATAAAAACAAGACCTGGTCCTTCGTCAGGTTGAATCCCGAAAGCAAAGACTGCCGGGAAAATCATTAACCCTGCAATTAAAGCAAATACTGTATCTAAGGCTGCAACGCTAGCTGCGGCACCTGGTAACTTTTCTTTTTTAGATAAGTAACTCCCGTACGTAATTAAAGCTCCCATTCCTAAGCTTAAGGAGAAGAATGCTTGTCCAAGTGCTGCCAAGTAAACATTTGGGTCAGAAAGCTTGCTCCAGTCAGGTGTGAATAGAAATGAAAGAGCATCAGACGCACCACCTAATGTTAAACTATACCCAGCAAGTATAATAACAAGAATTGCTAATAGTGGCATTAAAATCTTATTAGTTTTCTCGATTCCTTTTTTTACTCCTACGTACACAATTCCGATAGTTAAAGCCATGAAAAGAAATTGCCATAATAGAGGTTGTAATGGATTTGTAATAAAATTAAGAAACACATCAACGTACTGAGCATCATTTTCAACTGTTATACCTCCAGTTAAATAATGAATGAAGTATCTAACTGTCCAACCTGCTATTACTCCATAGAAAGATAAAATGATAAATGCAGATGCAACACCCATAAAACCAGCAATTACCCAAGGTTTACCAGGCGCTATTTCTTCAAAAGAACCTACTACATCACTTTGAGCTCGTTTACCGATTGTAAACTCTGCCATAACAATTGGAATACCAATGAAAATAATGAAAAAGAAATATATAAGCAAAAATGCAGCTCCGCCATTTTCTCCTGTAACGTATGAAAACCTCCAAATATTTCCTAATCCAACTGCTGACCCCATTGCTGCCAAGATAAAACCTAACCTTGATCCCCACTGTTCACGGTTTGTGTCAATTTGACCCATGTTGTAAATTTCCTCCTTTAAACCGCTAAAATGTTTTTTTGCCATGTAATACTATATCATATTTATCTGATATTTCTATATTTTTTTATAATAAAATTATTTTTTTGAAATAACAAATTATGGACGTGTTCATACTATTGTTTAACAATGTAAAATATAGAAATAAACTCCAAATTGAAAATTTATAAAGTAGTACTGTTTTCGTTTACCTTTTTTAACGGTTGATCCGCTGGTCCTTCTATGACATTGCCATTGATAGAGAAACGCGAGCCGTGACAAGGACAATCCCAAGATTTTTCTCCTTCGTTCCATTCCACTTCACAACCTAAATGAGTACATGATGAATCTACAATGTGTAAATGTCCACTATCATCACGGTAAGCACCACACTTTTTACCATTTATAGTTACATGAGCTCCTTCCCCTTTTTTAACCTCTTTAGGATGCTTGTTTTTAATATCAATTTTGCCTTTGATAAATTGTAGAGTCACATCAGTATTATGTTGAACAAATGTCTTAATCGAAGGGTCACCCTTAAATCTTGATGGAGTAAAAAGAGCTTCGTACGGATGTCCTCCTTTGGTAATTAGATCACATAAAATCATTGCCGCGGCTGTTCCGTTTGTCATACCCCATTTGCGGTAGCCAGTAGCTATAAATATATTTTTATTATTTGATGTTATGGTTCCGATATAAGGAACTTTATCTAACGTATACAAATCTTGTGTAGACCAACGATATTCAATGTCGGTAACTCCAAGAATATTTTCGCCAAATGTAGCTAACGCTTCATAATGTCTCATAGTATTAACCCCATGACCCGTCTTATGACTTTCCCCACCAAGGAGAAGAAGGTTGTTCATACTTCGGACTGATCGTTTTGGAGTATCTAAACTTAAGTACATTCCACCTGGATAAGGTTGTTTATTTTTAAAAGCAACAACATAGGACCGTTCTGCGTACATTCTTGTAAAATAATACCCCCCAGCGTCATAAAAAGGATAGTGGGAACAAGAGATAATCTGTTTACTCGTAATTTTTCTACCATTACGAGTGATTACTTTTGGAGACACTCCTGTTTCTACATCGACAGCTGTTGTATGTTCAAAAATATTGCCACCTTTGTCGATAATCGATTGAACAAGAGGAAGTAAATATTTTAATGGGTGAAACTGCGCTTGTCCTTCCATTAAGATGGCTTTAATCATTGGTAAAGGAAGTGGTGTAGTTTCAACTAGCTTTCCTGTTATATTTAACTTTTCATATGCTTTTGCTTCTTTTTCTAACTTTTTAAGTTCACTTTTTGTATTCGTGTATATGTAGGCATTGTGTTCTTCGAGATTACAGTTTATATTTAGCGTTTGAATTGTATTTTTAATAAATGCCCGAGCTGCATCATTAGATTGGTAATACATTAACGCTTGTTCTACTCCGAAATGTTGGATTATTTCGTCATATATCAGTCCATGTTGTGCTGTTATTTTCGCAGTTGTATGTCCGGTTGTCCCAGATAAAATTCTGCCCGCATCAATTATTGTAACTTTTACCCCATTAAGACTA
Source organism: Anaerobacillus alkalidiazotrophicus (assembly GCF_001866055.1). Next base: position 109,900 of record NZ_MLQS01000030.1, read on the forward strand.
AGTAAATAGCCTGCTGTAATCCCTGTAATTCCTCCACCTACAATGGTAACATCTGTACTTATGTCCGTTTGTAAGCTTTGAAAATGTGGGATCTCTAAATCATTTTGCCAATATGGTTCTGGTACTTGAGGCCATTTGCAATTCGTCATGTTGTCACTCTCCAAAAATTAATCAATACGTCTATTTTTTCCAAAATAAATAAAATAATGTTATAAAATTCGAATCGATTTTATAGGGAATTTAAAATTAGGGGGGAATGACTTATAGTTTGTAAAAATTAATCTAGGCTTTCTTATTAGTTAATTGGAGGAAATCCAAAATTTACAAAACAGTATCAGTTGGAATGATGGATTTCAAATGATCTCCTGTTCTAAAGCATATTAAATCAATAAAAGTGGGAGAAAAACTAAAAATAATTTTAAGACAATAGTCCTTGCTAATTTAATAGATAAATAATGAATTAGTCATAGTTTTATGAAATAAGATAATCTCTAGTATTAGAGATTAAGGTGTATTTTATTGTTTTGTAAGTCCCATTTTGACAAAAACAAAAGAAATGGTAAGTGAAATATGAAATAATTGTTAAGATTTTGAAAAGTTTAAAAAGAGAAGGGAGAAGCCTAGGAGCCAATGCAAGATCAATTTAACCGAGGATATACTTCACGGAAAAAAAGAAAAAGACAAAAAAATAATTCATCCATTTTTCCTACTATTACTATAATTATTTCCGTTTACTTTTTAGGTGTGTATACAAGTGATTTAATCGCTTCAATAAAAGCAAACTATGAACCTTTAATTAAGCCAGTATTAATTCAAGAGAAAGATGAGAAAGGTGAAGACGTTTCTATAAGTCAAGATGACCATGTTCATACATATACTATTGAAGAAGCAACTCTTGATGAGTTAAATGAAATGAGTCTTGAAGCTTCCGTATTTCTAGAAAGTGTAAAAGATACACCACCTAAACAGAGTGTTGAAAATCAAAAAAATATTAATCACAGTGAAGAAAAAGAAACTGTCAATGCTACAGTTATTAAAACAGAAACAATACTAGAAACGAATAATAGGGAACCAAATTGTAATATCCAACCAGAAGAAGAAACACCTATAGTTAAACCAGTTGCTCAAAAGATAGTCAGTCACGTCGTCCAACCAAAAGAAACATTGTATAGTATTACGATGAAGTATTATTTAGATAGTAGTTATAAAACAAAGGTGGCAAGTTTTAATGGGATTACTAACCCTTCTACTGATATTCATGTTGGGATGAAGCTAGAGCTTCCTGACCCACTGATCTTCGCCTTTCATGAAGTGAAACAAGGAGAAACACTCTTTAGCATTACAATGCAGTATTACCAAGCATCTATATATCTTGATAGACTTGCTACGTATAATAGTATTATAGATCCAACAAAAGATGTAAAACATGGGTTAGTGTTATCAATTCCAAACTTTTCAGTTATAAAGGAGCCTTCCAAACCATCATACAGCATTTTAATTAATAAAGGTGAAAATACACTTATCGTTTACCAAGACAACAAACAAGTGAAGAGGTTTCAGGTTGCTACTGGAAAAAGTCCTTCTCTAACACCTGAAGGAACATTTAAAATTGTAAATAAAATTGAAAAACCTTGGTATATCACTAGTGACATTCCTGGTGGTGACCCAAATAACCCGTTAGGTAGCCACTGGCTTGGTTTAGATGTACCAGGTACGAATGGGTCTACATACGGTATTCATGGTACAAATAACCCAAATTCAGTAGGTAGTTATGTAAGTAAAGGCTGTATTCGTATGCATAATACCGATATTCAATGGCTTTATGATCATATACCAACTAATACAATCGTAATTATTGAAGGAAGTTAATTAGAAAAGCCCAAGCGCCTTGGTCACGAGCGATAGGCGCTGAAGCTAGACAGTTTCCAAGTTTAGAAATTTATCCCACTCTTAAGGGGCAAGTAAGACCCCCAGCACAAAACTTAAGAAAATCGAGAAGTTTAGGTGGGGGATAAACTGCCCTAAAGGTCCGATATAGAATAACTTTCATCAGTGAAGCTGATGATTAGTTATTCTTATGCCCGTGGTATAAGTTGAACTAACAATCAGTGGGGGATGAAGGAAAACCCCCACTGATTGAAGTTCAGCTTTATAAATTCTGGTTATATAAAAAAATCAATCTCTTAAACTTTAGAGATTGATTTTTTTAACATTTTAAATGCCAGTTTGTTAATCAAACTGATTTGAAACTTAAGGGGCATAGCCCCCCACCTCTAAGCGTAGCGTAGGTGGGAACTTCCATTCAGGTGGAGTTGAGATCCATCTGAATTTCCGATTTTCTAGTGAAGCTAGAACGAGTTCTCTCAAGTAGTATGTCCTTTAATAAGTTCGACATCAATAACAGTATTGTTGATCGTTTCTTCATCTTTGTTTTCGATCATATTCATAATAGTCGAACTTAATACTTTACCCAGTCGATTTGTTGGTTGGGAAATGGTTGTAAGCTTTGGTGTTTGCAACATTCTTGTGAAGCTATGATAGTCGTATCCAACTATTTTCAGTTGTTCAGGAACTTTTATGCCATTTTCAGTTGCGTAAAGATAAAGTGCATAAGCTACAATATCATTACTACAAAAAACACCATCGAATTTAGACAAGTCTTCAGAAATTTTATCAATAATTAAGTCAGTAAAATATTCAAAAGTCAAATTATCATTTGAGCCCTCAATAACCTCATAATGTACATTGTGCTTCATGCAACTAAGTTTAAAAGCGTCTGCACGGCGATTGGCTAGTAAATCTAGCTTTAATGGTCCAGAGATGTGTAACAGGTTTTTACAACCTAATTCAATTAAGTGTTCTGTAGCCAATTCTCCTCCTCGAAAGTTATCGCAAGCAACATAAGGAAATTGATTTGAAATTATGCGATCAAAAGTTACGATTGGAAAACTTACTTGCTTATAAGCATCCACATCTAACGTATGGCTGCACATAATAATTCCATCAACCCTGTTTTCACTTAGCATATTTAAGTAACGAGCTTCTTTTTTAGGTTGGTCTAGTGAATTACAAATGAGGATTTTATAATTTTTTTCATTTGCATACATCTCTACATATTTAATTAATTCTGAGAAAAACGGGTGATTCGAGTCAGGAACAATCATTCCTAATATATAGGACTGGCTTTTCTGAAGAGCTCTAGCAATTTGATTTGGAGAATAATTCATCTCCGCCATAGCTTCTTCAACTTTTTTTCTCGTTTCTTTACCGATATAACCACGATTATTTAATACACGTGAAACAGTAGTAACTGAAACGCCTGCTCGCTCTGCAACATCTTTTATATTAGCCACTAGTAAAATTCCTTTCTTTAAGTACATATTTCTCAATAAATTCGTATATTTTTTTATATAATCAGAATTTATAAATTTCTAACTTGGAAACTGTCTAGCTTCAGGCGCCATCGGCTCGACCACTTCAGCCCTTCTCTTTCGGTCAAAAACCGACCGAAACGAGTAGGTCTTCCAGTGTTTGTCGCCGATAGGCGGGCGCCTTGCGCTTTTCTTGTAAATAATGATGATAACTAATTAAAGTTATGTCAGTCTAACCGTTTACGGTTTTCGTGTAATTTAGAAATAAATGTAAGTATCTCTATTGTTACTATATTTAGTATAACAACCACATGAAAACCTTACTATAAATGATGTTAAAAAATCATGTTTTATTTTTCGAAAAAATAACTATTATTTTCCAAAAAAATACTTATTCTGAGAAAACTGATGAAAGATAATAACCAAAACTATGAAAACATGAAACTTTAACAAAAAAAATAAAAATATTTATGAAAACGTTTGACATATAAAACGCTTTCATAGTATTATAATAAATGAAACCGGTTCCAAAGTCCTAAAAAAAAATTCAAGGGGGATTACTTTAATGAAAAAACTTTTATCACTTTTAGTCGTAGTTGCACTTTTGGCATTAGCTGCTTGTGGTGGAAATGATGATGAACTATCAACACCAAACGATTCAGAAACTAAAGATAGTACAAGTAAAGCGGAAGAAATTTCAATCTTTTTGGGTAAACCAGAGATTGCACAAGAATTTGAAGCTGCTATTGCAGACTTTTCAAGTGAAACTGGTATAAAAGTAACCATTATTCCATTAGCTGGTGGAAACGCATACGAAAGAATGACATCGCTTTATTCTTCTGGTAATGCACCAACAATTATGATGTTAGCACAGGAATTTGATGTATTTAAAGATAGATTACTAGATTTATCTGATCAACCGTGGGTAGAAACAGTTCAAGAAGGTATGACGGACTTTGTAACTATTGATGGATCTGTATTCGGTCAACCGACTACAGTAGAAGCATTCGGTTTTATCTATAACAAAGCTATTCTTGATCAAGCTGTAAGTGGAGATTTTGATCCGACAACAGTTAGAACACATGATGACTTAAGAAGCTTATTAGAGCAATTAGATGCATTAGAAGGGGTTGATCCAATTCATGTATCACCAATGGATTGGTCATTAGGAGCTCATTTAACAAATCCTTTATTTGCATCACAATCAGCTGATCGTGATGAGCGCCATCAATTTATGCAAGATATGTTAGATGGTAACGTTTCTCTATCTGACAATGACGTATTTAATGGTTGGTTAACAACATTTGATTTAATAAAAGAATTTAATTCAAATAAAAATGCACCTTTAGCTGCTCAATATGATGATGGTGCATTAGCATTAGCAAACGGAAAAACAGGGTTATGGTTTATGGGTAACTGGGCTTATCCACAATTACATGAAATTGATCCTGAAGGGGAATTTGGGTTCCTACCTGTACCAGTAAGTAATGACTTATCTGAGTTTGGAAATAACGAAATTTCAGTTGGAGTACCTTCATATTGGGTAATCGATGCGTCACAATCTACAGAAGACCAACAAGAAGCTGCAAAGGAGTTTCTTAACTGGTTAGTAAGTACTGAAAGTGGGCAAGAGCATTATGTAAACGAATTTAAATTTATACCTGTTTTTGATAATTTCACAGTAAAACCAGAGGATTCACTATCACAATCAGTTTTAAGTTATATGGAAGGAAATGACACATTAGAATGGATGAACTCATATTATCCTGCTGATGGTTGGCCTTCAATGGGTGCTACATTGCAAAAGTACCTTTCGGATAATACTGATAAAGAAGGTTTAATTCAAGAATTTGAAGATTACTGGAAAAACGCTGGAGAATAAACGGTTTAATTGTGGGATGAGCAGAATACAGCTTATCCCACTACTATATTTTTTTGATCTGCTTGTCGTAAAGCATCTGGTAATCAGAGAACGGATGTTTTGCGATGAGCAAGTTGATCTCATCTTTTAGCTACAATTTAAATTTAGAAAACATATGAAGTAGATGGAGGTACCTAGAATGTATAATGAAAAAAAATTAGTAGATAAGTTAAAGGTAGTCGGTACGTTTGCTTTTATTCCCCTTTTTGCGTTCCTAGTTGTTATGATTTTTCCTTTACTACTAGGAGTTGCGATGACTTTTACTACTTGGACTGGCTTTTCGGGTTCATTATTAGAATTCAGAGGTTTTGAAAATTATGCGATAGCTTTTTCAGACTCAGGATTTTGGGACTCGATGAAAATTACGTTTAAATACGTAGTCTATACGTTAGTCTTAACTAATGTGATTGCTTTTGGGTTAGCGTTACTCGTAACAAGTGGAATGAAAGGGCAAAACTTTTTTAGAATGGGCTTTTTTACACCAAACTTAATTGGTGGTATTATTTTAGGTTTCATTTGGCAATTTATTTTTACAAGAGTTATCGTCCACTTCGGTGAAGCTACGGGGTTATCTATTTTTTCTTATTCATGGTTAGCTGTTCCAGAAAAAGCTTTTTGGACACTTGTAATTGTTGGAGTATGGCAAAGCTCAGGTTATATGATGTTGATTTACATTGCAGGATTAATGGGCATTAATAAATCGTTGCTTGAAGCTGCTGATTTAGATGGAGCTAATCCTTGGCAACAAATGTTGAAAATAAAAATTCCATTAATGATCCCAGCGTTCACGATAAGCTTATTCTTAACATTGCAACGTAGTTTCTTAGTTTATGATACGAATCTTTCGTTAACTAGTGGTGGTCCGTTTCGATCGACAGAATTAATTGCGATGCACGTATACAATGACGCATTTCTTTATCAAAATTTCGGTTCTGGTCAAGCGAAAGCATTTATTCTTTTCATTATCGTCGCAGCAATTGCCATTACTCAAGTTAGAATTATGAAGAAAATGGAGGTTGAAGCATAATGAAAAAGAGGAGAAAAATAAAATCAATCATTTTACTAACTCTTTCAGTTGTTCTATTTATCTTATATTTTTTCCCATTTGCCTTAGTTTTTATTAACTCATTTAAAGACCGTCTAGATATTGTTAGTAATCCGTTGGCACTACCGAAAGCACTATCATTTGAAAATTATATTTCTGCTTTTCAAACAATGAATTTTATGTCGGCATTATGGAATTCAATATTAATTACATTAATTTCGGTTTTATTAATCATTGTATTTGCTTCGATGCTTGCTTATTTTCTCGTGAGATGGAAATGGAAAATGAATGGTGTGATTTTGATGTTATTAGTAGCGTCGATGATAATTCCTTTCCAAGCTTTAATGATTCCTTTCGTATCGATTTATGGAAATTTAGGTTTGCTAAACAGTAAATGGATGTTAATGTTCTTTTATTTAGGCTTTGGATTAAGTTTAGCAACATTTATGTATCATGGATTCATGAAATCTATTCCAGTAGAGCTTGAAGAAGCTGCATTAATTGATGGTGCTTCAAGATTACAAGTTTTTTGGTTAGTTGTATTCCCAATGTTAAAGCCGATTACGGTAACAATTGTTATATTAGATGTCCTATGGATATGGAATGACTTCTTATTACCATCATTAGTGTTAGTTTCAGAAGGAAATCGAACAATTCCATTATCAACCTATTATTTCTTTGGACAATATACATCTAGTTTTGGGCCTGCCATGGCGGGACTTATCTTAGCAATGATACCGATCGTTATTTTCTTTATTATTCTGCAAAAACAAGTAATTAAAGGTGTTATCGATGGAGCAATAAAATAATAGGACAAAGTGGCACAATAAATAAAAAGAATTAATGAGAAGTTAAAGTTAGATTGTAATATTTTGTAGACCGAATTGAATAGAGGAAAAAAATGATGAGGGTACCTTTAGTTGTGTTTAAAGGTACCCTTAAAAATTTGTAATAATAAAGTTCTGTAGAAAAGTTCACGGGCTTTTCACGAAACGACTATTATATACTTGCAGGAATGGCTGTAGTATCTCTATAATAGTTTTAGAAAAAGTTATTTCAGTTTCATTATAATAAAAATATGATGTAATAAGGAGACAATTGAATGAAGAAAAAAATCTTAGCAGCTTTTTTTCTATTGCTTGTTGTAGTAATTGCTGGCTGTAATGGTGGCGAAGATACACAAGAAACAGAAACAGTAACGTTTAGTAAAGAAGCCTTCGATATTTCACTTTTAGATAATACGGAAAATTTTGTTAACATTAGCCCTGAAGGAAAAACAATTTATGCATACTTTACAGGAGTTGGCTGACAAATTTGCATCACTCAGCTAGTTGAGCTGAATAAATATAGTAATGATGAATTGCAAGGTGTAAAACTCTATGGGATCAGTTTATCGACGCCTGAAGAACATGCTTATTTACAGGAGGTATTTCCTCTTGACAATTTCGAGTTTTTGACGGATTACCAAGGTGAATTTGGTCAAAAATTTGGTTTTCTTGATTTAGATGGAAATCAGGTTGTTAGGTACGAAAGAGGTTATGTAGGTGTTAATCCTGAAACAGAAAACATGGTCGTGGAAATAGACTATTTAATTGGAGAGAAGATCAACGAAGTTTTGAAAAAAATGGAAGAATTATAAAAGTTAGAAGAAGCGGTAACGGTTAATGTTATCGCTTCTTATTATTATAGAAAGTATAAAATTTTTTTAGTGAAAAGCTAACTATCTGCCTGCAGCTCATTTTAGGGATCGAGAGTAAGGAGTTTGAGGCTTTTCTTATTAGAAGGAGGAAATATGAAACCAATTATGGCTCATAGAGGTTGGTCCAGCAGGGCACCTGAGAATACTTTAGCTGCAATTAAGTTGGCTATTGATGAAAAGTGGATCCAATCGATTGAATTAGATGTACAGCTAACCAAGGATGGCGTACCAGTCATGATTCATGATTTTCGCTTGGAAAGAACGACAAATGGAATTGGCTTTGTAAAAGATCTATCCTTAAAAGAACTTAAAAAGTTGGATGCTGGAACCTGGTATTCACCAAAGTATCAAGATGAAAAAATTCCTACTTTGGAAGAAGTACTTCAGCTTTGTAAAGGGAAGAAACGTTTAAATCTTGAATTAAAAACAGCAGGTAATATGTATAAAGGTTTGGCAAATAAAGTTGTTCAGTGCGTTCAAAATATGAACATGGATCTAGAAGTTGTGATAACGTCTTTTGATCATGAGGAAGTAAAAAGGGTAAGAGAGCTTACTTCATGTATTCAAACAGGTTTAATTATTGTAGGAAACCCTACCTTACTCAATGAACAGTTGGAGCATGTCGAAGCTAATACAATTTCTATCTCATTTCCCTTTTTAACGAAGCCTTTTGTAGATAGCCACCTAGCAAAAGGAAGGAAAATTGTTGCTTGGACGCCAAATTCAGCTCAAGAAATTGAATATGTTAAACGACTGTCAGGAAAAATAGAGGTTTGTACAGATTACCCGGAGAGAGCATTATGAAAAGACAGGGGATATATTTAGCTGGAAATTTGAAATGTTTGTGACTTTTACTCAATATCAATAGGAATCAAAGAAAATCCTTACACTTGCAAATGTTGTTTTAACAACATTTATGAGTGTAGGGATTTTTTTATTCACAATTACGTTTTTTCCCTACAAGGAGTATCTGTTTTTCTGATAGAGAAAAAAGTTCTAGATCATGCAAAATGAGATTATCAGAAAGGTGAGCACGACCTACCTAACCTTTTCCAAAGGATATAAAGTATAAGTTTATTTGTGCAATGTTTCACAGGTGGTTACGTAATATTGTACGTTATTCGCGTAGAGGGGAAAAGAAGGTAAATAATTAATATTAAGGAGGCGTTTCACATTTTAACGAACATCGGAATTCCAGGGTTGATATTGGTCTTAGTTATCGCACTAATCATTTTCGGTCCTAAAAAACTTCCAGAAATGGGTAGGGCAGTTGGTGACACTTTAAAAGAATTTAAGAAATCTACAAGAGAGTTAACTGCAGATGATATAGAGGAAAAGAAGTAAAGATAAAAATACAAAAAACTACTTTGGTATGTAACTACGATTGGTAAAAGACTAATAAATGACTACATTTATTAAAGAGTCTACAGTCAAATCTACTAAAGATTTATTACGCGCGCGTAAATCACTTATAAAAATAGATTTAAATAAAGCATAAGCTATGAAGTTAAAGACTTCTTTATGAATTAATGGAGGTGGTATTTGTGAAAGTTAATAGAAGGAATTTTATTAAATTATCAGCTGTAAGTGGTCTTTTTGTAGCAGGAGCAAGTCAAACAAAGCCTGCGTTGAATGCATTTACCAAAAATACTGAAGCTGCAGCTAAAAACGAACCACAAGGTGAATGGATTGCAAGTACTTGTCAAGGCTGTACAGCTTGGTGTGCGGTTCAAGTGTATCGTATTAATGGGCGAGCCACAAAAGTAAGAGGAAACCCAAATGCAAAAGCAAATCATGGACATTCCTGTGTTCGTTCACACCTTGCTCTTCAACAAGTGTATGATCCAGATCGTGTAAAACAACCGATGAAGAGAACGAATCCCAAAAAAGGTAGAGATGAAGATCCTGGTTTCATACCTATCTCTTGGGAAGAAGCAATGGATATAATCGCAGATAAAATCATGGATCTTCGTAAAAGAAATGAAACTCATAAGTTTTCAGTATGGCGCGGACGTTATACCGCACTTAACGGTATTCTTTACGGTAATATGCCAAAGATTATTGGTACACCAAATAATGTTTCTCACTCATCGATCTGTGCGGAAACAGAAAAACACGGCCGTTACTATACAGAAGCGTATTGGGGATATGCCGATTATGACCATGAAAATGCTTTTTACGAGTTAATGTGGGGAGCTGATCCAATTGCCTCAAACCGTCAAGTACCTCATACTGCAAGCTTATTTGGTAAATTAAAAGATCAAGCGAAAATAGCAGTAGTTGATCCAAGGTTATCAACTACTGCAGCCAAAGCAGATGAGTGGTTACCGGTTATCCCAGGTGAAGACGGAGCGTTAGCGATTGCGATTGCACACGTATTATTAACGGAAGAACTTTGGTATAAGCCATTTGTAGGAGATTTTAAAGATGGTGTAAATCGTTTCGAAGCGGGTCGAACTGTTGATAAAGAAGATTTTGAAGAAATCCAAACACACGGATTAGTCAAATGGTGGAACATCGCTCTGAAAGATGCAACTCCAGAATGGGCTGCTGAGCGCAGTGGAATTCCAGTAGAACAAATATATCGAGTGGCAAGAGACTTCGGTCGTGCCGCACCGAGAGCAATTTCTTTCATGTCACCCGGCTCGAATATGGTCGTTCGTGGTGGATATACTGCACAAGCAATGGCAGCTTTAAATGGATTAGTAGGATCAGCTGATAATGTTGGAGGAGTAATTTGTGGTGGCGAAAGCTGTCCAGTAAATAGTTTCCCAGACTTTGAGAAATATATAGATCCTATTGCTGCGAATGGTAATAGCATGCCACGTGCTGATTTTGGCGGAAGAAAATTAGAAATGCCAGCGATGAATGCAGGTAATTCTGGTGGGATCAAGCCAACAAATACAATAGCCGACTCAATATTAAACGAAGATCCATATAGTTTGGAAGTAGTGATGAGCTACTGGACGAATTTCAACTATAGTAATCAGGGGACAGAGCGTTGGGATGAGGCATTAGCTAAATTACCATTTATGGTACACATGACATTAAACCCAGCAGAGCAAACACACTTTGCCGATATTGTCTTGCCTGTACCACACCACATGTTTGAGCGTTTGAGTGCCGTTCGTGGAAGTAATGGTAATTTATACAGACATTGTCATATTCAAAATGAAATTATCGAGTCACCTTTTGACGTAAGAATTGATGAAACAGAGGTTCCGTGGATGCTAGGTGAAGCATTAGAAAGAAAAGGATTCTCTAACCTTATTGATTATTTCCGCAACGAGTTTGTGGATCCAGAAACGGGTAAAAAACCTACAAATGGAAAAGAATTTAATGAAATTGCAACAAAAATATATACTCAACCATTATGGGATCCAACAATTGAAAAACAAGGTGATGTCATTAACGGCTGGGAAGAGTATAAAAAGATTGGAACGTGGAACTCAATTCCTTATCGCTTCCGTCAAAAATGGAACGGTAACTGGGGAACTGAAACAGGACAGTTTGAATTCTATAGTGAGACATTAAAGAAAGCCTTAGAAGCCCATGCAGAAAGACATAATGTAAATGTAGATAAAGTGATGGAAGCAACAAATTATACCGCACGGGGAGAGTTAGCGTTTGTTCCTCACTACGAACCAGCCTACCGTGTTGGGGATGAAAATGAGTATCCACTTATTTTCTCTGATCACCGTTCAAAATTAAATCGTGAAGCTCGTTCAGCTAATACCTCATGGTATCAAGAATTTAAAGATGCTGATCCAGGGGATGAAGCATGGGACGATGTAGCGAAAATTAATCCAATTGATGCGAAAAAGTTTGGAATTGAAAATGGTGACATGATTAAGATTACTTCAGCAACAGGCTCAATCACTGTCAAAGCAAAGCTATGGGAAGGTACTCGTCCAGGTGTTGTAACGAAGTGTTACGGTCAAGGCCACTGGGCTTACGGTCATATCGCATCTCTAGATCGTAAAAAGCAAATTGCTCGTGGAGGAAACAATAACACAATTTTAGCACCTGTTCATGAAGCACTAAGCGGAAGTGGTGCAAGACATGGTGGCCAATCAAGAATTAAGATAGAAAAAGTTTAATAGATCGTTAAAAACGTACGGAGGTGACGGTTGTGGCTAAAAATTATGCAATGACAATTGACCTACAATCATGTATTGGTTGTGCAGCATGTTCAGTTGTATGTAAAAATGAAAACAATACAGAACCAGGCATGAATTGGTCTCATCACATTCATAATACTACGGGTAAATTTCCAAATGTAAAATATGAATATATTCCAACATTATGTAATCACTGTGAAAATGCGCCATGTGTGAAAGCTTGTCCGGTAAAAGCGATGTATAAAGACGAAAATGGCTTAACTTTACACAACGCGGATAAATGTATCGGTTGTAAAAGCTGTATGGCGTCCTGTCCTTATGGAGTTATCTGTTTTAATAAGAAAGATCCACACCAATATTGGAATGAAAAAGAAGCGTGGAGTGAATTATCAGCGACACCTGCTGAAATTAAAGAGAAAATTGGTACACCAATCCCTTATTATAATCCTGAGCGTGATTTTAATTATGAAGCCATTCGTTACCGTGGGATTGTTGAAAAATGTCAACTTTGTGATCATCGGCTAGATCGTGGTGAACAACCATATTGTGTTACTCGCTGTCCAGCAGAAGCGAGATATGTAGGAGATTTAAATGATCCAAACGATAAAATTCATGAACTATTAAGGCATGATCATAAAGGGTTACGAGAAGATCTTGGAACAAAACCAAAAGTATTTTACTTAAGAAGCTTCTAAAATAAACAAACTAACTAGAATAGTAGGGGAAGTGACTAAGTATGGGAGAGAAACTAGGAGTTTTTCAACATAAGGCAAACCTTTATAAAGTGTTGTCTGAATTATTTAACAAGCCGAATCAGGATTTGCAAGTGTTGTTCGAACCATTAAGAAATAGTCTACAAACTCTTTACCCTGACCTTGTCACAGACGGTAAAGAGCTAGAGAATGAGTTCAATAGAATATTTGAACAAGATGAAGAATTAACAACATTAGCAGTAGAACATGCAAAGTTGTTTATTGGACCTTTTGATGTACTTGCACCACCCTATAGCTCTATTTATCTAGAAAATGGACGTCAGCTTCAAGGGGAATCCACTACGTACGCTGAACAAATGTATCAAGAAGCTGGCATTGTCATGTCAAAGGACTTCAAGGATGTTCCTGATCACATTAAAGTGGAGCTTGAGTTTATTTATTACCTTTACTTTCAATATGTTCAAACGAATGAACTGTCATATTTAAACTTACTTACGAAGTTTATTCATACTCATTTAAGTAGGTGGATACTACCGTTTAAAGAACAAATAAACAAAAGAGGAAATCTAGATTTCTATAAAAAACTAGTAGATTTAACTGCTAAAGTAGTTATGTGTGAACGTGAAGAATTACATCCACAAACATCAATAAATAATTAATATTTTAGGAAAGGGGCGAACTACGAATGTGGAGTAAGTTTCTATTAAAGCGAATGGTTGATAAAAGTTTTGTTCGTCTAAGTGAAAGTCGCTGCCTGAGAAACCGCAATAAACATTCACAATGTTCTTTATGTGAAGAAGTTTGCCCCCAACCAGCTATAAATATTACAGATGGAAAGTTAACGCTTGATAGCTCTAAGTGTAGCAACTGTCGATTATGTATACATGTATGTCCGACAGAAGCGTTCAATTATGAATTTGAACAGCTCCATAAATATGAACAAAAAATTCAAAGCTGTGAAAGTGTTTGTTTCTCATGTGAAGAACAAGGTGACCCTAGTACAGATGTAATCCTACCGTGTGTCTCTTCGCTTAGACCTGAAATGTTAATGATAGGAACATTGTATGAAAAAGAGATACAAATTTTATGGAATGAGAAACGGTGTCTTTCCTGTAAGTCTAACTGGACCCACAAACGAGATTTAATTTGGATAAATGAATGGAATGGTAGTAATATTTCAGAATGTAATGTTGAGATCATCGATAATAAAGACGCAAGAATAGCTTCTAAACGGAAAGTATCAAGAAGAGAATTATTCTCTTTATCAAAAAATAAAACGAAAGATCAAGTAGCACATCTTGTTTTTGACTCTTTTGATCAGTCTAGTAATCTTAGAGATAAACTTTCGTTAACGGATCGAAGAAAATATTTATTATCTTGCCTAAAGGGAAAAAATAGTATAGGGAATATACCAGATAAGATTGCTAAAAAGCTGGGAATTGTAAAATTAGAAGTTACTAACAATTGCCAGTTGTGTCGGAAATGCTCTGCTACATGTCCAACTGGAGCGCTTAAATTAGAAGAAACAGAGGAAAAAACCTCGCTTATATTTCAAGCGCATTATTGCATCGATTGTGATATTTGTGAAAATGTCTGTTTAGAAATTCGTAAAAGCTCAATTAATTTTGAAGAAATCCGAAAAAGTACATTGCTTCACGAAACAAAATTAAATGAGTGTCCTGGATGTGGAGATAAAAAAATAGAAACAAAAACGTATTGTGAAGAGTGTAATGTAAAACAAGTGCGGAAAAGCATTCTTTATCAAAACGGGGAATTTGATTAATTGGCAATGTCCAATTAAATAATAAGGAGGGAACTAGCAATGACAGCCAAGCAATTGACAAAGGGGTTACCTGTCGTAATCCTTGCTAGTATTGTTCTAGCTATTGGGATATTTAGTATGGGAAACACAATCGTACAAGGTCAAGTAGTGTTTGGATCTACTGATCAAGTACCTTGGAACATTTTAATCGTAGCCTATGTATTTTTAGCTTTAGCTGCTAGCGGAATGTGTTTAGTATCAACATTCGGCCATGCATTAGGATTTAAAAGATTTGAGATTATTAGTAAAAGATCTCTGTATTTAGCTATTTCAGTTTTACTACCTGCTTTACTAGTCCTTGCCATGGATTTAGGAAGGTTGGACCGTGTGTTTTATTTTATTACTTCACCTAATCTACAAGCGCCAATGTGGTGGATGGGTGCAACTTATGGAATATATGTAGTTGTATTACTATTTGAATTTTTCTCGGTACAAACAGGGAACGAAAAAGCAGTTAAAGTAGCATCGTATATTACTCTTTGTGGAGCAGTTGCAGCGACAAGTATTTTAGGTGGGATCTTTGCTGTTGTTATTCAACGCCCACTTTGGTTTGGAGGAGCAACATCAGTTTATTTCGTACTCTCAGCGTTAATAACTGGAATTGCAACGTTATTAATTGCAACAGTATTAACATATAAAGTAGCTAAAGATGAGGTTAACTTTCAGTTACAAGAAGTATTAAGTTATTTAGGGAAAGCAATGGCTATTTTATTAGCTGTAGCTTTAGGTTTTCATGCATGGCGTTTAATCACATTGTTCTATGTAGGTTCAGAGAACTTTACTATGATCTTAAATGGAACCTATTCAGTTGCTTTTTGGGGTGTCGTCATTGCTTTAGGCTTAGTTATACCAATTTTTATGCTAATGAAGAATAGAACACCAGGAAAGTTAGTTTTAGCAGGACTTCTAGTTTTAGTAGGAATGTTTGTAGATAAATATATTATGGTTATCGGAGGGCAACTTGTGCAACCATACGGAGAAGTGGCTATCTACACTTCTACCTTTACAGAATGGGCAATCATTGCTGGTGGAATAGCAGCCGCAGTCCTCATTTACATGTTTGGAGTAAAGAAATTCTCCTTAGATGCTTACGGTCATGAAGATACGAAGGTTATCAGAAGTGCTAATCCATCTAAAATCGGATAACTTAGAAAGTAAAAATTTTCGAAAGGCTGTTGGTATTTGACCGACAGCTTTTTTTATAGTATCAGAATTTATAACTTTCTAACTTGGAAACTGTCTAGCTCCAGGCGCCATCGGCTCGATCACTTCAGACAAGCAACGGACTTCAATAACTACTTGAATAACGTCTCTGAATAGCTTCATGCAGCTTTGCTTCGAGGAAGCCTACTTCGAAGCAAAGCTGTCAGACGCAGAAGCACATAGATTTCGGTCAAAAACCGACCGCTACGAGCAGGTCTTCCAGTGTTTGTCGCCGATAGGCGGGCGCCTTGCGCTTTTCTTATGTTTTTACCATATGGATCTCAATGTATACAGTTTGAATAAAATGGTATTGCTTCCATTTGAAATCTAACCGTTTGGTGACAATTAAATAAAAAAAACTTTTTTAGTACATCAAAATGTATAATAGAATGATGAGATAAATATTAATCTTTAAATAAATTTAATTTTAAAAATAAGAATTCTAGGGGGGATTGTCATTAGACGGTTTTGGACGATGATCATTTTATCATTAATAATAGTAGTTGCTTGTAGTGAAAAACAAGAACTAACCTACGTTCCCCTTATCTCAACAGAAGAGGAGAATGACACTTCTCTTCTTGAAGAATCTGAGAATGTTATTCGTACAGCATTTGCTTCGGTTGTTTCCCCTGAAGAAACAAGATATAAGTATGATTTATTAATTAAATATTTGGAAGACCACCTCGAGCGACCAATACTGATTATTCAAAAACAAACGTACGATGAGGTTAATGAGCTATTAAAAAACGGAGAAGTTGATTTAGCGTTTATTTGTTCACTTTCCTACGTTATTGGCACTGAGGAAGGGTATATGGTTGATGTAGCAACTACTATTATTGACAATAGTGATACGTACAGATCCTATATTATTACTCATAAAAATAGTGGCTTAGAAACGTTGGCAGATTTAAAAGGAAAGCGTTTTGCTTTTGCTGATCCGTATTCTTATACAGGAAGGTTAGCAGCTTTAGAAATGATAGACCAAATGGGTTATACAGCTAACGATTTTTTTGAGGAGACATTTTATACGTACAGTCATGATTATTCAGTTAGTGCAGTAGCAAGGGGAGCTGTTGATGGTGCAGCGGTAGATAGTATTTTATTTGATATGTTACTAGATTTGGAGAATGAAGATGCAATGCAAATTCAAATTGTACAAAAAGGACCTTGGGCAGGGGCACCTCCAATTGTTGTGTCTCATAAAACGGATGAAAACTTAAAAACAGAAATTAAGGAACTAATTTTATCGCTTAATGAAAATCCACGTGGGCAACATATATTACAAGAATTGAAAATTCAGGAGTACGTTCCTATAAATCGAGAAAAGTATCAACCAATAAGAGATGCAATGAAGTTTATGGGTGAAGACTAATGTTGAGACATGTAAAGGTTCCGAGCTTTATGACAAGTTGCTCTATTCATGTGAAAATTTATGGAATGGTTTTTGCGATCATTTTTTTAATAACAATTATAAGTTTAATAGGAGTAAGGATCTCCATTACAGAAACGTTAACACAACAATTGGATGAAAGGGTTAAATCAATTGGAAGTGATGTAGCATCTAAAAGTAGTGACTTATTGCTTACCAATAATATATACGCCTTGCAAAAGTTAGTGAATGATACGATACAAAATAATAGGGATATTGAGTACGTATTTATTTTAAATGAAAACGGAAGGACGGTTGTTCATTCGTATGAGGATGTATATATAAGTACTGAATTACTTCATGTTAACGAAGTAGACAAAGATGATCTTCATAATTTGGTTATGTTCGACACTGAAAAAGGAATCATTCGAGATGTGGCTGTTCCGATTGTTAAAGGTTTTGGTGGTACAGCGAGGGTCGGTTTACGCAGTGATTCACTTGATCAAGCGCTTCAAGATGTCACACAGCAAATGTTTGTCACGATGTTAATTGTACTTATGCTCTCTTTATTAATTGTGTTAGGGCTCACAAGGGTTATAACTTATCCGATCACACAATTAGTAAATTTAACGAAACAAGTAGCGAAAGGTGATTTTTCATCACGCATTCATAACTTTTCAAATGATGAAATCGGTAAACTCACTCATTCATTTAATTCAATGTTAGAGAATTTAGAAAAGGCAAGAAACGAAAAAGAAAAATACTATAAAGAAGTGTTAACAAGAAACAGAGAATTAACATTATTAAATAACATCTCTGCAAATATAAAAACAGTTGAGGAATTAAGAAACGTTTTAGAAAAATTTGTAGAGAATTTAGTAAGTGAACTTTCCTTAAACAGTGCCTTAATTCAAATAAAAGTAGATAATGATTATGAAACGTTTTTTAATTCGAAAGAAAACTGTTTAGTAGAATTTGAATTACTTAATAAACAAGATAGCCATTGCCTTTGTACTAGTACCGAAAAAAAGGTTAATAATTCACTACCTCTTATTGTAAAGGAGCAAAATGTTGGGAAAATAGAAATATGTAGTTTAAAAGAGCTCGACCCTTACTCCGTAAAAATAATAAAATCTATTTGTAATCAATTATCTGTCACTATTGAAAATATACAACTATGGCAAGAACTTAGGAAGAAAGAAAAAGTTCGACAAATGCTCCTTGGAAAAGTAATGACGGTACAAGAAGAAGAACGGAAACGGATTGCACGAGAACTTCATGATGAGACGAGTCACTCTTTATCATCAATATTGTTAGGGTTAAAGGTATTGCAAGAGGTAGACGATGAAAATCAGAGACAGCGTGAAATTACGAAGCTAAGAAACTTGGCTCATCAAACAATTGAAGAAGTTCATGACTTAGCCTGGCAACTACGTCCGAGCATCTTGGATAAGTTTGGATTAAAAGTAGCTATTGAGCGCTACACTGATGAGTTTAAAAAGAAATATCCTGTAGAATTTGATTTGATTTTAAAGGGTATTGAGAAAGAAAGACTTAGACCGGAAGTGGAAACGGCTATATTTAGAGTTGTCCAAGAGTCGTTAACCAATATTTTGAAATATGCAAATGCAACATCTGTTAGTGTCATTATTATGAAGAATGGCCAGATGATTTCTGTGATCATTGAGGATGATGGTATAGGTTTTCAAGTAGAAGAAGTGTTAAATAAAGATCCTTCAAAATATAATTTAGGGATTAGAGGGATGCAAGAAAGAGTTTCGTTATTAGGTGGAACGTTTAATATTGAATCTGAAATTGATGAAGGGACTGCTGTCATGGTGAAAATCTCATTAAAAGATGGAGGAGGAGAACTTCTTGACAATCAAAATCATGCTAGCTGATGATCACCCAGTTTTTCGCTCAGGTTTAAAAAATATAATTTTAACAGAGAAAGATTTTGAAATTGTAGCGGAAGCCGAAAATGGAAATATTGCTATTGAGAAGGCAGAAAAATATACACCTGACATTATAATCATGGATATAAATATGCCCCAAAAAGATGGAATTGAAGCGACGAAAATAATAAAAGAAAAAGTTCCAGATACAAAGATACTAATCCTAACGATGTATTCTGACGAGGCCTATTTAAAAGAAGGATTAAATGCAGGAGCATCAGGGTATGTTTTGAAGAGAGCTGTTGATACGGAGTTAATTGCTGCTGTTCAGACGGTATTAAGTGGAGAGCACTATATATATCCTACATTAATCCCTAGTTTATATGCTAAACCTAATGAAAGTGAACAAGAAAGTGAAGTAGGATCAGAAGTTGACTTATTGAGTCCAAGAGAGAGAGAAGTATTAAAATATATCGCTCTTGGTTATACACAAAAAGAAATATCTACGGAATTATTTATTAGTATTAAAACCGTAGATACGTATAAGGCAAGAATAATGGAAAAAATAGGCGCAAAGAAAAAATCAAATTTAGTTAGATATGCACTAAAGCATGGGATTATATCTAGTAAAGATTAATAATGTTGGCAGTTTTTTAATGTAAAATACATTGGAAAACTGCTTTTTTTGAGGGAATGAATTTAATGTTGTGAGTGATTTTGCTACTTTTTGCAGTCAAAGTTGGATTTGTGCAAGTAGGAGGGTGAACTCTCGTAAGTGAAACTTTAAAATGAAAAGTGAAAGGATCAACCCAACAAGAAAACCGTCAGTAAATGCCTCCTTTTAGACCTACTATTTCCACATTATCTTCATCAACTATAAAAAAATTCCTTTTTCATCCTTTCATCCCCTTGACAAAAGTCAGAAATTTTCTTAAAATCTTATTAAGTAATTAAACATATGAAAATACTCGGAATTAAAAACTTGGAATTGAGCTGACTAGACAAACTAGAGGTGACATTAAGTTTCTAAAGGGAACTTTGTGTCGCCTTTTTAAAAAAGTAATAACAAACAATTAGGTTTACGTAGAAACAGTTATCAATCAACTATCATTAATGAATTAAAGCGCATGAAAAATTTATGAACTGTAAAAATTTGAACGTGAGGGGGAAGCTCAATGGCGAAACTGTCCTACAAAACAGTGACAGACGATGAGTTGAAGAATTTAAATGAACAGCTTGCCAAAAAGGATGCTATCGATATTTTAAAATGGGCATATAATCACTTTGGTGACGATATTGTTTATGCATGTAGCTTTGGTGCAGAGGGAATTGTACTTATTGATTTAATTAGTAAAGTAAATAAAAATGCTACCATCGTATTCTTAGATACTGAGTTACATTTTGAAGAAACATACGCACTTATTGAAAAAGTAAAAGCAAAATATCCAACATTAAACATTGAATTAAAGAAGCCTGAGCTTACAGTAGCAGAACAAAATGAACAATATGGAAATGAACTGTGGAAAACGAGTCCTGATCAATGCTGTAAAGTTAGAAAGTTAAAACCTTTAGAAGAGGAATTATCTAAATACCAAGCATGGATATCGGGATTAAGAAGAGAGCAGTCGGAAACTAGAGCACATGTCCAATTCGTAAACCACGATAATCGCTTTCAATCTATAAAAGTATGTCCTCTCATTCATTGGTCTTGGGATGAGATTTGGATGTATATTAAATTACATCAACTTCCATATAATGAGCTTCATGATCAAAATTATCCGAGTATTGGCTGTGCAAACTGTACGCTCCCAGTAGCCGATGGGGGAGATACACGTGAGGGTCGCTGGGCTAATTCTGGTAAGGTAGAATGTGGGCTTCATCAATAAAGTAAGTAATATTTTTTAGGAGGAGTTAATAATGAGTTTAAGTATTCCACACGGTGGTTCTTTAGTAAATCGTTTTAATAGTCAATATGATTTTTCACATATAAAAGCTGAGGTAGAGTTAGATGATTTTGCCTTATCAGATTTAAAGTTAATTGCTAATGGTGCATTTAGTCCTCTTACAGGATTTTTAGGAGAAGCAGATTATGAGAGAGTCGTTAATGAAATGCGTTTAGCGGATGGTACGGTTTGGAGCATTCCAATTACCCTCCCTGTAACAAAAGAAAAAGCAGATCAACTAACAATTGGCGAAGAAGTAAAACTTACAGTTAACGGAACAGTTTATGGTGTACTAGAGCTTAAAGAAGTTTATGTACCAAACAAAACAGAAGAAGCAGCGAACGTATACAAGACGACAGACCTTGCTCATCCTGGTGTAGCAAAACTTTTTGCTCGTCCGGATGTGTATATTGCTGGTCCTATTACTCTAGTGAAAAAGATTGAAGCAGATAGATTTCAAGAGTTTTATCTTGATCCAGTTGAGACGAGAGAAAAGTTTACTAGTTTAGGATGGAATACAGTTGTAGGTTTCCAAACTCGTAATCCAGTTCATCGCGCTCATGAATATATTCAAAAGTCAGCTTTAGAAATTGTCGATGGCTTATTTTTAAATCCATTAGTTGGAGAAACAAAGTCTGATGATATTCCTGCTGATGTGAGAATGGAAAGCTATCAAGTGTTACTTAAAAACTATTATCCAGAAAACCGAGTTTTCTTAGCAGTTTTCCCTGCAGCGATGCGCTATGCTGGACCAAGGGAAGCTATCTTCCATGCCATGGTTCGTAAAAACTATGGATGTACTCATTTTATTGTTGGGCGTGACCATGCTGGTGTTGGTGACTATTATGGAACGTATGATGCTCAATTAATTTTCCGTAATTTCACTGAAAAAGAGCTAGGTATTACACCACTTTTCTTTGAACATAGTTTTTATTGCAAAAAGTGTGGGAACATGGCAAGTACAAAGACGTGCCCACATGGTAAGGAAGATCGAGTTATCTTATCTGGTACAAAAGTACGTCAAATGCTTAGTAATGGGGAGGTTCCACCTCCAGAATTTAGTAGAAAAGAAGTTGTTGAAGTATTGATTAATGGTCTAGCCGGAAAAGTAGCACAGCTAACAAAATAGTTTATGGGCAATGTAGTAGAAGAAGTTTGATTGAGCGAATAAGACAGTCACCTAAGTATAAATGGTATTCACTTAGGTGACTGACAATTGTAGCCAGCTGACAAAGAAGTTTGCCGTTTATCAATTGCCAAAACACGTTACAATTTCCGATAGTAGGAAAGGAAGAGGAAGATGGTATTAATCATCGTAGCTTTTATTATTGCCTTCTTTTTTGCGATGAACATTGGTGCTAGTGGAACGGCTGCAGCAATGGGACCTGCATATGGAAGCGGTGCAGTTAAAACGAAAAGAACAGCGATGCTTATTGTAGCAGTTTTTGCTTTTTTAGGAGCATTAGCAGGTGGAGAGGTTGTTAAAACAATTGGAGGGGGGATTATTCCCTCTGACATTGTAAATGTTGAAATTACAATCATCATATTAGCTGCTGCGTGTTTGACATTATTTATCGCTAATTTACTAGGTATCCCACTCTCAACAAGTGAAGTTGTAGTAGGTTCACTCGTTGGAGCAGGTATGGCCTTTCAAGCAGTATATTTCGACCGTCTCATCGTAATTGTTTCTTTTTGGGTAATTGTACCAATTGTTGCGTTTGTTTTAGCTATTGCTGCTGGTCATCTTATTCGTTTTTTAGAAAGGAAGTTTCCGGCATTAAAGAACAAAGGGAAATGGCATAAATGGCTCGTATTTTTATTAGTTATTTCAGGTGGTTTTGAAGCCTATGCTGCCGGAATGAATAATGTAGCAAATGCGGTTGGTCCCTTAGTAGGTGCAGGATTGATTGAAGTAAGTACAGCTGTTATTGTTGGAGGCTTGTTCGTTTCATTAGGTGCAGTAATTCTTGGTGGGAAAGTACTTGAGACAAATGGTAAGAAGATTACTAGACTTTCATTATTACAAGGAAGTGCCGTTTCTATTACCGGTGGGTCATTAGTTATTATTGCTTCCATCTTTGGTTTACCTGTCCCATTAACACAAGTAACGACCTCAGCAATTATTGGAATTGGAACAGTAAATAATGGTTTTAAGGTAATGCAAAAAGATATTATAAAAAAAATCGCAATGGTCTGGGTAGTTTCGCCTGTTTTTTCTCTAGTAATTTGTTACGGTTTAATTACACTCTTTTTAAAAGCAGATTTTTACACAAGCTTTGTTATTATTAGTGTGTTTATTGCGACGATTGGATCGGTCCAACTGGCTCAAGCAGCGAGAAGAGAAAGAAGCGCTATTCACGATCAAGGTGGCGGAATTTAAATTTTAAAAAGTGGGGGTTACTATGTCAAGCAATATTGTCTGGCACGAAACGACAATTTCAAAGAGTGA
This sequence comes from Anaerobacillus alkalidiazotrophicus, assembly GCF_001866055.1. The sequence goes on from NZ_MLQS01000030.1 coordinate 133,451, forward strand.
ACGTCAAGAAAAGAAAGGTCATAAGAGTTGTATCTTATGGTTCACAGGTTTATCTGGCTCTGGAAAGTCTACCTTAGCCAATGCTGTTGAAGCAGCATTAATTCAACGTAACGTACATTCATATGTACTAGATGGTGATAACGTTCGACATGGATTAAATAAAGGCCTTGGGTTTACCGAAGAAGACCGAAAAGAAAACATTCGCAGAATTGGAGAAGTTTCAAAATTGTTTGTAGATGCGGGTGTTATTACATTAACAGCGTTTATCTCGCCTTTCCGTGAAGACCGTGATCAAGTAAGAGCACTAGTAGAAAAAGGGGAATTTATCGAAATCTTTGTAAATGCATCACTTGAAACATGTGAGAGCCGCGATCCAAAAGGACTTTATGAAAAAGCTCGTGCAGGTATTATTCCTAATTTTACAGGAATAAGTTCTCCGTATGAACAACCAGAAAATCCAGAGTTAACAATAGAAACCGATAAACTTTCAATTGAAGAAAGCGTAGCAAAAGTTATTCAATACCTAGAAACGAAAGAAATAATCTAGTCGTATCTATCCTGATGTATAGGAAAGTTTCAAAACTGACTAGTCTTTATTAAAAGAGCGTTTGTTCATAACTGTGTGAACAAACGCTCTTTTATACTTTAAGAAAGTTTAACTTCTCTAAAGGAATAAAGTATAAGAAACACTAGGGCTTTCGCTTTAGGACTTGGTGATAAGCCAAGCTTTTCTAACATTCATTGTGTCCATTTTAGGTAGAATCTCAAACTTAGGTGTCATTTACAGTCTCTTTACCATAGATTAGTAATAAGACAACGCTCATCAGCCATATACATTATAAAATATTAAAACTTGAGGTGAGGCATTGATGAAGGGTATTGATTGGCAAATGGTAAGTTTTGTTGGCTTAACGCTTTTCCATGAATATATTACATGTCGTCGTCTACCGAAAGTGTATTATTGGAATCGACAGTTTATGAAATAATTAATCTTTAGTATAAATGGGTGTATACAAAGTGTATATTCTATTATTCTATCAAAAATAAGGGCAGTTGTTTAGAAGTGTAACTTCTAGCAACTGCCCTATTTTACATAATCAGAATTTATAAATTTCTAACTTGGAAACTGTCTAGCTCCAACGCCCTATCGACTAGAAAGCTTCCTTCGTCTCGTCTAAGATAAGTCGAGAACGAAAGTCTAACGACTTTCGACTCTCCTACATCTCACTCGACTCAGTCAAGCTTATTACGTCTAGAGCTGCGGCGCTTGCGCTTTTCTTGCTGTACTCTAAAAGGAAAGTTTTTATCCCACTCTTAAGGGGCAAGTAAGACCCCCACCTCAAAACTTAAGAAAATCGAGAAGTTTAGGTGGGGGATAAACTGCCCCTAAATGTCCGATATAGAATAACTTTCATCAGTGAAGCTGATGATTAGTTATTCTTATGCCCGTGGTATAAGTTGAACTAACAATCAGTGGGGGATGAAGGAAAACCCCCACTGATTGAAGTTCAGCTTTATTTAAATAGTCCGCCAAACATCTTCATAACTGGGCTTACTTGGTTTACGAAACCCATTGCTGTTTGAACCCCATTTCCAATTTTTTTAAAATCGAGTTTGCCTTCTTCATTATGGAATATACCCTTTTTTGGCTGTTGGAATGAAGACTGAGGTGCCATAAGCTGTTGTGAATAATATTGATGTGAATTTGGTTGTTGATAATAGTGAGGGGGTGGCAACTGCTGATGTTCAAAAGGAGTACCTAATTGTCTTCGTTTCCCAAACAGTCCTTTTGGTCGTGGACTTTCCTGATAGCCATATGGGTGTTGTTGATAGTAAGGATAATGATATCTATGAGGTGGCTGTTGGTACATTTGACTTCTTTGTGGAAACACTTAATCTAATCTCCTTTCTTTATATCTTGTAACAATACTATTTTAATTTATGAATTAAGAAGTAAAAAGGAACGGTTTATTAACTATGAAAATCAAATTTATATAAAAATAGTGAAACTATACTAGTTTGTAGCCTTTTTTATAAAAAAATAGTATATGTACAATCAAAAAATGAAGCTGCAAATAAGATAATTAAAGAATAGGAAAAGGAGGTTACTATGAGTTATTACCAGATTTGTTGTCAGCATAAAGGTAAAGTTGTGCACATTTATGAAAAAACAGGAAAAGTGCATTACGGAAGAATTGTAGAAGTAGACACAGAATATGTTTGGCTAGATCCAATGATTAGAGGACCAAGAGGTTTTGGATACGGCTACGGTGGTGGCTATGGCGGTTATAGATATGGTAAAAACCCTTATTTTGTCCCAGTTGCTCTAGCGGCAGTAGGTGGTTTTGCTTTAGGAGCCGCATTCTTCTGGTAAAAATCCCTTCAATAAAGAGGCTGTCTTTGACAGCCTCTTCTGTGTAAATATTATGCAGTTTATCCCACTCTTAAGGGGCAAGTAAGACCCCCACCTCAAAACTTAAGAAAATCGAGAAGTTTAGGTGGGGGATAAACTGCCCCTAAAGGTCCGATATAGAATAACTTTCATCAGTGATAGCTGATGATTAGTTATTCTTATGCCTGTGGTATAAGTTGAACTAACAATCAGTGGGGGATGAAGGAAAACCCCCACTGATTGAAGTTCAGCTTTATTGAGCTTCATTAATACAGTTATAACGCAACAGTTAATTGTATACTAAACAAAACGGGCGTCATTACGATTGACACTACTTATTTCTCTTAAAGCCAAGCAGTACCGATAATTACAAGTAAGATAAATAATACAAGAATTAGTGTGAAACCACCTATATAACCTGTTGTTGGTGTTGTACAACCTGTCATTTTAAAAAAACTCCTTTTTAAAGTTGGATACAATGTAATGTATGCATACAAACCTAAATTGATAGTAAGCTCTGCACATAACCATTAAATGGTAGATAAAGGTATTTTTTGGCCAAGCTTTGCATAATAATGTAGAAATAATTTTTGGAGGGGAAAAGATGGATAGTACGCTCATGATGTTTTTTATAGCACTTTTATTGTCAGTGATTGTTCATGAATTTGGCCATTATGCTTCATTTCGTCTTTTTGGTGGTAGGGTTGAGGAGATTTCTCTTGGTTTTGGTCCTACACTTCTTCGTAAAAAAATAAATGGTAGTGTACTTTCAATACGTATTTTACCATTAGGTGGTTTTGTGCAACCGAATGAGAAGGATTTTAGTAAATATAATTACATTCAAAAAATTATTTTCTTTTCTGCTGGTATTTTTATGAACTTTGTCTTATATTTTGTCAGCATTGGTTTAACAAGTATAGGTCAAGGGAGAAGTTTTATTAATGGGTTAGTAGTAGCTATGGATGGGTTAATTTACATAGTCACTCATTTAGGGGAACTGTTCAAGTCTCTACAAATTGACCTGTTATTTGGTAGCCAAGGTAGCGTTGAATCTCAAGTTCAAATGGTTCACGATTTCGGTCATAATATGGAATTTTGGATGATGTTAGCTGCAATTAATATTACACTTATTTTGTTAAATAGCTTACCAATCCCTATCCTTGATGGGGGAAGGATTGTCATGACAACAGTTGAACATCTTTTTTTGAAAATTGGTGTTGCCAAGGGGAAAATTGAGAAAGTAACTAATCCTATTTACTTTTTGTCATGGATGTTTGTTATGGGGCTAATTTGTCTACAAATTATTTCTGCCAATACATTTCAACTAATTGAAAATGCAAAGGACTTGAAAGATAATTACGGAATGACAACTATTGAACTGTTCCTTTGGCTAAGTTTAATAACTGTATTTTTTATAAACATTTTTGTATTTGTTTCTAACCGTTTCAAAAGTGTCAGACCCTAACGGACACAGGATACCTTATTTCACCGAATTGATCAAATAATTCGAGCTATCGGACATGAAGTACGCTATTTCATGAAAATCTGCAATATTTGGAGCTAAATTAAGTAAATAACGAACCTGATGTCCGTTAACCCTTTTAAAACACTCCTTTGTTCACAAATAACGGCTCTCTTGTCCGATAGAGTTAATATAATCAACACCGCTTATTGCACTAACATCCTTATTTGAACAACAAATGTCAGTTATTTGATACCATATATTTTGTATCTCATAAATTCAAGAATGGAAAAGTTAATACAAGTAAATATAGGAACGAAAAATGCGAATATAAGTATGCCTAAACTTGCAAATAATCCATCTACTTCTTTCACATTGAAAATTTTGTGAAAAATAATTGTTGCTCCTAATAATAGAAGTGTATTGATACATAAACCTATTAACATTCCTAACCACTTATTTGTTTTCTTTTTATATATCCAAATAGAGGTGATGGTAGATACAATTAAAGAAAATAATAAAGTCATATAAATAGCAATATTCAATTTAAACATCCCAATAATTTCTTGTTCTATTATAGCTTTCGTTAGCTTACTATGTTGCCAGAAAATAGCGTACCACATTGCAAATTGGTACGCTATTTCTATTGCTATATGTTATTTTCTCTCCAAAAGCTGAACTCGTTACTAAATGTGACAGTCCTTTTTAAGGATAAATTCGAACTCAGTGAATAGCTACCATTTCCCCCTGCGATTACTCGCCGTACAAAACATTGCTTCTGCATAAACAAAGGGTGGCCCTTAATCTATAAGACTGATATTACTGGATTTTCTTGTGAATTTTTTGAATGAACTGATGTTCTTAAATAGATAATACGTTGGTTACGACTTCCGCGATAGGTTAGGGAAAGGTCTTTTTCTTTTTCAATGAATCGACCATCTACTAGCACGTCAACATATTCAAGCAGTTCGAGTTCATGTTGTTTTCCTCGTTGTAATAGTTCCTCGATTGTATAGCCAGTGTATGCCCAAATATTTTTTCCAGCTTGCTTCAAAGCTTTTGCTAATGGAACAATGTTTTTAGCTTGGAAAAATGGATCTCCTCCAGAAAAGGTAATATCGTTCAGAGGATTTACACATACTCTTTGCAAAAGTTCTTCCAAAGTATAATCATTTCCGGCATGTAATTGCCAACTTTGTGGATTATGGCAACCCGGACATTGATGCGAGCAACCCGCAAAGTAAATGACTGTCCGTAATCCTTCTCCATCAACAATTGAATCTTCTTTGATTCCAAGGACTTTCAATATTTTCAATCCTTTCTGTTAAGAAGACCTATGCTTAACACGCCTACCTTCTTCTTGTAATTTTGCGTTATTCCAACGTTTCAAGTCACCTACTAAATAACCAGTTATGCGGCGTATTCTTTCAAAGTTTAGCTCTTCAGTTTCACCGCAATTAGGGCATGTATTACCAATAATTCCGCTGTAATCACATGTAATACAACGATCAACAGGATGGTTGATAGATCCGTACCCAATATGCTTTTCTTTCATAGCTCTCACGATTTTTTCTAGAGCCTTTATGTTTGCTCGTGCATTTCCGTCCAATTCAATGTACGTGATATGTCCTGCAAGACACAACTTATGAAAAGGAGCTTCTCTACGTATTTTTTCAAATATTGATATGTTGTACTCAACAGGAATATGAAATGAATTTGTATAATAATCCTTATCTGTAACCCCTTCAATATTTCCGAATTCATCGCGATCTTTTTTTGTGAATTTACCTGAGAGACCTTCGGCAGGCGTTGCAATCACACTAAAGTTAAGCTGATGATCTATTGTCGCTTGTTCTGCGCGTTCTTTTAAACATCTTATAATGTTGTAGCCTAAGTCCAAAGTTTCCTCACATTCTCCATGGTGCTTGCCAGTAAGTGCAACTAGAGTTTCAGCTAGTCCGATAAACCCGATACTTAACGTACCTTGTTTTAGTACTTCGCTGACACTATCATTTGGATTAAGCTTTTCTCCGTCTCGCCATACCCCTTGTGAATATAAGAAGGAAAATTCGCTGGCCGTTTTCGTGCATTGAAATTGAAACCGTTCAAGAAGTTGTTTAATAGTGATGTCTACAGCTTGATGTAATAATTCATAAAACTTGTTGATGTTCTTTTTGGCATTTAGTCCAAGTTTAACTAAGTTGATCGAACTAAATGAGAGGTTACCGCGACCTACTGATGTTTCTTTTCCGTGAATATTACCCATTACCCTTGTTCTACAACCCATGTAAGCAACTTCGCTTTCGGGTGTACCGTCATCATATTGTTGATTAAAAGGAGCATCAAGGAAAGAAAAATTAGGAAATAATCGTTCACTTGTAGTTTCTAAGGCGAGTTGGAACAAATCATAGTTTGGATCACCCTCATTAAAGTTAATTCCCTCTTTTACTTTGAAAATTTGAATTGGAAAAATAGGTGTTTCACCGTTACCTAGTCCTGATTTTGTAGCTTTTAATAATTCCTCAACTAGTAAGCGACCTTCAGGAGAAGTGTCTGTACCATAATTGATAGAGACGAAAGGGACTTGACCACCACCTCGCGAATGCATGCTGTTTGCGTTATGAATAAAGGCCTCACATGCTTGATATGTTTGACGTCTAGTATCTTCCCAAGCTATTCTATCAACCTCTTCATTTGTAAGCTTCCCATTAACTAGCTTCTGTATGGAAGCCTGATTGCTTTCGTAAGTTAACCGAATATACGGAGCCAAATCATAATCAAATTTTTGATATGATTGCCCACCGTGTTGAGTATTTTGATTAGACTGAAAAATAATTGATGCTAGGGCCATTGCGGTTTGAATCGATTTTGGTGGCCGTATTGAACCGTGACCAGTGTTAAACCCTCTTGCTAATAATTTATCTAATGGTATTTGGCAGCAAGTCGTCGTTCCTGTAGGATAGAAATCTTTATCGTGTATGTACAATATATTATCGTCGAAGAATTTTCTAATATCCTCAGATAAAAGGAAATGATCGGTAAACCACTTTCCACTTTCAGAAGCAAATTTATTCATTTTACCTAAAGGAGAACGTCCATCTACATTGGCATTTTCATTTAGGATATCTTTATTCTCATCTACTATTTCTTTGAAACTTTCTATCAATATTTCCAAATTATTGCACCCCTTGTCAAATATTATCAGGTCAAAATAAAAAGCCCTTTCAAACTTGAAAGAGCATGAAACGGCATAGTAAAAGTAGAGAAAAAAAGTTTTTTCCCTTTTTGGCCATTTCAAAATCTTACTCCCCGAAGAAATGAAATCTTTGGAATGAATGGCAGGTCTCCTGGCTAATGCTTCATCCTACTACCTGAGCCTTCCCGTAAAAAAAGTAGTTTTTATACAGTGGTTGTCTCAGTTCGTCAGCACTTACAGTTGCGGGGACAGCTCCGGCTTTAAACCGAATTCCCTATTAAGTCTGAAAAGACACCTTTCCATTCCGATATATAGTATTTTTGTGTGGAAAACACACTAGATATTGAATAAATAAATGATAATTGATTCATAGTTTTTTAGCAAGGTATTTCGTGAATTATACCTACTTTTTTTGACAAATAATTCACGAATATAATTTAACTTTGTTCATTTAGTAATCGTTTTTTGAAAGTATTAGCTAATAAAAATAAGCCAAACCAATATTTGATAATAGTAAGACAATTAGTTTTCCTATCGGTTTCTTTTTATAAATTGTGTAAATACTAGTGTGAATGGTGAGCAGAAAAAGAAAAGGATAATTATTGTATTTGTTTTTCATACGTAATCCTCTTCCCTTAATTAAGCTTTAACAATAGTATTGGTTTTTCGTTAATATCTAATGAGTGAACTTCAACAGTAAAATATGTTTGATACAATTCTAAATGGAGTTAGAGGCGGATTAATTTAGAGACTAGTAATAAAAATTTACATTTTTTGTAATAATATAAAAGTCGAAGTAGGGAGGAGAATAAGGTACAAAAAACTAAAAGTGTGTTAAATAATATAATACATTGGAGGGTGTGTATATGTAGGAATTCACGCTTTTTCAGAAGTGGAGAAATGTACCAAAACCTCTTTGTTAAAAGATGTTTAAGGAGCGGAAAATGAAACAAGGAAAACGAAATTACGAAGCTTTATTTTGGAGTATTGCACTTCCAGGTTTTGGTCAATTTATCAATAAAAAATATTATAAAGGTACCATTTTACTAATCCTTGAAGTCGTTATTAATGTAATGAGTAACTTTAATTTAATAATTGTATATTCATTTAACGGTAACATTGATCAGGCTATAGGAGCGACGAATTATCAATGGCTAATGTTTTATCCGTGTTTTTATTTGTTTTCGTTGTGGGATGCGTATCGAGATGCTAACGAAAAAACGAAACCTTATTTATATTTACCATTTGCTTTTGGAGCATTCTTTGTAACGGTAGGGCTTATATATTCTCCACGTTTACTAATTTTTGGTGTGCTATTAGGTCCTGTTTTTTTACCGATGTTATTTTTAATACCTGGTTTTTTCTTTGGTTTAGTACTTAGAGGACTTTTATTGAAAAGAAATTATCGTGAATTAAGAGTAGGATAAAAAAGGTATAAAATATAAAATTATTACATGCGTGAATTTCATCATTACCAAAACTGAGCTACATAAAAATTGTTAACTAGTCAAAAACTGTTCATTGATGGATGAGAATAATCAATAATAAATCATTTACACTGCATAGAAGCCGCTTGGAGCAAAGCGGCTTTATACATGTTATAGGGAAGTTTTAATTTCACCCCACTCTTAAGGAGCAGTAAGACCCCCACCTGAAATTTAAGAAAATCGAAAAGGTTAGGTGGGGGAGTAACTGCCTCTAAAGGTCCGATATAGAATAACTTTCATTAGCGAAAGCTGATGATTAGTTATTCTTATGCCCGTGGTATAAGTTAACCTAACAATCAGTGGGGGATCAAGGAAAACCCTAACTGATTGAAGTCCAGCTTTATTGGATTAATTTACTTAATAAGAAAGTGTGTTGTCTATCGCGATCTAAGATTTCTTCGATTAGTTCACGACTTTCATCGTCTAAGTCGCTTTTTACAATTTCTTCAGACATCTGAATCCCAAAATCTTCCCCTTTAAGAGCTCCTTTAATTAATCCTTCAGGTGTGTCAGGGAGATTTAGTTGATTAATAAATCCTTGGATAGAACCTACAAATCCTTCATCATCAACAGGTTTGCCTCCTAGATTTTGAATTCTCTTTGCTACTTTCATTGCATGAATTTTATGCTCTTGTTGAATTTGTTGGAATTCCTTCTTAATTTTAGAGTCTTCTAGCTTTTGGATATAATGCTCGTAAGAATGAATTCCCATGTATTGACCTTTCAAAAATTCATTTAGCTCTTTAATAACATGTTCCATTTTTTCACCACCTTATTAATAGTATTTGTGGAATTATTAATGTCATTCTTAATATCTATTTGCCAGTATTTCTTTTCAATTAGTTTGAAACTATTCACTCATAAGACCCTGATAAATTCCCCTTAATTAATCCAGCAGTTAATACAAAAATACAATTGAACCCCAAATTACAATAAACAAAGAAAAGGTAATCAACCAATCTTGTTCAGTCACTCCTAAAATACCAATTTGTTGCTGCTGCTCTGAATTCTAGATATAAGTTTCAAATAATTAATCAAGACTAGATGGGAGATGAAGGATTTCTCCTTCGAAAAAAGACTTGAAATTTTATCCAGAGACGTTATAATAAAACTGTACCACTTAATATAATACGGATAGTACACGTAGTACTATTTGAGAAATAGTTATTTCTAAAATTAATACTGTAATTGTCTCGTCGTCCACTTTTTTAACTGAGTTAGCAGCTTCGAGGTCTGTTTATCCCACTCTTAAGGGGCAAGTAAGGCCCCCACCTCAAAACTTAAGAAAATCGAGAAGTTTAGGTGGGGGATAAACTGCCCCTAAAGGTCCGATAAGTTGAACTAACAATCAGTGGGGGATGAAGGAAAACCCCCACTGATTGAAGTTCAGCTTTATGTAGTATTGAAGGTTTACTTACCTTTAACTTATTAAATCCCAAACAAATATTCTCTACCAAAATGTAGGAGGAAAAAATTGGTTCAAGAGAAACTCTTAAAATATCTACCAAGGTAGATACCGAGTGTCATCATACGAAAGGAGGAAAATAGTGTATGTTTCAATTAGACATGCGTAGTAGGGTTCCAATATATGAGCAGCTAGTAGAAAAAATGAAGGAATTGATTATTCATGAAGTCGTGAAAGCTGATGAACAACTTCCTTCAGTTAGGGCGTTAGCAGCCCAATTAACGATTAATCCAAATACGATTCAAAAAGCTTATCGAGAGTTAGAAAACCAAGGTTATATTTATTCGGTTCCTGGAAAGGGAAAATACGTTGCTCCACAAGCAGATACCACTAATAACGAAAAGGTGAAGAAGATGAAAAAGGAATTAGTGAAATTGATATCTGAAGCGTTATACCTAGGTATGAAAAAAGAAGAGATTTTATCTTTAATATCCATAGCGGAACAATCTGTAAAAGGGGGAGAGCAAGATGATTCAAATTGAAAATATTAAAAAAATATTTGAAGGAAATGAGGCAGTAAGTGACCTTAATCTCTTTATTAAAAAAGGCACTATTTATGGATTACTAGGTTCAAATGGTGCTGGTAAAACAACATTATTAAAAATGATTGCTGGTATCTACAAAGAAGATTCAGGCTCTATTTTTGTAGATGGTCAACCAATTTATGAAAATGTGAAACTAAAACAAAGAACAATATTATTAACAGATACTCTTTACTTTTTCCCTCAATCTACTGTAAAGCAAATGGCTAGCTTTATGAAAAATATGTATCCGAAATGGAATGAAGAACGTTTTCAAAAGTATAAGGAAGTCTTTCCTATTAACATAAATAAGAAAATTCACCTTATGTCTAAAGGAATGCAGCGTCAGGTTGCTTTTTGGCTAGCTTTAGCAGCAATGCCAGATGTATTAATACTAGATGAACCGCTTGATGGTCTTGATGCGGTAATGCGGCAAAAGGTGAAAAATTTGCTTGTACAAGAAGTAGCAGAAAGGGAAATGACGATTTTAATCTCATCTCATAATCTTCGAGAAGTTGAAGATTTATGTGATCATATCGGAATTTTACACAATGGAAAATTAATCATTGAAAAGGAGCTAGATGATTTAAAGTCTGATATTCACAAAATACAAGTGGCGTTTAAAGGTGAAGTCCCAGAGTTATTTCTAAAGCCATTTGATATTTTGTATAAAGAACAGCGTGGTAGTGTCTTGTTATATATTGTTCGAGGTAAAGAAGAAGAAGTATCAGCTCATATTGAGTTTTACCACCCAGTGTTATTCGATGTTTTACCGCTAACGTTGGAAGAAATCTTTATATATGAAATGAGGGATGTTGGATATGCCATTGAAAACGTTATTGTTTAATCGGGGTGTTTTTATTGAGAACACGAAAAATATAGGCTGGATAGGTATTGCCTATTTCCTGTCTTTATTCTTTGCCGTACCATTACAAATTTTAATGATTTATACAAGAGATAACTATTATCGTAGCTATACTTTAGTAGCTGATAACTTATTTCGATTATCTGACGGATTTCAATTAATTTTACTTTCTGTTATCCCAGTGTTACTGGCACTCGTTTTATTTCGTTATGTACATGTCAAACTATCAACTGATTACATTCATAGTCTACCAATAAAGAGGGAAGCTTTATACCATCAGCATGTGTTATTTGGATTAGGAGTACTTGTTATACCTGTTTTTTTTATAGGCCTTATTTTATTAATCATTAGCAGCTTTATAGAGTTGCCACATTTATTGAGCTTAGCTGATATCGCTACTTGGATGGGGACGACAATACTATTCACAGTCTTTATATTCATGGCAGCTGTATTTGCAGCAATGTTTACAGGAATGTCAGTTTTACAAGGAGTTTTGACGTATATTTTGCTGTTCTTTCCAGCTGGAGTGACCATGTTGTTATTTATGAACGTGAAATATTCCTTTTATGGAATTGCGGTAGATTATTATTTAAGCAAAAAAATAGAAAAACTTATTCCTTTTGTTAGAGCAAGTCAATTAGGCTTTGAGGCATTAACTGGAAAAGAAATTTCCGTGTATTTCCTCTTTATTGTGGTATTTTATGTAATTGCACTCTTAGCTTATTGTAAACGAAAGGTTGAAGTAGCTTCACAAGCAATTGCTTTTAAGTCACTAGAACCGGTATTTTTATATGGGGTTACCTTTTGTGCCATGCTTCTTGGTGGGTTGTATTTTGGAGAAACACAAAATTCAACCAGTTGGTTGCTATTTGGTTATGTTTTTGCATCTATCATAGGTTATTTTGTAGCCTTAATGATAGTCGAAAAAACGTGGCGTGTTTTGACAAAATGGAAAGGGTATGGAATTTATGCCCTAAGCATATGTGTGTTGGCAATTGTATTTCAATTTGATATAACTGGATTTGAAAAACGAATTCCAGCCGTAGGAGATATTGAACGTATATATTTTGCTCCTCATTTTTACTTAATGGACGGTCATGATTATTATATAGAAGAGGAATATTTGACTCAAAACTATTATTATCAGGACGAACAAAATAAAGAAAACATAGTTGCTCTTCATGAACAAATTATTAAGAAACAAAATTCTAACGAAAAAGGTGGTTGGGAACGAAGGCAATTCGCAATAGCATATGAATTGACAAGTGGAAAACAGCTGGTTCGCCACTACCAGGTTCCTGTCACATTTCTAGAAGAGCATAAGGGTTTGTATGGAGCAATCATTGAATCTGACGAGCACAAATATAACGTAAATTCAGTATTAAGAATTACTGATACTAACACAGTTGATAAAATTACCATTATTTCTAACCGAGGAACTCAACAAGTTTCTTTAAATAATCGTTCTGATATTTCAGAATTTCATCAAATTTTACAGACGGAAATAATGGATGAAACTTATGATGATTTGATGGATGATAGGTCTGAATGGTCAAATATTGAGTATTTATTAAGTGATGACAAAAGGGTATTTTCAAGTTGGAAAAAATCTCATGATCAGATTGAAGCTTGGCTTCAAGAGAGAGATTTAGTGAAACAAGCACGATTAACGGCTGATGATATTGATTTTGCAGTAATAGTTAAAAGAGATGAGCGGCATCTATATGAATACATGAGGTACGAAAATGATCTACTTAACTTTGAGAAAACACCTGGTAGTATTCGAATTGAAGAGTTTGATGAGTTAGAAGAATGTTTACTAGCATCATCATGGAATGATTCAGGTAAATATGTTATCGCTTATTATTATGAAAAAGATACTTTCTCACCTTTATTTGAAACGATAGATGATAAACACGTTCCTGAGTTTATTAGGAAAAAATTAAATTAACATCTAACTCTGCAGTTCGGATAACGTGAAAAAACATTAAAATATAGAAAACGCACAGATCATTCTGTGTGTTTTTTAGTTAGATTAATATTTATGGTTTGCATGTTTACCTGCTCCTTAGGACACAGGTTCCGTTATTTTAGAAAGAAAACGAATTTTTACACTTTCGCGGACATCATGAAGTTAGAATAATATGAAAAACACACTTTCAAGACTAAATAGCGGATTTTGTGTCCGTAAAATCCATAAATTAAGGCTTTTTTTCAAAATAAGGGATCTGGTGTCCAAAAAAATTTTAATCTCTCCCTTTTCTAACTTAGAAACTGTCTAGCACAAGCAGCCTACGAGCTCGGTCCCTTCAGTAAGTTTATAAATATATACTAATACGATTTGTTGCTCTCACCTTTTTGAATATTTCCCTTGGAAAATCGACAAGATTCATATAATCTTATATTAGTTTACCCCATACTTAAGTTGAGAGTGACCTACTTAAAACACAAGGGTCGGGGATTAATGGTTATGAAAGATAGGATAGGCTAAACTTATAATCAGTTGGAGGAGGATCGAACCCCACACTGATTGAGGTTCAGATCAGCTTTAAAAGTGAGGAGAATTGTATCTAGTGTGGTCTGAGAAATTTTTTACGAATTCATATGGAATTATTTTGTCTGCAATTGTTTGTACAGCTTTATGGGGCAGTGCTTTCCCAGTTATTAAATTAAGCTATGAGGCATTAAATATTCAGCAGGATGAAACGGCTCAACAAGTTTTATTTGCAGGATATCGTTTTTTCCTATCTGCGTTACTTATTTTTACCTTTATGATTTTGATTAGGAGAAAAGTTAGCTACAAAAAAGGTTCTTTTAAGCCTCTATTAAAGATTAGTTTTTTTCAAACATATTTTCAGTACGTTTTGTTTTATATTGGACTAAGCTATAGCACTGGAATCCAAGGAGCAATTATTGCTGGAACAACTTCTTTTTTTCAAATTATTTTTGCTCACTTTATGTATAAAAATGATAAAATTTCGATGCGTAAAACGGTAGGGTTATTCGTTGGTTTTACTGGTGTTATATTAGTTAATATTACACAAGGGACATTTGAGTTTCAATTCGGATTTGGAGAGTTATGTTTATCAGTAGCGATGATTTCTAGTGCGTATGGAAATATTCTTGCACGTAACGGTGCGCAGACGTTGAATGTTATGTATTTAACAGCATCACAAATGCTGATTGGCGGATTTGGTTTATTAATCACGGGCGTTGTTTTTGCTGGATTTATGCCATTTCAATTTACCCTCTATTCATTTGGATTACTCTTGTATTTATCTTTTTTATCTGCAGCTGGGTTTGTTATATGGAATAATGTTATGAAATATAATAATGTAGGGCAAGTATCAATGTATTTATTCTTGATACCTGTATTTGGAGTTTTGCTTTCTTCAATACTGTTAGATGAGGTCATTCATCTTTTTGTTCTACTCGGACTAAGCTTTGTTACATCAGGTATAATTATCGTTAACCGTAAAAAGTCTGATAAGCAAGTTAAGATAAGGTCTGCAAGTTAATAATATAGTTTTTTGGAAAAAAACAATGATTTTAGTATGAATTAAAAAGCTGAGGAAGGTGAAATAAATGAAAAAAATTGCTGTTTTTTGTGGATCAAGAACAGGTCATGATCCAAAATATATGGAAGCTGCAAAACAACTAGGAAAAAAACTCGCTGAAGCTAAGATAGATCTCGTATATGGTGGTTCTATGGTTGGATGTATGGGTGCTGTCGCTGATGCGGTAATGGAAGGTGGCGGTGAGGTTATTGGGGTCATTCCAAAAAAATTAGCCAAAATTGAAGTTGCGCATCAAAATTTAACGAAGCTTCATATTGTGGAAACGATGCATGAAAGAAAGGCGATGATGGCTGATCTTGCCGATGGTTTTATTGCATTGCCGGGTGGAAGTGGAACAATGGAGGAATGGTTTGAAGTGTTAACTTGGGCACAAATAGGTTATCACAAGAAGCCTTGTAGCTTGTTGAATATTAATGACTACTATACCCCTTTAATTTCTTTTTTTGATCATATGATTGAACAAGGCTTTGTAAATAAAGAGCATAAACAGTTGATCATAGTTGAAAATGAAATTGATAAATTAATTAATATTCTTAAACAATTTTAATATGAATCCTTTACTTCATGAAATAGAGGTTACCTTCTACACCCCTAAATTTTTCTAATTTAAGTTTTAAGCTGGATTTTGTGTATTAATTTAAATAAAAGCTCATCAATGAAGGTGAGCTTTTATTGTGAAATAACTCGAGTTGCTCCTATTACTACTTTTTTCCAGTAAAGATCTAAGTCAGAAATTACTACTTTTTTTCCTTTTCGGTGAGTGTGAAGTATTTGATTGTATCCTAGAAATATAGCGACATGACCTATTTTTTCAATTCCTTTTCTGTGGCTTCTATTTTTGGTTGTGAAAAATAATAAGTCTCCTTTTTTTATGTTAGAAACAGTTATTTTTACTCCAACTTTATATTGCTCGCGTGAATTTCGTGGAAGAGCAATTCCGTTTTCTCTAAAAATATATTGAATAAAAGAACTGCAATCAAAGGTCTTTGTTTGTAATGAGGGAGAGTTAAAAACGTAAGGCTTATTCAACTGTTTTAACCCTGTCAAAATAATTTTATCAGCTATTATCATACTAATCTCCTTTCTATTCGAAAAGTGACACTATATTTTATTAACTTATTTCGAAATTGATTGGACAAGAAGAGTAGATAAATAGCATATTTTTGAGTATGTTATTAAATGAAAGGAGTATAAAATTTAAAAAGTTGGTAAACTGTCATCTTCAACACAGACTAGCTCGGGACTTCTAACTTCTTCGAAAGATCTATTAATCTATCTCCAATCCCATGATTATTGCACTGTGAAACGTATGATTTTCGTAAAAATATCTAGAAATTTTTCCTTCGACAACAAAACCTAATTTTTCGTATAAATGAATGGCATTGATATTCTCCTCATGTACTTCCAAGTTAATCTTTCTAGTAACCTTATTTGTTTTTGCCCAATCTATCAAAAAGTACATCATTTTTTTAGCGATACCTAATCCCCAGTATGCTTTTTTCACACTTACACCAAATTTTCCGAAATGGATTGTTTTTGATCTAGTGCCTGAAGAAAAGTATAAATTACCAACAATTTTACCACGGATTTCAGCAACTAAAAATATACTTGTATGATCTTGAAGACTCATTTCAATTATGTCTTCTTCTTCCTCAACAGTTGTGTCAAACTCTCCCTCACCAAATGTAAGGAATTTTGATTCGTTAGCAATTGTCTTTACTAACTCAATTAGTTGGCTTGCATCTTCCTTTTTAGCCTCTCTTATAATGAATTGTTTATCTACCATTATTTAACAACCCTCCTTTGGTAAATTTTCAGTACATGAATGGATTTCATCATACATATTTTCAAGGTACTTTATTTAGTGGTGTGGTTACGCTTTCAAATAGCTACCGTTGTAATAGTTACTAATTGCTATAAGGGGGAGATTTTAAACTGAACTTGTTACATTAACGAGTGTATATTAATTAATGACTATCTTATCTTCTCCACTCTACTTTAACAAGAAATATGCACCCTTTCATTTAGATTGCTATAGTTTTTGACACTATAATAATTTATTTCATCCCACTCATAATGGGCAGTAAGCCCCAAACTCAATACTTAAGAAAATTGAGGTGGGCGATAAAGGTCCAAAATAGAATATTTTTCATGTGAAAGCTGGTGATTAGTTATTCTTATGCCTGTATTATAAGTTAAAAACAACAACAATCAGTTGGGGATGAAGGAAAACCCCTATTGATTGAAGTTCAGCTTTATAATAAGATTTTATGCGCATAAGTTTTTTTATAGTTTGGTGTCGTTGGATTTCTGGAATCATGAAATTCATTCATATAGAAAAAATTTCCTATTTGCGTAGAGTTGATCCCTTATTTAGAGTTATACTAGTTTTGTAAAGGTAAAATAACATTCTATATTAAGGTGGGATAAGTATGAAGGTAATGCCGTTACAAAAAAGAAAGATTTCAAACAGTCGTCTCCTGTTTGGGTGTATGGGTTTAGGTGGCGGTTGGAATCAAAATGGTATAACTGAGGAAGATATCATCCTTGCAGAAAAAGCAATTGATGCGGCTCTTTCAATTGGGATAACCATGTTTGATCATGCTGATATCTACACATTTGGTAAAGCGGAGCAGGTTTTTGGGGAGGTTTTAAAACGTAGCCCACAATTAAGAGAACAAATCGTTCTCCAATCGAAATGTGGGATTCGCTTTCCAGAAGGTAAAATTCCAAACCGCTACGATTTTTCAACTGAACATATCATAAACTCTGTTGATGGAATACTTGCGAGACTTGGTGTTGAATACATAGACATATTATTACTACATCGTCCAGATCCATTAATTGAACCTGATGAAGTAGCTGATACTTTCGAAATTTTAGAGAAGTCAGGCAAGGTTAGAAATTTTGGGGTTTCTAATATGAATGTTGCCCAAATGAAGTTATTACAATCTTATTGTTCTTCGCCGATTGTCGTAAATCAACTAGAAATGAATTTACATAAGCTAGACTGGTTAGAGCAAGGAGTTTTAGTAAATCAAAGTTTAGGAACTCAGTATAACTTTTCTGATGGAATTATCGAACATTGTCGATTAGAAGATATTCAAATCCAAGCTTGGGGACCGTTAGCAAAAGGTATCTACTCAGGAAAAGAGGTAGAGAATGTAACGGAATCTTATTTACAGACGAAACAATTAGTCAAAGAAATGGCTGAAAAAAAGGAAACGACAATGGAAGCTATAGTTCTCGGGTGGCTAATGAGACATCCAGCTCTTATTCAGCCAGTAATTGGTTCAGCTAATGAAACTAGGATAAAAAATTGCGAAGATGCTACAAGACAATCACAGCTTATGACAAGAGATGAATGGTATTCTTTATATGTAGCTTCACGTGGGAAGTTGATGCCTTAATTAGTGGTGATCGAAATTAATGAAAGAGGCTGTCTGTTTAAATTTAGACAGCCTCTTTCTCTTTATCCAACTCTTAAAAAGGGCAGTAAGACCCTCACTTTTACTTAATGTAATTGTTGTTGAGCCATTTGTACAAGGCGTTTCGTTATTTCTCCACCAACTGAGCCGTTGGCACGAGAAGTTGTATCAGGTCCAAGTTGAACTCCAAATTCTTGTGCAATTTCATACTTCATTTGATCGAGGGCTTGCTGAACTCCAGGTACTAATAGTTGATTTGAACTGTTGTTTCTCTGTGTCATTACAATTACCTCCTTAATAAAGTTGGTAATAGTATGTGTGTATAGAAATAGGATATTCATATTTCTTGCCACTTCCATAAAAAGGATGTATTAAGATGTTGAACGTTTATTTTGTTTATTTTCCATTAAGAATAAACCCCTTCTCATTATTTCTTTTCTTAAAATGGCAATGAATTCTGCATCTAGATTTAGTTCCTTAGCTTTTATATAACTATCCAACAAAAGGCTATCCTTTAATTGATGCAAAAAAATCACCTCCTAGATTAACTTACATACATAATTCCCTAAAATAAGAAAAGAAAACCTATAATTCGATTCTAATCAAACGTACGTACTAATTAAATAGAGAATTTAAGTTAATGAATTTCATAATTGTTTATTTTCGTTACTCTGATACTAAATGTTGTTAGATGAAGACCGTTTCCAACAACATTTAGACTTATGTAGCTCCATTTAGGTAATTATGAAATTGACTCAAGTAACATAAGTTTGTATGTTATTTTTTTACAATTTTTTTGATACGTTTTCGAAAAAAATATAGAATGTGAAAGTATTTTACATAGTTAAAAAGGTTTGGAAATTAGTGTAATCGTTAAATGGAAAAGTAGCATTTATTACTGGAGCTGGAAAAGGAATAAATAGGTAGAGCTACGGCCGACTGAAATCATCAAAAACCATGATGTAATCGGCGGTACTTTGGTCAACAAATCCATAAATCTGGTACTCATAAACGTAGTTAATTTATGGCGAGGAAAAAAGCACATTCAACTTCGAATGTGCTTTATTTTTTAAAATTCTTAAAGTGAGAGGCTTTTGATTAAGACCACTTTTAACAATTGTTGTTATTTTTACAATTTGTTAAATCCTGAGCATCGTTTTCATTAGAAAATTCAGTATTTACATCATCAATGTTAAGATCGAGATTGTTATCGTTATTATCGTTAACATTATTATTTTGTTTATTGCGATTAAGTTTCTTGTTCGCCATAATATATCACCTCCCTGAATTAATTTTTCCTTATTTTCGTTATTAATTCTGTAAAGTGCAGACATTTTTTTTGATGTGTCTAACATATGAATTTTTTACTTTCAAATATTAAATCTAAAACCAATGGGTAAAATATTAAATTTGCACAAAAATTATTGTTAATTTTATTGACAAACATAATTTATTTCGTTATCCTCAGTTTAGAATTAAATACCTCGTTAGGTGAGGCTCCTGTGTTGGAGAAATGCTGCTGCCCAAAAACGTCGAAAGACGCCAATGGGTCAACAGAAACCATCGACATAAGGTGGTTTTTAATGTAGCTGGATTTAAATCCTATGCCACACAGTGCTAAAGCTCTACGAATGGAGGAAATCAAGATTTTTTGTGTTGCCTTGGGCAATACATATTATTTTGTCATGCAAAAAACACCTTCATTCGTGATGGTGTTTTTTTATGTTTGACTAAAAAGGGGGTGGGGTAATGGATAGTGACTCGAGTAGTAGGATACACAATACCATCATCATATTTGATACAAAAGTAACACACACTACTAAAAAGATAATGAGGAATTCCATTACAACATCTCAGATGAAAAGTACGGTGAATTCCTACTAGGAGGGAAACCACCATGGTAAGATTAGACCAACAAAATCGTGAGAACTACACGAAACAAATTATTCAAACACTTGTGGATGCGAATCTGACTGATTTTAGAGAGTTATTTTTTGAATTACATCCAACTGATCAAATTGATTTATTAAATTCCGTTACAAAAAAGCAAAGAAGTGTTATTTATAAATTTGTTAAACCTGAGGAATTTGCAGAAATATTCCAAGGTTTAGAAGTTGATAAACAAAAACTTTATATTTCTGAATTACAACAAAATTATGCTATTGATGTTATCAATAATATGCCATATGATGATATCGCTGACTTCTTAGGGGAACTTTCAGAAGCTACAAAAGAACTTTATCTAAGTAAAATGAAAAAAGAAGAAGCTGAAGAGGTTATCCAACTATTAAAATATGACGACCAAACAGCCGGTGCAATTATGACAACGGAGTATATATCTGTTTCGTCAACAGATACGGTTGTTAATGTTATGGGACGCTTACGATTAGAGGCTCCAGAGGCGGAAACGATTTACTATCTTTATGTTGTCGATGAACAATTAAAATTGGTGGGCGTAGTTTCTTTAAGAGATCTAATTATAGCTCCTTTAGAACAGAAAATTGAAGAAATAATGCTCACTAGAGTTAGATCAGTGGAGACACATACTGACCAAGAAGAAGTGGCTAGAGTTATGAGAAAGTATGACTTTTTAGCCATCCCTGTTACTGCTCAAGGGAAACTTGTTGGGATCGTTACTATTGACGATATCATGGACGTTGTTGAAGAAGAAACAGAAGAAGATTTTGGAGAAATTTCAGCGACGCGTGGTTCAATCGATGCCAATATCTCTTCGTTTTCAGCAGCGAAAAAGCGTGCACCTTGGATTATTATGTTAATGTTTTTAGGTCTTATTACTGCCGGAGTTATAGGTGAATTCGAAGAAACTCTTGAAGCAGTAATCATTCTTGCTGTTTTTATTCCATTAATTATGGATTCAGCTGGAAATACTGGTACACAAGCTTTAGCTGTTGTGGTACGTGGTTTAGCTTTAGGTTCAGTGGATAATTCCTCTATAGGAAAAATGTTGAAACGTGAATTTGGAACTGGTTTATTACTTGGTTTATTTTGTGCGATTACATTATTAATCGTTATTCCTTTCGTTTACCCTGAAGGGGGACTAATTTTAGCAGGAATTGTAGGGGTGTCATTATTCTTTACGTTAAGCTTTTCAACGATGGTTGGGGCGACTGTTCCTTTAATTATTAGAAAGCTTAATATTGATCCAGCGGTTGCTTCTGGTCCTTTTATTACAACGATAAATGATATTATGGGCTTAATAATATACTTCTCAATTGCAACAGCCCTTTTAGATTATCTACCTCAATAATAAGCTCACTGTCCATAAAGTGAGTTGAAAAATAATTGCTTCGTTAGGTGAGGCTCCTGTGTTGGAGATACGCTACTGCCCAGAAATGTCGAGAGACGCCAATGGGTCAACAGAAACTATCGACTAAGGTAGTTTTTAATGTAGCTGGAATTTTCCTATGCCACACAGTGCTAAAACTCAACATGGAAGATATGTGTATGCTTAATTTTTTGGCGCCTTCTTTTGTTGAAGGTGCCTTTTTCCTTATTTAGGGTATGCTAACAAATGTTATTAAAGTTAAAAGAGGGTGAAAAACATGGTTTTTAAAGAAGAAATATTATTGAAGTTATGTATTGCACTTATTTTTGGATTGTTAATTGGTATCGATCGTCAGTTAAAACATAAACCACTTGGCTTAAAAACAAGTATGGTTATTTGTGTTGCAAGTTGCTTAGTCACGATTGTGTCAATTGAGTCTTTTTATAACTTCTCCTCTCCTACATTTAATGCTATGGACCCGATGCGTTTAGCAGCTCAAATCGTGAGTGGTGTAGGTTTTTTAGGAGCAGGTGTAATTTTACGTAGACAAAATGATGTGATTTCAGGTTTAACGAGCGCTGCGATGATATGGGCGGCTTCAGGCTTAGGAATTGCTATTGGTGCAGGATTTTATTTTCCGGCGATGATTGCCGTTTTTCTTTTAATCATAGCCGTAAACCTTTTACCGACTGTAGTTAAATCACTTGGACCAACTGCATTACGGCAAAGAGATGTTGCGGTACGTATTGTCATGGAGCCAAATTACAGAATGACAGAATTAATTACAGCGATTGAGAAAAAAAGTGAGGGGTTAAATGAAACTGAAAAGAGTGATCTGAAAATAAGACATCTTAAAATAAAAGATATTGAAAATGGTAATCAACAAATTGATTTAACCCTTTCTGCTCCAGAAAAACAATACACAACAGAGATTTATTACTTAATAAAAAAAATCGATTATGTTCTTACCGTTGAAGTTGAGCATTTATAAGTGGATGAGGGGAGGTTCTATTCATGAAAAAAATCACTGTGAAAAATAGAGAAGAATTTACGTATTATCTCTTTTTATATTTAAAAAACGAGGATGAAGAAAGATTTCGTGAGGAGTTTTTAGAATTACATCCAACAGATCAAAATGAAATTTTTAAATTAATGAGCAATGAGAAACGAAAGCGTGTCTATAACTATATAACAGCAAGGGAATTTGCAGATATTTTTAGTGGGTTACAACATTATGAACAAAAAATGGTATTTAGTGAACTTGAAGATTCATATGCACTTGAGATGTTAAATGAACTTCCAGCTGATGAGATTACTGATTTTTTTAGTGAGATACCTGAACATATTTCTCAGTACTTATTAGAGAAAATGGATAAAACAGAAGCAGATAACATTAAGCATTTATTGTCTTATAAGGAAAATACAGCAGGTTCCTTAATGACAACTGAGTTTGTTACCGTATTACCTTCACAAACGGTTTCGGAAATTATGGAACGTTTGCGAATGGAAGGAACAGATGCGGAAACCATTTATTACTTATATGTAACTAACGATACAGGAAAATTAATTGGGGTTGTTTCATTACGAGAGCTTATCACAGCTTCACTTAATGAAAAGGCTGAGAAAATTATGAAGGAACAATTAATCTCAGTTTCACCACTAGCAGATCAGCAGGAGGTATCAAAAGTTATTAAAGATTATGACTTTCTGGCTGTCCCTGTTGTGACTTCTAATGGAAAGATTGTTGGGATTGTTACTGTAGATGATATTTTAGATGTAATTGAGGAAGAAACATCCGAAGAAATTGGAGAAATTTCTGCAGTAAAAGGAGCGCTTGATCTTGAAGTAAGTTCTATGGAAGCTACCAAAAAACGATTACCTTGGCTAATACTTTTATTATTTATTGGCATGTTTACTGCAGGATTAATTAGTAGTTTTGAGTCTACAATTGCAGAAGTAGCTATGTTAGCGGTGTTTATTCCTCTTATTGCTGATATGGCGGGAAATACCGGTACACAGTCTTTGGCAGTCGTTGTTCGTGGATTAGCACTCGATAAATTTGATCGAACAAAGGTTTTTCGTCTATTAAAAAGAGAGAGTCTTACAGGATTGATGATGGGTATTATTTGTGGGATCTTAGTTTCGATTATCGCGTTACTAATACCACAAGGAAATGTCATATTAGGTTTTATCATTGGAACATCCCTATTTGTAACCATCCTATTTTCAACAATTTCAGGAACAGTTATTCCACTAATTGTTCATAAATTAAAAATTGATCCAGCCGTAGCATCGGGCCCGTTCATTACAACGATTAACGATTTTATTGGTTTATTGACTTATTTTTCAATTGCAACTACATTATTACATTATTTATAAATAAAGATGAGTTGGCCTAGTAGATTATATTTCACAGACAAACAAATCTAGTTTGGAATGTTATGACTAGATTTGTTTGTTCGCGGAGTTGAAGTAGTATTTGAAAATTATGGAATTTGAAAAAGATTATTTTAAGCTGTTATTGATATTTATCGTTTTCTAATTCATAATTGTATCATGCTATTATCAATGATTCTAAAGTATTGGATAAAGGTTGTTTTATAGTGCAACCATTTTAGGGAGACAGGATATGACTGAAGAAAATATTACTAGAATACACTTAGAAGGTAAGGAATTTATACTTATAGGAACTGCTCATGTATCAAAGCAAAGTGCCCAACAAGTGAAGCAAGTGATCGAAACTGAAAAACCAGATGTAGTTTGTGTCGAATTAGATGAACAAAGGTATCAATCCATCATAGAGGGTAGTAAGTGGAAGGATATGGATATCTTTAGGGTAATTAAAGAAAAAAAAGCAACATTGCTTTTAATGAATCTAGTTATCTCTTCATTTCAAAAACGAGTGGCAAAGCAATTCGGAATTAAGCCTGGACAAGAAATGATACAAGGAATTGAATCAGCTAAAGAAGTTGGGGCAAAGTTAGTATTAGCTGATCGAAATATACAGATAACCTTTTCGCGAATTTGGCATCAAATTGGACTATGGGGAAAAGCGAAGCTTCTCATGCAAATGATCTCAAGTATTTTCAGTAATGAGAGTATTTCGGAAGAAGAGCTCGAAAAATTAAAATCAGAAGATATGCTTAACTCTATGCTGGATGATTTCACAAAAACATTTCCTAAATTAAAAGTGCCATTAATTGATGAGCGCGATCAATTCTTGGCTAAAAAAATTAAAGATGCTCCAGGTAAAAAAGTTGTTGCTGTATTAGGAGCTGCGCATGTTCCTGGTATTAAAAAAGAAATGAATAAAAACCAGGATTTAGAGGCAATTTCTAAACTGCCACCTAAATCGAAAGTACCTAGGTTCATTGCCTGGGCAATTCCATTACTTATTATTGGAATAATCGCATATACGTTTTGGGCTAATCCAACAGCAGGTTTTCAACAAACAGTAAGTTGGATACTATGGAATGGGACGTTCTCAGCAATTGGAGCAGCGATTGCATTTGGACACCCGCTTGCTATTTTAACTGCATTTGTTATCGCACCATTGAGCTCGTTAAATCCATTAATGGCTGCTGGGTGGTTTTCAGGAATAGTACAAGCGTATTTTCGTAGGCCGAGTGTAGGTGATTTTGAAACTCTTTCAGAAGATGTATACACAGTGAAAGGCTTTTGGGGGAATAAAGTAACGCGTATTTTATTAATTGTTGTGCTAACAAATTTAGGGAGTACAATAGGAACTGTCATTGGCGGAGCTGACGTTGTCAGACTGTTCATAGAAAATTTATAAGTTTTTTAGCTTGTTACGTTACCCTATTGAAAATATTGCCAAGAAAATGGAGATGCTTAGTAAAGTTAACGGGTTCAGTTGAAAGATTTAAGACTTGTTTTGACACCCATAATGACAAGTTTTTTTAATCAATATTTATTAAGAAAAAGGATGGCATTTGCCATCCTTTTTGAAAAGGTAAGAATTTAAAAATTTCTAACTTGGAAACTGACTAGCGCAAGCAGCCTACGAGCTCGGTCACTTCAGTCAAGCAACTGCTCGTGCCCGAGGCGCTTGCGTTTATAGAACGTTTACTCGTTTTAACGGACACAGGAGACCCTATTTTACCGATATGATGCATTTTTTCAAGCTATCGGACATGAGGTACGTTATTTCATGAAAATTTACTAAATTAGGTGCTAATTTAAGTAAATAGCGTACCTCATGTCCGTTTACCCTTTTAAAATACCCCTTTGTTCACAAATAACGGCTCTCTTGTCCGTTAAAGTTTAAAAGTTTAATATTAACAACTTCGTTTATTACAGAAAAGCTGCACGTTTGTTTAAGCACAGTTATTTACATTCTTTATATTTTTCCTCTTCGTTTTTCATGCATGTATTTCATCCATTTTTTTAACTTAAAACTGTAAATAAAATATCCGATACAAGAGAAGACAGATACTCCGACTGAAAGCTGCAAAATAAGTTGATGGGAAGTATATATCCCTGTCCCCATTCCGATAAAACCAAGGAGTGTTAATTGAAATAATTGTTTTTTGTGATTTTCAAATATAGAAAATTGAAAATGTCTTCGCTGCTCGATTTCTTTTATATTCTCCAGTTTTTGAGGGAGTTTCAGAAATTCTGTAAAGGAATGGACCGTCTTAAATAAAGGTTGTGACTGCAACCAAAACCAAATAAACGACCACTTGTTATTTCCTTGTTTACTCAACCAACCCATAAAAACTTTTTTTAAAACAGTAATGAGATCATCCTCTGATGCCAAGTTCCGAAGCATTCCTTCCATCGTAATGAAAGAACGCCCTAAGAAGACAAATCTCGTTGGTACTTGAATTGGAAGTGCTTGAATTATATCGTTTATTTCCAATTTTAAAGCTATAAGGTCCATTTCTTTCAATTGCGCAGGTTGAAAAGACAATAATTCAGCCAATATCTTTTCCATCGTCCTTGGTTCTGCTTCAGGGAGCAAGAATCCTAAATGAGTCAAGCACTCCACAGCTTTAGGGTAATTTTTTGATAGTAAACCCTCTATCAATGTTTGAAAATATATAGAATCCTTCTTAGAAATTTCCCCTACCATCCCGAAATCTAGTAATATAATTTTTCCTTCCTTTGATACGAGTACGTTTCCTGAATGGGGATCAGCATGGAACATACCTGGTTCAAGCCATTGGGGAAGAAAAACTTCAATGAGACGCTCTGCCAATTCACGTTGGTTAAATTCTAATTGACTTACTCCTTCTTCATCTGTCAGCTTTATTCCCTCGACCCACTCCATTACCAAAACTTTTGACGTACTCAGCTCGGAATACACGTCTGGAATTTTTACTCCATCTACATCCTTAAATCGTTCTTGAAAAAAGAGTAGGCTATTTTTTTCCTGCGAAAAATCAAGCTCCCGCACAATAACTTCCTTGAGTTCTTTAAATAAAAGCTTTAAATTTATAAACCCTTTTGGCATGGGGACAAAATTATGGGCAAACCATATAATAATACTTAACGTACGGAAATCAGTTTTTATGATTGATTGAATATTGGGACGTTGTACTTTAATGGCAACTGGTTGGCCATCTTTTAAAATACCCTTATAAACTTCACCTATGGAGGCAGAAGCTACTGCCTTTTTATCGATGGAAAGTAAGGAATGATCCAGGGGACCTCCCCATTCTGCTTTGAGAATTCCCTCAATCTCCTCCCATTCTGAAGGAGGAACTTGATCTGTAAGGTCTTGAATTTGACGGATAAACTCATTAGGAAGCAAGTCCGCACGAATGCTTAGTAATTGTCCAATTTTAATAAGTAATCCTTCTAATTCAAATAATGTTTTTCGAAACCTCCCCCCTATTTTTTTCCACAATTTTTCCCAATCAGCTTCAGGTTTTTTTCTAACTTTATACCAATAAATTTGAATGAAGATGACAAATGCCATTGATAACACCTTTGACATCCGCTTTAATTTACTCCTTGATTTCATCAAATCACATCTTTTCATTATTAATTAACTATGTATTCTGCTTCGTTAGAGTTCAATACTTTATCTATTACTATTTCAACTTATAATTGTCAATTCCTGTTAAGGAAAATCCATTTACTCGATTTTGAATTATTTACCCTAAGTAATTGGATATCCTTTTGGCAAGGAAATTGACACAAGAAATGACTTCATTTTTCTCTTTCCATAATTTATTTCCACTTAAAAAATAACACCATTATCTAGCTAACACTAATGATATTCCCTCTAAACAAGTTGAAATTAACAACAAAAAAGGCGTTGGGAATTATTGTCAGTTTCAACGCCTTTTTATCTGTTATATTAAATTTTACATCCCTTAACTGAACCCGTTACTAGTTAAGTTGTCTCCTATTTCTGTCAATGAATTAATGAAGTTAAGCATGATCGTTAAATTTCTCATTTACCATTTTATTTAAGACATGATTAATACCTATTGTTTTTTCTACTTGAAGAACGAATGAAATTCCTTTGCCGGGTTGATTAATACCTGCCTCTATGTCAATTTGTTCTAAAACTTGTTCGGTTTTAGTGCGATCAATTAACGTTAGAACAATATCTTTTTCGGGCTCAATAAGTATATTAAATAGCTTTGCTTGTTCGTGAATTCCTGTTCCTCGTCCTGAAATGATCGTTCCACCTTCAGCCCCTGCATTTTTTGAAGCATCTACAACGAGATCAGCATCGCCTTTATTCACAATCGTAACAATAAGATCGTAAAGAATTGCTTGAGATTCCACTTGAGATTTCCCCTCCATATGTTCATTGGTATCATTTAAACCTATTAGATGATTAATTCCCATTATTTGTTTCGGACATAACATGATTGCAAGCCCTGTCCCTGGATGACAAAGTTTTGCTTCTTCATTAATGGCGCTTAGTACTTTATTGCATATCTGACTATTAACAAGAGTTAGGATAATTTCTTTTTCAGGTGCAATTGTAATTCCGAGGAAAGATTTGTTTTCGTGAACTCCTGTTCCAGATCCAATTAATACAGTACCACCTTCAGCACCGGCAAGTTTTGAGGCTTTTACGACTTTTTTTGCACATCCTTTTTTTACAATTGTTATGATAAGTTTATGCGCCTTGTTTATGGTGATCATTATTATGTTGTCGCCCCTTTCCTTCATATAATAGACCTAATGTGAGAACAGAGATAATGGGGGATAATGCAACTAATGCAATCATACCAAATCCATCAAGAAGAGGGTTGCGTCCATCAATCTCAGATGCGACACCAACACCAATTGCTAAAATAAAGGTGACAGTCATAGGTCCAGTTGCTACTCCTCCTGAATCAAAAGCGATAGCTGTAAAGCGTTTTGATGAAAAATACATTAGGATTAGCGCAATAAGGTAACCAGGGATAATAAAATACCACAATGGGATTCCAAGCAGAATACGCAACATCGATAAAGCAATTGAAAATGCTACGCCAATTGACAATGTGTATAACATTACTTTTTGAGAAATAGATCCACCTGAAACTTTTTCAACTTCGTGGTTTAAAATTCTGACGGCAGGTTCTGCGAAGGTTGCTACAAAACCAAATATGAACCCAATTGGTACTAGTATCCAATTAAAAGACAAACTTCCTAATTTTTCACCAATCATTTCCCCTACTGGAAAAAAACCTACATGGACCCCTTGTAAAAAGAAAGCTAAACCTAAAAAAGATAACAAAATTCCTTTACCAATGTTAAATAATTTTCTTCGATTTAATTTTAAAAAGAAAAGTTGAAAAAGAAGAAACAAGATTACTAACGGTAATAATGCATAGGTAACTTCTAGCAAAACATGACCAAATCCTTTAAATATTTGAATATTCATCCGAAAATCACTCCTAAGATTAAAACCGCCAAGATTGGTCCTATGGACGCTAATGCTACAAGACCAAAACTATCACTTGCAGATGCTTTGCCTTTCAATACAGAAGCTACTCCAACACCTAATGCTAAAATGAACGGAACCGTCATTGGCCCGGTCGTAACACCGCCGGCATCGAAAGAAATAGGAATAAAATTGTCAGGAGTAAAAGCAGCCAATAAAAAGGCTACTCCATAGCCTAATATTAAAATGTGGATAATTTTAATGTTGAAAATAATTCGAAGCATTGCTAATGCAACAAATATACCTACGCCTAATGCAACTGAATAAATAAGAATATTACTTGAAATTTCTCCATTAGAAACAAGATCAATTTGTGTTGCTAACACTCTTACATCGGGTTCAGCAACGGTAACAACAAAACCAAGAAGGAAACCGAAAAATAAAATCACCCACAATTTCTTTGTTTTTGGCAAGGCTGATCCAACCATTTTCCCTACGGGTAGAAGACCGATGTGAACACCTAGAAGAAAGAGGATTAGACCAATGCTGACAAAAACGACACCAACTAAAAATTGTAGAAACATTTCTATTGGTAACCAGATGATTGTAAATTGAAGTATGATAACTACTAGCGTAATAGGGAGTATTGCATATACAACTTCTTTAATCGTATCTTTAACATCTTGCATAATCGTCTCCTCTCACGTTTCATCATTATATTTTATTAAAAAGGGTGATTAGGTTTTGAGGAAGAAATATCTCTCTTTCCTTTTCCGTTACAACGAGGACAATTCACTTTTACTTTTAAAAGTTTCAAAAAAACTTTCGTAACTTTACCGGTACCATGACATTTTTTACAAATCACAATAATTGCCATAATCCCACCGCTTTCTTAAGTTTATCATACTTAATTCGAAAATTCAGAATTTTTGTTTTGTAGCAAGGAGTAATGGTCGTTTATTATCCTAATAATTCCTATTATAATGTATATTCAGAATTTACGTTACTTATAACTATGGTATAATTATATTATGTAACATTAGAGGAAAGGTGACTAACAAATATGGAATTTGTTGAGGCCATTAAAGACCGCAAAAAAATAAAAGAAATTAAAGAAGTTTTATTCAAAAGATCGAAAAGAGATTATCTTTTATTTACTTTAGGTATAAACACTGGACTAAAAGTAAGTGATTTGTTAAATCTTAAAAAGCATGAAATCGTCGAAAGAAATGATTGTGTTAAAGACTATATTAGTGTCTGTGACAAGGAGACAAACCTAGTTTATTTAAATGAACAAGTAAAAACTGCTGTGTATGATTATGTGAAAACGGTTCCTTTCTTGTCTGATGATGATTACGTGTTTAAATCCAAAAAAGGTACCGCTCCAATTACTCGGCAACAAGCATATCGAATTATTAATTCTGTAGCTAAAGAAGTGGGGATAAATTCCAAAATTGGTACACATACTTTACGGAAAACTTTTGGCTATCATGCGTATTGTGGTGGTGTAGCAGTTTCAATTTTACAAAAGTTATTTCACCATTCTTCAAAAGGGGAAACAATGAAATATATTGGCATTGAAAAAGGAGAAAATATACGCTCTCAAATTGATGTGAATTTATAGGAGAAAAGGTAGGTGTTTCGATGAAAAGATTTTTAGATTACTTGTTATTAACAGCTGGTTCAATCATTGTTGCTGTAGGTCTTGAGTTAATCTTAGCCCCGAATGGGATGGTAGATGGTGGTGTAACTGCTATTGCTATTATGAGCAATGCATTATGGAATATCCCAATATGGTCTGTTTTTATTTTATTAAATATTCCGTCTTTGATTATCGCTGGTAAGTATATGGGGAGAAAATTTGTTTTTCGTACACTTTATGCTAATGTCTTAACTTCAGGAGCATTAATATATTTTGCACCTTTTCCAGCGATTACCTCATCTGAAGTATTAATTGTATTATACGGTGGGTTATTACTAGGACTTGGTATTGGTTTGGTTGTGACGGCTGGTGGTGCGATAGATGGCTCTGAAATGATAGCTATTTGGATGAATAAAAAATATGGAGTTTCTGTAAGTAAGTTTTTATTAGCCATAAATGCTATTATCCTCTCGATGGCAGCCATTGTTTTTACTTTAGAAAAAGCGATGTTCTCAATAGCAGTATTTTTCATTGTTGCAAAGGTTATTGATTTTATTTTAGACGGAATCAATCAAGGTAAAGCAGTAATGATTATTTCGAGCAAGCCAGAAGAAGTAGGGAAAAAGTTAATTGATGAATTAGGTATTTCAATCACTTACCTTA
Organism: Anaerobacillus alkalidiazotrophicus; assembly: GCF_001866055.1. The sequence goes on from NZ_MLQS01000030.1 coordinate 165,294, forward strand.
AAGGAGTAGGTGGGTATACTGGTGATGAAATTCAGCTCATTTATTGTATTACTGATAGATTAATGTATCCGAAGTTAAAGGACGTGGTCTTATCTATAGATTCATCTGCCATACTTGAAGCGTCTCTAGTAACAGAAACAGCTGGTGTAAAGAAAAGATCATTGATTAAATAGGGTTGAAACTCACAATCCTAGAAATAAAATAAATATTGAACTTTGTTTTTCTGTAAAATATACTTTTATTAGTAATTAGGAAGATCATAGTAATAAAAAAATTTTAAATACAAAGTCAGAATTTTAAGATGAAACTACAATTGAGTGAGTTAATAATAATGAGTTATTCTCGGTTACACCTACCTGGTTGATTTTTGGGTAGATTAAATTTCTAAGGAGTGGAGAAAGTTGTTACATAGTCAATATGTAGTTTTTAAGCTAGAAGAAGGTGAATATGGAATTGATATTATGAACGTAAAAGAAATAACCGAATGTCAAACTATGACAATGGTTCCTAATTCACCAACTTATATTGAAGGTGTTATTAATTTAAGAGGAAATGTTATTCCGGTTATTAATCTAAAGAAAAAATTTCATTTGATAGATACAAAAATAAAGGAAACTAGTAAGGTTATTATTAGTAGTTTAGAGGATAATCAAGTTGGTTTTATTGTAGATGATGCTTCTCAAGTTTTAACGTTAATGCAATCGGACATTCAAAGTCGTCCAGAGTTACTTGGTGTAATTAATGAAAAATATGTAAATGGTATTGCAAAAGTTGAAGAAAAATTAATTATTCTAATAGACCTATTGGAAACATTAACAGCTGATGAAATAGAAGCTATAAAAGATACGAAAGTAGGTTAATCTTTAGATTATTCGTAGTGAATTTAGGGATTTATCCCACTCTTAATGGGGAGTAAAACACTAAATGATTGAAGGTTAACTTTATCAATATTAATTTTTTATTAGGGTAAAATATGGTATTCATAGAGGAAAAGACTTTGTTCAAAAAAGTCTTTTCCTCTATTTTCAATCATCCATTAATCAGCATGAGACTGTGTTCACTACATAATTTTACTGCTCCTCTTAACAAATGTTGTATTTCCTGTATAATAAAATCTGAAATAAGTTTATCTTTACTATCAAAATACACGCTTCATAATGGTCTTTAAATTTTTTCTATAATGAAAAGGAATTTAGCAATTATTAGAGTAAAAAAGTTGAAAGAGAGTGAGAACAATATGGGCCGTAAGTGGAACAATATTAAAGAAAAAAAAGCATCTAAAGATGCTAATAATAGTCGTGTCTATTCAAAATTCGGATTGGAAATTTATGTGACGGCTAAGCGGGGTGAACCAGATCCAGAATCAAACCAAGCACTAAAATTCGTTATTGAACGGGCAAAAACGTATAATGTACCGAAAGCCATTATTGACCGTGCTATTGAAAAAGCGAAAGGTGGTACTGAAGAATCTTATGACGAACTTCGTTATGAAGGTTTCGGTCCAAACGGATCAATGGTTATTGTTGATGCCCTAACGAATAACGTAAATCGTACTGCAGCTGAAGTGCGTGCTGCATTTAATAAAAATGGTGGAAATTTAGGGGTAAATGGATCTGTTGCTTACATGTTTGACGCAACAGCAGTAATTGGGGTCGAAGGTAAAACTGAAGAAGAAGTTCTTGAATTACTGTTGGAAGCGGACGTAGAAGTGCGTGATATCTTACAAGAAGATGAAGCAGTAATTATTTATGCAGAACCAGATCAGTTTCATGCCGTACAAGAAGCATTCAAGAGTGTTGGTATTACTGAGTTCACAGTTGCTGAACAAACAATGCTTCCGCAAAATGAACTATCCCTTACTGAGGATGCGAAAATAAAATTCGAAAAAATTATTGATACGTTAGAAGATTTAGATGATGTTCAACGAGTGTACCATAATGTTGATTTAGGTGAATAATTATAAAAAGCAAACCTTTTAGTATTGAAGGTTTGCTTTTTTCAAAGGGGGAATTAATAATTGTAGTAGGAAACCTATCTAATTTAACACCTACCTGAACGAGGTTACTTCACCTGATTTTATGAAGGTAAAAAGTGGGCTTTATGTAATGGGAGAAATTTACTATTGTACGTGAAGAAGGCGTTTTGTATATCTTATAATGAAACTATAGTAATAGCTAAAATATGAGCTCGTATTTTTAAAGTAAAATGATATAATCAAAAAGTAATGCTTGTTTTCTTATATTTTCCTTATTTACTAAGTTTATAAAGGTGGTGATTGGTTGGTTAATTTACTATTAAATGTTCTTACCATTTTAATAGGAGTATTCATATATTATATCTTTGTTTTTAATAAACAGGTTCATGATAAATATCAAAAACCTCTCATCGGCTTCGTGGCAATTGTTAGTATTGTGCTCTGTATGATATTTCCTGCTGAAAATATCAATGACTATCTTTATGATTTAAGAGTAATCCCTTTTATTATCGGGGCTATTTATGGTGGCAGAAATGTGGGAGGGGTCCTTTTAGTTGCTTTTATCCTGTCACAATACATACTTATTGGTAGCGGTACCGGGTTTTATTTAACAATTTTTCAGGGTCTTTTATTACTGATTTTCACACATATTGTAAGCCCTAATTTTAAAAGTTATAGCATACGAAAAAAACATCTAATAGGATTAGCATTCTTGTTAGTAAGTTGGATAGTAAATGTCTTAAATCATTTCTTTTTCATGCCGCATACGTTAGATTATTATTTCTTATCAATATTAATCTTCCATTCTGTTACTCTGCTTTTAACTTATTCATTGGTCATTCATATTATTGAATACATTAGACAAAATCAAAAAATGCAAGAAGAAATAAATGAAATAGAAAAACTAAGAGTTATAAGTGAACTTGCTGCTAGTGTTTCACATGAAGTACGCAATCCACTTACTGTAACGAAAGGCTTTCTACAATTGTTAAAGGATAATGAAATTACCTACGACAAGAGAAAAGAGTATTTAGATTATTCTTTATGTGAACTAGATCGAGCTAAGGCCATTATTACAGGTTATTTAACATATGCCAAACCTTCTAATGGGAACGCACTAACAAGTATAGAGGTTTCTCGGGAAATAGACAAAGTCTTTCAGGTGCTGATGCCGTATGCGCTTATGCGAGGAGTAGAACTTTCTGTAGAAAATATAATGGAAGTTTATGTCATTGGTGATCCCAAAAAGTTTCAACAATGTATTGTAAACATTGTAAAAAATGCAATTGAGGCAATGAACGAGGGTGGAAAAGTGATTGTCAATACAAAACTAAAGCACCAAACGTTAATTCTTTCAATTCAAGACTTTGGTGAAGGGATGTCGAAGCAAGAAATTTCATTACTCGGTTTACCATTTTATTCAACAAAGGAAACTGGAACTGGTCTTGGTATAATGGTTGCCTATAGTATTATTAAATCAATGGGATGGAAAGTAGAAATAAAAAGTAGAGAAAGTGTTGGAACTACTTTTTTCTTGGAAATCCCATTATCTAATTCGAATAGTAAAAGTTATATTAGCTGAGTTAATTTCATAATTACCTAAATGGAGCTACATAAGTCTAAATGTTGTTGAATGAAGACCGTTTCCAACAACATTTAGTATCAGAGTAGCGAACAATTATGAAATTCATTAAGCTAAGTAAATATACAATAAAAGTTCCGTCATTCTTGCTACTAGGCGATTATATATAATTGTGTAGGTTTGATCATAACTAGATAAAGAGTTATCTAGCTTGCTTTTGGTAATTATGAAATTTACTTAATTAAAAGTTAAGCGAATTTTCTTACTGAATTAAGATATCCATTAAATAAAACATCGGATGGATCTGACTGTGAGGGTTAATGATAATGAATTTTCTGCTTTTAAATGTATTGATTATATTACTATGTGTGTTTATTTATACTATCTTTTTCTTAAACTCAAAAATGGAGATCACAAACCGGAAAGTTATCTTAGTCGTAATATCAGGTGTTGGAACTGTACTTTGTATGTCATTTCCGTTTAGTGATATTTATGGTCATTACTATGATTTACGCTTAATTCCATTTATGTTAGGAGCGTTATATGGTGGAAGAGCTGTTGGCTTATCAGTGTTTCTTATCATGATTTTTTATCGCTATTTCATAGATGTAGGTAGCGGATTTTACTTAGCTGTTGCCCAAGGATTTATTTTATTAGTACTCACCTATTTCTTTAGTCCTCAATTTAAACAATATGTTTTTAAGAAAAAATTAGCTTTTACCTCAAGTATCACTCTTTTATTAATAGTTATGACTTTTTCTATTAACATTTTTCTTATACCTAGTAAATTAGATCAACACCACTTTAGTGTTCTATTAAACTATTCAATTGTATTATTCCTAACATTTTTCTTAGTTATCTATATGATTGAATATATACTTCGTAATCGGAAAATAGCGCTAGAATTTTCTGAATCAGAAAGACTCCGTGTAGTTAGTGAGCTAGCAGCAAGTGTTTCTCATGAAGTAAAAAATCCGTTAACAGTAACCAGAGGTTTTATTCAATTGTTGTATGAAAGAGATTTGGATCAAAACAAAAAAGAAGAGTATATTGATTTTTCACTTCAAGAGCTAGATCGAGCGCAAGAAATTATTTCTGATTATTTAACATTTGCTAATCCAACTGAGAAGAATATGTTTATTTCAATAAATGTGAATAAAGAAATAGAATATTTAATTCAAGTTATGACTCCGTTTGCATTAACAAATAAGATTAAATTAATATTTGAAGAAAGTTCTGATTGTTACTTAATAGGAGATAAGCAAAAGTTTCGTCAATGCTTAATGAACATAGTTAAAAATGGTATCGAAGCAATTCCAAATGGAGAAGGTGGCGAGATTACCATAAGTGTTAAAATGTTGGAGCGTGAAATCATTATTAGTATTAAGGATAATGGTATCGGTATGTCTCACCAACAGCTCAAAAAACTGGGATTGCCATATCATTCTACAAAAGAAAAAGGAACAGGACTAGGTACAGTCGTAGTATACAATGTGGTTAAGGCTATGGGTGGCCTAGTTCAAGTTGAAAGTGAAAAAGGAAAAGGAACGACATTTACGTTAATATTTTCGAACATCAATGAAAAAGCACCACACACAAATAAGTGAATGGAGCTTTAGTTTTTACATTACGCAAAAGCAGCTGCTCGTGACCAAGGCGCTTGCGCTTTTCTTGTTAAAAGTTATGCCAATTTGACATAAACCAAAACGTACCTATTGTGATAATGATGTAACCGAACCCAATCGTTGAGATCTTTCTTAAATGTTTTTGTTGTGCTTCTATATCTTTTTCTAATTGATATAGTTTTAGTCGTTTAGAGAATATTCCTAGAAAAGCTCCAATTACTAGCACTAATATAACTGAAATCCATACACGTAAAGAAGTGTAATCTGGAAAAATAATAAATCCTGTAATTAGAGATACAAATAAAGCTAAGTTAGCGAGCATAACAAGAATTTTCCATAGCTTTGGTGTTGGTAGCTGTTGTTTCGTTCTGCTTTTTACAAAAGCGATAATTGGCAGTGGGAAAAGTATTAAAAATAATATTGAAATAAGTTGATGAGCTATTAATAATAACATAAGTGCGTACCTCCTATAATTCTCACATGAACATACAATATCAATATAGTCAAAGAGAATCAAATTTAATGCATAAAAGAAAAACAAACGCGAGGGTTAATTATTTTTGTAAATTTCTCACCAATCGTTTAATGTTATAATAAAATATATATATTAATACGAATTCACCTATAAAATTTGGTAAACATAAAAGTTAGAATATTGTTTGAAAGGAGTTAAACATGGCAACTACACATAGATATTCAAAAGGTGAGGAAATTGCAAACGCCATAAGTCATGGGGTTGGGATCGTATTTAGTATTTCTGCATTAACATTGTTGATTGTGTTTGCTTCTATCGAGGGGGCAGTTTCAAGTATAATTAGCTTTACTGTTTACGGAGTGACGATGGTACTATTATATGTATCATCCACATTACTTCACGCATTCCCAGAAGGTAAGGTGAAAAATCTTTTTGAAATTTTTGACCATTCCTCTATTTATTTGTTTATTGCAGGCTCTTATACCCCGATCTTAGTAAATGTTATTGGTGGCAAATTGGGTTATTCATTACTCGCTTTACTCTGGTCTATTGCTGGAATAGGTATTGTTTTTAAAGTATTTTTTGTTCGCCGTTTTTTATATACATCTACTCTTTTGTATATTTTGATGGGTTGGTTGATTGTCTTTGCATGGCAACCGCTTGTGAAGAATTTTCATGATATTGGTGTTATTTTGTTAATTATTGGTGGACTATTATATACAGTCGGTGCTTTATTTTATATGTTTCGTTGGTTCCCTTTTCATCATATGGTATGGCACATTTTTGTTTTAGCAGGTACAGTTGTACACTTTTTGGCGATATTATTATTTGCATAGGGTACATCGGTTAGTAAGTAAATATAATAAAAAATAAGAGCGTTCAAAGTGAAATTTGAACGCTCTTATTCGACATTCCTAGTTAGTATTTAACAAATGCAGCGCCAATGATAACTAGTAAGATGAACAGAACTAGAATTAACGTAAAATCAGTGATTGGCTTAGGGGCTGGTGGGTAATAACTCATGTAATTCACCACCTTTCATTATGGTTAGTACATACTATGCAAGGCATTTTAGAAAGATATGGATAAAAGTACTGTAAGTAGAGAAATGTATTTTTGTGTAATAGATGATTGTATTTTATCCCACTCTTAAGGGGCAGTGAGACCTCCACTGACGTAAATTGGAAAAAGTTGGCTAACTAAGGCATAGCTAGCTTCTTTAGACTAGGTTTGCTAAGTTTTTTTATCCCACTCTTAAGGGGCAAGTAAGACCCCCACCTCAAAACTTAAGAAAATCGAGAAGTTTAGGTGGGGGATAAACTGCCCCTAAAGGTCCGATATAGAATAACTTTCATCAGTGAAAGCTGATGATTAGTTATTCTTATGCCTGTGGTATAAGTTGAACTAACAATCAGTGGGGGATGAAGGAAAACCCCCACTGATTGAAGTTCAGCTTTATTTCATTTTGCCACGCGCATCGACTAACCATTCATCGACGATTAATCCGTTATGATGCACAATGTAATGATCAAAAAGGTTAGCTACGGCACAAGAATGGTTTGGAATAATTTGAACTTTATCAGTAAGTTTTAATGAAGTTTTGCTAGAAAGAGTACCGACACCGTGTTCCTCTGATAGTCGCGCAAGAGTAACTTCAGGGTAATTAATGATCGAACCATATCCAACAACACTCTTGTTTCCATGAGCCCCTTGATCCAGTGATAAAGCTTTACTACCTGTATCAAAAATAATCCGTTCCTTCTTACAACTAACGACTGATGCAAGGATGGTTAATGCACATCGAGATGGAGTGGTTACACCTAAGCCGACCTGACACATATCAAAAAAGGCGGCGTTTCCAGGACGGATTTCTGTTATCCCTTTTATTTTTGCACCAAATTTAAATGTCGGTGTAGAACCTATGCTACGATGTTTGATAGGTATATTTACTTCTTCACATGCCTTTGCACTTTGTAACACAACTTTAGCTTCAGCCGTAGCAATGGCTTTAACTTCCTCTAGTGAACTTGCAGCATAAGAATGCCCTGCATGTGTAAAAATACCTGTTAATGTTAGGTTAGGTAATTTTGTAATAGCTGTAGCTAACTCGACGACTTCCTCAACCTCAATACCACAACGGTTTAGTCCGGAATTTATTTTGATCCAAACCTCTAGTCGCTTTCTTCCTACAAATGCTTTATTTACAAGAATAGCTTGCTCAATTGAATCTATAGCAATGGTCGTTTCTGTTTTTTCTGCCAAAGATTGCAGACGTTGTAGTTTACGAGAGTTAGAAAGAGGGTAGGCAATTAAGATATTAGTAATTCCTGCTTCAGCCATTATTTCGGCCTCTTCAAGCTTTGCTACTGTTATTCCACAAGCTCCTTTAGCCATCTGCATTTTAGCAATTTGGATACTTTTATGAGTTTTTATGTGCGGTCGCCACTTGATGTTGTTTGTTTTAGCGATGGTGCTAATTTCATTTACGTTTTGTTCAAGTTTAGTTAGGTCAAGTAACATGGCTGGAGTATCTAACGAAAAAATTGATTTATTTTTCAAGATTTATCACCTCATAAGTTCATTAGATTATATTTTTTTATGAAAGTATAGATTCTTAAAGTAGCTTCATTTTCTACAGAATGCACCACTTTCCCTTGGCGAAAAGTAACTAGTGATGCATTCTATTGCTTATCCTAGTGATCAAGACTGCATACGTATTTAGAAAAAGACAATTTTATTTACTATGTGCCTATCCACCATTTACAATGGATATTAATGGAACTTCTAATTTATTATTGGAATGACAAATTTAAAGAGTCCCAATTATAAGAAAAACGAAGCGAATCATAATCGGTTTGTGATTAGTTAAGTTTTTCTAATAGGGAGTAGATGGCCAAATGGAGATAGATGTTTTAAAGAATTTATTAAATGAACTCGGTTATTTTGGTGTTTTTTTATGGTTATGGTTAGGAATGCTTGGTATACCAGTTCCGAATGAAGTGGTCGTAGCATCAATAGGTTATTTGTCAACTACACCTTTATTAAAAATAGAGAAAGTTATTATTATTGGTTATTTAGGGTTAATATCTAGTTTAACTACTAGCTATCTACTAGGTAGAATCGTAGGAAAACGGTTTGTGAGATACTTTTCTATAAAGCCTGGATCAAAATCCTCACTCCGTAAAGCTTCCAAATTTAATAAAAAAATATCATGTGTATTCTTTAATCATTAGCTATTTTATACCTGGTGTACGTAATTTTGTCCCATTTTTATATGGTATGATGCGGCATTCTTATTTAAGGTTTGCTCTACTTTCCTATTTTACAGCTTTTGTTTGGTTTAGTCTCTTTTTTTATTTAGGAATGATCACTGGTCAAAATAGTGATAGTTCAACCTTTGTCACTATATCAGCATTAATAATTCTTATATTAGGATTTTTATCCCACTCTTAAGGGGCAAGTAAGACCCCCACCTCAAAACTTAAGAAAATCGAGAAGTTTAGGTGGGGGATAAACTGCCCCTAAAGGTCCGATATAGAATAACTAACAATCAGTGGGGGATGAAGGAAAACCCCCACTGATTGAAGTTCAGCTTTATTTGTTAACTGGATTAAACGAAAAAAAGAGTCGAAGAACAGTTACATGGGTGAAGTTGTAAATTGAAAAATCTTGTAGGGAGGGGTGAAATGGTGAGAGAAGCAGTCATCGTTCAAGCGGTACGAACACCAATTGGTCGGAGAAATGGGATATTAAGTAGTATACGCCCAGATGAAATGTTATCTCTTGTTCTTAGTGAGGTTGTAAAAAGGGCAGGAATTAGTAAGAAAGAAATAGATGATGTCATTTGTGGCTGTGTTACTCAGTGTAGTGAGCAAGCAGCTAATATTGCTAGGATAGCTGCGCTTATCGCTGGTTTTCCTAAAGAAGTTCCTGGAGTAACGATCGATAGACAGTGTGGTTCTAGCGAACAAGCTATTCATTTTGCAGCGCAAGCAATTCTTAGTGGCGACATGGATGTCGTTATTGCTTCAGGTGTAGAGAGTATGTCAAGGGTGCCGATGTTTTCACAGTTTCAAGGTCGTAAAGAAAGTAAAAGGCTTTCTGACCAATATGAAATGGTACATCAAGGTTTGTCAGCTGAACGAATTGCCGACAATTGGAACTTGAGCCGTCAACAATTAGATGAATTTGCATTGAGTAGTCACCAAAAAGCAATAAGGGCGAGAGAAAAGTTTAAACAAGAAATGATGCCATTGGACATTGAAGTTAATGGTGAAAAACATCGTGTAACTGAGGATGAAGGTCCAAGGGATAACACTTCTTTAGCCAAACTATCTAATTTAAAAACCCCATTTTTAGAGAATGGGAGAATAACAGCTGGTAATGCTAGTCAAATCAGTGATGGTGCAGCAGCAATTTTAATTATGTCAAAAGAAAAAGCCTTACAGTTAGGAGTGAAAGGAAAATTTCGAATTGTAGCTCGAACCGTAGTCGGTTCAGATCCTACTTTAATGCTAACAGGTCCAATTTTTGCGACAAAAAAGGTATTACAAAAAGCAGGGTTAACCTTGAAAGATATTGACTTATTTGAAATAAACGAAGCTTTTGCGTCTGTGCCTTTAGTGTGTGAAAAAGAATTAGGGATTAATAGGGATAAGATAAATGTAAACGGTGGTGCAATAGCATTAGGACATCCTCTTGGTGCTACAGGAGCAAGAATGATGACAACGTTATGCCATGAATTAGAAAGAAGTGGCTTGCGGTATGGACTTACAGCTATTTGTGAAGGATATGGAATGGCCAATGCGACTATTATTGAACGTATTAAGTGAACTACTAAATAAGACACCCATAAGTTGAATGGGTGTCTTATTATAATCGAAGATTATGTTTCTTTCTATTCACTAAGCTTAAATCCTTCATCAAGGGTAACGAAAGTAAATCCTTGCTCTTTTAATAAAGGAATGGCTAATTTCACACCCTCTGTTGTTCCCTTTAAAGGCTGATTCATATGTAACAAAGCTATTGATCCGGGTTTTGATGACAGTAAGGCTTCTTTGACTTGGTTTGCTGAATAGGTAGCTCCAGCATCACCAAGAATGTCATAGTTTACAACTTTCATCCCCAAATCTTCAACAATTTGAACAGCTATTTCATCATAAAAAGCTGTACCAGAACGGAAATAACGAACTTTTAGACCTGTAAGTTCGTATATTTTTTTATAATTATTGATCACTTCGTCAATCACCTCATGGACACTCGATGTTGCATTAATTCCCCAAGCAGTTCCACCTTTAATTGATAAAGGTCGATGATTAGTCCCGTGGTTTTCAATTTGAAATTGTTTAAGGTTTGCCAAATAAAGAAATTCCTCCAAGTTATTGTTAATCCACCGACTATTAATAAATAATGTAGCAGGAATTCCTTCGTCCACTAAAAAGTTGATTAGTTCCTTATCGTAGTCACTTCCCCATTCCCCACCACATGCATCAAACGTTAATGCTATGACTTTTTCCTGCGTTGGTAGTCTATGTATAACGCCAGAAACATTTTCGCCCCATTGCTTTGGCTCCGGATACTGTTGGGCATTAATTTGCATAATTTTTTCTTCTAGCAAATAAAAACTATTATTTTCTAGAAAAGAGATACTCAAAGGTACATTAATTAATAATTTACTTCTCATTATATGGTGATGATCGTCAGCCAAGGTTATTCTTTCTTTTTGAAAAAGAAAAAAAGCGAAACTCCCAGCGACAATAATATTGACCATTAGTATCAAAGTAATTTTCCTTACCACTATTTTTTACCACCTTTATGAGTATGTTTGACCTATTAATACTATAAATTAAAGTTGTGTAAAAATATACAAAGTTTTATTTGTGATAAAGTCAATTTATATCATGTGAAATAATTTGTGAAGGTTATAACGCTGTTGTTATATAGATATAGTTATTTAGGTGCGTAGGTAAGACCGACTGATTGTAAAGTTTTAAAATTTCTCTTTTGTAAGGTTATATTTCTTTTCTAGAAAAATTATCTTGAGAAAGTACCTGTTGTAACAAAGTGTTCACAGGAAGTGATGAAAATCACAGAATCTAAGCTGACGTTAATGGTACTCTTTTAACTGTTAGATGAGATAGCTCGTTACTTGTGATTTTTTGAACTATCAGAAAGTATAAAATTTTATGGATGATAGTATAAGAAAAGCTAAGGCTTTCGCCATTAAGACCCCGCGATAAGCCAAGCTTTTCTAACATAATCAGAATTTATCCCACTCTTAAGGGGCAGTAAGTTAAACTAACAATCAGTGGGGGACGAAGGAAAACCCCCACTGATTGAAGTTCAGCTTTATAAATTTCCAACTTGGAAACTGTCTTGCGCAAGCAGCCTACGAGCTCGGTCACTTTAGTCAAGCAACTGACTTCAGTTACCTCTTGAAATCCTTCGTTGATTAACTTCATGCAGCTTTGCTCCTGCGATTACTCGTCGCACGGAAAACAACTGCTCCTGCGATTACTCGTCGCACGGAAAACAACTGCTCCTGCGATTACTCGTCGCACAAAACACTGCTTCGAGGAAGCTTACTACGAAGCAGTACTTGAAGACGCAGAAGCACGTAAGAAGCCAAAGAACGGCTTCTGTCAAAGGCCGCCCCAGTGAAGCTACTACTTGAATTACTTCGAAGCGGCTTTGCGAAGAGCAAACGGAGTGGCACACGAGCAGCTGCTCGTGACCAAGGCGCTTGCGCTTTTCTTGTCCAAGAGTCTGGGGAGACTTATAAAATAAACGATACTCATAACGTGAAAATTAAAAATAATAGGTTTTTGGAAGAAACTTGGCTCCTTACATTGTGACACTAGAAAAATAGGAAAGTTTCAAGTTCAAATTCTTCTTAATTAAAATTTTCATGAAGGGGCTTTGTTCTTTATTGGTGAATACGGAACAAAAGAGAACGGTTACATTTAGTTTGGTTTCAATGAACGTTTAGGGGAGTATTGATGATCCGAAAATATTGTCCGGATGAGTTTCCAATAACGCTATATTTAGATTTAATCAAACTGATTTGAACTTAAGGGTCATAGACCCCCACCTCTAAGCGTAGCGTAGGTGGGAACTTCCATTCAGGTGGAGTTGAGACTCCATCTGAATTTCCGATGTTCTAGCGAAGCTAGAACGAGTTCTCTTGGCGACATATCAACTAGCAGAACAGGACTTGTAGATTAGACAGTCGGTTTCTTACGTACGCCAGTAAGTGATAAATCTGATATTAGCATTTTGGTAGCTGTAGTTGTGGGTCGTATCTTTTTATGTATTATCCATTGAAACTCTAAAGTATCTTAAGGAATGATAAAAAGTGATGTACCGGTTAAATACGCCAAAGAGCATTATGGAAATTCGTATGATGAATTAGTAACAAAAAGTTGAAATTAAAGAAGTAAAATCTCAGAATAGCAATAAGGGAGGCGTAATGCTTTCCCTCATCTTATCGAATAAAGGAAACAAAAACAGAAAGCTGTCCCCACTAGTGGACAGCTATTTTTTTCTAATTTTAAATTTCATTTTGAACAGGATCAACTATAACGATGCGTTGTATATATGAACTCAACAACAAACTCCCAAATTATATAAACCTTCAAACATTCATTTCTGCGAAACAAACAGGATGGATGAAGCAATTAGATAAGTCAGAAGTTGTAGAAATAAAGTCAAATATTGAAAAAAGTCTCCAATCATTGCTCGAGTAAAAATGAACGTTTATGATGGGAATATAAAGGATAGATCATAGAATTAACAGATTTTTTAGGAGAACAAGATGAGAACATCGAAAATGGTGTGAATAAATTAAAGAAAATGGCTTTGTTTTATCGAAGGAAAATGAAGGATTCAAGAATTAAGATAGAAAGTGTACTCATTGTATCGTCACAGTAAAACATTTTTATTTAAGAAAGAGGTGTGCTTCTTTGAAGGCAGGGGCAGTAATATTAGCAGGTGGAAAGTCGAGTCGCATGGGGAAAAATAAAGCCCTTTTACAAATTAATGGAATTACGACTATTGAAAGAACAAAAAATAGTTTGAGAGAAGTATTTGATGACATTCTTTTAGTTGCTAACGATGCTGAAAAATATCGATTTTTGAATGTCCCAATTACAAAAGATAAAGTAATAGATAAAGGGCCACTTGCAGGAATACATGCTGGATTACTTACAGCTAACCATGATACGAACGTTTTTGTAGCTTGCGATATGCCTTTCATTTCTTCAAAGTTAGCAAAATTGTTAGTAGAGTTAAGTGATGGATATGATGCAGTTGTTCCGGTAATAAACGGTGAACAACATCCTTTGTTCGCTGTCTATAAAAGATCTATTATAAGAGTGATAGAAAATTGTTTTGAAACTAAACAATTAAGAATTAAGTCACTGCTCAATCAAGTTAATGTAAAATACGTGACAGAAGATCAATTGAAAAATAAAGAAATTGATAAACTTGAACAAGTTTTCTATAATATGAATCATCCTTTTGAATATGAAAAAGCAAAGATAATCGCAAAACAATAGCAACTCTCATAGGAAAAAGGAAGGATGGTTAATAATGCAATATTTCACTGTGAAAACAGTAGAGGAAACGTATAAACAAATTAAAGAATTAGTAAAATCAGTTCAGGAAACTGAGGAAATGCCGTTAGAAAGTTCTCTTCACCGTATAGTAGCTGAAGATGTAGTTTCTACAGGTGGTCAAGGAAATAGAAACAGTCCCAACGAGTGATGCGTTAGGAAGGGTAACGGCATTACCGGTTTTTGTTAATCTTTCAATGCCTCATTACCATGCATCCGCTATGGACGGTATTGCTGTCCGTGCAGAAGATACATATGTAGCCCATGAACAAAGGCCTCTTCTTTTTGTAAAAGCTCTTCTTTTGCAAGGTGTCTCGGTTTATCTTCACTTTACGCTTTATTTCACTTCCACTCAGAAGTAGAAATAGAACTTTACAAATCATCTGAGGATATTAAAAAGGCTATTCTTTTTACAGGGAGTCATGATTTATCGATTGACATTATTTCTACTTTATTGAAAAAGACTGAAGGAAGCAGGCAAATTAACTCTTCGCATGGTGGGAGTTTAGCACGGGTAATGGCAATAAAAAAAAGGAGAAGCTCATGTAACCGGAATTCATCTTCTAGATCCTGAAACAGGGACATATAATCTACCGTGCGTGGAAAAATATTTAGCGAAAGAAGAGGTAGTAGTTATTCCATTTTTAAAACGACAGCAAGGTTGAATTGTTGCAAAAGGAAACCCACTTCAAATTAAAACTGTAGGAGACATAGTAGAAACATAAAGTAGTACGGTATATGGAGCCTAATTTTTTATAAATTAAAATTAGTGAGGAGGATTAACATGTTAAGCAATATAGGAATTCCGGGGTTAATATTAATCTTAGTGATTGCACTAGTTATTTTTGGACCGAAGAAGCTTCCTGAAATTGGTAGGGCTATGGGTCAAACACTAAAAGAATTTAAGAAATCAACTAGAGAATTAACGAGTGAATTTGAAGATGACGATAAAAAAAGTAAAACCTCTGAAAAATTAGAGAATGCAGAGAAGTAAGAATCAATAGTTGAAATCGTTTATTTTAATATGTTTTAACTGACAGGATAACTACAAAGATAGTAGAGAAAAAGAGGTTGACTGAAAATCAAATATGGGCTCTTTTGAGATCAACCTCTCCTTTTTCATATATAAAAAAATATTATAATAAAGAAAATTAAATCTATAAAAATAATAAGAAGGAGAGTGTCCTTAGGCTTGCTTTTGGAAACCCTCCTTCGTTTTACTTGAAACGCGATTAGTGAATTAAGCTAGTATAATTAAACTTTTAGGTACAGGTATTGTGACTGTACTTTGTTAAGTTTGTTCTTTATAGTTTCTCAACATTTACTGCTTGTGGTCCACGATTGCCTGTTTCAACCTCAAAGCTTACAGATTGTCCTTCTTCTAACGTTTTAAAGCCGTCTCCTTGAATTGCAGAAAAATGAACAAATACATCATCTTGTCCTTCCACTTCAATAAATCCAAAGCCTTTTTCTGCATTAAACCATTTAACTTTACCTTGCATAAAAAATTTCCTCCTAAATAGTTACCTAAAATTTATTTCCATTTACTTATTCTTTATTTAGTAAAGAACTTTAACTTGATTTAAATCCAAATAATGAATATTATCATTCATTATTTTGCCACTAAGATACTTTATCTACTTACGTTGTACCGCTCGTAACTTGATATAGTTTTATGTGGCATAGTTTTGATAATTGTGACATGTACTCAAGTAAATGGACATTGATAATTTTCCCATATATAAGAAATATATTCATTTTATTTTATGACATTTATAATTAAACCAACCTTCGCTACGTATCATTCTATGGCGCAACTGGATGTCGTATGACAGATTTAGATTATCCTAAATATATTTTTGATAATGGCCTTTATTTGTTTAAGAATAGATTTTTTTATTTCTAAAATAATAAGACAAGGATTATTACTTCATTGAACCCAGTACCATACTTTTAATGTGAAGCGGGGCGAGGTTATTATGGCAGAGAAAAAAACATGGGATCTTGTGTCCTTGGCTTCAATTCCCTTAGTAATGACGTTAGGGAATTCAATGTTGATTCCTGTCCTTCCAACTATAGAGAAAGAATTACAAATTACTTCTCTACAAGTTAGTTTGATTATTACTGTATATTCAGTCGTTGCTATTGTCTTAATTCCAATTGCAGGTTATTTATCTGATCAATATGGAAGAAAACGAATCATTATACCGAGTTTAATTATCGCTGCTTTAGGTGGTTTGATTTCTGGGTGGTCTGCATGGCAATTGAAAGATGCTTATGGGGCAATCATAGTTGGTAGGCTACTTCAAGGGGTAGGGGCAGCTGGAGCCGCACCTATAGTCATGCCGTTAGTGGGCGATCTTTATCAAAATGAAAGTGATGTAAGTAACGGTCTAGGTGTTATTGAAACAGCAAATACATTTGGGAAAGTCTTGAGCCCAATACTAGGGGCAATTCTAGCTGCTTCAGTGTGGTTTATGCCATTTTTTGCTTTCCCTGTGTTTTGTTTGATTTCAATTTTTATGATGATCTTTCTAGTGAAAACACCTCCGTTATCAATTATCCCTCCAAAAATAGACGTATTTTTCAGATCATTAAAGTACATTTTTAAAAATGAGGGTCGTTGGTTATATGCAGTCTTTGCGATAGGCTGTATCTGTATGTTTGTTCTTTTTGGTGTTTTATTTTACCTATCAACAATGTTAGAAGAACAGCACAACATTGAAGGAATTAAAAAAGGGATCATCCTTGCGATCCCGCTAGCTGCTCTCTGTTTTTCTTCTTATATTACAGGGAAAGGTATCGGTAAGGAAAAACAACGTATGAAGGTAGTTACTACTGTTGGTTTACTAATTCTAACAATTGCAAATTTTTCCGTTGCTTTTACAAAAGATATTTATGTATTACTAACGGCGATGTTTGCTTCTGGCTTAGGAATTGGATTTGCCTTGCCAAGTTTAGATGCTCTGGTTACAGAAGGAATAGAAAAGGGAGAAAGAGGTACAATTACGTCTGTTTATAGTAGTATGCGATTTGTTGGTGTAGCATTAGGCCCACCTATTGTAGCTATTATTATGAAGGTTTCTCATTTTATTTTATTTGTTATTATTACATTCATTAGCTTAATAGCCGTTTTAATATCAATAATTTTTATTAAACCATCAGAGGATGATTAAAATGAGATACATAACTTCTAAAATAGGGAAGCCGATTAGATATGCATTTTTCTTTTAACTGTGTATAATAAAGGAAAATTAGGGAGATTGGAGTGTCATTAGAAACGTTGCTTAATCAAACATTTTCATTTGTCGACTATTACAAAAATACAGTAGAACTTTCATTTGTACCTAATGCATTCTCTAAAAATCCAAAGCACGTTTGGATTATTTGTCAATTTAACAATAAATGGCTTCTAACTTGTCATGAAGAACGAGGATTTGAATTTCCAGGTGGGAAAGTAGAGGAAGGGGAAACTGCAGATCAAGCTGCTGTTCGTGAAGTTTACGAAGAAACAGGTGGAATTATAAAAAAAATACTCAAATTAGGTCAATATAAAGTTACAGCTAAACATGAAATAGTCATTAAAGATGTTTACTATGCACAAATTGACCGTTTAGAAAAAAGAGAGCATTACTTTGAAACTAAGGGTCCTACTTTATTTAACGACCTTCCTGAGAATATTCGAGAAAATAAACAATTTAGCTTTTTAATGAAAGACGGTGTTCTCACCCATTGTTTAGATATAATAAAAAAGAAAGAACTTAGTTTTTAACTGAGTGAATTTCATCTTAACTTAAATGGAGCTACTTAATTCTAAATGTTATTGGAAACGGTCTTTATCCAATAACATTTAGTATCAGAGTAGCAAAAATAAACAATTATGAAATTCATTAAACTATGTAGCTTCTTACCGTGGAGAATTATATTGGGAAAAAATTATAATGACACCAAATCTGTTATTTTGATAAATGTCTAAATAATTGATGTTTTCCGACAGAGCATCCGCTATTTAGTCTTGAGATAGCTATTTTTTATGGGTTTGATTAAATAGTGATCTTGTGTCTGCGAAAGTATAAAAACGCACAAATGTGCGTTTTTATGCTAATATGGTCTCGTGACCTAAGGGTTTGCATCTTCTATTTATCGCTGAAGTTGTTTCATTAATTTTCGTTCTAATAACTCAACACCTTGATACATAACTGTTGCGAGTATTGCTATAACTAACAAGCTTAGTATGACTAAATTGAAGTTGAATACTTGGAAACCGTAAATTATCATATAACCTAATCCTTTTTTAGAGACAAGAAATTCTCCTACAATGACACCGACCCAAGAAAGTCCCACATTTACTTTTAATGTTGAGACTATTGTTGGTAACGTAGCTGGTAAAATGACAGATTGAAACGATTGAGATTTAGTTGCTCCAAAGGTCTGCACAACTTTTAAATAGTTCTCATCTACATTTTTAAATCCATTATAAACGACTAGGGTCGTAATAATAACCGAAATTAAAGCACCCATAGCAATAATCGAAGAATACCCTGGCCCAAGACCAACAATTAAAATAGGGCCAAGAGCAATTTTAGGCATAGAGTTTAATACTACAAGGTAGGGGTCAAGAACGCGCGAAACAAACGGAGACCACCATAATATCGCGGCTAACATAGTTCCTATAAATGTTCCAAGAATAAAACCTGCAATCGTTTCGAGTAAAGTCACAGATAAATGAGTAAATAAAGAACCATCTATTATTTTCTCAATGAAAAGTTTCCAAACCCGTGAAGGCATACTAAATAATAAAGGATCTATCCACCGTAGCCTGGAAGCAGTTTCCCAAATAGCAAAAAATGAGACTAAAATGCTTAATTGAACAACCTTTATTTTAATTTTTTCAATACGTTTATTTTGCTTATATTCTTCATGGAGTTTAGATACTGAATTACTCAAGGCTCTCCAACTCCTTCCATATTAGTTGAAAGAGCTCATTAAATCTTGGATGATTTCTTGCTTGGAATGGCATTAAAACTCTTAGCTCTTGAGGGATTTCAAATATTTGATAAATAGTCCCAGGGCGTGCTGATAATAGTACAATCCGATCTGACATGGCAATTGCTTCCCCAATGTCATGGGTAACTAATATTGCTGTTTTTTTCTGCTCTTTAATAGTATGAGAAACGAGATCTTCAAGCTTTAGTTTTGTCTGATAATCTAGTGCTGAAAAAGGTTCATCTAATAAAAGAAGAGTTGGTTGTGTTGCAAGCATACGAACTAAAGCAACACGTTGTCTCATCCCCCCAGATAATTGACTAGGGAAATCATTTTTTTTATCTATTAACCTCATTTTATCTAGTAACGACAATGCGTGTTCCTTTGTATCTTGCGTAAGTTTTTTCATAGTTTTTAAACCGATTGTAATATTTTGCTCGATTGTTAACCAAGGAAATAAATAGTCTTGCTGAAGCATATAACCAGTTTTTGGTGATGGACGCAAGATTTGCTGCCCCTCAATAATAATCTCTCCATTTGTCGGTTGAATGAGGCCTGCAATTAAAGATAATAATGTTGTCTTGCCACAGCCACTTGGACCGATGATAGAAATAAATTCCCCATTATCAATAGAGAGTGTAATATCTTTGAGGGCGGTTGTTGCGGTTTCTTGTGAAAAAAAAGTTTTATCTACATTGTTAATATTTACAATAGACACAGCAAAACCTCCCTTTTTGTGTACATTTACTATGAATTGAATCGCAAAGGGTCATTAAGTCGACTCTTGCAATACTCTTACCTCTACAAAGCTATTCCATTACCTTATCAGCAAATTTTGTATTTACTAATTTTTCATATTCAACTTTCATTGGTAGCTCCCCAGCTTGATCCATGATTTGTTGTAGATTCTCCCAAGCTTCTTCTTTAATTCTAGGTGTTGTTGCGTAAGAGCCTTGAGATTTATAGTTATGAACCACGTTTTCAATTATTTCTATATCAGTATCGCTGAAAAATGGTTGAATTGACCTCGCTATTTCTTCATTTGAGCTTGACTCTACCCATTGTTGTGCTTTATATAATGCTCTTGTAAATCGTTCAATAACATCACGATTGTTTTTAATAAAACTTTCCTTTGCCATAAAACCAGTGTAAGGTACTGTACCAGATTCTATTCCAAATGAGGCCACTATGTGACCAATCCCATCTAGTTCAAATTGTGTAGCTGTTGGTTCAAATAATTGAACATAGTCTCCAGTTCCGGAAGCAAAGGCGCTAGGGATATTACCGAAGTCGATGTTTTGGATTAAATTTAAGTCTCTATGAGGGTCGATTCCGTGTTTTCTTAAAACGTGTTCCCCAACCATTTGAGGCATTCCACCAATGCGTTGACCGAGAAATGTACTGCCTTTTAACATTTCCCAGTCAAAGTTACTAATTTTTTCTCTAGAGACAAGGAATGTTCCATCTTGCTGAGTAAGTGCAGCAAAGTTAATTGCAGGATCATTCGCTTCTTGAGCATAGACATAAATAGAAGTCTCTGCTCCGACTAGTGCGATGTCCGCACCTCCCGCAAGAAGTGTTGTCATTGTATTATCGCCACCCCAAGTAGTTGTTAAGTCTACTTTAATCCCTTCTTCCTCAAAAAAACCTTCAGAAATAGCTACATATTGTGGAGCGTAAAAAATTGAACGTGTCACCTCTGCTAAGCGAACGGTATCTGTATCATCATCGGATGAACACCCTACAAAAAATAACATTGAAACAGCGGTCAAAAGTATTAAGAAAATTTTACTACTACCTTTCATTATTAATTCCTCCTGAAAAACGTATTTATTTTATGTGATACTATATGTTAATCCGCCCAGAAGTGTGTGTAGAGCAATAGAAAAAGTGACTATTTCGTTAGTACTAGAGTAAATTTCAAAATGACCAAAATCAATCCGCATAATCTAGTTATAAACGGTTTAACGTAACTTAAAAATAGAAAATTAGTGGTGAGAATAATTATGAAACTTTCTAAAATAAAAAAACACGCTAGAAAAATTATAGCGTGTTAGGAAAATATTAAACTTTAGGTCCAGCGTTTATAATACGTTCTGAAACCTTGTCAAACTTTTTAAAGTTTTCTTGGAACTTACGTGCAAGTTCTTTTGCTTTTGTGTCGTAAGCATTTTTATCTAACCATGTTTCTCTAGGTTGGAGTATTTCATCTGGAACGCCTGGACAATGGATAGGAATACATAATCCAAAAATAGGGTCAATAATCGTTTCAACATTGTTCAACTCTCCGTGGAGTGCAGCACGTACCATTGCTCGTGTGTAAGGTAACCTCATACGCTTACCGATACCGTATTCTCCGCCAAACCAACCTGTATTTACTAAGAACACTTTAATATCATGTTGGTTAATTTTTTCTTCCAACATTTTTGCATAGTAGTAGGCAGAGAGCGGAAGAAAGGGTGATGCGAAGCAAGGAGAGAAAGTAGCTTCTGGTTTTGTAACACCTCGTTCAGTTCCTGCTACTTTACTTGTATACCCAGATAAGAAGTGGTACATGGCTTGATCCTTTGTTAATTTACTAATAGGTGGTAATACGCCAAATGCATCGGCAGTTAAGAAAATAATTGTATTAGGTTGCCCCGCGACACTTGGAATAATAGAGTTAGGGATAAGCTCAAGTGGATAAGCTACACGGGTGTTTTCAGTTAGTTGTGTATCATCGTAGATGGGCTTTCTATTTTCATCTAGGACAACATTTTCTAATACTGATCCAAACCTGATAGCATTGTAGATTTGTGGTTCTTTTGTTTCGGAAAGGTTTATACACTTGGCATAACAACCGCCCTCAATATTAAAGATGCCAGTATGTGACCAACCGTGTTCATCATCACCAATTAAATGACGCTCTAAATCAGCAGATAAAGTCGTTTTTCCAGTACCTGATAAGCCGAAGAATAAGGTAATATCACCTTCACTCCCTACATTTGCTGAACAATGCATAGAGAGAATATTTTTTTTAGGTAACAAATAATTCATGACCGTAAAAATCGATTTTTTTATCTCTCCAGCATATTCAGTCCCACCAATTAAAATAATACGTTTTTCAAATGAAATAATAATAAACGTTTCTGAAACAGTTCCATCAATTTTAGGGTTAGCTTTAAACCCTGGTGCCGATATGATTGTAAACTCGCTTTTGTGGCTTACTAATTCTTCTTTTCTAGGGCGAATAAATAATTGACGAGCAAAAAGATTGTGCCAAGCCAATTCGTTAATAACTAAGATTGGTAAACGGTACCCTTTATCTGCGCTAGCAAAGTTTTTCGATATATATATTTCATCTTTATTTTCTAAATAGGAGAGGACTTTTTTTAAAAGATTTTCAAAAACTTCTCTACTTATAGGTTGGTTTATAGAACTCCAATTAAGATCTTTAATAGAAGCTTCTTTTACAAAATATTTGTCTTTTGGAGATCTTCCAGTATAGTTTCCAGTTGTTGTTTGTAGAGCGCCACTAGATGTTAAAACACCTTCTTTTCTTTCGAGAGCTTTCTCTACTAATTGTGAAACAGGTAAATTGTTACATACATTTTTTCCTTTTATTATTTTGTCTAATTCTAGTTCAAAATTAAATGTACTCATACTTACCAAGACCCTTCCTCAAATTAAAGTTATCCAATAGTTATATTTACTATTATATAATAGCTCTTAGAAAATTCTACTAATAAACATCATGAAATAAAAAGTTGTGGTAATTAATATCCTTCGACAAAATCGGCGCTGTCAACTAAAAATGATTGACATTGTTAGACACGTATTATATGATATGTCCCGAACGGATACTCTTATTCCGAGTCGGTGGAGGGACAGGCCCAATGAAACCCGGCAACCAACACTTCGTGTAAGTTTATATCTTCACGTTACATATAGTGAAAAGGTGCTAACCTGCAAGACTTATGTCTTGATCGATAAGAGGCGAAAGGCGGATAATCAAAACCTTTTCCTCTATAAGGAAAAGGTTTTTCATATGGGGCTGAATTCAAGAGGCCACACATCTAATTTGTTTTGGGTAAATTAAGTGTGTGAAGTCGTACATGAATTAACCTATTACTTAGTGTAATCATTACGAAGATGGAAAAGCTAAGTTAAAGAAGGAAAAGATTTGTTCTTTCAATACAATATTCTGTTTGACTTTTTTAGTCATAGGGAAAATGAGTACCGTATCAAAGAAGTGCATATCCTAAAGGGGATAAAGGAGGTACAAACATGTCAGAAAAGAAAAAACGTCATTTATTTACATCAGAATCAGTTACAGAAGGTCATCCGGACAAAATTTGTGACCAAATTTCTGATTCCATTCTTGATGCTATTTTAGCTAATGATCCTAATGCACGAGTTGCTTGTGAAACATCAGTAACAACAGGATTAGTACTTGTAGCAGGGGAGATTACAACGTCTACATATGTTGACATTCCAAAGATCGTACGTGAAACGGTTCGGGAAATTGGTTATACTCGTGCTAAATACGGATTTGACTCAGAAACTTGTGCTGTTTTAACATCGATTGACGAACAGTCTCCAGATATTGCTCAAGGTGTTAACCAGGCTTTAGAAGCACGTGAAGGTCAAATGACTGATGCTGAAATCGAAGCAATCGGTGCGGGAGATCAGGGGTTAATGTTTGGTTATGCTGATAATGAAACACCTGAATTAATGCCACTACCAATTTCCCTTGCTCATAAACTTGCCCGTCGCTTAACAGAAGTAAGAAAAGAGGAAATTCTTCCTTATTTACGTCCCGATGGGAAAACACAGGTAACAGTAGAGTATGATGAAAATGGTAAACCAGTACGCATTGATACGATTGTTATTTCAACTCAACATCACCCGGAAGTTACTCTAGAACAAATCCAACGAAATTTAAAAGAGTATGTTATTAAACCAGTGGTTCCAGCCAATTTAATTGATGATGAGACAAAGTACTTCATTAACCCAACAGGTCGATTTGTTATCGGTGGGCCTCAAGGGGATGCAGGTTTAACTGGGCGTAAAATAATTGTTGATACGTATGGTGGTTACGCTCGTCATGGTGGGGGAGCTTTTTCTGGTAAAGATCCTACAAAAGTGGATCGTTCTGCAGCTTATGCAGCTCGTTATGTTGCAAAGAACATTGTAGCGGCAGGACTTGCTGATCGCTGTGAAGTTCAACTTGCTTATGCTATTGGTGTAGCTCAACCAGTTTCCATTTCTATCGATACATTTGGAACTGGTAAAGTGACTGAAGAAGTACTAGTAGAGGTTGTTCGTAACAACTTTGATCTTCGTCCAGCTGGTATTATTAAAATGTTAGATTTACGTCGTCCAATCTACAAACAAACTGCTGCATACGGACATTTTGGACGAACAGATATTGAATTACCATGGGAATTCACAGATAAAGCTGAGGCATTAAAAGCTCAAGCATTAAAATAAATTTAAAAAACAGGTAGTTGTTATTAATAACAACTACCTGTTTTTTTTAGAGAATGCTCTGTTATAAAACTATGTACGAAGGTGATTTGTATGGCTTTGAGAGAAATTATTAAAGAGATTGAGCAACTATACCATATTTAAAATGTGATTAACTATCACAGCCGTCTCAAAGGATGGATTGACCGTTTTAATGGTGTAGCTACTAAATACCTCGACTATTATTTGAGTTGGTTTCAATTCTTGGATAATATTAAGCATCGAAATGACGATACTACTATTAGTAAGATGATTAATGAGAGTTGTTGATTTTCCACGAATGTAACTAACGAGAGTATTAGAAAAATAGAAATATTAAACGAAACTTTATCAATGTAATACCGTATATGTATTTAGAACTAATTGTATTATTTATTTTGGCTATAAGGAGTTGAAGTTTATGTTGGGTATAAATGTAAAAAAATCTAATGGCATAGTTATTATTAAGTGGCAGTTATCGAAGGTGGAAATTCCTACATCTGAAATTATCGATGTATCTTTAGACGATACGTATGGTGGTGAGGAAAAAGAAGCTATTAGGATTGGCACACCATATGGAACCACCGATAGATTAGTAATTAAGACGAAGACAAAGACTTATATTCTTTACACCACAAATCCTACTTCCATCAAAAACAAAATACTGTCATAAAAGGAACCTATAGTGGTTCCTTTTCATTTTTCATAATTATCAACAATAAAATTTAACAGAGCCTAGAGAATTAATGTTATAAACAGGAAAAATATACCTATTTGTAACGTTTTTCTCCCGTTTTCTGGAAAAAACAACGTGACTTCCGTTAAGGGTCTTTCGTTCGGGAAAAAAACATATGTATTTTTCTTGTTATTATTTCGCACTTCTTGGCACCTTTTCACTGTGAAAAAGATCGAAATATGAATTTTTATGTCAAAAAAACGAATACAATTCAGAAAAATATCGATTTTGTGCGATAAAACAAATAATTTGTTGTAAGAAATTAGTAACACTTTGCTAGTAGATTTATTTACAATAAATTTAGTGAAACTAGTTATTTTAAAAAGGATTTTGTCTCAAAGGTGTCGAAAAAATACATAAATACCTAATTTTGTATAAGTGGATTTCAATGTTCGTAAGAGTCCATTAATAAAATGTTTTTTTCTGCTCGGATAAAGTCATATTAAATCTAGTATCAAAAGTAAAAAGTGTAGGGGAGAAGATAATGACAGATATAAAACTTAGTGATCACGACCTTTATTTATTTCATCAAGGTAATTTGTTTCATAGTTACAATTTTATGGGTGCGCACATTTCTAAAGAGAAAGGGGAAAAGGGTGTCCGCTTTACGGTGTGGGCTCCTAATGCTGTCGAAGTAAGAGTAGTGGGCAGTTTTAATCATTGGAATGGTTATGAACATAAAATGGAAAAAATAACCGACAATGGAATTTGGACGATGTTTATACCAGGTCTTAAAGAGGGAGATTTGTATAAGTACGAAATTCTAGCAAAATCAGGTGAGGTATTTCAAAAGTCAGATCCATACGCTTTTTACTCCGAATTACGACCAAATACTGCCTCGAAAGTAACTTCTCTAAGAGGATATAAGTGGAATGATGATGAATGGCAACAAAAGAAGATGGAAAGAAACGTTTATGAGGAAGCTCTCCTAATTTATGAAGTTCATTTAGGTTCATGGAAGTTAAACGAAGAAGGTGAGTTTTTAACATATCGAGAGCTTGCACATGAACTTGTCGATTATGTGAGTGAGATGGGCTACACTCATATTGAAATTTTACCTATCAATGAGCATCCGTATGACCGTTCATGGGGTTACCAATTAACTGGATATTATTCAGTGACTAGTCGTTTTGGTACACTGGATGATTTTAAATATTTCGTTGATATGTGTCATCAAAAAGGTATTGGTGTCATTCTTGATTGGGTACCAGGGCATTTTTGTAAAGATGCTCACGGCCTTCGACTTTTTGATGGTGGTCCTGTTTTTGAATATGAAGATATACATAAAGCTGAGAAAAAAGAATGGGGTACACTTACGTTTGATTTTGGAAGACCAGAAGTTCAGTCATTTTTAATTTCTAACGCTCTGTTTTGGATGGATTTATTTCATATTGATGGACTTCGAGTAGATGCTGTTTCTAGTATGCTTTATTATAATCACGGAAAAAGTGATGATGATGTAGATGTTAGAAATATATATGGTGGTTATGAAAACTTAGAAGCCATTTCATTTATTAGAAAATTAAACGAAACGGTTTTCCATTATTATCCTAATGCTTTAATGATGGCCGAAGAATCAACAGCATGGCCGAATGTTAGCGGACCAACGTATTTAGGAGGGCTAGGTTTTAACTTTAAGTGGAACATGGGTTGGATGAATGACATGCTTAAATACATGGAAATGGATCCGATTTATCGAAAGTTTCACCATAATCTCATTACTTTCTCGTTCTTTTATGCCTATTCAGAGAATTTCCTTTTACCAATGTCTCACGATGAAGTAGTTCATGGAAAAAAATCTTTATTAAACAAAATGCCAGGAGATTATTGGCAAAAGTTTGCTAATTTAAGAGCATTTTATGGATATATGGCTGCGCATCCAGGTAAGAAGCTATTGTTTATGGGTAGTGAATTCGGTCAATTTTCTGAATGGAAGGACCTTGAAGACTTAGATTGGGAAATACTTGGATATGAAATGCATGGAAAGATGCAAAAATTTGTAAATCAATTGAATAAGTTTTACTTGAATGAACCAGCTTTTTGGGAGCAGGATCATGAACATCAAGGTTTTCAATGGATTGATCCAAATAATTACGAACAAAGTATTGTTTCTTTTATTAGGAAAGGACATAAGGAAAATGAACAATTAATCATTTTATGCAATTTTACACCTGTCGTTTACCATGATTATAAAATTGGTGTTCCATTCTATGCTGATTACGTTGAAGAGTTTAATAGCGATAGTATGGAGTTTGGCGGATCGGGTCAAAAGAATGAAGGTATTAGAAAAGCAATTGATGAAAATTGGCATAATCAACCTTACTCGATACAAGTAACAATTCCGCCGTTATCATTCGTTGTTTTTCGTCCAACAAACATACAAGTAAAACCAAAAACTAAGGGGGGCAAACAAGATGGAAATGAAAATGAAAAAAGAGTGCGTCGCAATGTTACTAGCAGGGGGAGAAGGGAAAAGACTAGGACGGTTAACGAAAAACTTAGCTAAACCAGCTGTTTACTTTGGTGGTAAATATAGAATTATTGATTTTCCATTAAGTAATTGTACGAATTCTGGGATTGATACAGTAGGCGTTCTCACCCAATACTCACCACTTATTTTAAACTCTTATATTGGTATAGGCTCTGATTGGAGTTTAGACCGTAAACATGGTGGTGTGTCGGTACTTCCTCCTTTCCAAGCCCAAGGTGGCGGTGGTTGGTATAGTGGTACGGCAGATGCAATCTACCAAAATATTAATTTTATTGAACAATATAATCCGAAATATGTCCTTGTTTTGTCAGGAGACCATATTTATAAGATGAATTATGCAAAAATGCTAAAATACCATAAAGAACAAGAGGCTGATGTTACAATTTCTGTTATCCAAGTACCTTGGGAAGAAGCAAGTCGTTTTGGTATATTAAATACCAATGACGATTTACGGATTCATACCTTTGACGAAAAGCCAGCTGAACCGAAAAGTAACTTAGCTTCCATGGGTATTTACATTTTTAACTGGGAATTGTTAAAAAGTTACCTATTGGAAGATGCAAAAAAACTAGAATCAAGTCATGATTTTGGTAAGGATTTATTACCTACTATGTTAAATGATGGAAAGCGTTTATATGCTTATGAGTTTGAAGGTTATTGGAAAGATGTAGGTACGGTTGATAGCTTATGGGAAGCGAACATGGATTTGTTAGCTGATGAGCCACAATTCAATTTAAATGATACTAATTGGCGCATGTATTCTGTAAACCCTAACCAACCACCACAATATATTTCACGAAGTTCAACTGTCAATCAGAGTCTTATTAATGAGGGCTGCTTAGTATATGGGAATATTGATCACTCTATATTGTTTTATGGAGTCGAGGTAGGAGAAGGAAGTAGTATTAAGGATTCTGTCATTATGCCTAATGTAAAAATTGGTAAAAATGTCGTAATTGAAAAAGCGATTATCGCTGAAAACACGATCATTGAAGATGATGTAATCATTCGCCCTGAACCGGGGAGAGAATCAGAGATTACGCTGATAGGTGAAAATAGTGTCATTACGGCAGAAGCTGCTGTCCATACTAACGTATAAATTGGGGGTCTAAAAGATGGAGATTATGGGAGTCATTAATCTAGATAACGAGCAAGAGTTTTTAAACGAATTAACGTATTTTCGCTGCGGGGCAGCAGTGCCATTTGGTGGAAGGTACCGTCTAATTGATTTTGTCATTTCAAATATGACAAACTCTGGAATGATAGATATTGCTGTTTTTACAAGACACAAATATCGTTCGCTCATGGATCATCTTGGTAAGGGTAAAGCATGGGATTTAGATATGAAATACGGTGGATTGTTTATCCTACCGCCAGACTGGAATGATCCAACTGATATTTCAAAAGGTGATTTACAGCATTTTCATAATAATCTAGATTATTTCTATCGAGGTAAAGCAGAATACGTATTAATTTCTGGAAGTCAACATATAGGGAATATAGATTACAAAGAAGTCTATGAACAACACGTAAAAACTGGTGCTGATGTGACTCTCATTCATAAAAAAGTAGATATGTTAGAACCGGAACATAAGCAATGCCAGAAGCTTGAAGTTACTCCTGAAGGCCGAGTAATAAAAGTAACAAACGAAGAGTACAACAATAACGTGTACATGAACATGTACCTAATTAATAAGAAGGTACTTTTGCAGATGCTTGAATACGGTATTGCTCACGGCGCGACTCACTTTTTTAACGATTGTATCGTAAAAGAACTTCAAAATTTAAATGTCCAGTCCTTTGAATATAAGGGTACTCACTCAGTGATTAACTCAGTTCAAAGTTACTACAAAAATAGCTTACGTTTACTAGACCCTATACATTATAGAAAGTTATTTTTTGGAGAACA
Source organism: Anaerobacillus alkalidiazotrophicus (assembly GCF_001866055.1). Next base: position 195,172 of record NZ_MLQS01000030.1, read on the forward strand.
AACAATTTATACAAAGGTAAAAAATGAACCGCCAGCGAAATATTTACAAGGAGCTAATGTATCAAATTCATTAGTGGGTAACGGCTGCCTTATTGAAGGTACTGTAGAAAATAGTATTTTGTTCCGTGGAGTTGTTGTTCAAAAAGGTGCAGTTGTGAAAAATTCTATTATTATGCAACGTTGTGAAATTAAGGAAGGTTCAATTGTGGAAAATGTAATTCTTGATAAAGATGTTTCATTATCAGAAGGTAAGCGATTAATTGGGAACGAACATTTACCGTTTGTTATTCCGAAAAGAAAAGTAATATAAAGTTAGGAGATGTTTAATGATGAAAGTCCTATTCGTTGCTACAGAGTGTACCCCGTTTATAAAGACAGGTGGATTGGCTGATGTAGTTGGTGCTTTGCCAAAAGAACTACAAAAAGAAGGAGTAGATGTACGCGTCGTACTTCCAAAATATGAAAAAATCTCACAGGACTTTAAAAACGAGATGGAACACATATACAGTGGAGGTGCACCAGTAGGATGGCGAAATCAATTCTTAGGTGTAGAGGTGCTCGTAAAAGATGACATCACGTATTACTTCATTGACAATGAATATTATTTTAAACGAGTAGGACTTTACGGGTATTATGACGATGGTGAGCGCTTTGCTTATTTTAACCGAGCGGTATTAGAGATGCTTCCTCAAGTTGATTTTCAACCTGATGTTATTCATTGCCATGATTGGCAGGCGTCTCTAATTCCGTTATTCTTAAAAACACATTACAGAAATAATTCCTTCTATCAAGAGATTAAAACTATGTTTACCGTTCATAACTTGAAATATCAGGGGATTTTCCCGAAAGAAGTCCTACCTGAGTTACTTGGTTTAGGGGACGAGCATATGGGTGGTGTAGAGTTTGATGGTTGTGTAAACTACCTTAAAGGTGCACTATTCCATGCAGATGTATTAACGACAGTAAGTGAAACATATGCAAATGAAATACAAGATCCTTATTATGGAGAAAAGCTAGACGGGTTACTACGTGATCGCTCAAATGATTTATGTGGAATTATTAACGGACTTGATTACACAGAATATGATCCAATGAAGGATGAAAATTTGTCGTTCCCTTATCGGAGTTCGAAAGTTAAAAAACAAAAAAATAAGCTGCAATTACAAGAGCAACTTGGGCTTCCGCAGTCTGCAGATACTCCAATGCTAGCTATTGTTACAAGACTAGTAGAACAAAAGGGTCTTGACCTTGTCACTAGTATTTTTGACGATCTAATGAAAAATGATGTGCAATTTGTAATTTTAGGTACTGGCGATTATGAGTATGAGCAATTTTTCCGTGACGCAGCTTATCGCTACCCGGAGAAAGTGTCAACTCACATTACGTTTAACGAGGGATTTGCTCGTAGAATTTATGCAGCTAGTGATATGTTTCTTATGCCTTCGAGATTTGAGCCTTGTGGTATCGGTCAGTTAATAGCTCTACGTTATGGAAGTGCACCAATTGTCCGAGAAACAGGTGGACTTGTTGATACTGTTACCCCTTTTGATGAAGAGAGTTTACAAGGGAATGGATTTAGTTTTTCGAATTACAATGCGCATGACATGCTTTTCACTATTAATAGGGCAATTTCAATCTACAATGATTCTTCACTATGGACAGCCTTATTAAAAAACATGACAAAGTCTGATAATAGTTGGAACAGGTCTGCAAAAGCATACAATCAACTTTATCACAATCTAATAGGAGTAAACTAATGAGTATTAATAATAGCGTGAACCGTAGAGGTGTAAGTTTGGAGAGATCTAATATGTTTAGTGACAAAGAAGTCTTTAAAAAAGAGTTTATCGAAACACTAGAATATACAAGTAGCAAAACTCTTGATGAGGCCTCACCGATAAATTTATACAATACACTAGGAACTATGATCCGAAGTTACGTAAGTAAAAATTGGATTAATACAATAAAAACTTATCAGCAATCTGGGGAAAAACAAGTTTATTATTTTTCAATGGAGTTTTTACTTGGAAGACTACTACAATCTAATATGCTTAACTTAAACATATTAAATATTGTAAAAGAAGGTCTTGATGATCTTGGAGTTAATATTGATGCTATCGTTGAACAAGAACATGATGCGGGACTTGGAAACGGTGGTCTTGGACGTTTGGCAGCGTGTTTCTTAGATTCAATTGCATCTCTACAATTACCAGGTCATGGTTGTGGAATCCGGTATAAATACGGACTCTTTGAACAAAAGCTGGTTGACGGTTATCAATTGGAGTTACCGGACTACTGGTTAAAAGAAGATTATGTCTGGGAAGTACGTCGTACTGACCGTTCTGTTCATGTTCGTTTTGGTGGTCATGTAGAAATGAACCAAGATAATGGTGAACTAACATTTGAACATAAGAACTATGAAACTGTTTTAGCGGTACCGTACGATGTCCCTATTGTAGGTTTTGATAATAATACGGTCAATACGTTACGTTTGTGGAGTGCCGAACCAGTCATTACTGGATACGATATGTATACATCTGATCGTGAAAATTATTATAAATTTCTAAATTATAAACGCTCTATAGAAACTATTTCAGAATTTTTATATCCTGATGATTCTCATTTTGAAGGAAAGAAACTTCGCTTAAAGCAACAATATTTCTTAGTTTCTGCTGGCTTACAAAGTATTCTTCAATCTTATAAACGTAAAATAAAAGCTAGTTTACGAGATTTACCTGAAAAAATCGTTTTACACATTAATGATACTCATCCTGCCCTTATTGTTCCCGAACTGATGAGAATATTAATTGATGAGGAAGGCTTTAGTTGGGAAGATGCTTGGCGGATCACTACACAAACGTGTGCTTATACTAATCACACAACATTAGTCGAGGCTTTAGAAAAGTGGCCTATAAGTCTATTTAAAGAACTACTTCCACGTATCTACATGATAGTTGAAGAGATTAATGAAAGATTTTGTCGTGATCTTTGGCTCAAATATCCAGGTGAATATAATAGAATCTCAGAACTGGCAATTATTGCGGATGAACAAGTCAGAATGGCCCATTTAGCGATCGTTGGTTCATTTAGCGTAAATGGAGTAGCAAAGCTACACACAGACATATTAAAAGAACGAGAGATGAATAATTTTTATCAAGTATATCCTGAGAAATTTAATAATAAAACGAATGGAATTACTCATCGTCGTTGGTTAATGAGCGCTAACCCGAAGCTTGCAAGTCATATTACAGACGCAATTGGAACACGGTGGATTAAGCAACCAAGGGATTTAATTGGATTGTTAAAATATGCCAATGATTCCAGTTTTCAAGAAAAGGTATCGCAAGTTAAACTTGATAATAAAATTGCTCTAGCAAAATATATAAAAGCTCAGACTGGCATAGTGGTGGACGAGCATTCCATTTTCGACGTTCAGGTAAAAAGACTTCATGCATATAAACGGCAGTTGCTTAATGTATTTCATATTATGGAGCTTTATAATTTATTAAGGGAAAATCCCAACTTAGACATAGTTCCGAGAACATTTATTTTTGGGGCTAAAGCAGCACCAAGTTATTTCTTTGCAAAAGAAATTATTAAGCTTATAAATACTGTTGCTAATGTTGTGAATAACGATCCACATATTCAAGGCAAACTTAAGGTAGTATTTCTTGAAAATTATGGTGTTTCAATTGCGGAGAAAATTATTCCAGCAGCAGATGTAAGTGAGCAAATTTCCACAGCCAGTAAAGAAGCATCAGGTACAGGTAATATGAAATTCATGATGAATGGAGCATTAACGATAGGAACCCTTGACGGTGCTAACGTAGAAATATGTGATATGGTAGGAAGAGACAATATCTTTATTTTTGGGTTAACATCTGAAGAAGTATTAAATTATTATAGTCATGGTGGTTATGTAGCAAGGTCGATTTATAATAATGATCCAAGAGTACGTACAGTCCTTGACCAACTAATGGATGGATTTTGTGGGAATGATAAAGTTGAGTTTAAAGATATTTATTACCACATTCTATCAAACAATGACGAATATTTCGTACTGAAAGACTTTGATAATTATGTAGAAACTCATCAGAAGGTCGATCTAACTTACCGAGATCAAAAGGATTGGGTAAAAAAATCAATTGTTAATATTGCCCATTCCGGAAAGTTTTCAAGTGACCGGACAATAGGAGAATATGCTACAGACATTTGGGGAATTAGACCTGTTATAATAAAATAAGAATAAAAATAGCTTAGGGTTTATATTCCCTAGGCTATTTTTATTCTTAAAATCGTCATTTCTTTTACTATATCTTCACTTAGTTTTCTCTTTCGTTTATGTTATTTTTTAGTTAGTATAATATTTATAAATAGGTTTTAAACCTATTTTAGGAGGGTACTATCCCTACCTAAAAACATAAGAGAAGCAAAAAAACGTAGATAAGTAGAAATAACACTCGTTAAACTACCAGCTTATTGAATTGTTTCACCAAAAAAGAATTCAACGTACGTTTATTAAGCGGATTCTAATTTAAACTAAATAAATAATTTCATTGTTTTAATTGCGAAATAAATTTAAAGGGGGAAGGGAATAGATGTGGGAGTGGGAGGCAAAAGAAGCAAAGGGAGTATTTGTTATTGTCCATGGCGCTAATGAATATCATGTACGCTATAAATGGTTAATTGAAAAGCTGAATAATAGTGGATTTCACGTAGTTATGGGGGATTTACCAGGACACGGAGTAAATCCCATAAGTCAAGGCCATATACATTCATTTTCTGAGTATATTGATACCGTTGAAAAATGGTATGAACGTGCTGTGCAATTTCATCTACCCATTTTCATACTTGGCCATAGTATGGGAGGGTTAGTGCTAATACAAACGATGATAAAAAAGAAATTTAATGTTTGTGCGGTTATTTTATCCTCACCATGCTTAGGTCTGACTAATCCACCTTCAAGACTAAAACATTGTAGTGCTTATCTCATACATAAAATTTACCCGAAATTTCGACTTCCAACAAATTTAGCAGAAGGTACTCGGTGTAAAGAAATGATACAACGAGATGATAATGATCCTCATCTTGTTAAAAAGGTATCTGTTCGTTGGTATTTCGAATTAACAAATGCAATGGAAAGTAGTCTTCATGAAGTTAGTAATTTTCCTAATGTCCCCGTACTTGTCTTACAAGGTGGTAATGATTTGATCGTAGATAAAAGCGTGGTAATTCAGTGGTTCAATCAACTAAAAAATACAGAAAAATATTATAAAGAATGGCCAGGACTTTACCACGAAGTGTTTAATGAACCAGAAAAGGAAAAAGTGTTTCGTGTAACAAAGACATTTACCGAGATGCATTTAAAATAAATTCGGTAGCTTTTTAAGGAGGAAATCAAAGTAAAATGAGTATCCCGAAAAAACCATTATCAATGATGATAAAAATTTATAAAGAAGTCTTGCCAAGAGTTCATTATTATTTAAATGAGTGGAAAGAAAAAGCAAACAATATTCCAAATCCTGAACTTCGCAAACAAGCATTAGCAAGTATTGAGACTAAGACATTTCATTGTGAGGGGGGAAGCATTTACGGTCTTTTAGCAGAGGAAGAAATAGATAAAGTCATTCGTTTTATCGTAGCCTATCAAACTATAAGTGATTATTTAGATAATCTATGTGATCGTAGTACCTCATTAGATCCAAATGATTTTGAAGCATTGCATAATTCAATGCTCCATGCATTAACGCCAGGAGCTGTTTTAGAAGATTATTATCGGCACCGAGAAGAAAAAGATGATGGTGGCTATTTACATGAATTAGTTATGGCCTGTCAAGATGTTATTTCTACGTTACCGGCTTATGAGAATATTTATCCATGTAATATAGAACTCGCTAAATATTATTGTGATTTACAAATCCATAAGCATGTGAAAAAAGAAGATAGAGTTCCACGGTTAGAAAAATGGTTTAATAGTCATAAAGATAAATTACCCGCTATGGCTTGGTATGAATTTTCCGCTTGTGCAGGTTCGACGTTAGGAATTTTTTGTCTAACTTCTTATGCAACAAAACCTAATTTCTCAAAAAAAGATGCAATTTCTGTTAAAGAAAGTTATTTTCCTTGGGTGCAAGGATTGCATATTATGTTAGATTATTTTATCGACCAGGAAGAAGATCGGATAGGTGGCGATTTAAACTTTTGTTTTTACTATGAGGATGAGAAAGAATTACTTAATCGTCTTGAACATTTTGCAGTTGAGGCAGACAAAAGTATTAATAATTTACCACATCAACAATTTCATTACTTCATCAATAAAGGTTTGATGGCTATATATTTAGCAGATGAAAAGGTAAGAAGTCAAAAGCAGGTGAAGGAAATATCGAAGCGATTAATTCGTGTAGGTGGTAGCTCTACATTGTTCTTCTTTATTAATGGATGGATTTATCGAAGATTAAAAAAATAGTAAATTATCCCTCTTCAGTTAGGAAATGAAGATATTCTATGTTCATTATGAATTGACCCGTTTTTTATTTAAAAGAATGGGTAAGATAATAAAAAAGATGACATGATTCTTAGCTGGGGATTTGAGAATATCAATATTACTGATAAGGGGAAATTTACTGTGAAACTTACTCCAGAACAGCGAATAACTTTACACGGATTTAATAATTTAACAAAGTCTCTAAGTTTTAATATGTATGACATTTGTTTTACAAAGACAAAGGAAGAGCGGGAAGCTTATATCGCGTACATAGATGAACAATATAGTGCTGATAGCTTAACTAAAACTCTTAGTCATGTTTCAGAAATCATTGGCGCCCATGTATTAAATATTGCGAAACAAGACTACGTTCCTCAAGGGGCTAGTGTTACAATGCTTGTGTCTGAGGGGCCTGTTGTAGAAGTGCCTACGGAATCCTATGAAGAATCGCCAGGACCTTTACCTACTGCCGTTACGATGCAGTTAGATAAAAGTCATATCACTGTTCATACATATCCTGAATATCATCCAAGTGAAGGAATAAGTACATTTAGAGCAGATATTGATGTTGCTACATGTGGAGAAATCTCTCCGTTAAAAGCTTTAAATTATTTAATTCATTCTTTTGAAACGGATGTTATGACAATGGATTACCGCGTTCGTGGATTTACAAGAGATATTAGTGGTCAGAAATTGTTTATTGATCATGAGATTAATTCAATCCAAAATTACATACCAGATGAAATTAAAAAGCTATATGATATGATCGATGTTAACGTTTATCCAGAAAATATTTTCCATACGAAGTGTAAGTTGAAAAAATTTGACTTAAATAATTATTTATTCGGGTATAAAAAAGAGAAACTAGAGCCAAAAGAAGTAAGGGAAATTGAAGAACGACTGAAAGCTGAAATGGATGAAATATTTTATGGGAAGAATATGGTTTAAACACAGATAAATAAGGGTACGGAAAAAAGAGCGTCCACTTGGACGCTCTTTTCATTCGATATGGTAATGAGCTATTGTTATCTTTTTTCGATAGCAATAATAAAAGGAGGATCATTTTTTTGGTTTAAAAATTGATAAGTTAACACGTGAGCTTTTGTTTGATCCATATTTGATACAAAGTGAAGGAGTTCATCCTTTTCTTTTTTCCCTTCATTGTGTCCATGGTAAACCACAAGGACAATAATCCCTTCTTTTTTTAACATAGAGAATATGTCACTGATAGCCTTTATTGTCGTTTCAGGGATTGTTACAATTTCTTTATTTCCACCAGGTAAGTAACCAAGGTTAAAAATAGCACAAGCAATTTCCCCATGATGTTTTTCGGGTATAACTGTTTTAACCATTTCATGGCCCTTCTGAAAAAGCGTTACTCCGGAAAGGCAATTATGTTCTGTTAATCGTTGTTTTGTTTTATTTATCGCAGCCTCTTGAATATCAAATCCGTAAACATGACCTAGCTCACCAACAAGGTTTGCTAAATATAACGTGTCATGTCCATTGCCAGTAGTTCCATCGATAACAATATTCCCTTGTTGAACAGCATTGCTAATGAGTTTTCTTGCAAATGGTAGAACACCTAGAACTTTCATTTATTCTTAACCCCTTTGAAAATATTTACCTTGCCAACTATTGCGTTTTTTTAATTCGGCATCAATAGCATTGAGTACTTCCCATTTGTTTAAACTCCACATCGGACCTATCATTAAATCGCTTGGACCATCACCTGTCAACCGGTGAATGACCATTTCGGGTGGGAGTACTTCTAGCTGATCACATACAAGGTTAATGTACGTAGGTAAATCCATAAATTCAAGTAAGCCTTTTTCGTATTGCTTAACCATCGCAGTTTTTCGTAAAAGATGAAGTAGGTGAATTTTGATTCCTTGAACGTCAAGTTTTGCAACTTCTTTAGCTGTTTCCATCATCATCTCATAATTTTCAAGAGGAAGCCCGTTAATAATATGGGAACAAATACGAATGTTGTGCTTTCTTAATTTTTCTACACCATCAACATACGTTTGATAATCATGGGCTCGGTTGATTAAGTCTGCTGTTCGTTGGTGAACGGTTTGTAAACCTAACTCTACCCATAAGTATGTTCGTTTATTTAACTCTCCCAAATATTCAACAACATCGTCTGGAAGGCAATCGGGTCTTGTAGCGATTGAAAGACCTACAACATCATCTTGTTGTAAAATGACTTCATACATTTCTCTTAGTTCTTCCACTGGAGCATAAGTGTTCGTATAAGCTTGAAAGTACCCAAGGTATTTACCAGTTGGCCATTTTTTATGCATTTTTTCTTTAATTGTATTGAATTGTGTAACGAGATCATCTTTTCGGTCACCAGCAAAATCTCCGGAGCCTCGCTCACTACAAAATGTACAACCACCACTAGCGACACGTCCGTCACGGTTAGGGCAATCAAATCCTGCATCTAACGGTATTTTAAATATTTTTTCGCCAAATTGTTGGCGAAGATGGAAGTTCCATGAATGGTAGCGTTTGTCTCCAAACATAATAGGCACTTGTTGATCGATAGATTTCATAGTTGTTCCTTTCTTTCGTTAAAATAGATAGTGAATTTTATAACTACTAAAACCATATTTGTTACGACTGTTCAACGTAACTAGATATAGTGTCTTAGTAGCGAGAATAATAAATTTAAGTTGTGATAGAAATCTCTATATTATTTTAAATTCAAAACTTTATTTACCGTTTCTTTAATATTTTCTTTACTTACATCATAATGAGTTGTAAATCGAATGGTTTTTGGTCCAAAAGGTACTGCAAGAATCCCTACTTGTTTTAGTGCTTCAATAAATTTGTCTGATCGCTTTCCTGTTTTTGTAATATCAATTAAGACAATATTTGTTTCAACCTTATTAATGACAGAAATAAAAGGGTGTTTGTCCAAACCGTCTGCAAGTATTTTAGCATTCTCATGGTCAATTGCCAAACGATCAACCATTTTTGTTAGTGCTACAAATCCAGCTGCACCTAGAATACCAACTTGTCTTAACCCGCCCCCTAAACGCTTTCTCCACTTTTTAGCTTTATTATACTAGAATTATAGTTTTAGGATTGAGGAGAAAACAGAAGATGCCCATTAAAATATAACTCAAAAGGAGCAAAAATTAAGTTTATCGAAAGGAAATTTCGAAAATTAAGATTGGTTTTGGACAGATAAAATATATGAAGTTTTCCTGAAAATATCGTTGCCAAATATAATAAAATGACATACAATTCCTTTAGAGAATCGAAATAAGAGAGAGGTAGAGATAAGTATGCCAAAGGCGTTATGGTTACTAATTATCGGAATGGTAATAAATGTAACTGGCGCTTCTTTTTTATGGCCACTAAATACGATTTATATTCATCAAGAATTAGGTAAGTCGCTCAGTATTGCAGGATTAGTCTTAATGGCTAATGCAGGAGCAGGTGTTATCGGTAATTTAATTGGTGGAAGATTGTTCGATCGAATAGGTGGCTATAAAACCATTTTATTTGGAATTTCCATTACAGTGGTTAGCGCATTTACATTGGTATTTTTTCATAGTTGGAGTTATTATGTTGTTTTATTAATTGGCTTAGGTTTAGGTTCAGGGATTACATACCCATCTATGTACGCAATGGCGGGTTCTGTATGGCCTGAAGGGGGGAGAAAGGCATTTAACTCACTTTATGTAGCGCAAAATGTTGGTGTAGCTACTGGTGCGGCTTTAGGTGGTTTAGTTGCATCCTTTAGATTTGATTATGTTTTTTTAGCAAACGGTATTATGTATATAATTTTCTTTTTTATTGCTTCTATTGGATTTAAGAATATGAAAGCTGATGTAAGTTCGAGAGGACAAACGAGTATATTAGATCAAAGAATGATAGTTGAGAATAAAGCTAAATTTAAGGCTTTATTAATTCTTTGTGTTGGGTTTATTATTTGTTGGATTGCTTATGTACAGTGGGCCTCAACGATATCTGTTCATACACAAGCGCTAGGTATTAGTATTGAACAATATAGTTTAATTTGGACTGTTAACGGAGCTTTAATCGTGTTGGGACAACCTGTTATTAGTACTTTGATTAAAAGATGGTTCCATACTTTAAAGGGACAAATTTATTTTGGTTTAGCTGTATTTATGCTTTCATTTTTTGTATTGGCACAGGCGGAAGTTTTTATCATATTTGTTGTAGCAATGGTTATTTTAACGATAGGAGAAATGTTTGTTTGGCCAGCTGTACCTACGATCGCTCATCAACTAGCACCTAAAGGGAAAGAAGGTTTTTATCAAGGCGTCGTAAATAGTATTGGTACTGGTGGTAGAATGATTGGACCATTTTTGGGTGGGGTAATTGCAGATCTATTTGGGATGCAAGTGTTATTATACAGCTTAATGCTCCTTTTTTCTGTTGGATTTATAAGCACATATTTGTATGATCGCCAACTTAAACCAACTGTTGAGCAGGAGGTTATGATTGCACACAAATCATAGGGACCGTGCTGAAACAAGTGGATTCCAGAGAATGTAAGTAAGATCGTACACAACTGAAGAGAAACGTCCAAAAAACGTAGCGGATCGATCAGAAATTAAGTGTAATGGCGCACAACCGAGTGCAATGATCAAAAATTTAGTGTGCGGCACACTACCTTTAACTACTAAATGATGTAAAAACCTTTCCGTTGTATAAAGTGAAAAAAAATTGTCAACAATTTTAATATTGTATTGACAACCAATCGACAAATTAATACAATACAAACTATGATGTTAAATTAAATAACAAACCAGTGAAATACAATGATGAGGAGTAGTAGTGGAACCTCTTGTATTAGAGAATTGACGGTTGGTGCAAGTCAATCATAGAGAACCATGAACTCGCCTATTAGTTGCAAGAGTGAACCTTAGTAGTTCTTGTCGTTAATCCGCGTTAAGGTGTAAAAGAAGTGAGTGTATCCAACACTAATTTGGGTGGTACCGCGGGAATAATTATGCTTATTAACCTCTCGTCCCTAACGATTACGTTAGTGGTGGGAGGTTTTTTAATACTTTTAGGAAATTAAGAAGCAAGCTAATAATTGATATATAACCATTGGCTTAATGTTTATATTCTTTAATTTTAAGTTATCATTTTATTTACATAGTTAGAATTAAAATTTTTAACAAAAATTCAGAAAAAATAAGGAGGTAGTATAATGTCATTTTCACATCAAGAGATAGAAAAGAAGTGGCAAAATCTCTGGGAAGAAAACAAAACGTACAAAACAGAAGAAGATGAAACAAAAGAAAAATTTTATGCGCTAGATATGTTTCCATATCCATCAGGAGCAGGACTTCACGTAGGGCATCCTGAAGGGTATACAGCAACTGATATCTTATCTAGAATGAAACGAATGCAAGGCTATAACGTTCTTCATCCAATGGGGTGGGATGCTTTCGGTTTACCAGCAGAGCAATTTGCATTAGATACAGGGAAACACCCAAATGAGTTTACACAAACAAATATTGATAATTTCCGACGTCAAATTAAATCATTAGGCTTTTCTTATGATTGGGATCGTGAAGTGAATACAACTGACCCTAATTATTATAAATGGACGCAATGGATTTTTCTTCAGTTATTTAATAAAGGACTAGCTTATGTAGATGAAGTACCTGTAAACTGGTGCCCTGCATTAGGGACAGTTCTTGCAAACGAAGAAGTTATTGATGGAAAAAGTGAGCGTGGTGGGCATCCGGTTGAACGACGCCCAATGAAGCAGTGGATGTTAAAGATCACGGCATATGCGGATCGTTTGTTAGAAGATTTAGAGGAACTTGATTGGCCTGAAAGCATTAAAGATATGCAGCGCAATTGGATTGGTCGATCTGAAGGTGCGGAAATAAATTTTGCAATAGAGGATCACGATCAGGAATTTACCGTTTTTACAACGAGACCTGATACGTTGTTTGGAGCAACATATGCAGTTTTTGCGCCAGAACATAAATTAGTAGACAAAATAACAACTGCAGAACAAAAAGATGAAGTTGAAGCATATAAAAAGAAAGTTTCAACAAAAAGCGACTTAGAGCGAACTGAACTTTCAAAAGAAAAAACAGGTGTTTTTACAGGGGCATATGCGATTAATCCTGTAAATGGTGCTAAGTTACCGATATGGATTGCCGACTACGTATTATCTACATATGGTTCAGGAGCGATCATGGCTGTTCCAGCACATGATGAGCGTGATTATGAATTTGCACGTACGTTTGAGTTACCAATTATCGAGGTTGTTTCTGGTGGAAATGTAGAAGAAGAAGCCTTTACAGGAGATGGAACTCTTGTAAATTCCGATTTCTTAAATGGATTAAATAAAAAACAAGCGATTGGAAAAATGATCGAATGGCTTGAAGCGGAAGGTAAAGGAACGAAGAAAGTAACGTATCGCTTGCGGGACTGGTTATTTAGCCGCCAACGTTATTGGGGTGAGCCTATTCCAGTTATTCATCTAGAAGATGGTACGATGAAGGCCGTTCCAGAAAGTGAACTTCCATTAGCCCTACCAGAAATGGATGAAATTAAACCATCAGGAACTGGAGAGTCTCCACTAGCAAATGCTAAAGAGTGGTTACATGTAATAGATCCAGAAACAGGGTTGAAAGGTCGTCGTGAAACGAATACAATGCCGCAATGGGCAGGGAGCTGCTGGTATTATCTTCGTTTTATTGACCCACATAATACAGAAGCGCTTGCTGATCCAGAAAAATTAAAAAAATGGCTCCCAATCGACATTTATATTGGTGGCGCTGAGCATGCAGTTCTTCATCTTCTTTATGCACGTTTTTGGCACAAAGTTCTTTACGATATTGGGGTTGTCCCTACAAAAGAACCATTCCAAAAGCTGTATAACCAAGGTATGATTTTAGGTGAAAATAATGAAAAAATGAGTAAGTCAAAAGGAAATGTTGTCAATCCAGATGATATTGTTTCAAGTCATGGTGCTGACACACTTCGTTTATATGAAATGTTCATGGGACCACTAGATGCTTCAATTGCTTGGAGTGAAAATGGCTTGGATGGTGCAAGGCGTTTCTTAGATAGAATTTGGCGCCTATTTATTACTGATGAAGGAAAATTGAACCCGGCAATTAGTGATGTCGAAGGATCTGAAAGTTTCCAACGTATGTATCACCAAACTGTGAAAAAAGTTTCTGATGACTTTGCTGGTTTACGATTTAACGTAGGAATTTCACAACTTATGGTATTTATTAACGATGCATATAAGCAAAAGGAATTACCAAAAACGTTAATGGAAGGTTTTGTGAAGCTGCTTTCTCCAGTGGCGCCACATCTTGGTGAAGAACTATGGGAGAAATTGGGTTATACTTCCACAATTAGTTATGAGTCTTGGCCAACATATGATGAGAATATGCTTGTAGAAGCGGAAATTGAAATTGTTGTTCAAGTAAATGGAAAATTAAAAGCCAAGATCTCTATTCCAAAAGATGCTAGCCGAGAAGATATGGAGCAATTGGCTAAGAATGATGAAAAAATTCAAGAAGAACTTGAGGGAAAAACAATTCGTAAAGTCATTGCAGTACCTAATAAGCTTGTCAATTTTGTGGCTAACTAATAGAAAACCGACTACCACTTTTGGTAGTCGGTTTTCATGTTTTTCAAGTATGTCAATTTTCATTGTATATGCTTATTCTAAACTACTTTCCGCAGCTCCTTTGCCAGCTGTATAACCTGTGGAAAAGGCAACGGTTATATTATATCCACCAGTATACCCGTGGATATCTAACACCTCTCCACAAAAAAATAGTCCATTCATAAGTTTTGATTCCATTGTTTTCGGATTTACTTCTTTAACTGAAACCCCCCCACCAGTTACAAAAGCTTTTTCTAATGGTAATGTTCCATTTACAGTAAAGGTGAAGCCTTTTATTAATTTGGACAATTGACGAAGCGCATCGTTCGAAACATTAGCAAATGTTGAGTTACCATCAATCCCAGTTTTTTCTAAGTAAAAGTGAAGTAAGCGTTCTGGAATATATCCTTTTAAACTGTTTTTAATCGATTTTTTTTCTGATTGTTTAGCAATTGCATTAATTTCTTGAAAGATATCTTCCGCTGATTTTTGAGGAAAAAGGTCAAGACTCATGTTAATGTAATCAGCAGAAAATTTCTTCAACGCTTTCACCACATATTGGCTACAGCGTAGTGAAATTGGTCCAGATATACCGAAGTGAGTAAAGATCATGTCACCGTCGTGATGGATGATTGTTTTGCCTTTAGGGTTAATCACAGACAAACGAACGTCACGTAAAGACAAACCTTGTAACAGTTTATTTTTAATAAAAATTTCGTTTGAAGTTATTGGAACTTCGGTGGGAAAGAGGTCCGTTATCGTGTGTCCGGCTTTCCGAGCCCACGGATAGCCGTCACCAGTGCTTCCTGTATGAGGTACACTTTTCCCACCAACGGCGATAATTACAGACTTTGTTGAAAGTATCTTACCATTGTTCAACTTTATAGCATTCACTCTTCCATCTTCATAAAGAACATCTTTTACTGGTGTGTTTGTAAATATTTGGACCTTTAAATTTCGTAATTTTTCTAATAAACTCTCCACCACCGTACTCGCTTTGTCACTTACTGGAAACATTCGACCTCGGTCTTCTTCTTTTAATTTAATCCCTAGTTTTTCGAAAAAATTTATAATATCTTCATTGTTAAAGACAGAAAAAGGACTATACATAAATCGTCCATTCCCTGGTATATGTGCTATTAGTTCTTTTTCATCCATTCGATTCGTGACATTACAACGCCCCCCACCAGAAATAGCGAGCTTACGACCAAGTTTATCTCCTTTATCTATAAGGATTACTTTTGCTCCGTGTTCACTAGCAGAAATTGCAGCCATAAGACCAGATGGTCCACCACCAATTACTACCACATCATACATACGTATACACCTACTTATTCATTCAAATTAACTTACGTATTATAACATAGTATTGGCCATGTTATAGAAGTTCAAAAGTGAATTTTTCACAAATTGTTCATTGACACCAATATTTACTATTTCATATAATCTCTTTAGACTTATATGAAAATGATTATCATTATTGTTTACTAACGTAGGAATGGTGTTAACTACATATTTTTTGATCAAATAGCTTAATTAAACCTTAGTCTACCTTTTTTGGAAGTGTCATTTTCTTATTATTTCTATTAAATTTACGAAATATGAAAACTTAATTTAAGAGGGGAACTGAACAATATGAAAAAAAGATTATCGACCATTGTTATTTTATTAGCTTTATTATGTTTAAGTTTATTTGTTGTAGGATGCCAATCTTCTAGTAATGAAGCTAGTAAAGAGCAGGAAGAAAATAAAAATAATATTTCAACAGAAGAAGTAAAAAATGAGTTGATTTTTGCTAACTTTAGAGATATTCGTGATTTAAATCCGCATTTGTACGGTGGGGAGCTTTACGCGCAAAATATGCTGTATGAATCTTTAGTTAAAGTTACGGAAAATGGAATAGAACCATGGTTGGCTGAGCGTTGGAAAATTAGCGAAGATGGTAAAGAGTATACGTTTTTTCTAAGAAAGGATGTAACGTTCCATGACGGAGAAAAATTCAATGCAGATGCTGCAAAAGCAAATATTGATGCGATATTAGATAACATCGAAAGACACGGTTGGTTAGAGTTAGTAAGGCTTATGGAAAAAGTAGAAATCGTTGATGAATATACATTACAAATTGTAATGAGTGAACCTTATTACCCTATGTTGACAGAGTTAGCGGTAACAAGACCTTTCAGATTTATTTCTCCAAATGCAATGATTGATGGAACGACAAAAGATGGTGTTAGTGAGTATTTTGGTACAGGTCCATATGTTCTTACAGAAAATAAACAAGATGAATATGCTGTATTTTCTGTTAATGAAGATTATTGGGGAGAAAAACCTACTATTGAAAAGATTACTGTAAAAGTAATTCCTGATAATCAAACGAGGGTAATGGCATTGCAAAACGGTGAAATTGACATGATTTATGGAAAAAATATGATTGATGCAGAGTCATTTACGATGTTAGAAGGAAATTCAAATTTTGAAACGATTATGTCAGAACCGATTTCGTCCAGAATAATCCTACTTAACACAACAAATTCAATTTTAAATGATGTAAACGTTAGAAAGGCTTTACAACATGCAGTAAGTAAAGAAGCGATTTCTGAAGGAATATTCAACGGAAGTGAAGCACCTGCCGATACATTACTTGCTAAAACCGTACCTTACGCAAATATTGATCTAAAGCCATATGCGTTCGATAAAGAGATAGCAGAGCAGTTATTAGAAGAAGCAGGTTGGGAAAAAGTAGAGGGGCAATCGTTGAGACAAAAAGATGGAGAAGTTTTACAACTTCAATTGCACTATAACAATGATGCAGTGGCTGAAAAATCGATTGGAGAATTTATGCAAAGTGAATTAGCTTCTATCGGTATTGGGCTAGAGATAATTGGAGAAGAAGAACAATCTTATAGAGACAGACAAAAAGCAGGTAATTTTGATATTATTTTTGATATTTCATGGGGCACACCTTATGATCCACAGTCCTTTTTAGCTGGTATGAAGCTTCCTGTATACGGAGATTATTATGCACAGCAAGGGCTTGAACAAAAGCCACAAATTGATGAGAGTATAACGAATGCTCTAATAGCAACGGATGAAGAAGAAAGGCAGGAACTGTATACTTATATACTAACGACACTGCATGAAGAGGCTGTTTACATTCCGCTTACTTATGAAAGAAATAGAGCAGTTTTTAGGCAAGATTTAAAAAATGTAACATTCAATCCTTCTCAATTTGAAATCCCATTTGAAAAAATGTATTTTGGGGAGTAGAACTCTTGGTGCATTTAATGTTTATTTCTGAATGTGAGTTATATAAAGATTATATCTAACATTCATGTAGAGTTATAAGGTTACCTAAATTTCGATTTCCATAATTTGAGTTGGAGTTAGGGTGAAATTAGAAAAAACACAAAAAGTCAAACTTTTGCTTTGCGAAAGTTTGACTTTACGTGTATTTAAAACACTCAGATAAAAAAGTAGGAGACAATATGAAAAAATGAAAAACTATATAATTAAGAGAATAGTTTCGATCATCCCTATTATTTTTGCTATAACTTTTTTAGCATTTATCTTAATAAACATCGTTCCCTCTGACCCTGCTGAAGTTGCGATAAGGGTAAATGATGCAGTCGCTACTCCAGAAGCTATTGAGATTACAAGGGCAGAGCTTGGACTTGATGATCCTTTTTTTGTAAGGTATTATAATTGGTTAAGAAAAAGCGTGCAACTTGATTTTGGGAATTCTTATATTAGTAAGAAGCCTGTTTTAGATGAACTCCTTAGAGTCCTACCGGCAACAATACAGCTCGCACTTGCTTCTTTAGTAATTATTATCATTATCAGTATTCCAATAGGTGTTCTTAGCGCAGTTTATAAAGATAGTTTGTTTGACAAAGGTGTTAGAAGCATTGTTTTTATTGGGACGGCAATGCCTAATTATTGGATTGGTTTACTGTTAATTTGGTTATTTTCAGTAAAGTTAAATCTTCTACCGACAAGTGGTAAAGGAGATATTAAACATTTGATTCTTCCATCTATCACTTTGTCATTAACATATATTTCTATATATATTCGTTTGATTAGAAATAATATGCTTGAAAATATGAGGGAGAACTATGTATTATATGCAAATGTTCGCGGATTAAGGCAGAGGAGTATTGTTTTAAAACATATCCTAAAAAATTCAATCCATTCCTGTATTACAGCATTTGGTATGAGTATTGCACAACTCATTGCTGGTACGTTTGTTATCGAAAGTATTTTTGCGTGGCCTGGTATTGGTATGCTCTGTATTTCAGCAATTTTTAATAGGGATTATCCGGTCATTCAAGCCTATATACTTATGATGGCTTTTATCTTTATTATCTGTAATCTCGTTGTGGATATTATTAATTATTATATTGATCCGAGAATGAGGAAAGGAATCGATGCAAAATGATTCATCTTCTGAAAAAGCTAGTAAAAGATAAAATAGCTTTGATCTGTCTGACTTTATTGATCATCACCATATTTGTTGGTGTTTTTGCACCACTTATAGTCGTTAACGATCCAAATCTAGTAAATATAATTAATAAATTTGCAAAGCCGTCCTTAAACTATCCGTTAGGTACAGATCACTTAGGGAGATGTATTTTATCTAGATTAATTTTTGGTGTAAGAACAACTATTTTCCTAGCATTACTAACCATGTTAGCAACTATTTTTATTGGTGTGGTTTTAGGTATTATTTCTGGTTACTTTAAAGGGAAAATTGATGAAATATTGATGCGGATTTGTGATGTGATGCTTTCGTTTCCTAGTCAAGTGATGATATTGGCGATTGTTGGTATGTTAGGACCTGGGATTTTTAATGTTATAGTAGCTAATATTATCGTTAAATGGGCTTGGTATACGAGAATGATCCGTGGCATCGTTTTAAAAGCAAGTGAAAGTAATTATATCCTTTACTCAAAAGCAGTAGGAACGAGTACACCATTTATTCTTGCGAAACACATACTACCTAGTAGTCTTTCGCAAATTATCATACTTGCAACCTTGGATACAGGTTGGGTAATTCTTAACATTTCTGCGCTCTCTTTTTTAGGTTTAGGAGTTCAACCACCTACAGCAGAATGGGGAAGTATGTTAAGTGAAGCTAGAAATGTCTTAATGAGTCACCCCACGCAAATGTTAGCTCCTGGTATAGCGATTTTAGTAGTTGTTGCAGCATTTAATTATTTAGGTGATAGTTTAAGGGATGTGCTAGATCCAAAAGATGCGTAGGAAGGGGTTTCTTAATCATGAATAATCTACTAAAGATTGAAAATTTAACCGTAGAATTAAAAAGAGATAAACAAATAAATCGTATTATTAATAATATATCATTTGATTTAAAAGAAAACTCTTGCCTAGGGATTGTCGGAGAGAGTGGAAGTGGAAAAAGTATGACTTGTAAAGCAATTATGGGGTTATTGGATCAGAGCTTTCATGTTCAAGGCGAAGCTCATTTTAATGGTCGTAGCTTGTTGAGTATGAATAAAGAAGATTTGAGACGTGTAAGGGGAAAGGAAATAGGTATGATACTACAAAATCCAATGACAGCATTTAATCCTTTATACACGATTGGAAATCAAATTATTGAAACATTAAGAGAACATGTTTCCATCTCAAAAAAAGAAGCATTGACAATAGCTATTAATACATTAGAGAAAATGAAATTAAAAAACCCTCAAAACCTTTTAGAAAAATATCCACATCAATTAAGCGGTGGAATGTTACAAAGAGTGATGATCGGGATTGCAATTGCCTTGAAACCAAAGTTAATTATTGCAGATGAACCTACTACTGCATTAGACTCTATTACACAATTCGAGGTTATTAATGAACTTATAAATGTTCGAAAGCATTTTAATACTTCGATAATTATCATTTCTCATGATCTAGGAGTAATTTCAAAGTTAGCAGATCATGTACTTGTATTAAACGGTGGTCAGATGGTTGAATATGGAGAGTTAAAAAACATTTTTACAAACCCACAACATGAGCATACAAAATACTTAATTCATACGAAAATAGCCATGATGAAAAGGTATCATCAAGTATTGAATAGAGGATATATAGAGGAGTCTAAAATTAATGCTACTGGAAGTTAAAGATATTTATAAAAGCTATCCAAAAGAATCTAATATACTATTTAAAAAAACGAAAATTGACGTTTTATCAGAAGTTTCATTTGAATTAAATGAAGGTGAATGTTTGGGAATTATTGGAGAGAGTGGTAGTGGGAAAAGTACACTTGGAAAAATCATCATCGGTCTTGAAAAGCCAAGTACCGGTAATGTCTATCTTGAAGGGAAAGATATATTTAAGTTTAAATCATATAAAGAACAAGTGAAGATGAGAAGGGATCTAAGTGTTGTTTTTCAAGACTACACTTCTTCGGTAAATCCTAGATTTACAGTTTTTGATATAATTGCTGAACCATTATGTATCATCAGTAAGCCTGATAAGCAACAATTAATTAAAAAAATTACAACATTACTAGATAAAGTCGGGCTGAGTATAACTTATTTACATAGGTATCCCCATGAGTTAAGTGGAGGTCAGCTACAACGCGTATGTATTGCTCGAGCGATAGCTACAAATCCAAAATTTATAGTATTGGATGAAGCGATAAGTTCTTTAGATGTTTCAATTCAGAAACAAATTCTAGATCTACTTATCGAATTAAAGCAAGAATATAAATTATCATATGTATTTATAACGCATGATTTAACTGCCATTACTTATATATGTGATCGAGTGATGTTTTTGAAGGATGGAAGGGTTGTTGAACGAGTTGAAGAAATTCATGAATTATCTAATATTAAACATGAATATTCAAAGAGATTGTTAAACGCTGTATTAGATATTGAATGTCATAATAAAGTGATTTCGATATAGAATTTTAAAAAATAGTTAGGAGATATTTTATGCAAAAAGAAGCTTTGAATTCAAATGCTTGTATTACATGGAAACAGTACTTGGCATTAGTAGTTCCGATTACATTGGCGGCTGTAACTACGCCTCTTTTGGGTGCGGTTGATACAGCGGTGGTAGGGCGGATGCCTGATCCCTCTTACATTGGAGGGGTTGCGATAGGTACACTAATTTTCAATACCATTTATTGGCTTCTCGGATTTTTAAAAGTAGGTACATCAGGATTTACGGCTCAAGCTAGCGGTAATCAAAATCAGCAAGAATTAATTTCAGCTTTTATTCGACCAGCTTTTTTAGCGATATGTTTTGGTGTACTATTTATCATTTTACAAATTCCGATAGAAAAGACAGCTTTTCTCTTAATCGAATCAACTCCGTTAGTAGAGAAAATGGCATCTGATTACTTTTCAATACGAATTTGGGGAGCACCATTTGCTTTATTAAATTACTGTATTTTAGGGTGGTTAATAGGTTCTTCAAGAGTAAAGATTTCATTAGCATTACAGTTATATATGAATATAAGCAATATTATTTTAAGTATTTTACTTGTTCTTGTATTTCATTTCGGCGTGAAAGGAGTAGCATTTGCGACACTATTTTCTGAAGTTAGTACAGTTATCATCGGTTTAGTCATATTAAAAAAGCTAAATGTTTTTTCTTTATCTTATTTCAAATCAGGTGCACTTTTTGATAAAACAAAATTTATGGCCATGTTAAAAATGAACCGTGATTTATTTATTCGTACCGTTTGTTTGCTAACTGTATTTGGCTTTTTTACTGCCAGAGGTTCAGCAATGGGAGTGGAAATTTTAGCTGCTAATGCTATTTTATTTCAAATCCATTATTTAATAGCCTATATGTATGACGGACTTGCAGGTGCAAATAGTATTTTAACAGGCAAAGCAATCGGCCAACAAAATTACCTCCTATTTAAACAAACGAAGAAAATGTCGTTTGTTTGCGGTTTTGCCTTGTCGACATGTATCTTTTTCCTCCTCTTACTATTTAGAGATCCTTTCGTATATCTTTTTACCACATTAGATAGTTTGAAAGAACTCGCGGTAGATTATTATTTCTGGATTTTACTTTATCCATTTGTTACCTTTTGGGGATTGTTGTTATATGGAATGTTCACAGGAGCTACTGAAGGGGTACCGATCCGAAATTCGACTGTATTTGCACTATTATTATTTTTCCTTGTCTATACAATAAGCTTTCCTTCCATGCAAAACCATGGTTTGTGGCTAGCGTTTTTGGCATTTAGCTTCGGACGTACATTGTTCTTAGGTGCATATACTTCCCGATTATATGATAAGTTAAAGAAGGTATGTGCAGCTGCATAGCTATATTTAGAGATAGAAATTATTTAACCCCATTGCTTATTTTAGTAATGGGGTTATTTGCATTAGCTGTTCTTTAGCTTAAAAGGGAATTATCTCCTATAAAGAAACTCAACGATTAGCAACAATTTTAAATTTATATTCGTCACTTTTAAAGAACAATTCGCTATATTCAAATACTTCACCAGTTTGTAATGTTGACCATAATTTTACTTTTAGAATGGGAATAGCTTCTTTCAAATTAAGGAGATTTGTTACAGCTTCATCTGGAATGATAGGGATAATCTCTTGAAAGCTTTGTTTTATTTTCCAATTTTTGTTCTCTTCAATAAACTTATATTTTGATCCTTGCATGATCTCGTAAGAAAGGTCAGGAAAAAGCTTCACTGGTAAATATGTATTTTCTAACACTAGTGGAACTCCATCAACATAACGTAATCTACTGACAAAAAAAGTAGGTTCTTCTTCATCTATTTGTAAGATTTTCTGAATTGAGTCACTAGGAATTTTCATTTCATATTTTATTATCTTGTTTTCAGTTATTTTTTTTAGGGTTGCCATTTCTTCAGTAAAACCTTGCAGACGGAATATGTCATGTTCAATTTTTCTTTCTTTTACATATGTTCCGCTTCCCTGTACTTTTTCTAATAATTCTTGACTAACTAATAGATCAATGGCTTGTCTAATGGTGACACGACTAACATTGTAAGTTTCAGCTAGTTTATTCTCAGATGGAATTGCATCGCCAGAAGCTAAATTCCCTTCTAAGATTTCTTTCTTTAACCTTTTCGCAATTTGTTTATATAACGGCGAAGAATTCACTCATTAGCTCACTCCTTTATCAAAACATCCTACTACTATCATAACCTATTTATACGTAACTTCAACTTTTTTATAAAATAAGCGTTGACCTTGTATTTAATTTGTATTAAAGTTATGTCATACGAGATAAAACAAATACAATACAACTTTGTAAACGTATTAAAAATTAGGAGGATGAACATGAAAAAACAAAATTTAGTAGTTGTTGGTGCAGGTAGTACGTATACTCCGGGTATGATTATGAGTTTAATTGAGGAAAAGAAAAACTTCCCATTAAAAAGCATCACATTCTATGATACAAATGCAGAAAGACAAGAGAAAGTTGCTAAAGCTTGTGAAATTATCCTTAAAGAAAAATATCCAGAGCTTGAGTCGTTCCATTATACAATTAGTAAAGAAGAAGCTTTCACAGATGTTGATTTTGCTTTCGTACAAATTCGTACAGGTGGACTAGCGATGCGTGAGAAAGATGAGCAAATCCCATTAAGCCATGGTTGTGTTGGTCAAGAAACATGTGGACCAGGTGGAATGGGGTACGGTCTACGCTCAATTGGTGATATGATCCAGCTAATTAAGGAGATCCGTCAATACTCTCCAGAAGCATGGATTTTAAATTATACAAATCCAGCGGCCATTGTTGCTGAAGCACTGCGTAGAGCTTTCCCAGAAGATAAGAAGATCCTTAACATTTGTGATATGCCAGCGGCGATTATGGTTAGTTATGCTAGTATCTTAAAGAAAGAAATTTGGGACCTTGTTCCAGAATACTTCGGTTTAAACCACTTTGGTTGGTTTACGAAAATGTATGATAAAGAAGGAAATGACTTAACAGATGAAATTAAAAACCACATCTTAAATAAAGGGTTTTTACCTGAAGATTCTGAGATTGTTAATGATCCATCTTGGATTAAAACCTTTAAACAAGTGAAAACAATGCTAACAGATTTCCCAGAGTATTTACCAAATACGTATTTACAATACTACTTGTATCCAAGTGATATGGTAAGTAAAGAAGATGTATCTAATACAAGAGCTAGACAAGTTATTAATGGTCGTGAGCAACGTGTTCATCAATTATGTGATGGCATTATTGCGAATGGTACAACTGAAGGTGCTCATTTAGAAGTTGACATTCACGGTTGCTACATGATCCGTGTAGCTGCATCTTTAGCTTACAATAACGGTGATATTTTTATTGTTATCGTTGAGAACAATGGTATTATTTCAAATCTTCAAGATGATGCGATGGTTGAAGTTCCAGCAATGCTGACAAACCGTGGTCCAAAGCCATTTGCAGTTGGAAAAATCCCAACATTCTATAAAGGAATGATTGAAGGCCAACTTGCGTACGAAAAACTTGTTGTCGATGCGTACTTTGAAAATGACTATAACAAAGCGTTACAAGCATTAACGTTAAACCGTACGGTTGTAGATGCGCCTGTAGCAAGAAACATTCTTGACGATCTAATTGCTGCCAATGAGAACTACTGGCCAGAGTTAAAAAAAGAACGTGAATTAGCTACTGATAAGGACCTTACATTAGTTTAATAATGAAAACTCTCTTCTTATGTTCTACAAGAAGAGAGTAACCCATTTTTGTTCGAAAGATTAATGAAAGCGTTTAAGGAGGAGAAGTAATTTGAAAATTGATTTTAGTAGTCTTCAAAAGTTTGGTAAAGCCTTAATGGTTCCAGTTGCTTTACTACCGGCTGCCGGAATTTTGTTAGGGATTGGTGCTGCTTTAACTGGTCCATTGGCTCAAAATGTACAATTTTTACAAAATCCAGTAATTGCTCAAATAAGTGCTGGTATGTTACAGGTTGGTATTAGCTTGTTCGTTAACCTACCGATTATTTTTGCACTAGGTATTGCCATTGGTTTAACAGGTGGCTCGGGTATTGCTGCACTTGCTGCTTTACTTGGTTACCTTATTATGAACACAACTATTTCATTTGTCTTAGGGATTACACCAGAAATGGCTGCAACAAGTGGCGAATATGGAATGGCATTAGGGATTCCGACACTTGAAACCGGAGTTCTTGGTGGTATCGTTGTTGGATTTTTAGCTGTTTATATTTATAGGAAGTTTCATAAGTTCCAACCACCTGAGATGCTTGGTTTCTTTGCAGGTGACCGTTCTGTCGGTATTTTCATGGTATTTGCTTCAATTATTCTAGCGTTTGCGATGATGATCGTTTGGCCACCAATTCAAAGTGGAATTAATGCTGTTGCAAACATTATCGCTACTGATGCAACAAATCCAGCTTATGTTGGTTTGTATGGTGCGCTTGAACGTTTACTGATCCCAACTGGTCTTCACCATATCTGGTATGCACCATTTTTATGGACGGGCTTAGGTGGTACGACTGAAGTTGCAGGTCAACTAGTTTCAGGTGACCAATATATTTTCTTAGCACAAATTGCTGCTGGTGTTGAAGTAACAGCAGGGCGCTTTATGGCAGGGAAATTCCCTATCATTATGTTTGGTTTATTAGGAGCAGCACTTGCGATGTACAAGCGTGCAGACGCTGATAAAAAGCCGGTTGTTAAAGGGATGTTAATTGCAGCAGCAGGTACGGCATTTTTAACTGGTATTACTGAACCAATTGAATTTACGTTCTTATTTGTTGCTCCGTTCTTATACGTATTTCATTCTTTATTAACAGGTATTTCATATGCTCTTACGTATATGCTTGACGTTCACCTTGGATGGGCAGGTGGTTCAGGATTTATCGATTATATTCTTGTTAACGTTCTGCCAGGTACACCAAATTGGTGGATGAACATTGTTTTAGGTGCTATGTTCTTTGCGATTTACTACTTCTCGTTTAGTTTTGTTATTAAAAAGTGGGATATTGCAACACCTGGACGTGGCGGACAGGAAGCAAAGCTATTCACTAGAAAAGACTATAATGCAAAAAAAGATGGGTCTAAATCTAGTAAAGAAGAGAGAAATAAAGAAATTGCTTTGCATACAATTGTAGCCTTAGGTGGTCCTGAAAACCTTGTTCATGTTGATGCTTGTTTTACTCGCCTACGAGTAGAAGTTCGTAAAATTGAACTTGTTGATGAGAATTTATTAAAACAATTAGGTGCAGCCGGTGTTGTGAAAATAAAAAATAACATTCAAGTAATCTTTGGAGGAAATTCTGATCTTTATAAAAATGAAATTAATGAATTACTTCAATCCCAAAATTTACAAGAAGAGCTTAATCAATTTACAGAAGATGTGGCTTCAACAACAGAAAACCAGGAAGAAGTAAAACAAAATACATCTTTTCAAGCAGATGAGATAGCTATACCAATAAAAGGGAAATTATTACCTATTACTGAAGTTCCAGATGCAGTTTTTTCCGAAAAAATGATGGGTGATGGATTTGCGATCGTACCAAAGGATGGAACAGTAATTTCTCCTGTAAAGGGAAAAATTTTAAACATCTTCCCTACAAAACATGCAATTGGTATACAAGCTGATAACGGCTTAGAAGTTTTGATTCATGTAGGTCTTGATACAGTTAAATTAAATGGAGAAGGTTTCGAGTTGTTTGTTGAAAAAGGACAAGAGGTTAACCAAGGTCAAAAACTATTAAATGTTGATCTCGACTACATCAATAAACATGCAACCTCAATCATAACACCAATTTTATTTATGAATTTAAAGGAAAACGAGATGGTCTTCGTTGAAAAGAGTGGCGATGTTGAAGCTCACGAATTAAATAGAATTAAGATTAAGTCAGTCGAACAAAAAGGAGCATAACCAAATATGGTGTGACACCATATTTGGACAAAATGCTAATATGTCTGACATTACCAAAAAAAGCTACCGCATTTCGGTGGCTTTTTTTGGTAATGTGGTATGGTACTTATAAGAAATCACCCTTGGTGATTGTAGCTTACCTTCCAACCTGTTAAAATGAATGACAGTAATATAAAAGGTAAATCCGATATAATAGGGGTTGAGTTCGAATGGTAAAAAAGATGATGATACATACCAATAATAGAGATGGAATGGTTGAAATAACAGATCAAGTTCGTGAATATGTTAAATCTCAAAACCTAGAAGATGGAGTTGTAGTTGTTTATTGTCCTCATACAACAGCAGCTATTACAATAAATGAAAATGCAGATCCAGATGTGGTACATGATATGCTCTATAGATTAGATGAGATGGTTCCATGGGAGCATCACCGCGACCTTCATGGTGAAGGTAATTCAGCAGCTCATGTTAAAGCAAGTATGTTCGGCTCATCAGAAACTATTATCGTTCATAAAGGAGATTTATTACTTGGTACATGGCAAGGAATATATTTTTGCGAATTTGATGGACCAAGAAAGAGGAATTATTTTATTAAGATCGTATAAATAGTAGTTATGAATATAAATGAAAAATTAATATAGAATATAGAAAATGTTTTCAAATTGAATTTGTAAATTTAAAATTAAGAGGTGTTTTATGACCGATGCAAAGTTAGTTAGAGGTACTATGATTTTAACCGCCTCGATTTTTATTTCAAAGATCTTAGGTTTAATTTATATTTTTCCTTTTAAGGCTATAGTAGGCTTAGAGGGATTAGCGCTGTATACGTATGGTTATGTTCCCTATACAGTGCTTTTAAGTGTGGCAACTCTAGGTATACCACTAGCTGTTTCGAAATTTGTATCTAAATACAATTCATTAGGAGATTATGAAACAGGTAGAAGACTTTTTAAATCTGGTCTTATCGTTATGTCTATCACAGGCTTAGTTTCATTTTTAATTTTGTTTTTATTAGCAGAACCAATTGCAAACCTAGTAGTAGATGGGAAGGATTTGAAAGGAAATTCAATTGAAGATGTTATTTTAACGATCAGAATGGTTAGTGTTGCCCTTCTTATTGTGCCAATTATGTCTTTAATACGTGGTTACTTTCAAGGATATCAATCAATGGGACCTACAGCAGTTTCTCAAGTTATTGAACAAATTGTGAGAATTATCTTTATCCTTTGCTTGACGTTTATAATTGTTCACATGATGAACGGTTCAGTTGGGTTAGCGGTATCCTTTGCGACTTTTGGTGCGTTTGTAGGTGCGCTAGGTGGATTAACAGTTCTACTTATTTATTGGTTTAAAAGGAGAGGCAATATAAATAAACAAATCCAGGAAAGTAAAGTAAATCATCAGCTTCCACTTAGAAAGATATATAAAGAACTTGTATCCTATGCCCTACCTTTATCTTTTGTGGGGTTGGCCATTCCACTTTACCAGTTGATTGATTTACTGACGTTTAATAATGCGCTTATGGGGGTTGGGTATGATCAAGCAACGGCTGAAGAGGCATTTGGAGCTTTTGCTCAAGCAGCCCATAAATTAATTTTAATACCAGTTTCAATTGCAACAGCTATGTCTTTAACGTTGTTACCAACCATTACAAAATCATTTATTGATAATGACCAAAGTCTTTTACAAAAACAAGTAACTCAAACATATCAAATTATTTTATTTTTAACCTTACCAGCTGCAGTAGGTTTGTCCATCTTAGCTTATCCTGCTTATGGAACGTTATTTGGTTTAGAAGATGTTCATATTGGGGCAGCTGTTTTGAGATACTATGCTCCAGTATCGGTATTATTCTCATTATTTGCTGTAACATCAGCAATTTTACAAGGAATTAATCAACAGCGTTTTGCAGTAATCGGGCTACTAGCTGGATTATTAGTGAAGCTGAGTCTTAACATTTATCTAATTGCTAATTTTGAAGCGATAGGAGCAATTTATGCAACAGGATTGGGGTATGTTACTTCATTAGGTGTAAATATTTGGGCAATTGGAAAACATGCTAACTATCGTTATTACTTTATTTTAAAGCGTTCACTACTTATTGTGTTTTTTACAGCTATAATGGCTTTTGTCATCATCGCTGTAAAGGAATTTCTAACGATTTGGTTACCTTTAGATAATCGCGTATATTCTTTTATCGTTTTGTTGGTCACTGTTCTATCTGGAGGAGTAGTATATTTATATGTTAGTGTTAGAACAAATTTAGCAGGGCAAATACTAGGATCACGGTTTAAATTTCTAAAGAAAAAAGCGCGGGGGTAAAAAATCTTTCCGTTCTTTTGCAATCTGTCCACATCTAGAAATTGAGGGAATTTAGTGTACTTTATCTTACTAAAAAAAGAAACTATAGCTTTTAAACATTGGGGGAAAGCCCCCCAATGTTTGAAGTAAAGTTTAGAGAATTGGTAGATTTCGATGTTAATCATCTAGAAAAAAACTAAATCTTCAACGTATACCGTATTTCTTAGTATTGTGGTCCAGGCCCACCAAATCCATGGCCTAATTGACGTTCTAGTCTACGCACACGACGAGTTAGTTCATTAATTTGTTCGCCTTGGCGTTGAGTAATTCTTTCTAACTGGGAAACGCGACGTTCAAGGTCACGTGGACGTGGAGTTGGCCCCGGAGTTGGTGGGAATGGGAACCCAGGGAAAAATTGAGTTTCAGGGAATTGTCGATAATAATCCATATGATCTCTCCTTTAATATTAGGTATCTGTTCATTCAGTAAATAGTCTATGCCCACACGTGAAGGTTGCGTTAATTGAAACGCCTATTTTAATAAAGTTGGGCCAGGTTTGATAATTTTGGAAAACTCTTTTTATCAAAAAAGTAGTTTGATATAATAAAATCTATATTGTACATTATTATTGTATACCAAGGGGGTTAGTATGGAAAATTCAGTAAAAAAAGAAAGTGATTGGATTTTGCTCACTGCAATAATATTACTAGCTTCATTTGGTTTAATAATGATTTATAGCTCTAGCTATGTAGTTGGATTCGACAAGTATGGTGATCCTTTTTATTATTTCAAAAAGCAGTTACAATGGATTGCTGTCTCTACCGTACTTTTTATAATATTTATGAGATTTCCTTATCGTTTTTATCAAAAACTTGTATTTCCAATTGTCTTTTTATCATTTCTTTCATTGTCATTAGTAGTTTTTTCCCCTTTAGGGGTAGAGTCAAATGGAGCGACTCGGTGGCTAAATGTAGGGATGATTTTGCAGCCATCTGAGTTTGTAAAGCTAGGCATTATCATTTATTTAGCTCATGTCTATTCAAGGAAACAAAAATATATAAATCAGTTTACTAGAGGTGTGATGCCACCTTTATTAATTGTTGGTGGGATTTTCCTGTTAATTATGAAGCAGCCAGATTTAGGGACAGCAGGATTAATATTAGCCGTTGCTGGTTTAATTGTTTTTTGTTCGGGAGCGAAGTTGATCCATTTATTCGGATTAGGTGGATTTGCAGCTTTCATTGTTTGGTCGTATGCTAATTCTGAATCATACCGGATGGATCGTCTTATTGGTTTTATGGATCCGTTTGCCGATTCAACTGGGACGGGCTATCAACTGATTCAGTCTTACATTGCGATGGCTCATGGTGGCATTACTGGGGCAGGATTTGGACAAAGTGTACAAAAGCTTTTCTATTTACCAGAAGCTCATACGGATTTTATATTGGCAATTGTAGCAGAAGAGCTTGGTTTGCTTGGTATTTTATTCGTTTTTATATGTTTAGGTGTCATATTATTTAGAGGGATTTTGATAGGCGTTCGAAGTAATACGCCATTTGGTAGTCTCTTAGCTTTTGGTATTACTTTTCAACTTACGCTTCAAGTATGTCTAAATGTCGGTGCAGTCTCAGGTCTGCTACCAATTACGGGAATTCCACTTCCTTTCATGAGCTATGGTGGATCTTCATTATTAATTACTGCCGTTAGTGTTGGAATACTTGCTAATATCGCTAGAAATAATACTATAAAAAGTACACATAATATTGAACACGATAAAGTGGGATAAAACTTTTAAGTGCTTATAGACTAAGCACTTTTTTGTTAGGATAAAAATAAAAAAGGTGATGATATATTTCAGCATTTTTGTTTGTTATATATCCTAGTTAAAAATACCTTTGTTAAAAAAAATAAGCTATGATAACATTAGAAAAGGCTTTTCAAAATTATAAAATAAAGCTTTAGTTATAAATTAGGCAATCATTAAACGGAGGATACAAGCCATGCAAGAACGTAAAACCTATTTACAACAGTTAGATTATACGTTGCTATTTTTGCTGTTTTTATTAATGTGCATTTCCTTGCTTGCCATTTATAGTGCTGCTATGGCTGGACAATACTCTGTAGAGCCTTCACATTTTGTTAAGAGGCAAGTTATTTGGTTCGTGATAGGAACTGCACTAATGCTTGGAGCAATGGTCATTGATTATGATTTATTTAAAAATTTTACAATTCCACTTTATGTAATAGGGATTATATCGTTATTAGCTGTTCATTTTTTTGGAATTGAGCGAAACGGTTCGCAACGTTGGATTGGAGTAGGGAACAATTTATTTCAGCCGTCAGAGTTCGTGAAAATATTTCTTGTATTAGCTCTAGCTCATTTACTATTTCTAATAACAAAAGAGTATAGAGAAAGGTCATTAAAAGAGGATTGTATAGTTGTACTAAAAGTGTTGGCGGTAGGTTTACCACCGTTTTTTCTTATTTTAATACAACCGGATTTAGGAACAGCATTAGTTATTGCTAGTATAATGGGTACGATGTTACTAATGGCAGGGATTTCTTGGAAGATCTTTGCTGTTCTTGGGACGATCATTACATCAATTTTAGCTATATTAGTTTGGCTTCACAATAATTACTTTGCGCTTTTTAGTAAGTTTATCAAATCTCATCAGTTAGATAGAATTTATGGATGGTTAAACCCATATAATGACCCAGGTGGACTTGGATATCAGCTTCTCGGGGCGATCCAGGGGATTGGCTCTGGTCAGCTTTATGGAAAAGGTTTCACTGAAGGTGTATTATCTAAAAGTGGGCGTGTCCCAGAAATTCATACAGATTTTATTTTTACTGTAATTGGTGAGGAATTCGGTTTTCTTGGTGCTACGATATTAATAGTTGTTTATTTCCTACTGTTCTATAGAATGATTATTATTGCTTTTAGTTGTAATAATATGTATGGTAGTTATTTAGTAGCTGGTGTAATAGGGCTTTTAGTCTTTCAGATATTCCAAAATATCGGGATGACTATTGGTCTTATGCCGATTACAGGTTTGGCTTTACCGTTTATAAGTTATGGTGGTAGTGCTTTACTAACGAATATGATTGCTATCGGTATTGTTCTTAATGTTAATGTTCGTACCAGACAATATATGTTTGGCTCAGAGGAAATGTCGTAAATTCGATTAAGAAACTGTAATCAAAAAAATTGATTGCAGTTTTTTCTTACATTTTCGATTATATGTAGTGATATTAATTTGGTGGTAATTTATCAATTCATCTGTGGCTTTTGTTGGTGAAAATGTAACTGGGGATGGTGACTATGAATTTAATTGTAGGATTAGGAAAATTAGCACAAAGTGTATTAAAATTATGTTCATACAAAGAGGAGATTTTTGTTTACACTAGAAAGAAACAAAAAGTTGAAGATTTTCAAAAACTGGATAATCGTATCGTCTATTTAGAACCAAGAAATTTTAATAAAGTACGTCATGTTTTATTAATGCTACCTGCAAATAATGTTATTCCATTTCTTAATACATACGAAAAGTATTTTCGGGATGATGTTAAAATTTATCTTTTTGCTACTGCTTTACATAGTAATGAGGTGAATAAGCTTTTTTCTAAGAAGATTATACCTTGTAAATTAGCAGGGCATGCCAAACAAATGGTAGAAGATCAAAATGGACTTTTTGTTGTACCCATTCAAGAAGAAATTGAACCATTAAGAAACTTTTTAGGTGAAAATTTTACGATTGTGAATGGAACCGAAAAAGAAGTATTGTTGGCAAATACAATAGGAACAAAGGCATCGATTGAAATGGTACTAAAATTAGAGGAAGAACTAATAAAGTCTGGAGTTCAGCCTATAGTAATTAGACAAACGTTATCACAGATTACGCGCGGAAACGTAAAAGCATATTTAAATAATGATTTAGGAGATTTTGCAAAGAATATTGTGCAACAAATAACATTAAGGGGGAAAGAGGAATGAGGTTAGATAAGTTTTTGGCCAATATGGGCTATGGAAGTCGAAAAGAAGTAAAGAAGCTATTAAAAACAGGGGCAGTACGTGTAAATGAAGAAGTCATTAAGGATGCCAAAAAGCATATTGCAATAGAGCAGGATCAAGTTGTAGTTAATGGTGAAGAAGTAGAGTATAAGGAATTTGTCTATTTAATGATGAATAAACCTCAAGGTGTTATTTCAGCTACAGAGGATGCTCATGAGCAAACAGTTGTTGATTTATTAGAATTAGAAGATGCTCGCTATGAACCATTTCCAGTCGGGAGGTTAGATAAAGATACAGAAGGATTTGTGTTATTAACAAATAACGGTAAACTTTCTCATGAGCTTCTTTCTCCTAAAAAGCACGTTCCAAAAACGTATTACGCACGAATTCAAGGCAAAGTAACTGATGATGATATTGAAAAGTTTAAAAATGGTGTTACCCTTGATGATGGTTACAAAACAAAACCAGGAGAGTTAGTGATTTTAAAATCAGACGAAGTTTCTGAAATTGAACTTACAATTACGGAAGGGAAGTTTCACCAAGTCAAACGAATGTTTCAAGCCGTTGGTAAAAAAGTGACTTACTTAAAACGTCTATCTATTGGGCCGTTATTACTTGATTCAACGCTAGATTTAGGCGAGTACCGAGAATTGACCGAGGATGAAGTTGAGAAGTTAGTTAATCGTTAATTAATCTTGTTTTGTTTAGAGTTGTACCTAACGATCTTTTAGGTTGGTTAAGGATACATTTGAATGATAATTGAGTAAGGAATAAAAATTCCCCAACGTTCATCGTTGGGGGAGTATTTAACTTGCTTTCTATTTAGTTTTTTACTTTAGGAAACCTTTGTTTTCTTTTTAGTTATAGTCCATTTGCCACGGCTAGGACTCTTCACGAGCTTATTATATTCTAGTATGTTTAAATCCCGTTGAATTGTCCTTGAGGTAATTCCAAATTCTTCAACTAATTCATTTGTCGTAACAATGCCTCTTTTTTTAATATAGAGGTAGACAGACTTAATTCGGTTTATCATCCGATCAGTTGAAGTTTCCAAAAAACCACTCCTTATTCTTTTTTCATTTCTTAAAACAAAAAAGTACATAGGCATTTCTTAACCAGCTGATTAGCAGCTTTAAAAATGAATTTCTTACTATCAGAAAATATATGGAATTCCTTTTAATAATGTAATTGTATAATAATTTGAAATATTTAGCAAAGGAAAGTGGGAGAATTCTTGTAAGGTTTTGGTAAAATTATTAAATTTCCTGTATCAAAATCTAACAATAGAAGTAAACTAATTGATTGAGTATGTCAAAATACCAAAAATGAACCGTATAAATTTATATCCAGTTACAAACAGTTTAGTATAAATGAATAGATGAAGTACCTCCGTTGTGAGATCATGAATTGTGAAATTCATGATTACTAAAAAAAATCAGGTTGAGAGAATCTCAACCTGATTTTTTAGTACGGCAAGTAAAAAATGAACTTGGAACGCTTTTGCTCAGCTCTACCTGTTAGAAGTTACTTTGCTATTGACCAAGATACTTACTCTTTTTAATTTTCAAAGTCAAACAAATCGGTTGATAAATAACGCTCACCAGTGTCACAGGCAATTGCTATTACGACATCTTTTGGTGAAAGACGCTTTGCTACTTCTAAAGCTGCAAAGCAAGCAGCTCCTGATGATGGACCAACAA
Organism: Anaerobacillus alkalidiazotrophicus; assembly: GCF_001866055.1. The sequence goes on from NZ_MLQS01000030.1 coordinate 230,175, forward strand.
GAATACCTTCCTCACGTGCAAGACGTCTTGTTACATTGTATGCATCATCATCTTCAACTTTAAAAATTTCTCCATAAACATTTTCATTTAAAATTGGTGGGATAAATCCTGGGCTTGTACCTACAAGTTTATGAGGTCCAGGTTTTCCTCCAGATAGAACAGGTGATCCTGCAGGTTCTACTACATGGACACTAACATTTGGGTACAGTTCCTTTAGTTTTTCACCAGTCCCCGTAATTGTGCCACCGGTCCCTGAAGCAGCTACAAAAGCAGTTAGGTTCTTCCCGATACTATCTAACGCTTCCTTAATTTCTAATGCTGTTGTTAGACGATGTGCTTCAGGATTAGCATCATTTTCAAATTGCATTGGCATATAGCTATTAGGGATTTCTTTCAAAAGTTCATGTGCTTTATTAATCGCTCCAGGCATTTTTTCATCTCCAGGAGTAAGTACTACCTCAGCGCCATATGCCTTTAATATATTAATACGTTCCTTTGACATTGTATCGGGCATTGTTAAAATAGCTTTATAACCACGAGCAGCAGCGTTCATGGCAAGTCCTATGCCGGTGTTACCACTTGTAGGTTCAATAATTGTAGATCCCTTTTTTAAATACCCGTCTTTTTCTGCTTGTAAAATCATTTGATAAGCTGCACGATCTTTTACACTACCACTAGGATTCATAAATTCTAACTTTAAATAGACATCTGCTCCCGATTTACTTGGAAGATGGTTTAATTTTACTAATGGCGTATCGCCAATTAAATCTGCGATGTTATTTACAATACGCATATATTACACTTCCTTTACTTTTTATAAGATAATAGATAAATTTTTTATTATATATTATATACATATTATTTTATCACAATTATGTTGAGAAATCCTATCATCTTGATAGGAATAAAGATAAGATTTAAACGGTAGAATTTGACTTTAATTTGACAATAATAAAGAATATACAAATAAAAGTTTTTATTGAAAGGAGAGCCTTTAGTGACAATGCAACCCCATTATTTCATTGCAATACCCATTGAAAAAAGAGTAAGGAAAAAATTGGCAGCATGGAATCGGGATGAAACACCACCGTTTGAACGCTTTGTTCATGAAGAGGATTATCACATTACATTAGCTTTTTTAGGTGGAATTGAGTTCTCTTTAATAAAAAACCTACAAGAAAAACTTCATGTTATTGCCGACAAACATCAAACATTTCCATTAATAATTGATCATATTGGGCATTTTGGACCAAATCATGCCCCGCGGATTTTATGGGCTGGTATAAAAAAAGAAGACAAGTTATTTAAGCTTCAAATGGATGTTTTCCAGGCATGTTTACAACTCGGTATGGAGTTAGACAAACGTGCTTATAATCCTCATATTACAATAGCACGTAAATTTAAAGGTGCTTCACCTTTCGATAAGTTACAGTTAAATAGGTCATTTCAATCAGTTGTAATAGAAGAAAAGTGGAAGGTATCAAATTTTGTGATATATCAAACACATCTACAAAGAACGCCTAAATATGAAGTTATCTCTTCATTTACTTTAGCAAATGAAGAATGAGTACGGATTATTATACCTACTAACCTAATTAACATAAACTCTTCCATTCCAAAATAGGTAGATGTTATGATAAAATTTTATTGTACTTTATTAAATATTTAGACATCGTCGTTTTTGGAGGAGTGCTTGTGGCTCACTTAGTAAAATTAGAGGATTATGTTTCACGTTATCAATATGACATGTACCGATACCCAAGCCAATTTTCTCGTTTAAAGCGAGAGCGTTGGGCAAGGTTAAAACGAGAATGGGAAGCATCCTATTTAGTAGAAAATCCTTCGGTGGAATATTTTGTTGAACAACAAAAAAAGAGTATTAGAAATGCATTCAGTAAACTTAAACATTTTTATAAACGTAAAAATCAAACAGAAGATTTTTATAATGATTTTAAAGAACACCAATATCAATTTAAGTATAAATCTTTGCCAGAGTTAAAAATGAACTTTCTACGAGAATTATTTGAGTTTCAACTTAATTGGGCAAGTTCCACGTTAGTGGAAAAGTCATTATTAAAGAAATCATATTTACGTGATGAAACATTGAAGTGGTTTCTTCAATCACTTCCAGATAATTATTTTGTATTTTATTATCCAGTAGTCACTTACCCAAAGGCTGCGGTACAGTTTGATATCCTAATCGTTGGTCCGACTGAAATTTGGTGCATTGTAAATCTGGAAGGTAGGGAAAATTCAATTTTTCAAACATATTCAGAAAGATATTGGTTGGAATTAAATGGCGATGATGAACGGAAAATCATTAATCCTTTACTATCTTTAAATCGAATGAGTACTATTTTGAATAAAATATTAGAAGTCACAGAAATAAGGTTTAAGGTGAAGAAAGCAGTCTTAACACGAGAAGGTTATATTGATGCTACTACTTCATCATGGGGTAGAACTACCTTTCTTGATCAACGGAATATAAATGAATGGCAACAAAAGTTAAAGAATAATTCAACTCCGATTAAATCAACACAGCTTAGGTTTAGTCAAAAGTTGTTAGACTTATGTCAAACAACCTCTGAACCTCGTTCAGAACTTGAACAAGATTTCGCTGAGGAGAACTACGAAAATTTATAATTAAAAGTCAACGATTATGGTATCAGATGAATTCAAAAACGATTTATTGGCATAGAATAATGAATAATCTGAAACGATCACTAAAAGTGGAAGAATGATCTTTAATGTGATCTTTTTTAACGGTATTACCTTTATTAGTGTAATGGATTTCCAAGCTACTAAGAAATCTAGTTGGTGTACTCTAAACTTGAATGATTAGTGGTGCAATAGGATTTTATATTCACTCGAGTAAATAAGAAAAGAATTTGTGAATATTTAAAAAATATTCTAATTAAATTCTGTATAATACATAAATCAAGCATATCAATTCCATTTTTGTTTTATAGTAATAGTGTAGATGCCATTAAGAGTTTAGTTTCTAAAGGGTTTTTAAAAATGGAAATATCCTCCTTGATATAGGTGACACTTAAATAATTAAATAGAATAAGGAATAGAAATGTCTTAATTGCAACTATGACTGAAAAAATTCTAAGTTTTTCTACTAAGTAGGCTTTTTTTCTCATAAAGATTGTTATAGGAATTAATACTTAGTTGAACGAAGTTACTATAAATTTCATATAATAAACTAGGTAGTAAACTAATGTAACAAATATTTTTGAAAATATTATAATGTTTTTCTAAAAAAATACGTAAAGAGAGGAGAGATATTTGTGGTAGCCAAAAATGCATATATAGATGAACTAATGTTAATCACAATACCCTTTTCAGAAGTGGATGAAGAACTCTCCCATTTTACAATTATAAATACACAAACCAATGAACCATTGACCATAAAAACTTGGAGAAAAAGCAATGAAAGATGGCGTTATGAGCTTTACTTGGAGAAAGCAGTAAATCTAGGTACGGAATATAGAGTTTTTACAAATAAGCAAATATCTTTTGATGTTAAAACAGGTCAAGTAGTTCGTACTGAAACTTTCGATGACCTTTACTTTTATGATCTTGATGATTTAGGTATTACGTATACAAAAGATGAAACAACTTTTAAACTTTGGGCACCAACTGCGACTGAAGTCCAATTAATTTTATTTAACGGTAATCAACAACAAAGGTATCCTCTTACAAAGGCAGATAAGGGTGTATGGCATTATACTGTTTCTGGAGATTTAGAGGGCACTGCTTATAAATATCGTTTATTGATTGATCGAATGTGGAGAGAAGCCGTTGACCCTTATACTAAAGCAGTAACTGTGAATGGGGAACGAGGGGTAGTTGTAGATCTTTCTCAAACTAATCCAAATCAATGGAATGAAATCAAGAAACCCTCCTACGAATCAAGAAATGATGCAATTATTTATGAAGTCCATGTTAGGGATTTTTCGATTGACGAGAATAGTGGGATGAAACATAAAGGTAAGTACAAAGCTTTGACTGAAACGGGAACGCGCGGTCCTTGGGGTACTCTTACCGGATTAGACTACCTTGTAGATTTAGGTGTTACGCATGTACAATTATTACCTGTTCAAGATTTTGGTAGCGTAGATGAAACAAAATCGTTGGATAAATATAATTGGGGATATGATACGATTCACTACAATGCCATAGAAGGAAGTTACTCCTTAAATCCCGAGGATCCGAAACAAAGAATACTTGAATTAAAAGAAGTTGTTAAATCCTTTCATAAGCAAGGAATAAGAGTGATTTTAGATGTTGTTTATAATCATGTTTATATACACCATAGATCAAATTTTGAGAGAATTGTACCAGGTTACTATTTTCGATATAAACTAGATGGAAGTTTAGCAAATGGAACAGGAGTCGGAAATGATATCGCTTCAGAGAGAAAGATGGTAAGGGAATTCATTGTAGATTCAATTAAATTTTTAGCTGAAGAATATCAAGTGGATGGCTTTCGTTTTGATTTAATGGGCATCCTTGACCTTGAGACAATGAATAAAGTTCGAGATAAATTAAATGAAATTGATCCATCAATTATAGTCATTGGAGAAGGTTGGGATTTAGCTACCCCAATTCAAAGAGAAAAGAAGGCGATTATTGCTAATTCTGATTTATTACCTAGTATCAGTCATTTTAATGATCAATTTCGCGATAAGCTTAAAGGAAGTATCTTTGATCATACGAAAAAAGGATTTTGTAATGGAAATGGTGAGTTAAAAGAAACTTTTAAAATGTTAGTAAGTGGGAGCATAAAAGGATTTTATCATATAGAAGGTATTTTTCGTGAGCCATATCAGTCAGTAAACTATGTGGAATGTCACGATAATCATACGTTATGGGATAAATTGGAGCTTTCAAACGGTGATCAAAAAGAAGAAGTAAGAGCTTCAATGCATCGTCTTGCAACAGCATTAACATTATTGAGTCAAGGAATTCCATTTTTACATGCAGGTCAAGAGTTCTATCGAACGAAAAAAGGTGTTGAAAATAGCTATTGTTCTTCAGACGAAATAAATAAATTGGATTGGAAAAGAAAAGCTCTTCATATGGATTACGTTGATTATGTTAAAGGTTTAATAGCGTTAAGAAAAACACATGATGTATTTCGATTTTCGACCGCTGATCAAGTGAAGAAAAATATGCATATTCTTGATACCCCTTCATATTGCTTGGCCTATATGTTAAAGGATAACTCAGGGATGTTTGTAATAGCTCACAATAGCTTTGAAGGTGAAAAGGAACTAATATTACCATCCAGTGGATACTGGGATGTTTTAGTCGAAGGTAATAAATCGGCTGTTTCACCACTTAGAACATTTGAAGGGGCAAAAATTAATGTGCAAGGGATAAGTACAACAGTTCTTTTTCATCCGAAATCTTATTAAAAATATTGTGTAGAATGAAAAATTCATAAAAGGAGCAGTAATGAGCTCCTTGAGTTTTCTCATTCTACACTTTTTACAATAATTTTAATTTTTTCTTTACAAAAAATAAGGTATACTAGTATTATTATAATTTGTGGAAGTAAAATTTCGTGAAATACAGAACAATTATTTCAAAAAAACTTTTAGGGAATTGTTGGGAAATATATGTTTTTATTGGTGAAATGATTACTATGATTCCAGCGACAACAAAGTATGCTTAATTGAAACTGGTTCACATGAAATCTTTATTTTACAATCAGAATTTATAATTTCTAACTTAGAAGCTGTCTAGCTTCAGCGCCTACGAGCTCGGTCACTTCAGTCAAGTTTCTGACTTCACTGACTTCCTGGATTGCTTCTTTGATGATGCTTCATGCTACTTTGCTTCGAGGAAGCCTACTTCGAAGCATTGCTGTAAGACGCAGAAGCACGCGGAAGCCAAAGAGCGGCTTCTGTCAAAGGCCTTCCAGTGCCTTTCGCTCGTGACCAAGGCGCTTACGCTTTTCTTGTGAAAATTATTATTAAAGTTTAAAAATATATCCCGTTAGAATTAGGAAGTTGAGGGTGAATTTGTTGGAACATTTATTAGGAAAAGGGTGGGAGGTGACTCCTGCTGGTGGAGCAACAGGAGAAGCATATTATGCCCGGTTTGGGGAAGAGAAGCTTTTTTTAAAGCGGAATTCGTCACCTTTTCTAGCTGTTTTATCAGCTGAAGGAATTGTTCCAAAATTACTTTGGACAAGGCGTTTAGAAAATGGCGATGTCATCACTGCTCAACGATGGGTAAATGGGAGAGAATTAAAATCTTATGAAATGAAAGAGGAGATAGTAGCTCAACTTCTTAGTAAGATCCATCGTTCTAAAGAACTCCTAGAAATGTTTAAACGAATTGGTAATAAGCCACTTACACCTCAGTCAATTGTCGAAGAAATAGATGGGAAAATTAAGAATAGTGGCTTGAATTTACAGAGTATTAATGACGCTCTAAATTATTTGAATAAACGTGTGCAAAGTGTAGAACATAGTGAGTACGTTGTTTGTCATTGTGATATTAATCATAATAACTGGGTTTTAAGTGAAGAAGGAGATTTGTTTCTGATTGATTGGGATGGAGCTATTGTTGCAGACCCAGCACTGGATTTAGGATTACTCCTTTATTTATATATACCTACAAAGGATTGGGAGAGTTGGCTAGAAAATTATGGAGTAGAGTTAGATGAGGGATTATATAATCGCATGCACTGGTATGTTGTTTCTCAGACTATATACGCTATTATCTGGCATAACCAACGTAAGGAATATACCGATATGAATTACTGGGTAAATTATCTTACAAAGCTTTTAGCTGCTGATATTTAATCTAGTTAACATAGATTGTAAAGATAATAAAAGGACATGAGTGTTTAAGTGACTTATGTTCTTTTTTTATAAGCAAAACATCAAAAGCCCCGCTTTTGATGTTTTGCTTTATTATTTATTTTGTTGCATTAGAACCTAGAATAAATAGTACATAAACTTTCTTATTCGTGAGGGTAAGGTATTGTGCTCTCGTTTATGGATTGAATCCACTGATCGATTTGTTGTGAATTATTACAGTCTCGAGTCGAGCAATAGTTTGTAATATTTGTTAAAGTTTGTTGCATCGTTTCGTTTAATTGTTCTTGGCCTTGAAGTGATTGTGCTAATCGCTGAATTTGATTGAATTCGTCTTCTGTTCCATATTGCTGAGCTTGTTGATTTTTCAAAATGTCAGTTAATAGAGTTAATTGGTCTTGATAGTTCATATAATAACACATCCTTTATGTATGCTTTTCAAAATTAGGATGTGCTATATATGTAACATTTATCCCTATTAATTGTTATACCCTTAGCTGTACATGAAATTCTTCAACATCGTTAAGCGTTATTTTTTTTACATATTTTTTATAGTTTAAATATTGAAATACCTTATCTATAGCACGTTCGCGCCCCCTTGCTGTTGATAAATTCACTTTCTTTATCACACTTAATAGCTTTTCAGCTTCAATAAAAAGTCTTTGGTAGTTTGGTTGTAAACGTACTTTGTATTGTTGATAAAGTGATCGGTCTGAGTAATGTAAGTAAATTAGCTTTGTTAATAAAAACACACCATGTTCATTTTCAAAAGGTGATATATTTCTAAGTTCTGTAAAATGTATTGCATTTGCCAAAATATCTTCAGCAAGTGATGCCTCCCTTTCGTGAATGCGATACCCTTCCTTTTTTAATCTTTTTGTGATATGTATTTCCTCAACAGTTTGTTGGAAATCATCAATGAAAATTTTAATAGGATCAGGAGTCGACTCATCATATAAAAAACGAAAAAATTCGTTTCTATCCATAAGAACTATTTTTTCTAATTCTTGTGCAATAGCAATATCGATTAGTTCACTTGTGTATTCATCAAGGTCTTTTGTTCCAATTACAATAATCGATTTTTTATTATCGAATAAAGTAGTGGTAACTTCTCCGTATGTAAAAGAGATAGGATGTTGTGTACCGTGGATAACGATAACATTCGTTTTATTAACAGCAAGTAAGTATTTTCCATATGTTTTTTCTGAAACAAAAAGTTCGTCTGTTTCTCCATTACTTGAAGTATAGTAAGGAATGGTAAAACTAAAAACTGGTTCCGGTTGATTAATCATCTAATCACTCCTTTATTTTCATATTTCTTAACATCTTACCCTATTTTATACTATTCAACTTTAGAAAAAGGAGAAATTAATATATTTATGCAAGTTTTTTGATCAATGATGTGTTAAAGATATAGAACTTTTATGGTAAACTACCAAAGGAACTAGCTAAAAGGAGAGAGTACGAGTGATTTTTTCTGAAGAATTATTGGATTTTATTTATATAGAAACGACATCAATCTTAAAAGGAATTAAATCAAACAAGGGTGATCTCATAGAAGAGGTAAAAATGTTTGAATTATCAATGAGTCAGATAAAAAATCACCCTTGGCATAATTTAACGGTAAAAAAGGCTGAGCATGATACAAGTAGCCCTTTATATCATAACATCCAATCAACTTATGTTGGGAATGATCCTGAGGAAGACTATAAAGAAGTACTTATATGGAAAGTAGCAGATATGCTGTATGTTACAGCGGCAGTAGATCATCATCCTGAATACTTACTAAAATGGGATGTTGTTGTATTTAATGGATAGGAAAGTGGACTTGCACAATAGAATTTTTGTGTGGTTCTTATAGTAGAGAATAATTATTTTGAGTGAGGATGAAGAAAATGAGATTAAGAAATAAACCTGGTGCATCTGAGGCTTTATTGAAACAACCGACAATTGTTATACAAAATCCGTTAAATAATAAAGGGAAATGGCGTGAAATATTTGGTAATGATAATCCGATTCACGTCGAAGTAGGTACAGGTAAGGGACAATTTCTGACAGGCATGTCACAGCTACACCCTGACATAAACTACATTGGGGTAGAGAAATATGATAGTGTCATTATTACAGCATTAGAACGTATCCAACAAGCTGATTTAACGAATTTTAAATTGTTAAATGAAGATGTAGTAAATTTAATAAATTATTTTGCGGAAGGCGAGATTGACAGAGTGTATATCAATTTTACTGATCCTTGGCCAAAAAATCGTCATGAAAAACGCAGATTGACGTATGAAAGCTTCTTAAAAATGTATGAACAAGTGCTGAAAAAGAATGGTGAAATTCACTTTAAAACTGATAATCAAGGATTATTTGAATACTCGCTTCACAGTTTTTCGAAGTATGGGCTGATCTTAAATAATGTTAGCTTAGATCTTCATAATAGTAACATTGAAGGAAATGTAATGACAGAGTATGAAGAAAAGTTTTCTCAAAAAGGTATGAGAATATATCGCTGCGAAGCCCAGTTCCGGTAAAGCTGAACTTCAATCAGCGAGGGGTTCCTTCATCCCCCACTGATTGTTAGTTCAACTTATACCTCAGGCATAAGAATAATAATTATCAGCTTTCGTCGACGAAAGTTATTCTATATCGGACCTTAAGAGTGGGATAAAAGAATATTTGCAAGGGAGAACGAAAGTAGTGGAACAAATAACTGTAGGTGATTTAACCTTAACATGGCTTAATGGCGGAGTAATTCATATGGATGGTGGAGCAGTCTTTGGTGTAGTCCCGAAGCCGTTATGGTCAAAAAAGTATCTATGTAATGAAAAGAACCAAATAGAATTATGTACAGATCCTATCTTAATACAAGTCGAAGGAAAAAACATTCTCCTTGAAACAGGTATAGGAAATAATAAATTTTCAGATAAGCAAATAAGGAATTATGGGATAACATCAGAGTCAAAACTTTCTTCAGATTTAAATCGACTAGGACTTTCAACGAGTGACATTGACTATGTATTAATGACTCATATGCATTTTGATCATGCTTGTGGCATCGCAAAATGGGAAGGGGATAACCTCGTACCTACTTTTGAACATGCAACGATAATAGTAAATGAAATAGAATGGGAAGAACTAAAAAAACCTAATTTTCGCTCCCGTAATACTTATTGGGAAGAAAACTGGAGTCCAATCTTGGATAAGGTCCAAACATTTAATGGGATGCTTGAAGTATTTCCAGGTATTGAAATTCATCACACAGGTGGTCATAGTGATGGACATAGTATTGTTTTAATAAAACGGAATGGTGAATGTTTTATTCATATGGCTGACTTAATGCCTACTCACGCACATTCAAATCCTCTATGGGTTTCTGCTTATGACGATTACCCAATGATTTCAATTGCCGAAAAGCAAAAGTGGCTAGAAAAGGGATTAGATGAAGGTTCTTGGTTTATTTTTTATCACGATAATAAATATCGTGCGTTAAAGTGGAACAAAGAAGGGGAAATTATTTCAGAAGTTTTGAGAAATCAAAGTATTAAAATAAAAGAAACCTAATAAATACCCGTCCTTTTCGGTATGGTATCAGTTACTCCATGACAATATTTTAACAAACTCAAAAATCTAAACTTTATCCCACTCTTAAGGGGCAAGTAAGACCCCCACCTCAAAGCTTAAGAAAATCGAGAAGTTTAGGTGGGGGATAAACTGCCCCTAAAGGTCCGATAAGTTGAACTAACAATCAGTGGGGGATGAAGGAAAACCCCCACTGATTGAAGTTCAGCTTTATTCTTTAGCAATCAGTGGGGTACGAAGAACCTCACTGATTGCAGTTGAGCTTTATGTATCCTGATCTTGTGATGATAATTCTAAAACTGTTCCAGTCTTGGCATCGACGATGAACTCAAATTGATGAAAGTCTCCTTCAATTGAACATGAAACTCCTCCTCGATAAACAGTGTAATTTAATAATTTTTTTTCGAAATCTTCAGGAATCATATGGATCCATGACCCTTCTACTACCCCTTGTTCACCGACTTTCCCTTTCACAATTCGTAATGCCTTTTCAGGTGAGATATACTCCTGGATCAGTTGATCTTTTAAAACCGATCCTACAACGAATCCGATTCCAAGGCCAATTAAAAATCGTTTTATGCTCACTTTTAGCACCTCTTTCTTTAAATTGCATCATATTTTTAATTTTTTTTTTTGAAAACACTCAAATAATAAAAAATAGATAGATATTGATCTTGGGTAAAATCATCTTTCAGTGCTGTACACTCAAATGTGGTCAATATAATACGTCAATATCTATTATAGTATACCTAAAATATCCATTTTATAAAAATGGATATTAATAATATGCTTTTAACAAAATGAAGGTATCGGTGGAAAGTCAAATTTATTTTCGTTAAAATAGACAATGTAGATAATATTACGGTATCCGAAAGGAGTATACGATGAATCAGGAGACATTACAATTATTTAAGACATTAACAGAGCTTCAAGGTGCACCAGGGTTTGAGCATCAAGTACGGAAATTTGTTCGTGTTGAACTGGAGAAATATACAAATGAAATTATTCAAGATCGTCTAGGTAGTATTTTTGGTGTGAAACGTGGTGATGAAAAGGGTCCGAAAGTAATGGTTGCAGGCCATATGGATGAGGTTGGTTTTATGGTCACTTCTATATCAGAGAAAGGACTTATTCGTTTCCAAACATTAGGCGGATGGTGGAGTCAAGTGTTACTTGCACAACGTGTTCAGATTATTACTGATAATGGACCTGTAATAGGTGTTATCGGATCCATTCCACCACATTTATTAGATGAAGCAAAACGCAACAAGCCTATGGAAATTAAAAATATGTATATAGACATCGGTGCAGATGATAAGGTAGACGCACAGAATATTGGAGTGAAACCTGGCCAACAAATTGTACCAATATGTCCATTCACACCGATGGCTAATAATAAGAAAATTTTAGCTAAGGCTTGGGATAATCGTTATGGTTGTGGACTTGCAATTGAGTTACTTAAAGAGTTAAAAGATGAAACAACTCCAAATGTTTTATATTCAGGTGCTACTGTACAAGAGGAGGTTGGTTTAAGAGGAGCTCAAACTGCAGCAAACTTGATTAAACCTGATATTTTTTATGCATTAGATGCAAGCCCTGCTAATGATGCTTCAGGAGAAAAGGATACATTTGGACATTTAGGTAAGGGTGCACTATTACGGATTTTTGATCGTTCAATGATTACACACCGTGGAATGCGTGAATTTCTATTAGATATTGCTGAAACAAATAATATCCCTTATCAATATTTTATTTCCCCTGGTGGAACAGACGCAGGAAAGGTTCACCTATCAGGAAGTGGTGTTCCATCAGCAGTAATCGGTATTTGTTCACGATACATTCATACATCAAGTTCAATTATTCATGTGGATGATTATGCAGCGGCAAAAGAGTTTATTATTAAACTTGTTAAGAATACTGACAAAACAGCTGTTGAAACAATTCGAAATAACAGTTAATATAGTTATATAGGTGATTGATCATCTAGCACAATTAATCTAATTGTAAATTGCGGTAAAACAGACTCGGACGCCAGCCGAGTCTGTTTTGTATGAAACTCTAAACAATAAAGAAAGTGAAATTATATTGAAATGAAACGGTAAGTATGCTAACTTTATATGAAAAGGGTTACTTGTATCAGTAGTTGAAAGTATATTTTTACGTGTTACTGATTTGATCAGGCATGAGTAAACAAATTTAAGAGTTATTAAAACCTTAACTTTATTTATTCATGCCTTTTGCTGTTTTCTTGTCTTACCAAATAAACACTCAAGAAAGTAGTTAACACTAAGATTGTCTAAAAAGTCAGTCACACATAGGTATGGATGGATTTAATCTAAAAGTCTAATAGAAGTTTTATAGGCAGTTTATTACATTACTAAAGAATTGAGGAGAGCATATGAAAAAAATTAAAAAAAGTATGAGTAAATTTTTTATTAGTGTAGAAAAAATTATTACATCAGTTGTTCTAGGCGTTCTTATTTCCCTTATTTTTCTCTTGATCAGTAATAATGAAATTATGTCATTAAATTCATTACTATTAATGGTAATGATAAGTGGAGCGTTTTATGGATTTAGATTTATTATTGGTGTTAAACAAATAAGAAGCATTAGGGATATGGAACACCAATTAAATGAAATCTTAGAAGATCCAAACACGGCACCTACGAATTTTCAAAATCTAGCATACTTAATGAAGGATGTAGTTGATGCTAATAACTCTCGTATTGAAGAATTAGAAGAAAAAGAGGCACGCTTAATAACTTTATTTAATAAAATTGAAAGTAAACTAGTAAACCAAGAAGAACAATATAACGAATTTAACTCAATATTATTTGAGCTATCAGGGGGCTTAGATACACAAGTGAAGTCTGCGAGAGATACCTCTCTAGCGATGGAAGAAATCGCTACAGGGGTAAATCAAATAGCTGAAACAAGTGGGATTGCAAATTCATCTAGCATCGTTGCTTCTCAAACTGCACAGGATGGAAAAAGACAAGTAACATCGGTAATAAATCAAATGAATAAAATTGATAGTTCTTTTTCAACATTGGCAGATACAGTTAAAGAATTTGAAGTAAGTACAAAAGAAATTGGAGCAATTATTGAAGAAATAAGTAATATAGCTAATCAGACTAACCTTTTGTCATTGAATGCAAGTATTGAAGCAGCAAGAGCAGGAAATGAAGGAAAAGGATTTGCGGTTGTAGCAAATGAAGTAGGTAAACTTTCTAAGCAATCTAACCAATTCGCAGAAAGAATCTCAGAATTGATAAAAAGTATTCAAGTTCAAGCAGATCGTGCTAGTGAAGCAATGGACATTTCGAAAGGTGACGTAGTATCTGGGTTACACATTGTAGAGAATTTATCCTCATCATTCGAATCAATTAATAAAGCTACCGAAACAATTAATGAACAAATTCATGAAATATCTGCTATTAGCCAACAGATGGCTGCAGGAACTGAAGAAGTGGCTGCTAGTTCTGAAGAGATTACTAAAATATCTAGAAAATCAAGTGAGAACTTTAATGTAATTATTCCAATTTTTATTGAACAGTTCGATGTAACGAATACAATTTCAGACATCATTACACAAACTAATAATAAATAGCCTGTCAATTTTTAGATGGAACCTCATAGTTGAAATCGTGGAGGTATACCATTCGTTAGTTATATAAAAGCAAGCATGGGTAACTAAATGCCATGCTTGCTTTTCCTTTTATATTATAAAATAATTTCTATTCTAAAGATAAACTTCATTATAGGTTTCATCAGTGAAATACTCTGGAGTATCATCAAATATGACTTTCCCTTCTCTTAAAGCAATAATTCTTGTTGCAAATTTTTTTGCTAAAATTACATCGTGAACATTTATTATCGTTAATAGATTATATTCATTATGCATTGTTTGTAATAACGAAAAAATTCGGTTAGCAGTTCCAGGATCTAAGCTAGCTACTGGTTCATCTCCTAGAAATACTTTTGGATTTTGTAGCAATGCCCTAGCGATGGCCACACGTTGTTTTTGACCACCGCTTAATTCTTCAATACGCTTATCTTTATGAGGAGTTAAATCGACACTCTCAATCATCTTATTAGCTAATTGTTTTTCTTCTTTTGAGAATAATCCTAGTAAGTTTTTCAAAGGTGTTCGACTACCGAACATTCCTGTTAAGACATTTTGATATACTGTTAATCTTGGAATGAGATTAAAATGCTGAAATATCATTCCCATTTCAACACGTACCCTACGTAATTCAGTTTCTTTTAAAGAAAAGATATTCTGATGATTTAAAATGACAGATCCTGATGTTGGGCGTTGTAGGCCGTTTAAACATCGAATAAAGGTTGATTTACCCGCACCACTTTTTCCTAGGATACATATAAATTCTCCTCTATTAAATGAGAGACTAATGTTAGATAAGGCTTTTTCTTTTACCTTCGGATATTTTACATGTAAATTATTTAATTGAAGCATACACATCACCTTATATAACCCTTTCTCTAATTTTTCCGCCTATAAAATCAACTACAATAACTAATATCATAATGACCAATATGTCAGTTGCTACAGATTTATATTGGAACGTTTGGAAATGATTAAACAATTGTTGTCCAATCCCGCCAGCGCCGATAAACCCTAAGATTAGTGAAGTACGTATGGCCACTTCAAATCGGTAAAAAAAATGGCTGAGTACATTTGGCCATATTTGCGGTAATATTGAGAATAAAACTGCAACCCACCTTGTAGCCCCTACAGATTTCATTGCCTCTTGAGGGCCTGTTTCTGCAGATTCAATTAATTCAGAAATTAACTTTCCTAATACGCCGATGTTGTGGAGCATAATTGCTAAAACAGCTGGAAATGGTCCTAGTCCAAGAGAGACGACAAATATAAGGCCAAAAACAATTTCAGGTATTGAACGTAAACCACTAAGCATTGAACGATTAAAGGTATACAGAGCTGCATGTCGACTAGTATTTCTAGCTGACATAAAACTAAGAGGAATCGCTATTAATAGAGCAATGAAAGTACCTAAGAACGCCATTGCTAACGTAACGATTGAAGCGTCAATTAATCGTGGCATAATGGACCAATTTAGAGGGAAAAACTGATCTTTAATGAAGTGAAACATAGTAGGTATATTTTTAAATTTTTCAAACTGAAACTCGGTCAGATCAATACTAATCCAGACAAAGAACAATAACAATAAACCTATAATAATAAATTTTGGGTTAAACCAAACCATTTTAATCTCCTTTTTGATAGCAGTATATGATGAAAGAGGGATGCAATAATGCACCCCAAAAATCTGTATTTATCCCACTCTTAAGGGGCAAGTAAGACCCCCACTGATTGAAGTTCAGCTTTATTATACTCCTAAGTGGCATGTAAGCACCAAAAAAGAGAAAACCTTCTTAATCAAGCGGAGCGTCCATACGTCCATCAATGATTGCAGCTTCTCGAAGTGAGGCATAATCCTCATTAGTTGCTGTAGTAAATGCAGATGCACCAAATGGGTTTAATATTTCCTCATCAGTAATCCCGATAAAAGCTTGTTGAAGCTGTTGTTTCAAGGAGTCATCCATATTTGGGTGAACAGCCCACGGATACTGGAAAAGAGGCTCTGATTGCCAAATAATTTTATAATCATCAGCATCTAGATTACCGGAACGAATCATAGATTGAAAAAGCGCGCTATCGATAGCCCCAGCGTGAACATCCCCATTTAATATTACCTGAGCGGTAATGTCGTGTGAACCAGTATACCTTACAGTTTTGAAGTCATGGTCATCTTCAGTTCTAAAAACTCCACGTTCTTTTAAAGCTACACCAGGAATTAAAGAACCAGACGTCGATGACATACTTGCAAAAGCAAAATCAATATTTTCTTTATCTAAAAGAAGTTCATCTAAAGTATCCCATGATGAATCACTGCGAGTAATTATATATGAAAAATAGTAAGGTTCTCCATCAACTAATTGTGTAATAATCGCCTCTGCACCGCTTCTTTCATGTGCAATTACATAAGTAAGTGGGCCGAAATAGGCCATATCAATATGTTCATGAATTAATGCTTCTACTACCCCATTATAAGCAGGATAATGGTCAATCTTTACAGGCCGCTCGAGTTCTTGTTCTAATATCGCTTGTAATTTGACCATTGCTGTTTCCATTTCACCTTCAGATTGAGATGGTATTAAACCAATAACAAATTCTTCTTTTGTTTCATTTTCTTTGCTTGAATCAGTTCCTTCTCTGTTAACATTCTCATCATTTTGCCCACATCCTGTAATTACTAGAATAAAAGCAAAAAATAAAGTGAAAATAACTTGTTTCATCCTCTCAACACCCCTGTATAAAAATTAGTAATCAAACAGATAACAAATTATTATTAAGATACCATAATTAATAGTTTTCAGCAAATGAATACGTTCTTCAAAATAATAAAGAGAGCTTATAATATTATTAGTTGCTTGGAGAAAGAGACTTTTGTAGAATTTTGTCAAGGGTTGTCAACGCAGTGTTAAGTAAGTTATTATAATAATGACGGTTTCAAACATAAAATGATAGAAATCTAGTAGTTATTTTAGGTGATATTTCCGAGGGCTATAAAACAGCGGAGGAGGTGCTATTGTGAGGATTATATTAGCAAAAATCAGCATAGTGTTAATTTTTTTGTTTCTTACAGGATGTACAGTAACAAAAGAGCAAGCAGTAGAAACAGCTAAAAATTCTTTTGAATCAGGTGTTATTTCCGAACCTAGAGAACCCAATAATGAAACTGAGTTATTTAATTATTATCTACCACCAGGGTTAAACATTGAAGAAGAAGCGGGAAACAACCTTATTTTAAATAGAGGAGAACAGATATTTATCATTTTTTCAAATCCTGCCGAAGATTTTACTAGTCAAGTAAACTTTGAGCAAGATAAGATTGTTGAAGATAAAGCAATTTTAATAGAAACAATAGAAGTTGAAGGAACTTTTAATTATATTATTGTCGCACCATTTGACAATGATAAGTATAAAGTAATACTTGGAAGCGGTGGAGAAAAAGGCACTACTATTACTGAATTATCAAATATTAAGGATAGTGTTGAAACTTTAGTAGAGATCATTAGATCTGTTAGCTATTAAATATATGTACAATGACTTGAGGCAAGTGGATCACTTGTCTCTTTTTCGTGTTAGGAATGTATAAAAATTTAGCAAGCTGATCCTCTAAGTACTAAAAGAGCTATGTATAAGTCTAACACTATATATTAACTTTACATATATCTTGTCAACTGAATGGTAATTAAATATGATAGAAAAGGAAAGAATAAAAACAAATAAATATTATTAGGAAGGTGTTTTGGTTTGAGGAGTTTTTTACATAAAAAAGGTGTTGAATTATCGTTAAAGACATATTTTGTAACATCTCTTAGCTATATGGCTCTTGGTCTTTTTTCTTCACTTATTATTGGATTAATCATTCGTACTACAGGTCAGCAAATTCCTAAACTTGAGTTTTTGGTTCCGATGGGACAATTGGCCATGGATTTAATGGGTCCAGCTATCGGTGTTGCTGTTGCATATGGACTAAAAGCACCAAGACTGGTACTTTTTTCGGCCGTTATTACTGGAGCGGCAGGGTCTCTACTTGGTGGTGGTCCGGCAGGAAGTTTTATTGCAGCGCTGATTGCTACTGAGATAGGTAAATTAGTCTCTCAGGAAACACGTTTGGATATTATTGTTACTCCGTTTGTAACAATTGCTACTGGTTATACTGTTGCAACCACAATTGGACCGGTAATAGCTGGAGGGCTTGATTACTTTGGACAACTAATTATGTGGTCTGTAGACCGCCAGCCATTTGTAATGGGAATTTTAGTAGCACTTTTGATGGGACTTGCGTTAACAGCACCAATTTCTAGTGCAGCAATTGCTTTTATGCTAGGCCTTGAAGGTCTTGCTGCTGGTGCAGCAACCGTTGGGTGTGCAGCTCAGATGATTGGATTTGCGACAAGTAGTTATCGTGAGAATGGGTTTTCCGGATTTGTTGCTTTAGGAATTGGTACTTCTATGCTTCAAATTGGAAACATCGTGAAAAACCCATTAATACTAATACCGCCAACTGTTGCGGGTATTGTGTTAGCCCCTTTTGCTACTATTGTTTTTCAAATGGTTAATAATCCAGCTGGTGCTGGTATGGGAACGAGTGGATTAGTTGGACAAATAATGACTTTTACAGTAATGGGCTTTACATGGGAGGTTGCTATTGGAGTGCTGTTACTTCATTTTATAGGTCCTGCTGTGATAAGCTTAGTATTATCAGAATGGCTTCGGAAGCTCGGCTTGATAAAATTAGGAGATATGAAAATTGAACAATAAACCATACACTTTATTCAGTGTTTTAAATAAATGGTTATTTTAAATTGATGTTAGGAGAGGATAGATATGAAATCGTTGCTATCAAAAGAAATGTTTATTGATGAAATTAAGAACGGCCTTTCAGTTGTTGTGTTTTCGGCTGACTGGTGTCCAGATTGTAGAGTGATTGAACCTTTATTGCCTGAGGTAGAAAAAATATTCTCACAATTTACATTTTACTATGCTGATCGCGATAAATTAATAGATCTGTGTGGTGAAATGGATATTTTTGGTATACCGAGTTTTGTTGCTTTTCAGAATGGAAATGAGCTTGCTCGTTTTGTAAGTAAAGACCGAAAAACAAAAGAAGAAATCGAACAATTTTTACAAAAAGCTTTAGAAAAAGTTGATAAATAATGAATTGGGGTAGCTTTAAGTAGCTACCTCTTTTGCATGACTGTCCTATTTGCTAATATAGTTGAAATCAAAATCTTTGGTCGTGCGGTGTGATCATGGTAAAATTATTGAGATTAGATAAAAGGAGGCTTATTTGTTATGAAGCCATTAGAAATGAAACGAGAACTAGAAAAACGTTTACTCTCACAAAATAGACGAATATCATACGATAGAGATGAACAAAAGCTAAGGATAGAGGATAAAACAATTAATAAAGGAGTTACATTATCTATCTCAAAACTTATTGCTAAGTGGAAAGTGAAAAAGGAACAGGCAATTGAGGAAACTGTCCATTACGTTGAAGCAGCCTTACAAGCAATGACGACACCCATTGTAGTAAAAGGTAATGAAAAAAATATATTTCCTGTAATACGCTCAACCTCATTTCCGACACAATCTGGAGATGGAAAAGAGTTTTTATGGGAAGAACATACAGCCGAAACTAGAGTGTTTTATGCCATTGATCAGGGTTCAACATTTGCTTTATTAACTAATGAAATTTTGGAAAAAGAAAATGTAGACAAAGTAAGAATAAAGGAAATGGCATTATTTAATCTTCGTTCTCTACAGAATGAACCGACAATAGACGAAGTTGCGGGTAATACATTTTATTTTTTAAACAAAAATGACGGGTATGATGCAAGTAAGGTGTTAAATGACCAGCTATTAAAAAAATATTCAGAAATAGCTCGTGGTCAGTTAACTGTTTCTGTACCACATCAAGATGTTTTAATCATTGCTGATATTAGAAACGAAACAGGGTACGACATTTTGGCACAAATGGTTTTTCAATTTTTCACAAATGGAAGAACTCCAATTACAGCATTACCGTTTATTTATAAAGAAGGAGAGTTAGAACCTGTATTTATACTCGCTCACCGAAAACCAAAACAATAAAGAGGCTGTCTTTAGAATTGTCAGTTCATCTCAATGATATTAATAAATTGAGGTGGCTGATACTTCTACGATAGCCTCTTCTATTTTTATTTCAGTTATGATAAAATCACTCATTGCATGAACATTAAAATTAAATGTAAAATAGCTAGTTGTTTTTTGTCTATTTAGTTATGATTATACTAGAAAATATACGAATGATGTATGATTAGTAGATAGAAAACTTGTACTGATAATTATTGTAAGAATGGAAAATTGAGATTATAGAAAAGGTGATTTTATGTTTAAACGTGTAAAAATAGCTTATAAAAAAGTTCATTCCTTTTTATTTGGACAAGAGGAGGAGCATATACATACTCGAGAAGAAAGAAAAAAATATTACGGTCGAATAACAACAGATATCGATACAGATGCCCGTATGATACATCAATATCCGAAACAAGGGAAATTTCGCTTTCCAATAATTGAAGATGAGAAGAAATCAGCTAGAACTAAACCAAGTTTAGAAGGTGAAAAAGTACGACCTGTTCGGAAGATAACAGAAAAAAAAGTGGAACAAAGAGAAAATGTACTTACTCATAAAAAACAAAGTGAACAAAAGGATTTACCTGGTAAGGATGAAGAAAGAAAGAAATTTCAAGGAGTTAATTTTAAAGCACAAAATATCCCTTCTCCCGTTTATGCGTTTAATAAGCCACAGCCAAAAATAGAAAATAACTTTGAGGAAGAGGTAGCACCTACGCTAGAGTTAATTGAAAATCAAGCATTCTTACCGAATGAAAATGTTGGGGTCCCTATACTAATAAATAAAGATATCCCATCGGAGATAGAAACTACAAATATTAATAGAGAAATTGTTAGTAACGAATTACTTAATGTAAAGGAAGATGAACTGTTTCAAGAAGGTATTTATGCTGAATTTGAGATAGAAGAAAATGGCGAAAATAGAGCAGGCGATGAAGTGTGTCAAACTGAACCTCTCGAAAAGCAGCTAGCTTTTGATCAGGATGAGAAGATAGATGAGGGAAATGTTGAGTTAATTGGAAATGATCAGGATGCTATAACTTACAAAGGCGCTCATAAAGAAAAGATTGTTGAAGAGGAGATTATCCCTACTCTCAATATAGAAAATATTGAAACAGTAGCCCCTGTAGAGACATTTGATAAGAGTAAACGAAAAGATAGTGAACAAATACAAAAGAAAAATTGTGGCCTAACTGAACATTCTACCTCTATGATGAATACAAATATAAATAAGTCTAACAAAACAACGCAAGATGCGTCTTCAAAAAACATTGTTCCTTTCAATGTCTTGATGCTTAAGAAAGATAAGGTAGTTCAAAAAAAACTTGACCAGAATAACTATCAATTTCCTACACTACAACTTTTAAATATACCTGAAAAAAAATCAGGCGATAGTTACCAATGGTTAGAAGAAAAAAAACAATTACTAGCAGCCACACTTATAAATTTTAATGTTCAGGCGAAAGTTGTTGGTGTAACAAGAGGCCCTTCCGTTACGCGTTTTGAAATTCAGCCAGAAGCAGGTGTGAAAGTAAGTAAAGTGACAGGTTTAACAGATGACATTAAACTAAGTCTTGCTGCTAGAGATATTCGTATGGAAGCACCAATCCCTGGAAAAAACGCGATTGGAATTGAAGTTCCAAACGACGTTAGTTCCCCTGTTTTCATTCGGGAGATTTTGCGTAGTGGCGAATTTTTAAATAACCCTTCCCCCCTTACTGTTGCAATGGGTCTTGATATTGAAGGGAAACCAGTCGTCACAGACATTCAAAAAATGCCACATGGATTAATTGCTGGTTCGACGGGGTCGGGGAAAAGTGTATGCATAAATTCTATTTTAATTAGTATTATGTTTAAAGCGACACCTGATCAAGTAAAACTAATGCTTGTAGATCCGAAAATGGTTGAACTAGCACCATATAATAATATTCCTCACCTTGTAACGCCGGTTATTACCGATGCAAAACAAGCAACAACTGCTTTAAAATGGGCAGTTGAAGAAATGGAACGCCGTTATGAGTTGTTTGTTCAAAATGGTGTCCGTGACATTAAGAGATACAACGATGTAATGAAGAAGGATAATGATACTATACTAGCGATGCCTTACATTGTTATCGTAATTGATGAGTTGGCGGACTTAATGATGGTTTCTCCTCAAGATGTAGAAGAAGCGATTTGTCGAATAGCTCAAAAAGCAAGAGCTTGTGGTATTCATTTGCTATTGGCAACTCAACGTCCTTCAGTCGATGTTATTACCGGGTTAATTAAAGCCAATATACCTTCTCGTATTGCTTTTTCTGTATCATCACAAGCTGATTCAAGAACAATAATTGATTCGGGTGGGGCAGAAAGGTTATTAGGAAAAGGTGATATGCTTTTATTTGAAAATGGTGCATCAAAACCTATACGAGTACAAGGTAATTTTGTCTCAGATGAAGAAATAGATAGAGTAATATCTCTTGTGAAACAGCAAAGAAAGCCAAACTATTTATTCGATAAAGAACAACTTGTTAAAACGTACGAAGCGAATGACCAAGAAGACGAATTGTTTGTAGAAGCTTGTTATTATGTCATTGAACAAGGTGTGGCATCATCATCAAGCTTACAGCGACGTTTCAGAATTGGCTTCAATCGTGCAGCGCGCCTTATTGATATGATGGAATCTAGAGGGATCATCTCTGAAGCAATGGGTTCGAAACCTCGAAACGTCCTTATTTCCGAAGAGGAATTACATGATAGGATTTAAGAAGATAATGTGCAGAGTTTAACAATATTGTAAAATAAGATAAATAAAATTACGTAAATATAAGGTATTATATAAGTGAATTTCATAATTTCATTAATTGAGCGATAGAAAACTATATCTAGTTGGAAACGTACCGATCGAACTCTATATAGTTTCTCGATCTCCTGATATCAGTATTATGAAATTCATTAATATATAAAATAAGTGAAAAAACTAGAATCAAATTTAAGTTTTGTATAAAATTAGGGTTAATAAGAGAACATCTTCTGTTTAAATTTTTCTTGTTTTCTCTTAAAAGGTTTTATATGATTAATATGTTCTTGTTTTTGGAAAAAATTGAATAAGGGATGAAAGAAAGTGAGAAAAACATGGTTTTTACTTTAAGTTTTTCTGTAATATGACTCTAGCTATACCATACTTTCTATAAGGAGTGGTCACGATGCAAGAGATTCAATTATCAAGCTTAGTAAAATCAATTTCTCCTCAATGGCTTTCCTTATTGACGGAAGATGAATTAAGCATGCTTATCGTTCTAAAGCACGGATTTGCCAATTTGAATGAAGGCGATGTTAAAGAAATTATTGAAGCAGCAATACTTGAGCAACATAAAGGAATTGCATATCTTCACTAATCGTTAACCTTGCCCGTGACAGGATAAATTTGTCCATCACGGGCAATCTAATAATAAATGACACCGTATAAACCAAGGGGTAAATTATGAAAGAGATAAGACTAAAATTAGAAGGTAAAATTAAAAGATTAACGAACCAAACATTTAAATTTGATGAACGTGTGAAAGAAGGTTGGTTTTCTGCAGTTTATTTTTTGAAAACTCGTGAAATTGTTGAGCGCTACAAAAAAGATAACCATGTAACAATGCAATTTTTCCAAAAAACTGATGCTGTCCTTTGTGGAACTGATGAGGTTATTGCACTTGTTAAAACATTTGCTAGAAATGTAGACGAGCTCGAAATACATTCATTAAAGGATGGTGACAAGATAAAACCATTCGAAACAGTATTAACAATTTCAGGTCCTTACCAAAATTTCGGTTATTTAGAAGGAGTCATTGACGGAATTTTAGCGAGACGTACATCTGTTGCTACGAATGTATATAATGTGGTGAAATCAGCGAGTCTCTCTGGTAAGAAAAAGCCTGTTATTTTTATGGGAGATCGTGACGACCACTTTACACAACAATCAGGAGATGGATATGCTGCTTACATAGGAGGTTCAATTGCCCAGGCTACACATGCTATGAATGAGTGGTGGGGAAAACAAGGAATGGGTACAATGCCACATGCACTTATTCAATTATTTGAAGGTGATGTAGTTGAAGCAACTCGCGCTTACCACGAAACTTTCCCTGATGACGACTTAATGGCACTTGTTGATTATAATAACGATGTAATCACTGATTCCTTAAAGGTTGCTAGAGAGTTTGGCGAATTGTTAAAAGGGGTTCGTATAGATACATCTAAAACTATGGTTGATCAGTACTTTTTTAGAAATCCTGATGTATTAGGCTCTTTTGATCCACGTGGGGCCAATCCAGAATTAATTTTTGCTTTACGCAAAGCTTTAGACGACGAAGGTTTCAATCACGTAAAGATTGTTGGTTCGGGAGGCTTTGATGCAAAACGTATTGAAGAATACGAAAAAAGAGGAGTTCCTGTTGATATTTATGGTGTTGGAAGTAGTTTGCTTAAAATACATATTGGATTTACTGGAGACAATGTATTATTGAATGGAAAACATCAAGCAAAAACAGGTCGTATATTCCGACCAAACCCTCGTCTTGAAAGAGTTGATTAAAATTAACACACAAGCTTCTGAATAAGGGCTTGTGTGTTTTCTATTTTGATTATTGATTGTAAAATATAAATTAATGAATAATTCACGAGGTAATCTAATATGGAAATAATAGATTTATTAATTTCACTACCTATTTGGGTTGATGTCGGTATCTCCTTTTTAATTTTTATGTTTTTTTTATTGCTTAGGAAACTCTTTACGAAATATGTTTATAAGTTGATTATAAAAGTAGCTAAAAAATCACCTAGTGATTTCTTTATAAATTTATTTATGGCATTTGAAAAACCGCTAGGATGGTTTTTTGTATTAATTGGTCTTTATATTGCTATTATTAATTTACCTTATATTCATGGCTTTGAAGAGCAAATTATAAAAATATATCGTACATTGTTGATCGTTTTAATTACATCAGGTTTATATAA
Source organism: Anaerobacillus alkalidiazotrophicus (assembly GCF_001866055.1). The sequence continues at coordinate 255,309 of NZ_MLQS01000030.1, forward strand.
TTTAGCAGCTACTTCGTCACCGATATTTGAAAAAGTTAGCGAAAAATTACACATTGAGGTAGATCGTATATTAATTCCTATACTTTCAAAGATTTTGCGCTTTTTTATTGTAGCACTAAGTTTAAGCGTAATAGCTCAAGAGTGGGGGTTCGATATTAATGGTTTTGTGGCGGGTTTAGGTCTTGGCGGTCTAGCAATTGCTTTTGCTGCCCAAGAAACAGTAGAGAATTTCTTTGGTGGTATAGTCATTATGACAGAAAAACCTTTTACGAAAGGGGATTGGATTAAAACCTCTATTGTAGAAGGAACAGTTGAGGAAATTAACTTTCGAAGTACTAAAATTAGGGTGTTTCGACAAGCGTTAGTAACTGTGCCGAACTCATCACTTGCAAATGAAGCAATTCTAAATTGGTCGCGAATGGGTAAAAGACAAATATCGTTTCATTTAGGGTTGAAGCTTAACACCCCAAAGTGGAAATTGGAAAAATGCATGAATGAAATCGAAAAGATTTTAAGAAATCATGATGATGTTCATCAAGAAACAATTTTCGTTCATTTTGAAGGTTTCAGTGAAAGTAGTTTAGACATATTTTTGTACTTTTTTACTAAATCAACTGTTTGGGGAGAATATTTAGAGGTAAAACAATCCATTAATTTTAAGATCTTAGAAATACTTCAAAGAGAAGGGGTAACAGTTGCGTTTCCATCTAGAAGTTTTTACATTGAATCAAATTTTCTTGATAATCAACAATAGAATATTCTTTAACTATTAGGTACACATGTAGGCCTGAAAGTATAAATGAATTTATAAAGCAGTGGTTAAAATAATAATATAAGCATTTTATTTTAATTTATATAATAAACTTATTAACATGTATTTGTTTAAAGAAAATATGTTCATGGTTATAATACATAATTTCTGTTATAATAATTCAGAATGTATTCAAAAAAACATTTATACATATTAGACATATACTTAAATTGAGGTTTATTAATTATTACAAATATATTTGCTTTTTAATAAAGTTTGGATGCATATCAAAATGAATAGGTTATTACGGAAGTGTGGAGGTCCAAAGTATGACAGTCTACCATTTTATTGGAATTAAAGGCTCTGGAATGAGTGCTCTTGCTCAAGTATTACATGACATGAAGTATGAAGTACAAGGTTCAGATGTTGATAAAAAATTTTTTACTCAAATACCATTAGAGAAAAAGGGAATTAAAATATTACCTTTTGATAAAGGGAATATTCAAATGGGGCAAACGATCATTGCTTCACCCGCTTATAATGAGGAAAATGAAGAAATTTCAGAGGCAATACAAAAATCAATCGATGTTCATAAATATCCACTGTTTTTAGGACAATTTATTCAAAAGTTTACGAGTGTTGCTGTTACAGGCTCTCATGGTAAAACATCTACAACAGGATTATTATCACATGTATTAGGAGCTGCAAAGCCGACCTCATACTTAATTGGAGATGGTACTGGTAAAGGTGAAGAAAATAGCGAGTATTTTGTATTCGAAGCATGTGAGTACCGTAGGCATTTTCTCAACTATAAGCCTGATTATGCAATCATGACAAATATTGATTTTGATCATCCTGATTACTTTTCTGATGTGAAAGATGTTTTTAATGCTTTTCAAGAAATGGCGATGCAAGTAAAAAAAGGAATTATTGCTTGTGGTGATGATGAGCATTTACAGAGTATTCATGCGAATGTTCCGATAGTATTTTATGGCCTTGAAGACCATAACGATTTTCAAGGTACGAATATAAAAGCTACTCCTGAAGGGACAAAATTTGACGTGTTTGTTCGTGATACATTTTACGGTACTTTCATAATACCGGGCTATGGTGCGCATAATGTTAAAAATGCTTTAGCTGTCATTGCCATATGTGATTATGAAGGTGTATCTATTGAAATAATTTCAGAACAACTCCGAACATTCCCAGGGGTGAAACGTCGTTTTAGTGAAAAAAGAATAGGGGAGCAAGTTTTAATTGACGATTATGCTCATCACCCAACTGAAATTTCTGCAACAATAGAAGCTACAAAGCAAAAATATTCTGACAGAGAAGTAGTAGCCATTTTTCAACCACATACCTTTACTAGAACCAAAACTTTTCTAGATGATTTTGCTAAAAGTTTAAGTAAAGCTGACCAAGTTTATTTATGTGATATTTTTGCTTCAGCAAGGGAAAATGTTGGAACCTTAACAATTCAAGATCTCCAAAAGCTGATTCCTAATTCTAAACTAATTAAAGAAGATGAGATGGACCAACTTAAACAGCATTGTACAGGTGTTTTGTTGTTTATGGGAGCTGGAGATATTCAAAAATTCCAACAAGCATATGAGAATATAATTTAAACAACTCAATGAACAAAACGCAAAGAATAGTAGTTCTTTGCGTTTTGTTCATTTTCATGTAGATTAAATAAATGATGATAGTCACTCTGAATACCTATTTTATCTTACTCTTAATGGGTAGTAAGACCCCCACCTCAAAACTAAAGAAAATCGAGAAGTTTAGGTGGGGGATAAACTGCCCCTAAAGGTCCGATATAGAATAACTTTCATCAGAGAAAGCTGATGATTAGTTATTCTTATGCCCGTGGTATAAGTTGAACTAACAATCAGTGGGGGATGAAGGAAAACCCCCACTGATTGAAGTTCAGCTTTATTAGAAATGGATAATTATTTTAATTAATTATTTTTTTACTATGAGTGAAGTTCTTAATTACCAAAAATGAGTCACATAACCCTATAACTAGTTACGAATGTTTCAACGAAACTAGTTATAGCATCTTAGTGGCGAAAATAATGAATGATGAAATTCTTTAACCTACAAGTTCTAGTTAGATGAATCTCACTCCTATTATTTTAGGTTTTCTGGGTTTAATGGATATAATTCTTCAATGACGAAACGTCCGTCCTTACGGATTAACACACCATCAAAGTACATCTCACCACCACCATATTCTGGGCGTTGAATATGAACGATGTCCCAATGAATAGATGAATGATTTCCATTAAAAGCATCGTCATAACATTGCCCTGGTGTAAAGTGGAAGCTGCCGTCAATTTTTTCATCAAATAAAATGTCTTTCATTGGATGCTGTATGTAAGGGTTGACTCCAATCGCAAATTCACCAATGTAACGAGCGCCTTCATCTGTATTAAAAATATTGTTGATGCGATCTGAAGCGTTTGCTGTTGCCTCGATAATCTTTCCGTCTTTAAATGTCAATTTAATATTTTCAAATGTAAAGCCTTGATAAGGAGAAGGGGTATTATATGATATAGTTCCGTTAACGGAATCTTTAACAGGTGCAGTATATACTTCACCATCAGGAATATTCATTTCTCCTGCACATTTGACAGTTGGGATATCTTTGATAGAAAAAGTTAGATCAGTTCCATCTCCAGTAATTCGTACTTTATCTGTCTTATTCATCAAATCTACTAAAGAATCCATCGCTTGACTCATTTTGCCATAATCTAAATTACAAACGTCGAAATAAAAATTTTCAAAGGCTTCTGTACTTAGTCCAGCTAATTGCGCCATAGAGGCACTTGGATAGCGAAGCACAACCCATTTCGTTTTCGGAACACGTATTTCTCTATGTACTTTTTTCCCTACCGTTTTCCCATGCAATGCCATTTTCTCTGAAGGAATGTCAGATAACTCACTTATGTTATCTCCAGCACGTAAACCTATGTAGGCATTCATATTTTTCATAACGTTTGCTTCAAAATCAGCCATCATGTTCATTTGTTTTTCATTTGCATGAAGTAATAAACTACGGTCTATCTGGTGATCTTTAAGAGAAACAAAGGGATTTCCACCCGCTTTGTATGCTTCTTCAACTAATGCTTTTACAAGTTCTTTTTGTATGCCGAAATTTTCAATTAAGACACTTTCTCCTTTTTGTAGCCTTACCGAATAATTTATTAAATTTCTCGCTAAAGTTTGAATACGTGGATCTCTCATTTACGTAAATACCTCCTTTTGTATCTAAAAATAGTTTACCCTTATAACATCTTTTCGTCTATTTTCAATTACCTTTTTTCACGTTAGAAAGTTTAAAGTTGCGGATTATGATAGTAACGTAGAACTTTTTAATTTCAGGGTAAGAAAGCATTTCTAACTTGGAAACTGTCTAGCGCAAGCAGCCTTGTAGCTCGGTCACTTCAGGCAAGTAACTTACTTCAATTACTTCTTGAAATCCCCCGTTCATTAGCTTCATGCAGCTTTGCTCCTGCGATTACTCGTCGCACGGAAAACAATTGCTGCTGCGATTACTCGTCGCAGAAAACACTGCTTCGAGGAAGCTTACTACGAAGCATAAAAAATAGTAACACTGTAGTAAATATTTTTGTGAAAATTGAGTCGAGTTTAGGATGCAAATTATTGATTTTCCTAAAACACTTAGTTTTTTTGAGAGGAAAAGTAGATGTTTTGTAGAATAAGTAAAGAAATGCTAGTATATAGAAAGTCAAATAAAACTAATACTAGGCAAGTGTATACCATTACTACGTTTAGGATATTTTGTAAAGGGTATAGGTTTTATAAGATAATAGATAAGAAGAGAGAATGGGGGTGTGTACAATGGAATGGATATTGTATTTAAGTATTGCCCTTGTAGCTATAGCTTTTACAGTATTAGTCGTTTTTGTTTCGAAAACATTAAGTACTGTTCAAAAAACTTTAATGGGCGTTGCTATTACATTGGAACGATTAAATAACCAAATGGAAGGTCTCACGAAGGAAACTACAGAACTAATACATAGAACAAATCAGTTAGCTGATGATTTTCAAGAGAAGTCTAAGTCTTTAAATACAGTGTTTGACTCTGTGAAAGATCTCGGCGGATCCATAAGTAGCTTAAATCGTTCCATCCAAAAAGTGTCTAATTCTGTTTCTAAATCAGTAGATAAGCAATCTGATAATATTGCACAGACAGTTCAATGGGGAAATATGTTGATCGATTTATATGCAAAGTGGAAGGCGAAAAAGGAAGCAGGACAAAATAAGTCTGAAACTTAATAGAGCGATTTTCCTATATTTTTTTATAGGTGAAAATAAAACACTAATAAGGAGGACGAATGCATGAGTAACGATAATAACATGAACACGAAAGATTTTTTTATTGGGGCATTAGTTGGAGGATTGGTCGGTGCTGCATCTGCTCTTTTACTGGCTCCTAAATCTGGAAAAGAGTTAAGAGAAGATATTAATATCCAAGCACAATCAGCTCGTGATAAAACTAATGAAATCACTCATACGGCATTTGAAAAAGGTACAGAATATGCTTCGTTTGCAAAAGAAAAATCTTCAACTCTTGTCAAGGCGGTTTCAGAGCAATCCACACAATTATTAAATCGTGTAAAAGAATTATCAGAAAGCGTAAAGCGCGATGTTGAGGAAATAAGTCAATCTGCTGACGAATTAACCGAGGATTTAAGAAGTAGTAGTTCAGTAATTGCAGAAACTGTCCGTAATGAAGTTGCGGAACTTCATGAAGTGGTTGTCCAAGAAGATACAATTAATGATGAGGCCAAAGAAGAGGTCGCACCTACAAAAGCCTAAATATAATCAAATAGTTATTTTGTTTTTTAATAAATGAAGGCTGTCAATGAAACGACAGGCCTTCATTTTCTAAATATAAAGTAAATGTGTAAGATAATGATACTAAAACTAATGATTTCGCTACTGATAAGTTATTTGTGAAAATTAGAGTTTTCTAAAAAAGGAGAGTAAGAAATGGCGCTAATTAAGCTTACATCGTTCCAAGAGTTAGATCAATTACTACAGGAAAAAAATTCATTAATTTTGTTGAAAAATAGTATCACGTGTCCAATAAGTCATGAAGCACTTCAAGAGTATAATAAATTTGCAACTGAACAAGAAGAATCGGTTTACTACTTAAATGTTCAAGAAGAAAGAGCTTTTTCAAACGAAGTAGCTGAGAAATTTGCAATTAAACATGAAAGTCCTCAGGTTTTGCTGTTTAAAAACAAAAATGTTATCTGGCATACTTCCCATTGGAATATTACGTATAAAAACTTGAAAGAGAACACCAATACATAAATAAAAAAGCTAGGAATTGTCCTAGCTTTTATTACTTTTTTTTTCCGCCCATTTTATTTCGAGGTGATCACCATTATGAATTGGAGTTGAAAAAGTAGCATCCTTTTCATTTCTCAAAATAATAAGTGTTTTATTTTCTTGTGCTGTTAAGTTGAAGTCAACAAATCGAAAGATATCCTGAAAAATAAATGTCTCCTTTTTGTTCAAGGTGATTGTTAGACTATCCCCAGCGTATATACGACTTTTTTCAGTAAGTAATTCATCCCCTCGTTTTGGAATGACTAATGGTTTAGATATTTCAATGGATTCTCCATTGAAATATACAGTAATATTATAACTAGCTTCAATTTTTTCCTGAATAAGCAATTCTTCAAGAGTGATGAATGGTTGGCTTTTCATTTTTATCAACAAAAAGTCTCCATCTTGGACTAGAGCATTCTTGGTAGTTTTTTTGCCGTTTTTTACTAATGTGTCTTCAACGTTAAAAATAACTTGGCTTCCATTAATATGTACGTTAAAAGGTTTTATTTGCTCGATCATATCATACAACTTTAATGAAGCCAGTACTTCTTCGATTGAATTAGCTGATTGGACTATTATTTCATCTCTGTCCTCAATTTTCTCCGTTAGTAGTGCCTGTTGTCCATTTTTTATGATAGTTGCCTGTAGATTATACATTTTCCCATTTATAGATATTGCTTTCGTTGGTAGTGTTTCAATTACGTCACTAATGGTAGCCTTGGCATCTTTTCCATTGGCACCACTTTGAGCAATGATTGTGTCTCCGTCTTTCAATGGTGTATCTAGGCTACAGGATTGGTGATTTTTCTCTAATCTTGGTGGTTGTCCGTGTTCTCCTGGAATAGAAATTAATCGTTCATTTACTTTTACCATAATAGCCATGCCAGGTTTACCGTAAAGTTTTGAAAGCTCTATACCTGCAGCTAATAACCCATCACCCACCGTTAACTTTTTAATATCAAAGAGTCGAATTATTTGGTCGTTTACCTTAATACTTACATACTCAACTGGACTTTCTTTCGCTGCAATTGCTATTCCAATAGGTGTGACGAGCTCTGGACCAGCTTTTATATCTTCAGGAATAATCAGAGACTTAATTGCATCAATTCCCCTTACGGCAACTCTATTTTCAGGTAATTGTAACGAATTGGCAATGTATCGAGCTAAGTTAGGAGTAAGGCTACCACCGCCAACTAGCATTACAGCTTTGGGTGATTTTTTATTTAGGTTAAGAATTTCTGTTGTTATTTCGGTAGCGAGAGTTTCAATAGCTTTTGATATAGGTTCAATAATATCTTCTTTTGAAAAGGAAGTTTCAAAACCAAGAATATCAGTAAGCACTACTTCATCTTGCGATGTTAATTGTCGTTTTACAATTTCAGCTTCCGGAAAATCTAATAGAAAGTGATCACTAATTGCTTCAGTAATTTCATCCCCGGCAATAGGGACCATGCCATAAGCTGTAACAGTCCCTGAATCGGTGATGGCAATATCGGAAGTACCAGCACCGATATCTACAAGTGCAACATTTAACCGTCTCATTGTAGGTGGAATTAGGACATTAATTGCAGCAATTGGTTCTAGTGTTAATGCTTCAAGCTCTAATCCAGAACGACTTAGAGCAGCAAGTAGTGACTCTACAACTACCTTAGGTAAGAAGGTGGCAATTACTTCAACTGAAGCAATATACCCGCTTTGATCAACAAGACTTCCAATTTCTTCTCCGTCTAATTGATAGGATAAAACTGAATACCCAACGCAGAAATAATTAACACTTTTGCCTTCATACTCTTTTGCTATTTCATATTGTGCTTTTTGGACAGCACTAAGTTCTAAATGTAATATATCTTGGTGTTCAAATATTGGTTTTTTTGATATGTCAAGTGCAACAATTGCTCTTTTAGTTTTTAGGGAGCGACCTGCAGCTGCTACACATACTTTACGTAAAGGTCCATGTTTGTGCTCTAACTTTTCTTTAATAGAAGTAATGACTTTTGTGACGGAAAGAACATTATGAATTTGTCCATCTAGCATTGAACGATCTTCATGTTCTTGAATTTCAACATCTAGAATTTCATAGCCTGGTTTATTATTCTTTAATAATAAACCAACAACAGATCGAGTACCGATATCTAAACCGAAAATTGGTAAATCAGAATGTGATGTCATTTATTACACCTACTTAGATAAATTGTTTAAAGTTTTTTAAATTAGTTACTATTAATATAATAGTTTCATAAAGGTATTGTAATATACAATCACAGTACTTTAGTGCTTAAAAGCGTTTAATCAATAAAGATAAAAGTCGTGACAAGTAAATTATAATCGTTTATAATAATCCCTAACTTATAAGAAATGTAACATATTTTTCAAAACTTTTAAATACTAATTGAGGAGTGTGGTAACAATGGGGAATGAACAATTAGAACAGTTGAGAGTTAAGTTAGATGATGTTAACCTTAAATTATTGGATATCATTAATGAAAGGGCTAAATTAGTTCAAGAAATTGGTCAAGTAAAAAAAACACAGGGTGTAAATCGTTTTGATCCAGTCCGTGAAAGAAAAATGTTAGATATGATTGCAGAAAAGAATGAAGGCCCATTTGATACCGCAACGTTACAACATATATTTAAACAAATCTTTAAATTAAGTCTAGAACTCCAAGAAGATGATAGTCGAAACACTTTGTTAGTTTCTAGAAAGAATCAACCTGAAGATACAATTGTTGATGTTAAAGGTGAAACAATTGGTGATGGTAAGCAACGTTTAATTGCTGGACCTTGTTCAGTAGAGAGCTATGAACAAGTTGCTAGTGTTGCTAAAGTGTTAAAAGAGCAAGGGGTAAAGTTGCTTCGAGGTGGAGCATTTAAACCAAGAACTTCTCCTTATGATTTCCAGGGACTTGGACTAGAAGGGTTAAAAATATTAAAGCGAGTAGCTGATGAATTTAATATGGCAGTTATTAGTGAAATTGTTGATCCTAAAGATATAGAAGTAGCTGTTGAATATATTGATGTAATTCAAATAGGTGCAAGGAACATGCAAAATTTTGAATTACTAAAAGCGGCGGGGTCAGTTAAAAAACCAGTATTATTAAAGCGTGGTTTATCGGCAACAATTGAGGAATTTATTAATGCAGCTGAGTACATTATTTCAAAAGGGAACGGAAATATCATGTTATGCGAACGAGGAATTCGGACGTATGAAAAAGCAACTCGTAACACATTAGATATTTCGGCTGTACCAATTTTAAAGCAGGAAACACACTTACCGGTATTAGTTGATGTTACACATTCGACAGGAAGAAGAGACCTACTACTTCCAACTGCTAAAGCAGCACTTGCAATTGGGGCTGATGCAGTGATGGCTGAAGTGCATCCAGATCCAGCAGTAGCCCTCTCCGATTCAGCACAACAAATGGATTTCGATCAATTTGCTAAATTTATGGATGACCTCCGAGGTTCAGGGTTATACAAACTATAAAAATAATAGATACTAACGGCCTTCTGCAGATTATGTGGAAGGTTTTTTATATATTCTTATGGGTACAAAATTTAGAGACATAACACCGTGTAACAAACGTTATTGTGAAATATCTCATTAGCAATTAAATGTATGTTTCTATTAGTGGAACAGTAAGAGAACTCGTTCTAGCTTCGCTAGAACATCGGAATTTCAGATGGAGTCTCAACTCCACCTGAATGGAAGTTCCCACCTACGCTACGCTTAGAGGTGGGGGATTAACTGCCCCTAAAGGTCCGATATAGAATAACTTTCATCAGTGGGGGATGAAGGAAAACCCCCACTGATTGAAGTTCAGCTTTATGAGTAAAAGTATACGAATTCAAAATTGGAGATATCCTAACAGAAAATGGTTGTATAAATAATCGAAATTTGTAAAAATAAAATGAAAAATAAATCAATTATACACTCTTTTGTCGATTGTGGTGTACAATAACATTAGGGCTAGAAATCACGAATGGTATAAATTGTTAAGATTTAAAATGTTCATTTCAATTAAAAAATGAATGTTTTTTGTCGATATAAGTACAGTAAGTGATTGCAGACCTCCTAAATGTGTCGTATTATAGCATTAAAATCATGAAAACATGAAAACCAATTACTGGTAAAATAGAGGAGGCTTACGTATCAGTGAATACAACAATTTACGATGTTGCAAGAGAAGCAGGAGTATCGATGGCAACCGTTTCTCGTGTAGTTAATGGAAATCCAAATGTAAAACCAACAACAAGAAAGAAAGTATTAGAAGCAATTGAAAGACTAGGTTATCGCCCTAATGCAGTTGCACGTGGTTTAGCAAGTAAACGAACAACTACTGTTGGAGTAATTATCCCGGATATCTCTAGTATCTTTTTCTCTGAATTAGCGAGAGGAATTGAAGATATAGCAACAATGTATAAATACAATATCATCCTATGTAACTCTGATCATAACAAGGAGAAAGAAATTCATCTTTTAAATACGCTACTTGAAAAACAAGTGGATGGAATAGTATTTATGGGCAGTCAAATAACGGAAGAACATGTAGAACAATTTAAACGTTCACCTGTTCCAATCGTATTATCAGCAACTGTGGATCCAGGAAAAGAGTTTCCTTCTGTTAATATTAATTATGAACAAGCTGCTTACGATGCAGTAAAGTTCTTAATAGAAAATGGTCATACGAAAGTTGCTATGCTATCAGGTTCACTAGAAGATCCAGTAAACGGATACCAAAAGTATGCTGGTTACCGTAGAGCAATTGAGGAAGCGAATATCACTTTTAATGATGATTATGTTGTGATTGGTGATTACACATATGATTCAGGAATTGAAGCAATGGAAATGTTTTTAGGATTAAATGAACGTCCAACAGCAATATTTGCAGGTACTGATGAAATGGCATTAGGAATTATTCATGGTGCTCAAGATAAAGGTTACAATGTACCGAATGATATTGAGGTAATTGGATTTGATAACACAAGGTTAGCAGCAATGGTTCGTCCAACTTTAACATCTGTTGTTCAGCCAATGTATGATATTGGTGCAGTTTCAATGCGTTTGTTGACAAAGTATATGAATAAGGAAGAGGTCTCAGACGAAGTTGTCTTATTACCTCATCGTATTGAATTTAGACAATCAACCAAATAAAGGTGAGAAACTTTAGTTTTTGTTTAGATGGCATGCAGAAGCTAGAGTTCTCTCATTAAGATTTAAAGATATCTTATGTATTGTAGTTAGGGAGAGGTTTATGAAAAAATTTGACATAATGACACCAATAGGAATTGTAGCTGGTATTATAGCAATAATGTTTGCGATATTAAATAATGCGGGGCCATCAGGTGTAGCATATTTTATCCATATATCTTCTGTTTTGATTGTAATTGGTGGTTTGGTTGGGGCTATAATGATTAATTTCTCGTTAGCTGAAGTTAAACTTGTTCCGAAAGTGCTTCGTGAAGCCTTTCGAGAAGCGCAACAAGATTTACCTACGTTAATTGACACTTTTGTTGATTTGTCAACAAAAGCTAGACGTGAAGGACTTTTGGCTTTAGAGGTTTCACTTGAGGAAGTAGACGATCCTTTTATTAGAAAAGGGGTTTTATTAGCTGTTGATGGAATTGAACCTGATATTATTAAAGACATTATGATGGCTGAGGTTGTTGCTACTGAAGAAAGACATAGGAAAGGACGCCTAATCATTGAAAAGTGCGGAGAGTACGCACCAGCTTGGGGAATGATTGGAACTCTCATTGGTTTAGTATTAATGCTACAAAACTTAAATGATCCTGCAACTTTAGGACCCAATATGGCTATTGCACTAATTACGACACTTTATGGTACATTACTTGCTAACTTAGTTTTTATTCCGATGGCTAGTAAACTAGCAAATAAGACTGAAGAAGAAGTATTTGTAAAACAAATTATCGTTGAAGGAGTTATTGGTGTTCAATCAGGACAAAATCCAAAAATATTAGAAGAAAAGCTAAGTGCATTTTTACCTGAGACAAGTAAACAAAGAGACATTGAAGAGAGTGAAGGAGTGGCAGTTGATGGAGCGTAGGCGCCAGCAAAAGCAAGATAAAGGTGCGCCAAAGTGGATGGTAACCTTTTCTGACTTAATGACTCTAATTTTAGTCTTTTTTATCCTTTTATTTTCTATGTCTGTTGTTGATGCGTCAAAATTCCGTGCAGTTGCTGAGTCTTTTCAACAACGAGCTATGTTTGAGTTTTATCCATCATTAATTCCTTTCGATCATCCAGCTGAAGATATCGAAATTAAAAGAGATCCTTTTGATGATGTTATCGATCCGTTTAAGGACGTGTTAAAAGAGGAGCTAACTAATCAGGAATTAAACAACTTGTATGAAGAAGTGAAACAATTCTTAATAGATAATCAGTTGAATGAAGTAATTTCAGCCTCTAGAGATGATCGTGGAGTAGTTCTTGTCCTTCAAGAGCGGACATTATTTGAAACAGGAGAAGCACAAATACTTGATGGTGCAAAGCCTTTTTTAACAAAGGTAGCTACTTTACTAGAGTCGATACCGAATTTAGTAAAGGTAGAAGGCCATACTGATAGTAGACCAATTAATACCTTTCGTTACCCTTCTAATTGGGAGCTTTCTGGGGCAAGAGCAAGTAGTGTCATTCGTTTTTTAATAGAAAATAACGATATTGATCCTTATCGGTTTTTAGCAGTAGGATATGGAGATACTAGGCCTGTTGTTCCAAATACAACAAAAGAAAACCTACAAAAAAATCGCCGTGTTGTTATTGTTATCTCTGATCCTAACTATAATGAAAATGAATTATATTAAAACCTAGGTATTACCTAGGTTTCTTTATATTTTTTTGGAGAGAGGGTAGAATGTTAATGTTGTTATTATAAACTACATAAATATTCGGTTCTTAAGGAGCGGTAAAACACCACAGCAAAACTTTTAGAAATTGAAAAGTTTTGCTGTGGGTTAACTGCCTCTAAAGGTCGGATCAAAATATTTTGAGAGGGTGCATAAAGTGGTAATTGGAATAATAGGAGCAATGGATGAGGAGATAAGATTATTTAAGGAAAGCATTGAATTTAAAGAAGAAGTTGTAAAAGCAACAATAACTTTTTATGTTGGCATTTTTAAAGGAAAAGACGTAGTGATTTGTAAATCTGGGGTTGGAAAAGTCAATGCTGCCATTACTACTCAACTTCTTATCGATCACTTTTCTGTTTCCAAAATTATTTTTACAGGAGTAGCAGGTGCTGTTGACCATGATTTAAATATTGGTGATATTGTTATTTCTACTAGTGCAGTCCAGCACGATCTTGATGCATCTGCATTAGGGTTTAAAAAAGGTGAAGTACCGATGTTTGATTTTTCTTCTGATTTTCCAGCTGATAGTGAGCTTATAGAGTTAGCTCAACAAGCTTCAAGTTGCTTGGAAGGAGTAAATGTAGTAACTGGAAGGGTATTAAGTGGAGATCAATTTATTGCTGATCATAAAAAGGTAGAAGAGCTTGACAAAGTATTTTCAGGGAAATGTGTGGAGATGGAAGGGGCTTCTGTTGCACATGTGGCAATGTTAAATAGTATACCTTTTGTTGTGATTAGATCAATGTCAGACAAAGCCAATGGTGAAGCAAATGTTAATTTTACCGAATTTACTAAGCTCGCATCAGAACGTTCTTATACTATTGTTCAAAATATGCTAGAGAAAATACTGTAAAAAGTCAGTGGAAGCAAAAACTGTGAATGCTTCCACTTTTTTCACTTTCAAAGTGTGGAATAAATTAATTAGATTCGAATCAAATTTACAAACTTAAAACTACTTTCTTTTAAGTCACGTATATGAGCGAGTACAGTTTCAACTGTGATTTTGTTTCTTTCGCTTCTTTAAATAAGGAAAACGAATTTGGCATGGCATTATAGGATAAGCGAGCATTCAAAGTTTAACATTCTATTAGTTTTGTTTAAAAAAACCCGGCTAAAGATAAGCCGGGTGAAATTGGTAAAATATATTAATCTGTAGAGTTTGGAGGATTTTCACTCTCTCCATTGTTGCCATTTCCATCGTTTTCATCATTATTACTAGGTTGCTTTTTATTATCTTCGTTGTTTTCATCATTATTACTAGGTTGCTTTTTATTATCTTCGTTGTTTTCATCATTATTACTAGGTTGCTTTTTATTATCTTTGTTGTTTTCCTCTTTTTTACTCTCATTTTTCTTTTCATCATCACTATCTGCATTATCATCCGGTATTTTTTCTTGCCAATTACCAGTAATGATTTGAGATGATGCTTCTGATTCCCTTCCGACAACATCAACTGCAGTTACTTTGTAGGCAAAGGCTCCGCTACTTAATGTGATGGAAAGCTCTTGATCTGATCTAATGCTTTGATAACGTGTGAAATTACCACTCCCATTTGGAGCACGGTAGATTCGATAGCCTATGATATCGTTATCCGGGTGCTTTTGCCACTTAAGATTTCCGTTTTCATTGATGACCGTAGTCAATCGACTAGGTGTTTTTCCATTGTCTTTAGCCGTTTGATCGGGAATAATTTTACCCCAATTATTAGGGAGATAATCTAAGATATTGTTAATATCTTTAAACAAGTCACCTTTAATTGAAATTCCTCTTTGTGTAAATTCTTGTGGTGAATTCGCTAATGCTAGGTATGGTTTACCATTAAGCATTACAAAATTTACTCTTTCTAAGCTATTATCAACCTTATTAGGGGTATATTTAGCATTAAATAAATCTGTTTTTACAAGACCTGCTTCCCGACATAAGTCAGATGGTAATAGTCCAGTTACTCCGCAAAATGATTGACGTACGATACCACTCGGCATTTTAAACCTTTCGTTTGTACCAATAAAACCAGGATCAATCTTATGTGCAGCATTAGCAAGACTAGCCCAAATTTGCTGTGTTCTTGGTCCGGTTTGTCCCTGTAGTGGACTGTTAGTATCATAACCAATCCATACCCCCATAGTAAAGTTTGGATTAAACCCTACGTACCATGAGTCATAGGTGTCACTCGTTGTACCGGTTTTACCAGCAAGGTCAGTTCGGAAATTTAGCATTCCTGGTAATCTTGAAGCTGTACCAGGAGAGACTTGGACATCCCTTAGCACATCAAGTGTTAAATACGCAGTTTGTGGAGAGAAAACTTCAATTTCTTCATGTTCATGGTTATAAATAATTTCGCCATCTTTAGCTACAATTTTTTCAATCATGTATGATGGAATAAACTTCCCTTCATTAGCAAAAACAGAGTAGGCATTAGTATTTTGTTCAACCGTAACACCATACATAAGACCACCTAAAGAAGTAGATTCAAATGGCTCATTTGGATGTAAGTTTGTAATCCTCATTTTAAGTAATAATTCACGACCATAATTTTGCGGTATCATATTAAAGGCTTTTACAGCCGGAACATTTCTGGATCGTTGCAGTGCTTCTCTTACAGTCATTAATCCCAAATGGTTATTGCCAAAGTTTGTTACCGCCTTATTAGGATTGCTTTTGTAATAATACGGTGTATCAGCCATAATATAACCTGGTTGAATTGCACCTAGTTCCATTGCTGGAGCATAAGCTAATAATGGTTTCATCGTTGAGCCATTTTGCCGATACGCTTGAGTAGCATGGTTTAAGCTTTGCCGTTGAAAGTCTCGCCCACTGACAAATGAAATAATTGCTCCAGTTTTATTATCAAGTAAAATCGCTCCTACTTCTTCAGGTTCACCTAGTTTATTAGCAGGTCCGAATAAGTTATTGTTTTTTATTACTTCTTGATGAGCATCATAAATTTCCTTATTAATGGTCATGTGTATTTGATAACCATCTCTGCGTAAGTCACGACGAGCTTTTTCACGGTATTGGCTTTGTAATATTATTCTTTCATCACGATCTTCTATTTCATTAAGGTTTACCTCGTCATCTTCCATTAACTTATTTGAGAATATTTCAATGGCTCTTCTTTCTGCTTCTTGCATAAGTGCTCCATATTTTTGATGACTTGATGGAAGTGGGTCCGTTAAGTTAGCTCTAATATCATAATTTAATGCTTCTTCAAATTCTTTTTCGTTTATATAGCCTTTTTCTCGCATTCTCGTTAACACAGTTCTCATCCGGTTTAACGATGGGTCTAAATTTTCTTTCACACCTCGACCTTGTGATAAAAATGGAGTGTAGCCAAAAGGACTTTGAGGTAAGCCAGCAATGTAAGCAGCTTGTGGAAGCGAAAGATCTTTAGCGTCAACTCCAAATATCCCTTGAGCAGCAGCTTGAACTCCAGCGATATTTCTTCCATTAGCATTTCTTCCAAAAGGGACAACATTTAAATATGCTGCTAAAATTTCCTCTTTTTCAAAAAAGTTTTCTAAGCGCATTGCTAATAGAATTTCTTTGGCTTTGCGATCAAATGAAACTTCGTTTGTTAAAATTTGGTTTTTAATTAACTGTTGCGTTAAAGTGCTTCCACCGGTTTGAAGTGAGGAATTGGAAAATTCCTGATAAGTTGCTCTTAAAATAGCTTTAGGTACAATTCCCTCATGTTCGAAAAAATACTCATCTTCTGTTGCGATAATAGCATTAATCAAATGATCAGAGACATCTTCTAGTTGAACTTCTCTTCGTTCTAATTCAGAAGGTAATGCACCGAGGAGTACGTTGTCTGCAAAGAAAACTTCTGAAATTTCTTCATAATTGTAAATATCCATTTTCATTTCTTCTTTGCTACGTATTTCTTCGTCCATTACAAGAGATGCAAAATAACCTGCGCCTGCCCCACCTACAAAAAGAGCAAGTGAAACAAAGCAAATAAGGAATATTAACAGTAAATTCCAAACTACTTGATATGTTATACGAAAGCTTTTAAATATCTTTTTTTCACTTAAAAATTTGGCAATCATATTGATTGAGAAGCGTCGTTCAGACCGTTTATTATCCATAAATAATACCTCCTACATAATCAACAAACATTATAGCATACATTGTCGATTTATTGTTTGAATGTTAACGAAAAAAGAAATATTGACACGTTGGTATTTTTTTGATAAAAATTAACCAATAATATATTTAAATAAGGCTAAGCTATGAATGGAGACAGTAGTAAGTATTTCCCTGTTTTAGAGAGCTGGTGGAAGCTGAAAACCAGTACAAAAATACTTATGAATTACTTCCAAGAGCATCCTCTGTGAACAAATATTATTTGTATATTTAACTAGCAGTGGACGGTTAATCCGTTATATTTCCGAGGTGGGAAGTATTCATTACTTTCAACAAGGGTGGTACCGCGATCGTAAGTTCGTCCCTTCTTTGGGGCGGACTTTTTTTGTACTTTATTGAAATTTTTTTACTAATTCAACCACGTAAAACTATACCTAGTTGAAATGCACAATTAATAGATACAGTTTCCAAGTTGAGAAAAATCTGTATTATGAAATTCATTAATGTATATAAAATTTCAATTAAAGTAAAAAGGAACGGTTTAAAAAACGGCATGGTTTAAAGTCAAATTTGTCATCAAAATAAGGAGAGAAAAAAATGGATTTATTAAAGGATTTAGAATATCGAGGTTTGATCAATCAAGTAACAGATTTAGAAGGATTAAAAAAGCAATTAGAAGAAGGACAAGTAACATTATACTGTGGATTCGATCCGACTGCAGATAGCTTGCATATTGGTCATTTATTAACAGTATTAACGTTACGTCGTTTTCAATTATCTGGAAATAAACCTCTTGCTCTTGTTGGGGGGGCTACGGGATTAATTGGAGATCCGAGTGGAAAAAAAGCTGAACGTACTTTAAATGAAAAAGAAATTGTTATCCAATTTAGTAATCGCATTAGAGAACAATTATCTCGTTTTTTGGATTTTAGTGGAGACAATGCTGCAAAAACGGTTAATAATTACGACTGGATTGGGAGTTTAGATGTTATTTCGTTTTTAAGAGATGTAGGTAAGAATTTTGGACTGAATTATATGTTAGCGAAAGACTCAGTTGAGTCAAGAATTCAAACAGGGATTTCGTTTACTGAATTTAGTTACATGATTTTACAATCTTTTGACTTTTTGAAGTTGTATGAAAATGAAAATTGTCGTTTGCAAATTGGTGGAAGTGATCAGTGGGGGAATATTACAGCAGGACTTGAGTTGATTAGAAAGTCAACAGAAGGTGAAGCGAAAGCTTTTGGTTTTACAATTCCATTGGTAACGAAAAGTGATGGAACTAAATTTGGTAAAACTGAAGGTGGAGCAATATGGTTAGATGAAGAAAAAACCTCTCCGTATGAACTTTATCAGTTTTTTATAAATACTGATGATCGTGACGTTGTTAAGTTCTTAAAATACTTCACTTTCCTAAGTCATGAAGAAATTAATGTCTTAGAGGAGGAAGTACGTACAGCACCTGAAAAGAGAAGTGCTCAAAGAAAATTAGCAGAAGAAGTAACACAGCTTGTTCATGGAAAAGAAGCATTATCTCAAGCAATTCGAATTTCAGAAGCATTGTTTAGTGGAAATATTGCAGACTTGAATGCTAATGAAATAAAGCAAGGCTTTAAAGATGTTCCGTCTTTTGAAAGTAGTGAGAAAGAAATTAGCTTATTAGATTTGTTAGTTACTGCTAAAATTTCACCATCAAAGCGCCAAGGGAGAGAAGATATTCAGAATGGTGCTATTTATGTTAATGGTGTCCGCACAACTGAACTAGACAAAGTGATTACTACTCAAGATCGGATTGAAAATCAGTTTACAATTGTCCGACGTGGTAAAAAGAAGTATTTCGTGATTAAATATAACAATTGATCGAAATTCATAATTACCAAAAATCAGCCGCAAAAATCTATATCTAGTTACTGGTTCGACTAACTAGATATAGTATCTTATTGACAAAAAATGAATTGTGAAATTCATTAAATCAAGAAAAGCGCAAGCGCCTTGGTCACGAGCGATAGGCTGCTTGCGCTAGACAGTTTCCAAATTAGAAATTTATAAAGCTGAACTTCAATCAGTGGGGGTTTTCCTTCATCCCCCACTGATTGTTAGTTCAACTTATACCACAGGCATAAGAATAACTAATCATCAGCTATCACTGATGAAAGTTATTCTATATCGGACCTTTAGGGGCAGTTTATCCCCCACCTAAAATTCTCGATTTTCTTAAGCTTTGAGGTGGGGGTCTTACTGCCCCTTAAGAGTGGGATAAATTCTGATTATGTAAAAAAAAACCACGCAACGCGTGGTTTTTTTTATTAACGTGAGTAGTATTCAACGATAAGTTGCTCAGTAACTTCAGCAGGTAACTCAGAACGCTCTGGGTAACGAGTGTAAGTACCTTGTAATTTTTCAGCATCAAACTCGATGTAAGAAGGTACGAAGTTATTAACTTCAATAGCTTCTTTAATTACAGCAAGGTTAGCTGATTTTTCGCGAACACTAATCGTTTGACCAGGTTTAACACGGTATGATGGAATATCAACACGTCCACCATCTACAACGATGTGACCATGGTTTACTAATTGACGAGCTCCACGACGTGTGCGAGCTAAGCCCATACGGTAAACGATGTTATCTAAACGTGACTCAAGTAAAATCATGAAATTCTCACCGTGAATTCCAGGCATTTTACCAGCATCATCGAAAATGCGACGGAATTGACGCTCATTTACACCGTACATATGACGAAGTTTTTGCTTTTCTTGAAGCTGAACACCGTATTCTGATAATTTCTTTCTTTGGTTAGGACCGTGTTGTCCTGGTGCGTAAGGACGTTTTTGTAATTCTTTTCCTGTTCCGCTTAATGAAATCCCTAAGCGACGAGATAATTTCCAAGATGGACCTGTATAACGAGCCATGAATGACTCCTCCTTTGTTATTTTAGTATTGATAAAATAACAACAGTTTTAGTAATCCCTTCAAAAGCTCATTTTATATTCATGCACTTTCGCTTCGACAGCTGGAAGTTACACAATGCACCTCTTTACTAATTGCAGCCGCAATAAAGGAGGTATAAAATGAGAAGAGTGTCAGATGAAGTTTACCTTGGCTGTCTTATTTTACACAAATAAGAGTATATGTTTTCTAGTAAAGAAAGTCAAGTTTTACTTAATAAAAAGTTAACCTTAGTCTGGTCAATAAAGGATTGACTAATTATTCTACCTTAAGATGTAAGATAAAATAGGTTATATACTTTCAAAAAATATTTAGTGAGAATTTCATAAGTCCAATCCGCCGACATCAAACTATTTTTAGTTGAAAATGTACCTTACCTGTCAAAGACAAAGGTAAGTAGTATTGTGCGAAGATAAATAGAATGTTAATTTTTAGGTTTTTATAGTAAAAAATAACTATTTCTAATATAATTATAGAATAGCTACAGAAATTTAACGTAACTTGTGCAATAAGTGAGGTGAGCTTAATGATTAAAGGGGATAAGAATATAGATGTTATAGATTTTTCTGAAATCTTTTATAGTGCATTTCACCTAGAAGAGCAGTTCTGTGAAACCATTTCTCCTTGCGTTTTTTTTATAGCTAATAAAGAGGGGCAAATGGTAATAATGAAAGAAATTGGGGTTGTTGATCCCAATGACTTAGAAATAATAAATTGTTTTCCTAATAAAATCGAATTAGATCATGTACCATATAAAAAGCAGGATTACCTAATCGACGCTATTCCCCTTACACTACGAGTGCCAAATAATTATCATTCTTGGGACGGTTATTTAGGTATCATTATTGCAGTTATAGATACTGATCCTAAAATGGTTCGCCCTTTATTGTTTGGGTTAAAGCAATCGCTTGTCATGACATCTAAATACATTGCATACAAAAATGACACGAATTATCAAGTTGAAACCTTTGACAGAATGATTATTCAAATATTAAAGGAAACAGATTATACTGATGAGTTTCCAGTATTTGCAGAAGCGTTTTTAAATGAATTTAAAAAAATGTTTAGTGAACATGATTTTTTATTAACTCTTCTAAATCGGAATGAAGATTTATTAAGACCTTGTTATGCAACAAGCTCATTTGTACTTTCTGAACGTTACCTATTACGAACTGAAGATATTAATAAATTATTAATGACAGTAGAAGATCGTGACTGTGTAAATGTAATAACGAAACGTGTAGCTAACGAAAATGGAATTCTAGTTTATGATGAATGTTTTGAGGATTTTGTATTAATCCCAATTGAGTATAATCAATTACTATGGACGGTTTTGGTTTGCGGAAAAAAACATGGTAAGATCAAATCTGATCATATTAATATTGTTGTAGAGATAATTGAGAAAGTTAAAAAGTTAATTTATAAACTTTTAACATATGAAAAAAAACAGAAAGATCAGAAGCGAAAAGAACTTTTACTACAATTGACGAAGAAGTTCCATTCTACAATGGATGTGAGTGCAATCTTAGCTGAGATTATCAATGCTTCAAAGCAAGTATTCTCAACCTTTGAAATACAACTTCTATTGTCACATGAGTGGGAAGTAGGCGAAGATTTACCAGTTCAACAACTAAGTTATAGTAAAGATACAACAAATGAGATGGCGACTAATGCCTACTTAACTGGGAAAATACACATTGAAAGGTTAAGGAAGGGAAAAAACTCTATTGTTTATGCTCCTCTAAGAGGGAAACAGGGAGTATATGGTGTGTTGAAAATTATTGGGAGACACTCTTCGGTTTTTAAAAATCATGAAATAGAGTTTATAGAAGTATTAGCAGACACAGGGGGAAATGCCATTGAAAACGCCGAACTTTATCAGCAGTCAAGGCAACTTGTCGAAGATTTACAGTTAATAAATAAAACAGCTCACCAACTTAACTTAAATTTAAGGTTATCAGAAACTATTAATTATATGACAAAGCAGATTAAGCTTTCATTTAATGCTCAAGAAATAGGTTTCTTTATGTTTCGAAAGAATGGTCAAATTAAAGTGATTGAAGGTAGTACGAAATACTTTTTAAAAGAATCAAGTACAGAAGAAATAGCACCTTTTTTTGAACGAATTAAAATGGATATGGATGCATTGTTTATTGGAGATCTAGCGTCTCAAGAACCCCATTTATTAAGACCGTTTCGTTCCTTTATTGCTGTTCCAATGGTGCAAAAAGGTGAACTAAAAGGAGCGGTTATCATTGTACACGAGCATGCATATCATTTTTCTTTTAATAAGTTTAAATTACTTCAGTCATTAATTCATCACTCTACATTAGCTTTTACAAATTCTATGCTACATGAGGAACTAGAAAAATTAGTTATCACTGACCATTTAACGAGACTTTATGCAAGAAATTTTTTAGATGAAAGAATAAATGAATCGATGGAAAAGGATGCTTATGGTTGTTTTTTATTAATAGATATTGATAATTTTAAGGAAATAAATGATATCCATGGTCATCAAATTGGTGATGATATTATAATTCAAGTCGCTAATGTTTTAAAGGAAAATATAAAAAATACTGATATCGCTGCTAGATGGGGCGGAGAAGAATTAGCTGTTTACCTTCCAAAGGCAGACAAACAGGTTGGGGAATTAGTTGCCCAACGGATCAGAAAAAAAGTTAAAGAAATTACAAATCCCACAGTAACGATCTCTTGTGGGGTTTCGGATTGGAAGCAGATTGATCGAGATAAATCATTAAAAACATTATTTAGATACGCTGATCAAGCTTTATATAAAGCAAAAAGAAGTGGGAAAAATGCTGTAGTTATCTACGGAGACGATATTGTTAATACGTAAAAAATATGGAGTTGATAGTTATTAAAGGTTTCCTTATATGACTATCAACTCTCTTTTTTTTTCTATGCATTTCGAGATTAAACTCTATTTTTCGGAATTTCTTACTTTTTTTCTTCGTTTATTTCAATTTTTTATCTCGTTTTTTATCAGATATTGATGAAAGATTTTAGGTTACTATCGATAATATTAGGCAGGAGATCCTATGGAATAGTAAGAAGTAACATATTAAGCGGAGTAGCATGGATAAAAAAGTAATGAAGGGGTCTTTTTTCACCTAGCAGATAAATCATGAATGATTGAAGAAAAAATGAAAAAGGGTAGAGGTGAAGGTTATGGATAAAGGTGAAAAAACAAAACGAAAAGTAATAGATGCCGCAGTATCGCTATTTAATGTAAAAGGTTATAGTGGTACGTCAATTCGGTCAATTGCTGATCGAGCTGGAGTGAATGTTGCGTTAATTTCATATTACTTTGGTAATAAACAAGGGTTACTAGAGGAGTTAATGGTTGAATTTTTTGAAGGTTATAACAAAATTTTAGAAGAAGCATATCAAGATTTAAAATCGGCATCTCCAAAAACCTGTTTGTTTTCAATAGTGGAAAAAATACTGAAATATCAACAGCATAACCATCATTTAGCAAGGTTTGTTCATAGGGAAGTAACATTAGATTCAACATTAGTTAGAGAATTAATGATGACTTATTTTATGAAGGAAAAACATTTCATGAAGGCGATTATCGAAGCAGGAATTGATAAAGAAGAGTTCCGAAATTTATCTTGTGATTTTATTTCAATACAAATACGAGCACTATTAACAATGCCTTATTCACAACCTCAATATATCCGTGAAGTTTATCATCTATATCCTCATGAGAGTTACTTTGTTCAACAATATATGAAGCATATTAAAAAATGGTTGCAAGAATTTTTGTATACTGAAAATGATGAAAAAATTAAAAAACAATTGAATATAGCTTTATATTAAGTGACGATCAAAGGGTAATGATGGTTCTCCAATATAGGAGAAAATGAAACCTTTTGATTTTTTTTTGCCTTGTAAAAAAAAATAAGTCAAAATTTGTTTATTCATGGTATCATGTTAATATTGAAAATATGAATTTTAGTACACTCTTAAACTGAAACATAAATCCAACTTAAAACTTATGAGAAACAAAAGGGTTAGATGGGATGAACTGTCTTTAAGATTGCATTATTTTAATTGACATTTAGTTGTGGATGAAAAAAAGCCACTGTTTAAAGAATTTATCTAATATACGGAAAATTTATGGTGTTAAATATTCATAACAAATCAAAATTTACTTAGGGGAAATTTCAAGTAAGAACGAACATACATAAAATGATTATTAGGTGGGAGGACTCGTACAGATGCAGGTTGTTTACGGATTATTAATCATTACTTTAGCGTTTATTATTTATGGCGTAATATCAAGGAAAAAAATATACAATGAAGTCGATCGGCTAGAAGCTTGGAAGATTCAGATTATGAATAAACCGGTCGCGGATGAAATTTCAAAAATTAAAGGCTTAAATATGTCTGGGGAGACGGAAACTAAATTTGAAAGTTGGCGCAATGAATGGGATGATATCATTACTTTAAAGCTTCCAAATTTAGAAGAAAAGTTATTTGATATTGAAGAAGCAGCAAATAAGTATAGATTTGTAAAAGCAAAAAATATATCGATAATAATTGCAGAAGAATTAACGAATATCGAAAATAGTATTCAACTAATGATGGCAGATATAAAATCATTGATACAAAGCGAAGAAGAGAATCGTCAACAAATTGATGAAATTCGTAGTTTTTTCAATGAATTGAAGGCTCATTTTTCAGTAAATAAAGGTGCTTTAGGTACAACGGTCAATTCTTTTGAAAGCAGAATAAAAGAGATTGATAAATCATTTTTGTTTTTTGAGCACGCTACAAAAGAAGGTAATTATTTTGAAGCTAGTGAAATATTAACGATGATGAAAGAAGAGATCGCTAAGGAAAAGTGGAAAATTGATGAAACACCTAAAATTCTCGTGCAAATTCAAAAGGAAATTCCATCCCAAATCGAAGAACTTTTACTAGGAATAAGGGAGATGGAAGAGGACGGCTATATACTTGAACATTTCTCATTCAAAAATGATATTCAAGAAATAAAAAAGGAATTAAAACAACTTTTTAATCTTGTTGAAGAAGGGGACGTTGAAGCTGTCACTAGTCCAGTTACGGGAATTTACCATATTATTGATGAAATATATGATACGCTAGAACAAGAGGTGTTAGCTAAGCAATATGTACATTATGAACTTTATAACATTAATGAAGAAACCAAAAGTTTACATGAACAATTTTTGGGACTGAAAAATGAAGTGGAGAATGTGAAACTTAGTTATCGTATACCTGAAGATGATTTAAAATTAACTTTGAAAATTGAAAAGCAAATGAAAGATCAATTAAATAGATTGAGGGTAATTGAGGAATTAGTTTTCGGATATAAACAATCGTATATTGATATTAAAAAGAGTATTGAGGAATATAAAGAAGAACTAGTCGATCGGAAAAGTACACTAGAAAATTGTCAACAGACACTTAATGCATTACGTAAAGATGAATTAAAGGCTAAAGAAACCTTAAAGGAACTTAGAGGGAAAATTCATCAAGGTCAACGAATAATTAAAAAAAGCAACATACCGGGTTTGCCAGAGGAAATTCTCTATAAATTGGATGAGGCCCAAGCAAGTCTGAGTGAAGCTAATGATAGAATGGAAAAAATTCCCCTTGTTATTCAAGAGGTGAATAATGCAATGGAGTTAGCATTAGAAAATGTAAATGAAGTGTATAACTTGATTACAGCTACGGTCGAACAGGCATTAACTACTGAGAGAGTCATCCAATACGGGAATCGTTTTAGAAGCAACAATGCTTATATCCATGAGGAATTAAATAAAGCGGAAGAAAGTTTTCGAAACTATCAGTATGGAGACTCGCTAGAGATTGCGTTAACAGCGATTGAGACAGTTGATCCTAATGTGTTAGAAAAAATTAGTTCTTATGTTATGGAAAAGGTCTAGCTTATGCTAGATCTTTTTTCAAAGGATAAGAAAGCGTAAATCCTCAAGTTGGAAAATTGACTAGTGCCAGCACCTTTTGATTTGAGAGTTTTCTTTCTCCTTATAATGAATAGTGTATGTTAAATATGAGGATGAAATTATTGGCAGTTGTGTACAAAAACAGCTATTTTAGGGTAATATTAAAAGTGAAAAGGTGGTGATGTTGGTGGTAAGATGGCTATTGCTCTCGGTTGTTGGAGTAGCATGTATAACGGTTTGGTTCATGGTTATGCATACATTTCTTGTCAATGAAAAAACTCTTTATAGTGAACCAACCCAAATTAGTAGTCTACAAAATGCAGAAGAGGAACCAACAACAGATCCAAGGGAAGAAGATGTATTAAAAGAACAAAAAGAAATAGCAACAACTAACGATGGAATTGATATAATAACTCGTGGAATTCGAAAAGGAGATTTTGCGAAATATGCCCCAGATGGAGTAATTTCGATTGACGTTTTATTATCAATTATAAACAAAGACCAACATTGATTGTTGGTCTTTAATTCGTTTAAGTGAGATACTATGGTCGTAATGTAAAAGTTTTAAAATACAGCTGTATTCGGGTACTATTTTAATCCTTATTCAGTTGTGATATTATATTTAAATGCAAAGATTTTGTGAAAAATCCGTTAGTATTATTTCTTTGCTCAATAATTTTATTTTTAGAAATTTTTAAAGGAGAGTAGCAATGATTTACTTTGACAATAGTGCTACAACTAAACCTTATAAAGAAGTAATTGAAACCTATGGTAAGGTTTCAGAAGTGTTTTTTGGAAATCCTTCGTCTTTACATACATTAGGAAAAGAGGCAGAAATACTATTGGATCAAGGAAGAGATCAAATAGCAAAGCTTCTTAAAGTTAATAAAAAAGAAATTATTTTTACTTCTGGTGGGACAGAAGGAAATAATTTAGCAATAAAAGGGACTGCCTTACAACATCAAGGTCGAGGGAAACACGTTATTACTACGCAAGTAGAACATGCGTCAAATTTTGAGGCTTATGAGCAATTAGAAAAACGTGGCTTTCATGTAACGTATTTGAACGTAAATGAAGCCGGGGTTATTTCTATAGAAGAATTGAAAAGGGAACTACGTGATGACACAATTCTTGTATCGATGATTCATGTGAACAATGAATTAGGGTCAATACAGCCTATTAGAGAAGTTGGAGAGCTACTCGCAAAATACCCTAAAGTATATTTCCATGTTGATCACGTACAAGGAATGAGTAAAGTGCCAATATCAATAAAAGATTATCATATTGATCTGCTTACGATTTCTGGTCATAAATTTCATGGGCCTAAAGGGACTGGGGTTTTATATGTCCGCAATGGTGTAAGGTTATATCCATTGCTTACAGGTGGAGTTCAAGAACATAATTTACGCGCTGGAACAGAAAACATTCCAGGGATTATTGCGATGGCCAAAGCGCTAAGAATATCTATGGAAAAATATGTGGAAAATAAGGAACACTTAAGAGAGCTAAGAGATCATTTAGTTAATAATCTTCATGAAATAGAGGGTGTAATAATTAATAGCCCTATGGAAAATAGTGCCCCACATATTATTAATTTTTCAATACCGAAAATGAAGCCTGAAGTGGTTATTCAAGCGCTAGGTGAAAGAAAAATGTACGTTTCTACTAAGTCTGCTTGTTCCTCGAAATTAGCAGAGCCTAGTCGTGTATTAATGTCTACAGGTATTGGTTTAGAAAGGGCGGAAAGTGCTATTAGGGTTAGTTTTTCGTTTGGAAATACAGTAGATGAGGTTAATGAGTTCATTTTAGCTTTAAAAGAAATAATAAAACAATTAAAAGAAGTGATGAGGTAATAAGTATGAATTATGATCACATAGTTATTCGATACGCCGAACTAGCATTAAAAGGAAAAAATCGATCTACGTTTGAAAGAAGATTGCAAGAAAATATTAAGGTAGCATTAAAGCCTTATCCAGCTGCCAAAATTGAGAGAACGTTTGGAAGAATGTTTATTAAATTAAATGGAGAAAATCATGAAGAGATCGCTGAAAAACTGTCAAAAATATTTGGCATACATTCCTTTAGTTTAGCGGTTAAGGTTGATAATGAGCTTGAAAAAATTCAAGATGGAGCATTAAGAGCTATTTCGGAAGTACTGTCTGGAACAATGACATTTAAAGTATCCGCCAAAAGAGCGAATAAAGGTTTTCCGATTAATTCGCAAACGTTAAATTACGAAGTTGGTAGCTATATTTTGAGGAATACTAAAGATTTAACAGTAAATGTACATAAACCCGATATTGAAGTAAAAGTAGAAGTAAGAGAAACTTCTACTTATATAAGTTGCGCGGTTTACAAAGGTTCTGGTGGGCTTCCTGTAGGGACTGGTGGTAAAGTAGTACTAATGCTCTCAGGAGGGATTGATAGTCCTGTTGCTGGTTATTTGGCTATGAAACGTGGTGTGAAGATTGAAGCAATTCACTTTCACAGCCCGCCTTATACAAACGAACGAGCAAAACAAAAGGTTATAGACTTAACCAAAGTCTTAACAGAGTACGGTGGAAAAATTAGACTTCATGTTGTTCCTTTTACAAAAACTCAAATGACAATACACAAAAATATACCAAGTAACTATACAATGACTATTATGCGTCGAATGATGCTTCGAATAAGTGAGAGAATAGCTCAAGAACAAAAGGCTTTTGCTATTACTACTGGTGAAAGCCTTGGGCAAGTTGCAAGTCAAACCTTACACAGTATGCATACGATCAATGAGGTAACGAATATGCCGATGATACGTCCATTAGTAACTATGGATAAATTAGAGGTAATTGAACTCGCGCAAAAAATTGGAACATATGATTTATCAATTCTTCCTTATGAAGATTGTTGTACAATCTTTTTACCACCGGAAACAAAAACTAAGCCAACTAGAGATAAAGCAAATTTATTTGAAGAAAAGTTAGATATTGAAGCATTGGTGCAAGAAGCTGTTTCAAATGTAGAAATAATTGATATTTTCCCAACTAAAGAAACCGATAATGCGTTTGGAGAATTATTATAATAATTAGCGATAAAGCTGAACTTCAATCAGTGGGGGTTTTCCTTCATCCCCCACTGATTGTTAGTTCAACTTATACCACAGGCATAATAATAACTAATCATCAGCTATCACTGATGAAAGTTATTCTATATCGGACCTTTAGGGGCAGTTTATCCCCCACCTAAACTTCTCGATTTTTTTAAGTTTTGAGGTGGGGGTCTTACTTGCCCCTTAAGAGTGGGATAAATATTTTTCAAGTTCTAGCTTTTGGAGTATTTCAACTCACATAAAGTAGGTAAAGAGCAACCCTTTGTGTGAGTCTCCACTTTTCTTTGTCTAGTTCCGGTGCCAAGGACCTAATCGAGGCACCTCGACTTTTCTTGCAACAATTACCAGGTGGTTTTTTGTATTGATTCCCTCAAGGATACACATCATATGTGTACAAGGGGGTGAGATACAATGGCAACTAATAACAACAGTTCAAATCAACTATTAGTCCCTGGTGTTCAACAAGCTCTTGATCAAATGAAATATGAGATCGCTTCTGAGTTTGGTGTTCAATTAGGACCAGATGCAACTTCTCGCGCTAACGGTTCTGTTGGTGGTGAAATTACTAAGCGTCTAGTTCAAATGGCTGAACAACAATTAGGTGGCGGTTATCAACAACAATAATTAAATAAAAATGGCTGTGAGGGGTGACTTTTTGTCTCCCCTCTATTTTTTATAAGGTAAAGTATAATAAAATTTGAAGTTGGAAAGGTGCCGAGCTTCAACGACCTCGCTCGTGACCAAGGCGCTTGCGCTTTTCTTGTGTTGCAAAACTTCCTGAAATTTGTAACTATAAGTAAAGGTATTTAACGAGAAAGGAAGAAAAACATGGGAACATTATGGCATGGTGGTACCATTTACACATTACAAAATCCTACACATACTGTGGAAGCTTTGTTTGTAGAGAATGGGATTATTTCTGATTTAGGGAATGTTAGTGAATTAAGAGAGCAGTATCAAAAAAATATTACGTCGGAAATAAATTTAGAAGGTAGTTTTTTGTATCCTGGATTTGTAGATAGTCACTTACATATGATTGGACACGGTGAAAAATTAATTCGTTTAGACCTTTCAAATATGACCTCGATTGAAGAAATATTATCACATATAGAGAGAAGAGTAAAAACAATTGAAAAGGGTGAATGGATTATTGCGGAAGGATGGAATGAAAATAATTTTGAAAAACAAGAAATCATTCATCGTGGGCAACTAGACAATATTTCAACAGAACATCCGATAATGTTAACTCGTGTATGTCGTCACGCAATTGTTGTGAATAGTTGTGCTTTAAAATTAGCAGGAATTGATGAAAGTACAGAAAATCCTGAAGGTGGGGTAATTGTAAAAGATGATAAAGGTATACCGACTGGTTATTTATTAGACCAAGCTCAAGAACTTGTTAAATCGATCATGCCACTAGTATCAGATTCTTACCTCACAAAAGCCTTATCTCATTCAATAGATGATCTTCTCAAAAAGGGATATGTTGGAGGGCATACAGAAGATTTAAATTATTACAATGGTTTTGAACATACGTTTCAAACTTTTTTAAATATTATCGATGGAGTAAAAATGAAGTTTCGTACAAATATGCTCGTACATCATGAAGTTGTCGACGATATGCATATGTTAGGATATCACTTTGGAGATGTTTCGCCTTTTATTCAATTAGGTGCGATGAAAATTTTTGCAGATGGATCTATCGGTGGTAGAACGGCACTATTAAAAGAACCATATTCAGATGAGCCGCTTGAAAAAGGAGTTGCTATTCAATCGTTAGAGGATCTGAAGGAATTAGTTCAAAAAGCAAGGATTTATGAGATGCCTGTTGCTATTCATGCAATTGGAGATTTAGCCTTAGAATATGCTCTTGATGCTATTACTACTTATTCATGTAAAGAGGGTTTACGTGATAGGATTATTCATGCTCAAGTTGTAAATGAGCAATTAATTCAAAAGTTAAAAAAACTGCCGGTAGTGTTAGATATTCAACCTCGGTTTGTTGCTTCAGATTTTCCGTGGGTAATCGAGCGCTTAGGAGAGAAAAGGATAAAATATGCATATGCTTGGAAGACGTTTTTAAAAGAAAAAATTATGTGTGCAGGTGGCTCTGATGCCCCGATTGAACCAATTGATCCTCTTTTAGGAATTCATGCAGCAGTGACGAGAAGAAGTCCAAATGAATATCATCATATTTGTTACCATCCGGAAGAAAAGTTAACCCCCTTTGAAGCTATACAACTTTTTACTGTTGGTAGCGCTTATGCGATTGGCGAAGAAGGTTTTCGAGGCAAGATAAAAAAAGGTTATTTAGCTGATTTTACAGTTTTCGATAAGGATCTATTAAACATTAGTGGCCCAGATGAGATAATAGATGCAAAAGTTTTGATGACGGTTATTGATAATACAGTGATGTATAAAAGAAATGAATTTTAAGAATAACTTCTATCAGATGTGGTTTTACTACATAAAACAGAAGAGGCCAATTCGTTGGCCTCTTACGTTAATTTTTGTTTAAAAAGGTCTTCTGTACTCTTTGAAAAAAAGAATTGTCTTTTAGTTTCAACATTTTTATTTTTATATCAGCAAGTTTTATTTTAACATCGTGGCAATGGCGAATGCTTAATGCTTCGTTATCTGCACCAATAATTGGATAGTCGTTTCCGTCTTGAACGACGCTCAGTTTCATGGAGCTATTACCACTTAATATTAAAGGGGATCCTAAAGTACGAAATTCATTATTATTCAAAGATGAAATTTCTGTTAATTGAATTGCTTTTAAACGAGGGTCCACTACAGCACCCCCCACTGATTTATTATAAGCAGTACTCCCTGTAGGAGTGGAAACGATTAATCCGTCACCACGGAAACGTTCAAAAAATATGTCATCAATGAAAACATCAACGACAAATGTCCGGATAACATTTGAACGGATTGAACATTCATTAAAACAGTAAAATGGTTTTTCGTCATTAATTGTTACTTCAATAGCTGGGTATTGGCGGATTTCGACATTTTCATTTTTTAGAGCTTCATCGATGGAAGTGAGGTCATTCAGTGAAAAGTCAGTATAAAAGCCTAAATGATCACCATTGTTCACACCTAAATACAAGGCTTCTTGTTGAAATTCTGTTTTTCGTAGTGCTTGAAGAAAAGCGCCGTCACCGCCAATACTAACGATGATATGGGCTTCCTTGTAATTAGAAACGAGCCGATAGTTGTATTGTACTAATAGTTCTTTAAATGGCTTAATTTTTTCTTCAATTTCATTAGTGGGCTTATAAAATAGAAAAACGTTTCTTTTAGTAAGCATTTTCGTTCCTCCTTTAGCTAGGTATTTTAGACGAAATGTTATACTATCCTATTATTTCTAATGTTTAATAGGAAAATCCTCCATAAAATACTATAATTTCATAAAAGGAGATGGTTTTTTTGAGTAGTAAACGTTGGTTTGCTTTAGGGTTAGCTTTTTTACTTTTCTTACTTTCCATTGCTATTAGTTCGGTCACAACTAGGACGACGGGGCAATGGGCTGGGTGGTTAGCTAGTGGTGATGATGAAGTTTGGCATGAAAAGGTAATCGAAAAAGGTAATGGGCAAGGGAAAATTGTTGTTTTGTACGTGAATGGTGTTATTCAAGAAGGTTATGATGCGCCATCTATTTTTGAAACTGTGACATATAACCACCGAAACTTTCTTTCGATGTTGAGACATGCTAGTCAAGACCACCTTGTAGATGGGATTATTATTCGAATTAATTCCCCAGGGGGTGGAGTAGTAGAAAGTGCAGAAATTCATGATTTAATATTAGAAATTCAAGAAGAATATCGTAAACCTGTCTACATTTCTATGGCGAGCTTAGCGGCATCAGGTGGGTATTATATTGCAGCCCCTGCTGATAAAATATTTGCAAATGAAGCAACTATTACAGGTTCATTAGGAGTTATTATGCAGGCGATTAATGTAAGTGAGCTTGCCGATAATTTGGGCATCCGTACAGAAACAATCAAGAGTGGTCCATATAAAGACATTATGTCATCTATGCGTGAGATGACTGAAGCTGAAAGAGAAATTTTACAATCAATCATTGATGATTCTTATGAAAAATTTGTAGATGTCATTGCTAATGGAAGACAAATAGCAACCAAAGAAGTAAGAAAGCTTGCTGATGGGAGGATTTATTCTGGAAAACAAGCGCTAGATTTGGGGTTAGTAGATGGGATAGGAAATATAGATGTAGTAATCGATGTTATGCGTCAAGATATTGGTAGAGGTGACATTGATGTTGTAAAGTATGAAGCTCCGTTTAGCTTTCCGGGCTTTTTAACTATGACGATGCAGAATATGGTTTCCAAAAATCAAGACCCACTAGGATTAAAGCAACTTATAAGGTATTCTAATTCACCTAGTTTAATGTATTTATATGACGCAGATTATAAAATGGAGTGAGATAGAATGGATGAACAACACCTGGAGCAAAAAGTAACCATTGAAAAAGAAGAAAAGAACTATAGGTATGCTGGTTTTTGGATGAGATTTTGGGCTTACTTGCTAGATTTAGTCGTTGTTGCAAGTATAAATGGCATTGTTGTAACTTCGGTATTATCTATGTTGGGGTTATCAAACGTTAGAATTGCATTTTTTTCAATAGAAGCAGTATTAATCGCTTTTGTAACTGCCTTATATTTTTTATTACTAACAAAAAAGTGGGGACAAACAATTGGGAAAAAGGTTTTTGGGATAAAGGTTGTTCATGTTAATAACAAGCCGTTAACGTGGTCGTCTGTCATTTTTCGTGAAGTAGTAGGTAGATATATTTTACAAGTTTTCATTTTGACATATTTTCTATATCTCATTGTTGCATTTCAAAAGAAAAAACAAGGTTTACATGATATGGTTGGTGATACGTACGTAATTCATGAGGAAATATAGTTAACTAAGTTAATTTGATTTTTAGTTCAATCTTTTTCATTGTTTATTTTTATATAGAGAAGGCGATAATGATTGAGAAGGAGGAATTTGCCATGCATTGGATTTGGTGGGTAGTGATATCGATTACGACTTCTCTCGTATTGCTTCCTTTTGCAAAAATAAAAGTAAATATTAATTACTCTCATAATCAAGATAATGATGAGCTTGCTATAAAAATATCCACCTTCTTTGGCTTAGCTTCCTATAAAATAAGCGTTCCTGTCTTGAAAATTGATGAAGATTCCGCTTCTATTATTGTTAAAGAAGAACAACATTCAGCAGTAGGTGATAATGAGAAGACAGAAAAAATCACCCCAGAGATAATACTACGTGACCTTCGTAAGATAAAAGGTTTTTTAAGACATGTCGTAGGGTTTCATAAAATAGTTAAAAGGTTTTTAAATCGTATATCAATTAATCACTTCTCTTGGAGTAGTCATTTAGGTATTGGTGATGCAGCTTCTACAGGTACTTTAGTTGGTACGGCATGGGCAATAAAAGGAAGTACACTTGGTATCATTTCTCATTATATGAAGTTAAAAGTTGAGCCACTTATTGAAGTAAACCCGACCTTTCAAAAACTGACTTCACATACTCAAATTTCATGTATGATTTCATTTCGACTAGGGTATGCTATAATCGCAGCTTTGCAAACCGTAAAGCATTGGAAAAAACGTCCAAAGTTTACGTCGGGAAATTTGTATGAGCAAAAAGGTACTTAAAGCGAGGAGGTTATACTTAAATGTCAGAACATCCAATTCAAGGCCTAATGAAAACGGCTATGGAAAATTTAAAGGAAATGGTAGATGTTAATACAATTGTTGGAGATCCGGTGGAAACTCCTGACGGAAGTGTTATCATGCCAGTTTCAAAAGTAGGTTTTGGTTTTGCGGCTGGGGGAAGTCAATTTGTCATTGATAAACCTGGAACTAGTGATAAAGAGCACCCATTTGGTGGTGGTAGCGGTGGTGGTGTTTCAATTACACCAATTGCATTTTTGATTGTAAATGCATCTGGAGTTAAAATGGTTCATTTGGATGAAAATACACACCTTTATGAAAAGTTAATGGATTTTGCACCTCAAGTAGTGGATAAAATTCAACAAATGTTAGGTAATAATAAAAATCACAATGAAAACCAGAGTACAGCAAATCCAATTACAAACAATGATAAGTTTGAATTATAATTAAAAACTGAGCTTGAGGTGATTTTCTCAAGCGCAGTTTTTTTATATAATCAGAATTTATCCCACTCTTAAGGGGCAAGTAAGACCCCCACTGATTGAAGTTCAGCTTTATAAATTCTAACTTGGAAACTGTCTAGCGCAAGCAGCCTAGTAGCTCGGTTACTTCAGTCAAGCAACTGACTTCAATTACCTCTTGAAATCCTTCGTTGATTAGCTTCATGCAGCTTTGCTCCTGCGGTTACTCGTCGCACGGAAAACAATTGCTCCTGCGGTTACTCATCGCACAAAACACTGCTTCGAGGAAGCTTACTATGAAGCAGTACTTGAAGACGAGCACGTAAGAAGCAAAGAGCGGCTTCTGTCAAAGGACGCCCCAGTGAAGCTACTACTTGGAATACTTCGAAGTGGCTTTGCGACGAGCAAACGGAGTGGCACAGGAGCAGCTGCTCGTGACCAAGGCGCTTGCGCTTTTCTAGCTAGGTAAAATTTTGAAGCTAGAAAGTTGTAAGAAGCATATTTCTTGAAATTTCGCAAAAATACAACTATATTAACAGTGTAAAGATTGTTATTATGAGGAGGCAGTTCATATGGCTAACGTAACATTTAAAGGAAATCCTATAACCTTAATAGGTAATGAAGTGAAAGTAGGGGACAAA
This sequence comes from Anaerobacillus alkalidiazotrophicus, assembly GCF_001866055.1. The sequence goes on from NZ_MLQS01000030.1 coordinate 291,190, forward strand.
GCTCCACAATTTTCGGTGTTAGAGAATGATTTAACTCCATTCACATTAGAAAATATTAAAGATAAGGTTACAGTTATTAGTGTTGTTCCATCCCTTGATACAGGGGTGTGCGATGCTCAAACTAGGCGCTTTAATGAAGAGGCAGCTAAACTAAACGGTGTAGACATCTTAACAATAAGCGTCGATTTACCGTTTGCTCAAAAGCGTTGGTGTGGGGCAGTAGGTATTGAAAAAGTTAAAACATTATCTGATCATCGTGACCTATCGTTTGGAACAGCTTATGGTGTTGCAATTGAAGAATTAAGGCTTTTAACGAGAGCGGTATTTGTCATTAATAGTAAAGGGGAAGTTGCATACGTAGAATACGTTTCTGAAGCTACTGATCACCCTAACTACGAAGCGGCGATTGAGGCAGCTAAAGCATTAATTTAGATTCCATTAAAAACCGGAAGGCGCAACAAACAATATTAAGAAGTTAAGGTAACGTCGAGACCATCTAACTCACAAAACAATTACAGCTTTAAAAGACAATGGTAGTAGGATTATTATAATATCAATAAAAAACGCACATATTGTGCGTTTTTTACTTTGGTTATTTAACATAAGACGTATGTAAAATTAGTTAGGATGCTTTTTTCATGTTTTTTTAACAAACTCGAGAAAGAATTGCTAGGTGAGGCACTGTTTTTTTCGGTAAAAGCCTTTCAAGTACAGTTAAATGAGTAAAAGATGTATAATCTTCTTCTCAGGATGGAATAAAAGATGTAGAATAAACACTTGAGAAAGGAGAGGTTTTATATGGGTCAAGAGATTAGTTTTGAAACGTTTTTTAACAGTATAGATGAAAGTGTAGAAGTAATTCAAAATGACCAGAAACTTACATATTTAGAAGCACTTATCATTACGGGGGAATTTCTTTTTCAAGGTGAAATTGAACAACCATTAAGTGAATTAGCTTATAAAAAGGTGAAAACTACCTTGGCAAATGTTAAGGTTGATCAATTTTCGAATGAGCAAATTCGCAAGACTTTTCAATTAGCAATCTTAAAAGGAATGAAGGAAGGTACACAACCGCAACATTTAATGACTCCAGATGCAGTTAGTATGTTTGTGAGTTTCTTAGTAAATAAACTAACAGAGAAAAAAGAATATGTTCGTCTATTAGATCCATCTGTAGGTTCAGGTAATCTACTTACAACAGTATTAAATAATTCAAATAAAAAAATAGATAGCTTTGGGATCGAACCGGACGAGACACTACTACAACTAGCCTATGTAAGTGCCAATTTACAACAGCATAATGTAGAATTCTTCCATCAAGACAGCTTAACTGAAATTTTTATTGATCCTGTAGATGTAGTTGTTGCTGATTTACCAGTAGGCCATTACCCTAATGAAGAAGTAGCAAAACGATATAAACTAAAAGCAGAGAATGGTATGTCTTACACTCACCACCTGATAATTGAACAAATGCTAAATTATACGAAGCAAGGTGGATTTCTACTATTTTTAATTCCTAACACAATGTTTGAAACCGAACAAGCAAAACAGTTACATAGTTTTATTAAAGAACATGCTCATATATATTCTTTATTACAATTGCCGAAATCAATGTTTAAACATGATAACCACGGAAAAAGTATTTTTATAATTAGGAAAAAAGGAGAAGGGGTTAAAGCCCCGAATCAGGCGCTTTTAGCAGAACTACCTTCTTTTTCAAATAAACAAGCCTTAACAGAGATGATAAATAGTATAAACAATTGGCTTGAAGCATATTTAAATTAGGATGTTTAAATAGAGAAATATGAGTGAGTATAACCTTGGCTAGAATGTCAGGGTTTTTCCTTCGATATTTTATCTAATAAAAATATTGCTGATTGGAAAGCTAAAAAAGAATAATGGGTAGTAAATTTAGTTTTTTACTATAGTAATGTTGGTAATACAGGTTGTCGATTTGTTGTGTTACAGAAGTTTGTTTGGTTAGTTTCTTTCTTGTTATATCAATTGTTATCAGTAATTTAATATAAACTGTACTAACAAAATATGATTTTTTTTAGGAAATTGTTCTAAAGGTATTGAAATCTACGATTAACAGTGATTAAATGAGAAGGTATGAACATTTCAGTAATAATTAAATGTAGTTAAGGGATTAAAACAATTTATATTCTTGAAGGAGATGTAGTAAATGTCAAAAATCATGGCGATCAATGCGGGAAGCTCGTCATTAAAGTTTCAACTACTTGAAATGCCGGAAGAAACAGTAGTGACAAAAGGGATTGTAGAAAGAATAGGGTTAGAAGATTCAATTTTTCAAATTGAAGTTTCAGGGGAAAAGAAAAAAGAAACACTTAATATTTCAGACCATTCTCAAGCTGTAAAGATTTTATTAGATAAATTAACAAGCTTAGGGATTATTGAATCTCTAGATGAAATAGAAGGTATCGGACACCGGGTTGTTCATGGTGGAGAGAAATTTAATGATTCCGTATTAATTACAGATGAAGTTCTAAGCGGTATCGAAGATGTTTCGGATTTGGCACCGCTTCATAACCCAGCGAATATCGTTGGTGTGAAAGCATTTAAGGAAGTTCTTCCAAATGTTCCTGCGGTTGCAGTTTTTGATACAGCCTTCCATCAAACAATGCCTGAACAATCATATTTATACAGCCTTCCTTACGAGTACTATGAAAAGTACGGCATCCGTAAATATGGTTTCCATGGTACATCACATAAATATGTATCTGAAAGAGCAGCTGAGCTATTAGGAAGACCACTTGAACAATTACGTTTAATTTCTTGTCACCTAGGTAATGGAGCAAGTATTGCTGCTATTGAAGGTGGAAAATCAATTGATACATCAATGGGCTTTACTCCGTTAGCAGGTGTAACGATGGGTACGCGCTCTGGAGACATTGATCCGGCATTAATTCCATATATTATGGATAAAACTGGACAAACTGCTGCAGAAGTAATTGATGTTTTAAATAAGAAGAGTGGTATGTTAGCTTTATCAGGTTTCTCAAGTGACCTTCGTGATATTGAACAACAAGCACAAGAAGGGAACGAACGTTCTGAACTAGCTTTAGAGGTATTTACTTCTCGTATTCACAAATATATCGGATCTTATGCTGCACGGATGCATGGTGTTGACGCAGTTATCTTTACAGCTGGTATTGGTGAGAATAGTGACGAAATCCGTGCCCGTGTATTAAAAGGTCTAGAATTTATGGGAGTTTATTGGGATCCATCGTTAAATAAAGTGCGTGGAAAAGAAGCATTCTTAAACTACCCACATTCTCCAGTAAAAGTAATAATCATTCCAACGAACGAAGAAGTAATGATTGCTAGAGATACTGTTCGTCTAACTAAATAATATATTTAACTGTAAACAGTGGGAGTAAAGTAATTATAGATCTCCCACTGTTTATTAATACATAGGAGTAATCTGCGGTGGTTACTAAAATAAGGTTTTGCTATATCGGATTTTTAGACTTTCATAGGGGCAGTTAACAAAAACTTATCGTTATCTAAGGTTTTAGTTGGCGTTCTTTCCCCTTACGAGTGGTAAATGAAGAAAGCATCTGCTCAAGTGGAGTAGGTGCTTTTTGTACTATAAAATTATTTAGGTTTAATATTATATTAATTAGTGGATGCTAAATTTCAGTTACAAGCTCTAATTTAGTGATGAAAGTGTTTACAAATAAAAGGTGGTGCAGGAATTGACGTTAATTATAGATGCGGATCAAGGAGACCGTTTGATTGGCTTCTACCTTATTAAAGAATTGCAACAAAAAATAGCGACAAATGGTTCAGAGTATTTCGATCTGGTGTTAGGTGATCGTTCTGGAGTAATCTCGGCAAAGCTTTGGGATATTTCTGAAGAGCAAAAAACATCTTTTGAAGTAAAAAAAATTGTTAAAGTGGATGGTATAGTTACAATTTTTCGAAATCAAAGGCAGATACAAATCCAACGAATTCGTTTATCTACCCCAGAAGATAGTATTGATATACAATCCCTAGTACAAATGCCGTGCACTTCAAGAGAAGAGTTATGGCAAGAACTAAGAATGATGATTGAAGAAATACATTCACCGACTTTAAACAAAATTGTTAAAGCGATATTAATAAATAAAGACATACGTGATAATTTAACCACGCTGCCTGCTGGCAAAACAATGCATCATGCATACTATGCTGGCCTATTAGAGCATATTGTAACATTGATGCGATCTGCATTACAGCTTTTTCCCGTATATCCTCAATTGAATAAAGACTTAATCCTAGCTACTTGTCTATTACATGATATAGGGAAAACTAAGGAGCTTGCAGATCCAATTGTTCCTGAATATACAACTGAAGGAGAGTTAATGGGACATATAGTATTAGGCATTGAGATTATAAACGAAGCTGCTAGTGAGGCAGGAGTTTCGATAAGTGATGAGGAATTATTAGCTTTAAAGCATTGTATATTAAGTCATCATGGAGACGTTGATTTAGGCTACGGAAGTGCAGTTTCTGGGAAAATACCAGAAGCAATCTTTTTTCATTATTTAGATCAAATTGATGCGAAACTAAACGCGATGAAGTTAGCATGTCAAAGTACGAATGATGCTTGGGTTTATTCTCCTATTTTAAAGAGGAAAATACAAAATAATAGATAGTTGAGTAAACTTCATATTTTAATGTAACGGTAGAATCGAACTAATATGGTAACCGTGTAAAAATCTGTAGTATAGCTTCTTAAATATAAATTGTGAAAATTGCATGTAAGGGAGTGGAGGAATTGGAATTAAAAGGTCGTAAAAAAAACGTTTGGGAAGAAATTAAAAAGTGGGAACATTTGTATTTTGATAAAGGAGAAACAAATTCCCTCAACTCATTTGAAGAAAACTTCAATAATATAATAAAATCTTGGCGACCTGAAGTTCAAAAAAAACTATTACAGGCTGTTGATAGCATGATTTTTCATACATATTCAATCATTCAAGACAACCAATTCGATCAAAAGACTATCTCGAAAATTTTAGAACAAGGTAGAGTATTCCGTAGTGATGTTGAGAATATTAATGATATGAAAAAGTTGACAATCGATCAGCTTCGCTATATAACAAATAAGTTCCTAGCAAAGCAACGACTAGTTTCTCTTACCCAGGGCGGAACATTAGGAATTGGTGGGTTACCATTAGTAGTATTAGATTTACCACTATTATTGTTAGTAAATTTACGTTCAATACAACTAACTGCAATGACGTATGGTTACGATTTAAGAAAGCCATATGAAGTAATGCTAGCCCTGAAAGTTTTTCATGTTTCAACTTTGCCAAAAACATTGCAAAAACAAGGTTGGAACAAATTGTTACTAGAGTTAGATTCTTGTGAGGATGAATGGATCTTTTTCGATGAAAAAACAAGTGGTGAGTCCCTAGTATGTTTACAACAACCGATTAAGCAACTTACTAAAGGACTTTTAGTACTTATGTTAAAGAAGAAAACAATACAAGGAGTACCTATTTTAGGGATTGCTGCAGGTGCATCAGCGAACTATTTCTTTACCAAACAAGTCTCGAATATCGCTCATAACTTTTATCAGAAACGATTTTTATTAGAAGAAAAAATGATTAGTGAAAAACAATAAAAAATACATGAAAACTCCTTTAATAGCTTATTCTAAAATGTATAGAATTGAAGGGTAGTAAAGGGGTTTTTATGGAGAAACATTTTGTTTATATAGATGGTACAAAAATTTATTATGAGGATAGTCTTCATGGAAAAGATGTTTTAGTATGCCTTCATGGTTTTATTAGCTCATCTTTGTGTTGGTATCCGATTATGAAACATATGACAAAGTTTTTTCGGGTGATTGCCTTTGATCTTCCTGGCTTTGGACAAACTGTATCAAGTCATGATTTTGAATACACTTTAACAAACTATGGGTTACTAACAATTAGCTTTATTGAGAAACTAGGACTTAATAAAGTTCATTTAGTAGGACATTCGCTTGGTGGACAAATTGCTCTTCAAGCAGCTTTAAAAAAACCTAATCTTTTTCATAAGTTATTTTTAATAGGAGCGTCTGCCCAAAGAAAACGTCCTTCGAAAATTGCACGACTTTTTTGTTGCATTCCATTTGCTGATGAAGCCGCATTTCGCTTTTATTTTCAAGATCGTATGGTAGACATCGCTATTTCTAAAGTTTTAGCAGGTGGAGTTGGCTTAGAAGGCGAGATATTACAACCTTATATTGATACATGTAAAAAGAGAGAAGTTATTCAAGCTGTTCTTAAATTGGGAAAAGAACGAGAAGATGATATGAAGGAAAGCGATCTGAAAACTATTTGTCATGATACATATTTGTTGTGGGGGAGAGAAGACCAAGTAGTATCACTTAAAGAGGGGGAATTTTTAAATCAAAACCTAATAAATTCTACGTTAGCAATTATTGAGCACTGTGGACATCTCCCTATGGAAGAATATCCATTTACAGTATTGCATCACCTTTATTCATTTTTTATTCCAAATTACCGTAACCAAACCTGATAAATTTTATCCCACTCTTAAGGGGCAGTAAGTTAATCTAACAATCAGTGGAGATGAAGGAAAACCCCTACTGATTGAAGTTCAGCTTTATATTACAGATTTTCTGTACAAGGTACAATATCTGGCTGTGTTGGGTGCGCTTTCATCAAGATGTAGTTTGGTGTCCCTTGATTAATTGGATTAGGAAATTCATTTAAGTGAATAAAATTTGATAAAAATATTTATATTTTTTTATGATTCTGTATTGCAAATTTTATAATTTGTTGATAAAGTAGTGATTAGTTATTAATGTATAAAAAGTCAGTATAAATGAGAGAGGTTGTTAAACCCTCTTTTCTTTTAAAAACTTATGTATAATTATAATGATAATAGTATCAATATTCATAAACGGGGGAATTAAAAATGAGTAAACCGAAAGTTGTCTTAGCTTATTCTGGTGGATTAGATACATCAGTTGCTATTAAATGGATTGGAGATCAAGGGTATGATGTAATTGCTGTATGTCTTGATGTAGGTGAAGGTAAGGACTTGGATTTTATTAAAGAAAAAGCACTAAAAGTTGGTGCTATTCAGTCTTATACAGTAGATGCAAAGAAAGAATTTGCTGAGGATTTTGTTTTGCCAGCATTACAGGCTCATACAATGTACGAAGATAAATATCCATTGGTATCCGCTCTTTCACGTCCGTTAATTTCAAAGAAATTAGTGGAAATCGCTAACCAAGTGGGAGCAAGCGCAGTAGCCCACGGTTGTACTGGAAAAGGAAACGACCAAGTTCGTTTTGAAGTTTCTATTCAATCTCTAAATCCAGACTTAGAGGTTTTAGCACCTGTACGTGAATGGGGCTGGAGTCGTGATGAAGAAATTGAGTATGCAAAACAACATAACATTCCAATTCCAGTTAACTTGGATAATCCGTATTCGGTAGACCAAAACCTATGGGGTAGAGCTAATGAGTGTGGAATTTTAGAAGACCCATGGGCAACTCCACCAGAAGGTGCTTATGAATTAACAGCACCATTAGAAGAAACACCAGATGAGCCAGAAATTATTGAAATTGGCTTTGAACAAGGTGTTCCAAAAACAATTAACGACAAAGCATTTGAGCTTGATCAATTAATTTTAGAGCTTAATATTATTGCTGGTAAACACGGTGTTGGTCGTATTGATCACGTAGAAAACCGTTTAGTAGGAATTAAATCACGTGAAGTTTATGAGTGCCCAGGTGCAATGACATTATTAAAAGCTCATAAAGAACTAGAGGATTTAACGTTAACAAAGGACGTTGCTCATTTCAAACCTGTTGTTAGTAAGAAACTAACAGAAATGATTTATGATGGACTTTGGTTCTCGCCGTTAATGCCTGCCTTGCAAGCATTTTTAAAAGAAACACAAAAAACAGTAACGGGAACAGTGCGTGTAAAATTATTTAAAGGGCATGCTATTGTAGAAGGCCGTAAGTCAGAATTCTCTTTGTATGATGAAAAGCTTGCAACATATTCAACTGATGATGAGTTTGACCATAGTGCTGCAGTTGGATTTATTAAGCTTTGGGGCTTACCTACAAAAGTTAGCAGCATGGTTACAAAGAAGGGAGTCAATCAACTGTGACAGCTAAGCTTTGGGGCGGACGTTTTACAAAAAAAGCAGAAAGCTGGGTGGATGCCTTTGGGGCATCCATTGGCTTTGATAAAGAGTTAGTAAATGAAGATATTGAAGGAAGTATGGCACACATCAAAATGTTAGGAAAGTGTGGTATTGTTCCAAAAGAAGATGTTGAGAAAATATTGACTGGCCTTACAGTTATTAAGGAAAGAGCAGAAAAAGGTGAGTTAGAATATAACGTTCAAAATGAAGATATTCATTTAAATATTGAAAAGTTTCTTATTGATGAAATAGGTGAAGTAGGGGGAAAATTGCATACTGGTAGAAGTAGAAATGATCAAGTTGCAACTGATATGCACCTTTACCTTCGAAATCAGGTGAACGAAATAATGGTTTCAATAAAACACCTTCAGGAAGCTCTTCTTGGACAGGCGAAACAACATGTGGAAACGATTATTCCTGGTTATACACATATGCAGCGTGCTCAGCCTGTTTCTTTTGCGCACCATTTAATGGCTTATTTTTGGATGTTAGAGCGTGATTATGAAAGATATGAAGAAAGCATAAAAAGGATAAATATTTCTCCGTTAGGTGCAGGGGCTCTTGCGGGTACCACTTTTCCAATTGACCGAGCTTTTACAGCGGAATTATTGGGGTTTGATGGTATATATGAAAATAGTATGGACGCGGTTAGTGATCGTGATTTTATTATTGAATTTCTAAGTAATTCATCAATGTTGATGATGCATTTATCTCGCCTCTGTGAAGAGATTATCCTTTGGTCTAGTCAAGAGTTTCAGTTTATTGAACTGGACGATGCCTTTGCGACAGGAAGTAGTATAATGCCACAAAAGAAAAACCCTGATATGGCTGAATTGATTCGTGGGAAAACTGGACGAGTTTACGGAAGTTTGTTCTCGCTATTAACTACATTAAAGGGATTACCACTTTCCTATAACAAAGACATGCAAGAAGATAAAGAAGGTATGTTCGATACAGTTCATACTGTGAAAGGCAGTCTACAAATCTTTGCTGGGATGATTGAAACGATGAAAGTGTTAGACAATAACATGGAAAAAGCAACGAATGAAGACTTTTCAAATGCTACTGAACTTGCTGATTACTTAGCGAGTAAAGGAATGCCTTTTAGGGCTGCTCATGAAGTTGTCGGCAAATTAGTACTTCATTGTATTCAGAATAATAAGTTTTTGTTAGATTTATCAATGGCAGAATTCAAAGAAGCTAGTGAATTATTTGAAGATGATATTTATCACGTACTTGAGCCGAAAACTGTTGTGGCAAGACGTAACAGTGCAGGTGGTACCGGGTTTAATCAAGTAAAAGAAGCGATTGTTAAGGCTGAAAGCATAATAAATAAGAAGTAACAAAAAGAGCTGATTTTCAGCTCTTTTTTTGTTACTAATTTCGTTAAATAGGTAAGTGTTAGTTCTTTTCTAATTACGAACTATAAGGACGTCACATTTAGCGCTTCTCGCAATATATTCTGAAACGCTTCCGATCAGAAGTCTTTCAACGGTATTTAATCCTGTGGCACCTGTAATAATTAAATCAACATTATACCTTTGTGATATATGTTTGGAAATTTTTACTTTTGGTGAACCAAAGTCTAAAATACACTCTACATCTATTCCGGCCTTTACAACTTCAGCTTTATAAGCTGAAAGCATGTCCTTAGCGTATTCTTCAGCTCTAGAAACAACAGTTCGATCATATTGTTCAACGGTTGCAAAAGTCCTTGTGTCTACAACGTGAGCAATAAAAATTTTAGCTTGCTCTTTTTTTGCAACATCAATTGCCTTAAGCAAAGCTTTTTTTGCTTCTTCTGAACCATCTACTGCTACGAGAATTCTTGAATAACTCTTCTCCATGGATTCCACCCCTTTTTATAAGATAATGAAAGCCTTTTCGTACTAAGTATAACATGGAATATCAGATTGTTAAATTAAAGGTCGTGTCATAAATTGAGAAAGTTTGTTGAATAATATTTAAGAGGAAAAGGGAGGTGGTATTATTGAAAGAGCAAGAAATTAAAAATATAATTTTTGATGAAGAGGGAGAAGCGATTATTAGGCAACAACTGTTAGATTCCTATTACGAAGGAACAACAGAAACAAAAAAGAGAAATGATACTTATAACAATACTGATAATAAATAATTTTATTAATAATACTCACCTTGGTATAAAGTGCCAAGGTGAGTATTATTGTTCTAAATAAGACATTCTTTTTTACATATAATTTACATACTTCTATAATAGTGCTAAGAACAATTGAGAATAACTTGTTTTAGTTTTTAAATAAATAAAAATATGGGGAGGAGTTTTTCTATGCGTCATGTTTTAATCACAGCTGGAACAAAAGGTTTAGGGAAAAAAATTTCTGAACAGATGTTAGAAAAGGGGCATATGGTTACGATTAGTTATAGAAGCGACCAAGAAGCTGTTAAGCAGCTTTCAAAGGAATGGAAAAAATATGAGGGTTTTTTTCAATTTTTTCAAGCAGATGTAACTAAAAAGGAAGATTTAGTACATCTTGTTGAAGCTGCAGTGAACTCCTTTGGTGCCATACATATTTTAATAAATAATGCTGGTCCGTATGTTTTTCAAAGAAAAAAGTTAGTGGACTATAGTGACTCTGAGTGGTATGAAATGTTGGAAGGTAATTTAAGTAGTGTATTTCATTTAATAAGACAAGTTATACCTATGATGAAAAAGGAAAAATTTGGGCGTATTATTACTTGTGGTTTCCAAGGTGCAGAAAGTACTCCAGGCTGGATTTATCGTTCAGCGTTTGCAGCTGCTAAAGTAGGGCTTGTTTCGCTAACAAAAACTATTGCGATTGAAGAAGCAGAAAATGGCATAACTGCTAATATGGTTTGTCCTGGGAATATTGTCGGTAAGATGAAAGAGGCCTCTATTGCACACTCACGGAACCATTTCGATCAGGATACCCCAATTGGAAGATCAGGGACAGGAGAAGATATTGGGCGGATGATATCGTTTCTTTGTGAAGAAAATTCTGATATGATAACTGGTGCAGTTATTGAAGTGACTGGTGGAGTAGATGTTTTGCATCGCTATCGTTAGTAATGAAAGTTGAAGAAGTGCGACATATTAATTTAATTTATTTAAATTGTGTGACCGTAATACAAGTAGCACTTGTATAATTTACCCATTATTTACTAATAGTAGTGATGAGGTGATAATAATGTTGAAAAAGTTATTTTTAATATCTTTGATAATTAGTAGTAGCTTTGTTTTAATCCCATCACAAGGATTGGCTCTTAATTTGATGGAAAGTTTATACTTAAAGATTTCAATCGTTGAGAATGGTATAGAACATGAGTGGGAATATACTAGTCCAGGTAAGTATGAATATGAAAAAGGTGAGCGTGTAATAAAAACTAAAGTTGCAAAAGAAGAAATGCATTCAATTATCAAAACTTTGAATCTATCCAAAAGTGCTAAAATTGAAGACATGGTTAAGATACTGAAACAGGAGAGATTCCCAAAGTTAGAACGCCTCGATATCCGGTGGATGGATGGAGAAAATAAATTATATACATGGGTATGGATTAAAAATGAGTAGATATAACTTTAGGTTGAAAGAATAATCCCCTTAAGTTTTGTGATATGTTAAAGCTAGAAACAGTGAGGATGAAAAAACTCACTGTTTCTAGCTTAACTTACTAATTTTAGGTGGTTACTTTACTACCAGTAGCTCTTTTGGAAAGCTGGTTAAACTGCGGAAACCGTCTTTTGTAATGACAATATCGTCTTCTATACGAACGCCTCCTATACTAGGTACATAAATACCTGGTTCAACAGTAAAAACAAACCCTTCTTTTAATAAATCCTGGTTATTTTTGTTCATTGAAGGAAATTCATGTACTTCAATTCCTAGACCATGTCCAATACGATGTGGAAAATATTCTCCGTAACCAGCTTTTTCTATATAATCTCTTGCTACTGTATCGATATCTTCTATTTTTGATCCAACCTTACATAACGATAAAGCCGCATTTTGTGCTTCTAAAACCGTTTCGTAAATATGTCTTTGTTTCTCGCTAACCTCTTGATAAATTACTGTACGTGTAATATCAGAGCAATATCCATCTAAAACTACTCCAAGATCGAACAAAACAAAATCCCCTCTTTTTATTTTAGTTTGGCCAGGGTTGCCGTGAGGATCTGCTGTATTAGCTCCTGTTAGGACCATTGTCGAGAAGGACATTTCCCGGACACCTTTGCGTTTTAATTCATATTCAATTAAAGCTAAAATTTCCATTTCTGTTTTACCTTCTTTAATGGTGTTGACGCCAACCTCAACACCAAAATCTGCAAGTTCAGCAGCTTGTTTTAAAACAGTTAGCTCTTTTTCATCTTTTATTAGACGTAATGAATTTAACTTATCTTCAATAGAATGAAATTTAGTGTCAGGAAACATATGTGAAAAATTGTTTGCTCGAGAGAAGGAGATTTGTTCTTTTTCGATAGCGATTGCATGTCCTAATTTATTTTGCCTTTTTAATAGTTGGTGAATTAAGTCCCAAGGATTATCAGTATCACTGTAGCTAATAATCTCATATTCCCATCCAGCCGATTTTGCTGGATTTCTTTCCATATTTGGACATATTAGAACTGGTTCATCATTTGGGAATATAAATAAACCAATTAAACGTTCGTGAGGTTCAGAAAAAAAGCCAGATAAATAAAATACATTTGCTTTTGTTTGGACAAAAGCAAAGTCGTAGTCGTTTTCAGCAAGCCAATTCATTAATTTTTTTATACGTATGTTCATTTTACTCACTTCCTATTTTAATTTGATAAGGTAAGCATATTTAAAACTGTACCATTTTCTAGAGTGTTTGTTAATTTTATGCTTCACTTTTTATATTAAAGTTTAACCTTCGTTATAAAAAAATAGAAGGATTATGACGTTTAAAAGCGTAGTAGGTTTGTAAATAAAGTAAATATAAAGTTTAGGAGTGATAAATTATGAAATTAACATATCATGGCCATTCGGTCGTTTGTATTGAAACGAATGGTAAGAAGATTATCATTGACCCATTTATTAAAGGTAATAGCCAAACTAACCTCGACTTTAATGACCTAAAAGTAGATGTTATTTTACTTACTCATGGTCATAACGACCATGTAGGCGATACAGTTGAACTAGCAAAGAAAAATCAAGCCACTGTTGTTGCACCATTTGAACTGGCTACGTATTTAGGGTGGCAAGGAGTAACGGTTCATCCAATGCACTTAGGTGGTTCACACCAATTTAATTTTGGTAAAGTGAAGTTTACTCAATCTTTTCACGGTTCTGCTTACGTAGAAGAAGAAAATAAAAAGATTGTTTATACAGGAATGCCTGCAGGAATATTACTTTCCGCAGAAGGAAAAACCATTTTTCATGCAGGCGATACGGCTCTGTTTTCAGACATGAAGCTTATTGGCGAACGTAATAATATTGATGTTGCTTTTTTACCAATTGGTGATAATTTTACAATGGGACCAGAGGATGCAGCTATTGCGGCTACATGGTTAAGAGCAAAAATTGTAATTCCAATTCATTACAATACATTCCCGGTAATCGAACAAGATCCAAAGGCGTTTATTGCATTGTTAGCACCTGGGGTTGAGGGTAGGGTTTTAACCTCTGGAGAAACGATGGATTTGTAGAAGTGAATAGTATGAAGTAGACTAAACCATTTTGGTTTAGTCTATTTTTACGGAAAATTAAGATGAAACTAATCATTGTTATTATCTTTCTGCATATAATGCAAGTAAGACAACCTATAAGGAGGGTGAGTTTATGAGAAGAAATCGTTTGTTTTTATGTTTTATACTAGGAATCGCTATTGTATTTTACGGTGTACCATACTTGAATTTTCAAGCCGATTTGAAGACTACTATTTTTTCAGCTACTTGGTTACTGTTTGCGCTTATGGCAATTAGTGGAAACCTTATTGCTCTGTTATATAGTGATAAAATGAAACGAATGAAAACAACAAGAAGAAATATAAGTATACAAAAGAAACAAAAAGTACGACAATATGGATAATTGCCTTGATGTCAAGCTCTCTGATCGCTATACTTGTATCAGTACAGGCCCATTATTTCATGAATACAGGCTAGAAGAGGAGGAGCTTGATGACAAAGCATGAACAAATTTTGCAATATATCCAATCACTAGACATTGGTAATAAAATATCTGTAAGACAAATTGCAAAAGCGTTGTCAGTAAGTGAAGGGACAGCTTATCGAGCAATTAAAGATGCTGAAAACCAAGGATTAGTAAGTACAATTGAACGTGTTGGTACAATCCGAATAGAGAAGAAACAAAAAGATAATTTTGAAAAACTAACCTTTGCTGAAGTTGTTAATATTGTTGATGGACAAGTACTAGGTGGAAGAGACGGTTTATATAAAACGTTAAGTAAGTTTGTTATTGGTGCTATGAAAGCGGAAGCAATGATGCGTTATGTAGAGGCTGGGAACTTGCTAATAGTAGGTAATAGAAATGAAGTACACAAACTTGCTCTTCAAGAAGGAGCAGCAGTACTTATTACGGGTGGCTTTGATACTTCTGATGAAGTAAAAAAGTTAGCTGACGAAATAGCATTACCAATCATTTCCACAACTTACGATACGTTTACAGTTGCAACGATGATTAATAGAGCAATATACGACCAATTAATAAAAAAAGAAATTATTTTAGTCGATGATATTTACATTAAATTAGAAGACACTTATTTCTTGAAGACAACAGACCTGGTTGAAAAATGGTTTTATTTAAATCATGAAACTAGTCATAGTCGTTACCCTGTTGTTGACGAAAACATGAGAATACAAGGTATGGTTACTTCTAAGGATATTATGGGTGTAGATAAAACTTTAGAAATAGATAAAGTCATGACGAAAAGTCCAATTTCTGTAATTGGGCAAACATCAGTGGCATCAGCGGCTCATCTCATGGTATGGGAGGGGATTGAACAACTTCCTGTTGTCGATAATTATAAAAAGTTAATTGGAGTTATCAGTAGACAGGATGTATTAAAGGCTCTACAAATGAATCAGCGACAACCTCATGTAGGTGAGACCATAGAGGATTTGGTTACAAGTGGTTTTCAAGATGCTTCAACTAATAATAAAATTTGTTATCGCTGTGAGGTAACGCCGCAGATGACGAATCAACTCGGGACAATTTCTTACGGGGTATTTACAACAATTGTAACGGAAGCAGGAAGTCGAGCATTACGTACTCAAAAAAAGGGAGATCTGGTAGTAGAAAATATAACATTATATTTTATTAAGCCAGTTCAAATTGAAAGTTTGATCGATATCGTTCCAAGGATATTAGAAATTGGCCGTAAGTTTGGGAAGGTTGATGTAGAAATTTTTCATGAGGGAACTATTGTAGGTAAAGCTTTACTAATGGCGCAAATTATCGATCGATAAAGAGTATGTTGGTTTCGTTAAGAGAGATCCTAAAAGATAATAACACACAACTCTATGATTGATTTAAAAAGGAGAAGTTGAATGAAAGAAAGAATTATTGAAGCTGTTGAAAGTTATGACAAAATTATTTTACATCGTCACGTTCGTCCTGACCCGGATGCATTAGGATCACAAGCAGGTTTAGCTCTCATGTTAAAAAATCACTATCCACAAAAACAAGTTTATATGGTCGGTGAAGAAGAAAAGTCACTTCGATTTATCTCTAAAATGGACGAGATTTCTGACGAAACATTTCAAGATGCGTTAATTATTATTTGTGATACTGCTAATGTAGAACGAATTAGCGATGAAAGATATACAAATGGTGATAAAATCATTAAAATTGACCATCATCCAAATGAAGACCCTTATGGTGATATCATTTGGGTAGACTCTAGAGCAAGTTCTGTTTGTGAAATGATTTATGAACTTTATGAAACTTGGAAAGATTTAAAAGGGATGCAATTGACAGATGAAGCTGCAAGGTGCTTATACGCTGGTATTGTTGGAGATACGGGACGATTTCGTTACCCTAATACAACAGAAAAGACTTTTCGCTACGTAAGTGAGCTAATTAAATATCAGTTTTCACCGATTGAATTGTATGAAAAAATGGATGTGAAATCCTTACAAGATGCTCGACTTGAAGGGTATATATTAACCAATTTTCAAATTTTAGAATATGGTGTAGGTGTCATTAATTTACCAAACAAATTACTCGAACATTATGGAGTAACCGCCAACGATGCTTCAAAGTTAGTTAATACGTTTGCCAATGTTGAAGGATTAAAGGCGTGGGTGTTTTTTGTTGAGGAGCCAGATAACTTAATTCGAGTTAGACTTCGTTCCAAAGGACCAATTATAAATAAAGTGGCCCAAAAGTTTAATGGTGGTGGTCATCCTTTAGCTGCGGGTGCTTCAGTTGATAATTGGGAACAAACGAAAGGGGTAGTAGCTGAATTAATTGAAGCGTGTCGTTGTTATTAACAATACAAAAAAAGAGTCATGCAGTCCTTCTTTTATTAAAGAAAGAACTACATGACTTCCTTTTGGGGTAAAACCAGAAACCTATGCTAGTAATGTCTTCAAAAACAAAAATACCTAATTTCTCAAGTCCCTTTTTTATAGAAGGCAATCTCTATTGATTCGGTATAAGCTGAGTATCCAGACTTTATCTGTTCTACTTTTAAACGGGCGCTTTATTCTGCTAAACGAATCTCTACAAATAATTCTAGCGTTGTATAAATAGACCATCCTTTTATTGTGACTCGGTAACTCTTTTCATTAATGTTAAAATCCCGGTTTTCAATTGCTTGAATTAACAGTTCTTTAGTATTGGCAACTGATTCAATATTTTTGTTTTTTACAGCCTTTAATTCATTTTCAATTTGTAGACGAAATTCATGAATCGATAATTCACTTAGCTTTAAATCTTTATCATTTATAAAATATACCTTTACTTCTTGGATTGTAAGCTTTTTTAAATTTTCTTTATTTAGTTCATCTTGATCACTTCTTAAAATCTCAATCGTTTCTACTTGTGCATTAATCGTTGATTCTTGTTTTTTAATTTCGGTTACAAGTTTCTCTTGAACAGCTCCGAATTCATAAATAAAAAAAAACCAACCTATCAGAATTCCGATAATTATACCGGCAAAAAAGCGTTGCCATCCTGTTTTTTTATAATAAGGTGGGATTCGCATCATCGGTGATTATGCCTCCTGAGTGATCCACTGAATAATAACTCCACCCGAGTGTGCTCCAGAAAGTGCACAAAAGATCATAAACAATGTTTTGGCAATATCAATATGGGAACCGTCATAGATGCCTCTTTCAATACTATAAATCGCGTCAAAAGTACCGCCAATTGCTGCAACTAGTGCCCAGATTTTTAGTCCCGCTGCTAATTCATTAATTGTAGATAAAGGCGGTTTACCAATAAGGAAAGCGCCGATCCCACCTACAATTGCACCACCTATCACAACTCCAAAGGCTACAAAAAAATTCATAACTAGTGTCGCAACAAATTCTTTGTCCATACGAAAGCCTCTCCCTTTTTATTCTGGATTTTAAGGTTTTTTGATTACATATTTTAATTGGTAGAAAACACCAGTGTACGTCGGTGAATAATTCTCTTCTCTTTTATCTCATTTGGAGCGACGTAACATTTTTAAACTATGAGGAACGAAAAATAAAGCCGACAAATATAAAATAATCGTATTAATAAATATGGGACAAAGCTATTAATTATGCTAAGGATTTAAATTGTTTCTTATTTCATGTAAAATGTTAATAAGAAAATAAGGATCGTATGTTCTGTTACTGTTAGTTATAAAAGTTCTTTGTAGAGTGAAGGTCATAATTGCCAAAACCGAGATGCATAAATATTATCTCTAATTTCAAAAAACAACGTGATTAGATGCAGTATCCTAATCGTGTAAATATGTATGTGAAAAACATTGCGGTAAATTACTAATATAAGGGGGGAAAGTTGTGGAGTTCGCTCATTTACATATAAATACTGAATATAGCCTTTTAAAATCTGCTGCAAAAATAAATACACTAGTAAAGAAGGCGGCAGAACTAGGTTTTTTATCATTAGCTATAACTGATCAAAATGTAATGTACGGAGTTGTTCCCTTTTATAAAGCTTGTAAAAAAGCCGGTCTAAAGCCAATTATTGGACTTGAATTAAGTGTTAAAGGAGAACAAACTGATGAGACTAGATTGTTACTTTTAGCCAAAACATTTACTGGTTATCAAAATCTAATAAAATTATCAAGTATTGCTCAAGTATTTTCAACGACCAAATTAAAGCGAATTGAAAAAAAACAACTATTTGATTATTCCAAAGATTTAGTCGCTATTAGTTCGGCTTATAAAGGAGAAATTCAACTGTCATTACAAGACTCTGAAGAAATGGCCTTAAAGAAAATAAAGGAATATAAGCATTATTTCGGTGAGGATTTTTATATAGGCATTCAAGACCATTTTTTAGCTACGGAAAAACAATTAAATTTACAGTTAGTAAATCTTTCAAAGCGAGAAAAAATAAAGTTTGTAGCTACTAATCAGGTTATGTATGTTAGGAAAGAGGATGCGCTTGCACATAAATGCTTATTAGCGATTGACCAAGGAACGACATTACCTGAACTTGAAGGAGCTTTTCAAACAGAAGAATATTATTTAAAGCCAAAAGATGAAATGGTTGAACTCTTTTCGTATATTCCAGATGCAATTATAAACTCTCAAAAAATAGCAGATAGTTGCACTGTAGAATTAGAATTAGGCGGTCAAGCACTACCTAAATACCCACTTGAAAAAGAGAAGAATCCAAGAGATTACTTGCGTGAGCTTTGTTTTCAAGGGTTACAAAAACGATATACAGATATTACTAAAGATGTTGAAAATCGACTACTATATGAACTAGAAATTATTGATCAGATGCAATTTAATGATTACTTTCTAATTGTTTGGGACTTTATGAAATTTGCTCAAGGTCAAGGTATGATTACAGGACCAGGAAGAGGATCAGCAGCTGGGTCGTTAGTAGCGTATGTTCTTAACATTACAAATGTTGACCCCATTAAGTATGACCTTCTTTTCGAACGTTTCTTAAATCCTGAGCGGATTACAATGCCTGATATAGACATAGATTTTCCTGATACCAGAAGAGAAGAAGTTATTGATTACGTTTATCAAAAGTATGGAAAAAATCATGTGGCCCAAATTATTACATTTGGTACGCTAGCTGCAAAAGCTGCACTTAGAGATGTTGGAAAGGTGATAGGCTTACCATTAAAGCAAATTGATAATATTGCCAAGCTTATTCCTTCTAGGCCGAATTTAACTATTGATGAAGCAGTAAAAGAAACTCCTGTCCTACAAAAGCAAATCCAACAAAGTGAGGAAATTAGAGAATGGTTTCGTTTAGCTAGGAGAGTGGAAGGGTTGCCACGCCATGCTTCTACACATGCAGCTGGTATTATCATAAGTAAAGACCGATTAACTGACAAAGTACCCTTACAAAAAGGTCATTCAGACGTGCTACTAACGCAATATCCTATGACCATTTTAGAAGAAGTAGGACTTTTAAAAATGGATTTTTTAGGACTAAGGAATTTGTCATTTATTGAGGAGATTTTAAACCATATAAATAAAATGGAAAGTAAGAGGATTGATATCAACACGATCCCACTAAATGATAATAAGACATTTCAACTGTTAGGAAAAGGAGATACAACTGGAGTCTTTCAATTGGAATCACCAGGAATGAGACGAGTGTTGGCGAATTTAAAACCTACAGAATTTGAAGATATTGTTGCGGTAAATGCTCTGTATCGACCTGGCCCTATGGAAAACATCCCACTCTATATAGATGGTAAGCATAAAAGAAGAAAAGTTACATATTTGCACAAAAACTTAAAGCCTATTTTAGAAAAAACGTATGGAGTTATAATTTATCAGGAGCAAATTATGCAAATTGCTTCAAAAATGGCAGGCTTTTCGCTAGGAGAAGCTGATATTTTACGGCGTGCCGTAAGTAAAAAAAACCTTGAAACATTAGAAGAGCAGCGAGGGAAGTTTGTTCGTGGTTGCTTAGCAAATGGCTCTAATGAAAAAGTTGCAACTGATGTTTATAATTTAATTGTCCGTTTTGCTAATTACGGTTTCAATCGAAGTCACTCTGTAGCCTATAGTGTTATTTCATACTATTTAGCTTATTTAAAAGCAAATTACCCAACAGCTTTTTTTGCTGCGCTTTTAACAAATACTATTGGACAGCAAACAAAAATGAGCCAATACATTCTTGATGCCAAAAACAAAGGAATTAAAGTAGAGAGACCATCGATTAATAAGAGTGATGCAGGTTTTACGATAAGTAAAAATAACAGTGTTCAGTTTGGACTTGCAGCAATAAAAAATGTTGGAATAAGGGCTATTGAAGATATCGTATTTGAACGAAGTAAAGGTGGGGAGTATAAAGATATATTTGATTTTTGTGCTCGTAATGATTCTAAGAATATAAATAGAAGAACACTAGAAGCATTGGTCGCTGCAGGCTGCTTTGATGAGTTAGGGCATCATCGTGCTGCTTTATTAGCAACATTAGATTATGCACAAGAGTTTGGTGAGCAAATACGGCAACAAAATACTGAAAATCAAACTGCTCTTTTTGTTGATGAACTGAAAAAACCTGACCTAGTTCAGGTGCCACCATTTAAAGAAACGGAAAAGCTATATTTTGAAAAAGAAGTTTTAGGATTTTATCTATCTAGTCATCCGATTGAACAATATCATGATGTATTTATCTCACATGATAGAAATTCAATTTTGGAAGCATTGAAAAAAGGTGAAAGTCACCCGCGCCTTGCTGGACTCCTTGAAAGTGTAAGGTTGATAAAAACAAAAAAAGGTGAACAAATGGCTTTTCTAAAGCTAAGTGATGAAAGTGGAGAGATTGAGGTAACTGTTTTTCCGAAAACCTATCGAGAGTTTTATTCAGCTCTTAAGATAGGACAGCTTGTTTTTCTAGAAGGGAATTTAGAAATAACAAAAGAAAGAACACAGTTAATTCTAAAAAAAGTAGTAGATGTTACAACTTTACAAAAGAAGCAGAAGTTAGAAAGTGTATTATATATAAAAATTAGTAATGAATATGCTAGCCAAAAGAAATTAATACAATTAAAACAAGTTATTAAAAGGTACCAAGGTAACGTGAAAGTTATACTATATTATGAAGAAAAAAAACAATCAGTTCAATTGTCCGATGAATATAAGGTATCTGCAACAAGACAATGCTTAGAAGAATTATATACAATTTTAGGAAGGGAAAATGTGGTAGTTAAAAGATAAAGGGTAGACAGAAGAAATTGATCTGTTATAATATGGTGGGACGTGGTCAGACCACTTTTTTCGCATTCTTATAAATTTTATACTTGTGTTAAATAAGGGTAAAAAAGTTTGTCGCGACATAATAACGTATTCGTTTCTAATTTTTTAATTAGGTTTCAAATTACGATTATGGAGAGTGAAAGTTCATGGCAACATTAAGAGAAGAAGCACTTCATATGCACCGAATTAATAAAGGGAAGTTAGAGTCAAAATCTAAAATACCTGTAAGAAATGCCAAAGACTTAAGTTTGGCATATTCACCTGGGGTAGCAGAGCCTTGTAAAGAAATATTTGATGATGTAAGTAATGTGTATGAGTATACAATGAAAGGAAACATGGTTGCTGTAGTTTCCGATGGAACTGCTGTATTAGGTTTAGGTAATATTGGTCCTGAAGCTGCTTTACCAGTTATGGAAGGTAAAGCTGTATTATTTAAATCTTTTGCAGGTGTTGATGCATTTCCTATTTGTTTAGCCACTAATGATGTTGAAAAAATTATAGAAACCGTTAAACTTCTTGAACCTACATTTGGTGGCGTAAACCTTGAAGACATTGCGGCACCAAATTGTTTTGTAATAGAAGAACGCCTAAAGAAAGAGTGTAATATTCCTATCTTTCATGACGACCAACATGGTACAGCGATTGTAACTGCTGCCGGCTTATTAAATGCCTTAAAATTAACTGGAAAATCAATTTCAGAAGTGAAAGTTGTTGCCAATGGTGCAGGCTCAGCAGGGATCGCTTGTGTTAAACTTATGCAACGTATGGGGGTTAAGGATGTTATACTTTGCGACACCAAAGGTGCTATTTATGAGGGGCGTCCAGTTGGTATGAATCCAGTAAAGGATCAAATAGCTAAAGTAACCAATCGAGATAAGCTCCAAGGTAAATTGGAAGATGTTATTAAAGGTACAGATGTATTTATAGGGGTTTCTGTAGAAGGAGCTGTTACGAAAGAGATGCTTTTGAGTATGAATGCAGACCCGGTTATTTTTGCAATGGCTAATCCTGTACCTGAAATAATGCCAGAAGATGCAAAAGCAGCAGGCGCTAGCGTGATTGGTACTGGCCGTTCTGATTTTCCGAATCAAATTAACAACGTTTTAGCCTTCCCAGGTATTTTTCGTGGTGCATTAGATGTCCATGCGACAAATATTAATGAAGAAATGAAAATTGCAGCAGTAGAAGCAATCGCTAGTCTAGTTTCAGAAGAAGAGCTTAATGCTGACTATGTAATCCCAGCCCCATTTGATCCACGAGTCGCTCCAGCTGTTGCTAAGGCAGTAGCGAAAGCAGCAATGGAAACAGGTGTAGCAAGAAGAAAAGTTAATCCTGATGATGTTGAAGCAAAAACAAAGAAACTTGCAATTATAGACTAATTAGGTTCAAAATATTTTTATTAGTTTTCCTTTGCGATAAGAGTTCAGAGTTTGATTTCTTCCTCTTAAAGGTTTTGTGGATCTTTTCAAGTTCTGAACTCAATCTAATTATAATATGAAAAATAAAGTTTAAGAATTATAGAAACTATCTAGTTATAGAGCCTATATGCTCAAGGTTACTTGCCTCATTATTTGCAAGGAGTGGATCATTACTGTCTTAATGTATTGGTCTCTCGAGGGGGCGTCGGTGCTTGTTGCGGTGATTAAGGGCGCGCTTGCGCTTTTTTAATAAGGTAAGAAAGTATAAAATTTTTAACTTAGATACTGTCTAGAGCAAGCAGCCTACGAGCTCGGTCACTTCAGTCAAGCAACTGACTTCAATTACCTCTTAAAATTCTTCGTTGATTAGCTTCATGCAGCTTTGCTCCTGCGATTACTCGTCGCACAAAACACTGCTTCGAGGAAGCTTACTACGAAGCAGTACTTGAAGACGCAGAAGCACGTAAGAAGCCAAAGAGCGGTTGCCTATCGCTCGTGACTAAGGTGCTTGCGCTTTCTTATTACAATAAAGAATAAAGGTGGTGATATTATGTCATCACACCAAGACAAGGTTTATATCGAGATTATACGTGAACTTAATCGAATTATTCAAGAAGATGACTTGAAGGCTGGGGATAAACTCCCATCGGAAAGAGAACTTTCAGATCGATTACAAGTGGGCCGTTCTTCTGTACGAGAAGCCCTTAGATCACTTGAATTATTGGATCTAATTGAAACGAGACGAGGGGAAGGAACGTTTATAAAAACGATTGGTGGACATCGCTTGGTAGAGGTGCTAGCAAGTTTCTTTTTAAGGGAGGAAAAAGCTAGAAGTGACCTAGCCGAGACGAGGAAAATCGTTGAAGTTGAGGCTCTTCGCTTAGCTTGTGAGAGAATTAATGAAGAGCAAATATCAAATCTGGAAAGATTGATTGAACAGTCAAAAAGTTGTTTAGGGAAAGGCGACTTACCTGTTGAAGAAGATTATTTATTTCATAAAACCATTGTAGAAGCTTGTCAAAATCGTTTAATGGTTAATATTTGGATTTCACTTGTAGAGTATAGCAAAGTAACTTTACGGGAATCCTTGTCTAGAAAAGGGAGAGCTGAAATCTCAGTAAACGAACATGAACAGATTTTGGATGGACTAAAAAATAGAGATGAAAAAAAAGCGATTTCCGCAATGGAAAATCATCTCGAAAAAAGTCGTTTTTAATAAAAAAATGTATAAAAAGCGGTAATTGTTTATCTTGAAACAATTGAATTTATTATGGTATGATTTATGAAAATTTTGATTGAATGTGATCTTGTCCAGTAGAGAGGTGTAACTGTGTTAAGAGATTTATTTTCTAAGAAAAAAAAATATGCGACGATTCCGTCTGAGCAGGCAAAAATGGATATTCCAGAAGGACTTATGACTAAATGTCCAAAGTGTAAAACGATTATGTATACGAAAGAATTGAAGAAAAATTTATATGTTTGTGATTCTTGTGGGTTTCACCATCGTATCACAGCTTATGATAGAATTAATAGCTTAGTTGAAGAAGGTACATTTATTGAATATGATAGTGACATGGTTTCCAAAGATCCGTTATCATTTCCGTCTTATCTAGAAAAAACGAAGGCTGATCGTGAGAAAACGGGGCTAAATGAAGCCGTTGTTACTGGACAAGGTCAAATGGCAAATATGACAATTGTTATTGCCGTTATGGATGCTCGCTTTAGAATGGGGAGTATGGGATCTGTTGTTGGAGAAAAAATTACAAGGGCTATTGAAAAAGCCATTGAGATACATGCGCCATTTATCCTTTTTTCTGCTTCAGGTGGAGCTAGAATGCAGGAGGGAGTATTAAGCCTAATGCAAATGGCAAAGACGAGTGCCGCCCTAAAAAAACTAAGTAATGAAGGTGGTTTATTTATTTCTGTTATGACACACCCGACAACTGGTGGTGTATCAGCAAGTTTTGCTTCACTTGGGGATTATAACTTCGCTGAGCCAGGTGCTCTAATTGGTTTTGCAGGGAGAAGAATTATTGAACAAACGATACGTCAAGAACTCCCGGAAGATTTCCAAACCGCTGAGTTTTTGTTAAAACACGGGCAATTAGATAAAGTAATTTCACGTTTGGAAATGAAACAGACATTAACATTTGTTTTAGATATACATCGCAATATTTACTCGTAAAAGGAGGTGTAGATAATATGGCCAATGAACTACATTTTGAAAAACCGATTATTGAATTAAAAACAAAAATCGAAGAGTTAAAAAAATTTACTGAAGATAAAGGTATAGATTTATCAGGAGAAATTGTTAAATTAGAAGAAAGACTACTTCAGCTTGAGAATGAAATATATGGCAACATGAAACCATGGGATCGTGTTCAAATCGCTCGTCACAGTGATCGCCCAACCACAATGGACTATATATCTTATATGTTTACAGATTTTATTGAATTGCATGGTGATCGTTTGTATGGTGATGATGAGGCTATTGTTGCTGGAATCGCTAAATTTAACGGGATGCCGATAACAGTCATCGGTCATCAGCGAGGGAAAGATACAAAAGAAAATCTACGCCGTAATTTTGGGATGCCGCACCCTGAAGGCTATCGAAAAGCCTTAAGACTTATGAAACAAGCAGAGAAGTTTAAAAGGCCAATTATTTGTTTTATTGATACAAAGGGAGCCTATCCAGGTAAAGCTGCAGAAGAAAGAGGGCAAAGTGAAGCCATCGCTAGAAACCTTCTTGAAATGGCGGGTATAACTGTACCGATTATTTGTATTGTTATTGGAGAAGGTGGAAGTGGAGGGGCGTTAGCCTTAGGTGTAGGTAACCATCTTCACATGTTAGAAAATTCGACATATTCTGTTATTTCACCAGAGGGAGCTGCTGCACTTTTATGGAAAGATGCATCTCTTGCTCAAAGAGCTGCTGAAACAATGCGAATTACAGCACCTGATTTAAAGGAATTGAACGTAATCGATGAAATCATCCCTGAAGTTAGAGGGGGAGCTCATAGGAACGTGAAAGAACAGGCGAATAAAATTGAAGAAGCAATCAAAAAATCGCTCTCTGAATTGGTAAAATATTCCGAGAAAGAGCTCGTTGAACAACGTTACGAAAAATTTAATAAAATCGGCGAGGTGGACCTTGTAAACGATACCATTGCGATTAAATAAGGAATTTGCTTTCTCTTTTTAGAGAAGGCATTTTTATTTGTCGATGGATGTCTATTGTCATTATGAAAAAGAAGTGTTATTTTAGACACGTAATGAAAATACTAGTATTAAAGTTGTTTTAATCAAAATGAACATTTTAATACTTTTAGTATAATAATTAATTGAAAACTACTTATTATTTAATTATGAGGTGAATTGGAATGAAACGTATAGGAGTTTTAACAAGTGGTGGAGATTCCCCAGGAATGAATGCTGCAATTAGAGCAGTTGTTCGAAAGGCTATTTATCACAATTTAGAAGTTTATGGTGTTTATAATGGTTATGCAGGTCTTATATCAGGAAATATTGAAAAACTTGAAATTGGGTCTGTAGGTGATATTATCCATCGTGGTGGAACAATGCTTTACACGGCACGTTGTGAAGAATTTAAAACCCTAGAAGGACAGAAAAAGGGTATTGAGCAATTAAATAAGTTTGGTATTGAAGCTTTAGTTGTTATCGGAGGAGATGGTTCTTTCCAAGGTGCAAAAAAACTTACTGAACATGGCTTCCCTTGTATTGGAGTTCCTGGTACAATTGATAATGATATACCTGGTACAGATTTTACGATCGGTTTCGACACAGCTCTAAATACGATCATCGAGGCAATTGACAAAATTCGTGATACTGCAACTTCTCACGAGCGTACATACGTCATTGAAGTAATGGGGCGTGATGCAGGAGATCTTGCTTTATGGTCAGGTCTTGCTGATGGCGCAGAAACAATTTTAATTCCTGAAGAAAATTATGACATGAAGGATATCGTTGCACGCTTAGAAAGAGGACATGCTCGTGGTAAAAAGCACAGCATTATTGTTGTGGCTGAAGGTGTAGGAAGTGGTATCGATATTGGACGAGTTATCCAAGAAGAAACAAGTTTAGAAACAAGGGTAACTGTTTTAGGTCATATCCAACGTGGTGGTACGCCTACTGCTTTTGACAGAGTATTGGCTAGCCGTCTTGGTGCAAAAGCTGTTGAATTACTACTAGATGGTTATGCGGGTAAAATGGTTGGAATCGAGAAAAATGAACTTGTTTTCCATGACATTGATGAGGCACTAGCTAAGGAACATACTCTTGATCAAGATCTATACCAATTATCAAAAGAATTATCCATTTAATTTGTAACATGCAGTAATTATGCCATACTTTATTCCTCTAATCAATAGGAATAGTATGGCAAAATAGAAAAAAAAGGCATAATTAATTAATTTATATTATTTAGGAGGAGTATTAATCATGAGAAAAACGAAAATAGTATGTACTATTGGTCCCGCAAGTGAAAGTTTAGAGAAATTAACCAAATTAATTGAAGCAGGTATGAACGTTGCAAGGTTAAATTTTTCACATGGTGATTTTGAAGAGCACGGGCAAAGAATTAAAAACATTAGGGAAGCAGCTGCTAAAGCTGGGAAATATGTTGCTATCTTATTAGATACAAAAGGTCCTGAAATTCGTACCAATAACTTCGAAAATGGAGTGGCAGAATTAAAAGCCGGTGAAGAAGTTATTGTATCAATGGAAGAAGTGATGGGTACCGCTGAGAAGTTTTCAATTACATACCCTGGTCTAGTTGATGATGTTCAAATTGGATCTAAAATTTTATTGGATGATGGTCTAATTGAATTAGAGGTTATCGAAATTGCGAAGAAAGAGCTTAAAACGAAAATTTTAAATAGTGGAGTTATTAAAAATAAAAAAGGTGTTAACGTACCGAATGTAAGCGTGAAACTTCCAGGTATTACTGATAAAGATGCTAATGACATTATTTTTGGTATTGAACAAGGTGTAGATTTCATTGCAGCATCATTTGTACGTCGTGCTTCAGATGTATTAGAAATTCGTGAATTGCTTGAAAAACATGATGCAGGACACATTCACATCATTCCAAAAATCGAGAATCAAGAAGGTGTGGATAACATTGATGAAATTCTTGAAATTTCTGATGGGTTGATGGTTGCACGTGGAGATTTAGGTGTAGAAATTCCAGCAGAAGAAGTACCTCTTGTACAAAAAGAATTAATTAAAAAGTGTAACTTCTTAGGTAAACCTGTTATAACAGCTACACAAATGCTTGACTCTATGCAACGTAACCCTCGTCCGACACGCGCAGAAGCTAGTGACGTTGCGAACGCAATCTTTGACGGAACAGATGCTATTATGCTTTCGGGTGAGACTGCAGCTGGTGATTATCCAGTAGAGTCTGTACAAACAATGAATAATATTGCTTTACGTACAGAAGCAGCATTGAATTATGGAGAATTATTAAAGTCTAAAGGTAAAGAAAGTCAAAGAACTGTTACGGATGCAATTAGTCAATCTGTTGCACATACAGCTTTAAACTTAGAAGCAGCTTCAGTTGTAACTGCAACTGAAAGTGGACATACAGCAAGAATGATTTCTAGATACCGCCCTAAATCACCGATTCTTGCAGTAACTCATTCAGAGGATGTGTGTCGTAAATTAGCGCTTGTTTGGGGAGTTCTTCCTCAACTTGGAACAAAAGCTAGTACTACAGATGAAATGTTAGAAATAGCTGTTTCAGAAGCGGTAAAAACAGAGTTTATTGACCATGGTGACTTAATTGTAATTACTGCAGGCGTTCCTGTTGGTGAAACTGGAACTACAAATTTAATGAAAGTTCATGTTATAGGTGAAGTAGTAGCTAAAGGACAAGGGATTGGACGTAAAACAGCAACGGGGAAAGTAGTAGTGGCAAAAACAGCTGCAGATGCTAATGCTAAGATGCAAGAGGGAGCTATCCTTGTAACTGTAGGTACAGATAAAGATTTAATGGGAGCATTTGAAAAAGCTGTTGCTGTAATTACCGAAGAAGGTGGCTTAACAAGTCATGCTGCAGTAGTTGGGTTAAATCTTGGAATCCCAGTTATTGTTGGAGTACCTCAAGCTACGGATCAGTTTGAAGACGGTGATGAAATTACTGTAGATGCAACTCGTGGCAATATTTATAAAGGTCATACAAGTATCCTATAATTAAGGTGAAATAAAAGAGGGTATCCCGATAGTTTGACTCTTGGGGTGCCTTCTTTTTTATAAGGTAAGAAAGTATAAAATTTCTAACTTAGAAACTGTCTAGCGCAAGCAGCCTACGAGCTCGGTCACTTCAGTCAAGCAACTGACTTCAATTACCACTTGAAATTCTTCGTTGATTAGCTTCATGCAGCTTTGCTCCTGCGATTACTCGTCGCACAAAACACTGCTTCGAGAAAGCTTACTACGAAGCAGTACTTGAAGACGCAGAAGCACGTAAGAAGCCAAAGAGCAGCTTCTGTCAAAGGCCGCCCCAGTGAAGCTACTACTTGGATTACTTCGAAGCGGCTTTGCTCTTGAGCAAACGGAGTGGCACAGGAGCAGCTGCTCGTGACCAAGGCGCTTGCGCTTTTCTTGTAAAGAAACACTTAAGGTGAAAAGCTTAATTCAAGTTATCTCTGTTTAAGGTTTCACCCGAGTATTAATCTAGAATATAATAGGGGAACATAACTAACTCAATATTATTGTTAATAAAGGAGTACTTAAGAAATGTTGAAATTCCTTATTTTACTTTTAATTATTATTCCAACATTGGAAATTGCCGTACTTGTTCTTTCGGGTAATACAATAGGCATTCCTTGGACGCTATTACTAGTTATATTTACAGGGGTATTAGGTGCGTGGTTAGCAAAAAAAGAAGGACTACAAACCATTCGCTTAGCCCAACTTCAATTACAACAAGGGCAAATACCTAGTGGCGTTTTATTAGATGGATTATGCATTTTAGTTGGAGGTGTTGTATTATTAACACCTGGTTTCATCACAGATGCTTTAGGTTTTTTTCTATTAATACCCCAAACTAGAGCAATAGCTAAAGCGTTTCTTCAGAAAATATTCAATAGCATGATTAAAAATGGCTCTATTGTTTTTATTAATAGGCGATAACGATGATAGATTTTAATTCTTTTTAAGACAAAAAGGCTGTTTATAAAAGTTTCGACTCATTTAACATGTAGAAAGTGTACCTATGCAATTTCTACCGTCGTTATTGTGATGAGACTTATTAGAACAGCCTCTTTTAATCTAAACTTTAAATATATACCGCTTTAAATCTCGAAAAACATTCGCTTTTTGTAATGCTTGAATAAAGACTAAGAGAACAGGACCAATAATTAATCCTAAAAAACCAAACAGTTTATAACCAACAAACAAAGACAGTAGCGTTGCTAATGGATCAACACCAATATTTGAAGACAAAACTTTTGGCTCCGTTAATTGTCTTTGAATTACTACGATACTATATAAAATCGAAAGTCCAATTGTAAGTGGAAGTTGACCAGAAAAGAACGTATAGAATATCCATGGTATAAATATTAAACCGGTACCTATATATGGCAGTAAATCTACAATAGCAATGATAAATGCAATGGTAATAGGGTAGTCTACTTTTAGAAGTATTAGGCCGGCTAAAACAATAAAACAGGTAATAGAAATGAGTGTTAGCTGAGCAAAAAGGTATCCAATAAATGCTTTTTTAAGGCTATTCATAACATCTTTAGTTCTAGAGGCAATGAAGTTAGGTGTCCACTTCCGGTAGAAAAAAACCAATTTATACCAATCTTTGCTAATGAAGAACGTTGCTAATAAAGAAAAAATAATAACAGTAGCTAAATTAGGTAAACCTAGTAAAAATTCAGAAATACCACTTAAAATTGAGTGAATGGATGTTGAAGCTGCATTGGTAATTTGAGTTGTTACTGTTTCAATATATGTTAACACTGTTACTTGATTTTCATGATCTAAAGAATAAAATATTGTTATTATCTTGTCGTAAATCGGGATAACTTTTTCGGTGAAAAGCTCTTTTAATTCAAAAATTAATTTTTGAAAATGGAAAGGAACTGACTGTGATAAATAATTAGTCCCCATAATAATTTCAGAAATTAATATCGTTATGGAACCAATAAAGATACCAATAATGATAAATAATACAAGAGAAACCGATAGCCATCTAGCAACTCTAAACTTTTCTTGAAAAAAGTTTACAAAAGGATTTATCAAAAAAGCAATGGTGAGTCCTATAATGAAAGGATAGGCGGTTCTAAAAGCAAAATAGCTTGATAGTACTCCGATAATTATAACTGAAATTACTACAAGGAATCTTAATAGGATTTGAATATAGTTTGAGTTCATCTATCCTCTCCCTTTCTGACGGACTTCATATTACTAACATATGGCTTGGTTCATTTTTTAGAAGTTAAATGGACAATGTTTTATGAGACTTATTAATATTAAAATTCTTGAGAGTTGGCTCAAATTTATTTTGTATGATAAGATTATCTATGGATATGTTTATCAAGGAAGGATGCATCATTTTTGATATCACAGGCAACTGTTTTTATGTTTATTTTACTTTTCGTAGGACTAATTGCTAAAAATCAGTCATTAATAATCGCAGTAATAGCTTTATTAGCTATCAAGTGGATAGGTTTAGGTGAAAAAGCCTTTCCGATATTACAGGAAAAAGGAATACATATAGGCGTTACGATAATAACAATAGCTGTACTTGTTCCTATTGTCACCGGACAAATAGGATTTAAGGAATTGAATGAAGCAATGAAATCAACTTATGCCTGGATAGCACTTGGTGCTGGGATTTTTGTTGCTGTGATTGCAGCTAATGGTGTAGAGTTATTAAAAACTGATCCCCATATAACTGCAGCACTTGTATTTGGAACAATATTAGCAGTCGCACTTTTTAATGGTGTAGCTGTAGGTCCATTGATTGGAGCAGGAATTGCTTATATGGCAATGAAAATTGTTGAATTAATTAGTAGATTAGGGTAATAAAATAACTTTTGATAAAATATAAACGTATAGACCTATAAAGTTGGAAAATTATCTAACTCTAGTGTCATCGGCTAAAAAGCTTTTTTCCCTCATATAAGAAAAGTCGAGACCAAAAGCTTAACTCGACATCTTCTAAATCTCATGAGACTTCATTACAAGTTTTTTATGTCGTTGAACAAGGTTCCTTGTGCGGTTTTAATTTTCGTAACAATTTAAATAGTCGGAATTTATTTTTAAATAAACGTTCACAAATCTGTGGAAACTGTTTATAATTAAATTTGGTTGGGAATTTTTTAAACATTTTTCTTCTAGAAACAGGGCTTCTGGGCAAGTCCACAAGTAAATGCCTTAGTTTTTCTTATACTTTAATTTTTGTAGTAGCAAGATAATCCTTCCTTAAAGTATAAAAAAGACTAATTTCAAAAAGTCAACAGGAATCATTTGGATTTTCTGACGTTTTTATTAACAATGTCATTTTTTTATAAAGTGTCTTATTTTTAATCATTTCCCTAATCAATAATAGCTTAGTAGATAAAAACGTCAAAATAAAACTGGCAAACGACTTTTTGAAAGGCTCCTTCATTTCTATGCATGAAAAAGTATGAAGAAACAATCTATTGTAAAGGAGAGGTTGAAGAATGAGCGCAACTCGTGGTCTAGAAGGTGTTGTTGCAACAACGTCGAGTGTAAGTTCGATTATTGATGGAGTTTTAACCTATCATGGATTTAATATCGACGATTTAGCACACTATGCCAGTTTTGAGGAAGTAGTATTCTTATTATGGAATGGACGTCTTCCTAAGGAACAAGAATTAAAGCAGCTTACTGAAGAATTAGCTAGCTATGCTGAAGTGCCGCAAGGTGTAATTGAACAAATGAAGATGTACCCACTCGATAAAATTCATCCAATGGCTGCTTTACGTACTGCAATATCAATTTTGGGGTTATACGACCCCGAAGCTGATGACTTGTCAGAAGCAGCGAATAGACGTAAAGCTCTAAAACTTCAAGCTCAAGTACAAACGGTCGTGACAGCGTTTTCTCGCATTCGTGAAGGTAGAGAACCTGTAGCGCCGCGGAAAGACTTAAGCTTTGCCGCAAACTTTTTATATATGCTAAAAGGTGAAGAACCTGATGAAATCTCTGTAAATGCATTCAATAAGGCGTTAGTTTTACATGCTGACCACGAATTAAATGCATCGACTTTTACTGGACGTGTATGCGTAGCAACTTTATCTGATATATACTCAGGAGTAACAGCAGCCATCGGTGCACTAAAAGGACCACTTCATGGCGGAGCAAATGAAAGAGTAATGGCAATGCTTATGGAGATAGGTGAGGTTAATAACGTTGAACCTTATATTATGAATGCTTTGAGCAATAAGGTTAAAATTATGGGATTTGGTCATAGAGTATACAAAGATGGGGACCCGAGAGCAAAACACTTAAAAGAAATGTCAAAAAAATTAACAACGATCACTGGAGAACCAAAGTGGTATGAAATGTCTGTGAAAATTAACGAAATTGTAACAAGTGAAAAAGGCTTATTACCGAATGTTGATTTCTATTCTGCAAGTGTTTATCATAGCTTAGGAATTAAACATGATCTGTTTACTCCGATATTTGCTATAAGTAGGATGTCAGGATGGATTGCACATATATTAGAGCAATATAGTAACAATCGCTTAATTAGACCGCGCGCTGAATACGTGGGTCCAGAAAAACAAGAATATATTCCAATTTCCAAACGTTAATTTGTTGTGTTAGGGAGTATGATAATCATGGATAAAAGAAAATTTATGATTAGTAATGAAAAGCAAAATAACTCAGTACGATTATTAATTGAGAAACTCTTGATTGCTGATTAAGTTGCTTTTCATACTCCCATTACATATCTCAGTAAAATAGACTTTTAGGAGGAATTCATAATGAGTAAAGGTGAAAAAATTACTGTTCAAGGTGGCGTTTTGAACGTACCTAACAATCCGGTAATTCCATACATAGAAGGTGACGGCATTGGTCCAGATATTTGGGCTGCAGCTTCTCGTGTATTAGATGCTGCTGTTGAAAAAGCATATAATGGTGAAAAGAAAATTGTTTGGAAAGAAATCTTAGCTGGTGAAAAAGCATATGAGCAAACTGGGAATTGGCTTCCAGAAGAAACGTTAGAAGCGGTTAGAGAATATATAATTGCTATTAAAGGACCATTAACAACTCCAATTGGTGGTGGTATTCGTTCATTAAATGTAGCGCTTCGACAAGAGTTGGATTTATACACTTGCCTTAGACCAGTAAGATATTTTAACGGAGTTCCTTCTCCGGTTAAAAGACCGGAAGATACGAATATGGCGATTTTCCGTGAAAACTCAGAAGATATTTACGCTGGTATTGAGTGGCAAGCTGGTTCTGAGGAAGTGCAGAAAGTTATTAAATTCTTCCGTGAAGAAATGGGTGTTTCTAAAATTCGCTTTCCGGAAACTTCAGGTATTGGGATTAAGCCAGTTTCTGAAGAAGGGACTGCTCGCTTAGTTCGTGCAGCAATTGAGTATGCAATTAAAGAAGGCCGTAAGAGTGTAACGCTTGTTCATAAAGGAAATATTATGAAATTTACAGAAGGAGCCTTCAAAAATTGGGGTTATGAGTTAGCTGAGAAAGAATATGCTGATAAGGTATTTACTTGGGCTCAATATGATAAACTAGTTGAAAAAGAAGGACAAGAAGCAGCGAACAAAGCACAAGCCGAAGCTGAGGCAGCTGGAAAAATAATTATTAAAGATACAATTGCGGATATTTTCCTACAACAAATCTTAACTCGTCCAAAAGAGTTTGATGTAGTTGCAACGATGAATCTAAATGGTGATTATATTTCTGATGCGTTAGCAGCTCAAGTTGGTGGAATTGGGATTGCTCCGGGTGCTAACATCAACTATGAAACAGGACATGCTATCTTTGAAGCTACTCACGGGACAGCACCTAAATATGCAGGATTAGATAAAGTAAATCCTTCTTCTGTTTTACTTTCAGGGGAGTTAATGCTTCGTCACCTAGGGTGGAATGAGGCAGCTGACCTAATTATGGCTTCAATGGATAAGACAATCGGTGAAAAAGTAGTCACTTATGACTTTGCTCGATTGATGGACGGAGCGACAGAAGTAAAATGCTCAGAATTTGCTAATGCATTAATTAGTAACATGAAGTAATACAACTATCGTTTAGTTAAGTTGACTCATATAGAGTAGTGTACTCCGAAGGTTAAGGGACATATATAAATGTTCCTTTACAATGGAAACACATACTCGTTTTGAGTCAACTTTTTTTTCGTGAAAGCAATGATTCGAGTATGTATAATAGATGTAATTTAACGATACACTTTACAAGCTTCTGTAAATGATTAATGAAATTTACCATCAAATATGCTGAGTTTATAAATTTAGTTACTATCAAGAGTAGATTATTTCTTTTAATAATAAGTAACATTGGTTCTCGCGGCAACATATGGGCCATATTTATTAATGTGGATACTTAAACTAAAAAGGATTGGAGTGAGAAGGGATGGCAATTAAAAGACGAAAGATCTCTATTATTGGTGGCGGATTCACAGGAGCGACAACTGCTTTAATGGTAGCTCAAAAGGAATTGGGTGATGTTGTATTATTGGATATCCCGCAAATTGAAAATCCAATTAAAGGAAAAGCGTTAGATATGTTAGAAGCGAGTCCCGTACAAGGCTTTGATGCGAATATTGTTGGTACTTCAAATTATAAAGATACTGCTCATTCTGATATTGTCGTAATTACTGCTGGAATTGCTAGAAAACCTGGTATGAGTCGAGATGATTTAGTTAATACAAATGCAAAAATAATGAAGGCGGTTACTAAGGAAGTTGTAAAATATTCACCTAATTGTTATATAATTGTGCTTACTAACCCAGTTGATGCCATGACATACACAGTTTTTAAAGAATCTGGATTTCCGAAAAATCGTGTAATGGGGCAGTCGGGAGTTTTAGATACAGCACGATTTCGTACATTTGTTGCCCAAGAACTAAAAGTATCAGTAGAAGACATTAGTGGTTTTGTTTTAGGAGGACATGGTGATGATATGGTTCCTCTAGTTCGTTATTCGTATGCAGGTGGTATTCCTTTGGAGAAACTAATTAATGGCGAACGCTTGAATCAGATTGTACAACGTACTCGAAAAGGTGGTGGGGAGATCGTAAATCTATTAGGTAATGGTAGTGCTTATTACGCACCAGCTGCATCTGTTGTGCAAATGGTAGAAGCGATAATAAAAGATAAGAAAAGAATTATCCCAGCAATTGCCTATTTGGAAGGTGAATACGGGTATCAAGGTCTTTATTTAGGAGTACCCACAAAAATAGGTGGAGACGGTATTGAAAAAGTGTTTGAATTAGAATTAACTAATGAAGAAAAAAATGCCTTACAAAAATCAGTTCAATCCGTAAAAAACGTAATGAACGCATTGGAATAAATCGTAAAAAAGTTGGTCACTTCAGAAAAGCAATGGACTTCAATAACTACATGAAATACGTTGTTAAATATAGCTTTTTACAGAATTAATATTAGAAAAATCCGGTTATACCACCAACCGGATTTTTCTATGTTAAATAATCACGTAAATTTATTTCGTACAATTTGATCACTATATTATGTATAATAGAAAAAACAAGTTTAAATTATGACTTTGGGGTTAAGTATTAACTTTCGAAACAGTTACAAAACAACGACTATGGTGGGGGCCATAGCGATTATCAGGAGGAAATATATAAAATGGGTCAAAGACTATTAGTTGTTGATGATGAAGATTCAATCGTTACTTTGCTGCAATTTAATTTAGAACAAGCTGGGTATGAAATTGAAACAGCAATGGATGGAAGTACAGCTTTTAAAAAAGCGAGTGAATTTAATTTTGACTTAATCATATTAGATCTGATGATTCCAGAAATGGATGGGTTGGAAGTTTGTAAACAGTTAAGGCAAAATAAAGTTAGTACTCCAATTTTAATGCTTACCGCGAAGGATGATGAATTTGATAAGGTATTAGGCTTAGAGCTTGGTGCAGATGATTATATGACAAAGCCTTTTAGCCCAAGAGAGGTTGTTGCACGTGTACGAGCTATCCTTCGACGTGTAAGCCAAAACCAGGATGAAAAACCAAAAAAAGACACTATAAAAAAGGATTTATTAAAAATTGGAGAAGTAGAAATCTTCCCTGAGAATTACGAAGTATATTATCAAGGGAATCAGCTTGAATTAACACCAAAAGAATTTGAGTTATTATTGTACCTTTCTAACAACAAGGGGCGAGTCTTAACAAGAGATCAACTCCTTAATGCTGTTTGGAATTATGAATTTGTTGGAGATACACGGATTGTTGATGTTCACATTAGCCACTTGAGGGAAAAAATTGAGCCAAATACAAAAAAACCTATCTATATTAAAACAATTAGAGGTCTAGGCTATAAACTTGAGGAGCCGCAATTTAATGCATAAATATAGATTGAGGTTAACTCTATCATTACTTATAGCAATATTTATAGTATTAGTTGGTTTAGGTTTTTTTCTAGGTCAACTAATTAAAGAATTTTATTTTAATCAATTGAGTGAAAGGGTTTCAAAAGAAGCGAAAATAGTAGCAATAAGTATATTAGAAACGGGATTAGGTCATCGTGACCTTCATTCAATTGTGAAGGATATGGGAGATCAGTTAGCTGCTAGAATAACCATCATTGCTGATGATGGAGAGGTTATTGCGGAAACTGATACTGACCCAGGTACGATGGAAAATCATTATTATAGACCTGAAATCAAGGATGTTAGGGAATTTGGGGAAGGACAAGCAATTCGCTATAGTAGTACGGTTGGTGCCGATTTACTTTATTATGCTGTTCCTCTTATTGAAGGTGAACAAATAATTGGTTACGTTCGCTTAGGGATCTCAATACATGTCCTAGATGAAGTCCACAAGAAAATATGGGGTTTATTACTTGTTAGTTTTACAATTGCTTTTTTAGTTATTGTTTTACTTAGTTCTAGAATTACAAATGAAATGGTTAAACCGATAGAAGAAGCTACTTTAGTAGCTAAACAACTTACTCATGGTAACTTTAAAGTGAGGGTTTCTCACGGGAAAAATGATGAAACTGGTCAATTAAGTCAATCACTTAACGTCCTAGCCCAAAATTTAGATGAAGTGACTCGTACATACCAGGTTCAACAAGAACGTTTAGAGACATTAATTGAAAACATGGATAGTGGACTAATCTTGATAAATAATAAGGGTGAAATAAGTCTCATAAACAAATCCTGTAAAATAATTTTTCAAGAAGATGTAGACTCTTGGTTAAACAAGGTTTACCATAGTGTAATTATTCATAAACAAATTATTAAAATTGTTCAAGAACTATTTTTAACCGAGAAAGGGCAGAGAAAGCAAGTTGTTTTGCCAATTCAATTAGAAATGCGCCATTTCGATGTTCAGGGAGCTCCAATCATTAGTAGTGGTGGAAAAGAGCGTTTAAAAGGGGTTGTATTAGTCTTTCATGATATTACCGAATTGAAGAAACTAGAACAAATGCGTAAAGATTTTGTGGCAAATGTATCTCATGAATTAAAAACACCCGTAACTTCAGTTAAGGGGTTTACAGAAACATTATTGGATGGAGCTGCTAATGATGAAGTTTTAAGAAATCGCTTTTTAAAAATAATATGGGAAGAAAGTGAACGACTCCAAAGTTTAATTCAAGATTTACTTGATCTTTCTAAAATAGAGCAAAGTCAATTTCAGCTAAATTGGCAACATGTTGATTTAAGTTTACTCACTGACGATGTTATTATAATGCTTAGTAATAAAGCAAAGAAAAAGGAAATACAGATTTCAAAGGTAATAGAAGGTTTAACTTCTATTGAAGGAGATCCTTTAAGAATTAAACAGATAATGATCAACCTCGTTAATAATGCTATCATGTATACACCCAAAGGTGGGAGTATTGTAATAAGTATTAAGGAAAATACCAAAGAAAAGGTACTTTTTTCTGTTAAAGATACTGGAATTGGTATCAGTAAAAGCGAGACTCTTCGTGTATTTGAACGTTTTTATCGAGTTGACAGAGCTAGAAGTAGAAACTCTGGTGGAACAGGTCTTGGTCTTGCCATTGTAAAGCATTTAGTTGAAGCTCATCATGGTGAAATTAGGTTAGAAAGTGAAATAGGAAAAGGGTCGCAGTTTACAATTTCTTTTAATAAGAAACAGAGGTAAATATATACTTTCTTTACAAAGAATTAACATTAAATTCAATGTTAATTTACGTTAGATAAGTATAATTTCAATTGTGAACTGTTTCGTAAGCAATTTTAGCTATTGATGCATAGTGACAAAATTGTTTAACAGCCCCTTTGTTAGGTGTGAAAGCCCCCTTAGCTTTCCACCTTTTTTTATTCTCAATTTTTGTAGAAAAAAATTTAGGTAATAAATTGGTAAGTTACGAAACTTTTATTATAGTATAATCGTAAGTATAATTAATAAAATGATAGAAAATACAAACTTAAGAGGGGGCAAATTAATGGTAACTATGAAGCAAATAATAGTTGGCTTCTTTTCCTTAGTTGGAATAGCTATACTAGCCTTGTTTTTAGTAACAGGTTGGTACATAGTCGACGAATCAGAACAGGCAGCACTTATTACATTCGGTAAAGTAGATGACCATATTACAGAGCCAGGTCTAAAATTTAAATTACCATGGCCAATTCAACGCGTTGAAATTTTATCTAGAGGAACATTCACAACTACTGTAGGTTATGATGAAAGAGATGGAGAAGTTATTGAATATCGTGACGAAGCGAAAATGATTACAGGGGACGAAAACATTCTCCTTGCTGATTTAGTTGTACAGTGGCGTATTACAAACCCAGAAAAGTTTTTATTTAATTCAAATGACCCTGAGCAAATATTGTTTAGTGCAACATCTGCGTCACTACGTGGGATTATAGGTAGTTCAAGAATTGATGATGCACTAACAGATCAACGTCCTGAAATTGAAGCTCAAGTTTGGGATTATTTAGTAGCGTTAATTGAGGATTACGATATTGGTATTTCAGTTATGGACGTAAAATTACAAGATGTTGAACTTCCAAATGATGAGGTTCGTAGTGCATTTATGGAAGTTACAGATGCTCGTGAAGAACGCTTGACTAAAATCAATGAAGCGAATAAATACAGAAACCAAAAAATAAATGAAGCAAAAGGTGAACAAGACGCAATCATCTCTAGGGCAGAAGGTACTAGAACAGAAAGGCTTGAACGTGCTCGTGGTGATGTAGCAAGGTTTGAAGCACTTTATAATGAGTATTTAATTAGTCCAGAGGTCACGAGAAGTCGACTTGTCATTGAGACCTTAGAGAGAGTTTTGCCAAGCACAGAAATTTACATTATGGATGAAAGTAGTGATACGGTAAAATATTTACCTATTAGATCACTAGAGCGTAATCCATCCACTGCTACAACAGCAAGTGAAGGGAGTGGAAACTAATGAGTGAAAAAATAATTGATTTAAGTGAGCGTAAACCATCAGACGAATGGAAGAAATATTCAAAGTTTGGTATTGTTTTGGTTGTTTTAATAGGATTAATTACATTTATTTCTAATAATTTGTTTATTGTTGAACAAGGTGAGTTTAAAGTTGTTAGACAATTTGGTGAAGTAGTAAAAGTTATTGATGAACCGGGTTTAAATGTAAAAATTCCTTTTATACAATCTGTTTCAACATTAACAAAAAAGCAAATGGTTTTGGATGTTGACCCAACGGAAATTAATACACGTGATAAAAAGCGTATCTTAGTAGATAATTACGCTATTTGGAGAATTGACAACCCACAGCTAATGATCGCAAACGCTCAAACAATTGACCGTGCTGAAGCGATTATGATGAACTTTATTTACTCTGTAATTCGAGCTGAACTTGGTCAGCTAAATTATGACGAAATTATTAATGATGAGAAGTCATCTCGTGGAAGCTTTAATGACAGGGTACTAAATCGTGTTAATGAATTGTTATTACGAGATAATTACGGTATTTCAGTAACTGATGTAAGAATGAAACGTACAGATTTACCTGAGGAAAACGAACAAGCTGTATATCGTCGTATGATATCTGAACGAAACTCAATTGCACAAGATTATTTATCACAAGGGGATGCTGAGGCAAACCGTATTCGTGCGAACACAGATCGTGAAGTAAAAGAAATCGTAGCTAAAGCTAATGCTGATGCAAATGAAATTATCGGTGAAGGGGAAGCTGGGGCTGCCCAACTTTATAATGACGCGTTTAGCAAGGATATTGAGTTCTATAACTTATATCGAACACTACAAAGTTATGAACATACAATTGATGATCAAACTGTTATTGTACTTCCTGCCGATGCACCATACGCACGTATATTAATGGGTTATACTCAATAACTCAAGTCCTTTCTCCGGCTAGCTTTAAAATGATAAATAGAGTATATTAGCGTTAAACTTAGCCAAGCAAATGCTTGGCTATTATTTTTGAATGATCGTTAATCATGGTAAAATACTACAAAGTATAAAAAGATTATATTGAGGTGTGTTTCTTGAAAAACAAATTAGTGATGATTGATGGAAATAGTATTGCTTATCGAGCGTTTTTTGCTCTACCCCTTTTGAATAATGATAAAGGTGTATACACAAATGCTGTATATGGCTTCACAACCATGTTATTAAAAATTATTGAAGAGGAAAAACCTACTCATTTAGTGGTTGCTTTTGATGCTGGAAAAACAACATTCAGACATGAAACGTTTCAGGAATATAAGGGTGGTAGACAAAAGACTCCCCCTGAACTTTCGGAACAGTTTCCATTAATTCGTGAATTATTAGACGCATTCCAAATTAAGCGTTACGAAAAAGAAAATTATGAAGCAGATGATATTATTGGAACACTTGCTAAAAAAGCTTCTGAAAAGGAATGGGAAGTAAAAGTTTTTTCAGGCGATAAAGACTTACTACAACTTGTTTCGCCAAAAGTAACTGTTGCTTTGACGAGAAAAGGAATATCCAATGTTGATACATATGACGAAGCTGTTGTGAATGAAAAATATGGTCTTACACCTAAACAAATTATAGATATGAAAGGATTAATGGGAGATCCTTCAGATAATATTCCTGGTGTACCGGGAGTTGGCGAAAAAACTGCCATTAAGTTATTAAAAGAATTTGGTTCGGTAGAGAAAGTTCTTGAGTCTATTGAGTCAATTTCAGGAAAAAAATTAAAAGAAAAGTTGGTAGAAAATAGACAACAAGCTTTAATGAGTAAAGAGTTAGCAACTATTTTTTGTGAGGCACCTGTTGATCTTTCTCTTGAGGATCTCACTTTTAGGGAGTATGAAGAAAAGAAAGTCGTTTCATTATTTAAAGATCTGGAATTTCAATCTTTATTACAGCGTTTTAGTACTGATGAAGTTGAAAATGAAGAAACTATAGAAAAACTAGAATTTACTATTGTAGAAGAAATAAATGCTGAAATCCTTGGAACGGATTCAGCTATCGTTATTGAAGTCTTAGATGAAAATTATCATCAAGCTGACATACACGGTATTGCAATTGTAAATGAACATGGACGTTATTTTATTCCGACGGAATTGGCCTTATCAAGTGATGTCTTTAAAACATGGGCAAAAGATAAAGATGCTAAGAAGGCAATATTTGATGCAAAAAAAGCAGTTGTAGCATTAGGGTGGAAAGGGGTAATCCTAGAAGGAATTAACTTTGATCTTTTCCTAGCATCTTATATCATTGATCCATCTGCCTCATCTCATGAAGTCGCTGATATTGCTAATAGAAAAGGAAAACGTATTGTGGCTAATGATGAAACGATTTATGGAAAAGGGGCAAAGCGATCGGTTCCAAGTGTCGAAGTTTTAGCTGAACACCTCGTTAATAAAGCCAATACAGTATACACATTAAGACAAGAAATAGTAGAAGAATTAACCAAAAACCAACAGAAAGAGCTTTATTATGAATTAGAAATGCCGCTCTCAATTATCTTAGGGAAAATGGAGATGGATGGGGTAAAAGTTGACGTAGAACAATTAAAAAATATGGGTGAAGATTTAAATACACAGTTAAAGAAACTTGAACAGGAAATTCACGCATTAGCAGGCTTACAGTTTAATATTAATTCACCTAAACAATTAGGTGAGGTATTGTTTG
The DNA here is from genome assembly GCF_001866055.1 of Anaerobacillus alkalidiazotrophicus. The sequence goes on from NZ_MLQS01000030.1 coordinate 334,474, forward strand.
AAAAGTTAAATTTACCTGTGATCAAAAAAACAAAAACTGGAGCGTCGACTTCTGCAGATGTGTTAGAAAAGTTGGCAGATAAACATGAAATAATTCCAAGTATCCTTCACTACCGACAATTGGGAAAACTTAATTCTACTTATATAGAAGGTTTACTAAAAGTAGTACACAAAGATTCTCATAAAATTCATACGATGTTTAATCAGGCATTAACACAAACAGGTCGTTTAAGTTCTACTGAGCCTAATTTGCAAAATATCCCAATTCGATTGGAAGAAGGGCGGAAAATCCGAAAAGCATTTGTACCATCGAAACCGAACTGGATTATGTATGCTGCTGATTATTCTCAAATTGAGTTACGTGTATTAGCCCATATTGCCAATGATAGTAATTTAATCGAAGCCTTTAATAAAGGTCTAGATATTCATACCAAAACAGCAATGGACGTTTTCCATGTTAATCAAACAGAAGTAACTGATCTGATGAGACGAAGCGCGAAGGCAGTTAACTTTGGTATTGTTTATGGTATTAGTGATTACGGTTTATCTCAGAGTTTAGGTATTACTCGTAAAGAAGCCGGTAATTTCATCGAGCGCTATTTAGATAGCTTTCCAGGAGTAAAAGACTATATGGAAAACATCGTACAAGAAGCAAGGGAAAACGGTTATGTGACAACGTTACTACACCGACGTCGTTTTTTACCTGAAATTACTAGTCGAAATTTTAATTTGCGTAGTTTTGCTGAAAGAACAGCAATGAATACTCCAATTCAAGGAACTGCTGCTGACATTATTAAAAAAGCTATGGTTGATATAACTGAAAGAATTGAGAACGAAGGTATGGAAGCTAAGTTATTATTACAAGTTCACGATGAATTAATTTTTGAGGCTCCTAAAGAAGAATTGGAAAAACTAAAAGAAATAGTTCCTGAAGTGATGGAAGGGGCAATTGAGCTTAAAGTACCACTAAAGGTCGATTATGCATTTGGTGATTCGTGGTACGATGCTAAATAAGCTTAATTAATGTTATTGACTGGTTGTGTTGCCCTTATACAGTCATGAACAGCACAATCAGTACATTATAATTGTTATCTTTACGACGATCATCTAATGTCGAGTGGACACGCTCGTAGTAGAATAGTTCCTAAAAGCTATAGGACACTACTTAACGTTAAATAGTGTTTTTTATCTTTCATTAAGGTTGGAAAGAATAATATTGTTTAGAGTATCTTTAGAGAGGTGATTGTATGCCAGAATTACCTGAAGTGGAAACGGTAAAGAGGACATTACAAAAATTGGTTATCGGTAAAACAATTAAAGATATTACAGTACATTGGGGAAAAATTATTAAACGTCCAGATGATGTAACGCAGTTTCGGCATCTTTTAATAGGTCAAACCATTATTAATGTAGAAAGAAGAGCAAAGTTTTTAAAACTCATCTTTAATGATTATGTTGTTGTTTCCCACCTGCGTATGGAAGGGCGATATGGACTGTACAAAGTGGGAGAACCAATAACTAAACATACCCATGTTATTTTTTCATTTACTGATGGAACTGAACTACGCTACCAAGACGTTAGAAAATTTGGAACGATGCATTTGTTTCTAAAAGGTGAGGAAGAATTTCAATTACCACTTGTCCAATTAGGGATTGAACCTTTTGATAACCTTTTTACTCCAAAGAAGTTAAAAGAACTATTCGAAGGGACAAATAGAAAGGTCAAGGTAACCCTTTTAGACCAAACAAAACTAGTTGGTTTAGGGAATATTTATGTGGACGAAGCTTTGTTTCGTTCAGGAATATACCCTGAACGAATTGGTAAGGAATTAACCCAAAAAGAATTGAAAAAGCTCTACCAAGAAATTAAAGCTACATTACAAGAAGCGATCAATATGGGGGGGAGTTCTGTAAAGTCTTATGTAAACGGTCAAGGTGAAATGGGAATGTTTCAACAAACGCTTTTTGTTTACGGGAGAAAAGGTGAACCTTGCAAAAGGTGTGGTACTGAGATTGAAAAAACAGTCGTTGGTGGTAGAGGTACACATTTTTGTCCTAAATGTCAGAAAAAATAACATTGAACAAAGAAACGAATAGTAATATAGATTTTCCGAACGAGAAAGCCCAACTGCTTTTTTGTGGGAGTTGTCAGTTTCATGAAATCATCATTATTGAAAATTAAAAAAGTAAGTACGTTGGATGGGCTCTAACCATATACTATCGTATCAGTGGTTGGAAGGAGCTTTTAAATATGGTAGAAATTCTTTCCTTACTTTTATTAGCATTGGCCGTAAGTCTTGATAGCTTTGGTGTAGGATTAACATATGGTTTAAGAAAAATGAAGCTTCCTTTTAAATCTTTACTTTTTATTGCTTCATGTTCAGCCATTTCAATTCTTATTGCAATGACAATAGGAAATTGGATTCAAAAATATCTATCTGCTAGCGTGGCAGAAAGTATTGGTGGGTTAATTTTAATCATTATAGGTGCATGGGCACTTTATCAAATTTATCGTCCAGCTAAAAGAGATGAAAAAAATAAAGATGATCACGTAATCTTAAATTTTGAAATTAAATTATTAGGAGTAGTTATCAAAATCTTAAGAAAACCAATGGTTGCCGATTTTGATAATTCAGGAACAATAACAGGAAGAGAAGCATTTATGTTAGGGATTGCACTGTCCTTAGACGCCTTTGGTGCTGGTATAGGAGCTGCCTTAATAGGCTTCTCTCCGATAATTATGGCACTTAGTGTAGCTTTTATGAGTGCTTTATGTGTAACTTTTGGAATGAAAAGCGGCTATATTTTTTCAGATTCAAAAATTATTCAAAAATTTTCATTTGTTCCAGGTTTATTATTAATTATATTAGGAATATGGAAATTGTGAATTGTAACAAGGAGAAGTTGTCATGATTATTGGTTTAACTGGTGGGATTGCCAGTGGTAAAAGTACAGTGTCTAAAATGCTAAAAGATGAGGGAATACCAGTTATTGACGCTGATATTGTAGCAAGAGAAGTAGTCCAAATTGGAGAAGAGGCTTATGAAAAGGTTGTGAACAATTTCGGAATAGAGGTTACAAACAGTGATGGTACTTTAGATAGAAAAAAACTTGGTGCTATTGTTTTTAATGACGAGGAAAAACGGTCAGCTTTAAATGAGATTTTGCATCCGGTGATAAGAAATCGAATGGAAAACAGGGTAGGGGAACTAAAAGAAAAAGGATATAAAACAATTGTACTTGATATTCCGTTATTATTTGAAAGTAAATTAACTAATTTGGTAGATAAAATTATTCTTGTGTATATTGATGAGGACCTACAAAGGAAGAGGTTGCAAAATAGAGATCAGTTTTCTGATGAGGAAGTAGAAGTCAGACTGAAAGCTCAATTTCCATTAAAAGAAAAGATTAAGTGGGCTGACGAAGTCATTCACAATCATGGATTACTAAGCGATACAAAAGAACAATTAGTAACTATTTTGATTAAGTGGAATTGCTTACCCCGCTCATAAGCACTCTGTTCTCACGATAATACCTAAGTGGAATGGGATTTTAGAGTTCGATGAGACCTATCCCTAGAGCTCGAATATATAACGGTGAACGGAAAAGATCAACTTAATACGATTATGTTCTATAAATGGTGATCAATAAATCACTTTATTAGTCTGAGATCTCTGTCGATTAAGTGTATTTAAGAGGTAGTATACTGTAGGAATACAGAAACTACCTCTTAATTAATTATTTAGGATTGTCATTTAATAAACACGATCAGAAAAACTTTTTAAAGTTTGTCATTACTGATTAAAAGCTAAGCGGTGTATTTTACACCTCTTTTTTTAGTCTTAAATAGCAATTTACTATATTTTCAATTATAATTTAACTATACATAATTAATTGAGGTGAGGATATGGGAATTAAAGATAAAATTAATAAGTATATCTCTGCTCACACGGAGACAAAGGAAAAACATGTAGATAAAGAACTACAAACAAGATACTACAAGACAATGAAAGATAAATCTTTTAACGAATTACTTAATATATTCCATCAAAATTCTAATTTTAAAGTAAAGTCAAGTTCTGTTGACCGTGGAGAGATTATTGTTGATGGTATTGGAAAGAAAAGAATATTCGTCATTGCTACAGTTGTTATGGTAGCACCGAACAGAACGGCCATTGATTTTGCAGTTACTACTGAGACTGTTCTTCCTATGGACTTTGGATATAGTGCAACAGTAATTAAATCACTTTATCAAAAAGTTGATCAACAATTAGAATATGTTGGTTCTGGTTTAGGTGATCAACTTATGAAATAGCTGCAAGTTTAGATGTTCTTCTACACATTAAACTTCTTCTTGTACTTCTTGTCATTTTTATATAAGATTAAAGGACAAGATTTATTATTACGAAAGCTAAGTTTATTGTTCAAGTTCCTATAAATTTAATTGCTCCTACGAAAACAATGATTTTATTTTATTTAATTGAAAAATTGGACGATGAGCTTGTTTCAATTATTACGAACAAAATAAACGGCGCATAAGAGATTTTTTGCGTTTAACTAATTTTGGAGATGATAGGTATGCGATGTCCAACCTGTAATCATAACGGAACACGGGTTTTAGATTCACGGCCAAGTCATGAAGGGCGTTCTATTAGAAGAAGGCGCGAATGTGAAATCTGTAATTTTCGTTTTACAACCTTTGAAACTGTTGAAGAAACACCGCTAATAGTTGTTAAGAAAGATGGTAACAGGGAAGAGTTTAGTAAAGAAAAAATTCTACGTGGGCTTATTAGGGCCTGTGAGAAAAGGCCTGTTCCTTTACAAACACTAGAAGATATTGTCGGTAAGGTAGAGAAGGCGCTAAGAAGTGCTGGTTCAGCTGAAGTGAAAAGTGAAGATGTTGGTGAAATTGTCATGGAATACTTAGCCAAAATTGATGATGTAGCCTACGTTCGTTTTGCATCTGTTTATCGCCAGTTCAAAGATATTAACGTTTTTATCGATGAATTAAAAGATCTTCTACAAAAGGCAGAAAAAAAATAAATGCGAGCTTAAGATATAATAATCTAAGCTCTTTTTTTTTATGAAAGATTATTTATTATGTAACTGCATGTTTCATTGGCTTTTTTAGAAGGATTTGTACATTTTTTCCCGAAATGGCTTTAAAAATTAATCGTTTTTATCTAAAGTTTAAGAGAAAAAGTGTTAAAATAGATAAGTAAATTTATAGATACAGGTGATTAGAGAATGACGTTACATTGGATGCATTTATTACCCGTTGATCGATATGTCGTTCGTATGAACTGCTTCATTAATGAAGCAGATAAAAAAATTATTACACTCTTATATCAACCGCTAATTGGAGCAGTTGCTCACAGTATATACTTTGCATTATTAAGTGAACTTGAAAATGATCAATACACTTCTACAGAGACGACTCATAAGACGTTGATGACAATGCTAGGAATTCCTTTAGATAAAATTTATGAGGAAAGAAAAAAGTTAGAAGCAATTGGACTTTTAAATGTTTATAAGAAAAAGCAAGATGATGATATTACTTATTTGTACGAATTGCAAAAGCCGTTTAGTCCTTTAGAATTTTTTAAAGACGATGTTCTTAGTGTTTATTTATATAATAGAGTTGGGAAGCATCGCTACCTTCAATTGAGGGAACGATTTACATTAGATAAAATAAATCATGAGGTTTTTGAAGAAGTTACTCATTCATTTAGTGATGTTTTCACATCATTACACCATTCTGAAATCTCATCTCAGCAAGGTGAATTAGCAGCTTCACTAACACTGGTAGAAGAAAAAGAAATTATCACTAATGACAAAGGAGAAAGTTCTTATACTATTTTAGAAGAAGCTTTTGACTTTTCGTTATTATTAGCCCATTTATCGAATTTAATTAATCCAACAAAATTATTAACTAATAAAGTAAAGTATACAATTGTTCGTTTAGCCTTTGTGTATAGAATTGACCCTTTAGAAATGAGTAAGATTGTACAGGATTCATTAACACAGAATGATACTGTTGATCTTGATGAGTTAAGAGTAAAGGTGAAAAATTGGTATCGGTTTACGCATGAAAGCGAGCCACCAGCACTAGGTTTACGAGTCCATCCAGAAAAGTTTAGGATAATGGCAGGAAAAGCTCCTACCTCAGAAGAAGAAGAAATGATTTTACATTACGAAACAGTATCACCATTAACGCTTTTAGAAAGTAAGTCTACTGATGGAGCGAGAGTACCTTTAACAGATATGAAAATTGTTGAAGCATTAATACTAGATTACAAGCTTCTGCCTGGTGTTGTTAATGTCCTCATAGATTATATACTTGAGATTAACAACATGAAATTAATAAAATCTTATGTTGAAAAAATTGCTGGGCAATGGGCTAGAAAAAATATAAAAACAGTAAAAGAAGCGATGGATTTGGCAAAAGAAGAATATATAAATCGTGAAAAATTGGAAAAAGGCGAAAATGAGGTAGCTGTTACGAAAGAAAAACAAACTACAAAGCGCCAAAACAATAACCGCTATGTTAAAAAAGACCGACTTCCTAAATGGTTAATCGAAGAGAAAAAAGAGAAAAACTTAGTTGAAGACGGTGATATCTCTAAGATGAAAGAGGAACTTGAGACAAAGTTTAAACAATTAAAATTACAAAGAAATAGGGGGGATAGCTAATGGAATCAATTCAGCAAACGCTCCATAAAATGAAAAACTCTACTAACATTTTAGATAGATTTCAACGTTTAAAAGATGAAGTTCTATCTGATAAATTAATTTTGGACTTTATCCAATCTAATCCTACCCTCTCAGAACATGAATTAGACCGTAATGTATCTCGCCTTTTTGAGTTTCGTAACGAGCGTAAAAATTGTACAAATTGTTCAAGTTTGCAAGAATGTTCTAATATGATGGGAGGCTATCAGCCACAATTGTATACTGAACGTGGGCAAATATTGATTCGTTATAACGTCTGTGATAAAAAGAAAAGTGCAGATGAACGAAAACGTCAGCAAACCCTAATTAAAAGTTTATATGTACCTAAAGAAATACTATCTGCTACCTTTGATCAACTTGACCAAGATAATCGTTCAAGACTTGTGGCAATTGCAAAAGCTGTTGAATTTGCAACAACAACAAATCCAGGTGAAAATGGAAAAGGACTGTATCTACATGGGAAATTCGGTGTCGGGAAAACGTTCATAATGGGAGCTATTGCAAATGAATTAGCAGAAAGAAATATTTCGTCAATGTTAGTATATACACCTGATTTTTTCCGAGAGCTAAAAAGTGGTATTCATGACGGGTCTTATAATGAAAAATTAGAAATTGTGAAAAGTACTCCTATTTTGATATTAGACGATCTTGGTGCTGAGACAATGTCAAGTTGGGTAAGAGATGACATTTTAGGTGTTATTTTACAACATAGAATGCTAGAAAAACTTCCGACTCTATACACGTCAAATTATGATTATGAAGAACTTGAAGAACACCTATCGTATTCTCAAAAAGGTGGAATAGAACAATTGAAAGCGAAGCGAATTATGGAACGAATCCGGCATTTTGCTGAACCGATTTCTGTAGAAGGAATCAATAGAAGGGGTAATTAGTGTATAAACTATTCTTTTAAACTAATTCTCAGTTTTAGATTCTAGATTATAATAAAATATGTTACGATATTCAAAGTTATAATTATTAATATAGTGTTAATAGATTAAAATTACGAAGGTTTAAACTTGTGTAACCTTCGTTTTCTAGGACTTATCTACGTAGATTTGGGGGTTTTTTGATGACTATAGATCATATTCTAGATCGTGCAATTAATGGTAAACGATTAACGATTGAAGATGCTATTTATTTATATGAAAGTAATGAAGTAGAGAAAATCGGAGCGGCTGCTAATGAAGTGATGAAAAAGTTTCATCCAGATCCAGTAACTACATTTGTTATTGGTAGAAATATAAACTATACGAATTACTGTGATACGTACTGTCGTTTTTGTGCTTTTTATCGGCCGCCAGGACATGAAGATGGCTATGTATTAGAAGATGATGTTATTTTTGATAAAATTCAAGAAACGCTAGATGTTAATGGAACTGAGATTTTGATGCAAGGTGGAACACATCCAGATCTTTCATTTAGCTACTATACTAACTTATTAAAAGGTATAAAAGAACGTTTTCCAACAATTACGATGCATTCATTTTCTCCAGCAGAAATTTGGAAAATGGTTGAAGTTTCAGGATTTAGTTTAAAAGAAGTATTGCTACAGCTTAAAGAGGCAGGTCTTGATTCAGTTCCTGGCGGTGGAGCGGAAATACTAGATGATCGGACTAGGCAAAAAATTAGTAAGAAAAAAGGTTCTTGGGAAAAATGGATTGAATGCATGAAGATGGTAAAAACAGTTGGTATGCATGGTACTGCTACAATGGTTATTGGTTTTGGGGAATCATACCATGAGCGTGCGTTACATCTTCAACGTATTCGTGATGCACAAGACGAGACAAACTGTTTTTTAGCTTTTATTCCATGGACGTTCCAGCCGGATAATACAAACCTTAAAGCTGATAAGATAACACCAGAAGAGTATTTGAAAAACTTAGCAATATCAAGATTGTTCCTCGATAACATTTCTAACTTCCAGTCTTCATGGGTTACAATGGGTCCAGAAATTGGTAAGAAATCTTTATCCTATGGGTGTAACGATTTCGGTAGCACAATGATGGAAGAGAATGTAGTATCGGCAGCAGGTGCTACTCATAAAGTAAATACTAATTTGATTTTAAGATTAATTCGTGAAGCTGGAAAAGTGCCAGCTCAACGTAATACAAAGTATGAAATAATTCGATTATTTAAAGAAGAAGAAAACTCAGATAAAGATTTTATCATGCAAAACTAACTTTTGAGAGGAGAAGTAGATTATTTTTCTACTTCTCCTTTATCTTTATATAACCAGAATTTATAAATTTCTAACTTAGAAACTGCCTATCGCTCGTGACCAAGGCGCTTGCGCTTTTCTTGCATAATCAGAATTTATAAATTTCTAATTTGGAAACTGTCTAGCTTCAGCGCCTACGAGCTCGGTCACTTCAGGCCTTTTCGGAAGCCAAAGAGCGGCTTCTGTCAAAGGCCTTCTAGTGCCTATCGTTCGTGACCAAGGCGCTTGCGCTTTTCTTGCTAGAAAGCATTGATTTTCTGAAAACATTTAATCATTTTTTAGGATAAGCTCCCATATACATGTAAAGATAAAATGAACACTAGGTGGAGTGTTTTCGTCTAATTGTTGTGGGAGGGGCTTTCATTGATAGAGATATATTTACAAAATAAGCTCGATCGTTATAAGCTATTTAAATATTTTAAGGCTGGACTCCATGCTTTTATCAGAAATGGAGTTGTCGAACTTTCATTAGCTAGTGATCGCTTGATTATTAAGGTAGATGAATCGTTTGATTTTCAAGAGACAATAAAGCCAGTATTAATTGAGGCACTGAAAAAGCATGTTATAGAAACAAAAGAAGAAATTTGGCTGTTAGATATTATAAAAAATGTTTTTTACTTTGAAGACTCTGAGGAACAAACACAAATATTAGCTATGGCTAAATCTATTCTTTCAGGAGAACGGTTAGAGCTTCCTAATGTCACAAAATTATTTACTTGTGAGAACATAATTTATGATGCATTTAGGGCCTTTTTAACGAGGAATTGTCAGTTTGATTATGAATCGTTTTTAACGTTTCGATTAAAGAGTTATTTAGATAGGCTCATAGACTGTGTTGAAATGTCAATTGATGAGTATCAACTAGAACAAGAATATCAAAACCTAATTGAAAGTTTCAGGTATTATTTAAAAAAGCGTACACCTAAATTATATTCTGTACATCTTCTGTTGGATGAGAGTTACACTTTCTTTGATGAATTTTTTCAACAAATATCTGAAGAAAAACTTGAACAGTATTTAGATCGAGAAATAATTTTTGAAAAAGGGATCCCTATTCAAGAGATCGTAATTAGTCCGCTTGTAAGTATAGCTCCTAAGGAACTTCACCTCTATTGTGATGAAGTTAATAATGGGGTTGTGCAATCAATTCAAAATATCTTTCAAGAACGAGTGAAACTTTATAACAAAGATTTTTTTTGGAAAAATAGCCATAAAATGAAGTTTTAGTTGTTGGAATAATCAATTGGACTTGATTTTCTATTTAGAAATTCATATAATACGTACATATGATAATTATATCCAACAACAGTTTTGATGAGGACATGAGTATTATTTTACGGTTCAAAGAGAGGGGAGTAGTAGCTGAGAGCTTCCTAACACGAAAATAACACTTACCACCTCTGAACTTCAGTAGGGAATTAATAGTATCTACTGACGGCTACAACCGTTATTTTCTCATGAGTCGCTTTTTCATTAGGTGAAAAAATTGGAAAACGAGAGACAAGAAGGTCAAGGAAGCGAAGCTATGAGCAACGAACCGTAAAAAATGCGGTGAGTAGCAGACTAGCAAGCTGACAAAGAGATTCGACGTCCGTAGTTACCTGATTTTTGAACTTGATTTGCGAGAATGAGGGTGGAACCACGAGTCAACACTCGTCCCTTTAGTTGGGATGGGTGTTTTTTGTTGTTTTACCAAAATTTTCTTTAAGATCTAAATAAGGAGTGTTCAAAATGGAACAAATAAAAGTAACTTTCCCTGATGGAGCAGTACGTGAATATGATAAAGGAGTTACAACGGAAGATATTGCGGCTTCTATAAGTCCAGGTTTAAAGAAAAAAGCAGTTGCAGGCAAAATTAATGATAAAGTCGTTGATTTACTATTACCAATTACAGAGGATGTAGTAGTTGAGATTGTTACTCTTGATTCTAAGGCAGGTTTAGAAGTATATCGCCATAGTACAGCTCATTTAATGGCTCAAGCATTAAAACGCCTATATCCAGATATTAAATTAGGAATTGGTCCAGTAATTGAAAATGGTTTCTACTACGATATTGATATGGAGCATGTATTGAAACCAGAAGACTTAGTAGTAATCGAAAAAGAAATGAAAAAGATAATTAATGAGAACTTGAAAATTGAGCGCAACGTTGTCACTCGTGAAACAGCCTTAAGTACTTACGAAGAAATTAATGATCATTTAAAGTTAGAGTTAATTCGAGAACTTCCTGAAGGAGAAGAAATATCTATTTACGAACAAGGTGAATTTTTTGATCTTTGTCGTGGTCCACATTTACCTTCAACAGGAAAAATTAAAGCATTTAAATTAATGAGTATTGCAGGGGCATACTGGCGTGGGAATAGTGATAACCAAATGCTTCAAAGGATTTATGGAACAGCATTTCCTAAACAAGCAGAACTTGATGAGTACTTACATTTCATTGAAGAAGCTCAGAAGCGTGACCATCGTAAGTTAGGAAAAGAATTAGAGTTATTCATGTTTTCAGAGGAAGCACCTGGCATGCCGTTTTATTTACCTAAAGGACAAATAGTTCGAACTGAGTTAGAAGATTTTTCTCGTGAATTACAAAGAAAAGCTGGATATGATGAAGTACGTACACCTTTCATGATGAACCAACGTCTTTGGGAGCAATCTGGTCACTGGGAACATTACCATGAAAATATGTATTTTTCAGAAGTAGATAATACAAAGTTTGCAATGAAGCCTATGAACTGTCCGGGGCATATGCTAATTTTCAAAAATGAACTTCATTCATATCGTGACTTACCAATTCGTATGGCTGAATTTGGTCAAGTACATCGTCATGAATTAAGTGGAGCACTAAATGGTATGATCCGTGTTCGTACGTTCTGTCAAGATGATGCACACATTTTCGTTACACCACAGCAAATTGAGTCAGAAATTAAAGAAGTGTTTGGGTTAGTTGATAAAATTTACAAAACGTTTGGTTTTGAATATTCTGTTGAATTATCAACTCGACCTGAAAATTCAATGGGTGACGATAAATTATGGGAGCAGGCAGAAAATGCTCTTCGTAATGTATTAGAAGATCTTCAATTACCATACCAATTAAATGAGGGAGATGGAGCTTTTTACGGTCCAAAAATTGACTTCCATATTAAAGATGCTCTTAAGCGTAGTCATCAATGTGCAACTATCCAGGTCGACTTCCAAATGCCTGAAAAGTTTGATTTAACTTATGTAGATGAAAATAATCAAAAGGTTCATCCAGTCGTTATTCACCGTGCTATTTATGGATCAATCGATCGTTTCTTCGGTATCTTAGTCGAGCATTTTGCTGGTGCATTCCCTACATGGTTAGCACCGGTTCAAGTGGAAATCATCCCAGTAAATGAAGTTCATCTTGATTATGCAAAAGAAGTGAAAGCAAAACTCCAAGATGTTGGTGTTCGTGTTCATATCGATACACGTAATGAAAAAATGGGATATAAAATGCGCGAAGCACAAATGAAGAAAACACCTTACATTCTAGTATTAGGTGACAAAGAAATTGAAGAGAATGCAGTTAATGTTCGCAAATATGGTGAACAAAAATCAGAAGCAGTCGGACTTGAAACGTTTGTATTTAACATTAAAGAAGAAATTGCAACAAGAAAAAATAATTTGATATAAATAAAAAAAGGTGCCCTGAATTAGTATATCAGGGCACCTTTTTTCATCAAACTGTTGAATTTACTTCCACCACTAAAAACTATTTTTTACTATACTAAAATTAGTGCGTTAATTAGTTATTTTTTGCAAGGTAGAAAGCATAAAATTTCTTACTTGGAAACTGTCTAGCGCAAGCAGCCTACGAGCTCGGTCACTTCAGTCAAGCAACTGACTTCAATTAAATGCTTTGAATCCTTCGTTGATCAGCTTATCCAGCTTTATAAAGAGCAAACGGAGTGGCACAGGAGCAACTCGTGACCAAGGCGCTTGCGCTTATCTTGTTTTAACAAAATTCTGTCCTATTAGACAAGGAGGGAAATAATGAAAACACTAAGAGTAGTATTTTTCTCACTTTTTAAAATTATTATCGTCATTTTAATGACCTCTTGCTCAATGAGTGAAAACAAAACGTTTGTCCAATTAACTAATACACCACTTTCAGATAAATCTGTAAGTGTAGGTAGTCTCGAAGAAGAGCCAATAAGGTTTGGTGTGGTATCTATTATGTCTATCAGAGAAACGCATCGCTTATACTATAATTTTAAGAAATACTTAGAGGAACAGTTAGGACGACCAATTGAAATCATACAAACGCAAACGTACTCAGAGATGAAAGAACTTTTTGAAAGGAATGAAATTGATGCAGGTATTGTTTGTTCTTATTTAGCTGTTATTGGTAGTCGAGATGAGATTTTAAAAAAGATTGCCATGCCAGTAATAAATGGTGAAAAAAAGTTTACTTCCTATATCATTACTCAAAAAAATAGTGAAATAAACTCCCTCGAGGACCTTTATAATAAAAGCTTTGCTTTTTCCGACCCCTTGTCATATTCCGGATATCTTGTAACAAAATACGACATTATGAAAGGTAAGAATGATTTTAATAAATACTTTTCAAACACTTATTTCACATATAGTCATGATAATACCATAATTGCAGTATCAAATGGTTTGGTAGACGCAGGAGCAACACATAGTTCAATATTTGAAAAGTTAAAGAGCGGAAATAACCCAATCGTTGATAATATAATTATTATTGGCGAAGGTGAATATGTTGGCCAATCACCAATCGTGGTTAATCCCAATATCGATGATGAATTTATAAAACAGTTAACTGATGTTGTACTAAACATGCACCTAAATGAAAAAGGGAAAGTTGCTTTAAATAAATTAAGCTTTGATTATTTTGATTTACCTGAAAAAGAATTATATGAGCCGATTACTCAAATCCTCGAAGAAATTGAGAACTTAAAATGAAGAAAACAGTACAATTTATTATTACTAGTTTAAAAAATAAAAGTGTAAAAACAAAAATTCTTGGTATTACGATTGGGTTAGTTTTATTAATGGGATTGACAAGTACAATCATACTTAGGGAAATTTTGGTTGTGAAACTTAGTGAAGACCTTGATCGCCGAGCTATTTCTATAGCTAGTGATGTTAGTTCCAGAAGTATTGACCATATAATTTTAAGAGATATTTATAGTTTTCATACTTTATTACAAGATACATTGAGCAATAATCCAGACATCGAATATATTTTTATTGTCGATCAAAATTTTGAGATGATCATCCATACTTTTGGATCTAATTTTGAAGTGTCAGACGAACTCTTAAATGTAAATATGATAGATACAAATGGTGATAGTACAAATACGCAGTTAGTTGTATTTGAATCAGAAACGGGAAAAATTCACGATGTGATTGCTCCTATTTTTTCTGGCGATGCTGGGTTTGTAAGAGTAGGATTAAATGAAAAACAAATTTACAATACCATTGACGAAATTACATTTATGCTTGTTATGACTACAATTATTATTGGAGGGCTTGGCTTTGTTATTGCATTCATATTAACGAAATATATGTATCGAGATTTAACACAACTAATGCATACAACACAACAAGTAGGAAAAGGAAATTTGGATTGTAAAGTAGATATAGAATGTAAAGATGAAATAGGGATGCTTGCTAAAGAAATTAATACAATGATCGAACGTTTAAATGATAAAAAAGAAGAAAATAATCGTTTTACAAAAGTATTAAAAATGAGAAATAATGAACTTTCCTTACTACACCAACTTGCTGTTGGTTCGACGGATATTGCTCATTTTGAAAAACTTCTAGAGAGTACAGCAGAACGTTTAATTGAGGAGCTTGGATTAAACAGTTGTTTCATTGACATCTTACTTGGTGGGGAAAGTCTTTCTACGTATAAAGGTAGTAAATGGTGTACAAATTGTACTAGTTTTGAAGGAAAAGTAGTCTTAGATTCTAAGCATTTCTTCATTCCTTTTAAAACAAAAGGGAAGAAAATTGGTCAAATTTTATGCTGTTTTGAAAATGATCCAGATGATACAACAGTAAAGTTTTTGACCTCTTTTGCTAGGCAGCTTACTGTCATTGCTGAAAATGCTGAACTTTGGAAGGAAATAAAATATAAAGAAGAACTACGATTAAAGCTTTTGGATCGTGTAATTACTGCTCAAGAGGAAGAAAGAAAACGGATTGCTCGTGAATTACATGATGAAACGAGTCAATCGATAACTTCTATTATAGTTGGATTAACTCTTTTGGAGGAGTATGATATACCACCTTCGATGCAACAAGAGATTATTGACCTTAAAGAGGTTTCCCAACGTACACTCGATGAAGTTCATTATCTTTCATGGTCATTAAGGCCGAGTGTTCTTGATGACTTAGGATTAATGCCAGCGATTAAAAAGTACGTCATTGAATATATGAAAAAATTCACAATTGATGTTGACATTCAAGTAATTGGATTTAAACATGTGCGACTTTCTTCTATATATGAGGTTACGATATATCGTGTTATTCAAGAAGCGTTAACAAATGCAGCCCGACATGCAAATGCTGATAATATTAGTATTATTTTAAAGCATATAAATGGAGTAGTTTCAGTTATCATTGAAGATGATGGGGAAGGATTTGACGTAAATAAAACCTTAAATGGTAAATTAACAAAGAATCATTTAGGACTCAAAGGAATGCAGGAAAGAATAGAGTCAATAGGTGGAAAACTAGTGATTGAATCGAACACTGGTATAGGAACTACAATATACATGAAAGATATCATGATTGGAGATGAAACGGGTGGCGAAGCCGAAAATAATGCTAGTTGATGATCATGGGGTTTTATTATCTGGGATACAGCTATTACTGTCAAAGATAAACGAGTGGGAGATAATAGGTACTGTTTCAAGTGGTGAAGAAGCTGTAGAAAAGGTCTTCGTTTGGAATCCGGATTTGATACTGATGGATATTTCAATGCCTGGAATTGGGGGAATTGAAGCAACAAAACAAATTAAATTATCACACCCTAAAGTGAAAATATTAATGTTAACGATGTATTCTGAAGAGGATTATTTTAAGAAAGCTTTAAAGGCCGGTGCTTCTGGCTATGTACTGAAAAAAGCGGTTGATACAGAATTGATTTCTGCTGTAAGAACTGTACTTCAAGGAGAAACTTACATTTATCCTACCTTATCAAGCTTTCTATTAAAGGGTTTTTTTGGGGAGAGGCAAGAAGATCATTCAAAGAAATCTCCTTTAAGTAAGAGAGAAAAACAAGTACTAAAGTACGTTGCTTTAGGTTTTACGTATCAAGAAATTGCTGATCAATTATATGTTAGTGTCAAAACTGTTGAAACACATAAAGCCAGGATATCGGAAAAATTAAATTTAAAGAAACGATCAGAACTTGTTCGCTATGCAGTAGCGCAAGGTCTAATTTCTATAAATGAGTAAAGTCAGGGGATTTTCCCCTGACTTTACTCATTTTTTGAACTGGAAAAAGATTAATTCAAGCACATTATTTATTTTTAAAACGTTCAGGTTATTTGTCTATCAGGGAAATCCCTGATTGTTATAGGGGGTAAGTAGTGATTTTTCTGAAATCATTCAGGGATTAGACTAAGTAAAAAGGTGGCTTTCACTGATAACAGATTGTGTAATAATATGTGAAAATATGAACAAGGACTTACTAAGAAAAACAGTAGGTCAATAATTTTCAATCATTTTATTTACTAAAGGGAGGGGAAAATATGAAAAATATACGGTTATTGGTTTTATCAATCGTTTTATTAATTTTAGTGGTATTCGCTGTAGGGTGTCAAACCAATACATCTGTTGGAGGGCAACCAGTAAAGCCAACATTTCCTACAGAACCAACTGCAGAAGTAGTAGACCTTATAACAAATGGTTCTTATTATGATAAGTTTGTAGGTCCTGAAAGATGCATGGATTGTCATGAAGAAAAATACGAAAAATGGGAAACTTCTTGGCACACTGCTAAAACGACGGAAGGGCCAAATCTTGGGTCTTACGAGTATGTTTGGGATTGGGTTTTTGATCAGTGGGAACAAATGGATTCATATTTAATTCTTGACCAAAAAGACAGCAATACCATTTATTTAAGCACAAAGAAATATGAATTATCTGAAGTTGATTATGTAGTAGGTAGTGTAAGAAAGCAACGATATATGGTTTATTACGATGGATCACCGCAAGAAGCTTACTTAGCAACTACTGAAGATGGTGGAATTAGTTGGAATTTGGATAAGTCCGAAAAGGTTCAGTTTGAAGGTAATAAAGAACGGGCTGGATATAATTTCTTATTTCTAGAATTAACTCCGAAACAAGAAATTAAAACATACGGAACATGGCGTTCATGGCAAGAACAGTGCATCGCTTGTCATACTACTGGATTCGATCCAGATGCTTGGGAAGAAGCAAAAGAGGAATATATTAACGGGGAACGTGAGGATTTAAGAGAAACTTTTACTGTAGATACACGTGTAAGTTGCGAATCCTGTCACGGCCCAGGTTTAGAGCACGTATATTATCCGTTACGTGAAGGTACAATCATTAACCCAGTAACAATGGATGGTGATGTTGATACGCGTAAACTTGTCTGTGAACAATGTCATACACGAAACCAAACAAATCTTATGTATGGAAATGGTTCAAATGATTTCCGTGGATTTCAGTTAGGTGTTCATGATTTTAATGACTATTTGAATATTATTCAATATACGCGGCCAGCATGGGGTGAGGGTAATCGTCAAGTTTCTATTGATGGAAAAGGTCGCCGTGACCACCAACAAGACATGGACATTCGCCTGCAAGATCATATTAAAGGTGGAGAAACGATCCACGGTTCTATGACTTGTTTTGATTGTCATGATGCTCATAATGTAGGAAATAACCCAGATAACTTACGAACTTTTGGTGATACACCTATAGCTAATTGTCTAACCTGTCACGGGCTAGAGTCTGAAGAAATGATGAAAGCTCTAGATGGTAGAACTGGTTGGGATAGTTACGGATTCGGAAACTGGAAAAATGAAGGTGGCCGTGTGCCAAACAAACAGCACATCTTTAATGTTGACGAGGAAGGCAGAAGCTTTGGGTTGTCCCCAGATCAATATATTTGGGCACTAAAGGTTGATGGTGATGCTTCACTAAAAGAGGATTGGCTACCAATTTGGCCATGGGAAAAAGATCTATATAGAGAGAAAGGTCAAAGAGTATCTGTTGGGGCTGAACCTTGGAATCAGTAGCTCTTAATATTGATTAACACAATAGGGTACTAATCATGTTTAGTACCCTATTAGAATAAAAGTTTTGTTGTTATAAGAAAAATTAAAAGGAGGGAAAACGATGAAAACAAAGGTTTCACGTCGCGCTTTTTTAAAGAAGACTGCAACCTTATGTTCTGGGGCAGCATTACTTACAAGTGGTTTATTATCACTTACTAGTTTAGTAACAGCTTCTAATGGAAATACCGTAAAAGTTAAATTTGGTATGATCATTGATAATACGAAATGTATTGGCTGTGGTCTATGTCAGGAAGCTTGTGCTACTAGACATGAGCTGCCAGAAGGTGAGTATTTTATTAAGCTCTATAAGGAATACGAACGAGGAATGTATCCTAATATCGTTGTAGAGAATATTACTACGCAATGCAATCATTGTGAGAATGCTCCATGTGCTAGAATTTGTCCAACTGGAGCAACATATTTAAATGATCAAGGTATCATGGTTATGAATGCTAAGAAGTGTATTGGCTGTAAAGGGTGTATCACTGCTTGTCCTTATAACGCAAGAATTTGGAGTGAAAAATTCGGTACACCTGAAAAATGTAATTTCTGTGATGGGTTTGTACAGGCAGGGAAGGACCCAGCGTGTGTGAAAGCATGCCCTCGCGATGCTCGTATTTTTGGAGATTTAAACGATGTAAACAGTAAGATTAGTAAAACGATCATTGAACGTCGACTCGAACCATTAAAGCCTGAACTTGGAACGAAGCCGAAAATTTATTATGTGAGACATAAGTAAAGGAGGAACTGGAGATGAATGAAGTCGTTCAACAAAAGTCGATATTACCGAAAAGTCCCAAAAATCAAACTCCTTTACTAGTGATAACGGGTGTGTTACTTGCTTTATTTATTTATGGTGCGATAGTAACACTCGCTAAAGGTCATCATGCATGGGGTACAACCGATGAAGTACTATGGGGGTTATTAATCTCTGCGTATGTATACTTTGCTGTTGGGTGTACAGGTTTATGTCTCTTATCAACATTAGGACACCGAGTATGGATTCTACGTCTTGTTTTTGGAGACACAAAGTTTACAAACACAAAAGAATTTGAAGATATGGGAATAAAGCCGATCATTTTGGCTATTACATTTTTATCTACAGCGTTTATTGTGCTTGCTCTAGAGCTTAAATACCCTCTTAACTTGGCAATTTATGCTGTTCTGTCTCCAAATTTCCAATCAGCGTTTATTTGGATGGGTTACTTATATGGAATTTACCTAGTGTTTTTAATTGCAGAAGTTTTTTTCCACATGATAAATAAAGAAAAGGCAGTAAAAGTATTTGCTGTACTAGCGATTACTACTGGGCTAGCAGCAACAAGTAATTTAGGTGCCGTTTTTGGTACGATGCCAGGAAGAGCTTTCTGGACTTCACCTTATTTACCTATATTGTTTATATTTACGGCATTATTAACTGGAGCGGCAGCATTACTCATATTGTTTTATTTCACAAGTGAGAGAACTAGAGAACAGCTCGTTCCGTATTTAAGTAAATTATTAGTATTGTTTATAATCGTTGTTCTTATTTTAACTATTTGGAATATACTCAGTGGTTTGATTGGGCAATCTCCTGAAAGATACGAAGCTACAATGTATTTGCTAACAGGTAGTTTAAGTATAAGTTTTTGGGTGTTTGAACTTGGATTAGGTCTTTTACTACCTTTGTTGATTGTACTAACAGTAAAAGATCCTCGGAGCTTAATGGCTGCCGGTGTAATGGTGTTAGTTGGAATGGCATTTGCACGTCATAATCTCATAACAGCAGGGCAAATCGTATCGCTAAAACCAGAAGTAAACGCTCCCGTTACGTTGTTAAGCTACACACCAACATTCGTTGAGTATAGTATGGTGATCGGTGCGCTAAGTATGATATTGATAGGGTATTTCTTAGGAATAAAGTTAGTAAATAAATTTCAAAAAGCTCATTGATTTAATAATTAAATATATTTTTACGATAAAAGGTGAATTCAAAGCTCGTGAAACTAAGGCTTTGAATTCACCTTTTAAGTAGGTAAAAATATATGTTGTTTTGAAGCTTGGCTGATGCCAGTTGATACGGGTATTTTAAGTAGCTTTTTCTAAAAAGTAATTTTATGACCTTCTAATGTAATATTTTTTAAAATTTTTAGTTTGTTATTTCGTTTGGATTTGATATAGTATTTCTCATAAGGGTAAGTTAAATCTTCTGGTAAATCATTGGCTTTTATTTCCGCTTTCACTTGTGTAAGCAGTGATTGAAATTCAATTTCCACATCATCCTCTAACTTTTTGCCTCGCTCTATATAATTGAACAATAGTGGTAGCGTTATTTCCCCTTTTTCTTTCTTATTTTGATACTCTACAAAGGCTTCATCAATTAATGAATTCAATTGTAATATCGCTTTTCTTTCAATCTCCTCAAATTTAGGTAGATACTTTTCCTCTAGAAATTCTGGCGAGATAGCGGATGCTGAATGACTAAATAGTGTGATAAAAAGAATAGTTAATAATAAGTATTTTTTCACTTTCTTCACCTTCATAAATAATATAAATTTTTTTGTACAAGTATAAGCTTAACTCATAGTTTTATCCAAAAAATGCTTTAATATTTAATGAATTTTATTATACAGATTTACATGACTATGTTACTATATCTAGCTGAATTGGTGCGTTTTCAACTAGATATAGCATGATGTCGCTGGATTAATGAAATTATAAGATTCAATAATTATTATGATAAATAATTACACTTTTCGACATTGGTAAATAAGTGGTAGACTTACTATACCAATAAAAGCGAAATACTCTATATTTTATGTTAAGAAGTTTTCTTCTCAAGGGGGGAATTTTTTTGAGTAAGGATTTAATTAATACATTTAAACGTAATACATCGATAAATCTTGTCTATGAACTAAAGCGTGAGCTAATAAAATTAAATATCAAAAGTCAAATGGTAGAAGAAATATTAGGTGAGTTATCTGACCTTAGTTATGCCCATGATCAATCAACCATTGTTGCAACAACAGATAAAAACGGTACAATTTTAAGCGTTAATGATACATTTTGCAGAATTTCTAAATATTCGAGAGAAGAATTAATTGGGAAAAATCACAGGATATTAAAATCTAACCATCACTCAGATGATTTTTATGCGGATATGTGGAGAACGATTACTAGTGGAAATGTTTGGCATGGTGAAGTGAAAAATCGGGCAAAGGATCGAACCTACTATTGGGTGAAAACTTCCATTTTTCCTTATTTTGATGAGAATGGAATTCCATATAAATTCGTATCAATTAGAACGGATATAACTGAAGGAAAGCTTTATGAAGAACAAGGACGAAGATTACTTAAAAATGATTTCTTTCAAGTGATGGGGAATTTAGATAACTTTGTATTTAAGTTAAAGAAAATAAATAAAGATTATGTTTTCACTTTAATTGCTGGAAAACTAGCAGAAGAAATTGGAATATATAAAGATAATTTTCTACACTCTTCTATTTCGAAAATTTTACCGCCAGTTATTTTAGATAAGTTTTTATACTATGTAGAAAAAACGTTTACAGGGAAGAAGAGTAAGTTTGAATTAAAAAATAATAATAAGCATTTGTATATAACACTTTCGCCATTTTATCGAGAGAATGAAATACAAGAAATAGTTGGATCGGTAAATGATATTACAGAATTAAAAAATTCTGAATTAACGGTTCAACATATGGCTTATCATGACACACTCACTAATTTACCAAACAGAAGAATGTTGGATCTTAATTTAACTCAACATATACAAACGGCTAAGGAAACAAATAAAAATGTTGGAGTAATGTATATTGATTTGGATCATTTCAAACATATAAATGATTCGTTAGGTTACCAGGTAGGGGATTATATATTAATTTTGGCAGCACACCGTTTAAAAAAAGTAGAGTTAACCAATTATATTGGTGATTATGTGCTTTATCATCTCGGTGGCGATGAGTTTTTATTAGTCATTTATGATTTTAAAGAAGATGATGTAGTTAAAGCGTGCCAATACTTATTAAAAAATTTTGAAAGTCCATTTTTATATAAACAAGCTGATATACACCTAACAATAAGTATAGGTATTAGCGCTTATCCATCATGTGGCGAAACCTCTGAAGATTTAGTGAAAAATGCCGATATTGCATTGTACACTGCTAAAGAAAAGGGTAGAAATACGTATATGTTCTACACCGATGAAATGAATAAGAAGTTAGTCAAAAAATTACAAATAGAAAATGAATTAAGGAAAGCATTAACAACAAACGATCAGTTAATGCTGCACTATCAACCACAGGTTGACTTAAAAACGAATAAAATTGTTGGTGTAGAGGCACTTATTCGCTGGCTTCATCCAGAAAAAGGCTATATCCCGCCTTTAGAATTTATACAAGTTGCTGAAGAAACTGGTTTAATTATCCCCTTAGGAGAATGGGTGTTAAAAGAAGCGGTTACTGAAATTAAAAAGTGGCAACAGCTTGGCTTTGATAATATTAGAGTGGGTGTTAATATTTCTAATAAACAATTCCAACATCCTAGTTTTATAAACGATTTATCAAAATTGTTGGAAAAAACTAGGGTCAACCCGAGTTTATTAGAGCTAGAAATAACAGAGAATAGTTTATTAGAAAATACTAAAGCAACGGTTGAGACATTAACCCAATTAAAAGAATTAGGAATTCAAATTGCTATCGACGATTTTGGTACAGGGTATTCTTCGTTAAGTTATTTGCAAACATTTCCGATAACTACTTTAAAGATTGATCAAACCTTTGTTTATCATTTACCTGATAATAAGGGCGATCGAGCAATTGTATCTTCAATAATAAATTTGGCACATAATTTAGGTTTACGAGTGATCGCTGAAGGGGTAGAAAATAAAGAAGCACTGTGTTATTTACAAGAAGAACAATGTAATGAAATGCAAGGCTACTACTTTAGTCGACCAGTTTCTGCTGACGAAATCATTTCCCTTTTAAAAAATGAATGATTTATCCCACTCTTAAGGGGCAAGTAAGACCCCACCTCAAAACTTAAGAAAATCGAGAAGTTTAGGTGGGGGATAAACTGCCCCTAAAGGTCCGATAAGTTGAACTAACAATCAGTGGGGGATGAAGGAAAACCCCCACTGATTGAAGTTCAGCTTTATCATAACGGTCCGTATCACCTATTAAACTCTACGAATTGAATTTTAACTATTTAAAGAGAATAATGAATTTCATCATTCATTATTCTCGCCGCTAAGATATTATCTTGGGTCTGTTTGGTTAATTAGAAAACTCATTCAATAAGTATATTTAAATACGGAAAATATTAATAGAGCAATTAATATTCATTTTTAGGAAAAAAACACTTGAAATGTTTCATAGATTCTTGTTAAGATAAATAAGTCGATTTTCGAATTTCTTAATTGTTGTGAAGTAAAAATAATTAGTACACGTAGAATGTTGACAAACAACTTGCTTCTTGGTATAGTAACTTAGTGAATTAAATATTGGAACCAATGCAAGAAGAAGCGCCCGCTTCTCACCTGACTGACTAATGAAGTTTGTAGGTTACTAAAATGTTTAAGTTATGAACAGTATAGGTGTGGGCGCAATATGTGCTCACACCTTTTTTATGCTTCAACTTTTAACTTTGTTAAAAGATTAGAGTATAGAAAGGATAAGACGCATACTTAGAGTTTGCGAATGATTAAGTTGTTCAAGTACATTGGATAATCAAGTAAGTAGGGCATTCAATTTATGCATGGATCCTTGGTATATCGTTTTGAAAAAAGTAAAACGATATACATAGTAAACTAAGGTTACAGTTGCTTTAATAAGCAATATTTTTCTAAAAAACCATGGAGGTGGCTAGTTATTAGTAAAGACATGATGGTCAATGAGGGCATCCGTGCCCGAGAAGTTCGTCTCATTGGGGCAAACGGAGATCAAATTGGTGTAAAATCAAGACAAGAAGCTCTTGAAATGGCTCAAAATGCAAACCTTGACTTAGTTATGGTTGCACCAAATGCTAAACCGCCAGTATGCCGAATTATGGACTACGGTAAGTTTAGGTATGAGCAACAAAAGAAAGACAAAGAAGCTCGTAAAAATCAAAAAATTATCACAACGAAAGAGGTTCGCCTGAGCCCGACGATTGAGTTAAATGATTTTAATACGAAGCTTCGTAATGCCCGCAAGTTCCTTGAGAAAGGAGATAAAGTAAAAGCTGCGATCCGTTTTCGCGGACGTGCGATTACTCATTCTCAAATCGGAAGAGATGTTTTAATGCGTCTTGCCAAAGAATGTGAAGACATTTCAACGGTGGAGTCGGCGCCAAAAATGGAAGGCCGAAGCATGTTCTTAATTTTAGCTCCAAAAGCTGAAAAATAGTTGATAAAACTATTAAGAACATAAGAATCTTTTAATAGTAGTAATCAATAAGGGAGGATTTACTTATGCCTAAAATGAAAACTCATAAGGGTGCAGCAAAGCGTTTTAAGAAAACAGGTTCTGGCAAGCTTAAGCGTGCGCGTGCATACACAAGTCACTTATTTGCTAACAAGTCAACAAAAGCAAAACGTAAGCTTCGTAAAGCTGCAATGGTTCATAGTGGAGATTTCAAACGTATCCGTGAAATGTTAACGTACAAAAAATAATTATTATTTTCAACATTGTTGAAGATTTGAGGAGGGAAACACGATGCCAAGAGTAAAAGGCGGTTATGTCGCTCGTCGTCGTCGTAAGAAAGTATTAAAGTTAGCTAAAGGTTATCATGGTTCAAAACATAGATTATTTAAAACTGCGCAAGTCCAAGTAATGAAATCATTACTTTATGCTTACCGTGATCGTCGCCAAAAGAAGCGTGACTTCCGTAAGCTTTGGATTACTCGTATTAACGCAGCTGCACGTATGAATGGTCTTTCATATAGCCGTTTAATGCATGGTTTAAAAGTAGCAGGTATTGAAGTAAACCGTAAAATGCTTGCTGATTTAGCTGTTAACGATGAGAATGCATTTGCTGAATTAGCAGCAAAAGCAAAATCTAGCTTAAACTAATAGTAAAATTAAAAAGCCACTCTCATGAACGAGGGTGGTTTTTTTACACATTATGTAGTTGAGTATAGGCCTAATGTTAAGAAAGTAGGGAAAAGTTGTGACAAGTACAACCATCGTCGCATATGCTTTTTTTATCAATATTGTATCATTTGTCTATATGTTTGTAGATAAACAAAAAGCAATAAAAGGTCAGTGGAGAATTTCTGAGAGAAAATTTTTCTTACTAGCGATAATCGGAGGTAGTGTCGGTATCATGCTAGGTATGAGAGCTTTTCGTCATAAAACAAAGCACAATTCTTTTAGAATAGGGATGCCGGTTATAATGATTATACAAATTGTCCTAATGAGTTATCATTATTTGTAATCGGAATTCATATTTGTTAATAGAGAGGAGGAAGACAATGATTGAACATCTTTCAGAAGCTATCCCCATCTATATTGAACAGAGTGGATTTTTAGCGCCATTATTATTTGTTTTATTTCATCTTATTCGTCCACTTTTATTATTACCCGTTATTTTTGTTTGTATGGTTGGTGGGTATTTATTTGGTGTCATTTACGGATCGATCTTTTCAATGATAGGATTAACACTAATGTGTATCATTTTTTATTTTATCACAATGAAGTTTCCGCATCTGTTATCCAAATTTGCGAAGTTAAATAAAAAAATGATGAAAAATGGTCCAATGACAATGAATCAAATTATGGTGTTAAGGATGGTTCCTTTTGTTCATTTTCACCTCTTATCGCTCTATATTGTGGAGCAAACAAATAGTTTTAAAGAATATACGAAATATTCGTTTCTAGGTATCGTTCTACCATCAATTATTTTCACTAGTTTTGGGCAAATGATAGTTGATCTTCCGCTTTTTTATTCAATCGCTCTTTTGGTCTTTTTAACTGCTATCTTTTTTGGGTTTCGTAAAAAGAATTTAGACAAACAGACAAACGTTGAATGGAAGAAATTTTTTAAAACAAGCTGAAAAAACAACCGTCCAATAATATTATTGGATGGTTGTTTTTTAGCTTGTTTAGTTAAACTTTTGTCTTTACGGTTGCAGCGGTTTTTGTTAGCGTGAAAGTAATTCTTTTATTGGGCTCTTCCAAATTACTTTCGCATTTGGATATATGATACTAATTTCTTTCTCGATAAAATGAAAATCTTCCTTATTTAAACCTTGTAGGTTATTGTTATTCTTTGCCCAAACTTGTATAGTGACAACCTCAAAGGCATTTTCAGTTGTCCCTAAATATTTTTCTCCCTCAAATAAAACACCGCGGTAAGTCAAAAGAAAATTTTTTCTGACATTTGATTTTTCGTCTAGTAAATAAAACAATTTTTTATTATGGGCTAATTCTAACTTTCGTTTAGGGTTTATAAAATATTTGATAGCACAATATGCTAAAATAAAAACGGCTATTAATACCAAAAATCGAAATAAAAAAACAGCCATCGACATCACTCCTAGTTAAAATCATTTAATAGTATATGCGCATAATCAGATATCATCTCATTTACATACGTTTTAAAAAAGAAAAGGTTTCAAAAAATAACAAAAGGACGTGAATTTATTGGATTTAATAAAAATGTTCCAGTTGCAGAAAGAATTAGACAACCGAATTAGAGAAGAACACAATGTTCTTGGTAAGAACTTAATTGCTGAAAAAGTATTAGCTTTTCAAGTAGAACTTGGTGAATTAGCAAATGAAACACGTTGTTTCAAGTATTGGAGTTTAAAACAACCAAGTTCACAAGAAGTTATTTTAGAGGAGTATGTAGATGGATTTCATTTTTTATTATCAATAGGAATAGATATCTCAATATCAATAATAAAGCTTAATGTTGAAACTCCTAAAAATAGTTCAACGTTAACAAACCAGTTTGCAACTCTATATTCTCTTAGTAGTCAGTTTGAAAAAACGAAAGATGAAAGTGATTTTATTGTATTATTTCAGCAATATTTAGTTTTAGGAAAATTATTAGGTTTTACAGATAATGACATAGAAACAGCATATAGAGGGAAAAATGAAGTGAATCATCAACGGCAAAACGATGGCTATTAATTGAGTATTATTTCGATTATCGATATAATTAAATGAGAGATATTATATTTTAAGGAGGCATTTACATATGGATGAAACGTTAAAGATGTTAAAGGCACTGACAGATGCAAACGGAATTCCAGGGGATGAACGCGAGCCACGAGAGGTTATGAGAAAATTTATTGAACCTTATGCTGATGAAGTGACTCAAGATCACCTTGGGAGTCTAATAGCAAAAAAAACGGGTGCTGCTGAAGGTCCAAAAATAATGGTGGCAGGGCATTTAGATGAAATTGGCTTTATGGTTAAAAGCATCGATGATAAAGGATTTTTACGCTTTCAAACAGTAGGTGGCTGGTGGGGGCAAGTGATGCTAGCACAACGTGTTACTGTTATGACACGCAAAGGTAATGTGCCAGGTGTTATCGGCTCTAAACCACCGCATATTCTTCCACCTGAGGCAAGAAAAAAACCTGTTGAGATTAAGGATATGTTTATTGATATAGGTGCGTCAAGTAAAGAAGAGGCAATGGAATTTGGTGTTCTTCCCGGTGACTCAATAGTACCAGTTTGTGAATTTACGGTCTTAAAAAATGAAAAAATGCTTATGGCAAAAGCGTGGGACAATCGAATTGGTTGCGCAATTGCGATTGAAGTACTTCGCCAATTAAAGGATGTTGATCATCCTAATACAGTTTACGGTGTAGGGACAGTACAAGAAGAAGTGGGACTTAGAGGGGCTCGAACATCGGCTCACTTTATCCAACCAGACATAGGTTTTGGTGTTGATGTAGGAATTGCAGGAGATACTCCTGGTGTAACAGAAAAAGAAGCATTGGCAAAAATGGGGAAAGGCCCTCAAATTATCATTTATGATGCTTCAATGATTTCTCATAAAGGACTTCGTGATTTTGTAACTGATACAGCTGATGAAGCTGGAATTCCATATCAATTTGATTCTGTTGCTGGTGGTGGAACAGATTCTGGCGCTATTCACTTGACAGCGAATGGGGTTCCGGCTCTATCTATTACTATTGCTACACGATACATTCATACACATGCAGCGATTCTTCATCGAGATGATTTTGAAAATGCTGTGAAATTAATTGTTGAAGTTATTAAAAAACTTGATAAAGATACAGTTGCAAAAATAACATTTGAATAAAAATAAAAGGAGGCTGATTTAATTCTAACGGGTTCAGTTTTGGGAGGGAAAACGTTAATTTATAGGATAAATACATTACATTTAACATTCCAATTCCAAACGAATTAACACTACAATTAGCATACAAAAACGCACAGATACTGTGCGTTTTTACTCATATTTTCTTTTCTTGTTAAACTAAAGCCTCCTTACTTTAAGTGAAACTTTTCACAAATTAAAAGATAATTTCTTGGCTAAAAAAATCAGTACTTATATTAGGACTGAATTCTCTTTTCGAGGCTATTAATTTTCGTATCGTGTTTCCCTGTTTTTTCACTTGAATAATCAACGTCATACTTAATACCGTCAACCTTTTTAGAGATTAAATAAAGGGTGTCTTTAACATCTTTCTGCTGACTTTTTTCTATTTGACCAAGCCTTGATAATACTTCATCAAACTGAAGATCTACTTTATCAAAACGCTCTAAGATGATTTTGAGCAGATGTTCATTATCCGTTTTAATCACCTTTTACTCAGCAGACGTCATTTCAATTATTTTCTTATATATTGAAAAATACTCTGTTTCACCAATTTGATCACCGTCTAAAAAATCTTGGTTACCTTTCATACTAATAACAACTAGAAGATCATTTGAATTTTTATAAGTAACAATGTCCCAAATTTCTTCATCATTTTGAAGTTAAATGATAGGCATATTGTTGGATTCTTCGATTATTTCAAATCCCTTATATTCGTTATTAAACATTTCTTTAATTTTGATGAGCCATTCATCAGAACTACCACTATTATTAAAAAAAATCTCCTTGTAACGAATCAGAAGAAATAATTCCTATTCCGAAAGTTATTTCCGTACCATTCCTTGCTGCATTTTTATATATTTTTTTAAAACCTCGATATACCCTTTACTCTATATCATAATTCGAATGGAGGGATTACTTTAAAAGAGATGGTACATCTTTGAAAGCTTTTTTCAATAAACTTCCTAGAATAAAGATTGTATATTTCAACAACTTCTTAATTGAATCAACTCTAAATATGAAAATATTTCCTGATAAGGAGAAGTTAGATTTTTGCCCAAGCATAGTATTTTGGTTTAGAATAAAATATTTTATGTTTTACTATATTAATCAGTTTAGAAAGGAGGAATTATGTTAAACCTATGTGATATTTTAAAAGCAAATTGCATTCTTACAAATCAACAAGGAATTCCTATAGTCTCTTTATCACCAGGCACTATTAGCTGTAAAGAAATACCTCAGAAAAACGGCAGAAAAAATGTCAATACGACGTTACCAAACGGTGAAGTCATAACTTTACAAAAAGTGTTCGTTCAAAAAAGTGGATTGGTTATCATTGAAATCACTGGACCTGGAACCACCTGCCGCAGCCAACCTCTTCCATTTAGTTTTATTGAATCTTTTATACTATGTGCGCCTGAAGGTACAGAACTTGAATGTAATATAACTGAATTTGATTGTATTGCACAGCTAAACTGTCAAAATGGGCTTGTTACTTCGGTGGACCTATTTTTCGCTATTTGCCAAGATGTAGAAATAGCTGCAGATATGGTAATTAGCATTCCTGAACAATTGTGTAATCCGCGTCAAGAGATTAATATCAACAGTTGTCCAATTACTCCTCCAAATCAATGTCCAGCGGTATTTCCTACTTCTAATACCTCTGCAGGAACCCAAAGCAAAGTTAACTCTATTAAATTAACAAGTGATACGTTAGTTTCTACAAATCATACTTTTCAAAAAGAATTAGCCTGTGTATCTGTAAAAAAGGTATATGACTGGATTGTCCGCCCAAGCACATTTCAGTTAAATTTCAATATAAATGATTTAGTGCTTGATTGTGATATCCCACCTTGCGATGCGCATCTTTTTGTACATGCAGCCTATATATGTGAAGGAGATCTTCAAGGTCAAGTTCTTTGCGGAAATATACCTGTTGAGGGCGCACAAGTGTCGTTTAGTGCAGAACCAAACATTGTTACCTTCTCTCCTGATCCTACGGTAACGGATGCTAATGGCAATTTTGATACAATCGTCACTGTTCCACCTGGAACCCCGCCAACACCAGTTACAATTACAGCTAATACTTTTGTTAGTGGTCTACCTATTACTACCTCACTTGATACGATTGTCGAGTGCCATGGTCCTTGTGTAATTGAATTATTCACTACAGATGTAATTGACTGTGACGGATTTGTTGAGGGAAGAGTTATGTGCGGTGGAAGACCAATTGAAGGTGCTGTAATTGAGGTAACTTCAGATTCTGAAGATGTCACTTTTGCTCATGATCAAATTACAACTGGTACTGATGGAAACTTCTTCGTAGGTGTTACTGTTGAACCTGGAACTCCTTTACAAACCATTACAATTACTGCTTCAACAATAGTTGAAGGACAGAACATTTTCACCTCCATTGATGCCCAAGTGGTTTGTTCTGAAGATGCTTGTGTCTTAACACTCGAAGTTCCAGCCAACATTAGTTGTGAAGCTACAATCACTGGTTCCATTTTCTGCGGTGATGATCCTGTTAGTGGAGCTGATATCTCGTTTAGCAGCTTTCCAAATATAGTAACATTCAGTCCTAATCCTGTAGTATCCCTTGCGAATGGAACTTTCTCAACTACAGTGACAGTACCAGAGAATACTCCTTTTACATCGGTTCTTATTACGGCTACTACCACAGTTAATGGTCAAACCGTCTCGACCCATGTAGGCACGAATGTAGAATGTCCTGGTCCAGATCAATGTCCTTGTAAGTTCCGAATAGGTATTCAAGGCAATAGTGCCCCAGCGACTGTTAATATTACCCAACAAGGTGTTCCTTCAACTTTAGCAGGAACGATTAATGTGACTGCAGTCCAATGTTTTATCACAGCACCTATGTGTAATCCTGCCGTTGATAACTTTAATATTACATTTGGATCTGGGGGTACAACAATTAATTTTATTCAAGGAAGAAGAATTCACATTGATTGTACGGCCAATACAGCTAGAGTACATGGAACCGCAATGGCCAGTGGAAATTTATTCAGCGGGATATTTGATGTAGAGATTATATTGACACTCTTGCCAGGGAATACTGGGACATGGCAAATCAATGCTAGTGATTTATTGGGTAACACATTTACCACTACCTTTACGGCACCTTTGAACCCTATAACTTTTGTTGGGGATTGTAACCAACAACCTTAACATTTGTGGCACTGTTGCTAACAGAATAAGTTTGTCTCTATATGTGGTGGTCATCTAATCATGAAGGATGCCGATAAGCGTGTTGATCCTGACAAACAAGGACAAAAAAAGAACGAGTAAACTGTGTGCTTTTAAGCGCATGTAAGTGATCCAAATTGATTACGGTCTATTATATGCGCCAGGTATAAAAAACAGCCACCTCCAAAAAAGGAAGTGGCTGTCTCGTTATTCAACTAAAGGGAGTTAAGTAACTTCAACAAATAGAAGGCATTATATCTTGGATCAACAACGAGATGTGCAGTACTTTCGATAAAGCCTCCGTTACTTCAATAAGCTAATCTACCCACTCGGTAATAACTGTAAATTAAAAAAGGTTAAGAATACTCCCTAACCTTTTATCCTTGTATTTATTTGTAGATGTTACCTCGGAAATCAATGTCTAACATGTATAATATTAATTTTTCAACTTCTACTTTATAAATCATTCTGATGTCGCTAACTCTGAGTCTAAATATATCGTTGTACTCTATCATTTTCTTTTCGATAATATGGGTCTTCTGCTAACTGTAATAAAGCATTCTTTATTCTTTTTCTTGTAGGAGCGTCTTGTTTTTGAAAAAACTTTTTGGCTTTGTTCGAAACTTTAATTTCAAACATCTAAGACATCCTTAAACACATCTTCAAAAGAATGAAATTCACTATACATTGCCTCTTCAATTGCTTTCTTTTCCTCATTAGTTGGTTCAACTTCATAAAATTCCTGTCCATACTTAGTTAATGTTTCAAGGATTTCTTTTACCTTCTCTAAATTTTTTTCTGAAATATTGTCAATGATTTTATACAAATCTTCTCAGACATAGTTTCTTCTTGTTTTCATCAATCCACTCAACATAGAAATACATTGATTATTTTTTCTGTTGACACGAAAAAAAGCCAAACCTTAGTAAACTGTTCAGCGCTTAGATAAAAGGAATCAGCAACAACTAACCCTTTTCCTTGTTAAGCATTTGCACCCGTTACTTGAATATGAATTAGGCATTCAGTGAATTAGCTATTTCAAGTAGTTCATCTTTTGCTTTATTATCTTCATTAATAACGAAATTGTAATGTAAGTTATATTCTATCTCATCTTTTAACCAATTTAGGTCTGAAGATGGGAATGGAGTCTCTCGAAAAAATGCTACTGTTCCATCTTCTAATATAATTTCCTCATATTCGCTGCTTTTTTAATACTCTAAAATAACGGTCAAAATTTGCTACTATGAACTGTATGTGAACCACTCTTTCTTTAGAATTGTAAGTAATACTATATATGATTTTTTTCAAATCTTTTTCCCAATCCCCTATGGTTACATCTGACTCTTCAGCTAAAAATGGTAGAGTTTTTAAGTATTTAGCCTCAAAGGGTAGGGCGGTAATGTTGACTTAACTCATTCTTCAATCTTGAATATATCGTTTTTCTATTAAACTGGTTCGCTATATAGTTTTATATTGTTTCTTCATCCACCGTTCCTACTGTGGCACAAAAGTAGCCCCTTGCCCATAGGTGCTGTCCCCAATTTTTCTTTTTTAGCTCCGGAAACTGCTCCTGATGCAACCTTGATGACCTTCCTTTTAGGTACTGCATGATTTTACTAGGAGAAAGACTAGGTGGATGCGATAACAATAAATGAATGTAGACTTTTCCAACACTACCTTGCAAAATTGTGATTTCTCTCGCTTTGCATCTCTGACTGATTAATTCTTGTGTTCTTACGACATTCGCACCATGTAATTCCTTATATCTATATTTTGTCATCCAGATCACATGGAATTTGATGTCAAAAACTGCATGACTATTCTTTTCAAACGTTGATATACCGAAAAAATAAGCGTACAAAATCATATCTAATTTGTACGCTATTTCTAATGTTATTTGTCATTTGCTCTCCCAAAACTGAACTCGTTAATTTAATTCAGTCTCCTTTAATTTAGGGAATCTCACATTAGGTACTGGTCCTTTTGGAAAAACAATGTGATAAAACCTTACTATATTGCTGAAAACATTATCTTAGCTAGTTAATATAAGAGTAACAAAAAGGATAGGGGCGATGTTAAATGAAAAATGAAGCTTTAAAGTTAGCAAGTGAAATAATTCGCCTAGATTTAGTTCGGGATGAATTATTAGAAGAATTAATTTTACTATCTGGGAATGACGCACATGAAATTTTACGACAGGTTCAAAACGGTCATCAATGATCGTTAATGATATATTTTGATTTGTAATACAATTTTTATTCTCCTCCTTAAAATGAGAAAAAAGCGATCCAAATGTGGGTCGCTTTTTTCTTGAATATTTCATTATCACTTATTTTAATACCCGTCACACCTAAATGTAGCTTGATGTGGTAATCATTTTAATGAACGTAACTCAAATAACGGTATTTTACCTTTGTAATCCTTGAGAAATTTGAGAAATGACTTTTTGTTTACTAGTTTCATCTGCTTGTTGCCAATAAACTTCGAATAAAACCCCTAAACCAGGAAGCATTTTCTCTTCGCCACTTTGCATCGCATCATCAATAGTAGCTTTCACATCATCCGCTGTACTATTTGCTACATTTGCTAAAATTGCACCACGTAAATTAAACCCCATCTAATTAACAGCTCCTTTATGGTAAAATAAAATTTAAGCCAATTGGCATTTCTGTTATAGTATGACAACAATTGGACGAAAATATTTGTAAATGAAAAAAGGAGTTTGTTATGGAACGAATTGAATCGGTAAAAAACATAAAGATTAAAACAGTAAAAAAATTACATACTCGTAAAGGTAGGGAAAAGTTAGGGAGTTTTCTAATAGAAGGAGAACATTTGGTAGAAGAAGCATTAAATTCAAATGTTATTATAAATGAAATTTTTATAGAGGAGAATTTTACTATTCCCTCAAACTGGGATTTATCAAACATTCCAATATATATCGTAAACGATAAAATCATGAAAGAGATTTGTGATACACAAACTCCTCAAGGGATTGTTGCGGTCTGTGAATTATTAGGTAGAAAACCGTTAACGATAGAGAAAAACGGTTTATATATATTAATTGATCAAGTTCAGGATCCAGGTAATCTTGGAACTATTATTCGTACAGCGGATTGTGCTGGTTTGTCAGGAGTCATTTTAGGGACGGGAACGGTCGATATGTATAATAGTAAAGTTATTCGTTCTACACAAGGCTCTATTTTTCACTTGCCGATAGTTAGGGGCGAATTAACAGAATGGGTGGAAAAGTTTAAAAGTGAAAAAATACCCGTTTATGGAACAGCCTTAAACGAAAAGGCGAAAGAATATAGAACGGTCATGGCACCAGAGAGTTTTGCTCTCATTGTTGGAAATGAAGGAAATGGGTTATCGAAGGAACTTCTTCAAGTGACGGATGAAAATCTCTTTATTCCTATCTATGGAGAAGCTGAATCACTAAATGTTTCTATCGCTACAGGTATCCTATTGTATCACCTCCGTAAATAATACAAGACTTCAAGTCGAATTTGAAACGTAAAATTAGGGATATAAAGAAGGTTTGCCTTATTTAGAAAAATCAACTATAATTGAATTCGAATTTCATAATACTAAAAACGTTGAAAGAGAGTAGTAAATTGCCTAAACGACATCTCAGGGATGAAGTACCTAGACTGAAAGTGCTTCTATGATCGCAGCAATTGAATTCGCTCTGGAGTTGGCACCGGAACATAGAAATATTAAGGTTGCATCGGTCTTGGACCGTTATCAAGTTTGAGTGAATGAATCAGTTTGGATTCGTTAATTAGGGTGGTACCGCGAAGTCTTCGTCCCTTGCTTGGGATGAGGGCTTTTTTGTCTTTTATCCTAACTTTTAATTACAACCCCTACTGATTAAAGTTAAAGTGAAAAAAATTGATCGTTTAGGTCAAATTTTTTTAACATACATAAATTAAGGAGGAAAAATTATGCAACAACGTTTAAAAGAATTAGAGCAAGAAGCTTTAAATCAAATTGAAACAGCTGAGACTCTAAAGGATCTACAAGATATTAAAGTATCATATTTAGGAAAAAAGGGTCCAATAACAGAAGTATTACGCGGAATGGGAAAGCTTTCAGCTGAAGAACGTCCCGTTATTGGTCAAATGGCTAATGATGTTAGGGAAGCGATTTCTAATAAGTTAGAAGAGAAGGTTACGAAACTTGAGGAATTAGAGGTAGAACAAAGACTTGCAAGTGAAAGTATTGATGTAACATTACCAGGCCGTCCAGCGCGAGTAGGTGCAAGTCATCCTCTAACAACGGTAGTAGAAACAATTGAAGATATATTTATTGGATTAGGTTTTGAGGTAGCTGAGGGACCTGAGGTAGAAACAGACTATTATAACTTTGAGGCTTTAAATTTACCAAAAGATCATCCTGCCCGTGATATGCAAGATACTTTTTATATTACAGAAGAAATTTTACTAAGAACTCACACATCTCCAGTTCAAGCACGTACGATGGAAAAGTATAAAGGGAAAGGCCCTGTAAAGATTATTTGCCCAGGAAAAGTTTTCCGTCGAGATGACGATGATGCTACTCATTCACATCAATTTATGCAAGTAGAGGGGCTTTACATAGATGAAAATGTTCGTATGAGTGATTTAAAAGGAGTTCTTTTAGAGTTTGCTAAGAAGTTTTTCGGTCCAGATCAAAAGATTCGTTTGCGTCCTAGCTTCTTCCCATTTACCGAGCCGTCGGTTGAAGTTGACCTTTCTTGTGTAATGTGTCATGGCGATGGTTGTCGTATTTGTAAGGAAACAGGCTGGATTGAAGTGTTAGGTGCTGGAATGGTTCATCCACGTGTATTAGAAATGGGTGGTTTTGATCCGGAAAAATATTCAGGATTTGCATTCGGAATGGGTGTAGAACGTTTAGCAATGTTAAAGTATGGGATTGACGACATACGTCATTTTTACTTAAATGATAAAAGATTTTTAGAGCAATTTAAACGAGCATAATTTACTTAAATAAAAATTAAAAAATGAGTGGAAAGTTTATAGTATAGGTAAGGTTCTTTTAAGTAAATTTCTGCCCTTAGGAAAAAGCAAAGCAGAAAGAAACGAGAATCATGTCTAGCGTGTTACTAGGGCTTTTCTTACAAGGAGGAAATGTTTGTGTTAGTATCTTTTAATTGGCTTAAAGATTATGTTGAGCTTAATGATATATCAGCAGTAGAATTAGCAGAACGTCTAACAAGAAGCGGTGTTGAAGTTGACATTGTACATTCATTAAATAAAGGTGTAAAAAATGTTGTTATAGGTCATGTTGTAAAGCGTGAACAACATCCGGATGCCGATAAGCTTAGTTTATGTCAAGTTGATATAGGGGAAGAAGAACCAGTACAAATCGTTTGTGGTGCAAAAAATGTAGCAGAAGGTCAAAAAGTGGCCGTAGCAAAAGTAGGAGCCGTTTTACCGGGTAATTTTAAAATTAAGAAAGCGAAACTTCGTGGGCAAGCATCAAACGGTATGATTTGTTCATTACAAGAACTAGGAGTTGAAACAAAATTTGTTCCTAAAGAAGTTTCAGAAGGTATCTTCGTTTTTCCTAATGATGTTGAGGTTGGGAAAGACGCATTATATTACTTAAACTTACACGATGAGGTGTTAGAACTAGGATTAACACCAAATCGAGCAGATTGCTTAAGTATGCTTGGGGTTGCATATGAGGTAGGAGCGATTTTAGGTGTAGAAGTTAGCATTCCAACAACAAATTTACCAAAAGGCTCTGAACTTGCTTCAGACTATATAAAGGTAGATGTAGAAGCTCTAGAAGATAATCCTATGTATAGAGCTATGATTATTAAAGATGTAAAGGTTGGTCCATCTCCACTTTGGCTACAAAACCGTTTAATGGCTGCGGGAATTCGCCCTATTAGCAACGTAGTAGATGTGACAAACTATGTTTTATTAGAGTATGGTCAACCACTTCATGCTTTTGATTATGATCTTTTTGGTTCTAAGGAAGTTGTAGTTCGTAGGGCTTCAGAAGGCGAGGAAATTGTTACATTAGATGATGTTACACGTAAGCTTTCAAGTGATCACCTTGTTATTACAAATGGTAGTGAACCGGTTGCCGTTGCTGGTGTTATGGGTGGAGCGAAAAGTGAAGTTAACGAGGGTACAACGACAATTTTACTAGAAGCAGCCTACTTTAAAGGGGCAACAATAAGAAAAGCATCAAAAGATTTAGGATTACGAAGTGATTCAAGTGTTCGTTATGAAAAAGGAATTGATCCAAATCGTGTTGTCCTAGCTCAAGAACGAGCGGCAAAGCTAATTAGTGAGTTTGCAGGTGGAAATGTGTTGGAAGGTTTTGTTGAAATTAATGAGCTTGATGTGAAACCATTGCCAGTTGAAATTTCTATTGAGCGTTTAAACAAAGCGTTAGGTACAGATTTAACTGTCGATGTCGTAGAACAAATTTTCAAGCGACTTCAGTTTCTATATTCCAATAATGGGGATCTTTTAACGGTTTATGTACCAACTCGTAGACCAGATATTACAATTGAAGCAGATTTAAGAGAAGAAGTAGCTAGGCTTTACGGCTATGATCATATACCTACAACGTTACCTGTTGGTCTTACTACAGCTGGAGCATTGACACAAAGACAATTACGTCGTAGAAAAGTTCGAAAATTTTTAGAAAGTGTTGGCTTAAATCAAATCATAACGTATTCGTTAACTAATTCAAGTAAAGCAAAAGGATTTGGTGAAAAGTTAGAGAATGTTCAACCTGTTCGACTAGCAATGCCAATGAGTGAGGACCGTAGTACGTTAAGAACAAGTCTTATCCCACACGTATTAGATGTGATCCAATATAATCACAATCGTAAAATTGATGATGTTGCTATTTATGAGGTAGGTTCAATCTTTTTATCTGAAGAAAAAGAATTGTCAACTCAACCAACTGAGAAAGAAATGGTAGCTGGAGCATTTACTGGTACTTGGCACAGTCATTTATGGCAAGGTGAGAAAAAGAAAGTAGATTTTTTTGTAGCAAAAGGTGTACTTGAAGGTTTGTTTGAGTCTCTAGGAGTATCAGAAAGTATTCGTTACGAAACGGCGAAAAAAGATAGTTTACATCCTGGTAGAACAGCAGCAATCAAGTTAGAAGGAAAAGAAATAGGCTTCATCGGGCAAGTTCATCCTGTTTTACAAAAAGAATTAGATATAAATGAAACTTACGTCTTTCAATTTGATTTAGAAACAGTTCTTGAATTTCATCCTAAAAGTGTATTTTATGATGAAATCCCTAAATACCCTGCCATTTCTAGAGACATAGCTCTTGTTGTTGATGAAAAAATTAATGCTAAACATGTAATGGATGTAATCGAAGACCATGGTGGTAAATTACTCAAATCAGTGCAGCTCTTTGACTTATATCAGGGTGAGAAAATGGAGAGTGGACATAAATCTTTAGCTTTCTCACTTACTTACTTTGACCCAAGCAAAACGTTAACAGACGAAGAAGTAACGAAAGTGCATAATGCCGTACTAGAAGGGTTACAAGATAAGTTAGGAGTAACTTTAAGAGCATAATAGCTAAAAACGGAAGGGGGAATTTCTCCTTCCGTTTTAATATACAAAGTAAGAAATTCTAATTTGAGAGTTGGTAAAGGTCTTCCAGTGAAGCTGCTATTTGGATGGTTTCGTTGCTACTTTGCGATGACCAAATGGAAAAGCGGTTATTCGTGACTCAGACAATTTCGCTTTTTGCAAATTTAAGAAAAAGTTTTTTATGCCGATAGTAATAAGTATATTGAAAAATTAATAATATAAGGGTGGAGAGTCTGTGTACGAGATTTCAAATATTATCACTTTGAAAAAAATGGATTATTGTGTATGGAATGTAGTTTTTCAGATGGATGGGGAGCCACTTAATTATTCAACTGATTTTTTATATTTAATAAAAGAAAAAAAATGGGTATGTAATTCATTAATTACACATGAACTTACTAGTTTGATGCAAGGAAATCAATGTATTTATTGTGGAGAAGATAAAATCGCTTGTTTTATTGCAAGTAGAGATTATCAATTAATTAAACAGAATCTTGTTAACAATACTGATCTTCAAAAGGAAGTAGAAAAGGAGATAAACCTTTCAGTAGAACAAATCTCAACAGAAATTATCGTGATCAATGATAAAGCAAAATGGGAAAAGATAGCAGAAGACAATCGGTTTTACGGAAATATTCTTCGTATAAAAAAGAAAAACGAGAATGTTGATTGACTGTAGTAATCTACTCTCAATCAACATACCCATTATTAAAGTAGCTTTTTTGCCTTTTCTGTATTTGCGAAATGTAACTTGCAGAATTTATTTAAAGCCTGTACACCTTTTTTCTTTATCAGAATAGCCGCGGCTTTGTCTACATGAGGACCAGCTCCTTTTGGTATTTCAAACCCTGCAGCCTCACTTAACTTATCCATTTCTTTTACAAAAGCATAACGGGCAATAATTGATGATGCTGCAACAGATAAGTGAAGTGATTCTGCTTTTGTATGAAAAAACATATTTTCGTCTTGTACTTTTTCTTTCTGACCAGCAATGTAACGATAATAAATATTCCGTTCAACAAATTGATCAATTAAAATTCCATCATAGGGTGTATCGGCTAACTTCTTTTTTAAATGTAGCAGCGCTTGATTATGTAATATAGCCTTCATTTTCCCTTGATTCATACCTTTCGTTTGGAGTGAATTATATTTTTCATTAGGAAGAACTAGTAGGCTGTAAGGAATTTCCTTAATTAGTTGTTTGGCTATTTTGCATATTTCAGGATCTTTCATTCCTTTCGAATCTTTTACTCCGAGTTCTGTAAGTTGTTGGAATTTCTCTTTAGAAACAAAGGATGCCACTACTGTTATCGGTCCAAAATAATCTCCTGTGCCTACTTCATCAGAGCCAATTAAAGATAGTTGAGATAAACGTTTTTTCTCATCCCCATTATTAATCGTCTTATTTTTTTTGTTTTGTTGAACTGCGCCCTTTGCAAATTCCATCCAAATCATAGCTTCTACCTCAGGACGTGCTCCTTGGAATAAAACCTTCCCCGATTTGTAAGCAGTAACGGTACAATTCGTAGGTTTTGCTGAGAAGACTGCCCCGGGTGGTAGTTTAGATTGTAAACTGTCATTATAAAATTGTTTCATTTTTTCAATAGTACTAGCTTCTACTAACAAAACTTGTTGGCCCAAAGTGAAAACTCCTTTATTCAATGTGAAATTTAAAGAATTTCATCATTCATTATTCTTGCTACTAAGAATACTATACCTAGTACGCTAAAATTGTTCGTGAGTATATATTAACATTGATTGTACCATTGTTTCCCATTCCTTCTCAATTATCAAACGACATATTTTCAATCGAGTCGGTTCGTGATATGATAGACTGTAGGATTTTTGGATTGAAAGATGTATCATAGCGCTTACTTATTTCGTAACATATAAGAAGAAAGTATATACAAATTTAAAGTTGGAGAGATGTCTAGTTTCAGCGCCTACCAGCACGGATGCTTCAGTTAGTATACTGCTTGTAGTTACTTTATTGCTGTTTGTGATAGGTAATATCAGAAGTACAAGGGAGTCCAAAAGTGGTTTTCCTCAAAGCACTTTTGTATCCGTTGCTTTTAAATAAGGGGCTTGAGCTTTTCGAATAGGAGGGTCGTTGTGAGAGAAGAAAATGAAAAACGACGAACTACGGTAACGATAAATGGACAAAAATATGTGATCTCCGGTAGGACGGATGTAGGGCATATTATTGAGGTTGCGAATTTAGTTGATAAAAAAATGAAAGAAATGAGAAATGCAAATCCGTATCTTGATAAAATGCAGCTTGCTGTATTAGCAGCAGTAAATATTAGTGATGAATATTTACGTCTAAAAAAACAAGTAGAGAAAGAAAGACTAAAGAAAGATGGGGAAAAATAAAAAATGTTTAGTTTACTATTATTTATTTTATTAATTACTAGTTTTTTTGTTGGATTTAGGAGAGGTTTCATTCTTCAACTCATTCACTTAACTGGCTTTATTATTGCTTTTATTGTAGCTTATCTTTACCATGGAGAACTAGCGACTCACATTAGGCTTTGGATTCCATACCCACAATTTCCGACTGATAATCCAGCTTTTATGTTAATAGAGGCATTTAATTTTGAACACGTATATTACACTGGAATTGCTTTTGCAATCTTATTTTTTTCAACAAAAATTTTATTGCAAATAATCGGCTCTATGTTTGACTTTTTAGCACATCTACCTATTTTAAGTACTATTAACGGATGGCTTGGTGGTATTCTATGTTTTTTAGAAACATTACTTATTTTAGTAGTTTTACTCCATATCGCAGCCTTATTACCTATTGAATTTGTTCAAGATATCCTTAAAGAATCCACGTTTGCAAAGTTAATTTTAGAATATACACCAATTTTATCTAACGAGTTGAAGGAAATGTGGATTGAAAATATATTTTAATGTATAGAAAATAAACTTCTCTATCAATACGAGAGGTTTATTTTCAATTTATCCCCCTCTTAAGGGGCAAGTAAGACCCCCACCTCAAAACTTAAGAAAATCGAGAAGTTTAGGTGGGGGATAAACTGCCCCTAAAGGTCCGATATAGAATAACTTTCATCAGTGATAGCTGATGATTAGTTATTCTTATGCCTGTGGTATAAGTTGAACTAACAATCAGTGGGGGATGAAGGAAAACCCCCACTGATTGAAGTTCAGCTTTATGATGAATATTGAACACTATAAAGCCTTTTTTGAGATATAACTTTTCATTTTATCTCACTTTCTATTGGGCAGTAGTGTCCAAAAATGAAAACAGAAGTGATCGATAAGTTTAGGTGGCTACTTGATTATATAGAAGTGTTGATAACAAAACTGAGTGAGTTCAATAATATTTGCTCATATTAGTAAAAAGAAGGTATGATCATTTTGTGAGATATATACTCTCAAAATAAAGAGAGGGGTTTATTATGAACAAAAAACAAGTCATAACTACACTAGAAACTATTGCTTTATATATGGAAATAAAAGGTGAAAACAGTTTTAAAGTTTCAGCTTTCAGAAAAGCTGCACAGGCGTTAGAAGTAGATGAAAGAACACTAGAACAGATAGATGAACCAGCAAAACTTAAAGGTATTGGTAAAGGGACAGCTACAGTTATAGAAGAACTAAAAAATGAAGGGAAGTCTAGTCTGTTAGAAGAATTAATGAATGAACTACCAGGCGGGCTAATTCCATTATTAAAGCTACCAGGGCTTGGTGGTAAAAAGATTGGAAAGT
Source organism: Anaerobacillus alkalidiazotrophicus (assembly GCF_001866055.1). The sequence continues at coordinate 377,537 of NZ_MLQS01000030.1, forward strand.
TATATCAAGAATTAAATGTTGTAGATGTTAAAACTCTTAAACAAGTTTGTTTAGATGAAAAAGTACAAGCCCTTGCTGGTTTTGGTAAAAAGACAGAAGAAAAATTATTAGCTGCTATTGAAGACTTTGGAAAGCAACCAGAACGTCTCCCTATTTACGAGGTTTTACCAATTGCGAAAAGAATTGAAGAAAACTTGGTAAATATGTCTGGTATTATTCGCTTTTCGCGGGCAGGAAGTTTGCGAAGAGTAAGGGAAACTGTAAAGGACTTAGATTATATTATAGCAACAGATGATCCAAAAGAGATACGTGACCAGCTTTTAAAGTTTCAAAACGTAGGTGAAATAATTGCTGCTGGGGACACGAAGGTATCGTTACACTTAAATATGAATGATCTTCGTTTATCAGTAGATTTTCGACTTGTTACAGAGAATGAGTTTGCTACTGCACTACATCATTTTACAGGATCAAAGGATCATAACGTTCAAATGAGGCAGCTTGCAAAAGAACGCGGCGAGAAAATTAGTGAATATGGAGTAGAAAATATTGAAACTGGAAAAATAAGTACATTTCGCTCCGAAGAAGAATTTTTCGAACACTTTGGACTTCAGTACATTCCCCCTGAAGTGCGAGAAGGCGATGGCGAGATTGATGTATGGCAAATCGAAAATCCATTAATTTCGTTGGATGATATACGTGGAGATATGCACATGCACTCAACCTGGAGCGATGGAGCAAATTCTATTTTAGAAATGGCCGAAGCATGTAGAGAAAAAGGATATTCTTACATTGCAATTACCGATCATTCAAAATTTTTAAAAGTAGCTAATGGCCTTACCGTAGAAAGACTTAAAGAACAACACAGAGAGATTGCTAAGCTTAATGAAAAGTGGGATGACTTCAAAATTTTTACTGGTATTGAAATGGATATATTACCTGATGGGACTCTCGATTATGATGATGAAGTGATAAAAGAAGTTGATTTTGTTATTGCATCGATACATTCATCATTTTCCCAAGATCGAGCTGTAATTATGGAGCGTTTAACAAACGCTTTAAGAAATCACCATGTAGATTTAATTGCTCACCCAACAGGTAGGCTGATTGGAAGAAGAGATGGTTATGATGTAGATGTAGATTTGCTGGTTGATATTTCGGTTGAAACAAATACAGCTTTAGAACTGAATGCAAACCCTCATCGTCTTGATTTAGCTAGTCATTGGCTAAAAAAAGCTCAAGAAAAAGGGGCGAAGATTATGATTAATACAGACGCACATAATTTGGATATGTTAAATGATATGAAAATTGGCGTATCAAGTGCGAGAAAGGGTTGGATAAAAAAAGAAACTGTAATCAATAGTTGGGATCTTCCTGAACTAAAGAATTATTTAAATAGAAATGATTAAGGAGTTGGGACAGTGTTACAACGTGTATGTCGTCTTCTAGAGTACGATAAAATGAAGAAACAATTGATTGAACATGTAAGCTCTTCGCTAGGTAGAAAAAAAGTAGAAGAACTAGTACCGATGATAAACATTGAAGAAATACAACATGCGCAAAACGCAACACATGAAGGAACGAAAGTACTCCGTTTAAAGGGGCAGGCACCATTAGGGGGAATACGTGATATAAACGCTAGTGTAAAACGTGCTCAAATAGGTGGTATGTTAAATGAAATGGAGCTTTTAGATGTTTCAAGTACCATCTACGGTGGAAGAAGATTTAAAAAGTTTATAGAAGATATGCTTGAAGACGAAGTAGAGCTACCAATACTAGCAGAATTAGTGGCGACGATTACACCACTTACTGATGTAGAACGTGAAATTAAAATGTGTATTGATGACCATGGACATATGCTTGATTCTGCTAGTCCAACGTTACGTACGATTCGCTCGCAAATTAAAAGTCACGAAGCATCGATTCGTTCAAAACTAGAAAGTATAATCCGGTCATCTAGTAGTCAAAAGATGTTATCAGATTCAATCATTACAATCCGTAACGATCGTTACGTTATACCAGTAAAACAAGAATATCGTAGTAATTTTGGTGGATTAATTCACGATCAATCAGCTTCAGGAGCAACACTATTTATTGAGCCACAAGCAGTAGTATCTATTAATAATCAATTACGTGAAGTTCGGGTTAAGGAGAAGCAAGAAATAGAAAAGATCTTATTGGAGCTTTCAGAGAAGGTTGCTCTCGTTAGTGATGAACTATTACAAAATGTAATAACGCTAACTGAAATAGATTTTATTTTTGCTAAGGCCTTATATTCAAAAGTGCTAAAAGCTTCCCAACCAAAATTAAATGACATTGGATATATGAACATGAAAAAAGCTCGCCATCCATTAATTGGACATGATGAAGTAGTACCGATTGATGTAGAACTTGGTAAAACATATAGCTCTATTGTCATTACTGGACCAAATACAGGCGGTAAAACAGTTACACTTAAAACAACAGGATTACTTACTTTAATGATGCAATCAGGTTTACACATTCCAGTTGATGAAGGATCTGAAATGGCTGTATTTAAATCTATATTTGCAGATATTGGTGATGAACAATCAATTGAACAAAATTTAAGTACGTTCTCCTCTCATATGACAAATATTATTGATATTTTAGACAAGGTAGATCACGAAAGTCTTGTCCTTTTTGATGAACTTGGTGCTGGAACTGATCCTACAGAGGGAGCGGCATTAGCTATTGCGATATTAGACGATGTTTACCAACGTGGAGCACGAATTGTAGCTACAACCCACTATAGTGAACTAAAAGCTTATGCTTACAATCGTCCAGGAGCGATAAACGCTAGTGTGGAGTTTGACGTAGAAACGTTAAGTCCTACTTATCGACTTTTAATTGGAGTTCCCGGTCGTAGTAACGCTTTTGCAATCTCAAAGCGTCTTGGCTTAAGTTCTGATATTATAGATAAAGCAAAGGCACAAATATCGACAGAAACAAATAAAGTAGAAAACATGATTTCCTCGCTAGAATCTAGTCAGAAAGCTGCTGAAAAAGAAATTGAAGAAGCGGCGAAAATTCGTGAAGAAGCTGAACACCTTAGAAAAGATCTTGTGGAAAAATTTGCCTCGTTTGAAAGAGAAAAAGAAAAAATTATCGAAGAAGCCGATAAGAAAGCTTATGAAACAGTTCAAACTGCAAAAGAGGAAGCTGAATTTATCATTGAGGAACTTCGAGAATTGCAAAAAGAAGCAAGGGTCGTAAAAGAACACCAATTAATTGATGCGAAAAAACGCTTAGAAGAAGCTGCTCCAAAATTAAAGGATAAAAAGAAAAAAACTGCAGCTACAAATACTATTGGTAAAGAACTACTCCCTGGAGATGAGGTAAAGGTACTTAGCTTTGGTCAGAAAGGTCACATTGTTGAAAAAGTGTCTGATAAAGAATTTCAAGTTCAAATTGGGATCATGAAGATGAAAGTAGCAATAACAGATCTTCAATTACTCGATCGCCCTAAACAAATAGAGAAAAAGCCGATGGCAACGGTACGGGGCACGACAAACCATCATGTGAAACCAGAACTAGATCTTAGAGGTGAACGGTTTGAAGATGCGATGCAACGTACTGAAAAATATTTAGATGATGCGTTATTGGCAGGATATAATTCGGTGTCAATTATTCACGGTAAAGGAACAGGTGCCCTAAGAAAAGGTGTACTTCAACTATTGAAAAACCATCCACACGTAAAAAGTTCTAAGATGGCTGCAATGAACGAAGGTGGACTTGGTAATACAATTGTTGAATTTAAATAATGGGAGGTGAGGAATGTGGACCGGTTATTTCAAATTGATTTCGTTTACACAGCTGCCACCTTTAGTGTTGTAGTTTTAGCTACTATTGTTTTCTTAACAATTTTTGAAACAGTAACCAAATATAATAATTGGGAAGAGATCAAAAACGGGAATGTGTCTGTTGCATTAGCGACAGGGGGGAAAATATTTGGGGTGGCAAACATTTTTCGGTTTTCAATTCAACATAACGATTCGCTTTTTACAATGTTAACCTGGGGATTTTTCGGATTTGGCTTACTTATATTTGGTTATTTTGTTTTTGAATTTTTAACGCCACGTTTTAAAGTCGACGAAGAAATACAGAAAGATAATCGCGCTGTCGGTTTACTTTCATTTATCATTTCGCTTGGTCTTTCCTTTGTTATAGGTGCAGGGATCATAAAATAGTTTATTAATTTAACAAGGAAACTAGTTATATATAATATAAATGAGTGAAATAAAGCGACATTAAACTATGTCTATTTTAAACGTAACAATTCAACTAGATATACTATCTAGTGGCTAAAAAATTGTATATTATGAAATTCTTAAACCGCAAAGAATTAGTCTTTGCGGTTTCTTTTTTTAAAAGGATTATTTTCCCCACTCTTAAGGGACAGTAGGCTCCCACCTCAAAACGTAAGAAAATCGAAAAATTTAGTTGGGGATGAAGGAACCCCCCATTGATTTAAGTTTTGCTTGATAAATTCTCAAGCTAGTAAACGAATTTACTCGTTTGATCCCGATTCGTGGAGGGGGTGTCTTATGCTGGTGCACTTTTCTTAATACAAATTTTATAGAAAGTCTATATTTTTCTTTATATTTAAAAATAGAAAATAACATTATGATACATCAATGTTTATTTTGTATGTGAGTAAATGTGACGTAATTTCTTTATTTTAACTCATTTTATGAAAGAATAAGTAAATAGTAGCAATTAGCTACAACATTATGATTTTGTTAGGAGATTATCTTGATGAGAAAAAAATTATTAGTTGTAGGTAACGGTATGGCTGGTGTTCGTAGTGTTGAGGAAATAATTAAAAATAATTCTGAGGCCTTTGATATTACCATTTTCGGAAAAGAATCACATGTTAACTATAATCGTATTTTGCTTTCGACAGTTCTTCAAGGCGATACATCCATTGAAGACATTATAATTAATGATCAAAATTGGTATGAAAAAAATAATATAGAATTATTTACAAATGAAACAGTTGTCAAAATAGATAAAGAGAAAAAAATGATTATAACCGATCAAAATCGTGTAGTAGGTTATGATAAATTGATTTTAGCGACCGGGTCAAGACCATTTATGCTTCCTATTCCTGGGGCTAAGAAGGAAGGGGTTATTCCTTTCCGTACGATTGAAGATTGCCAAAAAATGATTGAATATTCAAAACGATATAAAAAAGCAGTAGTGATTGGTGGGGGACTTTTAGGGTTAGAGGCGGCTAGAGGTTTACTAAACTTGGGGATGAGCGTTGATGTCGTACATTTAGCTCCTTTTTTAATGGAAAGACAATTAGATGAAACGGCATCTCATTTACTGCAAAAAGAATTAGAAAGTCAAGGTATGAATTTTTTACTAGAAAAAATGACCGAAGAAATTATTGGAGATCATCGTGTGCGAGGCTTACGGTTTAAGGACGGAACAGAAATAGAAGCAGAGTTAGTTGTGATGGCTGTGGGAGTAACACCAAACATTCAGTTAGCAAAAGAAAGTGGCATCGAAACAAATCGAGCCATTATTGTAAATGATTTTTTACAAACAAATATACCAGATATTTATGCTGTAGGAGAATGTGTAGAGCATAGAGGAATGGTATATGGATTAGTCAAACCATTGTATGAACAAGGAAAAGTACTAGCTAAATCGATATGTCATATTGAAACTGAAGGCTACAAGGGCTCTGTCCTTTCGACTCAATTAAAGATTTCTGGTGTTGATTTATTCTCTGTCGGTCAATTGAATGAAGATGATACTTCGAAAACTGTAAAAGTTTATGATGAACTTGAAGGTGTTTATAAGAAAATTATTTTCAAAGGTAATAAAATGATTGGTGCAGTTATGTTCGGGGATACGAGTGATGGCTCACGAATTTTAGATATGATAATAAAGCAAAAAGATGTAACTGATTTAGAGAATGTTCAAATGTTTCAACCACCAAATATGACAGAAACACAAGTCCAAGCTATGGATTCTAGCAGTATTATCTGTCAATGTAATAGTGTTTCTAAAGGGAAAATTATTGAAGCTTGTCAAAAAAATGATATAACAACTATTGGAGAAGTGAAAAAGTGTACAAAAGCATCTGGTTCGTGTGGAAGCTGTAAGCCATTAGTTCAAGATCTATTAAACTATATTCAAAGTCCTGAATTTGATGAAGTTATAGAAAAAATACCTTTTTGTGGGTGTACGGCGTTATCAGAAGATGAAGTTGTTCATCAAATTCAAGTTCAAAACCTAGTTTCTATTGAAGAAGTAGTGAAAGCACTTAATTGGAAAACCGAATCTGGCTGTTCAACCTGTCGTCCAGCTTTAAACTATTATTTAGCAATGATATATCCAACTTATGTAAAAAAACAAGAATCGCTTTTTTTTAACGAAAATATGAATGCTACATTACAAAATGATGGGACTTTTTCAGTCATACCACAAATGTATGGTGGTGTAACAGATGCTAAAGAATTACGTAAAATTGCAGACGTAGTTGAGAAGTATAGTATCCCGTCTGTTACACTGACAAGCGGGCAACGAATCAGTTTAAATGGTGTGAAAAAAGAATATTTACAAGGTATATGGTCTGATTTAGGCATGAGATTGTGCTCCAGAAATGAACATACGGTTCAACCTGTACGAACATGTATGGGTGAAAATGTGTGTAAATGTGATAAAGAAGAAGCCATTGATCTAGCAATTCGTATAGAACAAAGTATGGAATTTATTCAAACACCTCACCGTGTGAATATGAGTATTTCAGGATGTATCCACGATGGAGCTGAAGCAACGACGAAAGATGTAGGAATCGTACGTATTGATCGAGGTTGGGAAATTTATGTTGGTGGTAACAGTGGACGGAATGTTAAGGTTGGAAATTTATTATGCGTTACTGAAAATGACGAAGAAGTTATTAAGTTAATAAGCGCATTTATCCAATACTACCGTGAAACGGCAAATTATTTAGAGACTACTGGAGAATGGTTAGATCGTATTGGCCTAATCCATGTTCGTGAAGTGTTGTTTGATGAAGAACTTTGTAATGTATTACTAACCCGATTAGAAATGGAGACTTCTACACAAAGAAAGTCGCCAGCATTAAAAATGATTTAAAGGAATGAGTAACTATGACCGAGATGTTATTAAAGTACTTTCGAACCAACCAACAAAAATGGCAGGCCGAAAAAACATATGATACACAATGTCCTTATTGTAGTATGCAATGTAAGATGCAATTAATTGAACAATCTTCCTTTACAAATAAAAAATATAAAACAATCTCAAAAGATAATCCGACGTCACAAGGTCGTTTATGTATTAAAGGTTTAAATGCTCATCAGCATGCACTGCACAAAGAGCGCATTAAGTATCCTCTTTTAAAGAAAGATAGTGAATTTGTTCAAATTTCATGGGAAGAAGCTTTAGAACATATAAAAATAAATTTTACTCGTATTCAATCTGAATATGGTTTAAATGCACTATCTGTTTACGGCGGTGGCTCTTTAACTAATGAAGAAGCTTATTTACTCGGGAAGTTTGCACGTGTTTCATTAAAAACAAAATACATTGATTACAACGGGCGTTTTTGTATGGCAGCAGCAGCAACAGCGGCAAATCAAGCCTTTGGTATTGATCGAGGGTTAACTAATAGTTTGTCAGAGATCCCAAATTCAAGGTGTATTATTATAGTAGGGTCAAATCTTGCAGAATGTCAGCCGACAATGACTCCTTATTTTCATAAAGCAAAGGAAAACGGAGCTTATATTATTGTCATTGATCCACGCGAAACAGAAACGACGAAAATGGCGGACCTACATCTAAAGCTAAAACCAGGTACAGACGCTGCACTAGCAAATGGACTATTAAAAGTAATCATCGAAGAAAATTTTGTTGATGATCTTTTTGTTCAAGATCGAACGAATGGATTTCCAGAATTAGAAAAGCATCTAAATGCTGTTGACTTAAATGAGATTGAACAAATAACTGGCATCGAAATTGAGCATATTCAAAGAGCAGCTAGGAAATTTGGAGAAGAAGAATCAGGAATGATTTTTACTGCTCGAGGTGTAGAACAACAAACAGATGGGGTTATGGCTGTCAGAAATCTATTGAATATCCTTTTGGTAACAGGGAAGATTGGAAAACCTAGTTGTGGCTATGGTGCTATAACTGGGCAAGGGAATGGACAAGGCGGAAGAGAACATGGGCAAAAGGCTGATCAATTACCAGGGTATCGGTTGATTGACAATGAAGAGCACCGTAAATATATTTCGGAAATATGGGGAATTAATGAAAAGGACTTACCGAGAAAAGGTGTCTCTGCTTATGAAATGATGGAAGAGATTCATAGGGGGGAAATTAAGGGGATGTTTTTGATGGGTTCCAACCCAGTTGTTTCCAACCCAAATGCAAATTTCGTAAAAGAAGCTTTTCAAAAATTAAAGTTTTTGGTCGTTGTCGATATGTTCATTTCTGAAACTGCCAGACATGCTGATTTAATTTTACCTTCATCGTCTTATTTAGAAGATGAAGGAACATTAACGAATTTAGAAGGGCGTGTCACGTTACGAGAAGCATCGAGGGCATGTCCAGGAGAAGTTAAGCATGACTGGCAAATTATTTGTGAAATTAGTCATACTCTTGGAAAAGGAAAATACTTTTCTTTTACATCTGTAGAAGATATTTTTAATGAACTGAGAGTGGCAAGTCGTGGTGGAATAGCAGATTACTACGGTATTACGTACGACCGATTAAGAGAAGAGAATGGAATCCTATGGCCGTGTCCTTCGATAAATCATCAAGGTTCGAAAAGGTTATTTGAAACATCATTTGCTCATTCAGATGAAAAGGCTGTGCTTATTCCTGTTTCAAATTATTCAACTGTGTCAAAAGAAAATATTAGTGAAGAATATCCTCTGTATTTAACGACTGGAAGGGTATTGGCTCATTATTTAACAGGTGTACAAACGAGAAAAAGTTCGGCTTTAGCTGCAAGAAACTTTGAGTCTTTTATAGAAATTCACCCATCAACTGCAATGAAATACCGAATTCAAGATAACAGTTTGGTCCAAATTGAATCTAAAAAAGGGAAGATCATAGTAAGAAGCAAATGGTCTAAACACATTCGCCAAGACACAGTTTTTGTTCCTTTTCATTGGGCAGAAACCCAAAATGTTAACTGTTTGATATCTGACTCATTAGATCCAACCTGCAAAATACCAGGCTTTAAAATTAGTGCAGTTAAGATTTCGCCAATAGATATCATAAATTAATAAGGCTAAGTTTTTGAAGTTTGAGTGGTTGTAGGGATAATTTCTTCGTTTAAGGGAAATTTCTTATTGTAAGCAATTTAGTAGCATGCACTAAATAAATAATGATATAATACGCGTGAGTATAAAATGGTATTTAGGGAGGATTTTAACAATGGCTATTGTAAATGTTACTGACCAAACCTTTACTAGTGAAACAAGTGAAGGTGTAGTATTGGTTGATTTTTGGGCACCTTGGTGTGGTCCTTGTAAAATGATTGCTCCAGTTCTTGAAGAACTTGATGGAGAATTCAATGACAAAGTAAAGATTGCAAAAATTGATGTAGATGAAAATCAAGAAACTGCAAGTAAATTTGGTGTAATGAGTATCCCTACATTATTAGTATTAAAAAATGGTGAAGTTGTAGATCAAGTAGTCGGCTTTCAACCAAAAGAAGCATTAGCAGAATTATTAAATAAACATTTATAAGCTTTTTTCTATTTATTTGGGATTACTACCCACATGAGAGCTTAATCAATGAAAAGTCTACTGTCCATTTAAGGATAGTGGACTTTTTCTATTCTAAATAATACCGTTTGTTCGACTTTTGATCCTATGCTATAGTTTACTGATAAAACACCAAAAACTTATCATACCAGCTTAAGAGTAATATAAAGTAAAGAGTGGTGATTAAACAGATGGAAAAGCTTAAGAAGAAATTAGAGATCTTACCAGATCAGCCAGGTTGTTATTTGATGAAGGACTCAAAAGGTACGGTCATTTATGTTGGTAAAGCGAAAATATTAAAAAATAGGGTGAGATCCTACTTTTCGGGTTCTCATAATGGCAAAACCCAGCTTTTAGTCAGTGAAATTGATGACTTTGAATATATCATTACTTCCTCTAATCTTGAGGCATTAATTTTAGAATTAAATTTAATTAAAAAGTACGATCCAAAATACAATGTTATGTTAAGAGATGACAAAAGTTATCCTTATCTAAAAATTACTGCTGATGAACACCCTAGACTCATCACTACAAGAAAGGTAAAAAAGGATAAGGGGAAGTATTTTGGACCATATCCAAATGCAGGCTCTGCAAATGAGACAAAAAAACTACTAGATCGTCTTTATCCGTTACGAAAATGTACAACTATACCAGAACGTGTCTGTCTTTATTTTCATATTAATCAATGCTTGGGTCCATGTATTCAAGAAGTTAGTAGTATTACAAATAAAGAAATGGTAGAGGAAATAACGCGTTTTTTAAATGGCGGTCATACGACGATAAAAAAAGAACTAATTTCGAAGATGGAAGCCGCAGCTGAAAATCTTGAGTTTGAACGAGCAAAGGAATATCGTGATCAAATCCAACATATAGAAGCAGTCATGGAAAAACAAAAGATAACAATTACCGATGAAATTGACCGAGACGTATTTGGTTTTTATTACGATAAAGGCTGGATGTGTGTACAAGTATTTTTTATTCGACAGGGTAAGCTAATCGAACGGGATGTATCTATTTTTCCAGTTCTCCAAGAACCAGATGAAGAGTTTCTAACGTTTTTAGGACAATTTTATAGTCAAAAGGAACATATAAAGCCAAAGGAAATCTTTCTTCCAAATTCAATAGATAAAGACCTAACAAGTGAATTTCTACAAGTGCGAACAGTTCATCCGCAACGTGGTCAGAAAAAGGAATTAGTAGAATTAGCGATACAAAACGCTACAGCTGCTTTAAAGGAAAAGTTTGATTTAATCGAAAGAGACGAATCAAAAACAATTAAAGCTATCGAGAATTTAGGTTTTGCACTAAAAATCCCAACCCCAAAAGTTATTGAAGCTTTTGATAACTCGAACATTCAAGGTGTAGATCCAGTTTCAGCGATGGTTAGTTTTGTTGATGGGAAACCTAACAGGAAAGGTTATCGTAAGTATAAAGTTCGTACTGTTCAAGGGCCTGATGATTATGAATCTATGCGCGAAGTAATTCGAAGGCGATATATTAGACAGTTAAAAGAAAACTTACCGTTACCTGACTTAATCGTTATAGATGGGGGGAAAGGGCAAATTTCTGCCGCGCAGAGTGTTGTTCAAGATGAACTAGGCCTTACAATACCAGTATGTGGCTTAGCTAAAGATGAAAAACACCGTACATCGCAATTATTAAAGGGTGATCCGCCTGTGGTTGTACCGTTAAAGCGAGATAGTCAGGAATTCTATTTATTACAAAGAATTCAAGATGAAGTTCACCGCTTTGCAATTACTTTTCACCGACAAATTCGTAGTAAGAGTCTCTTCTCTTCTGTGTTAGATGAAATAGAAGGAGTTGGTGAAAAACGCAAACGACTCCTATTAAAACATTTCGGCTCTGTAAAAAAGATGAAAGAAGCTAGTTTAGAAGACTTTCGTCAGATTGGAATACCGGAAAAGGTAGCTCTAGGATTAATGGAAAAACTGAAAGGGTAGAGGCAGAAAAAGGAGTTTGTAATCAAACTGATTTGAACTTAAGTCATAGACCCCCACCTCTAAGCGTAGCGTAGGTGGGAACTTCCATTCAGGTGGAGTTGAGACTCCATCTGAATTTCCGATGTTCTAGCGAAGCTAGAACGAGTTCTCTCTAACCTAGTATTTTACATTCTAATAGTATTCTGTTACAATATTTATTAATTGAATATCCAATACTTCAAAAATGAAGTGGTGGTAGAGGCGCAAAAACCATTAGTATGTTATAGGAGGGCGATGAGGTCCGGTGATTATAGCTGAAAGGGGAATTTGCCGAAGTATAATCAGTAACTCACTACTATTATACTGGACCTACATTGAATAAATGTAGAGCTGTCACACAATCGATCCCAATGGTTGTGTGGAGAACTATCTCACGTGAAAGGGAACAATAATAGTTTCTTTTTGTTTTGACTACATTTGTTAAAGCATCAGTGAGGAGTCTTCCTTACTGATGCTTTTTGTTTATTATCGTATGTAGGACGGGATTTTCACGAATGAATTACAGGGATAGAATTTTTGGGAAACTAAAATTTGAAAGGATGGTAGTCAAATGGCTTTAGTTGTTCAAAAGTTCGGTGGAACATCAGTTGGTAATATCGAACGAATTAAAAATGTAGCAAACAGAGTGATTAATACTGTTGAAAATGGTGACCAAGTTGTTGTGGTTGTTTCAGCAATGGGAAAATCTACAGACGAATTAGTTGCATTAGCAAAAGGAGTTACTGAAAAGCCGAGTAAGCGTGAGATGGACATGCTACTTTCTACAGGTGAACAAGTAACTATATCGATTTTAGCAATGGCACTTCAAGAAAGAGGTTATGATACAGTATCGCTAACGGGGTGGCAAGCAGGAATAATAACGGAAGCTTGCCATAGCAATGCTCGAATTGTTAATTTTGAAAAAGAAAAAATAACGAATTATTTGACCACAGGAAAAATTGTTATTGTCGCAGGGTTTCAAGGGGTAACAGAAAGTGGAGAGATTACCACATTAGGAAGAGGAGGTTCCGATACGACAGCCGTAGCTTTAGCTGCAGGTTTAAAGGCGGACCGATGTGATATCTTTACAGATGTTACAGGTGTGTTTACAACTGACCCTAGAGTGGTGAAAGAGGCTAGAAAGTTAAGTTCAATTTCTTACGATGAAATGTTGGAATTAGCAAATTTAGGTGCTGGGGTTTTACACCCTCGTGCGGTTGAATTTGCGAAAAATTTCCAAGTGAAGTTAACAGTTCGTTCTAGTATGGTTGAGGAAGAAGGAACAATGATAGAGGAGGAAGCGTCAGTGGAAGAAAATCTAGTTGTAAGAGGGTTAGCTTTTGAAAGTAATGTAACAAAAATTTCAGTGTGTGGGATGCCTAATAATATTTCAGGGCTATCAAATCTATTTACTACGCTAGCAGCAAACAATATTAACGTTGATATTATTATTCAAAATGTGATTGATAGTGAGAATACCAATATTTCTTTTTCAATTAACTCTGAAAAGTTAACTGAAACTCTTGAGGTTTTAGAAGGAAATCGCTCAGTTCTTTTATATGAGGAAATCCAACATGAAACAGGGCTGGCAAAAGTTTCAATTGTTGGCTCTGGAATGATTTCAAACCCTGGGGTAGCCGGAATTATGTTTAAGTCTCTTTCTGATGTAGGAATCTTAATAAAGATGGTTAGTACGTCTGAGATTAAAGTTTCAACAGTTATTGATCAAAATGAAATGGTTAAGGCGGTAGAAACGCTACATAAAGAATTTAAGTTAGACGAAATAAAAGTTCTTCAAAGATAAAGTGAAAAAAGACAAAAAAGAGTTAACCAATTGATTATGGTTCAACTCTTTTTTACATGGTAGAAAACCATAAAGTTATTTCCTTTTTTAGTTGTTTACTATGTTGTAACACGGTCTTCTAGATCCCATTTAACATGAAAAACAACTTTTTTTAACTTTCCTATTTTAGAAACCTCGTTTGCTTCAGTAATAAATCCTTGTATGTTTTGGATTTGTTCTGCTATAAAACCAGCTTCTAAAGGAGCAGAAAACGATTTTTTTTGATCAAATAGAAATGAAGTTAATTCAAACATTGCTTCTGTCTTCTTTTCCTTCACTAATACTAGGTTGCCCCAACCCGCTTTATCAAAAAAAGCGATCAGTTCGTCAATTGAAGAAAGTGGATATTTTCTAGCTAATGATTTTCCTGCCCAATATAAAATAACATTATGGTCTTTTCCTAATAGGTCGGGAAGTACTTCCTCTCTTAAGAGTTCATAGCCAAACAATGGTATTTGTAACTCTTCGGTGTGTTCAGTTAAATTTCTCTCTTTATGTTTAAAAATCATTTTTTTCCCCCACTTTTTTTGCCGTACATTCAGTTATTATTATATCTCTTTTCCTTTAGAATGTACTATATAAACTTGTGCAAAATATGGTATACTAAACCCCGAGTGGATTCGGAGGTATGTAGTTATGAATTTTTCAAAGGGGAAATTTCTAACCCCATTCAGAATTATTATTATTTCATATATAATAGCAATGTTTTTATTTAGCTTGTTATTATATTTGCCGATTTCACACCTTCCTGGTGTCTCAGTTACTTACTCTGAAGCATTGTTTACCTCAGTTAGTGCAGTTAGTGTGACGGGGCTAACAGTTGTAAATGTTTCAGAGACATTTAGTTATATAGGAATTATCTTTTTAGCCATTGCCATCCAGTTGGGTGGAATTGGTATTATGACCCTTGGGACGTTTGTGTGGATGTTATTTGGTAGGAAGATCATTTTGTCACAACGAATGCTGATTATGGTTGACCAAAATCAAAATACATTTTCTGGCTTAGTAAATTTAATGCGCGGTATTTTGTTTGTTGCATTAATTATTGAGCTAATTGGAGCTTTAATATTAGGTACATACTTTTTAAATTACTTTGATACGGTTGGAGAAGCATATTATCAAGGCGCTTTTGCATCTTTAAGTGCATTCACAAATGCCGGGTTTGACGTGACTGGAGAATCATTAATTCCTTTTGCTAATGATTATTTTGTACAACTAATTGTTGTCTTATTGATCTTTGCTGGTGCAATTGGTTTTCCGGTATTAATGGAATTGAAGCAATACTTTTCAAAAGCTCACCCGAATTTTAAATTTAGCTTATTTACAAAGATTACCACAACCACTTATTTCATTGTTTTTGTTTTTGGTTTTGTATCAATTTGGTTGTTGGAAATGGGCCACTATTATGTGGAGCTTGAATGGCATCAACAACTATTTTATTCGTTATTTAATTCAGCTACAGCAAGAAGCGGTGGGCTAGCAACAATGGATGTCTCGCAACTTAGCTTAGCAACATTATTACTGTTGTCAGGTTTGATGATTATAGGTGCAAGCCCATCGAGTGTGGGTGGTGGGATTCGTACGACAACTTTAGCAGTTATGTTTTTAACCATTCGTAGTTTTGCATTAGGGAAAACGGATGTCAAAGTATTTGGTCGGGAGATACATCAAGAAGATCGACAAAAATCATTCATAGTATTATCTGTTTTTCTCGTTATGTTATTTTTAGCGATTATTTTAATTGCAGCTTTTGAAAATAGTAGTGAAATAGCTTTGATGGCAATCATATTTGAAGCAAGTTCTGCTTTTGGAACTTGTGGATTATCTATGGGGATTACGCCAGATTTAACTTTGCCAAGTCAAATGATATTAATGGTTTTGATGTTTATTGGACGTGTAGGACTCATTGCTTTTCTTTTCTCAATTCGTAAAAAGGAAACGAAAAGTTATTATAAGTATCCTACCGAACGAATTATCATAGGGTAATAAATGGCTCATTGAAAGTATATACTTCAATGAGCCATTTTGCATTATTTTTTTGTTTCATTAGTATTAACTTGTATTCGCTTTCTTGACGCTGAATATATATAGACGTTAAAATGAAATTGTCATAATATTTTCAAAAAATGCAGTTGCAAACCAAAGGTTTCATAAATAAGGTTTTCAATAACTAAGATTTGTACATAATTTAAAGGGTCTCTAAGGTATTTTTATAGAAAAGTTATATAAATAGAGGAAATCATTCAAAGTTAATGAATAAATATTGGTAGTAGGACTTTACCAAAATAGAATTATCCGATGAATAAACCTACTAAAAAACAATGGACAGGAGGAAAACGTATGGTTGGAAATCGAGAATTTTTATATCGTAAGTTACATTCTTTATTAGGTGTTATACCAGTGGGAATTTTTTTAATTGTTCATTTAATGGTTAATTATACTGCAGTCCATGGTGCTGAGAGTTACAATGCGGCAACTCATTTTATGGAGAATCTCCCATTCAGGTACTTATTAGAAATCTTTTTCATATTTTTACCTTTACTATTCCATGCTGTGTATGGTCTATTTATTGCTTTTCAAGCAAAGCATAACACAAATACGTATGGTTACTTTCGAAACTGGATGTTTAGATTACAACGTACCACTGGAGTAATTACAGTAATTTTTTTAGCTTGGCATGTTTGGGAAACAAGAGTTGCTGCTGCTTTAGGAACGCCTGTTGACTTTGATATGATGGCCAATATCGTCGCTAATCCGTTTATCTTAACGTTTTATATTGTAGGAATAGTAGCGGCAACGTTTCACTTTGCTAACGGACTATGGTCGTTTTTCGTCACATGGGGAATCACCATTACTCAAAGGTCACAGCAAATTTCAACCTATGTAACGCTTGGTGTTTTCGTGGCGTTAACGTTTGTTGGTATTCGTGCAATCTTAGCATTTATCTAGCAAAATATGGAGGAGTGATCTCATATGAGTAAAGGAAAAATTGTGATAGTTGGTGGTGGTCTAGCAGGATTAATGGCCGCAGTAAAATCAGCAGAAGCAGGAGTTAAAGTAGATTTATTTTCAGTTGTTCCCGTAAAACGTTCTCACTCTGTTTGTGCCCAAGGTGGTATAAACGGGGCTGTAAATACAAAAGGTGAGGGAGATTCACCAGCTGAACATTTTGATGATACTATTTATGGTGGTGACTTTTTAGCAAATCAACCACCAGTTAAGGCAATGTGTGAAGCTGCACCTGGTATTATTCATTTATTTGACCGCATGGGTGTGATGTTTAACCGTACATCTGAAGGATTACTAGATTTTCGTCGCTTTGGTGGTACTCAATATCATCGAACAGCTTTTGCTGGAGCCACTACAGGTCAGCAATTATTATATGCGATGGATGAGCAAGTGCGAAGGTTTGAAACAAAAGGTCTCGTTAATAAGTTTGAAGGCTGGGAATTTTTATCAGCAATAATTGATGATGATGGTATATGTCGTGGAATTGTTGCTCAAAATCTAAATTCTTCAAAAGTTGAATACTTCAAAGGTGATGCAGTAATTATTGCTACAGGTGGTCCAGGGATAGTATTCGGTAAATCAACTAATTCAATGATAAATACAGGTTTTGCTGCTGCTAAATTATATGAGCAAGGTGTATATTATGCGAATGGTGAGTTTATCCAAATTCATCCTACAGCTATTCCGGGAGACGATAAACTTCGCCTAATGAGTGAGTCAGCTCGTGGAGAAGGTGGACGTGTATGGACATATAAAGATGGAAAGCCTTGGTACTTTTTAGAAGAAAAATATCCTGCGTATGGAAACTTAGTACCTCGTGATATTGCTACACGAGAAATTTTTGATGTGTGCGTGAATCAGAAGTTAGGAATTAATGGAGAAAACATGGTCTATCTCGATCTTTCACATAAAGATCCTAAAGAATTGGATATTAAACTTGGTGGTATTATGGAAATCTATGAAAAATTCATGGGAGATGATCCTCGTAAGGTACCAATGAAAATTTTTCCTGGAGTTCATTACTCTATGGGAGGAATATGGGTAGATTATAATCAAATGACAAACATTCCTGGTTTATTTGCTGCCGGGGAAGTAGATTACTCACAACACGGTGCCAACCGTCTGGGAGCAAATTCGTTACTTTCTGCCATATTCGGTGGGATGGTAGCAGGCCCTAAAGCTGTTGAATATATAAATGGACTCGAAAAGTCTGTTGAAGATATTTCTACAGCATTATATGACCGTTACTTAAAAGAGGAAGAAAGTAAATTCGATTCACTGTTAAAAATGGATGGGAAAGAAAATGCATTCCAACTTCATCAAGAACTTGGTGCTAGTATGACGGAAAATGTGACGGTAGTTCGTGAAAACAAACGTCTATTAAAAACGGATGAGAAGATATTAGAGTTAATTGAGCGCTATAAAAATATAAATATTTCAGATACAACAAAATGGAGTAATCAAGGTGTAGCCTTTACACGTCAACTTGAAGGAATGTTAAATTTAGCAAGAGTAATCACAATAGGTGCTTATAACCGTAACGAAAGTAGGGGGGCACATTACAAGCCAGAATTTCCAGACCGTAATGATGAAGAATGGTTAAAGACAACAAAGGCAAAATATAATGCTCAATTGAATGGTCCAGAGTTTGAATATGAAGAAGTAGATGTTTCATTAATCAAACCGCGAAAGCGCGACTACACCACTAAAAAGAAAGTGAGTGAAAAGGCATGAGTCAAAAAACCATTCGATTTATCATTACCAGACAAGCGGATCCCGAATCTACGCCTTTCAAAGACGAATTTGTAATACCGTATCGTGAAAATATGAATGTCATCTCAGCTTTAATGGAAATGCGTAGAAATCCAATAAATGCATCCGGTAAAAAAACAACTCCTATCACGTGGGATATGAGTTGCTTAGAAGAAGTATGTGGAGCCTGTTCGATGACTATTAATGGGAAACCAAGGCAATCCTGTACTGCTCTTATTGATCAACTTGAGCAACCGATTCGGTTAGAACCGATGCGTACGTTTCCGGTCATTCGTGATTTATTAGTAGATCGCACGAAAATGTTTGAATCTTTAAAGAAAGTAAAGGCGTGGATTCCTATCGATGGGACATTTGATTTAGGGCCAGGTCCAAGAATGGCAGAAGGTAAACGTCAATGGGCATACGAATTGTCTAAGTGCATGACATGTGGAGTTTGCTTAGAGGCATGTCCTAATGTTAATAGTAAATCTCCTTTTATTGGTCCGGCGCCATTGTCTCAGGTTCGTCTTTTTAACGCTCATCCAACAGGCGCAATGAATAAAGCGGAACGACTTGAAGCAATAATGGATGATGGTGGTTTATCAAATTGTGGTAATTCTCAAAACTGTGTTCAAGCATGTCCTAAAGGAATTCCTTTAACGACATCTATTGCGGCTCTAAACCGTGACACAACAATACAATCTTTTAAAAACTTCTTTGGTAGTGATAATAATTATTAATAGAATGTGCCCCTTTATCGCTAAAGTAATCTAAGGATCAAAAAGATAAAAATGGGCACGGAATTTATAAAAAAAGACGAAACTTCTTTCACATCTTCTCATAAATAAGTCACATGGGAACATCCCCTTACATAGGATATCGTAGCTAAATATTAAAATATCCTATTCACTGCAGCCCGTGCAAGAGAGGGTGAATTAATTGAAAGATCACGAATTCCGTCCTAAGCCACTACTCACAAAACGTGAGAAGGAAGTATTTGAATTACTAGTTCAAGACAAGACTACAAAGGAAATTGCACAGCAGCTATTCATAAGTGAAAAGACTGTTCGTAATCATATTTCGAACACAATGCAAAAGCTTGGAGTAAAGGGGCGCTCGCAAGCAGTCATTGAGTTAGTGCGGTTAGGTTATCTAGAAATTTAATGGTTCCGGCTTTCTATTTTAGAAGGCCGGCTTTTTTACAAGGTAAGAAAGCATAAAATTTCTAACTTGGAAACTGTCTAGCGCAAGCAGCCTACGAGCTCGGTCACTTCAGTCAAGCAACTGACTTCAATTGTCTAGCTCCAGGCGCCATCGGCTCGACCACTTCAGGCCTACTCTTTCGGTCAAAAACCGACCGCTAGAGTAGGCCTTCCAGTGTTTGTCGCCTATAGGCGGACGCCTTCTTATGTAAACGTCTTTATTTTTCAACTAAAGCTATTGAAAACATTTGCTGAATTGTGCTATAATTTGTTGCAACAGAACAAAATTTACGTGTTACTGATCCGATCAGGCATGAGTAAAGTTGTATATATGTACGATAATATGGGGAATTCTAATACTAGAATCATCTATTTTTTCGTCATGTTTAACTTTACCCATGTCTTTTGTTTTGTAAACGATCTACATACAAGGGTTTTGTTAAAACTTTTGACTCTAACTTTTTTTGAATTTTTATTAGGTTAGTTTCGAAGTTCAATAAAAATTTTATTAATTCTATTAAGGAGTGTTTTAAATGGCAGAAAAAACTTTTAAAATTACAGCAGATACGGGAATTCATGCAAGACCAGCAACATTATTAGTAAATAAAGCAGGGCAATTTCAGTCTGACATCACATTAACATACAAAGAGAAAACAGTTAATTTAAAGTCTATCATGGGTGTTATGTCACTTGGAGTTGGACAAGGTGCTGATGTAACGATTAAAGCGGAAGGATCTGACGCTGATCAAGCTTTAGCTGCTATCGAAGAAGTAATTAAAGGTGGTCTAGGAGAGTAATGTCAAAACTAATTAAAGGTATTGGCGCTTCTAGCGGGATTGCCATTGCGAAAGCGTTTAAATTGGAGAATCCAGATCTAACAGTTGAACGAAAATCGGTTGATAATACTGATGAAGAAGTAAGTAAACTTGATTTAGCTATAGAACAATCAAAAAAAGAATTAAAAGTTATTCAAGAAACAGCTAAACAAGAAATGGGTGATGATAAGGCTGCTATTTTTGAAGCGCACTTACTCGTTTTAAGTGATCCTGAGCTTGTTGATTCTGTAAAGGATAAAATTAAATCTGAAAATATTAATGCTGAAAGTGCAATGGATGATGTTTCTTCGATGTTTATTACTATGTTTGAAAGCATGGATAATGAATATATGAAAGAAAGAGCAGCCGATATTCGTGATGTTTCTAGACGTGTCCTTGGTCACTTGTTAGGTGTTCAAACAGCATCTTTAGCAAGTATTAACGAAGAAGTTATTATCATTGGTGAAGATTTAACTCCGTCTGATACAGCTCAATTAAACCGCAATTATGTGAAAGGTTTTGCGACAGATATCGGTGGAAGAACATCGCATTCAGCGATTATGTCTCGCTCTTTAGAAATTCCTGCAGTAGTAGGTACGAAAGAAGCTACTACACAAATTGAAGCTGGAGTACTTGTTATTGTAGATGGTATAGAAGGAACTGTAATCGTTAACCCAACAGATGCAGAAGTTTCAGAATATGAAGCAAAAAGAGAAGGTTTTGAAGCTCAAAAAAGAGAGTGGGCAAAGCTTGTTAACGAGAAGACTCTTTCTAAAGATGGACATCATGTAGAATTAGCTGCTAATATTGGTACGCCAAATGATCTTGAGGGTGTTATTAATAATGGTGCAGAAGCAATTGGTCTTTATCGTACTGAGTTTTTATATATGGGTAGAAATGAACTTCCTTCAGAAGATGAGCAGTTTGAAGCTTACAAAACTGTTGTTGAAAAGATGGAAGGAAAACCTGTTGTTATCCGAACTCTAGATATTGGTGGAGATAAGGAGTTACCATACTTAGAATTGCCAAAAGAAATGAACCCGTTCTTAGGATACAGAGCGATCCGCTTGTGTTTAGAAGAACAGGACATTTTCCGCACACAGTTACGAGCTCTTCTTCGAGCAAGTCATTATGGAAATTTAAAAATTATGTTCCCGATGATTGCTACTCTTGAAGAGTTACGTGAAGCTAAAGCAATCCTTAATGATGAAAAAGAAAAGTTAAAAGCTAATGGAGTAGAAGTTTCAGAAACAATTGAAGTAGGGATGATGGTTGAAATTCCATCTACTGCTGTGATTGCTGATATTTTTGCAAAAGAAGTGGATTTCTTTAGTATCGGTACCAATGATCTAATCCAATACACAATGGCAGCTGATCGTATGAATGAGCAAGTTTCATATTTGTATCAGCCGTATAACCCAGCTGTTTTACGTTTGGTAAGTTCTGTTATTAAGGCGGCTCATCAAGAAGGTAAATGGGCTGGGATGTGTGGCGAGATGGCAGGAGACGAAATTGCTATTCCTCTACTTTTAGGTCTAGGTCTAGACGAATTTAGTATGAGTGCAACTTCGATTTTACCTGCTCGAACGTTAATTGCAAAACTTTCTAAACAAGAACTAGAAAATATTGCTAATGAAGCTTTAATGCTAAGCACTGCAACGGAAGTTGAAGAGTTAGTTAAAACTAAAGTTCTTAAGTAATTTACCATTTAAAGGGGCTATAAATTTATAGCTCCTTTATTTTACGTTCCCTAGCTAAACTCTACGTCCTGTACTTAATATAAATATATTCCGGTTTTGGTAAGGTAGGATTTACAAAAACTGTTAGCTAAACAACAATCAGTGGGGATTTCTTCATCTCTCACTGAATGCTGTTTAACTTTTACCACAGGAATAATATTAACTAATCATTAGCTTTCACTGATGAAATTATTCTATCCGATTCTTTAGGGGGAGTTAATCCCCAACAAAAACTTTTCGGTTTTTTTTAACATAATCAGAATTTATAAATTTCTAACTTGGAAACTGTCTAGCGCAAGCAGCCTACGAGCTCGGTCACTTCAGTCAAGCAACTGACTTCAATTACCTCTTGAAATCCTTCGTTGATTAGCTTCATGCAGCTTTGCTCTTGAGCAAACGGAGTGGCACAGGAGCAGCTGCTCGTGACCAAGGCGCTTGCGCTTTTCTTGTTTTTGAGGTGGTGGTCTTTCTACCCCTCAAGAGTAGGATAAAATATTTTGTGAAATGATTACGATAGAAGACTTGAAATTATGATAAAAAACAAGGAAAATGAAAACATAATATGTCGAACTGGTGATTATCCAATTAAGGAGGTACAGAATGGGAGAAAAACTAAATAAAGAAATGGAGCAAGTGGTGCATATCGAAAAATCATTACGTATGATTGCTGATATTGTAAAACAAAAGGGGAGAGAAATATTAACACAATTTCCTATTACCCCACCACAATTCGTAGCTTTGCAGTGGCTTCATGAATATGGAGATATGACAATTGGTGAATTATCTACAAAAATGTACTTAGCATGTAGCACAACAACAGATTTAGTTGATCGCATGGAAAAAAACGAGTTAGTCGAGAGAGTCAAAGATACAAATGATCGAAGGGTTGTTCGAATACATTTACTAAATAAAGGTGCCACAATTATTGAACAAGTGATTATTAAGCGTCAAGACTATTTGAATGATGTACTTAAACATTTATCTGAAGAAGAAGTTAATGTGCTTGAACAAAACTTAAGTCACCTTTATCAAGAAATGAAAAGAGAGTAATAATTTAGAGACGAAAAAGAGGGAAAGCATTGAATAGAGCAATAGGAGTTATTGATTCGGGTATAGGAGGCTTAACGGTAGTCAAAGAGATGTTACGTCAACTTCCTAAAGAAGAGGTTTTATATATTGGGGATACAGCTCGTTGTCCGTACGGCCCTAGACCGCAGGAAGAAGTTAGAAAATTCACTTGGGAAATGATAAATTACTTACTTGAAAAAGAAATAAAAATGTTAGTTATTGCATGTAATACTGCTACGGCAGTGGTGTTAGAAGAAGCAAAAAGTAAATTATCTATTCCTGTTATCGGTGTTATTCACCCTGGAGCTATTTCTGCATTAAAAGTTACAAAAAATGATCATGTAGCAGTGATAGGAACAGTTGGTACCATTAATAGCGGAGCATACAAAAAAACACTTACAAGCATTAATAATAAAGTAAAAGTTGAAAGTTTAGCTTGTCCACTTTTTGTTCCAATTGTAGAGAGGGGGGCATTTAACGGCCAAGAAGCTTATGATGCTGTCTCTAAAAGTTTAACTCCACTAAAAGGCACCAACATCGATACGCTTATTCTAGGTTGTACTCATTACCCACTTTTAAGTGAAGTAATTCAAGAAGTGATGGGTAATGAAATTGAGATTATTTCATCTGGGGATGAAACCGCTCGAGAAGTAAGTGCCCTTTTATATCATAAAGGAATTCTCTACACTGGTAATAGAAGACCTAATCATACTTTTTATACAACTGGTGAAGAAATTCGCTTTAAAAACTTTGCCCAAAGCTGGTTAGAAACCAACGTTCCTTTAGTTACTACTATAAAACTTACGTAAAAAGTCCTTTGAGAAGGGCTTTTTTGTTTTAATCAGGTAAGGAAGTATAAAATTTCTAACTTAGAAACTGTCTAGCGCAAGTGCCCTATCGACTAGAAAGCTTCCTTCGTCTCGTCTACAATAAGTCGAGAACGAAAGTCTAACGACTTTCGACTCTCCTATATCTCACTCGACTCAGTCCAGCTTATTACGTCGATGAGCAAGGGCGCTTGCGCTTTTCTTACATAATCAGAATTTGTAAATTTCTAACTTGGAAACTGTCTAGCTTCAGCGCCTACGAGCTCGGTCACTTCAGGCTTTTTCGGAAGCCAAAGAGCGGCTTCTGTCAAAGGTCTTCCAGTGCCTATCGCTCGTGACCAAGGCGCTTGCGCTTTTCTTTAATAGAATCCCTTTTAAAGAATAAATTTACCAAAAGGGTTGGTCTAAAAACAAAAATAACTCGTATACATAATAGTACAAACCACCTAAGGAGGGAAAAGCATGCATAGAAGTTTCAAAACAGGAGTTCCAGTGCTGATTGCACTAGCATTTCTTGTATCCGGTTGTAGTTTTGGGGCAAATAAAATAATGGATGAAACTGATCCGCCACCTATCAGTTATGTTGACGAAAGTACTTCCTTCGAATTTAGCATGGAGGAGGAAATGGTTACTGAAGAAACAAATACTGATATGGTGAATGAAGAAACTAAGAGAGAGCTATACTTGCTTGATCAAAATGGATTAGTGGCACCACAAACGTTAGCGTTACCTAAAACTGAAGGTGTTGCAAAACAAGCGTTGGAATATTTAGTGAAAGACGGTCCGGTAACACAGTATTTACCAAACGGTTTTCAAGCTGTAATTCCAGCTGGAACTGAAATTTATGGAGTGAATATTAAAGACGGGATAGCCATTGCGGACTTTTCTGAGCAATTTAAAGAGTATCGTCCAGAAGATGAATTAAAGCTCCTTCAAGCAATCACATGGACGTTAACTCAATTTGATAGTGTAGAAGCTGTAAAGATCCGTATTAATGGTTATGATCAAGAAGTAATGCCTGTAAACGAAACACCTATTGGTGAAGGTTTAAGTCGTTTAAATGGTATAAATCTTGAAACGGAGAATGTAGTAGACGTAACTAATAGTAAGGCTGTAACAGTATATTTCTTAGCGCAAAATGGTGATAATGTTTATTATGTTCCTGTTACGAGAAGAGTTAACGCAAAAGAAGATCAATTAACAGCAGTTATTTCACAGCTATTAATGGGACCTTCTAGCTTTTCTAGATTGTTAACTGATTTCCGTTCTGGTGTTGAATTACTAGAAGAACCGCGATATGCAAATGGTGTGGTTACTGTAAACTTTAATGAAGCGGTCCTAAATCATAATGAAGGAACAGCCATCAGTGACGAAGTTTTAAATCTCCTAGTATTATCATTAACTGAGCAAAGTGGTGTTGAAAAAGTAGCAATTGAAGTTAATGGTGAAAGTGAAGTGCAAATGGCTACAGGGGAGTTGTTGTCAGAACCTGTATCGAGACCACTTAAAGTGAACTCAGGTAAATACTAACAATTATATTGTGAGGTGTCTAAGCTAAGACACCTCATTTCGTTTACGAATAACATTAAATTCAGAACGGCCTTTACCACTTTTTAGCTAAGAATAAAGATGACCTAGTAACTTGGAGTTTGTATAACATATAAACTGTGCCTAATTAGTATGGATTATTTAATAGGAATATTAGAGAAAATATATATATGATATAAGGTTTGTAGAAAAACTTAAACATTGGTATGATAGAATTTGAATGAAATAAAGGAGGAGTATGAATGCGTGTTGATGGACGTCAATTAGATGAACTTAGACCGGTTCGTATAGAAACGGATTTTATTAAACACCCAGAAGGGTCAGTGTTAATTACAATAGGTGATACAAAAGTTATATGTACAGCGAGTATTGAAGATCGGGTTCCACCATTTCTACGTAATCAAGGTAAAGGTTGGATTACTGCGGAATATTCTATGCTACCAAGAGCGACAGAACAACGAAATATTCGGGAGTCTTCGAAAGGGAAAGTTACCGGGAGAACAATGGAAATACAACGATTAATTGGCCGAGCATTAAGGTCGATTGTTGACTTAGAGAAAATAGGTGAACGGACAATTTGGATTGATTGTGATGTGATACAGGCTGATGGTGGTACTAGAACGGCTTCTATAACCGGAGCATTTGTCGCATTAGTATTAGCGGTAAAAAAATGTATGGATTCAGGTAAAATTGATAAATTCCCAATTAAAGATTACTTAGCAGCTGTATCGGTTGGAATTGATCAGAAGCTTGGAGAAATTCTTGATTTAAATTACATAGAAGATTCAAGTGCGAATGTTGACATGAACGTAATAATGACTGGTAGTGGTCAATTCGTTGAATTGCAAGGAACTGGTGAAGAGGCAACTTTCTCTAGAGATCAACTTAATCAATTGTTAGAATTAGCCCAAAAGGGTATTGATGAATTATTTATAGAACAAAGGGCTGCTATTGGTGACTTTGCAGATAAAATAAAAGTACTTCCTAAAAAAGAATTGTAGGTGGCCTTTTTGAAAGAAATTTTAATTGCGACGAAAAATAAAGGGAAAATTCGTGAATTTGAGGAACTATTTTCTCAATTTGGATTTCGTGTAAAATCTTTACTTAATTTAGAAAGTGTTATTGATGTAGTCGAGGATGGTCTAACATTTCGTGAGAATGCAACAAAAAAAGCTGAAACCATTGCGAAACAATATAATATTGCAACTTTAGCTGACGATTCTGGATTGATTGTAGATGCTCTGAATGGAGAGCCTGGGGTTTTTTCAGCTAGATACGCAGGGCCAAATAAAGATGATCGTGCAAATATGGAGAAAGTTTTACATGAACTAATAGGCGTAAAAGACTCGGAGCGTGCTGCCCGTTTTCATTGTTCATTGGCACTAGCGATTCCAGGACATAGTACAATATTGGTTGACGGAACATGTGAAGGGAAAATTACTCATGAACCTAAAGGTGAAAATGGTTTCGGTTATGACCCTATTATGTATATCCCGCAAAAGAATAAAACAATGGCTGAACTCTCAAAAGAAGAAAAAAATGAAATTAGTCATCGGGCATTGGCATTAAAAAAGATGAAAGAAGTAATACAATCAGTTCTTTAAAAGGAGATTTATCATGAAAGTTCTTGTCATTAGTGATAGTCATGGTCTGAGGGATGAATTGTTCGGATTACTTGATCGATATGAAAGTGAAGTTGATATTATCATTCATTGCGGTGATTCTGAAATACCTAATAAAGCATTTTCCGCTTACGACAACTTACTTATTGTAGGTGGAAATTGTGATTTTGGTAATGACTATCAGGATGAAATAAACATAGAGATATCAGGAATAAATATATTTGTGTCACATGGTCACTATTATAATGTTAAGGAATCTGCGGTAAAGCTTTCTTATCGAGCAGAAGAGTTAGGAGCAAAACTAGTTTGTTTTGGCCATTCACACATAGCTGTTGCGTTTCAAGAAAATGGAGTGGTTTATATCAACCCTGGAAGTTTTCGTTTGCCTAGAAAAAGGATGGAAAGAAGCTATGCTATTATCGATTTCAAAGAAGATACAGCCTATATAACTTTTTTTGACCATAAAGGAAATGAAATACAAGACTTGAAATATAGTTTCCAATTAGTGTAATATAAACGTAGCGACTAACAAAAAAAATTGTGAGAAAAAAAGTCGCTACGTTTAAAAATATGTTGACATTCAGTGTATGAAGTTATATAATATATTTTGTCCTTGGTAATTGTATTGGAGTACATGCCGAATAACAAATGTTAAAATTGCGGGTGTATTTTATGGTAAAACCTCAGCCACGAGCGAAACATCTGTGAAAAAGGCAGCGAGTTGTCTCAACGCAAAAACTTCTATGAATTATCGGGAAGAGGAAGAGACATGGTAAGGCCAAACTGCGTGGATAAAATAAATATTTTATAATTAATTAAAACTGCGGGTGTAGTTTAATGGTAAAACCTCAGCCTTCCAAGCTGATGTCGTGAGTTCGATTCTCATCACCCGCTCCAAATAGTGTCCCAGTAGCTCAGCAGGATAGAGCAACGGCCTTCTAAGCCGTCGGTCGGGAGTTCGAATCTCTCCTGGGACGCCATTTATACATAACCAAAAGCTTAAATCTATAACAATAGGTTTGAGCTTTTTTTGTTTTTGCATAAAATGTATTTTAGAGGTGGGGATGAGAAAAAATATAGGAGGTGCTCTGATGTTATGATGATAACTAAATTAATCCTATTTTATTATCCTCATGGCCATTTCTGTTTCCGCGATTTAAGGAAATAAAGTAGTTTAGGGGAAGGAACCAAACTAAAACCTTATCCGAGTTAGGGAACTTCCTTCTTCTATCCTGAAGAAAGTAAAGTCCAATTTATTAGGTTTAGTTAGGCTACTAACTTTCTTTCCTCATTAGTAAAATTAGATCAATGGATCTTGAGGCAGGCATTGGATTGGAGGTAATGTCAATTATGTTAGAACTTACCCTTAATAAAATGCAGTTATATTTTTGTAAAAAAAAGGTATTCTACTAATGTAAATTCCAGTTCTAAAGATTGTTATCTAGATTAACAAAAATTATTAAAACTCACCAATTTAATATCTATTTTTATTAATTTAAAAAAACTTTATTTTTTAAAATAGTGAAATCCTTTTATTTACATAGGTGTAAGCGTATGCACATAAAGAGAGTGTTCGAAATTATCTAATTATTTTAAAAAAAGTGGTTGACCCCTGAGATTAAAAAGCGTATTATATCTTCAAATACTAAAAAATAAAGAACTAACTACAAGTTTTATCTGTAAGAAAAATTAACAAGATAACAAATAAAAAAGTTATTCTACACTTGTATTCACAAAAGTCAAAAAATTCAAACAATAAAACGAGCGATTGACAATAAATATCCCTCAACGTTATCATTAAATAGTTTTTTATTATAATCATCTTCAGTCTAATAACATACATTAATGGTAGCCCTATAAAAGTTTAACAGGGTTTGTTATCACAAATTAGGTAATTACTATATTTGCGTTTACTGAAGAAGTTGAACATTTGTGTTATCGATATTTAAATAAGACATGATGTTTATATAGCTAAAGTTTATACAAAAGACGAACTAATCCAAGAGGATAAAACAACAAGTATACTAGGGGATGTAGATATTATGCGAAGTGATATGATTAAAAAAGGTATTGACCGTGCGCCGCACAGAAGCTTATTAAGAGCAACTGGTGTAAAAGAAGAAGATATGAATAAGCCATTTATTGGTGTCTGTAATTCATATATCGATATTATTCCAGGCCACGTTCACTTAAATAAATTTGCTGAGGTAGTTAAAGAAGCTATTAGAGAAGCTGGTGGAGTACCCTTTGAATTCAATACAATTGGTGTAGATGATGGAATTGCGATGGGTCACATCGGCATGAGATATTCACTACCTTCACGAGAAATAATTTGTGACGCAGCCGAAACAGTTATTAATGCTCATTGGTTTGACGGAGTTTTTTACATCCCAAATTGTGATAAAATCACCCCTGGAATGTTAATGGCAGCTGTTCGAACTAATGTCCCATCTGTTTTTGTAACAGGAGGTCCAATGGAAGCTGGGCGTACAAAAGATGGGAAGAGCTTATCTTTAGCATCCGTTTTTGAAGGAGTTGGAGCGTTCCAATCAGGAAAAATGTCTCGAGAAGAGCTTTTGGAGATTGAATCATCTGCATGTCCAACGTGTGGATCGTGTTCTGGAATGTTTACAGCAAATTCTATGAACTGTCTTATGGAAATGGTTGGGATGGCATTGCCAGGAAACGGAACAATCGTAGCGACTTCTGAAGACAGAAAAAAACTGATTAAAGATGCTGCAAAACATTTAATGAATTTAATTGAAAAAGATATCCGCCCAAGAGATATCATTACGAAAGAAGCTATTGATGATGCTTTCGCTTTAGATATGGCAATGGGAGGTTCTACAAATACAGTCCTTCATACATTAGCTATTGCTAATGAAGCTGAAATTGAATATGACCTAAAACGAATTAATGAGGTTGCAGAGCGTGTTCCGTATTTATCTAAAATAAGTCCAGCATCAGATTATTCAATGCAAGATGTGCATAATGCTGGTGGAGTCAGTGCCATCATCAAGGAATTATGTAGCATAGAAGGGGCAATTCACCCTGATCGTATGACAATTACCGGGAAGTCAATCTACGAAAATGTTAAAGATGCTGAAATTACAAATGATGAAGTAATTCGTCGTAAAGATAATCCATATAGTCCCGTTGGTGGATTATCAATATTATTTGGAAACATTGCACCTGATGGAGGAGTAATAAAGGTTGGGGGTGTTGATCCTAGCATTCAAACCTTTGATGGTAAAGCGATTGTTTTTAACTCACAAGATGAAGCATTAGAGGGAATTGAAAATGGTTCCGTAAAAGCTGGTCATGTAGTAGTCATCCGTTATGAAGGTCCAAAAGGCGGTCCTGGAATGCCAGAGATGCTTGCTCCTACATCTTCAATTATCGGTAGAGGATTAGGTAAGGATGTTGCTTTAATTACTGATGGAAGGTTCTCTGGAGCATCGAGGGGAATTTCTATAGGACATATTTCTCCAGAAGCAGCAGAGGGCGGCCCGATCGCTTTTATTGAAAACGGAGATAGAATTATCATTGATTTAACAAATCGAACAATTAACTTAGATATTTCCGATGAAGAATTAGAAAACAGAAAGAAATCTTGGGTTCAACCAGAGCCGAAGGTGAAAAAGGGATATTTAGCTCGTTATTCTAAACTAGTAACCTCGGCTAATACAGGTGGGGTAATGAAAATATAAAAATTTTATACAATAAAACGTCGAAGAGGAAAAGTAGTTTTAAGTGTTGGTATCTACAGAGAGCCGTTGTCGCTGTGAATACGGTGATACCCCTTATTACGAACTCACCTCTGAGTGTCAATATGAAAGGAATTTATAGGTTCCGAGTAGTATTGGTCGAGTGATACCGTCACTCGTTATCAAAACTGAACGATAAAATCGTTCCTGAGGTGGTAAATTGTATAATTAACCATGAAAAAGGGTGGTACCGTGGAAAGAAATCTTTTCACCCCTTACTAAAAGCAAATGTTGCTTATTTATAGGGGTGAGAAGGTTTTTTATTTTACTTTCAAAAAGAATTTTGATGGTATGAGAAAAGGTGGATATTATAACAATAATGGTTAACTTTGAAAATAATGTTGTCACCTCCCTTCTAAAACATGGTATGTATGAATAGCCAATAGAGCTGCATAAATAAAATCAACTTGTTAGGGGGATAAAAATGAGTACCAAGTTGAGGAAAAAAGAAGTAATTGTTGAAAAAGAAAATCAAATGATGACTGGTTCATCCATGCTGATCGAAGCAATAAAGCAAGAGGGAGTAGATGTGATTTTTGGTTACCCGGGTGGAGCAATTTTACCAGCCTATGATCAAATTTATAAGGATGGAATTCGTCACATCTTAGCAAGGCATGAGCAAGGCGCGATTCACGCAGCAGAAGGATATGCGAGAGTATCTGGAAAGCCAGGTGTTGTAGTCGTGACATCTGGTCCAGGAGCTACTAATGTGGTTACGGGAATTGCAGATGCAATGATGGATTCACTTCCATTAGTTGTTTTTACTGGTCAAGTTGCTAGTTCTGTAATTGGTACAGATGCCTTTCAGGAAGCTGACGTAGTAGGTATTACAATGCCGATAACAAAACATAGTTATCAAGTGCGAAACGTAAATGACTTACCGAGAATAATTAAGGAAGCATTTCATATTGCGACAACCGGAAGGCCAGGACCTGTATTAATTGACTTACCAAAGGATGTTTCACTGGAAACAGGTTTGTTTGATTATAGTAAAGCAGTTGATTTGCCAGGGTACCAACCCACGATCATGCCTAATAAGTTACAAGTTAGAAAACTTGTAGAAGCAGTAAGTAGTGCAAAGAAACCACTTATCTTAGTTGGTGCCGGTGTGTTACATGCTAATGGAACTGATGAACTGTTAAAGTATGTTGAGCAACAGCAAATTCCTATTGCAAGTACCCTTTTAGGATTGGGAGCATTTCCAGGTGATCATGAATTGTTTTTAGGGATGGCTGGGATGCATGGAACTTACACAGCAAACATGGCTATTTATGAGTGCGATCTGTTAATTAGTTTAGGTAGCCGTTTTGATGATAGGGTAACAGGAAACCTTGAGAAGTTTGCACCAAATGCTAAAATTGCACACATTGATATTGATCCAGCAGAAATCGGGAAAAATATTGAAACTCAAATTCCGATTGTTTCAGATGCCAAAGAAGCTCTAAAAGAATTAATTACCCAAAATGGTGTCAAATCGCAAAATTCAGTTTGGATCGAAGATTTAAAACGTTTAAAACAAGAGTATCCGTTATGGTATACAGAAGATACATCAGTAATAAAACCACAACAACTAATTGAGCGTATTTACGAAAAAACAAAAGGTGAAGCGATTGTAACAACAGATGTTGGACAGCATCAAATGTGGACAGCACAATTTTTTAAATTTAAAAAGCCAAATCGTTGGGTTACGTCAGGTGGTTTAGGAACAATGGGATTTGGTTTCCCGGCTGCAATAGGAGCACAAATAGCTGAACCTAATACTCCGGTTATAGCATTCATGGGAGACGCTGGGTTCCAAATGACTCTGCAGGAGCTATCACTTTTACAAGAAATGAAACTTCCAGTAAAATTAGTAATTGTAAATAATGCTTCCTTAGGGATGGTTCGACAATGGCAACAATTATTTTTTGAAGAACGTTATTCAAACTCTTTATTCCCTGTTCAACCAGACTTCGTAAAACTTGCCGAAGCTTATGACATAAAAGGTATGAGAGTGGATAGTGTGAATGATTTAGATAAAGCAGTTGAAGAGATGCTTGCTCATGATGGTCCAGTTTTAGTTGATTTTAGAGTAGCATCTAGAGAAAATGTTTACCCAATGGTGGCACCAGGTAAAGGATTACACGAAATGATTGGGGTGAAACCATTATGAAACGAATAATAACAGCAACTGTAAATAATGTTTCAGGTGTTTTAAACCGGGTGACTGGAATGTTTGCTAGAAGAAACTACAATATTGAAAGCATTACGGTAGGGCACACTGAAAATCCAGCAATTTCTAGAATGACTTTTGTAGTAGTTGTTGACAGTGAGGAAAGTATAGAGCAAGTTATAAAACAATTAAATAAACAAATAGATGTGCTCAAAGTTTCAGATATCACAGATGAGTCAATAGTTTCAAGAGAACTAGCACTTATAAAAGTGTTTAGTACGGCTCAACAAAGAAGTGAGATCGCAGCAGTAATTAACCCATTTCGTGCTTTAATTATTGATGTTGGAAGAGAAAGTATGACTGTCCAAGTTACTGGTGATCAAGAAAAAATAGGAGCACTTATTGATTTACTACATCCTTACGGCATCAAAGAGTTAGCAAGAACTGGTATTACAGCCTTCAAACGGGGGCAGAAAGTGTCAAATAACGACCAAAGAGTAGTTTTAATTAATTAGGAATTTGTAAGGAAATTGTGAAACATCACATGGTACTCTCACTTTCTTAATTTCAAAATTATAAATTTAAAATAATAAAATTAGAGGAGTTGTTTAATAATGGCAAAGGTTTATTATAATGGTGATGTAAATGAAGCAGTACTACAAGGGAAAAAGGTAGCAGTAATTGGTTATGGATCACAAGGTCATGCTCATGCTTTAAACTTAAAAGAAAGTGGAGTAGACGTAGTAGTAGGATTACGTAAAGGTGGATCTTGGGACAAAGCGGTAGCAGATGGTCATACTGTTGTTTCAGTAAATGAAGCTGCAGCACAAGCCGATCTTATCATGGTACTTTTACCAGATGAATATCAACCAAAGATTTATAAAGAAGAAATTGAACCAAACTTAAAAGAAGGAAAAGCGTTAGTTTTTGCACATGGTTTTAACGTTCATTTCAGTCAGATCGTACCACCTGCTAATGTTGACGTATTCCTTGTAGCTCCAAAAGGTCCAGGTCATTTAGTTCGCAGAACGTATACTGAGGGAGCTGGAGTTCCAGGATTAATCGCTGTATACCAAGACGCTACAGGAAATGCAAAAGAGTTAGCATTAGCATATGCAAAGCAAATTGGTTCAGCTCGCGCTGGTGTTCTTGAAACTACATTCCAAGAAGAAACTGAAACAGATCTTTTCGGTGAGCAAGCAGTGTTATGTGGAGGAACTTCTGCATTAGTAAAAGCAGGATTCGAAACATTAGTAGAAGCTGGTTATCAGCCAGAAGTAGCATATTTTGAGTGTTTACATGAATTAAAACTAATTGTAGACCTTATGTATGAAAGTGGATTAGAAGGTATGCGCTATTCAATTTCAGATACTGCACAATGGGGAGACTTTGTTTCAGGACCACGTGTAGTAACTGAAGATACAAAGAAAGCAATGAAAGATATTCTAACAGACATTCAAACAGGTAAGTTTGCTAAAGGTTGGATCCTAGAAAACCAAGCAAATCGTCCTGAATTTAACGCAATCAATGCTAGAGAAAAACAACATCCGATCGAAGTGGTAGGAAAAGAACTTCGTGAAATGATGCCGTTCGTAAAGGCAAAACATAAGGACGTGGTCACAAGTGGGAAAAATTAATGTCTTTGATACGACATTAAGAGATGGTGAGCAATCAGCTGGTGTAAATCTTAATTTTGAAGAAAAATTAGAGATTGCAAGGCAATTGGAGCGATTAAACGTTGATATTATTGAAGCGGGTTTCCCCGCTTCATCCCCTGGGGATTTTCGCTCGGTAAAAGCAATTGCAGACACAATAAAAGGCTGTTCTGTAACAGGACTATCTCGTTCGGTTCAAAAAGATATTGATGCCGCTTGGGAAGCGCTAAAAGGTGGAGTGGAACCAAGATTACATGTATTTATTGCTACTTCGCCTATCCATATGAAACATAAGTTAAAGAAAACTCCTGATGAAGTTGTTGAAACAGCGGTACAATCTGTTCGTTATGCAGCGAGATATTTTCCACATATTCAATGGTCTGCTGAAGATGCATGTCGATCTGATCTAGATTTTTTAGTTCGTATTATTAAGGAAGTTATTGATGCTGGTGCTTCTGTCATTAATATTCCTGATACAGTCGGTTATATTACTCCAAGTGAAATAGGAGAAATATTCTCTTATTTAAGAAATAATGTTCCAAATATAGATAAAGCTATTTTATCTACTCACTGTCATGATGATTTAGGTATGGCGGTAGCAAACTCTCTTTCGGCAGTTGAACATGGAGCAGGGCAAGTTGAGTGTACAATCAATGGTATTGGAGAGCGAGCAGGGAATGCATCTTTAGAAGAAATCGCAGTTGCTCTCAAAATCCGTGGTGATTATTACAACGCTGAAACAAGGTTAAAGCTAAATGAAATCAAAAGAACAAGTTCCCTTGTAAGTAAGCTTACAGGTATGGTTGTTCCTGGAAATAAAGCTATTGTAGGTGCGAATGCTTTTGCTCATGAATCTGGTATTCACCAAGATGGTGTATTAAAAGAAAAAACCACTTACGAAATTATTACACCGGAACTAGTTGGGGTTACTTCAAATCGAATGGTACTTGGAAAGCACTCAGGTCGCCATGCGTTTAAAGAAAAGGTTAAGGAACTTGGCTATAACGTAAAAGAGGAAGAATTAAATCGCCTTTTTGCTGCCTTTAAAGATTTAGCGGATAAAAAGAAAGAAGTAACAGAAGATGATATTTTTGCTCTTCTTACTGAAGAACGAGTGGCGAGTAGTGTAGCTTATTATAAAGTTGAACAGCTTCAAGTCAACTACGGTACTAATAATATCCCAACTGCGACAATCACACTGAAGACTCCAGAAGGGAAAGAACTTCAAGAAGCTGCAACGGGTTCTGGGAGTGTAGAAGCGATTTACAATACTCTTGAGAGAATGATTGAATCGCCAGTTAAATTATTAGATTATCGTATTCAATCGGTAAGTGGTGGTAGAGACGCACTTGCGGAGGTTTACGTAAAAGTTAAGTTTAAAGAAGTTGAAACAAGTGGACGAGGAACGGCTAATGATGTCTTAGAGGCTTCAGCAAAAGCATACGTAAACGCGATTAATCGTGTATTAAATCGCAAATCAAAGGAAGAGTGTTCAGAAACAGTTCAGTTGTGATGTCTAAGGGGGAACAAAAATGAATAAAACAATAACAGTGTTACCTGGCGACGGAATTGGTCCTGAGGTTATCAAAGCAGCGCAGAAAGTATTAGATACTGTTGCCGAAAAGTTTAGTCACCAATTTACGTACCAGAATGCCAAAATAGGTGGAGTGGCGATAGACGAAGATGGAACACCACTTCCTCAAGAAACAATTGACCTTTGTAAAAAAAGTGATGGTGTTTTGTTAGGAGCAGTAGGTGGACCAAAGTGGGATACACTTCCAGGACATATGCGTCCGGAGAGAGGTCTACTAGGTATCCGTAAAGCGTTAGAGTTATATGCTAACTTACGACCAGTCACTGCTCACAAAAGCTTATTAGATGCTTCAACCTTAAAGAGAGAAGTTATTGAAGGTGTAGACTTAATGATCGTTCGTGAATTAACGGGTGGATTATATTTTGGTCAACCTCAAGAGAGACGACAAGAAAATGATGGAGAGTCAGTTGTTGACACTCTTTATTATAAGAATTACGAAATTGAACGAATTATTAGACAAGCTTTTGAATTAGCTCGTCTACGTCGTAAAAAAGTGACATCTGTTGACAAAGCTAATGTTCTTGAATCAAGTAGAGTTTGGCGTGAGATTGCAATCGCTGTTCACGCAGATTATCCTGATGTAGAGTTAGAACATATGTTAGTTGACAATGCTGCCATGCAACTTATCCGAGATCCTAAGCAATTTGACGTTGTAGTAACTGAAAATATGTTTGGTGACATCTTAAGTGATGAAGCATCAATGCTAACAGGTTCTCTAGGAATGTTACCATCTGCAAGTATTAATGGAAATGGACCGGGGCTTTATGAACCAATTCATGGTTCCGCACCGGATATTGCAGGGAAAAACTTGGCTAATCCATTAGCAACGATTTTATCTGTTGCAATGTTACTTCGCTACTCGTTTTTAATGCAAGAGGAAGCAGATGCTGTTGAAACTGCTGTTACGAAAGTTTTGGAAGCAGGTTACCGTACGGGAGATATTGCAGAAAAAGGACAGCCAGTGTTAAGTACAGAAGAAATGACTGAAAAAGTTATCGAACATATTCAATTAGCAGTAACAAATTAAAATGTAGAAAAGAGATGTAGAATTAAGAAATAGCTTGAAGGCGCTGCTTTTAAGTAGCGCCTTCAATAATTCTACATTTTCCTTTTACATTAGAATGGGAGAGGATCTTGATGAGTAAAAAAACGATCATCGAAAAAATTTGGGATAAGCATACAGTTGTTGATGAACCAGGTAAACCTACTCTATTATACATCGACCTTCATATGGTTCACGAAGTTACCTCACCTCAAGCCTTTGAGGGATTACGTTTAAAGGGAAGAAAAGTTCGCCGTCCTGATTTGACGTTTGCAACAATGGACCATAACGTTCCAACGCTAAACCGTTATACAATCACTGATGAAATTGCAAAAAAGCAAATGGATACCTTGTCTGAGAACTGTAATCAATTTGGAATTAAAGTTGCTGATTTAAACAGCCCTGATAGTGGGATTGTTCATGTAATCGGTCCTGAATTAGGTCTAACTCAGCCAGGTAAAACAATTGTTTGTGGAGATAGCCATACGTCTACTCATGGTGCCTTTGGTGCATTAGCGTTTGGAATCGGAACAAGTGAAGTAGAACATGTTCTAAGTACACAAACATTATGGCAATCAAAGCCAAAAACGTTACAAGTACATGTAAAAGGTGACTTACCTATAGGTGTAACAGCTAAAGACGTTATTTTAGCAATTATTGCAAAATATGGTGTTAATTTTGGAACTGGTTCAGTCATCGAATTTACAGGTGAATCTATTCGTAAAATGACTATGGAAGAACGTATGACAATTTGTAATATGAGTATCGAAGCAGGTGCAAAAGCTGGTTTAATAAGCCCAGATGAAGTAACTTTCGAATACTTAAAAGGAAAAGAATATGCTCCACAAGGAGAAGCTTTTGAAAAAGCTGTTGCAGAGTGGAAAGCCCTTGCTACTGATGAAGGAGCTACTTACGATCAAACAGTTGAAATAGACGCATCTGAAATTGAGCCACAAGTAACATGGGGAACTAATCCTTCACAAGGAATTGGTATTAATGGAGTAGTACCTAATCCTGCTAATGCTACAAATGCTGTTGATAAAAAAGCTGTAGAGCAAGCACTTGAATACATGGGTCTTGAACCTAATACACCGATTACTGATATTGAGATTCAACATGTATTTATTGGTTCATGTACAAACTCTAGAATGAGTGACCTGCGTGCAGCAGCGCAAGTAGCAAAAGGAAGAAAAGTAGCACCTGGAGTACGAGCAATGGTTGTTCCAGGTTCGCAGAAAATCAAATTACAAGCTGAGGCAGAAGGTTTAGATCAAGTTTTCTTAGAAGCTGGCTTCGAATGGCGTGAGTCTGGTTGCAGTATGTGTTTAAGCATGAACCCTGACTTCGTACCAGAAGGAGAACGTTGTGCTTCTACTTCAAACCGAAACTTCGAAGGTCGCCAAGGAAAAGGTGCAAGAACTCATCTAGTTAGTCCGGCAATGGCAGCAGCAGCAGCAATAGCTGGTAAGTTCGTTGATGTTCGTACGTTTACTGAGGCAACAGTTTAATAGAAAACATTTTTGTTGGAGGTGCAGTTAGTTATGGCTGGAATTGTAGTTCATAAAGGTAATGCAGCGGCAATGGACCGTGTAAATGTAGATACAGATCAAATTATTCCAAAGCAATTTTTAAAACGTATTGAAAGATCTGGTTTTGGTCAATTCTTATTTTTTGATTGGCGTTTCAATGCTGATGGAACAGATAATAGTAACTTTGAATTAAATCAACCACACAACAAAAACGCAACTATTTTAGTAGCTAATGAAAACTTTGGTTGTGGTTCTTCAAGAGAACATGCTCCTTGGGCGATCCAAGATTATGGGTTCCAAGTAGTTATTTCACCAAGTTTTGCAGATATTTTTTACAATAACTGCGTAAAAAATGGTATTCTTCCGATCAAACTTACAGAAACTGAAGTAGAGGAATTGTTAGCGAAAGCTGATAAGGGTGTTTATGAATTAACAGTTGATTTGAAAGAACAAACTGTATCTGATGACCAAGGTTTTTCAGCAAAATTCACAATTGATCCGTACTGGAAAGAAATGCTTATGAACGGTTGGGATGAAGTATCTGTAACATTAAATTATGAAGAAGATATTTCTGAATATGAAAAACAAAGAGCATAAGTAAGGACAAGAAGGGGAGACAAACAATTGTCTTTCCTTCTTTTTTTACATAATCAGAATTTATAAATTTCTAACTTGGAAACTGTCTAGCACAATGAGAAAGTAAATCATGTGTGTTTCTTGGCATAAGGCGTAAGAAGTTGTTTCGTTGTAATTCATATATTAGAATGGTAAACTTAAAGGAAAAGGCGTACTAAAGGGTGGAGCGATTGTTTCATGAGAGAGAAACAAAAAAAAATTAAGGAAAAGGTAGTTTTATTTCCGGGTGTAGTGGAAAAGCTTGTAGCAAAGGGCATGGAAGCATTAAAGCAAAAAAGTTTTTCAGATGCATTTTCATTTTTTGACCAAGCACTACAAATTGAACCGGATCATCCGCAAGCAAGGTTTGGTCTTGCTTTAAGCTTAATTGAACAAGCAAGGTTAGAAGAAGCTAAAGAAGTTACTGAACAAATGCTTAAAGAAGATGTTGGTAATTATTATGATATTTTACAAGTACATATTTCCTTATTGGTTCAACTAGGAGAATATGATGAAGTAGTTACTATGCTTGAAGGCATTATGACTGAAGAAAAGTTGCCAGCAAATCTAGCAGAATCTTTTTATCACCTATTACATTTTAGTCGTCAGATGGTAGATGATGGGACACAAGTAGAAATTGATATCGATATCAAACAGCCGCCAGAAGAAGTGTTAAATATGTTATATAATGGCACAGTTGAGAAGCAATGGCTGGCAATTCAAATGTTAGGGAAATTGCCCGCATCAGTTTTTATGGAAACAGTCAAACAATACTTAATGACAGACCAATTTGATCCAGTACTGAAAAGTATTATTTTGCAGCAGCTAAAAGAAAAGAATGTAATAGGAGATATTGAAATACATAAGTTTGGTAAAGTAATCCACATAAACATTTCTGAATTAGAAGATGTTTACCATGAGGAATTTGGTCAAAATACTATAAAGTTAGTAGCTGAACAATTAGAAAATGATAATCCTAGTTTATTTGAAGTAGTTACCCAATTGTGGTGGCATTATCTCTTTGCTATCTATCCTATTTCACCTGAACCGTTGCAACCTTCACTATGGGCTGCTGCTGTGCATAGGACGGGAATTGAAATGGCAGGAATAGACTTTGATGATTATAACTTAGCAAACAAATATAACGTAGATAAAGAAGAGATGGTCGTTTGTTCCGAGGGGATTTTGAAAATTGAGAACGAGACCTATAAAGGAATTACATAATAATACTGGTTACTATTCTTCTAACAGTATTAGATCCAGTATTATAGCTGGAAAGATTTTGTACTAATTTCTAACAGTTGAAATGATACTACTCTATGGTATAATAGAATGGTTGTAAAAAGTGGAATATCATATAATTTTTTATGCTTTAAGAAAGGTTACACCTTTGTTAGAGGATTAAATTACATTGAAAAATGATACTCAGTCTTATAATGATAGTCAGTTTAGTTTTTCAAGTGTTACAAGCCACAAATACTTAATGATTGAAAATGTTGGAGGGAAAGAATAAATGACTGCAAAATGGGAAAAGTTAGAAGGAAATCAAGGCGTACTTACAATTGAAGTAGAAGCCGCAAAGGTTGATGAAGCGTTAGATCAAGCTTTTAAAAAAGTAGTAGGTAAAGTGAATGTACCTGGGTTCCGTAAAGGGAAAATTCCTCGTGCGATGTTTGAACAACGTTTTGGAGTTGAATCGTTATACCAAGATGCTTTAGATATTTTATTACCAACTGCATATGGAGCTGCGATTCAGGAAACAAATATTGAACCTGTAGACCGTCCTGATATTGATGTTGAACAAATGGGCAAAGGACAAAATCTTATTTTCAAAGCTACAGTAACTGTAAAGCCAGAAGTTCAGCTTGGGGAATATAAAGGTTTAGAAGTTGAAGAAATGGAAACAACTGTAACTGATGAAGATGTTGAACTTGAGTTAAAACAACTTCAAGAAAAACATGCTGAATTAATCGTTGTTGAAGAGGGAACAATTGAAAATGGCGATACTGCTATTATTGATTTCGAAGGTTTTGTTGATGGTACACCTTTTGAAGGTGGAAAAGGGGAAAACTATTCATTAGAAATTGGTTCTGGTTCATTTATTCCAGGTTTTGAAGAGCAATTAGTTGGTGTTAAATCAGGAGAAGAAAAAGATGTTGAAGTATCTTTCCCTGAAGAATATCATGCTGCTGATTTAGCTGGTAAGCCTGCAGTATTTAAATGTAAAGTTCACGATATTAAACGTAAGCAGCTTCCAGAGCTTAATGACGAGTTTGCAAAAGATGTAAATGAGGAAGTTGAAACGTTAGAAGCTTTAAAAAATAATATTAAAGAAAAAATGATCCAAGACAAAGAAACAGAAGCTAACCACCAAAAACGTGATTCCCTAGTAGAAAAAGCTGCAGAGAATGCTACTATTGATATACCAGAAGCAATGATTACAACTGAAGTAGACCGTATGTTAGAAGAGTTTGGACAACGCCTTCAAGCTCAAGGTATGAATTTAGATTTATACTACCAGTTCTCAGGTACAGATGAAAATGGTATGCGCGAGCAATTTAAAGCAGATGCTGAAAAAAGAGTTCGTATTAACTTAACTCTTGAAGCTATTGCTCAAGCAGAAAATTTAGAAGTATCTGATGAAGAAGTTGAAGTTGAACTTGAAAAAATGTCAGAACTTTATAAGCGTTCTGTTGATGAACTTAAACAAATTCTAGCAATGCAAGGTGGAATTGCTGCTATGAAGGGTGATTTAAAAGTTCGTAAAGCAGTAGATTTACTTGTTGAAAATAGTAAAGTTGTTGCATAACAATACTAATAACAAGGCGCGAATATTTTCGTGCCTTGTTTTATACTATAATAATTTATAAATTCTAATAAGTTTCATAATTGTTTATTTTCGCTACTCTGATACTAAATGTTGTTGGATGAAGATCGTTTCCAACAACATTTAGACTGATGTAGATCCATTTAGGTAATTATGAAATTCACTCACATAAAATAATTAAAATTTTTTTGATAAATAAGTTATGTTTTTTATATTATTAGTAAATTAATTGTAGTAGGAACTAACAGGTATGATATATACATAAAGCCTTTAAATTATGAAAGTATATTTTTTGACAAGGAAATTTGAAATTCTTTATTTTTTTAAAAGGAAAAAAGGAGGTAAAAATTGAATTAATTACATATACTCTTAAATACATACGGAGTAATCAAAAATTATCTTCGTACATACTATGTTTTATAGTGGGTGCTACAATTAGCGCTTACTGCTTAAGATGTGATAAAATGCTATACATATGAAAGACTAAATGAATTCGGTAAAATTTTAGTACGATATTAGTATCGAGAGATAGAACAAACTTTGAGGGGTGAAAATTTATGTTTAAATTTAATGACGAAAAAGGACAGCTGAAGTGTTCTTTTTGCGGTAAGACTCAAGATCAAGTAAGGAAACTTGTTGCTGGTCCAGGGGTTTATATATGTGACGAGTGTATCGAGTTGTGTACTGAAATCGTTGAGGAAGAATTGGGAACAGAGGAAGAAGTTGACTTTCAAGATATTCCAAAACCAAAGGAAATTCGTGAAATTCTAGATGATTATGTAATAGGACAGGAACAAGCTAAGAAGACATTATCAGTGGCTGTATATAACCACTATAAACGTATTAATTCTGGCCAAAAAGCAGATGAGGTTGAACTATCAAAAAGTAATATTTGTATGATAGGCCCAACAGGGAGTGGGAAAACCCTTCTTGCGCAAACGATGGCTCGAATATTAAATGTGCCATTTGCTATTGCAGATGCTACAAGTCTAACGGAAGCAGGATACGTAGGTGAAGATGTTGAAAACATTCTTCTTAAATTAATTCAAGCAGCTGATTACGATGTAGAAAAAGCCGAAAAAGGAATTATTTACATCGATGAAATTGATAAAGTTGCTCGTAAGTCAGAGAACCCTTCTATTACTCGAGATGTATCAGGTGAAGGTGTGCAGCAAGCCCTTCTTAAAATTCTTGAAGGGACAACAGCGAGTGTTCCTCCTCAAGGTGGTAGAAAACACCCACATCAAGAATTTATTCAAATTGACACAACGAATATTTTATTTATTTGTGGTGGGGCATTTGACGGTATAGAACAAATTATTAAACGTCGTTTAGGTAAAAAGGTTATTGGGTTTGGCTCTGATGTTGGTAAACAAGAAGATTTAAAACCGGGTGAATATTTGGCAAAAGTATTACCAGAAGATTTACTTCGTTTCGGTCTAATTCCAGAATTTATTGGGAGACTACCTGTCATTTCAAGTTTACAGCCTCTCGATGAAGATGCATTAATCGAAATTTTAACTAGACCAAAGAATGCTCTAGTTAAGCAATATGTCAAGTTGTTAGAATTAGATGACGTTGAATTAACATTTACTGATGACGCTTTAGTGGAAGTAGCGAAACAAGCCATTGAACGTAAAACGGGAGCTCGTGGTTTACGTTCAATAATTGAAGGTATAATGTTAGATGTAATGTT
Organism: Anaerobacillus alkalidiazotrophicus; assembly: GCF_001866055.1. Next base: position 421,592 of record NZ_MLQS01000030.1, read on the forward strand.
TGAATTACCTTCACGTGATGATATTGCAAAATGTACAATTACCCCTGAAGTTGTTACTGATAATGCAAATCCTATTTTGGAAACAAAAGATGGAGAAGTTATTCAAAAACCACTTCCGAAAGAAAGTGCGTAAAAAACTTAGCCCGATAACGTGACGGCTTAACTGAATAATGATTTATTTTCTGCAAAGCTAGTGAACAAACTATTTGTTCGCTAGCTTTTTTATATAATCAGAATTTATAAATTTCTAATTTGGAACCTGTCTAGCGCAAGCAGCCTACGAGCTCGGTCACTTCAGTCAAGAAACGGACTTCAATAACTACTTGAATAACCTCTCAGAATAGCTTCATGCAGCTTTGCTTCGAGGAAGCTTACTACGAAGCAATACTAGAAGACGCAGAAGCACGTAGGAAGCCAAAGAGCGGCTTCTGTCAAAGGCCTTCCAGTGCCTATCGCTCGTGACCAAGGCGCTTGCGCTTTTCTTGTATTAGGGAATGATCTGAGGTACTTTACAAAAATTTTCGAGTAGAGTTAGTAACTATTTTTTCCATGCGATAACAATTATTCCCTTCTCACAAATTGAAGATTACTCGATACATTACCGGAGATACTAAATGGCATAGATCTTGAAAAATTAGTAGGAGGGTACTTCATGAATTGGGCAGGCATAGCATTGTTGATTCAGTTATTTTTTGGGATTATCATTGGTCTTTATTTTTGGAACCTGTTGAAAAGCCAAAGGACACAACGGGTGTCAGTTGATAAAGAATCAAAAAAAGAACTTGAGCAATTAAGAAGAATGAGATCAATAAAATTAAGTGAGCCTCTGTCAGAAAAAGTGAGGCCGAAAAATTTTGATGAAATAGTTGGGCAAGAAGATGGTATTCGCTCTTTACGTGCTGCTCTATGTGGACCGAATCCACAACACATTATTGTATATGGTCCACCGGGTGTTGGAAAAACAGCGGCTGCTAGATTGGTTCTTGAAGAAGCTAAGAAAAATCCAGCTTCACCGTTTAGAGCTTCAAGTGTTTTTATTGAATTAGACGGTACAACAGCTCGTTTTGACGAAAGAGGAATAGCTGATCCATTAATAGGCTCAGTACATGATCCTATTTATCAAGGTGCAGGTGCTATGGGGCAAGCTGGAATTCCACAGCCGAAACACGGTGCGGTTACGAAAGCGCATGGTGGAGTCTTATTTATTGATGAAGTTGGAGAACTTCATTCAATTCAGTTTAACAAATTGTTGAAAGTCCTTGAAGATCGAAAAGTATTTTTAGAAAGTGCATACTATAGTGAGGAGAATACACAAATTCCGCAGCATATTCACGATATCTTTAAGAATGGATTGCCGGCAGATTTTCGATTAATTGGGGCAACAACACGAACGCCAAATGAAATACCACCTGCTATACGCTCTCGCTGTTTGGAAGTCTATTTTAGAGCGTTAACCCCTGCTGAAATCATTAAAGTTGCTCAAAAAGCTGTAGATAAAATCAACTTTGAGTTAGAAGAAGGAGTGTTAGAATTAATTTCAAAGTATGCAACAAACGGAAGAGAGGCAGTGAATATTGTTCAAATATCTTCTGGAGTTGCGACGTCAGAAAATAGAGAATTTATAAAAGTTTCTGATGTAGAGTGGGTAATTCATTCTAGCCAACGATCTCCACGTCCAGAAAAGAATATCCATAAAGAACCAACCGTTGGCTTGGTAAATGGTCTTGCTGTTTATGGACCAAATTCTGGGTCAATTATTGAAATTGAAGTTACTGCGTATGAAAATAAAGGAAAAGGAAGAATAAATATAACAGGGATAGCTGAGGAAGAAAGCACTGGTGACAGAGTACGTTCAATTCGACGAAAAAGTATGGCCAAAGGCTCTATTGAGAATGTGGCTACAGTACTTAGGAAAATGGGAGTTCCTACAGATGATTATGATATCCATGTCAATTTTCCAGGGGGGACACCTATTGATGGCCCTTCAGCAGGAATTTCAATGGCTACAGCCATTTATTCAGCTATTCATAATATCAAAATTGACAATGAATTAGCTATGACTGGTGAATTAAGTATTCACGGATCTGTTAAACCTATAGGTGGTGTAGTAGCTAAAGTAGAAGCTGCTAAGCAGGCGGGTGCGAAACGTGTATTAATTCCGATTGAAAATTACCAAGCAATTTTTAAAGAACAAAAGGGCATTGAAGTAATTTGTGTGTCTACTCTACAAGAAGTTTTTGACCTCGCTTTTGTTATCGAAGAAAGTTTAAAAGAAGAAGATGTCATTCCTGCTAGTATAATTAATCAGGATACTAGTCCTTCTGCGCTTGTTTAATAATGGTTGGGGCTTCTTAAACACATGAGGCCCCTATCAATAGTGATATTTTATGTTATTGTTCTATACCTTTGAAGAACATTATAAGTAGTAAATATTTGCCTAAAGAATTAACTATAGAATAAATCCCTTAAATTAAGATGGTTGATTGCTCATACGTTTAAGCTTATTTGGTAGCTATTTTCATTAAGGTAAAACGCCAAAACCGATAGTTATGTTTTTGTCTAAGTAATACACCTAATTTCATTGTAATATTAGACAAACTAGGAACGATAAGATAAAATTGTACAAGATTAAGTTTTTTCATTTCCTTCTAAATTTTACTAAATAAATGTAAAACTTTTTCTTATGTAAAGTGGATTTAAATGCTCTTATAAAATTTAATAAAAAGGATTTATATTAGAGTAAGTGGAAGTTATAAGTTTCATGATAAGCATCCTCTCCATAAAAATAGAAGAAGTTGTACGGAGGTGTATACATAATGGCTGAAGAGAATAAAATTGTTATCCCACTTTTACCTCTTAGAGGAATACTTGTTTATCCAACAATGGTACTTCATCTTGATGTCGGTCGCAATAAGTCTGTTCAGGCTTTAGAGCATGTTATGGTAAATGACCATAATATACTTTTAGCTACACAAAGAGAAATTTCAATTGATGAACCAACAGAAAAAGAGATTTACACTATTGGAACACTTGCTAAGGTTAAGCAAATGTTAAAATTACCAAACGGCACTATTCGAGTTCTCGTTGAAGGATTGCAAAGAGCTAAAGTTGAAAAGTTTTTAGAAAACGAAGAGTATTTCGAAGTGGAAATGACACTTGTTGAAGATGAGATTTTAGGTGATGCTGAGGAACAAGCACTGATGCGTAATGTCTTACTTCAATTTGATCAATATATCAAGTTATCTAAAAAAATCTCAGCAGAAACGCATGCTTCGGTTGCAGATATTTTAGAACCAGGACATTTAGCAGATGTAGTTGCTTCACATTTGCCTTTAAAAATTGTTCAAAAACAAGAGATATTAGAAACTTTTTCTGTTAAAGACCGTTTAAATAAGCTAATTGAAATATTAAACAATGAAAAAGAAGTTTTAGGATTAGAAAAGAAAATTGGTCAACGTGTGAAAAAGTCAATGGAGCGCACACAGAAAGAGTATTATCTGCGTGAACAAATGAAAGCAATTCAAAAAGAACTTGGTGATAAAGAAGGAAAAGAAGGCGAAATAGAAAGCTTTAAAGAGCGAATTAAAGAAGCTAACATGCCTGAAGTAATTGAGGAAAAAGCCTATAAAGAACTTGAACGCTACGAAAAAATGCCAGCTACTTCTGCGGAAAGCTCTGTCATTCGCAACTATTTGGAATGGTTACTTAATCTACCTTGGCATGAAGAAACAACTGATGTATTAGATATTAAACGTACAGAATCAATCTTAAATGAAGATCATTATGGCCTTGAAAAAGTAAAGGAACGTGTACTTGAGTATTTAGCTGTACAACAATTAACTCAACAACTTAAAGGGCCAATTCTTTGTTTAGCTGGACCACCAGGAGTTGGGAAAACATCACTTGCTAGATCAATTGCAAGATCCTTAGATCGTAATTTTGTTCGAATTTCATTAGGTGGAGTTCGTGATGAAGCTGAAATCCGTGGCCATCGTCGTACTTACGTTGGTGCAATGCCTGGCCGTGTAATTCAAGGTATGAAAAAAGCCGGAACGATAAATCCTGTATTTTTACTTGATGAAATTGATAAGATGGCTCATGACTTCCGTGGAGACCCAGCTTCGGCTCTATTAGAGGTATTAGACCCTGAACAAAATAATACGTTTAGTGATCATTTTATTGAAGAGTCGTATGATTTATCAAAAGTGATGTTTATTACTACTGCTAATAACGTGGGTACGATACCTGGTCCTTTATTAGACCGAATGGAAATTATCCATATACCTGGCTACACTGAAGTTGAAAAGCTTCATATCGCGAAAGATTATCTGTTACCAAAGCAAATGAAAGAGCATGGACTAGATAAAGGGAAATTACAAGTCAAGGACGAAGGAATAGTAAAGGTTGTTCGTTACTATACTCGTGAAGCTGGAGTACGTAATCTTGAGAGACAAATGGCAACGCTTTGTCGTAAAGCTGCTAAAATTATAGTCTCAGGTGAAAAGAAAAAAGTTATAGTCACAAATAATACGATTGAACAAATGCTTGGAAAGCCGAAATACCGATATGGATTAGCTGAAGAAGAAGATCAAGTAGGTGCAGCAACTGGACTTGCTTATACATCAGCAGGTGGTGACACATTGTCCATTGAAGTGTCTATTGCCCCTGGGAAAGGTAAGTTAACTTTAACTGGTAAATTAGGGGATGTCATGAAAGAATCAGCCCAAGCAGCCTTTTCGTACATTCGCTCACGTTCAGTGGAGTTAAATATTGATCCTACATTCCATGAAACAAATGATATTCACATTCACGTACCTGAAGGAGCGACACCTAAAGATGGTCCATCGGCAGGAATAACTATGGCGACGGCTCTTATTTCAGCTTTAACAGGTAAAGCAGTACGGAAGGAAGTTGGCATGACTGGTGAAATAACGTTAAGAGGTCGGGTCCTACCGATAGGTGGTTTAAAGGAAAAATCAATGAGTGCCCACCGAGCTGGATTAAAGATCATCATTCTCCCTAAGGATAATGAGAAAGATATAGATGATATTCCAGAGAGTGTTCGAAATGATTTAACGTTTATTTCTGTGTCACATTTAGATGAAGTTTTAAAGCATGCATTAGTGGGAGAGAAAAAATGAAAGTCACACAATCAGAAATAGTTATAAGTGCAGTAAAACCTGAGCAATATCCTGATACTGGTTTACCAGAGGTTGCTTTAGCAGGACGATCTAATGTAGGAAAATCATCATTTATAAATAAAATGATTAATCGAAAAAATTTAGCAAGAACCTCTCAGAAGCCTGGGAAAACACAAACGTTAAATTTTTATATTATTAATGAAGTGATGTATTTTGTAGATGTACCAGGCTATGGTTTTGCAAAAGTATCAAAATCAGAACGTGAAGCCTGGGGAAGAATGATTGAGACCTATATAACAAATCGCGAAACATTAAAAGCGGTGATTCAACTCATAGATATTCGCCATGATCCAACTAAGGATGACGTAGCAATGTATGAGTGGTTAAAGCACTACGACATTCCTGTAATTATCATTGCTACTAAAGCAGATAAAATCCCAAAAGGTAAATGGCAAAAACATGAGAAGGCAATTAAAGAAAAGTTAAATAAAGCTCCAAGCGATCCAATTGTTGTCTTTTCTTCAGAAACTGGTTATGGAAAAGATAAAGCATGGAAAACGATTGAAGAATTTTTAGAGTCCTAAAGCAAGTGCTTTAGGACCTTTTCTATTTTAAAAGAAAATTATTAGATTCAGTTAGCCAAATGTTGGTTATTTTTTTATCTTCATCAAATACTTCAAAAGATAGTAAATAAGGCCCTGCTTCATACGAATAAAAATAACTATTTTCCATTTCAGAGTATGATTTGCCTGTAGGTTCCCCTAATTTTTCAATAACTTCTGAAATTTGTACGTTAATTCGTAGCCCGGGCATATTCATTGCAACTACATTTGAATCTTCATCGAAAAGATAGGCTATATCATTATAGTAATAATAAGTACCGCCTAAATACCAATCAGTCATTGAGGGCTCACCAACCTTTAAAATAACCTCATTTTTACTTGATCCAATGATTATAGGAGAAGTAACCATTCTTCCCGTTTGAGCTTCTGTAATAAATGAACTAGTCACATCCAAATCATGATAACTCAAATAAAACTTGTTGTTTTCATGCCAAATATCAGAATAGAATTGTCCTAATTGTAAATCGACTTCATCAGTAAACTTTACCTTGTCTAGAATAATTATTTCGTCTTCATTTTCTACCCAAGTATAAAAACTTATGCCATTGATATGGTTATCTTGTTTCTCGGTTATAATTGTTTGAAATATACCTTCTTTTATTTCTTTACGAAGGTCATTTTGAGTAAAATAATCATTATTTGAGGTGGTGATGAGGTTCTCATCGGTATCAGGAGAAATAGTCAATAATGTTGCTACTAGTTCATTTTTACTAGAAGAGCTAATATAGGTGTTTAGGTTTTTGGAGTATTCAACTTCTAAATGGTGTAAATTAGCTTCTTGATTAGTACCACACGCAACTAAAAATATCCAACACATGACGAATAAAATTTGTTTCATAGCAAGTCTCCTTTTAAATCAATAAAAATAAGTACTTACTAGCTTGTTTCGATACATATTGTAGAAAACCCTATAAAAAATATATGAAAAATTGCGACTATTTATTAGGAAAAACTACATAGTTTAAAGGAAAGATAAAGAATTTTAGAGGAATATACCTTTTTATGTAATCCAAGCGAAAGGTTTATTGAGTTAAATGTTGAAAAGTGGCCCAGAATGTAGAAATAGCGTTTACGAAAATATCATAAACACTAAGTCTATTATTATGGGATAAATTTCTTACCTACATACTAGGTATTTGACCCTCAAATATGGTAAAAAAATCGAACGAATAAAAAATACGTATTTGTGAACAATCCGTCACAATTACTAGCCTTTTTAATAGTTGGAAGCTATGTGTGTTCACTTTCTGTTCACAAACTTATTTTGTACTAGTTTAGCAACGTGTTATAATATATTCTAGCAAATGGTTTTTATATGCACGTGTAAGGGAATTAGAAACCAACTCAGGGGGTGAAAAAACGTGCACATCCTAGTTACTAGTTTAAATTACAAATCAACGCCTGTAGAAATTCGCGAAAAGTTTACGTTTCAAAATGAGGAGCGTACTTGCGCTATTAAAAGGCTTATAAATACAAAGAGCATCTTAGAGGGTGTAATCGTTTCTACTTGTAATCGGACGGAAGTCTATGCAGTTGTCGATCAGGTACACACTGGTAGATATTATATTAAATCATTTTTATCTGAGTGGTTCGAACTTCCTATGGACGATTTTGTAGATTATTTAGATATATATCAAGATGATCGTGCTATTGAACATTTATTACGAGTGACTTGTGGATTAAATTCAATGGTTGTAGGAGAAACTCAAATTCTTGGACAAATACGTGAAAGTTTTTTGTTTGCTCAAGAACTTGAGGCAACTGGTACGGTTTTTAATCATCTTTTTAAGCAAGCTATCACATTGGCTAAGCGAGCTCACTCTGAAACTTCAATCGGTGAGAATGCCGTATCTGTTAGTTATGCTGCTGTTGAATTAGGAAAGAAAATTTTCGGCGATTTTAAAAATAAGCATGTACTTATTTTTGGTGCTGGGAAAATGAGTGAATTAACTGGGAAACACCTGCATGCTAATGGTGTTGGTAAAGTGACAGTCATAAATAGAACAATGTCTAAAGCGATACAACTTGCGGATAAATTTTTAGGGGAAGCAAGACCTATAAATGAATTAACAGATGCACTAATAGATGCTGATATCTTAATTAGTTCTACTGGTGCCAAAAACTATGTTGTTACAAAGGATATGGTATCTTCCATTATTCGAAAGCGTAAAGGACGTCCTTTGTTTATGGTGGACATTGCTGTTCCGCGAGATATTGAACCTAGTTTATGTGAGTTAGAGAGTGTCTATTTGTATGATATTGATGATCTTGAAGGGATCGTTCAAGCAAATCTAGATGAGCGGAAACGAGAAGCGGAAAAAATCGAAATAATGATTGACTATGAAATTGCAGAGTTTAAAAATTGGCTTAATACATTAGGAGTTGTTCCTATCATTTCTTCTCTTCGTACAAAAGCTCTTTCTGTCCATGAGGAGACCATGGCTAGTCTAGAAAGAAAGCTGCCTAATTTATCGGAACGGGAGAAAAAAGTGTTAAGTAAGCATATGAAAAGTATCGTTAATCAGCTTTTACGTGATCCAATTGTAGCTGCCAAAGAGTTAGCAGCTGAGCCTAATGCAGAAGAATCGTTAGCATTATTTACAAGGATTTTTTCTCTTAAAGATCTAACTGTAGAAGAAAAAGAAGCCTGTAGTCAGTTAGAAGAGAGTGCTGAAGCAACGCGAGAAGCTATTGTTTATGCCAAAGGTGCTGTAGTACGCTCCTAGAGAGGAGTTAAAAATGTTAAGTATGAATTTTATATATATATTCACTGTGATATTATATTGTTTAAGTGTTATAGGTTATTTTATTGATTTCTTACAGAACAACCAGAAGGTTAATCGAATTTCCTTCTGGTTGCTTTCTATTGTCTGGGTACTACAGACAATTTTCTTTGTTTTACGGATGCTCGAATATAATCGACTCCCATTAATGACTTCTTTTGAAGGATTGTTTTTTTATGCTTGGATTATCGTTAGTGTTTCTTTAGTAATAAATTGGTTTTTCAAAGTGGACTTCTTCGTATTCTTTACTAATATATTCGGATTTGCAATTATGGCTTTTAGTGTTTTTATTCCAACTGGTGATATTTCGCCTAACTTACAAGAACTATTAATTGTAGAATTACTTTTTATCCATGTAACATTAATATTGCTTGCGTATGGATCATTTACGTTTGCATTTATATTTTCAATTATGTACTACTACCAGCATCAAATGTTAAAGAAGAAAAGATGGTCTAAAAGATTGTTTCGTTTTGGAGACTTATCCAAATCAGAACATTTAGTCTTTATGTTTACTGTACTAGGATTTCCGTTATTATTGATGGGGGTTTTTTTAGGTTTAGTATGGGCTGCATTATCATTAGAACAGGTACCTTGGTTTGATGCAAAAATTGTTACCTCCGTACTAGTACTCTTTGTTTATGGATATTACTTGTATCAAAGAGTAGTAAAAAAAATTAGAGGTTATTCACTTGTTTTATTAAATATTGCTGGATTTTTATTAGTGTTAATTAATTATTTCCTATCAGGTTCACTTTCTAAGTTCCATCTCTGGTACTAGAAAACGATTTGCTTTGTTCATGTGCCAAAGGTATTTAATCAAACTGATTTGAACTTAAGGGTCATAGACCCCCACCTCTAAGCGTAGCGTAGGTGGGAACTTCCATTCAGGTGAAGTTGAGACTCCATCTGAATTTCCGACGTTCTAGCGAAGCTAGAACGAGTTCTCTCGGAAGAAGCAATTATATAGCTTCTTAAAGAGATAATATATAAAATAAAGAAATGAACAGTTAGAATTATTGGTGTTTCATCTCAAACGAGTTTACAAAATGTAATCTTTTTCTTAATTGAATTCATACACGGGGGTTTATATGCGAAAAATTATTGTAGGTTCAAGACAAAGTCAATTAGCATTAACACAAACAAATTGGGTTATTGATCAGCTAAAAAAATTAGGGGCTCCATTTGATTTCGAAGTAAAAAAGATTGTTACAAAAGGGGATCAAATATTAAATGTAACTTTATCTAAAGTGGGTGGTAAAGGTTTATTTGTTAAAGAAATTGAGCAAGCAATGCTTAATAAAGAAATAGATATGGCAGTTCATAGTATGAAAGATATGCCAGCGATCCTACAGGAAGGACTTACAATTGGTAGTGTACCAAAACGTGTTGATCCACGTGATGCATGGATTTCCAATAATGGCAAAGGCCTAATGGAAATTGAAGCAGGTTCTGTTGTAGGTACGAGTAGTTTAAGACGTTCCGCTCAAGTTTTAGCGAAACGTCCTGATTTGGAAGTTAAATGGATTCGAGGGAATATAGATTCTAGATTACGTAAGTGTAGAGAAGGAGAATACGATGCGATTATTCTAGCTGCCGCAGGTTTGGCGCGTATGGGATGGAGTGCTGATGTTGTAACTGAGTATATCTCTACGGAACTATGTTTACCAGCTGTTGGTCAAGGAGCATTAGGTATCGAGTGTCGTGCAGACGATGTTGAACTTAAAGAGCTTTTAAATAAATTTACTGATGAAAACACAAATCGCTGTGTTATGGCAGAACGAGCATTTCTTCATAAAATCGAAGGTGGATGTCAAGTGCCAATCGCAGGCTACGCTGAACTAAATGAAAACGATGAAATTGTCTTAGTTGGTCTTGTAGGTTCACCAGATGGAAAAGTAATTTTACATGAAAGAATGGTAGGTAAAGACGCACAAAGTTTAGGTGAACAGTTAGCTGTGAAACTACTTGATAAAGGCGCAAAAGAAATATTAGACGAAGTTATAAAAGAGCTAGAAAAGTAATGGAACTTAAAGGAAAGAGAATATTAGTGACGAGGGCAAAGGCGCAAGCTTCTGCTCTCTCATTACAAATAGAGAAATATGGTGGAATTCCAGTTGAAATGCCGTTAATAACGTGCAAAGCAGTAAAAGATAAGACTATTATCCACAAAGAATTACGCCTTTTACATACATATCAGTGGTTAATATTTACAAGTAAAAATGGGGTTGATTTCTTTTTTGATGAATTGAATTTAGTAAACGGTAGTCCGAATATACCGCCTACATGTAAAATTGCAGTGGTAGGGAAAAAGACAGAGAATGCTTTAGCACCATACGGTTTAAAAGCTGATCTAATTCCGGAATTATATGTTGCTGAAAGTTTGGTTGATTGTCTGCTTAATGTTTTAATTGAAGGGGAACGGGTACTAATTCCTCGCGGAAACTTAGCAAGGGATATCTTACCGAAACGTTTACGTGAGAATGAAATAAAAGTAACGGAGCTTGATGTTTATGAAACTGTTATTGATACAAATTCGAAAGATGAGTTGTATAGAGCGATAAAAAATCAAGAAATTGATGTAGTTACTTTTACTAGTTCATCGACAGTTGAAAATTTTATTCAACTTCTTGAAGGTTCTGATTGGCGAAATTATTTAGGTAACTTAATTTTTGCTTCTATTGGACCGATTACAACAAAAACGATGAAAAAACATCACGTACCTGTCCATACAGAACCAAGTGAATATACTATCAATGGCATGCTTATTAGTGTGATGGACAAGCTAAAGGAGGAAAAATAAATGTTAGAGTATAAAAGACATCGCCGTTTACGATCGTCAAAAAACCTTCGTTCAATGGTCAGAGAAACAGTTTTAAAAAAAGAGGACTTAATATATCCTATCTTTGTTAAAGAAGGAGAAAATATTAAAAATGAAGTTTCTTCAATGCCTGGAGTATATCAAATTTCTTTAGATTTATTAGAAGAAGAAATTCAAACACTTACAGATTTAGGTATCGTCTCAGTAATTGTATTTGGTGTTCCGAAAGAAAAAGATGAAGTAGGTACAAGTGCATATTGTGAAAATGGTATTGTTCAAAAAGCTATTAAAAAAATTAAAGAGGTAAATAAAGAGTTAGTGGTTATTGCTGATACATGCCTCTGCCAATTTACAAACCACGGACATTGTGGCGTAATAGAAGAAGGCATCATCTTGAATGATCCGACTCTTGAACTTCTCAGTAAAACAGCTGTCTCTCAAGCGGAGGCAGGGGCTGATGTAATTGCCCCTTCAAATATGATGGATGGATTTGTTGCTGCAATTCGAGTGGGCTTAGATGAAGCTGGCTTTAGTCATATTCCGATTATGTCATATGCGGTGAAATACTCTTCTTCATTTTATGGACCGTTTCGTGATGCAGCTCATAGTGCGCCATCATTTGGTGATCGAAAAACGTATCAAATGGATCCAGCTAATCGCTTAGAAGCACTACGTGAAGCCGAGAGCGATGTCCTTGAGGGAGCTGACTTCTTAATTGTAAAACCGGCACTATCGTACCTAGATATTATTCGTGAAGTAAAGGATAACTTTACGTACCCAGTAGTAGCTTATAATGTAAGTGGTGAGTATTCGATGATTAAAGGTGCAAGCTTAAATGGCTGGATTGATGAAAAAGCTGTAGTGATGGAAAAACTAATAAGCATGAAACGTGCGGGTGCTGATTTAATCATTACATACTTCGCTAAAGATGTAGCAAGATGGTTAAGCGAATAACTTTAAATATTTTTGAATCTCATAATACATATTTACGTAACTTAAGATACTATATCTGGTTGAGTTTTCAACTAGATATAGTTTAACGCTTAATCAAACGAATTTGAACTTAAGGGTCATAGACCCCCACCTCTAAGCGTAGCGTAGGTGGGAACTTCCATTCAGGTGGAGTTGAGACTCCATCTGAATTTCCGATGTTCTAGCGAAGCTAGAACGAGTTCTCTAAAGAATTATGAAATTCACTCATCTAGCAAAAAATATGATATTTACATTGTAGAGGGGGATATAAATGAAATCATTTGAAAAATCGACGGCCGCATTTAATAGAGCAAAATCATTAATGCCAGGGGGGGTTAATAGTCCTGTACGCGCGTTTAAATCAGTAAAAATGGATCCTATATTTATGGAACGAGGGAAAGGGTCTAAAATTTATGATATTGATGGCAATGAGTATATTGATTATGTACTTTCATGGGGTCCACTCGTATTAGGCCATGCTGATGAGCAAGTCGTTGAAGCTTTAAAAAAGACTGCTGAATTAGGAACTAGCTTTGGTGCTCCTAGTGAATTAGAAACAAAAATGGCTGAACTTGTAATCAGCCGTGTTCCTTCTGTTGAAGTTGTTCGCATGGTTAACTCTGGTACGGAAGCTACAATGAGCGCATTACGTTTAGCTCGGGGCTATACAGGGCGAAATAAAATCATTAAGTTTGAGGGCTGTTATCATGGACATGGAGATTCCCTCCTTATTAAAGCAGGTTCCGGTGTAGCAACTCTTGGTTTACCGGATAGCCCTGGAGTACCTGAAGCAGTAGCTATGAATACGTTAACTGTCCCATACAACGATTTAGAAAGCTTGCGGTATGCTTTTGAACAATATGGTGATGACATTGCCGCTGTAATTATAGAACCAGTTGCTGGTAACATGGGAGTTGTACGTCCTTTACCGGGCTTTTTAGAAAGCGTCCGTGAAATTACCGAACAAAATGGTACGCTCCTTATTTTTGATGAGGTAATGACAGGTTTCCGTGTTGGCTACCATTGTGCACAAGGTGTACTTGGAATTACTCCAGACCTTACTTGTTTAGGAAAAGTAATTGGTGGGGGACTCCCGGTAGGAGCGTACGGTGGTAAACGTGAAATTATGGAGATGATTGCCCCAAGTGGCCCGATATATCAAGCTGGTACACTTTCTGGAAATCCTTTGGCGATGACTGCAGGATACGAGACTCTATCGCAACTAACGGAAGCTCACTATGCTGAGTTTGAACGCCTTGGTATTAAATTAGCTAGCGGTTTATCAGAAGCGGCAACTAAATTTGGGATCCCACATTATACAAGTCAGGCGGGGTCTATGGTTGGCTTTTTCTTTACAGGAGAAGAAGTGATTAATTACGATAAAGCCAAGACATCTGATCTTGAGCGTTTCGCAACTTATTTCCGTTACATGATTGAAGAAGGAATATCTTTACCACCTTCACAATTTGAAGGTATGTTCCTTTCGACTAAACATACCGATGAAGATATTGAAAAAACGATTGCAGCAGCTAATAAGGTTTTTGCAAAATTAGTTGAATAAAATATAACTTCATATGCACCCAAAAAATATAAATATTAAGAGGCCAAGCTCATAGCTTGGTCTCTTTACGTTTTAATTAATTTATTTTAATAAATTCTAATCGTTGATACATGCGTTAATTTAGAAATTAATAAAAATGATCATATTTTACTGAGTCTTGTCATACATCTGTAACGTATTGGTATAAGTCCGTTTAACGAGGACGTGTCCTTAAGTTTTTGCGGAATTACTTTAATTTAAATAGAGGAGGAGAGGTAGTTGACACAAGATCACTCATCAAAGCTATCATTTTCCATCGAAGAATCAGTGTGGCTAAATAAAGGTCAGGAAGTAGACGAAATTGTATCTTTGTCACTAGATCCGGAAATAACAGTGCAAGAAAATGGAGATTACGTTTTAATTCGAGGTGGATTAAAGCTAACTGGTGAATACCGCTCCAATGGTAATAGCAATTCTAGTGAAAAGGAAAGTGACTCTCTTAGTGATCAAGTAGCTTATCGTTCAATTGAAGAAGTAACTTTAAATTCAGACGGTACGGGTGAAATTAAGCATTATTTCCCAATTGATGTGACCATTCCACAGGAACGAATTAGGAGTTTAGACGAAATATATGTGATAGTTGAGTCTTTTGATTACGATTTACCGGAAAGAGGTTGTATTCAGCTAACTGCAGATATTGCAATTACGGGAATGTCTTCAGGAAATGCTCAAAGAGATGCCCAATATTCAGAAGAATCGGCAGTTGATACTTTAAACTCATACTATGAAGAAGAAACAGATACAAAAGAACAAGATACATCGCTGGAAAATGAAGAACGTACTTTCCATTATGAAGCATATAATCAGCAAGATACTGTAGTACCATTTCCTAGTGAAGAAGTTCGATATGAAGAAAGCGAATTAGAAATCAATATTGAAGAAGTTAGTTCCGTAGAGAACGAAGAAGAAGTCCTAGAAGAAATTGAAGAACCGGTAGAAGCTATCTTAGAAGAAAATGATAAACAAGAAGAAGAAAGAACAGAAGAGGATACAGAAGAGGAAGTCCTAGAAGAAGTTGAAGAACCGGTAGAAGCTATCTTAGAAGAAAATGATGAACAAGAAGAAGAAAGAACAGGAGAGGATACAGAAGTAGATATAGATAAGGTTGTAGCAGAAGAAACAGATGAAGTAATTGAGGAAGTTGAGGTAACAAACGAAGTTACTGAAGAAGTGAAATCACCAGCAATAGCATTTGGGGTGATAAAAGAACGCCCTAAACAAGAAGTAGTGGTAGGAGAGAATGAAGAACCACTAGAAGAGAAAGATCAATCATTTAGTACGTTAAAAAGCCTTGCTGGTGATAGGAAGCAAGTTGTCAAAAATGAAGAGAGACATGAGGAAGCAGAAGTTGAAGTTACTGAAGTTTCTCTAGTTGATGAAGAGCAAGAAAAAGTAGAAACACCGCCTAGAGAAGAGAATGCTTTGTACTTAACAAAAATGCTTTCAAAAGGTGAAGAGGAAGAATTTAAGAAATTAAAAATGTGCATCATCCAAGAAAGCGAAACATTAGATACAATTGCAGCAAGGTATGAAATTACACAAAGTGCTCTCATTAAGGTTAATCGACTAAATGATGCAGAAGTACAAGAAGGTCAGATTTTATATATTCCAGTTCCACAATAAGCAATAGGATAGGGAGAAATAATTATGGATATGTTAAGTCAAATCAAAATGGAATATGACCTTTCTGAATTAACGTGGATAAAGGAAAATACGATTTTTCAAAGTGAAAGAGGTAAGAAAAGGATCCGTATTTGGAAAGATAAACAGCTACTCGAGTGGCATGTTAATTGGCGTGATGAAATTAGTAAACAGTCTGGATTTTTGTTAGACCGTATGATCCGTACGAGAGATAGGAAGCCATTTTTCATTTGTGATACAGACTTGGTTTCTATTCATGATGAAATTGATGAACCTTATCCGACTAAGGGAAAAGAACAAGAGTGGGGAAGGTTAATCGGTCATGCTTTGACTTATGGTATAAACCAAAGTGAAGAAAATCAGTGCTTCAAAAAAAGTGAACCTTTGCCATTAAAAACAGTAAGGGGGAGCCTTGAGCAGCTCTCCTTACTCGATCCAATGGCTAAGCTTGTATTAGAGCGAAGCTATATTGAAGCGAAAAGGAGAAACCAAAAAGCAAATTTGATACAAAAACGTGTCCAAGAAAGGAAACTTCCTATCCTAATAAATTTTTCAAGACTAGAAGATGCAAGGCAAGTCTTTTATCACTTGTATTGGATTTCTGGCAGTGAACAGCCGATAAGAGGTTATAAAACAATTAGAAATCTACTAGAGAATTGGTATGGTAAGAATGGGCATCACTCAACAGTAGAATTACTTGATTCGATTCATCGGTGCTTTTCATTAAAAGAAGATCAAGGCCTATTGTTGTTATCAGAATTGTTAATGCCACATGAGTTTGAAGAGACAGTTACTAAATTATTTACATGCAAAGATGTTAATGAAATGCCAGAAATTATTAATCAATATTTCAGTAGGTGGAAAACAACTCGAGAACTAGTGATTTTATTAAGTAAGTGGATTGAAAAAGACGGAGAAAAGGTGGTGGCCAAATGATTAATAATGCAGCCCCCCGAAACTCTATAGGGCATATTCTTTTTCAGTATGATTTGTATCCAGGAAAAATTGAGCAATTTGGCAAAGTAAAAAAAATTACCTCTCCTAAAGGTACTTTTGCATTAAAAGAGTCTAATATGATACAGGAGCAAGCTAATTGGTTTTCTCATGTAATGAGAAGATTAGAAAAAATTGATTATTATCAAGTAGTTCCAGTCATACCTACTAAATATGGAGACTTAACGATTACTCACGGTAATAAAACGTTCTATTTACAGCCATGGTTTTGGGAAGAAGCTGAAGTACCTGATGAAAAAAAAGAAATAATTTTGTTTCGACAGTTGGGAAAACTTCATAGCTTAACCGTAAAACCTCAAGAATTTTCAAAAGATACAATTGAAAATTCATATCACGAATTACTGAAAAGATGGGAAAAGCGACGGTTAGAAATGGAATACTTTGCAGAACTATGTGAACGAAAAACGTATATGTCACCCTTTGAGCTTACGTTCCTAACCCACTACAGCAGAATGGAGCAATTAGCAAATACTGCTTCAAATTACTTAAAGGAATGGTATGATGACTGTCTTGAAAAACAAACTTTTCGTGCTGTACTCTGTCATGGCAAGTTAGATCGTTCTCATATCTTCTATCATCCAAATGGATATGGTTATTTATTCAATTTTGAAAAAGCAGTATTAGATACACCAGTTAGAGATTTAGCCATTTCTTTTCGGAAATCTTTCCAGTATACGTTGTGGAAAGAAGATCAAGGAGTTGAATGGCTTGGGACATACGAGAGGTACTTACTCCTTGAGGAGGAAGAGAAGAAATTATTTGCAAGCTATTTAATTTATCCTGAGCTTATCTATCACTGTGTCGATCATTATAATCGTAGAGATGGTAGTATAACTGAATTACAATATGTACAAATTCTTGAAAAACGTATCATCACAATGACAAGAGTTAATCACTTTATTCATAATATATTGCTGAAGAAAGAAAGCAGTCAACCATCTGAATAGGTTGACTGCTTTCTTAAGGTTTATCCCACTCTTAAGGGGCACTAAGACCCCCACCTCAAAACGTAAGAAAATCGAGAAGTTTAGGTGGGGGATTAACTGCCTCTAAAGGTCCGATATAGAATAACTTTCATCAGTGAAGCTGATGATTAGTTATTCTGATGCCTGTGGTATAAGTTGAACTAACAATCAGTGGGGGATGAACGAAAACCTCCCACTGATTGAAGTTCAGCTTTATGAAAGAATGGTGTGAAACTACTTTTGAGCGCCAACAAGAATCCTAATTACTTACCTCTATTAAGCTTATAAATATACTCCTTGTTCTAGAAGATTTTACTACAAAGTGTTACTTTCAGTCGAAAAGGTATTCTTGTTTGTTCTTCACCGAGATTTGTTATAGTACTCCAGCAACGTACGTTAAATATAACACAACTAGTATGGCCAGGAGAACTACATCAATGGTTGTAGGAAACAGAATTGTTCTAATTAGTTGAAACATTGATAATGGGATTAAAAATTGATAGCCAGCATCACGAACTCTCCGTAACCAAAGAGGAAGTCGATATTTACCTTTTTTAAACACCAAAAGTCATCCTCCTTATTTTATATTTCTTATTCGTATAATGAATCTCATTCAATATTTTCTCTACTAAGATACTATAACTATTTACGCTAAACTATTCGTACTAGATATAGATGAATACGGCTCATTATGAAATTCACTGAAATGAAAGTAATTCTTTTTCTAACAAGAGCTTAAGTAAACAAACGTTTCTTACATCAGTGACTTTGCTAGAAGTAAAGCTTCTCTAATATTTATGATATGCTACTAAGTTAGGCGAGTGAATATTATTTTTAAATTAAATTGAAAACAATTAGATTAACTGAGATGTGAGAACGGGAATATGAATTTATTGTTCAATGGAACGTCAAAATATTTATTTCATGTATGGAACAAGAAATTTTGGAAATAATGCTAGTAAATTTTGATGTCACCTATTGACGTTTTTTTGTTATTACATGTAAAATATTATTACACATTTGAAGTGAATATTTATCTGCTTAGAATGGGAAGAGTACATTTGTAAGACCATCAGAGAGAAAAATCAAAGTTACCTACTAGTGAGGTATCTTTTGCTGAGAGATTTTTTTGGTACGAAAAATGGAAGGTCGCCCTGGAGCTGCTTTTCTGAAATTTTTAAACTAGTAAGAAAAGCCGGTTACATAACCGTTACATAAATGAAGTGTGCTATTTAAATTCATTTTTATTAGAATTATAGCAAACAAAGGTGGTACCGCGAATCTACTCTCTTCGTCCTTTGAGGATGGGGGGAGTTTTTTTATTTTGAAAAAATAACTTATTTAGGTTTGAAAGGTGGATAGCCAGCGTTTATTCATTTGAAGGCACTTTAACTTACTTATGTAATAAATTTCCAGTGCTTTTAGTGTGTGAATAAGGTGCTTGCACTTTTCTTAAAAGGGAGGAAATAAGAGATGGTAAATCAAGATTTATCAATGCCAACAAAGTATGATCCAAAAGATACGGAAGCGAAATGGTATCCGTTCTGGTTAGATGGGAAATTTTTCGAAGCGAAAGGTGAAGAAGGTAAAAAGCCATATACAATTGTAATTCCACCACCAAACGTGACTGGAAAGCTGCATTTAGGTCACGCTTGGGATACAACTTTACAAGATATTTTAATTCGCACAAAACGAATGCAAGGTTATGATGCACTTTGGCTTCCTGGAATGGATCATGCTGGTATTGCGACACAAGCAAAGGTTGAAGGGAAACTTCGTGAAGAAGGTTTAAGCCGTTATGACTTAGGTCGTGAGAAGTTTTTAGAAAAATCTTGGGAATGGAAGCACGAGTACGCTGATTTTATTCGTAAGCAATGGTCAAAGCTTGGGCTTTCATTAGACTATTCTCGTGAACGTTTTACATTAGATGAGGGCTTATCAAAAGCTGTTCGTGAAGTGTTTGTTAAACTATATGAAAAAGGGCTAATTTACCGTGGCGAGTACATCATTAACTGGGACCCACAAACAAAAACGGCATTATCGGATATTGAAGTTATTTATAAAGACGTTCAAGGTGCCTTCTACCACATGAAATATCCGTTAGCCGATGGAACGGGTTATATTGAAGTCGCGACAACTCGTCCCGAAACAATGTTAGGTGATACTGCTGTAGCTGTTCACCCTGAAGATACTCGTTATCAACATTTAATAGGTAAAAAAGTTAAGCTTCCTATAGTAGGTCGTGAAATTGAAATTGTTGCTGATGATTATGTAGATATGGAATTTGGTTCCGGAGCTGTAAAGATTACTCCAGCCCATGATCCAAATGATTTTGAAATTGGGAACCGTCATAATCTTGAACGCATCCTTGTTATGGATGAGTCAGGTAAAATGAATGAAAATGCGGGTAAGTATGAAGGTTTAGATCGTTTTGAGTGCCGTAAGCAAATTGTAAAAGACCTACAAGATGCAGAAGTATTATTTAAAATTGAAGAACATATGCATTCAGTTGGTCACTCAGAACGTAGTGGAGCTGTTGTCGAGCCATATCTTTCAACACAATGGTTTGTTCGTATGGGACCTCTTGCTGAAGAAGCGATTAAGTTACAAAAGTCGGAAGGGAAAGTCAATTTTGTTCCTGAACGCTTTGAAAAGACTTATTTACACTGGATTGAAAATATTCGTGATTGGTGTATTTCTCGTCAGCTATGGTGGGGTCACCGCATTCCTGCTTGGTACCATAAAGAGACGAAAGAAGTATATGTTGGTCATGAAGCACCAGCAGATCTTGAAAATTGGACACAAGACGAAGATGTTCTTGATACATGGTTTTCATCAGCGTTATGGCCATTTTCTACAATGGGTTGGCCAGATAAAGATGCGGCTGACTTTAACCGTTATTATTCTACAGACGTTCTAGTAACTGGCTATGATATTATTTATTTCTGGGTTGCGCGAATGATTTTCCAAGGTTTAGAGTTTACTGGTGAACGTCCATTCAAAGACGTGCTTATTCACGGATTAGTACGCGATTCTGAGGGACGTAAAATGAGTAAGTCATTAGGAAATGGTGTTGATCCGATGGATGTCATTGACAAATATGGTGCCGATGCCCTCCGTTTCTTCCTTTCAACGGGAAGTTCCCCGGGAAATGATTTGCGTTTTTATTGGGAAAAAGTCGAATCAACATGGAATTTCGGGAATAAAATTTGGAACGCATCCCGTTTTGCTTTAATGAATATGGAAGGCTTAACTTATGAAGAAATTGATCTTACTGGCAAAAAGTCAATAGCAGATCAGTGGATATTGACACGCCTACAAGAAACAATTGAAAATGTTACACGATTAATTGATGCCTATGAATTCGGTGAAGTAGGTCGCCTACTTTATAACTTTATTTGGGATGATTTCTGTGACTGGTATATTGAAATGGCAAAATTACCTTTGTACGGGGAAGATGAAGAAGCTAAGAAAACAACTCGTTCAATTTTAGCTTACGTTCTTGATCATACAATGAAACTGTTGCATCCATTTATGCCGTTTATTACAGAAGAAATTTGGCAGCACCTTCCGCACGTAGGAGAGTCAATTACAGTTGCACCTTGGCCAGTAAGAAACGAAATGCTAGTTTTTCCAGAAGCAACAAAGAAAATGAATTTACTTAAGGAAATCATTCGATCTGTTCGTAATACAAGAGCAGAGTTAAACGTTCCAATGAGTAAAAAGATTGAGTTGTTAATAAAGGCAAAAGATAGCGAAGTACTAAGCAATCTTGAAGAAGGACGTAGTTATTTAGAGAAGTTCTGTAATCCAGATCAATTAATACTTGGTACTGATTTACAAGCACCAGAAAAATCAATGTCATCAGTTCTTACTGGTGTAGAATTGTACTTACCATTAGCAGGGCTACTAGACCTTGATGCAGAAATCTCTCGCCTAGAAAAAGAATTAAAACGACTTGATAGTGAAGTCGAACGTGTACAAAAGAAATTAAATAACCAAGGCTTCGTTTCTAAAGCACCGGCTAAGGTTATTGAAGAAGAGAAAGCAAAAGAAAAAGACTATTTAGAAAAACGTTCGACTGTGCAAGCAAGAATTGATGAGTTGAAAGCATAAAGCTAAAGAGGGTGCCCGAAAAGTGTCTGACACTTTTGGGCACCCTCTTGCTTTACCTATCTGTTTCTCGAAATGAAATAGATCTAAATTGATTAGTTTGTGGATCAAATTCAACATCGACAAAAACACCAAACTCACGATTATTCTCGCGTAGCCATAGTTTAAACTTTTCAATGGAAATCTGATTGGTTTTATTTTCTCTCCCTATATGAAGATAATCAATGACACTTGCATTTGGATACTTCTTTATAGTTTCTTTAATAGCTATGCTTCCCCATTTAGCATAAGGTGGTATCTCATTATCAGCCAATACTCCTATTGATAACATCCCAAGTAAACAAAAAACTATTGTGAAAGTAACTGTATGCCTCATTTATCACACTACCTTTTTTAAGCATAGTATGTACATTAGTTACTCTAAACTTTTCAAAATATACTCTAAATAAAGTTTTACAATATTAACATTGGAATGAGCATAAAGTGTTCGTGATCCAGCAACATCTTCAATTTCATTAAAAATAAATGAACCATCTTTTGCAAAAAGGAAGTCTATACCGACAAAGCCAAATTCATCGTCAAATTGATCTATGATCTTATGTACTAACGCCTGTTGTTCACTCGATAACTCGTACAGCCGAGCTTTCCCACCTAATGAGAAATTAGCACGAAAATCATTATCAGAATACCGGAGTATTGCAGCAATAATTGTTTTTCCTACTACAAATACACGTACATCACGTCCAGGAACATCCCCCATTCGTTGAATAATTAGTTCTTTAGCTTGAACTTTCCAAAGTAACGTCCTTAATTCCTCTACGCTAGATGCTGTAAACACTTCATTCCCACCTCTTCCAGTGACATCTTTGACGACGACCGGATATGGAAATGGTAAATAATTGGGTTCGAATTCGTCCCGATTTATAAATAATGTATCTAGCATTGGAATGTCTTTATTAGCTAAAAATTGGTGTGTCTTCCCTTTATGATTACAAATATCTGATGTGAACGCTGAGTTATAAACTTTAATTTGTAAATCTTCGAGCTGTTTACTCAGTAGCGGGTCATTATTTCGTGAAATTACAAAATTGGGTTTTTCAAGCGTGACTCCTTTATGTAGAATAAATAGTCTATGATTTAATACACCATAGCTAAGGTCCTCTTTTAGTAGTAAACGAAGGTCAATATTTAGTTTTGTTGCTTCTTCTATAAACCATGTAATAAAGCCTTCGTTTATCTTCGAACTTTCTTTATTATAAATTAACCATCCTGTTTTTTTCATTTGTACTCCTACCTATTCTTAAATTTTCTTGCTTGTAAGACATTCATATTATACACTAATATGAAACATAATTTTAAAGGAGCTCGAACGATGATCTCTTATGATGAAGCATGTAATATTGTAAATTCGGCTAGTAAATTTGGAATTTGTTTAGGCTTGGAGCGAATGGAAGAAATATTAGTCCACATTGGTTCTCCAGAAAAAAAAATACCGGCAATTCATTTGGCTGGTACAAATGGTAAAGGCTCTACCCTAACTTACTTAAAATCCATTTTTACGGAAGCGGGGTATTCCGTAGGGACGTTTACTTCACCAGCTATTCGTAAAATAAATGATAAAATTCAAGTGAATGATAAAGAAATTCCAGATTCTGACTTTGCTCTTATCGTTGAGCAACTGAGCCCAATTATTAATAAAATAAAAAGAACAAGCTTAGGGGCACCAACAGAGTTTGAAATCATGACTGCTGTTGCATTTCAATATTTTGCAACAAAGGCAAAACCAGATATTGTACTAATTGAAACAGGACTCGGAGGTAGATTAGATTCTACGAATGTCATTCAACCGCTCGTCTCAATAATAACCAATATTGGACATGATCATATGGATATTCTTGGTCATACAATTGAAGCAGTAGCTCAAGAAAAAGCAGGTATTATTAAACAAGGTGTACCTGTTGTTTCAGGGTGTAAACAATCAGATGCTATTGAAGTAATGAAGAAAAAAGCGAAAGAAGCTTCCGCTACTCTTTATCAATTTGAAGAAGACTTTACTTGTGATCGTTCCGGAGATCATTTTTCTTTTCAATACAAAGATTATGTTATACAAAATTTAAAGACTGGGATGCTAGGAAGCCACCAACAAGAAAATGCAGCGTTAGCGTTGATGGCAATTTGTATCCTTGAAAAAAATGGTTTTCAGGTTGGAGAAAAATCTATTCGAAACGGGTTGGTTAAGGCAAAGATCGCTAATCGAATTGAAATCGTTCAAGAACAACCAACGATTATCTTTGATGGTGGGCACAATCCAGAAGGGATGGAGGCTTTAGCAACAACGTTAGCAAATTCTTTTCCTTCTAAAAGTGTATACATCCTTTTTTGCGCAATGAAGGATAAGAATATTAAAGATATGTTAAAACCGATTAGTACGTTTGCAAAAGAAATTATTTTAACGAGCTTTTTATATGATCGCTCCATGGATCCACACCAAGTTTATGAAGAATGTTCGTATCCGAATAGCAAAGTAATTGAAAATGTATCTGATGCTTATGATTACTTAGGAAAAGAATTACATGCTGATGATGTATTAGTTGTGACTGGGTCGTTATATTTCTTAAATTATTTTAGAAATGAATGTAAAAAGTAGTACTTGCTACTTTTTACAAATACCCAATGCTTTTATTTTATAGTATATTAGTATTGGGGACTATCTACCTAGAAAATAGATTCGAAGGGAGAAGGTAATGTTTAGAAAAAAAATAAAAAATATATTATCTTCTGTTGAGGCTAAGCTATTTTACGGTAGTCAAGGTGGTTTTACGCTAATTGAAGTTCTTGCATCATTGGTTATTCTATCAATTATTCTAGTAACTTTTTTTAGTTTTTTTAATCAAGCTTTAATATTTTCAGGTAAAAATGAAGAAAAACTTGTAGCTTACAACTTAGCAAGAAAAACATTAAACATCGTAGAGGAAGATTATGCTGATCTGAATGGAATTGAACTAACCATTTCATGTGAAAGTTACCCAACTAATTATCGTGACGATTTAAAGTTGGCTCTCTATGAAACAACATGTTATTACAAAGAAAATAATCGTTATTATTTTCCAGAAATAACGATTACGAAACAATCTTTTGATAATTTTACAAGTCCAGTTTTATACCTTATTCATGTCAAAATATATTCATCTGATCATTTAGTAGAACGAGAACTTTTGTCTGAAACGTTTGGGTATGTAAGGGGTGGAGGTTAATTGATGTATGTAAAAAATAGTAAAGGTTTAACATTAATTGAGCTATTAGCTACCCTTTCAATTTCAATAATTATTTTAGGGCTCGTTTCGAGTGTTCTTATTCAGAGTTATCGAAGTATGGAAGTAAGTAACACCCATATTGATCTGAGGCAAGAAGCCAATATTATTATAACGATGTTGGCGAACGCTCACGAAAAAAATAATTATGAGATTTTCTATAGTAAAACTGAGAATGATGAATGGGAAATTATGATAGGAGATCAAAAAATTATAAGTAGAGATTATGATCTTGTAGTAAAACTAATTTCAGATAACTCAACTTTAGAAATTGATACTAGTATAACAGATCCACAATCCATTAGTCTTCTTTTTACAGTGAATGTAAAAGAGCCGCTACATGTACAGGAATTAAGATTAACGGATATAAATGATCCGACAAAATCATTTGAACTATCTACAATTATAAGCCGTTTGTAGGAGGTAGGTATACATGAAACGATATTTCAATAATCGAGGTTATACTCTAATAATAGTCCTCCTAACTATTGTATTAATTAGTTTGTTTTCCTTAATGCTTATTCCCAAAGCCTTAAGTACATCATTGCAGGTAAATAAAAGCGAAGGAATGGCACAAGCGAAAGATCTTTCTGAAATGGGCATCCATTACGCACATGCATATTTTGAAAATATAGTAAATCTGGCTATTGAACAGGCCAAAGCTGACCCGGGGTTTATAAATCAGACAGTAAATCATGATTTACTTTTTTGTGAAAATTTTATTAGTCTTTTACCAATCGAGCAAACATTTGCTGAAAAAAGCATAAATAATTCGGCTTATTATTATAAGGTGAGTTTTGAGAAAGAGGTTAATGATTTTTTTACCAATTGCAGTGGTTTTCAGGAAATTATACTTCCGATTGAGAGTATAGGAAAGGTAGATAATAACTCAAATTCAGAAAAGCTAATTAGAGCAAATTTTGTTGTAGAAAATGAAGGTGAAAAATCAATCATAGGTCCATGTCAGGGGGAAATTTGTCCACCACCACCACCTCCTGAAAATTTACCTTTTAATATAATAAATACAGAGATCAACCTCTCAGGTCAGACTGTATCAAACTATATATACACTTCCCCTAAGTTTACACAATCAGTTGTCTTAGCAGGGAATTCTAGACTGATAGTTGGTGGAAATGCTTGGGTTAGTGGCTCTTCGCTTCGTTTTAATGGTAATAATGCAGAGTTAATAGTTGGTGGAAATGCATACTTCACAAGTCCAATTGATTTTAGAGGTAATGGAAATAAAATATGCATTAGAGGAACGGCTTATCTTTATGATCACATTGAAAAAAAATGGAACGTTTACGATGTTCCACAATTTATTAAATCATGTTCAGGAGTTAATGAAATAGGGTATTTTTACGATATTAATCAATGGAAAATAAATGAAGATATAGATGTATATTATTAGTTACGTATTTTAACATAAAGGGTGACATACCTTGGTACAGTTTATTTTTATCATTATTGGAGTTGTTTTCTCGGTTCTAATTTTTAGAATTTTTCCTTTTAACGTAAAGCGTAAGTATTTAATAAAGGTGATAGGTATTGCTGCTGTAAATGTACTACTCACTTTTTTGATGTATTCCATGTTTTCATTACCTGCTGCTTTAGGTGGCCTTTTAGTATTGACAGCTCTATTTGCTTATTTAGTAACGAACCAAGAAGCAGTTGATACTTATGTATATAAAGAAGTGAGTGAGAAAGATACAGAAAAAAATGAACAACACGTACAACAACCAAATGAGCTTAATACTCCACATATTCAATTAGGTCAAGATAGCATTGATCATCTCGTTCAGGCTGTTGCTGTTGAGGGCTTAGAGAGTGCGTTAGAGAAGGAAATCACTCCTAGATTAAAAGAGACTTTTACTTCACCTGAAGAGAATCAAGCTATTAAACAACAAGATGAGCAGGAAAATCTTGAAGTAAATGAATATATTATAAGTGAACCTATACAGAAAATAAAAATAGAAGGAGAAAACATGGTTCACATTGAAGAACCCTCTGAAAAAATTTCAAAAGATAAAGAGATTGAATTGTTAGGTGAAGATGAAAATAGGGGGGAGTCTTTTGAGTACAATGAACGAATAGAAAGGAATGGGACTTCTAGTAAAGATGAACTAGAACTATTTTTTGCAGGCAGTACTCGAAAGATCATGCTTGAAGATGAAATAGAAGATCATAAAGAAGCAACAGAATACCATTTACCTCTTTATGAAAGAAGCGTATTTAATGAAATTAAGTCCGAAAAAGTGACTGAATTAGATGAAATAAATAAAGATAAGCAATATGTTGATGTTGAAGCAAATAATAAGCAAAGTGAATTAAAGGAAAGTATCTTGAAAAAACGCACAAAGCTTTTTGAAGATATTGAAAAAGATTACTAAATTAAGGGAGAGGAAGGGAGTATGAAGGATTACCGGTTTTTTAGTAAAACGTTTTTAATAATATTATTTTATACTTCTTTTATCGGTTTGTTCTCTGTAGGTGGAACTTATGCAATCGAGACATACTACCCTAAACAAAGTTATTTTCCAGACGGCACAATGCTAAGTTCAATACCGATTAGTGGATTATCAGAAGCTGAAGCTAAAGATGCAGTAAGAAGTGAAATTGAAAATTGGAAAAGTAGTGCATCTCTTTCAATCGTATACTTTGATGAAGCAGTTGAATTAGATACTAGTCAAATTGAGTTTTTCATTCAAGAAAGTTTACAAGGTGTTGAAAATGGATATGGTGACCTTTACTCAAATGTTTCATCAATGACATTAAAGAAAGCTATTGAATCTCTTTCTTATGATGTTAATACCATAAATCTAAATTCGCTAACGGAAGAAGTTCAAACCTATGTAAATTTACTAAGTACAAGCCCACTTTTTATTGATATAAATGACTACGTATCACCTAATCGTCCAATTGAAGTTGTCGCAAGTAGTGTTACAACAAATTTTGAAAGTACATTATTACTCCCAAGATGGGTAGAACAACTCGATGGCGTTGTGATTGATGGCAGAAGTAGATTTTCTTTGCTTCAAACTATGGCTGACCTAGGTGCAGTACGTACAGAGACAGAATCATTAAATGTATTAGCTACTGCTCTTTACAATTTGTTTTTAGAAACGAACTTTCAATTTATTGAACGACATGGTGGGAGGGTTTTACCGAATTATGCAGATGCAGGTTATTATTCAGTTGTTAAACCTGATCAAGCAGATTTGATTGTAGAAAATCCTAATTATTATTCGTATACACTCAAATTGGCATTGGTGAATAATGAATTGACAGCTTCACTTGAAGGGGTATCTTTACCATATCAATTTACAGCTGTTACAAAAAATGAAAAAGTCATTGTTCCAAGGAAAGTGGTTCATTTTTCTTCTACTCGTAGGAAAGGTGACAAACAAATAGTTGAAAATGGCAAAAATGGTTATTTTGTAGAATTGTACCGTCAAATAAGAAATAAAGAATCAAACAAACTGATTAAAGAGTACTTATTATTTGAAGATTTTTATTCACCAGTCCATCAAGTTGAGGAATGGAGTATAAAAGAGCGACTAGAACAGCTTCGAAATGCTAATGACATTGAAGAACAATTAGACAAAGGTGAATTATTACCGCAGCCCGTAGAGGATCAAGATGATATTGGTTCAGATGAACAATATTTTGATGAAGCAGATGAATTAATGAAAGGTTATTAACTGAGAAAAGTTCATAATTATCCAAAACACTATAGCTATATTTAGTTATGATCGGTTTTACCGTAACTAAATGATGGATCTTAGTGGCGAGAATAATAAATGATGAAATTTCATTAACGACCTTTGCTGATATTACTTAATTGTTAAGTGGGGTATTTGCATGGCAAAAGAACGAAAGCGATTAGGCGACCTACTTGTTGAAGCAGGTCTTTTACAGAAAGATCAAGTTGAAGCAACGTTAAGGTCGAAAAAACAAGGTCAAAAGCTTGGCGACGCGTTACTTGAACGAGGTTTAATCACAGAGCAGCAATTAATTGAAGTATTAGAATTTCAATTAGGTATACCTCATATTTCCTTGCAACGCTATCCTGTAGATACAACATTAATGAATATTGTTCCTAAGGAGCTTGCACGAAGAAACATTTTAATCCCAATAAAAAGGAATGGAGATCAACTTCTCGTTGCAATGGCTGATCCGATGGACTACAATGCGCTAGATGATTTACGTATGTCTACAGGTTTCCAAGTTGAACAAGTCATTGCATCTAAAGAAGATATTCTACAAGCGATTAACAAACATTATGCAATAGATGAGTCCATGCGAGACTCTCTTGTAGAACAACTTGAGGAAGATTTAGCTGCAGCTGTAGCCAATGCAGGTGAAGAAGATGCGCCAGCCATTCGTTTGGTCAATCAAATTTTACTAAATGGAATTCAAAAGAAAGCTAGTGATATTCATATTGATCCTCAAGAAAAGAAGTTACTTGTTAGGTATAGAGTCGATGGTCTCTTAAAAACTGAGAGAGCTTTACCAAAAAATTTACAAAATGTCTTAACAGCTAGGATTAAAATAATGGCAAACTTAAATATTACTGAAACGAGGTTGCCACAAGATGGTAGGATTAAGGTTACGATTGATTTTAATCCGATTGATTTACGAATTTCAACATTACCTACTGTTTATGGAGAGAAAATTGTTATACGAATTTTAGATTTAGGTTCTGCCTTAGTGAACCTTGGACAACTTGGTTTTAATAAAATCAACTATAAACATTTTGTAAACTTAATTGCAAAGCCTTCAGGTATTATTTTAATTACTGGACCTACGGGTTCTGGGAAAACCTCAACATTATATGCAGCATTGAACCACTTAAATAGTGATGAAGTTAATATTATTACGGTTGAGGATCCTGTTGAATATCAAATCGAAGGCATTAATCAAGTACAAGTTAATACAAATGTTGGACTAACTTTTGCTACTGGTTTACGTTCAATTTTACGTCAGGACCCTAATATAGTTATGGTCGGGGAAATTCGTGATGCTGAAACTGCTGAAATTGCGATTAGAGCTTCGCTAACAGGGCATTTAGTATTAAGTACACTCCATACGAATAGTGCAATTGCGACAATTCCCAGGTTAATTGATATGGGGATAGAGCCTTTTTTAGTTGTATCTTCACTTTCTGGGATCGTTGCTCAACGACTTGTCAGAAAAATTTGTCGTGAATGTAAGGAAGAGTATGAACCAACAGAAATGGAAAAAAATCTATATATACGCCGCGGTATTAAAATGGGTAAAACATATCGTGGTAAAGGCTGTGAGGTTTGTGGTTCTACGGGGTATCAAGGACGTGTCGCAATTCAAGAAATATTGGTTATTGACGATGAAATTCGCCAGATGATGATGAATAACAAAACGACAACATCTATTCGTGATTACGCACTTCAAAATGGGATGGTTTTTCTTATGGATGATGGTTTATTAAAAGTTAAGCAAGGACTAACAACAATAGAAGAAGTACTAAGGATTGCAATAGAAGACTAGACAAGGAGGAGCAATGAAATGAAAGAACGACTTGAAGGATTGTTAAGAGCGGCTTTTGAAAAGGGTGCATCTGATTTACATTTAACAGTCGGTGTTCCTCCTGTTATGAGAATTAACGGTGACCTAAAACAGTTTGGAGAAGATATTTTAAAGCCAAATGATACAGAAGCAATGGCTAAATCAATCATTTCAGAAGGACTTTGGAAGGTTTTTTTGAAAAAAGGTGAATTGGACTTTTCTCATGGAATAATTGGTTTATCTAGGTTTCGGATAAATGCTTATTTTCAACGTTCCTGTGTTAGTATGGCTATACGAGTTGTACCGACAAGCATACCAACACTCGAACAATTAAACATGCCAGTAGTTCTTAAAGATATAGCCAAAAAACCACATGGACTTGTTCTTGTCACAGGTCCAACTGGAAGCGGAAAGTCAACGACTCTTGCTGCGATGATTGATCATGTAAATAACACCTATCGAAAGCATATTATTACGTTGGAAGATCCAATAGAATACTTGCATAAACATCGCCTATGTATTATTGATCAACGAGAAATAGGGTTTGACACTCAAAATTTTGCTAATGGTCTCCGTGCGTGCTTACGTCAAGATCCTGATGTTATTTTGGTAGGGGAAATGCGAGATTTAGAAACAAT
Organism: Anaerobacillus alkalidiazotrophicus; assembly: GCF_001866055.1. Next base: position 452,758 of record NZ_MLQS01000030.1, read on the forward strand.
TTCTACAGCTATTACCGCTGCAGAAACAGGTCACCTTGTATTAGGGACGTTGCACACGACAGATGCTCCCGCTACCATTGATCGAATTATTGATGTATTTCCACCAAACCAACAACCGCAAGTTCGAATACAGCTTGCCTCTGTATTAAAGGCAATTGTGTCTCAACGATTACTACCAACTGCAGATAATCAAGGTCGTTGCGCTGCTACGGAAATATTAATTAATAATTCTGCTATAAAAAACTTAATACGAAATGAAAAAATACATCAAATAACAAGTGTCATGCAGACTAGTAGGGCAGTAGGGATGCATACTCTTGAAATGTCAATAAAAGAGCTCTTAGAACAGAAAAAAATAAGTGAGGAAGTTGCTCAACCTTATGTTAGTGAGTTGGGGTCGTAATGCCGTATTTTAAGTATACTGCAAGAGATAGAACCGGTAAGTTAAAAGAAGGACGAATAAAAAGTTTCTCAGAGAGAGAAGCAAAAGAAACATTAATCGCTGATGGAATGATTTTGAAGGAAATTGAAGAATTAACGGGGCTATTATATAAAGATATTTCCTTTGGAAGTGCGGTAAAGTCACAACAATTTGTCATGTATTTACGTCAATTTTCAACGTTACTAAAAGCTGGAATTTCAGTTATTGATGCGACTAGTATATTAGCTGAACAAACAAACTCGAAACGATTACAATATACATTAAAATCAATTGAAATAGAACTTCGAGCTGGAAATCCATTCTCTGAAGCTGCTGAAGCTCATAAAAAAGTTTTTCCAGCCTTGTTTACAAATATGCTTCGTGCAGGTGAAGTAGGCGGGAATTTAGATGAGGTTTTAGAAAGGTTAGCTACTTATTATGAAAAGCAATATCTTACTAGACAAAAAGTAATTTCTGCTCTTTCATATCCTGCAGTCGTAGGCTCTATTGCGATAATTGTTGTCGTCTTTCTATTGTCATTCGTCGTTCCGACATTTGCTGATTTGTTTCGATCATTCGATTCAGAGCTTCCGTTGATTACCAAGATGGTTTTATCAGCTGGTAGTGTTTTTAAAAAAGTTTGGTGGTTGCTAATTTTATTATTTATTGGCATGGTTGTCGCTTTTAAAGTCATTCAAGAAAATCGACGCTATAAATATTATTTTGACTTATTAATTTTGAAAATTCCTATCTTTGGATCATTATTTCAAAAAGCGGTATTAGCAAGAATGACACGTACACTAGGGTCACTATTTTCTTCATCAGTCCCAATTTTACATGCAGTTTCGATCGTTGAGAAAATAGTAGGAAATGAAGTAGTGGCAAAGGTAATCCGTGAATCCCGAAACGCACTAGAAAAAGGGGAATCGATAGCGGGTCCTATGGAAGCCCATTGGATTTTTCCACCACTTGTAACTCAGATGGTGCGAGTAGGAGAGAAAACGGGATCACTTGACACAATGCTAGACAAGGTCGCCGATTTTTACGAGACAGAAGTAGACATCGCTACAGAACGCATTAAATCATTAATAGAACCTTTAATGATAGTCGTTCTAGCAGGTATAGTCGGAGTTATCGTTGCTTCGATTGCCATACCAATGTTTCAGATTTTTGAAAATATTGGGTAAAAAGTCATAAAAAGTACTAGTCAAAATGATATAAAACTACTAGAAGAAAACTATTAATAGTATTATAATAGTATTAGTATTAAATAAAACAATATTTTGAAGCAAAGAAGAATCATCTATATTTGGGCACTTGGATGATTTGGAGCTAGTAGTGCAACCGGCCAAATTTTGTATATGCATAAATTTATGGATATAGAAGAGTTGGTCGTCTTTTATTTTTAAAGTCATTTCGTTGCAAACAGCTTTAAGTAAACTTCAAAAAAACTTATTAATGGAGGAAAGATAATGAGAAAATTGTTAAAAAACCAAAAAGGTTTGACGTTAATTGAATTGTTAGCAGTTATTGTTATTTTAGGGATTATTGCAGCGATTGCAGTACCGAGTATAGGTGGGATAATAAGTAAAACTGAGGATAAAGCAATTGTAGCAGAGGCAATCCAGATCATTAACGCAGCTAAATTAGATCGAGCTGCTAATGGAGCTGCAATGAAATGGACACATACTGGTAAAGATAATAGTAGAAAATTGGAGGAATATTTAGAGAAAGTAGATCAAAATAATACTAATTATACTGTTACACGTAATGGAGTAGAATTTTCAATAAGTGGACATCCAGCAGTTCAAAAAATAGGTGGTACAGTAGATGGAAGTGTTACTGAAAAAGAATTAAATGACTTTGCTAGAGATGGTAAAAAGAAAGAAAGTGATCCTGATCCTAATGATTAATAACAATTAAATGATTTTGCTAGAGAAGGTAAAACGATTGTTGATTAATAGTATGTGAGAAAAAATGAGTTATTATAAATATTCATAGAAAGGTATGTCACTTATTTATGATGGCAAGTATCTACCTCTACACCTTCACCCTAGGTCTTGTCCTAGGGTCTTTTTACAACGTCGTTGGTTTGCGGTTGCCGAATGGTCAATCGATTGTTCGTCCCCGTTCTCACTGTTCAAAATGCAAGCGGACGTTATCTGCATTAGAATTGATTCCTGTTACTTCTTACATATTTCAAAAGGGGAAGTGTAAAGGATGTGGGACGAAAATATCTCCCATCTACCCTTTCATAGAGGCTGCTACGGGTCTTTTATTTGTTTATGCATTTTATCAATTTGGGCTTACATTGGAAACTATTGTTGCTTGGGTTTTCATTTCATTACTCATTATCATTTTTGTTTCTGATATCCACTATATGATAATCCCAGATCAAGTTTTACTTTTCTTTGCACCAATTCTTTTAGTCATGCGTTTGTTTGTAGCGCCTTTAGACACATGGTGGAACCCATTTTTAGGTGGAGTTATCGGCTTTACTTTACTACTAGCCATTGCCATTATTAGTAAAGGTGGTATGGGTGGCGGTGACATTAAATTATTTGCTGTCATTGGGATTACTTTAGGGTGGTCCGGGGTTTTACTTGCTTTTTTTCTTTCTACATTGATCGGGGCAATTATTGGTATAATAGGTTTAACGTTAGGGAAAATAAGGCGTGGTGAGCCCATACCATTTGGACCATTTATCGTAATAGCAACTCTCATCACTTATTTTTTCGAAAAAGAGATTTTTACATGGTATTGGAGTTTATTTATATCCCACTATTAAATGGGCATTTACCTACAACAGAAAAAAGGGAAAATTTGGTTTGGGAGAAACGATTCTGAAAATCGGACAAGTTTACCTTTTAATTATGAAGTATAATGACCCTGCTTACTGAATGGTGGTAAAATTAGTTAGAATCATTGTCATTAGAAACGTGGTGAAAAACTGTGGTGTTTTTTCGTGGAAAAAAGCAAATGAGAACAGCGATAATCATTAAAGATCATGTGATTCGCTTTGTTCATGCAAAGCGAGCAGACTTAGCTAGTATTGATTCCTTTGGAGAAAGGTATTTACCTACTGGAGTGATTCATGATGGGAAAATCGTCGAGTGGGAAACGTTAGAAGGGATATTGCAGGATTGTATTGAAGAATGGCAGTTAAAGAAACATTATGTTCAGTTTATTGTTCCTGATGCCTATACGGTTTTACGTCATGTTCAAGTACCCCTTAGCATAAAAGTAGATGAAATAAAGGGGTATTTATATACAGTTATTGGCGAAACGGTACATCTGCCGTTTGATGAAGCTACCTTTGATATCCATAACTTAGGTGAGAAAGATGGTCAAAGAGAAGTTTTGTTAATTGCTACACCAGAAAAGAAAGTCCAGGAATACGTAAATTTATTAACTGAAGTGAAGGTAAAGCCGAATGCTGCCGACATCTCAGTTTTATCTCTATACAGATTAGTACATTTTTTGGATCGAGATAATAAAAATGATCATTTTTTGTTTGTACAAGTTGATTTACTATCAATAAATATTACAATTTTTCATAATCAGAAACCTGTTTTTATGAGGCACATAAAGCTATCGACCGAAAATAAGTGGAGGTATTTGAACGAAGGTGAAGGTATCGAAGAAGTTTCTTGGGAAGGAAATCAAAGTGAGATAGAAAACCAAGTACAAGACATCATAACGGAAGTTGAGCGGATTATGAATTATTATCGTTACAGTATGAGGCAAGGAAAATATCGTGTAACAAAATTGGTTGTAGTCGGAGATCATCCATATTTAAGTGATATTAGGAAGAAATTTCAAAAATCTTTTGATATTGATATCGAAACGATAAGCAAAGAGTCAATTAAGACTATGAATGGAAAAGAGATACCTGAACGCTTCTATGAAATTGTAGGATTAGCTTTGAAAAAAGAGGTTCACGATGTTAGTTGAAATTAATTTATTAACGGAAAAAGATAAAAAAGATATAACGAATTGGCTAATCGTCACGGTGATCTTTGTCCTATTACTCGTTTCTTTACTATTCATTTATGTCCATAGTAATAAATATGAGGTAGAAATTGATGCTCTTACAGACGAGCGCTCCTTCGTTCAGGAACAAATTTCCCTAAAACAGCAGTTATTCGACGATAAGCCAGCTTCCTATCATGAACAATTGAAAACAGCAATTTATTCTTTAGAAAAAAGAGTTATTCCAACTTCAATGCTTCTAAATGAGGTGGTGAGATTATTGCCTGAACATGGTTATTTCTCACAGTTTTACTTTCAAAAACCTGACGAGGTAACGATAATTGCTTATTTTGACCAAATGTCTTCCATTGCTGCCTATAGTTATGAGCTAAATAAGTCTCCATATATGTTTTCTGTTCATTTAACGAGTATTGAAACAGCAATGATGGTTGGAAATGAAACGATAGTTGATGATATTTTACCGAGGTATGTTGCTAGTTTTACAATAAAAGTAAATCGATCAGCTTTTCTTGTAAGGGAGGACTCATAGATGAAAGTATCATTTACGAAGAAAAAACTGATCACTCTCATTACTGGAATAGTTTTAGTTTTCATTAGTTACCTGGGTTGCTACTTTTATTTGATTTACCCCAAATTAACGATTATCGATCAGGTAACTCACCAACTTGAAACTGAAAAACAAATTTTATTGACATTAGAAAAAAGTCTTTTAAAAGAAGAGGACCATATTGAAGAAACAACTGAACTGCAAAGGCAGCTACCAGTTGAGCCACTCATGGACCAATTACTATTAGATTTTCAGAGAGTAGAGGCATTATCAAACAGCTACATTATTTCAATGACTATTGATCAGGATTCAACCGTTCATTCTGTGGTTCAAGAAGACGTGGAAGAAAACTTGGAAAATTCGTTTGATACAATAGAAGGAATAGTGGTAATGAATGTAAGTGTAACAGTCAATGCAAAAATGTATGAAGATCTTTTTCAATTTCTTGTTGAGATCGACCGTTTACCTAGAATAGTAAGTATAGATAACATTTCATTTATAGGAGCGCAAGAAACAGAAATCATTCACGATCCTCAAGAGTATCTTGAGTTTTTTGTAACAGTAAGTACGTTTTATTACCCTGATTTATATGAGTTGAGTGATGAGGTACCAAAAGTTATTCATCCTAACCCTAGTGAGAAACAAAGTCCGCTTCTCATCCAATAAAAAAATTAGAACAAGACTGACTTAAAGTGTACTACGTGTAAAAGACATTTTATCAGAAGTCTTGTTCTTTTTTAGGAAATTATTTCTATATCCCTTTTATTTTTCTAGTTCTATCTATCAATATTTATTAATAGACTATAGTAAATTGATTATAGAAAGGAGCTGGCAATGTTGGACAATACGAAGAAGAATGACCGGCGAATTTCAATCGTATTAAATGGACAAGAGAAACGGTATGAAGAGCTGGAGAAGGACAAGCACGCCTATGAGCATTTACTAGAAAAGGAGATAAGTGCAACTCAAGAAGAGGATCAAAAGGATGAATTTCATTGGATCCTCCCTGAAAACGAAACAAACGATTCTTCACCTAAAATTGTTGACTTAGGGGAGAGGCGTCATAATAAAAAAAAGTTAGAGGGGCCTTTTTGGGATGATGGAAAAAGTGAACAAGCCCCTAAGTTGCCACCAACAAAAAGAAAAAAGAAACAAAAGTTTGATTTTAAATTTAAAATCAAAGACCTTCCCTTAGGAATTATTGGTATTGTTATGTCTGCAATTATCGTAGGTGTTAGTTTTGGCTTTATGATGTTAACGATCTTTACTGGTGATAAACCACAAGCCATGGAAGTGATAAATCCTGTACAAGCTACAGAAATCGCGACAACAGAAATTGAAGCCCCGGAAGTGGTTATGAATGGACAAATTCCTGTTCTTGGAGTCGAGATTGTGCAAGGTGGTGCGTTTTCTTTAGTAGATAAAGCTACTGAAACAGCGCAGTCTATCCAAAATAAAGGATTTGCAGCAGCGATCACAAATACAACCGAGCCTATCTATTTATTTATTGGCCTTGGTATAGACCGAGAACAAGCGAATGTTTTAGCCGAGCATTATAAGGCTAATGGACAAGATGTATATGTAAAGCCATATGCTGTTACAACTTCAGGTACGGTTGATAGTCAAGAACAATCTCTTTTCCTAGAAACAAGTGTAGATTTATACCAACAACTAATTTTATTATCCGTAAATGGACTAGCTAATGGATCATCATTAGTAACAGACGAAACCCTAGCTGATTTAAAGGCAACTAATGAGATACTTGTATCATTAGGGAACCCTTTTAAAGATAGTGAACAAGAAACGTTAGCTAACGATTTTCAACACGCATTAGATAATGCTTATCAAAGTATGTTAAGTTTTGCTTCTTCTCAAGAATCAAACAACCTATGGCAAGTACAACAATTCTTATTAGATGGAATGTTAGCCTATGAGAAGTTAGTGAAGACCTTTACGTAATTCTAAAATGGCAAAAGAGGATGACTCAAACGTCGTATAAACGATCAATGAGTTCAGCCTCTATTCTTTTTCTTATTTTTGTTTTGACTGAGTGAATTTCATAATTACCTAAATGGAGCTACATAAGTCTAAATGTTGTTGGAAACGATCTTCATCCAACAACATTTAGTATCAGAGTAGCGAAAATAAGCAATTATGAAATTCATTAGACTTTTATCTTTTTACAATTTATAACTAATGTTGTACATAATATAAAAATGTTAGGGTAAAGCTGAAATGAATGTCACACGTTAGATGCAACAAATAGACAAAGAGGTGGAGGTTTTTACATGTCAAATGTTCGAATTGAACGCGATTTAATGGGAGAAAAGGAAATACCTCAAGACGCTTATTATGGGATCCAAACGGCACGTGCCATTGAGAATTTTCCAATCACTGGTTATCCGCCACACCGTGAATTAATTCGAGCGTTCGGGTTTGTAAAAAAAGCAGCAGCAATGGCAAATCGCGATGTAGGGGTATTAAATAAAAAAATTGCTGATGCCATCGTTAAAGCGAGTGACGAGATCATTGAAGGAAAGCTCATTGAACATTTTGTTGTTGATTCGATACAAGGTGGTGCTGGGACTTCATTTAATATGAATGCAAATGAAGTAATTGCTAATCGGGCAATTGAATTCCTCGGGGGGAAAAAGGGAGACTACATGACAGTTAGTCCGAATTCGCATGTTAATATGGCCCAATCAACAAATGATACGTTTCCAACAGCAATCCATATTGCCTGCTTACATTTAGCTAGAGGGCTTACAAGTTCATTACATGAATTAATTACTGCATTGGAGAAAAAAGAAAAAGAATTTGATCAAATCATAAAAATGGGGCGTACCCATCTTCAAGATGCTGTACCTATTCGTCTTGGGCAAGAGTTTGGTGCGTATAAACGTGTTTTGTCTCGTGATTTAAAACGCATTGAAAATTCGGTCGGTCATTTATATGAAATTAATATGGGAGCCACCGCTGTAGGTACTGGATTAAATGCAGTACCAGAATATATTACTCTTGTTGCAAAATATTTAGCAGAACATACAGGTATGCCGTTTAAAAGTGCTGAAGATCTTGTTGATGCTACGCAAAATACCGATGCATATACTGAACTTTCGAGTTCATTAAAAATATTAGCGATTAATATATCAAAAATTGCTAACGACTTAAGATTGATGAGTTCTGGCCCGCTTACTGGAATAAATGAAATTAACTTGCCACCTCGCCAAGCAGGTTCATCGATTATGCCTGGTAAAGTCAACCCGGTTATGTGTGAAGTCATAAACCAAATCTCGTTTCAAGTGATTGGTAATGATCACACGATTTCTTTAGCATCTGAAGCAGGTCAATTAGAATTAAATGTGATGGAACCTGTATTAGTATTTAATTTATTACAATCTTTATCAATTCTTCAAAATGGAATGAAAGTATTTAAAGAATACTGTATCGAGGGAATAACTGCTAACAGAGAGCGTTGCTTAGATATGGTAGAAGGAAGTGTTGGAATTATTACTGCAATAAACCCACACGTAGGATATGAGGTAGCAGCTAGAATTGCAAAAGAAGCCATTCAGACAAAACGTCCAGTTAGAGAAATTTGTATTGAAAAAGGGATACTCTCAGAGGAAGAGTTAAAAGTTATTCTAGATCCAAATGAAATGACTGTACCTGGAATTGCTGGGGCAGATCTACTTTTTGAATAAGTAAATGTCTTAGTTTACCAAAACCAACCGACATAAAACTATAGCTAGTTGGAGTGGTTCAACGATATAGTATCTTGGTGGAGAAAATAATTTAAAAATAAAAAAAATAATTGAAAATTTTGTACAATTTGGTATCCTAAGTATATCCTTTGTACAAAATTTTCTTTTTACATGAAGTTCAAAAAATAGGCACATATTTTGCTGCCCTACCTTTTGGTCCTCAAGGTAACGTTTTGAACAGCTATGAGAAAAATAATTAGACAAAGGAGAATCTTCGTGAAAAAACTCATATTAGCCTCTGGCTCACCTCGCCGAAAACAGCTTCTTGAACAAGGGAAGCTTGAATTTTCTATTTCCACAAGCACAGTTGATGAAAACGTAGATGAAACGACCCCAAATGAAGTAGTAGAAGAGCTTGCGATGAGAAAGGCAAAAGATGTCTTATTACGTCATGATGATAGTATTATTATCGGAGCTGATACAATTGTTTCTATAAATGGGCAAATTTTAGGAAAGCCTAATAATGAAACTGAAGCAACAGAAATGCTCCAACTCCTTTCAGGAAACGATCATGATGTATACACTGGTGTAGCAATACTCTCAAAAGAGAAAACTGTACTCTTTCACGAAAAAACAGTTGTATCTTTTTGGGAGCTAACAAACGAAGAAATTTTTCAATATATTGCAAGTGGTGAACCTTTTGATAAGGCTGGATCCTATGGTATACAAGGGTTAGGTGCTTTATTTGTCAAAAAAATTCACGGTGACTATTTTACTGTTGTCGGACTACCACTAGCGAGGACCATAAGAGAGTTAAAAACTTTCGAAGTTTAATCGGGAGTCGCTTAAGTTTTCGATACCATGTCTTGCATCAAAAGCTGCTCCCACGAAAAAGGAGGAGAATTTATGCAAGCAAAACCACTAATGATTCGTGATGTACCAAGTGGAGAAAGACCAAGGGAACGTCTGTTAAAAGAGGGGGCTCAAGCTCTATCTAACCACGAACTCATTGCAACAATTTTAGGTTCCGGGACAAGGCAGGAATCTGTCATTCAGTTATCTCAACGAATTTTACATCATTTTAACGGATTACGTCTTTTAAAAGAAGCAACGGTTGAGGAATTGAAAAGCATAAAAGGTATTGGTGATACAAAAGCAGTACAAATTCTTGCGGCGATAGAATTGGGGAGTAGAATTCATAAACTGCAGGCAGAAGATCGCTTTATTATTCGCTCACCAGAAGATGTTTCTCGCTATGTGATGGAAGACATGCGTTTTTTAACACAAGAACATTTTGTATGTTTATATCTCAACACAAAAAATCATGTTATTTTCAAAAAAACAATTTTTATTGGAAGTCTTAATGCTAGTATTGTACACCCAAGGGAGATATACAAAGAGGCATTTCGACATTCAGCTGCATCAATTATTTGTCTTCATAACCACCCCAGTGGGGACCCGGCCCCAAGTAGAGAAGATATTGAAGTCACTAAGCGTCTTGTTGAAAGTGGAAAAGTAATTGGAATCGAAGTTTTGGATCACATTATTATTGGTGAGAAGAAATTTGTAAGTTTGAAGGAGAAGGGGTATGTTTAAATTGGAAAAAAGTTCGTGAAAAAGAGGAATATTGAAAGTAGGCGCTTTGAAGCGCTTACTTTCAAATTTGTTTTTTTTAGCTTCGATATTCTCCATGAAATCACTATCCTTTTTTATTTTTTTTATATATAATCAAATTTATGGATTTATTTATGCATTAAAAAAGTGTAAGCTTATTGGTGGTAATAAAAAACAATTCTAAATAATTTGTTGATAAGCGCCAAGGAACCATATACAACTAGAATAACATTTTTAGCGGTAACGCTTTTCGATTGAAGGGAGATACATACATGTTTGGTGGTTTTTCAAAAGATTTAGGAATAGATTTAGGTACAGCTAATACCCTAGTTTACGTGAAGGGTAAAGGTGTTATCGTTCGTGAACCTTCTGTTGTTGCGATTAGAACAGATACAGGTACTATTGAAGCAGTTGGTAATGATGCAAAGAACATGATCGGTAGAACACCAGGAAATATTGTAGCAGTTAGACCAATGAAAGACGGTGTAATTGCAGACTTTGATACAACTGCAACTATGATGAAATATTTTATTAGGCAAGCACAAAAAAGTAGATCGATTTTCACCCGTAAACCAAATGTGATGGTGTGTGTACCATCAGGAATTACCGCAGTAGAAAAACGTGCGGTTGAAGATGCTACAAAACAGGCGGGAGCGCGTGAAGCTTATACGATTGAAGAGCCTTTTGCAGCAGCAATTGGTGCAGATCTTCCAGTTTGGGAGCCTACTGGTAGTATGGTTGTCGATATCGGTGGTGGTACGACTGAAGTTGCGATTATTTCATTAGGTGGTATTGTTACGAGCCAGTCAATTCGTGTAGCAGGCGATGAAATGGATGATGCAATTATCCAATATATTAAGAAAGCTTATAACTTAATGATTGGTGAGCGTACAGCTGAAGCTGTTAAGTTTGAAATAGGCTCTGCAGGTGTCCCAGAAGGTATTGATGATATGGATATCCGCGGTCGTGACCTTGTTACTGGTTTACCAAAAACAATCTCGATTACTGCAGTGGAAATAGCAGAGGCGCTTGCAGATACAGTTAACACTATTATTGAATCAGTGAAAAACACATTAGAAAAGTCTCCACCAGAATTGGCAGCAGATATTATGGATCGTGGTATTGTTCTAACTGGTGGTGGTGGTTTATTACGTAATTTAGATAGAGTATTAAGTGATGAGACACATATGCCAGTATTGGTGGCTGAAAATCCGTTAGATTGTGTTGCGCTTGGAACAGGGAGAGCTTTAGAAAATCTTCATTTGTTCCGCTCGAAGGCAGGTATTACAGTTCGTTCAAATCGTAAGTAAGTAGGTGTGTTAAATGCCCCAATTTTTTTCAAATAAAAGACTAATAGTGCTTCTCGTTAGTATTATTCTATTGGTGGCATTAGTAGGCTACTCCATGAATGATCGACGAAGCTTAACATGGCCCGAGCAGTTTGTCAAAGATTCAGTCGGTTGGGTCCAGACCGTTTTCCAACAACCCGCTCTTTATGTAGCGGGTTTCTTTGAGAACGTAAATAATATGAAAAATTTATATGAAGAAAACCAGATATTAAAAGCGCACCTAGATCATTATGCCGAAACTGCAGTAGAGGTTAATGTATTAAGAAGGCAAAATAAAAATTTAAAAGAAGCGTTAGACATTACAGAAAGCCTATTTGATCATAAGGTTAGGCCAGCCCTAGTTATTCATCGTTCTCCAGATCGTTGGAATGAATATATCGGTATAAATAAAGGTGAACAGCATGGTGTCAAGACAGATATGGCCGTTATTACATCAAAGGGCTTGGTTGGTAAGGTTAAACATGTTTCACAATTTACTTCTACTATTCAACTACTAACAGATCACGATCGTACGAATCGTATTTCTGCAATGGTGGATGCCGAAGATAAAGAAGTATTTGGTTTTATTGAGGGATATGATGAGATATCTGGAGCATTGATGCTCCGTAAAATAGAGGCAGATGCCGAAATCGAAGAAGGTCAAAAAGTCATTACTTCTGGATTAGGTGGAGTTTTCCCTCAAGGATTGTTAATTGGAGAAATAATTCGTGTTGAGGCAGATGAATATGGACTGACAAAAAATGCATACGTCCAACCATCAGCGAGCTTTCATAATCTAGATTATGTATTAATTATCGAACGTACTAGCCCGCAACTTGATGATGAGATAATTTCAAAACAGGAGGGAGGATAATATGGTTCGCTTTTTCCTTCCTTTTCTTATTTTCCTCCTTTTTATTATTGAGGGAACGATTATGCAAACTTTTTCTCCAGAACGGTTCGGATCTGAGTACTTTATCATTCCACGATTTGCTTTTCTTGTTGTTCTCGTTTTAAGTATTTTTTTTGGAAGAGCATTAGGTACTGTTTATGGTCTGATTTTAGGTTTGTTCCAAGATGTTGTTTATACTCATATTTTAGGTATATATATTTTTAGTATGGGTTTAATCGCTTATTTTTTAGGGTTTTCATATAAGATATTTCAAAAAAATCTGTTTTTATTAATTATTACAGCGGTTTTTGGTACGGTATTATTAGACTATCTAGTTTTCGGTTTACATACAATGATTGGAATAACTGAACTTGTCCATGAGCGCTTTTTTCGAGAAAGACTTTTGCCGAGTATCATTATCAATAGTGTATTCATGATCTTGTTTGCATATCCTTTAAGAAAATTTTTAGTTTTTTTACAAAAAAGTGATGATATTGAAGAAAAAATAAACAAAAGAAAAAAGGATTTTAGATGGCAACGTTGAATAAATGAAAGTTGAGGTGAACTTTGGAACATGCAAAAAACTAATAATATAACCATAAGAGGGACCAAAGAAGGCCTAATTTTATTTTTAGACGACGAATGTTCGTTTTTTGATCTAGTTAGTGAGCTTGAAGAAAAGCTTTCCTCAAAGTATCCTCAATCTTCAGAAGGACCTGCAGTGCAAGTTAAGGTATCTGTTGGAAATCGTTATTTAACAGAAGAACAGAAAATTGAGCTTAAGAAAATTATTAATGATAAGCAAAAGTTAATTATTAATGAAATCGAATCGAATGTTATGACGAAGGACGAGGCAGAAAATCTAATAAAAGAATCACAAATGACGACGATTGTAAAAGTAGTTCGCTCAGGTCAAGTTTTAGAAGTAAAAGGAGATCTACTTCTCATCGGTGATGTTAATCCTGGTGGAACTGTAGTTGCTACAGGTAATATTTATATTTTAGGTGTATTACGTGGAATTGCTCATGCAGGTAGTGAAGGGGATAAAGATGCTGTTATTTCCGCTTCAAGAATGGAGCCGTCACAATTGAGAATAGCAGAAATTGTAAGCCGTTCACCAGATTATGAAGAGAATGAGACACATGATATGGAATGCGCCTACATAGGTAACGATAGCAATATGGCTATTGAGCGCGTTCAACACTTGGGGAAAATACGTCCTAAAATAACAAATGTTTAGGTAGATGTAAAGTGTGTAAAAAATTGTGATAGAAAGCTTTAGTAGTAAAACTATCAAAATCTATCTACATGTTACATTGTTTATGTTACATTCGAATTAGAAAGGGGAATTTCGCATGGGAGAGGCGATTGTAATAACTTCTGGAAAAGGTGGAGTTGGAAAGACAACTACATCTGCAAATATTGGTACTGCCCTTGCGCTTTCAGGTAAAAGAGTTTGCTTAGTGGATACAGATATCGGTCTTCGTAACCTTGATGTTGTTATGGGGTTAGAAAATCGAATTATCTATGATATCGTTGATGTTGTTGAGGAACGTTGTCGTCTTCATCAAGCCTTAATAAAAGACAAGCGATTTGAATGTTTAATGCTTTTGCCCGCCGCTCAAACAAAGGATAAAGCAGCTGTAAATCCAGAGCAAATGAAATTGATGATTAACGAGTTAAAAGAAGATTACGATTACGTAATTATTGACTGTCCAGCAGGAATTGAACAAGGCTTTAAAAATGCTGTTGCAGGTGCTGATAAAGCAATAGTAGTTACGACACCTGAAACGTCTGCTGTTCGTGACGCAGATCGGATAATTGGACTTCTTGAGCAAATTGACATAGAACCGCCGAAATTAGTTGTTAATCGGATTCGTAGTCATATGATGAAAAATGGAGATATGCTTGATGTTGATGAAATTGTATCAATTTTAGCTATAGGACTTTTAGGAATTGTTGCTGATGACGATGATGTTATAAAAGCGTCAAATAAAGGTGAGCCAATTGCTTTTCAACCAAACAGTCGAGCTTCACTTGCCTATCGAAATATTGCTAGACGTATCTTAGGCGAATCTGTGCCTTTACTGTCTCTAGATGAAAATAAAGGTATGTTTTCAAAAGTGAAAAAGTTTTTTGGAATGCGAGCGTAAATTTATCCCACTCTTAAGGGGCAAGTAAGACCCCCACCTCAAAACTTAAGAAAATCGAGAAGTTTAGGTGGGGGATAAACTGCCCCTAAAGGTCCGATATAGAATAACTTTCATCAGTGGGGGATGAAGGAAAACCCCCACTGATTGAAGTTCAGCTTTATTAGGCATTTGCTTCTTTTTAGGGAAGTGAGACTCGTTGAATTATAAATATCTAATAGTAAACACGTGAAAGTTAGCAGGGAAATACTTGCTAGCTTTTTTGTTATATAAAGTGAGTTCTTCCATAAAAGAATATAGCATAACCTCTCGGGACAAGTCATATCTATAAGTAATAATCGTAGAATGTAAAATGTAAAATGAATGATCTTTTAAATAAAGATCTACCACACATCCATTTTACATTCTACATTTTATATATAAAAGGGGATGAGGGTAGATGGCGAATAGGGTAGACAAACTTCGTCGAGAAATTGAAGCTAGAAGGAAAAAGATTAATAGTTCGATTGGTAGGAAAGAACGCTCACAACCTCAGTATTATCCTAGTCATAGTGAGTCAAGAGATGATTCTGAATTCTACTTTGCTGGTGATTCCGATGAGAAGGGACAACCAGAAGAGAAGTTTTTTCGAAAAGAGATTTTTGTCTTACAAGTGCTTGTTGCTATTTGTTTATTTTTAGTTGTCGGAATATTATTTAAAACTCAATCTCCTCAATTCGAAGGAGCTAGACAATTTGTAAAAACCTCTTTTGAAGAAGAATTTCAATTTACTGTTGTGGCTGATTGGTATGAAAATCAATTTGGTAAACCTTTAGCTCTACTTCCAACAACAACGAATGTGGCATTAAATGATTTCGAGAGTGACGAATTACAAGTTGCATATGCTGTGCCAGCTGTTGGGAGAGTGGCACAAGGGTTTGAGCAAGATGGGAAAGGGGTCATAGTTGAGACGACCTCGAATTCTAATGTTGAAGCTGTTAAAAGTGGTATGGTAAGGTTTGTAGCAGAAGAAGAAACATTGGGTAAAACGATTATTATAGCTCACTATGATGGAGGTGAATCATGGTATGGAATGCTTGATCATGTAGAGGTAAACTTATACGATCATGTAGAGCCAGGTAGTAAGATTGGAACAGTATCTCTAAAAGACAATAATGGTTTTTACTACTTTGCGTTAAAAGAAGGAGAAACCTTCATTGATCCAATTGATGTGATTTCATTTGACTAATATGGGTTCCTTAGTTAAAAAAATTAAAATTAATCCACTTTTTTGGTTCGTAATCGGTATTGGTATTATTACAGGTTATTTTAGAGAAGTTATCATGGTTTTTAGCATTGTTTTTATTCATGAAATGGGTCATAGTGTGGCGGCTCATTACTTTAAGTGGAGAATTCGAAAAATTGAACTTCTGCCTTTTGGTGGAGTAGCTGAGGTTGAAGAATATGGTAATCGTCCTTTAAAAGAAGAATTTATTGTAATTATAGCTGGTCCATTACAACACATATGGTTAATTTCCATATCTTTTTTTCTCCTTCCGTTTGATTTTTGGACTAGTACCGACCACAAGTTGTTTTTAACTCACAACTTAATGATATTATTATTCAACTTACTACCTATTTGGCCACTTGATGGTGGTAAATTAATGTATTTACTCTTTTCCAAAAGACTTCCATTTCTTCAAAGCATTACTACAACTTTGAAAATCTCGTTGTTTTTATTATTTTTGTTTACAGTCATTAGTCTTTATTTTTTTCCGTTTCATTTAAATCTGTGGGTAGTTTTACTATTTCTTTTGTTTAGTCACTATTCTGAATGGAAACAAAGAAGTTATGCTTATATGCGCTTTTTAATGGAAAGACATAATCAGAAACAAAACCCTTTTATTCAAACGATACCGATTGTAGTTCCTGATAAATCAACTGTACAAGATGTCATAAAAAGGTTTCAACGTGGTGTTAAGCACAAAGTTATCGTCAAAAACCAATCTTATGAACCAATGAGAGTTATTTCAGAAAAAATAATTTTACAAGCTTTCTTTGAACAAAATAAGGCATCAGTACCTATTGGTCGAATTTTACCACCATAATTTTTGGTGTTTGTAATTAAAAGATGCTATACTTAAGTAGTAACCAGCCGTATAAAGGCTGGTTTTTTCACCTTACTAGACGTTAAAGAGGGATACCATTGAAATCATTTATTTTTAATATGTTAACAAATGAAAGAAGACTAGCGATTCTCGAAAATAAAAAAGTAGTAGAAATCTTAATCGAGCGTCCTCAAATTAATAAAATTGTAGGTAATGTGTACAAAGGTAAAGTAGTAAATGTACTTCCAGGAATGCAAGCAGCATTTGTGGATATTGGATTAGACAAGAATGGCTTTTTATATAGAGACGAGCTTTTGAGTTTTCAACAACTAGAAGAAAAAGATGAAGTGAAAAAAGAAAAATCAATCTCACAATTTGTAACAGTGGGGCAAGAGCTATTAGTACAAGTGACAAAAGAGGGATTCGGTAAAAAAGGACCAAGACTGACTGAAGTTGTTTCTTTTCCTGGTAAATACATTGTGTATATGCCAAATGGAGGTTATGTTGGTGTATCGAAACGGATGCAAACTGAAGATGTACGTGAGAAATGGCGTAAAATTGGGGAAGAACTTTGTGTTGGCAAAGAAGGTATGATTATACGTACAGCTTCTGAAAATTTAACAGAAGAGAATGTTGCTCAAGATTTATTTTTTCTACGGAAGCTTTGGGAAGACGTATGGAAAGACGGAAAAAACTTAAAACCACCTAGTTTAATTTACGAAGATAAATCAATTTTAGAAAAAGTGATGAGGGACTTTGACTTTGATGATCTAGACGAAATAGTTATCGATTCAATGGACGAATATCTACTAATTAAAAATATGTTTCAGCCTTATCCAAACCTTTTAGAAAAACTTCGCTTCTATCAACAAAGGGAAAACATATTTTCATTTTATCATATTGAATCAGAGCTTGAAAAAGCTTTGCGAAGACAAGTTTGGTTGAAAAGTGGTGCGTATTTAGTCATTGATCAAACCGAAGCTCTAACTGTTTTTGATGTAAATACCGGTAAATATACTGGAAAGTTAGATTTACAAGAAACGATCGTAAAAACAAACATTGATGCTGCTAAAGAAATTGCAAGACAGTTACGACTTCGAGATATTGGCGGTATTATTATTATAGACTTCATTGATATGAAAAGCGATAAAGATAAACAAACTGTTTTAAATGCGTTTAATCAAACTTTAAAAAATGATCGTACCAAAACAAATGTAGTAGGATTTACTGGACTAGGATTATTAGAAATGACCCGTAAGAAAGCCCGTCAAAATCTACAGGATAGTGTTTCGACTATTTGCCCGGCTTGTTTTGGTAAAGGGAAAGTATTTTCGGACGAAGCTGTTGCACATAAAGTAGAGAGAGCATTATGGGAATATAAAGGTATGGATAATGAAGCGTTACTCGTGGAAGTCCCAGCGAATGTTGTTCCGATTCTTAAAGGTCCTAAAGACAAAAATCTAATCCGACTACAAACCGTTCTTCATTATCAACTATTTATTAAAGAAAACGAAAAGCTCGCTCCAAACGACTTTGAGATCCGATTCATAGGTAGTATCGAGGAAGTCGAACAAAGGTTGTAGAAGTGTCTTTTGTTTTTCTTCACAAGCTGTTATTAAAATCTCGATTGGAAACATCGTTGACTCTAACTACTAAAAATGGTATTATATTTTTTGTTAGTTATTTGGATAACCTCCAAAGAGCTATAACCGCTCATAAAAGGGTTTTAAAGAATTTACTCGTGTAAATCACCCTCGATGGCGAGTCTGAGTATAATAAGGAGGTGCACGTTAATGTACGCAATTATTGAAACTGGTGGTAAGCAAATTAAAGTTCAAGAAGGTCAAGAGATCTACATTGAGAAGTTAGATGCTGAAGTTGGTGCAACAGTAAGCTTTGACAACGTATTAATGGTTGGTGGTGACTCTGTGAAAGTAGGAGCTCCATTCGTAGAAGGAGCAACTGTTACTGCTAAAGTTGAAAAAGTAGGTCGCGCTAAGAAAATCTTAGTTTATAAATACAAAGCTAAGAAAAACTATCGTCGTAAGCAAGGTCATCGTCAACCTTACACTAAAGTTGTTATCGAAAAGATCAACGCGTAAGGAAATGACATGATTACTGTTACAGTTGTTCGACATACTGATAACAACATTGTTTCCTTTGAAATGAGTGGTCATGCAGATAGCGGGCCATATGGACAAGATATTGTTTGTGCTGGGGCTTCAGCCGTTTCATTTGGAACTGTAAATGCTATCGATAAATTATGTGATGTTCAATTAGAAGTGGAAATGGATGATGATGGTGGCTTTCTCCGCTGCACTGTCCCAAAAGGTTTGGACGTGTCAACTTATGAGAAAGTTCAGCTTCTTTTGGAAGCAATGGTTGTTTCACTCACTTCAATTAGTGAACAGTACGGTAAACATATCAAAATTAGTGAAACCTAGGAGGTGAACTCATATGTTAAAAATGAACCTTCAATTTTTCGCATCGAAAAAAGGGGTAGGTAGTACAAAGAACGGTCGTGACTCAATCTCGAAGCGTCTTGGTACAAAGCGTGCTGACGGTCAAACAGTAACTGGCGGATCTATTTTAGTTCGTCAACGTGGAACACGTATTTACCCTGGTGTAAACGTAGGTAGAGGTGGAGATGACACTTTATTCGCTAAAGTTGACGGCGTAGTTAAGTTTGAACGCGTAGGACGTGACAGAAAGCAAGTAAGTGTATACCCAGTAGCTCAAGAAGCTTAAGAACTCTAAAACGATAAGTCCTAGCCATTTGGTTAGGGCTTTTTCTAATCATCTAAAATGTAAAGTAGTGTGTTTATATGTTTTGTATGGATGAATTTTATCCCACTCTTAAGGGGCATTAAGGCCCCCACCTCAAAACGTAAGAAAATCGAGAATTTTAGGTGGGAGATGAAGGAAAACTCCCACTGATTGAAGTTCAGCTATATTATACATTTTAGTTAGAAAAAAATAGGGTGTTCAAAAGCTATGCTTTTGAACACCCTATTTTTGATTTTATTTGCTTTCACCTTTCATTTCTGCTACTTTTTCTTGATTATTATCAATCCATTCACGAGCTACGTCTTCGGCAGAGCGCCCATTATCAATTTCTACAATCATTTGTTCAATATCACCAACATCAATACTCCAGTTGCTTAAAAATTCGTATGCTTCAGGAATACGATCTTTGAAATCATTATTCGTTAAAACATGAACCTCTGATGTAGCAAAAAATTCATCTTGTCCTTCTAGTACTTTTAAATCATAGTCGACAAACATTGGATGCGGTCTCCATCCAAGGAATACTACCGGTCTTTCTGCACCAATTTGTCTTGCAACTTGGGCGAGCATGCCACCTTCACTAGATGCAACATATTGTAAATCTAAGTCAAACTCTTCAATCATCTCTCTTGAAGTAATAGTCATTCCAGCGCCTTCTTCAATACCATAGATTTCTCCATCAAAAATATCTTCATTTCCTTTAATGTCTTCAATTGAGTTAATTTCCTCTACGTATGTTGGGGTAACCCACCCTAACTCACCGTCTGGATAGCTTATAGCAGTGCTATCTATGTTATCTCCAAATTGCTCCATATAGCTTGCGTGCATATCAGGTAACCAAGCATCCATGAAAACATCAATGTCACCTCGTGATAGGCCTGTATAGACACCACCAGCATCAGCTTCAATCTGGTTTACTTCATAACCCATATCCTCTAAAAGTAACATTGCAATCGTAGTTGGTGGAATGGTACTCGTCCAAGGAGTCATTCCAAATGTAATTGATTGGTCTTGAGCAGGTTGATCACCTGCTTGTGGGTCTTCTGCTGTATCTGCAGGACCGCACCCTATAATTAATGCAAAAATCGTAAACGTAAATACAAGTAATTTAAAATGTTTCACTATTTGTACCTCCTAGTTTTTATTACTTAGTTTTTTCACCAATACCTTGAGTAATCCTATCTAAAATGATGGCAAGAACAACAATTCCTAGTCCACCAGTTAACCCTAAACCAACATTAACCCTTGATATACCTGCTAAGACGACTGAACCTAGTCCTGGAGCACCAATCATTGAGGCGATAACAGCCATAGATAAAGCTAACATAATAGTTTGGTTGATCCCCGCCATGATCGTCGGTATTGCCATTGGTAATTGCACCTTTGTTAGCATTTGCCAATAGGTTGAACCAAATGCCCTGGCAGCTTCAACAACATCAGTAGGTACTTGTTTTATCCCTAAGGTAGTCATTCTTACCGCAGGTGGAGTAGCAAAGACAAAAGTTGAGATAACTGCTGGTACTCCCCCTAAGCCAAATAAGAGAATGGCAGGAATTAAATAAACGAAACTTGGTAAAGTTTGCATAAAGTCTAAAATGGGTCTAACTATCCTATTAACAACTGGAGATTTTGCGCTCCAAATACCAATCGGTATACCAATTACTATAGAAAAAATTGTCGCAACAATGACAATCGCTAACGTTTGCATTGCAGCATACCATAAATCTACTGACCCTAAGTAAAGGGAACCTATTAATGTGAAAATAGCTACCCCAACCCCAGCAAAACGCCAAGCTAAGATAATTAATAGTAGCGCCATTAATTCAGCTGGTAAAAAATTCAATAAATCAGTAACTAATGAAATAAAAGTAGCAACGATTGAACTGATTGAGTCAAAGAAGCCACCTAATACTGGTATTAACCAATTATTAACAAAGCGATTTGTCCATTCCTCTAAAGGTAGATGGAAGTAATTCATTATTCACTCACCTCCTCTCGTTGTTTTCCGAGAGTAAGTCCTGAAAGGATTGAAACCCTTACAATTATCCCCATTAATTTTTTATTTTCAACAACTGCGATTGGATATTTTGTTTCAGTTGCAATTTGAATTAAATCACTTAAAGGTGTATCTGGTTTTGTGGTATGGAAATCTTGAATGAGTACATCTTCAACCCATTTATTACTTTTATAAGCTTTAATGGCTTCGTCAATTGTTAAAAGCCCTTTTAAATTTTTCTCTTTATCAACAACGAAAATGCTTGATAAACCGGCCTCTTCCATTTTCCTAATGGCAGCTCTTGCTCCTTCTTTCCATGTGGTAATCACATCAGGCTTTTTCATTATATTGGAGGCAACAAGTACTTTTGTACGGTCAACATCTTCTACAAAATTTGAAACGTATTCATTAGCAGGATTTTCTAATATTTCTTCTGGTGTTCCAATTTGAACGATAATACCATTTTTCATAATGGCGATACGATCGCCTAATTTAAGTGCTTCATCTAAATCATGGGTAATAAATAATATAGTTTTTCCTAATTTACTTTGTAACATTAATAATTCGTCTTGCATTTCTTTTCTAATCAGAGGGTCTAGAGCGCTAAAGGCTTCATCCATTAGTAAAATGTCCGTATCATTTGCTAATGCTCTAGCTAGTCCAACCCGCTGTTGCATACCACCACTTAGTTCATCAGGGTAACTGTTTTCGTATCCTTTAAGTCCAACATCTTCTATTGATTTTAAGGCTTTATTAACTCGTTCACTTTTAGGAACATCCTGTATTTCTAACCCGTATTCAACATTTGTAGCTACAGTTCTATGCGGAAAAAGTGCAAATTTTTGAAAAACCATTCCAAGTTTTTTTCTTCTTGTATTCATTAAGTCTTGTTTATTCATAGTGGTAATGTTTTCACCATCTATTAGAATTTCTCCTGAAGTAGGTTCAATTAAGCGGTTTATTAGGCGAATTAATGTTGATTTTCCACTCCCTGATAATCCCATAATAACGAAGAACTCCCCTTCGTTAATTTTAAAACTTGCTTGGTTAACACCGACTGTAAGTCCAGTTTCATTTAAAATTTTTTCCTTACTTTGGCCTTCCTTTAAACGTTTTATTCCTTCTTTAGGATTATGACCGAAGATTTTTGTTAAATTATTGACCTCGATTTTATGCATAATCAATTTCTCCTTTGAGCTAGCTGTCTATTGATTATCGTTTGCTACTTCTCCACTAATATTCTTTTTTTGCAAAAGTGTATAAGAATAATAAAAAAAAGTGACTATATAAAAAAGGAATTGAGGAGGGAATCTGTTTATGAAGAAGAATTATAAAAACCTACTTAAAAAACAGTTAAGATCGATTATGAAGGAAACAGACAACCCAGCGATCATTCAAGATGTTACAGATACTGAGTTCGGGGTAATTCCGGGAGATTTTGAAAAACAGGTTTTTCGTCAAAGAAATAAAGATAACAATGTTACTAGAAATAGTACTGATGGCAAAACATGGAATGATATTGAATAGTTTAAAGATGTTATACAGTATGATTGCAATGAAAGTCCTAGTTAAATTAGCTAGGGCTTTTATTGTCCATTTGTTAAAATGTTAAATGAATCTAAAAAAGGTATGCTACATAGTGTTTACGTTATGTATAACAAAGGGGGATAAAATGAAATTAACCATTGTAGGACACTGGGGGGCATTTCCAGAAGTAGGAGAGGCTACTTCTTGTTATTTATTAGAGCAGGATGGGTTTAAATTACTTGTCGATTGTGGTAGTGGAGCCCTATCTCAACTACAACACTACTGTTCATTAGCTGATCTAGATGCAGTCATCCTTTCTCATTATCACCATGATCATATAGCCGATATTGGCCCGCTTCAGTATAGTCGTCTAGTTGATCAGCAGTTAAATAGGACAAATCAACCACTTTCAATTTATGGACATCCTTATGATCAAAAAGAGTTTCAAAAGTTAGCAAAGCCACCCCATGTACTATCATTTATTTATAATGAAAAAGCAGAATCTAAGATTGGTCCTTTTCGAGTTTCATATTTAGAGACTAATCATAAAGCAAAATGTTTTGCGATGCGTTTTGAAGTTGGAGGAAAATCAATCGTATATTCGGCTGATAGCAGTTACAAGGAAGAATTCATTTCCTTTACAAAAGATGCTCATATATTTATTTGTGAAACAAGCTTCTATGCCGATCAAAATGGAGAACCATACGGTCATATGAATAGTATTGATGCTGCGTCAATTGCTAAGGAGGCAATGGCAAAAAAACTTATTCTCACTCATCTACCTCACTTTGGTGAGCATCAGCAACTATTAGTAGAAGCGCAGTCAATTTTTAAAGGAGAAGTTTTTTTAGCAAAGAAGGGTTTAACCATACAACTTTAACGAAAAACCTCGTTTTACGAGGTTTTTTTCACATAATCAGAATTTATAAATTTCTAACTTGGAAACTGTCTAGCGCAAGCAGCCTACGAGCTCGGTCACATCAGTCAAGCAACTAACTTCAATTACCTCTTGAAATTCTTCGTTGATTAGCTTCATGCAGCTTTGCTCTTGAGCAAACGGAGTGGCACAGGAGCAGCTGCTCGTGACCAAGGCGCTTGCGCTTTTCTTCTGCTTATTTTCCTCATGAAATACAAAAGGAAAAGCAAATTTACAAATCATTTACATTCCATTACAAATCATTTACATCTAATTTATCCCCTCTTAACATTCCGCTACTATACTAGCAATTGTGATAGAGAAAAAACAAACTCTATCAAATTATGAAGCTAAACATAGGGAGGAAATTAGTAGTGAATTTCAAAAAGATTTTTTTATTATTAGCTTTAGTAACATTCATGGTAATGGTTGCAGCATGTGGCAACAACGACACAGCAAGTGAGAAAAATGAGGAGTCTACTAATCAAACAGAAGTAAATCAAGATGAAAATAAAGAAGAACAAAAAGAAGAAGAGCTTTCAGGCTCAGTAGTTATCGATGGATCAGGTACTGTATATCCATTAATGGCTCGTATTGCTGAAGAGTTTATGATAGAAGTACAACCAAATATTAGTGTTGAAGTTAGCCGAGCTGGTACAAGTGCAGGAATGAAAAAATATGTAGTTGGTGAAACAGACTTTTCGAATGCTTCACGAGAAATTAAAGAAGAAGAAATTGCTGAATTATCAGCAAATAATATTGATTCAAAAGAATTTAAAATTGCTCTTGATGGTATGACATTAGTTATTAACCCTGAAAACGATTGGGCAACTGAGATGACTGAAGAAGAAATTACAACAATGTTCGTAACTGGAGCGATTAAAGATAATGATGAAGTTTTATGGTCAGATATTCGACCGGAATGGCCAGCTGAAAAAATTAACTTTTATGGTCCAAACGAGAACCATGGAACGTATGAATTTTTCGTTGAAGTACTACTTCAAAAGCAAGATTTAGTAAATGGAATTAACTTACAACAAGAATATTCTACATTAGTAAATTTAGTTTCTGAAGACAAAAATGGAATTGCATTTTTTGGATATGGTTACTATGCAAATAACTCAGATAAAATTACTGCTGTTAAAGTAGATTTTGGAAATGGTCCTGTAGGTCCTTCATTAGACACAATAGCAGAAGACGGTGAGTATGGTCCATTTACTCGTCCAGTATTTACAAACTTAAGTATTGACTCAGCTAAGGAAAAGGCACAAGTTAAAGCATTCGCTGAGTACGTATTTGGAGAAGGTGCTGGTAAATTTGCAGGGGAGACTGGATTTGCTCCTCTTCCTGAAGAGGAATTAAAAGAAAGTTTAGAGTTTGTAAAATCAATCAATTAAATGATAGATCATAGTTTGAAGATGGGCTGTACGCAAGTACACCTCGTCTTCATACTATTTTCATGTTTTATAGTTTTTAACTTAAAGAGAATGAGTAAGGGAAGGGGCAGTTCATCATGGCGAAGATAGAGAGCGTCAAAGATTTAATTTATAAAAAGAAACAGTTAACTAGTGCTACAACTATCATAGAAAAAATTGTTCCTGTTGTTCTTTTTCTTACAGCACTTATTTCTATCTTGACTACTGTAGGAATTGTAATGACATTAGTTTTTGAAACAGTATTATTTTTTAAAGAAGTATCTTTTATACAATTTTTCACCAGTACAGAATTAAGACCATTAAGTCCTGTTGAGCCTAAATTCAGTATCTTACCATTAGTGATGGGGACGTTACTGACATCTGTTATTGCCATGTTTGTTGCTATTCCAATAGGTTTAACAACAGCCGTTTTTTTAAGTGAGTACGCAACAGAAAATACAAGAAAAATATTAAAACCAATCATTGAAGTTCTAGCTGGAATACCAACAATAGTTTATGGATTCTTTGCTTTTACATTCGTAACACCAATATTAAGAGAATTTATCCCAGCCTTACAAGCCACAAATGCATTGAGTCCAGGTATTGTTATGGGAATTATGATTATTCCATTAGTAGCATCACTTTCTGAAGATGCCATGAATTCAGTTCCTAATTCGATGAGAGAAGGTGCTATGGCTTTAGGTGCAACGAAATTTGAAGTGACGATACGTGTTGTTATCCCTGCTGCAATTTCAGGAATTATCGCTTCCTTTGTATTAGGTATTTCAAGAGCGATAGGAGAAACAATGATTGTAACAATTGCAAGTGGTAGCTCAAAAAACTTTACATTTGATATTACTCAATCAATGCAAACAATGACAGCTTATATTGTTGAAGTAACAAGTGGAGATGCTGCAGCCGGGACAACTGCTTATTATAGTTTATACGCTGTTGCGATGACATTATTTGTATTTACATTATTAATGAATTTACTAGCAAGATATATTTCCCGAAAATATAGGGAGGTTTACTAAAAATGAAATATATTGATCTCAATGTCGTTCAAAAGAGGATGAATACGAGACTTTTTATAAATCAGCTTGTAAAAAATCTATTTTTACTATCTACATTATTTGGTTTAGTTATTCTTGTCATCTTACTTTCTCGAGTTTATGTAGATAGTATCGGTTGGCTTAATTTCGAGTTTTTAATGAATAAATTATCGACAAGACCTGAACGGGCAGGAATTCAGGGTGCTATTGTTGGGACATTATGGCTAATGGTTATTGTTGGACCGGTAACAATGTTTCTAGGGGTAGGAACAGCCATTTATTTAGAAGAATATGCGAAGAAAGGGAAGTTACATTCGTTTATTCAAACAAATATAACGAATTTGGCTGGAGTTCCATCTATTGTTTTTGGTTTATTAGGATTAACAGTTTTCGTACGTCTATTTGGCCTAGGTTCAATTGTTTTAGCAGGTGGGCTAACGATGTCTCTTCTCGTTTTACCAATTGTAGTGGTTGCTAGTCAAGAAGCCATACGCTCTGTCCCACAATTTTTGAGAGAAGCTTCTTACGGAATGGGGGCAACAAAATGGCAAACTATTAAAAATGTCATACTTCCAGCAGCTATACCAGGAATTTTAACAGGTGTTATTTTGGCATTATCGAGAGCAATAGGAGAAACGGCACCACTAGTTGTTATTGGGATACCTGCATTGTTAATTCCTATTCCAAGTGGAATATTTGATCGATTTACAGTAATGCCAATGCAAATTTACTATTGGACTATAGATTCTGTGTTAGTTGATGAATATGCAAATCTCGCTGCTGCAACTATTCTTGTTTTACTAATTGTGTTGTTTGTTATGAATTCAATTGCCATTGTCATTAGAAACAAATTTCAAAACAGATTTTAAATTTAATATATGGGGGAATGTTAGATGGCAACTTTAACTGTAAAGGATATGGTTAAGGAAGTAAATGAAGCACATCGTAATATAGCATCAAATGCAGTTCTCGCAGATAAGAAAAAAATTGTCTATAACACGAAAAGTCTAAACCTTTGGTATGGAAAAGATCATGCCTTGAAAAATATTGATCTTCCAATTTATGAAAATGAAGTTACAGCTATTATAGGACCTTCTGGTTGTGGAAAATCAACATATATTAAGACATTAAATAGAATGGTAGAGCTAGTTCCGATTGTTCGCATTACAGGTGAAATTTTATACCGAGAGCGAAATATATTTGAAAAGTCATACAAAGTAGAAGAGCTTCGTACTCGCGTTGGAATGGTGTTTCAAAAACCAAATCCATTTCCAAAATCAATTTTTGAAAATGTAGCGTATGGACCTAAAATTCATGGTATTAGAGATAAAAAATTATTAAAAGAAATAGTTGAAAAAAGTTTACGAGGAGCAGCAATTTGGGATGAAGTGAAAGACAGACTTCATGAGAATGCATATGGATTATCGGGTGGACAACAACAACGTTTATGTATCGCTCGTTGCTTAGCCATTGAACCAGATGTGATTCTTATGGATGAACCAACATCGGCACTAGATCCGATCTCGACTTTAAAAGTTGAAGAACTCGTACAAGAACTTAAGAAAGAGTATAGTATCGTGATTGTTACTCACAATATGCAGCAAGCAGCTCGAATTTCAGATAAAACAGCATTTTTCTTAAATGGCGAAGTAGTAGAGTACGATGATACAAATGTCATTTTCTCCAATCCGCAAGACAAACGAACAGAAGACTATATTACCGGCAGATTCGGTTAAGGGGCGAGAAAAGTTCATGCACACTAGAGAAACGTTTCATTCAGGGTTAAGTGGTTTAAAAGAAAGTATTGTCAAATTGGGTGAACAGGTTGATCAAGCTTTTCATCATGCAATGGACGCCTTTGTTAATAATGATTTTGAAAAAATTCAGAATATTAAAGAAAACGATCTGAAAATCAACCAGCAAGAATTAGTTGTTAATGAAAAAGCAACGTTACTAATAGCAAGACAACAACCTGTTGCCTCAGACCTCAGAAAAATTATCGTTGCCTTTAAGATCTCTAGTGACCTAGAGCGTGTAGGTGATTTAGCGGTTGATATTTGTAAAGCCGCAGAAAGAATTCCTAAAACAGAAATGGAAATTGATACAACAATATTAGTAGAAATGGCTATCATTGCTAGTGGAATGGTTACAAATGCATTAAGAGCCTATGAATCAGGAAATGTTTTAGAAGCTCAGCAAATTGCCCACCTTGATGATCAGGTTGATGATATGTATGCACGATTTGTAAAGCAACTTTTTAATATTGTTATCTCAGATCAATTAGAAATTGAACAAGTAACTCAGTTAGCTTTTATTTCACGCTATATTGAAAGAATTGCTGATTATGCGACAAATATTGCTGAGTTAATTATTTACGAAGTAAATGGTCAATATTTTGACTTAAACTAATGATAAGCTGACAAAGAGAGTGGGATTATACCTACTCTTTTTGTTAAAGTTAGTTTCTGGAGGTAAGGATGAGCCAACTAATACTCAAGATAAATCCAGACCCGATTATCACAACAAAAATCAGAGAGGATTTTAACGCTGCAGGCTTTGGACTAATTCATACAAATGATATAGAAGAAGCTCTAGAAATAGTAGATAGATTTGAACCTACTATAATCCTTCTTGATTTAGACTTTATCAGATTCCAAGCATTTGACTTTTGTAGGACGTTACGGCTGCAAAAAGATAATTGGACACCCTTGATTCTAATGTCGGAGAAAGACGAAGAATTTGATTTAGTACTTGGATTAGAACTAGGAGCAGATGATTATATTCGAAAACCAGTTAGATCTAAGGAATTGGTGGCGCGAGTTAAATCAATTTTGAGACGTCAAAGCATTTCATGGCCAAAAAACAAGGAGAAATTTTCTAATGGTACTAATAACCATGACATAATTATAATTGGAAAACTTACAATTTGTCCCTCAAATTATACCATTAGGATAAATGATAAGATCATTGATTTTACAAGAAAAGAGTTCGAAATCATTTTATATTTATCTCAAAACAAAGGAACAGCTATATCACGAGAACAACTTCTATCGGTACTAAACGAGGAAGAATTTTTAGCAGATGTACGTGTTATTGATGTTTTTATAAGCAGAATTAGGGAAAAAATTGAGCCATGTCGTAGTAAACCCTCGTATATAAAAACAGTTAGAGGCGTTGGATATATGATGCTCCATCAAAATTTACCTTACATAAAGAAAAGCGCAAGATCCCTTAATCATCCATGTACTTATCATGATAATGAATATCCCTTAAAAAGTTTTTAAATTCGCCGCTAATGGAGAAAAGCCTATTCGTCATAGGCTTTTTCTGTTGCTTCTAATTTATTGTTGACCCATTAGCTTACTCCAGTTCGCTTTTCAATATCATATATTCAACTCATAGACAGAATTAATATTTTTTAATAATAACTTTTACATTTGATTAATATTTCCTTAACAAATTATTGGTATATTTGTCATATCGTGTAGAAACTAGGGGGTTGCTTTTCGTGAAATATATATATTTTAGTAAAAAAAATTCAAAGAAAGAAAGTAAAAAGAATTATTTGAATACTTTTCATACTGTATTATCAAAGATAAGTTTGCGAAACCGATTGTTATTTCTGTTTATTACTTTATTAATTATAGCTACTAACGCCGTTGGAATAACATCCTATATAAAAGCAAAAGAAACAGTTATCCAAACAATTGAAAATCGTCTTCAACGAGAAGCTGAAATGATGTCATACATTGCAACAAATTTAAAATTTTTATATGTAAGTGATATGGATTATTTTATGCAACAACTAGAAGTAAATGTCCGTTCACAACAAGGACAGTTAAATGAGGATGGTATTGAAGCTTACTTTTATTACATAAATAATAACGAAATTACACCTTTTCAAATAAATCAGGACATAGATATCTTGCTTTATCCATCTCTATTCGAAACAATTCAAAAAAATGAAACAAGAGTGTTCCATACAAGTATTGAAGGAGAAGATTATACAATATCAACGCACGAATTAAAGGAAATTGATGCTATGTATTTGATCGTTGTACCAACAAAATCTTATATAGACCCAATAAATGAGATTGCTAAATTTACAATAATGGTGATTATTGTTAGCCTAATTATTTCAGTTATTATTATTTTATTATTTGTACAAACATTAACGAACCCATTAAACGTTTTACAAAATACGATGAGGGAAGTTCGTGAAGGAAATTTAAGTAGTGCAATTTCCATTAAAACAACATTACCTGAAATTATTTCTCTAAATAAGAGTTATAATGCGATGGTTGGGCAAATGCGACAAATGTTAAATGAAATTACAGATACGACAGTCAAGTTAGAAAATACTGGTAGTGAATTGAAGAGATCCTCTGAAGGAGCGCTAGAGTATAGTCGTCAGCTGATTGAAGCTATTAGTGTTGTGAAAGAAGGGGCTGACCAAACGGCGGCGAATTCAGAAAGTAGTGTAAATAGTTTCAAAGATATAAAGCAAAAAGTTGAAGAAATGATGGGTAACATTAACTTAGTTTATAAAAGTTCAATTGGTATGAACACATCTGCTCAATGTGGAGAGAAAAATATTACTCAATTAATAAAAACCATTCATTCTTTTGAAGAAGATTTTGATCATATGACAAAAACAATCCAACAAGTAAAAAATCATTCAAGCTCTATTGCTAATTTAGTTGGGTTAATCAATGGAATAGCAGAACAAACAAAATTATTAGCCCTAAATGCGACCATTGAAGCTGCTAGAGCTGGCGAATCTGGTAGAGGCTTTGCTGTAGTAGCTAACGAAGTACGGAAATTAGCAGAACAATCAACAATTGCAACCGAAGAAATCACTCAATCTATTGGGACCATGGAACAAGTTAGTATCGTAGCTACAAACGAGTTCGATCATGTTTTGACAAAAATAAAGGCAAACTTATCAGCAGCAAATGAATCAAAGGATTCTTTTGATAATCTTATGGAAGAAATCAATTCGGTAAGTAATAAAATATTAAGTACACAAGAACAACTAGGAGACTTACAGTTGATATTACCAAGTATTGAGCAATCAACCATTAGCTTTGCTTCGGTTTCCCAGGAAACTTTGGCTAGTGCTGAGGAAATGTTTGCAACAAGTGATGAGCAAATACAGCAAATGGAAAAAACGAATGAAATTGGGTCAAAGTTAACACAAACATCTAATTCATTATTAAACCTCACAAAACAATTTAAGCTAAATTAAAAAGAGATATGAAATTGAAGAAATAAGTTCATGTGAAGTAGCGATATGAAGGATTGGGGATTATACATGGTAATAAAAGTACTCCAAAATAAAAGTTTCTTTCAAAGATGGAAATTTAATCGAAGTTTAGCTAGGCATATGGAGTTAAAAAAATTAAAGTATAGTGAAATATTACAAGTATTAAAATATAAAAATATTAATACATTGTTTCAACCTATTGTAGGTGTTGTGAACAGTTCATTAATCGGTTATGAAGCATTAAATCGTCCAATTAAACCAAGAAACTTTTCATCGACCGAAGATTTTTATCGGTTTTTAGGGGATACAGATCAAATATTTCAATTTGAACAGTTAACACGTCAACATTCAATTGAGAAATACGTTGAACTAAGTTGGAAAAACAAAAGTACAAATAAAGAGTTTATCTTTTTAAATGTTCATCCTAAAGTATTAAATGATGCAAATTACCGAAGCGGAGAAACACTTTTTTTCGTAGAGAAATACGGGCTTGACCCGAGGCAAATTGTTTTTGAAATAACAGAAAAGCAAGCGGTACATGATTATACTCAATTTGAAAGAGTATTAGCTAATTATCGTTATCAAGGCTTTAAAATTGCTATTGATGACGTTGGTGCAGGGTATAATAGTTTGAAAACGATGATGTGTATAAAGCCGGATTTCATTAAATTGGATCGATCATTTATTCAAAAGATAGATAAAAATCATTCACAACAAGAGCTAGTCAATCTATTTGTTCAATATGCCTCTCAAGCAAACTCTAAAGTTATAGCAGAAGGGGTCGAAAGGTTTGAAGAGCTACAAATATTAATAAAGTTAAAGGTCGATTATGCCCAAGGGTATTATATCGGTAGACCTTCTGTAAGTCTTATTGAAAGTGATCTTGACTATAAATTTTCAATTTAATACTTTTCAATATGAAATTCCTATAAGTATAACTCCACATTATTCATTCGATTTTTGTACATAATACATTTGAAAAATAATGTGATAATGTGGAGTTGGTATTTTATGGACAGAAATCAAATTAAAAGCGAGTTTATTACAATTTCTAATGTTAAAATTTTTTGTGAACATGTTATAAATGGAAAACCTCCAATGCTCTTCATTCACGGCTTCGCATCCTCTACATATACTTTTAACCGTCTTTTTCCACTAATAGAAAAACATTTCTCTATAATTGCTATTGATCTTCCAGGGTTTGGGAGGAGTGAAAAGTCTACAACATTTGTCTATTCATTTAAGAATTATGCCGAATTAATTGAGCAGTGTATCGATTATTTTAAGCTTACAAATGTAACGATTGTTGGTCACTCTATGGGTGGGCAAATTGCATTATATACCGCTAAAGCTGTGCCAGAAAAAATCAATAAATTGATTCTATTAGGATGCTCAGGTTATTTAAAACGCGCAAAAAAGTTCCTAATATATGCATCCTACTTACCGTTCTTTAACTATATTATCTACTTCTACATTCATAAAAAAGAAGTGAAAGATTACTTGAAAAATGTATTTTATAATCACTCATTAATCAACGATGAAATGATTAGTGAATTTCGTAAACCGTTATTAGAAAAGAAGTTTTATCAGTCACTTACTCGTTTACTTAGATACCGTGAAGGCGACCTACTATCTCATCAACTAAAGGCTATTTACACGCCTACATTGTTGATATGGGGGGAGGAAGACAATGTTGTTTCAGTAAATATAGGGAAGAGGTTAGTTTATGATTTACCAAATGCAAAACTAATCACATATAAAGAAACTGGTCACCTCATAACTGAAGAAAGACCGGTCGAAGTTTTTGAAGACATATTATCATATACATCTTAAAGTGAAACTCATTCAATTATTACTATTGTCCAGTAAAGAAAACGAATGAGCAAAACACAACAATGATTGACGATACAGTCCCTAGAACTGCACCTATAATACAGTCAGTTGGATAATGTAGACCGAGATACATACGTGAAATTCCAACTAAAATGGCGATTGGTAAAAAGAAAATGCTCAACATTGGCATGTGAAGAGAAAAAACGATAGCTATAGAAAAAGCAGCCGTTGTATGACCGGAGGGGAATGAGTAATCTGTAAGTGGGTTTGAGCATAATGTAACGTTAGCTAATTTGTTATAAGGTCGCTCTCGGCAATACATTTTTTTAATAATGTGAACGATGATATGACTTAAGGATAGGGAAATAAGGGCTTCAATAGCCCATGTCTGAACAACTTTTTCTGAAAAGATCATCACGATAAGCAATGTAAGTATTGTAAATGTAGCTCCCCCTATATGGGTGATTTTAGGTAGGATATAGTCAAAAGCTCTACATCTTAATTTTGAATTTACGAAATGAAAAAGCTGAGTATCATTTACAGAAATCCAATTTACAAATCGGTCCAACGAATTTCCCTCCCAGTACAATTATTGTAGGTTTAAAGGTATTCACTACGCTTCCTTCTACTTCCTATCATAATACATAATTGTAAAGATCACGTTAGTGTCCTGTTGAGATTTTTGTTAAATCTTAATATGAGCTAAATATTATTTTCATAATTATTTGTTAAGTTATAATTGAAACTACTAATTATGGGAGTGAGTGAAAATGCGTATAGCTATATTTTCTGATACCTACGCCCCCGAAATTAATGGGGTTGCAAAAACTTTAAAGCGATACACGGACTATTTAGAAAAAAAGGGTATTGAATATAAGTTATTTGTTCCGGAAAGTAGTACAGCAGTTCCAACAGTCCCTCAAGTTCAACGTTTTACAAGTATTCCTTTCTTATTGTACCCTGAATGCCGAATAGCCCTTCCTAATCCAGTGCACATTAAGCAAACATTAGAAGAATTCAAGCCAACTCTTATTCATATCGCTACGCCATTTAACCTTGGCCTTTTTGGTCTTCATTATGGAAAAAAACACAATATTCCAATGGTAGCATCCTATCATACGCATTTTGATGATTACCTAGAGTATTACCATTTAACCTTTTTGCAAAAATGGATTTGGAAATACATGGCATGGTTTCATGATTCTTTTGAAAAAGTTTATGTACCTTCACAAAGTACGAAAGAAAAGCTGCTTAACCAAAAAATTCACAATAATATCGATATTTGGGGAAGAGGTGTAAATCATGATTTTTTTACACCGCTTAAACGAGCATCTGACATAAGAAAAAAATATAATATTAACGAGAAGAATGTTCTTCTCTATGTTGGGAGGATTGCTCCAGAAAAAGATGTTCATACTGTTTTAGAGACATTTCATGCATTACCAGAAAGGGTAAAAAAAGATACCCATCTGCTTATTGTTGGGGATGGTCCACTATTTAAGCAGTTATCTGAACAAAAATATCCGAATATTACATGGACAGGATTTAAAAAAGGTGAGGAATTGGCAGAGATTTATGCTTCTAGTGATGTCTTTATCTTTCCTTCATCTACAGAAACATTTGGAAATGTTGTATTAGAAGCACTTGCCTCTGGAATACCTGTTATTGGAGCGAACGAGGGAGGTATTCAACATCTTATTTCTCATGGAGAAACTGGCTTTTTATGCGGTAAGAAAAATGTAGAAGAATTTGTTTATCAAACTACAATTCTATTAGAGCAAGAATATTTACGTAATGAGTTTGCAGAAAATGCACGACGTTTTGCATTAACTCTTTCGTGGGATGAAATCTTTGACCAATTGATTAATAGCTATCAAGATATCATATATAAATCATGGCTTGCAAACAGCCGGAATAGACATTATGCATAGATAATTATTTGGATTAGACCATAACATATCGTACTATGCCAACATATTTTAGTAGATTGTTAATCGAATATTAATCATAAAGTGATTTGCTCTAACCTTTAGAGTAAATCACTTTTTTACCCACTCTTAAAGGGCATTAAGACCCGCTATGATTGAAGTTCGCTTTATAGTACGAAAAAGTAAGGTTAATAGAGTATTATATGTAGCTCCATTTAGGTAATTATGAGTCACTCAAATGTTAAAAATATTAATATAAATTCAGTTTACTTAATCAATTTTACGATTACGAAAATATAATTATCAAACAATAACATTTACTTAATACTACCTCAAAGTTAATTGACTATTATTGTTTCAGGAGGAAAAAGGTGTTTACGAGAAGGTAAGGACGCGTTTGTGTGTTGTATTTATACTATCCCGTGTAGCGTTAGTTGTGGTTGGTGGTGAAGATTAAGAAAAAAGTTAGGAAGCCCTCACCAAGTATTACTAGACTTCGAATGCATCAACTGATGTAAAAGAAGATTCACGTTCTGCTTGACTTTAAACTTACATATGCAATTTTTCCTACTGAGGATCAAGATGTTGAAAAAAACAGTCTATGAAATGGATCGGCGTTAGCTACCGCTTTTCTATTTTAAAGAATTTTACAATTAGATATTATGCCTGAGCGAATGTTGAATCCATTCAAACGCTATTAACACTACTTTGTTAAATTATGAATGGTAAGCTTTGTGAAAACAAAATAGGAGGGGTTAGTATTGTTAAACGTTAAAGCGATTGTTCTAGACTTGGATGGTACTCTTTTAAAAAAGGATGATACGATATCTAGTAGAAATAAAGAGTTTTTA
Organism: Anaerobacillus alkalidiazotrophicus; assembly: GCF_001866055.1. The sequence goes on from NZ_MLQS01000030.1 coordinate 489,065, forward strand.
ATGGAACAGAAAAAACAAGGAATAAAGATTATCTTAGCTACGGGGCGTCCGATAAATATGACATTGAAATATCATGAGGAGTTACAACTAGATACGCCATTAATTTGTTTGAACGGCGCAGTCATTTTTGATCGACTGAAAGAAAATATTCTAGAGCAATCCGTTATTAGCCCGGTTGAAGCAACAATGGTTTTTGATACAGTTTCTGACCACTATGCTAAAGTTATGATTAGTCATACTTCAAAAGCTAACTATGAAATGATCAATCTAATCGGAGATAAAATAACAAATCATGGTCCAATAGAACCAAAAGGAATTTACCCTAATAAGTATGAACCATTATTAAAATTATCTGTTCATTTTCAAAATGTGGCTTCAGCTTCTTATGCGTATACAAAACTTCTTTCTCACTTTGAAATCGCCAATTGGGGTGATAGTTTTGAAATTACGAAAAAGTCGATAACCAAATGGCATGCTCTGCAAAATGTCTTAAGCTCTTTTCAAATATTACCTCAAGAGGTAGTTGCTTTTGGTGATGGTCCAAATGATATTGAGATGTTAAAAAATGTTGGTTGCGGGGTTGCTATGGAGAATGGACGGTTTATGGTAAAGAAAGTAGCTAAATATGTAACTTTGGACCACGAAAACGACGGAATTACCGAATTTTTTTGTAGGCAACTAACAAAATCAACTCTAATAATTTAAAAAACTTTGAAAAAGGCGATCTGACAATATCTGTTATCGTCTTTTTTTCATTTAAAAGGAGTTCGTTTAATTGAGTAAATACATCGGGAAAAATAGCAGTGACCAATCTATCATTGCTGTTTCATTAGTAACTGCACTATGTTTAATAGGAGATTCTATGCTTTATATTGCTTTACCAATCTATTATAAAGAAGTTGGTTTACAATCACTTTGGGAAGTTGGATTAATATTATCATTAAATCGTCTTATAAGGATTCCAGTTAACCCTTTTATTGGCTTAGCATATCGCAAGATCACTTTAAAGTTTGGATTAATGATTGCTGTATTTTTAGCTGTAGTGACAACGATAGGGTACGGAGTTGGTTATGGACTGATAATTTGGATTATCCTACGGTGTTTATGGGGAGTTTCTTGGGCATTTTTAAGGTTAGGAGGCTTATTCGCTGTTGCAGAATGCTCCACAAATTCAAATCGTGGAAGATTGATGGGACTTTATAATGGTCTTTACAGACTTGGAAGTTTATTTGGTATGTTAGTTGGAGGTATTTTAGTAAGCTATTTAGGTTTAAAAGTAGTGGGTATTGCCTTCGGTGCACTGATGATTTTGGGTTTTCCACTAATCGCTTGGTTAGTTCCTAGGAAACATGTAGAAAGAGAGAGAAAAGTATCAACCAATACGTCTATTACTAGACTGTTTAATAAATCAGTAATCTTAGTTGTTATTAGTGGTTTATTACTTGCTTTCATTATTCAAGGATTGTTTGTCTCTACATTAAGTCTTGTTATGCTAAAGCATTATAGTCATCAAGTTCAAATCATTGGAATGACAATAGGGGTAACGTCATTAGCAGGGATTGTTCAAGGAATTCGTTGGGCATGGGAGCCATTTGTAGCATTGAAGTTTGGTCAACTTTCAGATGGAAAAGATGGTAGGTTACCATTATTTATCATGTTCTTAACTTCAGCAGCTATTTGTTTAGCCCTAATTCCTATATCGATGCCTCTTTATATTTGGATCATCATAACTATTTTCTTCATGTTATCAACGACAATCATCACAACACTTGTTGATGCTTTAGCTACTGATGTTGGAAAAACATCTGATATTAACATAGTGATGACGTATTACACTGTTTTTTTAGATGTAGGTGCTGCTTTAGGGCCAATCATCGCATATTTAATCATTAGCTTTGGGAATGGGCTGAATTTTTCATATTATATAGGGGCTCTCATCTTTTTAATCGTAGCAGCCATATGGTTAAGAGAGTACAAAGCAATAGTTAAAGAGCAGCGAAGACAACCGAACTCTTCTGTTATTCATTAAACATACAGTATCCGACAGTCACTTACGCTTCTTTATACGGAGCCCACCATTTTGGTCTGTGTTATACAAAGGGGGAAGTGCCTTTGAACTGGTAGGTGCAGACGCTAGACAACTTTCTAACTTCAGAAAAAATATATTTTCTTATCTCTAAAAAGAAACGTACGTTCTTTAATTTTGGTATAATTAAGTATAGGAGAAATAGAAATATAATTTTAAACATTTGGAAATTATTAGTATAATGAGTTTGGACATGAATGAAAAGGAGTGAGAAAATGCTAGTAGTTAAATATTCAGATTTAAAAGATGTAGCTAAAACAGATCGACTTACGAAAAGTTTTCAAAGACAAAAAGAAGTAGGGAAACCTATTTATTACATACTACCTTCTAATAAATGGCTTCAGGCTGCACGTAAACGCAAGGCTGGCATGGCCTTTAAAACGTTTGATGATCTCGCTGATTTATTATTAAAAAAAGCCAATATTAAGTATTTTCCTGTGTCAGAAAGTGAACGAACGATTTTTTTTCAAGAATTGATGTCAAATGATAAAAACCGTTTTTTAAATAATCCTCAAGAATTACGACATAAGGCCAAAGCCATCGCCGAGACATATGGTCAGTTAAAACGTATTGGGTTAACTTTAGAAAATCTACCTACTCAATTTAGACAAATGGAACCGATTTTTAGAGAATATGAGACAGAATGGGTGAAGAAGAAACGTCTATTAGACCCTGAGCATCGTATTCATGAAGCGGTTTCATTACCAATGAATCAAGAATTAAACCTAGGTGGAATTGTCATTGATGGTTATCTTGATTTTAGTACACTGCAATATATGGTGATTGCTTATTTTGTCTCATTGGGTATAGACATTACAGTGTATCTTCCTAGAATACAAGGAGCAGAAATTGTTGAAGGTACTGAAAAACAGCTTAAAAAACTAGGCTTTACTGTAGATAAAGAAGAAATTAGGCAAATTATGATAACTAAGTCAAATGTAGAGGTGAAATCAGCCACAACTATGGAAGAAGAAATTTACGGTGTATTACATGAAATTTCTGAAAAAAGCCAGGTAACACCACTTACTGATATAGGGATTGTACTCGCCGACGAAAGCGGTTATCAAGAAAAGCTGATTAAAGCAGCTGAAAAAAAGCAGATCCCGTTAAAGGTACCAGTTAAGAAAAAGGTTAAAGATACACAGTTTATTCAGTTTATTTACAAATCTTTATTAAAGCACAATGGAAGATTTATAAACCGATGGGATACCCTTGATCTAGTAGATACGATGCTTAGACTTCATTTCTATAAAAGTATAAATTATATGAACAAAAAGAAAAATTATATCGAAATTGGATTTTTACCAGAAGATGAAAAAAAACAAGTAGAAGCATTTATAAATTTTCGAAAAACAATTCCTAAAAAAACTAGTGTTATAACGTACTTATCTTCATTAAAGGAATTATTGGTTAATAGTGACTTTACATGTTCTTGGAAAAAACAAATCCTTGAAGAAAAAAACACAGAGAAACTTCTGCAAATTCGCCTTGAGTGGAAGGCGTATGATTATCTTGTCATGCTAGTGACTAGAAAAATCGAAATGTTAAAACAACAAGGTCTCGAAGATTTACAAGTTCATTATCATATTTTTGTTGATTGGCTTTATGAAGGGATTCAAGGTGGAAGTATTTTCGTAGAAAGAACTCCAGTTACTGGAATTCAACTTTATTCATTTAGAGATGTAGGGTTATTCGAAGGAAAAAGTCTATATGTTTTAGGAATGAATGAAGGTACATTTCCAAAAGGCCACAAACTGTCGGGTTATTTTCAAGAAAGCGATTTAAAAAATCTCCCTGTTCCGTATGCTAGCCCAACAAAAAAGTTATTTCGACAAAAGGATGACACCTTTTTCAAACAGTTATTTGAGTTAGCTGATGAACTATCTTTTTCATATGTTGTAGGAGTTGATCCACATAACCCGATATTACCTTCGGGGTACCTTGAAGCGTGGAAGGATCAAATTCAGGATCGAAAATATAGTGCCGCAAATCGTTATACTGAGAAGGTGAGTGACTCTCAAAATGATTATGAGGAAAAAATGGCCTACCATGTTGGGGTAGGAAAATTAGTCCACCATCTTCCAGAATCATTAGAACGAATGGTTGCAAAATTAAGTGAGCTTGAGGGTGGGATAGAAAAAGTGTCCCCTTATTGGGAAGAAAGATTAAAACGAGACAAGCTTTCTGTTACAATGCTTGAAAGCTATGCCATGTGTCCTTTTAAATATGCTCTTGAGAGAATATTAAAAATTAAGGAGCCTGTGGAAAAACAAACGATACTTGATTTTCGTGATGTAGGTTCAATGTTACATGACATTATTGAAAAATTTTATAAGCAATTAAACTTAATTGGAAAACCATTTTCTGCTTTTACTGAGGAGATGAAGGAAACAGCTGAGACGTTTTTACTAGATATATTTGAAGAAGAGTGGTCTATTGTCGAAGCAAATCATCTAGACTTCTCGAAGCTTCAGCTTTCAATTGAAAAAGAAGAATGGTTGAAAAAATTAAAAAAATGGTGGCTTGCTGAAAGACACCACTTTTGGGAAAATAAGCAACTTCAATCGATGCACTTATTTCGTTTAGAAGAAGCAGTTGAACTAGATATAAAGCTAGACGATGACACAACCATTACAATGTCAGGAAAAGTCGATCGGGTCGATATTGATGATCATGGTTTTGTTATTTATGACTATAAATCAGGTTTTGCTTCTTTAAACTTTATGAAAGAAGTGCGTCCAGGGTTAAAACTGCAATTACCTCTTTATTTAGTTGCAATGGAAAAGCGCCTTGCAAATGGTCATTATCAAATTGATTTAACGGAATGTTTTGAAAGCCTACCAGAAAATTTAACTGCTCATGGTGCATCTTACATTTCCCTTAGAGAACCATTAAAGCGTGCTGGAAATAGTGTTTGGCGCGAGGAACATTTTCGCAAGAATAGTCCGTTTTCCGTTAATTCTTATGCGACTAAGGAAGAAACGTTGGAAGCAGAAGCTCTACTTGCTAAATATGAGTTGAAACAACGAATAAAAGAACTTTGGCAAGGAAGTAGTCATGACTTCTCAGTAAGGCCTTTAAAATGCATTAGCAGTTGTGCTTATCGACCGGTTTGTCGTGTTACTCAAGATCAAATTGAAGAAGGGGAGGGGGAATTTAAATGAATTTTAACGAAGAGCAAAAAGCCGCTATATATAGTGAAAAACCACTAGTCGTTATTTCTGCTGGGGCTGGTTCTGGTAAAACACGTGTATTGACGGAACGATTTGTATATATATGTGAAGAAAAATTAAAGGAACGTCTTGGTAAGAAAAATAAATCACCGATAGGAGCTACGGTTGAGGAAATTGTAGCCATTACATTTACTGAAAAAGCAGCACGTGAAATGAAGGACCGTATTCGTGGACGTATAGAGGAGATACGCCAAAATGTACATGAACGTTATGATGCGAGTGAACATGAGTTTGCAAGAAATTTCTGGCAGGAACAAAAGGATGCGTTAGATGGCGCCCTTATAACTACATTTCATAGTTTTTGTCACAAACTTCTTGGAGAATATGCGTTTCTTGCAGATGTCCCTCCTAAGTTTACTGTGTTAGATGATGTTGGGGCTAAGTTGATTCAAATTGACATATTTGATGAAATGTTTGATTCGCCAGAGTATCATCGTAAATGGCGACCGCTGTACAACTTTTATACTCGTGGACAACTGAAAGAAGCTATTAAAGCAGTGTATAGTCAGATGAAGGAAATCATTACTTCAGTAGAGTCTATCGAATCATTTTTCGATTCCGAAACCATTGTAAAGCTTCAGTTACAATCGATAGAAAGTGATCGTAAATTTGTATTAACGAATTTTTATAAAGAAGCACGCCCGCATGTGATGGAACTTGATGACAGTGATAAGGCCTCAAAGAAAATTACGGAACACTTTTCTGAAGTAACCGATCTTTCGTTTGAAAATCCAGCTGTTCTATATGAGGCATTAGAAGAAGCACTTCCGAAAAAAGTAAATAAAAAATGGCAAGAAACAAATCCACCATTATATGATTTGTTTGAGTATTTATATAAACCTTTAAAAGAGACGTGGAAAAAATTAAAAGGACCATCAAGTGTTGACATTAAAGAGATTAAAGAAATTATTAACCTTTTTGTCCAAGTGCTTCAAGTGTTCCACGAAAAGTATGATGAGGCGAAACGAGAACGAGCAGCAATGGATTTTTCTGATCTACAGCAAAAGGCAATTACTCTTTTAGAAAAGAAAGAAGTTCAGGATGATTGCCGAAAGAAGTATCGTCATATGATGATTGATGAAGCCCAAGACACGAACCAACTGCAAATGAATATGTTAACGTTTATCCAACCGAAATATAGATTTATAGTTGGTGATGGAAAGCAGTCTATTTACCGATTTCGTGGAGCAGATGTTAGCTTGATGAATGAACTTGTAGATTTCTCAAAGAAAGATCTTAATAGCGATTTTATAAATATGAGTACGAACTATCGTACATGTGAGAGTATTATTGACTTTGTAAACATTGCGTTTAATGAAATAATGGGGGCAGAAAAGTCAGAATTGGACCCGTTGTATAAAATTCATTACACGAATATTAATAGTCATCGCAACGGGATAGAAGAACAAAAATGTCGTGTTGAACTTATAACAATCCCTAAAAAAGATGAACCAAAAGAAGGCATAGAAGGTCAAGCAGAGCAACCGGATGATGAACAATCAGAATTTGAAGTTATTGCGAACCGTATGCTTGAAATAATGGAAGAAGGCCAATCAATTGTCTCTGACAAAGACGCTTGGCGAACGCCTTCTTGGAGCGATTTCGCTATCTTAATACAAACAAGAACAAAGTTATCAAAATTAGAGCGTTCGTTAAAGCAAAAGGGAATTCCATATGTAGTTTATGGTGGGATCGGCTTTTATGAAAAACAAGAAATTCGAGATATGCTTACCCTTCTCAATTGGTTAAATAGACCGTGGGAATCGCTTTATATATTATCGTTACTAAGAAGCCCGCTTTTTGGTGTTTCGGTTGAAGACTTCTTATCGATTGATGAGTGTTTAGAGGAAGATATTCCTTTGGCGACCTTTATATACGAAGGGTTATTTGATAACGATGTAAATATCGGTGAAGAGCTTAAGAGCACATTAACTAAGCTTAAACAGTTTTATGAAGATTGGGTTCCTTATCGTCCTCAAGTTTCAACCCGCGAATATTTTGAAGATCTTTTCTTGAAATCGGGCTTAAAAAAAATGTTATTATTACAAAAAAATAATTTGCAACAAATTAAAAATGTTGAAAAACTGATCGATGTTTTAGCTCAGTTTCAAACAGCTTCTTTAGATGAATTGTTAAAACAAGTGAAACAATTAGCAGACTTATCGGATAAAGAAGGTGAAGCAGAAGTAGAGTTAGCAGAAGGAAATATGGTCCATATTATGACTGTACATGCTTCTAAAGGGTTAGAATTTCCAATTGTCTTTTTACCAGATTTAGCTAAAGGTCCAAGAGGAGATTCAGGAAATATCCGTTTTGATAAAGATGTAAGGATCGTTTTACAGTATGAGAAGGAAAAAGAAAATGAACCATTAAAAAAACCTGATAAAAAATATTCTCCATCATTTGAAAGAATTAAAGAAAAGACAAAGGATCAAGCGATTGAAGAATCAAAGCGATTATTTTATGTTGCTACTACTAGGGCAAAAGATTATCTAGTATTGTCTACAGTGGATAAACCGACTAAAGACTCATGGTATGACATGCTACTTAAGGCGATGGAACAAAACACGAGTTTAGAAAATCGTATAAAGCAAACTTCTAATGTACCTGACTATGAAGAGTGGCAAGAAAAAGGGCAAGAATATGAACCACCGCTAATTCAAAACAGAAATAAGGTACTACCTAGTTTTTCAGTTTCAGAAATCATGACATATATGAATGACCCGATAAAATATTATTATAAATACATTGTGAAAATTGAAGATGAGTGGTTAGTTGAACAGGAGGAATTACCGAAGTTTGTAGAAGAAAAAGAATTTGTCTCAGGTGCAAAACTTGGTACGATTGTTCACCGCGCATGTGAACTTTTAGATAACGGATACTCTCTTGAAGAAGCACAGGAAGAAGCGCTAGCTTTACTCGAAGAAGAACAAGAGCTAGGTGATTACGAACAAGCAGTAAGTGACCTAGTAACCAAATATCAGGCACTTAATGAGTTAAGTCTAGGAAGTAACTATGCTAATGAATGGGCGTTTATTGTTGAGATAGAAGGTGCACAAATTATAGGGGAAATAGATAAGATTGTTGAAAAAAACGGAAAATTTCACCTTATTGACTTAAAAACGAATAAAAGTAATAACGTTGAAAAGTTGGTTTCATATTATTCACCTCAGCTATATTTGTATAAGATGGCATTTGAAAAACTAACTCGTCTAAACGTTAGTGAGTTGTCATTATTTTTTATGCGTGAAGGATTAGAAGGTTTTTCAAGTATTGAAATTGACAAAACAATGGAAGAGCGTATTAGGGAGATAATTAAAGAAATGTCTCATTTAAAAATGACCCTTGCTGCAAAAGATAGTTATGAAAGAATCGGGTGACAAAGCATTTGTAGGTCGCCGAAAACGAACTGTTAAATTAGTAAGAGAAATTTACAAAAGGTTTTGCCAATATGATGGCAAAACCTTCATTTTTTCGTAAAGTGACTAGAGAGTATGAAGTTTTGAAGGGAGAGCTTTCTAGCTTAAGCCTTAATACTATATTCTATAATGTAAGGCTTCTGAAACGGGTACATAATCGTAACCTAAGTCTTTAGCAACAGCTTCATAAGTAATGGAACCATTTGCAACGGTCACACCTAATTCTAATGCTTTATTTTGGACTACTGCAGCAAACACCCCATTATTTGCAATTTGAAGAGCGTACCCTATCGTTACATTTGTTAAAGCGATTGTTGAAGTGCGAGGTACTGCACCTGGCATATTTGCAACAGCATAATGAACAATACCATGTTTCTCATAAGTAGGATCGCTATGTGTAGTAATACGATCAACAGTTTCGAAAATTCCACCTTGGTCAATCGCAACATCAACAATAACTGAGCCTGGTGACATTGTTTTAACCATTTCTTCAGTCACCAACTTAGGTGCTTTAGCACCCGTTATTAAAACGGCTCCGATCACTAGGTCACTTTCACGAACGGTATCAGCAATGTTTAATGGATTTGACATTAATGTATTAATACTAGATCCAAAAATATCATCTAAATAGCGTAAACGTTCTGGACTTAAATCAATAATAGTTACATCTGCTCCTAAGCCGACTGCAAGTTTAGCGGCATTTGTACCTACAACACCACCACCAATAATGGTAACTTTTGCCCGCTTTACACCTGGAACACCAGCTAGTAAGATGCCTTTTCCTCCTTTAGGTTTTTCTAAAAATTGAGCACCAATTTGCGAAGCCATCCGCCCTGCTACTTCACTCATCGGAGTTAGTAATGGCAAAGTCTTGTTTACTTCAACTGTTTCATAAGCTATCGCAATAACACCTTTACTAGTTAATGCTTTGGCAAGAGCAGGTTCAGCTGCTAAATGTAAATAGGTAAATAAAATGAGACCTTCACGAAAATATTCGTATTCACTGGCTAAAGGTTCTTTAACTTTCATAATCATTTCAGCTTTTGACCAAACGTCAGCTGCATTATCAAGAATTGTTGCACCTGCATCGATATATGCTTCATTTGTAAAGCCACTTCCAACCCCTGCATTTGTTTCAATTAGTATCTTATGACCAGAATTCACTAGGGTAATTACGCCGCCTGGGGTAATAGCAACACGATTTTCATTGTTTTTTTTCTCTTTTGGTATACCAATTATCATTGTTAATCCCTCTTTTTCCTCTTATTTGAGTGAATTTCATATCCAGTTAATCATATAGAAGTGTATTATGAAATTTATTAAAATATATAAGTATAGTATAATTTGTATCTATTTATCGAAACAATGAATATTCATTATGACGGAAGAAAATCTAACAGAAAAAAACTGAGCTTGAATGCGACATCAAGTTCAGTTTTTACTAAATACTATAATTTTTTTGAAATACCTTTTGGTAAATTCAAAGGGCTGCTTTTCTTTTAATGTAGTTTCCTTTTATCATATTTTATAGTAAGGCGATCTCTAACATATTTACTATGATCACTTGTAGATAAGAACCCTACATAATCAATTGGAATAACGTCATAATATACATAGTAATCACCATTAGTAAACCGAATGTACAATTGATGTGTAACATCATCATATGATGCAGACTTAATATCCTCTGAATTGATATTTGTTGTTTCCATACTCCAAACTCCCTCCAAATATTAGTGTATTTATATTAAAGTATTCCCAATGAAACAATAAGGAAACACTTTTTCATACATTTAAGTGACAAGAAATATTAGGAGAAAACACCTACTTTCAAAAAAGCTATTTAAAGAAAGCTTGAAGTCTTGCTTTCTAGGGAAATAACCTTGTAAACAATTGAAGTTTTAAAAAATTTCATGATAAATTAACGAACTATTCACTTGAAACTTTCATATATAAGGCTACAATGATAGTGGAAGTAATCTTAGATTTAAGTAGTAGGGGGGATTTCGATGTTTTTTACGAAAAGAATAAATGTGGAGAAAAAGGTTCAACCCTTAAATGATACAGATATTCAATCAACAGATCGAATGCAAAATAAGTTGTCATATTTACAGCTAAATAATAAAGACTTAGAAATTATTAAAAAGCTTGATTACTTATTTGATAAATACTGTGAAGATATAACGGAAAGACATTATGAAATGGTGGGGAGATTTGCAAATTTACAAAATATCATCGATCAACATAGTACAAGGGAGAGATTGTCAAATACCTTTATTAAATATTTACAGTCCATTCCAAGGTCAGAAATTAATGAAGAATATATTTCAGGGCGAGTAAAAATTGGAGATATACATAGTAAGATTCGGTTAACACCAGAGTTTTACACTGGCTCTTACATACGTGTATATGAGTATCTTATACCCTCTATTATTTCTGAATTTGGAAACTCTCCTGAACAATTATCTGAACTATTATTAAGCCTAATAAAGTTTATTACGTTAGATTCACAAATAGTACTTGAATCTTACCAAGAAGGAAATGATTATAAAGTTGTTTCTAATATAAGTTCTGTCATGGAATTAATAACAAAAATTAATAAAATGAAGGATCTATTAGCTGTTGTTGATAGTACAATTGCAGAAGCAGAAGCAGTAGCGGCTGCAGCCGAGGAGCTTTCCTCTTCGGTAGAGGAAGTCGCCAATAATGCAATAAATGTATCGGAAAATGCTGAAGAAACAATTCTTCAAGCTAATAACGGTCAAAAAGTAATTGAAGAGTCATTAAAAGGTTTCCTTTCTATGACAGAAGATTTTAGTGAAACAAAGGAGAAAATTAATAATCTCCTTAAAGAAATTCAAAATGTTACTACTGTCGTTTCATTTATACGTGATGTATCGGAACAGACGAATTTATTAGCTTTAAATGCCTCTATAGAAGCAGCTAGAGCCGGGGAACATGGAAAAGGGTTTGCAGTTGTAGCAAATGAAGTTCGTAAACTTTCTGAGCAAACGAATACGTCGGTTCAAAAAATTACATCTACGATAGAAAAGATTCAAGCTGAGGCAAATGAAGTAGATCAAAATTCTGATCGAATGTCTACGCAACTTGGTGTGCGAGTTAACAAAACAAGAGATGCTATTGATGTTCTAGATCAAATTATCACAAGAATAGAAGATGTAGGTGGAGCAACTTCAAATATCGCTGCAATTGCAGAGGAACAGTCTGCTGCTACTCAGGATATTACTTCAAGAATAAACGAAGTGTTACAGCATGTTGATGAAATAAGGACAGCTACAAAAGAAACGGGTAGTACGATTTACGATGCAAGCTATAAAGTTAATGAATTACGAAAAGAAGTATTAAAATCAATTCCACGACTTAGTGGTGAAAATTTATTACGAGTAATGAAAACTGAATATGAAACGTGGAAATGGTGGATATATAATACGATGATCGAATTCCATGATTTAAGTGAGGGAGACATCGCTCGTAGACAAGAGAGTCGTTTATCAACTTGGTTTACTACCATAAAAAATGATCCACTGATTCAATCTCAATCCGTTTTCACAACGGCAGAAAAATTGCACAATGATATATTTACTTTAGCTAATGATGCGTTAGGAGCTATGAAACGAGGTCATTTTTCTGAAATTAGTCAAATACTAGAACAACTAGACACAAAAACTGAAGCTATTAAAGAGTGTTTAGACGAACTAAGTCTAGGTGTAGCTGAAAGAAAAACAGGTAAGAGGCATCAACATAGCTAGATGCTAACTATTTGGAGGCCGTATGAACATAAGTAGTCAATATAATCATGAAATTGAACGTGAAAAGGATAAGCCTTCTAATGTAAGGTATAAATTAATTGAAATTTTCCGGGAGTTTGAATTGGAGGAAGGACTAGAAGGGGCTATTAAACTAAGACAAATTATTGATAGCCTCTGCTTTGTCCTAGGGCAAACTGTTACTATTTTTATTACCAACCGAAATGGAAAGATTTTATATTCCAATGATCATCTTCGGTTCTCAACCAAATTAAGAGAGGTTGGTATTATTGAAAATGATGTGATTAATATAGAACAAAAAGTTTTAGGTAGGAATTTGAATGTAGAAGATTTAATTTCTGAAGAAACCATGCATCAAATTTCTGACGAACTTATGTATATACATTCGCATATTTCACCAGTGAGAAGAGATGATGAGGTAAGCCACTTCATCATCGCTTTTCATGATGTAACTCAACTAAGGCGTGCAGAATCACAATTAAATATTATGTATTCAATAGATCCTTTAACTCAATTGCCCAATAGACATTGTTTCGAAGAAGATTTATTAAAAAAACTACAATTAGAAAAGAAAAGTCAAAATCCTTTTGCCCTATTTTTTCTTGATTTAGACCGTTTTAAATTTTTTAATGATACGTTAGGACATCAAGTTGGCGATGAGTTAATTATGGATATTGCAAATAAACTACGAGATATTGAAAATAAGTATATTACTTTGTACCGCTTTGGTGGCGATGAATTTATTTTTCTGATTAAAAAAGTTGATACAGAAGAGCAAATTGATGAGTTAGCTGAGAAAATATTACAAATATTTAAGTCAGCCTTTATTATTCAAGGAAATAGTCTTATGTTAACTTGTAGTATTGGCATCAGTATTTATCCAGATTCAAGTACTAGCCTAAAAAAACTAGTAGAATGTGCGGATACTGCCATGCATTATGCTAAGGAACGAGGGAAAGATACATATCAAATTTTTTCTGAAAATATGAACACTGCTTATTCAGAGAGGTTGAAAATGGAAGCTCAACTTCGCATCGCATTAGAGAAAAATCAATTTTTCCTACATTATCAACCCCAAATTGATATGAAAACGAATAAGATCATTGGAGTAGAAGCATTAGTTCGTTGGAATAATCCTGAATTAGGCATTGTCGCTCCTAATGAATTTATTCCACTCGCTGAAGAAATAGGTCTTATTGATCCGATAGGAGACTGGGTTTTGAAGACAGCATGTCAACAAGTGAAAAATTGGCAGAAGGAATTAGGTTTATATATTAGAGTGGGAATTAATATTTCACCGAAACAATTTCAACGCCCTGATTTTGTTAGCAAAGTAGAAAGAGTATTACAGGAAACTGGATTAGCGCCTAACTATGTTGATTTGGAAATTACTGAAAATGGATTAATGCAAAATAGCGCAGATTGTTTGCAAACATTATATCGTTTAAAAAGCCACGGTGTAAAAATATCAATCGATGACTTTGGGACAGGTTATTCTTCCTTAAGTTACTTAAAGCGGTTTCCAATTGATACTTTGAAAATAGATCAATCGTTCGTTAGAGATTTAATCGAAGATACAAATGATCAAGCAATTGTTACTTCAATAATTAGTTTAGCGCACAATATGAAACTGAATGTAATTGCAGAAGGTGTAGAAACTGTCGAAATTGTTAATTTCTTAAATCGTCATAAATGTGATGAAATGCAAGGCTACTTATATAGTAAACCTCTAAATCCACATGATTTTGAAAGCTTTCTAAAAAAAATGAAGCAATAAGTAATCAGACTACTAAAAATCCGAAAAATGCACTTAGGAATGTAAGGTACACCTGTATGGAATTTGATTTACTGGAAAAAATAAACTAAGTAGTAAATGAGGATAAAGGTGGGAACAAAAGTGAAACGTTTTTCATTAAGTATTGCAGCATTTTTATTCATTGCATGGATTGCAGCTCTCTTATTAAACATTGATATTTATCGGAAGGCAAATATAGAATTAAATATATTTGGACCGATTTTAGACGCGGTCTTACTCATGCTCATTGGGTTAGTTATTTTTGTTTTAGTAGCCATTTCTAGTGAGAATGTAGAAACCCCTAAAAAATGGGTAAACACTAGTTTGTTTTTATTAGGTTTAGGTGCAATATTTTTCATTTCATTTTTTTACATCGTAACGTTTTATTAATAGTCAATACTGTAGTGTAAGTGGTACAATGTACTCGTTCCTTTTATTATTTTTTAGCTAACAGGAGGTGAGAATTGGTGGAATTTCCTTTTGATTTATCTATAATTTGGCTTTCTATATTGCTTTCTATTATTTTTGTTGTAGCTTTCGTCTTTCGTTGTAACTGTTATCCGCCTTTAAAGAAGCAACAATCTTTTGGAAAAGTAAATAAACATATATTTAAAACAAATACATCTGATACCTTTTTATTTGAAAGACTTCATATTGTTTATCGAAAGATCCCTACTAAAGAAACTAGTAGTAATTCAATAGATGAAGAGCATTGTTTTCCTTGTCTTAAATTATATTTCAATTACAGAGGAGGACATAAAAGATGGGGAAAAATCTCCAATTGCTCACATCTAAATATAGAAAAGGTAGTTTATTTCTCGTATTAATTATAACATTGGTTTCACTTACAGGTTGTGGTATGAATGCTGGTCCAATAACAGTGGATAGCCCTGGTGTTTTTAATCATTATCTTGTTTATCCATTTTCTTGGTTACTTTTGAAAACTGCAGTGGTTTTTGGTAATAGTTTTGGCTTTTCAATTATTGCTGTAACGATACTAATCAGATTTATGTTATTACCGTTAATGATTAAGCAATCAAAGAATATGAAGGCTATGCGTTTAATTCAACCAAAACTAAATGAATTAAAAGAAAAGTATTCAGGTAAAGATGAAAAAAACCAAAGAAAGCTTCAAGAAGAAACAATGATGCTTTTTAAAGCTGAAGGTGTTAATCCAATCGGAAGTGGTTGTTTACCACTACTAATTCAAATGCCAATTATGCTTGCCTTCTATTATGCGATTATGCGTACAGAAGAGCTGGCTCGCCATTCATTTCTTTGGTTTGATTTGGGAGCACCTGATCCACTATATATTTTACCTATGCTTGCGGCGATAACAACATTTATCCAATTAAAAGTGACCGCTGCTCAAAATCCTGTTAATACTCAAATGGCTATAGTAAATAATATTATGCCAGCTATGATTTTAGTTTTTGCGATAAGTCTTCCATCTGCTCTTTCGTTATATTGGGTTATTGGTGGAATTTTTGGTATTGCTCAAGCCTATTTCTTAAATATTGATAGATCACAAATCAAACAAGAAACAGCAAATAGTTAATGAAACTATAGCGTTGACTGGGGTGGTTGGTTAAGATGTGACTTACGTTACATTTTAGCTAATCGCCCCTTCATTTTTACATTATGTTATTTTTCTACTTTTACATAGTAAGGTCCCACAGAAAAACTTAAGAGAGTTAGAGAAGATTTGGTGAAAGATAAAAACTTCTTTTGATGGAAAGGTGGGTGTATGGTTTAATTTGTGTAAAAAAGGGTTAGAAAAGTAAGGAAGCAAAAATATGGGGGGTATTACAAGGGTATGAAACAACTAATAATTCATTTGTTAATAATAACTCTTTTTTTTACTGTTGGCTGTCAGCAAATTGTACAAGAAGATACTTTAGAAACTGAAATAATTGAGAAAGAAAATGATACTGAAAAAATTTCCGAAGATCAAGGGTTAGTAGGAGATAAAGAAGTAGATGAAAACTCAGCTAAAACGATTCTTTTCGAATACCTTCCACTACAAGTGGGATATAAGTATGATGTTGTTCATGCCATGGATGGGTTAGGAGAGGGCATAGAAGTTTTATATAAAGATAATGATCGCTTTTTTGTTCGTGGTCATTATGGTTCAGCTCTCGGCTTTTATCGAGTATATGAGGTTAGAGAAGATGATATCGCAATTGTATTTGAAGTTACTGAAGAAGACCTTGACCTTTATGAAGAAATGGCTACAGTTTCAGAGGCAAGTGACCTTTATGATCTCCCGATTTATAATGAGAAAATTGTATTATCATTACCTATAAAAGAGAAAACGACCTGGAGTGGTGGAGAGATTATTGAAACGGATGCAGAAGTGACTATTAACGATGTTACCTATGAAACGATTATTGTTGATTACGAAGAGGATATAGCTCAAGGATATTATTATGCAAAAGGAAAAGGATTAGTTCAAATTGTATATGTAATCCCGGAACTCTCAGAAGAGCCACTTATTGCACAAATGATAGAATAGTTAATAATGGCTAGCAAAATGCTAGTCATTTTTTTCGCTTTTAAGGTAGTAAAGCATTAACTCAACTCCAAAGCTAAAGGGTTGTAGAAAATGGTTTATAGATACTCTCAATGAGAGAACTTCTTGTAAAGGGACGGTGTATACAAATAAAAAAGGGTTTTATAAGTATGGACTTCCTGGAGTTTATTAAAGTATACTAAGAACAAATGTTAAAAATCTGTGAACTTCAGAAGATTATTTAACAGAAACTTAATGAATTGTTATAATATTAATAATATTATAACTTAGGGAGTTTTAAACAATGAGCAAAACAACCACTGAAATAAATGCATCCACATTACTCAACGAACTAAAAGAAGCCAATCAACAAATGGAAAAAGTCGTAAAAACGATTAATCAAGTGGCATCACAAGCAAATTTATTGGCACTAAATTCAGCAATTGAAGCAGCTAGAGCCGGGGAGGCCGGAAGAGGGTTTTCCGTTGTAGCTAATGAAATTAAGCGATTTGCAGACTTAAGTTTAACGACGAATAAAGAAAGTTATAAACTAATTGAAAATATTCAAAAGAAAGCAAATGAAGTAATTGCAGTAAGAACAGCAGATGTTGCTTTTGATACAATTGATAAAATTGACCGGAATTTATTTGAAAGAAATTGTGATGTACAAGCATGGGCCACATTTAATGCGATAAAAGATTGCCTGTTAAACGTAGATCAAAAAAACCAAAAACGTGCTACAAACTTAATGAAAAATATAGTTGATATTTATGAAGTTTATTACGACCTTTTTGTAATGGATACTACTGGTAAAATTGTAGCTTCAGGAGTTAATCAAAATATTATTGGTAAAAACATGTCAGAACGATCATGGTTTAAAGAAGTATTAAAAACAAATGATGTCCATGTTACAGATATGTATTATTCAGAAGTAATGAACGGTCATACAATGGGATATTCTTGTCCAGTGCGTGATGACAATGGTCAAGTAATAGGTGTTTTTACAACACGATTTAATTGGAATTTCATTTATGAAATCATTGACTCTGTAAAAATTAGTAAAGATAGTGAGCTATATTTAATAAATGAAGACGGAATTGTTATTGCAAGTCATAACCATCAAGGCATACTAACAAAAGATCTTAACCAATTACAAGCAGTAAAACAACTGAAAATTGGTGAGAAATATGGTTATACCAAAGAAAAAATAGGTGGTCAAGAAAAGATCTATGCGTTTTGTAAGACCAAAGGTTATAATGCATATCGAGGTAAAGGTTGGTCAGTAATTGTAAGCGAAAATTTATAAAGGACAATATTTACAAACTGTAGTCTTTACTTCTAAAGTGGATGGTATGGATGAATATAAGTGCTTGAAGGAAAAAATATATTAATTTTTTCTTCAAGCACTTTTTTGGAGATAAAAAGACAATTGTCTTGGCTAAAGGTTACGAGTTCAATATAATAGAAAATATGTTATAAAAGTGAAGGAACTCTGGGGGAGAGTATGTACATTATCATAATTGTTATTTTCTTACTTCTGTTTGTTTATTTATATCAAATGTATTTTCCTGTTTTATACGTCCCAAATATGGATGAAGATCAAAAAATAGTAAATAACAATACAGTATTTTTAGATGTGAGAGATTATCGAGATTCTCTCCATAAACCAGTTCAAGGAGCTGTTAATCTTCCGTATGCTTATTTAAAGCGGCATCATCAACAAATCTCGAGTAATCAAGTTGTTGTAGTAGCCTCTGATTATGTTTCAAAAAATTTAACGGTACGCTTTTTAAAAGGGCAAGGGTTTAAAGTGATTGGCTATCAGTTAATAAAATAAAAATTTATCCCACTCTTAAGGGGCAAGTAAGACCCCCACCTCAAAACGTAAGAAAATCGAGAAGTTTAGGTGGGGGATAAACTGCCCCTAAAGGTCCGATATAGAATAACTTTCATCAGTGAAGCTGATGATTAGTTATTCTTATGCCCGTGGTATAAGTTGAACTAACAATCAGTGGGGGATGAAGGAAAACCCCCACTGATTGAAGTTCAGCTTTATAACGAAATGTTTCATTGCGTCTATATTTCACGTCTATACCACTTCTTCTACTTTTACGTAACCTATTGAATTATATTGTGCATTCAACATACGGACAAGATTCACAGCGAAGATGCTCTTGTAAGTACTCGATATTTTTAATTGTAATATACTTTGAATTTATAGAGATAATCTCTTCATTAGTTAAATTCTTTAATATTCTACTAATGCTCTCTCTAGTTGCTCCGATATAGTTAGCTAACTCTTGACTTGTTAATTTTTTGTTTATTAAAATACCATTTTCACAAGGAGTACCGTGAGCATTGCTAAGTCGGATTAATATTGAAAATAGTGCACCTTTTTTTCCACAAAAAATGAGATCACGAAATTGTGCAAGAAGTGAGTTACTATGGATTGAAATTCGTCTCATAAATGCTAAAGCAATTGCACCATTTACACGACAAATATCTTCTATTACTTCCCTTTCAAATCTAACCAATATAGAGTCTTTAATAACATCAGCATTAGAGGTAAGTTTTAAGTTATTATATAAACTTAGCTCTCCAATAAAATCATTATCCTGTTTCAGCTGAAAAAATAAAACTTTACCTTCAACACTTGTTTTACTTAAGCGAACTCTACCGGATTTTATGAAGTAGATATGTTTAGGACGATCCCCTTCGAAAAATAAAGAATTACCTTTTTGGACAGAAATCTCAGTTCCTTGTGACAAAAGGTACTGCTTCTCTTCTTCGCTTAACTCGTCAAAAAATGTCTCTTTTGTAATTTTGACCATTAGTAGTCCTCCTAGAAAAAACAAAAACATAATTTGTAAATATAAGGTAAAGAAATCGTCGATAAGTTAACAATCTTACTATATTTTACAACATTAATAGAATTAAATCGATTTTCTTTATTTAAAAATAACATATTTTGAGATTAAACGCTGTGAAAAAAAAGAGAATATTGGTGGAGTATGATGATATATATAGAAAAAAGCTAAAACTTTACGCTTTAAATTAACTGAAGTAAAAACCTTGTGAGATAACTTGACTAAAAACTCAGAAAGTTGAAAATAATCAAAAAATTTATTATAATTAAAAAAAGGAGGTTTTAAATATGGAAAAGTTTATGATAAATAAAAAAATGTTGAGGAAATTGTCATTAATGAATAACCATAGGGAGCCTTCTGTAGAGATACTTGACTCCTTATATGCTCAGATGTTTTTAGAAGTATCCATTTACCGCTTTCAAACATCGAAACTTCAAAAGGAAATCGATCATGCTCTAAAAAATGGTAATAAGGAAGAATTCGCAAAGCTTGCAGAAAAATACAATGAAATTTTATTTAAGTATAAAGACGGCATTAAATTTTCAAAAAAGGGGTTTGAATTAACGATTGACCTAGAAGAATATGTTCTATAGGCGAATGATAAGAAAATACACAACAAAGTGAAAGTGATGTGAAAAGTGGAGAAAATATGAGTATCATTTTGACGATTTCAATTGTATGGGGAAAAAACCAAAGTACCGACAAAAAAGGCGTTTAGAATTAGTAAAATAATTCAAACGCCATTTTTATTCCACTCTTAAGGGCAGTAAAACCCTCACCTCAAAACTTAAGAAAATCGAGAAGTTTAGGTGGGGGATAAACTGCCCCTAAAGGTCCGATATAGAATAACTTTCATCAGTGAAGCTGATGATTAGTTATTCTTATGCCCGTGGTATAAGTTGAACTAATAACAATCAGTGGAGGATGAAGGAAAACCCCCACTGATTGAAGTTCAGCTTTATACACTCAATACTGCCTATTATTGAAGTTCACCTTATAACAACTTTTTTAGACTTTCGCTTCCAATCATGTCATCAGCTTGCCAAGGCACAATTACGCATTGTTTCGACAGTTCATCTTTTACTTTTTTAATCCACTGTTCTTCAGCGAGAGCCCGTCCTTGAAGGATAGGGTCAGTAGTGCTGGAGGCCTGAAAGCTTTGGTTTATCACCCACCATTTTGGTGAGATTTGTGCACGACGTAAGTCTTCTTGGAGTCGGCTAGCTTCAAAAACAGGTGTTGCTTCTGGAAGTGTTACCAACACTACGTTTGTATTTTTTTCATCACGAAGTCGAGGCAATAGGTTTTTTACTGCTTCTGGGATGTTCCCACTAGAACGAGTAACCTCACGATGATAGGAATGAGCTGCATCTAGTAAAAGTAATGTATGCCCAGTAGGTGCAGTATCAATCACAACAAATGTTTCTTTTGACTTGTCCACGATATTGGCAAATGCCTGAAAAACTGCGATTTCCTCAGTACAAGGAGAACGTAAGTCTTCTTCAATGTATTTTAAACTTTCCTCATCTAATGTTTCTCTTACTTTATTTAAAACTTGGTCACGATAATTCTCAACCTCTTTTTTAGGATCAATACGACTAATCGAAATTTTATTTGTTACTTTCGTATCTTTTAAGACGGTAGTTAAATGTGCTGCTGGGTCAGTAGTTGTAAGATGAACGTGATGTCCTTTTTCTGCTAGTCCAATGGCAATAGCTGCTGCAATTGTTGTTTTACCAACTCCTCCTTTCCCCATAGTCATAATTACTCCACTTTTATTTTTTGAAAAGGCATCAATCATAGTTTTCAGTGGTGGTATCGTATTTGCTGTCAGTTTATTAGTAATAATTCTATTTGTAACTTCAACAGGTACAAACAGTTTCTTCAGTGCTTCTATTCCGGTTAAATTAAACGGAACTAAAGGGAGTTGAAATGTAGTAAGAGATTTCAAATAATCTGACATTTGCTCTAAAGCTGTAAGTTGTTTTCTTTCAAATTGATTTGCTACATGATCGTTTCTGTCCAAAACGTGAAAAACACCATTAATAATCAGTGCTTGATTTTTAATTCCAAGTTCACTTAACTCAGTAGCTGCACGTTCGGCTTCACTTAGTGATGAATACTCTGGTCTTGATACAAGTATAAGTGTTGTTTCTTCCCTATTAGAAAGTGCTGTTACCGTACGTGCGTAAAGGTCTTTTTTTGATGCAAGGCCAGATAAAGGACCTAAACAAGAGGTACCAGTTGTATTTTCTTCTAAAAAATCAGACCATGCAGTTGGCAATTGTAATAAACGTAACGTATGTCCAGTAGGAGCCGTATCGAAAATAACATGATCAAATTGCTTTGTTAAATCATCATTTGATAATAAGTTCGTAAATTCATCAAAAGCAGCTATTTCAACTGTACAAGCACCAGAAAGCTGCTCTTCCATATTATCGAGGGCTGCTTTAGGGAGCTTACCACGATAAGGACCAATGACACTTTCCCGATATTGTTTGGCGGCTTCTTCTGGGTCTAAATTTGAAGCAAATAAATTAGGCACTTCACTGATTGCTTTTGGAGTATTTGATAACGTTTCATCAAATACATCCTCAAGGTTAGATGCGGGGTCAGTGCTTACAATTAATACTTTTCTACCGGCTTGTGCTAAAGCAACCGCAGTAGCACAAGCGGTTGATGTTTTACCGACTCCTCCTTTACCAGTAAAAAAGAAATGTCGAGTTTCAGGTAATTTCATTGGGTGAAATAATTCCATGATGATACCAACCTTTCAAGTATATTTAAAACAATCTGCTCTTAATTAGCCCACCACGGAACTTTATTAAAAATGTATGTGGTGGGCATCTTTTTCGCTAATCAGATTAATTATTTATATTGACTTGAGATCAATATTTAATGGCGAGTTCTTGACTTCTAATTCAGTAACATCAATATTTAGCCATGTAGCTAGTTCTGTTTTCGAAGGGTACTTATGTGTTTTTACTATTTTGCCATTCACAACGGTAGCGGGTAAACCGTCTACTCCTTCAGCCTCCATAAGCATACTAATATCCTTATTTAATACATAAGGTTCAGCATTTTGAGCTAGATTATATCTAATAACGTCATGACCTTTATTAACGAGAGTTGCTACGTCTCTTGCAATACGAGTTAATTCTGGGTCAACATCAGGTCCACAAACACCAGTTGGACAGCAAAGGGCAGGGTCAAAAATTTCAATTTTTGTCTTCATGTTAAATCTCTCCTTAAGTTATAGATTTTAGGTTGAACATTGTATCAATGCTACACGGATCGTATTAAGGTTATTTTCTCCGTGCTAAGTAAGATATAATTCTTTTTTATTTTATCATATTTCTCATTGACATATAAGTATATACTTATATAATAATACATGTAATGAAATTAATTAAGGGAGTTGAATTCATGGATAAAATCCCTATAGAAAAAATGGTTGTTGTATTAAAGTTATTAGGAGATAAAACAAGGCTAACGATAGTTAGTCTATTGAAAGAAAGGGATTGTTGTGTATGTGAATTTGTTGAACTTTTAGAAATGAGCCAACCGTCTATTAGTCAACATATTCGTAAATTAAAAGATGCAAACTTAGTAACAGAGAAAAGAAAAGGACAATGGATTTTTTATTCACTAAATAAAGAAAATGATGCTTATTCGGTTATTCTCTCGATATTAGACCATATCCCTGATCAAGATGAAAAATTACTGCAGTTAGAGAGAATTAGTAAAAACGTTTGTTGTGATTAATAGAAGTTTGAGGAGAGTGAGAGAATTGAGTAATGAAACGGAAGTGAAAGGAATTGGGTTTTTTGAACGCTATTTAACGATATGGGTTGCGTTATGTATTATCGTTGGAGTTGCTATTGGCCAGTGGCTTCCTTTTATCCCAGAGACGTTAAGCAGATTTGAATATGCCCAAGTATCAATTCCTGTCGCTATTCTAATTTGGCTAATGATTTATCCGATGATGTTGAAAATTGATTTTTCTAGTATCGTAGGGGCATTAAAAATGCCAAAGGGGTTAATTGTGACTTGTACGACAAACTGGTTAATTAAGCCGTTTACAATGTTTTTATTTGCATGGCTGTTTTTTAAAATAATTTTTGGGGGGCTTATTCCAGCAGACCTAGCTACTGAATATATTGCAGGTGCCGTATTATTAGGGGCAGCCCCTTGTACTGCGATGGTATTTGTTTGGAGTCATTTAACGAAAGGGAATCCTTCCTATACACTTGTTCAAGTTGCTGTAAATGATTTGATTTTATTAATTGCATTTGCTCCAATTGTCATGATTTTATTAGGTGTAAGTAATGTATTAGTGCCATATGACACATTACTCTTATCTGTTGTGTTATTTATCGTTATTCCATTAGTAGGTGGATATTTATCAAGAACTTACATTGTTAAGAATAAAGGAAAAGAGTATTTTGAAAATGTCTTTATAAAGAAATTTGATAATGTTACGATTACTGGCTTATTGTTAACGTTAATCATCCTTTTCTCTTTCCAAGGTGATGTTATATTAAACAATCCAATCCATATTGTGTTAATTGCCATTCCTTTAATCATTCAAACGTTCCTTATATTTGCCATAGCATACGGATGGGCAAAAGCCTGGAAATTGCCACATGAAATTGCCTCACCTGCTGGAATGATCGGTGCTAGTAACTTTTTTGAATTGGCAGTAGCGGTAGCCATCGCATTATTTGGTCTTCAATCTGGTGCAGCACTCGTAACGGTTGTTGGGGTTCTCGTTGAAGTTCCTCTGATGTTAGCGTTAGTTCGTATATCAAACAATACACGACACTGGTTTCCTGATTCAAAGTTAGCCCAATAGTGTCGTTATTGATAGAAAGTATTATTTCAATCGGTTTAGATTTACTAATTTAAACTGATTGCTAAACTTATGTCTCACTGAAAAGACTAAGATTTACTTTGTTTTGAAGTGCAGGTCTTATAGCTCATTATGAGTGAAAAGAGATATTATTTTATTAAAGGAGACTTACTTACACATGTCAAAAAAAACAATCTACTTTTTATGTACAGGAAATTCATGCCGTAGCCAAATGGCAGAAGGGTTTGGTCATCATTATTTAGGAGATGAGTGGAATGTTTATTCTGCTGGAATAGAAGCTCATGGTGTAAATCCTAATGCTGTTAAAGCAATGAAAGAAATTGGTATTGATATTTCCAATCAAACCTCAGACACTATTGATCCTGAAATTTTAGCAAATGCCGATTTAGTCGTAACATTATGTGGCCATGCTAACGATGTATGCCCAGCAACACCCAAAAATAAGGATCGCGTTCATTGGGGATTTGACGATCCGGCAAAAGCAGAAGGAACAGATGAAGAAAAGTGGGCATTCTTCCAAAGAGTTCGTGATGAGATTGGCTCTCGAATTAAAACATTTAAAGAAACAGGAAAATAATAGAAAAAAGCCATTATAGCGAACTTTTCACTATAATGGCTTTTCTTCTTATTAAATAAACTATTTAATTTGCTGGTGGATAAGGTGTAGGGGTAGGTGGAGCATATTTTGAATATTCACCATCAATAAAGTCACGAATTTCTTGAAGGGGTACACCTTGTTCATGTAATTTTTGCACATCCAGTGCAATTTCTATACAAATCCCTCAGCCAGCGCCGTGATCATCATAAACAAGCAAATCATTGGTACTGTGTTCACTTGAAATAAAACATTCCTTAACATTCTTATGATTAAATGGTTCAACAAAACAGTTGCAATAGCATGGAATATATTCAAGGATTCCTTCCTCAGCTTCAACGGCATATTCATAAGCAGCCATTGCACCAGGATAAGTTGCATTTAATACATATTCAGGAAAGTTGTTAGGATTAGCTTCTTCATTTGTAGCATTACATGCTACTAAAATTAGTAGGAGAAAAGTTGCTAGAAAGTAAAAACGTTTAGTAAATGATTTTCCCATGTATTTCACTCTCTTTTCTGTGAAAAATTATACAGTTTATTATACAATTAATTATTATGATAAAATGTATAAAAGCTCACATATTTACGATATTTTCATAGAGATAAAAAAGTATGTATTTCAAATCTGTTTCTGAATTAGAATAATGTACATAATACATTGGTAATATTATCCTCTTTTTAAAAAGTAAAAAGTATCATTCGCATCATTGTTTTTATAATAATACGCTTTTAGAGTTCTAAATTCAATTCTATCGCCTAAACTAATATAGGAGTCTTTGTCCTCATTTTTAAAAAATACATTTTAAAATTTAAGACAAACTATTGAAATCGCACATAGAATTTAAATTTTTATCCCACTCTTAATGGGCAGTAAGACCCCCACCTCAAAACTTAAGAAAATCGAGAAGTTTAGGTGGGGGATTAACTGCCCCTAAAGGTCCGATATAGAATAACTTTCATCAGTGAAGCTGATGATTAGTTATTCTTATGCCCGTGGTATAAGTTGAACTAACAATCAGTGGGGGATGAAGGAAAACCCCCACTGATTGAAGTTCAGCTTTATACGTTTCAAAAGCAGATTCGAAGAAGGTCACCGTAGTAAATATATAATCTTAAGTATTACTAAACGTAGGCTACTAAGAAGGGGAGGATAAAAAGTGAGAAAGCTTTTTTGGGGAATCTTCATTATTTATTTGCTATATGCTGTATCCATATCTACATATTTATTTACAGTAAATACGCCTTTACCTGAACATTATGTAGGAACAGAAGCAGATCCACTTACTTTCATGGATGAAGAACAATATCAATTATCATCACAGTTTTCAAAATGGAGAAATGTTATCTATTTTATCAACTTACCATTTGAATGGCTCATTTATTTATTTGTTTTATTGTTTGGTCTGTCCCAGTTTTTTGCTCGATGGTCAGAGCGGGTAATTAGGTATCGTTTTTTACAAACGACACTATATGTGATTCTTTTATCTACCTTTAGTTGGATTGTTACGTTTCCGATTAACTATTTTTCATATACTTTAAGCAAGAAGTATGGAATTTCCATTCAAGCTTTTCAGAGCTGGATGAAAGATCAATTAATTACCTTTTGGGTAGAAGCTGTTATCTTAACAATTGTTGCTTATGTCATTATGCATATTATTTCAAAGTGGCCTAAAAAGTGGTGGTTATATACTTGGCTCTTATCTATTCCATTTACGTTGTTCTTAATGTTTATTCAACCTGTAGTTATTGATCCGTTATATCACGAGTTTTATCAAATAAAAGATAAGGAGCTTGAACAA
The DNA here is from genome assembly GCF_001866055.1 of Anaerobacillus alkalidiazotrophicus. The sequence continues at coordinate 516,035 of NZ_MLQS01000030.1, forward strand.
GAAATATTATTATTAGCAAAGGAAGCTGATATTCCTGCTGATAGAGTGTATGAAGTGAATATGGCTGATAAAACGAATGCCCTTAATGCCTATGTAACAGGGATTGGTAGTAATCTACGAATCGTATTGTGGGACACGACATTAGAGCGATTAAATAAAGAAGAAGTATTGTTTGTGATGGCACATGAAATGGGGCATTATGATCTAAATCACTTGCCATTGCTATTAATAGGAATGATTGCAGCTAGCTTTGTTGGCCTTTATGTAACAAGCAAGTTTTATTCATTAATAATTAACAATTTTGGAAAGCGACTTAAAATTAAACCCGATAACATAGCAGCTTTACCAATTATCCTTTTAATCCTATCATTACTAAGTTTTGTTGTAAGTCCAGTAAGTAATGCTATTTCGAGGGTTTATGAATACCAATCAGATCGTTATGCAATAGATTTAACGAACGATCCAGATGCAGCTGTTGCGACATTTCATAAATTATCAGTGGAAGGTCTATCAGACGTAAATCCACCAACTATAGTGAAGATTTTTCGTTATACGCATCCACCAATGGTTGAGAGGATTACACATATAAGGGAATATAGTAAAACTATAGAATAAGAAAACGGAGTATCTATGTTTAAACGTATATAGATACTCCGTTTTCTTATAGTAAAATTTTAGGCAGTTGTTTGCCCTTGTTGAAAAGTTTTTTTGTGTTTTTGATCTTTGGTAGAATCTGAAACGACTATAACTCCAAGTAAAACAGAGGAAATTCCTATCAATTGCCACATAGTTAATAGATCGCCGAACATAAATATTCCAATACATGCAGCAACAACAGGTTCGATGGTGGCTGTGATTGAGGCTTTACTTGTTTCAACTTTATTAAGTCCTTTCGTATAAAGTAAATAAGCTAAAACAGTAGGGAAAAATCCTAAACTAATACCGTTACTCCAGAAAGAAGTAGTATGAAATATATTTTCTATATTCCACAATCCGCTAAACGGTAGCAAAGCGATTGCTGCAAATATAAACGTGTAAGCAGTGACGGTTTGAGAGTTGTACTTTTTTAATGCATATCTACAAAATATGCTATATAAAGCATAGGTTAACCCAGATCCAAGCCCAACAATTACTCCATATAAACTAACTTTGGAATTTTCAAGTGGAAATAAACCTATTACAAAAATACAGCCAACAAGTGTAAGTAAAAGAGAGAAAAGTTTTCTTGTTGTAAGCCATTCATTAAACAAAATTCTTGATAAAATAGTTACGAAAGCAGGACCTGTATAAAGTAATATAGCTGCTACGGATAGAGAAGTTTCCTGGATCGCAGTAAAAAAGCACCAATTAAAAAATACGATAGAAAATATACCTGTTCCAACAAAGTACTTATAATCTTGTTTATGGATTTTTAATAAAGTAGGGTTTGTTATAAGTAGATATAGAATTAAAATAATGGCTGCACAAGATACACGAACTGTTACTACTTGAAGTGGTGTGAGTCCCAAAGTATATAAACCTTGTACAAAAATACCAATTGTTCCCCATAAAGAAGCCCCGATAATGATTAATAAATAATTCCACTTTTCCATTAAAACACCTCTGACTAAAAAGTGTATCACTAAGTGTGAGTAATACCAATATATTTTTGCACTGAGAAAAGTACAAGCGACGAAGCTAGACAGCTATTAAAATAAGTGGTCTATAAGTATATAAATATAAAAGAACAGATCATTTAGCATGATCTGTTCTAGCTTATCTTATTTTTTTAGGATAGCACCTATTTCCGGTAAAATAAACGGGTAGGCTTTTTGCATTTTAGGATCAAAATAAGTAATGAGAAGAGTCTTACTTATTATAACTTCTTTTGATTTGAAATAATGTTTTATGTTAAAAGGAAGAACTTCGATCATCGTGTGCTTATGCAAATCCTTCACAGAAAGTTGTAGGTCACTAAATGAAGCAGAGACTTGTTGACTATTTTCTGCAACGTATTCTAGAAGATTTGCTTGTTCCCCTTTTGTTAATGTGAAATCCCACCATGTTTTTCGGGGTTTATGTTTATGATTTAAGAAAAAGTCATAAATCATTATTCCTTTAATTATTTCGAAGTTATTTGTTGCTCTTTGTTGTAAAAACTGCTGAATTCGTAAAAATAAATCTTCGAGTTGATGTCCAATTTTTGACCAACCTTGTTTGTCCCAATAGTCTCCAAATTCTTGGAAAAAATCAAAAGCAGTTGGGAATTCATGTTCTACTAAGAATTCAATGGTATGATCCATCCGGTGAGCATTCCAATATTTTTCTAAAATATCTTCAACTCGTTTGATGCGAATTATTTCAGAGAAAGATAACACATCATTCTGCAAAATTTCATATGGTGAATGATCCATAAAAACATAGCCATACTGTGTTGCCTGTTTTCTTAAACCAGTTCCCCGAAGCATCTTTAAAAAGCCTAATTGCAGCTCTTCAGGCCGCATAGCAAATACATCGTTGAAAGTTTTTTTGAATGAAATATAATCCTCTTCTGGAAGTCCCGCAATCAAATCTAGGTGTTGATCAATTTTATTACCTTCTTTGACCATATTTACGGTTCTTGAAAGTTTCTCGAAGTTTTGTCTACGGTTTACTAGTTCGTTTGTTGCATCGTTTGTCGATTGTATACCAATTTCAAAACGAAAAACTCCAGATGGGGCGTGAGTATTTAGAAATTCCAGCACTTCAGGTCGCATGATATCAGCTGTTATTTCAAATTGAAAAACACAGCCTTGGTGATTATCAATCAAAAATTGAAAAATTTCTAATGCGTAGTCTCGCTTAATGTTAAAGGTCCGATCGATAAATTTAATAATTTTGGCACCGTTGTTAATTAAATATAATAAATCTTCTTTTACTCTCTCGATATCAAAGTAACGGACTCCTACTTCTATTGATGATAAACAAAAGGAACAACTAAAAGGGCAACCTCGGCTTGTTTCAAAATAAATAATTCGTTTCTTTATATCTTCTTTGTCCTCTAGAAATCGGTAGGCAGTAGGTATCGTTTCTAATTTCATATTTGGACGTGGTGGGTTTACAATCACTTCATTATCTTTTCGGTAAGTTGCCCCAAATACTAGATGATACTTCTGTTCTCCACAAATTTCATCTAATAGATGTTTAAATGTTTCTTCTCCTTCGTTAGATACGATGAAGTCGACTTCTGGGATTCTGTCCATCCAATAAGGAACATCAAAAGAGACTTCTGGTCCCCCCAAGATAATTCTTAATGAGGGCTTAACTCTTTTTAACATTTTTATAATTTCGATCGTTTTTTCAATGTTCCAAATGTAACAACTGAAGCCGATGACATCAGCATTTTTTTCGTAAAGATCTGATAATATGTTTAAACTTGGATCCTTAATAGTGTATTCTTTTATTTCAACTTCATATTCAGGCTCAGCGTAAGCCTTTAATAGTCGAAGAGAAAGTGCGGTATGAATAAACTTTGCATTTAATGTTGTTAATACAATTTTCAAATATAATCCCTCAATTTCTAAGATATTAAGCACTATCGTATTTTAACATAAATATTATAAATTATTTGTATATAATCATCATCATTTCCACGAATCCCACCAAATAACAAAAAAAATGAAAATATTGGTTTTTGTTGTATAATTGAAGTTAGATTTATGTAATTGAGGGAGATAAATATTAATGAAAAATCTAAAATTGATATTATTAATTTTAACTTTTTTGTTTCAAGCGATTGCTATTGTTTTCTTTTTTATTAATATTGTTGTTGCTCTGTATTTAATTGCTCTAAATGTACTGTGCGCAATATCGTTAATTGTAGTAATAATAAAGGAAAGAATAAAAGAAAAAAGAGAGGAAGATGACGATGATTATCGCAACTACTGAACAAATCCCAGGTAAAGAGGTAATTGCTTACAAAGGCTTTGTGAAAGGAAGTACTATTCAAGCGAAGCATATAGGTAGTGATATTTTAGCTGGTCTTAAAAACATTGTGGGTGGTGAGATTAAGGAATATTCAGATATGATGGATAAAGCAAGAAAGATTGCTATTAGTAGAATGGTAAAAGATGCAGAGGAACTAGGGGCGAATGCCATTATTGGTGTGCGTTTACAAACTTCAGGAGTAATGAATAGCGCTTCTGAGATTGTTGCATACGGAACAGCGGTTGTTGTTCAATAAAGATACGGAAAATTTTTCGAATGGCATTTGTGGTATTCACAAATGCCATTCGTAATCTAAAAACTTCCCCATAATTATTAAGTCGTCATATCTACCGTTTCCCAGCTTTACTTGATTTACTAGTCTTCCTTCTTCAATAAATCCAAGTGATTTGTATAAGAGAATAGCACTTTTGTTAGAGGCTAAAACTTCCAAACAAAGTTTTTCTAATAAAGGATTATAATCAGCCCATTCAATTAAAGTTGAAAGGAGTGCTTTACCTACCCCGGTCCCTCGAAAATCTTTTTTAACAATGATTCCAATCGAACCATGATGTTGATATTTTTGTAATGTCCCCCCCTGAAAGGTTAACATACCAATAATCTGTCTATTGTACTCAGCTACAATTAGGCAACTTCTTGGATCATCATTGTAAAAATATATAGACTCTTTTTGTTTTTCTTCATTAAGATAAAATTCTTCAATAGTAGCGACTAACGTATCATTTTCACTAATAACCTCATAACTTAATTGACATAGAGGTCTTGCATCTGTTGGACTTGCTGATCGAAGAAGTATCCTATGTCCATTTTTTGAGATAAATTTATAAGGGATGATAACGCTCATCTTTTTTCACTCATTTCATATTTTATCATTAGTAATATATGAAGGTGTTTAGGTTCGTGTTCCACATTAAAAAAGTAAGAAATAGAACTATTTAATAAAAAATGACCTATGTCGCTAAAACGCTTTAAAGTAACAAATTTTTTTGTTTACAATGCAAAAATAATATAATATTATATTATTTAAATATATTAGAAAATTTTAAATTTTCAGGGGGACTTAACTATGAAGAAACAAATGATTAGTAGTTTTGCAATGTTATTATTGGCAATTTTTGCTCTTGTCGCTTGTGGTTCAAATGAACAATCGCAAGAAGAGAACGAAGTTAAACAAATAAAAATTGGAGCAACTCAAATTGTTGAGCATCCATCATTAGATGCAGCTTTTGAAGGTTTTAAAGCAGCGCTTGATGATAATGGTTTTGTTGAAGGAGAGAACGTTACTTACGACTTCCAAAGTGCACAAGGCGATCAAAATAATGTCGCAACAATTTCTAACCAATTTGTTGCCAATCAAGTAGATCTTATCTTTACAAACTCTACACCGAGTACATTAGGTGCGTTAAATGCAACGAACGAAATTCCTATCGTATTTGCTTCTGTGTCTAATCCAGTTGGCGCAGGTATTGTTGAAGCATTAGATCAACCTGGAGAAAATATTACTGGTGTTATTGATTTACATCCTGAATTTACGAAAAGAACGATCGAATTTATTGATACAAATTTTGAAGGTGCAAAAGTTGGATATATTTATAATTCTGGTGAAGCGAACTCAGTTTCTCAATTAGAAGCAATTAAAGAAGCATTAGAAGGATCAAGTCTTACATTAGTAGAAAGAACTGTTGCTACATCTGCTGAAGTACAGCAAGCAGCTGATTCTCTAGTTGGTAATGTTGATGTGTTTTTAATGACAACTGATAATACAGTTGTTCAGGGCTTAGGTTCTTTAGTTGGTACTGCTAATGACTATGGTATACCATTAATCGTTGGTGATCCTGAATCCCTTGATGCAGGTGGTTTTGTCACATATGGTGTTGATTTCTTTTCGATTGGATACCGAGCAGGTGAAATGGCTGCAGCAATTTTAAAAGGAGAAAAAGTACCTTCTGAAATGAATGTTGAAATACCACCTGAATTATCATTATTAATTAATAAGAGTGCAGCAGAAGCTCAAGATGTTGAATGGAATGCCGAGTGGGATGAAATTGCTAAAATTTTAGAGTAATAATTGTTGGTGGAAATTTGAATAATTTATTAGTTTAGGTGTCATGTGGTCAGACATTACTGACTACATGACATTTTAAATAAGTATGTGACTTATAATTAGGAAGGATGAGTTTTGTGTTTATCTCTATTTTTGGCTCAATTGAATCAGGTATCATCTATGCTCTAATGGCATTAGGGGTTTACCTCACCTTTCGTATACTTGATTTTCCGGATTTAACGGTAGATGGGAGCTTTGTGACAGGAGCAGGAGTTGCCGCAATAATGGTTATTAATGGCTACTCTCCTATTATTGCAACAATTGGAGCTGTAGTGGCTGGGTTCATTGCTGGTTGTGTCACAGGGATTCTTCATACGAAAGGGAAGATTAATCCTTTATTATCAGGAATATTAATGATGATCGCACTTTATTCTATTAATTTACGTATTATGGGGAGACCGAATTTACCATTGTTAAATGAGACAACGCTAATTAAGCAAATTACAAACTTTTGGCAAAATCTAGGCTTCGACCAATTTTTTAATGGAATATTAGCATTTTTGGGAGTTTCACATATGCCTCGGACATGGGCAGTTATTTTTGCTGGACTAATTATTACATTCATTGCAAAGTTATTATTGGATCAATTTTTAAAAACTGAGGTTGGCTTAGCATTAAGAGCAACGGGCGATAACAAGAAAATGATTCGTAGCTTCTCTGCTAATACAGACTATTTAATTATTGTTGGTTTAGGAATATCTAATGGACTAGTGGCATTGTCTGGGGCATTAATTGCTCAGCACGGTGGCTTTGCAGATTTGGGTATGGGTATTGGAATGATTATTATTGGTTTAGCGTCAGTAATTATCGGTGAAGCACTTTTTGGTACGAAGACTATTGCACGTACGACCCTAGCAGTTATCGGTGGTGCCATTATATATAGAATTGTGGTTGCCTTGGCACTGAGAGTAGAGTTTTTAGAAACAGGAGATATGAAGTTAATTACTGCTCTTATCGTAACAGCTGCACTTATCGTCCCAAAAGTAATGGCCACACAGCAAGAAAAAAGGCGGAAGCAGCGTAAACGATTAGAGTTATCAAAATCTCAAGGAGGGGAAAGAAATGCTGCAACTTAATAATATTAGCATCACCTTTAATGAAGGAACCCTTGATGAGAAAAAAGCCCTTCAGAATATTAATCTATCTTTAGAAGCAGGGGATTTTATCACCGTTATCGGTAGTAACGGAGCGGGTAAGTCAACATTAATGAATACCATATCCGGATCCTTGTTACCCGATGTTGGGGAAGTTTATATCGGTGGAAATAAAGTAACTCATATCGCTGAATATAAACGGGCAGCACTCATCGGTCGTGTTTTTCAAGATCCAATGGCGGGCACCGCACCTAATATGACAATTGAAGAAAATTTAGCGATTGCTTATAGTCGAAATCAGAGAAGAACATTGAGGTTTGGTGTTAATAAGAAACGAAAAGAAATGTTTCGTGAATATTTACAATCACTGGGATTAGGGTTAGAAAATCGTTTATCGGCAAAGGTAGGTTTGCTATCGGGTGGAGAAAGGCAAGCACTGTCGCTTTTAATGGCTACTTTTACAGAGCCAAATATTTTACTACTTGATGAGCATACTGCTGCACTTGATCCCTCAAGAGCAGAAATGATTACTAAATTAACTGGGGATATTGTAAGAACATACAAATTAACAACAATTATGGTTACTCATAATATGCAGCAAGCGCTAGATTTAGGAAATCGATTAATAATGATGGATAAAGGTCAAATCATATTAGATATTGCTGGTAAAGAAAAACAACAATTAACAATTGATAAGCTAATGAAAGAGTTTCAGCGTATTAGAGGGACAGAAATGGCTAGCGACCGTGCACTCCTAGGCTAGAACGCATTAGAAAAATCTTAGGGCTATTGCCTAAATTATTCAAATACCTAAAAACTAATTGGAAAATTATCACAAGACATCCTCCTATTTCATAAGATTGATAGTGTCAACTTAAACAAGTACCTAACTTACAATCAGGAAGGGGTAATAGAATGTCTTGTGGATGTAATAGTAATAAACATATGCATACGGGAGTAATGCCATACCAAATGGGTATACAGCCAGGGGTATTACCACACCATATGGGATGCCCAGCACCAGGAATGGTACCACAGCAAATGGGAATGCCAATGCCAGCAATACCACCGCAACATATGGGGGTACCAGCACCAGGAATGATGCCACAGCAAATGGGAATGCCAGCGCCAGGAATGGTACCACAGCAAATGGGAATGCCAGCGCCAGGAATGGTACCACAGCAAATGGGAATGCCAGCGCCAGGAATGGTACCACAGCAAATGGGAATGCCAGTGCCAGGAATGACACCACAGCAAATGGGAATGCCAGCGCCAGGAACGACACCACAGCAAATGGGAATGCCAGCGCCAGGAATGATACCACAGCAAATGGGAATGCCAGCGCCAGGAATGACACCACAACAAACTGTCGGCCAAATGCCTACTATGATAGATTATGATGATGATTTAGAAGAATTGCAAATGAATTGGAATGTAAATAATCCTAATTTATATTAGTATTTTAATATTTCCTTAGTAAGTGTTGATTGCCATTTCTTTCAACAAAAAAGGAGCTAACTTTGCTTTTAAAGTTAGCTCCTTTTTTGTACTTTAAGAAAGTTTAACTTCTCTAAAGGAATAGTATAAGAAAAACTAAGGCTTTCGCTTTAGGACTTGGCGATAAGCCAAGTTTTTCTTATAGATTAAGAAACCATAAATTTCTCCCCTTGAAAAGCCGTATAGCTTGTCGTTTTCTTAACTTCTAACTAGTTCTTTTTCACTCATGATCTCATTTGCTGATTGGATTGCTTCTTCCTTCTTGACTGGTGCTTTCCAATATTTTTCATTTCCAGGCAAATCATCAAACCAAGCGGCATCTTTTGGACAATCTAGAACCATGAACTTTCCGTATTCTTTATCTCTAGATTGATGGTATTTTAGGTATGCTTTACCATCTTCAATTGCTAGTATTTCGATTTTTCCAGATGTATGGCTCATAGACAAGCGAACGCGTTTACCTAACCCAGATGTACGTGCTTTTGCTTGTTCAACAATATGATAAGCTTCCTCTAATGTAAGTACAAAATCGTTATTTCCTGCCACCGGGCGATTGATAAAGAAATAGTAAGGTGTTACACCAGCCCATGACAATCGATCAAGTAATTCACCTAAAACAACGGGATCATCATTAATTCCTTTTAATACTGGAGTTTGGTTAACAACAATTGCTCCGGCGTCATGGAGAGCTTGAAACCCTTTTTTAGCTTCTTCTGTAATTTCTCTTGGATGATTAATATGTGCCATAATATAAATGCGTTTTTCAGGAGTTGAATATTCCCGAATAAGATTGAGGAATTCTTGATCTTCATAAATACGCATTGGGTTAAAAACCGGCATCTTTGATCCTAATCGGATAATCTTTACATGGTCAATCGCTCTTAGACGTTCTATAATCAGACGTAGTTTTTTTGTAGCTAAAATTAATGAATCGCCACCAGTAAGTAGAACGTTATTAATTTCTGGATTCTCGGCAATATACTCAATTCCAGGGTTAACGTCATTCATTGCTTCCTTAATTTCATTCCGGAACAAACGTTTTCTAAAGCAGTAACGGCAATAAGCACCGCATACTTCAGAAACGATTAATAAAGCTGTTGTTCCATATTTATGCTGGCATCCAGGAACAACATAGTTAGTCGCTTCATCGGAAGCATCCCAGCGCCCATATTCGGCAAGCTCTCCTTCATTTGGAATAACGAGTTTACGGATGGGATCGTTCGGATTATTCCAATCAATCAGACTTAAGTAATAATCATTTACACGGAAAACGTATTTCTCTGTAATTTTTTTTAATTTTTCCCGCTCAATCTCTGGTATCGCCTCAATTTTATTTATGTCAGTTACATATTTTGGCATTACCATCCTATCAGCTCCTTTTAATAGAATTATAGTAATCAAAATTAAGTATAACAAATAAAGACAAATTCGGTCAAAAAATTACTAGTTTTTATTAGATGATTACAAGAAAATGCTTTTGCGTTAAAACATATAAAAAAGAGAAACCCACAATATTTGTGAATTTCTCTAAAAAGCTCAAAAATTTCATGCTTATTAAGCATTAGCCTTTTGATTAAGATGGCTCTTTTTACGGAAATGTTGAATGGTCCCGATTGAAACAAGTAAAACTAAACCTATAAAAGAAAACACCAAGTTATTAGGATAAATCAATAAAACACCAGAAACGAGTAACATAATTCTTTCAACGAATAATGGTTTATAGACAAAATAATTCATCATCGCTGCACTAATGGCTGTCATTCCAATAAGTGCCGTTAATAATACGGGAGTAAAGGTTGAAAATGTTGCATCTTCTAATACTAAAACTGGATTATAAACGAAAACATAAGGAATGATAAATGCTGCAATAGCTAATTTCAGTGCATTAATTCCAGATTTCATAGGATTTGCCCTTGCTATCCCCGCTCCAGCGTAGGCTGCGAGACAAACAGGTGGTGTAATATCTGCAACAATTCCAAAGTAAAAAACAAACATATGGGCAGCAATAACAGGCACCCCAAATTCAAGTAATGCAGGTGCAGCCATTGAAGCAGTGACTACATAATTTGCAGTCGTTGGTAGTCCCATACCTAATAAAATACAAGCAAACATTGTAAAGAATAAAAGTAAAAAGAAACTTCCACCAGCTAAATCTAATATTCCACCAGCAATTTTTCCACCTAAACCAGTAAATACTACAATTCCAACAATTATTCCTGCACTTGCACAAGCAGCAATAACAGGCAGTGCTACTCTTGCACCTTGTTCTAAAGCTTGGAATACATCACGTATCGACATGCGTGTATCTTTTCTAGTTAAACTTACTAAAAAAGAAACTAAAATACCCCATAAAGCCGCATAAGTAGGCGTGTATCCGTAAAATAGCATACCGACGATTGTAAATAGAGGGAGGAGTAGGTCTGCGCGTTTAGCTAAACTTTTGAAAGACGGTAATTCACTTTTAGGTAAGCCTAAAATTCCACTTTTCTTTGCTTCAAAATGTACTCCCATAAACACTCCTGAAAAGTATAAGATAGCAGGTACGATTGCTATTATAATAATTTGACTATATGGGATACCAGTATATTCAGCCATAATGAATGCTGCAGCTCCCATAATTGGTGGCATGATTTGTCCACCAGTCGAAGCAGAAGCCTCAGAAGCTGCTGCAAATTCAGGTTTAAAACCAGCTCGTTTCATCATAGGTATAGTAAATGAGCCCGATCCAACAGTATTAGCGACCGAACTACCGGTCACCATACCTTGAAGTGCACTAGCAGAAACCGCAGCTTTTGCTGTTCCACCGGTAAAACGCCCTGTTGCTCCAAAGGCTAAATCATTAAAAAATTGGCCGATACCAGTTTTCGTAAGCATAACACCAAAAAATAAAAACAAATAAATAAATGTTGAAGAAATTTGAATAGGGATCCCGAAAATTGCATTGTCACTATATACAAGTCTTCTTACTAAACCTTCCCATGAAAAACCACGATGGCCAAAAACTGGAATGTATTTTCCCCATAAACCATATGCTATTGCGAGTAAAGCAATAATAACGATGGGTAAACCTACAGCACGGCGTGTTGCTTCTAGTAGTAAAGCGATTGTTAAGGAAGCAACAATAACATCTAAAGTAGAAAATCCAGTTGTTAAAGCTCGTGTCGTTAACCATTCATAATTATAAATAATATAAAAATTACAACCTAACGATAAGAAAGCGAAAAGTACGTCATACCATGCAATTCCTGGATTCTTAATAAGTGATCGCTTAACAGGGTATAAAAGAAAAATAAGCGATAATCCTGCACCAAGATGAATGGCTCCTTGAATCATAGATACATAAGACCCTTTAAGTGCAGTGTAAAGTTGAAAAAAAGTTAAAGAAATAGCAATAATCGTAATAACCCAAGCCCACTTCTTAAGGTTGGTTCTATATGCCGCTTCTCGATCATATTTGGCTAAGAGTTCTTGTTCGTTTAGATCATTTTTATTAACCATGAATTCACCACCTGAATAATAAATTAAAATCGATGAAAAAGTAGGAGGCTCAATATTTCCTGCTTTTTCATCGATATCCGTTTCAAACGGAAGTTTTTGATGAAAATACAATATAAGTAATATGGAAAAGATACTCGTTTGATACGTATAAAATAGACCGAACGTAAAGTCCGGTCTATTTTTCTAAATTATTTAAGACCAATTTCTTTGAAGTACTTTTCTGCTCCTGGATGGAAAGGTAAACCTTCTGACCCATTAAGAGCATTTTCGATTGTTAAATGTTGTGCTTGATCATGTGTAACCTTAGTAGCATTTTCAAACATAGCTTTTGTGATGTTATAGCCTAAATCTTCATCAATTGTATCTAAAGATCCTACTAAAACTGCATATGCAGTAACTGTACTTACAGGTGCATCTAAGAATTCATATGCATCCGCAGGGATTTCTAAGTGACCGTACTCGCTATTAGCTAGGATGTAATCTAAGGCTTCGCCTTCGATATCAAGAATAACAATATCGCGGTTTAGTGCTAATTCTGTTACAGCTGAAGCAGGTAATCCTAGTAAACCAAATAGAGCGTCGATGTTTCCATCTTGTAATTGACCAGCAGCATTACCGAATCCTTCAGCAAATTCAGTATAGTCACCATCCTCAATGCCATGTGCTTCAAGAATTAATTTAGCCGCAGCTTGAGTACCACTACCGGCTGGACCAATTGCTACTCGTTTTCCTGCTAAATCAGCAATTGAAGTAATACCTGAATTCTTTGTTGTGACAACTTGCATAACTTCAGGATAAATGTGGCCGATAAAACCGAAATTTTCTACAGGTGCATCAAAGGCACCTTCTCCATTAACTGCTTCCTGAGCAGGAATGTGAACAGTCATTCCTAGGTCCATTTCTCCTTGGCCAATCATAGAAAGATTTTCAACAGATGCACCTGATGAAACTGCACTTACTGAAAGACCATCGATTTCAGCGCTAACAACGTTAGCAATTTCTGTCCCGAGTGGGTAATATGTACCGCCTGGACTTCCAGTTCCAAGTTGCAATTGTGTTTCAGTGTCACCACAAGCAACTAGAAGTAGAGAAATGCTCAGTAGCAAACTGAAAAGAACCAACATTTTCTTTTTCAAATTAATTCCCCCTATTTTTATTTTATTAATAATTTCTACTAACATAAATTATGTATGCTAGGTATCTATATATTATTTTACACAGAGAAATATTTTTTTGTCAAAAAAGATTTAGTAGAAACTTTTTTGAATGGTGATCTTTTAAACTATACATAATGAAAAAATTAAAAAAAAGGCTGTTATATCGAGTACTCAGTAAAACAGCCTTTAAGCAAGGGGAGTATGAGTTTAAAAATGATTAAAAGGTTTTCCAAACTCATGTTACTGTTATTTTATGTTAAATAAATTTGCTAAACAAGTTATTGATAACAAAAAGTGTGGGAAGTAATATTACAAATTATTAAGTTACATAGTTGACCGATTACAAAAGGAGAAAGGAATTGATTAATGAAACGTTGAAGGGACACGTTTTTTTTCTTGGATGGACAATGGCCTTACAGTTTCTTTGTCTACAAAGGACATTTGCTTCCATTTTTTTGACCTCCAACGTTTTAACATTAGTAAACCCCGTAGCCATTCGTCGGCACTGAAGGCAATCCAGACACCAATTAGTCCTAGGCCAAAGTGAATTCCTAAAAGGTATGAAAGGACAACAGCAACTCCCCACATTGAAATAATTCCTATATAAACTGGGAACTTCACATCTCCCGCAGCTCGTAATGAACTGATTACTACAAGGTTAAAAGCTCTTCCAGGCTCTAAAATTATGGTTAAAAATAGAAGTGTACTACCAATGGTAATAATTTCTGGATTATTTGTGAAAATACTAAACAAAGGCTTACTAAACAAGGTGAAAATAATAGCCATTACAGTAGAGACGAATATGGCAATTTTTAGACTTTTTATACACCGTTTGTAGGCAGCTACAAATTTCTCTGCACCGACGTATTGACCGATTAAAATTTGTGTACCTTGGCCAATGGCAATAGAGAAAAGTAAAATAAACATCATGATGTTTTGTGTATAAACTTTAGAGGTTAAGGCTATTGTTCCCATAGAAGCTATGAAATAAGTGATTGCTATTTGAGATGTATTATATGCGATATGTTCACCAGCTGATGGTATGCCGATTTTTAAAAGTTTTTTTAGTTCCTCCTTAGGGAACTTTTTAAAAAGAAATGCAATTGGGATATTTCCTTTTGTCCGGTAATAAAGAATAATGATCATCGCAGTAAGACCAATTGTTCGACTAAGTGTAGTGGAGATAGCTACCCCAGTAACACCTAATACCGGGAAACCAAATGGACCAAAAATAAAAAAGTAGTTTCCTATGACATTGATTAAATTCATTCCAAAGGTTACATACATTGCATCTTTTGTAAAGCCGTGACTTCTTATGATGGCAGCAATGGTTAATATTAATGCTTGAATAAATGACAATCCACCGACAATTTGTAAATAGATTAAAGACGAGTCCGTTAGCTCTGAAGGGATATTCATTGCCTTTAATATAGTAGGTGCAAGTATGAATATAATAATGCTTAACAAAATTCCGAAAATTAGATTTGCAGCGATAGAAACAACGCCGATTTTGTTTGCTTCTTCTTCTTTTTTTGCACCTACATATTGAGCAATTAGAATACTAGTACCTGCTGCAATAAAGCCAAACATGACAATAATTAGATTAAGTACTTGGTTAGCAACACCTACTGATGCAACAGCGTTATCATCATATTGACTTAGCATTAACGTATCAGCACTACCCATTAACATGTGTAATAAGATTTCAATGAAGATAGGCCAAGTTATAGCAAATAAAGTTAGCCTTTCTGTTTTATTAGATTTTAACTTATTCATCTAGTTTTTCCTCCGATTTTCTATGGCTTGATGCGTTATTATTGGACATATACGAATTTTTCAGTATCATTAGTGTAAACGTTTTTCTATATGATAAAAAGACATAATAACGATAATAATTGGATTTTTCCGACCTTGAAGGAGTGGCTTTATTTTGAATACTTTGTGTTTCTTAGCTCCACCTTACCCGACATATATTAATGGTAGAGCACACTGCTTTAAAAAAGGTAAGAAGCATATTAAAAGAGTTTTTACTGTTTTTGATCTATTAGTTGTAAAAAGTGGAGTCATTTATATGTGCGAAAATGGTGTGAATTATGATGTGAAAGAAGGGCAATATATCATTTTGGCACCTGGTCTTGAACACTTTAGTTATAAGCCTTGCGATACAGATACACATTACTATTGGTTGCATTTTGATATAGATGTACATTATGAACTAAAAGAAGTTGCTGATATTAATTGGGGTATGATTATCAAGCAAGAAAAAACAGGAATTGAAGCTGCAAAACATGTATTGCATATCCCGAGATACGGCACTCTTATTAACGAAAAATTTATAGATTCTGAAATAACGCGTTTATTTTCTTTAGATAGTTCCAATAAGCCTGAAAAACGATTAAAAGAACAAATTATTTTTCAAGAAATATTATTACAGTTGCAATCGGATGCTATTCGAATACCGACAAGTGCTGAACAAGTTACAAAACATGCAATAGCATTTATTCAAGCGAATTATTATAAGGAAACGATAAAAATGGACAATCTTTCCAAAGAGTTACTTCTTCATCCTGACTATATAACACGATGTATGCAAAAAACGTTAGGGGTAACACCAATGCATTATCTAACTTCCTATCGATTGACCAAAGCAAAAAATTTCTTATCAAATACAAATGAGAAGCTAGATTCAATTTCAAGACAAATAGGAATTCAGGATAGTGCATACTTTACAAGAGTGTTTAAAAAAAATGAAGGAATAACACCAAGCGATTTTCGTAGATTAGCCAGACGGGAAGGGAAGTAAATAAAAGTAGATATTAACACCATACTGAAGAAATATTTCAGGCATTTTTCACTATTTATATAATCAAAGATATAAAGGAGAGTAGTGCAAACGAGTGCGTTGTGTTCAGGGGTGTGGTCATTATAACATCTCTGCAAAGGCTTTCCCCTATATTTTTCCTATAACATTAATTAAAGATATTCCTAAAAAACTCTTGTTTTTTTTACGAGTCATAGTATAATAGCTTTAAAGACAAACAGTGCAAGCGTTTTCCTTGATAGGTACGTAATGTTTATTTTTTTAAAACAGTGCGCAAACGTTTGTCTTGAGTGAGGTTGGATGCTTTGGAATTTGTGATAGTCAAAAATATTAAAGTAAGAATTTTTTGCATAGTTATTTAAATTTATATTCATACTTAGTAAGAAATTTCTTGCTTTCGTGTTTGATGGCATTACTTGTAAGCGGTTCATCTCATTCTACTGAAAACTCTATTGAAAATATAAGGGGGAAAGAAAATGGTAAAGAATACGAAATTTTTATTACTTTCATTATTGATGATAATGATGCTGACTTTAGTTGCTTGTGGTGGGAATGATGATGCTGCTAAAGAAGACACGGATGGAGCTGTAGATAATGGAGTAAATGAAGAAAGTGATTTTGATTTTGAAATTGTACCAGAAGAAGGAGCGGAACTTTTATTTTGGAGTGAAGGAGATGAAAACTTAGATTGGGCAAGGGAAATGGCAGAAGCATTTGAAGCTGAGTATGGAGTTCCTGTACAGGTAGAAGAAGTTAACCAAGAAGATGCTCCAGAACGTTTAGCTACAGACGGGCCATCTGGACTTGCTGGTGATGTATTTGCTTCAACTCATGATCGAATTGGACGAGCAATATCTGCGGGATTAGTATTAGAAAATTTCTGGCCAGAGGAATATGAAGCTGAATTTATGGATGCAGCGATACAAGCAACTTCATTTGATGATGTTCTTTATGGTTACCCGGCCCGAATTGAAACATATGCACTTTATTATAATAAAGATTTAGTAGATACACCTCCTGCAACTATGGATGAATTTATTGCAGTTGCAAAAGAGCTTAATGATGAGATTGATCGTGGCTTTATGATGGAGCCTGGAAATTTCTATTTCACATATGGATTTTTCGGTGGCTATGGTGGTTATGTATTTGGTGATAATAACACAGATGTAAGTGAGATTGGGCTAAATAATGAAGGTTCTGTGAAGGCAGTTGAATTAATTAAGGAGCTTCGTGATGAAATTGCTCCTGGTGTAGCGGCTGAAGACATCACTTATGATGTAAGAACATCACTTTTTGAAACAGGAGATATGGCATTCGATATTAATGGACCATGGGCAATTCAAGGATATAGAAGTGCTGGAATCGACTTTGGTATTACGCCACTACCTGTTCTAGATAATGGACAAAATCCTACAAGCTTCTCTGGTGCAGGTGCCTTTTATGTAAATGCATATACTCCATACCCTGATGCTAGTGCGTTATTTGCAAAATTTATTACTAGTGAGGAAAATTTATTGAAATTATATGAAACAGTTGGTCACCTACCACCACGTTTAGCACTTCTTGATAACGAAGTTATTCAAAGCAATCCATTTGCAGTAGCATTCCTTGAGCAAGCGGAGCATGCTGTTCCAATGCCAAATGTTCCTGAAATGCCTTTAGTTTGGGGACCGATGGAAGCAGCGGTAAACGAGGTTTGGAATAATGATGTTGATATCCAAGAAGCTTTAGATCGTGCAGTTAATACGATTGAAAACGCAATTAGAGAACAGCAGCAGTAACGTCAGTCCTTAGAATATGAAAATAGTAAATGATTTGATCATTGAGAAAGGTTAAGAATTTCTTACCTTCTCAATGATCAGCATTTATCCCGTACTTAAGGGGCAGTAATACCCCCATCTCAAAACGAATGAAAATCAGAAAACCTAGGTGGAGGTAATCTGCTCCTAAAGATCTGATATAGCGTACTTTTCAATTGATGGTCAATAAAAGTAAGCCTTTTTACCGACTGAATTTAAATCTAATAACAGTAGGAATCGAAGGTGTAATAAAAAAGAATGTCACTCTAAAGTAAAGGAGTATGAATACTATGGAGAATAAGCTTCAAATATCAAGCACTCATAATAGCCATAGCAAGATCGCTGCTGTGTTATCAGCACTTTTTATGGGGTTAGGGCAAATTTATAATAAACAGTATATCAAGGGTATACTATTATCTTTGAGCAAGGTTTTAGTATTAGTCTTTTTTTCAAGACCGATTATTGATGGATTGTATGGGTTAATTACCTTAGGTGAAACACCCCAAGTAAGACAACGAGGACGTATCATTGAGCAAGGAGATCATTCAATTTTATTGATGGCAGAAGGACTTCTCTTATTGTTTTTACTTATTGCTATATTATTTGTTTATTATTTTAATATTCGTGACGCCTATCAAATCGGTAAATTACGCGAACAGGGAAAAGCTATTCAACCGTTTAAAGCTACGATGAAAAATGTTTGGGAAAACGGTTTCGCATATATACTAATCACTCCTACAGCTTTGTTCATGGTTCTATTAACAGTTTTTCCGTTAATATTTACTGCTTTAATAGCATTTACCAATTATTCCTCCCCTAACTACTTACCGCCAGCTAATTTAGTAGATTGGGTTGGACTTCAACAGTTTGTTCGATTATTTACAATGGAATCGTGGAGAGGAACGTTTATTGGGGTTTTCTCTTGGACAATCATTTGGGCAACGTTATCAACTGTGATGGTCGTATTTTTTGGTCTTTTTGTAGCAGTTGTATTGTCGCAAAAAGTAGTAAAGTTTACGAAGTTTTGGAGGAATTTATTTATCCTACCGTGGGCAGTACCAGGTTTTGTGACAATCTTAATTTTTAGAAGTATGTACAACGGTCAGTATGGAATTATTAATGATATGTTAAGAGCAGTCGGCTTAAATGGAATTCCATGGTTATCGGATCCGCTGTGGGCAAAAGTAGCAGTTTTATTAACCAATCTTTGGTTAGGTTTTCCATTTTGGATGGCATTGTTTACTGCAATATTAACAACAATTAGTAAAGAGCTTTATGAAGCAGCCCAAGTCGATGGTGCAACAATTGTTCAGCAGTTCAGAAAAATAACTTTTCCAATTGTAATGGTAGCCGCAGTTCCATTAATGGTCTTTACATTTGCATTTAATTTTAACCAATTAACATTCATTTATTTAATGACTGAAGGTGGACCGACGAATTCTAATTACAACTTTGCAGGTCACACTGATATTCTACTATCATGGATCTTTAAAATGACACTAGATAACGGTCAATATGCGATTGCATCTGCTGTTGCATTATTGGTTTTCCTTATCATTGCATGTTTTGCGTATTTTAATTTGAAAAATACGAAATCAATGAAAGGGGATTTTTAATCATGATTACAAAACAAAAGTTTATGAAATTCACTAATTATTTTATTGTCTATAGCATTTTAATCATTTTAGCGCTTATTTGTCTGTTTCCAGTTTACTTTGTATTTATAGGATCGGTTAATCCTGGTAGTTCACTACGCGCAGCTCAAATTTTTCCAAGTTTTTCTGACTTGAACTGGGGTCATTACCGTGCGTTGTTTGATGATTATAATTATGTCACTTGGTACAAAAATACAATGAAAATTGCTGTGTCAAACATGCTTATTGCTACATTCTTTGGAGTTTTATCAGGATATGCTTTTTCAAGATTTAATTTTAAAGGCAAAAGACAAGGTTTGATGGCCATTATCATTTTGCAAATGTTCCCGACAATTATGGGGATGATCGCGATCTACACTTTGTTAGGTTCTTTTGGGTTATTAGATACTCATCTCGGTTATATTTTAGTTTTAGCTGCTGGGAGTGTTGCGTTTAATACTTGGATTGTTAAAGGTTTTTTTGATGGTATTCCAAGAAGTTTAGAGGAGGCAGCAAGGATTGATGGAGCTTCTAATTTACAAATTTTTGTTCAAGTTATGCTTCCACTTGCAACGCCAATAGTTGCTTTTGTTGCCTTTAATAGTTTTATTGCTGCAAGTATGGACTTTATTATGGCGGAAGTTATTCTTCGTTCAAGTAATCAATGGACATTAGCTCAAGGATTGTTTACATTAATTTCTGGTCAGGCGAATAACAATTTTACGGTGTTTGCAGCTGGAGCAGTATTAATTTCAATCCCACTTATGTTAGGATTTTTCATATTCCAAAAATATATAGTAGAAGGATTAACAGCTGGTGCTGAAAAAGGATAATTAATAAAGTAGGTGCTTTTCATGCTTAAAAGGTTCAAAGTGTTATCAATTATATTGTTAGTTTTAGCAGCTGGTATGATTATATATTCAACATTGCTCCTTTGGATCGTAACGAATTCTTAAATAAAAGAGTAGATCGTATAGGGGTAAAGGGATTATTAATAGTGAGTGAGATATGAGAAGGGTGGAGAATATGGTTAAAACATGGTGGAAAGAAGCAGTAGCTTATCAAATTTATCCACGAAGTTTCATGGATTCAAATGGAGATGGAATTGGTGATATTCAAGGAGTTATATCTAAACTAGATTATCTAAAGGGTTTAGGAATAGATGTTATTTGGATAGGCCCGATATATAGTTCTCCAAATGATGATAACGGTTATGATATAAGTGATTATAAAGGGATTATGGAGGATTTTGGAACGATGGCTGATTTTGATACGCTACTAAATGAAGTTCATTCCAGAGGCATGAAATTAATCATGGATTTAGTCATCAATCATACATCTGACGAGCATCCTTGGTTTATTGAAGCGCGATCTTCAAAGGAAAATCCATATAGAGATTATTATATTTGGCATCCAGGGAAAAAAGGAAAGGAGCCGAATAATTGGGAATCTATTTTTAGCGGTTCTGCTTGGGAATTTGATGAGAAAACAAATGAGTATTATTTACATGTTTTTTCACGTAAACAGCCTGATTTGAACTGGGAAAATAATGTTGTCCGAAAAGAGCTGTACGAGATGATAAATTGGTGGTTAGATAAAGGAATAGATGGCTTCCGTGTAGATGCTATTTCTCATATTAAAAAGTTAAAGGGTTTCCCAGATATGCCGAATCCAAAGAAGTTAAAATACGTCCCTTCACTTGATGGCCATATGAACCAAAAAGGAATAGATGTTTTTCTAAAAGAATTAAAACGTGAAACTTTCGACAAATACGATATTATGACAGTTGGTGAAGCAAATGGTGTGAAAGCTGAACATGCAGAGGAATGGGTGAGTGAAAAAAGTGGTTATTTTAATATGATATTTCAATTTGAACATTTAGATCTTTGGGGTAAAAATACAGAAAAAGGGATAGATCTCGCTGCACTCAAAGAAACATTTACTAAATGGCAAAAAGAACTAGACGGGAAAGGTTGGAATGCACTTTTTCTAGAAAACCATGATCAACCACGTTCTGTATCTACGTGGGGAAACAGTGATAAATTCCGAGTAGAGTCTGCTAAAGCTTTAGCTACATTATATTTTTTAATGCAAGGAACCCCTTTCATTTACCAAGGCCAGGAAATTGGTATGACCAATGTAAAGTTTAATTCCATTGAAGATTATAATGATGTTGCAATTAAAAACTTATATAAAAGTGAAATTGAAAATGGAAAAACTCATGAGGAAATTATGGATATTATTTGGAAAAATGGACGTGATAATTCTCGTACTCCTATGCAATGGAATGATGAAGAGAATGCAGGATTTACTACAGGGCAACCATGGTTAAAGGTGAATCCAAATTATAAACAAATTAATGTTCAACAATCAATCGAAGATCCGAACTCTATTTACAATTACTATAAGAAGTTAATCCAATTACGTAATGAAATACCGGCTTTAGTATATGGAAGTTATGAGTTAGTTTTAGAAGAACATGAATATATTTACGCATATACTAGGACCTTAGCGGATGAAATAGTATTAATTCTGACTAACCTTTTTGAAGAGGAAGCAGAGTTTACTTTACCTGAAACACTTATTGATAAACCAAGAAAATTCTGTATTGGTAACTATGATGTTGACCCTATAGAAGATATAAAAAAAGTAGTTTTAAAACCTTACGAGGCAAGAGTTTATTTATTAAAAACAAACAAGAATAGTATTAGCATGAAAAACACAAGTGAACTAGCTTCAACAAGATAACACTAAAGATATGGGAGGGGTAAATTATTATATCTTTCCATATCTTTTTCTTCGAGTATTTTGAAATAGAAAAATTTCATTGTTAAAGGATATAAAAATAGCTAAAATATATAAAGATAGTTAATAAATAAAGAGGGAAAAGAGGAGAACTATGGCAGTAACAATTAAAGACGTTGCAAAACTAGCAAATGTCGCTCCTTCCACAGTATCTCGTGTTATAGCTAATAGTCCTAGAATTAGTGAAAAGACAAAAGTAAAAGTTCGAGAAGCGATGGAGAAACTAGGTTATCATCCAAACTTTCATGCTAGAAGTTTAGCAAATAAGAGTACAAATACAATAGGTATTGTCATGCCTAGCTCAGCAAATAAATCGTTCCAAAACCCCTTCTTCCCTGAAGTTATTCGGGGAATAAGTTCCAAAGCTTATCAAGAAAATTACGGCTTGTATTTATCAACAGGACAAACAGAAGAAGAAATCTTTCAAGAAGTCGTACATATGGTGCAAGGAGGAAGAGTAGATGGGATTATTCTTCTGTATTCAAGAGTAAATGATAAAATTATGCCTTATTTACAACAACAAAAATTTCCTTTTGTTTTAATAGGGCGTCCATACAATGAAGAAATTCATAGCATTACTTATGTGAATAACGACAATTACAAAGCTGCGAAAACGGTTACGGAGTATTTGTTGTTGTTGGGGCATCGGAATATTGCTTTTATTGGTGGAGAGTTAGACTTTGTTGTAGCAGTCGACCATAAGAAAGGCTATGAACAGGCACTAAAAAATGCAAAAATTCCTATTAGGGAAGAATATATTATTTCGCATCATGAATTAGAGCAAGGAGGAGAGGATGCGATCATTCAGTTAATGAGTTCATCAGTACCACCAACCGCACTTATCGGTTTAGATGATATTATGACTTTCGGATTGTTAAAGATGTTTAGTGAAATGGGAATACGTGTTCCTGATGATATATCAATTGTTAGTTTTAATAATGTTTTGATTTCAGAGCTTTCTTCTCCACCTATGACCACTGTCGACATTAATATTTTCGGACTAGGCTTTGAAGCGATGAAGCTTTTAGTTGAAAAAATTAAAGAACCTACAAAAGAAGTTAAAAGTGTGATAATCCCTCACAAATTAGTAAAGCGTCAAACATGTAAAGCGTTAAATAGATCTGAAAAAAAGGATGAATGAGCACTTTAGTCTTCATCTTTTTTGAGTGGTAATAAATAGAAAAAATTAAATGAATTGTGCTATAATTAAACAAGCTTATTTTATTTCATAAGAAAGTGAAAAAGAGTGGTGAGTACTTGTTGTCACAATATAAATGGTTTCGTGTATTTTTAGGAATTATTATGTTGTTTTTAATTATATACTTAGGAACACTTGTACAATTTATATTTCGGCCAATTGTTGTTTTTGTAGAAGCGCTATTTGTTCCGTTTCTCCTTGCCGGAGTTTTGTATTATTTATTTCGACCAATCGTAAATTTGCTACATAAACAAAAGCTTCCGAAAACATTAGCTATCATAATCATCTACTTAGCTGTTGTTGGATTAATAACATTATTAGTATTATTAATTGGTCCAATTTTACAAAAACAGGTGAACAGTCTAGTCAATAACCTTCCATATTTAATTAATGAGATACGTGCATTAATTATTCAACTTCAAGAAAATGACTGGATTAATCGTTTTGAATGGTCAGAAACATTGTCTTTCGATACGCTTTCAGCTAATACGACTCATTATGTTAATCAAGCATTTAATATAATTAGCACTAATATTGCTGGATTATTTAGTTTTATTACGAATGTTGTCGTTGTATTTATTATTATTCCATTCATTCTTTTTTACATGTTAAAAGAAGGTGAAAAAGCTCCTAATCAAGTGTTAAAACTACTACCTGAGAAACAAAGAATCGAAGGACAAAAAATATTAGGAGAAATGGATGTAAAATTAAGTTCTTATATTCAAGGTCAAATACTTGTGAGTATGTGTGTTGGAATCTTGATGTATGCAGGTTTCTTAATTATAGACATAGAGTATTCATTAATTTTAGCTTTAGTTGCTATGTTTACGAATGTCATTCCTTTTGTAGGTCCATGGATTGGAACTGTGCCAGCTGTTATTGTAGCAATTATTCATTCACCATTTATGG
This sequence comes from Anaerobacillus alkalidiazotrophicus, assembly GCF_001866055.1. The sequence continues at coordinate 540,514 of NZ_MLQS01000030.1, forward strand.
TATTAAAAGTCTTGATTGTGATTGTTGTTGTTCAGCAATTCGAAAGTAATTTTATTTCACCACAAATTATGGGGAAAAAACTGGCTGTACATCCGTTAACAATAATATTACTTTTAATTGTTGCTGGAAGGTTTGCAGGAATTATTGGAATGTTATTAGCGGTGCCAACTTATGCAGTATGTAAAGTTGTTGTATCACATACATATCGCTTACTGAAGTTGAGAAATAGAATAGAGTGATAAGGATCATTGGTCAAATTTTTTCCTCCTTGGATAAAATAAATTAATGGAACAAAATATAAACAGAAGTACAATGATATGTACTTCTGTTTTTGATGTTTATTGGAGTTGTTTACTTATCTTTAATCGTTTGAAAGGTTGAAATTCAACGCTTAGGAGCATGATTATTGATAGTTATTATGTAGGGATATAGAAACGTAAAATATGGCAGCACATTCCTTGTAAAAAGATATATAGTCAAGTAAACTGTATGTGTATAGTGTTAATTGTTGGAGGTGGAGGTTTAATATGGCTTTTATTAATGAAGGTGTTAAACAAATTGATGTAAATGAACTAAAACAAATTCTTAAAGATAAACCAAAGAATACAGTAATTATAGATGTGAGAGAGCGAGAAGAGTATGAAGCTTTTCACATTCCTGGTATTCCATTAATACCGATGCATAACATACCAAATATTTTAGAAGATTTAAAAAGTGATAAAGAGTATATTCTCGTTTGCCGTAGCGGAAGTCGGAGTCACCATGTAGCTCGATTTTTGATAGAAAATGGAATAAAAGAAGCGCATAATTTTTATGGTGGAATGCTCACATGGGATGATGAAGTTAAGACAGGTTTAGAAAATGTTGTAACTGATGTTTCAAAGCTATATCAGTAAGTAGGAGGGAAAACCTTCTGCTTACTTTTTTATTGTTTATCTTATATCGTATATCTTTGTAATTCGGCCTAATTATCATTAAAAGTTACGAGTAGAATTTAATGTAGATATATCGACTTTTCGTTTACCGCAACAAATGGGGCATTTTACTTTAACATTGAAAAGAATAAAGCGAGATTCCTCTACTTTGCCAGTACCTTTACATTTTTTACAAACCACAATAATTGCCATATCGTCACCTCATTTTGGTTTGGTACAAGGATTAAAAAGAAAATTCAGACTTTGGTTTGCAATATAAGATTAGTTATATATCTACCACTATAACAATAATAACATATACCTCCAACTAAAGTTACTTATAACTATTCTATAGTTAGTAATATTATGTAACCTAAAAAGTATAGAGTTAACCAGATATGAAATAAAAAAGGAGAAAGTTATCCTACAACTAAGAAACAGTCAGACAACCCACCTCAAAACTTAGAATATCGAAAAGTTTAGGTGGGGGATGAAAGAAAACCCCCACTGATTGAAGTTCAGCATTATGTGGATGAACAAGGGTGCTTTCGATTTTCTTATAAGGTAAAGTATAAAATTTCTAACTTAGAAACTGTCTAGCTCCAGGTGCCCTATCGACTAGAAAGCTTCCTTCGTCTCGTCTACGATAAGTCGAGAACGAAAGTCTAACGACTTTCGACTCTCCTATATCTCACTCGACTCAGTCCATCTTTTTACGTCTAGAGCTGCGGCGCTTGCGCTTTTCTTATAAATGGTCTGTTTTTTTAGAGAATTGTCTTTCGCCACGTTCAGTGTTCTTCCCTCTTTGAACATTTTTTATATGGCGTTTTGCATTATTGTCCTGTTTCTTTTTATCGTTATCTTTCGTATGAGGCATTTTTTAAAGCTCCTTTCACTTAAAGTCTATAGATATTTTTTCCAAACAAAAGGTATTTATGTGAGTGAATTTCATAATTACCAAAATCGAGCCTCATACATTTATCTCTAGTTACGAAAGGTTCAACGTACCTAGGGGTAGTATCTTAGTGGCAAGAATCATGAATTGTGAAAATTAATTGTAATGAGCCTTTTATGAAAAATGGTATGTTCTAAAATAGGAAAGACTGTATAATAGGTTAGATATTGTAAAGTTTAGGGTGAAATATGAACAAAGAAAGGAGCTTTTTAATTTTGGAAGAAATAAAGAAAATAATAATATATATAATTGGTTCAATTTTATTAGCAGTATCGTTAAACTTCTTTTTAATACCAGCAAACGTTTTTGCAAGTGGATTTACTGGTGTAGCTCAAATATTAGGGGCGCTAACACCTTTATCAACGGGTATTTTTCTATTCATACTAAACATCCCTGTTGCTATTTTAGGTTGGTTAAAAATAGGAAAACGTTTTACTCTATATAGTTTTTTTAGTGTAGCTGTAACAACAATCTCTTTAGAGATTTTACCAATTGTCTCAATCTCTCAGGATATTTTGTTAAACTCGGTTTTCGGTGGAGTTATTATGGCTATTGGTGCTGGTCTTATTTTAAAATATGGTGCTTCCTCAGGGGGAGTTGATATTATAGCTTTAGTATTAGCGAGGTATAGTGAACGACCTCTAGGAACATATTTCTTTGTCATTAATGGTGCGATTGTATTAACCGCGGGTCTACTTTTCGATTGGGAAAAAGCATTATATACGTTGGTAACACTATATGTTTGTTCGAGAATTATTGATACTATCCACACTCGCCATGTGAAGCTAACTGCGTTAATTGTAACTAGTAAACCTGATGAATTACAAGCTGCGATTCATGAAAAGCTTACAAGAGGAATAACACGTATTCCAGCTAGAGGTGGGTATTCTAAAGAAGATAAAGAGATGCTTATGATCGTTATCACTAGATATGAACTATATCATCTGAAGAAGATTATTGAAGAAAAAGACGATAAAGCTTTTACTAATATTGTTGAAACAGCCGGAATTTATGGAATGTTTAGAAAAGAGAGTTAGGTGAATTTTCAGTCTAACTGTTTAAAATAACGGGATAAAAATAATGTATGGAAGGTGGTGAAATTTTTGTTAATGGTCAGTAAATTCATCATCCTAATGAGTATTATTGTTATTGGTGGCTGTGGTACTAGTAATCAAACGAATGATAATCAAGGTGAGGATGGAAAAAAGATGGTAAGTACTAATATTAGTGTTTCTGAATTAAACAGTAAGCTTATGTTTGAGTTGTCTTTAACTAATAACACTGATGAACACAAACAATTACAATTTCCTTCTGGGCAACAATTTGAAATAACTGTCATTGATGAAAATGATAATATTGTTTATCGTTATAGTGATGGAAAAATGTTTACGATGGCAATAGTGATGAAAGAACTAAAATCTTCTGAGACGCTAAATTGGTCAGAAGAATGGGATATGAAAGTAAATGGGGAAAGAATTTCAGCAGGAACTTACACTACTATTGGTGAACTACAAATTATGGCGATCAACGAAGAAAATGTTGAGCGAGATCAATTTAAGGTCGAAAAGTCAATTACTGTTGAATGAAGGTGGAGCATAAAGTGCCCCACCTTCTTATTTTTCCACTTGCAATGAACGCATTGACTCACAAAGGAAAGTTCAGCTTTATCGATTTGGTATATCTTTTTGTACTCGTTTTTTTACAGCTTCTAAAAATAATTTCCATTCATCACTGAGGTTTTCTTTATTAGAAGTGTAAGTCTTTTTTTTCGGTAATTCCTTTGACATATGCCAATAATGATGAAAGGTTTCAGGTAATTGATCTTTGGAAGTCATTTTATACTCCTTTCATTACGATAAATTAGAACTGCGCAATTTAAGGAATTGTTCTAATTCACTTGTTGACAACTCAGATAGTTTATTTTCATTTGTATTTAGTATTTGATCAGACAGTTGTTGTTTTCTTTCTAGCATAGTATGAATTTTTTCTTCCAATGTCCCTTTTGTAAGTAGCTTATGAACAGTAACGTCTTCGGTTTGACCAATTCTGTACGCTCTGTCAGTAGCTTGATTTTCTACAGCAGGATTCCACCATCGATCGTAATGGATGACATGGGTAGCTGCAGTTAAATTAAGTCCTACTCCACCAGCCTTCAACGAAAGAATAAAAAATGGTGCATTCCCATTCATAAACTCATGTATAAGCTCTTCACGTTTTTGTCTTTGTAAACTACCATGTAAAAATGGTATCGTTGTTTGTAATTTTTCTTCTAGACCGTTTTGAATGATTGAACCCATTTCTTTATATTGAGTAAAAATAAGCGCCTTTTCTTGGTTAGAAACAATGGTATCAGCTAAAAGCATCAGTTCTTCCCATTTTTCAGAACGATTTTCAAGACTGCCACCGTCTTTTAAATAGTGTGTAGGGTGATTACAAATTTGTTTTAGTTTTGTTAGGCTACTTAAAATTAATGCTCGGCGCTCCATTTCAGAAACAGTATCTATTTTCTCAAACAGATCATTAATTACTGCTTGATACAAACTAGCTTGTTCTACAGTTAATCCTACACGATGGATAATTTCATTTTTACTAGGAAGCTGGATGTGAATATGCTTATCTTGTTTTGTTCTTCTAAGTAAAAATGGTGAGATTATTGATCGTAGTTCATTAAGCTTTTCTATATTTTGCTCACTTGCTTCAATTTCTTTAATGTATGTCTTTGAGAATTGTTGGTACGAACCAAGAAAATGATCATTTAATAAATCGATGATTGACCAAAGTTCTTTTAATCGATTTTCGATTGGAGTACCCGTTAATGCAATTTTATGAACAGCATCAATTTGTTTAATGCTTTTTCTTTGTTTTGTTTCAATATTCTTAACATGTTGCGCTTCATCTAGTATAAGAGCTTCCCAATTTCTGGCCTTCCATAAAGATTCATCTCGAACAGATAAAGAATATGATGTAATAACAATATCAACTTCAGTAAGTTCATCAATTGAGCGGTTTTGTCCATGATGAACATAGACGTTAAATGTTGGAGCGAATAAATGTAACTCGTGTTCCCAATTTCCGATCAATGATGTTGGGCAAATAAGAAGGAATGGTTCAGTTAACTTTCCATTATTAGCTTCTTTTACAGCAAGTAAGTATGAGATCGTTTGTATCGTTTTTCCTAACCCCATATCATCAGCAAGACATGCGCCAAAACCAATTTTCCTCATATTTAATAACCAAGAATATCCATCCTGCTGATATGGACGCAATGTACCGTTTAATTCTTTTGGTAAGGGGGCCTTTTCCCAAGTATGAACCATTAAATCCTGTAATAAAGATTCGATTTTCTTGTTCCATTGAGCTTCCCATTTAATATTTTTTTCAATTTCATCTTGTAAATGAAGCTGATATGCTTGCATATAAGTAAGTTTCTTTTTTTCTTTGTATCGTTTAATTTTTTCTTGAATTTTTTGGGCTGTATTTACATCCCAAAGTACCCATTTCCCCCTTAGTTTCACAATCGGTTGTTTATGGTTTACGAGTTCATGAAATTCTTCTTCGGAAACGGTGACTCCACCAACGGATATAGAATAATCAAACTCAGCAATTGATTGCCAATTTAATAAAGGTTCAACATGACCTCTATGTTCACTAATTTCTTTTTGTTTAAGGGTAACGAAGAAATCATCTTCTTTTTTATGCCACCAACTAGGGACAAGAACCGCTATTCCGAGCTGCTCTAATTCTATTTGATTATCTCTTAATAAATTATACGCTTCTTCAATTGATACCTTTATAGAAGGTTTAGTTAAAGAAAATTTTTCAAAGTCTATTATTTGGTTTTGGGTATTTTTGAGTGCTTCTTTAAAGAAAGTTATCGGATTTTCTCTCCAGGGATGATTTCCAACAAGAAGCTCATTAACATCAATCATTAATGTTGGGTCTTTCCGATCTTGTATAAATAATGTTATTTGCCAATCATCCGTTCCTTTTTTCTCTTCAACCCGAACCCCAAGTTTGAACGGAGCCACTTCAACTGCCCCAATACTCTCCAAAAAATGTTGATGTGCTTTAGAAGAGTGAGATATTGGTTTATCTTCTTGAAGGTCGCTGATGATATTTTTTACATAGTCTGACTGACTTTCTTGAATGTTGTTAAAGGATTTTATTATTTCTTGATCATTCCTTATTAAATGACTGACGTAACTGTTGATAAATGAAAGAGAAAAGGCTTTTAAAGATGCTTTTTCTACTTCTTTATCAATGAGAGAGTAATTTGTTGGTAGTAGTGCTAAAAGAGAAGAGGGCGAACTATCTTCCCATTCCTTAAAAGGAAAATTAGGTATGCCCCACTCGCCATTTTGATTTGGTATTAAATTACCTTCAATCAGTTCATTTAACAGTGTTCTCATTAGCTGTTGCAGAAAAATAAAATCATCAGCAAGTTGCCATTCATCTGTATTTATTAACTGCAAAAAGGCAGAAATATACAAAGGAATATTCTGATTAGGAATTTCTAACCCATTTATCGGAAATAGGTGAGTTTCATAAGTAGATGGTACGTGATAAACAGGAACACTGCCAGCTAAACTGTAAAATAAGCGATTGTTTAAAGGTACTTGAATATGGCATTCTTCAGTTTCTAAAAAAGTCCCGTAAAATGATGGCTCGTGTTGACGAAATAAAGCTAATTTTAACTCAAAAGGAGAATAAAGAAACGGGTACTTAAATGGTTCTATGTCTACATATTTTTTATGTTTTTTTTGTTCTGCCCATATGAAAATACTATACCCTGATTTTTTTTTTAATAGTCCACCATGGACAATAATAGGGTTTGGGTTATAACTATTTATCAATTTTATTCAGCTCCTGAATAAACGCACGGAACGTTTTAAATCGTTGTTTTAGTCCGTTTTTATATAAATTAAATGTGTGTGTGTTGTTCAGTTTTTCGTAAATAATTTTTAATTTTTTTATAAAGGCAGCCGCTTCTTCATAATGAACTCGAGATTTTTTTTGTACTAATCTTTCCACGAGTTGATGATAGAATGGTAACAGTAGCTGTGGTTGTTTCTTTATTATCACCTTTAACATCTTTTCGATTTCAGGAGAGATTACATACACATCTTTTTTATGTGTTAATAATGAATGTATTCCTTCTTCAAAAAGCTCTTCTTCTGTCACAATATTATAATAAGTTGCTTCAGTTTGAGGACGATATAAATCAGCTCTTAATTTAGGGATAATATATTTTAATATTTTTCGTTTCTCTAATGGGTCGCTCTTTTTAATCCTTGATTTATATGAACCGAACTGTGGGTGTTCAAGCCAGTTTTTCCAAACAATCGTTAACTTTTCTTCTTCACTACCAGTTTCTATTAACATTTCTTCAAAGAGTTTTCCGAGCATCGTACCTTGTTTTGGTTTTTCGTGCGGAAAAAATAAATCAAACCAGTGTTTCATCATAACAAAATCTTTTTTTCGTTCCATTATTAAAAAATGGTCAACAAGTTCACTGTTATGTAGTTTAGATTTGAGTTGTTTCAGTAAAGTTAAAGAACTAGCACCGTCATTCGCTTGTAAATATAACAGGCTAGCTAATTTTGTTAAATAGATTTGATTATTTTTATTGTTAAGGCTTAATAATTGCTTTGCGTGAATAATTAATACATTTTCTCTTTCTTCACATAATAGCCAAGTAGAAATTAGTTTTTCATATGGTGCTTCTATTTCTTTTTTATTAGTTTGGTCGAGAAGAAGTGATGTGTACCATTCATAAAAAGGCACGTTCGCTTCAACAACTTCTTGTTTTAGGAAAGGATATCCTTGTTGAATCAACTCATTAAAAAAAGCTAAAAAACGATTTTGGCGAAATCGATATGTATCGTAATCAGTTGCTTTTTTTATTATTTCATCCATTAGTACTGTGAAACTTATAATTTTAAATTGAGCTGCCTTTTTTGCTTCAATTTGATCAAGCTCCTCGAAAAATTGTTTAACGATATATTTTAAGTGGTCATTACTGTAATGGCCATTTTTCGAAAGAAGTTGATATATTTTATCTACATACGGCTGTATATCATCTATTAAGTGCTTTCTCACAATCTCAGGATGATCAATCTGTAGATATGTTGTAGAAACTAATGAAAGAGATGCTGTTTCTTGAAGTATCTTTTCTAACTCTAATAAAACGGCAACCATATGCTTGCAATTTTTCTCATAAGGACAATTACAATGGCTCTGTTTTAAATCATTTAAGGCAATGGTAACTTCATAATAGGTAGTTCCTTCAACAGTTGCAGAGAAGCTGTCGTTTAATAAATACGTGTCGGAAACATTTCCATTGTAAAAATAACTTTTACCACGTTCTATAATACGACTTTGAAAATAATTTTCTAAAAAATATTCGATATTAGTAAGTAATTGTTTTTTCTCCATAGGTCACCACTTGTTTATTTCGTTATCACTCTATTGTAATACGAAATGTTACTAGAAAACAAATTCAGATAAAAAATGAATATATTGTTAAGGCTGTTATCGCACTGGCAACTACTACAATGAGATTTGCACCTATAAGCGCGATGATGAGCGCTGTGATACCGCCAATGACTCCAAACCAGATATCTCCCTGAATGAACAGTATTCCAGGAAAAATTAGTGCGCCCAAGGCAGCATATGGAACGTTTTGAAGTATAGCTTTGACCTTTGGGGGCATTTCTTTTCCGTTCATCGTAATAAGGGGTAGCACTCTAGGAATATATGTAACGATAGCCATTCCGAAAATAATAAGGGCAATGTTCATAGACATAATTTATTGACACTCCTGATTTTTACCTAATTCTTTATTTAAATAAGGTTGTTTTTTTGAATATATAACTTCAACGATTATTGATGAAAGTATTGTCGCGCATATAATGGCCCAACCACTTGGGATAACAAATGTAAAAAGAGAATTAAATATTGCAGCAAAACTTGCTAGTAAAATTACTTTTCGATGTTTTTTCAATGACGGAGCCAATAAGGCAATAAATAACGCATATAGCGCAACCGACATACTCTTTTGAAGTGTTTCTGGTAATGAAGTGCCAATGACATAACCGATTCCTGAATTAATCACCCAGCTAGAATATGCAATAAACGCTACTCCGAAGATGTACGAACTTGTTAATCGTCCTTCTTTTGTTGAAGTTACTGCAAATACTTCATCAGTAATTCCAAAGGCATAAATTCCTTTAATGATTGGATGGCCTTTTTCTGCCTTATCACTAATAACAGTTGTCATCAATAAGTGACGTATATTTATAATAAAGGTTGTAAAAATAATCTCAAGTGCGCCTGTGCCAATTGCAATTAAACTTAATGACATATATTGAGCTGCCCCCGCAAATACAAAGGCACTCATTGCGAGAGTTTCGATTATAGTCAATCCAGTTGTATTTGCAATAAAACCAAAAGTAAGTGCCACTGGCATATAACCGAGAGCAATACTGAGACCGGCAGTTAAACCTTTATAAAAATCTAATCTACGGTTTTTAATTGTAGGAAAAAGTAACATGTTTATCTTAGTTCTCCTTTTCATGATAGTTAACCCATATTTTACTCCTCCTTTACAAGCTATGTAAATAAAATTAAACAATTACTGAGTTGCATTTACGAAAACTTCCTAATACAAAAGAGGTGTTTATATTGAAAATTATTGATGATGTGTTTGAAATGTATAGGAATCATTTAACGGGTGACGAGGAAGACATTTTTGTCATCATTTATGGAATATTGGATGGCATGAAAACGAGTGATTTGGAAAAGGTTTTTTTAGAGTTAAATGGAGAAGAGAAGTTTGAAATGGTTGCTTTGTACTTATATGAAAAGCTCAGATTAAAAATGTCAGAAGAAGGTATTGGTCACATTGGAAATGATGATGATCAAGGAACAAGTATATTACATTAAAAAAAAGAATGTTGAATAGTTTAAGATATGATATGGAGCCTTTCATCCCAAATATCAATTAAACAAAATTCAACATTCTCAGTTAATCAAACTGATTTGAACTTAAGGGTCAGAACCCCACCTCTAAGCGTAGGTGGGAACTTTCATTCAGGTGGAGTTGAGACACCATCTGAATTTCCGATGTTCTAGCGAAGCTAGAACGAGTTCTCTTTATTTTATTTTTTCAAATTGAATGATTAGTTCTTGTTTTTCTTCATCGGATAGCATTTGTTCTGCCATAGGAAATAGGATGTTTTCTTCTTTCATAAAATGATCTGTTAACGTTATATATACAATTTTAAGATGGTGAAATAAAGAGAAGGCTTCCTCTTTCGATACTTCTTTATTTTCCTCTTTTATTACGGAAACCTTATCCATAAATTGTTTTAAGTTTAATTTAGCTGTAGAATGTTCATATTCCATTACTGCAATTGGACCACCATCACGACCAATATATTTAACCATCATCTCAAAAAGGACATCCTCTTCTCGATTGGAATGAGGTTCTAGTTCTGTAATGAAAGTAGTAATTTTATCATGTAACTCATTAACGGCTTTTGTCCAATCAGTTGTATTATCTTCTTCGAATGTTTCTACCATTTGATTAAATTCTGCCATTTTCGCTAGAAGTGAAGGGTGTTCATCAATTAATTGCTTTAATGGGGCTGAATAATTAATTTCCTTTGGATCGCCAAATGCCCCAGAACAAGGTGAGTTAAAATTCATACTTTTCCTCCTATAAATAGTAATTTTTTTTAGAGTATAGATTTCGCTTTTCTTATAAAATTAATTTTAACCAATAAAAATAAAATATGAGGTGACAATGGTCACAATTGAGAAAAAATGAATGCCTTTCTTTTGTTTGGGGATTTTAAAAGAGAGGTGATAATATGAGTCATAAAGACGATAATTTAATTGAAATACTTCAAGCTTCTGTAGACCAAGAAGAAGAAATGATGCGAACTTATTTAATTGCAGCCGAACGAATTCATGAAAGCGAAGAATTAAAACTTCGCTTACGGGAATTCGCAGAAGGAAATGCTAAACGTTCACGTCAGTTGATGGATGAAATAAAGCGTATCGATTTAACTTAGTGGGTGTGTTTGTTTAAGGCTTGAATGGCTTTAGTGCCAACCCCTACAAACGTTTCGAGTATCGTTTGACCACCAGCGATTGCGAAAATAAATATGGCAGGGACAAATATAGAAGGATAAAGTAAATAGCCTAATCCAAAGATGATCGCACTCCAAATACCTGTACACCAATAACAATTTAATAAGTAACCTAACTTTGAATCAGGTACCTTTTTTGTTTTTTTGTGTCCATCCTCATTGATTGTTTTTTCCTTTAAAAAGGGTTTACGTATAAATTCAGTAACCTTATCAAAAACGATTAAATGAGTAAAACGATAACTCGCTAAAATGATCATAACAAATAACATCCAATTCAATTCAATTACCAATTGAAGGCCCTCCCTAAATTTGGATAGTGTCTCTACATGTTATTTACTTAAAATACGAATTTCATACAGGTTTTGTGGAAGAAATTAGGGGGGGGCTTTAAGTAGCGAAAATAACTGGTAATAATACCCATATTAAATTTGTTACGTTCTATAGTATAATAAAAGAGGTTTTTCAATTTCTATCTTGAGATTTATTCGAGCCCTTTGAATAAATCTCTTTTTTTGTGGTGTCATAAGGAGACAATTGCTCGTAGTAATAAACGGGGGTTTTTCGCAAAAAAACACCCGAATTGTTTAAAACAAGTTCGGGATTTAGCTTTTTTATAAGTCATTAAAGTAATTGTTCAATTTCTTTTTTACGTTTAGATAATAGTTTTAGTTTTCGTTTTTGTTCTTTAATTGCATAATTGTCTAGAGCTTGAAGAGATTCGTAAAGTTCCATTAATGTGTAGTCAATTTCCAGGTTAAGGATATTAATAATCGTTTCTGGATCGAGATCATGATCAAAATCTCGATATTCAATAATTGCTCCATATTGGTTCATAACGATCTTTTCACCTCCATGAATTTCTGTAATGGACTGGATAACTCCATCCTTGAAAAATGTAATATAATGTGGACCCTCGGTGTACGTTTTGATGAAACCACTACCTCGATACTCTTTCATAATCAATTCTAGAGCTTTTGCTACTAATTCTTCGCTCACCTTCAGACAGTCAACAGTGATAGTAAGTTTTGTGCCGTTTTTCTCAAAAGGGATTTCGTGTATTGAATGATTTGTATCTATAATTAAGTAAATAATATCATCGTTGTACCGCCAATAAAGGGAACATTTGTATTCCATCATCTTATTAATGAATTGCTGGAGCGATTGTTTGGATAATTCTACATGAAGATCATGGAATTCAGCTTCGAAAAAATGCGGAACCATCTGAACACTCCTAACTTTTGGGATTCAAAAGCTGTTTTTTATTATCGTATGAAGGGGACGGCGTGAAAAGAAGTAAAAATTGTGTATTTTAATTTAGAAGAAATATATTTATTTTTATGTTTGTCCCCTCGAGATCAAATAAAAAAAGACAGCTAGAATATAGATGTTTCTAGCTGTCTTTTTAAATGATTATAATGTTGCAATTTTTAGGAACAACGCATCTTATAGATGCCATAATTTTCAGGTCAGTTCAAGAAAAAACCTTCAGCAAAGTAATCTAATCTGACTTAATAACTTAAATAGTTTGATGGAGGTTTCCGCGTATTTAGTTGGTTAAGTTGTGATAATGCAACCATTATCCCTACAGTAGTAATGATTATTGGTATTCTGGTAAGTTATGCTCAAGGTTATCTATTTGATCCTGGAGTTCAGCGAGTTGTCGTTTTTCAGCAATTGTCGATTGTGCAAACGCTGAAGAAAGGTTATTTTTCGCCTTCGAAATTTCTTTTGTTGCCATTGCAATTTGTTCAGGAGTAGAGGCTGTTTGAACCATTTTTTGGGCTTGCTCTACAGCTGTTCTAGCTTGTTGAAAAAGTTGGTTCCCCATTAGCATTCACCTTTATTTGTATTATTTTCAACTTCATCCATTGTTTTAATATTACGTTCTCGTTCATTTGCTGGTTGAACATAGTCCTTACCTTGTTGTACAAAGCGTTTTGATTTAGATTTTTTACTCATTTTTGATCTCTCCTTAATATATAAAGGTGCAAACTTATTTTTTTCTATTTGCATCAAAACTACACAGGTAGAATTATGTATTTTTCTAGGGGAATTACATGTATGCGTCATGACTAATTACCTATAAATAAGCAGCTTCGAACCTTAGTAGACCTAAGCGTAAGAATGGAACCCGAAGGAGAAGAAATGAAATATAGTACATAAAAAACGCTTGGCGGAATTCCAAGCGTTTTAACTGAATATTTACGACTACTTTCTAAATACTGAAATATCCCTCTAAAAATTCAGCGATTCCATCTTCTTCATTTGTTAATGTTGTTGCATTAGCAAGAGTTTTTAATTCAGGAATAGCATTTTCCATTGCTACACCTACCCCAGCGTAATCAATCATTTCTAAATCGTTGTCTTCATCCCCAAAGGCAATAATACGTTCTTTAGGGATAGAATAATAGTTCGCAATCTTTTGTAAACCAACCGCTTTATTTAATCCGGCTTTAACGATTTCTATTACATTCCATGGAGCGCCCCAAACCCGTTGATCGATGACTTCCGCATGAGCATCACGTAATAAATTTTTTAATTCCTTTACATGTTCGTCTTGTGGATGTATCAATATTGAAGTAGGGTGATCGGTTAAGATATGGTGTAAATTCCCAAATTTTATTGGAGATTCACCCATTGTAAATGTTTCAATTAAAACTTGATCGTAATACCTTAAATAAAATTCATCGATAATTTCAACCATAATATTTTTAACCTGGAATGCTTCACAAGTTTCAATGATCATTTTGGCTGTATTGAGTTCAAGAGGGCTATGATAAAAACCAAAATCTTTTTGTAATGGATGATGAACAAATGCTCCATTAAAATTCACAATAGGAGTATTTAAGTCTAATTCCTCATAATACATATTACTAGCACGATAAGGTCTACCGGTTGCTATACAAACGATGTGACCAGCCTCACGAGCTTTTTGTATTGCGCGTTTATTTCGGTTAGATATGGTTTTTACATCTGTAAGTAACGTACCATCTAAATCAATAGCAATCAAATGCTGTTTCATATGGCCTCCTAATAATAAAATATTATCGCATTATATTTCTATATATTACCTTCTTGAAAAATAATTGTCTAATTTGATTGAAAGATAATCAGCCAATGTGAAAAAGTTCATAGATATGTCTAAGAATTATCTGATAAAATATAAAGAGAACTGCGAAAGGTGTGACCTAAATGTTAACAGACAGAAAACCGATTAAGATCCATGAAGCTATTGAAGCTGTTTTGAAGTTTTCGAAAGAAGGCGAAATAGAATACATACCAATTGAAGAGAGTGATAATCGAATATTAAAAGCACCTATAAAAGCTGATCATGATATCCCTCCTTTTGATCGTTCACCATTAGATGGATTTGCTGTTCGTGCTGAAGATACAGTTTCAGCTTCAAGTGCTAATCCTATAGAATTAGAAGTAATTGAAACTGTTGGTGCTGGTGGGTTAGCAAATAGCATCCCTCAAAAGGGCCAAGCAATTAGAATAATGACAGGGGCAAAAATGCCAGAAGGTACTGATGCAATTGTTATGTTTGAATTAACAAAAGAAATTGAGAGAAACGGTAAGACGTTTGTTTCAATAAGTAGAAAATTCATTCCTGGAGATAACATATCTTTTCAAGGAGAAGAAACAAGATCTGGTGATGTTTTAGTAGAAGCTGGTCGACAGGTTGAGCCAGGGGTAAAAGCCCTTTTGGCTACATTCGGGTATAGTAAAGTTCCAGTAGCAAAAAAACCAACGATCGGTGTGTACGCAACAGGAACAGAATTATTGGATGTTCACGAAGAACTTAAGCCTGGTAAAATACGTAATAGTAATTCATACATGATTACTTCACAAATTATTAAGACTGGGGCAATACCAAGGTATTTTGGTAAATTAGTTGATGATTTTGATCGTTGTTTTGAAGCGGTAAAGAATGCACTTGAAGAAGTGGACGTGTTAATTACTACTGGTGGTGTTTCTGTTGGTGATTTTGATTATTTACCAGCTATATACGAGAAATTAGGGGCCAATGTGTTATTTAATAAGGTCGGAATGAGACCGGGAAGTGTTACCACGGTTGCTGAATATAATGGGAAACTTTTGTTTGGTTTGTCTGGTAATCCTTCTGCATGCTTTGTTGGATTTGAATTGTTTGTGCGACCGTGGGTTCAAATTTTCTTAGGGTCAAAGAAACCGCACCTACAAATGGTTCATGGAGAACTAAAATCTGATTTTCCAAAAGCGAATCCATTTGTACGGTTTATTCGTAGTAAAATGACGATCGAATCTGGGAAGGTCTTTGCTGAACCAGTTGGACTTGATAAATCTGGGGTGGTTACCTCTCTTGCAAATTCTGATGCGTTAGTAGTGTTGCCTGGTGGAACCCGTGGCTTTCAAAAAGGTGATACCGTTACAATCCTTCTTTTAAATGGTGAAGGTGGCACCGCAATCTATAAAGAAAAACGTAGCTAAGGAGTTTTTAATGAACCAACAAATCATTCAAGTAGCTGGGTTTAGTAACAGTGGGAAAACGACCCTAGTAGAAAAGCTCGTTCGTTTATTGACAAAAGAGGGGTATCGTGTTGGAACACTGAAGCACCACGGACATGGTGGTCAATTGACGTCTACAGATTATGGAAAAGATTCTTGGAAGCATAGTCAAGCTGGTAGTATTGCAACTTGTGCAGTTAGTGCTGGCGATTTACAATTAACAATTAATAGAGAGCAACATTGGGAAGTAGATGAATTGCTTTCTATTTACTGCAAGCTTCCAATAGATGTTATTGTTATTGAAGGGTTTAAAATGGCTCAGTATCCTAAAATAGTGATATTGAAAGAAGAAAAAGATGTTACATTATTATCTAAATTAAATAATATATTCTGTGTCATTAGTTGGTTTCCTTTAGAAAATGAGAAGAAAATGCAAGGAATTTATTATTTCCAAATAGACGAGGAAAGTAACTATACCAATTTCATATTACAGAAGGTGAAAGGGCAGGACAATGAGTGAAAAACTATTTTTAATTACAGAAGGGGAAATCTCAATTCAAGAAGTTGTCGATAAGGTTGTTCATCGTAATGCAGGTGCAATAAACACGTTTATTGGAACTGTTCGTGAACTTACAAAAGGTAAGAAAACAGTTTATTTAAAATATGATGCTTATACAAGTATGGCACAAAAAAAGTTAGCACAAATTGGTAATGAAATTCAAGAACGATGGCCTAATTCCTTAGTGGCAATTTCTCATCGAATTGGTCATCTGGATGTAACTGACATTGCTGTTGTCATCGCCGTTTCAACTCCACACAGAGCAGATTCTTATGAAGCAAGCCGTTACGCCATTGAAAGAATTAAAGAAATTGTACCAATTTGGAAAAAAGAGCATTGGGCAGATGGAGAAAAGTGGATGGGTGATCAATTAGAGAAAACACCGTATCCAACAGGAAAGCCAGAGGAGGAACATTTGAATGATTAAAGTATTATTTTTTGCAGAGTTAGAAGAAATAGTTGGAGCAAGAGAGTTAGTTATTGAAAAATCAGAAATGACAGTTAAAGATGTAAAGGAATATTTAAAAAGTCAATTTCCTAATTTGCCAGTCGATAGAGCCATGATCGCGGTTAATGAAGAATATGTAGAAGAAACTGATATAATCAAAGCAAATGATACTGTTGCCTTAATCCCACCAGTAAGTGGTGGTTGAAAAAGTTACCTTTGGGTAGCTTTTTTTGTACGGCAAAAAACGTTTGAAATTTTGACATTGTTTATGAGACGGTCCTACTTATACTAGTTTTCACGTACTAGGACATATAACTTGTGTATAAACGTCATGTAATCGCCCAAAAGCAAAATGGCCTCATAAATAAAACTAAATAACAAGGACATGGATATTCTAATAACTATGTTAGTAAGGCTTAGAGAGTAATTCACTAAGCCTTAAAGTTTTGCATTTTTATAATCTTATTAGGGAATAGCGATTAATCAAACTGATTTGAACTTAAGGGTCATAGACCCCCACCTCTAAGCGTAGCGTAGGTGGGAACTTCCATTCAGGTGGAGTTGAGACTCCATCTAAATTTCCAAAGTTCTAGCGAAGCTAGAACGAGTTCTCTTGTGACAAAGATTATTTATTTTAAACATATGAATAATCATAAATTATTTGTATAGTCGATTAATTCGAACTATTATTGTTCGTATAAGTATTATTCGTCTTTTTTCTTTAGAAAGAATATTTATAAAATATAAAAATACAGTTGATTTTATTTTTATTCAAACTTATAATAAAAAACAACATTAAAAATGTGAGAAGATATAACCATAGAAAATGAGGGAGAAACATGAAGGCAGCGATAATTGGAGCAACAGGATACGGAGGGGCTGAATTAGTTAGAATTCTGCACCAACATGACTATATAAAACAATATTCAGTCTATACGTCATCCCAAGTCGGAATGAAATTCAGTGAAAGCTATCCACAATTTAATCAAATCACTAATGAACAATTAAAAGAAATTGATATAGATAAGATTTCAGAAGAAGTAGATGTCGTTTTTATGGCGACTCCATCAGGGATATCTAATGAGCTAACGCCAAAAATCTTTGAAAGAGGTCTAACGGTAATTGACCTTTCTGGTGATTTACGTTTTAAAGATCAAGATGTTTATGAAACATGGTACAAGAAAAAGGCTTCGCCTAAAGATGTACTACAAAAGGCAGTTTATGGCTTAACGGAAATAAACCGTGAAATAGTAAAGGATGCGAAATTAATTGCTAATCCTGGTTGTTATCCAACAGCTACAATTCTAGGACTGTATCCTTTATTAAAAAATGTAAAAGTCGACCTTGATTCTATTATTATCGATGCAAAGTCAGGGGCTTCAGGAGCAGGACGGAAAGCGAGTTTAGCAACTAGTTATTGTGAAGTGAACGAAAATTTTCGTATTTATAAAGTGAATGAGCATCAACATATACCAGAAATAGAGCAAGCTCTTAAGACTGTTAATCCTGAACTAGGACCGATAAAGTTTAATACTCATCTTGTCCCGATGACAAGGGGAATTATGGCTACAATATATTGCAAACCATTAAATAAAATGACCGAAAAATCACTTCGAGATTTGTACCAAGACTTTTATCAAAACGATACATTTGTACGGGTTCGTGAGGTAGGGAATTATCCATCAACAAAAGAAGTTTATGGTTCAAATTATTGTGACATTGGAATTACGTATGATGAACGAACAGGCTGGGTGACCATTGTTTCGGTAATTGATAATTTGATGAAGGGTGCTGCGGGTCAGGCAGTTCAAAATCTAAATGTAATGCTAGGAATTGACGAGGGGACTGGTCTTTATGGTCCACCACTTTTCCCGTAAGGCATGCTAAATAAATAAGAGGTGAAGAAAAGGTGGATACAGCAACAAAACATTTATTAGTTACTCCTGTGGAGGGGGGGAGTATAACTACTCCCAAAGGGTTTCATACAGCGGGCATACACACGGGTGTAAAACGTTATAAATTAGATTTAGGTGTATTATATTGCGAGGTTCCAGCTAGTAGTGCTGCGGTTTATACGTTAAATAAAGTTCAAGCAGCTCCCATAAAGGTGACAAAAGAAAGCATTGCTAAGGAAGGTAAGTTACAGGCAGTGATTGTAAATAGTGGCAATGCAAATGCGTGTACTGGAACAAAAGGAATGGAAGATGCTTACACTATGCGTAAGACTACTGCAGAAGTGTTTGAAATTCCAGAGCATTATGTGGCTGTATCATCTACAGGGGTAATCGGCGAATTTCTTCAAATGGAGAAAATCGTTAATGGTATAAAGAAGATAAAAACATTAACACAAATGGATTTTGAATCTGCAGAACGTTTTAACGAAGCAATATTAACCACAGATACGATTAATAAAAGAGCTTGTTTTCAAACGACAATTGGTGGTAAAACTGTTACGTTTGGAGGCGTTGCTAAAGGTTCTGGTATGATCCATCCGAATATGGCGACTATGCTAGCTTTTGTTACTACGGACGCAAATATTGAGCCAAAATGGTTACAAATAGCTTTGAGTAAAGTAATTGACGAAACCTTTAACCGTATTACTGTTGATGGTGATACGTCAACAAATGATACAGTTGTTACGTTAGCTAGTGGTCTGGCAAATAACGACCAATTAACGAAAGATCACCCTGATTGGGATCAGTTTGTCCTAGGTTTAAAAATGACATGCGAGCATTTAGCAAAAAAAATCGCACGTGATGGTGAAGGGGCTACAAAACTAATAGAGGTTCAAGTTAAAGGTGCGTTAAATGATCAAGAAGCTGGAAAGGTAGCTAAGTCAATCGTTGGTTCAGATTTAGTAAAATCTGCAATATATGGAACAGACGCTAACTGGGGAAGAATTATTTGTGCAATTGGTTATAGTGAAGCAGAAATTAACCCAGATACGATTGATATTGCAATAGGAGAAATTCAAACTTTAAAAGATGGTATGCCAATTCCTTTTTCTGAAGAAGAGGCTACTCAATATTTATCAACGGAAAACATTGTTATCTATGTGGATTTGAAAATTGGTCATGGTTTCGGTAAAGCGTGGGGCTGTGATTTAACATATGATTACGTGAGAATTAATGCTGGTTACCGAACATAAAATTAGGAGGTCTAATCCATGAATGATGTAATGGTTGTAAAATGTGGTGGTAGCACGTTACAGGAGCTTTCGGATGAATTTTTTTCAAGTATGAAACTCTTAAAGAATATGAATGTAACACCGATTATCGTTCACGGTGGTGGACCTGAAATAGATTCATTGCTACAAAAACTAGACGTGAAAAGTGAGTTTGTGAATGGCTTACGTAAAACTACAGCAGAGGTACTTGAAGTTGCTGAAATGGTCTTAACTGGAAAAGTTAATAAGTTACTCGTAACAAAGCTACAACAAGCCGGTCTGTTGAGTTTAGGAATTTCAGGGTGTGATGGGACGTTGCTTAAAGCAAGTGCCATAAATGAAACTGAATTAGGTTTTGTAGGTGAAGTGAATCAAGTTAATGCAGGGTTACTTTTTCAACTTCTTTCAATCAATGTCGTTCCAGTCATTGCTCCTATTGGTATGGATGACAATGGTACTCATTTTAATATAAATGCTGATACAGCTGCCGCGGCTATTGCTGAAAGTATCTCAGCTAAAAAAATGATTTTTGTTACAGATGTAGCTGGAATATTAAAAGACAATCAGCTTCAAAAGGTAGTTTCTGTTTCAGAAGTTGAGGAAATGATCAAGGACGGTACTATATACGGTGGAATGATCCCAAAAGTAAAAGGTGCAATAAAATGCTTACAGGGAAATATTGAGGAAGTATATATCATTAATGGAAAAAGTGGGAACTTAATGACTAATGGAGAATTAGTCGGTACTAAAATAGTTAAGTCAAAAGAGCTTATTAATAATTAAGAATATTAAATGGAATGGTTTTTCGACATTACAAAGTAAAAAAAATTAACCATTCTAAAATTAGGTGGGGTGTGAGTGTGAGTTATTTATTTCCTACGTATAATAAATGGCCTATTAAAGTAAAAGAAGCTTTTGGTACATCACTAATTGATGAACATGGAAAAAAGTATTTAGATTTTGTGGCTGGAATTGCAGTTTGTAATTTAGGTCACTGTCATCCTTATGTTAATGAAATGATGATAAACCAATTAAATAAAGTAAGTCACGTTTCAAATTTATTTCATATAGATGGCCAAGAAGAAGTGGCTAAAGCGTTAACGTCGAACTCAAGTGGTGATGCTGTTTTTTTCTGTAATAGTGGGACTGAAGCTAATGAGGCTGCTATTAAATTAGTTAGAAAAGCTACTGGGAAAAAGAAGATTATAACATTTTATCAATCGTTCCACGGTCGTACGATGGGGAGTCTTTCAGCAACTGGTCAGGATAAAATCCATCAAGGATTTGCGCCGTTATTAGATGGCTTTTCGTATGTACCATTTAACAACTCAAAAGCACTAAATGAGGCAGTAAATGAGGATGTTGCAGCTATTATGCTTGAAGTTATTCAAGGAGAAGGTGGCGTCCATGGTGCAAGCGCTGAGTTTATAGAAACCATTAATCAATTAAAAGAGAAGTACAATTTATTAGTTGTTGTGGATGAAGTACAAACGGGAATAGGTAGAACAGGTAAAGCATTTGGTTATCAACATTACAATTTATCTCCTGATATTATAACTGTCGCAAAGGGTCTTGGTAACGGTTTTCCGGTTGGAGGATTAATCGGAAAAGCAAAATTGATTGAATCTTTTGGACCAGGAAGTCATGGTTCAACGTTTGGTGGTAATCCACTAGCAATGGCAGCAGCTAATGCTACTCTACAAACAATTTTCCAAGATTCGTTCTTAAAAGATGTGGAAGAGAAAAGTAACTACTTTATTTCCAAATTAACAGAAGTCCTTAAAGACTCAGAGGTTGTTAAAGAAATAAGAGGAAAAGGTTTCATTCTTGGAATAGAGTGTAACCAAGATGTAAGTTCTTTCATAGTAGCATTAAGAGATAAAGGATTATTAGTATTAAATGCCGGGCCTAACGTATTAAGACTTTTACCACCGTTAACGGTTACGTACGAGGAACTTGACTTAGCAATAAGTTTAATTTCAAACACGTTAAACGTAAAACTAGTTGAAAGTAAATAGTAATCTGATTCCGTTAAATTTTTTTGAGGTTGAATGAATAAAAATACGGTTTGTATAATGAATATTCGTTGGATATTTAGAGAGGGGGAAGTGAAGTGAAGGGATATATAGTTTTATCAACAGGTGAAACTTTTGAAGGGGAGCTTTTAGGAAATGTAGAACAGGTTTATGGTGAAGTAGTTTTTTTCACTGGTATGACAGGATATGAGGAGGTCATAACTGATCCTTCCTTTAAAGGTCAAATGGTTGTTTTCACCTATCCCCTAATTGGAAATTACGGAATTAATGGATTAGATCAGGAAAGTGTAGGGCCGCAAGCATCTGCTCTAATTATGCAAGGATGTAGAAGTCAAGGTTATCATTATGAAGCGATCGCATCGTTAAAAGAATATGCTGAGAAACACTCATTGCCCATATTGGTGGGAGTTGATACTAGAGCGGTTGTAAAAAGAATTAGAGAATTAGGTGATATGGGGGCTATTATCACTACTAACCTGGATTGTGTTGATTTTTCATCAAAACAGGCAATTGGTACGAGAGATCTTGTTCAAGAGGTTTCTGCAACTACAATTGAAAGTTTTGGCGATGGAGACCATCATGTAGTGATGGTTGATTTCGGTTATAAAAAATCAATTGTTACATCACTTGTGAATTTAGGTTGTAAAGTAACGGTTGTTCCATATAATACAGATGAATTGACGATTGCTAATTTAAAGCCTGATGGAATCCTTTTTTCAAATGGACCGGG
Organism: Anaerobacillus alkalidiazotrophicus; assembly: GCF_001866055.1. The sequence continues at coordinate 562,965 of NZ_MLQS01000030.1, forward strand.
TAATCCTAAGAAATTACTTCATTTAACAGGTCAGATTAAGCGTTTAGCTACTACTTATCCAACAATGGGGATTTGTTTAGGACACCAACTTTTAGCACTTGCATTTGGTGGTGACACTGAGAAGCTACGTTTTGGTCATCGAGGAGCAAATCAGCCAGTTCAAGATCTGCTAACAAAAAAAGTGTATATTACTTCTCAAAACCATAGTTATGTTGTTACTGATAGTAGTCTAAAAGAAACGGGTTTTACCCCTCGTTACGTTAATATAAATGATAGATCAATTGAAGGTATGTCTCATAGTAAATATCCAATCACATCAGTACAATTTCATCCGGAGGCACACCCAGGACCGACGGATTCAGAAGAGATATTTTTACATTTTCTAACGGACATGAGTAGTAAGAGGAGAGAAAAAGTGTATGCCTAAGCATCAAGATATAAAGAAAATATTAGTTATTGGCTCGGGTCCAATCGTGATTGGGCAGGCTGCTGAATTTGATTATGCAGGAACCCAAGCATGTCTTGCTTTAAAAGAAGAGGGATGCAAGGTAATTCTAATAAATAATAACCCTGCAACTGTAATGACAGATAAAGCATGTGCAGATGTCGTTTACTTTGAGCCATTAACGGTAGAAAGTGTTGAAAAAATTATTCAAAAAGAACGTCCTGATGGCATTTTAGCTACACTTGGGGGGCAAACAGGATTAAATTTAGCATTGTCACTTCATAAAGAAGGGGTATTAGAAAAGTATGGTGTTCCATTATTAGGTACTCCAATTGAGTCAATCATGAAGGGTGAAGATCGAGAAGAGTTCCGTGCTTTAATGCACCAATTAGAAGAGCCTGTACCTGAAAGTGAAATTGTAGAAACGGTTGAAGGAGCACTACAGTTTGCAAACCAAGTTGGTTATCCAATCATCGTTCGTCCTGCCTATACATTAGGTGGCGCTGGCGGTGGAATTGTGAATGATGAGCAGTCGTTAAAAAAGGTAGTTAAAGGTGGCTTGAATGCTAGCCCAATTAACCAATGCTTAATTGAAAAAAGTATTGCAGGGTTTAAAGAAGTAGAATACGAAGTTATGAGAGACGCAAATGATACGTGTATTACAGTTTGTAATATGGAAAATATTGATCCAGTTGGTATCCATACTGGGGATTCAATTGTTGTGGCACCTTCTCAAACATTAACAGATGTAGAATATCAAATGCTCCGTTCGGTTTCTGTGAAAATCATTCGTGCATTAGGAATCGTGGGTGGGTGTAATATTCAATTTGCCCTTGATCCATATAGTAAGAATTATTATTTAATCGAAGTAAATCCAAGGGTTAGTAGATCTAGTGCCTTAGCATCAAAAGCTACAGGATATCCAATTGCACGAATTGCGGCTAAATTAAGTATTGGGTATCATTTACATGAACTATTAAATCCAGTTACTGGACACACATATGCAAGCTTTGAACCTGCTCTAGATTATTGTGTTGTAAAATTTCCCCGTTGGCCATTTGATAAGTTTCCACAGGTGGATCGAAAGCTAGGCACACAAATGAAGGCAACTGGAGAGGTAATGGCAATTGAAAGAAATTTAGAATCAGCTTTTCAAAAAGCAATACGCTCTCTTGATATAAAAGGAATTTCTGGATTGGAAATGGAAAGTGTTAAGAAGTTAACAGATGAAAAGCTATGGAAAAGTGTTAAAGTAGCTGATGACCTTCGTTTTTTTGCAATCTTAGAACTACTACGCAGAGGATTTAGTGAAGTAGACATTCATGAAGTAACTCAAATTAACTATTTTTACTTAAAAAGTTGGAAGTTTCTAATTGAAATGGAACAAAAAGCAAAACAACTTTCTTATGAAACTGTTACAAACAAAGAATTAGAACAATTTAAGGTAAGTGGTTTTTCGGACAAATGGCTAGCTACAACTTGGAAGGTTTCGTTACATGACATGAGAAAAAAACGTAATGAATTTAATATTCATCCTTCGTATAAAATGGTTGATACTTGTGCTGGTGAATTCGTTGCGAAAACGGCTTACTATTATTCTAGTTGGTCTGGAGAGCAAGACGTAGATACAGCATCGACAAAGAAAAAGATTATTATCATTGGTTCAGGACCAATTCGTATTGGGCAAGGGATTGAATTTGATTATGTTTCTGTTCACGGTGTTTTAGCTTTAAAACAAGAAGGCTATGAAGCTATCCTTATTAATAATAATCCGGAGACAGTAAGTACAGACTATGAAATTGCAGATCGATTATATTTTGAACCATTAACGACAGAAGATGTTTTAAATATCATAGAGCTAGAAACGGCTGACGGTGTAATCGTTCAACTAGGTGGTCAAACAGCTATTTCTTTAGTTAAGGAATTAGAAGATGCAGGTGTTCCTTTACTTGGAACAAACCATGACACGATTGATAAACTAGAGGATCGAGACTTATTTTATCAATTCATGAATGAAGTTCACGTTCCTCACATTCCTGGTGTAACAGCAATTAATGAAGTAGATTTAATAACGAAAGCTGACGAAATTGGTTATCCAGTATTAATTAGACCTTCTTATGTTATTGGTGGGCAAGGAATGATGATTTTCCAAAGTCGTGAGGAAATGGTTAATTACGTTAATGATGAATTTACAAATGTATTCTTCCCAATTTTACTCGATGCCTATTACCCTGGAGTAGAAGTAGAAGTGGACGCATTAACCGATGGGGTAGACATTGTTATACCTGGTATGTTTCAGCATATTGAAAAAGCAGGTGTTCATTCAGGTGACAGTATTTCCGTCATACCACCATTGAACCTTGCAGAAAATCACAAAGAAACAATTGTAGAATATACAAAACGTATTGCCAATGGCATGGAATTTAAAGGAGTCTTTAATATTCAATTTGTCCTCTATAAAGAAGAAATTTTTGTTCTCGAAGTAAATCCAAGGGCATCAAGAACAGTTCCGATTCTTAGTAAAGTGACTGGAATGAATATGATTGACGTAACAACTAAGCTTTTAATGGGGCACAAATTAACAGATCTTGTAGATACGTTAGGCTATCAAGAGGAACCACCATATTATACAGTGAAGGCTCCAGTATTTTCGCACTCTAAACTTCCTGACCTTGATCCGAAGTTAGAGGCAGAGATGAAGTCTACAGGTGAACTTATCTCGATTAGTGATAATATTGATGAGGCATTTAGAAAAGCTTTTGTTTGGGGTGAGAGAGATATTCCTCAAATCTTTAAGAAAAAGGGAAGTATTTATTGTGAAATAGGTAAAGATGTAGAAACGGAATTTTTGTTGCTAAAAGAACAATTAGAAGAAAGAGATTATGTAGTTTTACAAAAAGACGATGTTTCCTTCCAAAATTGGTTAAATGATGAAAATAGTGTGTGTTTTTTAAGTGTTAATGTTAATGATCAGGACGCTAAATGGAGAAGAAAGGAAGCGTTAAAAAATCGTTTGCCAGTTGTAACTGAAGTCTCTACTTTCACTTGTATCGTAAACTGCTTGAACACCAATGATTATTCGGTTTCCTCAATTAATCAATGGTTGGAAATGTATGAGAGTAAAAAAGGTGAAACCAAAAAATTAAAAACTAATTACTAAAGGATGTGGATTTCTTGACTGCACTACCGGTAACTGAGTCAGGATTAAATATAGAAAAATATAAAGGGAAAAATCTTCTAACATTATTAGATTATTCTTCTGAAGAAATAAAAGAGCTTCTGGAATTTTCGGTATTACTAAAAAAATATCAAAAAGAAGGTGTGCCTCATCCGTTACTTGCAGGGAAAACACTTGCAATGATATTTGAGAAGTCATCGACAAGAACGAGGGTTTCTTTTGAAGTTGGGATGAATCAGTTAGGAGGATCAGCTTTATTTTTAAGCTCAAAAGATTCGCAGCTTGGAAGAGGTGAACCAATTTCCGATACTGCTCAAGTACTTTCGCGATATGTAGATGGGATTATGATCCGAACTCATGGACATGAAATTATTGAGGAATTAGCGAAATTTTCAACAATCCCAGTTATAAATGCATTAACAGAAGATTTTCACCCTTGTCAGGCACTAGCTGATATTTTAACCATTTATGAAGTAAAAGGAACGTTTGAAGGGATTAAAACTGTATATGTTGGCGATGGTAACAATGTAGCTCATTCATTTTTAATAGCTTGTGCAAAAGTAGGTATGGATGTAGCGATCGCAACACCTAAAGGTTATGAGGCAAAAGACTGGATCATGAAGGAAATCGAGGCTATTTGTAACGAAACAGGAGCAAAACTTCTTGTTACAAATGACCCGGTTGAAGCAGTAAGTGGTGCAGATGTTATTTATACAGATGTCTGGACAAGTATGGGTCATGAAGAAGAGACAGCCAAAAGACTTGAAGCATTTAATGAGTTTCAAGTAAATAAGGCTTTAGCTAGCCATGCCAAGGATGATTATATATTCCTTCATTGCTTACCGGCTCACCGTGGAGAAGAAGTAACGGTTGATGTAATTGATGGGGAACATTCATATATTTTTGATCAAGCGGAAAATCGACTGCATGCTCAAAAAGCTGTATTAGTTGCATTAATGGGTGATACGAAATAGTTATTAAATCAAAAAAGAGTTGGCCTATAGATTTTAGGCAACTCTTTTTCTGGTTGGAGAGCTATGTACGTCTAGATCCAATGACGGGTTGTTAGGTAGTTTATTAAGGAATTTACTACATTACAATAAAAAATATTTATAATAGGCTTCAACAAGGTTGTTTCAGCGATTACTCATAAAACAAAAGACTGCTTGGAGAAAGCGTTCTTTAGAGTGAGTATAGTTTTAGTCGTTGAAGTACGCAGAAGTCCTAAAGCGATCCTTAGAAACGTCAAAGTTCCTCGTGGTTGATTACATTTGATCCCACTCTTTAGGGGGCAAGTAAGACCCCCACCTCAAAACTTAAGAAAATCGAGAAGTTTAGGTGGGGGATAAACTGCCCCTAAAGGTCCGATATAGAATAACTTTCATCAGTGGGGGATGAAGGAAAACCCCTACTGATTGAAGTTCAGCTTTATATCGTTTCTAGTTTATATATTCTTTTAATGCATCAATATTATGAATAAATAAATACCCCTGTTTTTTTGTAACTATTTTTTGTTGCTTTAACTGATTCATTAATCTTGTTACACTTTCACGTGTTGCACCAAAGAAACTTCCTAAATCTTCATGTGTTAATTTGAGCTTAATTTTTATTCCGTCTTCAGTAGTACTTCCGTATTCATCCGCCAACCGCACTAAAGTAGCTGCTAATGCTCCGAATTTCCCGTATAATGCTACATCTCGCAGTGTGGTTTGAGAAATTCGAAGTCTTTCTGAAAAGTCCCGGAACAAAGATATTGCTAGATGAGGATGCTGTAATAAAAAGGTTTCTAAGTCATCATTTTTAATATAGGAAGTATTACCGTTCTCAATACAAGTGGCTGTAGCAGGGTATGTGCTTTCGGGTTTACAGAATAAAGCCACTTCTGCAAACATTTCTCCTGATTGGCGAATGCTTAGTACGATTTCTTTTCCATCTGGTGTACTTTTATTTATGCGTACTTTTCCTTCATTTACAAAATAAACTGCGTCAGCAGGGTCATATTCATGGAAAAGAACTTCTCCTTTTGTCATCTTTTTAGTTTGAATAATATGTGTAAGTTGTTCCTTTTGTTCCATCGGTAATGCAGAAAAAATAGGTATATTATTAATAAAGCGACTAACAGGCATTTATTTTTTCATCTCCTTTGGAAAAAATATTAAGTAAATATACGAAATAATAGTGGTTAAAAAACTATATTCAATATAATGAATTTCATAATTGTTTATTTTCGCTATTCTAATACTAAATGTTGCACCATTTAGGTAATGATGAAATTCAATCAATAGTTTAAAAATACCATAACATAAGTGAAATTTGTTGTGCAAAACTTTACATTGATACGAGGAGTGTAATATTTTCATTTTAAAATACTTTCTCCGATTTTTTAAGGGTGAATTTGTTAACAAAATATTCACTGTGATATGTTTCACATTAATTATACATTGAATTTGATAAGATTATCTCAAATCACGGATATAGGGGGAGCAAATGTGATTAGTTGTGAGCTAAATCGAGTTGGTGTCGATGATCTTATCATTGTATCGGGTGGGACAGGACCACATATTGGAGCTGTTGTTATTGCAGAATATACGGACAGCGAAGTTAAGATAATAAGTTATGGATTTCCAAATCATAAAGAAGAAGATTTATTTATACAATTAGCTAAAGTCTGGTGTCATACGTTTCAACAAAAAACCGTTCTTTTAGGTGGAATTCATATTGATAATGCTACCAAAGCTCAAATTGAAGATCTTGTTAATCAAACATGGGATAAATTTTTTCAACTTATGCTAGATCAAAAAAATTGTAAAGGTTAATAATGAAATACAAAAGTGAGGGACATTAAGTGATTACTTAAGGAACCTCATTTTTTTTGCGCTGTTTTTTCTTGATTACAAAAAAACTAGGGTACTTATTTAGTTTTCTAATTTACGTCTAAAAATGTGACTTTAAAAGCATTGTGATATATCTCACTGAGGTAAATCGTGTTTATCACATATGATGAAACTATGAAGAACTTAGTTAAAAGAGCGGAGGAGACCTTATGAATTTATCATTCTTATCAGAGAAACCTAAAAATTATGATGAAAATCCGTTCATAGTAATTTGGGAAGTAACAAGAGCTTGTGCCCTTAAATGTTTACATTGTCGCGCTGAGGCACAATATAAAGCCGATCCAAGACAACTATCTTTTGAGGAAGGTAAGAAACTAATAGATGAAATTGCTACTATGGATAACCCGTTATTTGTATTTACAGGTGGAGATCCATTAATGAGACCTGATCTTTATGAATTAGCCAAGTATGCAATAGAGGAAAAGAAATTACCAGTCTCAATGACGCCTAGTGCTACACCAAAAGTGACGAAAAAGGCAATTGATCAAGCGAAAGAAGTTGGTTTATCACGTTGGGCATTTAGTTTGGATGGTTCCACTGCCGAAATACATGACCATTTTAGAGGGACAAAAGGTTCTTTTGATTTAACAATGAAGGGGATCGATTACTTAAAAGAGTTAAATATACCTATTCAAATAAATACAACGGTTTCCAAATATAATGTTGATGATTTGCCAGCTATGGCTGAAAAAGTAAAAGAAATGAATGCTGTGCTTTGGAGCGTTTTTTTCTTAATTCCTACTGGTAGAGGTATGGAAAAGGATATGATTTCTGCTGACGAACATGAAGAAGTAATGAAGTGGTTATTTGAAATTCAACAAAGCATGCCATATGGAGTCAAAGCTACAGAAGCTCCTCATTATCGCCGAGTAGCTATTCAAGAAAAGAAGCGATTAAATCTAAAGGCTACTGAAGGAAATAAGCGTCTTGATACGTTGGGTCGTGCTCCTAAAGGTGTTAACGATGGGGATGGATTTGTATTTATTAGCCATATTGGCGATGTTTATCCAAGTGGCTTTTTGCCCGTAAAGTGTGGAAATGTACGAGAAAAGCCACTTCCTGAAATTTATCGGGATAATCCGGTATTCAGAGATCTAAGAAATAAGACGCTACTAAAAGGGAAATGTGGAGCTTGTGAATATAAAGGAATTTGTGGTGGTTCCCGTGCGAGAGCATTTGCGCTTACTGGAGATTATTTGGAAAGTGACCCATATTGTGCTTATATCCCCAAAAAGTATAAATCTTAACATTAATCAGTGCGGTGGATCTTTACCCAGCACTGATTTTTTTGTTTACCAGAAAACTATAGATTTCTTCCTTGTGGATAAGGCTGAAGTTAAAGGCAGTAAGTTTTGAAGCTTTTTACTTAATTTAATAAATATGTAAAAAAATGTAGAAAAAACAAGTTTTATTTGGCGGGTGAAATGTGTACATTTTGTGAACGGGTGTCATGTAAGTGGACAAAAAGAATGTTGATAAATAGAGCTTCTTTTACATGTTTTGCACTTTGTAAATGTTACAAATGACTTTCCTGTGATAAAATTCACACCTTTGCTGTGAGAAATTGCACAGTGAGTGATAAGTGTCTCTTCTACAATAAGGGTAACAGAACGTTTAGCACTTCTAACAGCTAAAAGGCCTATAGTTGTCCATGTGCGTACTTCAAAAAAGGAGTGAGAAAAGATGAACAATCTAGAAAGAACTTATTCTACTAATAACCCTAATGAATCAAACGATACAACACATAGAATAAAGTACCTTGAAAGATCTTTTTATTCAAAAACTAGTATGTATGCATTTTTTGTAGTTGCATTCTTGTTTATCACAATGTGGATCGGTACAGCTCAGTTCAAAAAAATTGATCTAATGTTAGCTGGCTATATGGTTGCCTCTTTTATCTTTTTCATTGGTATTACAGTTAGAATGGCGTCTTGGCTAATGCGACCGGCTACAAATGAGATGGTAAAGCGAAGTATTAAGAATTTATTTACTAAAAAGCGTACAAAAAGAAATATTGCAGCAATTTTAAAAACTTTCGTAGATAATATTATTTTACAAAAATTTATCTTTAAACGTGGATTGTACAGAGGTATTCAGCATTGGTTAATAGCTTGGGGGTGTATCGGTTCATTTGCTATTACATTTGGATTAACATTTGGTTGGATGCATTTTAGATTAATTGATGCAACAACGTATCAAATGATGGTATTTAACCTACCAACGATTAAAATGCAAGCAAATGGTATATTTGCTGAACTAGTTTATAACGGATTAAACATAACTGCACTTATGGTTTTAGTGGGTATCATTATGGCCCTAGTAAGAAGAATTAATAATCATGATTTGAAGGTTACTGAACGAGCTGAGTTTGATTTATTACCCCTTTATATACTATTAGCGGTAACGGTATCCGGATTATTATTAACAGTTTCATATAAGTTTTTAGGTGGATTTATTCACCCGCAACTAGCTTTAATACATCAAGTAACGGTCGTTTTATTTTTGATTTACTTCCCATTCGGTAAGTTGTTCCATTTACCAATTCGTCCTTTAGCAACGGCTGTACCGATGAATTATCAGGAGGAACCTATGGTAGATACGAGATCCTGTAAAAAGTGTAGCACGAAATACAGTAGTGACGATCAAATTGCAGATGTGAAAACCATTTTACATGAGCAACAGTTTGATTTAAAACTAGACGATGGAACATATTTAGCGGATTACTGTCCTAGTTGTCGAAGAAGAATTCGTGTAATGAGTCAATTAAACTTGGGATCAGTAAAGGGTAATCCGTACGGTCCGGTTCAAACAAACAACGGCATTCACATTCCAGGTTTTGGTAGAAGGAGATCGGAAGAATTTTATAACCAGTCTGATAAGGGGGATAAATAATGACACAGTTTTTAGCTAAAGAAGGAGTAAAAAATCTCCACCATGAAGGTGAAAAATTAATTACCACTCACTGCTGTTATTGCGGAATGCAGTGTGGGATGCATATTAGATTAAATGAAAAAACAGGTAAGGTAGTTGGGGTAGAGCCACGCTATGATTGGCCTGTGACATTAGGGAAGATGTGCCCAAAAGGGGTTACTGCTTATCAAACAGTTGATCATGAAGAAAGAATTACAACACCATTAATTAAGAAAAACGGACAATTTGTAAAAGCAACATGGAATGAGGCGCTTGATTTAATTGAAAAGAACTTTAAGCAGCTTCAACAAAAATATGGAAAAGATGCACTTTCTGTATATGGTGGTGTATCAATGACAAATGAAAAATGTTACCTCGTTGGAAAATATGCACGTGTTGCATTAGGGACAAGATTTGTTGATTATAACGGTCGATTTTGTATGAGTTCAGCAGCTGGTGGATTTATGAAAACTTTAGGAACTGACCGTGGTTCTACATTACCATGGACAGAGCTAGAGCACACGGATTGTTTCTTTATTAGTGGATGGAACGCAGCTGAATGTCATCCGACATCCATACAGTGGTTATGGAAGGCAAGAGACAAAGGTGCAAAAATGATTGTTGTAGATCCTCGTGAAACTCAGATTGCTCGATTAGCAGATGTTCACTTAGATATTAAATCAGGTACAGATTCAGCTTTAGCAAACGGAATGTTACACATTATTGTTCGTGACGGTTATGTAGATGAAACTTATGTAAAAGAACGTTGCAACAATTATGAAGAAATGAAGGAACAAGTAAAGCTTTTCACACCTGAATACACTTCTAAAATTACAGGGGTAACAGTTGAAAAAATTGAAAAAGCTGCCCACATTTACGGACAATCTCCGCGTTCAGTAGTGATGTTCTGTCGTGGTATCGAACAACAATCTAAAGGTGTTGATAATGTTTGTGTATACACATCAATGGCATTGTTACGAGGTCAAATAGGGAAATTTGCGTCAGGCGTTGCTACTGTCACTGGGCAAGGAAATGGTCAAGGTGGGCGCGAGCACGGGCAAAAAGCAGATGCGCTTCCTGGATACAGAAAAATTGCAGATCCTGAACATGTAAAATATGTGGCAGAGGTTTGGGGAATTAAACCTGAAGAAATGCCAAAAGCAGGTGTTTCCGCTTACGAAATGTTTGATGAGATACAAAAAGGAAATATTCGTGCGATGCACGTGATGTGTAGTAATCCGGCAGTATCTGCACCTAATACAGAATATGTTTGGGACAGCTTTAGAAAATTAGATTTCTTAGTAGTAAGTGATTTCTTCTTGTCTGAAACATGTGAATTTGCAGATGTGGTATTACCAGCTACAACTTGGGCTGAGGATGAAGGGACAACAACGAACCTTGAAGGTCGTGTCATTCGTATTCGTAAAGTGAAAGACCCAATTGGTGAGTCCAAAACTGATTGGCAAATTATGAAGCTTATCGCTGAGCGTATGGGCAAAGGTAAGTTCTTCCCATACGAAAATGTACCAGAAATTTTTGAAGAATTCCGTATTGCATCAAAAGGTGGAAAAGCTGATTATTACGGAATTACGTATGACCGTATTGATAAGGAAGATGGTGTTTTTTGGCCATGTCCGTCTGAAGATCATCCTGGGACACCAACAATGTTTAAAGAAAAATTTGATACACCAAATGGAAAAGCTAATTTAGCAGTTGTAGGTTGGCAAAAACCAGCTGAAGTCCCTAGTAAAGATTATCCACATACATTAACAACTGGCCGTGTCGTATTTCATTACCTTTCAGGGACACAGACTAGAAGAGTGAAATTTTTGATGGAACAATGTCCTCTACCTTATGCTGAAATGCATCCAGAATTAGCAAGTCGATATAATCTTGCAAATGGAGATAAGGTGAAGTTAACTACGCCGCGTTCTTCGATGCTATTAGATGTTCGGTTAACAAAAGCAATTCGAAATGACCATGTGTTTGTTCCATATCATTGGGGAAAAGAATTAGCGGTTAATCAGTTAACAAATCCAGCACTAGATCCAATATCAAGAATGCCAGAATTTAAAGTTTGTGCCGTGAAAATAGAGAAAGTGTAACGGAGAGGGGAGAGTCAAACTATGAATAAAATTATGTATCTAGAATTTGAACGTTGTATCGGTTGTAGATCTTGTCAAGCAGCATGTCGTGAATGCGGTGGTCATGATGCAAAAGAACGAAATTATGTTGAATATGTTGACTTTTTAGAGAGCCGTCAAACGTATCCAATGCTTTGTATGCAATGTAAAGACCCGGCATGTGCACGTGTATGTCCGGCAAATGCAATCCAAATTACTGAAGAAGGTGTCGTTCTTTCAGCATTGGAAGAAAAGTGTATTGGTTGTAGAAACTGTACATTTGGTTGCCCATTTGGAATTCCGAAGTTCGATTTTGAAGAGAATAAAATGTATAAGTGCGATATGTGTTATGACAGAACACAACATGGTATTTCTCCTATGTGTGCGTCTGTTTGTCCAAGTGACGCAATTCGTTTCATCGATTTTGATGAAATGCAAGCATTACGTCGCCGTAGAACACAAATGAATTTAATTGAAGGAAAAAAACCTACAGAGCAAGATAAGTGGCAGTATGTACCTGAGTTTTTTGGCGTGTACAGTGACTAAGTATTGAGGAAAACCCTTCCTCACTTAAAGCGAGGGGTTTCCCCTCGCTTTAAGTAACAAATTTACGAATGGAGGGTAAAATCATGACAGAAAAAAAGAAGTTAGGTCGTAATCAAAAAGATACAGATGATGACATGATTAATTTAGTAGACAATTTAAATCGTGATGACGATTTGAAATATAACCGTAGAGCCTTTTTAAAAACAGCAGTAGGAACATCTGTAGCTTTAGGGGTAGCAACTATCCCCTTTTCTGTAAAGGCGATGTTAGGTATGAATGAGAAAGAAAAAGAGAGAGTTGAAATTGCTAAACTTGAAGATCTTCCAGTAGGCGAATCAATAACTTTTTATTACCCAACTGAGAAAGATCCAGCTCTTCTAATACACACAGTAAATGGAGATTTAAAGGCATATAATAGCGCTTGTACTCACCTCATGTGTCCTGTTTTTTATGAGAAGACTCAAGATGTATTATTGTGTCCTTGCCACGCTGGATATTTTGATATAAATAATGGTCATCCAAAAGCCGGTCCACCCCAGCGAGAATTACCTTTGATTGAAATTGAAGTTGACAATGGTGTGGTTTATGCAGTAGGGAGGCAGTATCGCCATGGGTAAAAAAACGTGTTGGGTGGTAATTATTGTCTCAATTATTATTAATGTAATTATGCTTCAATGGACAGTTGAGGCGTTCCTAGGAAGGGAATATGATGTTTTATTCATTTATAACATTATAAGTTTAATATCAGCAGCAGCAGCAATATTTGCTTATTTTCAGTGGCGCAAGCTCGAATATAATAGCAAGTAAAGTTACGCGCTTTTTCATAAGGAATCCAATAATGGGTTCCTTTCATTAGGCGCAATTTGTTGGAAATCTTTAACTTTTCGTCATCGAAAAACAACATTTTTACTATTTCAAAAGAGTTTAACGTAATAAATTGAACAATTCGTGAACATCGATTAATTAGTGATTTATTTCACACCCTCATGGTAGTCCATCAACTATCATGAAAGTAACTTATTTTTAACGTTTATTAAATTAAGAAGGAATTCTAGGAGGAATTATTATGGCAAGAATTACAAGGTGGGATCCGGAAAACGAACAGTTTTGGGAAGCCGAAGGTAAAAAACATGCAACGAGAAACTTATGGATCTCTGTTCCAGCACTTTTTCTAGCATTTGCTGTTTGGCAAATTTGGTCGGTAACAGCAGCTAGTTTAAACGATATAGGTTTTAATTTTACTAGTGCAGAATTATTTACTTTAGCTGCACTTCCAGGTTTATCAGGTGCAACATTACGTATATTTTATACATTTGTTGTTCCAATTTTCGGGGGACGGAACTGGACAATTATTAGTACAGCCTCATTGCTTATTCCAGCAATTGGAATAGGAATTGCAGTACAAAATCCAGAAACGACCTTTATGACGATGGCAATCCTTGCTGCCCTATGTGGTCTAGGTGGAGGGAATTTCGCTTCATCAATGTCTAACATTAGCTTCTTTTACCCGAAAAAAGCAAAAGGGACAGCTTTAGGAATTAATGCTGGTATTGGAAATTTAGGAGTAAGTGCTGTTCAGTTTTTAGCTCCTTTAGTAATAACTGTAGGAGTTTTTGGAGCAGTGGCAGGGAACCCTCAAGTACTACCTGATGGTTCTCATGTATGGATTCAAAATGCAGCATTTGTATGGGTTATTCCAATTATATTAACTGTTATTGCAGCATTTTTCGGTATGGATAACTTACCTGGAACAAAAGCCTCTATTAAAGAGCAAGCAGTTATTTTCAAAAATAAACATACGTGGATTATGACGTGGCTGTACACTATGTGTTTCGGTTCATTTATAGGGTATGCAGCAGCGTTTCCACTACTAATTAGAACAGAATTTCCAGAAGTAAATGCTCTGCAATTTGCTTTCTTAGGACCTTTAGTTGGTGCGTTGATAAGACCATTAGGGGGATGGATTTCAGATAAGTTCGGTGGTGCAATCGTAACATTTTGGGATATTATTGTTATGATTGCCGCAACAGGTGGAGTCATTTATTATTACAACCAAGGAAACTTTACAGGGTTTTTAATTATGTTCCTCGTTTTATTCGTAACTACTGGTATTGCTAACGGGTCTACGTTTAGAATGATACCATATATTTTCAACAATCAAAAAGAAGCGGCAGCTGTGATTGGTTTTACCTCAGCTATTGGAGCATACGGTGCATTTTTAATTCCAAAAATCTTCGGTTGGTCGATTGATACAACAGGAATGGCAAATACTGCCCTATATATTTTCATTGCTTATTATGTTATAAGTTTAGTTATTACTTGGTTTTATTACTCTCGTAAAAATGCAGAAGTGAAGTGTTAGATAAATAGAAAGTAGCTCTTCCGATAATTTTTCGGAAGAGTTACATAATAAAATTTATATCCTTTTGATGGGGGATGATGTTCATGAATAGTAAAGAATTATTTCAACTTAAAAATCCACGTACAAAAACGTTACATTTAACGTGGATTGCGTTTTTTATCTCATTTTTTGCCTGGTTTAATATGGCACCTTTGGCTGGGACGATGGTTGAGTCAGTAGGGTGGTTAACAACTGACCACATGGCAGCTCTTGCAATCTTAAACGTTGCATTAACTATTCCAGCTCGAATTGTTATTGGAATGTTACTAGATAAATACGGCCCTAGAAGAGTTTTTTCAATATTACTTATTGTGATGGCAATACCTACTTTTATGTTTGCCTTTGGTAACAATTGGATGCAATTGTTTATATCCCGGTTATTATTAAGTTCTATTGGAGCAAGTTTCGTAGTTGGGATTCGTATGGTTTCAGAATGGTTTCCACCGAAAAGTGTAGGGTTTGCCGAAGGTTTTTATGCTGGTTGGGGTAACTTTGGTTCAGCAGCTGCAGCAATTATTCTTCCATGGGTAGCAATAACCATGTTTGGTGGCGATGATGGTTGGCGTTATGCGATTGCCTTTAGTGGTATAGCGTGTCTTGTATACGGAGTTATTTATTGGTTTGTAGTTAGTGATACACCAGAAGGAAAAGTATATCAAAAGCCGAGAAAAACAGCAGCAATGGAAGTAAGCTCATACGGAGATATGATTCAATTAATGATTTGGACAATTCCATTAGTTGGAGCATTAGGGTTACTTTCATGGCGGTTGAAAAATTTAGAGTTTATTTCAGAGCAAGCATTAACAATTATTTATGTTATTTTGATTATCGTATGTATATATCAAATCGTTCAAATCTTAATAGTGAATTTACCAATCTTAAAGGCTGGTGTGCCTGAAGATGATAAATATAAATTTAAAAATGTCGCAGCGCTAAATACAACATATTTCGCAAATTTTGGAGCGGAGCTTGCGATTGTCTCAATGCTTCCGTTATTCTTTTTAACGACATTTGGTTTAACAGCTACAGCTGCAGGGTTAATTGCATCTTCGTTTGCTTTTGTAAACTTATTTGCTAGACCTTTCGGTGGTTGGTTATCAGATAAGATGACAAGTAGAAAAACAGTTATGTTAATATATATGTTTGGAATTGGACTTGGCTTAGTTGGAATGGGGATGATTAACTCTGAATGGCCTTTGGTATTAGCTGTCGCTATAACAGTATTAACGTCAATGTTCATTCAAGGAGCTGAAGGGGCAACATTTGCTGTTATCCCATTAATTAAAAAGCGTATTACAGGACAGATTTCTGGTATGGCTGGTGCATATGGGAATGTTGGAGCTGTTGTTTACTTAACAATTTTTACTTTAGTAACTCCTCAAACCTTCTTTTTTATCTTAGCTGGTGGAGCCTTTGTTAGTTTCTTATTTTGTCTTATTTTCTTAGATGAGCCTAAAGGGGCACACGGAGAAGAATACCAATTATCGAGTGTGGACTTAGAACAACAATCAAGTTTAAAACAGTCAAAAGGAGCCTAACTAGGTTCCTTTTAATCTATCCAAAAAGTTATTTAATATGGAATAGTAGTCACATAAAATCTGTATTACGAAATTCATCTCAGTACATAAAGAAATCTTTCTAAAAAAACAAGTTTTAATCATTAGAGTAACGTTGAGCAATTATATTACTATAAAAAAATACTGTTTATTAGAGGAGCAATTTCATATTTTTACATTTTAAATTAGGTCAAATCGGTTTTACATATCACTTACTTCATGTTACAATTTTTTAGTATTATGTTTGTACACAAAATAGTCACAATACAATGACACTATACATATGCGATTTATACTTTTAATAATATGAATATAGTGTTAAGATAATAAAAAATGTCCTGAAGTCTTCAGGATATTTATTATTAACTACAATGTTTATTAATCCTATATGAAAAGAGGTTTTCTTAATGAAAAAGAAAGAGCTGGCAATGAAGCGTTTCTTTAATGAGCTGTCAAAAGAAAACCAAGAATTGTTATTATCAATAGGCTTGGAGATCAGTGCAAGCAGTGGAACGTTTTTATTCTATGAAGGGGATTTTCCTGAGAATGTTTATTTAATTCGATCAGGGAAAGTCCGTTTAAGTAAAATGACTGCAGATGGAAAAGAGTTTAGCGTTCATTTAAAGCAAAAGGATGAATTAGTTGGAGAAGTAGGACTATTTAATGATATGTCGATTAGTGTTACTGCTGAAGTAATTGAAGACTCTGTTCTAGTAAAATTTGAAAGATCCTCTTTAGAAGAGATATTTCGGAAAAATGGAGAAATTGCCGTTGCTTTTATGAAATGGTTTGCAAGACACACTCAATCGACACAGGCAAAATTCCGCGATTTAATTCTGTGTGGGAAAACAGGTGCGTTTTATTCGACATTAATTCGATTTAGTAATTCATACGGCGTTAAAACAGAAGAAGGAATTCTTATTAACGTCCAATTAACAAATCAGGATATTGCTAATTATATTGGCACGACAAGAGAGAGTATTAATCGAATGATTAATGATCTGAAAAAGGATAACGTTATCAATGTAGATAAAGGTTATATCTTAGTTAAAGACATCGAATTCCTAAAAAATTACTTACATTGTGGTGACTGCCCTGTAGAAATATGTACGATTTAGAAACGACATGGAACTTTTTTCATGTCGTTTCATTCTTTGTATATACATAAATAAATTTCATCATTCACTATCCTAATATCCTTTATTTAGTTAAGTTGAGTTGCTCATAATTACATATAGATTTAAGGCTCGTATTAGTACCTTTTTAATTCACTTAAATAATTTAAAATTCGCCTGTAGCAATGATCTTCAATTGATCACCAGTATATGTTTGTTCACCGTTTCGCGTTATTAGTTTACATTGAGTTATATAGAAATCATCATTTGTATTCTCAGCTTTTGTTGACTCTACTAAGATGCCTTCCCCAAGAAGCAATTGATTATCATACACTTGAACCTTTTGCCCTTCCATAGAAACATGCTTAGCCCCCTCTAAAAACTGTACCCATGCGCTCCAACCGTGATATATATATGCTTCATTTCCATTATCCAAATAGCCCATCAATGCTTGATGGTCGTCGACTTTTGCTTGAATCTTTTCTACAAGTATTTTTATTATTTTGTGAAGGTGTTTATATTGTTCAAATGATAATTCTTTTGAAAATTGAAGTTTTAGTTGGTTAATAGAAGTATCATTAATAATAGTAGCCGTATAATTAGTCGTTTGTTCGTCTAAAACATATACTCCTTCATTGTATTTGAATTGAAGTCCTCGTAATGTTTCAAAAATTGGTTGAAACCCTTTATATGTTAATATTACTTCGAGCATTTTGCCAACCCCTATTAAATAATAATTTACCTAGATCATAGCAAGAAAGTTCTATATGTACAGTGTAAAATATCACAAATGCTATTCCCTTATATAATCATGAACTTCATTCATTCATTATTCTTGTTACGAAGATATTATATATAGTTTGTTGAATCTTCCTTGACTAGATATAAATTTATCCCACTCTTAAGGGGCAAGTAAGACCCCCACCTCAAAACTTAAGAAAATCGAGAAGTTTAGGTGGGGTATAAACTGCCCCTAAAGGTCCGGTAAGTTGAACTAACAATCCAGTGGGGGATGAAGGAAAACCACCACTGATTGGAGTTCAGCTTTATGGGCTCTTTTTTGGTAATTATCGAATTAATAATCATTAGTGATAATAATCACTTTGCCTAAATTATTTTTTAAGTAAAATAAATGTATTAAATGAGAAATGAGGGATCAATATGAATTGGTTTATACCAAGGGAGCATGGAGCTTGGGCGATGTTAATTGTTCCTTTTTTATTAGGGATGCTAGCAAGTAACCCGTTGTGGCTTCATCTGCCCTTTTTTATAGGAGTAGTAGCTTTTTATTTTGCATCAAGTCCATTTTTAACAATGATTAGAAAGCCAAATTTAAAGAAAGAAATTATTCCTTCACTTATTATTTATTTAAGTATAGGATCATTATTTACGTTTCCCATTCTATTTATTATCCCTGAAATAATTATTATAGGGTTCCTTATTATTCCGTTCTTTCTAATCAATGTTATCTTTGCAAAACTGAAAAAGGAACGTTTATTTGTTAATGATTTTTGTGCTATTATAGCCCTGTCATTTTTAGTAGTTATTTCTTATTACATTGGCAACCGTACCATTGATCTTAGAGCGCTTATCTTAATGGTTATAAATGTTCTCTTCTTTACAGCAAGTGTATTCCATGTAAAAACATTAATTCGGGAAAAAGGTAATCAAATATTTTTATGGAAGTCTAATATGTTTCATGGTTTTACTGTTGTTTGTTTTTTAGTTTTAGCAATGCCTGTGATTTCAGTCGTCTTTTTTGTTAGTTCATTAAAGGCCTGGTTTATGCCAAAGAATAAACGTTATAAGCCGGTTCAAATTGGTTTAATTGAAATTACGAATAGTGTCATTTTTTTGGTTATAGTAGGGATATTTTTCTAATGAAACAAGTAGTTTCCTTAATAATTCACTTATTTAAATCCATATTAATAAAAGAAAGTGATTATTATTAGGGGTGATTTATATATGGGACAAAGTCGTCAATTTACTCATGGTCAAAAAGCACCGAATAATGGTATATATGTGGAAATTGGTGAAACTGGGGATATGGTACAAAACCCCCAAAAAGTAAAGTTAAAAGCAGGAGATCATTTTCCTGAAACAAGTAATCAAAATCGCAAATGGACATATAAAAGTAAATTTAAGTAACAGCTACGGCTGTTACTTATTTAAATTTAAAAAATTTTATCAAAACTAAATAATGTACATATACACTAGCATAAACTAATAAAAACGGTTCGCGGAGGGATCTTAATGGACGAAAAAAAGCAAGAACTAGAAGCTTTGTTGGCACAGTCAGAAACAAACTTAACTAATTATGGAAAAGTGAGGATTGAAGAATTGAAAAAGGAGTTATTTGAAATTGAGGATTATGAGTAAAATAGGCATTGTCCTATTCAAACTAAAGTATCCTTTGCATACATTATAAAAGGAATGAAATTTGCGAGGGATTTATAATGACTATAAAAGAGAGATTTTTTCTAATTGGCGAAGAGTGGAATGTTATTCATTTTCCGAAAAAACCAAATGGATTTGCAATTTTCATCATCGGTGATATAAACCATTTTGTAAATTCTAAAACTAGTTCATGGCATCAAAGACCTGCCCATTTTCAGTTTATTGAAAACTTAAAAAATGCTGGATATACAGTCATTTACTCTAATTTGTATGGGAGACATTGGGGGAGTGCTGAAGCCTGTCATTTTTTACACCGCATTTATGATGAAGTAACGAAAAAAGAAATTTTAAATAAAAAAGTCCACATTATTGCTGAAGGGATGGGGGCATTGGTAGCTGCTCAGTTAATCCCAACAAAAGAATCATCATTTCGCTCTATAGTCATGATTAACCCATGTCTTAACTTATCGCACTACTTTCAAACAGAAAAACGGAATAAATTCTTTTATAAACGTTTTCTAAAGGAGTTAAAGAAGGCTTATTCTATAGAGACTACGGAGTTGGAAAAGAAAATTTCTTCCATGGATATTAATATGTATAAGGCTATGCCAGTCCCGTTAAAAATTCTCCATTGTATGAATTCTACTCCTTATATGTTAGAAAACCATGTAAGACCATATGAGAAATTGTGTAATAACGGAAATGAAAGTGTAGAAGTTGCAATTTTTCTTAAAAATAAGCCACTTGAACAGTTAGCAAAGCCAACTATTGAATTTTTTAAGAAAAATGAATGTAATCTATAATTATAAAGTGTCAGCATACCAAACTAACTAGAATAATTACTTCTATATTCTAAGAAGATTCCTTTCATGGTTTAGCTGGCACTTTTGTTATGGAATAATACTTTTTTATTTTCAAATTAAGGGTAATTTAATGAATTTCATCATTTATTATACGTGCCATTAGATATAAATTTTGTGAAGCTAGGTTTTAATAAAGTGGAAATTCACTCATTGACATAATAATTACTGTTTTTTCATATATATAGTAAATAAATAAAACGGGGGAATTATTATATGAAAAAAATAGTAGTGACTGGCGCTCTTGGTTTTATAGGCTTTTCATTATGCCTCCGATTGTTAGACAGAGGGTTTAAAGTAGTCGGTATTGACGGAATGATTAATAGCCAATTAAAAGAGTTTTATGAAGAAAAACTTCTTTGGATTGGTAGGAATTCTCAGTTTCATTTTATAAATAAAAGGATTGAAGATGCTGATATAAAAGCGGTTCTTAAAGGTGTAGATACAGTTTATCACATGGCCGCGGCTACAAGTAAAGAGAGAAGTTGGGATGAACTTCCAAAAACTATTCAAGATAATGTTGGTGTTACAGAAAAAATAATTTCTGCTTGTGAGCAAAATACGAAAGTAATTTACACGTCTTCTACGCAAGTTTACGGTGAGAGAACAGGAACGATTACCGAAAATACCCCCTTGAACCCCATTACTCCATATAGTTTAACAAAGATGGCAGCGGAAGCTTTAATTAAAAGCAAATGCAACCAATTCGGTGTACCTTATGTTATTTTTCGACTTCCAACAGTTTATGGTCCTTGGCAAAGAGATGATATGGCCTATTGTAAATTAATAGTAAAGAAACTTATGTCAGATAAAAATACTTCTGCCAATTCAGATCGAGTAACCGAAGATGTTTTGTATATTGAGGATATTCTTGATACACTAATTGAAGCTGGAATAAAAGCCGAATGTAAAAATGAAGTGTTTAATTTATCAACTGGAAAAGTAAACGAATGGTTTCGAGGTTTAGCCTTAATTAGTAATAAAACAATTTCAGAACCTAGTGATAAACGATTATTAGTTAGTATAAGTAATGAAAAAGTTGTATCGCAACTGGGGTTTAAGGTTGTAACAAATCTTGAAACGGGATTAAAAGCACAAAAAGAACACATAAAAAAATACAAGCACTTATATTTAAGACAGTAGGAGAGAGGCAATGGGTCCAAAACAAATCATTATTGGATTACTAGTGTTTATTATTATTACAGTTGTAACTTTTTTTCTATTAAATCTGATTCTTCAATTACCTGAAGGTGTTAGCGTTATAATTGCTATTGTTGTCGGATTATTGGCTGAAGTGTTATATCGAAAGAAAGCTAGGTCTAGAACCTAGCTTTCTTTAATAAATGAATTCTCATAAAACTTTATGTTAGGGTATTTATCTTGAGCAGTTCTCATTTGATAGTCGTTTTCAAATAGTACGACTAGCCGATCATCACGATCTTTCGCAAGATTTCGTTGTGTGCGAATAAATGCATCTAAATCCTTTTTATCTCCTGAAACCCAGCGAGCGTAAGAGAAAGGTAATCGTTCGAGGCGAATATCTACTTTATACTCTGCTTTTAAACGATGTTCTAATACTTCAAATTGAAGGACACCAACAACACCTACAATTTGTTGTTCAACAACCTTTTGGTAAGTTTGAAAAAGTTGGATTGCTCCTTCTTCAGTTAATTGACGCAGTCCTTTTTCATAAGACTTATGCTTAAGCGCATCTTTTACAGAGATAACACAAAAGTGCTCTGGTGAGAAGTGTGGCATTTCTTCAAATTCAAAAGAACCATTTTCAACTAAAGTATCCCCAATTCGAAATGTTCCTGGATCAAATAATCCAATGATATCTCCTGCATATGCTTCTTCAACTGCGTTACGGCTTTGGGCTAAAAATTGGGTCGGTTGTGCTAGTCGTAAAGGTTTGCCAATTCTTACGTGATTAACATTCATACCTTTCTTATAGATCCCTGAAGTAATCCGTAAAAAAGCAATTCGATCACGATGGGCCGGATTCATATTTGCTTGAATCTTAAAAATGAAACCGGAAAAATTTTGATCTAATGGATTAACGATTCCTTCTGTACTTTTCCTAGCTGTAGGTGAAGGGGCCATTTTTAGAAAATGGTCGAGGAACGTTTGAACTCCAAAATTAGAGATAGCACTACCAAAAAAGATAGGAGTGAGTTTTCCGGTATTAATAAGTTCTATCTCAAATTGATCTCCAGCAACGTCTAATAGTTCCATTTCCTCCCGAAACTGATTTACTAAACTTTCATCGTTAATCACTTCATCAATAAGAGGGTCATCACAACCAGTAACCTCAATGATAGTAATTTTGCTAGGTTCATTATGATTGTATAGCTCTAATCGTTTTTGATGTCGATCATAAACGGCTCTAAAATCTTGCCCCATTCCAATTGGCCAATTCATTGGATAAGATCGTATGCCTAATACGTCTTCTAATTCTTCCATTAATTCAAATGGGTCTTTTCCTTGACGGTCTAGTTTGTTAATAAATGTAAAAATAGGTATTCCTCGCATACTACAAACTTTAAATAATTTAATTGTTTGTGCTTCGACACCTTTGGCAACATCGATCAACATTGTAGCAGAGTCAGCCGCAGTTAATGTTCGATATGTGTCTTCACTAAAATCTTCGTGTCCTGGAGTATCAAGTATATTTACATGAAAATCTTTATACTGAAATTCCATCACTGAACTAGTAACAGAAATACCTCTTTGTTTTTCGATTTCCATCCAATCACTCATGGCATGTTTAGAGTTTTTTCTTCCTTTAACTGTACCTGCTTCACGAATTGCACCACCAAAATAAAGTAACTTTTCTGTAAGTGTAGTTTTTCCAGCGTCAGGATGCGAGATAATAGCAAAGGTTTTTCTTGATTGTACCTCTTGTTCATAGGAAAGTTTCATAAATTTGAGCCTCTTTCTTTATTACATGTAATATTGGTGAATTTCATCATGCCATTAATCTAACCAAATTACTATATTTAGTTGAGAACGCATTAATACAACTAAATACGGTATCTTGGTGGCGTTAAATTTGTTTTATGAAATTCATTAAAGTCAACTAACTATTAAATAAAATGTTCAATTTTATATTACTTTTACATTTCAAATTCTAGTTTACCATTGATTGATTTTACCATATTTAATATAGTGAAAAAAGGGAGTATTATTTTCGAATGTATTATTAGGTAAAATAATTCTAGAAAGCGATTTATTAAAACCTCTATAAGGAGAGTGCTTAATACTTATGTCTTTTTTTCGAATTAGTCTGATCGTAACATTACTATTAATTTCAATAGGGTGTTCTACTTCTATTGAAACTAATATGTCAACCAAGGTGGGGCTACTGCTACCAAGTAATATTGACGATCAGGGCTGGAATAGTAAAGGTTATAAAGGCTTATTAAATATTCATTCCAAAATGAATGTTGATGTATTTTACAAGGAAGAAATTAATTCAATGGAAAAAGTTAACGATGCAATTTTAGAATATGAAAAACTAGGAGTAAACCTAGTCTTTGGTCATGGAAAGATGTATGCTATGAAGTTTTTAGAATTGAAAGATCAGTATCCACATATGCATTTTATTGCTTTTAATGGCGATGTGTCAGGAGAAAATATTACTAGTCTTCATTTTGAAGGTTATGCAATGGGCTTTTTTGCGGGGATACTTGCAAGTGAAATGTCTGAGACAAATGTAATTGGGGTAATTGCCGCTTACCCTTGGCAGCCAGAAGTAGAAGGATTTGTAGAAGGTTCTCAATATCAAAATCCAGATGTAGATGTCATAGTAAACTACGTTTCTAGTTGGGGAAATATTGATAAGGCAATTGAGCTATACAATGAAATGAAATTAGAAGGTGTTGATGTATTTTACCCAGCAGGTGACGGTTATCATATACCAGTTATTGAAGAAGTTAGAAAACACGGTTTATATGTTATTGGGTACGTTGGAGACCAATCCGATTTAGGACAGTCTACTGTACTAACAAGTACAATCCAACATGTTGATCAGCTTTATGAATTAGTTGCAGAAGAATTTTTTAATGGGAAACTAAGTACAGGGAATCGTTATTTTGATTTTGCTGAAGGAGTCATTTCTTTAGGAGCGTTCAGTCCGGAAGTGCCAGAAGATATTCAAGTGATGATTAGTGACGAGGTTCAACGATATATCGATACTGGAAAACTTCCAAATGAAAAATAGTACGACGAATAAATTTTAAGTATCAAATTTTAAACATGTAAGGTTATCTAGCTCCAAAGCCAATGGTTCATACCCACGGCACTGAAGCTTTCTTATCAGAAAAAGGGCGTTTCTCCTCCTAATATCGCCCTTTGGACATGCTCGTTATGGGATACGTGCACATAGGATAGTAAAGACCTAGATGAAAGACCGGGGTCTTAATTATTACAAGTAAAGGAGGTTCAATTATGTATCCCGGTATGCATTATGCCCATTATCCTGGACAATATATGATGACGAGAGATTACGGGCATGGAAAACATCATCATCCACATCCCCCACGCCCACCACATCCCCCACAACCCGGATATTCACCAGTTTTACCATTTTTAGCTGGTTTGGCGGGTGGTGGGTTATTATTTAGTGCTTTTTCTGGACCAGGAAAGGCATATGGCCCACAACCATACGGTCCACCGCCGCCATACAGCCCGTACCCATCTGGCCCACAACCGTACGGTCCACCACCGCCATACAGCCCGTACCCATCTGGCCCACAACCGTACGGTCCACCACCGCCATACAGCCCGTACCCATCTGGCCCACAACCGTACGGTCCACCACCGCCATACAGCCCGTACCCATCTGGTCCACAACCATACGGTCCTCCGCAATATGAACAACAGCCATATCGCTAAAGCAATCATTGGGTAAGAGTTTGTTCGCATTTTTCGTCATAATTAGGATGACTATTTATAGTCATCCTAATATTATTACAAGGAAAGTATAAAATTTCTAACTTAGAAACTGTCTAGCTTCAGCGCCCTATCGACTAGAAAGCTTCCTTCGTCTCGTCTACGATAAGTCAAGAACGAAAGTCTAACGACTTTCGACTCTCCTATATCTCACTCGACTCAGTCCAGCTTATTACGTCGATGAGCTGCGGCGCTTGCGCTTTTCTTACATGCATCAAAAAATTTTGAAAGTTAATGAATTTTATAATACAGTTTTCACGTGACTGAAATACTATATCTAGTTGGATTTGCGTACTCATCTAGATATAGTTTTATGCCACTAGATTATGCTCAATTTGGAAGAAAAAAGAGCAGTAGTTTACCTTTTAACTTATTATTTTATTTTTTGGGACTACCAAAGCTTTTGAATAGATCGACTAATGGTCCCATTTTTTTTAGGGAAGGTCCTAGTTTATTAACCAATCCCATAAATTGATCAAATTGCTCTACCATTTGGACAAAATCTATTTCTTGTGTTGGAGAATTTTCACTATTGTGTTTATTGCTTTTATTACCCTCCGTTTGGGTAGGCATACTTTCTTTACTTGCTTCAGTACGTGTCGTTTGTGTATTTGCTTCTTCATCTATTGGAGGGTGTGCTGTTGGTCCAAACATTAGTTCATCAAAAAAATTTCTTGCTTGTGGAGTTTCTTGTTGTTTGTTATCTTCCAATTTTCAATCCCCCTTTAAAAAGAATTATACAATATAAACGTATGTCAACTTACATAAGAGAGTGTGGGAAGAGAGCGCCCGATTGTATAATGATTGCTAGACAAAGTCAATAAGATGAATTAAAATTATGATCAGGTCATAATATTAACTAGTATAGGATATAAAATGACACAATTATGAAAAAAAGTAAATGTGACTTATAATATAGAAATATATAAAAGGAGGACAAAGGAATGCTCAATGTTGGAATTCTAGGTATGGGATCGTACGTACCAGAAAATGTAATAACCAATGTAGATATGGAAAAGAAAATAGACACTTCAGATGAATGGATTAAAACTAGAACTGGTATTGAAGAACGCCGATTTGCTTCAGAGCATCATGATACTTCACATATGTCATATTTGGCTGCCAAAGATGCTTTAGAAATGGCGAATATCTTACCTGAAGAACTTGATCTAATTGTTGTAGCAACAGTTACTCCGGACCGACCATTTCCTTCAGTATCAGCTGTTATTCAAGATCAACTAGGTGCGAAAAAAGCTGCAGCTATGGATATAAGTGCGGCATGTTCCGGTTTTATGTACGGTATGATTACAGCAAAGCAATTTATTCAGTCTGGTGATTATAAGTATGTATTAGTTGTTGGCGCAGAAAAATTATCTAAGCTGATCAATTGGGATGACAGAAATACTGCGGTACTATTTGGTGATGGAGCTGGAGCGGCTGTTTTAGGCCCGGTTTCTAAAGATAAAGGAATATTAGCTTTTGAATTAGGAGCTGATGGTGGTGGGTGCGAGCACATTACTCAAGAAGGCCCACACTTGACTATGAATGGACGTGAAGTGTTTAAGTTTGCGGTACGTCAGATGGGTGAATCCGCATTAAGTGTAATTGAAAAAGCTGGTCTGACAAAGGAAGATGTTGACTATCTAGTTCCCCATCAGGCGAATATCCGAATTATGGAAGCGTCGCGACAAAGACTCGATTTACCTGAAGAGAAAATGGCAAAATCAGTCCATAAATATGGGAATACTTCAGCGGCTTCTATCCCTATGACCTTAGTTGATGAGCTGAAAAATGGAAAGATTAAAGATGGTGACATTGTAGTATTAGTAGGATTTGGTGCTGGATTAACCTGGGGCTCTGTAGTACTACGTTGGGGTCGTTAACCTAGATGAAGTCACAAATTTTTTAGAATGTCATTATATAAAAGGAGAGAAAAGATAATGAAGCAAAATCGTGTTGTAGTTACAGGAGTAGGGGCGGTTACTCCTTTAGGTAATAACGTTGAATCTACGTGGGAGAATTTAACAGCTGGAAAATCAGGGGTAGGATTGCTTACGAGAGTAGATGCATCTCAGTTTCCTACAGTTGTTGCTGCTGAATTAAAGGATTTCGATCCAGGTAATTTCATGGATAAAAAAGAGGCAAGAAGAATGGATCGCTTCACTCAATATGCAGTAGCAAGTAGTTTGATGGCTGTTGAAGATGCAAAGCTTGAAATTACTTCTGAAAATGCTGATCGAATTGGTGTATGGATTGGTTCTGGTATCGGTGGAATGGAGACATATGAACAACAGTTTAAAATTTTCTTAGAAAAAGGACATCGCCGTGTAAGTCCGTTCTTTGTACCAATGCTGATTCCTGATATGGCTTCAGGACAAGTTTCCATAACGCTTGGGGCAAAAGGGATTAATTCTTGTACAGTAACTGCTTGTGCTTCCGGTGCTAACTCCATAGGTGATGCATTTAAGGTTATTGAGCGCGGAGATGCTGATGTTATGATTACTGGTGGATGTGAAGCGCCAATTACGAGTATGTCAATGGCAGGTTTTAGTGCAGCAAAAGCACTATCTACTAATCCTGATCCAAAAACTGCTAGTCGTCCATTTGATTTAAATCGTGATGGATTTGTTATGGGTGAAGGTGCAGGAATTCTAGTCCTTGAATCGTTGGAACATGCACAAAAACGTGGTGCAAAAATTTATGCAGAAATCGTAGGTTACGGTGCAACTGGCGATGCATACCATATCACAGCACCTGCTCCTGAAGGTGAGGGAGGAGTTCGTGCTATGCGTATGGCATTAAAAGATGCAGGGCTCAATCCAGAAGAAATTGATTATATGAATGCTCATGGGACAAGTACTCATTATAATGATAAGTATGAAACGTTAGCAATTAAGCAAGTTTTCGGAGATTATTCCAAACAATTAGCTGTCAGTTCGACAAAATCAATGACAGGACACCTATTAGGTGCAGCTGGAGCTGTAGAAGCTATTTTCTCAATAAAGGCGATTGTTGATGGAGTAATCCCACCAACAATTAATTACGAAACACCAGATCCTGAGTGTGACTTGGATTATGTACCAAATGAAGCAAGAAAACATGAAGTGAACGTAGTTCTTAGTAACTCATTAGGATTCGGTGGACATAATGCAACGTTAATATTTAAGAAATTCAACGTTTAGATAACGAAAACTATTTAACTATAGAGTGTGAAAAGGATATTTTGCGAGAAGTTAGAAAAGGAACTACAGCCAACATGGCCGAGTTCCTTTTTTATCCCACACTTAAGGGGCAAGTAAGACCCCCACCTCAAAACTTAAGAAAATCGAGAAGTTTAGGTGGGGGATAAACTGCCCCTAAAGGTCCGATATAGAATAACTTTCATCAGTGAAGCTGATGATTAGTTATTCTTATGCCCGTGGTATAAGTTGAACTAACAATCAGTGGGGGATGAAGGAAAACCCCCACTATTGAAGTTCAGCTTTATATAATCCAGAATTTATAAATTTCTAACTTGGAAACTGTCTAGCTCCAGTGTTTGTCGCCGATAGGCGGGCACCTTGCGCTTTTTTAATCGTAAGCAAATTCCTGATCAAGCTCTAAAAATTCTTTAATAACTTGTTTATTTTTTTCGATATCTACTTCTAGTACCGCGCCAGCATGGTTATATCTAGCATCAACAAATGATCCTTTAACTGGAATTGTTATTGTTTCCACCTTTTCAATTGGCTTTAAGAAAAAATTTGTACCATAATCTAAAATTTGTTTGTTTTGGATATTAGTTTGAATATAAGGTTCAATGGAACCTAGTAATTTCGGAAGTCTAGTTATTCCCGAGAATGTTAGGAGTTCATCCTTTAATATAGTTAGGACTTCTTGTTGCCGTCGAACACGTCCAAAATCATTTTCGTGATCACTACGAAAACGTACATAGTTTAAAGCTTGTTGCCCATCTAAACGCTGTAGCCCTGGTTGAAAATCGATATGGTCTCGCCCTTTAGAATAATACATTCTTCTTTTGATGTCTATTTCAATCCCATCAGGTGAGATAATATCTACTACTCTTTGGAAACCATCGAAATCAATCATAGCGTAGTAATGGATGTCAATATCAAAATTGTCTTTTATTGTTTTACGTAGTAACTCCGGCCCACCTAAAAAGAAAGCGGTATTAATTTTATTGTTTCGATATCCTGGAATGGTGACATACGTATCCCGCATTATTGAAATTAACTTTATTTTCCCTTGTCTCGGTTGGTATTGAGCTACCATAATTGTGTCTGATCTTGCAGCGCCATCTTCTTCCTTATCCACTCCTAATAAAAGGACACGTATTAATTCTTTAAACTCATCTTTGCTGGCATTAAATTCGATTGCTTCAAATTCATGTTGATTATTATTACCTTCTATTAATTTAAGAGATTGTTTTCGTGCATGTTCAAATTGGTAAGTCGAATAGACTACAGTAGAGATTGCTAATATAATCAGTATAGAAAGTGTTATGTAAATAGGTTTCTTTTTGCTTTTTTTAGGCTTGTTTCTTGTTGGGCTTCCTTTTCTGGTCAACCTTAATCAACTCCTTTAAGCATACCAATTAGTATAGCAAAAAAGCACTGTTTTTAGTACTAAATCCCCAAATTTATTGGATTTATTCTAATTAATGAACGACATACATATATAATTTACCCCACTAAGATTTTATAACTAGTTACATTCATTCGATCGTAACTAGATATAGAATTATGCATCTCGGATTAGGTAATTATGAAATTTACTCAGCTAATAAAAAAATCCATTAACTAGAGTTAACAGATTTGCTTAAAGTAAGTTAAATTGTACAAATTTCAACTGGACATCTTTCGCAACGTAGATATTTCTTTAAATAGTCGATATTTTTGATTAGGATGTTATCATCTAAAATTGAGATGATATTTTCTTTTTTTAAATCTTGTAACATTCTGTTAGCAGTTTCTCTAGATGTACCTATGAAATTTGCAATTTCTTGGTTTGTGAGCTTTAGCGGTATTAAAATATCATTATGGTATTTTACACCATATGAATTGCTAAAACGAATAAGGATAGAATAAAGCGCTCCTAATTTACCGTAAAGAAGTAAATCGGAAAATTTTGCTTGTGTTGATTGCGTATTTCTAGCAAAAAGCTTAATGAAAGCTACGGCAATGTCACCATTTTGTAGAAATAACGCTTCCAAATTTTCTCTTGTAAATTTATAGAGGGTAGAGTCTTCAATGATTTCTGCTGTCATACTAACTAACATATCATTAAATAAACTAAATTCACCAATAATGTCGTTATCTTGCTTCAAGTGAAGGAAAAACTTTTTATGATCGATCGTCATTTTACTTAGCCGCACTTTCCCGGAACGGATTAAGTAAATATTAGTAGCTTCTTCTCCTTCGTAAAACAATGTAGTACCTTCTCTAGCGTGAATTTTTACTCCATGCTGTAACAAAATATCTTGGTTTTCTTTTGATAGTTGACTAAAGAAAGGTGTAATTTTTACGACTTTGTTCATTCCTATCACTCCATATATACTCTCGTTATATTTTGTCACAAATAAAGAATATCATAAAAACAGTGGAATTTGAATGGATTTTGATAGAATACATTCATCATTAAACCAAAAGAATTGATTCATATTTTGCCACATTCGATAAAAACTCGTAAAATAGGTATGGACTTATGATAATGAGGAGATTAGCAATGAAATTACTTATAGCTGAAAAGCCTGATCAAGCAAAAGCATTAGTATCACAATTTAAAACGAAAAAACAAGATGGTTATTTAATTATCGAGCCAAATAAATGGTTTCCTAACGGTGGATATTGCACTTGGGCCGTTGGTCACTTATTACAGCTTTCGGCTCCAGAAAATTATTTTCCAAGTTGGAAAAAATGGACATTATTAAATTTACCTATGATTCCTGATAAATTTCAGTATGAGGTCGTAAGGTCAAAAAATAAGCAATATCAAATCATTAAAAAATTGTTACAAAAAAAAGAGGTAACAGAAATTATTCATGGTGGAGATGCGGGGCGAGAAGGAGAATTAATTATTCGTAGTATTATACAAATGATCGGGATTCATAAACCAATGAAACGTTTATGGATTTCTTCGTTAACTCAAAAAGCAGTTCTAGAAGGTTTTGATAGTTTATTAACAGAAGAAAAAACAAGAAATTTGTATTATGAAGCATATACTCGTGCATGTGCCGATTGGCTAGTAGGAATGAATGCCTCAAGAGTATTTTCTATCTTATTAAAGGAAAAAGGTATTAGTGATGTTTTTTCAGCAGGAAGAGTTCAAACGCCTACGTTAGCTTTAATTGTAAAAAGAGAGAAGGAAATTGAAGGTTTTGAATCTAAGCCATTTTGGGAAGTAATTGCTACTTTTACAATGGATGGAAAGCATTATGAAGGAAAATGGTATAAAGAGAATCAATCAAGAATTGAAGAAGAAGAAATGGCCCAAAAAATAGCGCTGTTCTGTGAAGGAAAAACGGCAGAAATAGTCCATGCTGAAAAAGAACGAAAAAAGTTTGAGCCTCCTTTATTATTTAATTTATCAGCACTTCAGGCTACCGCTAATAACATATATAAATTTCCCCCAAAAAAGACATTAGATGTATTACAAAAGCTTTATCAAAAAGGAATTGTATCTTATCCAAGATCAGATTCAAATTATGTTACAAAAGGGGAAGCGGAAACGTTTCCATATATATTAGAAAAGCTAAGTGATTTTAAAGAATATTCATCGCTCTTCCCGGTTCCGAAAAAGTCGATTGCTAATAATAAACGCTTCGTAAACGAAAAAAAGGTAACAGATCACTATGCGATTATTCCTACTGAACAAGTAAAAGATCCTACTAAATTACCAACAGACGAAGCAAAAATTTATGATTTAGTCATACGTCGTCTTATTGCAGCCCATTACGATTCGTCACAATTTGACTATACAACAATTATTACCTTGGTAGACAAACGGGCACAGTTTATTTCAAAAGGAAAGCAGCAAATAAATGAAGGTTGGAGAAAAGTTTTATATAAGCAACAAGATGATACGGATGTCATTTTACCTATTTTAGAGGAGGGAGAGACTGGTTTTGTTAAGAGTGTTCATGTAAAGGCTGGAAAAACACAACCACCTAAGCGGTATACCGAAGGACAGTTAATTACGTTGATGAAAACAGCAGGGAAATTTATAGATAATGAAGAATTAGAAAAAGTTTTAAACAAAACAGAGGGGTTAGGTACAGAAGCAACTCGGGCTGGTATCATTACTATGTTAAAAGACAGGCAATATATAGAGGTAGTCAAAAATCAAGTGTTTGCAACAAAAAAAGCACGAATTCTTATTGATGCAATTGGTGGTGCTATTTTAGCTTCTCCTGAAATGACCGCAAAATGGGAGCAGCGTTTAGGGGAAATAGGTCAAGGAGCGGCTTCTCCAGTTACTTTTATGGAACAAACGAAAAAGTTAACAGCCAAAATTGTTGAAGACGCTACACAAAATTCAGTGAAATGGAATTTTCAAGGACTTGAATATGAAGTGAAAAAAAACTCTAAATCAAAGTTTACTCTCGGAAAAGTAATCGGGAAGTGTAAGCTTTGTGATGGAGATTTAGTTGATAAGGGAAATTTTTATGGTTGCGGAAATTATAAACAAACTTCTTGTAAATTTATTTTATCCAAAACAATTTTAGGAAAGAAACTATCTGAAACAACTGTCAAAAATTTATTAACAAAAGGTGAAACAGGAGTATTAAAAGGTTTTAAAAAAGGAGACAAAACATTTAATGCTACTCTCATTTGGGATGATAAGGAAAACAAAATTAGCTTTAAATTTTAGTTCAAGTGGTGACTAAAAATGATACGTGTGCAACTCCTATTAAAAAGTAGCACCTTTCAAAATCAAACATAACTATAAGTAGTAGGATATGTAGGAGGTGTCTAGACTTTGAGTGTTGTGCAAACTAATGAACTATTAAAGGAATTTGTAAGAAAGAGAAAAGAAACACCAACAAAGCTATATTTTCAATTGCAACGAGAACTTTTGTGTGATCCTGTAGCTGATCATTTCGAAGAGTACCATTCTATTCAGTTGCATAAATACTTTTTAGACAATGGAATGTTCTTTCCTGATGCTAAAATATTAGAAGAAATTAATGGGTTTGAAAAAAAGAAAATATGGAAGTTACTTCAAATTCATTATGAACGCTTAAAAAGTGATTGGCAGGGAGAAGAAGCTACAATTTATCTTTTTCCGGTTGAAAAGAGAAATGAAATAATAATGAAAGACTTGAATGGGAAAACAGGAATTAGTTTCCACAATGTTATAG
This sequence comes from Anaerobacillus alkalidiazotrophicus, assembly GCF_001866055.1. The sequence goes on from NZ_MLQS01000030.1 coordinate 596,702, forward strand.
TTTTATTTTTATCCAAAAATCTTTCAGTAGAACAAATAGATGCGCTTCTTACTCATGAATATAACCATGTATGCCGCCTTTCGTCGTTAAACAAAGACTTTGATCAGTTAACATTACTCGATTCGATGGTTATTGAAGGTATGGCGGAAGTAGCGGTAGAAAAGACAGTGGGAAAAAGTGCATTAGCACCTTGGGTATCTTTATATAATAAAAAAGAACTATATCCATATTGGCAAAGAGTAAAAAACTTATTAAACGTAAAAGGTAAACAAAATCATGACCCTATTTTATTAGGCGGTCAAACATCACGTAAATACCCTAAATGGTTTGGTTATTGTATTGGCTATGAAATTGTAAAAGCTTATTTGGCGAGAAACAAAGGAATACGAATGAGTGAATTATTAAAAAAGGATTCTAAAGAGATTTTATCTACATCAGAATTTGATCATACATTTCAGTAAGAGGAGTCTAGAATTCTTTTTAGACTTCTTTTTTAATACAAGTTTTTATGGAAATACCTTATTTTTAACAGGATTTTTCTAACTTTAGAAGAAGTACTAATATAGTAGTAAAAATATTAGTCAGAAGGGAGGATTCCCGTGGGAAAGTTTCAACAAAAGTTTCTATGGTGGGACAAGTTATGATTATTCGTTTCTTCATATTACTTGTTGGCTTTGGACTTGCTGTAATAGGTGGTATAAGCATGATTGCGTATTTAAACTTATTAACAGCTGGGTATTCCTTCGTATATTATCTGAAGTTCATTGGGATGAGAGTAGAACTACATCTCTTTATCATTGGTTTAGTCATGATTATCATTAGTATTTATGGGCCTTCTTCTAGGCGTAATTAAAGAAAATAGTGAAAAATTTCCTTGCATTTCCCTTCACCATGGAATAAATTTCCTAATGAATGCCTATACTGTTGGTACGAACATTCAAAGAGTAAGGGGGCTTTCTGATGGTCCACATTCGGGATGTATGGATCAATTGGTTTGAAGGAGAAGAAAATGGTTACAATATCTGCGAGTTTTTTGAGTGGAGGAAAGAAGATAAGATTGAGCTATTAGATTCTGTTATTGTAATAAAAGTAACAAGCAACATTTTCGACTACATAGAAAACAACTTGGCAGAATTACCTGAACAGTTATTAGATGATGTTTATCAACAGAGTTATCAAAGGAAAAACAATCAACGATTACAACTAGATTATTGTTTCATTGTAACAGATGGAAGAAAAGTCTTGGCAGTCGATACGTTAGGTTATAAAACTCCGATAAGAAAAAGTAGGTTAATGCCTAGACAAGAAGAAACCGTACTCGAATTAGCCATGAATGAACATGTAAATGATTACTACGTTGAGTATATTGATTTACCAAAGGAGCATCATATTTTATCACCTGATCCTAGGTTGATGAGTGGGTTGATCCGGAAAGAACGTCAATTAAAACAGCTGTTATTTATGGCGCTAGATCAGCTATATTCAACTTGTAATGTTTCGGAAGTCCGTTATTGGCTCACAGAGTGGTCACCAAATAACTATGAAAGTATTCAACAAATGTGTTTTGAAGAAGCGTGGGAGAAACTCTTTAATGAGGTGAAGATGGGCTGGACAAGCCAGCATTATCACCTATGTGAAAGAATGATAAAAGGACACTCCTTTTTTGAAAAATTATGGGAGCTTCAACATGCTGAAAGTGTAAAATAACAGGAGCAAAGAGCTCCTGTTATTTTTTGCTTTATAAAGGCTAGTATAGAGGAAAATTATTACCTTTTTCTACCTAAACCCATGGCTCTTTTTGCTTTCGCCAATGTTTTAGAGGCGACTTTATTAGCTTTTTCAGCTCCCAAATCTAAATAATGATCAAGTTCTTCGGAATTAATGATTTCATGGTAACGGTCATGGATAGGCTTTAATGTCTCAATAACAGCTTCACCTAACGCTTGTTTAAATTCACCGTAGCCTTTCCCTTTAAACTCATTTTCTAATTCTTCAATGGACTTGCCTGAACAAAGAGAAAAGATACTGAGTAGATTTGAAATAGCTGGTTTATTTTCTTTGTCGTAGTTAACAATTCCATCAGAATCGGTTACAGCACTTTTGATTTTTTTCATGATCGTTTTTTCATCATCTAACATTGAAATATAACTTTTCGGATTTGGATTTGACTTACTCATTTTCTTAGTTGGATCAGTTAATGACATAATTCTTGCGCCTACCTTTGGAATGCGTACTTCTGGAATTGTAAAGATGTCATTGTACTTTTTATTAAAGCGTTCTGCTAGATCGCGTGTTAATTCTAAATGTTGCTTTTGATCCTCTCCCACTGGCACGATGTCTGTATTATAAAGTAAAATGTCAGCTGCCATTAATGGTGGATACGTTAAAAGTGCACTAGATACAGCTTCTTTTCCATCAGATTTATCTTTAAACTGTGTCATTCGCTCTAATTCACCAATGTAGGAGACACACTGCATAATCCAACCTAATTGGGTGTGGGCACTTACTTCTGATTGGATAAATAAAGTTGATTTGGTTGGGTCAATTCCAGCTGCAATATAGAGAGCTGCCAAGCTTCTGATATTTTTGCGAAGTTGAAGTGGATCTTGTGGAACTGTGATGGCATGCTCATCAACTATACAAAAATAACAGTGATTATCATTTTGAAGTTCTACAAAATGTTTCATTGCTCCTAAATAATTTCCAAGTGTTAAAGTTCCACTTGGCTGAATGCCTGAAAAAATCGTTTTCATCGTCTTACTTCCCTTCTTTAAATAAAAATGACAATAAAAAAAGCCCATTCATCCCGAAAAGATAGGGACGAATGGACCGCGGTACCACCCTAATTATTCTAACTTAGTTAGAATCACTTAAAACCGTACAGCTGTTGAAGCGATACGAAGTCCTTGATAACGTTAAGGACAAAACGCCGAGGCCTACTTACAAACATTATTGGTTCGGTTCGGTTGCTCAAAAGCCCATTCTATATTGCGTTACTATCTGTTTCCCACCATCACAGACTCTCTAAGAGTTTAACAATATATACTATTCTTCATCATCGCAAAGTATATAAATTCCAAATAATCACAATCGCGTTAGGGAATTTAAGTATTTTTATAATTCCCATGTTTTTGAAAAACTTACTCCTTGTAATTAGAAAAGCCAAGTTTTTCTAATTATATAAAACAAAATATAAAAAAGCAATCTTGTGTTATGACTGAAAGAATGATTACGTAATGGTTCAGTGATATGTGCATATATATGTACTATGTCGATGGCCTGGTCAACTAAAATTATTAAGGTGGTGTAAAAGATGATTTTTAAAAAGAATTTAATATATTTAGCAATTTTTTCTTTTATTTTTCTTTTTTTAGCTTTTAGCTATGAACGTTCGGATTCAGTATTAAAAAGGTTGGATCTAGAAACGATCACCTCTAAACAACAAGGTGTTTACAAAGGAAATATTGCCGAGGATTTTCAGCTTTTAAATAGTGTCGGTGAAAAGGTATCTCTATCAGACTTTCGAGGGAAAAAAGTGATTATTAATTTTTTTGCGACTTGGTGTTCTCCTTGTCAAGAAGAAATGCCAACGCTTGTACAATTAGATAAGAAAATTGACGATGAAAAGTTAGTTCTTTTGGGAATAAATGTTACGAAAGAAGAAAGGAATGTAGACGACGTTCGAAGGTTCCTTAATCATTTTGAAGTAAAATATGAAGTTTTGTTTGATGGAGACGGTAAAGTTATGAAGGATTACCAGTTAATCGGAATACCCACTACGATATTTATAGATGAAAATGGAAAAATTGTAGAGCGATTAAATGGGATTGTGACAATGGAGATGTTATTAGATCACCCGTTTTTACAGGGGTTATTAAACAAGAATAATCAATGATTTAGTGATATGAAGAACGAGGCTACTCTAGCAGCCTCGTTTTCTATTAGTTTATGAAAATTAGAAAACTTGATACGAAATAGAAAAATATAAGTACAGCCGAAGGTAACCAATAAACAGTTTGATTCTTTTGCACTTTTGAACGAAGTAATGAATATAATATTATGACACTTAATAAAAACGTAGCTATTGCAGTAATACTGTGTACGGATGATGCTGCTGATAAAATTGAAGCTGGACGATAGAAAACATCAGATCCTATTAAAATTAAAATGTTAAATAAGTTACTACCTAAAATGGAGCCAATCGCTAGATTATAGTTCCGTAATTGGATGGCAATTAACACTGCTACTGCTTCTGGTAATGAAGTTGAAGCTGCAATTAAGAAACTACCAACAAAACTTGAACCTAGTCCTGTAACAATGGCAATTCTATCGCCGGTTATTGATAAAAGTGAACCTGAAATTAAGATAACAAACGCTGCAATAATAAACCCTATGATTGCTTTTTTTAATGAAATTGCTGACGTTTGAGAAACGCCATCCTTGTCTTCGTCTTCATCTTCAAAGTTGGTTACTTTTTTAGAAATGAGATACATTCCACTGGCATAAATGATGATAAGAATAATCGTATCGAAACCAATGCCTAAAATTGAGTAAGGTAGTTTTAAAGTTAAAGCAAGAAAGATAAGACAAGATAGAAGCATGCCAACACTGATGGTATAAACATGGCTATGTGAAGCACTTTTGAAAATTTGGTTTTTACGATAGTACAGATCGAAAGCCGCAATAATTAAAAGGTTAAACATGTTGCTACCTAAAACACTACCGACAGCGAGGTCAGTGTTTTTTAAACCTACAATTGCGGTCAAGGTCGTTGTCACTTCAGGCAAAGAAGTAGCTCCTGCTAAAAAGATTGTTCCGACTAACATTCCTCCTAATGAAGTTCTTTCACTTAAAACGTCTGCATAAGTGGAAAGTTTGATTGCTGATAATACTGTAAATATTGCTGCAATGAAAAAGAGTAAAAATACCATGAGTTGTCGCCTCCTGAAATTTCGAAAAAGAAAAAGACCCTTTTATGAAAATGCTTTAGGAATCTAAAGCATTTTCATAAAAAGGTCTTGCGTACTTTGTCGAAAACACAAAGCTTAATGAACCGAGTGATATAATCACTGAAATGACGATTCATTAACCAGTTGGTCGCTACTCCCCTTTTTGGGCTTATTCTTTTGTTGGAATAAATGTACCACGGAAAATGAAAATCGTCAATCGCTATATATCATTATCATTTATACAAAATAATAAAGGAGAAGAACTTTCTATACGTAAGTTTTTCTCCTTTTTCAATGTTATACAATTGTTAGCTGTTAGGTCAAAAGTGTTTTGTGATCCTGGGACACAAAGTGCATTTAGAATAAATCGCACTTGATCAGGGAATTGGGCTTTCAAACCTATAGGTAATGAACAATATCAATTGTTCATTACAAAGATGCAATTTGATTATCTTGTTGATATAGTTCATTGTCAATTTGTTCATCTAATTTTATAATTAACAATCGCGCCTTTTCATCATCAACTTTTCGATAATGGTGGTTCCCATTTGGTTCCTCATCCATTTCATCAGCTAAAGCAACAACTTTTTGAAGAGGATCTAAACTAAGCTGTCCATCTGGTAAGTAAGAGTCAGTGTGTAATAAAATAGCTAAAGCGATTTTTTTTGCCTTTGCTGGATGTTCACCTAACCTAATTAATAACTTATGAGCACGTTCTGCACCTTTTATAGCATGAATGTCATTTTTCTTGTATAACTCATAATCCCATTTACCATCTCGGTACCATGTATAGTGTCCTATGTCATGCAGAAAAGCTGCTTTAGTCGCTAAATCAGAATTTACATTATATTGTTTTGAGAGGGTAAATGCATGATAAGCAGCCGCAATGGCGTGTGCCATACCAGATCTTTTAATATACTTCTGTGTAATACGATGGTCAAAAATAGTCAGCAATGTAATGTCTCTCATCATGATCTCCTCCTTAAATTTTCTTACACCAAAAATATAAATTTTTACTATTATACATATGTTGGATGATGAATGCAAGTGACAAAATAAGAGGTATTTTGAAATTGGAAAGAAGTTAAGGGGGCACTTTGATAATAAACGGGAAAAATGATAATGAAAGTGGTTGTAGCTTGTCATTAAATGTCACTATTTTACGATGAACTTGTTGGTATTCATTACGAACAATTGTATAATCCTAATATATAAGGAACTTTAAAGCTGAGAAAATGGGGAGGGATTAGGTTGTATGTTACAGTAAAAGAACTGGCTGATTATTTGCACTTATCACCAGACTACGTTTTTCAGCAAATAAAAGTTGGAAATATTAGGGCAGTGCATGATGGGGAGCAATATCTAGTGAATAAAGAGCATTTTAAGAAAACTCTAGAAAATATTGAAAAACAAATCAGATTATGGAAAGAAGAACAATTACAAGAATTACCTACTGACATTGATGTAAAAGACGAAGATTAATAGAAAAGGAATTGAGGTATGTAAATATGGGGAAGAATTTACTGAAGATATTTACAATATTATTTTTCGTATCGTTGTTAGGAACTGGAAGTTTTACTTATGCAACTGTAGAAAAAACAGTCGTAGAGCATGCAAATAAATTAACTGAATTACGTCAAAAGGAAATTCCAGAACCGATGTCAAGGTTTCTTTTCCAATCAGGATATCACTTTGAATATCCAGATGCTGTCCGTGGTATTTATGTTACTGGCCATTCAGCTGGTGGTGCAAGGTTTGAAACATTAATTGACTTAATTGATAATACAGACCTTAATGCAATGGTTATAGACATTAAGGATGATCATGGTTATTTAACGTATACTCCCGATTCAAATTCACCGTATTTAAACATCAGTCAACGCTATATTAAAGATACAGAGAAACTAATGAAGCGTCTCGAAGAACACGAAATTTACCCTATTGCCCGCATAGTTGTTTTTAAAGACACAGTCTTAGCAGAGAAGCGCCCTGATCTATCATTTGTACAAAATGGAAAGGTGTGGAAAAACGGAAGAGGTGAAGCATTCGTCAATCCATTTCTAAAAGAGGTTTGGGATTATAATGTTGCTATTGCTGAGAAAGCAGCTCAACTTGGATTTAAAGAGATTCAATTTGATTACGTAAGGTTTCCAGAAGGCTTTGAACGAAGAGATGAAATGTTAACGTATGATGTAGGAGAATATAATGATGGTGATCGAGATAATGTCCAAAAGCGGGTTGATGCTGTAACTGATTTTGTCGCTTATGCACGAGAGAAACTGCAGCCATATGGTGTAGATGTTTCGGTTGACATTTTTGGATATTCAGCAACAATTACTGAGGCACCAGGAATTGGTCAAAATTTTTCAAGGATCTCACAAAATGTTGATGTTATTTCATCAATGATTTATCCTAGTCACTGGACTTCGTATTTTGGCATCTCAAAACCTGATTTGCATCCGTATGAACTAGTTACAGAATATGCCAAAGTAGAAAATCATGTTCTTGGGAAGTTGGAAAATCCCCCTGTTTCAAGGCCGTGGATCCAAGACTTTACAGCTTCCTACTTAGGTGCTGGTAACTACCGGGTTTACGGAAAAGAGGAAGTAGAAGCACAAATCCGGGCTCTATATGAAAATGGGATCAATGAGTTTTTGTTATGGAATGCTGGTAATCGCTACACACCAAATGTAAATTATAAAATGGATTAAAAGGTAAACGAAATTAAAGGGTGGTAGTTGGCTATAAAAGCAATTACGATCCTTTTTTATCCCACACTTAAGGGGCAAGTAAGACCCCCACCTCAAAACGTAAGAAAATCGAGAAGTTTAGGTGGGGGATAAACTGCCCCTAAAGGTCCGATATAGAATAACTTTCATCAGTGAAGCTGATGATTAGTTATTCTTATGCCCGTGGTATAAGTTGAACTAACAATCAGTGGGGGATGAAGGAAAACCCCCACTGATTGAAGTTCAGCTTTATATCTCTTGAGTAACATTTAACATATTAAAACAAAATTAGTCATTTTTTACTAAGTACAAATCAATAAACTTAGTTTAACAATTATTAAAAAAAGCATATACTAATAAGTGAAGACATGTTATTAAAAAGTATAAGCTACTTGGAGGTAACCATGAATTGGTATGAAAAGCTGAATCAATATTTCCCTATTGAAGAGATGAAATCAAAAGAGCATATAGAGCTGTTATTAAAAGAAAAGGGAGATATTTATCACAAAGATGAAGGTCCTAATCATGTTATGATGTATGTAGAAATGGATGACTTTATCTTTATTGATTATTTGTTTGTATCAAAAAATGCTAGAGGCCAAGGATTAGGAAAAAAATTATTAGATAATTTAAAAGCAAAACAAAAACCAATAATACTTGAAGTAGAACCTGTTACCTATGAAGACACAGACACAAAGAAGCGTTTTAATTTCTATGAAAGAGAAGGCTTTCATCATGCTAAATCCATTGGTTATCGTCGTAGATCCTTAGCAACGAAAGAAATAACGGATTTGGAGATCCTTTATTGGTCGCCAGAAAATGACGACGAAGAAACCATTTATGAGAAGATGAAAGAAACGTACGAAACTATTCACACGTACAAAGATAAACAATTGTACGGTGAAGCTTATCAAAAAGTTGATGAAGTTCTTTCCTTCGATGAGGAACATTCTTAATTTAATTTGTCTTTGCTCTCTATGATTAATATTAAAATAAGGGAAGGTGCTTATTATGAAAGGGAGAGAGAAGAAACGAAAAAAGAAAAGAGAAATTTGGAAAGATTTATTAAAAAAGAAATTTCCCGGTTGGCAACCGCTTCCAGGGAGAAAACCACTTTCTCAATCTAAGACAACAGCATAAGAAAAAGATGGTGTCCTATGATTTGTATAGGGGCACCTTTTTCTTGAAAAAAATCTAAAGGCGAAAAGTATTTAGATTAGCGGTCTACATGCTACATTACATGAGTAATTCATATTTGAAATTAATGACAGATTTTAGAGTGATAGGTTAACACTATGTACAAGTTGTATAAATTTTGTTTATTTTTTTTGTTAGAAGGGTATTCAAATTAGAATAATTATTGTATAATTTGATTATCAACTAACAGTGTGTTTTTACTTTTAATTGAGAATTAGAAGAAAAGATATAGATAAATAGAAGGGAGAATTGAATAATGGTTACACTATTTACATCCCCAAGTTGTACATCTTGTAGAAAAGCGAAGGCTTGGTTAGAGGAGCATAATATTGAATTTGTTGAGAGGAATATCTTTGCTGAACCTTTAACGATTGATGAGGTAAAAGAAGTAGTTCGCATGACTGAAGACGGTACAGATGAAATTATTTCAACTCGTTCAAAGGTGTTTCAAGAATTAAATGTTGAAGTAGAGTCATTATCATTACAACAACTTTTTAAGATTGTAAGTGAAAATCCAGGTTTATTGCGTCGTCCGATACTAATCGATGAAAAACGATTACAAGTAGGATATAATGAAGCAGAAATAAGAAGGTTTTTACCACGTAAAGTTCGTACATTCTTCTTACAAGAAGCTCAAAGAGCAGTTAACGAGTAGAATATATATAAAAGCAAAATGGCAGACGATTAGTCTGCCATTTTCGTTTAAACCGACGTATTGAACATTGTATTAAATTGTTTCTAATTTTAAATTACTTTTTTATCCATTCAATATTGCTTTTCATTCGTTTTGATAGCCAACCGATACACATGATTAAAATTATGATTAATGTTTGCATAAGGGATGCGAAGGTGGGGTGGCTATTAAACAATGGAGCTAACATTGGCTCATGAGCGATCATCTTTGTAGCGGTAAATGCTAGGATGCCAGCTCCGAAATAAATAATAATTGGAAAACGTTGCATCGCAAATAAAATAATCCGACTACCCCAAATGATAATTGGTACTGATACTAATAAACCAATGATTACTAATGCTTTATTCCCGTGAGCAGCCCCTGCTACAGCTATTACATTGTCAAACCCCATAACAATATCAGCTACAATAATTGTTTTGATAGCAGCGAATACCGTTGATTTGCCTTGGATATCACGATCATCATTTGTATCAATTAATAAATGATAAGAAATATAAAGTAATAAAGCTCCTCCAATTGCCATAAGCATTGGTATTTTTAACAGGTAAACGGCAACTAGAGTAAGTGTTATTCTCGCAATGATTGCAAACATAATTCCTAGTACAATAGCTTTATGTCTAATTTTTTCGGGTAAATTACGGCAGGCAAGAGCAACAACGATAGCGTTGTCTCCACCTAAAACAATATCAATACCAATAATCGTTAATAATGGAATAATAAAATCCATTTGTAGGCTCATGGACACACCTCTAATCTCTTAAATGAATAAAGAACAAGTATAACACTTATAAATTGAGTAAATAAATGTTAAAATAAAAGGACAACTTATTAACTAAACATATCACTTTATACTTGATTTCATTCCTTTTTTTTAAGGAAGCAAAAAAAAAGTTTGAAAATAGCTGTTAAGATTCAGTGTCTACACTTTAGGTTGCTTGGATCATTATGGCGCGAAGACTTTTCTTATTCTAAAGAAATAATGTAATTTTTGCATCGCATATAATTTCCATTCTGAATTGATTTATCATAGAATAGAAGTATAATATATGAAAAGGAATTGCTTCATTTGTACTAATATAAAATGTGTTGAAAATAAGATGAGAATAGAGCCGGAAGGTTGTATAAGTATACTTGTTTTTGGAACATCCTTTTAAAAGGAAAGTAATTGGGATAGGGTTAAGCTGTGCGCTCTCTAGGGGAAAAGCATGTCCCTTCCGTCATTTAAATTTGCAAGAAGGGAGAGTAGAATTATGGAGATAGAAAGACTGAATGAGTCAACAATCAAGTTTTTTATCACGTATAAGGACATAGAAAATCGCGGCTTTGATCGAGAGGAAATTTGGTATAATCGTGAACGAGGCGAGGAACTATTTTTCGAAATGATTAATGAAGCTAATGACCAGGGAAATTTTGAGTTAGAAGGTCCTTTGTGGATCCAAGTTCAAGCTCTTGATAGGGGTTTAGAAATTATCGTTACTAGAGGCCAAATAACTGACGGTAACGTGAGATTAGAAATACCTGTTTCTAATGACCAAACTAACTTACCTGTAGATGAAAATATTGAAGATATGCTTGATGAGAATTTTGTAAACAATAAAGATCTTCAAGAAGATGAGGAGCCAGAATTATTAGATCTTGTTATTGGCTTTGATGATTTTGAAGACATAATTTCATTAAGTCATCATATAGAAGTAAGAGGGTTTAATAATGCTCTTTATCACTTTGAAAATAAATATTATTTGTTTGTTATGTTTACTGATGAATTTCCAGAAGATGAGCAAGACGATATACTAAGTCAAATTTTAGAGTTTGGCTATGAGTCAGAAATTACGATTCACCGTATCCAAGAGTATGGCAAGGAAATCATAGCAGACGAATCATTACAAGAGTTACGTAAAAAGTTTGATAAAAAATAGAACTGACTTTTAAAGAAAGGGTCAGGCACTTCCTCTAAAGAAAATGTGAACACAATGATAATGAAATTTCATTATTTTCACTAAAATTTAGGAAGCGTCCCCTTTTTTTCTTTTTTATTAAAAATAAGGGACTACGTTTTCTAATGAGTGAATTGAGAATACGGCCAGCTCCAATGCTTGCTAGTTTGGCCACGGTATCTTTTTAGAAGACTAAAGTGAGTTTAGGAAAGTATTCTATTGATTCTCGCTCATGACAAATCCGCTTGTGCTTTTTTTGTTACCTTCATAGTAATAAATGTATTTTTAATATTTATAAGGAAGGTAAAGATTATGAAAAAGAAACTTCAAATACTATTGTTTTTATTAATTATTGGGATCGTTCTATACTTAACGAAAGATTACTGGGAAGGTTGGATAGTTGGGGGAGTAAGTATACTTTTTTCACTATCTGCATTCTTTATTGCAATTGTAATCTTTTTAGAAAATCGTCATCCATCAAGAACTGTAACATGGTTAATGGTTCTTGCTGTTTTTCCAGTTTTAGGTTTCTTCTTTTATTTAATGTTTGGTCAAAATCATCGTAAAATGAAGACATTTACGGAAAAAGCGATTTTGGATGAACAAGCTCTACACTTAATTGAAGGAAATAAACCATTAAATGAGAATGAATTAGGTAAAATGGGTGAAGATCAACAGCTCCTATTTCGACTTGCCCATCGGTTAGCCAACAATCCTATATCTTTTTCAACGGAAACAAAAGTTTTAACAGATGGGAAAGAAACGTTTACCCACATATTAAAGGCGATAAACGATGCTACAAATCATATTCATATGGAATATTACATCGTTAGAAGTGATGAGATTGGAAATGAGATAAAAAATATATTAATTAAGAAGGCGAAAGAAGGAGTTAATGTTCGTTTTCTTTATGATGCAGTCGGCTGCTTTCAATTACCCAAAACCTACATTGATCAGTTAAAAGAGGCAGGAGTAAAAATGGTACCATTTGCTCCTGTTAAAATGCCATTACTAAACCATAAAATAAATTACCGAAATCACCGTAAAATTATAGTGGTAGATGCCCAAATTGCTTTTGTTGGGGGCCTGAATATCGGAGATGAATATTTAGGTAAAAACCAATACTTCGGTCATTGGCGCGACACTCATTTATTTGTAAAAGGTGAAGCTGTTCGTTCACTGCAGCTTATTTTTTTGCGTGACTGGTATTATATGACAAAAGAAACCTTGTTGAAGCAGAGTTATCTGTCTCCAGATCTGCCGAATGTAGAACGTTTAGGTGGAGTACAAATGATTGCTAGTGGACCAGATACGCGCTGGGAAGTAATCAAAAAGTTATTTTTCTCTATGATTACTTCTGCAAAAAAATCAATTTGGGTCGCATCACCCTATTTTATTCCAGATGACGATATCCTTTCTGCTTTGAAAATAGCAGCGTTAAGTGGTGTAGACGTGCGTATTCTAGTTCCTAATCGACCTGATAAAAAAATTGTTTTTTATGCATCTCGTTCTTATTTTCCTGAACTACTAGAGGCGGGGGTCAAAGTCTATGAATACAATCGGGGATTTATGCATAGTAAAATTCTAATTGTTGATAGTGAAATTGCTTCGATTGGAACAGCGAATATGGATATGAGGAGTTTTCATTTAAACTTTGAAGTAAACGCCTTTTTATATAAAACTAAAAGTGTCCATACCCTTGTTAGTGATTATATCTACGATATGGAACATTCTACGATCATAAGTTATGAACAGTTCCAAAAACGTTCCATATTTAACCGAATTGTAGAGTCTACATCAAGGTTATTATCACCTATGCTCTAGTTTTTTGAGAAGAAACTAGAGCTATATTTTACATAATCAGAATTAATAAATTTCTAACTTGGAAACTGTCTAGCTTCAGCGCCCTATCGACTAGAAAGCTTCCTTCGTCTCGTCTACGATAAGTCGAGAACGAAAGTCTAACGACTTTCGACTCTCCTATATCTCACTCGACTCAGTCCAGCTTATTACGTCTAGAGCTGCGGCGCTTGCGCTTTTCTTTCTATGCTAGTTTTTAATGGACTTTTTTGAAATAAATCGGTATGAGATATTCATTTTCTGTAATAAAGTCCAAACTTAGGGTAGATTGCTATTTCAATAGTTGATAAACTAGTAGAAACTATACTATGTAAAATGGAGTGATGTTTTTTGCTAGTAGCGTTAACAAAACAGGGATCGCTTTTTTCCTTAGCAAATAAATCTTTTAGTAAACAAGAATTAATTAAATTAAGAGAAAAAACAATCTTCTTATGCCCTGTATGCAAACAAGAAGTCGTTTTAAAATTAGGAGAAAAGCTTGCTTGGCACTTTGCTCATAAGAAAAATGATCGTTGTCATGATGAAATGGAGGGTGAAACAGAATATCATTTAAACGGGAAAAAGCTACTATATGAATGGCTTAAAAATCAAGGTTTTGATGTTCATCTTGAAGCATACATAAAAGAGGCGAAACAACGACCAGATTTATTAGTTCATTTCAAAAAAAAATCCTATGTGATTGAATTTCAATGTGCAAAAATTTCTCCAGAAATTTTTTTAAAAAGAACAAATACTTACCGAAAATATAATTATATACCTATATGGATTTTAGGAGGAAATCAATTAATTAGGATTAAAAATAATTTCTTTAAGCTTAATTCGTTTCATTTTCTTTTTGTGTATCGCTCACTAACAAAGAATAACGCTGTCCAACTGCTAAGTTTTTGTCCTCAAAATAAACAATTTGCTAAATTAACGAATATTTCTCCTCTATCAGTTAATCGATCTTTTTCCTTTCCTACATTTTATCCACTTAGAAATTTTCATTTTTATGATATTTTTCAAGATTATCATCAATTCGTTCCAAAAGAGATATGGCTAAACTCAAAAAGCTATTGGCGACAGCATCGATTAAGATTGACTCATTCAGAACAATACGTAAAAGACTTATATTATCGTAAAGGACATCCCCTAATTTTATTTCCCTCTGAAGCAGGTATACCAACTCCATTCTACTATTTTATTGAATCTCCAACCTATATATGGCAAAGTTGGATATTAGAAACTTTTGTTACCAACAGAAAAGTCGGTGAAAAAATACATTATACATTAATATTGCGTGCATTTAACACAGCATTACAGAAAGGTGTATTTCGAATTCGAGTGATGCCTTTGATTGAAAATGGAAGTTACAATTGTGCTCTTCAATGCTATTTACACTTTTTATGTAAATTGAATGTTTTGATAACGAAAGACGGACAAATATTTATTAAAAAGAGAGATATAGCATACCCTAAAAATTTAGAACAAGCATTAAAAAAAGACGAAGAACTTGGAGTAATTTGAATTAGCGATAAAATCGTATTTTAAGTATAAAATCTACATGTTCAGTGGATTTAAAAGTCGTTTTGAACAAGGATACAGAAATGAACGTTGGTGTCAACAGGAGAGATGAAGAGTAAAAAGGTAATGATTATATTCGTGCCCGATGAGAGAAGAAATGAGTGATAGCAGTCACGTGAGAAAGCGAAACGTGCCCGGAGTTATACTGAATATAAGAAGTCGGTAACACGCACCAATCGCTCCCCATTTGTTATCTATTAATGAAGCGGCAACCTACGTTCGATTCATAACTTGTTTTACCGAATTGTATTAATAATAGTAAAGAATAGTCCAAATAATTACTTCGGTAATGGTAATATTTTTCTGAGAAAAAAGGATTAATTCTATAAAGTAACGAAGAATATATATATTAAATCAGTATGTTTTTTGTACTATATGGAGGTGCGACTATATGTCAGATCAAACAAAAACGAAACAGCTTCCAAAGCGTGAGGAGATCCCGGTAGAAAGAACTTGGGATGTGGAAGCGATCTTTTCAACTGATGAAGCTTGGGAAAAAGAATTTAATGAATTAAAGTCTGAAATGCCTAAAATACAAGAATTTAAAGGGAAATTAGAAATAAGTAGTGATCAGTTATATCAATGTTTAAAATATCAAAATGAGTTAAGCATGCGCTTAGGGAAGTTGTATGTTTATGCTCATTTAAAAAGTGACTCAGATACAACAAATTCGTTTTATCAAGGTTTAAACGACAGGGCTTCAAATCTAGCCACACAATTTAGTAATTATTCATCGTTCATTATTCCAGAATTATTAAGTATACCAGAAGAAAAAATTGCTCAATTCGTCGCTGA
Source organism: Anaerobacillus alkalidiazotrophicus (assembly GCF_001866055.1). The sequence goes on from NZ_MLQS01000030.1 coordinate 612,423, forward strand.
GAATGATGACTTGAAAATCTACAAGCACGCATTAGATGAAACGAATCGTCAGAGACCACATGTGTTATCTGAAAGTGAGGAAGCAATATTAGCTCAGGTAAGTGAAGTGACAGCAAGTTCTTCTAATACATTTGGAATGTTAAACAATGCTGATCTAAAGTTCCCTACAATTAAAGACGAAAACGGAGAAGAGATAGAAGTTACTCATGGACGTTTTATACGCTTCATGGAAAGCAGTGATCGTCGAGTAAGAGAAGATGCGTTTAAAGCGATTTACGAAACGTATGAGAAATATAAAAATACGTTAGCTAGTACATTAAGTGGAAATGTAAAGAAAAATTTATTTAATGCTAATGTGAGAAATTATCAATCGGCACGTCAAGCAGCCCTAGATAATAATAATATACCTGAAGTTGTTTATGACCAATTAGTTGATACAGTTAATGATCATTTACACTTATTACATCGTTACGTTGCCCTACGAAAAAAGGCTTTAGATCTAGATGAAATCCATATGTATGATTTGTACACGCCAATTATTAAGGACGTAAAAATGGAAGTGACTTATGAAGAAGCCAAGGACCTTGTAATAAAAGGTGTTGAGCCACTTGGAGAAGAATACGTTAATATCATTAAAGAAGGCTTTGAAAAACGTTGGGTTGATATAGAAGAAAATGTTGGGAAAAGAAGTGGAGCTTATTCTTCTGGAACATATGGAACAATGCCTTACATTTTAATGAATTGGCAAAATAACATAAATAATCTATTTACGTTAACACATGAATTCGGTCATTCTGTTCATAGTTATTACTCAAGAAAAACTCAGCCATATCATTATTCTGGATATTCAATTTTTGTAGCAGAAGTTGCTTCAACTTGCAATGAAGCGTTACTTAATGATTATTTATTAAAAGTAACAGAAGATAAGAAAAAGAAACTATACTTATTAAATCATTTCCTTGAGGGATTTAGAGGGACGGTATTCCGCCAAACGATGTTTGCAGAGTTTGAGAAATTAATTCATGAGAAGGCTGGAAATGGAGAACCGCTAACTCCTGAATTACTTTCGAAGACATATTATGAATTAAATAAAAAATATTTTGGTGACAACATTATTCTTGATGATGAGATTGCAATGGAATGGGCAAGGATTCCCCATTTTTATTACAATTTCTACGTTTATCAATATGCAACTGGATATAGTGCTGCGACAGCACTATCAAAACAAATTCTAGAGGAAGGAAACTCAGCTGTCACTCGTTATATAGATTTCTTAAAGGCTGGTAGCTCAGATTATCCAATTGAAATATTAAAGCGTGCTGGTGTAGATATGACTAGTTCAAATCCTATTAAGGAAGCCTTAACAGTGTTTGAAAAAACGCTAAATGAAATGGAACAATTATTGTTTGATAAGTAACCTTGGGCTTCTATTAATTTGGTATGATAATTAAGTTTTGATTATAGAAAAAAGACTGTTAGTTAAGAGCTTGATCGTCATTTGCACGAAACCAAAAGCTTATACCGACAGTCTTTTTTCAACTAATTTTTCAATCTTCTCATGAAAATCCACGAAAACGTCTTCGTTCATTATAACAGTGTACTGTGAATAATATTGAAAGTAATAATAGTGGTGCAGCTATCCAAATTGGTATAAAATACAATAAACTTAAAATGAAAATTCCAAAAGTTATGAAGGTGAATAGAAGACCAATAAAAAACATGACCTGATACACTAATGTCTCACCATCCCTAAATATTGTTTATCTCAATCGTAAAGGGCAGTAACCCCCTATTACTAAAGTAAAACTTACTAAATTCCTATGATAGGGAGGGACGAGTTATTCATAAAAGTTAATCGTGAATATTTTGTGAAATACTTCACGAAATGGTTGAATTTCTTACAAAAAAGAGGTAAATTATAATTGTGAACAAGATCACATAACTCCCCCTAAGTTTATGTGAATGAAATCACAAACCCCTTTTAAAAGTTTTAATCCCTTTTATTACTGTGTACGGAAAACCTTGACAATTAATGAATGCAATGAAGGCTAGGTCTCCCCAACCTAGCCTTTTTGCGTGTATTCGTATAAGGTTTTTTTGTCTTAGTATCACCTTGTCATTACAACTCACCAACATAACGCCAGAACGTTCCATACTTAACAGGGACACGCTCTACGATTTGACGCAATACAAGTTTCTTCATTTCCTTTTCAACTTCTTCAATTGTTAAATCATAAACGACTGCTATTTCCTTTGAGGCAACAAAATTATGGTACTTTAAAAAATCTTCAAGAAAAACAGATGGAGAAGGAATGAGTTCTTCATGATACATCTCTTCAAGGACTTTCACATAAACGTCAAAATTATATAACCCTTTTACCATGAGACCTTCATCTTCCACGTTATTATTGAACACTACAAGTGTTGGAAAACACTCTACACCCATTTCTTTTGTTGTTTTTAAATCGCATTGAAGTGCTTTAATTGCTCCTCTTGAATGAAGGTCCTTTTTAAATTCAACTAGATCTAAGCCTTCGATACTTTCAGCGCACTCTAATAGGACTTCTTCTTTAGCGATATTTTGTTTGGCTAAAAACATAAGTTCACGTAGTTTCCGTAAGTATTTCATACCAATCTGCTTACCTTGAAGTTCTGATGCTTTAATAGCTATAGAAGCTGCAAAGGGGGTCGAAATTGGGTTTTCTAGCCAAATGTCACCATCACAAGACATTCCTGTTCTACTTGCTGTTTTTTCCCATGCATTTGCTTTTTCTTTATTGGACGTTTTGTTTTGACAGCACTGTAACTTTGCACCAATTACATAGCGTATTTTAAAATAATGATAATAGTAAGTTTGTAACTTTTTAAGAATTGGCTCAAGTGCCCAACATTCTGGACAGAGGGGGTCTATAAAAGTATAAATTTCTAATGGTTTGTTTTTAGGTTTAATAGGTTGTAAATGCACTTCATCAGATCCGCATAACCCAAATTCGTCATTGCAATTGGAGTCAGAGTCATTGAAAGACAATGTAGATCCCTCCTTTTCGTTCATTCTTTAAGTGCTAGTATTAATCATGTGATGTGCAGTTTGTGTTAAGCGCTCAAAGACATAGTCCCGAACTGGACCTTCAAGACCTATATCAGTCATTGCTTCATTCATACATTGAAGCCAAGCGTGGGCCCGTTGTGGCGTGATCGGAAAAGGCATGTGTCTCGCTCTAAGCATAGGATGTCCATGTTCATCACTATATAAAGTAGGTCCCCCGAGAAACTGTGTTAAAAACTGCTTTTGTACTCTAGCTGTTTCGGTTAAATCATCAGGGAAGATAGGTGTTAGGAGTGGGTGCTTCTGTACTTTGCTGTAAAAGCTTTCGACAAGTTGATCTATTACATCTTTACCACCTATTGCTTCAAATGGGTTGTTAGACTGTGCACTCATAAGTTGTCTCCTTTAAGTAGTGTGTAGCCTTATTTTAGCAAGGGGGGGACTTCATCGCAAATAATTAGCTTTTACCTTTAAGTAAATACCGTTGGTAAGGAGAATAATATCAAACAAAAAAACTCTCTTTGTTAAAAAGAGAGTTGGATTTTCATCAGATACTCAAGTAAGTACTGAGCACTTTTGGTACATAGCGTCTTGTTTCATTAAAAGGTGGTATTCCACCATGTTTATCGACATTACCTGGACCAGCATTATAAGCGGCTAGAGCAAGTGACACATCGCCATTATAGCGATCTAACATTTGTCTTAAATATTTTGTTCCACCTTCAATATTTTCTTTAGGATCGAAAACATTATTAACATTTAAACCACGAGCTGTTGCAGGCATTAGTTGCATTAAACCGAGAGCTCCTGCGTGACTTCTTGCATTAGGATCAAAGTTTGATTCATGTTTTATAACAGAATAAATTAACTTAGGGTCTACATTAAATTTTTTCGCTGCTTCTTCAATATAATGGTTGTATTTTCCCTCACCTGTAGTAGTGAGAGTTTGTAGTGGTTCTTTTGTAGCCATTGGTAGTAGGCTTACTTTGTTTGTTCCATGTAAGTTTGATAAAGAAAGTGAAGGATCTAGCTTCTTTGAAACGTTAAGGTTTTGAAGCGTTTGTTTGATATGGTTATCTAATTTTTCTTCTAGAAAGGTTGAAAACAAGGATTCAAAAGATGTTGAAGTAAGCTGGTTACTTTTCTGCATATTTCGAATTGCTTGTAGCTCAAACATATGTTGAAAATTAGTCGAGACTTTCAAAGATTCCACCACCTAAAGTTATTTGCATTCAGCTTTTCTTAAAAAGAATCGTTTGATTTTGTTTTCTGTTTTTTTGATAGGAATTTGGAGATTGGTAAAGAGTCCCGAGAAAATTTCTTTTCCTTTTTCTTCGTCGGTTACTTCATACTCAATTTCGAAATCTTCTACCCCTAAATAAATGCTATGATCAAACACCAGTGTTCCGCCAAGGTAGGAAATTTCAGCTCGATTAGTTATTAAAGATCCTAAATACCTACATTTGCTTAAGTCAATTTGAAAAGATGTATAAAGTTGAGTAGCGACAGCCCCTTTAGGTAATGCTTCTCCATTAAAGGAACGATTGGCATCTTCATCTGTTATGTCTTGGTGAGTTTCTAATAGTCCGACTTTGTGTGGCTGCTTTAATGTTAATGTGTACTTATTTTGTTTTTCTCTAATACGAAGAGCACTTCCGTGAGCTTTTATCTTAAAATCATTGGTATCAAAATAGTAATTTTTTTGTTTTTTTAAGTCTGATTCTTTTACAGAAAAATGAGAAAGTAGTTTAAAAAAATCTTCTTTTGTGACAATATTTTTAAATTCAATTTCGATTTCTTGTTTCATTATTTAAAACCTCTTTGCTATGCTAATAAGTCGAAGTGATTATTAGCTTTTTTTTAGTTGAAAGCTGACTACCTTTAGCGTGTACAATCTTGGTCCTCACTACATCACTTTTCGGTTACTACGAAGCGGCTTTGCTCTTGAGCAAACGGAGTGTCACAGGAGCAGCTGCTCGTGACCAAGGCGCTTGCGCTTTTCTTACATAATCAGAATTTATAAATTTCTAACTTGGAAACTGTCTAGCTTCAGCGCCTACGAGCTCGGTCACTTCAGTCCTTTTCAGAAGCCAAAGAGCGGCTTCAGTCAAAGGCCTTCCAGTGCCTATCGCTCGTGACCAAGGCGCTTGCGCTTTTCTTAATCATACTACGATTTGTCGAATATTGATAGTTTTCTAATTATCGAAAAAATGTATTTTATGATACACTAAGGGCGTAAATAGTTAATTGGAGGATTTAGGAATGGCGAAAAAAATTGAAGTTACAAAAATACAACTTGATGATCGTGAAGGAAAGGTATATGTTGATCAATCCGATTTTTTAGTAGATAAAAAAATTCAACCTGAAGGTCGGATGTTAACTGATTCAGAACATTTGTCATTTATCTATATTTTAGATGTAGAGGATGACTTTATTTATGTGAGCTTTGCCGAAAAGTTTTGGAATGAACTAAATACCGCTACCAAAAAAGAGTTACCTTTATTTTTACAAATTAATGAAACAAACCGTATACCATTTATTCAATTCCAAGAAGAATTTACATATTTACTTTCTAACATTCAAGAAAACAGCAATTATGGTGAAAGAATGGTACAAGCTGTTAATCAGACGTTCTTTAGTTAATAATCTTAATAAGGTGAGGAAAAACTGGACAAAGTTTCACATACATAGATATATAAGAGGTGATATGATAAATGAATTGGGATGTTTTTTTTGCTCCTTATCAACAAGCTGTCGAAGAATTAAAGATTAAGTTAAGGGGAATTCGTAAGGAGTACAACATGTATTCTACAAAACATACTCCAATTGAATTTGTTACGGGGAGAATTAAACCGGTTTCAAGTATTATTGACAAATCTAAAAGGAAAAATATCCCTTTAGATGAGTTAGAAACACGAATGCAGGACTTAGCCGGGGTAAGAGTAATGTGTCAATTTGTTGAAGATATCGATAGTGTCGTAGAATTAATTCGTGCAAGAAAAGATTTTGAAATCATTGAAGAAAGAGATTATATTACTGAGAAAAAGCGAAGTGGATATCGAGCATATCATCTAGTTATTAGATATCCAGTGCATACGATAGAAGGGGAAAAAAAGATCCTCGTGGAAATACAAATAAAGACTTTGGCTATGAATTTTTGGGCGACGATTGAGCATTCATTATTATATAAGTATAGTGGCGAAATTCCAGAAAATATTATTGAGCGTTTACAAAGTGCGGCTGAAGCGGCGTTTAAATTAGATGAAGAAATGTCTCAAATTCGTGGCGAAGTACTTGAGGCACAAGTTAGCTTTAGAAGAAAAGAAGAAGAGCAAAGAAACCATTAAATTTTTATAGAACGGAAAAAAGAAAATTTATAGCTATGAAGTACTTTGTTCCTATTAAAGCTTTCAAAATTTGCATTTACATATGAACGAATAGGAGTTGTTCTAGTGAAATGAAATTTGCAGTTACTTCCCGAGGGGATGAAAAGTCCGACGGTTTGATGCAAAAAATAAAAAATTATCTACTTGAATTTAATCTCGTTTACGATATTGACAACCCTGACATGGTGATTACTGTTGGCGGAGATGGAACGTTACTCTACGCTTTTCATCATTACGCTCATCGCCTGAGTGATACTGCATTTGTGGGAGTTCATACTGGACATCTTGGGTTTTATGCCGATTGGAAGCCTGAAGAGGTTGAGCGATTGGTGATCCATATTGCAAAGACTCCTTTTAAAATTGTGGAATATCCTTTAGTTGAAGTCATTGTAAGACATAATGATACAACAAAATCTGAACGTTACTTGGCACTAAATGAATGTTCTGTAAAAAGCGTGGTCGGAGCTTTAGTTATGGATGTTGAAATCAAAGGTGAAATGTTTGAAACATTTCGTGGGGATGGACTTTGTATTTCAACACCATCAGGAAGCACAGCATATAATAAGGCTTTAGGAGGAGCAATATTACACCCTTCGATATCTTCAATTCAAATGGCTGAAATGGCATCGATTAACAATCGTATCTATCGAACGGTGGGTTCACCTCTAGTTTTACCACAGCATCACACATGTTTATTAAAACCACAAAGTGAAGGAGATTATCACATCACAATTGATCATCTTTCAATCATTGAAAAAGATGTAAAATCTATTCAGTGTCGAGTAGCTGAAGAAAAAATAAAATTTGCGCGCTTTCGACCGTTTCCATTTTGGAATAGAGTGAGAGACTCATTTATTAAGTAAAGGTTAGAAGGTAGTTTAAATGCATGGAATCATTTTGCGATGGAAAGTAGAAAATAAAGATCATCATTGTCTTTTAAGGGATTATTTAAGAAATGTAAAAGAAATTTCTAGACAAGCGTTAACAGCGGTTAAACAGCATGGTGAGTTACGTGTTAATGATGAAGAGGTTACTGTAAGAGCTTTATTGCATGAAGGTGATGAGGTTACCGTCGTTTTCCCCCCTGAAGAACGTAGCGACGGTATGGAAGGAAGGCAAATTCCTTTATCGATTGTTTATGAAGATGAGCACATATTAGTTATTAACAAACAACCCAATCTACCAACAATACCGTCTATTTATCATCCTAATCGATCATTAGCGAATGGAGTTCTATATTATTATGACGTCAACAACATTCCAAGTACTTTTCATGCTGTAAATCGGCTTGACCGGGACACGTCTGGGTTACTTATCATAGCGAAGCATCGATATGCCCATGATTTATTTTCTCGACAACAAAAACTAGGAAAAGTAAAACGTACGTATTTGGCCGTTGTTCATAACATAATGGAAAGAATAGACGGCACAATTAACGCTCCAATAGGTCGCAAAGAGGACAGTATTATTGAACGTGAGGTTAGAAAAGATGGTCAAGAGGCCGTTACTAATTTTAAAGTCATTAGGTACCTTAAGAAGGAAACGGTCGTACGTTTAATTCTTGAGACAGGAAGGACTCATCAAATTCGTGTTCATATGGCATCTATTGGCCATCCTCTCCTTGGGGACGATCTATATGGAGGTTCAATAGAAAAAATAAGTCGGCAAGCATTACATAGTTGGAAACTACAGTTTTTTCATCCGTTTTTACAACGCGAATTAAATTTTAGCGTAGAACCACCTGAGGATATGAATAAACTTATAAATGAATTGTAGCCGTTAGAAAAACATGAAGCGCATTCCTTATTCAAAAGGCGCTTCATGTTTTTTGACATTTGGAATAAGAAATTGGATCATTTCCATTCCGTTTTCATCGCTTATCACCACTTCAACCATATTAATAAGTTCATCATCATCTAGTTGCGCATCGTATAAAAATGATTCAGAAATAAAGTACTCCTCATTACCATCAATATAAAAAGGCTGTTTCTGTGCATTTCCCAATGTAAAGTCAATAACTTCTGCTCCAATTGCCTCTTGTAATGTTTCATCATGAATAATAAATTTTGCATAGAGAGGGCCCACTTTATTACGGTTCTCATTTTTCATTACAGCATATAAAGATACAGTGGAAAGTTCATCATCAATGATGATCCTACTCTCATCTGTGTTTGGAGTTATGTTTGGTTCATTACCACATGCAGTTAATAAAGAAATGGACAGTATTAATATTACTATTTTTAATGAATTACTCATTAATTTCTCCTTTCTAGATTAGTTAATCATCAAACGTGCGAAACTTTTCTGGTACAAATGGTTGTTTAGAAGCAACAGAAACCGTTTCTTTTTCGGGGTAACGGAATGCTGTTAATGTCCCACCGAAAACGCAGCCTGTATCGATATTAATCGTTTCATTAATAAGACGAGGCTTTTTGACAGGGGTGTGCCCGTAGACAATGAAAGATTGATTGTTTGAATGCTTCTTTGCCCAATCCCTCCGAACGGGAGTACCGTCTGGATTTTTTTCCCCAGTAATATCACCATATAACACAAACGTTTTAACTTTTTTGTCAGTTCTACCAATGTAGTCAGAGCGAATTCCAGCGTGTGCAATGACAAGCTTTTGTTGATCTAAAAGTAGATAAAGAGGAGCATTTTCATATAATTCCATGAATGATGAGCGGATCGATGCATATTGATCTTTATTAAGTGCTTTTATTTCAGCTACAGTTGTTTCTAAACCGTGGGTTTCTTGAACTTTACGCCCTAGAAAATATCGGTATAATTTATCGCAATGATTACCAGGAGTATAATACGCTCGATCTTTTTTTACTAATTTTGAGACAATTTCGATTACCTTTAAGGAGTGAGGACCTCGGTCGGTTAAGTCTCCAACAAAAGCTAATTTTCTGTTTTCTGGATGAACTGGGTAGCTTTCATGCCAACTATATCCTAGTTTTTTTGTTAATTGTTCAAACTCATCATAACAGCCATGAATATCACCAATAACGTCAAACATGTAATCCCATCTTTCTAAAAAATAGTATGTAGTTCTCTATAGTTATAGCATATCAGTCTTATAAATAACCTATACTTTACGGAATAATAAGTTTAAAGTGAAAATTATATTACTACTTCTAAAGATAATAGCTTTTTTATTGACAAGGCCATACCATTCTTTTATGATTGTAGAAGTTTTTGCCATAAACATAGGGTTTAGTAATAAAGAAAAGGTTGTGATACGTTGTTTACTTTAGAATTACCTGTTACTGATCCTGTTCTTATTTTTGCCTTGGCTATGGTTATTTTTTTATTAGCGCCAATTATTATGAACCGATTAAGAATTCCAGGTATCATTGGACTTATTTTTGCTGGGATCTTCGTTGGTCCTAATGGTTTAGGTATTTTAGATCGAGATCCTACAATTGTATTATTAGGAACTGTCGGACTTTTATATATCATTTTCATTGCAGGCTTAGAAATAGATTTAGATGGATTTCAAAAATATCGAAATAGAAGCTTAGTATTTGGTTTATTGTCTTTTTCGATACCTTTTGCCTTAGGAATTGCGCTAGGGATCATGATGGAATATTCTATTCCCGCAGCGATCTTACTCGGTTCAATACTTGGTTCTCATACGTTACTCGCATATCCCATTGCTAGTCGTCTTGGAGTCGCGAAGAACAAGGCTGTTACGACCGCAGTTGGTGGGTTAATTATGACCGATACACTAGCCTTGTTAGTGTTAGCCATTATTGCTGGGATGAAACAAGGCGACATAAATATTATTTTTTGGGTACAACTAATTGTTTCTTTAACTCTTTTTTCACTTGTTGTGTTATTTGGAGTACCTGTCATTGCAAAGTTCTTTTTCCGTAATATGAGTAGTCATGGTTCGATGGAATATATCTTTGTCATGTCAGTATTGTTTGTATGTGCCTATCTGGCTATTGTTGCTGGTGTTCAACCGATTATTGGTGCTTTCTTAGCGGGGCTAGCGTTGAATAGATTAATTTTCGAACAAGGTCCATTAATGAACCGGATAAAATTTATCGGAAATGCGATATTTATTCCTTTTTTTCTTCTTTCCGTTGGAATGTTAATGGATTTTCGAGTGCTTCTTGAAGAGCCGAAAGCGTTAATTTTTGCTTTCTCGATTGTTGTCTTAGTTAACATTGGAAAAATGTCTGCAGCATGGATATCTGGGGAAATTTATCGATATTCAAAGGATGAAGTTAAATTAATGTACGGGTTAACAATTCCACAAGCAGCAGCTACTTTAGCAGCGACACTTGTTGGATACGAATTAGGTTTGTTTAGCTTAGCTCTTGTCAATGGGATTATCATTATGATTTTAGTAACTTGTATGATTGGACCCTATCTAGTTGAAAAATATAGTCGCAAAATTGCTGAGGCGGAAGAAGAACAGCCGTATGAACGAAGTCAGGCACCGGAACGAATATTAATACCTTTAGCAAATCCAAAAACAATAGAAGGGCTGTTTGATTTGGCATTCATTATTAAAACTCCGACATCAAATGAGCCGTTGTATCCGATCTCAGTTGTCAGAGAAAATGGGGGAGACGAAGCAGCAAAAGTGGCAGAGGCGGAAAAGATGCTTGGTCATGCAGTGATGTACGCAGCAGGTGCTGACATACCAATTCGTCTTTTAACAAGAGTTGATTATAATGCAGCCTCAGGAATTATTCGAGCTATGACAGATACGAGAATTTCTACCGTAATTGTAGGTTGGAATGGGAAACTTTCAACACCTCAAAAAATATTAGGTGGGATTTTAGATCAAATTTTAGAGCAGACAAACCAGATGATGTTAGTGGCAAAGCTTATTCATCCTTTAAATACAACAAAGCGAATTGTTTTGATTTTACCCCATTTAAGTTCTAAGAAGCCTGGATTTAAGGAAAGTATTCGTATTGTAAAGTTAATGGCAAATCGTTTGGGAGCTACTTTGCTTTGTTTAGTTGTAAAAGGAGATCAAAACTATTATGGAAAGCTCGTTAATGAACAAAAGCCAGACGTAGATGTGACATTAGAAACAGTAGATAAGTGGATGCACTTGGAAGAAAACTATTTACACCGTTTTAAAAAAGACGAGTTAATAATTGTCATTAGTGCTCGTCGTGGGACGGTTGCTTGGCATCCGTATTTAGAGAAATTACCAAGGAAAATATCAAAATCAACGTCTGAGAATTTTATTGTTATATTTCCTGAAGAAGTAGAAACGGTTGATCTTAGAGGTTCAAGGGGAACTACTTTACCAACAACATTTCTTCCAGATAGAGAATATGATCATTAATATAGGCAAAAATATTCTAGAGGTGAATGGTACATGGAGGAAATCGTAATTATTTGTCCTAGCTGTCAAAAACGAGATGCTCTAGAGAATGTTTTAACTGCTCAATCAAATCAAAATGTCATTTATGAATGTTCTTATTGCCATTTTAGCAAACGTAATATTGAAACGAGTAAAGGGTAAGTCACTTTAAGTGTTCTTACCTTTTTCAGTATTTAGATAAAGTAAGGGAGTGTTAGTTTCTCATTTAAGAAGTGTGAAAACACTGTAATGTAATCTTGAAAAAACACTTCTTGCTTATTTATAGGTACATGCTATAATTATTAGGACCAAGTGCTAATATCAACTTATTGTATTAAAATAAAAGGAGGACTTTCGATGTACTTATCGTTAGAAAATCGTACATTTGTCGTAATGGGAGTTGCGAATAAACGTAGTATTGCCTGGGGAATAGCTCAATCGTTATCAAAAGCAGGAGCTAGACTTATTTTTACATATGCAGGAGAAAGACTTGAAAAAAATGTGAAGGATTTAGTTGCAACATTAGAGCGAGAAGATCATCTAGTTTTATCATGTGATATCTCAAGCGATGAAGAAATAGATGCAACATTTAACACAATTAAAGAAGAAGTAGGCGTTATTCATGGTATTGCCCACTGTATCGCATTTGCTAATAAAGACGAGTTAGGTGGAGAATATTTAGCTACTACACGAGAAGGCTTTTTACTTGCTCAAAATATTAGTGCTTACTCTTTAACAGCTGTAACTAAGGCTGCTCGTGAGCTTATGACAGAAGGCGGAAGCATCATTACACTTACATATTTAGGTGGAGAGCGCGTAGTTAAGCATTACAATGTAATGGGTGTTGCTAAAGCGTCATTAGATGCTAGTGTGAAATATTTAGCTAATGATCTTGGCCAAGAAGGGATTCGTGTAAATGCAATTTCTGCTGGTCCAATTCGTACGCTAGCAGCAAAAGGGATTTCTGACTTCAATAAAGTTGTGGAAGAGTTTGAAGAAAATGCTCCGTTAAGAAGAACGGTGACACAAGAAGAAGTAGGAGACGCTGCTCTATTCTTAATGAGTGATTTATCTAGAGGAATAACTGGAGAGATCCTTCACGTTGATGGTGGATATAATGTTATTGGCTTAATGAAAAATGAGTAAAATTTTGAATTAATAAAAGTCTGTGATTTACGATTGTTCGTAAGTTGCAGACTTTTTTTGTTTATTCAATTTTGTGAATTTCTACTATATAAAATATTGTAATGTGTAATATTTGTAAATGAAGTTCATCTAAAAATTAGGGATTTCTCGAAGCTATAAATAAAGGAAATCAATTATTGTTGCGCAAGCTAAACTGTCTAACTAAAATTAGGATCAACTTGTGCTCACCATTCTAAGATCATAAAAATATTATAAAAAAAGAGTATGTTAATGAATTTCATAATTGTTTATTTTCGTTACTCTGATACTAAATGTTGTTGGATGAAGACCGTTTCCAACAACATTTAGACTTATGCAGCTCCATTTAGGTTATTATGAAATTCACTCATGTATCAAATTTTACCAATATTTAAGAATAATAGGTAAAGGAGAGTCGAGGGGATGGCGAACATTCAAGATATTCGTAATCAAACACCAAAAGGCTCTAACCGTCGTGATATATCAAGGATAACGAAGATTGCCAGACACCATACTGCAACTACTGGTGGAGATTTCTGGAGTTTTTGGAATAATCGTTGGAGAGGTCTAGGTTGGTCTACTGGTGGTTATCATGAAATCATTCTTCAAGATGGAACAGTGCAACTTTGTTATGATCCAACTGTCATTACCAATGGTGTAGGTGGACATAACAGTACAACGTATCATATCGCAATGGTAGGTAATGGCTCATTTACTGAACTTCAAGAAAAAGTATGGCAAGAACGAGCAAATATTGCAATAAATCGCTTTAATCTTACTGTGAATGACGTATTAGGTCATCGTGAATTTGCAAATCAAAGTACACAATGTCCGGGAATTGATATGAATAAAATTAGAAATGAATTGAGAAACAGTTCAGCAAAAGGGTCCACTCCATCAACAAGTACTGGTGGACATATACTCCGCCTAGGTAGCAAAGGAGAAGAAGTAAGAAAGCTGCAAAATGACTTACTAAAAGCAGGAGAAGAGTTACCAAGGTTTGGAGCAGATGGAGACTTTGGATCAGAAACAGAGGCAGCCGTAAGGTCTTTCCAGCAAAAGCATGGATTAAAAGTAGATGGTATCGCTGGTCCTAAGACGTTAGGAAAGTTAGCGGAAGTGTTGAGAAGTAGCTCAAATAAAGGCCCCGTATCCTCCCCTAATCCTGGAGGACTAATCCTACGCCAGGGAGACAAAGGAGAAGAAGTAAGAAAGTTGCAAAATGACTTACTAAAAGCAGGAGAAGAGTTACCAAGGTTTGGAGCAGACGGAGACTTTGGATCAGAAACAGAGGCGGCAGTCAGGTCGTTCCAACAAAAGCTAGGGTTAACGGTCGATGGAATAGCAGGTCCGAAGACGTTAGGTAAGTTAGCGGAATTGTTGAGTAACAGCACAGATAAAGGGGCTGTATCCTCCCCAAATATAGGAGGTTTAATCCTTCGTAACGGAGACAAAGGAGAAGAAGTAAGAAAGCTGCAAAATGACTTACTAAAAGCCGGAGAAGAGTTACCAAGGTTTGGAGCAGACGGAGATTTTGGAGCAGAAACAGAAGCAGCAGTCAGGTCATTCCAACAAAAGCATGGATTAACAGTAGATGGTATCGCTGGCCCTAAAACGCTAGGGAAGTTAGCGGAAGTGTTGAAAAAGAAAAGTTCTGATAATAGTCTGTTTAAAGATGTACCTAGTAATCATTCAGCCTATGAAGCGATAAAGTTCGTTCATGACAAAGGAATTATGAAAGGGTTTGAAGAAGGTACATTCCGTCCTAATCAACATGTGACAAGAGGAGAGTTAGCTCAGATTATTCAAAATCTAGTAAATAAATGAGAAGTTGCCCACCAACTATTGGTAGGGTATTTTTTTGCTGTCTGAAAGTAAATTGTTTACCTGTCAGGACTTTAATAACCAAATTTATTACCTCTTTAAATCATAAAAGTCTTGAGGTTTAATGTAGGACATTCCAAGTATTTCCATTTTGTGGAAAGTCAATGGGAGATAAAAATAGTGCCCAAATCTTTTAGTTTTAATAAAAAAATAAGGTCAAGTACAAACAAAATTAGTCTTTTTACATACATATAGTAGTAGGAGGCCGGCCTCTACACTAGGTTGGAGGTGAGAATCATGCATAAAACTTCAGGATATGCGCTTGTTTTAGTGCTGTTTATCCTACTAGTTATTATTGGAACTGCTTACGTTTGGTAATGAAATAGATAAATGTCTTATAAGGTTGTTGAGTGAATTTTTCTCAACAACCTTTCTTTGCATAATCAGAATTTATAAATTTCTAACTTGGAAACTGTCTAGCTCCAGGCGCCATCGGCTCGATCACTTCAGACAAGCAACGGACTTCAATTACTGCTTGAGATCCTTCGTCGATTAGCCTCATGCAGTTTTGCTTCGAGGAAGCTTGCTACGAAGCTATGCTAGAAGACGCAGAAGCACATAGATTTCGGTCAAAAACCCGACCGTTACGAGCTGGTCTTCCAGTGTTTGTCGCCGATACGCGGGCGCCTTGCGCTTTTCTTGTAGTATCAGAATTTATAAATTTCTAACTTGGAAACTGTCTAGCTTCAGCGCCTACGAGCTCGGTCACTTCAGTCAAGCAACGGATTTCGATTACTGCTTGAGATCCTTCGTAGATTAGCTTCATGCAGCTTTGCTTCGAGGAAGCTTGCTACGAAGCTATACTAGAAGACGCAGAAGCACGTAAACGTAAGAAGCCAAAGAGCGGCTTCTGTCAAAGGCCGCCCCAGTGAAGCTACTGCTTGGATTACTTCGAAGCTGCTTTGCGACGAGCAAACGGAGTGGCACAGGAGCAGCTGCTCGTGACCAAGGCGCTTGCGCTTTTCTTAAGTACATTTTATAAAGAATAAAAATTTAGCTTGTACGAAGTTGGTAGTACTGTTTATTAAGAGAAGGATAATACAGCGACTTAATCGAAAAAGGACATGGTTTATGTTTTAGTTTTTATAAAATGATGTTTCATTCTTAAATTTCTTTCATATGCTAAAAAAGAGTATTCATTTAAGTAAAGAGATGGACTTGTTAAAAGATTAAAGCCTTACGTAAAAAAAGTTTTCTGAAAGAGAAGGTGATAAATATGAGTGTAAGTTGGCTTGAATTATTATTAATAATCTTAGCAAGCTTTCGCCTTACTAGATTAATTGTCTTTGATACGATCACACAATTTCTTCGTAGTCCATTTCTTGAAGTTGTTGAAGAAACATTACCAGATGGAACTGTCGCATCATATATTCAACCAAAAGGCACAGGGATTAAAAAGTTTTTTGGAGAGCTATTAAGTTGCTATTGGTGTACAGGATTTTGGTGCTCGTTAGTCATCGTTTTAGGATATCTTTGGTACCCATTTATCATGTATCCATTCATTCTTATTTTTGCGGTTGCAGGAGCAGCTTCTTTTCTCGAAACAATTCTTGGAAAGTTAGTAGAAGATTAAAAGAAAACTAGGTGGGTGAAAAAATGAAAGGAGTTATTCTTGCAGGAGGAACAGGTTCTCGTTTAAGTCCGATAACGAAAATTATGAATAAACATCTTCTTCCAGTGGGACCTAACCCGATGATTTTTTGGTCGATATTTAAATTAAAAGAAGCAGGGATCAAAGACATTTTAATTTTAACTAATCGGGAGCATTTAAGCTCGTTCATTCAGTTATTGGGGTTAGGGGAAGATCTAGAGGTAAATCTAAATTATAAGGTACAAGAAGGTGCAAAAGGAATAGCTGATGCTGTTTCATATGCAAAACCGTTTGTAAAAGATGAAAAGTTTCTTGTGATTTTAGGAGATAACATTTTTGAAGATTCCCTTAGTCCCTACATTCAATCATTTAAAAACCAGGAAAGAGGTGCACGCGTTTTATTAAAAGAAGTTGGTGATACGACTCGGTTTGGTGCAGCTTTATTAAATGAAAAAAATAACGTGATTTCATCCATCGTTGAAAAGCCAAAATCAGTCATTTCTCCTTATTGTGTCACTGGTATATACATGTACGATGATAGTGTTTTTGAATTAATTGACTGGATCCAAGTATCAGAACGTGGTGAGCTAGAAATTTCAGATGTTAACAATCTGTATGCTAGTGAAGAACAATTGCAATTCGATATTTTGAAAGGCTGGTGGATAGATGCAGGAACGTGGCAATCTTATTATCAGGCCAATTCTTTTATTTATGATTGGTTAAATACTGAAAAAGGAAGGGAGTTGCAGTATTGAGGCAAGAGCTATTAATTACAGGTGGGGCTGGTTTTATTGGATTAAATTTTATCGAACATCTTTTAAGAAATCTAAAAACAACATCACCAATTCTTTTTTCATTTTTTAAGTGAAAAACTATTTAACAAAAAAGCTTATTAGATTGGCATTAATGATCGATTAATGATTTTCTTTGAATAATTCAGGTTTATAATACATTAGATATAGAGAAGATTAATTTTAGTGATTTTAAAAAGAAGCTCCAAACAGACCAAGGATAGAAAAGACTTTTTAATGACCAATATTTGGTGCAGATATGGAAAAATATTTTTGAAGAGGTGAGGTGAATGAAAACTCTAATTGTTACGGATAACGAGTTTTTGTATAAAAATTTTTTGCGGATTATTCGAAAAGTTAACTTGGAGTTTGAAAGTTTTGATTTTAGATATTCGAATAACAACTCTGCCCTTAAAATTAAGTATGAACGAAGCGATGATTTTAAACCTGTTAATGTGAAAGAAGAGCTTGAGTGTATAATAAACACTTATGAACTTGTTATATCATTACATTGTAAGCAGTTATTTCCAAAAAAACTTGTTGAAAATATAAGATGTATCAATATTCATCCGGGGTATAACCCTTATAATAGAGGGTGGTTTCCTCAAGTTTTTAGTATATTAAATGATTTACCTGCAGGAGTAACAATTCATGAAATGGATGAGCATTTAGATCATGGTCAAATTATTGTGCAAAAAAAGATTGATATTTCCTCTTGGGATACTTCTGAATCCGTGTATAAAAGAATCTTAGAAGTGGAGTTAGAACTTATAGAAAAACACTTATCTAATATTTTAGAGAAGAAATATAAAGCATTTACTCCTAAATTCGAAGGAAACGTTAATTATAAATCAGATTTTAATGACTTGTGTCATTTGGACTTGAATAAAAGTACAACTTTAAAAGAGGCTATTAATTTATTACGTGCTTTATCCCATGGTATATATAAGAATGCCTATTTCATCGATGAAGAAGGTAATAAAATTTGGGTGAAAGTAGAGTTAGAAAAGGATTAACATCTAGTAGGAGGGATACTATGTCAAATAATGGACACATAAAATAGAGATTTTCTTCAAACTAGCGCGATTTGCTTGCTGGCCATTCTATCAAATTAAGGGACGTAACCCTTAACTTGATAGAGTGGACAATATCTACGCAACTGGCTTTACTTTTAAGCTTTTAAAATACTTTTTTAATAGGCAATCGGTGACAGATGACTATTTGCAGAATGAATTCTTTTGTAGTTATAAAAGCTGACAATGTATTCAAAAATACTTCGTTTTGCTTGCTCACGAGTTTTATAGTTTTCATGGAAAATCAGTTCTCTCTTAATGACGGGATTTATCATGTCAGTAATTTGGGCGCTTGTAGCTGGTTTGAGTTTGCGAGATTTATATTTTTAGAATCTGGGTACGATCCTTCCCTTGTTAAACCAGTAAGTACAAAAGAATACGGTGCAATCAGTGAAAGACCGAAGTTTTCTATCATGAGTAACGAAGCACTAATAAATGAAGGAATTAAACCTTTACGACCTTAGCAAAGCGCAGTACAAGAATTTATAAGAAGGTAAGAGTTATCTTCATGATTGAAGGGGTTAAGGGAAGCGTATCACGAAGCACTGTGATAATCGTGGTTTTTTGGCGGGAATTATTCGTGATAGTGAAGGAATGTTAGAAACCTTTGCTCAAGCATCAATTCAATGAGTTATCCAGGGGTTATTAAAGCCTTTCATTATCAGGCCATCAAGATGATCTTTGGTACTTTCCTGTTGGTAATGCTCAAGTTGTTTTACATGATTTGAGAAAACATTCGCCTCCAGATGAGAAACGAATTCCATATAATGATCACAGTATTGGTTTTGATTGGAGGAAAAATCATAGATAAGAATTAAATCTTAACTAACGACTGTAGTTAACTGTTTATGAATAAAAAGTATATATAAAATGTATGCATGAATATGAATAGAAAACTTTGTCTGTCAACATTCGAAATGGTTTAAAGTTAACAAGGGGAGAGTAGGTCAATGCCGCCAAAAGTATCGGTTATACTAACTAGCTACAATCGACCAAACTTAATTGGAAAAACGATTGAAAGTGTGATTAATCAAACATTGAAAGACTGGGAATTGTTTATTATGGATGATGCCTCTAATAAAGAAACGATAGCTGTAATAAGTTCCTATTTAAACGACCGACGTATTCATTATGTAAACAGTGGTGTAAAGAATGAGGAACGTTATAAAACAACGAGATACGCCACACTAATTAACGAAGCGATTCCAATGACTAAGGGAAAGTACTTAACCTATTTAACGGATGATACTGTTTATTTTCCAAGGCGTTTACAGTTGATGTCGGAATTTTTAGATAAACGACCTTCCATTGATATCGTCTATTCAAGTCAAAAGGTACAAATTTTAAATGAACAATTAAAAATGGTTGCAGAGCGTAAGAGAAATGCTTCAAGAATTTTAAGGAAAGCTGCTAATATTGTTGATCATTGCTCTGTGATGCATACGAGAAGAATTGCTGAACAAGTGTTTAAAAAATATAATAGCTACTGGGATGATCAGCCAGAGTGTTGGCATAACGGGGATGCAGTATTTTGGATGCGCTTAAATGAGTTTCAACCATTTTATCCTATATCTGATATGTTAGATCAAACGATTAAATCACCGCAATGTTTTCAATTTTTGAATAGACATTTACCAAATGTACTACCAAATGGAACAATTGTTCAAGCGGTATCGTCGGAAATTTTTATCATTGATCAGAAAAAAAGGCGTAAAATTACACCGCAAATGTTTACCGCATTAAAGTATGATAAGGGTAAAATTGTCGAGATTACTGATCCATTACTGTTTAAATATACGTTAGGACAAGAGGTTGATCAATCAGTGTTTTCAAATTCGCAGTTGTTTCCTAACAATAGACTTGTAAAAGGAACAAATAATTCTCAAATTTACTATATAGAAAATAATCAAAAACGATTGGTACAGCAGCAAGCGTTTAAAAGATTTGGGTTTAAAACTAGTGAAATTATTCCTGTTACTAACGGTTTGCTTTCAGAAATTACAACCGGGAACCCATTAGAGGCAATCATCAGACCTCATTCGGTTATTCCAGATAATTTTGTTTTCCTGATCGGTTCAGCATATTATTTAAGTATGGAAAATCAATTGCACTTAATTGAAATAAATATTTTAAAGAGACTAAAATTACTAACCTCCAAAATAATCCAATTGAATAAGGCAGAAGCTACTATGTTAAAACAAGGTGCACCGTTAAATTGGGGATTTCGAAAATAAAGTATAGAACGAAAAAGTTCATTTAACTTCTTTCTATCTTTCTATATATTTTACAAAAAGGAGTTATTATGGAACAGATTAGAACATTAAGGAACTTGAAATTAGTTGATTATCGTAATATATGCGAAGTGAAAAATTTTAAAGATTTAGAAAATCAGTTTACCAAAAAAAATCACTTTTATCTAATCGAACAACCAGAAAAAATAACTGTCATACCTCCGTCTAATGCACCGGTCGCAAAGGATTTTATTCCCACTAGTTGTACAACAAATGAATTTTATCTTGCAAGAATAAATGATGGAATATGTATTAAAAACCAAATTATAACGTATGGAGATAAATACATTTTACCGGACACTTTTCGAAATTATGATCTAGATCCACCGCACCGATCATTACAATATAATAGAATTACTAATAGCTTTCTAATAAAAAATAAGCTAACTAAGCAAATCTTCGTGCCTGGCGATAGTATTTTTTTGAGTGGAGAAAACTCAAACGGTTTCGGTCATTTTTTGTTAGAGGTTATATCGAGGCTTTGGATTACACAATATTTAGATATTAGTCAGTATAAAATTTTGATGAATCCACATGATCGAAAGCGGTGGCAACTTGATCTTTTAAGAGCACTGGGAATAAGGTCAAAACAAATTGTTTATTTACATCACCCGACTAAATGTGAACGACTTCATATTCCGGTTCAATCATTTGTTTTGAGAAAATATGCATCTACATTCGCTTCTTCTATTTGGCAAAAAATAGCTGATTACTACGATGATGGTCTCGGTCCTAAAAAAATTTATGTTTCAAGGTCAAAATTAAATAAGAAAAGAAGAATATTACGCAATGAACTTGCAGTTGAACAGCTGTTTGCTTCACACGGTTTTATGATTATTCACCCTCAAGAATTAACTATTAAGCAACAAATTAACTTTTTTAGAAATGCAGAGATGATTGCTGGACCTTCAGGCTCTGCAATGTATAATTGTGTCTTCCAAAACAACCCTACAATAAAACTGATTCTTACTCCTAGTAATTTTTTTAAATTAAGTGACGTATTAATTAATACATTGAACAAAGGAAAATTGCATTATTTTACTGGAGAAACTGTTGATGTAACACTCCCAGAAAACGTTGCAGATTGGACGATTGATACTGGAATACTTCAGAAATATCTACATAATTTGTTAAATGAAATGTCTTAAATTATCTATTTTTAAATGAGCTTATTTCTTCTACTTATTATACAAGAAACTATTCAGAATTATTTTCAAAAGAGAATTGAATTATTGAATTATAAAATAAAAAATAGAGACTTGAAAATTAATCAAATAAATCTGGGTCTATTGGGGGAGGAAAGCAGGTCTCTAGAGGATAAATTGGAATTTTCAAAGTCATTTTTAAAAAAGGGCATATCAAATAAATCACAAATAATGGATTTTTAAAATATGTACTTTAAGATAGAGTCTTGGCTCTGTATAAGGACAGCAGATTTTTAATGGTTGAAAGTAAATTTGCGAAATTTACTTTTTCTACTTCCTTGAACCACGCATTGGCATGGTGGCACATGCCGATGAAATACGATCGAATATTCCAATGTCTTGAACTACGTCCCCTTATCAATTTTTTTGTCGTTTGATACAACGCTCGACCTAAGTACGTAAAGCATGACATTTATACTATTCCTTACTATCACGTTTTACTCTAGGAAAGAGAGGAGAGTTATCCTTCGTCAATGTATAAAAGATCCGTCCATAGGCAAATTCAGAGCATGGTGTTGGACATTTTCAATTTCCAAAAATCTATGTTGATAAAAAAGAGGTGTTTTAATGATTACTATCAGTTTGTGTATGATCGTTAAAGATGAGGAAGCAACATTATGGAATTGTTTAAATTCAGCAAAAGACATAGCCGATGAAATGATAATTGTTGATACTGGGTCAACGGATCGTTCTAAAGAGATCGCAAAAGAATTTACGGATAAAATTTACGATTTTGAATGGGTTGGTGATTTTGCAGCTGCACGAAATTATTCATTCAGCCACGCAACAATGGAGTATATTTTATGGCTTGACGCAGATGATGTATTACTTCCAGAAGATCAACAAAAATTATTAGAATTAAAAAACACTCTAGATCCTTCGATTGACTCAGTATCCATGATTTATAATTATGGATTTGATAAATATGGAAATGTAACACTAAGTTTTCGGAGAAATAGATTGGTAAAAAGAAGCAAGAATTTCCAATGGTATGGTGATTGTCATGTTTATTTACAAGTGAACGGGGAAATTTTGGATACAGATATTTGTGTATCCCATAAACGAATTCATCATTCAAGTGGAAGAAATTTAGCAATCTATGAAAAAAGAATAGCAAAGGGAGATGTGTTTTCGCCTCGTGATTACTATTATTATGCTAAGGAGCTTATGGAAAATGGCTTCCATGAAAAAGCAATTGAAAACTTCAATATTTTTCTGAACATGAAAGGCGGGTGGAGAGAGGATAAAATTGCAGCTTGTGGGAAGCTGGGCGATTGTTATGGGAAAATTGGAGATGTGAAAAAACAAAAAGAAGCGATTTTTAAATC
The DNA here is from genome assembly GCF_001866055.1 of Anaerobacillus alkalidiazotrophicus. The sequence goes on from NZ_MLQS01000030.1 coordinate 635,517, forward strand.
TTTTGAATATGACTCCCCTCGTCCTGAAATATGTTGCCGTTTAGGTAATTTACTTAAGAAAGATCGCAATTACAAGGCTGCAAAATTTTGGTATGAACTAGCAACTAAATATGAAAGACCTAAAGATAATTGGGGCTTTTTTAATGAAGCATATACCACTTGGATACCACATCTTAACCTATGTGTTTGTTATTACTATTTAGGAAACTATGAAAAAGCATATGAACACAATGAAATTGCAAGAGAGTATCGACCGCAGGATAAGAGTATATTATACAATAAACAGTTAATAGAAAATAAGTTTTAAATTAAACGTTCCATTATTCTTCCTATAATCAAAAGAAACGCTAAACTACGAATTCAGATGTGGCGGCTTATTCCCCGAATCGTTGCTGCATCAACATTAAACGGACCGACCTTTGGAGTCAGTCCGTTTTCCTTTTTTTGGGCAGATTACGTTTTTCGTTCAGTTGCTGGTTTTGAGCCAAATACGATCTGGCACGATTGATTAGGAATACTAAATTTTTGGTTCGTCTTCGCCATTCACAATGGCAAATTACGTCTAATTCCCTTCATATAATTAGGGGACGCACACAGTAAGTCGGTGGTTTATTTTATTTATGAGATTAGGCAAGCACCCATCCGGACATTGTCACGGGACCATCAACACCACTATCTGTGGTTGCTGAACCAAACAATTGGATAACGTGATGACCTACTGGAAGATTTTCAATAATTGAGTGGAATGTCACTTGCTGTGAATCCGGGGGCTCAATAAACACGTCAGTTAGTCCTTGTTCGACACCATCTATTTCGACAGTTAAATCTACCAGCGTACTTGCAGCGGGAGTTTCCAACCCAACCGAAGACATGATTTCAAGAAATGATACTGGAGCAGCGACATTTATAAAAGAGTCTGTTTGGATCGAAAACAGACTCTTTATTTACTACTCAATTTTCCTAACGCATTTTGCTATTTAGATGAAATAGTCATAGTTTAAGTAATTTTTGTTAGCCACATCCAATAGCAGCAAAACTCTTATATTCTTATAGAGTTTCACGGCAACACAACGACTTTTTCAGAACACGAAGCGCAAAATTTGGCATATTGGATACACGTTTCCATTGAGTCATTTGGCTCCATAGGCCACCATCGGATAGCTCCCATGGGTGCTATCGATGCATAGTTCTCGATTTCTGCAGGAATACGGCCTACAACTACTACTTCGATCTCCTTAAAGTTGGTTTCTATGCCCCTTTGAAGAGTCTTAAACAATTGGGCATGCTTTTTTGCAGGATCGGAGTGGGGAATAGGAAACAGGATCGATACTTTCGTAGAATCTTCATGAATAATATGAGCAGATTTCCGCGCAGGATGATCTGTGGTTGTCTCCCACACACGTCCATATGGGACTTGCTCAGGTAAACCCAGTTCTTTCACTCGCGTATAGATTCTCCTATGATAATAATTTTTTAGTTCTCTTACGAGGATTTGAATCTGTTTATTTCTATGAAAAGTGGAGTTATTTCCATTTTCATTCCGATATTGGATATAGAGCAAATCCGGAATCGCTACGTACTTAGTACAAAGAAACGTCCGAATTAGCATGTCGTAATCGTCTGCAACCAACAGTTCTTCGCGATGGCCTCCAATCAGATGGTAACAATCCCTCGTCCACGCACGAGGATGATTTGGTAAACCGACCAAATGACGGATGGTATTCCCGTTGATCGCCGTTTGTTTCAGCACATTTTGTCGCCGGTTCATTTGGTGGACCCAGACTCGATAATAAATACTGTATCCAAACCCGCAATCCCAGCCATACCAATGAGAATGATTGTTTCCTGCATAAACTTCAGCACAATCCCCATAAGCAAAGCCGCACTCAGGATGTTGTTGAAATGCATGGACGATTTTCTCCAGACAGTCAGGGGTTAGCTCGTCATCATGATCTACTTCAACTAAAATCTCTCCTGTACATAGACCTGCTGCATACCGTTTGATGGCACCTATGTAGCCATTGCCAAAATCTTGACGATACCTCCTTACACGGGAATCGTCTAGAGGCAGCAAAAATTGGTTGTAGGTTTCATCTTCATCACCGGAATCATCTACAATCACCCATTCCCAATTGGGGTAGGTCTGATTCAATAGGGAACGATAAGGTCGCTGAATTTTTTTTTGAGATTTGCAGCTAGCTGTGAAAACGGATACTAAGGGAGTATCTGAAGAAAATCGAGTAGAGAGAATGGTTTTGTTTTCAGGGAGAGGATCGGTACGTTTGAGCCAGCAGTAAAATAATTTCGAGGGTTGAATCTCTGCTGGAGAATTGTAATGCAACCAACGTTTTCTCTCGTGAAGTGGTAACGCATTTAGTGTTCGAAATTCTTCCCACTCCGTTCCCAATGAAAGGTAGATGTGAGGATTTTTGGGGTTTATACCCAATAATTCATCATCAGTTTCATATAACTTTACTGTTATTCCGCTTTCATCCAGTCTGCCGATCATATCTTTCAATCCATCCCATGATTTCTTCCTTGAAACAAATAGATGAGTTGTTAAAAGTGGAGTTTTATTCGGTGACATTTTCTTCCTCCTTTTTAATAAATGCGATCAATTATAAATTAGTGTTAATTTATAGTCTTCACGACTCTTATTCATTTTCTTTATCATCCTCACTCCTTTTTATAGATAAATATGAGAAAGAGTAGTTAAAGTATTCATCAAATTTTCAAGTAAGATCAATAGATATTTCATTGGTTGGGTTCTATTACCAGATCAATAGCCATATGTTTTAGGGTAAAGAAAGGAGTTGACAAATCGTTCAATCATGATGAAAATTCCATTTTTACGGCCTAATCTGGTAAAGCAAGAAGCGTTGACTCCATATATATCTGAGATAGAAGCATCACGAATATACAGTAATTTCGGCCCCCTTAATACACGCTTTGAACATCGAGTATTGGATGAATACTTTGATAACATAGGAGCTGTTACAACAGTCAACAATGCTACCATCGGCTTGATATTAGCTATTTCGCAATGTAAACGACCAAAGGGGAAATATGCCTTAATGCCAAGCTTTACGTTTGCAGCCACCCCCCTTGCGGCTTTATGGTGTGGCTTAGAACCTTTTTTCGTAGATATTCGTCCGGATGACTGGTGCATGGATGAGAAGCTCCTTTGTGAGTGGCTACAAATACTTGGGGATCAAGTAGCCACTGTCATTCCATATGCTGCGTTTGGTACAAATATGGACCTCGACTTCTATCGACAGGTTAACGAGTCTGGGGTACCAGTGGTTGTAGATGCTGCTGCCAGCTTTGGTGTGACGGGAAGTCAAAATCATTTTGGAAGGGGATTTCCAGGTTGTGTAGTGTTTAGCTTTCACGCTACCAAATCGTTTGGAGTTGGTGAAGGAGGGTTAGTTTACAGTGCAAACAAGGATTTAATATCCAAGATTCGTCAAGCTGAGAATTTTGGTTTTTCTGCGAGCAGAGAAACTACCTTGCCGGGTTTAAATGGGAAAATGTCCGAATACAATGCAGCAATCGCCTTATCTACTTTGGATGTTTTTGTGCAAAAAATAAAAGCAAGGCAGCAAGTTCATTCTTGGTACCTCGAACAACTTCATCAAAAAAATTTCTTTGGTAAGGGCTGGACAATTCAAAAATCTGAAGGGGAAATCCCTTATCAATTTATGCCTATTTGTTGCCCAGAAGGTCGACAAAATGTTGACGTCATTCATGCTCTTTCGAATCAAAACATCGAAGCCCGAACTTATTTTTCTCCACCTTGCCATCAGCAACCCCTTTTTATAAGGTATCCTAATACAGACTTAAAAGTTACGGAGAGGATATCCAGCCGAATTTTGAGTCTGCCTCTATGGGAAGAAATGACCAATCAAGATGTTTGTTTGATTGTAGAAGGGATGGTTTTATCATAAAGGAGCTAGGATTTGGGGATGTGGTGGTCACGGTCGTGAAGTCCTTCCTTTGTGATCAAATCGGAATTGAAGTAGTCGGATTTCTGAATGAACGACCTGATTTAAAAGGGCAGATAATAGATGATGTTCCAGTTTTAGGAGATCTGCCAGATATCATTTCGTTACAAAATCAAGTTAAGGTTGTATGTGCTGGAGTGGGGATCCATTTCTAAGGAAAATCATATATCCTTATATACAACTAAACATTTTTCGAGAAGGAGGGGAGCTAGTGGGACTTCCATTGGTTAGCATCGTCATACCTGCGTATAACCGACCGCATACTCTAAAAATAGCCATCGACAGTGTATTGGAACAAACCTACGAAAATATTGAAATCATCATCTGTGATGATAGTACAGATAATCGAGTACAAGAAATGCTTGATCCTTACTTACATTCATTTCCTCAAATCAAATATTATAAAAATGAACGGAATTTATTTCTTGAAAATTGGCACAAATGCTTTGATCTTGCATCAGGAGAATATATCAATTACTTGATGGATGATGACGTGTTTCAAAAAGAAAAAATCGCAAAAATGATCTATTTTTTTAATGAATTCGAAAATATTACACTTGTCACTTCTTATCGACAAACCATCGATGAATCAGGTCATTTTCTTTCTCCTATCCGTGCTACGGCTAGGCTATATGAAGAAACTAGGGTATTTGACGGAAAGGTGTTGGGGAATATTGCATTAACTCGTTGTCTTAATGTTATCGGTGAACCGACAACGGTGTTATTTAGAAAAAAAGACCTTACCGAACGATATGGAGTTTACAAAGGGAAACAGTATTCTCTGATCAATGATCTAGCTGCCTGGTTGTCATTGCTATCCAAGGGAAAAGCAGTCTATATTCCGGAAGCACTTAGTTATTTTCGATTACATCCCAATCAAAATAACAATACAATGGGACTACATGCTTTTAGTGAATGGTTGGATATTATAATTGCCTCGCGAAAAGAAGGTTTTCTTGAAACGAACGAGTTATTCAAAACTGCTCTTCACTCTTATCGTGAACGTGTGAAGGACTATCATCAATTTGTAGAAGATATCAAGCGAATTGAAATGATATTAAAAACGTTAGACTAAAAATCTAGCTTTGAGACCTGTGTTGCTTTAAAACAGGATAACCAAATCATTTAGAATATTTATACCATTTGATAAATATAAGCCCTTAACAGGACATGAAAATAAAAACCCCCTTATTTCTATGGAAACAAGGGTAGAGGGTAATATTAATTTTAAGTGAATTTTTGTAGCAATCAGGATATTAAATTGCTATTATACCTTTCTCGTAAAGCGGTATTTTTGATTCCGAGATTATTGTGAAATCGAAATTATCCCATATTTCCGAACCATCAATCAATAATTTAAAATATTTTAGGGGTTGGGGTGAAAAATAGTGGATTTAAAAGAAGGAATGAATATTCTAGTAGTTGGCAAACCGAAAACTGGTACTACAGTGATTTCAAAAAATATACAAAACTCTATACCTAATGCTTCTTATTATTTAGAGCCATCAAATGAAAGGTTTTTTTTATCATACCCTCCAGAAAATGGGAATAAATTAAACGTAGTAAAGGTCTTGTATGAACAGTACACTAAAGACATATTGCAGAAAGTGATAAATAATGATTATCCTTTTAAATTTGATAAAATTATTTTTATTATACGCGATCCTCGAGATGAGTTTATTTCTTCATTGATGTACTGGATCTTTAATTATATTAGAACAGTAAAAGAACCGAAGTTATCTCATATCAAAGAGTGGCAGGAGCTTGTCAAACAAAAAGAAATTAATCCTGGGTCCATTTCAGCTGTTCAATTGAATGAAAAGGTTGTAGAGATCAGCAACCGAAATTTTTTGCAATACCAGATTCTTTTTTTCAAAGATTATTATAATTTTTTACAAAAGCTATCAACAAATCATTATATTTTAAGATATGAGGATTTTATTCAATATAAAATCGGTAGTTTGGAAAAGTACTTAGGTTTTTCTTTATTAAGTTCAAGGGATGTAGGGCATCTCAAAAGAACCAACAGATCTGGCAACTATAACAATTGGAAAACCTTTTTTACCGATCAGGATATAAAATTTTTTCGGCACCATTTAGAAAAAGAAATGGCAAATGTAGGTTATACAGATTTCCAGCTTACTCCTGTAAATAAACTAAATGAACAGCATTTCTCAATATATCTGAATAATCTTATTCATGAAGCAACTCAGACTAGAATCGGAAATAAAAACAGTGAATAAGTTTTAATTTACAAGTGAACTGAAATTATAGTATGTGCATTACTAATAGTTTCCACCGTTAGTAAGCCTTAATCCATTTTAATTAAATAAAAGCAGGACTTTGCATTTTCGCAAAGTCCTGCTTTTTTATTTTGCAAGAAACAAGCAGTCATTGTTTTAGGACTATGAGTATCTAATTTTTTAGATATATTATTCTGGTTAACCAGTAGGTCCTTGAGGTCCAGTGTCACCCTGAGGTCCAGTGTCGCCCTGAGGTCCAGTGTCACCTTGAGGTCCAGTGTCGCCTTGAGGTCCAGTGTCACCCTGAGGTCCAGTGTCGCCTTGAGGTCCAGTGTCACCCTGAGGTCCTTGAGGTCCGGTATCGCCTTGAGGTCCAGTGTCACCCTGAGGTCCTTGAGGTCCGGTATCGCCTTGAGGTCCAGTGTCGCCCTGAGGTCCAGTGTCACCTTGAGGTCCAGTGTCGCCTTGAGGTCCAGTGTCACCCTGAGGTCCTTGAGGTCCGGTATCGCCTTGAGGTCCAGTGTCACCCTGAGGTCCTTGAGGTCCAGTGTCGCCTTGAGGTCCAGTGTCACCCTGAGGTCCTTGAGGTCCGGTATCGCCTTGAGGTCCAGTGTCACCCTGAGGTCCTTGAGGTCCGGTATCGCCTTGAGGTCCAGTGTCACCCTGAGGTCCAGTGTCACCTTGAGGTCCAGTGTCACCCTGAGGTCCAGTGTCGCCCTGAGGTCCAGTGTCGCCTTGAGGTCCAGTGTCACCCTGAGGTCCAGTGTCACCCTGAGGTCCAGTGTCACCTTGAGGTCCAGTGTCGCCTTGAGGTCCAGTGTCACCTTGAGGTCCAGTGTCACCTTGAGGTCCAGTGTCGCCTTGAGGTCCAGTGTCACCCTGAGGTCCAGTGTCGCCTTGAGGTCCAGTGTCACCCTGAGGTCCAGTGTCACCTTGAGGTCCAGTGTCGCCTTGAGGTCCAATGTCACCCTGAGGTCCAGTGTCGCCTTGAGGTCCAGTGTCACCTTGAGGTCCAGTGTCGCCTTGAGGTCCAGTGTCACCCTGAGGTCCAGTGTCACCTTGAGGTCCAGTGTCACCTTGAGGTCCAGTGTCACCCTGAGGTCCAGTGTCACCTTGAGGTCCAGTGTCACCTTGAGGTCCAGTGTCACCCTGAGGTCCAGTGTCACCTTGAGGTCCAGTGTCGCCCTGAGGTCCAGTGTCGCCTTGAGGTCCAGTGTTGCCTTGAGGTCCTTGATCGCCTTGAGGTCCAGTGTCGCCTTGAGGTCCAGTGTCACCTTGAGGTCCAGTGTCACCCTGAGGTCCAGTGTCGCCTTGAGGTCCAGTGTCGCCTTGAGGTCCAGTGTCGCCTTGAGGTCCAGTGTCGCCTTGAGGTCCAGTGTCACCCTGAGGTCCAGTGTCACCTTGAGGTCCAGTGTCGCCTTGAGGTCCAGTGTCACCCTGAGGTCCAGTGTCGCCCTGAGGTCCAGTGTCACCCTGAGGTCCAGTGTCGCCCTGAGGTCCAGTGTCACCTTGAGGTCCAGTGTCGCCTTGAGGTCCAGTGTCACCCTGAGGTCCTTGAGGTCCGGTATCGCCTTGAGGTCCAGTGTCACCCTGAGGTCCAGTGTCGCCCTGAGGTCCAGTGTCACCTTGAGGTCCAGTGTCGCCCTGAGGTCCAGTGTCGCCTTGAGGTCCAGTGTCGCCCTGAGGTCCAGTGTCGCCCTGAGGTCCAGTGTCGCCTTGAGGTCCAGTGTCACCCTGAGGTCCTTGAGGTCCGGTATCGCCTTGAGGTCCAGTGTCACCCTGAGGTCCAGTGTCACCTTGAGGTCCAGTGTCACCTTGAGGTCCAGTGTCGCCCTGAGGTCCAGTGTCACCTTGAGGTCCAGTGTCGCCTTGAGGTCCAGTGTCACCTTGAGGTCCAGTGTCACCCTGAGGTCCAGTGTCACCCTGAGGTCCAGTGTCGCCTTGAGGTCCAGTGTCGCCCTGAGGTCCAGTGTCGCCTTGAGGTCCAGTGTCACCTTGAGGTCCAGTGTCACCCTGAGGTCCAGTGTCGCCTTGAGGTCCAGTGTCGCCTTGAGGTCCAGTGTCACCCTGAGGTCCAGTGTCACCCTGAGGTCCAGTGTCACCTTGAGGTCCAGTGTCACCCTGAGGTCCAGTGTCGCCTTGAGGTCCAGTGTCACCTTGAGGTCCAGTGTCGCCTTGAGGTCCAGTGTCACCTTGAGGTCCTTGATCGCCCTGAGGTCCAATGTCTGTACCTAAGAGTTCATCCGATACAAGACGATGTGCCGTAACTAATTGACCTGCTGGATTTTTCCCCCAAACGGAAATTTCCGTTTCATCTTCAGCAGCTCCTGCAGTTGTAAAGATAAATTGATAAGCATTCACGTTAGCAAAAAAGGTTCTGGTAACTACTTGGTTAGGAGCTACTACAAACATCTCATTAACGTATAAAGTTCTTGAACCGTTTAATACAAAACCCTGAATGGACACGGTAGAAAAATCAACAGAATTATTATTAACAATTTTAATGGTCACTTGTGTGGTGGGCCTAACTCCGCCAACAGGATTATTTTCTATCGGACCTGTTGATAAAATTGCCATTCAGCAGTTCCCTCCTTTACAAAAAAATAATTTAGACTCTCTTTACTTTGATGAGGATACATTAAGGGATAGTTGATTAAAACATAGAATAATAAAATAAGTGTATTGTGGAAAATATTCCCTTTATTTTATTTTGATTCCTTTAAAATGATTGAGCAAATACCTAATTAAAGAGTTGAATTTTTTTACATGTCTAGTTCATCTGATACAATACGATGTCTTGCTACTAATTGACCTGATGGATTTTTCCCCCACATGGAAATTTCCGTTTGATCTTCGGCTGCTCCATCAGTTGTAAAAACAAATTCAAAGGCATTCACGTTAGCAAAAAAGGTTCTGGTAACTACTTGGTTAGGAGCTACTCCAAATAGCTCATTAACGTATAATGTTCTGGAACCGTCTAATGCAAACCCCTGAATGGATACAGTAGAAGAGTTAACAGAACTATTATTAACAATTTTGATGGTCACTTGTGTGGTAGGCCTAACCCCGTCAACAGGGTTGTTTTCAATTGGTCCAGATGAAAAAGTAGCCATTTATTTAATTCCCCCCTTATTTGAATATGATGTTATAAAATTCCATGCCCAAAGAATTCAACAATGCTGTAATAGGATCTGTTCAAAAAAAGTAAGAAAAGGGCAGTACACTTATATATGATCCTGTTATTATCGTCCTCTTAATATTTACTTTCCTAGATTGTAAAAAGAGAGTAAAGAAGCCAAGATATATTAGAAATACTTGTAATTAATAAAAGCTTAATTAAAAAAGTCTTTGGCAACTTCTTAATATCTTACTCTTTGTTCGTTCATTTGGTTGAGTATATGCCCTATTCAACAGTGGTTTTTACAATTTGTACCAAATATAAATTTCGTTTAGGCAGCATATTATAAATTTCTCCATTTGTTCTTGATGGTACGGCGCTTTTGATAATAATCGTTTTGTGGGAAGGTATTGAAGCATCAATTTCATCAATAACAGACTGAACATAGGAAAGATCAGGACTTCCATCTTCTAAAGAGGGAGTGCTAACTGTCACAAAAATAATCGGATTTTCAATGATCTGTTAATCCTACATCCCGTGCTCCAATCACACATATTTTCATTTGAATTCGCCTTCTAAACGACGAATAACATCGACAATACATAAGGAGGACATATCGTATTAATGGGCAGGGGAAGTTTGTTACAACATCCCAAAGAAACAATGAAAAATGGGTGAAGTCCTAGTTATCTTAGTTAGTAATTTAATACAGTATATTACAGACTGAGCGCAGTTTTACTTCATCAACAAAAGCCTTTTTCGAATGGGACAAATTTCATTCCGTATTTGTAAGAATAGAGTAAGTACTAGCAAGGAGAATAGGGAAAAGAGGTGAAGGTGACAACAGTAAAAAATTATACCTGCAGCAAGATACGGAACACGTAGCCTTCTTTATAAAAAAGGAATAGGTAATACAATTAGGGCTTATTGGTAATGAACCTTTTGCTGTATTTTTACCAGACTTTTTATTTTTTTCTTGTAACGAAATATGTAATCTTAAATACTATTAAAGCAAATTAGATAAGATAACACATAAAAGGAGTAAAAGTGCTTAAAGAGGTTTATATCTTAAAAAGGAATGATATTAGTATATCTCGATGGTTATAATTATTACTTATAAGATGTTTCGCCTAAAACATTAGTAGGTTCATCTGCGTCAACATGGCCCCCTGTAAATAAATTCTTTTGCATAATCCCATCCTTCATTAATAGGCTATAAAAAGTATAAAGAAATTTTATATAAAGGGAGAGACTATATTATATGAAACAAATGAAGAACGATCTAATAGTAACGGGAATCCAAAGAGGAGGTACTACTTTAACAACAGCACTATTAGACAGCTTAACTAATTGCGTATGTTTAAGTGAACCTAATTGGCAATTAGACTGGGTAAACCAATCCAATGATTCAAACGAAATTGTAGATTTTTTAATCAAGGATTTCAATAAGGTAAGAACCGAAATTTCAAATAATAAACCTATAATAGATCGTCGTAAAAATGATGGGTCAGCGATAACGAATTATTATGAACGAAATGAAGAAGGGGACCCAAAGAGAATTGAAAAAATTAAGCGTACGATATTTAAAGTTGAAAATAATGAATTCTTATTAGGTATGAAACATCCAGCATTATATACAAGTATTCTACCCGAACTTATTGAGAAAAAACATTTCTCTATAATAGCTATTATTAGACATCCAATTCCTACTATTTTATCTTGGAATTCATTAAATTTATATATTAGCAGAGCCCATGTCCCCCATGGTGCCCCATTTTGGGCTGAATTAAGAAGCATAATAAAATCTAAAGATAAACTAATTGATAAACATGTGAAAGTATATGATCTTGTTTGTCAACGGTATTTAGCCCTGAGAGAAGAGCTTCATTTATTAAAATATGAAGATATAATTCAGGATCCATCTATATTAGAAAAGATTACAAATAGGCGTTATGAAAAAAGGCTAGAGATAAATAATCAAAATAAAAATAGTGCCTATGACTATAGTTTAGTTGAAGAATTAAAAGAGAGCCTTCAACGGTATGCTCCGAATGCTCTTAAGTTATATTCTTTGGATAAGTTTTAATTTTTTAAGATAGTTTTATTATACCTAAAATTCCGCAGTTAAGTTTTAGCTCTATAAGTCTTATGAAACTTGGTAACTGGTAATTTTATAACAATTTAATTTGTTATTTATTGCTTTTCATGTCTTACATTTTTAGTTTTTATTTCTTTTTAATGTTACAACTTGGTTGCTCAGACCGTTTTTCAATTGTAACAGTTTTTTTTTGTTACTCTGTTCTACGAAAAAGTAGAATTGTTATTGTGAAATCGATCCATAAGATTATAAATGAAAGAGGGAGTTTTTTTGTGAACCATAAAAAATTAGTATTAACAAATAAAGATATTGAAGAAGGTAAACATAGAGAAGCAGTAGGCGGAAAATGGGATGAAATAGGTGAACTACAGTTTGATTGGTTTGTGAAAAAAGGTTTAAAAAAGGAAAATACTTTTCTAGATGTTGGTTGTGGTTCATTAAGAGGGGGAATTCATTTTGTTAATTTTTTAGAAAAAGGAAATTATTATGGTATCGATATCAATGAATATCTAATTAAGGCTGGGAAAATTGAACTACAAAAACTAGATATTTTAAATAAAGAGCCTACTTTAATAGTAAATGGAGACTTTAATTTCGGTCTATTTAATCAAAGATTTGATTTTGCTTTTGCTCAATCAGTTTTTACCCATCTTTCATTAGATGAAATATACAAATGTTTGGTGCAGATTGAGAAGGTATTAAAAAGTAATGGGGAATTTTACGCTACTTTTTTTGAAGCTAAAAATAAAAAATACAATTTGGAGAGTCTTAATGATCTCCTTTATAAATCTAAAAACGAAGATAAAGATCCGTATTACTATCCTTTTTCGGTGTTTCCGTTCATAATTAGAGATTTATCATTAACTGTTGAATATATAGGAAATTGGAATCATCCACGAAAGCAAAAAATGTTACTTTTCAAAAAAAAGAAAAAAAATAGCTGAGCTTGAATTTAATATACAATGGATTTAACTCAAGCTCCAAAAAGTCCTTTACTATAGAGAGAATGTAAGTATACAAAATTCCTACCTGGAACCTACCCCACCGTTTTGAAGCGGTATTTTTGACCATTGACATCTATCTGATACTTGCCGTTGTATCTAAAAAAGCTCTTTATGGTGTGCCTGTTCAGCTAAACTACGCTGCGATGTCTTATTCTCTTGTCGCAAGAAGAAAGCTCGAGCGAATTCCAACCATTCAACATCTCATTAAACGACTTAAACATGACTACATGTTCCGTTTAGACTGTGGATTTCTTCTTTCTGATACGATTCCATCTGAAGCTTCTTATTCAAGAATGCTTACGAAATTAGCAGAAACAGAGGTTCTTGAACGTGTTCAAGAACCGTAAATCCTCCAAGTATTTTAGAAGGGTTTATCAGTAATTATACCATTGCCATTGATGCGACTCACATTGAAACTCGAGATCAAGCACCAACGAAAGAAGAGAAGCCTAAATCTGAACCCCAAAAGTACAGACGTAAATCAAAAGAAGAGCGAGAAAAATAGCTTCAAGAACAAGCACCAAAAGAAGCAACTCTTCCCATTTTCGAGAAGAAGATTGAAAACCCAACTTGATGCGGCTCTAGAAGAGCTACGTTCGTCTGTACTCACCGCTCCTAAGTGAGGCATCAAGAAAAACATTGAAGGAAAGAACGTATTTTGGTTTGGTTACAAAGGACACTTTGCCGTTGGAACCAAAAATTAATACATCCTTCAGTAAAGTTGATTATCTTTTAAAATTTAAATAAAGGAGTCCTATCAATGGTATCCATTATCACCTGTACCATTAGACCTGAATATATCAATCATGTTTTTGAAAATTATGAAAGGCAGACATGGAAGGATAAAGAATTGATTATTGTACTAAACCGAGAAGATATGGATCTAATGGAGTGGAAGAAAAAAGCGGAACAATATCAGAATGTTTCCGTTTATCAAAAGCCTTATGAGATAACAGTAGGGGAATGTAAAAATTTCGCAATTAAAAAAGCGAAATTTGACTATATAGCCAAATTTGATGATGATGATTATTACTCTCCTCACTTTCTTAGTGAAGGCATGAAAGCATTTGAAGACAAGAATGCGGATATTACAGGGAAATGTGCCTATTTTGCTTATATAGAAAGAACGAAGGAGTTAGTTACTCGTTTTAATGTGGAAAATAGGTTTGTAAGTGCAGTTTGTGATTCTACTTTAATATTTAAAAAAGAAATATTTAATCATGTCCAATTTACAACCAAACAAAATCAAGGCTCTGACAGACAATTTCAAATAGAAAGTCAAGAGAAGGGGTATAAAATATATTCGACTTCTAAATATAACTACACAAATATAAGAAGAGATGTAAAATATCATACATGGAAAATTAGTGAAGAAAATTTTTTGAAAAACTGTAGATTCGTTGCTAATACTGATCATTACAAAAACCTTGTGGATAAAGAGTTTTAATGGATTAGGTAGTATAAGTTACAGTTTAACAAAGTGAAAATAATTAGGAGGCAATAACGATGTTAAATAATGTATCGGTTTTGATTCCTTTTAAGCCGGATAAGGGGATAAGAGAAGATTTGTTTAAATGGGTGACAACCTTTTATCAAAATGTTTTACCTGAAGTTGAAGTATGTATTGGTGAAAATCATGATCATCCTTTTAATAAATCAAAAGCTATTAATTTAGCTGCAAAGAATGCCACAAAAGATGTGTTTGTAATTGCAGATGCTGATATCGTATATAACCCGCAAATCATTGTTAAGTCAATTGAATTACTTGATAAAAACGCTTGGGTTATTCCTTATAGTAAATGCCTAGATCTCTCTGAGAAAAGCACGAGAAATCTTCTGAATGTTCAACCTAAGTGGCCATTCCCAATCGAAGTAGAATATAATGAACGCCATAAGAATAATCCAAATTATCAATCTATAGGTGGAGTTATCGTTCTTAGGCGTCAAAGCTTCAGTATTGTTAGAGGATTTGATGAGAGATTTAGAGGGTGGGGAAGAGAGGATGATGCATTTAAGGATGCTATGAATACTTTATGTGGGCCTTATAAGCGAATTGAAGATGATTTTATCTATCATTTATGGCATCCAAAAGCATGGAATTCAAATATAAACAATAATGTTCAATTATATAAGCAATATGTAAATAGTATTGGAAATGTACAAAAAATGAAGACATTAGTTGATGAACAAATGAAGTGAGGTACTAACTTGTGAGGATATTGGATCACTTGGCGGAGTTTCCTAGTCTGTTTGTAAGTGGGAATTAGTGTATATTCTGTTAATCTAAGTAGTATGTAAATAAAGTTTCTTGTTAAATGAAATAAATCAGGATATTTTTTGCAAGGGTTGCATCGTGGATTATGATGTAAGCTTTTTTTGTCATGGATGTTAAGGCAAATAAATTAGCTTTATAATTTATGACTCAATATTTTCAGGATGTAATGTAAAAATTCTACATGCCCTCTTTTTAAATAGACAACTTCCCTTCTCTAAGACGTACGAATAGAGTACTAATGGGGTACTGGAAAGCAGCTTAGATTAGGGGTATCAAAAGGTTTGGAAAGCAATATAGATTAAGTAAGGCTTTTTTTGAGTGAGTATGGAGTTGATGTAGAACAACAAAAATTTTAAATGGTGAACCTAACCATAAAATCATTCATAAATTAATAATTATGAGCAGTATGATTTTACAACAAAGGAAGTGAAGAAATGAAAGGGGTTATTTTAGCAGGAGGAAGCGGTACTCGGTTAAAGCCCTTTACTAAAATTATCAATAAGCATCTTCTTCCGGTTGGTCCTTTCCCGATGATTTATTGGTCGATCATTAAGCTTAAAGAAGCAGGAATAGAAGATATATTAATATTAACAAACAGAGAACATTTAAGTTCCTTCATGGCATTATTTGATGATGGAAAGGAATTAGAAGTTAATTTAAGCTATAAAATCCAAGACGGTGCAAATGGAATTGCAGATGGCCTATCTTATGCAAAGTCGTTTGTAAAGGATGGAAAGTTTATTACTTTATTAGGGGATAATATATTTGAAGATTCCCTTGTTCCTTACATTGAAAATTATAAGATGCAATCTAGTGGAGCTAGAGTTTTATTAAAAAAGGTATCAAATCCTTCCCGGTATGGAATTGCTATATTAGATGAAGGAACTAGCACGATTCAGTCAATTATTGAAAAACCAAAAATAACCAATTCTCAATATTGTGTAACAGGGGTTTATATGTATGATTCACAAGTATTTGAATTGATTAGCTCTATAAAACCATCTGATCGAGGTGAATTAGAAATTACTGATGTTAATAATCTATATATAAAAGAAAACCAGTTGTATTATGATATATTACAAGGTTGGTGGATCGATGCAGGCACTCACGAATCACTCTTTAAAGCAAATACATTAGTTAATGAACGAATTGAAACCTCTAAAAATTCTCAGAAAGGGGGAGTCGAGTGAGTAAACATCTTCTAATCACTGGTGGTGCGGGGTTTATTGGATCAAATTTTATCGATTATATATTGAAGAATACTACTTATTCTATCACCAACATTGATGCGTTAACGTATGCAGGTCATATTAACAACATGAAAACCTTTAATCAACATAGGAATTATCGATTTATTCAGTGTGATATTAGTAATGGAACAAGTTTGAAACAAGTTTTTGATTGTGACTATGAAGCCATTATTAATTTCGCAGCCGAATCCCACGTCGATCGAAGTATTGAAAATGCTCACCCATTTATTCATACAAATATAAACGGGACGCTTAACCTTCTTAATGCTGTTCTTGCTGGAAAAGCTAAAAAAATGATTCAGATTTCAACAGATGAAGTGTATGGATCCCTAGATCAAGATAGTCTCCCCTTTACTGAATATTCGCAGCTTGCATCAAATAACCCTTATTCAGCGAGTAAAGCAAGTGCCGATTTATTCGTTCGCTCTTTTCATAGAACATACCAGCTGCCATTAATTATTACTCGTTGCAGTAATAATTATGGTCCAAAACAGCATTTGGAAAAATTCATTCCCAAAGTCATCACGAATGCTTTAAATGATCAAAAAATCCCGCTTTATGGAGACGGGAAACACGTTCGAGATTGGATCTTTGTTGATGATCATTGCCGTGCGATTCATACGGTATTAGAACATGGCGACTCAGGTGAAGTATACAACATTGGTGGTGGACATGAGTGGACGAATAAAGAAGTGATTACATTAATTCTTGATTATTTAAATAAAGATTATAGCTTAATAGAATATGTCAAAGATCGAAAAGGGCATGACAGGAGATATGGAATCAATTGGGGAAAAATCCATAAGGAATTAGGATGGAAACCACAAGTTTCTTTTAGAGAGGGGCTAATCAAGACCATTGAATGGTATAAAACCAACTACAGTCAATAAAGTGGGTGAAAAATCGGTGCGGATCTTGATTACTGGTGCAAATGGCCAATTAGGAAAAGAACTAGCAGAGAAGGCGAAACAATTGGCGACCGTTACAGCATTAGGGAAAGACCAGCTAGATATTACAAATCAAATTCATGTTTCGCAGGTAATTAATAGCTTAAAACCAGATGTCATTATTCATGCAGCTGCTTATACGGCAGTGGACCAATGTGAACATGACAAAATGAAAGCTTTTGAGGTTAATAGTCTAGGAACTTTGCATGTTGCAAAAGAAGCAAAACAAAGTGGAGCAAAAATGGTCTATATTAGCAGCGATTACGTATTCAGCGGCGATAAAACAACCCCTTATAGAGAAGAGGATCATCCCAATCCGAAAAGTGTTTATGGATTAAGTAAATGGCTTGGGGAACAACTCGTCCGATCGATAATAGAAGAATCCTATATTGTAAGAACATCCTGGCTATACGGAAGTAGTGGTAAAAATTTCGTCAAAACGATGCTCAAATTAGCAGAGCAAAGGAACGAAGTTAAAGTGGTAGACGATCAAATCGGTTCACCGACCTATACGAAAGACCTAGCGGATGTGATTATGCAGTTAATCGGTAAAACGTATGGAATCTATCATGTTAGTAATTCTGGATTCTGTAGTTGGTATATGTTTGCAAAATATATTTTTAAAGAAGCAGGATTCGACCCTAATTTAATTAAGCCGATAACGACCGAGGCTTATGGAGCTCTGGCACCAAGACCGGCATATTCTGTTTTGGCTCATAACTCTTTAAAGAGAGAAGAAATTGAAAAACCTAGACGATGGGAAGAGGCCGTCGATGAATTTATTAGGGAGGAGTTAAAACATGATTGAAGGCGTGAAAATCAAGAAATTATTAAAGCACTGCGATGATCGAGGTTTTTTTGCTGAACTTGTAAGAGATGACGAAGATCTATTGGAAAACTTCGGGCAAGCATCGTGGTCGATGAGTTATCCTGGCGTTATTAAAGCCTTCCATTACCACGAAGAACAAGATGACGTATGGTTTTTTCCTTCAGGGAATGCTCAAGTCGTCCTTTATGACCTGCGAAAGGTTTCAGCAACGCATGGGGAAACAGAAGTCTTTTATATGGGGGAAGAAAATCCAATCGTGTTGCTCATTCCCAAGGGTGTTGCTCACGGTTATCGCGTTCTCGGGCAAACACCGGCAACAATTATTTATTTTACAACGAAATCCTATAATCCTGAAAAACCTGATGAGAAACGGATACCGTGGGATGATCCAAATATAGGGTTTGATTGGGAGATAAAAAATCGGTAATAATTATAGCCTTAGCACATTGGAATATCGGGCTAAGGCTGTTTAAATTTAATTGTATAAAAGCAGTTGATTTTTATTTAGAGCATTAAATTTAAGAGAGCTCTGTTAAATTGTCTAAATACTTAAATAAACAAAAAATATGGGTATTTAATTATACTAAAAAACCTTAGATTAATAAGATATAAGGAATAGCAAAAGGAGGGAACTTAAAATTGAAGTCAAACACGCATCACCAATTATTACAACCGTTTTTAATGACTTCGGTACCAAAAAGCGGGACTCATCTTTTACATCAGCTTCTTAATGGAATGCCTCATATATCAATGAACATTACAGATAGTAGTAAAAAATTTTTTTTCGATGATATGGATCATTTTATGTTACAAAACGGATATCAAGATCATTATAGACGACTTGTGGCACTTAAAAGGAATGAGTTTGGATTAGGTCATGTTTTTTATACGAAACAATATGAAAATATGTTAAAAAAACTTAAAATAAAACATATTTTTCTTCACCGTGATCCTAGAGATGTATTAGTTTCCATGTCTTACTTTATTCCTAGTGAACGGGGATGGAAAGAGCATCCACTTAGAAATGAATTTAAATCATTAACTCCCAAAGACCGTATACTAAAATTAATTAATCAAGCATACCTAGGCCAAAATGGTAAATGGAAAAGTTATAAATCCTATATCGAAGGGTTCTACGGATGGTTAAATGACAAAAACACGTATTCGTTTTCTTTTGAAGAATTAATAAATAATCGCTTTATAACATTAATGAATCTAGTAAATTATTTATGGGGTGGGTTATTAACTCCAGTTCAAAAAAAAGCAATGGTTACAAAAATGATTGGTAACATAGATACAAATACTTCTCGAACATTCCGTTCTGGAAAGGTTGGTGCATGGAAAACTGAATTTGACCAAGAAATAAAAGAGGAATTTAAAAAAAGTGCAGGAGATTTATTAATTCGCTATGGATATGAAAAAAATAATAATTGGTAGCTTAGTAGTAAGCGTACAAAATCCAGTGGGGAAAAGCGAAACGCTATTCCCCACTGGATTTATTTTTTAGGACTTTTAAGACGGACCCCAAAATACGATTAGTTGGTGGTTTATTAAGCTCTTTCCGTGATTTGTGTTCGCTATGAATAATTCAGGATAAAACATACATTATTAATCTGAATTATTCACACTTCCAAATAAATGTATGAATTGAAATCAACGTCTTACTTTCGCTTTCATCCGCCAAAGTAAGACGTTGATTTCTATAATGTTGTTGGGTTAAAGCGGCAAGTGGGTAGAAAAAATCTTTTTTGGGGGCAGACTATTCCCTTGTTAACTCTAGCAGAAATGGTTTCTTTTTTCAGGGATTTGATGAATGGCCTATTTAGCTCATTTCCTTGATGGTTAAGGAATTGGAAGTCATCTAGATATTTTTATAAATAATTCAGGTTAAAATTCATTTTTAAAAATTTTTTGGAATTTTTTCAGTTCTACTTTTGTAGCTTGATCTAATAAATCAATTCTTTTTTGGAGTGATTTTTTAGCGTGATAATATATATTTAAATCTAATTGGTTTTTTTCAGATATCTTATTAATAATTTTAGGGGGAACTAATCTTGAACTAGGGCGATTACTATTAACATTACGTTTTTTATACCTTATATTTTTCCAATTTAAACTCTTCATCATAAGAAATAGGGATTCTTCATACATTTCTGTAATTCCTACCATATGAAAATTATTCAGGTTCTCTTTTGCCTTTTCTATATCTACTGATGAAGTTCCTGATAAATACCAAGTAAATCTATTGTGTTCTACAATATCAATAAACTCTTCTAAACTATTGTCCAATGCTATTTTATACATGGGTTGTTTTGGATTATTCCTTACATAATAATACAATGAAATCATTGATTCTATTGGATCTCTTAAAAAAGTTATATACTTAAAGGATTTTTGAATATATGAGTGAATACCAAATTGACTGTGCCCTTGTAAACATTTTATACGATCTAATTCTTTAGATGGCATATATCTAATTTTTTCATCTAAAAATTCTCGATTTGAAAAAGTTATTATTTCATTAGGTTTATATTGTGCTTCAACTATCTTTCTAAGAGTTGTACCTCCAGTTTTTGGTATATGCAAAAAAATGAGTAAATCATTATTTTTGTCCATAAAAGCCCCTCCTTAAGAAGGTTAAAAGTACCCATTATTCTTGAGTGCTTGTTTAACACCTTCTAAATATTGATAATGAAATTTTTGATCTGGTTCAAGATATGCCCCTTCAGCCCATTCATTCCAAGCATTGATAAATAAGAATTCGCTATTATAAAATTTCTTTGCATTTTGTATTTGAATAGTAAGGTAAGATGTAAATTTTTGAGGGGTTGAACCGTAAAATATTAATGCTTCTTTTCCTCTTCGTGCAGTATTGTCCCAATCAACAAATGCACCAGGGAATATTTTTTTCTTAGGTCTTATTGAAGTTCTTCTTAGTATACTTCTCCAAATTTTATCATAACTTAAAACACATAAACCCTTGTCTTTTCCAATATTTTTCAATCGAGGGTTAATATATCTTTTATGAGCGTTCGTATAATGTGGTTCAAATTCAATAGAAGCATCAAATCCATCTATATGTTTTAATGGATGAAACCCATTTAATGTTTCAACAAAGAAAATACCATTGAACCCGTTCTTTCTTGCTAATAATTGCCAGTATCTTAACATTTTCGAACATTGAGGGATACTTAAAGGCCGATATATAATAAATAAGGGTTTTCCATTAATTTTTATATATCTTCTATCTTTAAAAGCAGTTAATAAATAATTAAAATGCTCATCCCAGTCTTTTTTTTCCCCATAATCTTGTGGCATCAGTACATCGTTATTTGCCCCATTCCATCTTCTAGACCATGGTTCATTCGCCCATGAAAGACAAAATGGAAAATCAGGTTTCTTTGAGTATAAAACTTGTTCAAATGGTTTTTCTAATAATTTCTTACCTTTAAACCAATAATGATAATAACAAAATCCATATATACCATAAGTTTTTGCTAACTTAGCTTGCCACTCTCTTATTTGCGGATCAGTTAAATCATAATAGTTTTCTTGATATGGGATACGGGGTTGATAATGACCAGTAAACAATGGTTTTGCTTTATTTGTATTAGTCCACTCAGTAAATCCTTCACCCCACCACCTGTCATTTTCTGGTATGCGGTGAAATTGTGGTAAATAATAGGCAATCAATTTCATTAATAAAACACACCCTTAATCCAATATAAATTTTGAACCTGAATTATTCATACTTCGTAGTTAGTCATGAATGAAACCAAAAACAAATATTTTTTTAACCATTAAAAGAAAATATTGTGATTTAGCTACTTTAGACGTGATTTCAAAATAAATGCTAGAAAATAATCTGGAAGCCGACTGTTCCATACTGAGCATTGTAAGCCGGGGATTCTTGATTCCCGTAGGTATCTGAATGCGTAGAATCTAAATTGAAGATGACTGCCTTTGAATTTCTGAATAGATGGAACTTTGTCAATAAGTTCTTGATTGGCTCGATTTAATTGTTCTATTGATTCACTAACTAATTAACGAAAAAAGCTATTAAGTTGTTTCAGTAATCTTAGCTTTGAGAAATGATACAATTCATTATCTAATTGATTGTTTTCTTTAATCGATTCAATCGTTTTCTTTGGCAATTGGTGAATTTGTGGTTTGTTTTTTGTAATGTTTTGCTTTCTATAATCAATTGTTTGCCAATTAAAAAATTTTTTCATTAAATAAAGTGATTGATCGAACATTTCTGTTAGTCCAACAACAGAAAAATAATTTTCAATATGTTGTTTTGCCTGTTCTAAATGAGCGGTTGTTAGTTGATCTCCAAGATACCCAGAAATTAAACGAGTTTGCAAATTCATATGTTCGTTTTGGTTATGATACTCTTCTAGACTCATATTCATCACTTTTTCAAATTGATCGTGAGTACGAATACTTCGAATAAAGTAATATTCAGAAATAATTCGTTCTGCCGGTTCTCGTAACATCGTAATATAAGTAGATGGAGATGAGAAATAATGATGAACACCGAATGGAAAATGCCCTTGAATACAAGCAACATTTTTTTTTGTTAGTTGTTTAAGAATAGCATCTCTTTCTGGATCGGCTTTATAAACATGAAAGTTACTATTACGATCGATATTTTTTCCAATAATATATTTCAAAGTAGTTCCAGCAGTTTTGGGCATGTGCAAATGAATTAATATTTCTTTATTTTTCATTAAGCATCAATCCTCTATTTGGAATATTTATTCTAGTAAATTAAGAAATATTACTCTTTAATTAGTTTCAGGAAGTTTTGAGCGTATTGGGAAGGATGGAAATATATTTGAATATGTTTTTGAGCATTTGTTCGAATCATTTCTCGTAATTTTGCATCGTTAATAATTTGCTTTGCTTGGTTCACAGCGTCCGTTGTATTTTTAAAATACTTTCCAGTTTTATTATGAATAATAAAGCTTCGCACGCCATCCGAATCTGTTGATAGAACAGGACAACGACAGGCCATAGCCTCAAGGACGGCATAACCAAATCCTTCAGTAATTGAGGTGGAGCATAAAAATCCTTTGGAATCGCCAATCATTGAATAATAATTTGCCATTTGATCGTGACTTATGTTTGAGTAAGTGGTTAAATTGTTTTTTAATTGCAAATCGTTCACCATTTTATTATAACGATCTGTTTCTTCAGGTGTAGCGAGTGTAGGGTCATGAAACATCCAGATTTTTATGGAAGGATTATTTTTCATTAACTGGTGGCAAATTGTTAAAAAACCTTCCCAGTTTTTATTTTTTTCTAAGCGTCCTACCCAACCGATAATTGGTGAAGGTTGACGGGTTAAAGAGCGATAGCAGAAAGTATTGGTATCGATACAATTATGAAAATAATATTGCTTCAGTGTTGGATAGTGTTGTTGAAAATATTTTTTTAAATGTGATGTATTTGGGTATAATAGGCCATTTGCATACGGAGTAATATGACTTTTTATACTTTGCAAAATTTGGTTTACATACTTTTCCTCACCTAAACCTTGAACTTCGTAGATGATTTTTCCTTTATATCCAAAATCTCTAAGTTTTTTTAAAAATAAGTAATCTGATGAAACTACAACTAGCGTGTAATTTTCCTTTTTGATGATTTGTTGAATTTGATGATCATCGTTTGTAATAAATGTTGGAATATTTTTTATGTTGTGATTTCCTGCTCCATTTTTGAAGTAAAGTAAATGACAGGTAATTCCTTTTTTTTGCAACGCTAGACAGCGTTGGCGATTTAATGTTTCCATTCCGCCACTTGGCAAATAGTACACGAATAGTATTTTCATAAAAATCATCCTTCCTCCATGTTACTAATCAGCGTATGTTTAGAGGTTGTTAGTGGAGTGGGTTAATTTCCTTATTAATATTAAGTTTTTCATTCTAACGTATATGGCTATCGGAATATTGTTAAATAGGAGCGAAAAGAACAGATAAATGAGGTGTTTGAGTGGTAATTAATGAACGTGGACAGAAGAAAACCATTGTATTTTGTGCTCATAAAGGTGAGGATGATCATATTACAGGGGCTGAGAATTATTTGTTATTTCTAATGAAAGAAATGCAGAAGCACAATCATTGTATTCTTATTTCACCAATTCATAGTATGTTAACTTCAAAAGTGAAAAAGTTAGCGATCCAAGTTTTGATCACTCCTTATCCAATGTCTTGGCAGTTGTGGAAACCAGATGAAACGCTAACTAAACAACAAAAGCAGTTATTAAGTGATCCTTCACAAAAACAGCTAGTTAGTATTATCAAGCAGAAGAAGGCAGATTTAGTAATTGTCAATACATGTGTTAATCCAATACCTGCATTAGCTGCAAAGCAATTAGGAGTACCGGTTGTTTGGATTATAAGTGAAGTAATTACTAAAAACTTATTTACAAAGCAAGCTGTTTCCTTTATAAATCAGTATTCCAATTGGATCATAGGTGTTTCATATGCTGTACTTAAACCGTTTCATCAAGCTAATTTACATCAAAAGACATTCGTATTATATCCTACTGTTGAGCTAAAACAGCTTCAGTTACCTTTAATGAAAAGGAACAGAGAAATTTTTCGACATAAATTAAGGCTAAAAAATACGGATTTATTAGTAGGATGTATCGCTGCTTATTTTTCTCCAATTAAAGGATTTGACCATTTCATAAAAGTAGCAGTATCTTTATGTATAAAACATCATCATGTACATTTTTTACTTATTGGCAAACCAACTGATAAGGCTTTTTACAGAAAGTGTAAGAGGCTAATTGATCAATCAAGGAATAAACATAAATTTCATCTTTTACAATTCGAAACAAATATTTATTCTGTTTATCCAGCTGTAGATATAATCGTGATTCCAAGTTTAGTAGATGAAGGCTTTTCATTAGTCTGCCAAGAGAGTTTATTTTCAGCAAAGCCCGTTGTTGCTTATCAATCAGGCGGGTTAATTGAACAATTTCGAATAACGAATAATGAGCATTTCATAGTAGAAAAAGGAAATGTCCCTGTACTCGAAAATAAAGTTTCTCAGCTCATTACTAATCCTAATTTACGGCAAAAAGTAGGTGAGGAAAATCGCGTGGCTGCAATGAACAATTTTGGGGTTGACCATTTCCGGCAACAGTTACATTTTATTTTCAGAAAAGTGTTTAATAATTAACTATGTAGTTAGCAACAAAGCTATAAAAAAACCTGAAGGAAATCCTTCAGGTTTTTGCTCATTAACCCGTTGTCGTACCAGCAGCTGCAATCCCACTAAAGTTAGCAGCTCCAATTACAGCGGTTGTTAGACCAAGAATTCCTGTGGATTCAATTGTTGCTGTATATCGAATTTCTCCAGTTAAAGGTGCAGGTGGTTGATAGTCAACAGCACTAAAGCCCCATGTGTTGTCAATAACAGCTCCTAATAAAGCTGGTAAGTCAAAGGTTGTTGTAAAGATTTCATCACCATTTCGAAAAACTCTGATCGTTAATTCTTCAAGTAAAGCTAGGCCAGACACTTTTACATACCCATTTAAATTTACACGAATATCACCTACATTTTCTGGTAAAACTCCTGCAGTCTGTAACCCAATGTCACCAAATAATAAAGAAGCAGGAGCAACTGGAATTGGTGTAGTATCAGCATCATTATCACTGTGTTGAGATACTCGCATATCTAAAAATTGAATTGGCATTTATATCACCTCCTCATTGCTTGGTACTATACAATATGATTTTTCTAAATAGTTGCTAGGACTTTCTATTAAAAATCAACATTTAACCTCAAATAATAGATAGATGTACTAGTTGTTTACGACAAATGCTTGAAAATAATAAATGAGACTGATTGAATCAGTCTCATTTATTCAAAATTAAGGTTTTTATCTGCGGATAAAGGCCCTTTTTATAGTCTTTAGGTACATTTAGGGGATGGTCTAGGACCAATTTTGTATTCAAACATAAGTTATAAAGAGCAAAGCAAGATTAGGAATGTAAAGGGAGAAAATAATGAAAATTGTTACGATACTAGGAACCAGACCTGAAATTATTAGACTTAGTTTAATTATTAGATTACTCGATCAATTTGCTGACAAACATCTTGTTGTGCACACTGGTCAAAATTTTACCCCCTCGCTTAGTGATGTTTTCTTTACTGAACTAAAGATAAGAAAACCTGACTACATTTTAGCTCATCATCAGCAGTCACTAGGTGAACAGTTAGCAACAATGTTTAGTAAGCTAGAGAAAATTTTTGAAAAGGAACAACCAGATAAAGTGTTGGTATTGGGGGACACGAATAGTGGTTTAAGTGCAATCTTAGCTGAACGAATGGGGATACCGGTTGTGCACATGGAAGCAGGAAATCGCTGTTTTGACTTAGCTGTACCTGAAGAAACGAACCGTCGTTTGATCGATACTGTTTCGAGCTTCAATTTACCATATACCCGACAAAGTAAAGAAAATTTACTTCGTGAAGGGGTTGCCAGTAAACGAATATTTGTTTCAGGTAATCCAATCTTTGAAGTTTTAACGCATTATCAAGCTGAGATAACCAAAAGCGATATATTACCAAAGCTTAACTTAGACCGTTTCAATTATTTTTTAGTAACTGCCCATCGAGCTGAAAATGTCGATGTTCCCGAACATTTAACTGAAATTTTACAAGGATTAAATTTAGTTGCCGAACAGTTTAAAAAGAGAATCATTTGTAGTATTCATCCTCGTACGAAATCAAAAATTGAAAATAGTCGTAACGTCGTCATGCATCCTCTTGTTGAATTTCATGAACCTTTTGGCTTCTTTGACTTTGTGCAGTTAGAGAAGCATGCCTATTGTGTGTTAACAGATAGTGGAACTGTCCAGGAAGAATGCTGTATTTTTCATGTGCCAACTGTAACAATTCGGAATACAACTGAAAGACCGGAAACGATTGAATGTGGAAGTAATATGTTGTCTGGGTTAGATGCGAAAAAAATTTTAAATTCAGTTCTTGTTATGGTAAGTCAACCGAAAACTTGGGTTTGTCCAGATGGTTATCTTGACCCGAACGTTTCACATAAGGTAGTGAAGTTTTTACTTGGAGGTGGGAATAGTGTTCAATGATCAAACGATTTTAATAACTGGTGGTACAGGTTCATGGGGGTATGAGCTTGTACGACAATTAGTAACGAAAAAACCAAAAGAAATTCGCATTTTTTCTAGAAATGAATCTAGTCAAGTAGAAATGAAACAAAAGTTTGAAAATAATGAAAAACTATCCTTCATAATCGGGGATATAAGGGATTTTGAGGCATTAAATGAAGCGAGTATAGGAGTAGATTCCATTTTTCATTTAGCAGCCTTAAAACATGTGCCAGTTTGTGAGGATCAACCGTACGAGGCTCTAAAAACAAACGTACTAGGTACAAAAAATGTGATTGATGCGGCCTTAAAGCAAGCTGTTAAAAATGTTATTTATATTTCTACGGATAAAGCTGCAGATCCATCAAATTTTTATGGTTTGTCTAAAGCAATGGGCGAAAGATTAATTATCCATGCGAATCTTTTAAAATCAAAAACAAAATTTGTTTGTGTTCGTGGTGGGAATGTTTTAGGTACAAACGGTAGTGTTGTTCCTGTCTTCAAAAAACAAATTGCAGAAAAATCAAAAATAACAATAACAGATCATCAAATGACACGCTTCTTTTTAACGATTGAAGATGCGATTAGGTTACTTTTTAAAGCAACTTATGAAAGTAAAGGTGGCGAAATTTTCGTTATGAAAATGCCAACCTGTAAAATTATCGATCTAGCTCACGTATTAATCGAAGCATCGGGTAAAGAAGATGTAAAAATTGAAATGACTGGAATCCGACCAGGAGAAAAATTACATGAAGTGTTATTTACTGAATACGAGAGTCAGCATACTGTGTACTATGATGATGAATATTATGTCATTCTACCGACGATAGATATGAAAGGGTTAAATGAACATTACTCCCAATATAAGATTGTTGAACTATCCAATTATAACTCAAGTGAATCCTTGATGACAAAAGCAGAAATTAAAGAAATATTGCTGAGAGGAGGATTTATTTGATGAAACTGTTGATTATTGGTGGAAAAGGAATGGCTGGGCATATGTTAGTAAAATATTTCAAACAGAGAAAGAATTATGTAGTAGCTTATACATCTAGAAATCAGAAGGATCGAGATGGCTACTTTTTAGATGTTCGTGATTATAGTAGATTAGTAGATTTATTTGAAACATTTCAGCCAAATATTATCATTAATGCGGTTGGTTTACTAAACCAACAAGCAAGTCAAAACAAAATGACAACGATCCAAGTCAATAGCTTACTTCCTCATTTATTAGCAAATTTAGCTGAAAAATCTGGTGGGAAGTTTATTCATATTAGCACTGATTGTGTTTTTTCAGGGAAACGTGGTGATTATAAAGAAATGGATCTGCTCGATGGAATTTCAGATTATGCAAAATCAAAAGCTTTAGGTGAAGTAATTAGTAGTAACCATTTAACGATTAGAACTTCAATTATCGGACCGGAATTAAAAAATGATGGTATCGGCTTATTTCGTTGGTTTATGAAGCAACAAGGAGAAATTAAAGGCTACAAAAATGTGTTATGGAACGGTGTGACCACACTTGAGTTGGCTAAAGCAATTGAACAAATGATCGAGCAAAATATTACGGGTCTATACCAGTTAGGATCAGTAAACAAGATATCAAAATATGACTTGTTAACATTAATTCAGGAAGTCTTTGAGAAACGGGATGTTCAAATTATTCCAGATACAGAAATTATACTAGATCGAACGATCCAAAATACTAGAGCTGATTTCCAATACTCTCTCCCAAATTACCGTGAAATGTTGATGGAATTACGAGATTGGATGGAGACTAGAAAATGACTCCAACAAAATTATTAATCACCGGAGCAGGAGGATTTACTGGACAGCATGCATGTGATTATTTTGTTAGCAAAGGATATGAAGTCATTGGAGTTGTAAGAAGTAAGAATTTTATAAAGAAGCAAGTCAAACTAGAAATGTGTGATTTAACGAATAAAGAGGCTGTGCGAGCCCTTGTCTTAAAAGTAAAACCAGCTTATGTTCTTCATTTAGCAGGGCAAAATCACGTTGGTGAATCATGGGAAAATCCAATTAAATCTTTTGAAACAAATGTGATGTCAACGTTATATCTTATAGAAGCACTTCGTGAAATCAGTTCTGTCAGAAAAATTGTGATCGTCGGATCCGCCCTGCAATTGAATTCAATCGATGTATCCCCTCCTCACCCATATAGTTTTAGTAAAACGATCCAAGTTTTAATCGCGAAATCCTGGTCACATTTATATAAAATCCCAATTGTTATTGTCAAACCTACAAATTTAATTGGTCCTGGATTTTCGAATGGCGTTTGCTCAATTTTCGCTAAAAAAATTGTTCAAATTGAGAATAATAATACAGAAGATGCTAGTTTAGAAGTCAATAATCTCTTTGTGATGCGCGATTTTCTCGATGTAAGAGATGCACTTACGGCTTATGAGCTAATTATGAAACAAGGAGATTCTGGTCGTATTTATGAGGTCGCTTCTGGAAAAAGCCGTACGTTAGGAGAGTTAATCCATCAATTTCAATTATTAACAGAAATACAATTTGAGATAAAAGCAACGTTATTCCAAAAAGAACCTCCTGTTGAGATAAATACTAGAAGCATATCCGAATTAGGCTGGAAACCAAAGCATTCATTTGATAGCTCCATTAAAGAAATTCTTAATTTTTACCGCTACCACCATATTAATACGGAATAAAAGAGGTGAAAAGATTGCCTAAAGTGTCCATTATTATACCATTTTACAATTGTGCTTATATCGACCAAGCAGTTCAAAGCGCTTTAAATCAAACGTATAAAAACATTGAAGTTATCGTTGTTGACGATGGCTCAACTCAATATACACATAAGCTGCAACGTTATTTACGAAAAATTAAATATATAAAAAAGGAAAATGGTGGAACAGCAAGTGCACTTAACACAGGGATCCGGAACGCATCGGGAAAATATTTTGCTTGGCTTAGCTCAGATGACCTTTATTTGCCTCGTAAAATTGAAAAACAATTAAAATATATGATAAAAAACAATTTTGATGTTTCTTACACACCTGTTATTAAAATTAATAACAATAGTAAGCCTATTAGTAAGCCAATAGGGTATGAGTTACTGAATAAAGTTTCATTTTATCATACAATGCAACGTGGGTGCGTGATTAATGGTTGTACGGTCATGATGAAGATGAAAGTGTTTTCCGATATAGGTTTATTTAATGAAAAACTTTTGTATACACAAGACTATGACCTTTGGTTACGTGTTATGCAAAAGTATGATTTTCATTATTTGCCGGCCCCCCTTGTTTATTATCGGATTCATGAACAAATGGGGACGAAAAAATACGATCAAGCAATAAAAGAAGAGGTTCAATTTGTGCAACAAAAGCATATGGAAGCAATTAATCATTTAATTCAAAAAACAGGGAATTGAATATGAGTATTTTAACTTTAAAGAAAAGGAGAATTAATTAAATGAGCATTTTCTCAACCGGACCAATTGAAAACAATCCTGTAGGTGGGGCAAGGCCTAGCAGACAGGTCACCGTAAAAATAGATAATAAAAGTTCCGTTAATTTTTCTACTGTATCCATTCAGGGGTTTGCATTAGATGGCTCTAGAACTTTATACGTACTTGAACAGCTTTCAGTAGCTCCAAACCAAGTAGTTACGAAAACGTATTCTGCAAACTTTAATGCATTTGAGTTTGTCTTTATTACAGGAGGTGATGCAGAGGCTGACACTGATATATCCGTGTGGGGTAAAAACGCTGCAGGACAGTTGGTAACGGCTCACCGTCTTGTATCTTCTGAACTTTTGGGAGAAGGAGATGAAACATTTATTTGGGGAGAAGAAACGATCATATGGGCAGATTCTAGTGCACCAGGTCCGGGAGATGGCACACCTTTCGATCCGTTTAATTCCTTGCAGGCCGCCATTGACGCTGCAACCAATAATCCGTTAGCGACAACCTTTGGTATGAGAGCCCGCTTGATCATTCTTATTGCAGCAAATTCAGTGTTTAACGAGGATATTGTCATTCCACCTGCAAGACACGTACAACTACTAGGACTAGGTCCATGGGTACTCGGCAACGCAGATCTCGCTAATTTTGGATCATCCATTCCTAGAAATATTACGATTCAAACAAACCAAGCCGCAGAAAACGTCTATTTTACTCAGGGCCCAGCTTTTGTTGCGCGTCCTGTAACGGTTATTGGTACATTTAATAACGGGACATCCGTGAGTACTCATACCAATTATACAGATGGCGCTATAATTAGCGGGAATATCACCTTCCAAAATTTAGATCCGGTTGACCCCTTTTCAACAATTGAGTTTCAGCTTCTAAACGCAAATGTTGCAGGCAGCATTATCGGAGATCCCGTTAATCCGCATCAGGGTATTCTCAATACCTATATCTATAATAGTCGAATCAATATCATGAACAAACCTGGTCTGCGAATTCAACGTATGGTCGATAGCCGATCGGATGGAACAATCAACGTAGCTGGGTATTCACATATTACGAATTCGTTAATCAACGGCAATGTGACGGTAACTTCAGCATTGGCCGATGTACCTCCGACAGGTATTTTTAGCAGTCAGTTTGGTAATATAACGTGGACTGGGCCACTTAGGTTGGATACTGCATCGAATTTCTATTTCGTCAATAGTGGTTCAACTTTAGTCGGAGTCAAAACAATATTGTTTAGTATTGCATAATTGCACGAACCGCTCTAAATATAGTTACGATTGTGGATAGTCAAAAAAAGACTATACAGTACAGAGTTTTTGTGTTGATTAGTTTTTAGCCGTTTCCCTTCTTTATGTTATTTGGAAACATTTCTGAAAAAATTGGTAATGTAAACCAACTTACTTTTTTCCTTTTTACCCAATCGGGTATTTTATTGAGGACATAATCTAGTGATATAGAGGCAAAGGAGATGTTGTATATATGTCAAATTTTAGAAAACGGAATAAAGGCTGCTGTTCAGCTTATCCGGTTCACAAACCGGCACAGGAAAAATGCATATGTCCACCTGGACCAAGGGGACTTACCGGGCCAGCAGGACCAGCAGGAGCTACCGGACCACAAGGGACAGCAGGACCAACAGGAGCTACCGGACCAACAGGAGCTACCGGACCACAGGGAGCAGCAGGACCAGCAGGAGCTACCGGACCACAGGGGCCAGCAGGACCAGCAGGAGGAGTATTAGCCTTTGCAGATTTTTATGCATTGATGCCCGATGATAATGCAGCAACAGTTGCTCCCGGTACAGACGTAGATTTTCCACAAGATGGACCAACTAGTGCGACTGATATTACGCGTACTGGTCCCGATACATTTAACTTGTCTGAAATTGGAACTTATCAGGTCTTGTTTCAGGTGAGTGTGGACGAAGCGGGCCAACTGATTTTAACTCTCGATGGCGCTGACCTAGCCTATACGGTGGTCGGGCGAGCGACCGGTACTTCTCAAATAGTAGGAATGGCTCTTGTGACAACGACAAGCATGGATTCAATACTCACTGTACGAAATCCTGCTGGCAATGCCACAGCACTAACCATCACTCCTCTCGCTGGAGGAACAAGACCTGTTTCAGCACACCTAGTAATCACACGACTCCAATAGACTGGGAAACTAATACTATATTCTATACCAAACTATACAGTAGACTGGTTTGGTAGGTAGCTTTCGAGCCACTACCAACTCGTTACTCTCAGTATAAGAAATTACACCTTAGAATTTCCACCGGTTTGGGAGTGGAGTATGTTGGAAAGTCCATGAGTTATCGAAATACAATGATACGGCTGATTAGTCAGATGAAAGGTGAAAATACAGATGAAAGCTAGCCCAATTTCTTAATAATAACAAGACATTGGGCTTATTAATATTGATGTCTCCTTAAATGTTGTAATTCTTCAGTTATTAGTTTACGTCTTGTTCTGTTACTATGCCCTAATGAACTGAACTCACTGTACACCAGCTTGGAATTATTCACCAAAAACTGAAGAAATCATAAAATATTTAAAATACATTTATGTGGAGCAGACAGATAATGAATTTTACTGTAAAAAACGCTGACCGTTTGCCACCTTTTTTTATTAGTTCTATTCCAAATATGGTTAAAGAAATGGAAAGAAGTATAAATCCAGGAGAATCCCCAACATTTCGTAAAGGTCAGTTAGGGAATTGGAGAGAGGAGTTTGATCAAGAAATTAAACAGGCTTTTAAACATGTTGCAGGAGATATATTAATACAACTAGGTTATGAAAAGGATGATAAATGGTAAATGGATTGTGTGACATCTATCTATAGATAGGTGTCACTTTTTATCATAATGTAAGAATAGGAATCTTTACAAGTCTCTTGTTGAGAAACAGAAACCCGATATTATAGGCGTGTTGTAAGCAATGCTTTGATAAGTTAATAAGTTTAGGATTAACTTTGTTTAATCCTAAACTGTTTTTATAACTTCAAAAATAAACGAGTGAGTATTTTACAATATTTTGGTGTTTGTTCGGACAATAATGAAAAAAGAATAGAATATACTAGCTTTCAAATGAAAGGAGGTAGGAG
This sequence comes from Anaerobacillus alkalidiazotrophicus, assembly GCF_001866055.1. Next base: position 668,987 of record NZ_MLQS01000030.1, read on the forward strand.
TCATTAGCTAACGTAGTTTTAGATTATAAAGCAAGCGTTCCGAGTAATATGTTCGGTGGAACTACACCTGAGATAATTCCTCAAGTGCCGCCCCAGCTACAAGTAGCTGATTTAGGAATGTTCCTCTCAGAACTTACGCCACGGAAGCTGAAAATAATCGTGTGTATTTATCCGCAGATGTAGGGGTTAGAGTCGCACTAGGCTCTTTGTTTAATAATGCGCTAATATTTCGCATTTATCGAGATGGACAAGAAATATTTAATACTACAGCTGGTTTACAGGGTTCACCGCCCCCCTCTAGGTCCGATTTCATCAATTAACAGTTCCATTAAGCTTTCCTTTATAATTAATTAGGTAATCTTATCACTCTTTCAATTTGAACAGGAGTTCCAATTAGACTGACCGCTTCTATGGACCCAGCTACCTGTGACATGTTTGTTCTTAAAAAAATTTCAACCGAAAACTTAGTGTGATCTATTTTTCTGTACTAAGTACGGTTTCCTATGATGCCAGATCCCATCTATTGAGATGAATAAGAATTTTAATGTATTTGTCCAAGCAATTCTACTGGATTTTCATACTTTATAGTTAAGGAGGTGAATATTAAATGGCAAACGAAATTTTTGTACCGGCTGATTTTCCAACCATTTCTCAAGCAGTAACAGCGGCAAGTGAATTTGATACGATTCGGGTGGCTCCTGGCATATATAATGAAACAGTTATCGTGAATAAAACGATTCAATTACACGGTGCTCAATCTGGAGTTGATGCAAGGACAAGGATAGGCTCACCAGGATCCGAATCGATCATAATTGGTTCAGGTGTTTCAGGGGCCGTACAGTTAGTAAATGATAATGTTGTTGTCGATGGATTTACGATTGCAAACAATAGCGCCGGTCCAGGTATTGGTACAACTAACGGTTTTTCTGGATATTGGGTGTTTAATAATATAGTACAAAATAATACTTTCGGTCTGTATATAAATTCAAACGGATTAACAGAATCGCAAGTCAAACAAAATGTGTTTCATAATAATAATCAACCTGGAGGAGCTTCTGGAAGCGGTATTTATTCTGATGCAGGTGTCCAAAATCTATTTATTGAAAGTAATCTGTTCACAGGTTCCCATGCAACTGCCTCAATTGTTATGATAGGTACAATTCTAACAGCAGCTAATATTATTATGTCAAGAAACAAAATGATTATGGATAACTCGATTTTTCTTTTGGGTACAACGAATGTCAAAATCACTAATAATACCATGCTCAACACACAAGGGAATTCGATCTTCATCGCTGGGGGTACCGATCGAACCGAGATTGAAAGCAACATCCTGCATAACAGCAATCTCAACGGTATTAGAGTAGATGCCTTGTTTGGTACTGGTGCTAACACCAATATTCGTGCAAAACTAAACAGCATCCAAGGAAATGCGGTCGCAGGCCTAAACATTGAAGCTGGTTCTTATAATACCACTCCGCGAAGATTAGATGCTACGAATAACTGGTGGGGAAGTCCGAGTGGCCCATTCCCAATTGGAACAGGCGATGCCGTGATCGATCCTGATGGGGTAGCCGAAATCACACCATTTTTAACGGCAGATCCTTTGGCTCTTCCTAGTCAAGTTTTCTCAACAGGTCCAATTCAAAGGAATGGCTCGAATGCTCAAACCATTATCGTTGATATCCTTAACAATGATCCCCTAAATCCAGCCGTAATCGAAATTCTCGGTTTCTTTATGGGAACTTCAGGAGGTAAAACTCCCTATGTGCATGAGTTATTTAGCCTCGCTCCAAGTACGAAAATCCAAAAAACGTATTTTGTTTCTGGTTTTGAGGAATATGAGTTCCAATTCGGAATCACAGGCACTGACGATGTTCAAATATCAATTTGGCCAAGGGACGCCAGCGGAAACTTATTACCAACACAGCGAGTTTTGAGTTCTGAATTACAACAAATAAGCACGTTAACACCTTTATTACCTTGATGAAAAAAGATAATCAGTAGAGGAGCATTAAGCAGTTTCAGCTTGTAGACGCCAAATCTACAAGTTTTTTTAATGTTAAGAAAGAAGTCTGGGACATAAGTAGAAAATTTCTACTTTCGCTTCAAAATGAGAAATCAAAAACGTATGAAATTTTCATGCATGTTACTCATAAAAATAGGGTTTTGTTCCAGCTTATGAATTAAAGGCAAAAAAGTGATAAGTCCCTTATTGACACGGTTAAATTTAAAAAACATATAATATTTTGTTAAATTGTAGATGCTTAATTATTGATAAAGGAGTGATATTTTGTCCATCAACCTATGTGATATTCTTAGTGTAACTTGCTTTTTAACGAATGAAGACGGAGTTTCTTTAAATCCATTATTGCCAGGATCGATTGTCTGCCAGGAAATCTCCCAGTTGGACGGGCGAAAAAACGTCAATACTAGTTTGCCAAACGGAGACCCCATTACACTGCAAAAGGTGAAAATTCGTAAAGGAGGATTTATCGTTCTTAAAATAATCGGACCAGAAACTTTTTGCCTAAGTGATCCTATTCCATTTAATTTTATTGAAACTGTTATACTTTGTGCACCAGATGGAACGGAATTAAAATGCAATGTAACCGACTTTGAATGTGATGCAATTTTGAACTGCCAAGACGGATTAGTTACGTCTGTCGACTTATTTTTTGATATATGCCAAAGTATTGAAATGATCGGAGGCGTTGTGATCGCTATTGACGGAAGTTTTTGTAAACCGCGTCGAGAAGCAATTCCAGTCAGAAGCAAAATGACTCTTCCAATTGATTTTTCATCTATCTTCCCAGCTAATAGTAGGCAGGAAATAACAGAGGATAAAGAACAAGATGTAGAGGTTCAAGACGATTATTCCCTTCCAAGACTCTTTCATTCTCAGCAAGAATTAGCTTGTTTATCCGTTAAGGTATATGATTGGATTGTTCGTCAAAGCTCATTTCACTTGAATTTTAATATTAATGACCTAACAATAAAATGTGATGAACCGCCGTGTGATGCTCATTTATTTGTGCATGCGGCCTATGTATGTGAAGCGGATCTGCAAGGGCAAGTGGTTTGTGGAGACATACCAGTTGTGGGGGAGGATGTTTTTTATAGTGCAGAGCCAGACATCGTAACCTTCTCACCAGATCCATCCTTAACAGATGAAAATGGAGATTTTGAAACAATCGTTACAATTCCTGCTGGTACACCACCAACGCCCGTTACGATTACAGCGGTTACTAATGTTAGCGGTCTGCTTCTATCTACCTCACTCGAAACGATAGTTGAATGCCACGGGCCTTGCGTTATTGAATTATTTGTAGCGGACACGATTGATTGTGATGGATTTGTAGAAGGTAGAGTTATGTGTATGTGCGGCGGAAGGTTGATTGAGGGGGCTGTTGTAACATTAAGTAGTGATCCAGATGATATTATATCATTTGAGCATAATCCAATTATCACAGGTCATGACGGAAACTTCTTTTCAGGCATTACGGTCGATCCGGGAACACCACTACAAGTGGTAACGATAACTGTAACAACAGATGTTGAAGGACAAACAATTCCTAAGACTGTTGATGTAGACGTTGAGTGTCCTGACTCTATCTTGAAGACCAGACTTAAATTTCTGTTTAGGGAATACGTTCAGATGGGCATTTGTTTTAGTTAGTGTGGTGTCGGATATTCCAATTTGAGTTACCTTAAAGTAAGTCCTTCAATTATTTTTACGTAAATCATTCAAAGGAGATAAAGCTATTTTTACAGATTAGAAAGTGAAAAAAAGCTGAATGCATAGTCAATGAAGAGCAATTGCTCCTCACGCTGCGCGTCAAACGACAAAACGAGCAGCGGCTCCGCTCATTGCATATAAGAAAGCATATAATTTTTACCAAGAAATCTGTATAGCTACAGGCGCCATCGGTTCGACCGCTTCACTCCTTTTCGCCGATAGGCGGGCGCCTTACGCTTTTCTTACAGTATCAGAATTTAAAAATTTCTAACTTGGAAACTGTCTAGCGCGAGCAGCCTACGAGCTCTGTCACTTCAGTCAAGCAACTGACTTCAATTACCTCTTAAAATCCTTCGTTGATCAACTTCATGCAGCTTTGCTTCGAGGAAGCTTACTACGAAGCAGTACTAGAAGACGCTAAAAGCACGTAGAAAGCCAAGGAGCGGCTTCTGTCAAAGGCCGCCCCAGTGAAGCTACTACTTGGATTACTTCGAAGCGGCTTTGAGACGAGCAAACGAAGTGGCACAGGAGCAGCTGCTCGTGACCAAGGCGCTTGCGCTTTTCTTGTTATTATTTCACTCCCCTCATCAACACTTCAATCACTTCAGGTCGACTAAACTCCGGCGGTGGCATTTCTCCATTCTTCAGCATTTCTCTTACTTTTGTACCGGATAAAATTAGCCGATCTTTTTTTTCATGTGGACATGTTTTGGTAGAGGCCATAGTTTTGCATATTGTACAGTAAAAGCTGTGTTCGAAAAATAATGGGGTGATTCCGAGTTCATCACTAGTAAAGTGATCAAAAATACGTTGGGCATCGTATGTCCCATAATAATCGCCAACTCCGGCGTGGTCACGGCCAACAATGAAATGAGTACAGCCGTAATTTTTGCGGACAAGCGCATGAAAAATTGCTTCCTTTGGTCCTGCATAGCGCATTGCTGCAGGAAACACAGCTAAACAAACGTGTTCTTTAGGGTAGTAGTTATTTAGTAGAACTTCATAGCTTTTCATGCGAACATCAGCAGGAATATCATCGGCTTTCGTTTCCCCTACAAGGGGATTTAAAAATAAGCCATCAACAATTTCTAAAGCTGTTTTTTGAATGTATTCATGAGCTCGATGTACTGGGTTACGGGTTTGAAAGCCGACAATGGTTTTCCAGCCTTTTTGTTTAAAGATGTTTCTTGTTTCTAGTGGGTCAAATCTATATTGTTGAAATTTATGATGAATAGGACGGTTTACTAGTGTTATTGTTCCACCTATATATATATCGCCTCGCAAGAATAGTTTTTTTACACCTGGATGGGCTAAATCTTCTGTTTGGTAAACACGTTTTGCTTCTACAAGTTTGTTAGGTTTGTAGATTTCTTTTATTTCTATCATTCCATATACTTTCCCCTTGTAAGTTAGTCTTGCCTTCTCATCAAGCGCTAGTTTTTTTGCGGTTGTTTCATCTGTCGGCAAGGTAATTGGAATGCTCCATATAAAGCCATTAGGAAGCCTCATTTTGTCAATGACAGACTGATAATCTCTTTGCGATAGAAACCCTGTTAAAGGGCTATAAGCGCCTGTGGCGATTAATTGTAAGTCAGATAAAGCTATTTCATCTAATTCAATTTCTTTGTTAATGTGAGAATAATCATAATTTGGATTGATTCTATTAATGAGTGAACCGCCGTGGGGGGTACTTATCTGCAATGTCTTCACTCCTTGTCTTTCAAAAATTAATTTCTTTCGAGGTGTTTCTTAAGATAAGAAAGTAGTGTCGTTACGGATTCGTTTACAGAAAGCTTAGAAGTATCTAATGTCAGCTCAGGATTTGTAGGTTGTTCGTAGCGTTGACTGATTCCGGTAAATTGTTTTATGTGACCGGCCTTTGCTTTTTTATACAACCCTTTTGGGTCACGTTTTTCACAAACTTCTAATGGGCACTTTACATATACTTCAAAAAACTCATCATTTCCTAAAAGCTTCCTAGCTTCGTTTCGATCCTCTGAAAAGGGGGATATCACACTTACAAGTACGACGACACCGGCATTAACAAAAAGTTTGGCAACTTCAGCGATTCTTCGAATGTTTTCTTTTCTATCTTGATCAGTAAATCCAAGATTTTCGTTTAATCCGTGGCGGATATTATCACCGTCTAAACAAAAAGTTTGTACCCCTTGTTTGAATAACTCGACTTCCAGGACATTTGCGATTGTAGATTTGCCAGAGCCTGATAAACCAGTAAACCAAATCACAAAGCTTTTGTGGTTGTTAGCTTTTTGCCGATCTAGCTTTGTAACAGATTGCTTGTGCCACTTTATATTTTGATTGTTTTCCACTATTTTTCACCTTCCTTATTAACTAGATCAACCCCAACTCAAAATGGCAATTGTTACAGTAATGAGCATGCACAAGAGACTTAAGGGCAAACCGACCTTAACATAGTCAGTAAAACGATAGCCACCTGGCCCATATACGATTAAGTTTGTTTGGTATCCAATAGGTGTAATGAAACTGCAAGATGCTGAGATTGCAGTAATCATCGCAAATACCAGCGGATCAGCTCCAAGATCCAGTGCTAGTGAAAACCCTATTGGAAACATTAAAGTGGCTGCAGCAATGTTATTGATGATTTCAGTTAGGATTGTTGTTGTAAGGTAATAAAGTATGGCAATGCCAAATAAACCAACGATTGCGTGAGTTTGCGAAAAGAAAGTAGCGATTATCGAAGCTAAGCCCGCTTTTTCAAAGGCAGCTCCAATACCAATCGAAGAGCTCATTAAAATGAGTACATTCCAGTTGAGCGCTTTTTGGGCATCAGATACACTAACAGACTTCGTGACAAAAAGAATCATTACTCCGATAAGAGCTGCATGTAAGATTGAAAGTATTTGTAAGGAAGCTAATAAAATAACACCGATAAGAACACTGGTAATGATTTTTATTTTAAGGGGTTGGTACGGCTCTTGGTAATGAATGGGTGAGATTAAATAAAAGTCTTCTGATTTTGACCAAGTTTTAACAAAATCTTTTCCTGTTATTAACAAGAGTGTATCTCCTGGCTTGACAATAATGTTACCAATACTAGAAGTAATCTTTTTGTTTTTTCTCTGTACGGCCACAATAGCTGCGTTATATTTTGAGCGAAAATAACTTTCTTTTATTTTTTTATCAATAAGTGGAGAAGAGTCTGAAACAATAACTTCTATCAATATACTATCTTTAAGTTGATCTGTTACATTTCGATCTACATCTGAAAGTAACTTTAACCCTTTTGTTTTCGTTGTCGCAAGCATGCTAGAGGCATTCCCAGAAAAAATAAGTCTATCTCCAGTTTGAAGAACTTCACAGTTTGATGGGGGTGATATTTTTTTGTGATTGCGTTGAATTTGAACTAAAAATAGATCGTTAAGCTCTCTAAGCTTTGCTTTTTGAATGGTTTTACCGATTAATAATGAATGAGCTGGTACAAGACATTCAAATATATATTGTTTATTTAGCTGATCAATTGGCTCAGAAATTATACGGTTTGGGAGAAGGTGGTGACCAATAAAACTAATATAGATAATCCCTGCTATGGTAATAGGGATACCGAAAAAAATAAAATCAAACATAGAAAAACCGGATAACCCTTTTTGTTTTAGTAACCCGTCAATAACTAGGTTTGTACTCGTTCCAATAAGGGTGATGGTTCCGCCAAGTATAGCTGCATATGATAATGGAATCAGAAGTTTAGAAGGGGCAATGCATTGTTTTTTCGCCCAACTTCGAATTGTTGGTGTGAGCATTGTGACGATTGGTGTATTATTCATAAAAGCCGATATGATTGATACGGGAATCATCATTTTAATTAGGGTCGTTGAATTTTTTTTGTTATTTGATAACAGTATATGAGAGATAAAGGATAACACCCCACTATTATAGGCCGCTGAACCGATGATAAATAGTAACGCTACCGTATGCACCCCTGGATTAGAAAATCCGATTAAACCTTCTTCTATTGATAAAATTCCTGTAACCATCAATGCCGCTAGAGTAATAAATACGGTTACTTCCGGTGGAGACCACTCTTTTATTAATAGAACAAACATAATAAGTAATAGGATACTAGTTAGAAGTGGTTCGCTTGGCATGACCATTTAAAGTTCACTCTTTTCAACTTTAAAATATAGCTTTTTTCATCGATTACTACTTATGTATGATATTTATGACCAAGTGTCACCGTCTAATTGAAGATAGTATGCCTAATTTTATGCAATGGTTTAATTAATTTGCCATTTAAAGGAAAAAACTAAGGTTTTCCTCTATAGACAGAGAGAAACCTTAGTTTTAATTACTTTGAACAATAGATAGTAATTTTTCCAACCTTTTTTCAAAAGTATGTTCTCTTATTGCTTTTTTTCTAGCACCAGTAGCAATTGTATTTCGTAATAATGGTTGAGTAAGATAGTAGTCTATTTTTTCGTTGAAGTCTTCAGCGTTATGAAAAGAAATAATTTCTTCTCCTTCTACAAAATGATCAGTTAAATCAGCCTTATTATCGATAAGCTGAAAAGAGCCACTACAAGCTATCTCAAAGGTTCGATTATTAACACTTTTATTAATAATTAATTGTGAATTTTTATTTTCTTTTAGGTCATAAGGTCGATGAGTGTTAAGAATAATTTTAGATTGGTGATAATACGAAACAATCAATTTAGGTTTTAACCATGTATTTATGATAAATAAACGGCGATTATGTTTTCGGTGAGATAATTCTTGATCCCATTTAGCGCCAACAACTAGTATTGAATAAGTTGTACGTTCTAACAGTAGGTTAATAAGTTGCACTCGGTCAGGGTACGGGAAGCCGACAAGACAAAGATCATATTTCTTTTGAGGTTCAGTAAGAGGGGGGGAGTATATTTCTGGATTAACGCCAAGAGGTAAATAGTAACTATTCTTATGCCCATTTTTGTGATAAACCTCTAACGCAGCAGTATCAATTGTAAATACATAATCAAAGTTATCGATGAAAGTTAGCGTACGATCGATATAAAAAGGGTCTTCGGTAAGCCAAATAGCAGTTGGAATCGACTGCTTGTTTAAGAAGGTGATCATTTCCTGACGCATTTTCATTCCTACCATCGTTAAGACTAAGTTAGGGCGGTAAATTTGGAGCATTGTTTGTAATTTTTTCACACCTAAAAGAGCGTTAAAAGATTTTACCTCATGATTTAGCGAAGCCAACTCCTTCATAATGGTTTGATCAAAATATTCATAAATTCTTTTAAAACCTGATGGGATATATAATATTTTCATATCGTTCACCTCTTGAAATTGTGTAAAAGAAATTATGTACTGTTAAAAGTAAAAAGAGAGGGAGAGACTCCCTCTCTTAAACTTAATGGTTGGTTGGTGGGAAAATGTCAGGACATTGTGGTGGAACGTTTAATGGCGGGCATGCAATGTCTATTTCTTGTCGTGGATGACAAAACTCTCCGACAATTTCTAATTTAACTTTTGCCTCCATTTGCACGTTAGCGCAAAGAGTAATCGAAATATCTAGCTGTTGGAAGGTGCTATTAGCACACATAATGCTAGCATCACAATCATGCTCGGTAAAGTCACAAACGAGTTTTGTACCAGGAGGTGCACATAAGGTGAATTTTTCTACTCTTGTAAATTCAATTGGCCTAGAGATACATGACAAAGTTCCCTGTGCGTTACTAACTACTACAATCACAAACCCTTTAATTAATACTTTGACTCTCTGTAATGTGATCGTTTGCCCTGATGGTAACGTAACATTGACATCTTGGCGGTCACCAATTTCTTCACAAATAATCGTTCCATGTTTTAACGGATCGATTGGAGTTCCTTCAGCATCGGTAAAGAAACATGAGACGACGAGGTTATTATTGGTTCCGTTTAGAAAATCACAAGGGTCTGCCAGTAATCCTGTTACCCCGTTACACTCAAATTCGAGTGCCTCCAAGCCAGATATTCCAGTAAATTGAATCGGACCTATATCAACTTGCCTAGTCACCCAATCATAAATTTTGTCTACTCTAATGCAAAGTCTTTCTTGTGCACCACCAATTGGTTGAAAGTCCATAAAGTAGTCTCCTTTCCTAAAAGATACTACATCATATTCCAATTAGACAAAATGGCATAGATGAATGGACTGATGAATGCGTGGAAAATTAGTTATTGGACTAGACCCTTTGGGTACACAAGATAAGAAAGCTGGCTAAAAATTAATGACAATTTTATTTAATGAGGTTAACCCTGCTTGTAATTCTTGAAAATAAACAAAAGCTTCGATAATCACAGAATTTCCATCTTCAGGCTTAATACATCGTAAATCAAAATTGGAGAAATTTAAACTTTCATTAGGTAACAGTTGATTCTTCCCAACGGGTCTCAACCAATGCTCACCCGATTCTTTTACTTTTTCTTTCCAATTTTTATCTACATATGTCCACTCTTCGGAGAGTGTCGCGTCAATGACGAGATCACTTTTTTTTATGAAATTAATTTTTCCACCTAAAGTAGCAGCTTCTGACGGCTTAACCCGGATACAAATAATCGGGGTTGTTAATGGGTCAGGGCCATTATTTTTGATAATAAGGTGCCCTAAAATAAGCACTTCCCTCGTTTCTTCTGTTATGTCTGGAAGTATAACAGAATAATTAAATAACGATATGACCTGATTTTCTATGTTTGTATTACTCATGATGTGCCCTCCTTTTATAAAAAGCCTTATAAAATATATGCAAAAAGGGCACTATTTATATATGAAGTTTAAACGTTTGTACGCTACAATTATTGTAAGCTATCATAAAATATTAGCAAGAGATAAGAGGAGAGGGGTACTATATTCATTCTTTCTTTAGGAATAACATTAGGTATAGCTGCCACTTAACCTAATTATAAAATTGATGAAAAATGAGTTACCCCCTCTTTTCGCTCTCTAATTATCACAGCCTGGAAAAATATCAGGGCATTGTGGTGGAAAAGGTTTTGGTGGACATGTAAACGGTATTTCTGGACGTGGATGACAGAAATCCGCAGTAATTTCAAGCTTAACGGTTGCTTCCGTTTGAACGCTTTGACACATGTTAATCGAAACATCAATTTGAATAAACTCACCATTATTACAAATGATGTCGGCGTCACATTCAATTTCACTTATCTCACACTGCAGGATCGTTCCTGGTGGAGCGCATAAATAAAATTTTTCTGCAACTGCAAATGGCTGAGGTACTGAAGTTAACGATTTACCACGCGCATTAGAAAGACGAACTACAAAATAACCTTTTTTCAATACTTTAACTTTTTGAAGTCTAACTGTATCACCGTTAGGAAAATCGAAATTCACATTTTGGCGCCCACCAATTTGCGGGATTTCAGTACACAAAATAGAATTTCGAGCTAAAGGGTCAACAGGATTACCGTTTTCATCAGTAATAATACATTCAACAGTTAATGCGCCCCCGGCAGCTAATTCAACGCAAGGATTTAGAAAATCTTCAGGAGTAGGAGAAGGCCCCTCAAAGTCAAGAACAGTTAATCCGTTTTCACCTGAAAAACTTTGAACAGGTACATCAACTTGCCGAGTCACCCAGTCATAGACTTTCGGAACTTTAATACAAAGGGTTTCATGTAACCTTTTCATCTGTTCGTGTAACAACGTAATCACCCTTTCTTGTTGTAGATGATATCTGCTTTATAGTATGTAGTTCTCTTTTTTGTGTGCTAGTCTATTTTATTTTCTTCATAAAAGTTACATTTGAGGTTGGAATAAAGGGAGAGAAAGAAGGTCCATTGTGACCTTCTTTCTTTACTCAAACATTAATTGTTTTACCAATTAGTTCCCTGGGAAAATTTCAGGACATTGTGGTGGGAAGCTTAATGGTGGACAATCAAATGGAATTTCTGGACGTGGATGGCAGAAATCCGCAGTGATTTCAAGCTTTACAGTCGCTTCCATTTGAACGTTTTGGCACATGTTAATGGAAACATCGATTTGTCTAAACTCATCATTAATACAAATGATGTTAGCATCACATTCAAAGTCTGTAATTTCACATTGTAGGAATGTTCCTTCAGGAGCACATAAAAAGAATTTTTCTGCAACCGCAAATGGCTGAGGTTCAGAAGTTAAGAAATCACCACGTGCATTTGAAACACGAACAACAAAATGTCCTTTTTTCAATACTTTCACTTTTTGAAGTGTAATAGTTTCGCCATCTGGCAAATTGAAATTCACACTTTGGCGCCCGCCAATTTGTGGGATTTCAGTACATAAAATTGAATGAGGAGCTAGTGGGTCAACAGGATTACCTTCATCATCAGTAATAATACATTCAACAGTTAAAGCACCACCACCAGCTAATTCAGCACACGGGTTAACACCAGGAGTAGGACCATCGAAATTTAGGGTAGCTAAGCCAGCTTCCCCTGTAAAACTTTGAACAGGAACATCAACTTGACGAGTGACCCAATCATATACTTTAGGTACTTTAATACAAAGTGTTTCCTGACGACCTTTAATAGATTTCATTTCCAAAACAATCATCCTTTCAATTTTTGATTATGGTATAGCTACCACTGTATCCTATGAACCTACGTAGGATGTGTGTGTATTTTTTTGATTTTTGGGCATGTATCTATAAGCTAAATATTTCTCACCTTAAAATAAAGGAGAAATGTAACAAATAGTTCATTAGCCCATATAGTAGTAGATATGGAATGTAAATTGAGATTTGGAGTATATATGTAGTAATACATTATAGGCATTTGTTGGAATTAAATAGTTGTCTTAAAGGAGGAAGTAAAATGAGTTCGGAAGCTAGAAGTGAATTAAGTACTATTCAATTAAAGCAAAAGTTAATTCATTTTAAGTCTGAGTTATCTCGTTATCAAATCAATGAACGAAAATATGAAGACCTCGTTAAAAAATTAACTAGAGAGAAAAATGAGCTATATCAAACGATAGAAGAGCAAAATGAAAAGTTAAATAAGTTAAACGAAGAAAATCGTGAATTAAACCAAGAAAAGGTCGTATTTCATAAGCATTTTGAAAAAGTAGCAAAGGAAAATACAAATTTACATTATAACTTGGAAGAATTACAATCTGAAAAATTAACATTAGAAACAAAACTTCAAGATCAAGTTGAAGAAAGTGAACAAAGAGAATTGAGTTTAAAGGAAGAAGTAGACCAGTTGTTATTGAATAAAGATCATATGAAAAATGAATTAGAGAAACAGATAAAGTTGATAAAGTTATTAAAAGAAAAAGAGGATGAAAAAACAGATGAGTTAAATGGCATAAAGGAACAAAACAAAGGATTAATTGAAGAATTAGATATTACGAAAGAAAGAAATAAAAAGTTAGAATTAGAGCTGACTGAAGCGATTAATCATTCGAAAAAGATTGAAATGGAATTAGGAGCGGTAAAAGAAAATGTAGATCAAGATCAATTACATCTTATTAAAGAAGTGGAAAATTTGAAAAATGAAAAAAATGATATGATTAAGACATTAGATGAAAAAATATTGCAAACAAAAGATTTTGAAAAAGAATTAATTGTTTATAAAGAACAAATAAAAATTTTAGAGGTGGAAAAAGAAAGAAGTAATAAAGACTATCAATCTATTCAAGATAAATTAACAAGTTATTCTAAAGAAAATAATCAGTTGAAAGAAGAAATCAAGCATTACAAAGATAAATATAATAAAGAGCGTGGCGATTTATTCCAAGAAGTAGCAAAGTTTAAAAAAATCAATCAAGACTTACAAACTATTCTTAATGAGAAAGAAGCTGTTATCAATAAATTAACATCCGATCAAAAGGACTTTTTTAAAGAAAAAGACACCTTGGTCGAAGAATTAGAGAATTTACAATCAGAAAAACGACAGTTTGAACAGCAATTAGAAACGTATGAAATCGCCAATCAGGAGCTGGAGCAAGAAATTAGTAAGTTTGTAGAAAAAATTGATGAAGACCAATTTGCGATAATGAAGGAATTAGAGGAAGTGAAAAAAGAAAACATCAAGTTAGAGAAAGATCTTAAACAGGAGAAAGGAAATGGTACTCAATTAGAAGAAAAATACAATAAAGCTTTGGTAGAAATGAAACAACTACAAGAGCAAATCAAAAACCACCTTATTATGATTGACGAATTGAATAAGACGGAGAGTCAATATAATAAAGAAAAACAAGAATTAACTAACTTATTTAATAAGAAAATTGAGGAGAATTCAGAATTACAGAAAAAACTTAAGTATTTAGAGGAAGAATTATCATCTAAAGCTACACAAGTAGAAAATGAGTCAAAACAAATGCATGAAAAGCTTCAAAAGCAAATTGATACTTTACAGAAAGAAAAAGTTGAAGTAGAAGGAAGTTACGCAGTTATTCAAAACAAAAATAAAGAACTAGAAAAAGAAATTTATATAATAAATGAGGAATTAAAAAAGGTTCAAAAAAGTTTGGATGAAAAATTAAAAGAAAATAATAAATTAGAAATGTTATTTACAAAGCAACAAAATAAATTACAGTTGTTAGAAGAAGAAATAGAAAACTCTAATCATAAAAAAGAAGAGTTATCTAGTGAGAGAAAAGAATTAATGAAACGGCTTAAAGAACTGGATCATTATTATGTAGTTAATGAACGGAAGAATACGAAAAATGAAACAATCATCAACCAAAAAAATGAAGAATTGAAAGAATTAAAAGAAACTTTAAGTGAAATGAAACAAACGATAAAAAACATGAAAAAAGAAAATTATGAGGTAAATATCTTATTAGAAAAAAATAATTTAGAAAATCAGCATTTGAAAGATCATAAAAAGGAGTATTTACAAGATAAAGAGATCCTATTAACTTTACTAAGAAGTTTCCAAAAAGAGGAGAAAGAGATTAAGAAGATACCAGAATTAAATCAAGTGAAAATAGATACTCAAAAGCAAAAAGCAGATGTTACTACAGAAAGTTCTTGGTTTTATAGGAATATAAAAGAGCAAACGAAAGGGAAATCACCTGAAAAATTAAATCAGCCAAATATAAAGTTTAATCCAACGAGTGAATCATTCTTCTCATTGACTAAACAATTTCCTGAAATTATAAATAAAGCGAGTGAAGCGTCAAAAGAAAAGGAAGAATAAACCATGCAGAGAGCCGATACTTTCATTATGAAGAAAGAAGTTTACTTGGAAATGATTAATTGTTGTAGACAGAAATTGCCACTTGAAGGTTGTGGTTTAATTTCAGGTAGAGAAGGATTTGGGGAAACACTTTGGTGTCTTCCTGACTCTTCTATTAGTCAGTCGATGTTTTACATTTCTCAAGATACACTTTTTTCAGTAGTAAAACAAATTGAAAAAAGAAATGAAAAATTAACTGGAGTCTTTCATTCACATCCGACAACTCCGGCCTATCCTTCATCCTATGATATCAGAAATAATCCTTACTCACATTTAGCGTATTTAATTGTATCATTCAAAAAGAGTGAACCTGATGTTGGGATCTTTAAAATCATCAATCAAAAGCATGTGTCTCCGTTAAAAATAAAAGTAGTCTAAGGTTGTTTGTGGAATCACTCTTCGTTTGTATGCATAAACTAAAGTAGCAAAACTAAAAAGTTTGGGAGTGAGAGATGTGACAACCCCTAATAGAAAAATTCATTATGGTTCAACGAATATGAATTCAAGAACACCTACCTATATTGCTAGGAAAACACCAGCAACCAAAATAACTAAAGTAATACCTTCTACACCTAGAACGGCATATTCCCAACCTAGATCTGGTTGTAATTGTGGAAATAAAATAGCCAAACGATAATCTTAACCTCACTATTAAGAGGTAACATTTGCATTTTCTCTTAGAGATATTATTTAAAAATGGCCCATAAATATCCCTGTCTTATTAAAGATAGGGATATTTGTTTTCTATGACAAAAGTGTAAAAAATTAGGACTAAAACAAACGAAAGCCTTAAGTGCTTGACCTATACAATGAACATTCATTTGCATTTAATAAAGTATAACTTAGAAAGGAGTGAAAATAAAAAATGTCAATGAAAGGTAAAGTTGTTTCTTGTAAACATCAAGTGAAAGACGTAAAAACATTATCGGAATGTTCAGCAGAGTTTCGTCCAGTTGTAGGTGTTGATGGTCCATTAGTCGCAAAAATTCCGGTGGTGTTAGCAGAGCCAGAAGTACAAATTAATGTTGAAGCTTTAATTCCTCTACCAGAAAGAGTATTAGAAATTAAACGAATTTTAAAAGATTTAAAGATTACACAATGTAAGCTAGTTCCTTCAGGGCGCTTTGTAGATGGTTTGCGAATTTACAAGTTATTCCTTGAGGGGTGTGTACGTAAAAACATCGAATATGCAACAGTAGATAGTCATCCACGTAATAAGTTCCGTATCTCAGGAGATATTAAACACACAACTGTAAACGTCCCATGGCATTGTGTTGTTGAAGTTCCACTAGATCCAGATATTTTAGTATTTAGAGAACCAAGATTTTTCTCAGATCGAATTGATTTTATTAGTAAAAGTGGCTTAAGTAGAGATCCACACGAGGTTATACTACGCAATAGATCTGACTTCCAAGAAAAACCGTTCTGTGAAATTGTTGATGCAGAAGTAGTTGAATTAGACATTCAAGAAGATGGAGCATGTTGGGTACAAGGGGAAAAAACGTTTAGAAAATTAAGAGAAAAAATGGTTATTCATGTAGCATTCAAAATCTTACAAACACAACAAGTAAATATTCCAAGAAATAACGGATAACCAAAATTTAAACAAAAAGAAGAGGACCTTTAAAAAAAATAATCCAAGGCCTCTTCTTTTTTTGTTAAATTTTTCTAATCCTCTTTTTTTAATTCCTTTTCTATAATTTGTTTTAAATTAAATTTAGGTTTATCCTTTTCGCAATGTCTATCTTTATGCTTCTCATGGTCTTTTTCATGTTTCTTACAAGGGTCTTTCCTTTTATCTTTATCTTTGTCAAACTTCTTATCACGATCTTTCTCTTTTTTCTTTTTCTTATCCTTTTTCTTATCCTTATCTTTTTCTTTCACTATTACTTTGACTTTGTGCTTATGTTTATGCTTTATCTTACGCTTATCTTTATCTTTGTCTTTATCTTTGTCTTTGTCTTTGTCTTTGTCTTTTCCCATCGAAACTTGTTGATTTTGTAGAATTTTTAAGCTAATTAGTACGACCATTTTTTCTTTTAGCGTGCGAAAGATTTTTTCAGTTCCTTTATTGAATGGATGTTCGTCTAAGATGAAATCTAATTCAATGACAGAGGTATTTATTAATTCGCAAAACGGTTTTTCATTTAGAAATTCAGAGTTGATGTTTCCAAATTCTCTTTGGTCGCGACTTAATTTCGTACATGGATCTAAAAATTCTAGCTCGGCTACTGGATTAGGTTCTTGAAATTTGAACGAAGGAGAAACTCCTTTATCAATTAGTATCTCGGTTATGCAATTGAACGGTACTTTTACAGTTGTATGACGGATATTGCCGTGAACTTTTTGTTTGTTACTAAAATCTGCTGTTGCATATTCAATATTTTTTCGGACAAACCCAGCTAAAAAGAGTTTAAAAACTGGCTTTTTGTTGCGGTAAAAGGATGGCACTATTTCACATTGTGTTAGCTCTACATTTTTACGGATCCGTTTAATTTCAATTGCTGGCTCTTGAAGCTTTACGAAAGATTCAAGATTGATTTCGATTTGAGGCTCAGCTAGTACAACTGGTACTTTTACCGTTAACCCTCGGTGTTTCGCTTTTTGATTTAAATTACTATTCAAACAACAATCATCTGTTACACTAACGGAAACAATATTTGATTGCTTTTTACAATATTTATGACCAAACTTCTTTTGGTCAGGTACTATGCGATGAATTGTTTTTGGAGTGAAATTGGTTAAATCTCTTCCGTCCCACGGGTGTTGCATATCCATATAATAACCTCCTGAATAACACTCTTTTGATTAATATCTTGACAGTTACAATATATGATGAATTCACCCATGTGTGTTTGTTTATTTTAAATAAATATAATTCGGAAGTGATTAATAAAAAATAAAGAGGCTGGGACATAACTAGCCAAAAATAAAGAAAAAAGGTTCCGATTATTGTATTTGATGATCGGAACCTTTTTTCGATTGGATTATTTTCATGACCATTAGTTCCGTTCGCGTTTATGGCGGTGTACTTTCTTAAGTTCACCGCCATAAACGCGAAGCCTAATTCATTTTCTACTTTCTCTTTGCTCCTCACAGACATTCGAGTGAAACGCAAATTAGCCTTCAAAAATCCGAAGACTGGCTC
>NZ_MLQS01000031.1 GCF_001866055.1 Anaerobacillus alkalidiazotrophicus
GGGAAGGGATAAATAATTCTACAAAAGTCTTAAAAAGAAATGCTTTTGGCTTTAGAAATTTTGATCGGTTCCGAGCGAAAATATTATTGTCACATCAGTATAAAAGAATAGGGTCTCATGTCGGATAGTAGGCTTTAGTATAAAACCCTTATCATTTTTCGAGGGAATTCCCTCGAAAAATGATAAGGCCACCAAGCGTAGCGCGGTAGCCTAAGATCTATCTACCCCAACATTTGACGTAGAACCAAAAAACAAGAGGTACCATTTTATTTACGGTAACCTCTTGTTTTTTTAATTTAATAACTCTTGTTCGAGCGTTTGTAATATTTCATGTTTTTTTAAAGCGCCCGCAACTCGAATTTTAATATCATCGTTATGTAAGATTATTAAGGTTGGAAATTCAGTTATTTCGTAATGTGTAACTAAAACTCTATCAGAAGAATCGATAATATTTAAAGATCGTAATTTATCAGGATAACGTCTCTTAATGTCTAATAGAGCATCATAATATTTTCCTTCTTCATTGATAAAAAGTTCATCTGAAAAAAGTATTGTTATATTTTCATCTTTTTTTTGCAAAAATGGATAGTTAATGGAGACTTCTTTGTTAGTAGAACAGTTAGTTAATAATAGTAGGAAGATAGGTATGAAAGATATAGTTAACCTTTTTTTCATAACGATAGCATTCACTTCCTTTTTATGTTTCGTATGTAACTAAAATAATTTTACCATGTATAAGCTATGATTTATCATTCGTAATAAAACTGTTACATAAATGATATAAAGCTGCATCTAAAGTCACATAGTCAAAATAATAAATAGTTTGAATTTGTCTTTTAAACTTAAGATGATTAAAGCTATAAATGAAAAAACGTAAAGTTAAAGGTATCTTTACGTTTTCTAACACGTTATAAAATTTATCCTACTCTTTGCTTGAGGTCCTTCGTCTATTAGTTTCATGCAGTTTTGTTCCTGCGATTACTCGTCACACGAACCGCTTTTAAATGATCATTTATTTCATTCATAACCTTTCATAATTTTACCATTTACTTTTAAGAAACTTTCACTCTTTTTACTTTCTTTTCTTTATTTAACGCTTTAACTAATGAAAAAATCATCACAATCATAATTATTGCAAACGGGAATGCTGCGATAATTGAGGCTGTCTGTAAAGCGGCTAACCCCCCAGACCATAGTAATACGGCCGCGGCAGCTGATTGAATAATCCCCCAAACAAATTTAACAGAATTTGGTGGATTTAGACTCCCGTTTGTTGTTTGCATTGCAAGTACATAAGTTGCAGAGTCTGCAGACGTGATGAAAAAAGATCCAATTAAGAGAATTGCAATCAAAGACATAGTCTTACCGAAATTAAAGGTTTGTAAGACTGCAAAAAGTGCTATTTCCATTCCTTGTTCATTGATTATATCCATAATTCCCATGTTGTGAAATAAATCTAGGGAGATAGCTGTTCCACCAAAAATGGTAAACCAAAGAGCTCCGAATAAAGTCGGTACAGCTAGTACACCGATGACAAACTCTCTAATCGTACGTCCTTTTGATACGCGAGCAATAAAAGATCCCACAAAAGGGGCCCAAGCAATCCACCAAGCCCAATAGAAAACTGTCCAAGATTGGACCCAATTTGTTTCTGTATTAAATGGGTCAAGGCGAAAGCTCATTCCTACTAAGTTTTGAATATATGTACCGACGGTCTGGGTGAAAGCATCCATAATGAAATTAGTTGGTCCCGAAAAAAGCATAAATAGCATTAAGCCAATAGCTAAATAGACATTTGTTTTACTTAAAATTTTTATTCCGCGATCTAATCCGGTTTGCGACGATAGCATATATAAAAATGTTATCACGATAATGATAATTATTTGGGTCCCAAATGTATTTTCGATTGTCGTTAAATGAGAAATCCCACCTGCAATTTGTGCAGTACCGAATCCTAATGAAGTGGCTACACCGAAAATTGTGGCAAAAACTGCAATTACATCAGTGGTTTTGCCTAGTGCTCCATGTACTTTCTCGCCGAACAACGGCTCGAGTGTTGCGCTAATAACACCAGGAGCCCCAATGCGAAATTTGAAATAAGCTAATGTCAAACCAACAATTGTATATATAGCCCATGGGTGGAAGCCCCAATGAAAAAAAGAATAACGAAGTGCTACACCGGCAGCTGAAGGGGTTTGTGGATCACCAGTTGGCGGTGTGTAAAAATGGTACATAGGCTCTGCAACACCCCAAAAAACGAGACCGATTCCCATGCCAGCAGTGAATAAAAAGGCAAACCAAGTTAAATAGTTATATTCTGGTTCATCTTCGTCTTTTCCTAACTTTATTTTGCCATAACGGCTGAAAATTAAATAAATGCAAAACAACAAAAAACCAGAGGCTGCTAATAAGTAAAACCACCCAAATTGTTCGGTAATAAAAGTCTGTATTTCGGATGTGTTTTCAGCTAAATTTTTCGGGCTAATAACACCCCACAAAATAAATGCAAATGCGATAGTGACTGATATGATAAAAACTGTAGTTAATTTTTTCAATTTTGTACCTACTTTCAAAATATATTTAAACTTTTACTTTTTTGTAATAGTCATTATTATTTATTTTCGTTTCTTTTTTTGTAAGTTCGTTTGATTTTAGTTGATGTAATTTATATTCCTAATATGAGAAATCAGTTTTTGTAAAATTTTTAGGAGAAAAGAAAAAGATCTTTCTTCATATTCATTTTTTCTACGATAACTCCATTCGGCCATCTGGTGTTGACTAAGTTGTCCTACTAATTTAAAAGCTTTCATTTGATTTCACCCTTTAAAAACATAAGGGTAGTATTTGAACGTATTGGAAAGAATATGCATAAACTTTTGGTTCATAAATATAAGGTTGAGGGATATAGTATAGTAATTATCCGCAATAACTAGAGTTGTTTTACAATTGCTTTAGCCAAATAAAGATTAAAAGGTGGTAAAAGTATGAAAAAATATCCAATGATGATAGTTATTTCGATCCTTCTTTTGGTGTTTACTGGTTGCACAACTGAAGTTCAAGAGAACCAAAAAATTAATTATGATAGAGAAATGGAAATTAAGGAATATAATGGAGGTGAGATCGTAGAAGCTGATGAAAACCTAATTGAAGAGGAAATAGGTACTGAGGTTAATGAAATTGAAGAACATAGTGAGAAAAAAGATGAGCCACTTTATATTTTGAATGATGATCATACGGTTTCCCCTATGACCGAAAATGTTGATGAACGCGTAGTTCTATTAACCATTGATGATGCACCCGACCACTACTCCTTGGAAATGGCTCGTTTTTTAAAGGAGAAAGAAATAAATGCTATCTTTTTTGTGAATGGTCATTTTATTAATAATGAAAAAGGTAGGGAAAAACTATTAGAAATTTATGAACTTGGTTTTGCTATTGGAAATCATACGATGACTCACCCGAATTTAAAAGATTTACCAGAAGAAAAGCAAAGGGAACAGATTGTTCAGTTGAATGATATGATCGAAGAAATAATTGGAGAAAGACCACGATTTTTTCGAGCTCCTTTTGGTGTTAATACAGAAATCTCCCGTAAAGTAGTAGAAAAAGAGAATATGCAATGGATGAACTGGACCTATGGTTACGATTATTTTAGTGAGTACATGGAAAAGGAACCGTTAGTAGACATAATGATTAATACTGAACTACTTAGACCCGGTGCCAATTTACTCATGCATGACCGTAAATGGACTTTAGAAGCTTTACCTGGAATTATCGAGGGATTAGAGGAAAGGGGTTATGGGTTTGTTAATCCTCACACAATAAGTAAGCGTTAATGTTGTCCAATAATAAATGAACGTAAGAAATGAATATATATATTACCTTGAATTAGTTTAATAAAGGTTATTCCTGGTCAAACTGAAAGTTAATCGAGAAATTTTATATTAACTAGAAGTTGCAGGTGATCTCATGAAACGTTCGTTTATATTATTTGGCATTTTTATGCTTTTATTAATAATCTCTTGTAATACAAATAAGGAAGAAGAACCTGGTTCTCATGAAGGAAGTTTAGATCAGATAACAAATGAAACTTTAAAAGAACTCCAGCTCAAGAGAATAGGTGAAAACACCGTATTTCATGTTTATGATTTATTCGAAGTGGTTGAAGGAGAATTTAACTTCGATGAGCTGCATCGATCATTAACAATGAAACTTAACGATCAAACATATAAACTTGTAGATGGGATCCCGGTTGTTGAACAAAATGGAATTTATTTACCTACTGATGAAATCTTTATTGTTATGGATAATGAAAAAGTTTATTTACCGAAAGCATTCTTGGATATTGTGTTAGGTTTAGAGGTTGATGTTAATGATAACAAGGTTGTTTTTCAATGGACTGGTGAGACACTACCTACTAGCTCTATTCAAACAACTAGCTTGGTCGATGAAGAGTGGGACGTTGATAAAATGGTTGATTATTTATCATTCCTAAAAAAACCGATACAAAAAGCCGAAGTGAGTACGATTCCTAATCATCTACCTGGTGCAAAAAGAGCTTATCGCAACGGCCATCATGAAGGTATAGATTGGTATGGTTATGCTACAGGGCAGCATATTTCTTTTGATACAGCGGTGTTGGCTATGGCTGAAGGAGTTGTTGTACGAGTCGACCATGACTATGAAGAATATACAACAGCACAAGTAAGAAATAAAGATTTATCACTTACGGCAGAACTAGGTGAAACTCCTCAATATATTTTTGATCGATTACGTGGGAGACAGGTATGGATTCAATATGAAAAAGGGGTTATGAATCGTTTTGCGCATCTCGATGCCATTCCCGAGACTTTACATGTTGGAGATGTAGTTAATAGTGAAACTATTATTGGATATGTAGGTAATTCTGGTACAAGTGGAGCTGTGAATGGTGATGGATCTGAACTTCATTTGCACCAAGATCTTTTAATTTATGGTGAATTGTTTTGGAAACCGTTCACCCTTGATGAAGTAAAGGAAATTTTAATACGAGTGTTTAATGATTAATGAATATAGTTTACCGAATTTCATAATATAGATATTACGCGGCAGCAAACTAAACTAGTTGAATGATGAGTTTTCAATTAGATTGAGTTTGCTGTCGCTCATTAGTGAGAATATATAATTTACTTATGATACATTAAAAATTCGTTAATGAAGGACAGAAGTTGACAGAATTTGCGATTCCCTAGTGTTATACTAATAGGTACATTTATAACTAATTAGATAATGAGCTGATAGCCATATCTAAAATTATTAAAAAGTAAAATCATTAGTTGTACTGGGTCTGTTTTTGAAGGAGGGGTTTGGTGAATAAGTCAGATAAATTAGATGAACTAAGACTTGAAATCGGCATGATTGCTGATCAAGTCAATTCACGTCATGAATTTTATTTAGGTATAATTACAACCATTGCTAGGCACATACCGGAGTATTTTGGGGTTGCGATATACCAATGTATAGATAATTATTATTCGATTTTTGCGAGCTATGGGAATATTTCGGAGAATTTAAACGTGAAATTTGGAGATGGAATGTTTAGTATTTGTAGTATTCGGGGTAAAGTTACTATACATAATGAACTTTGTGCAACAAGAGCGTATGCTCCTTTTTATAATGGGCAGCACGTAATTGGTGTGTTGTATGTTGAAGTTCATAATGTTAAATATGAAGTGACAGATGAAGATCGAATTTTTCTTCAAGAAGTTACTAGGTATATAGAAGTGAGGGGAAGACAATATGAGAATTCTGTAGTTGATAATAATGACGTCTAATTGATAATGATTGTTAGGTTTAGAAGCAGTCCCTGTTCAAATGAATTTTGCTAGTTGTAGGAAAAACTAGGGTTTGTCTATTCATAACTTTGTCAATTTTATCGTTTAGTTTAGGTGAGGGTCATACTTTGTTCATTTGACGATTAGAATTAGTTTAGATATAATAAAATTCAGAATACTATAAAAGGAGGCGTTTCGGGTGAACTTATTTGAAAGACTCTATGATGAGCAGGAAGATGTTAAAGTGCAGTTTATCGGATTTACGACTGAAAAAGCTCGATATGATTTTGGGATTGTTTACACAAATATGTTCTTTGGAAAGCCTCTAGTAGTATGCATGCAGACGGGACGCTCGACGTTGATGTGTGCTGAAGAGGCAGAAAATGTAGAGGATATCATGAAGGTTTTCCAAATTCATTGTGAAGATGAAGCAAAAGATCTCTCATTGTTTTTCTCGAAAAAATTGCCGACAATGAGCTTTGAAGCTCAATATTAACACATAAACTTAAAATGTTCGTACTAAAATTACAACTATTTATCTTATAGAAAAGGTAGACAATGAATTTTGTCTACCTTTTCTTATTAAATGAAAGGCTTGTGCTCTTTGATTACACGTATTGTTTTAAAAGTTGCATCCTCTGGTCCTTGTACTGGTAATCCAACATCAATATTCTCTTGGATATAATCGATATTTTCTTGGGTTATAATTTCACCAGGAATAAAAATTGGTATTCCTGGTGGGTATACCATGACGAATTCTGCGATCACGCGTCCAGCCGATTTTTTAAAAGGAATTACTTCAGTTTCTGAGTAAAAGGCATCTCTTGGAGAAAGTGCTAAGGTTGGAATGTCAGGTACATGTACGGAAATAACCTTTTTTTCAACGATATGAGATGTATCCAGAAATTTTTCAGCTAATTCTCTTAAGGCATTAACTAGTATTCCTGTCGTTTCTTTTGTGTCACCAATGGATATGATACATAGGATATTATAAAGGTCAGAAAGTTCAACTTCGATATTATAATTTTTTCGTAACCAAACTTCAACTTCATATCCAGTAATACCTAAGTTTCTTACAGAGATTATCATTTTTGTTGGATCGAAATCATATGTTGCTTTCGTTCCAAGAATTTCAGGACCTACACAGTAGAGACCAGGTATAGTGTTGATTTCACTTCTTGTTGAATTAGCTAAACCTATTGTTTTATCAATTAGTTCGCGCCCTTTTGTGGCTAACTGTTTTCTAGCTACATCAAGAGATGCTAAAAGTAAATAAGATGTGGACGTTGTTGTTAACATGCTAATAATGGATTTAACCCTTTTAGGTGATACAAAATTTCCTCTAATATTTAAAACTGAGCTTTGCGTCAATGAACCACCTAGTTTATGCACACTTGTTGCAGCCATATCAGCACCTGCTTGCATTGCTGATAGGGGTAGGTCATCATGGAAGTGTATATGCACACCGTGAGCTTCGTCAACTAATACCGGTACGTTGTAGCTATGTGCAATTTCAACTATTTTTTCTAAGTTTGCAGAAATTCCAAAATAAGTAGGGTTAATCACTAAAACCCCTTTTGCATCAGGGTGTGCTTTCAAAGCTTTTTCAACGGCATCTATAGTAATTCCGTGAGAAATACCTAGGTTAGGATCGATAATCGGATGAATAAAAATAGGGGTTGCCCCTGAGAAAATAATTGCTGACATGATTGATTTATGTACATTTCTTGGAACAATAATCTTGTCACCAGGACTACATACGCTCATTATCATTGTCATAATTGCACCGCTTGTCCCTTGTACTGAGAAAAATGTTTGGTCAGCTCCAAAAGCCTCAGCAGCTAACTGTTGCGCTTCCTTTATCATCCCGTGTGGATGATGTAAATCATCTAAGGGTCCGATATTAATTAAATCAATTGATAAGGCGTTATCCCCTATAAAGTTTCTAAATTCAGGATCCATACCTGTACCTTTTTTGTGGCCAGGAATGTGAAATTGTACTGGATTTTTTTTTACATGTTCAAGTAGTCCGCTAAATAGCGGGGTTTGTTGTTGGGACATAATAGAAATTCACCTCGAAATAATAGATATACCAAATAACCTATTTGAATAGGTTGCAGCTTTCGACAAATTAATTAGAAATATAAAACAAAATTGAGTATATCAAATAAGGTAATAAAATCAAAGTAAAATATTTAAAACCTTTAAAAGGAGTTTTCTACATTTATCATGAAAATATGAATAATTGTTTAGAATGTATTATATAATTGCTTCGATACCAATTAATTATGTTGGTGAAGCTAATTATGAAACTACAAGGGGGCTTAATGATGAATATAAATATTCCAATTTCTCTAGATTGGACAAAAGATGAAGTAATTGATGTTGTTCAATTTTTTTATTGTATTGAAAAGGCTTATGAAACTGGGGTTGATAGGCAAGAAGTTCTACAATCGTACAGACGCTTTAAAGAAATTGTTCCGAGTAAAAGTGAAGAGAAACAGCTTTTTAGACAATTTGACCAAGAATCTAATTATTCTTGTTATCAAGTAGTCAAAGAAGTAACAAGCAAAGATGTAAATGGAAAACAAACAATAAAGCTTGGTACTAAGTAATGTACCAAGCTTTATTGTTGATTTTAAGTTTATCCCACTCTTAAGGGGCAAGTAAGACCCCCACCTCAAAACTTAAGGAAATCGAGAAGATTAGGTGGGGGATAAACTGCCCCTAAAGGTCCGATATAGAATAACTTTCATCAGTGAAGCTGATGATTAGTTATTCTTATGCCCGTGGTATAAGTTGAACTAACAATCAGTGGGGGATGAAGGAAAACCCCCACTGATTGAAGTTCAGCTTTATTAGATCGCAGTTGGGGATTATTACACATTTCTAAAAGCTAATTTGTAAAGTGGCATAAGTGTTTCCATCGTGTTCTTTGCTGTTTGAAGAAATGCTTCCCCGTTATTTAAAGTAGGATCATTTTTATCAAGGTGACGGCCAACGAGAAACTCAGCTTTTTTAACATCTCTAAAACGAACAAGCATACTCTCTAATTCACTCGAATCTATATCAGAGACATTTGTCGCTTGCTTTTTCATATGGTCTAAGGAAATCACGTAATCGTTCGGGATTATTTGAGAAATAGTATCAAGTTCATTTAATAAGTTCGATGCAATTTGTTGTTTATTAGGAACTTCATATATAAGTGCGTACCAAATAAATACATGATCATCAAATAGCCCAACTTGAAAGTGAGGATGTTTTTTATATCCACGTTTATCATGACATATCGCAAGCCACGTATCTTTAGGAGGGTTAACGGTTCTCCGAGCATGCTTTGCAATGTGTAGAAACATTTCATTCCCACTGACTGCCGCAAGATCTCCACATAGTGTCTCTCCGATTTCTTTAAATTTTGGTTGTATTCTAGTTTTAATAGCTTCCATACGTTCTTCTAATCCTTCAATGTGAAACGTGTCAAAGTCATTATTTGTAAAGCCTGAAAACATATAAATCAATTCCTTTCTGTTTCTATACCCATTTTAGGACTAGTTTATCATAAGTTAAAGTGAAGTAATAAAAAATAGCTTGTACTAGTAAAAAAAGGGGTGTATACCTAGATAAACTAATAATCAAAGATGTTAAAATGAAGATAATCCCAGTAAAAGTATTTTTAATATCTTTAATGTTTAATGATTTCATATTTCCATTTTTAAGTGACATAATGATATATCGAGTTGAAAACGTAACGTTATAATTAGCTATCGTGGTTTGTGTCGAGTTTAGTTATATTTAAATAGTATTTTAAAAAGAGAAAAAGGCCCCATAGAAAATTCATTCAGAAAAGTTTTCAGATTATTAAACATATTCTTAGAAACATCTAATGGACACAAACATATGTTATAATAAACAATTTAAAATCAGAAGATTCCGTCAATTAATTCTCCTTCATTGTTGTTTTTCAATAGTACTATGTAAACTGAAAAGACTAAATAAAAAGGAGTGTAGGTTACCATGGAACAAGTTATTCAAACATTTAAGAGAAATGATGGTGAAAAACGAATTGCTGTTCTAAGGTTGGAAATCGATTATGAGTTGGCGACTCTACACGAAGCAATGATTGCAAAAGATATTAATAAGATGAATAATTGTAAAAAAAATCTTGAGAAATTTCGCCAAGAGCTTGTGCGCTTAGAAGTTTAACGAGGAAAGTATTATATTAAGGATGATACAATAGGGTTTTAATCCAAAGGTATCATCCTTTTGTTGTTTTATGAAAATTATCCTACTATACCTTACTCTATATCGGAAAACGACTTTGGGACTTTGTCAAAGGTTTTAAAAACCCAACTATGAATGAAGTTAAGCTTTATAAAACGATTTACAATATGTCATAATATAGAATAATAGTAATGAAAGAGAGTGGGTTTTAATTATGTCTGATACATATTGGGATAGGGTTTCAATTATCGCGAATGATCTAGTTAGAGAAGCTGCTAAAATAATTAAAAATTCTTTTGAAAAAGAGCTCATTGTGGAATTTAAATCGAATCCTAATGATTTAGTGACAGAAATGGATAGGAATATCGAAAAATTTTTTAAAGAAGAAATAAAAAAAGCTTTTCCGGATCACTTAGTTTTAGGTGAAGAAGGTACAGGTAAAGAAATTAAAACTCTTGATGGAATTGTCTGGATTATTGACCCAATCGATGGGACAACAAATTTCGTACACCAACAACGTCACTTTGCTATATCAGTTGGAATTTATGAGAATGGCACTGGGAAGGTTGGAATTATTTACGATGTTATGGCGAATGAATTTTTTTATGCCAAACAAGGACAAGGTGCGTATTTAAATGGTGTTAAGTTACCTGAATTAAAAGAAGCAAGTGTGCAAGAAGCTTTAATAGCTGTTAATCCAGGTTGGCTATTAAAGGAAGAGGCCTTAATGAAGTTAGTGAAGGATTGCCGTGGAGCCCGTAGTATTGGGGCGGCTGCAATTGAGCTAGCCGCCGTTGCTGCTAATCGGATGGACGGATATATTAGTCTTAGACTTTCTCCGTGGGATTTTGCTGGTGGTTTGATTATACTTGAAGAAGTGGGTGCGAAAGTAACTACCCTTGAAGGGAAAAAGTTGAATTTATTAGAAGGAAGTTCTATTTTTGTTGCAAAAAATAGATTGTTTGAAGAAATTCAAGAGGAATATTTAAGTAAATCAAAGAAAAAATAAATTTTTACACGCTAGGAAATTTCAAAGTGAAGGATTTTTAATGTCTGAAAATTCAAGTACGAAGTTTATGTGAAAATAAGGCTCGGCTCTTAAGCTCACCAAAGAGAGAAATAATTTCTCAATGGTGAGCTTAAAGTGTATCGAAATGTGAGGGACGCTTGATCTTGTTTAATTCGATGATTCTTGAGTCAACTTTTTTCTTAATGAAAAACCAACTCCGCAACAAATGGTTGCAATAAAGATGGATAAACTAAAGACAAGAGTACTTCCTAATGAAATTGAAATACCGATCCCGACAATTGCAATAGTTGTGAATATAGCACAAAGTAAAAAGATTAACTGTTCCTTTTTCATTTTAATTCCCCCTTAATTAACAAGTGTACATTTTTTGTGTGAAAATGAAAACTAATCTAACTTTATCCCGATCTTAAGAAACAGTAAGAATCCACTTTTAAATTTAAGAAAATGGAAAAAGTGAGTTGGGGATTAACTGTCCGTAAAGATCGGGGAGTTAAAAAAAATTAATTTGGAAAAAAGGACAACCTCACTCAATGAAATTCAAATAACTAGAAGGTAAATAAAACGGTTGTTTTTGCAATTGAAAATTAAAAATAGTATTACTTTAATAAAATTGTGCTATAATGGAGCAGTTATATACCAAACAGAAAATTATTTACTAAATTTAAGGAGAGACTCTATAGATGAAACATCGAATGGATATTCGTAATATAGCAATTATCGCTCACGTAGACCATGGGAAGACGACATTAGTTGATCAGCTGTTACACCAGTCTGGTACGTTTCGATCAAATGAACAAGTAGAAGAAAGAGCCATGGATTCAAATGCACTTGAAAAAGAAAGAGGAATAACAATTTTAGCCAAAAACACAGCCATTCAATATGGTGAGAAAAGAATTAATATTTTAGATACACCTGGCCACGCTGACTTCGGAGGAGAAGTTGAGCGTATTATGAAAATGGTTGATGGTGTTTTACTAGTTGTTGATTCATACGAAGGCTGTATGCCACAAACTCGTTTTGTATTAAAAAAAGCTCTTGAGCAAAAACTTACACCAATTGTTGTAGTAAACAAAATTGATAAGCCTGCAGCTAGACCACTTGAAGTTGTTGATGAAGTTGTCGATTTATTAATCGATTTAGGTGCTGACGAGGACCAATTAGAATTTCCAGTAATTTACGCTTCGGCTATTAACGGAACTGCGAGTACTGATGCTGATCCACAAAAACAAAACGAAAATATGGATGATCTGTTCGACGCAATTATTGAGCATATCCCAGCGCCGATTGATAATAGTGAAGAAGGCCTTCAATTTCAAGTAACAATGTTAGACTATAATGATTACTTAGGTCGCGTTGGAGTTGGGCGAGTTTTTCGTGGGAGCATTAAAGTAGGTCAACCAGTTGCATTGATGAAGCTTGATGGTTCAGTTAAGCAATTTCGCGTAACGAAGCTATTTGGTTTCTTAGGTTTAAAGCGTGTTGAAATAGAAGAAGCAATTTCTGGAGACATCATCGCTGTTTCTGGTATGGAAGAGATTAATGTTGGAGAAACGGTATGTCCAGTAGATCAGCAAGAACCACTACCAATTTTGCGTATTGATGAGCCTACTCTACAAATGACATTCTCTGTAAATAATAGTCCTTTTGCAGGCCGTGAAGGAAAATTCGTAACAAGTAGAAAAATTGAAGAACGACTTAAAGCGCAACTTGAAACAGACGTTAGCTTACGAGTTGATAATACAGATTCTCCTGAAGCGTGGATCGTTTCTGGTCGTGGAGAGCTTCACTTATCAATTTTAATAGAAAATATGAGAAGAGAAGGTTATGAGTTACAGGTTTCTAAACCAGAAGTAATCGTAAAGGAAATTGATGGTGTACGTTCTGAACCAGTAGAACGTGTAATAATTGATGTTCCAGAAGAATATACGGGTACAATTATGGAATCTGTTGGGGAACGTAAAGGTGAAATGTTAAATATGGTTAACAACGGAACCGGACAAGTACGACTAGAATTCCTTGTTCCAGCTCGTGGATTAATTGGTTATTCAACAGAGTTTATGACTCAAACAAGAGGTTACGGAATTATCAACCATACTTTTGATAGTTATCAGCCAATGCTAGAAGGCAGAGTTGGTGGTAGACGTCAAGGAGTACTTGTTTCGATGGAAAATGGAAAAGCAAGCCAGTATGGAATTATGCAAGTTGAAGATCGAGGAATAATCTTTGTTGATCCAGGAACTGAAGTATACGAAGGTATGATTGTTGGAGAATATACAAGAGAAAACGATATCACAGTTAATCTTACAAAAGTGAAACAAATGACAAATATGCGTTCAGCAAATAAAGATCAAACTGTTACTATGAAAAAACCGAAAATTATGACACTAGAAGAATCTTTAGAGTATCTAAATGATGATGAATTGTGTGAAATTACCCCTACTTCAATTCGTTTAAGAAAGAAAGTGTTGGATAAGAATGAACGTGAACGTATTGAGAAGAAAAAGAAATTAGCGGCAAAAGTATAATTTAAACGACAAAAAAACTGACTGAGAAAATCTCAGTCAGTTTTTTATATAGGTTAATGAATCTTTTAATACAGATTTTACGCTACGCTAGTGCATTAACAACTAGTTTTAGCTTGTGTTGCTGACGGAAAAATAAATTGTTGAAATTCATTTAGTGAATAATCTTAATCTTAATTCCTACCAGTCATCTTCATTCAGTACAGGCTTGTTTATTCTAAATTTTCCTGTAGCTAAACGTACTTTTGTACGTTCAGTGATACGGTCATAACAGTTTTTACAAGTATATGTATGTATTGGTCTATTTCTTAAGCGCTTAGCAACAAAAGAATCATTGTCTATCGTTTCGATTTGGTCGCAAATTACACATTTAACTCTCACTTTTTTCACCTCTCTACATTACCCTATTAGCTAACTTTCTAATTTGGTTTATACAAGCATTATAGATGAAATTATTATTAATGTGAAGGTTGTACTGTTTGGCAAAATGACAACATCTACTTATTTACAATTATTTCATTCGTTAAGCATATCTGTTTTAATATTAGGTAAAAAAAGGTATAGTATATTAGTAGCAGTTATTTTTTTCTTTGTTTTTGCGTTGATAACGATGTAATTGGAAAAGATAACGACAGAAAACAATATTATTATTTCTTTTCTTTAATTTCCTAAAGGAGGTTTCCGCTTTGGCAAATCAAGTAGAACCAATTTTAACAGAAGAATTATTTCAATTTTTACAAAAAGAACGTTTTGTCACAATTGCAACAGTTGATCATGAGACGACTGGACCAAATGTAAGTGCTATATCGTGGGTTTATGCTCCAAAGAAAGAAACAGTTCGTTTTGCAGTCGATAATCGTTCACGTATTATTGAAAATATTAAAGCGAATTCACAAGTAGTCCTTAACGTAATTGCAAATGAATCTACTTATTCAATTAGTGGCTCAGCCGTATTAAAGGTAGAGAAAATGGATGAAGTACCATTAAAGTTAGCTCTTGTAGAAATTCATATTAAAGAAGTGCGGGATGTAATGTTTTATGGATCAAGAATTTCTGTAGAACCAGCTTATGAAAAAACGTATGATAAAGATGCTGCAGATAGACTTGACTTACAAGTAATGACTGCAATGAAAAAAGCCTAGTCGATGACTAGGCTTTACGCATATTCATTATAGATTAGCCAATTCTTCTGGTTATTTTCCTTTTTTCATATCCTTCTATTCTCTTTGTCCATTCGGATGTTCTGGTCGTTGCTTTGTTTGTTCATCATCCATATTTCGTTTACCATATTCTTCTTGAATGTTTTCAAGGTCTTCGTCTTGACCTTCATCTAACCGTTCTTCATTTGCATCGGTTGGTTCTGGTTCTGCTTTACGATGTTCTGGACCTGGGACAACTGGTATAAGTCGACCTACAATTGCCGCTAATTCATTCATTACACCAGCGATTGGATGACCAGCTTCAATTTCCCGTCTCATTTGATGTAATCGTTCGTTA
This sequence comes from Anaerobacillus alkalidiazotrophicus, assembly GCF_001866055.1. The sequence goes on from NZ_MLQS01000031.1 coordinate 15,084, forward strand.
ATATCTGGATCAGCACTGATAAAGGCGTAGGCACCGTGTGGATCATCCTTTAGCGCTTCAGCTACTTCATATTTAACGACTCCTACATCAGAACGATCTAGTTCAGCATTTACATCAATCCCAACCACAGCTAAATCTCCTAAAATTAAGGCAGTTGCATTATTTACATCTGGTACTCTTTGTGCGAGATGTACTAAATGTTCAGCTACTTCTCCCCCATTTTCGATTTGATTTTCCCTTGGGTCTGTTGCTTGCTCTGCTACTTCAAAGGGTTTTTGTTTACCTTCGTTTTCTCTTGTCGTATTTGTTTGACAAGCTATCAGTGAGAAAGCCAGTAAGGCATATATACAAAAGTGAAATAGTTTCATTTTTCATTCATCCCTTTCCTTGTAAATATTTATAATTATTGTTCGTTTCTTCGTCTAACTTTATTCTGATGTACATACATTTATAATAAATCCTTTTCTCACCTTAAAATTGATTGTGAATAGTACCTATTCATTTTTTAAAACTTTCTTTTCTGAAATAAAAGTTTTCTTTTGCTATTTTGAATGAATTTCGCAATTTCTTTAATCGAACATTGTCAAAATATGTCTGGTTGAAAACTCGCTAATTCAACAAGATGTAGTAACTTGGTCGTGGAATATTGTATTAAGAAATTTATTAAATTTATTCAAATTCCATTTTGTTATCTCAAAAATAATTTCAATGCATACCTTAATAATAAGATACCTATCCCATTACTTTAGTCAAGGAGGCGTGACGTTGAATAAAATCTACGTCTTAGATACGAACGTATTACTACAAGATCCTTTCGCAATATTTGCATTTGAGGATAATGAAGTTGTAATTCCAGCAATTGTATTGGAAGAGGTTGACTCAAAAAAACGTTATATGGATGAAATTGGGAGGAATGCTAGGCAAGTAGCAAAAATCATGGACCAATTTCGGGATAAAGGAAAACTTCATGAAAAAGTGAAGTTGGAAAACGGTGGAGAGTTAAGAGTTGAACTTAATCATCGTTCTTTTGAAAAACTGAAAGGAACTTTTGATGAAAAAACTAATGATAATCGAATTTTGGCAGTGGCTTTAAATTTGTCAATAGAAGAAAAACAAAAGCCAATATCTAAGCCTGTTATTTTAGTATCTAAGGATACACTGATGCGAGTGAAAGCAGATGCAATTGGTATTCAAGCGGAAGACTTCCTGAGTGATAGAGTGATAACTTCCGATCATATTTACTCAGGTTACATTGAAGCCTACGTTAGTTTAGATGTATTAAATAAATTCTATTCTTCACAAAAAATCAATGTCGATGAACTAAATTATCAAACTGTTTATCCAAATCAGTTTGTTATACTAAAGGATGAGTTAGGGAGTTCGAGTTCAGCTATAGGAAAAATAGATAAAGATTGCCGAATGGTTCGTCCGTTTCAGGTAGAACCTGATCACGTGTGGGGGATTAAACCGCGTAATGTTCAACAAAAAATGGCCTTTGAACTGCTTTTACGAGATGATGTTCAATTAGTAACGTTAATAGGAAAAGCTGGAACTGGAAAAACGTTACTTTCGTTAGCGGCGGGACTCTTCCAAACTGAAGATCTTCATAAATATATGAAATTGTTAGTAGCGCGGCCAGTGGTGCCAGTAGGAAAGGATATTGGATTTTTACCAGGAGAAAAAGAGGAGAAGCTTAGACCGTGGATGCAACCAATTTACGATAATTTAGAGTTTTTATTTAACACAAAAAAACCAGGGGAAATAGATCAAATTTTAGCTGGAATGGGGTCAATTCAGGTCGAAGCGTTAACGTATATTCGTGGACGAAGTATTCCGGAGCAGTTTATCATTATTGATGAAGCGCAAAATTTGACCAAACATGAAGTTAAAACAATTATAACAAGAGTAGGTGAAGGGAGTAAGATTGTTTTAATGGGAGATCCTCAACAAATTGATCACCCGTATCTAGATGAATTTAATAACGGTCTAACTTATGTAGTTGAGAAGTTTAAGGGTCAGAAAATAAGTGGACATGTAAAACTAGAAAAAGGAGAGCGTTCGGGTCTTGCGCAGCTAGCGGCAGATTTACTCTAGTATAGAAGAGTGAAGATAAAGTAGTACTACTTAAAAAATGATAGGGGTAGAGGTAAACATCTAGACGGTGTTTATTTCTAGCTCTTTTTATTCCACTATTAAGGGGCAGTATGGACCCCAACCTCAAAATTTAAGAAAATTGAGAAGTTTAGGTGGGGGATTAACTGCTTCTAAAGGTCCGAAATAGAATAACTTTCATCGGAAAAAGCTGATGATTAGTTATTCTTATTCCCGTGGTATAAGTTGAACTAACAATCAATGGGGGGTGAAGGAAAACCCCCACTGATTGAAGTTCAGCTTTTTTTGACTTGCTCTCATGTTTTAAAAGGAGATGCTCATTCTAATGATAGGATGGTAAAGGGAGTGTGTGAAAAATGGCAGAATGTACATACCAGAAAACATTATCTGAACTAGTTGATGAAGTAAAGAAGTATACGAAATTTGGTCGTGTGGCAGATTATATTCCTGTGTTAGGTGAAGCAGACCCTAATGCTCTTTCTGTAGCCATTTATAAAGGTAAAGGTTCATGTATAGCGGCAGGGTGTATCGAGGAAAAATTTACATTACAAAGTATTTCGAAAGTATTAGCATTAGCTTTAGCAATTATGGATCGAGGAGAGGAATATGTTTTTTCAAGAGTTGGAATGGAACCAACAGGTGATCCGTTTAATTCGATCGCAAAATTAGAGTCGAATAGTCCCTCTAAACCATTGAACCCGATGATTAATGCAGGTGCTTTAGCTGTAACTAATATGATTATTGGGAAAAACACAAATGAAAAGCTTGAACGAATTTTAGCGCTTATTCATGAAATGACAAGTAATACGGATATCGGTTATTGTAACCGAGTTGCGCATTCAGAATTTGAGACAGCTTTTCTTAACCGTTCTTTATGTTACTTTATGAAACAACATAAAGTTATTGAAGGCGATATTGAAGAGCTATTAGAATTATATACAAAGCAATGTGCTATTTTAGTAAATTGCCATGATTTATCAAAAATAGGTTATGTCATTGCTAATGAAGGTCGAAATCCCCAAACAAGAAAACAAGTTATTCCACAACATATTGTTAGAATAGTGAATACATTTATGGTAACTTGTGGAATGTATAATTCTTCAGGTGAGTTCGCGATTCGAGTTGGTATCCCAGCGAAAAGTGGGGTGTCAGGTGGAATTATGGGAGCTGTTCCTCATGGAATTGGAATAGGAATTTACGGACCTGCTTTAGATGAGCGTGGTAATAGTTATGCTGGTATGAAATTGCTAGAAAGTTTATCAATAAAGTACGATTTAAGTATATTTTAATATAATAAGAATTTATAAATTTTTAACTTAGAAACTGTCTAGCGCAAGCAGCCTACGAGCTTGGTCACTTCAGGCCTTTTCGGAAGCCAAAGAGCGGCTTCTGTCAAAGGCCGCCCCAGTGAAGCTACTACTTGGATTACTTCGAAGCTGCTTTGCTCTTGAGCAAACGGAGTGGCACAGGAGCAGCTGCTCGTGACCAAGGCGCTTGCGCTTTTCTAAATATAGCACTTATAGTATTGTAGCCGTTAATAGAGAATATTTCTAAGCTTGAATTCCTATAAAAACTTTTAAAATATTGCATTTTCTTACTATTAAGGCTATCATAGGGTAATAAGGGACAGTGACTCGTATGGGAGGGAAAGAAATGTCTAATGAAGCGGTAAAAGGACATCATGAAAAAGCGTACGCCCTTCTAAAAGCGGATGCAAATAAAATATTAAAGCTCATTGAAGTTCAAATGGCGAATTTAACAATGCCTCAATGCCCTCTGTATGAAGAGGTGTTAGATACACAAATGTTTGGTTTGTCTAGGGAAATTGACTTTGCCATTCGACTAGAGTTAATTGATGAAGAAGTGGGTAAGCAATTGTTAGCACAACTCGAGCGAGAGCTTGCAACTCTTCATGAAGCATCAACAAAAAGATTATAAGAAGACGACTCTAGGAGAACTTTTCTCCTTAAAAAGAAAAGCAAAAACTTACTTTTTAAGGAGATGTATACTTCCTATGGGTCGTTTTTTATTTATTTTATTTATAACAAATTTGAGAAGTTAGTGTGATGTTTAGTTTCAGTTTTTTTGAGCACGTTCTTTTCGTAAAGTGGTGAAAGTCCACCTAATAAACGGAAAAAAGTAAGAGTATTAACATTCTAAGCTTTTATAAAATTCGGTCTTAACTAATAATGAAACTACTTTTATTATAAAGAAAAATAATGATATGATAGTTATTAAATAAGGAGGAGTTTGATGAATAGGTTGACTAAAATCAAAAAAGTATTGGTAGCAAATCGTGGTGAAATAGCGATTCGTATTTTCCGGGCATGTACAGAACTACATATACGCACAGTGGCTATTTATTCAAAAGAAGACACTGGTTCATACCACAGATACAAAGCTGATGAAGCATACTTAGTTGGAGAAGGCAAAAAACCAATCGATGCATACTTAGACATTGAGGGTATTATTGAGATTGCTAAACGAAACGACGTTGATGCCATTCATCCAGGTTATGGTTTTCTTTCAGAAAATATTCAATTTGCAAAACGCTGTGAGGAAGAAGGCTTACTATTCATCGGTCCAACATCTGAACATTTAAATATGTTTGGTGATAAAGTACAAGCAAGAAAGCAAGCTATTAATGCAGGTTTACCAGTTATTCCAGGTAGTGATGGTCCGGTTCAATCTGTTAACGATGTTGAATTATTTGCCAATGAACATGGATTTCCGTTTATTATAAAAGCTTCCTTAGGCGGTGGTGGCCGAGGAATGAGAATTGTTCGAACTAAGGACGAATTAAAAGAGGCGTATGATCGTGCAAAATCAGAGGCGAAATCTGCTTTTGGTAATGATGAAGTATATGTTGAAAAGTTTGTTGAGAATCCAAAGCATATTGAAATTCAAATCTTAGGAGATGAAAAAGGGAATATTATCCACCTTTATGATCGTGATTGTTCCGTACAACGAAGACACCAAAAAGTTGTTGAAATTGCACCAAGTGTTTCGCTAACAGAAGAAGTTCGTCTTAAAATCTGTAAAGCTGCAGTAAAATTAATGAGAAATGTCAATTACATAAATGCAGGAACTGTTGAGTTTTTAGTAACGGAAACAGGTGAATTTTATTTTATCGAAGTAAACCCTAGGGTTCAAGTAGAACATACAATTACAGAAATGGTTACTGGTATTGATATTGTTCAATCACAAATTTTTATTACTGATGGAGAAGAACTTCATGGTAATAACATGAATATACCTATCCAGGAAAAAATAATGTGTCATGGATATGCCATTCAATCACGGGTAACGACGGAAGATCCAAGTAATAACTTTATGCCTGATACTGGAAAAATTACTGTTTATCGTTCAGGGGGGGGCTTTGGTGTTCGTTTAGATGCAGGTAATGGATTTCAAGGTTCAGTAATATCTCCTTACTATGATTCACTTTTAGTTAAATTATCTACTTGGGCCTTAAACTTTGAAGATGCTGCATCGAAAATGTTAAGAAATTTACGGGAATTTCGTATTCGAGGTATCAAAACAAATATTGCATTTTTAGAAAATGTTGTACAGCATGAGAAGTTTTTAAACGGTCATTACAATACATCTTTTATTGATACTACTCCTGAATTGTTCGTTTTTCCGAAGAGGAAAGACCGTGGTACGAAGATGTTAAGCTTTATTGGTGAAACAACAATAAATGGGTATCCAGGGTTAGAAAAGAAGAAGAAGCCAGTATTTGATCATCCACAAATTCCTAAATTAAGGCTGTTAGATCCTATTCCGAATGGTACAAAACAACTATTAGAGGAAAGAGGGGCAGAAGGTGTTGCAAAATGGGTAAAAGAACAAAAGGAAGTTCTTTTAACAGATACAACATTTCGTGATGCTCATCAATCCCTATTGGCGACTCGTGTGAGAACACATGATTTAAAGCGAATTGCTGAACCTACATCAAGAATGCTTCCTAATCTATTTTCATCGGAAATGTGGGGAGGGGCTACCTTTGATGTTGCAATGAGATTTTTACATGAAGATCCATGGGAAAGATTATTGACATTAAGGAAACAAATGCCGAACCTTCTACTTCAAATGTTATTACGTTCATCTAATGCTGTGGGTTATACAAACTATCCAGATAATTTAATTAAGGAGTTTGTTCAAAAGTCTGCAGTTGCAGGCATTGACGTTTTCCGTATTTTCGATAGTTTAAACTGGGTGAAAGGTATGACGTTAACGATTGATGCTGTCCGTGAATCTGGAAAGATTGCAGAGGCAACAATGTGTTATACAGGAGACATCTTAAATCCTAATCGCTCGAAATACGATTTGAATTATTATAAAAACTTAGCAAAAGAGTTAGAACAATCTGGTGCTCATATTTTAGGCATTAAAGATATGGCTGGGTTATTAAAGCCTCAAGCGGCATACACCCTTGTTTCTGCATTAAAAGAAACCATTGACATTCCGATACACCTACATACTCATGATACGAGTGGGAATGGTATATTTACTTATGCTAAGGCGATCGAAGCTGGTGTAGATATTGTTGATGTAGCAGTTGGTTCAATGGCAGGACTTACATCTCAACCAAGTGCAAATTCTTTATATTATGCTCTAGAAGGAAGCGAAAGAAAACCAAATATTGATATTAAGTCACTTGAAAAATTAGGGATATTCTGGGAGGATACTCGCAAATTCTATCAAGGTTTTGAAAGTGGTATGATGGCTCCTCATTCTGAGGTATATGAGCATGAAATGCCAGGTGGTCAATATAGTAACCTACAACAACAAGCAAAAGCAGTTGGTTTAAAAGATAGATGGGATGAAGTGAAAAAAATGTATCGAACTGTAAATGATATGTTCGGTGATGTTGTAAAGGTAACCCCTTCGTCGAAAATTGTTGGAGACATGGCATTATTTATGGTTCAAAATAATTTAACGGAAAAAGAAATAATGGAACATGGTGCCTCATTAGATTTCCCTGATTCGGTTGTTGAGTTTTTCCAAGGGTATTTAGGCCAACCTTACAAAGGTTTTCCAGAGAAATTACAAAAAATTATTCTTAAAGGTCAAGAAGCCATTACGGAAAGACCAGGAGAATTACTCCCACCCGTTGATTTTGAAGCACTAAAGAAAGAGTTATTCGGAATATTAAATCGTCAAGTTACCGATTTTGATATCATTTCGTATGCTCTTTATCCAAAAATTTATTTAGAGCAACAAAGGTTTTGCGAATCATTTGGGGATGTTTCTGTTATCGATACACCAACGTTTTTATATGGGCTTCGTTTAGGTGAAGAGGTTGAGGTAGAAATTGAAAAAGGGAAAACTCTTATCGTAAAACTTGTATCAATTGGTGAAGCTCAAAAAGACGGTACGCGTGTCATTTATTTTGAATTAAATGGTCAACCTCGTGAAGTAGTTATTAAAGATCAAAATGTAGAGACTACTATAGTAGCAAAAACGAAAGCTGACAAAACTAACCCGAATCATATTGGGGCAACTATGCCTGGTACAGTAGTTAAAACATTAGTTGAAAATGGAGACAAAGTAAAAAAAGGTGATCATTTAATGATTACAGAAGCGATGAAGATGGAGACGACCGTACAGGCACCGTTCGACGGCTTTGTGAAACGCATCTATGTTCATAGCGGTGAAGCAATTCAAACCGGAGATTTATTGATCGACCTAAGTAATAATTAATAAAAAATGCAAGGGCAATTGCCTTTGCATTTTTTGGTTTGTTTCGTATTAGACTATTAATAACAGATTGATGATTTTATATTTATTATTCTCGCTATTTCTAACTGGTGAACTGTTCGTTATTGGTAATTATGAAATTTACTCAGTCAAAGCTGAACTTCAATCAGTGGGGGGTTCCTTCATCCCCCACCTAAACTTTTCGATTTTCTTAAGTTTTGAGATGGGGGTTTTACTTGCCCCTTAAGAGAGGGATAAATAAAGATTCCAAAAAATCGCAAGTGAATATAATTTCATTAACACTATACTAATGTTATAATCTTAATGTAGTTAAAAACAAAAGTGATGAAAATCACTGCGTATTTGTATATAATATGTTTGATAAATTTATTTACACTAAGAATATGTTAGTTACTTCTTGCGTAACAAATAATATGCTGAAAAACTTAATGTATATAAATTAAATAGATTAATAGATGTGGGGTGAATGATTTGAACAAAACTATTCTCGAAAGTACAAATGTACTAAAACATCCAACGACAACTAACAGCAGTGGCAATGGCACATGGAGAGATTTTCTTTCTTTAACAAAAATGGGTATCGTTATGTCAAATATGATAACAGCTTTTGCCGGACTGTATTTAGCTGCATATTATACGGATATTTCTTTAATTTCAAATATACATCTTGTAATTTTGGGGTTATTAGGGTCTGCCCTAGTTATGGCGGGTGGATGTAGTTTAAATAACTATATTGATAGAGATATAGACCATTTAATGGAACGAACGAGCGGGCGACCGACAGTCACTGGGAAAATTTCAGATAATCAAGTTTTGATCTTTGGCCTTGCATTATCGGCATTAGGTATGGTTTTATTATTATTAACAACATCAGTAGCTGCGGTTTTAGGTTTAGTTGGTCTAGTTTTTTACGTTGTCATTTACACAATGTGGACAAAAAGAACAACATCACTAAATACTATTGTTGGTAGTGTTTCAGGAGCAGTACCGCCACTTATAGGATGGGCGGTTATAGACCCGAGTTTACATCCGATTGCTTGGATATTGTTTTTAATTATGTTTATTTGGCAACCACCTCATTTTTTAGCGTTAGCAATGAAACGTTGTGAGGAGTACAGAAAAGCTGGTATTCCTATGCTTCCTGTAGTATCGGGATTTCAAGTTACTAAACGACAGATGGTTTTATATGTTGCTATTCTTATTCCAGTTTCATTGATGGTTTCACCTATGTTTGGTCCAGTTTATACTGTTATTACAGGCATGTTAGGAGCTGGGTGGCTTGTACTTGGTATAAGAGGCTTTTTTATGAGAGATGATATGAAATGGGCTAAATTAATGTTTGTCTATTCATTGAATTACTTAACAATTATTTTTGTATTAATGGTTGTTCTTCACATTGTTTAAATTCTATAATTATAAGTAATAAGTGCTAAATACTCTTAGGGGGATTATTTTTCAATTTGGAGTGTAATGGTTCGTAAAATTCTCTTAAATCGAAGTGTTTTAGGTAGAAGATAATCTGCAATCTTTAAAAATTCGGATAAAGCTAAAACACAACAAGCAGTAGGGGATGAAGGGAAATCTCTTACTGCTATATTTTATCCCGCTCTTAAGGGGCAGTAAGAATCCCACCTCAAAGCTAAAGAAAATCGAAAAGTTGAGGTGGGTGATTAACTCCTCCTAAAGGTCCAATATAGAATAACTAATCATTAGAGAAAGCTGATGATTAGTTCTGCATTATTTGTTAGTGGGATTTAGTAAAAAGAAATAACATTAGAAAGGAGATCTATGCATGAATATAGCTTTAATAAATGCAATTTTTATTGCAATTAGTGCAATTTTTGTAGCAGTTGGATGGTTTGTGGTCGCAAATGGCAATAAAGAATTACATAAGAAAATGATGTTTCTAGGTGCATTATTCGCAACGATATTTTTTGTTACTTATGTTTCAAAAACGATACTTGTTGGAAGTACAGCTTTTGGTGGACCAGAGGAGGTAAAGATATACTATACTCTTTTCTTAATTTTTCATATTATATTGGCAATGTCAGCTGCGGTGTTAGGAATTATAACTCTAGTATCAGGGTACAAAAACAATATGAGGCTACACCGAAAATTAGGGCCGATTACATCCATCATTTGGTTTTGTGGTGCATCAACAGGAATTATCGTGTATTTACTGCTTTACGTTATTTATCCACCGGGAGAAGTAACAAATGTGTTTCGAGCTATCTGGGGTTTTTAATTTATATCATAGGTAATATAAAACTGGTGGCCTATTAGGCCACCAGTTTATCTTTGTACTTTAAGAAAGTTTAACTTCGCTATAGGACTTGGCGATAAGCCAAGTTTTTCTAACATAATCAGAATTTATAAATTTCTAATTTAAAAGTAGTAACGGCGTCTAGCTCCATACGCCTTGCGCTCTTCTTTCTTTCTAAAATTAAATTTTAAAGTTAGCTTTTATTATTCCAGCTTCTTTCGCTGATGTAAAGAGGATTACCACTAGAGGACCGACGATAAAACCAATGACTCCTAAAAGCATTAATCCAATATACATGGCAATTAATGTTGCTAATGGAGAAAGACCAATTTGTTGCCCCATAACTTTAGGTTCTACCGTTCTTCTAATAATTAATAAAATACCAGCTAATACAAGTAATTTCGTTGCTATTGCCATATTACCTGCAATTAAATGGTAAATTGCCCAGGGGGCTAAAATCGCTATAGAACCAATAATTGGAATGAAATCAATGATCCATATGATAAAAGCCATTAATAAGGCTACTTCAGGAACAATTAATAAAAGTCCAATTAGAGAAACGATAAAAATAATAATACTAACCAAAAATTGGGCTTTGATAAAGCCGAAAATAACAAAGGAAAGTCTAGATGACATAAACTGAACTTTATCTTTTGTTTTTTCAGATAAATGTGTGAATATTTTCTCCTTTATCTTTGGAAGTTCTAATAAAAATAGATAGAGAGCTATAAGGTAAACGAGAAAGGTTACTAAGTAACTAGGTATCTTCGTTAGAATTGATGTTATATCGCTAAAGAAGTTTCGGCTACTTACAGTGCTTCTTAAACCACTTAGAGTGTCTTGAACATAGCTATCAATTTCGCGAACAAGTTCAGTAGGTAGGTCTTCAAACTTATCATTTAAATTGCTTTGCATATCCATCCATGCATAATTAATTTCCGTAATATATGAAGGTAAATTTTTAACAAAATAATCCGCTTGTGTTATAGCTTTTGTAGTTATAAAGTAACCAATCAAGCCTATAAAGCATAGAAATATCATAAAGACTATAAAAACTGCTAAGTTTCTTTTCACTTTCGTTCCCTTTTGTATTACACGAACTATAGGAGTAAGAAGCATCGCAGTAATTAGTGCAGCTATTATAGGCATTGATACAGGTAATATAAAATACCCTAATATGATAATTATTATTATTGTAGTAATGATTATAAGGTTCTTTTTGGAAAATATTGCAGACATTTCAAACTCCTCTCATTGTGGACACCATATAACTATTATAGTATGTATTCGCTTAGAATTACAATGAATTATGTATCAATGAACAAGAATGTAATTGAAATGTATTGTTTTTGACTCCAAAACGAAAAGGAGTGATTTATGATGTTACAAAAACATCTCGATAAAGGGGACTTGTATATTTTTGATGATGTAATTAAATATATAACAAGTATTGCTTTTTCGGAAATTGATGGAGTTGAGTGTAGTTCAACTACGATTAGAAGCAAGTTGCTTGATACAATTATAGGAAACCCGAGTAATATTAATATTAAAACGACCAAAGAAGAGGTTTCTGTGCAATTAAAGGTAAGCATTAGGTTAGGAAAAAATATACCGGATACAATTTATGAACTGCAAAGCGTGGTAAAAAATCATGTCGAGTTATTTACTGGATTTACAGTATCAGAAGTAAATGTACTTGTAGATGGGATCATTATAGATGAATGAAGCGTTTGGGCATTTACTCATTCGCTTTTATTTTTCGTTAACTTTGAATATAAACAAGCTAATTTCCAATAAATGTGATAGTATGAAAACGATAAGCTTAATTTCAATTTGATTTATTTTTATACGATGAAATTTTATAAGAGGATGAAATTGATGACAAAAAGAATTTATGAAGTTGATCCTTATCTGAAGGAATGTACGGCTTTAGTTCAAAATACTAAAATTATCAATGATGAGTACTGGGTGAAGCTTGATCAAACGATTTTTTACCCAGAAAGTGGTGGACAACCTTATGATGTAGGTTTTATTGATAATATTCCTGTATTAGAAGTCCAATACTTTGATAATGGATTATATCATAAGGTAAATGAGTACTTTGAGAAAACGAGGGTAAAATTAACGGTTGATTATAAGCGAAGGTTTGATCATATGCAGCAACATACTGGTCAACACCTTTTATCGGCAGTATGGGTTGAGCTATATCAAATTAAAACGGTATCCTTTCATTTAGGGAAAGATGTTTGTACGATCGATTTAGCAACAACAGAATTGAGTAATGAACAAATTGATACGGTAGAAAATAAGATAGCTCATTACATAAGTGAAAACCGTTCCGTTGAAAATTATATACTGCCGTATGATGAAGTCGATGATGATCGTCTAATTAAACTTAAAGAAAGACCCGAGTTCGTCCGGTTTATTGAAATCGAAGGAATAGATTCGTCAACATGCTGCGGTACTCATGTAAGTATGTTAGGTGAAATTAATATGATAAAAATCCTTGGTTGGGAAAAATACAAACAACGTATCCGTTTAACTTTTATTTGTGGCTTAAGGGCTACTAAATATTTTCAAGAAGTTACAAAATCGGTTTATGAAGTTAGTAAAAAGTTAAATGTGTCTCCTTTAACAGTAAAAGATAGGTTTCTTGAATTTTATCAAAAGTACCAATTGCTAAAGAAAAATTATCAAAAGCTATATGAAAGAGACTTGCATCATGAGGCGAAGATATTGATGGACAAGGCAAAGGCAAATGTTATTGAAGTATCGTGGGAAGAAAAACCAATTCAAGAAATGAAAGACTTAGCAAAAATTATTATTGAATCAGGAGATAAAGTTGTGTTTTTTCAGAATCAAAACCAAAAAACATGGATCTTTGCCTCTTCATCATCACAATTATTTAATGTATCAACATGTATTCAAACATTAAAGGATTTGATAGGTGGAAATGGTGGCGGTAACCCTGTTTTCGGGCAATGGACAGGCAATATAGACACGGAAACTTGGGAAACAATAAAAAAACAATTAAAAATATTAACGTAAATTGCTTTAGGGTTGAAGTGGAACATAGAAAAAAGTTCATCAGGAAATGATGAACTTTTTTCTTTTTGGGTCAAACTATTCTTGAATGAGTTATGTTAGGAGGAGATAGAATTGAGAAGAAAAAATGGCGTTGTTTTTGTTATTTTTATACTTTTCTTTTTTATTTTTATTCCAAGTGCTTCCTTTGCTGAGGATAATACTAAAACCTATATTGTACAACCTGGAAATTCATTATGGAATATTTCTATGCTTTTTGACGTTGGCTTAACTGAACTAATAGAATTAAATCCACAAATTTCAAATCCAAATTTGATTTATCCAAATCAGAGGCTAAAGATTCCCTATTATGATCAGATTAAAAAAATTGAACATAAAGTAATCCAGTTAACTAATCAAGAACGAGCAAAATTTGGCTTGGCTCCACTAAAACCTAATTTGGAATTGTCTCGAGTTGCTCGAAATAAATCAAATGATATGAGAGATAATGATTATTTTTCACATGTTTCTCCTACTTATGGCTCTCCATTTGATATGATTAGAGATTTTGGCATTACATTTGATGGTGGAGCGGAAAATATTGCTCAAGGGCAAACGACTCCAGATGTTGTATTAAAAAGCTGGATGAACAGCCCAGGTCACCGACAAAATATTTTAAATAAAGAAATGACGACAATTGGAGTAGGTTACGCAAAAGGAGGAACTGGTAGACATTATTGGACGCAAATGTTTATTCAATGAATAAATACTTTTTAAAATATTTTAGTTAACTAAATGATAATGTTAATGCAAATGGACATACTATAACTGAATTTTTAAAAGGAGGTAATATTTTGGAACATATTCGTGATGTAATGACAACAGATGTTGATTTTTGTACACCTTTAGATAATGTGTATGAAGTTGCTGTGAAAATGAAACAGTTAGATGTAGGTGCAATTCCTATTTGTGAAAATGAACATTTACTAGGAATGATTACGGATAGAGATATTGTAATTAGAGGAGTTGCAGAAAAACGTCCAAACTCTACTAGAGTAACGGATATTATGAGTGAAAACTTAATTACTGCAGATCCGGGAATGAGTATTGATGATGCTGCTAATTTAATGGCTAAACATCAAATTAGACGACTTCCAATCGTTGAAAATAATCGTCTTGTAGGGATATGCTCATTAGGTGATTTAGCGATACATGATGGTACTGATGATGAAGCTGGCTATGCCTTATCTGAGATCTCTGAAAGTCCTCAAGTTCATCATTAATATTTTTTAAAGTCTGTTAATCCCAAAATAAGGATTAGCAGACTTTTTTTACGATATACCTTGAGATAGCCCCTACATCTAACCTAACAATATTTATTACAAAGAGGCGTATATATACAATTTTTAGCACTCCAACGAGACGTATTAACTTTCTATGACGAAAGTTTAGAATTTCTATAATAATTTGTCATAATCATTTAACAGGAAAATAGATATAAAAGAAGAAGATATTTTTAGAACAAAAAGTTTGCGGAAAAGGGCTATAAAAAACCGCTAATTATTTAAGATATAAACGAAATGTAAATGTGAAAGGAGAGTTTTATGAAAAAATTAGGATTTGGCATTGTTATTATAGTTTCTTTTATAGGAATAACATTTTATTTTTCTTTTTTAGTGGACAACCTTCTAGGTAACGATAAGGATCAATATATGGAAGAGAGTAATAGTGTTGCGGTCGTAGATAAAAATTTTGAAGTCAGTAGTACGACCAATCAAATAGCTAGTTATCCTAAGATTCTTGAAGAAAATGGATTACATACGTTAATTGGAAAAGGTAGTAACTTCATTTTAGAAAAATATGGGGAACCAGAACGGACCGACTTATCTTCTTATGGTTATGAATGGTGGATTTATCCGAAAGTCTATTCAACAGGGTATTTACAAGTAGGTATTGAGAACGAAAAAGTAGTTACTATTTACGGGATTGGAGAAGAGTTACCTACTGCTCCCTATCGATTAAATGTATCTTATAGTGAACTAGAGTCCATCGTTCCATTTACCAAAGAGGTTTCTTTAAATATAATGAACAACTCTTATCAATTTTCATTAACAGATGAAGAATTACGAACAAGGCCATTAATTTCAGTAGATGGAATTTTCATACAGTTGTATTTTGACTTATTTACCAATCAGTTGTCTAGTATTCGTTATCTTGATGCAACTGCTCTTGTAAAACACCGACCATATTCTGTTGTTTATCGTGGAGAGTTAATCGAACCTGAACCATTAACATCAGACGAATGGAGAGAAGTAGAAGTAGGTTCAGCTTTACAAATTTTGCAGATAACTAATGAAATTAGAAAAAGGAATAATCTTACAAAATTGAGATGGGATGATGAAACTGCGATTGTTGCTTATAACCATAGTAAGGATATGAAAAAAAATGACTTTTTCTCCCATACTTCACCAAATGAGGGAGAGTTGAAAGACCGGTTGAAAAAGCAGGGAATATTATTTCAGTTGGCTGGAGAAAACATAGCGGCTAATTATATTGATGCTATCGCTGCTGTTGAAGGTTGGTTAAATAGTGAAGGCCATCGGGTAAATTTGCTTCATGAGGATTTTACCCATCTAGGTGTGGGTGTTTATGAACGGTATTATACTCAAAATTTTATGACACCATGGTAATACTATCCTAAAAAGGTACTTGTTCTTCAGCCTAAAAAATGGGCGCACATATCGTTGGGCACATTTGTATGATGTAATAGAGCAACTGTAATTGCAAAAGAGGAGGTGTCCCTTTTGAGTAAAACAAAGAAATTACATCCATCTGTCCAACAGTTTAAACAATTTGTAAAGAAACATCCATTACTGTTAAAAGAAGTGAAAAAAGGGAAGAAGTCGCTACAGGATTTTTATGAGGAATGGACCATTCTAGGTGAAAAAGATCAACTTTGGGAAAAGTATAAAAAAACCACAGATGAGGATACAGCGGAAATAAAAGACGAAGTTGAAGATGAAGCAAAAACTGAGACAGAAAATGAAGATAAACCTGAGAAGGAAGGCTCTCAAATAGGAGATTTATTAGCTCTGTTAAAATCGGTAAATTTAAATGATATTCAAGGCCATATCCAAAACATTAGTGGAATGGTTGCTTCTATTCAAGGTTTATTACAATCATTTCAATCGAATTCCTCTAGCAAACAATCGAATTCTTCACATGGCGAGCAAATGCAGCAAAATCATCCAGGGCAACATCCATTTAATTTCAGACATTTTTAGAGTGGTTTATTTTTCAGCGTAAAAATATGGTTAGATCGTTTATTAATAGGTAATCTGAGAAAAGGGGCTGTCATAGTTATGAGACAAGAAGTACGGTTATATTTAAACCAACGCCCAGAATTAAAACAATATGTAAGAATTCATCCGGTATGGTATCGGTATTTATCCAGAGATCCGCAAGCGTTACTTCAACTTGAAAGCGAAGTTAAACAATTTTATGGTAGAACCTTTCCTCAAAAGTTAGAACGGTTTCATTCAAATTTAAATATGGCAATGATGCTTTTAGAAATGGCAAGAGGATTTGGAGCGTCAAAGTAGGGTAAGTGAAGGGCTCACTTACCTTTATCATTTAAAGGATAGTAAAATACCATTTCTTAATGGATAATCGCAACTATTTAGGTAAAACTTTAGCTATGATTAATTTTTAGGAAGTGGTGTATTTGATTAACTTATTTTTAGCAATTTTAGTAGTGGCGGGGGGGCTTACATACGAAAGTTTATCGCATAACTCTTCACAGGAATATATTATTCAAAATGGAAATGAACACTTTTTAATAGAAAAAGATCAAGAGGATAAACGATTTAGTGTTCATTATGAATTGAAAGAAAAAGATATTTATATTGAGTGTAAAGTAAAAGATTTTTCATTTAATAAAGATGATATTGGAACGATAAAAAAAGAAGGAGAGGGGCATATCCAGCTTTACATTAACGAGCATAAAGTAGATTCTGTTTTCCAATCATCTTTTGTAATTAAATCCTTACCTAGTGGAACGTATAAAATAAGGCTAGAACTCATACACAATGATTATACGCCGTATGGAGTTCATGAAGAATTTGAAATAACATTGTAAATATGTCGAAAGAGGGGCGAGGAGATGCTTTTTAATTATGAAAATCCATTAGTTGTTCAGAGTGATGGAACAATCATTGTTGAAGCAAACCATAAACAACTACCAATCATTCAACCTATATTATCGCAAATGGCAACATTAGAGAAAGCAACGCTTTCAACGCATACGTATAAACTATCTCCGTATTCAATTTGGTCAGCTGCGTCCCAAGGACTTCAAGTTACTGAAATTATTAATTTCTTGAATGAATACTGTAAATATCCATTAGCACAAAAAGTTGTGAAGTATGTAGAAGATCATTATTATCGGTCAAATTCCATTCGTATAGAGAAAATAGATGACGATTGTGTACTCACTTTTTCTTATCAAAAAGATGAAGATTTATTGTTACAAACTTCAAGTCTTAGATCTTTACTAAAGAAATATGGTAGTAAAAAAAATCAATATGTTTTTAATGAGCAGCACCGAGGAAATATTAAATCTATATGCTTATCAAATGGATATTTTGTTAATGATACCATAGGGTTTGATAAAGGTGAGGACTTAAAGATTGACATGTTACATTCGATAAATTTACGTCCTTATCAAAAAGAAGCAGTTAAGCACTTCTATAAAGATGGGATGAAAATAGGTGGAAACGGTATTGTTGTTATGCCTTGTGGGTCAGGTAAAACAATAGTAGGTTTAGGAATTATTGAAAAAGTAAAAGAAGAAGTTTTAATTATTACATCTAGTGAAACTTCAATGAAACAGTGGCAGAGGGAGCTAATAGAAAAAACCAACATCTCTAAGGCTGATATTGGAGTTTATTCCAGTTCGCGTAAAGAAGTAAAACCAATTACAATTGCGTCCTACCAGATGATGGTTTATAAAGATCATGAAACAGGAGAGTTTATTCACTTACCTTTATTTAATAAACGGAATTGGGGATTAATCATTTATGATGAAGTTCATCTCCTTCCAGCACCAGTTTTTCGGACGACAGCTAGTATTCAAGGGAAACGTAGGCTAGGTTTGACAGCAACTCTTGTGCGAGAAGATGGTAAAGAAGAGGAAGTGTATAGCCTAATTGGCCCAAAATATTATGAAGTTGCGTGGAAAGGCCTTGAAAATCATGGCTGGATTGCACGAACTGCATGTAAAGAAATTCGAATTGATTTTTCTGAGGATGAATTACAAAAATATGTCATAAGTAACCAGCAACAACAATTTAAAATTGCAGCAATAAATCCGTTAAAAATTAAAGTTATTAACAAATTGTTATTAAAACACAAAGAACAACCAACAATTATTATTGGACAATATATTGATCAGCTAACAAATGTGGCTAAGGTGCTTGACTTACCTATGGTTACTGGAAAGACCCCACAAAAGGAAAGAGAGATATTATACGATAGTTTCCGTAGTGGGGATATACCTGTACTTATTGTGAGCAAAGTGGCAAATTTTGCTGTAGATTTACCAGATGCCCAAGTAGCTATACAAATATCCGGGGCATTTGGATCTAGACAAGAAGAGGCGCAACGAGTCGGTAGAGTATTACGGCCAAAAAAGAACACGAACGAAGCTCACTTTTATTCTATTGTAACGCGAAATACGAAAGAAGAGGAATGCTCTAGTCGACGTCAACTTTTTATGTTAGAGCAAGGATACACATATGAGGTGGAAGAGTGGTTATCATTACATTAGAACAATGCTTAAAACAATTAAGTAGTAGTGTTAAAAACAATATAATTAAAAAGCAAGATGAAATTCTAATCGGAATTACAACAACAAATAACTTGGATCAACGTTTGCTGAATCAGGAATATAGAAGAAAATTGTTAAATTCATGTAGTGACCTTGAAAAGAAATATATGATTTCTTTCATCAATAAGTACAATGCATATTTGTGTACTATCGAAAAAGAAGAGCAAACAGCTGAAGAGAAGCTTGCTCTTCTTTTGTTACGCCAAAAAGGTTTATTGTTTAAAGTTGACATAAAAAAGCATGAACAAAGCTTTGTCATGCCAATTGAAGTTGTTGAAAGTTACTTTGAGAGTACATTCCAAAACGCGGGTGATATTGTATATTCAAAAAGTACCTTAAGTACGAAAAAATACCTTTATTACATATTGGAATTGTTATTATTGATCAAGGAAAAAAAGGTGAAACGGTTAGCGGACTTACATAGCTTACAAAAACAAAAATTTAAAGGCGTGGATTTGGCACTACTACTTGGTTTTATTGAGGATGAATGTTTAGTGAAAAAAGGAAATAATCAGTACTTCATTATAGAAGATAGTTGTACACGTTTTTTTAAACAAGCAAATGTGGAGATTAAGCAGAAAATTGCTCATTTTTTCATTATGTCAATACTTAAAAATCCATTTAGTGCAATGTTTATAAACTGGGTTATCTTTCGTTATCCTAACGAGAAAGGTATCCCTATTCGTGAAATAGTTTCATACTTAAAACAAAGTGATATTCAAATTGATGATAGCATTTATGATGTGATAGAGCAGTTAAAGTTATTTCAGGTTATTACGGTTGATGACGGTGAAATATATTTGTCAAATGATGACATCGGTCATAATAGTGATTTGAAGGGGATCGAAAGTGGAATACTGCAGTTTCTTATACCTATTTACGTAAATAACAGTGACCTTTGGACATTTTGTTATTGGGGGGAAATTCGAAATTGGGAGTCAATGGCTGAAATTATTTTTAATAAAGAAACAATACGTCATTCCTTACAAGAAGAAAGGGATATTGAAGTTCTCGTTAAGTGTTTACAAAAGTATCTACCAAAAATGACAGTTGAAAGCTGGAGACGTTTTTTTGTGGAATGGAAAGAAAAAGAGAAACTAGTGAACAAAAAGGAAAATATTATCTTTTATGCGGTAACCGAAAAGCTCTATCAGAGTTATATTACAAAAAAATGGTCTGATTGGATCCTTTTAACTAAAGAGGGGATCCTTATAGAAAAGGATTTGGAAGTGAAATTTGAAAATTTATTAAAAGAATTATCGGTAATGATTGTGAATTTAAATAAAAGAAAACCAACATATAGTGAGAAAAAAGAGTTGGTTATAATAAATGAATTTCCACAAATGAATACTACCCTACCTGAAATAGAGAAATTACCTAAGCAATGGTTTAGATTAACTGCTTACGAAGAAAGAGTTTTACAAAGGATTGTAAAACAAGCGATCGTTTTACAATTACCAATACAAATACAATTAACAAATGAGGATAAAATAAAACTATTTCCAATGAAACTTTGTATCAAGAATGGAGCTTATGAAATTAAATCAAATGCAAATGATTATGTAAGCCTTTCTTCTATTTCTAAACTAGCAATTGTCCATCCACTAGAACTTTGATTAGAGATACACTTATTATTAAAAGGTGGTTTTTGATGTGTACGTAAGATTTGGATATGTAGCAATGAGTGTGCAATTAAAAAATGCTTCGCCATCCCAAACAATGACTGTAAAGCAATTTGAACAAATTAAAGATAAAGATGCAGCCATTCGAAAACTAGAAAGAATTGCGATATCAAACCTTGAAAATTGTATACGGCTACTAAAACATAATTTATCTCTAGATATTACCTTTTTTCGCTTATCTTCAAAGCTTGTCCCATTAGTTAACCACCCTAATACACAAGGATGGAAATTTGAAAAAGCCATACTACCAATGTTAAAAGAATTAGGTGACTTTGTACATAAATATGATATGAGGTTAGATTTTCATCCTGACCATTTTGTTGTACTTAATAATTTAGATGAGGAGCTTCTGAAACGGTCTCTCGAAACATTACTATATCACTATAAATTATTAAAGGGCATGAATATTAACCCTGTTCATCGTTGTGTTCTTCACATAGGTGGAGCAAAAGATGGGAAAGTTAACGGCTTAGAAGATTTTATACAAAACTTCGAAAAAATACCTAAAATTTTGCAACAGATGCTTATCATTGAAAATGATGATACCGTTTATCATATAGAAGATGCTCTGTACTTAGGTGAGAAATTGCAAATCCCTGTTGTGTTAGATCTTCATCATCATGATATCAATCAACCAGAATCTTTTTCTTTCCTTGAAATTTGGGACCGTGTTGTTCAAACTTGGGAACATAGCCCACTTCCTTTAAAAATTCATATATCTTCACCAAAAGAAAATGAAAATGACAAACGTCATCACGATTATATTAATATAGAAAGATTAATGAGATTTTTAAATGAGATAAAAGGAAGTGTAGAACACATCGATGTAATGATTGAAGCGAAGAAGAAAGATGAAGCACTTATACAATTGATGAAAGACCTAGAAGAGCGTGATGATTGTACATTAATAAACCAAGCTTGTATTAAGATGTAGTCTTATTCGCTTTCAATTATGAAACGTGTTATAATCTAATCTTTGAGGAGGGTTGTTATGTTAAAAGTTGCTACACATACAGAAATAATTACTGACTCAATGACTTTAGCAGATATGATCTTACAATCAGAACAGTATCACAAGTACAAATCAACAAAAAAAGCTCTCCAAATGGATTTTACTGCAGAAGAAATGATCTGGGAGTTTAATAAGCTAAAAGATAAATTTGAAGAAGTACAACGCTTTGGTAAGTATCATCCAGATTACGCCAATGTATCAAAAGAAGTACGAGAAATGAAACGGAAATTAGACTTATACGATCCAATTGCAAGCTTTAAAAAAGCTGAAAAGCAGCTTGAGGAGCTATTAAATGAAATTAGTTTGATAATCGCGCATGCTGTTTCAGATAAAATAAAAGTGCCTACAGGAAACCCATTTTTTGACTCGATGTCTTGTGGAGGTGGTTGTGGCGCAGGTGGTAGTTGTGGTTGTAAGTAGGAAATATGTAAGATAATGTTGAAGTAATAAAGGAGTCATGTTAGACTAAAATTGGTTGATGTGAAAAAAAGGAGTAATGGAAATGACAGGAAACCGAATCGGTCTAGCAGTCTGGCTACACTCATTAAAATACGTAAGGCAAATGAGAAAATATGGAAATGTGCACTATGCATCTAAACGCATGAAGTATGTTGTTTTATATTGTGATGAGTCGACAATCGATGATACGATTGAACGTCTTCAGTCGCTCCATTATGTTAAATTAGTTAGTAAATCGATGCGGCCATATTTAAAAACTGAGTTTCAAAATGCCCGACCTGATAAAGCAAAAGAATACGATTATAAAATGGGTATTTAATATATTAGAAAAGAGACTGGCCAGAAGTAGTGGCAGTCTCTATTTGTTTAGCAGTTGGCGTAGGTGTTATCACCTATCTAACTATTTTTTACGTTTAATGCTTGAGAGCTAAACACCTTTCCAACTTCAAAAATTTTATGCTTTCCTATCTTACAAGAAAAGCGCAAGCGCCTTGGTCACGAGCGATAGGCGCTGAAGCTAGACAGTTCCCAAGTTAGGAATTTATAAATTCTGATTATATAAAAAAATCCTCGTAGGATTACCTACGAGGTGCCTAATGGCAAAACAAAAAACAGCTATTGAATTTTGTTTTTGCACAAGGCTATGGGAGAGGAGAAACCGGAGGAAGAACTTATGGGGAAACGTAAGTCTTCTCCGCGGTTGTCAGCAACATGAGTTAATCACGTTGCTAATTTTATTATGACCAATAGGAATTGTTATATACCTCCAATAAATTTATTTGCAATTTTCTTTCAATTGAGTGTATATCATAATTCCAAATATGAGCTACATAATGTTGTTTCTGTTTCGTACTGTTCAACGCAAATGATTAAAATTTTGTTAAGCTTTTTCATCTTTTATGTTAGGATGGGGAAAGATATGGTAAAACGTAAGTGTATAAGGTGTGTGAATTTCATTGAGAGTAATATCTGGTACATGTAAAGGAAGACCTTTAAAAGCGGTTCCTGGAACCTTGACGAGGCCTACCACAGACAAAGTGAAAGAATCTATTTTTAATATCATAGGCCCTTACTTTAAAGGTGGACAGGCTCTTGATTTATATGCAGGTAGTGGTGGATTAGGAATTGAAGCACTAAGTCGTGGGATTGATAACGTTATTTTTGTTGATCATAATCCAAAAGCAGTTGAAATTATTAAGCTTAACTTAAAAAATTGTCGGTTTGAAGATAAAGTAGAGGTTTATCGAAATGAATCTATGAGAGCGCTGAAGGCAATCGCCAAAAGAAAACTAAAGTTTGACCTCATCTTCCTAGATCCCCCTTATGCGAAGCAACGTCTAGAAGATGAAATCGACTTTATTGTCAAAAATGATTTATTATCTCAGGACGGGATCATTGTTACTGAACATGATGCTAATGTATCTATTAGTTCATCAATTGATAATCTCTCATGTTATCGACAGGAGCATTATGGAGACACAGGTATTACTATCTATAAAATGATGTAAGTTTGGCCATGTAGTTTATAATACTAATTTATTTGCAGCCAAATTTTATTGCGTTGGAAGTCTCGCCTCAAAACTTATGAAAGAAATGGGAACTTAGGTGGAGGAGAACTGCCTTAAAAGGTCAAATATTAAATAACAGATAAAATAATATAAAGGGGTTACTAAGATGGCTAGTATTGCAGTATGTCCTGGGAGTTTTGACCCGGTTACACTGGGGCACCTAGATATTATAACCAGAGGTGCAAAGGTTTTCGATAAAGTAATTGTAGCTGTACTAAATAATCGTAGTAAACAACCGTTATTTACGGTAGATGAAAGAGTACAGTTATTGAAAGAAGTGACTAAGGATATTGAGAATGTAGAGGTCGATTCTTTCTACGGTCTTTTAATTGATTATGTTAAGGAGAAGGAAGCTAGTGCGATCATTAAAGGGTTACGGGCTGTTTCTGACTTTGAATATGAAATGCAAATGGCTTCAATTAATAGACAGCTCGATAAGAGTGTTGAAACTTTTTTCATGATGACTAATAACAAATACTCGTATTTAAGTTCAAGTATCGTTAAAGAGATTGCAAAGTATCATGCACCGGTAGGAGACTTAGTTCCTGAGGTTGTTGAAAATGCGTTGAAGGAAAAATACATAACTATAAAATAATTTAGTAAGTGAAGATTCCATTATCCGTCACTAATTGGTAGTTTAACTTGTCCGACCTTTAGGTTAGTTATTTCCTCACCTAAAGGAATTGGTGTCTTCGTTTTGAGGTGGGGCATATTCTACCTTTTAGAGTGGGATACTATAAATTTAGATAACCGAGTAAAGTGCTAAATTTATTATAAAAAATATTATAAAAAAGCAGGCGGAATTTATTATAGAAAATTTTGCCTGCTTTTTTACGCCCCTAAGGAAGTTAAATTCTAAAGTGGGAAAGTTGTCTTGTGAAGCTCCCACGAGGTCGTTCGCTTCATACCTTATCGGAAGGTGAAGAACGCCTCTTTTATCATAGTGAGATTGACTATACTTTTTGTAGTAATTTTTTACCGGTAAGCAGGATATAAACCATTAACATAAACAGGGTAAATAGTGAACCATATTGGACGATTAACTCCCAACCTTTATTTAAGGATGAATACGTTTCTGTTTGTAGGAAAACAGGGATTGCATGACTATCTAGTTTAGCTTGTTGATTGACATATAATGTTTCCCATAACATAACCGTGAAAAAAGCAGCAAAAGTCCCATGGAACAGCCTTGCGATAAAAAAAGGTTTAAAACGAATATCTGTTTCAGCAAGAATACTCGCAACTTGCGCTTGAACAGAAAAACCACTAAAAGCTAAAATGAAACTTGTAACAACTACTTGCTGAAAAAGTGTTGCTTGCGTTGTTTGGCTAGACATTTGACTTCCTAATGTGATTTCAAAAATACCTGAAATAAACGGTAAGCTAAGTTCGCTTGGAAGTTGGAAAAAAGTAAAAATAACGGTAATGAATATTGATAAAAATGCTGTAATATCCAACAGTGATAGTAACTGATTAAGTACAGAAAATAAGATGATAAAACCACCAATCATTAATAAGGTGGAAACGGATGATTGAACCGCATCCCCTAAAATTTTGCCGATTGGTCGTCCGTCTTTTAAACGTTCTTGATGTAGTAAATGGAAAGCAGTCCTCAAAGGATGTTTATTGGCTGTTTGTTTCGTAATTTTTTTTTCTTTACTTCTGCCATGAAACCTCATTAATAGACCTACGCAGAAGTTGCCTAAATAGTGAGAAATTGCTAATAAAATCCCTAAAGCAGGGTTTTTAAAAAAACCAACGGCTATCGCGCCAAAAATGAACAATGGGTTTGATGAATTTGTAAACGATACTAGTCTCTCTGCTTCAATGGCTGTAAGTTTATTTTCCTGTCTAAGTCTAGCTGTCAGTTTTGCACCAGCAGGGTAACCTGACGCTAGGCCCATGGCCCAAACAAACCCTCCTACACCTGGAACTCTAAAAAGAGGACGCATTAGAGGCTCGAGTAAGCTCCCGATAAAGCTAACTACTCCAAAGCCTATTAAAAATTCTGAAACAATAAAAAAAGGTAGTAAAGATGGGAAAACCACATCCCACCACATGGTAAGTCCTCGAATGGATGCTTCTAATGATTCTTTTGGAAAAGCCATTAAAGACGCAGCCATAATGGATGCACTCATTGCTAGGATAATAGTTTTTAACTTTGAGGCGTTCAACGGCCTTGCCTCCCTTTATTTTTTACGTTCGTACATGTCCTATTATTCAATATACGTATAGGAGATTAATTTAGACCATATGATTTTAAAAGATAATTTTTAATTTCATAAATACTGATTATGTGAAAATAAGAAGAAATAATCATTTAATAATAAATGCTTTTTGGAGAGATTGGAGGAAAGGAAATTGGCCGAGCCGAAAATTGGTTTAGCATTGGGTTCAGGTGGTGCTAGAGGCTTCGCTCATATAGGAGTCCTTCAAGTATTTGAAGAAGCGAAAGTGCCAATACATTGTATTTCGGGGAGTAGTATGGGGGCATTAGTGGGGGTTTTTTACGGATGTGGTTACACCCCTCAACAAATGGCCAAAATGGCCCTTCATTTCAGAAGAAAATATTATGTAGACTTTACTGTTCCGAAAATGGGTCTTATTTCTGGGGATAAAGTAAAACAATTAATTAGAATTTTAACGAAAGGTAAAGTACTTGAAGAGCTTACACCACCTTTACGAATTGTTGCCACTGATTTATTAAAGGGGGAGAAAGTTGTGTTTGCTCATGGTGATATTTCTGAGGCGGTAAGAGCAAGTATCTCCATTCCAGGTATTTTTGTTCCGGAAAAAAGTAATGGTAGATTGTTAGTTGATGGGGCGGTAGTAGATAGAGTTCCAGTAACGGAAGTAAAAAAAATGGATGCAGACATTACTATTGCTGTCGATGTATCTTTTTTAGAAGTTGAGCCTGAAATAACCTCTATTTTCGATGTAATCATGAGAAGTATGGAAATAATGGAGCAAGAAATGATTCGCATTAATGAAATAGATAGTGATATTATGATAAAACCAATGATAAATCAATATAGTTCTACAGCTTTCACAAATGTTGATCAAATTATTCAAGAAGGTGTGGAAGCTGCAAAAACGAAACTCCCTGAAATTCAATTGTTGATAGAGAACTGGAAGGAGAAATAATATGTCAACCTTTAATAAAACCCCCCTCATAAAAAAAAGATGGATTATTATTTTGTTTTTACTACTTTTTATAAATCTTTACCATTTGCCATATTACTTTTCAAAACCTGGTGATGCAAACGTACTAAATACAATTATTGAAGTAGAGGGTGGATATGAAGATGAAGGGACTTTTATGCTGACAACTGTACGTATGGGGAAAGCAAATATAGTAAATTATTTGTTGGCTCAAATAAGCGATACTAGAGAGTTGATTCATGAGGAATATATCCTTAGAAGTGGTGAAACAGATCAGGAATATCACCAAAGACAATTATTGATGATGAGTTCTTCACAAGATATTGCGACGATTGTAGCTTATCAACAGGCAGGTAAAGAAGCTTACTTTCAAAATTATGGTGTTTTAGTAACCGGGATGATTGAAGATATGCCTGCTTATGACCTTTTAGAATTAGGGGATTTAATTGTCACTGTTAATGATACCCAGGTTAAGACCGTTGATGAATTGCTTGCACAACTTGGTGATCAACAACAAAATAATAAAGTATCATTATCCATTATTCGGGATGAACAAAAATCTGAAGTTGAACTATTTGTTACTTCATTTCCTGAGGAAGTAGATCCAACAGGAAAAAGGATGGGAATTGGGATCACAAGCCCTATTACAAAAAGAGAACTAATTATTAGTCCAAATGTTACGATAGATACTAAAAAAATTGGTGGTCCGTCTGCTGGGCTCATGTTTAGTCTAGAGATTTACAATCAATTAGTTGAAGAAGATTTAACAAAAGGCTATAACATCGCGGGAACTGGAACAATTAATGAAGAAGGGGAAGTTGGTCGTATCGGTGGAGTAAAACAAAAAGTGATTGCAGCCGAGCGTGTAGGTGCTGATTTTTTCTTTGCACCTAATGAATTTAACTCAAAGACTTCTAATTATCAAGAAGCACTAGAAGCATCTGAATTAATAAATGGTAAAATGGAAATCGTACCTATTGACTCATTTGAGGATGCTATCACATTCTTAGAAAATCTTGAGCCGAAATAAGAGAACTTGTTCTAGCTTCGCTAAAACATCCGAAATTCAGATGGAGACTCAACCCCACCTGATGGAAGTTCTCCCTTACGCTGGGGATCTTTGACCCTTAAGTTCAAATCAGTTTGATTAATAAAGAGCCTAGAGTTGAAATAAACGTTGAAAAGTTTATTTCAATACTCTAGGCTCTTTATTCTAAATAATAAGAAAGCATAAATAAAATTTTTGAAGTTAGAGATCGTGCTAGCTAAAGGCGTTTTGCGCTTTTTTAAATAATGACAGGAGGGTGGGCATATTCCTCTTTTATTAATTTTGCTTGGATAATCGGGCTATAACCAAGTGAGTAGCAAGAAGTCGCTCTTTTTTCAATATTGATAAAAGGGTGATTTATCTTTGAAATTGTTGATATTAATGGTAGCTCTAGATACTTCTTTTGGTTGTTAATATATTTTCTCCCTTTTTGATTCATGCCTAATACGCGTATATAAGGTGTAGTATCATTAATGGCACTCATTTCTTCTTTGGTCGAATTTGTTAGCGTATGTAAACAGAAGCGTTGTAGTCTGGTCCATGTATAGCGTTTTGTTTTTATTTTTTCCATGAGGCTTTGAAAGCTTGTTGCTTCATTTATGGTCTGTGATAATCGGTTTTCAAGGCCTTCCTCTGCTTCGTATATGTTAGCCAAAGCGATGGGTGAAGATGTAAGTACTTTATACTTTAAATAAGGAAATAGTCGTTCCCAGTCTTGAAAGTTATGATACATTTTACGATATTGAACTAATTCATCGTAAGTAGTTGAAGGGACAACATGATTAATAGAATTAAGGTGATCTTGTTCTTTTACTAGCTTCTTTCTAATACTAGTGGCACTGGCAATAGATTGTTTTGGAATTTCTTTATCATGATATTGTGCTTCTTTTCTTTTGATAGTAAATGGTTTTATATTTGCTTTTTGTTCATAAATGGCTTTCACGTACTGGTAACCTAAAATATTGTTGGGAAGTGATAAGTCTAAAACCTGATTGTGATTTTTTAACTTTTTAAATGCGAAGGATAAGGCCTTGGGGTAACTAACCCCTTTTTTTAATGCGTCGCGAATAGATTCTCTATATGTAGTTTCGTTCTCATTAATAAATTTAATAAGTCTATGAAAATCTTTTATATCTCCAGATTCACTACCAAAACAGACAGAGTTAGCGCCAAATCCATTTAATATTGATATCGCGCCGTTAGCAAATAATTCAGCATGCTGAGTAGCATAAACATATGGAAGCTCCAAAACAATATCTACCCCTTGATTCAATGCCATTTTCGTTCGCGCCCATTTAGATATAAGTGCAGGTTCTCCCCTCTGTAAAAAGTTCCCACTCATTATTGCTACAATTAGGTCTGCATCGGTAATTTGTTTTGTTTCATTTATATGAAGCTTATGACCGTTATGGAAGGGATTATATTCAACTACAACACCAGTAACATTCATTCTTACACCCCTTTCTTATTTTGTTTAAAATTATACAAAAATAAATAGTATAAAGCTAATACCTTATAAAAAAAATGAACTATAGAAATTAAAATAAGTCTTAAAAATTGTAGTATAATATGATAAAATTCTCGTTAGTGGTTTTTCTGTATAATTTACAGAAAAAAATATAATAAATAAAGAGAAGTAGTGTAAAGAAGAAAGGTTGACAAAATACTTTTCGAAGGCTATAATTACCTTTGTTGTCTTGAGGTGAGAATGATGAAATGGTCAGTTCAGCAACTGAACACGTTAAAGAATAAGGGTATAAATATCGATGAAATGGTTGACGTTAGTGATTTAAAAAAGACTAATAACGATATTCAAGATATTTCACTCGTACATGTTAAAGGTGAAGGGAATTTTTCTAATCATTCGATTACTTTTTCTCTATCAATTAAAGGAGAGATGGTTTTACCTTGTTCAAGAACACTTGCAGATGTACCTTTTCCTTTTCAAGTTGAAACAATCGAAACATTTAAGTTACACGATTGGATAGGATTCGAAGGTGACGACGATGTGCATGATCTTGAGAATGATATAGTTGACTTATTACCTTACATCAAACAAGCGATCCTTTTAGAGATACCTTTACAAATTTTTAGTGAAGATTTAAAAGGAGATGCCCCACAATCAGGGAATGATTGGGAGCTTTTAACAGAAGAAAACAAAAAAGAACGGATTGATCCGCGTTTAGCAGATTTAGCCAAGTTCTTTGACGACAAGTAATGTGTTTAAAAAAGAAGTATCCGGCAATTCCGGCCTTCGTTTTAACATATTTAATAACAGTTTAAGGAGGTGGGAATAATGGCAGTACCTTTTCGTAGAACATCAAAAACTCGTAAAAACAAGCGTCGTACTCACTTTAAATTAGAAGTACCTGGAATGGTAAAATGCCCAGAGTGCGGTGAATTAAAACTTGCTCACCGTGTATGTAAAGAATGTGGGTCTTATAAAGGAAATGAAGTTGTAAGTAAATAATAAGTTTATGTGAACAAATGTAAAACTTATTTACGCTACGATAAAAGACAGGAAGGAGTCCCTTCCTGTCTTTTTACTGTTAATCAATAGTTGAGCTATAAAGCTGAACTTCAATCAGTAGGGGTTTTCCATCATCCCCCACCTAAACTTTTTGATTTTCTTACGTTTTAAGTGGGGATCTTACTGACCCTTAAGAGTGGGATAAATAAATTGGAATATGATAACGATTTAATACTCGTATTTAGAGCGGAATCCCTTCTGAATAAATGCCGTTAAATAGGTAATAATTCTTTAATAGGTAAAAAGGTAAAAGAGTCTATCTTATCTAGTATTTGCATAAAGATAGTAAAAAGGATTTTTTATTGGAGGGATTCGATGTCTATCGTTCGTCAAGACGCCTGGACTAATGATGAGGATTTAGTGTTAGCTGAAGTCGTTTTAAGGCATATTCGTGAAGGTAGTACCCAATTGGCTGCTTTTGAAGAAGTAGGAGAGCGATTATCTAGAACTGCTGCTGCTTGTGGTTTTAGATGGAATTCAAGTATTCGAAAGAAATATGAGGCTGCTATCGCCATTGCAAAAAAACAAAGAAAAAGTTTAAAGAAAAATAAATTAGAGGATAGTATCCAAGAATTCAGTGAAGAAATATCAACTGGAATTTCTGATGTGCCGGTGTCTGAATTTGAAAGTGAGGCACAAGAGGTTGTGCCACAACCTTTAAGTATGAGTATGGAAGATGTTATTGAATTTCTAGCTTCACATAAAGGGGCACTCGAATCAAATCAAAGTTTGGCTGAAGAAAATAAAAAGTTGAAGGAAAAGATAACTGAGCTAGCTAGTGAAAATGAAAGAATTACGAGGGAGTTATCAAAACTTGTAAGTGATTATGATGTAATGAAACAAGATTACAAGCTATTAATTGGTATTATGGATCGTGCGAAAAAAATGTCAGTTACTTGAAATTTAGAAAAGAATCATTTTAAATAGTTGGAATTTTTTAGCTTTAGGCGTTTAGTAGCTCTGTCGTTTAGTCGAGGTACTAATTTTTCGTTTGCTAATTGAAAAAGCTCCTTGGAGTATCACATGCATTATTGCTTCTGCGGTTCGCACGGAAAAACTGCTCCTGATCAAAGTGCTTGTCGTATAAAAACATGAAACAAGGATGACGTTAAAATGGTCATCCTTGTTTCATGTTTTTATTAAAAGGAAAAGTATAAAATTCGGATGTTAGAAAGAAGGGTAGCTCAATTGCCCTAATGACTTTAAACTCTCTTCGTCCCCTCTTATTGTTCTGAAACACCTTTTGGGAACCAAACGTAAGGATTTTCTCCTCGGTCTCTTTCCTCGTTATATGTTAGAGGTTGGAAATCCATTTTTACCCAAAATTCATCAGAACGTTGGCGGGCATTAGTTTTGACTGGTAAATTTAAACTCTTTACATAGTTCACTAAAATTTTTCCTAGCCCCCTACCTCGATATGGCTCAAGAACTTCAAGTTTCCATAACTCTAAATAATCTTGAGCTGGTTTGAAATAACGGTTATATTTTTGGTCTATACGATAAACGCTCATTCTCGCTACAAGTTTTTTTCCGTAATAAATACCGTAAAATGGAGATTCGCTATCGTTCTCAATGATATTAGCTCTTAAATCTTCTTTCATTGATAATTCTTGGGACCCATATTCTCTAAAGTTTTCAAACTCCTCTAATGTTTTATAGTTGATGAGTAAACGTTTAACTTCAATGTGCTCCATGCTTAACTCCCTCCATAACATTTTAAGATTTACTGTAGAAAAACTTGACCTTCTTGATTTACAATAGAGTGAGGTATTAGTTAATGAAGTTCATAGAACTAATTCATCCCATCAAAGTGTAGTTTAATTTGGCTAAGTGAATGGAATAGTTTTATTCACTCGTTTTCCCTTGTAAAAAATATATTAATATATCAGAAAAATCATGTCATTTTCTTTCGGTTCTTGATAGTCAATATGCTAATATTGAGATATTACATCAATAAGGTGGAGATTCTTTGGAGAAAGTAGGAATTGTTGGTGGTGGATCGGTAGGGCTGCTTTTGGCCAGTTACTTATCAAAAAGTGGTTTTCATGTGACAATCTATACAAAAACAGATGAACAGGCAAACAAGATAAATAAAATGGGGATTACTCTCGAAAGTGGAATGAGTCTGACGAGGGTTAGGGTAAAAAGTGTTACATTTTCAAAAATAAAGGAATTCAATGATGACATTCTTTTTTTGGCGGTAAAGCAATACAATCTACAAGAAGTTGTGTCTACGCTACAAAATTTACAAGGTAAGGTTAGTACAGTCGTTTTTATGCAAAATGGGATGAGTCATATTAAGTATTTAAATAAACTGATTAGTAAAGCCGATAATGTTTATGTTGGAATTGTTGAGCATGGTGCATTAAAAAGGACTCCGACCGATGTGAAACATACGGGCATAGGAGTTTTGAAAATAGGTTGTTATTTCGAAAATGGAAACCACCCTATACATATTTGGAAAAGGTTATCAGAAGTAGGTTTCCTGACGGAAGTTCATGAGAATTGGATGGATATTATGGAAAAAAAACTTGTTGTAAATGGTGTTATTAATCCTCTTACAGCTATTTATAAAGTAACAAATGGCTCGTTACTTACAAATAATTATTATTTTGAAGCAATGAAATTGTTGTTTGAAGAAATTTCATCAATTTACAATTGCACAGAAGAAGACTGGCAACAAATAATTCAAATTTGTCATAAAACTAGTCAAAACCGCTCTTCTATGCTTAAGGACTTAGAAGGGGGGAGGACAACTGAAATAGAAGCAATTACGGGTGTTATATTAGATAAGGCAAATAAATTAGGTGTTCACCTACCTTATAATCAATTTCTTTATACTGGTATTAAAGGTATGGAATTGCAAAGAGAGGAGGGGGGGCTATGAGTAACGCTTTAGCTTGGATAGTAGCAACTTTTGTTACGTTACCATTACTAGCTTTTTATTTTGTTTATATTGTTTCGGTTAAAACTACCAAAAATAAAAGACGTTCGATAAAATTAGCCGTTGATGTAACGACGATACTATTTATTTTTGCTGTCTACTACATTGCATATGAATTATGGGCTCTTTCTTTATTTTGGTTAATATTAATAGCTATCTTAATAGTTGCAATCATTTTTACTATCATACATTGGAAATTATCTAAAGACATTGAATTGAAGAAGTTGATAAAGGGAATATGGCGATTAAATTTTCTTCTCTTCTTGATCGTATATTTTTTACTTAGCATTTACGGGTTGTTTTCACGCATTTTTATGATTACGTGATATAGAAGGGAAATTATTGGAATAAATGAAAATGGTCTGCTATACTCTAAGTTATTTAAGTAAACTTGCAAAAAAAGGAGGTGTAGGTCCGATGAAAACCACAGAATGTTTATTGCGAAATCAATCAAAGTTAATGGAACAATATCATGAACCTAATGATCAATTTATCCAGACTTTTTTTGACTACTCTTATCAAAATAATCCATATACACAACGGTATAAAGAGTTATCAAAGTTACACTTCCAAAGAGCTTGTCTATTTGAACATTTATTAAAATTTAATAAAAAATATAATTGTTCAAATGAAACTGTTCACAATGCTAAAAAGTTATTAGATCCTAAATCAGTAGTGGTTGTAGGTGGTCAACAGGCAGGGGTATTAACAGGCCCACTATATACGATACATAAAATTATTACTATTATAAAGTTAGCAAAAGAACAGGAAGAAAAACTCTCTGTGCCTGTAGTGCCAATATTTTGGATAGCTGGTGAAGATCATGATTTTGAAGAAATTAATCATATTTTTAGCATTCATGATAGTAAGCTGCACAAGCGTAAAGTAGATCAACAAAATAGTGCAAAAAAGTCGGTTTCTGATTTGTGCCTTGAACAAAGTGAAGTTCTCGCCTTTGTTAAGGAAGTTTTTCTGGATGGTATAGAAACTTCTGTGACAAATACGTTATTATCAGAGCTTAACGAAATTATTGCGAAAAGCAAAAATTACGTAGATTTTTTCAGTTTTCTTATCCATAGATTATTTAAAAATAGTGGAATCGTTTTACTTGATTCTCACAATCCAGAACTTAGAAAGTTAGAAATTCCATATTTGAAACAAATGATTCTGAATAATGAACAGATAAATGATAAGTTTTTACAAAGTGCAAATGCCTTATATAATCAAGGTTTTGGTGAACCTATTGAGCGTGGGGAGAATAGTGCACATTTATTTTACCACTACAACGGGAGTCGCCTATTGTTAGAAAGAATTGATTCTAATATGTTTAGTGATAAAAAAGGGATTTGTCAGTTTTCTAAAGACGATCTTTTGCACCTTGTTGAAAAACAACCAGAAAACTTTAGTAATAATGTGGTGACTAGGCCGCTAATGCAGGAACTCCTTTTGCCTGTATTAGCTTTTGTGGGTGGACCAGGGGAAATTGCTTACTGGGCAACACTAAAAGAAGTTTTTCATTTGTTTGGACTAAAAATGCCACCCGTTGTTCCGCGCCTATCTATGACGATTGTTAGCCCACAAGTAAATAAATTGCTAGAGGAATTTAACATATCTGCAATCGACGCTATTACCTATGGTAGTTCTAAAAGGCGAAATGAATTGGCTCTCTGGGATGAAAAAGATCAAATTAATGAGACTCTTCACGAAGTTTTAGATGAGGTGGAAGATCTTCATCAACCACTAAAGGATCTTGTTAACAGATATGATAAAGGATTAGAAGCTCTTGCACTTAAAAATGAATTAATCATAAAAAGAGAACTTACTTTCTTAGCGAGAAAACTTGAAAAAAGCCTGCAACAAAAATATGAGAATCAATTGCTTAAGTTTGCTCTTATTGATGTTAATCTATTTCCGAATAATGGTTTGCAAGAACGTAGCTTAAACATCTTGCATTATTTAAATGAATATGGTCTTGATTTTGTTGAAAGAATGACAGGATTAACATTAGAGTTGAATGATAAACACAAATTAATCTATTTAAAGTGACAAAAATAGTAGAATTTATTTTGATATGAAAAAATATGACGAAAGAAAATCCTGTAATATAAGCAGGATTTTTTTTTGTTTGAAAGAATTTAAAAATAAAGTGGTAGAAAGTGGGGGGATGTGGTATTTTAGAGGTAGAAAGTGGGGAGAGGAGGAACTTCACATGTTTATGGGAGAATATCATCATACGATAGATGAAAAAGGTAGGATGATAATACCTGTAAAATTCCGTGAAGGTCTAGGCTCCAACTTTGTTATTACCCGAGGGCTAGATCAATGCTTATTTGCTTATCCTGAAAGTGAATGGAAACAACTAGAAGAAAAATTGAAAAGCTTACCATTTACTAAAAAAGACGCTAGAGCATTTACCCGCTTTTTCTTTTCAGGAGCATCTGAATGTGATTTGGATAAACAAGGTAGGGTAAATATTTCTGCCCCACTCCGACAATACGCAAAATTAGAAAAAGAATGTGTTGTAATAGGTGTTTCTAATCGTGTGGAAGTTTGGAGTAAGTCAATTTGGGAAGAATATTTCGCTGAGTCAGAGGAATCTTTTAGTGAAATTGCTGAAGGGATCGTTGATTTTGATTTGTAAACTTCCTACATTAAACAGAAAAATTTAGGTTTCTAGACGATTGGATAAACAGTTCTTATTTGTCACAACCTAAGAAGTACAAAATAGTAAGAAGGTGTTAATATGTTTGAACATATTACGGTATTAAAAGAAGAAGCCGTAGCAGGGTTAAATATAAAAGAAGATGGTGTGTATGTAGATTGTACACTTGGAGGAGCGGGTCATTCGGAATTAATTTTGTCTAAACTTTCAAGTGAAGGACAATTATTTGCTTTTGATCAAGATGAAATTGCAATTAAACATGCAAAAGAGAGACTTAAGAAATATGAAGGTATGTTTACTATTGTTAAAAGTAATTTCCGTCATTTAAAAGAACAGTTGTCGTTGCACGGGGTTTATAAGGTTGATGGTGTATTATTTGATTTAGGTGTATCATCTCCCCAATTAGACGAAGCAGAGCGTGGGTTTAGCTATAATCATGATGCACCGTTAGATATGAGAATGGATCAAACCTCTCCATTAACTGCTGAGGAAATTGTAAATGAATGGTCATTTCATGATTTGATGAGGATTATTTCAAGGTATGGGGAAGAAAAATTCGCTAAACAAATAGCTAGAAAAATTGAAGCCTACCGTCTAAACCGACGTATTAAAACTACTGGAGAGTTAGTAGAAATTATTAAAGATGCTATACCTGCGCCCGCGAGAAGGACGGGAGGCCATCCGGCGAAACGAACATTTCAAGCGATAAGAATTGCCGTTAATGATGAACTACGAGCGTTTGAGGATGCAATAAACAGCGCAATTGAAATTACTGCTAAAGGCGGTAGAATATCAGTAATTACGTTCCATTCTTTAGAAGATCGTATTTGTAAGACGATCTTTAAAGAGGCAAGTACTGGCCCACAATTACCTAGAGATATTCCTGTTATCCCGGAAGGTTATGAACCTATTCTAAAGTTAATGACAAGAAAGCCGATAATTCCATCAGAAGAAGAGGTAGAAATGAATAAACGTTCACGATCTGCTAAACTTCGAATTGCTGAAAAACAAAAGGAGGTAACGTCAAATGAGTAACCTTGCTAGAAAATTAGAAAGAAAAAAGGTATATGATACTACAGAATATCAACAACAAAATCAGCCTCAGATAAAGCGAAAACTACGTATAACATCAGGGGAAAAGTTTTTATATTTTTCGACTGTCGTTGGTTTAGTTTTTGCATCGTACTTAGTTATCTCTACTTTCGCGTCAATCTATATTGTCAATAGCGAAATTCACACTCTTGAAAGGTCTATAAGTGCTCAAGCTACTAATAACGAAGCTCTCCAGTTACAAGTGACAGAGCTTTCAGCTCCAGATCGAATACTATATATTGCTACTAACGAGCTTGGAATGTCTTTAAATGATAAAAATGTAAAGGTTGTGCAAAACTAGTTCGGTATTTTGGACTAGTTTTTCATTTTATTTCACCGATAGTATAATTCCCCTACTTCAATACGAAAACAATGGGGAATTTTAACGGTATCTATAGTTTGATAAGAAATACTTCAATTCGGTAAGGTATAAACACGGTAATGGTGTACTTTTTATATAGTAATAATCAATGGAAAAGATTTCTAATGACGAATCTGTTTTTCATTAGTATTGTTAAATACGTAAAGAAAATATCAAACTAAAGTGACTATCTTGCGCTATAGTTAAATAAGAAAATAAAGGTGATGATCTTGGCTGTAAGTAAATTAAATAAAATGAACGTTCGAGCAGTGGTAGTTTTAATTGTTTTTTTATTGATCTTTTCTGTTATGGTTACAAGGGTCGGATATATACAAATGAAAAAAGCAGTAAATGGGCATGAGCTCGAAGCTATAGCGGAAGATCGATGGACAAGGAAACAAACTATTGAGGGTAAACGGGGTACAATCTATGATCGGTTTGGGGGTGCGCTCGCTGAAGAAATCCCATCCTATACAATCGAAGCAATTTTAGATGTGAATTCAAGAAATCGTGTTGAAGACCCACGGATGACAGCTGAAAAGTTGGCTCCGATTGTAGATAGACCTGTTGTAGAATTAGAGCGACTATTATCTCAAGAAGGGCGTTTTCAAGTAGAGCTTGGTCCTGGGACTAAAAATATAAGTTTAGAGAAAAAAAGAGAAATAGAGAACCTGAATTTACAAGGTATTAATTTTAGAAAAGAGCCACGTCGGTATTATCCGAGCCAAACATTTGCTTCGCATGTAATTGGCTACACTGAGAGGGATATGTCTAAGGCTAGAATGGGTTTAGAAAGTAGTCTAAATAATTATTTAGTAAAAGAAGACGGATTTATTCAGTACTTAAGTGATCGTAAAGGGATTAAACTACCAAATATTGATGAAATAATCGAATTACCGAAGAATGGGTTTGATATATATTTAACACTCGACTCTAATATCCAAATGGCCTTAGAACAAGTGATGTCTCAAGTTGAAGAACAATATGATCCAGAAAGGATAATGGCTGTAGTTGCAGATCCTAAGACTGGTGAAATTCTTGCTATGAGTAATCGTCCAAGTTTTAATCCGAATTTTTACGAAGAAATTACAAATTACACAAATTATACGGTTTCTTCTAGATTTGAGCCTGGCTCGACAATGAAAATTTTCACATTAGCTGCAGCAATTGAAGAAGGGGTTTATGAAGGTGATGAATATTATCAGTCAGGTAGTTATCAGATTGGTGGTAGAAGAGTACGTGACCATAACCAAGGAATGGGATGGGGGCAAATTCAGTTTGATGAAGGCTTCCAACGTTCATCTAACGTAGCCTATTCAATACTCGCGTTAGAAAAATTAGGGCCAGATCGACTTTTTCATTACATTAATGAATTTGGATTCCGTAATACTACCGGAATTGACCTGCCAAATGAAGTAAATAGTCTCATTGCAGATTCTTATTTGATTGATGCTGCAACCACAGCTTTTGGTCAAGGGACAGCTATTACACCTATTCAACAAATTCAAGCAGTAACTGCTATTGCTAATGGTGGGAAAATGATGAAACCTTTCGTTATAGATAGAATTATTGATCCAAATACAGGCGAGGTTATTGAAAGTACTGAGCCTGAAATAGTAGGTGAACCTATTTCAAGTACAACGGCAACTCAAGTACTTGAATTAATGGAATCTGTTGTAGATTCTCCAGCAGGTACAGGTAAACCATACTACATAGAGGGGTTTGAGATAGCAGGGAAAACAGGCACAGCAGAAATTCCTAATCCTAATGGTGGAGGCTATTTAAGTGGGCATGGACAATATATTTATTCTTTTCTGGGGGTAGCACCTAAATCAGATCCTCAATTGATCGTATATGTAGCAGTTGACCGTCCTAAATTAGACCTACATGAGCCGGGAGCGGCTCCAGTATCGCAAATTTTCACAACTATAATGAAACATAGTTTGCAGTACCTAAATATATCTCCTAGTGCTACCGTTAGTCAAGATGATCTCGTTGAGGAAGGTGTCCTTACTAAGAGTTATGTAGGTGAAAGTATCGAAAGTGCAAAGGCGTACTTTCGTGAAATTGGAGTAGAGGCAATTGTGCTAGGATCAGGTGATAAGGTTGAAGAACAACTGCCGATTGGCAGTACTATGCTTATCCCTGGTGAAAAGGTAATGATTGCTACTGATAGTAACACTTATAATATGCCCAATATTAAAGGCTGGTCTCTACGCGATGTAATGAAATTAGCAACCATTTTAGAATTAAATGCGAACTTTATTGGGTCTGGTTTTGTTACGAAACAAAGTATTCCTAGTAATCAAACTGTTGAAAAAGGTGATTACATTGCTATTGAACTTGCGTTACCAAATGGAGTTACTGAAGATGTATTTTTCCATGAGGAAGTTGAACCTGAAAAAATAGAGGGGACTGAAGAGGTAGTTCAAATAGATTAGTGAGATAAAGGTCTAATTATTGACGTACAAGCATACATTGAAACAAGCCTACAAATGTGACCTATAAGGGGGATGTAGTTGTGCGTGTTTCAAATGTTACTGTACGGAGACGATTAGTTTTCGTTTTGACTTTCGGTTTACTATTCTTTTTAGTAATTGTCATCAGACTCGGTTATGTGCAGTTTGCTTTAGGGAATGAATTAACAGATCGTGCAGAGGATTCGTGGAGTAGAAATATTCCTTTTGAAGCGGAGCGTGGAGAAATTTTAGATCGGAATGGCGTGCCCTTAGCGACTAATGTAAGTGCACCGTCAGTATTAATCGTACCAAGGCAAATAAAAAATGCGGTTGAAGATTCTGAAAAGTTAGCAAATGTTTTAAGGATGGATCAAAAAAAGATTTATAGTTTGTTAACAAAAAAAGAATCCATCGTTAGAATAAACCCTGAAGGTAGAAAGATTAGCAATGAACTAGCTAGCGAAGTTAGGAAGTTAGGGATACCAGGGGTTTATATAGCTGAAGATAACAAACGACACTATCCATTTGGAAATTACCTATCTCATGTACTTGGTTTTGCGGGAATTGACAATCAAGGCTTAACTGGAATTGAATTATATTACGATGAAAAACTAAGTGGTCAAAAAGGCTACGTCTCATTTTTTTCTGACGCTAAAGGTAGGAGAATGCCGAATCTAGCTGATGAATATCAAGAACCTGTTGATGGTTTAAACTTAAGATTAACAGTCGATACAAATGTACAAACCATTATTGAGAGGGAACTTGATATAGCTGAAGCTATTTACAATCCGGATGGGGCGATTGCTATTGCTATGAATCCAAATACTGGAGAGATCTTAGGGATGTCAAGTAGGCCTGATTATGACCCGGAAAATTTCCGCAATGTTCCTCCAGAAATATATAACCAAAACAAACCTGTATGGATGCAATATGAACCAGGATCAACCTTTAAAATTATTACCCTTGCTGCGGCACTTGAAGAAGGGGAGGTTGATTTATTGGAAGATTCATTTAATGATCCCGGGTTTATTGAAGTATCTGGTCACAGGTTACGTTGTTGGAAAAAAGGGGGGCATGGACATCAAACTTTCTTAGAAGTCGTACAGAATTCCTGTAACCCAGGATTTGTAGTTTTAGGGGAACGATTGGGTAAAGATCGGCTTTTTGATTATATAGAAAGCTTCGGTTTCGGGGAAAAGACAGGTATAGACCTTCAAGGAGAGGCGAAGGGAATTCTCTTTAACAGGGACCGAGTTGGACCGTTGGAACAAGCTACTACCGCCTTTGGTCAAGGGGTTTCTGTTACACCTTTACAGCAAGTTGCTGCAGTTTCTGCGGCAATAAATGGTGGGTATTTATATACACCATTTATTGCTAAAGAGTGGATTGATCCAGTTACTGGTGTGGCTTTAGATGTAACTGAACCAACAATTAAACGAAGGGTCATTTCTGATGAAACAAGCAAACAAGTTCGTTATGCACTCGAACATGTTGTGGCAAAAGGGACAGGAAAAGGTGCGTTTGTGGATGGTTATCGTGTTGGTGGAAAAACTGGAACAGCTCAAAAAGCCCAAGGTGGTCGTTATTTAGAGAATAATCATATTGTTTCATTTATCGGTTTTGCTCCAGCAGATGATCCGCAAATTGTTGTTTATGTAGCTATTGATAATCCAAAGGGCACTGTTCAGTTTGGTGGAGTTGTTGCGGCACCAATTGTTGGGAAGGTTATCGGAGACAGTTTAAGAGCGATGGACGTAGAAAAAAGACAGGATCAAATTGAAAAAGAACGTCTATGGACCGATGAGCCATTAATTGAGGTTCCGGATCTAGTTGGGAGAACGAGGCAAGATATCAATGCAGCCTATTACGAATTAAGGTTAGATGTAAGCGGAGAAGGAGATATGGTATTAGCACAGTCACCTGATCCAGGTATAAAGGTTAAACAATACTCCACAATACGAATTTTATTAGGTGACAAAACAGGAAGTGAAGATTAAAATAAATCTATGTGTTTATTTATCCTCCACTTTAGGCCAGTAAGACACCTACTTCAAAACGTAAGGTAATCGAAAAGTTTAGGTGGGAGATTAACTGCCCATAAAGGTCGGATAAGTTAAACTAACAATCAGTGGGGATGAAGGAAAACTCTCATCAATAGAAGTACAGCTTTATGATGATAATCAAAAGAGGATGGCTGGTAATGAATTTTACGTTTGCATCCTCTTTAAAAGAAGTTGAATGTTGCATCGTTTATTTTTATAAAAATAAACGATGCAACATCCAAATTGGAAGTTTAAAAATTAGTTTTATATGCTACGCTAGGTAGTAAGTAAACGAATGAGAGGGAATTAAAATGATGAATCTAGATGATCTTATTAGCTGTTTGTATCAATATGAAAAAAACAGTTCACTAAATCCAGTTATCAAATCAGTAGAGATGGACTCCCGACAAGTAAAAAGCGGTAGTCTATTTATTTGTATTGATGGATATACAGTTGACGGACATGATTTTGCTAAGCGATCTGTTGAAAATGGGGCGGTTGCGATTCTAGCCGAGAAGCCACTAGATGTAGATGTGCCAGTAGTACTAGTTAAAGATACAAAGCGTGCAATGGCTATTATTTCAAATGTGTTTTATGATCATCCAACTAGAAAAATGTCATTAATTGGAGTGACAGGAACAAATGGTAAAACTACGACCACACATTTAATTGAGAAAATATTAAGGGATGCAAGTATTACAACAGGTCTTATAGGGACGATGTACATGAAAATAGCTGATGAAACGATTGAAACCAAAAATACAACCCCTGAATCTATTTCATTACAACAAACCTTTAGAAAAATGGTCGATCATGGTGTACAATCTGCTGTTATGGAAGTTTCAAGCCATGCCCTTCATCTTGGTAGAGTGAGGGGATGTGACTTTAATATTGCAGTATTTACAAATCTTTCACAAGACCATCTTGATTATCATAAAACAATGGAAGCTTACCGAAATGCGAAAGGGTTATTGTTTGCTCAATTAGGTAATACATATTTGAACAAAGAAAGAAAAATTGCAGTTCTCAATATCGATGATCCTGCATCAAGTGAATACGAAAAGATGACTGCAGCCGAAATCGTTACGTACGGTATTGATCAAGAATGCGATGTACGCGCATCAAATATTAAAATAACTTCTCAAGGAACTTCTTTTGACGTCAATGCTTTTGGAAAAGAAGCTACAGTACAGTTGAAAATGATTGGTAAGTTTAGTGTATATAACGCTTTGGCAGCAATGGCGGCATGTCTAGTAGATGGTATTCCTATTCAATCAATTATTAATTCATTAGAGACAGTGCAAGGAGTGTCTGGACGATTTGAACCAGTTGATGGCGGACAACCTTTTACAGTTATTGTTGATTATGCACATACTCCAGACAGTTTAGACAATGTATTAAAAACAGTGAAGGAATTTGCTTCAGGAGACATTTGTGTCGTAGTTGGCTGTGGGGGGGATAGAGATAAAACAAAGCGTCCATTAATGGCAAAAATTGCTAGTGAGTTAGCTGATAGTGTAGTATTGACGTCTGATAACCCTAGAAGCGAAGATCCGCATCAAATTTTGAAAGATATGGAAGTTGGTTTAACTGAACATAGTTTAAATAATACTATTGTTGATCGAAAACAAGCGATAATACACGCAATAAAAAATGCTAAAGAAAATGACGTTATTATTATTGCAGGTAAAGGTCATGAAACATATCAAACAATTGGAAATGAAACCATCTACTTTGATGATCGTCTTATTGCCAAAGAGGCTGTTAAGGAGCTGTTAAATAATGAGTTTTAAAATAAATATGCTAAAAGGAATTTCCTCTAATTTTAGAGGGGAAATTAACGACGAAACAATGATTGAGGCTGTATTTATCGATAGCCGAAACAAAGTACAAAATGGGCTGTTTATTCCAATTATCGGTGAACGTTTTGACGGGCATGATTTTCTATTTGGAGCTATCGAAAGCGGAGCGGTTGCTACATTATGGAATGAGAGTAAACCACTTCCAGAAGGTCTTGAGGCTGAATTTCCGGTAATTTATGTCAAAGATACCCTAC
Source organism: Anaerobacillus alkalidiazotrophicus (assembly GCF_001866055.1). The sequence continues at coordinate 59,171 of NZ_MLQS01000031.1, forward strand.
TAGCTCTACAAAATTTGTCTAAAAATTACTTACAAAAGGTTAGTCCTAAAGTCATTGGTGTTACAGGTAGTAATGGAAAAACGACGGTGAAAGATTTACTTGAAGCAGTTCTTTGCACTACCTATAGGACTCATAAAACACAAGGGAATTTTAATAATCATATAGGGCTTCCTTTAACGATTCTAGCGATGCCTAATGATTGTGAGGTCGCAATTCTTGAAATGGGAATGAATCATTTTGGGGAGATTTCTCTATTAAGTAATATTGCTCAACCAGATATTGTAATTATTACGAATATTGGTGAATCGCATATCGAGCAATTAGGTAGTAGAGACGGAATTGCTCAAGCTAAGTTTGAGATTATTCATGGATTAAAAGAAAATGGTGTTTTAATATATGATGGAGACGAACCACTTTTGAATAGTCATCACGTTGATTTAAATAAAATAGAGTGTGGTTATAATGATACTAACGATTATATAATTACAAACCTAGAACAAACTGCCAACGGTTCAAAATTTTCTTTAAATAACAAATATGACTTTGTTCTTCCGCTTTTAGGGAAGCATAATGTAAAAAATTCAACATATTCAATAGCTGTAGGAAAATATTTAGGACTAAGTGAACATACAATACAATTAGGGTTAAATAATTGTATCTTAACTAGTATGAGAATGGAAAAAAAGCAAGGAATCAATGGATCTATCATAATAAATGATGCATATAATTCAAGTCCTACCTCTATGAAGGCAGCAATTGAAACTGTTAAAGATTTAGGAGATTTTGATCAACGAATTCTTGTACTTGGTGATATGTATGAACTCGGAATAGATGAACGAAACCTACATCGTTCTGTTTGTGAAAGTATAACTTCACCGATCACTCATCTTTTTACGGTTGGTGAAAAAGGAAATTGGATCAGTGAAGCGTTGTTAGAAAGAAACACTGATAACATTGTAATAAGGTCATTTGAATCAAAAGAAGAAGTACTTGAAAATCTTAAAAATATAGTAAATGATAGCAGTATCGTCCTTATTAAAGCTTCTCGAGGTATGAAGCTTGAAACGATTGCTACATCCCTATATATGTAGGAAAGGGGGATAAAAAATGCCAGCAGAAAAGTTATTATTTTTTACGTTAATTACTGCATTTTTAGTATCAGTCATATTATCACCAATTATTATTCCGTTTTTGCGACGATTAAAATTTGGTCAAAGTATTAGGGAAGAAGGGCCAAAATCGCACCAAAAAAAGAGTGGAACCCCTACAATGGGTGGTGTAATGATTTTAGGCGCAATTGCTATTGCAACTGTGTTTATGATTGGTCAATTTTTAACTTTAACAGTTGAAGTCTATTTATTATTACTCGTTACTTTAGGATTTGGTCTATTAGGATTTTTAGATGATTTTATTAAAGTAGTGTTAAAACGTAATTTAGGTTTAACATCAAAACAAAAGCTTCTTGGGCAATTAATAATTGCTACAATCTTTTATATAGTCATTAAGAAATTAGAGTTCTCTACTATTATAAATGTACCTGGGACAGATTTAGGGATTGACATTGGAATTTTATATTTACCGTTAATCATTATTATGTTGGTCGGCGCATCAAATGCAGTCAATTTAACAGATGGATTAGACGGTTTGTTAGCGGGAACGGCAGCAATTGCATTTGGTGCTTATGCAGTAATTGCTTTTAACGCTGAACAAATGGACATTGCTATGTTTTGCGCAGCTGTTGTTGGGGGTGTTCTAGGTTTTTTAGTTTTTAACGCACATCCAGCCAAAGTATTTATGGGAGATACAGGTTCACTTGCATTAGGGGGAGCCATTGCAGCTGTTGCTATTTTAACAAAAATGGAAATTTTACTTGTTATTATTGGCGGTGTATTTGTTATTGAAACTTTATCAGTTATTATTCAAGTAATTTCTTTTAAGACTAGGGGCAAACGTATCTTTAAAATGAGCCCTCTACATCATCACTACGAATTATCGGGTTGGACTGAATGGCGTGTCGTAGTAACATTTTGGCTTGTGGGTCTAGTATTTGCTGTACTAGGAATTTATTTAGAGGTGTGGATTTAAATGAAAAATATACAATTTTACATTGGAAAAAAGGTGCTCGTTGTAGGTCTAGCTAAAAGTGGGGTTGCAGTTAGTAAACTTCTCCATAAACTGGGAGCTATAGTCGTTGTTAACGATCAAAAACCTATCGAAGAGAATGTTCAAGCACGTGAACTTCAAGAGTTAGGAGTTGAAGTAATATGTGGCGGACATCCTTTGGAACTACTAGATCAAGATTTTGACCTCGTCGTTAAAAATCCAGGGATTCCATATACTAATCCTTTAATAAAAAAAGCGTTGGAAAAAGGGATAATCGTAATTACTGAACTAGAAATTGCTTCTATCATATCTGAAGCGGAAATGATCGCGATAACAGGTTCAAACGGAAAAACTACAACAACTACCCTAATCTCTGAAATGTTAAAAGAAAGTGAAAGAGAACCTTTACTAGCTGGTAATATAGGAACTGTAGCTTGTGAGGTAGCTCAAGTTGCCACAAAAAAAAATATTCTTGTAACAGAGGTTTCGAGCTTTCAATTAATGGGTACTGAAAATTTCCATCCTAAAATTTCAGTATTCTTAAACTTGTTTGATTCACATCTAGATTATCACGGAACAAAACAAGCTTATGGCGAAGCGAAAGCGAAAATCTTTGCAAACTTAACAAAAGAAGACTACTACGTTATAAACGAAGATGACCCAAATGTAGTTAGGTTATCTGAAGGTGTAAATGGAAATAGAGTGACATTTTCGGTAAAAAAGAAAGTAGAAAACGGAGCTTATATCGAAAATAACACTATTTATTTTCAAAATGAAAAAATTATTTCTTTAGACAAAATCGTTCTTCCTGGAGCACATAATTTAGAAAATATATTAGCAGCCATTTGTGCTGCTAAACTTGCAGGGGCAAAAAATAATAGAATAGTTGAAGTTCTTTCAACATTTTCTGGAGTGAAGCACAGAACCCAATTTGTAACAGTTATTAATGAACGAAAATTTTATAATGACTCAAAGGCTACAAATATGTTTGCAACAAAGGTTGCTATTTCTGCTTTTAGTGATCCTGTAATTTTAATAGCGGGTGGGCTAGATCGTGGAAATGAATTTGATGATTTAATTCCTACACTTAAAAAAGTAAAAGGTGTAGTATTATATGGTGAAACGGCACAAAAACTTGGGAATGCAGCCAAAAAAGCAGGGTTGACTTTCATTAAAACCGTCAATAATCTTAATGAAGCGGTGAATGAAGCGTACGATAGTTCAAGTAAGAACGATGTTATTTTATTATCTCCAGCATGTGCGAGTTGGGACCAGTTTAAAACATTTGAACAAAGAGGCGATACATTTATTGAGGCGGTACACAACTTAGGAAAATAAATGGACATGTTTTCTTTTCGAGTGCATACACATAGGTAATAGGGGCTTGCCCAAATTCAAGAATGAATGAGGTGTTCCACTTTGCCTAAAACGAAATCAACACCAGACTTTATATTAATTATGACAACACTCGCCTTATTAACAATAGGGATGATTATGGTTTATAGTGCTAGTGCTGTTTGGGCAACTTATAAGTTTGATGATGCTTTCTTTTTTGCTAAAAGGCAGCTTTTCTTTGCTGGCTTGGGTGTTATAGCTATGTTTATTATAATGAATATTGATTATTGGACATGGCGTAAACACTCAAAATTGATCATCATTGTTTGTTTTATTTTACTTATCGTAGTATTAATCCCAGGGGTGGGGTTAGTAAGAGGTGGTGCCAGAAGTTGGTTAGGGGTTGGGGCATTTTCTATTCAACCTTCTGAATTTATGAAATTTGCAATGATTGCATTTTTAGCAAAATATTTATCAGAAAATCAAAAGAAGATCACCAAATTTAAACAAGGCCTTTTACCATCACTTTCATTTGTCATGGTTGCCTTTGGGTTAATCATGCTTCAACCAGATCTAGGGACCGGTGCGGTAATGGTAGGTACATGTATTGTTATGATTTATGTATCCGGGGCAAAAATAAGTCACTTTATTGGCCTAGGAATGATAGGGGGAGCTGGCTTTGCGGCTTTGATCATTTCTGCACCTTATCGTATTAAGCGTATTACATCATTTCTAGACCCTTGGTCAGATCCTTTAGGAAGTGGCTTTCAAATAATCCAATCGTTATATGCGATTGGTCCAGGTGGATTAATGGGGTTAGGTTTAGGGGAAAGTAGACAGAAATTTTTCTATTTACCTGAACCCCAGACTGATTTTATTTTTGCGATTCTTTCAGAGGAACTCGGATTTATTGGTGGAACGTTTGTGATCCTTTTGTTTAGTGTTTTACTATGGAGGGGGATCCGTATAGCTCTTGGCGCCCCGGATTTATTTGGTAGCCTTTTTGCTATAGGAATTATTGGAATGATAGCCATTCAAGTAATGATAAACATCGGAGTAGTAATTGGATTAATGCCTGTTACAGGAATTACACTACCTTTTTTAAGTTATGGTGGATCATCCCTAACATTAATGCTCGTAGCCGTAGGCGTGTTGTTAAATATAAGTCGATACGCTCGGTATTAAAACAATAAATAATATTAATGGTTTTAATAAAATTAGCTGCTCGGCTTACTTTGAATATTTTTGTATAGAGCCCTTTAAAATAAAAGGGCTTTATTCTATTATTATAGTGATATTTGTCTCTTAATTAAGATATAATGGAGAGATGAAAAGCATTTTAAAGGTTAAGGAAATTCATAGTATAGATATTACCTATCACCAAGTTAATTAAATTTAGCTTTAGCTTAATGTGGTAGGATATTGTAGTTATGATATTCAGGTAAGTAAGTATAATATTTGTTAAGCTAGAAAGTAGCTTCAGTGCCTACGAGTTTAGTCACTTAACCACTTTTCGGAAGCCAAAAAGCGGCTTCTGTCAAATGGTTACAGTGTAGCTTTGTGATCAAGGCGCTTATGCTTTTCGTATTTCTACGGAGGTGTTCGGTTATTATGAAAATTATTGTTAGTGGCGGAGGTACAGGAGGGCATATTTACCCTGCATTAGCCCTAATTAACGAAATAAAAAAGATTGAGCCTAAGGCAGAATTTTTATATATTGGTACAGAAAAAGGATTGGAAAGTACGTTAGTAACCAGAGAGGGCATTCCGTTTAAAACGATACATATTACTGGTTTTAAACGGAAAATCTCTGTGGACAATGTTAAAACTGTTTTGCGATTTTTAAAAGGTGTTTCATTATCAAAAAAGATTATTCAAGACTTTAGTCCGGATGTTGTTATTGGTACAGGTGGGTATGTTTGTGGACCAGTAGTATTTGCAGCTACAAAACTGAGAATACCTACAATAATTCATGAACAAAACAGTGTTCCAGGACTTACAAATAAATTTTTAAGTAAATACGTAAATAAAGTTGCTATTTCTTTTGAAGAGTCTCATTCGTTTTTTCCAAATGAAAAAGTTGTATTTACAGGTAATCCAAGGGCTACTGAAGCAGCATTAGTTAATGTAAAAGACCGCCTTACCGAAATAGGATTAAATAAAAACAAAAAAACAGTTCTTATTGTTGGGGGTAGTCGTGGAGCAAAACCTATTAATGACGCATTTTTAGAAGTATTAAAGGATGCTGGTTCCAGAAGTTATCAGTTTCTCTACGTTACAGGTGATGTTCATTACGATCACGTGATGGCTGAAGTGAAAAAATTCGGTAATCCAGTAAATATAAAAATTGAACCATTTATTCATAATATGCCTGAAGTACTTAAAAATGTTCAGTTGATTGTTGCACGTGCAGGAGCGACAACATTAGCAGAAATAACAGCTATTGGATTACCTAGTATTTTAATCCCTAGTCCATATGTAACAAACAACCATCAAGAAAAGAATGCTAGAGCTTTAAGTGAACATGGAGCGGCTGTCTTAAAGCTTGAAAAAGAGATGTCTGGAGAAATCTTACTTGAAGAAATTGATCAACTGATGTTAAATGAAGAAAAATGGGAAAAAATGCATAACTCTGCTTTGAAACTAGGTAAACCAGATGCAGCAAAAGAGATTTATGAGCTAATGAAACAGCTTATGAAATAATTGGGTACGGAGGATGTTATGGATTTAATAATTGAAAGATTTCGTAAAGCAAACGTAGGCCAAGTGAAAGTAAATGAACCATTGGCTAATCATACAACTTGGAAAATTGGCGGTCCGGCTAATGTGCTAATTATACCAAACAGTATTGAATCTTTAATTACAACACTTTCTTTAACAAAAGAAAGTGGAGTTGGTGTATTTATTATTGGAAGAGGTTCAAATTTGTTGATTTCTGACAAAGGAATTGATGGAGTTGTTATTAAAATAAGCGATGTATTAGACCATTTAGAGATAAATGGAGATGAAATTCGAGTAGGTGCAGGTCATTCTCTAATTAAGCTTGCAACAATTGTTAGTAAGAAAGGCTTATCTGGACTGGAGTTTGCTGGTGGAATTCCAGGTTCAGTAGGTGGAGCTGTATTTATGAATGCGGGTGCGCATAGATCGGACATTTCTAATATATTAACAAAAGCAAAAATCCTTTACCAAGATGGTACTGTAAAGTGTTACAATAATGATGAAATGGACTTTTCTTACCGAACTTCTCGCTTGCAAAAAGACCATGGTATTTGTTTAGAAGCGTCTTTTCAATTGAAAAGTGGTAATCGCGAAAAAATCATTGCTGAAATTCAAAAAAACAAAGAATATCGAAAACAAACACAGCCGTGGGATTATCCTTGTTGTGGAAGTGTTTTTCGTAATCCGTTACCACATCATGCTGGAAAATTAATTGAGGATGCCGGACTAAAAGGATATTCAATTGGAGGAGCTCAAGTTTCTACAATGCACGCTAACTTTATAGTAAACATCGGTGGTGCAACTGCAACAAATGTCCTGGAATTAATTGATTATATTAAGACCGTTGTTTATAACAAATTTCAAGTAAAGCTGGACACAGAAGTCGAGTTAGTTGGAAATAAAAATTAATCAAATGATTTGTTCATAATGGCCATAGACCCCCGCCTTTAAGTGTAGCGTAGGTGGGAACTTCCAATTCAGGTGGAGTTGAGACTCTATCTGAGTTTTCGATGTTCTAGCGAACTAGAACGAGTTCTCTCTCAATCTTAATAGTCAAAAGCACAAGAAACGGCATATATTCGTATGCCGTTCTTGGTGATAGGTTAAGTTTTTCTAATTTATCAAAAACTGTTCTTTTTACTTGTCTACTATAGAGAGAGAAGCTAAGATAATATTATGAGTTGTTGTATTAGTATGCTCCTAAAATGGTAGTTGATTTTTCTATCAATATGAAAGATCAATAATGTAAATTACCGGTAGATCTATCATTTATTTTTGGAACAAAGCATACAATGAAGGAAGGTTTGTTATGGATGAGAAGAATGTAATTACTCTTGAAGACCGTATTCCTAAACTTAAAGAATTGAGAAGGCAAAGAGCAAATAGGCGTTTGATTTTTTATTTGTCTATCTTTTTTATACTATTACTTACTGTGATATATTTCCAATCCCCGTTAAGTGATGTGAAAGTTATTGTAGTTGAAGGGAATCGTTATGTTTCAGATAAAGAAATAATAAGTATAAGCGGTCTAAATGATAGGACAAGCTTTTGGGGGATTGATAAGCAAAAAATAGTAGGGGATTTAACCAGACTAAATGAAATAAACGAAATAAAAGTCAATAGGAAGTTTCCTAGTACTATCCTAATCAAGGTGAAAGAACATACTAGAGTTGCTTACTTAGCAGTCGATGGGAATTTTTTCCCTATCTTAGATACTGGAAAAATATTAGAGGATGCAATAAACCACTTTCCTTCAGATGCCCCATTATTAATTGGTTTTAATACAGAAGGTGGCCTATCTGAAATGGCGGCTGAACTAAGTGTTCTGCCAGAAAGTATCATACAGCGTATATCAGAAATATATTATACACCTGTTGAAAACGATCCTCTAAGAATTTCTCTTTATATGAACGACGGATTTAACGTTAGTTCAACGATTCGTCATTTTTCCAAAAAAATAACGGCTTATCCTGCAATAGTTAGAGAGTTAGATCCAAATAATAAAGGTGTTATTCACATGAGAATGAATCCTTATTTTGAACAATTCGATATAGGGGAGGAAGAAGGAATTGAAGGTTAAGGGCAATCACGTTATCCTCTCATTTATATTGATTATTACTGGCTTTATAATAGCTTTATCATATCAATTTGCCAATGAAATTCCCAAAAGTCAATTTATTACTGATGGGCAATGGAAAAAAGAAGATGAATTAAGAAACGAAGTTCTTTTTGAGCAATCAGTAAATAGAAATTTGTCTGAAGAATTAAGGGCAATTCAAGCTGAGATTAATACCATTGAAGAGGAAATTGCAATCCAAGAAAGGACGTATTTTAATTTAGTAGAAGATCTTGAACGATTGAGAATGGTTACAGGATCAGTTGGGGTAAAAGGGCCAGGTATTGAAGTAACCTTAAGGGATTCAGATTATGTTCCAGATGGGGAAAACCCCAATTTTTACATTGTGCATGAGCTTCATATTCAAAAGGTCATTCACGAATTACTAGTAACTCAGGCAGAAGCCATTGCTATTAATGGGCAAAGAATTTCTCACCGCTCATATATTCAATGTGTTGGACCGGTTATTCGAATAGATGGAAATACATCCTTTGCTCCCTTTGTCATAACTGCGATTGGTGATACTGATAAACTTTTCGACTCTTTGCATTTACCTGGTGGTATAAGGGATCAATTGCTCTCTGATCAAATTGAAGTGAAGATCGAAAAGAAGGATTTACTTATGATGGATCCTTATTTATCAGAGAGAGGATGAGAATTTGTGAAGGATAGAATGATTATTTTTGCTATAGTAACGACAATTATTGGCTTTATGGTTGCTATTCAATTTAAAACAACTAAAGAGCCAGTAGTTCGAGATACCCGAGATATTTTACAATTAAGACAAGATTTACGGATTGAAAAAGAGCGTCAACAACAATTAAACCAAGAAATAGAAAAGCAATTGTCATTGTTAAATCAATTAACTGAGCAAGATAATGTAGAAGATGTAATGATTGATGCCTTAAATGATTTGAAAAAAAATGCAGGTCTAACAACAGTAAGTGGGGAAGGGATCATTTTAGAAATTAAACCGATGTATTCTGATTATAATTTTGTTCCGCAAACAGTTCCCCCTCATCTATTAAGGTTTTTAATTAATGAGCTCAATATTTATAATGCAACAGATATTGTTGTAGGGAATCAGCGGATTATCTCGACTTCAGCTATTCGGGATGTTAATGGAGTGACACACATTAATGCTAGAAGAATACCGAATATTCCATTGGAAATAAAGGTTTTAGCAACAGATGCTGAGAAGCTTCATCATGAAATGATCGTTTCACAATCTGTAGAGTATTTTGCTATTGAGAATTTAACTCTTACTTCTACTCCGATTAACTTTACAACACTTCCTGGTTACGACCAACCAATACGAGTTCGGTATTTAGAGCCAATAAAGGAGGAATCATAATATGTGGTTACCATTCCTTGGGCTTCTTATAGGCCTTCTCTTAGGGTTTTGGACAGAATTAAGAATACCAGATGCATATTCCAGCTATTTATCGATTGCGGTTTTAGCAGCACTTGATACATTATTCGGAGGGATGAGAGCCCATCTTCAAAATACTTTTGAAGAAATCGTTTTTGTGACAGGTTTTTTCTCAAATATTATTCTCGCTGCAAGTTTAGCTTTTCTAGGTGTTCATCTTGGTGTAGACTTATACTTAGCTGCTATTTTCGCTTTTGGTGTTCGTTTATTTAATAATATTGCAGTAATAAGGCGACTTGTTTTGTCTAGATTGACGACCAAACGGGAGAAAATATAAGTGAAATGTAGAAAATCTACAATTTATTTAAATTTTTTAAAAAGAATTAGAATATTTTTGTAAAAAAAAAGGGAATGAAAAGTATTTGTTGAATAGTATCTTAATTAAGTGAAATACTTTTTGTTTCCTAATATTTCCTAAAGTTTAGCTACTTAAATTGGTGTAAAATGAAACTAATAGACAGACAAGCTTATTTATTAAAGGAGGTGCCAAAGAATGAACAACAAGGAGACTTATGTAAGTTTAGACATCGGTACATCCAATGTACGTGTAATCATTGGAGAAATTGCAAACGGGTCATTAAACATCATTGGTGTCGGTAACGCAAAATCAGAAGGAATAAAAAAAGGATCTATTGTTGATATTGATGAGACTGTTCGTTCAATACGTCGTGCAGTCGACCAAGCCGAGCGAATGATAGGTTTATCAATAGAAAATGTCATTGTCGGTGTTTCGGGTAACCACGTCCAGTTACAACTATGTCATGGAGTAGTTGCAGTGTCTAGCCCTGATCGTGAAATTGGTGATGAAGATATTAAAAGAGTTATTGATGCGGCACAAGTATTTTCTATACCACCGGAACGAGAAATTATTGATGTTATTCCGAAGCAGTTCATTGTTGACGGTTTAGATGAAATCACAGATCCAAGAGGTATGATTGGTGTTCGTTTAGAAATGGAAGGAACAATCATTACTGGGTCAAAAACAATTTTACATAACTTACTTCGCTGTGTTGAACGGGCAGGGTTAAGTATTGCAGATATATGTTTACAACCATTAGCCGCTGGCTCAGTAGCCGTTTCAAAGGATGAAAAAGGATTAGGCGTTGCTCTTGTCGATATTGGAGGGGGAGCAACAACGGTTTCAATTTTTGAGCAAGGTAGTCTACAAGCTACTTCTATAATTCCAGTAGGTGGAGATCATATTACAAATGACATCTCTATCGGACTCAGGGTTTCTTCTGAAGAGGCTGATAGAGTGAAAACGAAATATGGACATGGTTATATCGAATTATCTTCAAAAGAAGAAACGTTTAAAGTTTCTAAAATTGGTAGTGATTTAAAAGAGGAATATTCTCAGAATGACCTTTCCTATATCATTGAACCTAGAATAGCTGAAATTCTACAGTTAATAGAAAATGAGGTTTATAGACTCGGGTACCAAGATTTACCAGGTGGTTACGTTTTAACTGGTGGTTCAGTAAAAATACCAGGCTTACTTGAATTGGCTAGAGAAGTTCTTCAAAATAGTGTTAGAATTGCTATTCCAGATTATATTGGTGTACGTGAACCACAGTATACAACTGGTGTCGGCTTAATTCAATTTGCTCATCGTAATGGGAAAATTCAAGGGAAAGAAGTTGCAGCTACTTTAGGTATGTTTCCTGAACAAATGGAAAAGCCTGAAAGAAAAGAAGTACCTGCTAAAGTGAAAGATGGTTCACAAAGCAAGGAAGTAAAGAAGAAATTCTCGAAATTATTTAAAGTATTTTTTGAGTAGTTTTTATTGAAGTGTATTATTTGTGGAGACATGATTGATTGGGGGACCTAATATGTTAGAGTTTGAAATGGATATGGACCAGTTAGCTAAGATTAAGGTAATTGGAGTTGGCGGCGGAGGTAGTAATGCCGTTAATAGAATGATTGAAAACGGATTGCAAGGAGTTGAATTCATTGCTGTAAATACAGATGCTCAGGCACTTCACTTATCTAAAGCTGAGCATAAATTACAGTTAGGAGGAAAGCTTACGCGAGGTTTAGGTGCGGGAGCGAATCCAGAAGTTGGTAAAAAGGCTGCTGAAGAAAGTAAGGAGCAGTTAGAAGGAATATTAACTGGTGCGGATATGGTATTTATCACTGCTGGTATGGGTGGTGGAACAGGAACTGGAGCGGCTCCCGTTATTGCTGAAATTGCAAAAGAGATTGGAGCTTTAACTGTTGGTGTTGTTACTCGCCCGTTTACCTTTGAAGGACGAAAGCGATCAAATCAAGCTGCAGGCGGAATTTCAGCTTTAAAAGAAAAGGTAGATACGTTAATTGTTATACCTAATGATCGTCTGTTAGAAATCGTAGATAAAAACACACCAATGTTAGAAGCTTTCCGTGAAGCGGATAATGTCCTTAGACAAGGTGTTCAAGGTATCTCAGATTTAATTGCTACACCTGGTTTGATTAACCTTGACTTTGCAGATGTTAAGACAATTATGAGTGATAAAGGTTCTGCATTAATGGGGATTGGTGTTGCTACTGGAGAAAATCGCGCTACAGAAGCAGCGAAAAAAGCTGTTTCGAGTCCATTATTAGAGACTTCTATTGATGGGGCTCAAGGTGTTCTTATGAACATAACTGGTGGCACAAATCTAAGTTTATATGAAGTACATGAAGCGGCTGAAATTGTTTCATCAGCATCCGACCAAGAAGTAAATATGATTTTTGGTTCGGTTATTAATGAAAACCTAAAGGATGAAATTGTTGTTACTGTAATTGCAACTGGTTTTAAAGATCAAGATACTATAGGAACTCCAAAACCGCAGCAACAGCCAAAGTCAAACCTTGGGAAAAAACCGATTACTCAGCAACAAGAAGAACATACATTTGTTGAACGACAACCACAGGGACAGCAAGAGTCGGTTGATACTTTGGATATACCTACTTTTTTAAGAAATCGTAGGGGTCGTTAATTTTAGAATATGAAAAGGCTGGTTTATAAGTGTCTATTTTTTAGCAAAAGACACTTATGAATCAGCCTTTTTTGTATAACCAGAATTTATAAATTTCTAACTTGGAAACTGTCTAGCGCAAGCAGCCTATGAGCTCGGTCATTTTAGTCAAGCAACTGACTACAATTACCTCTTGAAATCCTTCGTTGATTAGCTTCATGCTGCTTTGCTCCTGCGGTTACTCGTCGCACAAAACACTGCTTCGAGGGAGCTTACTCTTACTACGAAGCGGTACTTGAAGACGCAGAAGCACGTAAGAAGCCAAAGAGCAGCTGCTCGTGACCAAGGAGCTTGCGCTTTTCTTAACTAAATAAAGAGGAACCAATTTAATTGTCGGATAAATTTCTCTCATAGGTAAAATCACCTATTTTCGTTTCAAAAAAAGAAGATATATTAAAGGTTTATTCAGTAATATTTTTGACATCGTAACTACACTACATAGTGATTTGAAGCTCCGTCGAATAGTATTAGATTACAGGTAGCCACTTTCATGGAAATTTGTGAAAACGAAGACGACAATTTAACTGAAAAAAAACTAAAATTTCTGCAATTCTATCGGCATAAACTGACAGACTTATAAATATGATCTGATATATACTAGTTTCAAATTCTTAAAGAATTGAACGAATGAACAAAATATATTTATTGGCTAAATGACAATATGCACACAGCAATTTCGATATTGTTGGTGGTATTTTTGTTTAGTTTAAGTAAAAAATTCTCTACACAATAATAAGCAAAAAGAAAGGAGCGCATATGGCGATATATTTAGATGTCATATGGTTTCTAAATTTCTGTATTGATCTTTTTTTATTGTTATTGACGGGTATTGTCTTAAAAAGAAAATTAGTTAAATGGCGTATGATTGCTGGAGCGATGATCGCTTCTAGTGTAATTTTCTTAGTGCTGACTCCACTTAGTACAATTTATTACCACCCAATTTTTAAATTGTTATTTTCTATAGTGATTTGGGGGTGGATTAATAGCATTACATTATTTCTTTAATAACGAAATGGTTATTTTGAATGGAGTAGTGACAACAAAATCTAATGGTTTTGGGACGCCAATCAGTTGGATTTTACTGATTGTTGGTTTTCCGTTAATTTGGCTTTTCTCAAAAAAGCGCTTGGAACAAATTGAAGTTAGAAAAATTAAGTATGAAGAAATTGTTCATGTGGACTTGTTTATAAATGAAAACTATTTACCAATTAAAGGTTTGATAGATAGTGGTAACCAACTACAAGATCCTATAACAAGGAAGCCTGTTATGATAATAGATATGAGTGATCTTCAAGATAAATTCCCTAAAAATATGGTTCATTTGGCAAAAAATCCAGAAATGATTGGTGATCCTAATTTTCCAATAGGAAAGGAATGGGAAGAAAAGCTTTCTATTATACCGTATAGAGGTGTTGGCCAAGTAAACCAATTTATTATTGGCATAAAGCCAGATAAAGTTATGGTTACAGATGAAAGTGGAGAGAAGTTAGATTGTAGTAATGCAATCGTCGGCCTAAATTTTACGAATTTGTCTTCAGAAGGTGATTTCCAATGTATTTTACATCCGCAGATGCTAATTCAAGGTAAGAAGCGTTTAGCGTAATCATAGTAGTGATTTTGGTCTATGTAGATTATTAAGATAGAAATAAGGGGGTACATACATGGTAAAGCTTAAATTAAAACTAACATTAATTTGGTACAAACTACTAATGAAATTAGGTCTAAAGGCAGATGAAATATATTATATAGGGGGTAGTGAAGCTCTACCACCGCCACTTTCTAAGGACGAAGAAGAGCATCTTTTAAGCAAATTACCTAGTGGCGATAAAGCAGTTAGATCAATGTTAATCGAGCGTAATTTACGTTTAGTTGTTTATATTGCAAGAAAGTTTGAAAATACTGGCATAAACATTGAAGATTTAATTAGTATAGGTACTATTGGGTTAATAAAAGCTGTAAATACCTTTAACCCTGAGAAGAAAATTAAACTAGCAACATATGCATCAAGGTGTATAGAAAATGAAATATTAATGTATTTACGTAGAAATAATAAGATACGTTCAGAAGTTTCCTTTGACGAACCTCTAAATATTGATTGGGATGGAAATGAACTTCTACTTTCTGATGTTTTAGGAACAGAAGATGATATTATTACTAAAGGTATCGAAGAAAAAGTAGATCGGAAATTATTGGTTAAAGCACTTCATACTCTAAATGATAGAGAGAAGCAAATTATGGAATTACGCTTTGGACTAGCAGGGGATGAAGAAAAAACGCAGAAAGACGTTGCTGATATGCTTGGAATTTCACAGTCATATATATCAAGATTAGAAAAAAGGATAATTAAACGCTTAAGAAAAGAGTTTAATAAGATGGTCTAACAAGAAAAAAATTTTTTGAGGGTCAAACCCCTTATTTACCAATCATTAGACATAATCTTTGTGATTAAGTCTGATTAGTCAATGCATATTTTTCCCACCTGAGGAGATACTTACACTTGTACAACAACTCCTGTAAGGAGGGAAAGAATTGACACGAAATAAAGTTGAAATTTGTGGTGTTGATACATCCAAGCTGCCTGTATTGACAAACAAAGAAATGCGTGAGCTGTTTGAAGATCTTCAGAGTGGTAACATTTATGCAAGGGAGCAGCTAATTAACGGGAATTTACGATTAGTTTTAAGTGTAATTCAACGATTTAACAACAGAGGAGAGTATGTTGATGACTTATTTCAAGTAGGTTGTATTGGATTAATGAAATCCATCGATAATTTTGATTTAAGTCAAAATGTAAAGTTTTCCACTTATGCAGTACCAATGATTATAGGTGAAATTCGACGTTATTTACGTGATAATAATCCAATTCGAGTTTCAAGATCACTAAGAGACATTGCTTATAAGGCTTTACAAGTGAGAGATTCCTTAATGAGTGAGAAAAGCCGCGATCGAGAACCAACGATTCAAGAAATTGCCAAAGTTCTAAACGTTCCAAAAGAGGATATAGTATTTGCACTAGATGCAATTCAAGATCCAGTGTCACTGTTTGAACCAATTTATAATGACGGTGGGGATCCTATTTATGTTATGGATCAAATCAGTGATGACAAACAAAAAGATATACAATGGGTAGAAGAAATTGCTTTGAAAGAAGCAATGATACGATTAAGTGAAAGAGAAAAAATGATTTTAGATATGAGATTTTTTCAAGGTAAAACTCAAATGGAAGTAGCAGATGAAATTGGTATTTCTCAGGCTCAAGTGTCTAGACTTGAGAAAGCTGCTATTCAACAAATGAATAAACATGCGAAAGCTTAAGGTAACCTTTAAAAGGTTACCTCTTTTTTATACTTTAAGTTTAACGTCACTAAAGGAGTAAAGTTTAAGAAACTACGGCTTTCGTACAGGCTTAAATCTTTTTATCTCATTATGAAGTGGCAGTAAGACCCCCACCTCAAAATTTCAGAAAGATCGAAAAGTTTAGGCGGTGGATTAACTGCCGATATAGATCGATTAACTTTCATCAGTGAAAGCTTTTGATTACTTATTCTTTGAGCTAGAGATTAGTTAACCTAACAATAAGTGGTTATGAAGGAAAACTTCTACAGATTGAAGTTCAGCTTTATTGGTTTTGTTAGATTATTCAAGGGAAAGGAAAAGTAAATATATTGCCCACTCGTACATATAATTAATATATGAAAAGGATTGGAGGAGAGGGCATGATCAAAATATCAGAAATTCAGGCGAAAGAGATTGTAAATGTATCTAACGGGAAGGTGTTAGGACATATTGGAGATTTGGATATCAACCTAGAAGAAGGGACAGTCAACTCTCTTATCATTGGTGGAACAGGTAGGATGTTGACATTTTTAGGGGGGAAGGAATCGGAAATAGTAATTCCTTGGGAGAATATCGTTAAGATCGGGTCTGATGTAATTTTGGTTAGGCTAGAAGATAAATAAGATGAGATACTCTATTGGGAAATAGAAAAATATGTTAGAATAAAAAAAGATTGACATGATCCATATGTGCAAATGCTGGTTAGTCTCATTTTAGATCTAATACTGACTTCTATACATAAATGAGGCTTTCCATTTTTACATAGGTATCCAATGGTTGAGTAAGGAAGTGAAGTTGATGGAAAATGAACCTTTTATCCCGTTAAATAGTAATATTTTAACAATAGACCCCTTTAATAAGTTTGACGATAAATTAATTGTCGGATTTTCAACAAGGAATAATGGTTATAGTATAAAACCGTATGAGTCGTTAAACTTAGGTCTCCACGTTCAAGATGATGAACAAAAAGTAATATTAAATAGAGAAAAAGTTGCAGAAGATTTGAAAATTTCATTAAAAAAGTGGGTGTTTGCTGAACAAGTTCATAGTAACAAAATAAAAAAGATATCCCAAAAAGATTGTGGCTCTGGAACTTTGAATATTGCAAGTGTAATAAAAGGAGCTGATGGACTTTATACTAAAGAAGCGAATGTGCTGTTAGCAAGTTTATATGCTGATTGTGTACCACTTTATTTTTACTCTCCTTCAAATGCACTAATCGGATTAGCGCATGCTGGTTGGAAGGGTACAGTTGGGAAAATTGGAACAAATATGGTCCACATGTGGACGGAAGTTGAAAAGGTTTCTTTGGATTCGATTTATGTTGCAATAGGCCCATCAATTTCGCAAGAAAGCTATGAAGTTGATGATTATGTTATTGATAAAGTAAATAAAGTAATAGTAGATGAATATCAATTGCCATATATAAAAGTTAATACCAATCAATATTTATTAGACTTAAAACTTTTAAATAAGCAACTACTTTTGGCGACTGGAATAAAAGAGGAGCAAATTTTTGTGTCAAACTACTGCACATACAAAAACTCAAAAACGTTCTTTTCTTATCGTCGTCATCAGCAAACAGGTAGAATGATGAGCTTTATTGGTAGAAAGTAAAGGAGGTAAGTTACGTTGACAGTAAAAGAAAATTTTGAAAAAATTCAGCATGAAATCCAAGTCGCCTGTCAACGAGTTGGAAGAAATGTAGAAGATGTAAAAATCATTGCAGTTACAAAATATGTTAGTGATGAAAGGGCAACGGAAGCCATTGAAGCTGGAATTAAACATATTGGAGAAAATAGAGCAGAAGAAGGCTTGAGAAAATGGCAAATTTTAAATGGTAAGGCGACATGGCATTTTATTGGGACACTTCAATCCCGTAAAGTTAAGGAAATTATTGAGCAATTTGACTATATTCATTCTCTTGATCGACTCTCTCTAGCAAAAGAGATCGAAAAGCGAGCGAAGAAAAAGGTTAAATGTTTTGTGCAAGTTAACATTTCACAAGAGGCAACTAAGCATGGGCTGGATGTAAAAGGTGTTATTCCTTTTATTTCTGAGCTATCTCAATTTCCATCTATTGAAGTGGTCGGATTAATGACTATGGCACCTTATGTAGAAAACCCAGAAGAGACAAGAAAATATTTTTCTGCCCTGAAACAACTTCAAAAAGATGTACAAGCACTACAACTCCCTTATGCACCTTGTGCTGAATTATCTATGGGGATGTCTAACGATTTTCAAGTCGCAATCGAGGAAGGAGCAACCTATATAAGACTTGGTACTTCGTTAGTAGGAAAAGAAATCTAGATTAATAAGTTAATATCATTAGTATATTATCCAAATTCGTCTATAAAAGGGAAAATTGATAA
This sequence comes from Anaerobacillus alkalidiazotrophicus, assembly GCF_001866055.1. The sequence goes on from NZ_MLQS01000031.1 coordinate 77,582, forward strand.
AGGAGAGCCGGAAATGAGCATGAAAACTAAATTTAAACGTTTTTTTGAGTTAGAAGATGATCAATATGAGTATGAAGATGAAACTACTCAAAGCGAACAAAAAGTAATGGAAGAAGAATATTTACCACGTAAACAAGAAAAAAAATCTGATAAGAATAATGTTGTTAGTTTACAGAGTGTACAAAAATCTGCAAAAATGATGTTGATTGAACCAAGAACATATGATGAGGTTCAAGATATTGCTGACCATTTAAAAAATAGAAAAGCTGTTGTTATTAATTTGCAACGGATAAGTCATGACCAAGCAAAACGAATAGTCGATTTTTTAAGTGGAACAGTGTATGCTATAGGAGGAGATATTCAAAAGCTGGGTGCAAATATTTTCCTTTGTACGCCTGATAACGTTGATGTTACAGGTACAATTTCAGAAATTATATCAGAATAAATTTAAAAAGTTAGGTGGTTAGTAAAAATGGGTGCAATTGAAGGTATTATTATTCAACTATTACGCTTATATTCCTGGGTTGTCATTGCCTATATTTTAATGTCGTGGTTTCCAAATGCTAGAGAGTCTTCGATTGGTCAATTTATTGGATCAATAGTTGAACCTTACTTAGCTCCTTTTAGAAAGATAATCCCACCACTTGGGATGATTGATATTTCTCCAATTGTTGCTATCGTTGCTTTAAACTTTGCAACTTATGGTGTTCATGCCTTGTTCTCAATATTTTAATAAGGTTTCATACTAATGAGTATTTATGAACATTTTCGAAAGGAAGAACGTCCGTTTATTGATCAAGTACTAGAGTGGAAAGAAACTGTCAAAGAGCGTTATGTACATAAGTTAACAGACTTTTTAGATCCGCGTGAACAACAAATTGTGAAAATAATTATTGGTCAGGATGAAGATATTCGTTTAGCTTTTTTCGGTGGGAATCATACAGCTGAGCGTAAAAGAGCTTTTTTATTCCCACCTTATCTTGAAGTACAAGATGAGGATTTTCAGTTAGCTGCTTTTCAAATCAATTATCCTCATAAGTTTTTAACGCTAGAACATCGTGATTTTTTAGGGTCTTTGATGGGATTAGGTTTAAAGAGGGAAAAGTTTGGTGATATAAATATACTTCAAGACCAGGTGCAGATAATTGTTGCCTCTGAAATAAGTAGCTATGTTGAAGCTAACCTTCAAACTATTGGACGAGCTTCTATTAATTTAGACAGTATTCCACTTTCAAAAATAGTAATACAAACTGAAGAATGGCTTGAAAGGACAATCACTGCTAGTTCTCTCCGACTTGATGTTGTTCTATCAGAAATTTACCAGTTATCAAGGTCGAAAATAACACCATTGATTGATAACAAAAGAGTAAAAGTAAATTGGAAAATTATTGAGCATCCGGCTTACCAACTTCAAAACGGTGATTATTTATCTGTTCGTGGGTTAGGGAGAAGTAAAATAATTACCATCCAAGGTAAAACAAAAAAAGATAAATGGCGACTTGATGTTGGAATACGAAAATAATTGTAATTTCCTAGAGGGATTTATTCTTTTGTGTCGAATGATTAAGTGTGAGCCTATAGAAGTACAATTATAATAACTTGAAAGTTTAGAAATTTAGTACACGAATAATAACGAACATCTTAGTTTTTCTGTGATCTGTGATTAATATTTGGAGGTGGCATATATGCCTTTAACACCATTAGATATTCATAATAAAGAATTTAATAGAGGTTTCCGTGGATATGATGAAGATGAAGTCAATGAATTTTTAGATCAAGTAATTAAGGATTATGAAATAGTTCTTCGTGAAAAAAAAGAACTTGCAGATAAAGTAATAGATCTTGATGAGAGATTGGCACATTTTTCAAATATTGAAACTACACTAAATAAATCAATCTTAATTGCCCAAGAAACAGCAGAAGAAGTTAAACGAAATGCTCAAAAAGAAGCGCAATTAATTATTAAAGAAGCTGAAAAAAATGCTGATCGAATTATTAATGATTCTCTTTCTAAATCACGAAAAATTGCTTTAGAAATTGAGGAGTTGAAGAAGCAAGCATCAGTTTATAAATTAAGGTTTAAAATGCTAATTGAAGCCCAATTGGAATTGCTAGGTAGTGATGATTGGGAAGATATTACAAAATCGGATTCAGATGAAAGAAATGAATTAGTCAGAGAAGGCTAAACTTGCTTGACGTTGAATTATTTTTTATCATATAATACGTGTATTAATCTGAACATAAAAAGGCAATGATAGGGACAGTACTTTTTACAAGCTATTTGAAAGCGAGTTAGGGACAGTGAAAGCCTGATATATAGCTGAATAAAGGAATATCACCCTAGAGCCTCACACCGAAATATAATACCAACTACAATTCTACATATATGTGGTAACATAGTTAGTGTGTTTTAGTAGGCTGTGACGAATCATTCACGTTACGAATTTTAAGCGAACAGTTATGTAACTGTTTATCAGGGTGGTACCGCGGGTAAACCTTCTCGTCCCTACTATAGGGATGAGAAGGTTTTTTTGTAGTCTAAATAATTTTGTTAACTGGATCGAAAAATGAAAGCAAAACTACGCATTTTGCTAGTCGAACAAATCCAAGTTTTACTAAACTTAAAAACCAATTATAATACAAAAGAAAAAGTAAAAGTGAAACCAGTATTTTCACTCTTGCTCTGAAAAGAAAAGTTTTCTACTACTTTTTAGAAATGTAAATTAGCATTTAAATGAAAAAATAGTCAAACCAAGGCTTCCGCTATAAACTGCGGAATTCAAAGTTTTTCTAATATGAAATAAATTGATGGAGGCAAGTGGAATGGATTATAAAGAAACGTTATTAATGCCAAAAACAGAATTTCCGATGCGAGGGAACCTCCCTAATCGTGAGCCGCAAATTCAAGAAAAATGGAATGAAGTAAATATTTACGCAAAAGTTCAAGAAAGAACCAAGGATCGTCCATTGTATGTTTTGCATGATGGTCCCCCTTATGCAAATGGTGATATTCATATTGGTCATGCTTTAAATAAAATTCTAAAAGATTTTATTGTTCGGTACAAATCAATGTCAGGTTTCCAAGCACCGTATGTTCCAGGATGGGACACACATGGGTTGCCAATTGAAACTGCATTAACAAAGAATGGTAAAGTTAAACGCAAAGAATTAACTGTAGCTGAGTTCCGTAAACTGTGTGAAGAGTATGCACTAGATCAGGTTGACCGTCAACGTGAACAGTTTAAACGTTTAGGTGTAAGGGGAGATTGGGAAAACCCATATATTACTCTTCATAAAGAATATGAGGCGCAGCAAATAAAGGTATTTGGTGAGATGGCCAAAAAAGGATATATTTACAAAGGGAAAAAACCAGTATATTGGTCTCCATCTTCTGAATCAGCATTAGCAGAAGCAGAAATTGAGTATCAAGATAAACGCTCTCCTTCTATTTATGTTGCTTTTAATGTAAAAGAAGGAAATGATGCAATAACAGGTGATGAAAAAATCATTATCTGGACAACAACACCTTGGACAATTCCAGCTAACTTGGCAATATGCTTACATCCTGAATTGGAGTATTCTGTAGTGGAAGTAAATGGTGAAAAATATATTGTTGCATCAGCACTATTAGAAACACTTGTTAAAGAATTTGAGTGGGAAAATTATGAAGTTGTAAACAAAGTAAAGGGTGCACAATTAGAAAATATAAAAGCGGTTCATCCACTGTACCAAAGAGATTCGTTAGTAATTCTTGGGGAACATGTTACAACAGATGCTGGAACAGGTTGTGTCCATACTGCACCTGGACATGGGGAAGATGACTTTATTGTTGGGCAAAAATATGGGCTAGATGTATTATGTCCTGTTGATGATAAAGGTCACTTTACAAATGAGGCTCCTGGTTTTGAAGGGCTATTTTATGATCAAGCTAATAAGCCAATAACTGAAAAACTTAAAGATACAGGTGCTTTATTAAAACTAACTTTTATGACACATTCATACCCACATGACTGGCGTACGAAAAAACCTGTTATTTTTAGAGCTACAGCTCAATGGTTTGCATCAATTAAAGACTTTCGCGATCAGCTTTTAACGTCAATTAATGAAGTAGAGTGGGTACCAGCTTGGGGTGAAACGAGACTTTTCAATATGGTTCGAGACCGTGGAGATTGGTGTATTTCAAGACAGCGAGCTTGGGGCGTTCCGATACCAGTATTTTATGGCGAGGATAATGAACCAATTATTACTGATGAAACAATCGAGCATGTTTCGAACTTGTTTAGAGAACATGGATCTAATATTTGGTTTGAGTGGGATACGAAAGATTTACTACCAGAAGGCTTTACATCGCCACAGAGTCCAAATGGTATCTTTACAAAAGAAACTGATATTATGGATGTTTGGTTTGATTCAGGTTCGTCGCATCAAAGTGTATTAGTGGAAAGAGAGGAATTACAACGTCCGGCTGATCTTTACTTAGAAGGTTCAGACCAATATCGTGGTTGGTTTAACTCATCTTTATCAACTTCAGTTGCAGTATCAGGTAAAGCACCATATAAAGGTGTTTTAAGCCATGGTTTCGTTCTTGATGGTGAAGGGAGAAAGATGAGTAAATCACTAGGAAATGTTGTTGTTCCAAATGACGTAATGAAACAATTAGGTGCAGATATACTTCGACTATGGGTTGCTTCAGTAGATTACCAAGCCGATGTACGTGTTTCTGATTTAATTTTAAAACAAGTTGCAGAAGTATATCGTAAAATTAGAAATACTTTCCGATTTTTATTAGGAAATCTACACGATTTTAACCCATCAACTGATCGTGTAGCATTGAATGACTTACCTCAATTAGATCGTTACATTTTGATTAAGCTTAATAAACTTATTAAAGAAGTTAAGTCAAACTATGATCACTATCAATTTGCAGGGGTGTACAATAAAGTTCATAATTTCTGCACGATTGAATTAAGTTCGTTCTATATGGATATTGCAAAGGATACATTATATATTCAACATAAAGAGCATTTAAATCGTCGCTCAATTCAAACTGTTATGTATGAAGTATTAGTTTCGTTAACGAAACTTGTCGCACCTATTTTGCCACATACAGCTGATGAAGTGTGGCCATTTATCCCAGGTATGGATGGTGACAGTGTTCAATTGACTGATATGCCTCAAGAGGACACGACTGTATATAATGATGAAATTGAAAGCAAATGGGATCAAGTGCTAGTTCTTCGTGATGATGTATTAAAATCATTAGAAACAGCAAGAAATGAAAAGAAAATTGGTAAATCACTAACAGCTGCTATAAGTCTTTATCCGAATTCAGAAGTGAAGCAATTGCTTTCGTCAATTGACGAATTAGAAAAATTATTTATTGTTTCTAAAGCTGAAATTATGGGAGATAAGGCTTCAGCTCCTGAACATGCTGAATATTTTGATACAATCGCCATTGTCGTACAGCCAGCTACTGGTGAAACATGTGAACGTTGTTGGGTTGTTTCTGAAACGGTTGGAAAAGATAAGGAACATCCTACGCTTTGTTCGAGCTGCACAGACATTGTAAAAGCTCATTATTAAACGGATAGTAACAGGTTTATTTCTGTAAGGTGAAAGCAAAACAGATTTCTCAAATCTGTTTTGCTTTTTTTATTTTATGAAATTTTTACGTTTGTTAAATAAAACATATATTATTTAGTAAATCTTGTTTCGTCTAAGGAAAGAAACGGAGGATAAACTATATTTGAAACCCTCTTATCCAAAAGGAGGCGAATGAGATGGGTAAATATGATCAAATAAAAGAACAATTGATAGCAGAAAAAATTCGAATAGAAGAACGGTTAAAGGAAACTGATCGTTACGGGTTAGATGAAACAATGTCTTTTTCAACAGGAGAACTATCACAATATGATAATCATCCTGCAGATACAGCGACAGACACGTATGAGAGAGGTAAAGATATAGCATTATATGAACATGTTCATCAAGAACTGGAAGATGTTGAACTAGCTTTACAAAAAATTGAAAATGGAACATATGGAATATGTGAAGTATCAGGGAAAGAAATCCCATTGGAAAGACTTCAAGCTTTACCTACAGCTCGTACAGTAATTGAATACAGTAAGGAAAATGAAATTGCCAGAGAAAGACCTGTTGAAGAAGATGTATTAGAAAATTTCGATAAATTTAATTTTGATAATAATTATCGAGAGACCGAATTTGATGCTGAAGATGCTTGGCAGTCTGTTGCACAATTTAATGATAATTCGATGGTGTTTGAAGATTCTAGCTTAAATAGTAGTGAAGAGTTAATTGGTTATGTAGAAGAATTAGATGCATTTGCATCTACAGATATTACGGGCTATAAGGGTGATGAAAATATTGAAATTGTAAGAAACGTTCATTACGATCACTATATGGATCAACTCGATCGGTTAGAGGCAAGTGACGAGAGTGAATGAATCTTCAATCAGAAGGGGACCATTTCTCCTTCTGATTATTTACTTTTTTTACCTGTATACATAAATTTACCATGAAGTACGATATCAATTGTTCAAACCGCGCTCCTATGCTAAAATCAAGAAGGTGTGCAACATATGGAGAAGCGGAGGAACAAAAGTGAAATATTATATATTAGCATTAAGTGTCCTAATTTTAGATCAAGTAACAAAATGGTTAGTTGTTACAAAAATGAATTTAAATCAACAAATTCCTGTTATTGAAAGAGTATTTTATTTAACTTCTCATCGAAATAAAGGCGCAGCGTTTGGTATTTTGCAAGGGCAGATGTGGTTATTTTTTATTGTTACTGCATTTGTAGTGGCTTTTGTGGTTTACTATCTTACCAAATATGCAAGTCAAAGTAAATTGCTTGGGGTATCATTAGGTTTAGTATTGGGTGGAGCAATTGGAAATTTTATTGACAGATTATTCCGTGGCGAAGTTGTTGATTTTATTGATGTTTACATTTTTACATATGATTTTGCAATATTTAATGTTGCAGATATGGCATTGGTAGTTGGAGTAGGACTATTAATGATACAAATATTTATGGAAGACAAAAATGCAAGGGAGAGCAAATGAATGGAACATTTTGAATGGATAATTGATGAGGCGGTTCAGAACGAACGTTTAGATAAGTGGATTTCCTCACAAGATAATGATTGGTCTCGAACACAAGTCCAACAATGGATGAAAGAAGGAAACCTAAAAGTAAATGGAAAGAACATTAAAAGTAATTATAAATGCCAAAAAGGTGATAAAGTATTGTTAGAAGTGCCAGAACCTAAAATTTTAGATGTTGAGCCAGAGGAAATGAATTTAGATATTGTATATGAAGATCAACATGTCCTTGTTGTAAATAAACCTAGAGGGATGGTTGTTCACCCAGCGCCAGGGCATTTATCTGGAACTTTAGTTAATGGTCTAATGGCCCATTGTAAGGATTTATCAGGAATTAATGGTGTTCTACGTCCAGGGATCGTTCATCGGATTGACAAAGATACATCAGGATTGTTAATGGTTGCAAAAAATGATAAAGCACATGAATCACTTGTTAATCAATTAAAAGATAAAACAACGACAAGGATCTATAAAGCAATTACCCATGGTGTGATCGCGCATGATCACGGAACAATTGATGCCCCTATCGGTAGAGATAGACAAGATCGACAAAGTATGACAGTTACTGATGAAAATAGTAAGGAAGCTGTAACCCATTTTACTGTATTAGAAAGGCTAAAGGATTTTTCATTAATAGAGTGCACACTTGAAACAGGGAGAACACATCAAATTCGTGTTCATTTAAAATATATTGGTCACCCAATAGCAGGGGATCCAAAATATGGACCGCCAAGGACGTTAAAGTTACCAATTAACGGCCAAGCACTACATGCTGCTGTTTTAGGATTCACCCATCCAGTTACAAACGAAAGGTTAACTTTTGAAAGAGATGTACCTGAAGACTTTCAACATTTGTTAAATGAAATTAGAAAAACTTCTAATTGACAGGTTTGAAGAATTTTGTCATAATGTAAGAGAAAAGAACATACTAGCCCTTTAATTACAGTCCCGTGAGGCTGAGAAGGAACTTAGGATACGTACAGATATTAATCTGTTAATTTACGTATGCTTATAAACCTCTCATCTTCGGTGAGAGGTTTATTCTTTATAAGGGAATTGTTCTGAAAATATGTAATGAAGGTGGTGCCAACTTGTCTAAAGCAACGGTTATTCTTGATCAGCAAGCTGTGAGAAGAGCATTAACGAGGATCGCACATGAAATTATTGAACACAATAAAGGAATTGAAGATTGTATATTAATTGGAATTAAAACAAGAGGTATTTTTATTGCTAATCGACTTGCAGAACGGATAGAAGAAATTGAAGGTTCTAAAATTAGCGTTGGGGAAGTAGATATTACGTTATACCGCGATGATTTATCTCATAAGTCAGCAAATAAAGAACCACTATTAAAAGGAACATCTTTTCCGGTTGATGTAAATGAGAAAAAAGTTATTCTAGTTGATGATGTCCTGTATACAGGAAGAACAGTTAGAGCAGCTTTAGACGCCATTATCGATATCGGAAGGCCTTCACAAATACAGTTAGCCGTTCTAATTGATCGTGGACATCGCGAATTGCCAATAAGACCAGATTATATAGGAAAAAATGTACCGACATCAAAAAGTGAAATGATCGTTGTAAAACTTACAGAAGTTGACACCCAAGATGAAGTTACAATTGAACAAAAAACCTCCCTTTAAATGAGTCCTGTGAGGCTTGCAAGGGGTACTCCTCTTACTGAACTATGCTCAATGATAGTTCAAAAGGATGACCGTACCTCTTTGTGAAATCAAAGAGGTTTTTTGTATGAAAATCAAGAGGAGAGATGTTATATGTACAACAAAGAAGTAGGAATTCGTGAAATACCAAAGGTTGATAAATGGTTAGTATTAAGTTTACAGCATTTGTTTGCGATGTTTGGAGCAACAATCTTAGTCCCTTATTTAGTAGGTCTAAGCCCAGCAGTCGCGCTAATTTCTAGTGGATTAGGTACACTTGCATATTTATTTATTACTCGTGGTCAAGTACCAGCATATTTAGGTTCATCGTTTGCTTTTATTGCGCCAATTATTGCGGCTTCAACAATTGGTGGTCCTGAAGGAGCGATGGTCGGAAGTTTTGTAGCGGGATTAGTTTATGGAGTAATAGCAATAGTAATTAAGAAATGCGGAATCAGTTGGTTAATGAATATCTTGCCACCAATCGTTGTTGGTCCTGTAATTATGGTAATCGGTTTAGGTTTGGCAGGTGTTGCTATAAATATGGCAATGAATAATCAAGTAACAGGTGAATATAGTGGAGTATTATTTTCAATCGCACTTGTAACGTTAGCAATTACAGTGTTAGCATCAATGTTCTTTAAAGGTTTTTTCGGACTTATTCCAATTCTAATCGGTATAGTTGGTGGATACACATATGCATACTTTCAAGGTGTTGTTGATTTACAACCTGTAAGAGATGCAGCTTGGTTTGCAATGCCAGATTTTATTGTTCCATTTGTAACGTATACTCCAGCATTTTCGTGGGAAATTATACTGATTATTGTCCCAATTGCAGTAGTAACAATAGCAGAACACATTGGTGATCAAATGGTTCTTAGTAAAGTAGTGGGAAAAAATTTCATCAAAAACCCTGGTTTACATCGCTCGCTTTTAGGTGATGGGGTAGCGACAATGATTTCAAGTGTACTAGGTGGACCACCTAATACAACATATGGTGAAAATATTGGTGTAGTAGCTTTAACTCGTGTTTACAGTGTTTTTGTTATCGGTGGTGCTGCGGTGTTAGCAATAATGTTCGGTTTTGTAGGTAAAATTGCTGCATTAATCTCAACAATTCCTACAGCGGTTATGGGCGGTGTATCGATCCTTCTATTTGGTATTATTGCTTCAAGTGGGTTAAGAATGTTAATTGATAATAAAATTGATCTAGGTAAAAAACGTAACCTAATTATTTCATCAGTAATTTTAGTAATTGGTATTGGTGGAGCGTTTATTCAAGTTTCTGATACTATTCAAATTGCAGGTATGGCTTTGGCAACAATCATTGGGATTGTTTTAAACCTTATATTACCGGGAAGAGAGAACGTAGATACTAATGCAATGTTTGTAGAAGATGATGCGAATGAGCAAAAAATTGCAGCTTAATATTAATCCCTTTAATGAAGTACAGAGAGACTTGAAAGGGTGTTAACTCCAGAGAAATGAGTATTCATGTCTTCTCTTTAGAGCACCCTTACGAAAAAAAACGTAAGGGTGCTTTATTTTTGAAAGTTAATGGTTTGTGTGTTATGAAACGCATGTATGTTTTCTTAGAAATAACTTTGTTAAGGCTAAAAGTTAGGTTAATGACAAATCGCTAATAGAGGTACAATAAACAAAACGTATTAAGTTAAGTAAGCATTGAAAGGGGAACGAAAAATGAAACATTTATTAACAATCACAGAGCTTCACAATGAAGAAATTCTCGAAATTCTATCTGAAGCACAACAGTTTTCTGAAGGGAAAATTTGGACACCAGCAAAAGAGCAGTTTGTGGCAAATCTTTTTTTTGAGCCGAGTACACGTACAAAGTTTTCTTTTGAGGTTGCGGAAAAAAAATTAGGACTTCAAGTATTAAATTTTGAGACTCAATCTTCAAGTGTTCAAAAAGGTGAAACTTTATATGATACGGTGAAGACTTTAGAAGCGATTGGTACAAATGCAGTAGTTATTCGACACCCTCAAGATCATTATTTTGATGAATTAGTAGATGGTATTTCTATTCCTATCATAAATGGTGGTGATGGATGTGGTCACCATCCAACTCAATGCTTACTTGATTTATTAACAATGCAACAAGAATTTGGAAAATTCATTGGCTTAAATGTCGTAATTGTTGGTGATATTCGTCATAGCCGAGTAGCTAGATCCAATGCTGATGTTCTAAAAAGATTAGGGGCAAATGTATATTTTTCTGGTCCAGAACCGTGGATGGATGAAACAATGGTAAATGGTAATTATGTGAGTATGGATGAAGCAGTACAATTTGCAGATGTAATGATGATGCTTCGTATTCAACATGAACGCCATGCTTTTAAAATGATTTCTTCAAAACAAGAATACCATCAAATCTTTGGGTTAACTATTGAAAGAGAAGCTCAGATGAAACCGAAAAGTATTATCATGCATCCAGCACCAATCAATCGTGACGTAGAAATTGCTAGCTCGCTAGTTGAGTGTAGTAAATCTCGTATATTTAAACAAATGACAAACGGGGTTGCTGTAAGGCAAGCGGTATTAAAACGAGCTTTACAACTTAAAAAGGAGGTTGTTTTAAATGGCTAAATTAATAAAAAATGGTAAATTTCTAACGGCAGATGGGGTATTAAATAAGATTGATCTTCTTATCGAGAATGATACTATAATAAAAATAGAAAAGGATATTGACGTAGCCGGAAACGAAGTAATTGATGTAGAGGGGAAATTAGTAGTACCGGGCTTTGTGGACCTTCACGTTCATCTAAGAGAACCAGGTGGTGAATATAAAGAAACAATAGCAACAGGGACACTAGCAGCAGCACGCGGCGGATTTACTTCAATTGCCGCAATGCCAAATACTCGTCCTGTACCCGACTCAAAGGAACAATTAGAGTGGTTAAATAAAAAGATTAAAGAAGACGCAGTTGTTAGAGTTCTACCTTATGGAGCAATTACTGTTCGTGAGTTAGGAAAAGAATTAACAAACTTCTCAGAACTAGCCGAAAGTGGAGCATTTGCTTTTACTGACGATGGTGTTGGTGTACAAAATGCAAATATGATGCTTGCAGCTATGAAAGAAGCAAAAAAAGTTAATAAAGCGATTGTAGCTCATTGTGAAGAAGAAACATTAATTAATAAAGGTTCGGTTCATGAAGGTGAATTTTCTGAAAAAATGGGACTGAGAGGAATACCATCAGTGTGTGAATCGGTACATATTGCTAGAGATGTACTTCTGGCGGAAGCTACTGGAGTACACTATCATGTTTGCCATATTAGTACGAAAGAGTCTGTTCGAGTTGTTCGCGATGCAAAACGCGCAGGAGTTCGGGTAACAGCAGAAGTAACGCCACATCACTTATTATTATCTGATGAAGATATACCTGGGCTAGATACAAATTATAAAATGAATCCACCTTTAAGAGGTCCAGAGGATAAAGTAGCTTTAATTGAAGGGCTACTTGATGGGACAATTGATTTTATCGCTACTGATCATGCGCCACATTCGTTAGAGGAGAAAAGTGAGTCGATTGAGCTTTCTCCATTCGGTATAGTTGGGTTGGAAACAGCATTTCCGCTTTTATATACTTACTTTGTTGAAAAAGAAATAATAACGCTAAAAGAATTAGTAACTCTTTTAACTTCAAAGCCATGTGAGGCTTTTGGCTTACCATACGGTACTCTGGAAGTTGGAGGGAAGGCTGATATTACTGTTATAGATCTAAATCACACTGAAAAGATTGATCCAGATAACTTTTTATCTAAGGGGAAAAATACTCCTTTTGCAGGGTGGGAATGTAAGGGCTGGCCTGTATTAACAATTGTAAATGGTGAAATTGCTTGGAAAAAGGAAGGGGCAACTGCATGAAACGTCAATTAATATTAGAAAATGGAACTGTTTTTGTTGGAAAAGCTTTTGGTAGTGAGCGTGAGCAAATGGGAGAGGTTGTGTTTAATACAGGTATGACAGGTTACCAAGAAATTTTATCTGATCCTTCGTATTGTTCACAAATCGTTACATTAACATATCCACTAATCGGGAATTACGGTATAAATCGTGATGACTTTGAGTCAATCAAGCCATCCATTAATGGTCTAATTGTGAAAGAAGCTGCCAAATATCCAAGTAATTGGCGCAATGAAGAATCAATAGATGAGTTATTAAAAGCTCTTGATATCCCAGGATTAGAAGGGATTGATACAAGAAAACTTACTCGCATGATACGTGAGCATGGGGTTCTGAAAGGGAAACTTTGTTCAATGGATGTGAATGTTGATGAGGTTGTTCGTGAACTTAAAGGCACTCCACTCATCGAAAATCAAGTATCAATGGTTTCTACAAAGGAATCATACAATAGTCCAGGTCGAGGCTTCCGTGTTGTTTTAGTAGACTTTGGGATGAAAAAAGGTATCCTTCGCGAATTAAATAATCGAAATTGTGATGTTGTTGTTGTGCCGTATAATACTACTTGTGAAGAAATTTTACGTTTAAACCCAGATGGAATTATGCTCAGTAATGGCCCAGGGGACCCTGTAAGTGTTCCAGAAGCTATTGAGATGTTAAAAGAGCTTTTAGGTAAAAAACCGATATTTGGGATTTGTTTAGGTCATCAATTGTTAGCACTAGCTTGTGGAGCGAAAACAACAAAACTTAAGTTCGGTCATCGTGGGTCAAATCATCCTGTAAAAGAATTAATTACAGGAAAGATTGATATCACTGCACAAAACCACGGATATACAGTAGAAGAGTCATCAATTAAAGATACAAGATTAACTATCACTCATATTTCTGTTAATGATGGGACAGTTGAAGGAATTGAACATCTTGATTATCCAGCCTTTAGTGTTCAATATCATCCAGAAGCATCTCCAGGACCAGAAGATGCCAACGATTTGTTTGAACGCTTTATGAATTTAATGGAAAAAAATATTGAAGCAAAGACGCTAGCTAGGGGGTAACAACATGCCAAAACGTAATGATATAAAAAAGATATTAGTAATCGGTTCAGGACCAATTGTTATAGGACAAGCTGCAGAGTTTGATTATGCAGGGACGCAAGCGTGTCAAGCATTAAAAGAAGAGGGTTACGAAGTTATTTTAATTAACTCCAATCCGGCTACAATTATGACAGATACTTCCATGGCTGATAAAGTCTACATTGAACCAATTACGTATGAATTTGTTAGTCGTATTATTAGACAAGAACAACCAGACGGTTTGTTACCTACTTTAGGTGGACAAACAGGATTAAATATGGCGGTTGAACTACAAAAGTCAGGAATATTAGATGAGTTTAATATTGAACTTTTAGGAACGAAGCTTCACTCTATTGAACAAGCAGAAGATCGTGATTTATTCCGTACACTTATGAACGATTTAAATGAGCCAGTACCACCAAGTGCTATTATTCATACTCTTGAAGAAGCTTATGAGTTTGTTCAAGAAATTGGTTATCCAATTATTGTTCGTCCAGCATACACATTAGGTGGAACTGGTGGTGGCCTAGTATATAACGAAGAAGATTTAATTGAAATTGTTACGAGTGGTTTAAAGTATAGCCCCGTAACTCAATGTTTAGTCGAAAAAAGTATTGCTGGGTTCAAAGAAGTCGAGTATGAAGTAATGCGTGATGGTAAAGATCAAGCTATCGTTGTTTGTAATATGGAAAATATAGACCCAGTAGGTATTCATACTGGTGACTCAATTGTTGTAGCACCAAGCCAAACATTATCAGATCGTGAATATCAAATGTTACGTAATTCTTCATTGAAAATTATTCGTGCATTAGGAATTGAAGGTGGATGTAACGTACAATTTGCATTAGATCCTGATAGCTATCAGTACTACATTATCGAGGTTAACCCACGTGTGAGTCGTTCTTCAGCACTAGCTTCAAAAGCTACAGGTTACCCGATTGCAAAAATCGCAGCAAAAATTGCCGTTGGTTATGCTCTTGATGAGATTATGAACCCAATAACAAAAACAACGTATGCAAGTTTTGAACCAGCCCTAGATTATGTTGTTTCGAAAATTCCACGTTGGCCTTTCGATAAATTTGAAGCTGCAAATCGTACACTTGGAACGCAAATGAAAGCAACAGGAGAAGTAATGGCTATAGGAAGAAACTTAGAAGAGTCGTTACTAAAGGCTGTACGTTCATTAGAAGCAAATGTATTACACTTGGAAATTGAAAAATTAAAATCTCTTACACAAGAAGAGATGGACCACCGCCTACAAAAAGCTGATGATGAGCGTTTGTTTATTGTTGCTGAAGCTATGCGTCGTGGGTATACAGTTGAGCAATTGTGGGAACTAACGAAAATTGATCGTTTCTTCTTAAATAAGATTTTAGGTATCGTACAATTTGAAGAAACGTTAAAAGCAGAAGCATTTAATCAAGAAATTCTTCAAGAAGCGAAAGAACTAGGATTTTCAGACGATGCGATTGCTTCATTTTGGAATTGTACTGAAAATGATGTCTATAAATTCCGTTATGAAAAAGGTATTGTTCCGGTGTATAAAATGGTTGATACGTGTGCAGCTGAGTTTGCTTCAGCTACGCCATATTACTACGGAACTTATGAAGAAGAAAATGAATCAATTATTACAGATAAAAAGAGTATCGTTGTTTTAGGGTCTGGTCCAATTCGTATCGGTCAAGGGATTGAGTTTGACTACGCAACAGTTCACACTGTCCTAGCAATTAAAGAAGCTGGTTATGAAGCCATTATTATTAACAATAATCCTGAAACGGTATCTACTGATTTCAGTATTTCAGATAAATTATACTTTGAACCGTTAGCTGTAGAAGATGTTATGCATATTATTAATCACGAAAAACCACTAGGAGTTATTGTGCAATTTGGTGGTCAAACAGCAATCAACTTAGCGGAAGAGTTAGAAGCTCGTGGTGTTAAGATTTTAGGAACTTCTCTAGAAGACATGGACCGTGCAGAAAATCGTGATAAGTTTGAACAAGCCCTACAACAGCTTCAAGTACCACAACCATTAGGTCGTACAGCAACAAGTGTTGATCAAGCAGTAGAAATTGCTCGTACAATTGGCTATCCTGTTTTAGTTCGTCCTTCTTACGTATTAGGTGGGCGTGCTATGGAGATTGTTTATTACGAAGCTGAATTACTTCGTTATATGGAAAATGCAGCTAAGGTTAATCCGAAGCACCCTGTTTTAATTGACCGTTATTTAATTGGTAAGGAAATTGAAGTAGATGCTATTTGTGATGGTGAGACTGTAGTTATTCCAGGAATTATGGAGCATATCGAAAGAGCTGGTGTTCATTCTGGTGACTCCATTGCAGTATACCCACCACAAAGCTTATCAAAAGAAACGAAGGATAAGATTGTTGAAAGAACGATTAAACTAGCTAAAGGTTTAAACATTGTTGGTTTGTTGAACATTCAATTCGTACTTCATGAAGATGAAGTTTATGTGTTAGAAGTAAATCCTCGTTCTAGTCGTACGGTTCCATTTTTAAGTAAAATTACGGGTGTACCAATGGCTAACTTAGCAACAAAGGCGATATTAGGAATTAACCTTAACGACTTAGGTTATAAAACAGGATATGTACCAGAACCAAAAGAAGTTTCCGTAAAGGTACCAGTATTCTCGTTTGCGAAACTACGTGATGTTGATATTACGCTTGGGCCTGAGATGAAATCTACTGGTGAGGTTATGGGACGAGATTATTCGTTGGCAAAAGCTCTTTATAAAGGCTTAGTAGCTTCAGGAATGAAAATTCCTACACATGGGTCAGTACTATTCACTGTAGCAGACAAAGATAAAGAAGAAGCAATGGAGTTAGTACGTCGTTTCCACCGAATTGGATATCATATACTTGCAACAGAAGGTACAGCGGCAGTTGTGAAAGAAGATAATATCCCTGTGACAGTAGTAAACAAAATTGGTGGAGAAGAGCCACATATGTTAGATGTTATTCGTAAAGGTCATGCACAGTTTGTCATTAATACGTTAACAAAAGGAAAGCAACCACTCCGTGATGGGTTTAGAATTCGTCGTGAAGCCGTTGAAAATGGCGTGGTGTGTTTAACAAGCATGGACACTGCGGAAGCATTGTTACGTGTATTAGAATTAATTACATTTGCATCAGAGCCAATGCCATCATTTGAGGAACAAAAAACGGCGGTGACTTTAAAATGATCGTTGAAAATATGGAAGTAATAAGTCAACATAAAATAGCAGATAGTGTGTATGAGCTCGTCCTTCGTGGCGAGGCTCTTGTACGCCTATGTAATCAAGGTCAATTCCTTCATTTAAAAGTAAGTGAAGGAACTGATCCGCTATTAAGACGTCCGATTAGTATTGCACAAATAAATA
Source organism: Anaerobacillus alkalidiazotrophicus (assembly GCF_001866055.1). The sequence continues at coordinate 94,742 of NZ_MLQS01000031.1, forward strand.
AAGATAAAGGCGAACTTACGGTTATATACCGTGCTGGTGGAAGAGGAACAAATATGTTAGCACTTAAACAGGCTGGTGAAATGGTGTCTGTTTTAGGGCCACTTGGTAATGGTTTTCCACTAAATGAAGTAGAAGCTTCTAATACTGCTATTTTAATTGGTGGTGGGATTGGAGTTCCACCATTATATGAATTATCATTACAGCTTAGAAATATGGGGGTCCAAGTGATTCACGTGTTAGGATTTAGTAGTAGCAAAGACGTCTTTTACGAAGAAAAATTCGTTCAATTAGGTGAAACTTATGTAACAACAATTGACGGTACATATGGCGAAAAAGGCACGGTTATTGATGTAATTACCGATAAACAACTTAATTTTGATGTCATTTACTCATGTGGGCCAACACCTATGTTAAAAGCCATCGAAGCAACTTTCCCAGAGAAGAAAGGCTTTTTATCATTGGAAGAACGTATGGGATGTGGAATAGGTGCCTGTTTTGCCTGTGTATGTCATGTCCAAAACGACAAAACTCGTACAGAATATAAAAAGATATGTACTGATGGACCAGTCTTTCCGATTGGGGAGGTAGAACTATGAGTAGATTAAATATAGAGCTTCCAGGACTTTCAATGAAGAATCCAATCATGCCAGCATCTGGATGTTTCGGATTTGGTCAGGAGTATGCTAAGTTATATGACCTAAGTAAGCTAGGTGCGATTGCCATTAAAGCAACAACAGTTGAAACAAGGTTTGGAAATCCAACACCTAGAGTTGCTGAAACATCTAGTGGAATGCTTAATGCAATTGGATTACAAAATCCAGGCCTTGAAAAAGTTATCGAAAATGAACTTGTGTGGCTTGAAAAATATGATGTTCCAATTGTAGCAAATGTTGCAGGAACAAAGACTGAAGATTATATTGAAGTCGCAGAAAAAATATCGAAATCTAAGAATGTCCATGCTTTAGAGCTAAATATATCTTGTCCTAATGTGAAAGAAGGCGGGATAACTTTTGGTACAAATCCAAAAGTGGCAAGTGAACTTACGAAACTTGTCAAGGAAGTATCTGAAGTTCCTGTTTACGTAAAGCTATCACCAAATGTAACAGATATCGTTGAAATGGCAGTAGCTGTAGAAGAAGCTGGGGCGGACGGACTATCAATGATTAACACTTTACTTGGAATGCGTATTGATTTAAAGAAACGCAAACCGATTTTAGCAAATGGTGCTGGTGGACTTTCTGGTCCTGCGATCAAACCGGTAGCAATTAGAATGATCCATCAAGTAAGTCAAGCTGTATCGATCCCAATTATTGGAATGGGTGGAATTACAACGGCAGAGGACGTTATAGAATTTTTCTTAGCAGGTGCAAGTTGTGTTGCAGTTGGGACTGCTAATTTTGTTGATCCATTTGTATGTCCAACGATCATCGAAGATTTACCGCGGGCTCTTGATGAGTTAGGAGTAGATCATATTTCGGAATTAATAGGGGGCAGTTGGAAATGAACATAAACAAAAATCCAATCATCATAGCCCTAGATTATTCAGAAGAAAGTCAAGTTTGGGAATTAATTGATAAATTTGACGACGAACAACTATTTTTGAAGGTAGGTATGGAGCTTTACTATAGTTGTGGGAATAATTTGCTTCATAAATTAAAAGATAAAGGCCATAATATCTTTTTAGATTTAAAACTTCATGATATTCCAAATACAGTTGGTAAAGCAATGAAATCACTTGCGCGCCTTGACGTTGACATTGTTAATGTTCACGCTGCAGGTGGGCGTTTGATGATGGAACGAGCTCTAGAAGGGTTAGTAGCAGGGACTGTTAGTGGCAAAGAACGACCGATGTGTATAGCTGTGACACAACTTACGAGTACAAGTCAAGAAGTGATGCAAGAGCAGCTAAAAATAAACGGTAACATTGAAGACGTTGTCGTTCATTATGCAAAACTAGCAAATGAGAGTGGTCTTGATGGCGTCGTATCTTCGCCTTTAGAAGTACCTTTAGTAAAAGAATCTTGTGGAACTTCCTTCCTTACCGTTACACCTGGAATTAGAATGATTGGTGACTCTAAAGATGATCAACAAAGAATTACGACACCGAAGCAAGCAAAAAGTTTAGGAAGCGACTTTATAGTTGTTGGTAGAAGTATTACAGCAAGTAAAAATCCACTTGAAGCTTACCTTAAAATTAAAAATGAATGGAATGATATAAGTGAAACGACAATTAGCTAATCATTTACTAGAAATCGAAGCAGTACATCTTCGTCCAAATGATCCTTTTACATGGACATCAGGGATAAAATCACCAATTTATTGTGACAATCGTTTAACTCTTTCTTATCCATTAGTACGTAGAAAGATTGCTATTGGATTAGAAGAATTAATCACTAAGCATTTTCCTTCAGTTGATGTGGTAGCAGGTACAGCTACAGCAGGAATTCCGCATGCTGCTTGGGTAAGTGAAAATTTAAATTTACCTATGGTATATGTACGTGGTAAAGCAAAAGAGCATGGGAAAGGAAATCAAATCGAAGGTCTTGTAAAGCCAGGACAAAACGTCGTAATTGTGGAAGACTTAATTTCTACAGGTGGGAGCGTCATAACAACGAAAGAAGCCTTGCTTGAAGCTGGTGTAAATGTCCTTGGAGTTGTAGCCATTTTTACATATGGGTTAGAAAAAGGAAATAAACAGTTAGAAGATGCAGAGTTAGAGTATTATACGATTACCGACTACTCCACGTTAATAGAAGTAGCAAATGAACGAAAAATGATTACGGATACCGATTTAGAAAAATTAAAAAAATGGCGTAACAATCCAGCTACGTTGGATTGGCTGGCTTAAAAGTAATTAAAAACGCTTGTGTGTTACACACAAGCGTTTTTTTGATTTAAGAAACTGCATATTATTTTTAGTTAGGTTCTCGTGACAAAGCTACACGCTTACTATTTTCTTAAGTTTCTAACAAGCTCTTCATCTGGAGTAACATAAAGTGTTGTTTGATTGTCGTAAATAACATATCCTGGTCTTGATCCACTCGGTTTTTTCACGTGTTTTATAAGTGTAAAATCAACAGGTACCGAGCTTGATTGACGTGCTTTACTGAAGTAGGCTGCGATTGTCGCGGCTTCTATTAATGTCTTTTCATCAACTTGATTACTTTTAATCACCACATGCGATCCAGGAATATCCTTTGTATGTAACCACGTTTCGTCACGTCTTGCTAATTTGTTGGTTAAATATTCGTTTTGCTTATTATTTTTTCCAACTAAAATATCTAATCCGGATGAGGACTTATATTCTTCTAAATTCGGTTTAGTTTCTTTTTGTTTTTTGGTTTGTTTCTTGTTTCGATTGCGCAGATAACCGCCTTCAACAAGCTCCTCGCGTATTTCGGCAATATCTTTAGGGGCTGCTGTTTCCACTTGACTCAAAATTTCTTCTAAGTATATGAGTTCATCATTTGCTTTATTAATTTGTTCTTGCACTATATCTAAAGAGTTTTTAGCTTTATTGTACTTTTTAAAATAACTTTGAGCATTTTCAGAAGGATTTTTTCTTGGATCAAGGGTAATCATAATTGATTTTCCTTCTTCATCATAGAAATCAATTACTTCTATATGTTTTTCACCCTTTTTTATTTCATGTAAGTAAGCAGTTAAAAGTTCACCAAATTTGCGGTATTTTGCTGCATCTTCTGCATTCTTTAATGTTAGCCTAAGCTTTTTTATTTTTGTTTTATTTTTTTGGTATTCATTTTTAAGAAACCGCTCTAAGTCATTTGCTTGCTGGTGAACTCGATCTCGTTCTGCTTTTCCAAAGTAAAACCTGGTGAGCATCTCGCTAACGGACGTAAACGTTTGATTCGTTCCTTTTATGTGTGTTAAAGGGATAATTGAAAAATATCCCTTTTTCTCGGAAACAGTTATTTGTGGCTCGAATTTATTATTTTTTAGCAAATCTATTACCTCAAAGAAAGTTTTGGTTAAGGTTTCTCGATTTACTAGTCCTGCTGAATATATGATTTCGGTTGCTATTTGTGGAGACAACCCTGAAAACTGTTTTACAATCTGAGTGTCTATTTTACCAGCGTTAAAATCTATTTTTTTAATAAATGTGTTCTCATCAATTTCCAGTGGGTTCAACTTTTCTTGCTCTGGTGGAAGTTTATATGTATGTCCTGGTAAAATGGTTCGATAACTATTTATCCCAGGTGATAAATGTTTAATACTATCCAATATTTTGTCGTCTATTTCATCTAATAATACGATATTGCTGTGACGTCCCATAATCTCAACCATTAACTTCTTATAAGTTATATCACCTAGTTCGTTTCGAGCTCTAATTTTAATAGTTATAATTCTTTCTAAATCTAATTGTTTTATTTCCTCAATTATTCCACCCTCTAAATGTTTTCGTAATAACATACAAAACATCGGCGGTTCAGAAGGGTTATCTAGCTTTTCATTTGTTAAATGTAATCGTGCAAAACTTGGATTTGCAGAAATAAGTAATTGTTTTGTTGAGCCTTTTGCCCGAATTGTAAAGACTAATTCTGTTTTATAAGGTTGATATATTTTAGTTATTTTTCCAGTTAGTAAAGTATTATTTAGTTCTTTTACCACTGCATGTACAATTGTTCCGTCAAATGACATTATATTCACTCCATTACTACCTTAATTTTACGAATTCCACACTTTTTTATATAGCTTCACTTAACAGTATAGCATTTTTTTGGACTTGCCTGAATAAAGATAGTTTGAAGGACAAGTCAGACGTTAAATGAAACAGATGTGGGGTGATGTATGTGAAGTGGTATGATCGCGAAATAAAAGACGTTGAAAAAATGACACGATCAGAATTTTCTAGTGGGTTATCACAAAAGGAGGCGGATAAAAGGCTAAAACAATTTGGGTTTAACAAACTGGATGAAGGTGAAAGTATACCGGCTTTATTCCTGTTTTTATCCCAATTTAAAGATTTCATGGTCATTGTTTTATTGGTAGCGACTTTAATATCTGGGTTACTAGGTGAATATATTGATGCCATTACAATTATTGTTATTGTCCTTTTAAATGGAGTCTTAGGCTTTATTCAAGAAAGAAAAGCAGAGAAGTCGTTAGCTGCCTTAAAAGAACTCTCCGCTCCCCAAATGAACGTACTTAGAGATGGGCAATGGACGAAAATTCCTTCTAGTGATGTTGTTGTTGGTGACATTGTTAAAATTATTAGTGGGGACCGGGTCGGAGCTGATGTTCGAATTATCCAATCCAAAGGACTTAGAGTGGAAGAATCAGCACTGACAGGCGAATCAGTTCCGGTACAAAAAACGGAAGTTGTCCTTTCTGGAGAGGATCTTTCGATAGGTGATCAAGAAAACATGGCATTTATGGGGACAATGGTCACGCAAGGAAGTGGAACAGGAGTAATTGTTGCAACTGGAATGAAAACAGAAATGGGGAAAATTGCCCATCTTTTACAATCTGCAGAAACGATGGTAACTCCTTTACAACGTAAACTTGAACAACTTGGTAAAATTTTGATTATTGTTGCTCTCATACTGACAGCCTTAGTCGTTGTCATTGGGGTTTACCAAGGTCAAGATGCTTATACGATGTTTCTAGCAGGGGTTTCTCTTGCAGTAGCTGCCATACCTGAAGGTTTACCTGCAATTGTTACTGTGGCACTTGCATTAGGTGTACAACGAATGATAAAACGAAAAGCAATTGTCCGAAAGTTACCCGCAGTAGAAACATTAGGTTGCGCCTCAGTGATTTGTTCTGATAAAACAGGTACGTTAACACAAAATAAAATGACAGTTACAAAATTATGGTCGGGTGGAAAAACATGGAGTGTCTCAGGTACGGGGTATGTTCCTAAGGGTGATTTCTTCCTTAATGGAAAAAAGTTAAATGTAGAAATGGAAAAAACTTTATACCAATTGTTAACATTTGGAGCTTTATGTAACAATGCAAAGGTAGTCACAAAAGAAGTAAAAGAAGGGTTACTTTCCAAGACAAAAAAGGAATATACAATTGATGGAGATCCAACAGAAGGAGCGTTAGCTGTTAGTGCTAACAAAGCTGGGATTGATAGAGAGTCCTTAGTAAAAGAATACGAAATTATCGAAGAGTTTCCGTTTGAATCGACTCGAAAAATGATGAGTGTCGTTGTTGAAAGAAGAAGAGATGGTAAACGTTTTGTTGTAACAAAAGGTGCCCCTGATGTCTTACTCCGTAGAAGTGAGCATATTTTATGGGATGAACGACGACAATCTTTAACCACAGACAAAGAAACTGCGGTTGTCAGTGCAATTGATAATCTTGCATCCCAAGCACTACGCACGATTGCTATAGCTTTTAAAGAGATTGAAAGAAATACTCCTCTTCACTCAGAAGATGTAGTTGAAAGTAAATTAACGTTTATTGGACTTGAAGGTATGATCGATCCTCCTAGACCTGAAGTAAGAAATTCAATTATTGAATGTCGACAGGCAGGAATTAAGACTATTATGATTACAGGCGATCATTTAATTACAGCTAGGGCTATTGCAGAGCAGTTAAACATATTACCTAGTCACGGTAAAATTATGGACGGGAATACGTTGGCAAAAATGAGTGTAAAAGATTTAGAGGAAGTCGTTGAAGATATTTATGTTTATGCACGTGTATCTCCAGAACATAAACTTAAAATAGTGAAAGCACTTCAGGCTAAAGGACATATTGTTGCAATGACAGGTGATGGTGTTAACGATGCTCCAGCAATTAAAGCTGCGAATATTGGGGTTGCTATGGGGATAACAGGGACAGATGTTGCAAAAGAGGCATCATCCCTTGTCCTTAGCGATGATAACTTTGCGACAATTAAAGCGGCAATTAAAGAAGGAAGAAATATTTATGACAATATTCGTAAATTTATTCGCTATATGCTCGCATCTAATGTTGGTGAGATATTAGTTATGCTATTTGCAATGTTGCTCGGTATGCCGTTACCTTTAGTGGCTATCCAAATTTTATGGATCAATTTAGTTACCGATGGTTTACCAGCGATGGCATTAGGGCTTGATCAAGCAGAGGGCGACGTAATGAAACGTAAACCACGTCATCCGATGGAGAGTGTCTTTGCTAGAGGGTTGGCATGGAAAATTGTAAGCCGTGGGTTTATGATTGGAACCGTTACAATTATTGCATTTTGGTTAACATTAACTGCGAATCCACAAGAACTAATAAAAGCTCAAACAGTAGCTTTTGCAACGTTAGTAATGGCGCAACTCATTCATGTTTTCGATTGCCGAAGTGAGCACTCTGTATTTCACCGAAATCCACTTCAAAATATATATTTAGTATTAGCAGTCTTATCTTCGCTTGTGTTAATGTTAGGTGTCATGTACTTCCCGCCTTTACAACCTGTATTTCATACCGTTGGTTTAGGGGTACGTGAATGGTTGCTAGTCGTAGGGCTTGCATCTATTCCAACCATTGCATTAGCGGGGTTTCACATATTTAAGAGAAAATAAATGAATTAATGAATACCATGACGCTTTATTCTCACTACAATGATGCCAGATCTAGTTTCGTTTAATCATTTGTAGCTAAATATAGATTAATCCCACTCCTTAGGTGTGGGATTAACTGCCCAATAGGTCCCGATATACTATAACTTTCATCAGTGAAGTTGATTAGTTATTCTTATGCCTGTAGTATAAGTTAAGCAAACAAACAGTAGGAGATGAAGGAACGCCCATTAGCAGCTTTATTCAGCTCGTTTTTGGTAATGTAGAAATTCACTTAATTAAAAAGAGGCTCTAATTTGATGTGTTCCTAACTATATTAGTAAAATAAAGTTGGAGCATTAAATAAGCCTCTTTATTTTGTTTCATTCTCTATCTAAATCGACAAGTATTTTTGTAGCAAATAACTATAATTTAAAAAACTATTCTAACTATAATAAAAAATTAACGTTCATGTTGTTTCTGTTTCCTAAACTTGTTGATAATGGTAAAATTGGTTAGAATAGAGAAGTGGATGTGATAGATATGATAGTAAGTATGACTGGATATGGTCAAGCATTTATTGAAAAAGAAAATTATCGAATTAACGTAGAAATGAAATCAGTAAATCATCGGTTTTCAGAAGTAACTATACGAATGCCACGCCAATTTCTTTTTTTAGAAGATCGATTAAAGAAGCAAGTAAATCATTTTGTTCAGCGAGGTAAAGTCGATGTGTTCCTAACAATTGAAGGGGATGGATTAGTTCAACGAACGCTGCAAGTTGATTGGAATTTGTTAACTGAGTTTCGTCAAGTTTTTGAAACAGCAGAAAAAAAATTAGGTGTGGAACAAGATTTTAATTTGGAAAAAATTATTATTCACCCTGATGTTGTAACAGTGATAGAAAAAGAAAATCAATCGGACACTCTTGTTGATGATATTATTACTACATGTGAGAAAGCAGTTTTAGAATTACTTAAAATGCGTCAAAAAGAAGGAGAAAGTCTTTGTAATGATTTGAAATTAAGACTTGAGAATCTTCATAACTTGACTGACGACATTTCAACAAATGCTCCTAAAGTAATTGAGACCTATCACGAGAGGTTATTAAAAAGAGTAGATGAGTTTTTAACTGGTAAACTAGAAATTGAAGAAGCTCGGATCCTAACAGAAGTTGCGATCTATGCCGATAAAGCAAATGTTGATGAAGAACTAATTAGGTTGAAAAGCCATCTTGATCAGTTCTTATTCATTATCGAGCAAAATAAAGGAAATGCAGTAGGTAGGAAGTTAGATTTTCTTGTTCAAGAAATGAATCGGGAAGCAAATACAATAGGTTCAAAATCTAATGATATACATATTAATAAACAAGTGGTAGAGTTAAAGGCGGAGCTTGAAAAAATCAAAGAACAAGTTCAAAATATTGAATAATTATATAATTAATATTATTTGAAAGAAAAAGGTGTTAAAATGACCAAAGTTCTGGTTATAATATAAAGATGGGCAGGGGAAAACAATGAACATTAAACTTATAAATATTGGTTTTGGCAATATTGTTTCAGCAAATCGGATTATTTCAATTGTGAGTCCAGAATCAGCTCCAATTAAAAGGATTATTCAAGAAGCTAGGGAGCGAAACATGTTGATTGATGCTACATATGGAAGAAGAACGAGAGCTGTAATTATTGCTGATAGTGATCATGTTATTTTATCTGCTGTTCAACCGGAAACGGTAGCACAACGTTTATCTAATAAAGATGATTTATCAGAAGACTAAAGGAAATAATATCACCAATCCAATTCCGGCTAATGTATAATTAGCTGGAGTTTTCTAGTACTATAAAATACATACGTATTTGAGATAGTATAAGAAACTTGGCATATACAAAATATATTATGCAAAGTTTAATCCTATGGATTGATTTATGGAGGTAATAATGAAAAAGGAAAGAGGCTTATTAATCGTTCTTTCTGGACCATCCGGTGTAGGGAAAGGTACGGTATGTGCGGCACTTAGGAAACAAGATACAGATATTTTGTATTCAGTTTCAGCAACAACTCGCTCTCCAAGAGAAGGAGAAGTTAATGGGGTTAATTATTTTTTTAAAACGAAAGAACAATTTAAGGAAATGATAGAGAAGGATCAACTTCTTGAATGGGCGGAATATGTAGGTAATTTTTATGGAACACCTGTAGACTATGTTGAAAAAACCTTAAGTGAAGGAAAAGATATTATTCTTGAAATTGAGGTGCAAGGTGCATTAAAAGTTAGAGAAAAATTTCCAGAAGGTTTATTTATCTTCTTGATGCCGCCTAGCTTGGCTGAGCTACGAAATCGAATTGTTAACCGAGGAACTGAAACAGAAGATCTTATTAACAACCGTATGACAGTTGCCAAAGATGAAATCGAAATGATGAATAAGTATGATTATGTTGTTGAAAATGACGAAGTTCATCTAGCGGTCGACAGAATAAAAGCGATTGTAATTGCTGAACATTGTAGGAAAGACCGCTTAATAGAAAAATATAAACAATTAGTGGAGGCTGAGTAAATGTTATACCCTTCAATTGATAATTTATTAACAAAACTTGACTCAAAATATACGTTAGTGACTGTTTCGTCAAGACGTGCACGTTACCTTCGTGAATCAAATGAAAGAGACTTAAAGGTTGATAAGCCTCAGTCATATAAACAGGTTGGTAAAGCACTTGAAGAAATTTCTGCAGGGCAACTTTCGTTCAAACGTCGGGAAGAGTAGAAAATGCAAAAGGGGATGACTCAAAAAGTGTTTGCCCCCCTATGAACAATTATTTAGAGAATTAACCTTATATCAAAGGTTTTTCACTAGTTTATAATGGGGGTGTGACTGATCTAGTATGAGTCACCCTCTTTTTTTGTACTTTAAGAAAGTTTAACTTCTCTAAAGGAATAAAGTATAAGAAAAACTAAGGCTTTCGCTTTAGGACTTGGCGATAAGCCAGGTTTTTCTAACATAATCAGAATTTATAAATTTCTAACTTGGAAACTGTCTAGCTTCAGCGCCTACGAGCTCGGTCACTTCAGTCCTTTTCGGAAGCCAAAGAGCGGCTTCTGTCAAAGGCCGCCCCAGTGAAGCTACTGCTTGAATTACTTCGATGCTGCTTTGCGACGAGCAAACGGAGTGGCACAGGAGCAGCTGCTCGTGACCAAGGCGCTTGCGCTTTTCATGTGTTTTTCTTAAGAAAGTATAGTTTATGAATTTCATCATTCATTATTTTCGCCACTAAGGTGCTATACCTAGTTACGCCGAATCATTTGTAACTAAATATTGATTTATGCGGCTCGGATTTGGTAAATATGAAATTCACTTAAATTATTTTCTATTTGGAAAGTTTTCGAGTGAACAGGCGCTATCAGTTTTCTAATTTTCAAGACACTGGAGGAGTTACATATGTTAAAGGGGAAAAAAATTTTATTATGTTTGGCTGGCGGAGTCGCTGTTTATAAAGCATGTGCACTTACAAGTAAATTAACACAAGCTGGTGCTAGTGTTAAAGTGGTTATGACTGAAGGTGCAACAAAATTTGTAACACCACTAACCTTCCAAGCACTTTCAAGAGACAATGTATATGTTGATACCTTCGAAGAAAAAGATCCGACAAAAATAACCCATATAGATATTGCTGATTGGCCAGATGTTGTTGTTGTGGCACCAGCTACTGCCAATATTATTGGGAAAGCTGCCAATGGTATAGCTGATGATCTAGTTTCAACAATGTTACTCGCTACCACTGCACCTATTTTTATCGCACCTGCTATGAATGTTCATATGTACGAGCATCCGGCAGTTATTGCTAATATCGATAAATTAAAATTATTTGGTTATCAAATATTAGAGCCGGGTGAAGGTTATTTAGCATGTGGATATATTGGAAAAGGGCGACTGATGGAACCAGACGATATCTTCAAACATCTTGAAGAGTTCTTTCAACCGTCATCATCCACATTAAAAGGTAAAACAGTATTAGTTACAGCTGGACCTACTCAAGAAAAACTTGATCCAGTACGTTATTTTACGAACCACTCATCTGGGAAAATGGGTTATGCTATAGCTGAGCAAGCGATAAAACGAGGTGCAAATGTTATATTAATTTCTGGTCCTACTACTATAAAGCCACCAAATGGAGTTCAACTTGAGAATGTAACATCAGCAAAAGATATGTTTGAAAAAGTGATCGAGTGTTTTGATTTTGCTGATGTCGTTATCAAAACAGCTGCTGTTGCTGATTATCGACCAAAGTTAGTGCACGAACAAAAAATAAAAAAAAGCCCGAATGATTGGTCTATTGAAATGGAAAGAACGACAGATATATTAAAAACGTTAGGTGAAAGAAAAGAAAAACAATTATTAGTCGGATTTGCTGCTGAAAGTGAACAACTAGAGGAATATGCCAAAGATAAATTAGAGAGAAAAAATCTAGATATGATTGTTACTAATAGTATTGTTCAACCGGGAGCTGGGTTTAAAGCTGATACAAATATTGTAACGATATTTAATAAGAATGGGACAAGACTTGATTTGCCACTGATGTCTAAGCATGAAGTCGCTAATTATTTGTTAAATGAAGTGGAAGAAGTAATAAAGGATTCTGAAAAATGATTGTAAAAGTCGTCGTTGATGTTCCGACTGGCGGTACCGATCGTCTTTTTGACTACAAAGTTCCTGTTCACTTGCTTCCAATGATAGAAATTGGGATGAGGGTTATTGTTCCATTCGGCCCGAGAAAAGTTCAAGGATTTGTAATTTCAACGTCTGAAGAAACGGAACTAGAAACTGTTAAGGAAATTGCAGAAATACTAGATGTAACTCCTGTTTTAACTGATGAACTACTTCAGTTGGGAGAGTGGTTAACGAACAGTGCGATCTGTTTTAAAATAACTGCTTATCAAGCAATGCTCCCAGCTGCATTACGTGCTAAGTATAAAAAGGAAATAAAGCTTGTTGATCAAAATAGAATACTTGAAATACCAGAAGAGCTACGTGTTTGGTTTGAACATCGAGACGTTGTTGATTGGGAAGAGTTTAAATCAAATCATGTTAACTTATTGCCATTAATAAAAAGAGCCATTTCAATGGGAGTTTTAGAAGCTGTTTACGTTGTAAAGGATAAGGTTACTTATAAAAAAGTGAAGGTTGTGGAACCTTTTTGTCGCGAAGATCTCTCTAATCAGTTAATGCACTTAGGAAACCGAGCAGCAAAGCAAAAAGAAGTAATTGAATATTTTATTAAGTTTCCAACAGCCGTGCCTATAACAGACCTTATCGAGCAAGCAGAGACTACACGAGGTACAATTAAAGCGTTAATTGAGAAAAACGTGTTAGTAGAAAAAGAATTAGAGATCTCCCGTGATCCTTATGCCAATCGTTCATTTAAGAGAACAAATCCATTACCATTGACAAGAAATCAAAAAAAGGTGATTGAGCCAATTTATCATACGATAGAAAACCAAAAACATGAAACGTTTTTAATTCACGGGGTAACTGGTAGTGGAAAAACCGAAATTTATTTACAATCGATTTCTAAAGTTATAGGACAGGAGAAAGAAGCAATTGTACTTGTTCCAGAAATTTCACTTACACCGCAAATGGTTCAACGCTTTAAAGAACGTTTTGGTTCTTTAGTTGCTGTTTTACATAGTGGTCTTTCTGTGGGAGAAAAGTATGACGAATGGCGCAAAATACACAATGGTAGTGTTAAGGTTGTAGTTGGTGCTAGATCTGCAGTATTTGCTCCGTTTAAAAATATTGGAATAATCATTATCGATGAAGAACATGAAGCTACGTATAAGCAAGAAGAGAACCCTCGCTATCATGCAAGGGATGTTGCGATACAGCGTGCTAGTTATTATAATTGCCCATTAATATTAGGGAGTGCTACACCTTCTTTAGAGACGTATGCTCGTGCAAAGAAAGGTGTATACAAGTTATTATCGATGCTAGAGCGCGTTAATGATGTTACATTACCAACAGTGGAAATAGTAGATATGAGAGAAGAGCTTAAAAGCGGTAATCGTTCCATGTTTTCAAAACTGCTTTTTGATAAACTGACTGATCGCATTTCACGAGGTGAACAGAGTGTATTATTTTTAAACCGTAGAGGGTATTCAACATTTGTAATGTGTCGAGACTGTGGATATGTAGCTGAATGCCCACATTGTGATATTTCATTAACTTATCATCAAACAAGCCGACTATTAAAATGTCATTACTGTGGTCATCAAGAGAATATGCCCAAAACGTGTAGTAGTTGTAATAGTGAGCATATTCGTTTTTTTGGATCAGGAACTCAAAAAGTAGAGGAAGAAATTACGAAGGTTTTACCAGGAGCAAGGGTTATTAGAATGGATGTAGATACGACGAGAAAAAAAGGTGCACATGAAAAACTACTAACAGCATTTGCCCAAGGGAAGGCTGATATTTTACTGGGTACACAAATGATTGCTAAAGGATTAGATTTCCCAAATATTACGTTAGTCGGAGTGTTAGCTGCTGACTCAATGCTTCACCTTCCTGATTTTCGAGCTAGTGAACGAACGTTTCAGCTTTTAACTCAAGTAAGTGGTCGAGCTGGTCGACACAAACTTCCTGGAGAAGTAGTTATACAAACATATACACCAGAGCATTACAGTATAGATTTAGTACGTCAGCATGACTATATAGCCTTTTTTGAAAGAGAGATGAGTGTTAGAAAGCTACAAAATTATCCACCCTACTATTTTATTACAATTGTTCAAGTATCACACCCTGAGATCACGAAGGTCATTGAAGTAACTGAAAGGATTGGATCCTTTTTAAGAAGGTCGTTATCTGATAAAGCTATTGTTTTAGGGCCTGTAGCTAGTCCAATTGCTAGGATAAAAGATAGATATCGATATCAATGCATGATAAAATACAAAAATGAACCGACTCTATTAGCTGTTTTAAAGGAAATAAATGAAAATTACAAACGAGAGACTCAACAAGGAACTTTACAGATTTCAATAGATAAGAATCCTTTTGTTCTGATGTAACTTACAAGAGAACTCGTTCTATCTTCGCTAGAACATCGGAAATTCAGATGGAGTCTCAACTCCACCTGAATGGAAGTTCCCACCTACGCTACGCTTAGAGGTGGGGGTCTATGCCCCTTAAGTTCAAATTAGTTTGATTAATTACTATAATAATAAAGAGGTGTTTATATGCGTGTAGTTTTTATGGGAACTCCTGACTTTTCAGTTCCTGTATTAAGGCGTTTAATAGAAGATGAATACAACATAGTTGGAGTTGTGACACAACCAGATCGACCGAAAGGCAGAAAAAAGGAATTAACTCCACCGCCAATAAAAGTAGAAGCAGTAAAACACGATTTGAAAATTGTCCAACCGGAGAATTTAAAACGGTCAGAAGATTTACAGCAGGTGCTTGATTTAGAGCCCGACTTAATTGTCACAGCTGCCTTTGGGCAAATATTACCAAAAGCTCTTCTTGATAAACCGAAGTTTGGCTGTATTAATGTCCACGCCTCCCTTTTGCCAGAATATCGAGGAGGTGCTCCAATTCACCAATCAATTATTGATGGAAAAAAGGAAACAGGGATTACAATTATGTATATGGTAGAAAAATTAGATGCTGGCGATATTTTAAACCAAGCAAAGGTTGAAATTTTAGAAGAAGATCATGTGGGTACATTACATAATAAATTAAGTGTGATAGGATCAGAGCTTCTGTCTCGGACAATCCCTGACCTAATAGAAGGTAGACTTACTCCTATTAAACAGGATGACTCTAAGGCAAGTTTTGCTCCCAATATTAGTCGAGATAAAGAAAAAATTAATTGGGGAAAAAGTGGATTAGAAATTTATAATCAGATCCGTGGTTTACATCCATGGCCTGTTGCCTACACTTCACTTAATAACCAACCTTTAAAGCTATGGTGGTCAATTAAGGTTCCAAAAAAACAACAAGCTGATCCAGGGGTTATTGTAGCTATTGAAGAAGATGGGTTTGTTGTAAGTACGGGGGACGAAACTTATATTAAAGTAACAGAGCTACAGCCTTCAGGTAAAAAACGAATGAGTGCTGAACAGTTCTTACGTGGTGCGGGAAGTAATTTAACTGTTGGAACTAAGTTAGGAGAATAATAATGAAAAAAAAAGTTCGTGAAGTTGGCCTCGATATCCTACTTCAAATTGAAAAAAATCAAGCGTATTCTAACCTTCTCTTAAATCAATCTATAAAAAAAGAAAAATTAAACGAGAAGGACGTTGGTTTACTAACTGAGATCGTTTACGGTACAATTCAGCGAAAGAATACATTAGATTATTTCTTGAGTCAATTTGTTAAAGGCGGTTTACACAAATTAGATCAGTGGGTACTTGTTCTGTTACGTTTATCAATTTACCAACTTGTTTACTTAGATCGTGTTCCTGAACGGGCTGTTGTCCATGAAGCTGTAGAAATAGCCAAGAAAAAAGGTCATAAAGGAATTTCGGCAATGGTTAATGGTACCTTAAGATCGTTTCTAAGAGAAGGTAAACCGACTTTTAATAACATAAAAAATCCTACTGAAAAAATGGCTATAGAATTAAGTCATCCAGCATGGCTTATTGAAAGATGGGTTGAGCAATTCGGGACAGAAAAAACAAAAAATATTTGTGAAATAAGTGTAGTTCCACCCTCAGTTTCGGCTCGTGTTAATAAGGTTAAAAATGCCGATATTGATGCTGTGATTCAACTTCTAGATAATGAAGGTGTCTGTGCAGAACGGGGAGATTTATCAGAAGATGCCATAAAAGTTGTGAAAGGTTCACTTCCAAATACAAAGTTATATAAAGAAGGATTTTTAACTATTCAGGATGAGAGTTCAATGCTTGTAGCAAGAGCATTAGATCCTAAACCTGGCATGAAGGTACTAGACAGCTGTGCTGCTCCTGGTGGAAAAACAACACATATAGCAGAACGGATGAATAATGAAGGTGAAGTATATGCATTAGATCTTCATCAACATAAAGTGAAACTTATTGATGAACAAGCTAATAGACTCAATCTTACTTCCATAACTACAAAAGCAACCGATAGCAGAAATGCGGGACAAATATTTGAAAAAGAAAGTTTTGATTATATTTTAGTAGATGCTCCATGTACAGGATTAGGTGTTATTAGAAGAAAACCTGATATAAAGTGGCAAAAAAAAGTAGAAGATATAGAGAAAATAACAACTATTCAAAAAGCAATTTTAGATGCAGTTGCACCCCTTTTGAAAAAAGGGGGAAGGTTAGTCTACAGTACTTGTACAATTGATACCGTTGAAAATGAAGAAGTAGTTAAGAGTTTTCTTAAAGGGCATCATGAATTTCATTTAGATAGAACATTAATGAATCGTTTACCTAAAAAAGCTCAAAGATTTTGTAAAGATGGGATGGTTCAATTATTACCATCGGATTTTCAAACAGACGGCTTCTTCATCGCAAGTCTTATAAAAAATCAACCATAAAGGTGTGTCGAGCATGATTGAAACAGAAACAGAAAAGCCATCAATTTTTAGTTTGCAGTTTAGTACATTAGAAGCCTGGCTAAAGGATCATAAAGAGCCAAAGTTTAGAGCAGGACAAATTTTTGATTGGCTTTATAAAAAAAGAGTAACATCTTTTGATGAAATGACAAATTTGTCGAAGGACTTACGCGAAAGTTTGTCGAATGATTTTAGATTAACAACTTTAAAAACACTGACAAAACAAGAATCAAAGGATGGAACCATTAAATTTTTATTTGAATTAAGTGACGGTTATTCTATCGAGACAGTTGTAATGCGCCATGATTACGGCAATAGTGTTTGTGTTACAACGCAAGTAGGATGTCGTATTGGTTGCACGTTTTGCGCTTCAACTCTAGGTGGATTAAAACGTAACTTAGAAGCTGGTGAAATTGTAGCTCAAGTCTTACAAGCGCAACGTTCTTTAGATGAAGTTGGTGAACGCGTTAGCTCTGTTGTTGTTATGGGTATTGGTGAACCTTTCGATAATTACGAGCCATTAGTAAGTTTTTTAAAGACAATTAATGATGAGAAGGGTTTAAATATTGGAGCAAGACATATTACCATATCAACAAGTGGAATTATTCCGAAAATATACGATTTTGCAAATGAAAAGTTACAAATTAATTTTGCGATATCACTTCATGCACCAACTACAGAGATAAGAAGTAAATTAATGCCAATCAATAAAGCTTACTCTCTAGATAAACTAATGGAAGCCGTTAACTATTATACAGAGAAGACTGGTCGAAGAGTTACTTTTGAATATGGATTATTTGGTGGAGTGAACGATCAAGAGGAGCATGCCGAACAGCTAGCTGATTTAATAAAAGGTTTAAAGTGTCATGTGAATTTAATACCCGTTAATGATGTAGTTGAAAGGAACTTTGTTCGTACTTCAAGAAATCAGATTTTTAAATTTGAAAAAATCTTAAAAAATCGTGGGGTTAATGTTACGATCCGTAGAGAACAGGGACATGATATTGATGCTGCTTGTGGTCAGTTAAGAGCAAAGGAACGTAAAGAAGAAACGAGGGGATAAAAGAATGGATGTAGCGTTTAAATCAGATGTAGGACAAATTAGATCTCACAATGAGGACAATGGGGGCTTTAGTAAAAATAAGGATGGATTACTACTGGTTATTGTCGCTGATGGTATGGGCGGACATCAGGCTGGTGACGTAGCAAGTCTGATGACCATTGAAAAATTATTAGGAAAATGGCGTGAGACTAGTGAGTTAGAGACACCTACAAGTATTGAAAAGTGGTTAGATGAAGCTATTTCCGATGTTAATGAACAAGTTTATCAACATTCAACTGAAAATCCCCAGTGTCAAGGAATGGGCACAACTCTTGTGGCTGTTGTCTGCTCTGATCAATTTGTAACATATGCTCACATAGGGGATAGTCGCGCTTATTTAATGAATGGAGAAACTCTTGCGCAAAAAACGGAAGATCATTCATTAGTCAATGAACTTGTTCGTTCAGGACAAATTACTGAAGTTGAGGCAGAAAACCATCCTCGTCGTAATGTACTTCTTAGGGCATTAGGTACCGAGAAAACTATCAAAATAGATATTGAAACCATAAATTGGGACAAGGGTAGTTACATCCTTTTGTGTTCTGATGGACTTTCAAATAAAGTGAAGGATGAAGAAATATTTCAAGTAATTCAAAAAAAAATGTCTCTTGATATGAAGATTTCAGAATTAATCTCCTTAGCGAATGAACGTGGTGGCGAGGACAATATTACGATAGCAATTGCTTTCCATGATAATGAAGGAACTCATGGTGATGTTCATGAAAGATAGAAAAATTAATGACCGTTATCAGATTTTAGAAACAATTGGTGGCGGAGGAATGGCAAATGTGTATAAGGCACACGATGTTATTCTAAATAGAGTAGTGGCTGTAAAGGTTTTACGTCCACAATTTTCTGATGACGATGAATTTATTCGACGGTTTAGAAGAGAAGCACAAGCAGCTACAAGTCTTTCACATCCGAATGTTGTAAATATTTACGACGTAGGTGAAGAAGATGACTTATATTATATTGTGATGGAATACGTAGAAGGTTTAACGTTGAAACAGCTTATTCAACAACGTGGCGCACTGCCAATCGAAGAAATAGTAGATATTATGCTCCAAATTTCTTCTGCCATTTCTCATGCGCATGCAAATCATATCGTTCATCGTGATATTAAGCCACACAATATTTTAATTAGTGCAAAAGGTGAAGCAAAAGTTACTGACTTTGGAATTGCTAGAGCAATGACATCTGCAACTATCACCCATACTAATTCGGTAATGGGTTCAGTCCACTATTTATCACCCGAACAAGCAAGGGGTGGTTTAGTAAATGAAAGATCGGATATTTATTCATTAGGAATCGTGCTATATGAAATGGTGACAGGGGAAGTTCCTTTTTCAGGTGACACAGCAGTTTCGATAGCTATTAAACATTTACAAACAGAAGTACCATCTCCTAGATTAATAAATCCATCATTACCACAAAGCATTGAAAATATTATATTAAAGGCTACTGCAAAGGACCCTTTCCATCGATATAGTCAAGTAAGAGAATTAGAAGAAGACATTCAAACAGCATTGGAGCCACATCGTTTGAATGAAGAGAAATTTGTTATACCAAAAGATGATGATGATGTAACTAAGGCTATCCCAATATTAAAAAACGAACATTCCCATGATCAAGATTTGGATCAAACAAAAATTGTTAAACAATCTGAAAATAAAAAATCGGATACTAAAGTAGTAAAGAAAAAAAGGAAATGGATTCCTATTTTAATGGTTACAATATTATTGTTATTAGGCTCTGTAATTGCTGCCTTTACCATTATACCTAGTCTTCTTCATGTTGATGAGGTTACGATTCCAGAAGAGTTAGTTGGGATGGAATATGAGGAAGTATTTCGAGAATTGACTGCGCTTGGGTTAGTAGTTGAGCGAGAAAACATCCCTCATGATGAGATTAAAGAAGGTCGTGTTGTCCGACATGACCCAGTAGCAGGACGAGTAGTGAAAATAAATACTACTATCACTGTTTTTGTAAGCGAAGGTAAAGAAAAAATAGAAATGATTGATGTAACGAGACAAAATAAAGAGGTAGCTCGCCGAACTTTAATTGAATTAGGGTTTAAGGACGAAAACATTTTCGAAACAAAGGAAGCAACTTCAAATTTTAATGAAAATATTGTTATATCTCATATTCCGCAACAGGGAGTTCTTGTCGTGCCTGAAGAAGCAATTATTTACATAACCTATAGTGTCGCACCAACGATAAGACTTGATAACCTACAAGGTTATAATCGTGATGAAGTAATTGAATATTTTAGAAAGCATGGACTATCCGGTAATTTTGATGAAGCTTATTCAGACCGCTTTCCAGTAGGAGAAGTAATGGAACAAAACCCATTAAGAGGTGAACTTGTACAAAAAGGTGATGTTATTAGGGTTGTATTTTCGCGAGGTCCAGAACCAAAACCAAAACCAAATCCAAATCCAAAACCAATTCTAGAACCTGAGCTACCACCAATATCTACATTTATAGAGTTTGAAGTGCCAATTTCAGAAGAAGATCAACTTGCTGGTCTTACTTATTTTGTAACGATTACGTACGATGATTCAACAACTTCAGGTCATGTAGTCTATACAAATGAACAACCAATTAATGAGCTAACTTCTTTTAGGATTCCTGTTACGATTAACCCAGAAGATTTTGCGGAAGTAAAGGTAGCTATTAATGGGGAAGAATATCAAACACACACGAAAACGTATGATGAAGGAGCTGCAAACTAGTTAATTTAAAATAATCTTCTGCGTTCCGGGAAAAATGTTAGGACTTCGTTCATACTAATAGAGATTATAAATTTATTGCTTTCTAAATAAGGAGGATTCAATGCCCGAAGGAAAGATTATTAAAGCATTAAGTGGCTTTTACTATGTTGAAAGTCAAGGTGAAGTATTTCAGTGTCGTGCTCGAGGGAACTTTCGTAAGAAAAAGATAACACCATTAGTAGGTGATACGGTTAATTTTGAGGCTGAAAATTATAGCGATGGGTACATTTTGGGGCTAAAAGACCGGTTTAATAAATTAGTTCGTCCACCTATTTCTAATGTCGAGCAAGCGATTTTAGTTTTTTCGGCTATGGAGCCAAAATTTAGTACGCTTCTCTTAAATCGTTTTTTAGTTCACATTGAGGCTAATGATATTGAGCCAATTGTTTGTATTAGTAAGATTGATTTACTTAAAAGAGAGCATCAGCAAGAAATAAATCAATTTATCAACGACTATCGTAAGTTGGGTTATACGGTATTGCAAACCTCTATTTTTATGGAAGAGCTAATTGAAGAAGTTAGACCATGGTTAGATGGCAAAATAAGTGTATTTGCTGGACAATCCGGTGTCGGGAAGTCGTCCTTATTAAACGCACTTAAACCTGACTTAAACTTAGAAACAAATAAAATTTCCTCTCATTTAGGCAGGGGAAAACATACGACTAGGCATGTAGAGTTGATTAAAATTGGAACAGGATTAGTAGCTGATACACCTGGTTTTAGTTCATTAGATTTTACAGAGGTTACTTCTGAACAGTTATCAGATTGTTTTCCAGAGATGAGATCTCGTGCTAGTCAATGTAAATTTAGAGGGTGTACCCATTCTACAGAACCCAATTGTGCTGTTTTGGATGCGGTAGAGGCTGGGGAAATTGCTGATTACCGTTACAAAGATTATTTAAGTTTTTTAGAAGAGATTAAACAACAAAAGCGGAGGTACTAAAATGATTAAGATTGCACCGTCAATCCTGTCTGCAGATTTTGCAAGGCTTGGAGAGGAAATTAAAGATGTAGAAAGAGGGGGAGCGGATTACATTCATGTCGATGTAATGGATGGTCATTTTGTACCAAATATTACAATTGGGCCTCTTATTGTAGAAGCTATTAGACCAATTACAACGTTACCGTTAGATGTCCATTTAATGATTGAAAATCCCGATAACTATATTGCGCAGTTTGCAAAAGCTGGAGCAGACATTATTACGGTCCATGTCGAGGCGTGTACTCATCTTCATAGAACAATTCACTTAATTAAAGAAAATGGAGTTAAGGCTGGTGTAGTTTTAAACCCTGCAACGCCTGTAGATACAATTCAGCATATTATTGATGATGTAGATATGGTGTTACTAATGACAGTTAACCCAGGTTTTGGTGGACAAAAGTTTATTAAACAAGTGCTACCAAAAATATATGCTGTTAGTGAAATGGCAAAGTCAAAGGGTTTATCTATTGACATCGAGGTTGATGGCGGTGTTAACTCAGAAACAGCAAAACTTTGTATTGAAGCCGGTGCAAATGTATTAGTGGCTGGATCTGCTATTTATAATGAAAAAGACCGTGCTCAAGCAATTAAAGCAATTCGAGGCTAAGTTAAAGAGAACTCGTTCTAGCTTCGCTAGAACATCGGAAATTCAGATGGAGTCTCAATTCCAACTGAATGGAAGTTCCCACCTTCACTACGCTTAGAGGTGGGGGTCTATGCCCCTTAAGTTCAAATCAGTTTGATTAAATAAAGGGTAACTTAAATAGATAACTCAAACCATAAATTTCTTCAATCATTTGATTGCAGCTTTTATTAAGCGGTGGGGGAATTTACTGTTTATTGAAGGTGCAGTATAAATTCTGAAGAAAAAAATGTTTTAGGGTTTTTCTAATATTAAGTTATCTTTTTTGTTATATTTTACCCCGCTCGTAAGGTGCAATAAGAACCCATCTCAAATCTTAAGAAAATCGAAAAGTTTTGAGGTGGGGGTATAACTGTCCTTAAAGGTCCTATATAGAATAACTAATTATCAGAGAAACCTGATGATTAGTTATTCTTATGGTGGTATAAGTTAAACTAACAATCAGTGAATGATTGACTTCAGCTTTATTATCTTTAACCATCCTTGCATATATCAAGGTGATTTTATTATAAAGAAAGAGGTGTTTCTTTTGAAAAGACCAGTTTTACATTTGACTGAAATCGCCATGATGGCAGCTTTAGCTTTAATATTAGATTTTGTATCAATTAAAGGATTTTGGGGATATGGTGGTTCTGTTTCACTAGCAATGGTTCCCATTTTACTGATGGCTTATCGGAGAGGACTTAGTGCCGGCTTATTAACAGGCTTTATTGTTGGATCTATACAAATGTTTTACGGTTATTTTGTTCACCCGGTACAAATTTTTCTAGATTATGCTGTGGCGTATACAGTAGTAGGGTTTGCTGGGGTATTTAGTATTTCAGTTGCTGCAAGTAAAACAAGGCGTATGGTAGCAATTATTGCTGGTGTCTTTGTCGGTTCATTTCTTCGTTTTACTTCTCATTTTATTTCAGGTGTTGTATGGTTTGGTATATATGCACCAGAAGGCATGAACGTTATTTTTTACTCAATTATTTATAACGCATCATACATGCTTCCAGTCTTTTTATTATCTACGGTTGTCTTTATTTTACTTTCAAATACAGCGCCTAGGCTGTTACATGGAAAATAAATATGAAACGTATCCATATTGTCGCAGGGGGACCGAGTATGAGTCTCCCTTCATTGCATAAAAAGTCAAAAGATGAAATTTGGATAGGTGTAGATGGTGGCGTAGAACACCTAGTAGAGTTTGAGATCGAACCCGATTATGCTATCGGTGATTTTGATTCAATTTCTGTTATGACAAAGAGAAACGTAAGAGTATCTTCGTACAAACAATTTCCAAGCGAAAAAGATGAAACCGATCTTGAATTAGCGTTAACTTTTGCTATAGAGAAAAGACCAGAAGAGATTATTATTTATGGAGCAACTGGTGGTAGGTTAGATCATGAAATGATTAATTTGCAACTATTAAAAAAAGGTATAAAAAACTCAGTAAATATTTATATTGTTGATAATAAAAATCGAATCACAGTGAAAAAGCCAGGGAGTTACGATATATTTCAAAGTAATTACAAATATATTTCTTTTCTTTCGATGTTTGAATGCGTAGAGGATCTAACATTACAAGGTTTTAAATATCAATTAACAAATACAAAATTAAAGTATGGATCAAGTTTATGTATTAGTAATGAATTAATTGTAAATAGGGGTACTTATTCATTTTCTTTTGGCATATTAATAGTGGTAGAGAGTATTGATTAGACAAACTGTTTTTAATAATGAATATAAGGTGTAACATTATTTGGTAATTAAAGAAAATAGGTACTATTTTAAAACTGCTGAATATACTTATTATAACTGAGGTCATTTATACTTTATTCCTTTATCGTTAGTGCTGAAAAATGACGAATCCCATGTTGAGGAGGGAGATTTATGAAATTTTATACGATTAAGTTACCCAAATTTTTAGGAGGATTTGTAAGAGTAATATTAAATTCATTTAAAAAAGGTTAAACAAAAAAGCACCATAATGGGTGCTTTTTTGTTTCAATTCATATTATACGCGTTCAACTTTTCCTGATTTTAAAGCTCTAGCAGAAACGTATACACGTTTTGGCTTTCCATCTACCATAATACGAACTTTTTGTACATTCGCACCCCACTTACGCTTTGTTTTGTTCAATGCGTGTGAGCGTTTGTTTCCTGTACGAGCTTGTCTTCCAGTAATTACACATTTACGTGCCATGATTGCACCTCCTTGTAAACCATGAGATGACACTCAAATTCATCTTATAAATACTTGCTAATATTAGCATAGTAAAAAAAAGATTGCAAGAGGTTTTCGAATAATTATCAAGGTAAGATACTTGACACTATATAAGTAATAGCTATAATCAAAAAAGTAAATGTTTTATGTATAATTAGGATACCTTAATTATAAAGCTAATAATTACGTAACGGATATATGAACTGATTGATATAGTTTTCTTTAAATATGTGGATAATTATAGTAAAATATGTTAAGCCACGATAGTACATTCTAAGGGAGGATTTCGATATGTCAATAAAGATAAAAACACAATTAGGTGTAATTGATGTTGCAAGAGAAGTTGTAGCCGTAATTGCTGGTGGAGCAGCAATCGACTGCTATGGAATTGTAGGCATGGCTTCACAAAAGCAATTGAAAGATGGACTTACAGAATTGCTAGGTAAAGAAAACTTTACTAGAGGCGTTGTAATACGTGAAGAAGATGATGAAATTCATATTGATATGTATATAATCGTTAGCTATGGAACAAAAATTTCTGAGGTTGCCCATAATGTTCAAACGAAAGTAAAGTATCAGCTTGAGCAAATGTTGGGTTTGACAGTTGACTCAGTGAATATATTCGTGCAAGGAGTTAAGGTAATAAATCCATAGTTCGTTTTAAGGAGGAACATTTGTGACACTGAAGAGTTTAGAGGGTGAAAAGCTTGCCCAAATGTTTATTAAAGGAGCCAGTAATTTATCAAAGAATGTTAAATTAGTGGATTCGTTAAATGTGTTCCCTGTACCGGATGGTGATACAGGGACGAATATGAATTTGTCCATTTCCTCAGGAGTGAAAGAAGTGAACACTCAAAATTCAGAACATGTAGGTAAAGTTGCTGGAGCTTTTGCAAAAGGTTTGTTGATGGGGGCTCGAGGAAACTCAGGAGTAATTTTATCACAACTTTTTCGAGGATTTTCAAAATCTGTTGAAGGTAAAACGTCCTTGAATGCTAAACAATTTGCTGATGCTTTTACTTATGGAGTAGATATGGCTTATAAAGCAGTGATGAAGCCTGTTGAAGGAACAATTTTAACAGTAGCTAAAGATGCGGCTAAAAAAGCTCAAGAGACCGCTAAACGTACGGATGATATTATTCAAATTATGGATGCGACACTGGCTGAAGCAAATAAATCATTAGATCGCACTCCAAGTTTACTACCTGTTTTAAAAGAAGTAGGTGTAGTTGATTCAGGTGGGAAGGGCTTAGTAATTATTTATGAAGGTTTTTTAGCAGTACTAAAAGGCGAAGAAATTGTTGAACTTGATAGAAAGTCGGCATCTATGTCTGAACTTGTGAAAGTAGAACATCACCAAAACGCTCAAAGTTACATGGCTACTGAAGACATAGAGTTTGGATATTGTACAGAAGTGATGGTTAAATTCGAGGAAGAAAAGATTGAAAAAAATCCGTTTGATGAAGTAGCTTTTCGTCAATTATTAAGTAATCATGGAGATTCTTTGTTAGTTGTTTCTGATGATGATTTACTTAAAATACATATTCATGCTGAACAACCAGGCGAAGTCATCACTCAGGCTCAAAGGTTTGGAAGCTTAATTAACGTGAAAATAGAAAATATGCGAGAACAACACACTCACTTACTAGAAGAAACAAAAGCAGTTTACGAGGAAGAGCCAATTGCTTCCACTTCGGAAACTAAAGCGGAGTTTGGAATTATTACAGTAGCTATGGGTGAAGGGATTGCTAAAATGTTTAAAAGCCTAGGCGCTGGAATTGTTATAGAAGGTGGTCAAACAATGAACCCAAGCACTGAAGATTTTGTTAAGGCGGTTTCAAATGTTCGTGCCAATAAGATCTTTATTTTACCGAATAATAGTAATATTATTTTGGCTGCAGAGCAGGCTGCTTCAGTTGTTGAGGAAGATGTTGTCGTTGTACCATCTAAAACAGTCCCACAAGGTTTAGCTGCATTATTAGCTTTTAATCCATCAGGGAACCTTGAAACAAATTCTGAGGATATGAAAGCTGCTTTAGCTTTAGTGAAGACTGGGCAAGTTACTTTTTCGGTACGAGATACTAATCTTGATGGTGTAGAAATTAAAAAAGATGACTTCATGGGGATTTCTGAGAAGAAAATTGTTTCTTCAGGACCTGATCGTCTTAAAGTGACAGAACAATTGTTAGATCAAATGATTGATGAAAACTCTGAAATCGTAACAATTATTCGTGGTGATGGTACTACTGAAGAAGAAACAGATAAGCTTGTTGATTATATTGAAATAAATTTTAAAGATGTAGAAGTAGAAGTTTACGAAGGTAATCAACCTTTATATTCTTATATCTTTTCTGTTGAATAATATTGAGGAGGGTGATTCGTTATGGGAAAAGTAAGAGTTGTCACCGATAGTACGTCTGATATTCCAAAGTCATTGGTGGAAGAACTAAATATCGCTGTTGTACCATTGAAAGTACTTTTTGGTGAACAAGAAACATATGAAGATGGAGTCACGATACAAGCTAAGGAATTTTATGAAAATCTTGCAACATCAGATGTTATCCCCTCAACCTCTCAGCCGTCTCCGTATCAATTTGAAGAAGTGTATAAGGAAATTGATACGGAGGATCAAGGCTGTGATATTATTTCAATTCACATATCATCGAAGCTAAGTGGTACATTTCAATCAGCTGTTATAGCTTCAGATGTGGTGAAAGAAACAATAAATGTTACTGTTGTTGATTCTAAAAGAGCAGCTTATTCTTGTGGGATGATTGTTACTGAAATTGCAAAACTAGCTAAACAAGGTGCAACAAAGGAGCAATGCTTATCGCGATTAAATGAGTTGTTAAAGGATACAACGATTTATTTTATGGTTGATACATTAGAGTTTTTACAAAAGAATGGTCGAATTGGTAAAGCGTCAGCGGTACTCGGTTCATTATTGAAAATTAAACCAATCCTTTCGTTAAATGAAGATGGAGAAGTTTATCCTGTTGATAAAGTGCGTGGGCAGAAAAAAGCTTTGGCAAAGATTTATGACTATCTAGAGAAAGACTATGGCAATCAACCGATAATCGTTGGGGTTATTCATGCAAATACAATTGAATTGGCTACTGAGATTATGACGGAAATGCGTAGTCGTTTTAACATTAGTTCGGAAGTTTTTACTGATATTGGTCCTGTAATTGGTGCGCATGTAGGTCCAGGGGCAATAGGAATTACTGTTACTCTTGCTAAATAAGCTTTATGGTGTCAGAAAACCATACATATATGGTTGCTGGCACTTTTTTTGCAATGGAAGAATGTATAAAACTCCTTACTTGGAAACTGTCTAGCGCAAGCAGCCTACGAGCTCGGTCACTTCAGTCAAGTTACTGACTTCAATGTCTTCTTGGATTACTTCTTGAATATGCTCCGTGCTACTTTGCTCCTGCGATTACTCGTCGCACAAAACACT
This sequence comes from Anaerobacillus alkalidiazotrophicus, assembly GCF_001866055.1. Next base: position 122,942 of record NZ_MLQS01000031.1, read on the forward strand.
GCTTCGAGGAAGCCTACTTCGAAGCAGTGCTGTTAGACGCAGAAGCACGCGGAAGCCAAAGAGCGGCTTCTGTCAAAGGACGCCCCAGTGAAGCTACTACTTGGAATACTTCGAAGTGGCTTTGCGACGAGCAAACGGAGTGGCACAGGAGCAGCTGCTCGTGACCAAGGCGCTTGCGCTTTTCTTAAAATGTTTTCAATTTTTTTAGGGTGGCGACAAGACAAAGTAAATAATATAACTATAATTAAACTAACAGCTTAGAGAATTTTTCGGAGGTATTTATGAAATATAGAACGGTTTTTGATATTATTGGCCCAATAATGATCGGTCCTTCTAGCTCCCATACAGCAGGAGCTGCTCGAATTGGAAGAGTTGCTAGAACACTTCTAGGAAAAGAACCTAAATTTGTAGAAATTTCCTTCTATGGCTCTTTTGCGAAAACATATAAAGGACATGGGACAGATGTTGCAATAATAGGTGGGTTACTCGATTTTGATACTTTTGATCAAAGAATAAAAGATTCTCTCACCATTGCTATGGCTTTAGGGATTACTTATAAAATCGTGACAGAGGATGCTATTACAGATCACCCAAATACAGCAAAAGTTCGACTAGGGACGTGTGAACAAGATACAATAGAATTAGTTGGGATTTCCATAGGTGGAGGAAAGATAGAAATCGTTGAACTAAATAGCTTTAAATTAAAATTATCAGGTAATCATCCTGCGATATTGGTTGTACATGATGATCGATTTGGGGTTATTGCAGCGGTATCTAATGTATTAGCAAAGTATGAAATTAATATTGGCCATATGGAAGTCTCGAGAAAAGAAAAAGGTAAAGAAGCGTTAATGGTTATTGAGATTGATCAAAACGTTGATGAAAAACTTTTAGCTGAAGTAAAATCTTTACCAAATATCTCTAAGGTAACTAAGATACATGAATAACAACGCGAGAGACTAGGGAGAGATAAACAATGTTTCGAAATGTGGCTGAATTAGTAGAATTGGCAGAGAAGGAAGGCATCCTTATCTCTGATATAATGATAAAACAGGAAATGGATGTTTCTGAGAAAAGTTTTGAAGAAATATTTGATCAGATGGACAGAAATTTATGTGTCATGGAAGAAGCTATTGAAAGAGGAATTAAAGAAAAAGTTCGTTCAATATCAGGTTTAACAGGAGGAGATGCAATTCTTTTACAAAATTATATACAGAGTGGAAAATCTCTATCTGGTGAATTTCTTCTTGATGCTGTTAGTAAAGCAATAGCAACAAATGAAGTAAATGCAGCAATGGGGACTATTTGCGCAACTCCTACAGCCGGTTCAGCTGGAGTAGTACCAGGAACCCTATTTGCTATTAAGAAAAAAATTAATCCTTCTAGAGAGAAAATGGTTCGTTTTTTATTTACAAGTGGTGCATTTGGGCTTGTGGTAGCAAACAATGCTACTATTTCAGGTGCAGGTGGTGGTTGTCAGGCTGAAGTTGGTAGTGCAACAGGTATGGCAGCAGCAGCCATTGTAGAACTTATGGGTGGGAAACCTATACAATCGGCCCATGCAATGGCAATAGCATTAAAAAATATGCTAGGGTTAGTTTGTGATCCTGTTGCTGGACTTGTTGAAGTTCCATGCGTTAAGCGAAATGCTATGGGAGCCGCCAATGCACTTGTTGCAGCTGACATGGCATTAGCGGGAATAGAAAGTAGAATTCCATGTGACGAAGTAATTGAGGCTATGTACAAAATAGGTCAGTCTATGTCAAGAGATTTAAAAGAAACCGCAGGAGGAGGTTTAGCGGCTACTCCAACAGGTAGAGCACTAGAAGCGAAAATCTTTGGATTTAGTCACGAAAAATAAAGATGTTAAAAAAATCAGTTACATTTGTAAAGGGAATTGGGGAGGAAAAGGCTAAAGATTTACATAACTTAGGGATTTATTCGATCCAAGATTTATTAGAATATTTCCCGTTTCGTTATGAGGATTATCGGCCAAAAGACATAACAGAAATTAAACATGAAGAGCGAGTAACGATCCAAGGAACGATTCAAAGTGAAAGTGTACTTCGGTTTTATGGTAAAAAAAAATCGAAAATATCTACTAGGGTTTTAGTAGGTAACGTATTACTTACAGCAGTTTTTTTTAATCAACATTACTTAAAAACGAAATTAGTTATAGGTTCAAAGGTTACACTAACAGGTAAGTGGGATCAACATCGTCTTTCAATTACTGTTAACGAATGTAAGTTTGGTATAGGTGAGCAAAACAGTAGTTATGAACCTGTTTATTCGGTTGGCGGTAAAATTACCGTAAAAGGATTGAAAAAAATGATAAATTCGGCGATGGAACAGTACGGAAACCAAATCAAAGAAATCCTACCACCCTACTATTTACAGAAATACAAACTGATTGAAAGAAAAGATGCGCTTTACAAACTCCATTACCCGCTTAATTTTGAAGACGCTAAGAAAGCAAGGAGAAGAATGGTTTATGAAGAGTTTCTTTTGTTTCAGTTGAAAATGCAAGCGATTCGAAAATTCCATCGAGAAAATAGTGGTGGTGCCTCTATTAACTATGATAAAGAGAATGTTACACTTTTTCTCGAGAGATTACCTTTTTCGCTAACATCTGCGCAACAACGGGTAGTTGATGAAATCTTAAAAGATATGGCTACGCCTTATCGTATGAATCGTTTGCTACAAGGAGACGTAGGTTCAGGGAAAACAGTTGTCGCAGCTATTTGTTTATATGCTGCTGTTACCGCTCGTTTTCAAGGTGCATTAATGGTTCCTACTGAAATATTAGCAGAACAACACTATCATTCTTTAAAAGCGTTACTTGAGCCAGTTGGTATAACCTCTGAATTATTAACCGGATCCATTAAAGGTAAAAAGCGTAAGGAATTGTTGACTCGACTTGAAAGTGGGGAACTTAATATAATTATAGGTACTCATGCCCTTATACAAGATGAAGTTCAATTTCACAAACTAGGTTTAGTTATAACGGATGAACAGCACCGCTTCGGTGTTGAACAAAGGCGTACACTGCGTAATAAAGGTCTAAATCCGGATGTCCTTTTTATGACAGCAACCCCCATTCCAAGGACACTAGCCATTTCGATTTTCGGAGATATGGATGTTTCAACAATTGACGAAATGCCAGCTGGTCGAAAACCGATTGAAACATACTGGGCTAAGCACCAGATGCTTGAACGTGTTTTATCTTTTGTTGAAAAGGAGTTAATGAAAGGTAGACAAGCTTATGTTATCTGTCCTTTAATTGAAGAATCTGATAAACTAGATGTTCAAAATGCAATTGACGTACATGCTCAACTTCAACATTACTTTAGGGATTATAAAGTAGGACTCATGCACGGGAGACTTCATTCAAGTGAAAAAGAAGAAGTTATGCAACAATTCAGTAATAATGAGGTCCAAATACTTGTTTCTACGACGGTGGTAGAAGTTGGAGTTAATGTACCTAATGCTACTATCATGGTTATTTATGATGCGGAGAGGTTTGGTTTATCACAGCTTCATCAGCTGCGAGGACGGGTTGGACGTGGTGATGCACAATCGTATTGTGTACTATTAGCTGATCCTAAATCTGATGTTGGAAAAGAACGAATGAAGATTATGACAGAAACAAATAATGGGTTTGAATTATCTCAAAGAGATTTAGAACTAAGAGGCCCTGGAGATTTTTTTGGATCTAAACAAAGTGGTTTACCTGAATTTAAAATTGCTGATATGATTCACGATTATCGTGCGCTGGAAGTAGCAAGAAATGACGCTACACATCTAGTCTCTTCTGAGGAATTTTGGGAGAATTCAGAATATAAGTATCTAGTTATGTATTTAGAGGAGCAAGGGGTGCTAAATGGAGAGAAAATGGATTAATAGTAATTTTTTTATTGAAATATAAATCCAATTTCTATATACTACTTTTAGTACCTAGTCATATAAGCTTGGATGGTGTGGAAAGATGAGACGATCGAAAAAAGAACGGCAACAGCTATTAAAACAAAAAATAAATGAAAATCCTTTTATTACTGATGAGTCACTTGCAGAATTTTTTCATGTGAGTGTTCAAACGATCCGTTTAGATCGATTAGAACTTTCAATACCTGAATTAAGAGAACGTATTAAACATGTAGCTGAAAAACAGTTTGATACTGTAAAAGCTTTATCATTAGAAGAAGTTATCGGTGAAATTATCGATTTACAGTTAGATCAGAGAGCAATCTCCATTTTAGATATAGGACCAGAGCATGTCTTTTCAAGAACAAAGATTGCAAGAGGACATCACCTTTTTGCTCAAGCAAACTCTTTGGCAGTTGCAATTATTGATGATGAATTAGCGTTAACATCAAAAGCAAATGTTCGTTTTACTAGAAGAGTAAAGCAAGGGGAACGTGTGATTGCAAAGGCGAAAGTTATCAACAATGAAAAAGAGCGTACCAAAGTTGAAGTAACTAGTTTTGTTGAACAAGAGTTAGTTTTCTCTGGAGAATTCCACATGTACCGAAGAGACTTGCTATCGGAAGGAGAGAAGGGTGAACATGAGGATCGTAATTGATGCCATGGGTGGCGACCATGCCCCTAAAGAAGTCGTAAAAGGTGCAATGGCAGCTATAAAATCCTATAAAGAACTACACATTGTCCTAGTAGGCGATGAGGTGGCGATTAAAGAAAGTCTTACAGATGAAACAAGAGTTACAATTATACATACTAATGAAAAGATTGAATCAACAGATGCCCCGGTGGCAGCTATACGTAGAAAAAAGAATGCCTCTATGGTTCTTGCTATTAAAGAAGTAAAAGAAGGTCGTGCTGATGCTTGTATTTCTGCAGGAAATACTGGTGCGCTAATGACTGGTGGAATTTTAATTAGTGGTAGAATAAAAGGAATTGAACGTCCTGCACTAGCGCCAATGCTACCGACTCTTAATGGTAATGGTTTTTTACTAATAGATGCAGGTGCCAATATGGATGCAAAACCTGAACATTTACTTCACTACGGCATAATGGGCTCTATTTACATGAAAAAGGTTCGTGATATTGATCGCCCAAGAGTTGGATTGCTAAATGTCGGAACTGAGGACGATAAAGGTACTGAATTAACAAAACAGACGTTTGAATTGTTAAAGAATGCCAACTTGAATTTTGTAGGGAATATTGAAGCAAGAGATTTATTAAATGGTATTGCTGATGTTGTAGTATGTGACGGTTTTTCAGGTAATATTGTTCTGAAATCAGTAGAAGGCACAGCCCTTTCTTTATTCTCATTAATGAAGAAAGAGCTTACGAGTACAGTTTTTAGTAAAATAGCGGCTGGAGCATTAAAACCGAGGTTTAAAAAAATTAAAGAGCAAATGGATTATACGGAATATGGTGGTGCTTGTTTATTTGGCTTACAAGCCCCAATTATTAAAGCACATGGATCTTCTAATGAAAATGCTATACTGAATTCTGTAAGGCAAGCTCGAATGATTGTCGAAGAAAAGGTTGTAGAAACCATAAAAGGTGAAATTGTAAAAGGTGAATAGTAAATATTATTTTTAGTTGAAAAAACGAATTAAAGGGAGTTGTACAATGGGTAAGATAGCATTTTTATTTCCTGGTCAAGGATCTCAATCGGTTGGAATGGGAAAAACTTTTGCAGAAGAAAATGAAGCTGTTTCCGCAATTTTTAAAAGAGCAGACACACGCCTTGAGACAGAATTAACAAAACTTATTTTTGAAGGTCCAGAGGCTGAATTAACTATAACTACCAACACACAACCCGCTTTATTGACAACAAGTATAGCTATGCTTGAGGCATTTCGTATCGCCGATATTCAACCAGATTATGTTGCTGGGCATAGTTTAGGTGAATACAGTGCCCTTGTTTGTGCTCAGGCTTTGTCATTTGAAGATGCTGTTTATGCGGTACGAATGAGAGGATCTTTTATGGAAGACGCAGTTCCAGAAGGCCAAGGAGCAATGGCGGCTATTTTAGGAATAGAGCGTAGTCTGTTAAAGGAAATTACAGACGAAGTAACGTTAAAGGGTCAACCAGTTGAACTTGCTAACCTAAATTGTCCAGGCCAAATTGTTATTTCTGGTTCAAAAGAAGCTGTGGAAGAAGCTTCTCTTATTGCTAAGGAAAAAGGGGCAAGAAGAGCTATTCCTCTTTCAGTAAGTGGACCATTTCATTCATCGTTAATGAAACCAGCGGCGGATAAGCTTGCTGAAGTATTAAATAATATTAATATTAACGATGCCCTTGTCCCTGTTATTGCAAATGTTACTGCAAGCGAAGTACGTTCAGGTGAAGAAATAAAGCAAAAGTTGGTACAACAAGTTTATTCTCCTGTTCTTTGGGAAGATACAGTAAATTATTTACTAGATCAAGATGTAGATACATTTATTGAAATAGGTCCTGGGAATGTTTTATCAGGACTTGTGAAAAAAATAAACCGTAAAGTACGGGTGTTTTCTGTAAATGATCGTGAATCTTTGGAAAAGACTGTTGAAACTATAAAAGGTGGTAATGCATAATGCTTAAAGGAAAAGTAGCTCTTGTAACAGGAGCTTCAAGAGGAATTGGTAAAGCCATTGCATTAGAATTAGCTAGACAAGGAGCAAAAGTTGCAGTAAACTTTGCAGGTAACCAACAAAAAGCAGAAGAAGTTGTAGCAGAAATAAAAGCTCTTGGCTCGGATGCGATTGCTATCAAAGCAGATGTTGCTAATGCTGATGAAGTGAATATGATGGTAAAAGAGACAATTGGTGCATTCGGCTCGTTGGAAATTCTAGTTAATAATGCTGGAATTACTCGAGATGGACTCATCATGAGGATGAAGGAAGACGATTGGGATGCTGTTATAAATACTAACTTAAAGGGTGTCTTTAATTGTTCAAAGGCTGTTACACGTCAAATGATGAAGCAACGTTTTGGGAAAATTGTAAATATTTCCTCTGTTGTAGGTGTACTAGGAAATGCAGGACAAGCAAACTATGTTGCGGCTAAAGCTGGAGTAATTGGTTTAACAAAAACATTGGCAAGGGAATTAGCTAATCGAAACATTACGGTTAATGCAGTTGCACCTGGTTTTATTGAAACGGATATGACAGAAGAATTATCTACAGAAATTAAACAAGAGTTATTAAAACAAATTCCTCTTGCAAAATTAGGGAGCGCAGAAGATATTGCATCAGCTGTTCGTTTTCTAGTCAGTGATGAGGCTAATTATATGACTGGTCAAACATTACATGTTGACGGTGGAATGGTCATGAATTAATTGTTTCTTACATTGTTTTATCCTATAATGTGTACATAGGTTTAATGCCATTATAAAGTACTATTATAGTCATAAATAAATTATTTTCCTTGAGAGGAGGTGAACTCATGGCAGACGTATTTCCACGTATTACGAAAATCATCGTAGATCGTCTTGGTGTTGACGAAGCTGAAGTAAAGCCTGAAGCTACATTCAAAGAAGATCTAGGGGCAGATTCACTAGATGTAGTAGAACTAGTGATGGAACTTGAAGATGAGTTTGATTTAGAAATTTCTGATGAAGATGCAGAAAAAATTGCTACTGTTCAAGATGTTGTTGACTACATAAACAGCCACCAGTAGGTTAGTTGAGGATGAATTAACCTAAGACGTACCTTTAAAAAGGTCAGCATCTTAGTGTTAATCATCCTCCTTAATTATTCAGCGATAAACAAAGACTTCCGTTATAAGTGATTATCGTATTTTACAATTATCTGTAATGAAGTCTTTCATATTTTACGTATTGAAAGGTTTTGGAGGTTATTATGCAACAATCTTCAAGGAAAATTCGTAGACGCACGTCGAAACGTACAGAGAAAAGAATTCAATTAACACCTGCCCAAAAATTAAAATTTGAAAAGCTGCTTGAGCGTTTAGAAATTCAATTTGAAAATGAAAAACTTATTATTCAAGCATTTACACATTCATCCTATGTGAATGAGCATCGCATTCGCCCGTTTGATGATAATGAACGGTTAGAATTTTTAGGAGATGCGGTTTTAGAGTTAGCGGTTTCTCAGTACTTATATAAAAAGTTCGATACAATGAGTGAAGGTGAAATGACAAAATTAAGAGCAGCAATTGTTTGTGAACCATCACTAGCAAAGTTTGCAACATATTTAAACTTTGGTGAAATCGTTCTTCTTGGTAAAGGGGAAGAAATGACGGGTGGTAGAGAACGACCAGCATTGCTTGCTGATGTGTTTGAGTCGTTTGTTGGAGCTCTTTATTTAGACCAAGGGTTAGAAGCCGTCTACCACTTTTTATCCGTAACAATTTACCCGAAAATTGATGAGGGTGCTTTTTCTCATATGATGGATTTTAAAAGCCAGTTGCAAGAATTTATTCAAAGAGATGGACTTGGGGCAATTCAATATCATATTGTTCAAGAACGAGGGCCTGCTCATGCGCGCGAATTCGTTTCAGAAGTAATCTTAAACGAGACCAAGTTAGGAGTAGGTGTTGGTAGATCGAAAAAAGAAGCTGAGCAACAAGCTGCTCAAAAGGCGCTTGAAAAACTAATGGACAAATAAAAGAAAGACTTTCTTCTATAAAAAGTGAAGAAAGTCTTTCTTTTATTGTAAGGTAAAGAATAAAGCTTAGAAGTTATCAGTAAGGTGTCTATTTCTGCCCCTACGAGCTCGTACCTTCACCCTTTTCGGAGGTCACAAAGTGGTTATTAAGAGTCTTTCTCTAGTGATCAAGGTGACTATGCTTTTCTAATTGGTTAACCTTTTTTACGAAGTTTCCCTAATTCAGATACAATTGCATCGATTTCACTTACGCTAAACGACTTTTTACTCATTATCATTTCGTAAATATCAACTAAATCCTCATAACGATCAGTATCAAAACTTTCAGGTCTCATTGCACCGCCATTTACAACTTGCATTTTTTCTTTAATATTCGAAATCATAAATTCAATATTATCACGTGAATTTTCTTTTAAATTCATTTCTTCCACCCCTTCAAATAGATTACCCTCACATACTTTTATAGGCAATCAACTATATTTTATTGTACCATTATATCGTGGCTTTTCACACGTATGAAGCTTCACATAGTTAAAAAAATGAAAAATAATAGTTTCTCTTCATTTGCCTACATCAGAAAGGAGAGCCTTTTGATGTAGGCAATTTAATTTCCCTCCAATTAGGTAGAAAATTTTATTTCTATTATGTAATTAGAATAGAGCTTTTCGTTAAATGAAGTTCCGATTACATTTTTAAAATGATTATATAGTCTAGGTATAACAGTAACACGCTTTTAAAATTTTGCTTTTGAAACAATAATCATCATAACTAGTTAAAAAAAGTATGGTAAAATAGTTAAGTTAAAGATGCAAGAAATTGTTTAATTATATTTATTGTGAAAAATAATGAGGTGAAAAGAAATGTTCCTCAAGAGATTAGATGTAGTAGGGTTTAAATCCTTTGCTGAGCGAACATCAATAGATTTTGTTCCAGGAGTTACTGCAGTTGTAGGCCCTAATGGAAGTGGTAAAAGTAATATATCTGATGGTATTAGATGGGTATTAGGAGAGCAGTCAGCAAAGTCTCTTCGCGGAGCGAAAATGGAAGATGTCATTTTTGCAGGGAGTGATACTAGAAAGCCACTCAACTTTGCTGAGTTAACACTAACATTAAATAATGAAGATCAGCACTTGGCGATCGATTATAGTGAAGTAAGTGTTACTCGACGTGTTTATCGTTCTGGTGATAGTGAATACTTTATAAATAAGCAAAGTTGTCGACTTAAAGATATTCATGAACTTTTTATGGATTCAGGTTTAGGTAGAGAAGCATATTCAATAATTGGCCAGGGGAAAATTGAAGAAATATTAAGTAGTAAGTCTGAAGAGCGTAGAGTTATTTTTGAGGAAGCTGCAGGAGTATTAAAATATAAAACGAGAAAACAACAGGCTGAAAGAAAACTAATTGAAACACAAGAAAACTTATATCGAATAGAGGACATTCTGCATGAACTTGAGGGACAAGTTGAACCCTTAAAAATTCAGGCATCGGTTGCGAAAGATTATTTGGAAAAGAAAGAGGAACTTACAAAAGTAGAAGTTGGTTTATTAGTTTATGAAATTGAAGAGCTCCATAAAAGTTGGAATGAACAGGCAAAAAAAGTTGAAGAATTGAAACGAGATCAGCTTGAAATTTCTTCGCAAATAAAAGTTGAAGAAGTGAATATTGATCAATATCGCGAAAAAATGCATGCTCTTGATGAATCTATTAATGAACTTCAAGATATTCTTCTTTCAACAAGTGAACAATTAGAGAAAAATGAAGGTCAAAAAGAAGTTTTGAAAGAAAGAAAGAAAAATTATCATCAAACTAAAGAAAGTTTCCTGAAAAAGCTAGAAGTATTAAAAGTAAAGAAAGAGCAAATCGAAGAAAGTCTAACAGTTGAAACTAAAGAATTACAAAACTTTAAAGAAAAGCTATTCAATAATAAAAAACGTTTAGATCAAGAGCAAAAACTTCTCTCTTCTTTAGAGGAAGATATTGAAACAGAGTTAGAACGAATGAAAGCAGATTATATTGAAGTCTTAAATGAACAAGCATCTATTCGTAATGAAGTGAGATACCTTGAAGAGCAGTTAAGACAACGTAAACACAAAAGTGAGCATTTGGATCATAATAATCTCACTTTATTAGAGCAAAGAGAAACTTTGTTAAAAAAGGAGATTCTTTTAAAGGAAGAACTTCAAAATAAGGAACAATGTTTAGAAAAACATATTCATAATTTTCGAAAAGGTAATCGAGACCTTGAAACAATAAATAGTGAATATCAAAAGAAGGAAACCCAGTATTATCAAGCATTAAATCATTTACAGCAGATACGTTCTCGTAAAGAGGTTTTAGAGGAGATGCAGGCTGATTTTTCTGGTTTTTTTCAAGGGGTAAAAGAAGTATTGAAAGCAAAGGAAACTATTTTATCTGGAATCGAAGGAGCAGTTGCTGAACTTATTGTTGTTCCTGAACACGTAGAGCAAGCTGTAGAGACAGCTTTAGGTGGCGCTATGCAACATATAGTCGTTAATACCGAAGAGAATGCTCGTAGTGCTATTCAATTTTTAAAGGCTAGACGTTTTGGTAGAGCGACTTTTTTACCGCTTTCGGTCATTAAACCCAGAGAGCTTTCTCAGTTTGAAAAACAAAAGATACAATCTCACCCTTCTTTTATAGGTGTGGCATGTGAATTAATTGACTATGATAAAAAATATCGAGCAATTATTTCAAACTTATTAGGTCATGTAATTGTAGCAAAAGATCTCCAGGGGGCAAATGCATTAGCAAAGCTACTTCAATATAAAAATAGAATTGTTACCCTAGAAGGAGATGTTGTTAATCCAGGCGGTTCGATGAGTGGAGGAAGTGTTAAACAAAAAGGAAGTCCAATATTAGGGCGGCAGCGTGAACTAGAGGAGTTAGTGGCAAAACTAGTTAAAATGGAAGAACAAACAAAAATCATGGAAACAAATGTGAAATCTCTAAAAAAACAACGTCAAGAGAAAGTAGCGTTTGTAGAGGAACTTCGGCATCGTGGTGAACTGTTGAGAACAGAGGAGCAACAAGTAAAAGGGAACCTACGTGAACTCGAAATTGAATGCAAAAATTTAAATGAACGTCTATTTATATATGATAAAGAAAAACAATCATTTGAATCAGAAGTATCTGAGATCGAAACAAGTCTACTTAAATTAAACGAAAATCTAGATAGCACTATGAAATTAAAAGAACATCTAGATGAACAAGTTCAACTGTTAACAGAAAAGAAGAAAACACAACAAACATCTAAGGCTTCATTATCTGAATTTATTACTGAATTAAAGGTACAGGTTGCAAAAGAAGAGGAACAATACCGGAATCAAAAACATCGAGTACAAATCACTAAGCAGGAAAAAGACAGTATTGAATTAGAATTGAGTGAAACAGAAGAAGAATACTGGCTACTTGAGCGTGAAATGAGTAATAGTACAACTGGAGAAAATTCCTTAGACGAATTAATCAAGAAAAAACGACAGGAAAAAGACCTTACCTTACATTTAATTCAAAGTCGTAGGCAAGAAAGATTAGACTTTCAAACAGCGCATGATGATTTAGAAAAAGAGTTAAAAGAAAATAAGCGCAAACAAAAACAGTTATCTGATTATCTTCATACAGAGGAAGTGAAGGTAAATCGTTTAGATGTTGAATTAGAAAATCGCCTTGAAAAGCTATCGTCTGATTATGAAATAAGTTTTGAGGCTGCAAAAGTTAATTATCCCCTACCGATCGATGCTAATTCAGCTAAGTCAAAAGTAAAACTTATTAAGTTAGCAATTGAGGAATTAGGAACTGTAAATTTAGGAGCAATAGATGAATATAGTCGTGTGTCACAAAGATTTACATTTTTAACTGAACAAAAAAATGACTTGTATGAAGCAAAAGAAACACTTTTTCGTGTTATCAATGAAATGGATGCAGAAATGTCAACACGTTTTGAAACAGTTTTTATGCAAATAAAAGCACAGTTCCAAATGGTCTTTCAAGAGCTGTTTGGTGGTGGAAAAGCGGACCTGCTACTTAGTGATCCAGACAATATTTTAACTACTGGAGTTGAAATTGTTGCTCAACCACCTGGTAAGAAACTACAACATTTAGCATTATTATCTGGTGGAGAACGAGCATTAACTGCAATTGCCCTTCTTTTTGCTATATTAAGAATTCGACCAGTTCCATTCTGCGTACTTGACGAAGTAGAAGCAGCGCTAGATGAAGCAAATGTAACCCGTTTTGCCAATTATTTAAAAGAATTTAGTAAAGAAACTCAGTTTATTGTTGTAACTCATAGAAAAGGAACGATGGAGGAAGCTGATGTTCTTTATGGTGTAACTATGCAAGAATCTGGTGTATCTAAGTTAGTATCCGTTCGTCTCGAAGAAACACCCGAATTAATGACTGCAACTGTATAGAGTTATTTTCTAATTCTAAATAGACACTAAATAGAATTAAATATGGAGGGAAAGAAAATGAGTTTTTTTAAGAAGCTTAAGGAAAAAATTACACTACAAACAGATACCGTAACTGAGAAATTTAAAGAAGGATTATCAAAGACACGCGATTCTTTTGTCGGAAAAATGAATGATCTCGTTAAAAACTATCGAAGTGTTGATGAGGAATTTTTCGAAGAACTTGAAGAACTATTAATCAGTGCTGACGTTGGTGTAACTACCGTGATGGAGTTGATTGATGAGTTAAAGGATGTTGCAAGAACACGTAACATAAAAAATTCTGAAGAGCTACAACCTGTTATTTCTGAAAAACTAGCTGAGCTACTTGAAAAAAATGAGGAAGATACAAAGTTAAATATCCAAGAGTCATCGATGACTGTTATATTGTTTGTAGGAGTAAATGGTGTAGGTAAGACTACTACGATTGGAAAGCTAGCAAATAAACTAAAAAATGAAGGTAAATCGGTCCTATTAGCAGCAGGAGATACTTTCCGTGCAGGGGCTATCGAGCAATTAGAAGTATGGGGAGAACGAGTAGGGGTTGATGTAATTAAACAACATTCTGGGTCAGATCCAGCTGCAGTTATGTTTGATGCTGTTCAAGCGGCTAAATCCCGTGGAGTAGATGTTTTACTTTGTGATACTGCAGGGCGCCTTCAAAACAAAGTTAATTTAATGAACGAGTTAGAAAAAGTAAAACGTGTTCTCGAAAGAGAAATACCTGGTGCACCTCATGAGGTTCTATTAGTGTTAGATGCAACAACAGGGCAAAATGCGATGTCACAAGCAAAAACCTTTGGAAAAGCAACTGATGTGTCAGGGATTGTGCTTACAAAGTTAGACGGTACTGCTAAAGGCGGAATTGTATTAGCGATTCGCCATGAATTAGATATACCAGTAAAATTTGTTGGTTTAGGGGAAAAGGTCGATGATCTTCAAGAATTTGATGCGCAACAATTTGTTTATGGATTATTTTCTGAGATGCTAGAAAAAACAGAAGTAGAGTAAAGAAAAAAACTTGACACTAATTTTGTGATCGTGTATGATAAGTACTTGTAAAGGGATTTCACTTAACAAGGAGGTCTTCACGTGTTAGAAAAAACGCTAAGAATGAATTATCTTTATGATTTTTATCAAAGCCTACTAACAACGAAGCAGCGCCAGTACATGGAATTATATTTTCTCGATGATTGGTCGTTAGGTGAAATTGCTGAAGAATTTGAAGTTAGTCGTCAAGCCGTTTATGATAATATTAAAAGAACTGAAAGTATGCTTGAAGAATATGAGGGGAAGCTTACGCTCTTCTCTAAATTCGAAGAGCGCTCAATACTTATGAAAAAACTAAAAACGGCGATAGAGAAAGACGCAACGAAAGAATCTATATTAATTATCGTCGATTCTCTTGAGAGGTTAGACTAGGAGGCGACAAACATGGCATTTGAAGGTTTAGCTGAACGCTTACAAAGTACCTTAAGTAAAATTAGAGGTAAAGGTGTTGTTTCTGAAGCGGATGTAAAAGCTATGATGCGTGAAGTGCGACTTGCTTTACTTGAAGCAGACGTTAACTTTAAAGTTGTAAAAGATTTCATTTCTAATGTAAAAGAAAGAGCAGTAGGGCAAGATGTATTAAAAAGTTTAACACCAGGGCAACAAGTAATTAAAGTTGTAAACGAAGAGCTTACAAAGCTCATGGGTGGAGAGCAGAGTAAAATAGCGGTTGCTAAAAAATCGCCAACTGTTGTTATGATGGTAGGTCTACAAGGGGCCGGTAAAACAACTACAACTGGGAAACTTGCTAATTACTTAAGGAAAAATAGTAATCGTAAGCCACTGCTTGTAGCAGGCGATATTTATCGTCCGGCAGCTATTAAACAATTAGAAACATTGGGTAACCAATTAAATATGCCGGTATTTTCTTTAGGTGATCAAGTTAGCCCGGTGGAAATTGCTAAGCAGGCAGTAGAAAAAGCAAAAGAAGAACACCTTGATTATGTGTTAATTGATACAGCTGGTCGTTTGCATATTGATGAAACGCTCATGGGGGAACTACAGCAAATCAAAGAAACGGTAAATCCGGACGAGATTTTACTTGTTGTTGACGCTATGACAGGGCAAGATGCAGTTAATGTAGCAGAAAGCTTTAATGAGCAACTTGACTTAACTGGTGTAGTCTTAACAAAGCTTGATGGAGATACACGTGGTGGTGCGGCGCTCTCAGTAAAAGCAGTGACAAACACACCAATTAAGTTTGCTGGTATGGGTGAAAAATTAGATGCATTAGAACCTTTCCATCCTGATCGTATGGCATCACGTATACTTGGAATGGGAGACGTACTTACTCTTATTGAGAAAGCTCAATCGACTGTAGATGAGGAAAAAGCTCGTGAACTAGAAAAAAAAATGCGTAATGCTGATATTACATTTGATGATTTTCTAGATCAGTTAGCACAAGTTCGTAATATGGGTCCTCTTGATGAGTTACTTGGTATGATGCCGGGTGCTAATAAAATGAAGGGTCTAAAAAATATACAAGTTGATGAAAAGCAAATTGGCCATGTTGAAGCGATTGTTCGCTCTATGACGAAAGCCGAAAAGCAAGACCCGACTATATTGAATGCTAGTCGCAGAAAAAGAATTGCTAAAGGAAGTGGAACTTCCATACAAGAAGTTAATCGACTTATTAAGCAATTTGATGAAATGAAGAAAATGATGAAACAAATGTCAAATATGACGGCAAAAGGAAAGAAAAAAGGAAAGTTTAAATTTCCTTTTATGTAAGAAACGTGAAATCATTGGAATAGGAAGGCTTGGTTGAAGTGATCGAGCTGATAGGCTCTGTAGCTAGACAAGAAACGCAAAAAAATCCAATCTTTTCTGTAAAGTTTTTTAACTTTACTAGTTTTCAACTAGTGAATTTTATGATAATATACCTTATTGTGTGAATTAAATTTGGAGGTGAAACACAAATGGCAGTAAAAATTCGTCTTAAACGTATGGGTTCAAATAAAGCACCATTTTACCGTGTAGTAGTTGCTAATTCTCGTGCACCACGTGATGGTCGTTTTATCGAGGAAATTGGCACATATAATCCACTAGTTAATCCAGTTGAATTTAAAGTTAACGAAGATAAAGCTTTAAAATGGATGCTTGATGGCGCTAAGCCTTCTGACACAGTTCGTAACCTTTTCTCTAAAGCTGGTTTAATGGAAAAGTTACACAACGCTAAAAACGTAAAGTAATTACTACTTTAAATTAGATTGTAATGAAAACTTAGGCTTAACTATTTCTATAGTTCGGGCCTAGTTTTCAATACTAATTTATAAGGGGAATGATAATAATGAAAGAGTTAGTTGAAACAATTGCCAAAGCTCTTGTTGATCATCCCGAAGACGTTCGCGTTACTGAAGTTGAACATGAGCAGTCCTTGACTTTACAACTTTCCGTACATCCAACAGATATGGGGAAAGTTATTGGAAAGCAAGGACGAATTGCGAAAGCGATACGCTCGGTTGTGTATGCAGCTGGTGCAAATCATAAAAAACGTATTAATTTAGAAATACAGTAAAGGCAAGGGGGAAAACCTCTGCCTTTTTTTATACTGTTAAATAATAAATTCTTGAATGTTAAGAAAGCTTTTTTATAAGAATTTTAAATTTTTAACTTGGAAACTGTCTAGTGCAAGCAGCCTACGAGCTCGGTCACTTCAGTCAAGCAACTGACTTCAATTACCTCTTGAAATCCTTCGTTGATTAGCTTCATGCAGCTTTGCTCCTGCGATTACTCGTCGCACAAAACACTGCTTCGAGGAAGCTACTACGAAGCAGTACTTGAAGACGCAGAAGCACGTAAGAAGCCAAAGAGCGGCTTTGCTCTTGAGCAAACGGAGTGGCACAGGAGCAGCTGCTCGTGACCAAGGCGCTTGCGCTTTTCTTGTTAGAAAATCACACAGATTTAAGCTCTATCGGAAGGTAGTACTCTTATTTCTATTATCTGTTCTACTACTTCATGTGGTAAAATTAAGTAATAACTATATTGATCGGGGTGTGGTTATGAAAGTTATAAAAAAAGTGGTTGTTAAGCAAGTTTTAACAGAAAATAGGAAACACTTGATGATGGAAGACTATTTCAAACAAAAAAAACAAGTTGTTAAAGAGATTAAACAGTTAGAATTTCAATTACATAAAAAACTTAAAGCAAGTAAAAACAATTTTGAATATCAAAATGCACTTAAATCTTCATTTAATAAAGAAATTAAGGACCGAAATGATAAAGTTAAAATTATTGATTTTCAGATTCAACAGTTAAATGAGCTTGTTATCGGAACGGAAATAAAAGAACAAACTATTGATACATTATATGAATTAAACGTAGGCGATGATTGGAATTCATTTACAAGTGGTACGGAGATCATCGTTAAAGATGGGATCGTATTTGAGATCCGTGAAGGAGGACATAAAAACGAATGACTAAATGGTTTAATGTAGGAAAAGTTGTCAATACACATGGAGTAAGAGGAGAGGTTAGAGTCATTTCTACTACAGACTTCTCAGAGGAGAGATTCGCAATAGGGTCTTCATTATATCTTGAACATCCTAACTTAAATGAAAAACTACGCCTAACAGTAGCTAGTCACCGCCAACATAAAAATTTCGATTTATTGACCTTTGAAAATTATTCCAATATTAACGAGGTAGAAGCTTTTAAGGGTGGTATTTTACAAGTAGGAGAAGATCAACTTTCTCAACTTGAAGAAGAAGAGTATTACTACCATGAAATTATTGGGTGTGATGTAGAGACGGAAGAAGGAGAAGCTTTAGGCAAAATAAAAGAAATTTTGTCTCCTGGTGCTAATGATGTATGGGTTATTCAAAGAAAAAATGGTGGGAAGGACTTATTAATTCCATATATTGAACAAGTTGTTAAAAGTGTAGATATAAATGAGAAAAAAGTTATCATTCATTTAATGGACGGACTTGATTAGTATGAGATACGATATTTTAACATTATTTCCCGAAATGTTTACAGGAGTGCTCGGACATTCAATTTTAAAACGTGCAGAGGAAAAGAAAATCGTTAATTACAATGTGGTCGATTTTCGTACCTTTTCTAAAGACAAGCATCAGCGAGTAGATGATTATCCTTATGGTGGTGGTGGTGGTATGGTTCTTACGCCTCAACCTGTTTTTGATGCTATTGAAGAGGTCACAAAACAATCTCGATGTGAAAAAAGAAGGATTATTTTGTTGTGCCCGCAAGGTGAAAGGTATTCACAAAAAAAGGCAGAGGAATTAGCGCAATGTGATCAACTTATTTTCATATGTGGGCATTATGAAGGTTACGATGAAAGAATTAGAGAACATTTAGTCACGGATGAAATCTCTATCGGTGATTACGTACTAACTGGTGGAGAGTTAGGAGCAATGGTCATCATAGATAGTGTTACACGTTTATTAACAGGTGTTCTGGGTAATGAAACATCAGCCATAACCGATTCGTTTAGCAGTGGTTTATTAGAATACCCTCATTATACTAGGCCTGTTGATTTTCGTGGCTTAAAGGTTCCTGATGTCTTATTAAGTGGTCACCATGAAAATATTGAACAGTGGCGACACGAACAAGCTTTAAAAAGAACGTATGAGAGAAGGCCTGACCTTCTTAATGAACGTAACCTCTCAGAGAAAGAAAGAGATTGGTTACAGTCTATGAAAAAAGATAAATAAAATTAGTTTCAAACCTTGTATCTATTGTTTCGTTATGTTATTATATTCCTTGTGGCTTGTGCCAGTATTCAAGATGTTCCGCTGCAAGGATATTTTTAGTAAGAGCATCTGTTAGGGAAGGAGGGAACGATACGATGAACAACATTATTAGAGAAATTACTAAAGAGCAATTAAAATCTGATATTCCAGCTTTCCGTCCTGGAGACACTGTACGTGTACACGTAAAAGTTGTTGAGGGAACTCGTGAGCGTATTCAGGTATTTGAAGGTGTTATTATTAAACGCCGTGGCTCGGGTATAAGTGAAACTTTCACTGCACGTAAGATTTCTTACGGTGTAGGTGTTGAACGTACATTCCCATTACATTCGCCGAAGATCGATAAGATCGAAGTGATGCGTCGTGGTAAAGTTCGCCGTGCGAAATTGTACTACTTACGTGCTCTTCGTGGAAAAGCGGCTCGTATTAAAGAAATTCGATAATCAATTAGTAAAAAAGGAGCTTGGTTTTCAAGCTCCTTTTTTTCACAATAATTTATGGTAATGGGGGATACATAAATGTCTAATGCAAAAAGTGAAACTTGGGAATGGCTGAAGGCAGTTCTCATAGCATTATTACTTGCTTTTGTGATTCGTTATTTTTTGTTTGCTCCCATCGTTGTGGACGGGCAATCTATGATGCCTACACTACAAAATAACGATCGTTTAATTGTAAATAAAATTGGTTATACAATAGGTAAACCGAAACGTTTTGATATTGTTGTTTTTCATGCTACTGAAGAAAAAGATTATATTAAACGTGTAATTGGTTTACCAGGTGATTCAATCTCTTATGAAAATGATGTCTTATATATTAATGGTGAACCAGTGGATGAGCCCTATTTAAACGAATATAAGGGAAATACATATAATTTACCGTTTACTGGCGACTTTACATTAAGAGACTATACTGGCCATGAGGTTGTACCCGATGGGCATATATTTGTTTTGGGTGATAATAGACAACATAGTAAAGATAGTCGAAATATCGGTTTTATTCCATATGAACGTATTGTGGGAAGTGCGAACGTTGTCTTTTGGCCATTTTCTGAAATTAGAATAGCAAAGTAGGTGGTGGACTTTATGACGACGATACAATGGTTTCCAGGCCATATGGCAAAAGCCCGTCGAGAAGTTACAGAGAAATTAAAGCAAATTGATATTGTAATGGAATTAGTTGATGCAAGAGTACCTTTAGCTTCAAGAAATCCAATGATTGATGAGCTTGTCAGTCACAAACCAAGACTTATTCTTTTGAATAAGGCCGATTTAGCCGATCCTAAAATTACGAAAGAGTGGAGCGAATACTTTCAAGCCCGTGGCTTCAAAGTGCAAGCTATTGATTCTCAAACGGGAAAAGGAACAGAAAAGATACCTTCTCTTGCCAAAGAACTAGCAGTCGATCTGTTAGAAAAATTAAGAGCTAAAGGAATGAAACCTAGAGCTATAAGAGCATTAATATTAGGGATTCCAAACGTAGGAAAATCTACCTTAATAAATAGGTTAGCTAAAAAGAAAATTGCAAAAACAGGCGATAGACCTGGAATTACTAAACAACAACAATGGATAAAAGTTGGGGGCGAGCTAGAATTACTAGACACACCAGGAATTTTATGGCCTAAATTTGAAGACAAATTGGTCGGTTATCGCCTAGCTGCAACCGGTGCTATAAAAGATGAGATCCTTGATTTTCAAGATGTTGCAGTATTTTTGTTGAAATATCTAAAGGAAGAATATCCGAAACAATTATCCGAACGCTTTAAGCTCTCAAAAATAAGCGAAGACATTGTTGAAATTTTTGACGAGATAGGTAAAAATAGAGGATTACTAATAAGTGGTGGGTACATTGATTATGATAAAGCAGCAGAATTAATCCTTCGTGAGTTTCGTTCTTGTAAAATTGGAAAAATTTCATTGGAAAGACCAGAGAAAAGCACGCAGTTGTAGCGTGCTTTTTCTCTACGATTTGAAACTATTGAATTCCTGTTTGAAAAGCAATGTCCTAGTTCTCCAATGCTTATGGGCTCTATCACTTGGCATAAGTTATTAACTCCAAATACTAAATAAATATCTTCGTGGTGCTTTGCTCGCCAT
Organism: Anaerobacillus alkalidiazotrophicus; assembly: GCF_001866055.1. The sequence continues at coordinate 143,840 of NZ_MLQS01000031.1, forward strand.
GTTACTTGTCATAAAAACTGGCTTCATGGAGGCTTTTAGAAGACGCGGAAACTAAATGGGGCTCTGTCAAAGTCTCTCAGTTATAATGCTTATATGCGAAGCTGATTTTTAACGAGCAAACGGCAAACATAGTGGCATAAGAATAGGCGGTAGTGATCACGAGTCTTGAGCCTTCTATTAATGGAAAAACTTAAGATTTTACTTTTTTTGACGATAATAAAAATAGTAAACTTTTAGAATGAAAGAGTGTGAACTATGAGAAAAACAATTAAAGAATTAGAAGATTTCCTTCGTTCTAATATGAATATTGATAAAGATACATTAAAAGCTATTATTAACGATGAAAGGAAAGGTGTTCAAAAGGCATATTCAAAATGGATAGCTACTAAAGAAAAAAATCAGCAATTACTATGTCAATTTAATGAGATGTCTAAATATGAAATCGAGCTAAGAAACAGTGGTAATACCTCCATAGCAGGTATTGATGAAGTTGGAAGAGGACCGTTAGCAGGACCAGTTGTTGCTGCGGCTGTTATTTTGCCGGAGAATTTTATTTTACTTGGACTTACGGATTCGAAAAAAATCAGCAAAAAAAATCGTGAGGATTATTTTCAAGTGATTAAAAAAGAAGCACTTGCTGTTGGAATCGGAATTGTTAGTGCTGATAAAATCGACCAGTTGAATATTTATGAAGCTACTAAATTAGCTATGCAAAAAGCGGTATCAGAATTGAAAATTGCTCCAGAACACTTATTGATTGACGCTATGAAACTTCCTGTATCTATTAAACAAACTTCTATTATTAAAGGTGATAGTAAAAGTATCTCCATTGCAGCAAGTTCAATTATTGCAAAAGTTACAAGAGATCGTTATATGGAGCAATTAGCGGAAAAGTTTCCACAGTACGGATTTGAAAAGCATATGGGATATGGGACGAAAGAACATTTAGAAGCAATAGATCAACATGGTGTTTGTCACGAGCATCGTAAATCCTTTGCCCCAGTTCGTGAGCGTTGTCTATCAAATACTTTATTTTAAGTTGATCAATAGTTTCTTCTGGTATTAAAGTATTAAAGATAAAATTATTCGTTATTCTCGCAACGAAGTTATTAAATCTAGTCACGTTACATCGTTCGTAACTTTATATAGATTTATTTTATGCAGACCGTTTTGGCAATGATGATATTTACTCATTAATATAAGTTTTCTTCAGGTGGTGAAAAGAGTGTTTCAGTCTATTATGGTCGATTCATTTATAAAAGGTTTAGACCCAATCGATCAAAAATCTATTTCTTTAAATCCTGGACAAATTTTTAACGGTAAAATTATTAAAATATACCCTGGACAACTTGCAACTTTGATAATGAATGGAGTAACCCTAACGGCAAAGTTAGAAGCGGCACTAATAGTAGGTAAGCGGTACTGGTTCCAAGTTGAGCCTGGAGATGGAATACCAAAATTAAAAGTGATAGAAAGTGTTAGAGAAAATGGAAAAAGTGATAGTAGAGCTAGTGAAAATTTATTTAGTAGAATTGGTGTGTTAAGTAATAGATTAACCGAAACGGTTATAAATTACTTAGCAAAAGAAGAGATTGCTTTTTCGGTAGCACAAATGAAGCATGGAGTTGAGATTTTACAAAATGTCAAAATACCTACGGAAGAAGGACTAGCAATTCTAAAGGTATTAATAGAAAGAGATTTGCCAATTACATCAGAAACTTTCCTTGCAGTAAAAAGTGTTATTGAAGGGAAGGGATTATCTATTCAGTTACATGAATTATCTGAAATGCTACAAGTGATTAAAGAAAATCATCCTGTCTTACAACAACTTCACCATACTATTCAAATAATCTTAAAAGAAGCAACCATTAAAGGTGATCAGAATGAAGTGAATCATTTTCCTACAAAAATAGCAATGCTTATTACTCGTATTGGATTACAATACGAACGTGATGTCCTTCAATCTATAATTCAAAATGGGGAAAATAGAGAAGAGGTTCTTTTGCAAGTAAAATCATTACTTATTAAATCACAACAGATATATCTACCTAGTAAACTACAGGAAAAAATTAATTCAATTTTACATCGAATCACAGCGCAACAATTGTTATCAGTAAATCATGAAGGTCCAATTACAAATTATGCAGTTGCGATTCCGTTGGTATTAAGCGGAATACCTACAGATTTATCTATTCAATGGCAGGGAAAAAAGCAGAGGAATGGTGAGTTAGACCCTGATCATTGTAGAATTTTATTTTATATTAATTTAGAGCATTTGAAAGAAACGGTTATCGATGTCCAAATTCAAAATCGAATTGTTTCACTTCATATAATAAATGAAAACGTAAAACCAATAAAGTTAATTTCCTATTTACAGCCTTTATTGAAAGAAGGATTATTAAATTTAGATTATCAACTTTCTTCTATAAAATGGACACAATCTATTCAATCAAAGACGAAGGATAAAAAAAATGTATTACATCAAGAAAACACATATGTTCAAACATCGAAAGCGTACCAGGGAGTTGATATACGGATATGAACGAAAAAGCTGATAGAAGGTTAGCTGTTGCTTTAAAGTATAATGTTGATAATGATATTGCTCCAAGTGTTCTTGCGAAAGGAAAAGGCTATGTAGCAGAAGAGTTATTAAATGAAGCGAAAAAGCATAACGTCCCCGTTCAAGAAGATACAAGTCTTGTTGAATTATTAAGTCAATTAGAAATAAATCAAACAATTCCTAAGGAATTATACGAAGTAGTTGCAGAGATATTTGCTTTTGTTTATCAGATTGATAAAAGTGTAAAAGATACATTGAAATAACATTGACTATCTATCACTAACAAGTTATTGGATTTATTGCGTTCTCACCTAGGTATAGCTTTGTTCGGATTGATTTTGGTAATTATGGAATTACTCTATATTATTTATTAGTTTTCCGTAAAGTAGTGGAAAGAAGGACGAGCCAATTTATCCCACTTAAGATTCAGTAGACCCCCACCTCAAAACGTAAGAAAATCGAGAAGTTTAGGTGGGGGATAAACTGCCCCTAAAGGTCCGATATAGAATAACTTTCATCAGTGAAGCTGATGATTAGTTATCCTTATGCCCGTGGTATAAGTTGAACTAACAATCAGTGGGGGATGAAGGAAAACCCCCACTGATTGAAGTTCAGCTTTATAATGTTTAGATAGTTCAAATATCAACACCTTATCTTAATAATTAATGTATTTGGGAAAGCTATCACCGAAAACATTGTTATGAAAGAGGTGTTTTTTGTGCTTTTGACAAATCTACAGAATTTTTCTGATGAGGAAATCGCTGAGGAATTTGGTATTCATCGTCCAATAATGGATCGGGAAATCAGTGCAAGTATAGGGAAAAGGAAAAATAATGAAAAGGAAGTGAAGAAAAATGAAGAAAAGAAGAAAGTTCGACCCCAATCCAAAAACGCCCCTAGATAACTGGAGTGTGAATGTAGATCCTGCTATTATGTCTGGAGATCATTGGGCTCAGGAAGAAAACGCTCCTCTTGAACAATTAGATTTTTTTGAAGAACACCAATGTGAAGAAATAAGTGTAAAAAAAGAACATCCTTATCATATGTTTATGCACCCGACAATAAATGTTAGTTATGGAAATTTTAAAAAAGAATAGAAACTTTTCATCTTAAAAAGTAGGAGAAATCCTACTTTTTAATTTAAACTTTTCTCCGAAAGAAGTCTCCCTCTTCAAGCGCGTGGAGGCGTAGTCCAGGGGGTGAATGTAGCCTAAACGTTCTCTTTATAATAAGAACGTTCATTCTGGATAAGGGGCATTGAGCTTAAAGGGATCCTCTCCTAAACACACATTCTCCTCGGAATCAATACTTACTTTTTAAAAATTTCGCAACTTTTTTATCGAAAAGAGGGTTTTTATTCATCGTACTAGAATAAGATTAAGTGAAGATTTCTGGAGAGAACTATAGACTTCGTTTTACTCTTTAATTTTAGTGGTAGAATTGAGTATAATTACCATATTATTTTAATCGGATTTGATAGGAGGTTGGAGATGAATATCCACGAATATCAAGGAAAAGAACTTCTACGTAGTTACGGTGTTAGGGTACCCAATGGAAAAGTGGCTTTTACAGTGGATGAGGCAGTTAAAGCCGCAACTGAGCTTAGGTCGACGGTAACGGTTATTAAAGCACAAATCCACGCGGGGGGAAGAGGCAAAGCAGGTGGAGTGAAAGTAGCAAAAAGTATTGACGAAGTTCATAGATATGCTAGTGAAATACTAGGTAAAACGTTAATTACTCACCAAACGGGTTCGGAAGGTAAAGTAGTTAAACGACTACTTATCGAAGAAGGATGCGACATTAAAAATGAATATTATATTGGATTGGTTATTGATAGATTTACATCTAAAGTTGTTATGATGGCTTCTGAAGAAGGTGGTACGGAAATAGAAGTAGTGGCAAAGCGTTCGCCTGAGAAAATTTATAAGGAGATTATTGATCCAGTTGTTGGCTTACAAGCGTTCCAAGCAAGAAGGTTAGCATTTAACATAAATATACCAAATGAACTGATCGGTCAAACTGTAAAATGTATGTTAGGACTTTATAAGGTTTTTACAGAAAAAGATTGTTCAATCGCTGAAATTAATCCACTAGTTACTACTAAAGATGGGATTGTAATGGCTTTAGATGCAAAATTTAACTTTGATTCAAATGCACTTTATCGAAATAAAGATATATTAGCGTATCGTGATTTAGATGAGGAAGATGAAAAGGAAATTGAAGCATCGAAGAGCGATTTAAGCTACATTTCATTAGACGGTAATATTGGTTGCATGGTAAATGGTGCCGGCCTTGCAATGGCTACAATGGATATTATTAAACATTATCAAGGAGAACCTGCAAACTTTCTTGATGTTGGTGGTGGAGCAACATCAAAAAAAGTAACGGAAGCATTTAAATTAATTTTGTCAGATGAAAATGTAAAAGGTATTTTTGTTAACATTTTTGGTGGAATTATGAAATGCGATGTAATTGCCGAAGGGATAGTAGAAGCAACCAAACAAGTTGATTTAAATTTACCATTAGTTGTTCGCTTAGAAGGAACAAACGTAGAAGCTGGAAAGAAAATTTTGATTGAATCAGGTTTAAACATCACATCAGCGAATTCGATGGCTGATGGAGCAAAAAAAATTGTATCTCTAGTTAAGTAGAAGGAGTTGGAGAAGCACATGAGTATTCTAATTAATAAAGATACAAAAGTCATTGTTCAAGGTATAACTGGTGCTACTGGTTTATTTCATACAAAGCAGGCAATTGAGTACGGAACTAATATTGTAGCTGGCGTTACCCCTGGTAAGGGGGGGGAAGAAATTGAAGGAATTCCAGTATTTGATACGGTATCTGATGCTGTTAAAATAACCAATGCGAATGCCTCTGTTATTTATGTTCCACCAGCATTTGCGGCAGATGCTATAATGGAAGCAGTAGATAGCCATCTAGATTTAGTTATTTGTATAACGGAAGGAATCCCGGTGTTAGATATGATAAAGGTAAAACGTTTTATGGAAGGAAGAAATACTCGTTTGATAGGGCCAAACTGCCCTGGAGTTATTACCCCAGAAGAGTGTAAAATTGGGATTATGCCTGGTTACATTCATAAAAAAGGTCATGTTGGTGTTGTGTCACGTTCTGGAACACTAACCTATGAGGCAGTACATCAGTTGTCCACAAAGGGGATTGGGCAGTCTACAGCTGTAGGAATTGGTGGTGACCCAGTAAATGGCACAAATTTTATTGATGTGTTAAAATTATTTAATGAAGATGAAGAAACGTATGCTGTAATTTTGATTGGCGAAATTGGTGGTACAGCAGAAGAAGAAGCTGCCGAATGGATTAAAGAGAATATGACTAAGCCTGTTGTAGGCTTTATTGGTGGTCAAACGGCACCACCCGGAAAAAGAATGGGCCATGCTGGTGCCATTATTTCAGGGGGGGAAGGTACTGCAGTTGAAAAGATTAAAAAACTTAAAAGTTGCGGTGTATTAGTAGCTGAAACTCCAGCCGTTATGGGGCAAACATTGATTACAGCATTAGAAAAAAACAACTTGTTAGAAAAATGTATGGCTCATATGTAAGATAAACGGCTCCTCTTTTATGGAGCCGTATTTTTATTATGAAAAGGTTGTGATGTGTATGAGTGTGAGAAAACGTCTAATTCATCTTCATTCATGTAAGGGTGTGACATGGCAGACGCTAAATAAATTTTTACAATATGACTCTTCATTAGAAAAGATCTATCAGCTTAATAAAGAGCAGCTAAAACAAATATTTTCATTGAGAAATTACCAAGTAGAGAGTCTATATAAAGATTTGCATTCAAGAGAACTAGTAAAAAGAATAGAAGAATTTCATCAAACAGATGTCCGTGTTGTCACCATTTTTGACCAAACTTACCCAGACTTATTAAAACAAATTTTTGATCCGCCTTGGGTGTTATACTGTAAAGGTGATTTATCCCTTTTTCATGCAGAGAATAAAATAAGTGTAGTAGGTACGAGGGATCCATCCAAAAACGGCTTGTTAAGTCTAGATAAAATTGTACTGCCATTAATAAAAGAAAATTGGGTTATTGTCAGTGGTTTAGCTGTTGGTATTGATGCTAGAGCACATGCATTAACACTTCATGGTAAAGGAAAGACAATTGCTGTACTAGGTTCAGGTTTTAACTATATTTATCCTCGTTGTCATCAAAAATTAGCCTCAATTATTTCTAAAGAACATCTTTTAATTTCAGAATTTCCACCTAGCCACCCACCTCAAAAATGGAACTTTCCTATGAGAAATCGTATTATTAGTGGGTTATCAAAAGGAACATTGATTATTGAAGCCCGAGAAAGAAGTGGATCTCTAATAACTGCTGATTTAGCACTTCAACAAGGAAGGGAAGTATTTGCTGTTCCAGGATCTATTTTAGACGAGCGTTCAGAAGGGGCACATTGGTTAATTCAACAAGGTGCTAAGTTGACAAAATGTAGTAATGATGTTTTAAATGAATGGTAAACGCGTATAATAAAGTAAAAATGTTTTAGAGAAATTAATTTGTATAAAGTAAAACGCATTATTATGTAATAAAACTTCCTTATTTTAAAAAAAGATGGAAGTTTTGTCATAATTATATTTGACAAAAAGCAAAATAGTGGTTGATAATAGGGAAGATTTAAATTACCTCAGGAGGGGGAGGAAACAATAGATGGCAGATTACTTAGTAATCGTTGAATCTCCCGCTAAAGCAAAAACAATTGGGAAGTATTTAGGGAAAAAATATACGGTAAAAGCTTCTATGGGGCATGTGATTGACTTACCAAAAAGTCAAATGGGAGTTGATATCGAAGAGAATTATCGTCCTAAATATATTACGATCCGCGGAAAAGGGCCAATTTTAAAAGATTTGAAAGCAGCTGCAAAAAAAGTAAAGAAAGTTTACTTAGCGGCTGACCCTGACCGAGAAGGAGAAGCAATTGCTTGGCACTTAGCACACAGTTTAAAAATTGATGAAAAATCAGACTGTCGAGTAGTATTCAACGAAATAACACAGCAAGCAATTAAAGATGCTTTTAAAACACCTAGACCAATAAACATGGATTTAGTTGATGCGCAACAAGCTAGACGTGTTCTAGATCGTCTAGTTGGTTACAATATCAGCCCATTGTTATGGAAAAAAGTAAAAAAAGGATTAAGTGCTGGAAGAGTTCAATCCGTTGCAGTTAAAATGATTATCGACCGTGAAAAAGAGGTTCAATCTTTCGTTCCTGAAGAGTATTGGTCAATAACTGCTAAATTTAAAACTGGAGAAGAAATTTTTGAAGCAAAGTTTTATGGGGTAGACAATAAAAAAGTAGAATTAAATTCAGAGGCTGATGTAAATGAGATTCTAAATAAGTTAATAGGATCATTTAGCGTAGAAAATGTAAAAAAGAGAGAACGTAAGCGTAATCCAGTATTGCCATTCACTACATCTTCACTTCAGCAAGAAGCTGCAAGAAAATTAAACTTTAGAGCGAAAAAAACAATGATGATCGCTCAACAACTTTATGAAGGTATTGATATAGGCAAAGAGGGTACAATTGGTTTAATTACATACATGAGAACAGATTCTACTAGAGTTTCAGAAACAGCTGAAAAAGAGACTGCTGAGTACATTGAAGCTAGCTACGGAAAAGAATACCTTTTGAAAGACAAAAGACCAGTAAAAAAGGATAAAAAATCCCAAGATGCACATGAAGCGATCAGGCCTACATCTGTTTTTAAAGACCCCAAAACACTCAAGGGTTATTTAAGTAGAGACCAATTACGGCTATACAAATTAATTTGGGAACGCTTAGTGGCCAGTCAAATGGCACCAGCGGTTCTAGACACAATGAGTGTAGATATAGTCAATGAAGGCGTTCTATTTCGTGCTACAGGGTCAAAGATTAAATTTCCTGGTTTTATGAAGGTGTATATTGAAGGTAATGATGATGGGAAAAAAGAAGAAGATCGTCTATTACCCCATCTCGAAGAAGAAATGGTCGTTTCAAAAGAATTGATTGAACCGAATCAGCACTTTACGCAGCCGCCACCACGTTATACAGAGGCTAGGCTAGTAAAAACATTGGAAGAGTTAGGGATTGGTAGACCATCTACATTTGCCCCGACGTTAGATACAATTCAACGAAGAGGTTATGTGGCTCTTGAAGATAAACGATTTGTACCTACCGAACTAGGTGAAATTGTTCTGGAATTAATAGAACAATTTTTTCCAGAGATATTAAATGTTGAGTTTACAGCAAAAATGGAAAGTGATTTAGATGCTATTGAGGAAGGTCAGACCGATTGGGTAAATATCATTGATCACTTTTATAGCAGTTTTGAAAAGAACCTTAAAATTGCTGAAGAGGAAATGAAGGAAGTTGAAATTAAGGATGAACCTGCCGGTGAGGATTGTGAGTTATGTGGTCATGAAATGGTTTATAAAATGGGTAGGTATGGTAAGTTTATGGCTTGTTCGAATTTTCCAGACTGTCGAAATACGAAAGCTATCGTAAAAGAGATAGGGGTTAAATGCCCTACTTGTAAGGATGGCAATATAGTTGAGCGAAAGAGCAAGAAACGTAGAACGTTTTTTGGTTGCGACCAATACCCCGAGTGCGATTTTCTATCATGGGATAAACCAATTTCAAGACCTTGTCCGAAATGTAGTTCCATGCTAGTTGAAAAAAAATCGAAAAAAGGGGTACAGGTTCATTGTACAAAGTGTGATTACGAGGAAGAAGCCAATTAATTTGGTTCTTCTTCGTCAGTTATTTAATTGTACATATTTCGTTTAAATGAGAGAACTCGTTCTAGCTTCGCTAGAACATTGGAAGTTCCCACCTAGGCTACGCTTAGAGGTGGGGGGCTATATGACCCTTTAGTTTAAATTAGTTTGAATAAGTCAATTATAGATATTAAATGTTTTTCGCTAGTAAGACCTGTAATTTTAAGTTTTACTAACATATAATGGAGGAATTAATTTTGTCAGAAATTAAAGTAAATGTAGTTGGTGCTGGATTAGCAGGAAGTGAAGCAGCTTGGCAAATTGCTAAAGCAAATATTCCGGTACGTTTATTTGAAATGAGACCTGTAAAGAATACGCCAGCTCATCATACAGATAAATTTGCAGAACTTGTATGTAGTAATTCTTTAAGATCGAATGCATTATCAAATGCAGTTGGTGTATTAAAGGAGGAAATGAGGAAATTAGACTCTGTCATCATTCAATCAGCTGATGATTGTGCTGTACCCGCAGGTGGAGCTTTAGCTGTTGATCGCCATGAATTTGCCAATCTAGTAACAGAACGAGTGAAAAATCACCCGTTAGTAGAAGTGATCACAGAAGAAGTATCTGAAATCCCAGAAGGGCCAACAGTCATAGCAACTGGACCTCTAACATCAGAAGCGTTATCTAAACAACTAAAGGAGCTTACTGGAGAAGAATATTTATATTTTTACGATGCAGCAGCTCCGATTATTGAAGTAGACAGCATTGATCGAGAAAAAGTGTATTTAAAATCTCGTTATGATAAAGGTGACGCAGCTTATTTAAATTGTCCGATGAATGAAGAAGAATTTGATCAATTTTACGAGGCGCTTATAAGTGCAGAAACGGTTCCTTTAAAAGAGTTTGAAAAAGAAATCTTCTTTGAGGGTTGTATGCCAATTGAAGTACTAGCAAAAAGAGGGAAGAAAACGCTTTTATTTGGACCTATGAAACCAGTTGGTTTGGAAGATCCAAAAACGGGTAAACGTCCATATGCTGTAGTACAGCTTAGGCAAGATAACCAATCAGGAACACTCTATAATATCGTAGGTTTCCAAACTCATTTAAAATGGGGCCCGCAAAAAGAAGTACTTCAACTTATTCCAGGTCTTGAACAAGCTGAAATTGTAAGATACGGTGTTATGCATCGAAATACGTTTATTAATTCACCAAAGTTTCTCTTACCAACATATCAATATAAAGGTAGGGAGGATCTTTTCTTTGCTGGGCAAATTACTGGAGTAGAAGGATATGTAGAATCTGCAGCTAGTGGATTACTAGCAGGAATGAATGCTGTTAGATATGTAACTGGGAGAGAGCCAATAGTATTACCACCTGAAACAATATTAGGTAGTATGGCCAATTACATTACTACAGCAAATGAAAAAAACTTTCAACCAATGAATGCAAACTTTGGATTGCTACCACCTATTGAACCAAGAATAAAAAATAAAAAGGAACGATATGAACAATTGGCCACTAGAGCTTTAGACACAATTCAGAATTTTTTGAAAAGATTGTAAATTCCCTTGCGTTCGATATAAAGTTATGGTATTATTTATAGGCTGTAGTGAGGTGAGTCGTGTGTCAAATCAAGTAGACCAGTTGGAAACGTTTATTCGGTTCTTGCAAATAGAGAAGAATTATTCGAAACACACTGTATACAATTATAAAAAAGATATTGAACATTTCTCATCTTTCATGAAGCAGCATAGCATTTCTAGTTACGCTGCTGTTTCTTATGTATTTGTTCGTCTGTATTTAACTGAATTGTATGCATTAAAGTGGAAAAGAAAAACGGTTGCAAGAAAAATTTCAAGTCTACGTAGCTTTTATAATTTTTTATTGGTAGAAGAAATAGTTGGCGAAAATCCCTTTGCGTCTGCATCCGTTCCCAAACAAGAAAAAAGGTTACCAACCTTCCTTTATGAAGATCAACTAAATGAATTATTTTCAGTCTCTGACATTTCAACACCGTTAGGTCAGAGAAATCAGGCGTTATTAGAACTGCTGTATGGCACGGGAATACGAGTTAGTGAGTGTTGCGGCCTACGTATTCAAGATATTGATTTTCAAATAGGTATTATTTCGGTTGTTGGAAAAGGAAGAAAAGAACGCATTATTCCGTTAGGGAGTTATGCGATAGATGCTATACATATGTATATGAATGATGGTAGGAAGAAATTATTAAAGGGTGGTAAAGAGGAAGGTAAAACTCTTTTTTTGAACTATTCTGGTGGGAATCTTACAAGAAGTGGAGTTAGAAAAATTTTAGAAAGTATTGTTGATAAGACTGCCTCTAAGATAAAAATTAGTCCTCATGTTCTAAGACACACCTTTGCAACGCATTTATTAAATGAAGGTGCAGATATGCGAAGCGTGCAAGAATTATTAGGGCATACTCATCTATCATCGACCCAAATTTATACACATGTAACAAAAGAGCATTTAAAGCATGTGTATAATAATACTCATCCAAGAGCGAAATGATAAACAAACAGTTAGTTTTCTAGTATATGGAGGGATTCTAGTGGAACATAGCTTTCATGCTACAACTATATTTGCTATTCACCATAATGGGAAATGTGCTATGAGTGGCGATGGGCAAGTAACATTTGGAAACGCTGTTGTAATGAAACATACAGCTAGGAAAGTTCGTAAATTATATAATGGGAAAGTGTTGGCTGGATTTGCAGGATCAGTTGCTGATGCTTTTACATTGTTTGAAAAGTTTGAGGCGAAATTAGAAGAGTATAATGGGAATTTGCAAAGGGCAGCAGTTGAATTAGCGAAAGAATGGCGGAGTGATAAAGTACTTAGACGTTTAGAAGCAATGTTAATTGTTGCTAATGCTGATAATCTGTACTTAGTTTCAGGAACTGGTGAAGTAATCGAGCCGGATGATGGAATTTTAGCTATAGGTTCAGGTGGGAATTATGCTTTATCAGCAGGGCGAGCGTTAAAAAAACATGCTCCTCAATTACAAGCTAAGGAAATTGCTATGGCAGCTTTACAAACAGCTGCAGAAATTTGTGTATACACAAATAATAACATTGTATTAGAAGAGCTTTAAATCAGTGTGTAGAGAATGAGCTGCTTTCAATTAATAAGGATGCTTACTAGCACTTTAAAATGTAAAAGTCTTTGGATCTTAAAATAATAAATATTGTTCTATTCATTGTTTACATATAAGTTTCGTTTTTGATTTTTTGAAAAAAAGAAAGAGGAGCGATGGTATGGAAAATCATTTAACACCTCGACAAATTGTAGAAAAGTTAGATCAATATATAGTTGGCCAAGAAAAGGCGAAGCGTTCGGTTGCTATTGCTCTAAGAAATCGATATCGAAGAAGTCAATTAGATGAAAAACTTCGAGATGAAGTAACCCCGAAAAATATTTTAATGATTGGTCCCACCGGAGTAGGTAAAACGGAAATTGCTAGAAGACTTGCTAAGCTTGTGGGTGCACCGTTCGTAAAAGTTGAGGCTACGAAATTTACTGAAGTTGGATATGTTGGTCGTGATGTAGAATCGATGGTTCGGGATCTTGTGGAAACTTCAATTCGTTTAGTTAAAGAAGACCGTATGAAAAAAGTAAAAGGTAAAGCAGAAGATAACGCAAACAAACGTATCGTAAGTTTACTTATTCCTTCGAAAAAGAAAGAGACAAACTACAAAAATCCTTTTGAAATGATTTTTGGTGGGCAGAATCAAGTTCAATCAGAACCTGTCGATAATAGCGAAGAAGATGCTATAAGGGATCGGAAGAGAAGAATTGAACATCAACTAGCACTTGGGGAACTTGAAGACAATTTCGTAACAGTTGAGGTAGAAGAACAAACTGCTGGTTTTCTTGACATGTTCCAAGGGTCAGGAATGGAACAAATGGGAATGAATATGCAAGAAATGCTTGGTAGTATGATACCTAAGAAGAAAAAGAAGCGTAAGCTAACTGTTAGAGAAGCGAGAAAAGTTCTAACTGAGGATGAGGCTGCAAAACTTATTGATATGGATGAAGTTTCTCAGGAAGCGGTGTCGCGTGCGGAACAATTGGGTATTATCTTTATAGATGAAATTGATAAAGTTGCTGGAAAAGGGAATCAGTCAACAGCAGATGTTTCAAGGGAAGGTGTTCAAAGAGATATATTACCGATCGTAGAAGGTTCAACGGTAGTTACAAAGTATGGTCCTGTGCGCACGGATCATATGCTCTTTATTGCAGCAGGAGCTTTCCACCTGGCTAAGCCGTCGGATTTAATTCCAGAATTACAAGGTCGTTTTCCGATTAGAGTAGAACTAGCTAATTTATCTGAGAAAGATTTTATAAAAATATTAGTAGAACCAAATAATGCCTTAATCAAACAATATCAAGCATTACTTGCAACTGAAGGTATACAAGTAATGTTTTCTGACGATGCTATTGAAAGAATAGCAAAAATTGCAACAGAAGTAAATCAAGATACAGAAAACATTGGTGCTAGAAGACTTCATACTATTCTAGAACGGCTTCTAGAAGACTTGTCTTTTGAAGCGCCTGATATTAATTTACAAGAAATTGTAATCACTCCTGTATATGTTGATGAGAAGCTAGCAACTATAGCGAAAAACCGAGACTTGAGCCAATACATCTTATAATAGACAATCAATTTGGAGGATATAGTATATGGATTTATTAACGAAAACAAGAAGAATTAATGATATGTTGCAGAACACTGCTGGGCAACCAGTTAACTTTAAGGATATGGCTGAAACACTATGTGACGTCATTCAAGCAAATATATTTATTGTAAGTCGCCGTGGGAAACTATTAGGATTTTCTATCAAACAGGAAATCGAAAATGAAAGAATAAAAAAAATGTTAGAAGATCGCCAATTTCCTGAAGTATATACCACAAACTTATTTAAGATTACAGAAACATCTTCAAATTTAGATATCAATAGTGAATTCACTGCTTTTCCAATTGAAAATAAGGACCTTTTTAATACTGGTTTAACCACAATCGTTCCAATTATCGGTGGGGGAAATAGAATTGGAACACTGATTTTAGCGAGATTGACCGATTCGTTTAACGATGATGATTTAATTCTTGCTGAATACGGTGCTACCGTAGTTGGGATGGAAATTCTACATGAAAAAACAGTGGAAATCGAGCAAGAAGCAAGAAGTAAAGCGGTAGTTCAGATGGCAATTGGATCTTTATCTTATAGTGAATTAGAGGCGGTTGAACATATATTTGATGAGCTAGAAGGAAATGAAGGGTTACTAGTAGCTTCGAAAATTGCTGATCGTGTTGGTATTACTCGTTCTGTCATTGTTAATGCTTTACGTAAACTTGAAAGTGCGGGTGTTATTGAATCTCGTTCATTAGGAATGAAAGGGACGTATATTAAAGTTCTAAATGATAAATTCTTATATGAATTAGAGAAATTAAAGTCGAAATAGAACTGCTATCAAAAAAAATGGGGTCAACATCGATAAGTAAAGATCATTGTCCTTCTATTATGTTCAATGATCTACTCAAGGTGTTGACGCTTTTTTTTGTTTTGATAATTAATATTTTTGAGATCTAATCGAGTGAATTTTATCAACCTAAAAACTAAACTATATTTAGTTGGAAGAGTGAGGTACCAACTAGGTATAGTATTTTATTCGTGTCGAATTGTAATTGTGAGTAGATTTAATTAGGTTAGTTTTATTATACCCATTAGATCAGTTTTATTTCGCACTAAAAATTACAGAATATAGATGAGTAGAGGAAACAAATGTAGGACTGGAGATAAAGTTGAACTATCATCAGCTTTCACCGGTGAAAGTTATTCTATATCGGACCTTAAGGGGCAGGTAATCCCCCACCTAAACTTCTCGATTTTCTTACGTTTTGAGGTGGGGGTCTTACTGCCCCTTAAGTGTGGGATAAAGCTAATAAGCTTCACAAATAGGAAAGCTTTCCTGATGAAAATGAAGCACTAACTAATAAACTTTATCTAATGGAAGTTTATTAGTTAGAAAAAAGTAGGATTTTCTGTAGCGAATTTATGTATTTTCATTTATAGTAAATAGTAACTACCGTTAGACAAGTTTTGTCAAAATAATACATTTTTAAGTTTTTTTTTGTTGTGTTTTCTATACGATTATTTTATCACACTCTTAAAAGGCATTAAGTCCCCACTGATTGAAGTTTAGCTTAATAAAATGGAAAATTGTTTTCCTTAATTAATATGTTAATGAGATGTATAATGAGTATAAGGGTATGTAAGGGTATGTAAGATTACCGGTACTTTCTGCTCGAGATCTCGTAGGTCTTTGGTTGGGAAAGTTAGACAAAACAAAACAACATTAGACAAAAAATGATTATTTATATACAATACGATTTGAGTAGATTTTATAATAACAGCTTTACTATATAACAAGCGTATTTTAACTGGGAGGAGAATATGAAGCTTTTTTCTAATCCACAACAACAACTGCTAGAACAATCGCTACATGCTGCTTCTTTGCGGCAAAAAACGATTTCTCAAAATATAGCGAATGTAGACACACCAAATTATAAAGCGCAAAAAACTGTTTTTAAACATCAATTGGACCAGGCAATTGATGGGCAGCGCTTGCAAGCTTACCGAAATGATGAGAGACATTTTGAGTTTGGTTCACAGAAAAACAGCAGCAAAGCTGCAGTTGTCGCTCGTCATCAATCCGTTTTTAATCACAACGGTAATAATGTAGATATTGAACATGAAATGGCAGAAATGGCTAAAAATCAAATTTATTACAATGCTCTAATTGAACGTATAAATGGAAGGTTTAATAGTATCAAAACTGTTATTGGAGGTGGGAGATAACAATGACAATTTTTCATGGATTTAATACGACTGCTTCTGCTCTAACCGCACAGCGCTTAAGAATGGATGTTGTCGCTTCCAATATGGCAAATGTAGATACAACTAGAGGAAGATTTGTTAATGGCGAATGGGAACCATATCGAAGGAAAATGGTTGTAATGGAACCGAACGAAAATCGTTTTTCTTCACATTTATCAAAGGCGATGGGGAGACAGAGTCAACCTGGAAATGGTGTAAAGGTGAGGCAAATTGTTGAGGACCAAACGCCTTTTAAGCTAGCTTATCAACCAGATCATCCAGATGCTGACGCAGAGGGCTATGTCAGGTTACCAAATGTTGATCCATTAAAAGAAATGGTTGATATGATGAGTGCGACTCGTTCTTACGAGGCGAATGTAACAACGTTAAATGCCACAAAAAATATGTTAATGAAAGCTCTAGAAATAGGAAAAGGATAAAGGGGGAAAAGTAATTGAATCCAATTTCTGTAAGGCCTAATTTTGTTATGGATATTCAGAGAGCTGAAACACAAAGGAAACTTACTCCTCATGAAGCGCAAAACAGCTTTAAAACGGCCTTAAATGAAGCGCTACATAAAGTAAATGATGCTCAACACGCATCGCAAAAGGCAACGGATAAGTTAGCTCGAGGAGAAAGTATTGACTTACACGAAGTAATGATTACTGCTCAAAAAGCAAGTATCACCTTACAAACAACAGTAGAAGTACGCAATAAAATTGTAGAAGCTTATCAAGAGATTATGAGAATGCAAGTTTAATTGAAGTAAGACGATTGAATTTTTTATTAAGTGAGTGTAAATCATTAATCCCAAAACAGCTGCGCATAAATCTATATGGATTTACGAACAGTTCACCACTAAATATAGTAACTTAGTGGTGAGATTAAATAATGAAATATGAAATGCATTTAAGTAAAAAGTAGTAAACAAATTCTTAAATTCAGAGTAATAGCTTAGGAATTCGCCAGGAATACTTGGCGATAAAATGTTTAATATTATTACTCTATTAAATATAAGAAAGATGGGATTAGTGAAGTAGGAGGGCGCATGGACGAGAAAATCACACTTTATAAAGAAAAAATAATTAATTACTGGACCGGACGAACCAATGTCCAAAAAGGGATGATTGTCGGTTCTTTCCTACTACTTATAGTTCTACTTATCCTTGTCTCAATGCTAGGTTCACGTACCAACTTAGTACCGTTGTATACAAACTTATCATTTCAAGAAACTGGAGAAATCAAAGCACAATTGGACTCTAGGGGGATTCCTTCAGAAATCTCTGCTAATGGAACAAGTATATTAGTTCCGGAGACACTTGTTGATACTTTAAAAGTAGAATTAGCAGCAGAGGGAATTCCTAAAAGTGGTAGTATCGACTATACGACATTTAGAGATCGAATGGGCTTTGGAATGACTGATAATGAATTTAATATTATGGAACGTGCGGCTATGCAAACAGAACTAGCTAATTTGATAAAAAGTATTGACGGTGTTCAACATGCCCAAGTTATGATCACATTACCAGAAGAAAGTATTTGGGTTTCTAGTAGTGATCAAACAGCTTCAGCTTCTGTTCTATTAAATATTCGACCTGGATATCAACTAGATCAGTCACAGATTAGAGCATTGTATCACCTTATTTCAAAGAGTGTTCCTAAACTCCCTATTGATAATATCGTCATTATGAATCAAATGTTTGAGTATTTAGAGTTAAAAAATGAAAATATGATTGATTCGACACTTACAACATTTGAACAACAACGATCTATTCAACGAGAAATTGAGCGTGATCTCCAACGGCAAGTACAGCAAATGTTAGGTACGCTAGTAGGAAGGGATAAAGTAGTAGTTACGGTTACAACCGATATTGATTTTACGAAAGAAAATAGAGCTGAAGATTTAGTTGCGCCAGTAGATGAAGAAAACATGTCTGGTTTAGCAGTAAGTATTGAACGAATAACAGAAACTTATAGTGGTGAAGATTTTCAAGATGGTGGAATTGCTGGTACAGGTGAAACAGATATTCCGGGTTATCCAGGTATAGCGGGAGCTGGAGCTGGAGATTACGAACGAGTTGAAGAGCGGATTAATAATGATGTAAATAGAATTCGTCGTGATATTGTAAGTAGTCCGTATCAAGTTAGAGATATCGGAATTCAAGTTATGGTAGAACCACCTATTCCGGAGGATCTAAATTCATTGCCACCTGAACTATTAAATGATATACAACAAATTTTAAGTACTATCGTTAGAACAAGTATCTCAAAAGATGTAGTTGATCAACTGACACCAGAGCAAATAAACGAAAAAGTATTTGTTTCATCGCAAAGTTTTGACGGTAAAATTGTATTTGAAGAGATAGTTGAGACTCAAATTCCGTTTTGGTACTACATTGTTGGCGGACTTATTCTTTTAATTATTCTATTAATCTATTTATTAGTACGTAAAAATAAAAAGGAAGATCCAGTAATTGAACCAGAACCAGATATGGTGAGTTTTGATATCCCAAATATTAATGAAGAACAAGAAACAGAAGAAAAAGCCCGTAGAAAACAACTAGAAAAAATGGCAAGGGAAAGGCCTGAAGAATTCTCAAAGCTTGTTCGAACATGGCTATCTGAAGATTAAGGAGGCAACTGTGTGGTTAGCAAAAGAAAAGAGTTAACTGGTAGAGAAAAGGCAGCGATTCTTCTCATCTCCTTAGGGCCTGATGTATCTGCTCAAGTTTACAAACATTTATCAGAAGAAGAAATTGAAAAATTAACCCTAGAAATTGCTGGCGTTCGTAAGGTAGAGTCAACAATGAAGGAAGAAATTATTGATCAATTTCACCAATTAGCAATGGCTCAAGATTATATTACCCAGGGTGGAATCGGTTATGCAAAAAATGTTTTAGAGAAAGCACTTGGTGAACAACAAGCGATGGAAATCATTAGCCGCTTAACATCAACTCTTCAAGTAAAACCTTTTGATTTTGCAAGAAAAGCTGACGCTGGCCAAATATTAAATTTTATTCAAAATGAACACCCACAAACAATTGCGTTAATATTGTCTTATTTAGAGTCTGTCCAAGCTGCACAAATTTTATCTGAGTTACCTCAAGAAATGCAGGCTGATATTGCAAAGCGGATTGCGTTAATGGATAGTACCTCACCAGAAATTATTAATGAGGTAGAAAACATATTAGAGAGAAAACTTTCAGCTACAGTAACGCAAGACTATACGAAAACCGGTGGAATTGAAACAGTAGTGGAAGTATTAAATAGTGTAGATAGAAGCACAGAAAGAACGATTTTAGATGCACTAGAAATTCAAGATCCTGAACTGGCTGAAGAAATCAAGAAACGTATGTTTGTATTCGAAGATATTGTTACACTTGATAATCGTTCAATTCAACGTGTTATTAGAGACGTAGAGAATGAAGACTTACAACTTGCATTGAAAGTTGCTAACGATGAGGTCAAGGAAGTCGTCTTTAAAAACATGTCACAACGAATGTCCGAAACGTTTAAAGAGGAAATGGAGTTTATGGGCCCTGTACGTTTACGTGATGTTGAAGAGGCTCAAACAAGAATCGTTTCAGTAATCCGAAGACTTGAAGAAGCGGGTGAAATTGTCATTGCTCGTGGTGGAGGAGATGATATTATTGTCTAGAGTGATTAAGTCATCTTTTGTCAATAATACAAAGTCAGAAAAAAAAACGATTGGTTTAAAAAAGGTTATTACAAATGAAAACGATGGTGCTATTGTTGTATCTGAAAACCAAGATACTATAAGGGCTAAATCAGCAGAGGATGAACTTGAAAAAGTAAGGTTGGAAGCTGAAAAGCTATTAAGTGATGCTCAGTTAGAATATGAGCGTGTTCAACAAAAGATCAATGAAGAAATTATCGAGAGCCAAAAAAGGGCAGAGGAGTTATTTAAACAAGCTGAAGAAAAAGGTTATAATGAAGGATTCCAACATGGACTTCATGAAGGGCAAAGACAATACGAGACTGCTATAGAAGAAGCAAAAGATATAGTTACTTCTTCAAGGAAAGATTATTTCCATCGTCTTGAGGAAGCAGAGCCAGTTATTGTTCAATTAGCCATAAAAGTTGCTGAAAAAATAATTTCTGAATCTCTTGAGAACAACCAAGAGATTTGGCTTTCAATCGTTAAGGATGTCATTAATGAAGTTAGAGAACAGGAACATGTGAAAATCTATGTTCATCCACAATGCTTCGAATTAACTTTAAATCATAAAGAAGAACTGCGCTTATTATTACCTAATTGTGAGAATTTATCAATTTATCCGGATCTCCATCTTGAAGAGAATGGTTGTACAATTGAAACACCTTATGGAAAAATAGATGCATCAATAGACAGTCAGTTAAGTGAAATTAAGTATGCACTGCTTGAAAAACTAAAGGAGATGGGTGGTTATGAAAGCAGCTAGCTTAATAAGTGAAGTAACTACAATTAACTCCTACAAACATTTTGGTAAGGTATCACGTGTTGTTGGGTTAACCATCGAATCAAAAGGACCACAAGTTTCTATTGGTGAACTTTGCTATATCATTATTGGAAAATCACCAAAACGAAAAGTAATGGCTGAGGTTGTAGGTTTTCGTGATGAGAAAGTACTTCTAATGCCGTTTACGACTGTACATGAGATTAGTCCAGGGAGTCTTGTAGAGGCCACAAAAAAGCCTCTACAGGTGAAGGTTGGTACTGAACTAATCGGACAAGTTGTCGATGGATTAGGCCAACCTTTGGATGGTAAGCAACTTCCTAAAGGTTTAACAGCATTTCCGACGGATAATAACCCACCAAACCCTCTGCAACGGCCAAGGATAAAAGACCCATTAAGTTTAGGAGTTCGTGCTATTGATAGTTTATTTACTGTTGGTAAAGGACAGAGAATGGGTATCTTTGCTGGAAGTGGTGTAGGTAAGAGTACGTTAATGGCTATGATTGCTAAAAATTCCGATGCAGATATAAATGTTATTGCATTAATTGGTGAACGTGGGCGAGAAGTACGAGATTTTATCGAAAGAGACTTAGGGAAAGAAGGTCTTAGTAGAACAATTGTAGTTGTTGCGACCTCCGATCAACCAGCTTTGATGAGAATTAAAGGTGCCATGACAGCGACTGCTATTGCTGAGTATTTTAGAAATCAAGGACAGAATGTTACGTTAATGATGGATTCTGTAACTCGCTTTGCCATGGCGCAGCGAGAAATTGGCTTAGCAATCGGTGAGCCTCCAACGACAAAAGGTTACACACCGAGTGTTTTTGCGTATTTGCCAAAATTATTAGAACGTTCAGGTACAGATGAACATGGTACAATTACAGCTTTTTATACAGTTCTCGTAGACGGAGATGACATGAATGAACCAATTGCTGACGCAGTACGTGGGATCTTAGATGGACATTTAGTTCTCGATCGCAAGTTGGCTAATAAAGGTCAATTTCCGGCTATAAACCCATTAAAGAGTATTAGTCGTGTAATGAATGATATTATTGGTCAAGACCATCGTCTCGCAGCTGATCGACTACGTCAATTATTAGCTACCTATACAGACGCCGAAGATTTAATAAATATCGGAGCATATAAGCGTGGGACGTCCCGAGATGTAGATGAAGCTATTCTTTCTTACCCAAAAATTATTTCATTTATTAAACAATCAACCGAAGAAAAGGTATCCTTTAATGAAGCTGTTCATGTGTTACTCAATGAATTTAAGAAAGGAGATTAATGATGTCCTTTCAATACACGCTACAAAAAGTATTAGAAGTAAGAGAAAATGATAAATTAGTCGCTGAAAAAGAGTTTGCTATAGCTACAAGGCAGTTTGAAGAAGCGGCAACACGATTGTATGAGTTGCTTAAAAAAAAGGAAGATTATGAAAAACATTATAATAATCGGATTGAAGCAGGAATTCCTATTTTTCAAATCCAACAGTCATATTCTCTCTTAACACGACTGCAAGAACAAATTGATCAATTGCAGTATACGACACAAAAAGCTAGGGAAAATATGAATAGAAAGCAAAATCTATTAGTAGAAAAGTCTGTAGAACTAAAAAAATATGAAAAAATGAAACAAATAAAATATGAAGAGTATTTAGAAGAAGAAAAACGTTTAGAAAACACATTGATGGATGAAATCTCCGTTCAACTGTTTGTGAAACGGTGAAATTAGGTGAAAGCATTGAAGAACACTGAACAAAAATATAGTAAATTTCAATGGTTTGTTATGGTAATCTTTATTCCAATTATGTTTGCTATCTTGTTATTCAGTATTATTTTAAGTTTTATGGGAATTAGTGTTGTAGATCAAGCAAAGCAAGTGGCTTCGAATATCCCTGTCTTATCTAATTATGTAAAAACAGAAGACCAAATAATTGCTGAAGAAGAAAAGGCTAATATAGATGAATTAATGGCTATTATTAATGCCCGTGAAACTGAGTTGTCTCTATTGGAACAAACATTATCAACAAAAGAAGAAGAAATACTATCATTATTAAATGAAATTGAGATACTAATGGGGCAACTTGAAGAAAAAAAAGAAACACAACTAGAAGTAAAAACAGAATATATAGAAATAGCAAAGTTATACGAAACTATGTCTGCAAAAAATGCAGCAAATATACTAACTCAACTTTCTGGTGATGAAGCAGCAATTCACTTATCTTTTATTAAAATTGATGCAAGGGCAGCGATATTAGCAAAAATGGCTCCAGATAAAGCTGCTGAATTAATTAGTCTATTAAGTGATAACTAAGAGTTAGGTCTTTGAAAGGAGGTGAAAAAATGAACGCTATTAACTTTTTACAACAACGGGTTAATTCTCAGTCTACACAAAGTAGGCAGAATGTATTCGATAAGAATGAGAATAAAGCATCGTCGTTTATTGATTCATTAAATGGTGCTTTAGGTAAAAAAGATCTTAAATACCCTATAAAAGATGAAGGGCATTCAAACTTGAGTAATAATTCTTTAGCAAAAATCATAGAAGGTCTCGGATTAAATAACACAATTTTGGACATAGACAAACTATCCTATCCCTCCTTTCTTGAGTTAATGGAAACTTTACCAATTGAATTGCAGTTTGAAATTGAACAATTACTTGAACGTAACGTCACATTAAATGATATTTTATCAACAGACGAGCATATACAAAACCCAGCCCATATTTTGGTGCTTCTTATGAGTTTAGATCGTTCCGACGAAGATACATCTAATCAGATCATATCAAGGCTACATTCTCAATTAGATAAACTTTTACAAATGGAAAAATTACCGAATTCTTTGCAAGCAATGTCTGCAAAGGATAAAGAAGAATTAATGAGATTGTTACAGGGAGAAAAGTACAACTTTGATAGGAAGCAGTTGCTTTCGTCTGCATTTTCAAGAGCATCTATAGATGGATTATCGTCTAGCTCAATTGCACTTGGTATATCTGGCCAAGCACCACTTAATCCTGTACAGCAATTTGTTTTACATGTCGGAGAAAATCGCGGAAATCAACAAACTGTAGATCAGTTTATACGTCAATTTCAAAAGATAGTAGGAAAAAGTACGTTGTCACAGTTTCCAAACGGTTTAAATCAATTATCAATTAAGCTTTTTCCTGAGCATTTAGGAAGGCTTGATGTAAAATTAATTCAACAAAACGGTAGCATAGTGGCTCAGTTAATGACTACAACCCAAGCGGCTAAACAAGCAATTGATTCTCAGTTACATCATTTAAGACAAGCTTTCTTAGCACAAAATATCCAAGTAGAAAAAATTGAAATAACTACACAACATCAACAGCAATCTCTTAATCAATCGGACAGAGAAACGCAAGAAGAAAGAAACAATCAACAACAAAGTCGTCAACGAGAAGAGAATGATAATAATGAAGAAGAGATCGTTTTTCAAGATTATCTTGAAGATGAAGTCTTTAATATGAAAATTTAAGGTGGTTGTATGATAAATTCCGTAAACCAGAGCTTATTCTTATCTGATCGACAAAATGAAAGAAAAACAGGGCAAGGAACTCTAGACCAAGACGCTTTTTTGAAAATTTTAATAACACAATTACAAAACCAAGATCCGTCTAATCCGATGGAGGATAAAGAATTTATTTCACAAATGGCTAATTTTTCAAGTCTAGAACAAATGACTCAAATGAATAAAACTCTAACCAATTTTATAGAGATGCAAAAAGACAGTCATTTTCTTTCTCATAGCCAGTTAATTGGTAAGGAAATTAAGTGGGAGCAAGTTGTAGCGGATACACATGGAGAATCGACCGTTAGAGTTCATGATAGCCTCGTAACAGCGATAAAATTTCAAAACGGGAAGACTAGATTAATTTTAGAAGGTGGGGAAGTAATAGATACGGTTCAAGTTATTCACATTGCTAGCCCTAATGAAAAGAGTAAAAATAATTCGGAGGTGTAAAGATGGATAAACGAATTCAATCTCATCACCTACACCAACTTCCAAAACCAAGAGTTATGACAAAAGGGCAAGGACTGACTACAAAATCCTTTAAGGATATGCTTAATGCTCAAATTAATTGTGATGGAAAACTTAAAATTAGTAAGCATGCCGAAAAAAGATTGCAGGATCGAGGAATTACGATCGAACCATCAAAATGGTCACAAATTTCAGCTAAGGTCGAAGAAGCAAAGGCAAAAGGGGTTCATGAATCACTAGTTATATTAAAAGATGCAACATTAGTGGTTAGTACTAAAAATAATACAGTTATCACAGCTTTAGATCGTGGCGAATCAAAATCACAGATTTTCACGAATATTAATGGCACAATTATTATTGAATAGGCTGGACCGAAAAGGAAGCCTTAGACTGTGGACCGATTGAAGCAGTCATTTATGAGAGGAGAAAAAAGATGATACGTTCAATGTACTCTGGTATCGGTGGAATGAAAAACTTTCAAACAAAGCTTGATGTTATTGGGAATAATATTGCCAATGTAAATACATTTGGATTTAAAAAAGGTAGAACTACGTTTAAAGATTTAGTTAGTCAGCAATTGTCTGGTGCTAGTAACCCAACTGATAATAGAGGGGGAACAAACCCAAGGCAAATTGGATTAGGTGGCACGCTAGCTACAGTAGATACAGTACACACACAAGGAAGCCTACAAACAACAGGAAGAGCACTAGACTTAGGGATTTCAGGAGACGGCTTTTTCATTGTAAATAACGGGAACCTGTCGTACTATACTCGTGCCGGAAACTTTTATTTAGACCGTCAAGGTACATTAGTGACTGCTGATGGATTAAAGGTTCAAGGGTATCGTCCTGATCCGGTTACTGGCGATGTTGATTACAATGATTTTGGCGATCTACAAATCCAAGCTGGAAATGTTATTCCACCTGAAGCTACTACAGCAGCAAGTTTTAATGGGAATTTAAATTCGGAAGCAACAAATGGTGCAGAGGTGATTGTTCGATATAATGTGATCGATTCGTTGGGAAGTGTTCATGAAATTCAAGTAACTTTCCAAAAAACACCAGCTAATAACAGCTGGACTTACTCAATAAATGCTCCTGGTATGGCGAATGTGACTCAACCAGCCGGTGCACTAGGTATCCAATTCAATGAAAATGGGGCAGTAACAAATCCGTTAGATCCTACTAATATTACCGTTCAACCAGGAAATGGTGCAAATCCAATTAACTTTACTTTAGATCTATCAATGGTCACTCAGTTTGCAGGATCAAATACTGCTGATTTAGCTGAAATTAATGGTAATTCTGAAGGATTTTTAGAAAGCTTTAACATTTCACAAACAGGTGAAATAAATGGAGTATTTACAAACGGCGAGGTAAGAGTATTAGGACAAATTGCTACAGCGATTTTCAATAATCCCGGGGGATTAACAAAGTCAGGTGATAATCTATACCAAGTTTCTAATAACTCAGGTATACCAAATGTTGGGGTTGCTGGAGAAGCAAGAGGTGTAATTGCAGGAAGTACCCTTGAAATGTCCAATGTAGACTTATCTGAAGAGTTTACTGAAATGATCGTGGCTCAACGTGGTTTCCAAGCAAATACGAGGATTATTACAACCTCAGATGAAATCCTCCAAGAGCTTGTTAACTTAAAACGATAAATGAAACTAATCATGTAGAAGGAAAAACTTTTGTTAAACTTTTTCTTTCTGCGTGTTAGTACATATTTTAGTAAGGAGGAATAGGTCTAGAATAATGTTTGCTAGCCCTTAAATAATTCGAAAATGATAAAGTTAACTAGATTAAACGGCCATTCGTTTATATTAAATGGTATATATATTGAACAAGTCCAGTCTTTTCCAGACACGACAATAACTCTAACAAATGGTAAAAAAATTGTTGTGCTAGATTCAGAGGAAGATGTTATGCTGAAAGTGACAAATTTTTATCAAAAAGTTGGGATTGCTAAACTAGTCAACGACGACCCGAGGGAGGTTGACTAATTTGTTTAAAAATAAGTTAGTAAACATTATGTTAATAATTTTGATCGCACTAACCATAATCGGTGTACTCACACTAGTTTTGTTTAATCATTTTACTAAAAATGAAGACCCAAATCGAGAGCCGACAATAGATGAAATTATTGCACTTTCAGTCGATGTTAATGAAATTACAACCAATTTAGTAACAAATGATTTTATTCGTGTTACCTTTAAAGTTCAAGTTGATAATAACAAAGCCAAAAGAGAGTTTATTAAGCGGGATTTCCAGGTTAGGAATATTATCATAAGGGAGCTTTCAGGGATGAGATCAAGTGATTTCACCGGTTCTGAGGGTATAGAAAATCTAGAAAATCAAATAAGAAAAAAAATCAATGAATATATGGACGATGGCGAAGTTGTTAATGTGTATACAACAGGCTTTGTTATCCAATAAGAAGCTTAATTAATAAAAATGTAGTTTTTAAAAGGTACGTATAATTTTTGAAAGTTGGAAAGGTGTTTAGCTCCATCGTTTACGAGCTCGGTTACGGTCACTTTAGGCCTTTAAATTTTACTTCTATTTAAAGATCTTCTATTGAAGCCAGTACAAGGTGGCACAAGACCAGATGCCCGTTAACAAGGTGCTTTCGCTTTTCTAAAATAAAAGAGGTGAGGCTCTTGGCTGAAGTTTTATCACAAAGTGAAATTGATGCGCTACTTTCTGCAATTTCAACTGGAGAAATGGATGCAAATGAATTAAAAAAAGAAGAGAGTCAGAAAAAAGTTAAAGTTTATGACTTTAAACGAGCTCTGCGCTTCTCGAAGGATCAGATCCGAAGTCTAACAAGAATACATGAGAATTACGCAAGATTATTAACAACCTATTTTTCAGCACAACTACGAACGTTCGTTCAAATATCGGTTGCATCTGTAGATCAACTACCATATGATGAATTTATTCGTTCGGTTCCTAAAATGACAATTTTAAATGTTTTTGAGCCTTTTCCATTGGATGGTCGGTTTTTAATTGAGGTAAACCCAAATATTGCTTATGCAATGCTTGACCGTCTTTTAGGTGGTAAGGGGGTAGCTGTTAATAAAGTTGACAATTTAACAGAAATTGAAACGAGAATCATGACTCAATTGTTTCAACGAACTCTTGAAAGCTTTCAAGAAGCATGGAGTTCTGTTGTTGAGTTGGAGCCACAAATGCAAGAATTAGAGGTTAACCCACAATTTCTACAAATGGTTTCTCCTAATGAAACTGTTGTAGTAATTTCTTTATCAACTGTAATTGGAGAGGCAAGCGGGATGATTAACATATGTTTACCGCATGTCGTTTTAGAAGAAATCTTGCCTAAGTTATCTGTTCATTACTGGATGCAAACGAAAAAGAAAAGTCGTCTCCCCGAGGAAGTGGAGGGACTTGAGAGAAATGTACGTAATGCACCATTAGTTATGAAAGCAGAATTAGGTAACTCTGAAATTACTGTTCAAGAGTTTTTGCAATTGGATATTGGAGATACAATAGAGTTAAATAGTTTAATAGATGATCAACTAATAATAAAGGTAGAAGATACACCAAAATTTTGGGGACAACCTGGTAAAGTGAAAAATAAACTTGCTGTTCAGGTAACAGAATTATTTGAGGAGGGTGAAAATAATGAGTGACATGCTTTCTCAAGATGAAATTAACGCTTTGTTGAGCGGTCTTAATAGCGACA
This sequence comes from Anaerobacillus alkalidiazotrophicus, assembly GCF_001866055.1. The sequence goes on from NZ_MLQS01000031.1 coordinate 172,201, forward strand.
CTGATGATAGCAGTAGTGACGATAATAGTTTAAGCTTAAATATTGAAGACTACCTTAGTAGTATAGAGCAAGATGCTCTAGGTGAAATTGGAAATATATCTTTTGGTAGTGCAGCAACCGCCTTGTCAACTTTACTAAATCAAAAAGTTGACATAACAACACCGAAAGTATCAGTCATTGATAAGTCCGAATTACATGAACAGTTTCCGCAACCGCATGTTGCTGTTCATGTGAAGTATACTGAAGGCTTCGAAGGTATGAATGTGTTAGTGATCAAAACCAAAGATGCCGCCATTATTGCCAATTTAATGTTGGGTGGCGATGGTACAGGAATAAATGAAGAAGAACTAGGTGAAATGGAAATAAGCGCGGTACAAGAAGCGATGAACCAAATGATGGGTTCTGCTTCTACTTCTATGTCAACAATCTTTAACAAAAAGGTTGACATTTCTCCACCAGGGATTGACTTGATGGATGTAAAGGAAGGTCAAGGAACAAGCAATATACCAAACGAGTCTATTTTAGTGAAAATATCTTTTAGTTTAAAAATTGGCACGTTAATTGATTCAAAAATTATGCAAATAGTAACAGTCTCTTTTGCTAAAGATTTGGTTAATGAATTAATGAATCCGAGTGGGATTGAGGAAGAAATCATTCCAGAACCTAGTTATCAAGCTAAGCAGGCGCCTATTGAAATGTATGAGCAAGCAGATAAGGAAGAACATCAATACCATCCTAAACAACCGATAGCAAATTATAATACTCAACAACCGCCAACGTCTAGGCAACCTCAAAGTTTCGGAGGGCCTTCTAATATTGGACAACCAGATCGATCTGCAAATGTACAACCAGTAGCATTTTCAAGTTTTGATACACCAAGCTTAAATGAGGTAGAAGCGAAAAACTTAAACATGCTTCTAGATATTCCCCTACAGGTAACTGTTGAATTAGGGAGAACAAAACGTTCAATTAAAGAGATATTAGAACTCTCTCAAGGATCTATTGTGGAGTTAGACAAGCTTGCGGGTGAGCCTGTTGATATTTTAGTAAATAGTAAGCTTATCGCAAAAGGTGAAGTAGTTGTTATTGATGAGAATTTTGGTGTCAGAGTAACTGACATTATTAGCCAGACAGCTCGTTTGAAAAACTTACAATAAAAATAAATTATTGATACTAGAGGAGGCCATACTGATGGCAAAAATATTAATTGTAGACGATGCAGCATTTATGAGAATGATGATTAAAGATATATTATCAAAAAATGGTTTTGAAATTGCAGGTGAGGCAAATGATGGAGCTCAAGCAATAGAAAAATATAAAGAATTATCCCCGGACCTTGTTACAATGGATATTACGATGCCAGAAATGGATGGTATTACCGCTTTAAAGGAAATTAAAAAAATTGACCCTAACGCTAAAGTTATTATGTGTTCAGCAATGGGACAACAAGCGATGGTTATCGATGCAATTCAAGCAGGTGCTAAAGATTTCATCGTTAAGCCGTTTCAAGCGGACCGCGTACTTGAAGCAATAAAGAAGACGATTGGGTAGGTAATATGGATAAAAAATGGGGACCTCTTTATTATTTTAAATTTTTTGTTTCCTTTGTCTTTGCTATCATACTATTTGCTTCGCTTGAAGTTTCTTTTGTTCAGGCGGAGCAAGAAGATAATAGGTCGGTTTTAGATGGATTTAAAGATGTCCAAGAACAACCACTTTCTGAAGAAACGGCTAAAGAAAATGAACAAATTGGTGCAAAAGAGGAGCCTGTAATTTCTAACGCAGATGATATTTTGCAAGATCAAAGTTTATTTGGAATGTTTTTTCAATTATTTTTAGCATTAGCCGTAATTATATTTATGATCTACGCATTAATAAAGTTTATTGGAAAACGTACACAATCTTATCAAAATCATCGAACGTTGCAAAATATTGGTGGTGTTCCTGTTGGAACAAATCGTTCTATTCAGTTAATTAGAGTAGGTGAAAGAATTTTAGTCGTCGGTATAGGAGAGTCTATACAGCTTCTAAAAGAAATTGATAACGAAACTGAAGTGAAAAAAATTATAGAAGATTATGAAATCAAAGAAAATCCAGAACAGTTATCTTCTGTTTTTCAACTAATTCAAACCAAGTTAAAAAGGGAAAATGTGAATAATAATCATTCAAAAATACAGTTTAAAAGTTTACTAGAACGTCAGTTAAATGATGTGAAAAATGCTCAGAAGCAGGTACACACCACAATTAAGGAGAAAGAACATCTATGATATCACTTGGCTTTATTCCTGCTTTAGATATTTTTAGTGAAGATACGCAAAACTTAGCTGCTACGATTCAATTATTGTTACTGTTAACAGTATTGACTCTTGCTCCGAGTATTTTAATCTTAATGACCTGTTTTACGAGGATTATTATCGTATTATCTTTTGTACGTTCTGGACTTGCTACACAACAAATGCCACCGAATCAAGTGTTAGTTGCTTTAGCATTATTTATAACTTTCTTTGTCATGGCCCCAGTTTTTTCTGAGGTCAATGAAACGGCATTACAGCCTCTTTTTAACGATGAATTAACCCAAGAGGAAGCCTTTGAACAAGCTGCTACACCTTTTAAGTATTTTATGGCTGAACATACAAGGGAAAAGGATTTGGCATTATTTATGGGCTATGCTGGTATAGACCGCCCAAATTCGATTGAAGAAATCCCACTAACCGCCTTAGTTCCTGCCTTTGCTATTAGTGAACTAAAAACGGCCTTTCAAATCGGTTTTATGATATTTATACCGTTTCTAGTTATAGATATGGTTGTTGCAAGTATTCTGATGTCTATGGGGATGATGATGCTACCACCTGTAATGATTGCTTTACCGTTTAAAATCTTACTTTTTGTTATGATTGATGGTTGGTATTTGGTAGTGAGATCTCTTCTATTAAGCTTTTAAAAGGGTGATTTTGATTGAATCAAGAATTTGTCATTTCGATTGCTGAAAAAGGGGTATTTACAGTACTAGTGATCGCTGGTCCACTCCTCGCTATTGCGTTAGGTGTTGGACTAATGGTAAGCATATTTCAAGCGACTACGCAAATTCAAGAACAAACATTAGCTTTTATACCGAAAATTGTTGCTGTATTAGTTGGTCTAATTATGTTCGGATCTTGGATGTTATCAAATATGTTAAATTTTGCACAGCAAATTTTTAGTAACTTGCATAGGTTTGTTGGATAATGCTTGAAATATTAGATTTTTTTCCTGCATTTTTACTTATTCTTTCACGAGTAACTGCCTTTTTTGTAACGTTACCTTTATTTTCTTACCGAACTATACCCGCAATGTATAAAGTTGGACTGGGATTATTTCTATCTTGGCTAATGTTTTTTTCAATTGATCCACCAGTTATTGAGATTGATTCCCTCTTTTTTATGTTAATAATGAAAGAGGTAATTGTCGGTTTAACTGTCGGATTAGTTGCGATGGTGATGATGTATGGTATACAAGTTGCAGGCGGGTTTATTGATATTAAAATGGGGTTTATGATGGCAAACGTAGTGGATCCCCAAACCGGGGCTCAAAGCCCATTAATGGGGGGCTATTTGTATACGTTAGCCTTACTTTTTTTATTAGCTATTGATGGACACCACTTGTTATTAGATGGAGTTTATTACAGTTATCAATTTATACCACTCGAGCAATTAGTTATTCATTTTGGAAATGAAAACATTTTAATGTTTGTTGTTAAAACGTTTAATACAATGTTTATTATTGCCTTTCAAATGGCAATGCCCGTTGTAGGTTGTTTGTTTTTAGTCGATGTTGCATTAGGTATGATTGCAAGGACTGTACCCCAAGTAAATGTCTTTGTAATAGGTTTTCCGTTGAAAATTCTTGTTGGTTTTATTATTCTTGTTCTTGTCATGCCTGCCTTTTTTGTCGTTACTAAGTATTTAGTTGAGCAAATGATTATTACAATGCGTACTTTGATGCAATTATATGGGGGATTATAGAATGCCTTTATTACCTATTAATTTGCAATTTTTTTCTCAAGAAAAAACAGAAAAAGCTACCCCAAAAAAGCGGCAAGAAACAAGAAAAAAAGGACAAGTTGCTAAAAGTACTGATATAAATACAGCTATAATTTTATTGTTAGTTTTTATTATTTTGTGGCTAATAGGTGAGTATGTCGGAAAAAGAATTTTTATATTTACTCAATATATGTTCCAAGAATATTTGTTATATTCACTATCAAGTGAAAATGTAGAAAGTTTATTTCTTGAATTAACAACACAGGCGGTTATGATTGTTGCACCGATTATGCTAATAGCAATGTTAGCAGGAATACTTAGTAATTATCTACAGGTCGGTTTTCTTTTTGCACCTGAAGCAATAAAGATGAAACTTAGTAAGTTAAACCCAATACAAGGATTTAAAAGGATTTATTCGATTAGAGCGATAGTAGAATTATTAAAGTCTCTTTTAAAAATATGTCTAGTTGGATTAGTTACATTTACAATACTGTGGTATAGTATTGATCAAATTTTATTTTTATCGTTAATTCCTATTGCGGACTCGTTAGTTTTTGTTGGGAGTTTAACCGTTACAATGGGTGTTGCGGTTTCAATTTTGTTAATATTTTTAGCGGTTTTAGATTATATGTACCAACGTTATGATCATGAAAAGAACATTAAAATGTCAAAGCAAGATATTAAAGATGAATACAAAAAAACAGAGGGAGACCCTCTAATTAAATCAAAAATAAAAGAAAAACAACGGCAAATGGCGATGAAGCGGATGATGCAAGAAGTACCAAAAGCCGATGTCGTTATTACAAATCCTACTCATTATGCGATCGCTCTGAAATATGACGGCGATAAAATGGATGCACCAGTTGTAGTTGCAAAAGGGGTTGATTTTTTAGCCCAAAAAATAAAAGCAATCGCGAAACATCATGAGATTATTACAGTCGAAAATAGACCACTAGCTAGAGCCTTATACGATCAAGCTGATATTGGCGATCAAGTGCCAGAAGATTTATTTAAGGCAGTTGCAGAGGTTTTAGCATATGTATACCGTATAAAAAACAAAGTTTAATAGTTTATCTGAATAGATCTTAATATTTTAGTAATTTTTGAAGATAAGAAGGAGAGAAACCAATGTCAGTAAGAGATTTAAGTGTATTACTTGGAGTAATTTTAATCGTAGTTATGCTAATTATTCCATTGCCACCTGGCATGTTGGATTTTTTAATTATAATAAATATTTCTCTTGCCTTACTTATCATTTTGGTTGCAATGAACACGAAGGAACCACTCCAATTTTCAATTTTCCCGACCCTTTTATTACTTGTAACATTATTTCGTTTAGGACTAAATGTATCTACTACTCGTTCGATTTTAGGAAAAGGTGAAGCAGGTAATGTTATCGACACGTTTGGTTCTTTCGTTGTTGGTGGAAATGCTTTAGTTGGGTTTGTTGTTTTTTTAATATTAATTATTATTCAGTTCGTTGTAATAACCAAAGGGGCAGAGCGTGTTTCTGAAGTAGGTGCTCGATTTACATTAGATGCTATGCCAGGAAAGCAGATGAGTATTGATGCTGATTTAAACGCTGGGATGATTTCAGATACAGAAGCTAAAGAGCGTCGTTTAAAGATCGAGAGAGAAGCTGACTTTTACGGTGCGATGGATGGTGCGAGTAAATTCGTTAAAGGGGATGCAATAGCTGGAATTGTTATTGTCATTATTAATATTATTTTTGGTCTTATTATTGGTATGATGCAACAGGGTTTAGATCTAACTACCTCAGCCTCAAAGTATACCCTTTTAACTGTTGGTGATGGCCTGGTGAGTCAAATTCCAGCCCTTTTGATTTCCACTGCTACCGGAATAGTTGTTACTCGTGCAGCTTCTGAAGGTAATTTAGGAGATGACATATCAAGACAATTACTTGCTTATCCAAAGATGTTATATATAGCAGGTGGAACTATAGCTTTACTAGGTTTCTTTACTCCTATAAACCTGGGATTAACTATTCCAGTTGCTGCTCTATTAATTATAGGTGGTTACTTTCTAGTGAAATCTAATGATAAGAGGCTGGAGCAAATTGACGAAGTTGCTAGTAGCGAGGATCCTCAAGAAGATATGAAATCTCCAGAAAGTGTTGTAAATCTTCTACAAGTTGATCCAATAGAATTTGAATTTGGGTATGGTCTTATTCCTCTAGCAGATGCTAATCAGGGTGGGGATTTATTAGATCGAGTAGTTATGATAAGGAGACAATTAGCATTAGAATTAGGTTTAATTGTTCCTGTTATTCGAATACGAGACAATATTCAATTACAACCAAATGAATATTGCATTAAAATAAAAGGTAATGAAGTAGCTAAAGGTGAATTATTATTAGATCATTTTATGGCAATGAGTCCTGGGGTTGACGATGAGAGCATCATTGGAATTGATACAATTGAACCAGCTTTTGGTATGCCTGCTCTATGGATTGGTGAGGATATGAAGGAACAAGCGGAGTTATCTGGATATACAGTTGTTGATCCACCTTCAGTAGTGTCGACTCATTTAACAGAAGTTATCAAACGTCATGCCCATGAACTAATTGGGCGTCAGGAAACAAAGCAGTTAGTTGATCACTTAAAAGAGGCCTATCCAACGTTAGTAGATGATGTTACACCTAACCCTCTCTCAGTTGGAGAAGTACAGAAAGTTTTAGCTAATTTGTTAAAAGAAAAAGTATCGATTCGTAACTTACCAACGATCTTTGAAACTTTAGCTGACTACGGACAGATGACAAAGGATACCGATTTAATAACAGAATATGTAAGACAAGCTCTATCAAGGCAAATTACAAAGCAATATACGAATGTTAATGATCCACTTTATGTTATTACTGTCAGTGGGTCAGTAGAGAAAATGGTTGCTGAAGGTGTTCAACAAACAGAACATGGAAATTTCCTAGCTTTGGATCCTAACGATTCTCAATCCGTGGTTGATGCCATTATATATGAAGTTGAACGAATGAGTGAAATGGGACAGATGCCAATTTTATTATGCTCTCCAGCTGTTAGAATGTATATTAGACATTTAGTTGAGAGATATTTACCTCATGTTCCTGTTTTATCTTATAATGAATTAGAGCCAACCATTGAGGTTCAAAGTGTAGGGGTGGTGAACGGATAATGAAGGTAAAAAAGTTTGTTGCTAATTCAATGGCAGAGGCAATGAAGAAAATCCGTCTTGAATTAGGTAGCGATGCAGTTATTTTAAACTCAAAAGAAATTGAAACAGGTGGTTTTTTCGGTTTTTTTACGAAGAAAAATATTGAAGTTATTGCTGCAGTTGATACTGCACCTCAAGTGGGAAAGACTTTACCTAAGAGAAATACACGGTCGCATAATACTAGTCCAAAAAATCTAATTAAGTCAAAAAATAACGAAAAGAAACACGAGAGTTTACACTCGCCTTCTCATAAAGAAGAGTCATTAGCAAACGAAGTAAAAGAATTAAAAAATATTGTGAATGGAATATCTAGTTCTATTGTTACTCATTTTGATGATTATCCTGAACCGATAAGAAATATCAATCAGCTATTAATTGATCAAGATGTTGTCCCTAACCTTCGGATTGAAGTGATGAAAAAATTATTAAAAAAATGGTATGTATTAGACCAGGACAACTATTCGAAGGATGAAGTAATAAATTGGACTAAAGAAATATTAACGGAAACTGTAGAGTGGAAAGAGATGGGCGGATTTACATTTAATAAAAAGTATTTAAATTTAGTAGGTCCTACTGGTGTTGGAAAAACAACCACAATTGCTAAAATTGCTGCCTATTGTGTATTAAAACATCATAAGCGTGTTGCATTTATTACAACTGATACCTTTCGTATTGCAGCCATTGAGCAACTAAAAACATATGCTAAGATATTAAATGTCCCAATTGAAGTAGCGTATACTGTAGAAGATTTTAAAAATGCAAAAGAAAAATTATCTGATTATGACGTAGTTTTGGTTGATTCTGCAGGGAGAAATTATTTGAATGAACTGTATATTAATGAATTAAAAAAAGTGATAGATTTTGACGAAGAAATGGAAAATTACCTAGTGCTATCCTTAACTTCTAAGTATCGTGACATGGTCACAATCTTCGAACAATTTTCGAAAATAAATATTAACAAAATTGTTTTTACTAAAAAAGATGAAACATTTTCAAGAGGAGCTATGATTAATTTAATCCATGAAAATAATGTAGGCGTATCCTATATTACAAATGGTCAAAGTGTTCCAGATGATATTGTCGAAGCTTCAGCTAAAGAAATAGTAAATAGTATACTCGAGGTTGATGACTATGAATGATCAAGCAAATAATTTACGTCGAATGCTGCATATGGCTAGTGACGGAAAGAGGGGTACAAAAGTAATAGCAGTTGTTAGTGGTAAAGGTGGAGTTGGAAAATCTAACTTTAGCTTAAACTTTGCCCTCCAATTAAAAAATGCTGGAAAAAAAGTTATTTTATTTGATTTAGATATCGGTATGGCCAATGCTGATATTTTGATGGGGGTTTCTAGCAAATATACATTCGTTGATATGATAGAACATGAGCTATCCATCTGGGATATAATAGAAGAAGGGCCAAATAACCTTTCATTTATTGCAGGTGGAACTGGGCTTTCTTCTATGTTTCAATTAAACCCAAGAAAGCTATCTAGATTTCTGCAACAGTTAGAATTAATTAATGGAGAGTTCGATTATATTATCTTTGATATGGGAGCAGGTGCTACAAAAGATAGATTTAACTTTATTTTATCAGCTACTGAAGTCATTGTCGTTACCACACCTGAGCCTACTTCAGTTACAGATGCTTATGCGATGTTGAAGTATATACAATTAAAAGATCAAAATATTCCTGTTTCGGTTTTAGTGAATCGAGCAGAATCTAATTCAGAAGGTAAAAAGACATTTGAAAATTTAAAGGTTGTATCAGGACAATTTTTGCAGAAGGATATTTCTTTATTGGGGATTATTCCTAATGACCCAATTGTTCTTAAAGCTGTAAAGGCTCAAGTTCCTTTTTCACTTTATTCACCTGATAGTAAGCCTAGTAAAGCAATAATTAAAATTGCGAATGACTATATAGGAGAAAATACATTTGAAGAAAAGAAAGAACCGTTTCAAATGTTTCTAAATAAATTTAAAAAATATTTTTTAGATAAATCAGGGGGTGAATAACTTGATTCGAGCACTCATTGTAGATGACTCCGCATTCATGAGAAAAATGTTAACGGACATGTTAGAAGAGGACAACCGAATCAATGTTATTGCAACAGCACGTAATGGAGCAGATGCTATCGAAAAAGTTCGCATACACGATCCGGATGTGGTGACCCTTGATGTCGAAATGCCAGTGATGAATGGGTTAGAGGCTTTACAACAGATCATGAAGTCAACACCCAAACCAGTGATCATGGTAAGTAGTACGACAAAAGAAGGTGCTGAAAATTCAGTGCTTGCTATGTCTTATGGAGCAATCGATTTTATAGCAAAGCCATCAGGTGCAATATCCCTTGATCTACATAAAGTGCAAAATGAGCTTATTGAAAAAATACACTTAGCTGCAAGTGTAAAATTATCTAAAGTATTATCAACAACTAAAGAAAAGAAAAAAGATTTAATAGTAAGAAAAGATCATTTAGTTAATAACTCCTCTAAAAGGTTGCTAGATAAGAAAATAGTTGCAATAGGTACATCAACTGGTGGGCCAAAGGCATTACAAAAAGTTTTAGCAAATTTGCCTGCCGATATTAATGCACCTATTTTAATTGTCCAGCATATGCCAGTTGGTTTCACAAAATCCCTCGCTGAACGTCTAAATCGGTTGTCGAAAATTACCGTAAAAGAGGCAGAAGATGGTGAAGTTGTCAAAAAAGGTATTGCCTATATTGCACCTGGAGGATACCATTTAAAAGTAAGATGTATTGGTCCAACACTAGCGATTAAACTAGATCAATCTCCACCTGAAAATGGACATCGACCATCAGTTGATACGATGTTAAATTCTATAGCAGAAATTAAAGATTATTCGACTGTAATGGTCATAATGACCGGCATGGGTTCCGATGGGACAAAAGGACTATTAAAGTTAAAAGAAAGTACAAATGTTGTTGCAATAGCAGAAGCTGAAGAATCAGCTATTGTCTATGGAATGCCGAGGTCTGTAATAAAAACAAATAAAATAGACGAAATTGTACATCTAGATGAAATTGCACAAACCATACAAAAATACTGTAGGTAGAGGAGGCATATCTCATGGAAAGAAATCAATATTTAGATATGTTTATTGATGAAAGTAAAGAACATTTACAAGCCATGAATGACAACTTATTAAAACTCGAAAATGACCCTAAAAATGTGAACATTGTTAATGAAATTTTTCGTTCTGCCCATACGTTAAAAGGAATGGCAGCTACGATGGGCTATGAGGATCTAGCTAGCTTAACTCATATTATGGAGAACGTTCTAGATGGTGTTAGAAATAATAAAATCATAGTGACAAGTGATATTTTAGATGTTGTTTTTGAAGCTGTTGACGATCTAGAAGATATGGTTTTATCTATTGCAAATGGTGGCGATGGAAAACGTGATGTTACTAAAGTAGTAGCCCTATTAGAAAAGATTGAAAAGGGAAAGGATTTTGATAGTGAAATTGCTTTGAAAGAAACAGCTTCAACTAAAGAACTAACAATGGAGAAGTCTATTGTAACGGAGTCATATGACGACTTCGAGCTTACTGTTATCTCCCAGGCAATCGAGCAAAACTTTAGTGCAAATCAAGTAAATATATCGTTAAGAGAAGATTGTATTTTAAAAGCAGCTCGTGTATTCATGGTCTTTGAAGTGTTAGAGCAAATCGGAGAAATTATTAAATCGACACCTACTGTCGAAGCACTTGAAGAAGAGAATTTTGAACGTGATTTTACAGTCACTCTTATTACAAAAGTATCTGAAAATGAAGTGAAAAATCGTATTTTAAAGGTCTCTGAAGTCGAGGCTGTTGATGTGTTAAAAGTTGATTTAAGTACGTACTCTAATGAAGCATCTAATAATCTTATTTCTGTAGATACTGATAACAATTCAATAAATGAAGAGACAGTTCTCTCAGTAGAGGAGGACGATCAAGCACCAACTAAAGCACAGAAATCAAACAATTCTCCAAGTAAAACGATACGTGTAAATATTGAAAGACTTGATATATTAATGAATTTATTTGAAGAACTTGTCATTGATCGTGGTAGGTTAGAACAAATAGCACGTGATCTTAAAAGTGGCGAGTTAACAGAAACTGTTGAGCATATGTCAAGAATTTCTGGTGACTTACAAAATATTATACTAAATATGAGAATGGTACCTGTTGAACAGGTATTTAACCGTTTCCCGAGAATGGTTCGTGGTTTAGCAAAAGATTTAAAGAAGAAAGTGAATTTGGAAATTATCGGTGCTGACACAGAACTCGATCGTACTGTTATTGATGAAATTGGTGACCCGCTCGTTCACTTGTTAAGAAATTCAATTGATCATGGAATAGAAACCCCTGAAAAACGATTAAGTGTTGGCAAAAGTGAAGAGGGTAACATTACTTTAAAAGCGTATCATAGTGGTAACCATGTTTTTATAGAGGTAGCTGATAATGGTGCTGGTATTAATAGAGAAAAAGTTTTAAAGAAAGCAATAGCAAGCGGAGTAGTTTCTAAAGAAAATGAAAAGAATTTAACCGATAAACAAGTGTATGAACTGCTTTTCTCTTCAGGTTTAAGTACAGCTGATCAAATTACAGGTGTATCTGGACGAGGTGTCGGGTTAGATGTTGTTAAAAGTAAAATTGAGTCTTTAGGTGGAAATGTTTCTGTTGATTCGAGTTTAGGAGAAGGAACGACTTTTTCTATCCAACTACCATTAACACTTTCTATTATTTCAGTCATGTTGGTTGAAGTCCAAAATGAAAAATACGCAATTCCATTATCTTCAATTATTGAAACAGCGATAGTAAAAGAAGAGGATATACTGAGGGCTCATAATCAAAAAGTAATTGACTTTAGAGGAAGCGTTGTTCCGTTAATAAATTTAACAGACTTTTTTGATGTTCCAATCACACGTGAAGAAGACTCGTACCATTCTGTTGTAATTGTTCGTAAAGGTGAAAAAATGGCAGGGTTAGTAGTCGATTCATTTATTGGACAACAAGAAATTGTTCTTAAATCATTAGGAAACTATTTAACAAATGTTTTTGCTATATCAGGTGCTACAATTTTGGGGGATGGTCAGGTTGCCTTAATTGTTGATTGTAATGCAATAATTAAATAACATGACTATGTTGTTTATGTTAAATGGAAACGAAGGAGGTTTAACAAATGAATGAAGAGAACTTAGTGAATGAAATAAAAGTTATTGTTTTTCAACTAAAGGATGAAGAATATGGTGTTGAGGTTAGTCAAGTACGCTCGATTGAAAGAATTCAACATATTACAAGAGTTCCTAGAACACCAGACTTTGTAAAAGGGGTAATAAACCTAAGAGGTGTAGTTACTCCTATTATCAATCTAAGAAATAGATTTGATCTTGAAGAGATTGAAACAACAGATAGTACGAGAATTATTATTGTAGCTGTCGGAGAAATGGAAGTTGGGTTGATTGTCGATGCTGCAAATGATGTTGTGGACATTTCAACTAACATTGTAGAACCACCACCAGAAGTAGTCGGAGGTATTGAAGCTGATTACCTACGAGGAGTAGCCAAATTGGACAAGCGCCTTCTTATTTTATTGAATTTAGATAAAGTTCTAAATCCTAAAGAAATTAAAGACCTAAAATTGGTTGAGGCTACTACGTAATGGATTTAGTTAATAGAATTAAAGATTATCATCTAGATATATTAAAGGAAGTTGGAAATATCGGTGCTGGCCATGCGGCTACAGCTTTATCAAACCTTCTAAATAAGACGATCGACATGAAGGTTCCTGCTGTTCGACTTGTGTCATTTAATGAGATAACTGAATTAGTTGGTGGTTCAGAAAACGTAGTTGCTGCTATTTATTTGAGAATTGAAGGGGAAGTACCAGGAAATATGTTTTTTATGCTTCCGGTCAATGAAGCAAATACGTTAATTCAACAATTAATTGGAGATGAAAATTTCAACTTAAATCATCCGCCATATCCCGAATTAGGTTTATCTGCTTTACAAGAAGTAGGAAATATTTTAGCAGGCTCGTATTTATCTGCACTTTCTGATTTTACAAAGCTTACTTTACAGCCTTCAGTTCCAGCATTAAGCGTAGATATGGCAATAGCTATATTAAGCTACGGTTTGTTAGAACTGTCCCAAGTAGGCGATTATGCCATTGTAATAGAAACGGAAATTTTGGAAATTGTTGATGAAAGCTCACATAAAACAAAAGGTCACTTCTTTTTATTGCCAGACCCTGATTCATACGAAAAAATCTTTCATGCTTTAGGGGTACCAATTGATGAATGAAGTTATTAAAGTTGGAATGGCTGATCTAAATGTAGCTAAATCACCTCAAAAAATTCGTACTTCAGGGCTTGGGTCGTGTGTGGGAGTTGTTATTTATGATGAGGTAACAAAAATTTGTGGAATGGCGCATATTATGCTCCCTGCTTCATCAATCGGAAAAGCCGTATCTATGAATAAAGCAAAATATGCAGATACAGCTTTGGATGTATTAGTAGAAAAATTAGTAAAGCAAGGTGCAAAGCCTATACGTTTCCGTGCAAAGCTCGCAGGGGGATCACAAATGTTTAAGTTTACAACATCAAGTGAAATGATGAGAATAGGTCCACGAAATGTAGATGCTGTTAGAGAAAAGCTAAAGGAGTTAAGAATTAATATTATTGCAGAAGATGTTGGTGGATCTAGTGGAAGAACTATTGAATTTGATCCAGAGACTAGCAAACTATCAATTCGGACTGTAAGTCAAGGAGTTTCAGAAATATAATGTTTATCGGATCATGGGTAATTAATATTATCTTTAGTGTTATTGCGTTTTTATTTGTATTTATAGGATCAGTGACCTCAAATACGACGATAACTTCTTTTGTTCGAGCTACCTATGCCTTTCTCTTCTTTTTTTTTGTAACTTATTTCTTTCGATGGATATGGTTAATTGCTTCAAAAGGAATAAAGTTTGAGTATGAAGAAAAAAATCAAATAGAAGGTAGCCACATAGGAAAAGATACAATTATCGAAGGCTATACCGAAGAAGAGATAAAAAAAGTAAGCCGACATGTCAAAGATCTTATAAATGATTAAGGAGGATGAAAATGCCTCAAACCAAACAAAGAGATGAGTACATTTGGAAAAAATGGTTGGAAGAACGTGATACTGAAGCTTGTGATGAACTTATTCGTATATATATGCCCCTTGTAGATTATCACGTTCAAAGAATTTCAGTAGGCCTTCCCAAAAATGTGAATAAAGAAGACCTCAAAAGTCATGCTCTGATGGGTTTATATGATGCACTAGAAAAATTTGATTACACACGTGAACTGAAATTTGATACATATGCTTCTTTTCGCATCCGCGGTTCAATTATTGACGGACTTAGACAAGAAGACTGGTTACCCCGCTCTTTGAGGGAACGTACAAAAAAAGTAGATATAACGATTGAAAAATTGGAGCAAAAATATGGCCGTTATGTAACTGCTAAGGAAGTAGCTGAAACTTTGGAGATTTCAGAGGAAGAAGTTTTACAAGTTATGAATGAAAGTTTCGTTGCTAATTTATTATCAATTGACGAAAAAACAAATGATACAGAGCGTGAAGAAACGTATAAAAATACCCTAATAGATAAGAGCAGATTAACACCAGAGGAGCAAATACTGAGAAAAAATATGCATGAAGAACTTGTTGCAATTATTGAAAATTTAAATGAAAATGAGCAACTCGTTATTAGTTTATTTTATTTTGAAGAACTAACATTAACAGAAATTGGACATATTTTAGGTCTGTCAACATCTAGAATTTCTCAAATTCATTCAAAAGCTCTTTTTCGATTAAAACAAGTCTTCAAGCAAGAAATCACATATTAAATAAACATTAATGTGCTTGTTCATTTTACTTTTATGGTTAGGTCTTGATAAAGGAGAATAGATCTAAATGCTAGATGAGTATTTTGAAATTCAGTTGGATAATGATAAATTAAAAGCTACTCTACTACAAAAAGTACGTATTAACGAAAAAAGCGTAATAACAGAGACTGATATCTTAGGTTTTATTATGGAACATGGTATTGTATTTGGTATAAAAAAAGAATTGCTTACAAAAATTGTAGCTAATGAAATAACTTGCCCAGTAGTCATAGCAGAGGGGCTAAGTCCGATTAATGGAAAAGATGCTATTTTAAAGCCTGTTTTACCAAATAATAATGAAATAAAGTCAGTAGAAGATTTACATAATGTTGATTTAAAACAGGTCATAAATATTCCTTCGGTTACTCATGGACAATTAATTGGTAAAAAAATAACAGCTACAAGTGGAACGGCAGGTATGAACGTATTTGGAGAGGAACTACTCCCAAAGCCAGGCAAGGATTTCAGGTTACGTGTAGGAAAAAATACTCGTATCGATGATGAAGGTTTACGGTTATTTTCAATGATCGATGGACAAATGTCGATTGAAAATAAGGTTATTCACGTTTACCCTGTATTTGAAGTAAATGGAGACCTAGATTTAAAGATAGGTAATATATCATTTATAGGTAGTGTCACCATAAGAGGGAATGTGCCTGCAGGATTTGAGATTAAGTCAAAAGGAGATATTAAAATTCATGGCACAGTCGAGAATGCAATCCTTATATCAGAAGGGTCTATTTTTGTATCAACCGGAATTGTTGGGCAGGGTAAAGGTTTAATTAAAGCAAAAGGTGATCTTCATACGTCTTTTATTAATCAAGGAATAGTTGAGGTAGAGGGTGACGTTCATGTTACACAGTCTATTTTGCATAGTAAAATAACGGCTAATGGTAGCATATTCTGTCAAAAAGGGAAAGGGAATATTGTGGGGGGCGATATTTCTGCCGGTAAGCGGATTATGGCTAAAGAAGTTGGGAATGCCCATAATACACGTACAACCCTCTATTTGGGTGTACAACAAGAAATTATGGAAAAAGAAAAGGTTTATACTAATAATCTAAAGAAAGCTGAAGATGATTTAAATAAGCTCACTATACTATTGGAGAAGTTAACAGAGAAAGAAATAAAATCATCTCTTTCTACAACTGAAAAAATAACAAAATTACGAGTGCGTAATACAATTAATTCTACAACTGAACTAGTGTTAGAAGCAAAAGAGAAACTTGAGGAACTTGAAGACCTATTTTCAAGCGAAGAAGAGTCTTTCGTGATTGTTGAACAACAAATTTATCCTAATGTTGATTTGCATTTTGGTAAATATCGAAGAAAAATAATCACTGTTTTTAAATCTGTAAAAGTACATATTAATAATGGGGAGATTGTGGTGACACATGTTTAACCTATTTTCTTCTCTATACGATTAGTATGATAACACTATATGTTAGTTAAGGTTTTTTTACAAGGAATGTATAAAGTTTTTGAAGTTGGAGGCCCTCTTGCCTCCAGTGCCTTGCGCTATTCTAATGCGCACTGCATACCGAAAAAGAAACGGAGGTAATTTTCATGAGTTTAAGAGCTGTTGAAATGCAGGTGTCTATTCCTAGGTCACAAAACGTTGGGAAAATCCAAGATCAACTTCAGCAAAGAGCTCAAGTAGCCCAAGATCATATCTCTATGGAACAAAATAAAGAGGACGAAAAAAAACGAAAACAAGTGTATGAAACAACAGAGTGTGACCCAAAGCGTATACATAATGACGAAGAAAGTGGTAATAAATCTATGTATGTGGAAAATGGACAAAAACAAAAAAATGATAATCAAGACCTCGAGTTTGCAAAACATCCATTTAAAGGGAATTTTGTAGACTTGTCTTGTTAATTATTATTTTTACAACTTTACACTGTTTACTATATGTTAAGTTCGTTTATTGGAATAAAGGAAATTATGCTAGAAAAGCTGTTTAATTTTATGCTTATGTACAGGGGGAATTGTCCGAAATGGTCAATTCCTTTGATTTTACACGATATGGAAGCATAAAATTTTGAAGCTAGAAAGCTGTCTAGCGCAAGCAGCCTACGAGTTCGGTCATTTAAGACAAGCAACGGACTTCGAATACTGCTTGAGTCCTTCGTCGATTAACTTCATGCAGCTTTACTAGTGCGGTTACTCGTCGCACAAGACAGGAAGTATTCAGAGCTACGCTAGTAAACGCAGAAACACAATTGCTTTAATTAGGATAAGGAAGGTGCTTACGTATTACTATATTAACAGTAAAGGGGGGAACAAAATGGCATATTTACTAGCAGTTAGTTTCTTATTACACTTCGTTTCCTTTTATCTTATAATTGTTTTAATACAAAAGACAAATTCAAAAAAAGGCTTGACTGAAACAAACGAACTAGAGACGATAAAACGAGAAATAGAAGATTTATTAATATCTTATACAACAGAAATGAAGGAAGAAAATGAAAAATTGCTTAGCGATATTGAGCGCAAAAGAAAAACAAAGGGAGTTAGTGAACTGACAATAAAGTCAAATTATGACAAAGATGGTTTACATGTGAATTTTAATAAGAAAAATTCAGCACCACTTATTCAGAAAAATGTGTTGCAAAAAGTTATAGAAAAAGATGATGCATTTACTCCACCATTAGTTAGCGTTAATGAAGATAGCTTAGAACAATCGAATACAGCAAAGGTACTGTCGTACGCGAAACAAGGCTATACATCAAAGGAAATTGCTAAAAAATTAAATATGGGTGATGGTGAGGTAGAGTTATTATTAAAATTTCATAAATAAAATTGTCTAGTGACTTGATATAAAAAAGTGATTATGGTATAGTAAATCTCGGTGTTAATCACACACGTTCGTTAATTTAAGTAAAGGTGCTACAGTGTAGTCTTACTTAAAGAGGATGCGAACGGAGGAAAAATAAAACCAAAAAGGAGGTGTGAAGAATGGGCGTAATCTCTATGAAACAATTACTAGAAGCAGGAGTTCACTTCGGTCACCAAACTCGTCGTTGGAACCCTAAAATGGATCGCTACATCTTCACCGAAAGAAACGGAATTTATATTATTGATCTTCAAAAGACGGTCAAAAAAGTTGAGGAAGCTTACTACTTCGTAAGAGACTTGGCTGCACAAGGTGGTAAAGTACTATTTGTTGGTACAAAAAAACAAGCACAAGACTCAGTAAAAGAAGAAGCAGAACGTTGTGGAATGTACTTTATCAACCAACGTTGGTTAGGTGGTACACTAACAAACTTCGAAACAATCCAAAAGCGTATTTCTCGTTTAAAGCAATTAGAGCAAATGCAAGAAGATGGTACTTTCGAAGTTCTTCCTAAAAAAGAAGTAATCATTCTTAAAAAGGAAATGGAACGTCTTGAAAAATTCCTTGGTGGAATTAAAGATATGAAAGGTATTCCTGATGCTTTATTCATTATTGATCCACGCAAAGAGCGTATTGCTATTGCGGAAGCTCGTAAATTGAACATTCCGATTGTTGCAATCGTTGATACAAACTGTGATCCTGATGAAATTGATTACGTAATTCCTGGTAATGATGATGCAATCCGTGCGGTAAAATTACTTACTGCAAAAATTGCAGATGCTATTATTGAAGCTAACCAAGGCGAAGAAACATCTGCTTAATTTCATTTTGCTCTAAAAAGGGTGGTAAAGGGTCTTACCCTTTATCACCTTTTTTACTTTAATTACTTAAAAAAATCTAGTTAAAAATGTAAAAAATGTTAATACTAAGTAGATGGGAAACTTAGTTAGCAAGTTTTTATGTACATAATTTAAGGAGGAAAAAAAATGGCAATTACTGCAAGTATGGTTAAAGAACTGCGCGAAAGAACAGGTGCAGGTATGATGGATTGTAAAAAAGCATTAACAGAAACTGAAGGGGATATGGAAAAAGCAATTGACCTTCTTCGTGAGAAGGGTATTGCAAAGGCTGCGAAAAAAGCAGA
The DNA here is from genome assembly GCF_001866055.1 of Anaerobacillus alkalidiazotrophicus. The sequence goes on from NZ_MLQS01000031.1 coordinate 191,330, forward strand.
CCGAATTGCAGCTGAAGGTTTAACTTTTGTTGAAGTTCAAGGGAATAAAGCTGTGATTGTTGAAGTTAACTCTGAAACAGACTTTGTTGCGAAAAATGAAAACTTTAAAGCGCTAGTTGCTAATGTAGCAAAAAGTATTCTTTCTAATTCACCAGCAACAGTAGAGGAAGCTTTAGGACAAACGTATGAAGAAACAACTTTACAAGAGTACATTAATACACAAATTGCAAAAATTGGTGAAAAGCTTTCATTACGTCGATTTGAAATCGTAGAAAAAACTGATAATGATGCATTTGGTGCATATTTACACATGGGTGGAAGAATTGGTGTATTATCAGTTCTTGAAGGTAAAAATGATGAAGAGTTAGCTAAAGACGTAGCAATGCATGTAGCTGCAATTAATCCACTTTACGTTTCACGTGACCAGGTTTCTGAAGAAGAAGTTGCTCGTGAACGTGAAGTTTTAACTCAACAAGCATTAAACGAAGGTAAACCTGAAAATATCGTTGCTAAAATGGTAGAAGGACGTTTAAGTAAATATTTTGAAGATATTTGTTTATTAGATCAACCATTTGTTAAAGATGGAGATCAAAAGGTTGGTAAGTATGTTGCGAATAAAGGTGCTACGGTTAAATCATTTGTTCGTTATGAAGTAGGCGAAGGTATGGAGAAACGTGAAGAAAACTTTGCTGAAGAAGTAATGAATCAAGTTAAAAAGTAAGCTATTTAAGGGGCACTAGGTGTCCCTTTTTCCAAATAGCCTATTGATAATTTTTTATTATCTGTTAAATTTAGGTAATTAAATTCCTCCCTCACCTAAAATTACAGGAGCTGTAAGTTTTGGTGAGGGACAAATTGCCTTAAAAGGCAGAATAAATAAAAATAACAATTAGTTGGGCTTTAAGTTCCCAAACTATTGTTATTAAGCTTTATATAACGCGCTGGAGGTTAACATGGAAAAACCTAAATATAAAAGAATCGTACTAAAGTTAAGCGGTGAAGCCCTAGCTGGGGAACAAGGATATGGAATTGATCCAACAGTTATTCAATCAATCGCTCAACAAATTAAAGAAATTGTTTCATTAGATGTTGAAGTTGCCATTATTGTTGGTGGTGGAAATATTTGGCGTGGAATGGCTGGGAGTGCAAAAGGAATGGATCGGGCAACTGCAGATTACATGGGGATGCTTGCTACAGTAATGAATTCCTTAGCGTTACAGGATAGTTTAGAGAATATAGACGTTCCTACAAGAGTTCAAACGTCAATTGAAATGAGACAGGTTGCTGAACCTTACATAAGAAGAAAGGCGATTCGTCACCTAGAAAAAAATCGTGTTGTTATTTTTGCAGGAGGAACAGGAAACCCGTATTTCTCAACTGATACTACTGCTGCACTAAGAGCTGCTGAAATCGAAGCAGAAGTTATTTTAATGGCAAAAAATAAAGTTGATGGTGTATATAGTGCTGATCCGTCAATTGATGCAAATGCTAAAAAATATGATACATTAACATATTTAGATGTACTAAAAGAAGGTTTAGCGGTAATGGACTCTACGGCATCATCTTTATGTATGGATAATGACATCCCACTTATTGTGTTTTCGATTATGGAAGAAGGTAATATTAAACGCGCCGTTCTAGGTGAAAATATTGGTACAATTGTTAGGGGGAATTAAAAATGAGTAAAGAAGTTTTAAAGCTTTCTGAAGAAAAAATGAATAAGGCAATTGAAGCTCTACGTCGTGAACTTTCTACATTACGTGCAGGCCGTGCTAACCCATCAATTTTGGATAAAATTCATGTGGATTATTACGGTGCACCTACACCATTAAACCAATTAGCTTCAATTACTGTACCAGAAGCCAGATTATTATTAATACAGCCTTACGACAAATCTGCATTAGCAGATGTGGAGAGAGCTATCCAAAAATCTGACCTTGGGTTAAGTCCGTCTAACGATGGTTCAGTTATCCGTATTACAATTCCACCATTAACTGAAGAAAGACGCCGTGAATTAGTTAAATTAGTAAAAAAATCTGCAGAAGATGCAAAAGTTGCAATTCGAAATGTTCGTCGCGATGCAAATGACGATTTAAAGAAACTTCAGAAAGATGGAGAGCTTACAGAAGACGAGTTACGCCGTAGTACTGAAGATGTTCAAAAGTTAACTGATAAAGAAATTGTAAAAATTGATGAAGTTGCAGCTAATAAAGAAAAAGAAATCATGGAAGTGTAATCTTTTTCAATGTAAAATAGAATAATGAATAGACCCTCTATTATAATAAGGGGGTTTTTTTTACACCTATATGAAAATAAACTTGGCTTGAACAAAAATTTATATGAAGTGATTATATTTTCTATCGTTTCGATCAAAAATGGTAATTAAATCTGTATATACTCTTGTTTTTATTCATTCAATTTGTGAAAAGCTGCTTCATCCTAGACCTTAAGTGGTAACTACCCTGCACATATTTTTTATTTATTCAATTTGGGAGTTCTTTTGTCACTTATTACTTAGGTCAATTTTTTTCAAGCTTAGGTTACAATTAACATTGTGATATAGCTGCTTATCATATACAATTGTTAAGGTGTTTGATTTTGTAATATTTATGTTTTTCTAGCACGTTAGGAAGTATAAAAATTTAGCAAGGATGACTTACGACGTGAATTACGTATTCTATTGGGGGACAAGAACATGCTTGAAAAGTTCTCATACTGGAAGGTAAAATCAAAAAAAGAGAATAATACTGATAATAACAATTTAGAAAATATACCTAAACACGTAGCGGTAATAATGGACGGCAACGGTCGGTGGGCTAAAAAAAGAGGGCTACCTCGTATTGCTGGACACCGAGAAGGTATGAATGTAATTAATAAAATTGTCAAAAAAGCAAATCAATTAGGAATAGAAGTGTTAACTCTATATGCTTTTTCTACTGAAAATTGGAAACGCCCAAAAAATGAAGTTGATTTTTTAATGAGGTTACCTGAACGTTATTTAAGTGTAGAGTTACCAAAACTTATCGAAGAAAATGTACAGATCCGTTTTATGGGTTGTACGAATAATCTTCCTAATCATACAATTCAAGCAATTGAAAAAGCAGTTGAACAAACAAAATGCAATACTGGATTAATCTTGAATTTTGCGCTGAATTATGGGAGTCGGGATGAAATCGTTTCTGCTATTCAAAATATAGCCAAAGAAGCTGTAAGTGGCAACCTAGATCCAAACTCTATAAACCATGAGCTTGTTTCAAAATATTTAATGACAGAAGAACTGAGAGATCCTGACTTATTAATACGAACGAGTGGAGAGATTCGTCTTAGTAATTTTATGTTATGGCAACTTGCCTATACTGAGTTTTGGTTTACCGATGTATTGTGGCCAGATTTTTCAGAAGAACACTTTTTAGAAGCACTTCATGTGTATCAACAACGAATTCGGCGTTTTGGGGGTATTTAGAAAGGAGCAATACTGATGAAAGAGAGAATTATTACTGGGGTTATTGCTGGCTTAGCGTTTATTTTATTGATTATTATTGGTGGTTTACCATTTACACTATTTATTATGCTATTAGCCTCAATTGCGATGATAGAATTGTTAAGAATGAAGCATATCTCCCCATTTTCCATTATGGGTATTTTAAGTCTGTTATTTATGTGGGTACTCCTAATACCAAATCAGTGGATAGAACCATATATCTCTCATATTAATAGAACTGAGTTATTTTTAGCTTTTATTATTATCTTTCTAGCAATAACTGTTATTAGCAAAAACTGTTTTACGTTTGATGAAGTTGGATTTGTTATTATTTCTTCTGTCTATGTTGGATTTGGGTTTCGCTTTTTGATTGAAACTAGACTTGCAGAACTTGGGTTATGGCTTGTGTTTTTTGTTTTATTTTTAATATGGGCAACAGATTCTGGGGCCTACTTCTTTGGGAGAGCAATTGGGAAGCGGAAATTGTGGCCTGATATTAGTCCTAAAAAAACGATTGAAGGTTCAATCGGTGGAATTGGATGTGCTCTAGCAGTTGGTCTGATTTTTAATTTGCTTGTTCCTATATTTGATTCTTTATTTACGGTTGTCTTAATAAGCATAGTTGTTTCGATTGTTGGACAACTGGGTGATCTAGTTGAATCGGCATTAAAAAGGCATTATTCTGTAAAGGATTCTGGAAATGTTTTACCAGGTCACGGTGGCATTTTAGACCGCTTTGATAGCTTAATATTTGTTATGCCAGTACTATATTTATTCCATTTTATATAATAACCTGGCTAAACACTTCTTTTTTATTAAGTAAACAATACATAAATATAAGATTGTCTATTTCAATGTTATGAGGAGTATATAAATGAAAAAAATAAGTTTGTTAGGGTCAACTGGTTCAATAGGAACCCAGACATTAGAGGTGATAAGAAAACACCCGGACAAGTTTAGTCTTGAAGCGCTATCGATTGGAAGGAATATCGATTTGGGCTTAAAGCAAATACATGAGTATAAGCCTAAGCTTGTATCCGTACAATTTAAAGAGGATTATAATAAACTTCTTAAAGAAATACCAAAGGATGTACAGTTACTTTATGGGGCAGAAGGTTTAGAAGAGGTAGCAGCGAATAATGATGCTAATATTTTAGTAAATGCTGTACTTGGTAGTGTAGGGTTAAAGCCTACATTATCTGCTATTAAAGCAGGTAAGACGATTGCAATTGCTAACAAAGAAACATTAGTTACTGCAGGTCATATTGTAACGAGCGAGGCCAAAAAATACAACGTTCAGCTTTTACCAATTGATAGTGAACATTCAGCTATTTTTCAATGTTTACAGCAAGAAAATCTAGTAGAGGTTGAGAAGTTAATTCTTACTGCCTCAGGCGGTAGTTTTCGAGATAGAGATCGCTCCGAGTTGAAAGATGTTACTGTTAAAGACGCACTAAATCATCCTAATTGGTCAATGGGAGCAAAAATAACCATTGATTCAGCAACGATGATGAACAAAGGTCTTGAGGTTATAGAAGCTTTTTGGTTGTTTCAGATGCCCTATGATAAAATTGAGGTCATTCTTCACAAAGAAAGTATCATACATTCTATGGTCGAGTTTGTAGATAGTAGTGTTATTGCTCAATTAGGTACTCCGGATATGAAAGTACCAATTCAATATGCGTTAACTTATCCTAATAGAATTAAATTTCAAGACCCTAATCGTTTAAAGCTATGGGAAGTGGGGAAATTACATTTTGCTAAACCTTCGTTTGACCGATATCGCTGTCTACGTTTTGCTTACGATGCTGGAAAGTCTGGTGGAACCATGCCCGTTGTATTAAATGCAGCAAATGAAGAAGCCGTTTCATTATTTTTAGATGGTAAAATTTCTTTCCTCCAAATAGAAGAAGCTATCGAACGGGCATTACTTGCACATCAAAATATAATTTTTCCAACTTTAGAAGTCATCCAAGAAATTGATGAAGAAACAAGAAAGTTTGTTCGAAATGTAATGGTTAAATAATAGATCGCAATGAAGAAGATCATTGTGAAATAAATGTAAAGGTTGTGATCAGGATGAACACCTTAATTTCCATTATTATTATTTTTGGGTTGTTAGTATTCATTCACGAACTTGGACACTTAATTTTCGCTAAAAGAGCAGGTATTTTATGTAGAGAGTTTGCAATTGGTTTTGGTCCTAAACTTTTTTCATTTAAAAAAGATGAGACGGTTTATACTATTCGCTTACTACCATTAGGTGGGTTTGTGAGAATGGCTGGAGAAGATCCAGAGATGATCGAAATCAAACCAGGCTATCAAATTGGTTTAGTTTTTACACCAACAGGAAAAGTGAAGGATATTGTTATTAATAATAAATCCAAGTATCCTAATGCAAGGGTTATTACTGTAGAAAAGATTGATTTAGAACATCAATTATATATTCAAGGTTATGACGAAGATAATGAGTTTCGAACATATTATGTAGATCCAAAAGCAGATTATATTTATGATGAACAACGCACACAAATTGCACCACATAATAGACAATTTGGTTCTAAAACTTTGTCACAAAGGGCGATTGCTATTTTTGCAGGACCTTTTATGAACTTTGCGTTAGCTGCAGTAATTTTAATGGCTTTTTCCTTAATTCAAGGAATGCCAGTTAATAAACCGATTGTAGGCGATGTAATTCCTGATGGAGCAGCTATTGAAGCAGGACTTCAAAAAGGTGACTTAGTAGTAGCGATTGATGGTAAACCACTTGAAACATGGGATGATCTAACAAGCGTGATACAAAAAAGTCCGAATCAAGAACTTACATTTATGATCAATCGTAACGGTGAAGTATTTAGTGTGGCCATTGTTCCTGATGAACGAATAGGTGTTAACGAACAAAAAGATGGTTTTATAGGGGTTTATCCTCCTACTGAATTTGCTCTCTTTGGATCAATTATGTTTGGTTTAACTCAAACGTATGAATACATTGTACTTATAATTGAGAGTTTAGGAATGTTAATTACAGGCCAATTCACACTCGACCATTTATCTGGTCCAGTTGGAATATATAATTATACTGGTCAAGCAGCCGAGATGGGGATTTTAGTATTAATGCAATGGGCTGCGATATTGAGTGTAAACTTAGGTATTATTAATTTATTACCTCTGCCTGCATTAGACGGTGGGAGGTTGATTTTCATTGGTATAGAAGCTGTCCGTGGAAAACCAATTGATCCACAAAAAGAAGGTATTGTTCATTTCGTCGGCTTTGCACTTCTGATGTTGCTAATGTTAGTAGTTACTTGGAATGATATTAATAAGTTCTTTTTGTAAATATTAAAATAGTCACTATTATAAATCTAGAAACTATTTAGTGCTTTATTAATCAAACTGATTTGAACTTAAGGGTCATAGACCCCCACCTCTAAGCGTAGCGTAGGTGGGAACTTCCATTCAGGTGGAGTTGAGACTCCATCTGAATTTCCGATGTTCTTGCGAAGCTAGAACGAGTTCTCTAGAAATTATAACTTTCTAAAGGTGGAAAGTGCCGAGCTTTGCTTATACTCGCTTTAGTTCCTTACCCCTATTACATGAAACCATGTAGCGTGTTTCTTGTAATAGGGCTTTCGCTACTGACAGAGTCGCTCGCGCTTATTGTAATAATAGTATCAAATATTTTAGTTGTTAATTTAGAATTTCATAATACAGATATTTGGGACTGAAATGTTATATATAGTTGAATAACTCCATTTACAGCTATATAGTTTGATGTTGCTCGATTAATAAAATTATGAAATTAATTAAATTGAAATAATAATAGAGGTGTTTGTATGAGGCAAAATCATTTTTTAAGTCCAACCTTGAGGGACGTACCCTCTGATGCAGAAGTGACTAGTCATCAGTTGATGTTGCGTGCTGGATTAATAAGACAGACTGCATCAGGTTTATATTCATTTTTACCACTTGGGATGCGCGCTCTTCAAAAGGTTGAAAATATAGTTCGACAAGAAATGGATGAAGCAGGGGCACAAGAACTCCTTATGCCTGCTATTCAACCAGCAGAACTTTGGCAAGAAAGTGGGCGTTGGGACGCATATGGTCCAGAATTGATGCGCTTTAATGATAGACACAGTCGAGAATTTGCCTTGGGCCCAACACATGAAGAAGTAATAACAACCATAGTAAGAGATGATGTTAAATCATATAAAAGGTTACCGATGAACTTATATCAAATTCAAACAAAATTTAGAGATGAAAGAAGACCACGCTTTGGAGTGTTAAGATCTCGAGAATTCCTTATGAAAGATGCATATTCTTTTGATATAAATCAAGAAGGCTTAGATAAGAGCTATGAGAAAATGTATGAAGCATATACGAATATTTTTACTAGGTGCGGGTTAGACTTCCGTGCAGTTGTAGCTGATTCTGGTGCAATTGGTGGAAAAGACACTCATGAATTCATGGTACTTTCAAGTATAGGGGAAGACACTATAGCCTATTCAAGTGAAAGCAACTATGCCGCCAATATTGAAATTGCTCCTGTTGTCACACAGTATGAAAAAAGTGACGAAGTTTTACTAGATCTTGAAAAGTTTGATACACCAGAACTAAAAACAATTGAAGAACTTGAAAGTTCTTTATCAGTAAGTAAAGAAAAGTTGATTAAAGCAGTTCTGTTTATCGTTGACGAAAAGCCAGTATTAGTATTAGTACGTGGTGATCATGAAGTAAACGATGTGAAAATTAAGCATTATTACGAAGCTAAAAAGGTAGAATTAGCGACAGCAGAACAAACCATTGAATTTATGAAATGTGAACCTGGTTTTATTGGCCCAGTTGAAGTGTCAAAAACTGTTGATGTAATAGCTGATTTTGCAGTAGAAGTTATCGTTAATGGAATTTGTGGTGCTAATGAAAAGGACAAACACTACAAAAATGTAAATCCAAACAGAGATTTTATAGTTAAACAATTTCTTGATTTACGATTTATTAAAGAAGGTGACCCTTCTCCTGATGGCAAAGGATTAATTCGTTTTGCTGAAGGTATTGAAGTTGGGCATGTTTTTAAATTAGGTACTCGTTATAGTGAAGCGATGGGTGCTAATTTCCTAGATGAAAACGGCAAATCAAAACCAATGATTATGGGTTGTTACGGAATTGGTATTTCGCGTACAGTTGCGGCAATTATTGAGCAAAATCATGATGAAAAAGGAATTGTATGGCCAACATCTGTAGCTCCATTTGATCTTCATCTAATTGCGGTTAACTTGAAAAATGTCGAACAAAAAGAGTTGTCAGAAAACCTATATAAACAGTTAAAGCAAGAAGGTTACGATGTACTATTCGATGATCGTGCTGAAAGACCAGGTGTGAAATTTACTGATGCTGACCTTATCGGTTTACCTGTACGGATTACAGTTGGGAAGAAGGCAACAGAAGGAATTGTTGAAGTGAAAATTCGTAAATCTGATGAGGTTATAGAAGTTCACACTGACCAACTTCTATCTACATTAGAAGATTACATTAAACGACAAGGTTAAAATAGTTCTAAGAATAACATAAATGGTACCTTGCTAGGTGGGGGTACCATTTACTATGTAAACAAAAATAAAGAAGGGGGATCATAATGAACGAAGACAGACGTATACGCATGGAACGGTTTCAATTACTCCTCCAGCAAATATTATTTCCTGAAGACCTTACACAACAGTTTTTAAATAATGGCGTTATCCATAAACTATCAATTTTTAAAAATGAAAAAAAATGGCAATTTGATTTCGAATTTGAAAGAATATTACCCTTTCATGTCTTTCAACTATTTCATAATCGAATAGGACAAGCTTTTAGTCATATAGCATCGGTATCGTTTACTATTCGTTATACTGATACAAAAGTTGACAATAAAGTTGTTTTGAGTTATTGGCCATATCTTGTAGAATGCTTAGAAGGTTTTTCCCCATCAATTATTCAATTTCTAAAAGGGCAAACCCCAGTCATTGAAGGCAATAAATTATCGATAAATGTAAGAAATGAAACAGAGGCTATCGCCTTAAGTAGAAAGCTTAAAGAACCTATTAAAGAATCTTTTTTAAAACTTGGTTTTCCGAACTATCAAGTAGAAACAGTTGTCAAAGAATCAAAGAAAGAGTTCCAACAATTTGTGGAACAAAAAGAACAAGAAGATCATTCGAAAATGGTTGCAGCTATGATTGAAAAGCAAAAACAAGAAAAAAGAGCAGAGAAAATGATTCAGTCAAGTGAAGCATTGACAATAGGTTATCAAATTAAAGATGATATCGTACCAATTGAAACTATCCAAGATGAAGAAAAGAAGATTACAGTTCAAGGGTATGTATTTGATGCGGAGACACGTGAATTAAGAAGTGGGCGAACGCTATTAACATTTAAGATCACAGATTATACTGACTCAATTCTTGTTAAAATCTTTTCAAATGATAAAGAAGATGTGCCCCTTCTCCAAGCAGTAAAAAAAGGTATTTGGGTTAAGGTTCGAGGCGGAGTTCAACATGACACGTTTGTTCGCGATTTAGTAATGATTGCTAAAGACATTAATGAAGTAAAGCCTCCGGAAAAACAAGATTTAGCTCCAGATGATGAAAAGCGAGTGGAATTACACCTCCACACTCCAATGAGTCAAATGGATGCAGTCACTTCATGTAGTCGTTTAGTAGAGCAAGCTAGTAAATGGGGCCATAAAGCTATTGCTATTACAGACCATGGCATCGTTCAATCATTCCCAGAAGCCTATGGTGCTGGAAAAAAACATGGGATTAAAATATTATATGGAGTTGAAGCAAACTTAGTTGATGATGGTGTGCCTATTGCGTATAACACGCAAAAAAGATTACTAAGTGAGGAAACTTATGTAGTATTTGACGTTGAAACCACAGGGTTATCCGCTGTCTATAATACGATTATAGAACTTGCCGCTGTAAAAATTAAAAATGGTGAAATTATCGATCGATTTGAATCATTTGCAGATCCTCATGAAAAGTTAACGAATACGATCATTGACTTAACAGGAATTACCGATGATATGTTAGTTGGTGCTCCAGAGATTGAAGATGTTCTTAAAGACTTCAAAGAATGGATTAATGACGATATTTTAGTTGCTCATAATGCAAGTTTCGATATGGGCTTTATTAATGCCGGATTTCGAAAAATAGGTTTTAGTGATTGTGAAAATCCAGTTATTGATACATTAGAATTGGCTAGGTTCCTTTATCCAGAATTGAAAAATCATCGACTGAATAATCTTTGTAAAAAGTTTGATATTGAGCTAGTTAGTCACCACCGTGCAATTTATGACGCAGAAGCAACCGGCTATTTGTTATGGAAGTTAGTTAAAGATTGTATTGAAAAAGAAATATTGTACCATGATCGTCTAAATGACAATATGGGTAAAGGGGACTTCCATCGCTTAAGACCTTCTCATTGTATTCTACTAGCAAAAACCCAAGTAGGATTAAAGAATCTATACAAACTTGTTTCTTATTCGCATCTTGAGTTTTTCCATAGGACGCCTAGGATCCCAAGATCTTTATTAGAGAAGTATCGAGAGGGAATTATAGTTGGCTCTGGTTGTGATAAAGGCGAAGTTTTTGAAGCGATGATGCAAAAGTCCAGTGATGAAGTTGAAAAGGCTGCTAAATTTTATGACTACCTTGAAGTTCAGCCACCTTCGAATTATTATCACTTAATTGAAAAAGAGTTAGTTCGTGATGAATTGGCATTAAAAGAAATAATCAAAAATATCGTTTCTTTAGGTGAAAAATTAAATATACCTGTTGTTGCAACTGGAAATGTTCATTATTTGCATCCAAATGACGGTATTTACCGTAAAATTTTAATTGCTAGCCAAGGTGGAGCGAATCCATTAAATAAACAAAAACTACCGGAAGTTCATTTTCGTACAACTGACGAAATGTTGGAGTGTTTTCAATTTTTAAGTAAGGAAAAAGCAAAAGAGGTTGTCGTAACAAATACTCAAAAAATTGCTGATGAAATAGAAGTTTTAAAGCCAATTCCAGATGATTTATATACACCTAAAATTGAAGGTGCTGATGAAGAAATAAGGCAGATGAGCTATGGACGTGCAAGAAGTATTTATGGAGAGAATTTGCCGGAAATCGTTGAGGCAAGACTTGAAAAAGAATTAAAGAGTATTATCGGTCATGGATTTGCTGTTATATATTTAATCTCTCATAAACTTGTTAAAAAATCTTTAGATGACGGTTATCTTGTTGGTTCACGTGGATCGGTAGGTTCTTCTTTAGTTGCAACGATGACAGAAATTACGGAAGTAAATCCACTACCACCACATTACGTATGTCCAAGTTGTAATCACTCTTACTTTTTTGATGATGGTTCTGTAGGTTCTGGATTTGACCTACCAGATAAAGATTGCCCAGAGTGCGGTACGAAATACGTAAAAGATGGACATGATATTCCTTTCGAAACATTCCTTGGTTTCAAAGGGGATAAAGTTCCTGATATCGATCTTAATTTTTCTGGAGATTATCAGCCAAGGGCTCATAATTATACAAAAGAACTGTTCGGTGTTGAATATGTTTATCGCGCAGGTACAATTGGTACTGTTGCTGAAAAAACAGCATACGGATATGTGAAGGGATATCAAAGTGATTTTAACTTGCAAATGCGAGGAGCTGAGATTGACCGTCTTGTATCTGGATGTACAGGAGTGAAACGAACGACCGGTCAACACCCTGGTGGAATTATTGTTGTTCCAGACTATATGGAAATTTTTGATTTTTGTCCAATCCAATTTCCCGCTGACGATAAAACATCAGAATGGAAAACAACACACTTTGATTTTCACTCTATTCATGATAATTTATTAAAATTAGATATTCTTGGACACGATGACCCAACCGTAATACGTATGCTACAAGATTTAAGTGGTATTGATCCGAAGACGATTCCAACTGATGACCCTGAAGTATTTAAATTATTTAGTGGAACTGAATCTCTCGGAGTTTCAGAAGAACAAATTATGTGTAAAACTGGCACATATGGTATACCAGAGTTTGGAACCAAATTTGTTAGACAGATGCTTGAAGAAACAAAGCCTTCTACATTTAGCGAACTTGTCCAAATCTCAGGATTATCACATGGGACAGATGTTTGGTTAAATAACGCAAATGAATTAATTCAAGACGGGACATGTGTCTTAAAAGAAGTAATTGGTTGTCGTGATGATATTATGGTTTATTTAATTTATAAAGGTTTAGAACCTTCTTTAGCTTTTAAAATTATGGAGAGCGTACGTAAAGGTAAAGGTTTAAGTGAAGAATGGATTGAAGAAATGAAGAAAAACAATGTTCCTAATTGGTATATAGGATCTTGTTTGAAGATAAAATATATGTTCCCGAAGGCGCACGCCGCTGCTTATGTATTAATGGCGGTTCGAATTGCCTATTTTAAAGTTCACCACCCTATTTTATTTTACGCAGCTTATTTTACTGTTAGAGCTGATGACTTTGATTTAGATACGATGGTAAGAGGATCAGCGTCAATTCGTGTGAAAATCGAAGAAATTGCTGCAAAGGGATTAGATGCGTCACCTAAGGAGAAAAGTTTACTCACAGTTCTTGAACTTGCATTAGAAATGTGTGAAAGAGGATTTTCGTTTAAAAAGGTAGATCTTTATCGTTCGAGTGCTACAGAGTTTTTAGTAGAAGATAAAACACTAATACCTCCTTTTAATGCAATGACAGGGGTTGGAACGAATGCTGCAATAAACATCGTAAAAGCACGAGAAAGTGGAGAATTTCTTTCAAAAGAAGATCTCCAGCAGCGTAGTAAAATTACAAAGACAGTGTTAGAAAATTTAGATGAGCATGGTTGTCTTGAAGGTTTACCAGAATCAAATCAATTGTCACTTTTCTAACGGGAATTACATCATAACTCTAACCACCTTGCATAAATTTAGGGTTTATGTTATATTTTTGAGGTAATACTTAGAATAGGTGCACACAAAAAGAGTGGGGAAACCCACTCTTTCGTTTTACTGTAAGAAGACTTACATAAAAAAATGGTGAAAATATAAGTCAAACTAACTTCTTTTTTTATTTTGAAAATGTTCGTTATTAGTCGACATATATTGATGTTTTTTTGATTGGGTATAATAAAAATGGAGAACTCGTTCTAGCTTCGCTAGAACATCGAAAATTCAGATGGAGTCTCAACTCCACCTGAATGGAAGTTCCCACCTACGCTACGCTTAGAGGTGGGGGTCTATGACCCTTAAGAACAAATCATTTGATTAAAGCCTTATTCTATCATTATTAATCAGTAAGCTTGGTTTAGTTTGAAGAATTACCATAATTATTTGCCCAATAAGTTTACTTGTAAGGAGGGACAACAATGAGTAAGAATGTAACTGGTATTGTAGAACAATTAGTTTTGCCTATTCTAAATGAAATGCAACTAGAGCTAGTCGATGTTGAATTCAAAAAAGAAGGGAAAAATTGGTTTTTACGTGTGTTTATTGACTCTGAAAATGGTGTAGATATTGAAGACTGCGGAACAGTAAGTGAACGATTGAGTGAACTATTAGACGAAAAAGACCCAATAACTCAAGCATATTTCCTTGAAGTTTCATCTCCTGGAGCTGAGCGTCCACTTAAGAAAGAGAAGGATGTTGAAAAAGCGATAGGTAAGAACATTTATGTAACTACATATGAACCAATACAAGGAGAAAAGGTATTTGAAGGCAAGTTAGTAACATTTGATGGAAAAGACTTAACTATTTCCACTAAACAAAAAACGAGAACCATTAATGTGACAATTCCTTATGAAAAAGTTGCTAGTGTAAGACTGGCTGTTGTTTTTTAAGTTAAATAAGTTCTACACTTAAGATACCAAGCACTTTTCTTAAAATCGAAAGGGGGAGAAATGCTCCATGAATAGTGATTTTATGGATGCGTTAACGACGTTAGAAAAAGATAAGGGAATTAGCAAAGAGATTATTATTGAAGCTATTGAAGCAGCGTTAATTTCCGGTTATAAACGAAACTTTAACCAGGCTCAAAATGTACGTGTTGACATAAACCGAGAAAATGGTAGTATTCGTGTTTTTGCTAGAAAACAAGTGGTTGAAGAAGTATTTGACTCTAGATTAGAAATCTCAGAAGAAGCTGCTAAAGCAATAAATCCTCAATATGAAGTTGATGATATTGTAGAAATTGAAGTGACTCCAAAAGATTTCGGTCGTATTGCAGCTCAAACTGCAAAACAAGTTGTTACTCAGCGAGTTCGTGAAGCTGAAAGAGGAATAATTTATGCAGACTTTATTGACCGTGAAGAAGATATAATGACTGGGATTGTTCAACGACAAGATAGTCGTTTTATTTATGTAGACTTAGGTAAAGTTGAAGCCCTACTACCATTAACTGAACAAATGCCTAATGAAACTTATAAGCATAACGATCGCATTAAGGCCTACATAACAAAGGTTGAAAAAACAACAAAGGGTCCTCAAATTTTAATATCAAGGACTCATCCAGGATTATTAAAAAGACTTTTTGAATTAGAAGTACCAGAAATTTATGATGGTACGGTTGAGATTAAGTCTGTTGCCCGTGAAGCTGGAGATCGTTCGAAAATTTCAGTCCATGCTGAAAACCCAGAAGTTGATCCTGTTGGTTCTTGTGTTGGTCCAAAGGGGCAGAGAGTTCAAACCATTGTTAATGAACTTAAAGGTGAGAAAATTGACATTGTTCGTTGGTGTGAAGACCCGATTGAATATGTTGCAAACGCATTAAGTCCTGCTAAAGTTCTGCAAGTAAAAGTAGATGAAGAAGAGAAAATGACTCAAGTTATTGTTCCCGATTATCAATTATCTTTAGCTATCGGAAAAAGAGGGCAAAATGCTCGATTAGCGGCTAAATTAACAGGTTGGAAAATTGACATAAAGAGTCAATCTGATGCAGAAAGCCTTGGATTGTATCCAAGTGAAAGTGAAGAGGTTAATCAACAAGAAGAAAGCTTTGAAGAGCTAGAGTAAAAGGGTGGATCGGCTATGAAAAAACGCAAAATTCCACTTCGTAAATGTGTTGTTACAAATGAGATGAAGCCTAAAAAAGAATTAATTAGGATTGTACGTACTCCTGAAGGCGAAGTCGTTATTGACTCTACAGGTAAAAAGTCCGGTAGAGGTGCATATGTAAGTAATAGTCAAGAATGTTTTGAAGAGGCAAAAAAGAAAGATGTTTTTTCCCGACACTTAAATGTAAAAGTAAGCAGTGAAATATATGACCAACTTATCAAAGATCGAATTAAAGGAGATTCTCAATGAAGCAGCCACAATGGTTTTCCCTTCTAGGTCTTGCTACAAGGGCTAGAAAACTAGTTACTGGGGAAGAACTTGTAATAAAAGGTATACGGAAGAAAAATGTTTATCTTGTGATAGTGGCAGATGACGCCTCTTTATCAACAAAAAAGAAAATTCAAGATAAATGTAATTTTTATAATGTCCCTTTAAAATTTACAGGTAATAGAGAGATGCTAGGTTCAGCAATTGGAAAACATGAACGTGTTGTAGTGGGTGTAATTGACGAAGGATTTGCCACTAAGCTCCTTTCAATTCTTTAAATAAACTTGTTGAAATGCTGGATGAACAAAACCATGTTCACAAGGGAGGAAAGCAAATGAAAAAGATGCGAGTATATGAATATGCAAAAGAGAAGAACATTTCTAGTAAAGAAATAATTGAAAAATTAAAAACGTTAAATATCGAGGTAACTAACCATATGTCAGTAATTACTGAAGAAGCTATGAAAAAGTTAGAAGTTGAACCAGTAGAAAACGAAGGTAAAAAAAGTGTTTCTAATGCTCATCCAAATGAGGGAAAAGGAAGCAACGAAAAAAGCCCTTCCGTAAACAATAATAAGAAAAATGACCAAGCTATAAAAAATAATCAATCGAAAAGAAATGATAAAAAACGTAACAATAAAAATAACCAAAAATCATTCCAAGTAGATAAGAAAGAAAATGTGAAAACTATGCCTAATAAAATTACTTATTCTGGATCCGTTACAGTTGGAGAATTAGCTAAAAAGCTTCATAAAGAACCATCAGAGCTTATTAAAAAATTAATGTTTCTTGGGGTTATGGCTACCATTAACCAAGAGATAGATAAAGATTCAATTGAATTAATAGCTAGTGATTATGGTGTTGAAGTAGAAGAAGAAATCATTTTAGAAGTAACGGATTTTGAGCGCTATGAAGAAGATGACGATCCAAAGGATATAAAGGAAAGACCACCAGTTGTTACTATTATGGGGCATGTCGATCATGGAAAAACAACTCTTCTAGATTCGATTCGCCACACAAAAGTAACAGCAGGTGAAGCTGGTGGGATCACTCAACACATAGGTGCTTATCAAGTAGAAGTTAATGATAAGAAAATTACTTTTCTAGACACTCCAGGACATGCTGCATTTACAACAATGCGAGCTCGTGGAGCACAAGTAACTGATATTACTATATTAGTTGTTGCAGCCGACGATGGAGTGATGCCGCAAACTGTTGAAGCAATTAATCATGCAAAAGCAGCAAAAGTTCCTATTATCGTTGCTGTTAATAAAATGGATAAGGAAGCTGCAAACCCTGATCGCGTGATGCAAGAGTTAACAGAACATGGCCTAGTAGCTGAAGCTTGGGGTGGAGATACGATTTTTGTTCCTGTTTCTGCACTTAAAGGCGAAGGTATTGATGAGTTGTTAGAAATGATTCTATTAGTCGCTGAAGTTGAAGAATATAAAGCGAATCCAAAAGCTTACGCACGTGGAACTGTAGTTGAAGCAGAATTGGACAAAGGTCGAGGAGCCGTAGCAACATTACTTGTTCAATCAGGAACATTGCACGTGGGTGATCCTATTGTTGTTGGAAACACGTTTGGACGTGTCCGTGCAATGGTAAATGATATTGGACGACGTGTTAAAACAGCAGGACCTTCAGCACCTGTAGAAATTACAGGTCTTAGTGATGTTCCGCAAGCTGGAGATCAATTTTTAGTTTTTAAAGACGAGAAAACAGCTCGTTCAGTTGGTGAAGCTCGTGCGGTGAAACAGCGTGAAGCTGAGCGTTCTGAAAATAGTAGAGTAAGCTTAGATGACTTATTTAACCAGATCCAACAAGGTGACATCAAAGAAATTAATGTCATTATTAAAGGCGACGTTCAAGGTTCTGTAGAAGCAATGAAAGGTTCACTAGAGAAAATTGATGTTGAAGGTGTAAAAGTTAACATTATC
Source organism: Anaerobacillus alkalidiazotrophicus (assembly GCF_001866055.1). Next base: position 209,111 of record NZ_MLQS01000031.1, read on the forward strand.
CATACGGGTGTAGGTGCTATTACTGAATCCGACATTATTTTAGCAAGTGCTTCAAATGCAATTGTAATTGGCTTTAATGTACGTCCTGACGTAAATGCAAAACGTACAGCTGATAGTGAAAAAGTAGATATTAGATTACATCGGGTTATTTATAATGCGATTGACGAAATTGAAGCTGCAATGAAGGGTATGCTTGATCCAGAATTTGAAGAAAAAGTAATTGGGCAGGTTGAAGTTCGTACAACGTTTAAAGTCTCAAAAGTAGGAACGATTGCCGGTTGTTATGTTACTGAAGGAAAAGTTACTCGTGATTCGACAGTTCGCCTAATTCGTGATGGTATTGTTATTTATGAAGGGAAAATTGATGCACTTAAACGCTTTAAAGATGATGTTAAAGAAGTTGCAACTAACTATGAGTGTGGAATTACTCTTGAAAGATTCAATGATATTAAAGAAGGCGATATTATTGAGGCATATGTCATGGAGGAAATTAAACGTTCATGATTGGATCTGTAACATGTGAATGTGTCATTTATGATGTGCAGTCACTGAAACAGAAACGATCCGTACTTAAAAGTATAATAAGCCGTTTAAAGCAAAGGCTAAATATAGCAGTATCAGAAACTGGTTATCAAAACTTATGGCAACGTGCAGAAATTTCTATCGTTACTGTTGCAAGTGATAAGGTAGTAGTTGAAAAAGAATTAAATAAAGCTTTGGCTATGATTGATTCAACTCCTGAAATTGAGCGAACCATCACAAACTTTGAATGGTTTTAATAGTTCAAGAAGTCTAATTATGCTAGAGGATTGTTAATAAGGCGAAAGCGACCCGGTCACGAGAGTAAGTAGCTGGAGCTAGACAACTTTACAATCTTAGAATTTTATAAATTCTTATCTTTTAAGATAAACTAAAGCTTTCGTTATAAAATGCGAAAAGCACAAGGTGCTCTATTGAGGTGATATAAATGAGTGTTCGTCCAAATCGTGTTGCAGAACAAATTAAAAAGGAAATGACTGACATTCTTCAAAGGGAACTTAAGGATCCAAGAATAGGATTTGTTACGGTTACAGGAGTGGAAGTTACCGGAGATCTACAACAAGCAAAAATCTTTATTACAGTTCTTGGGAATGACGAGCAAAAAGAAGCTACTTTACAAGGTCTTTCCAAAGCAACTGGTTTTATTCGTTCGGAAATTGGGAAGAGAATTAGGTTAAGAAAAACACCTGAACTTCTTTTCAAGTTTGACGAGTCAATCGATTATGGCAATAAGATCGAATCTTTACTTGGAGAAATTAATCGTCAGAACGATCAATAATAATGGACAAAGGGGATAGTAGTTTGCTATCCTCTTTCCTCTGTATATAATTATAAAAAATGGATTGAAGTGGTGAAAAAAATGGAACTACAAGGAATATTACCTTTACATAAACCGAAAGGGATGACCTCTCACGATTGTGTAGCTAAATTAAGAAGAATTTTAAAGACGAGAAAAATTGGTCATACCGGAACACTAGATCCAGAGGTTACTGGAGTACTTCCGATTTGTATTGGGAGAGCCACTAAAGTTGCACAATATATGTCTGATTATTCGAAAACATATGAGGGTGAGGTTACTATTGGCTTTTCGACAACTACAGAAGATTTTACAGGTGAAAAGCTTGAGGAAAAAGTTGTTGAAAGGTTATTTTCTTGCCAAGAAATAAACGAAGTATTACAATCTTTTACAGGTGAAATAGAACAGATCCCTCCAATGTATTCGGCGGTAAAGGTTAAAGGGAAAAAGCTCTATGAATACGCCCGAGAGGGAAAGACAGTTGAGCGTCCAGTACGACATGTAAACATACATGAATTGACTTTGTTAACAGAACCGTTACTTATTGATGGAAATAAAGTGAAATTCTCTTTTCGTGTCCATTGTAGTAAAGGAACGTACGTGCGAACACTAGCTGTGGATATAGGGAAAAAACTTGGTTATCCTGCTCATATGTCGGCACTTGTTCGGACTGTATCAGGTCCCTTTCAATTAGAGCACTGCCTTACTTTTGAAGAAATAGAAAATAAATTTACAAATAATGAACTCCAAGCTTCACTACTGAAAATTGATGATGCACTTTCATTTTTAAAACGGATCGTTGTAAATGATGCAACAGCACTAAAAGTCATGAATGGAATGGTATTACCTACTCCTTTAGAGATAGATGAAAATCGTTTTACCATTTATAATAAAAATGAAGAATGCTTAGCCATCTATATAAAGCATCCCACTAAACAAGGGTTAATGAAGCCAGAAAAGGTATTGAAAAACGATCAAGTATAAGATAATTGCCGCATAAAAAACGTTTAAATGTAAGAGTTTCATCAATTAACATATTACTATATTGAGGTGGAAATGTTGGAAACAATTGTACTGTCACATCCCCATCAATTAAAAATGGAAAATTGTAAACCAACAGTCATAGCATTAGGTTTTTTTGATGGTGTTCATCTAGGGCATCAAAGAGTAATTCTTAAAGCAAAAGAAATTGCTCAAGAAAAGCAAATGCAAAGTGCAGTTATGACATTTAGCCCTCACCCGAAAGAAGTACTTAGGAAACAAGAGGGGGAAATGTTTTACTTAAGTCCATTGCCAGAGAAAATTGAGCTTATAAGAAAATTAGGTGTAGATGTTTTATATATAGCAGATTTCACCAAAGAATTTGCAAATCTAACACCACAACAGTTTGTAGATATGTATTTAATAGAATTAAATGTAAAGCATGTTGTAGCTGGATTCGACTATTCTTATGGTAAGCTAGGAAAAGGAACGATGGAAACTCTTCCTTTTCATTCTAGAAAATCTTTTTCTCAAACAACAATTCAGAAGGTAGAAAAAGATTTAGAAAAGGTGAGTTCCACTTATATTAGAAAATTATTAGCTAGTGGAGAAGTTTCTCAGGTTCCTGTATATTTAGGGAGATATTATGAAGTTTTAGGTAAGGTTGTCCATGGTGAAAAGCGCGGACGCCGCATTGGCTTTCCGACAGCAAATATTGAAACAGACGGTTACCTATTACCTACAACAGGTGTTTACGCTGTATGTATGAAAGTAGACGGTCGTAATTATGAAGGAGTTTGTAATATAGGATATAAACCAACATTTCATGGAAATAAAAAAATGTACCGTTCTGTTGAAATTCATTTATTTGATTTTAATGACATGATTTACGATAAGGATGTAAGGATTAAATGGATAAAACGGATCAGGAGCGAGCAAAAGTTTCCAACAATTCAAGACCTTATTAACCAAATTGAAATAGATAAAGCAAAAGCTAAGCATATTTTAAATAAATTAAATTTGTGTTCTTGCAATTCATGACAAAACAATGTATTCTATTATATGTACGTTTGTACAAAACCTTTCCTTGGCAAAATCGAGTCACCGACGTTTGCTAGGGATTAGGGGATAAATAATAAGGAGGTGAATTAGGATGGCATTAACTCAAGAGCGTAAAAATGAAATCATTGAAACGTTTAAAGTTCACGATACTGACACTGGTTCTCCAGAGGTACAGATCGCTATCCTAACGGAGCAAATCAATACGTTAAACGGTCATTTACGTACTCACAAAAAGGATCATCACTCACGTCGTGGTCTTTTAAAAATGGTTGGACAACGTCGTAACTTACTTACGTATTTACGTAATAAGGATGTATCGCGTTATCGTAACTTAGTTGATAAGCTCGGTTTACGCCGATAGTAGGAAAAGCGGGATTCGTCCCGCTTTTTTCTTAGTTTTATTTATTGGAAAAAGTTCTTAATTACTGCATAATAAATCTTTGTTAAAAGGCTTTTGAATTTACATATTTAAGGAAATAATAAGGGCTAAGTAATTAATAATTAAATTTTTGAAAACGAGAGGAGTTACTCGTAAAAATGGGACAAGAAACACAAAAGTTTTCGATGAATTGGGCAGGTCGCGAATTATCGTTTGAAATTGGCGAGTTTGCCAAACAGGCAAATGGTGCAGTAATGGTTAGATATGGTGAAACAGCAGTACTTTGTACTGTTACTGCTTCTAAATCACCTAAGCCACTAAATTTCTTTCCACTTACAGTGAACTATGAAGAACGGCTTTATGCTGCTGGTAAAATTCCTGGAGGTTTTATAAAACGAGAAGGCCGTCCAAGTGAAAATGCAATTTTAACAAGCCGCTTAATTGATCGTCCGATCCGACCACTCTTCCCAGAGGGATTCCGTAATGAGGTACAAGTAGTTAGTATTGTTATGAGTATTGATCAAAACTGTTCTTCTGAAATGGCAGCTATGGTCGGATCATCACTAGCATTATGTATTTCAGACATTCCTTTTGATGGTCCAATTGCTGGGGTAACAGTAGGTCGTATTGACGGTGAGTTTATGGTTAACCCTACCACTGAACAATTGGAAAAAAGTGACATCCACCTTGTTGTTGCAGGTACAAAAGATGCTATTAACATGGTTGAAGCTGGGGCAGAAGAAGTATCGGAAGAAGTTATGTTAGAAGCGATTATGTATGGGCATGAGGAGATTAAACGTCTCGTTGCTTTCCAAGAAGAAATAGTTGCAAAACTAGGCAACATTGAAAAAATGGATGTCATCCTTCATGAAATTGATGCAGATTTAAATACATCTGTCCGTGAATTAGCTGAATCGGAATTAAGAGAGGCCGTTCAAGTTCAGGAGAAACATGCGAGACAAGCTGCTATTGATGTAGTTATGGAAAAAGCAGTCGCTCATTTTGAAGAAAATGAAGATATAAATTTAGAAGAAGTAAAAGAAGTTCTTCACAAAATAGTAAAAGAAGAAGTGAGACGATTAATCACGAAAGAAAAGATTCGACCTGATGGTAGAGCTAAAGATGAAATTCGTCCTTTATCTTCTAAAATTGATATTTTACCTAGAACACATGGTTCTGGACTTTTTACGCGAGGTCAAACACAAGCCTTAAGCATTTGTACACTTGGAGCATTAGGAGATGTCCAAATTCTTGATGGGTTAGGAATTGAGGAAACTAAACGTTTTATGCATCACTATAACTTCCCGTTATTTAGTGTTGGTGAAACTGGTCCTATTAGAGGCCCAGGACGAAGAGAGATTGGACATGGCGCCCTTGGTGAGCGAGCTCTAGAACCGATCATTCCTTCTGAAAAAACTTTCCCTTATACCATTCGTCTTGTTTCTGAAGTCTTAGAATCAAATGGTTCTACATCACAAGCAAGTATATGTGCTAGCACATTGGCAATGATGGCAGCGGGAGTCCCGATTAAATCACCAGTAGCTGGGATTGCAATGGGATTAATTTCTGATGGTGAAGACTATACAGTATTAACAGATATTCAAGGTATGGAAGATCACTTAGGTGATATGGACTTTAAAGTAGCCGGAACAAATGAAGGGGTTACTGCTATACAGATGGATATAAAGATTTCCGGTATTAATCGTGAAATTTTACAAGAAGCTTTAGAACAAGCAAGGCAAGGTCGTCTTCAAATTCTTGATAATATGCTTGAGGCAATTAATGAACCGAAGGCTGAGCTTTCTGAATACGCACCAAAAATATTAATGATGAGTATTAACCCAGATAAAATTAGAGATGTGATCGGGCCAAGTGGTAAAGTCATTAATAAGATTATTGAAGAAACTGGCGTGAAAATTGACATTGAACAAGATGGTACAGTATTTATTGCATCGACAAATCAGGATATGAATGCAAAAGCAAAACAAATCATTGAAGATATTGTACGTGAAGTAGAAGTCGGCCAAACTTATTTAGGTACTGTAAAACGTATCGAAAAATTTGGAGCGTTTGTTGAGTTGTTTAAAGGCAAAGATGGACTTGTTCACATCTCTCAACTTGCTGAAGAGCGAGTGAATAAAGTTGAAGACGTTGTTCAAATAGGTGATGAAATCCTTGTAAAAGTAACAGAAGTTGATAACCAAGGAAGAGTAAATTTGTCACGTAAGGCAATACTAAAAGAACAAAAACAAGAAAGTTAACATTAGAGGCTGGGAAATAAACCAGTCTCTTTTCTCTATTCCATTTGTTCTACCTCGTCCAAACAGTGCATATTTTTTAGTACAGGGGGGGACAGTTAATGGTAAAGAAGTTTATTTTACAAATTTGTACATTTTTTATTATAATTGTTTTATCAATTGGCTCCATTCAAAATCCATATACAACGAATTACATACAAGAAATCAAAGCAGATAGTCGATCAGTTGCTACATTTAGTGATCCACTATTTATAGAGTTAAAACAGTACGCCGATGAAAGAAACGTACCACCTATTGATGCAGTCGTTGATAGGGTGTGGAAAGCAATTCCTGGCCTTAATGGGTTAGAGATTGATATTGAGGCTTCTTATGAGAAAATGAGAAAGGACGGAGAATTTTTAGAAAATAGGTTAGTTTATAAACAAGTTCCTCCAACTATTCATTTGAGTGATCTACCTTCAGCTCCAATTTACCGAGGAAATCCTGAAAAAAAAATGGCCACTCTATTAGTTAATGTAGCATGGGGAAATGAATACTTACCACAAATGCTAAAAATTATGAATGCGCATAATGTTAAATCTACTTTTTTCCTAGATGGATCATGGACGAAAAAAAACCCAACATTAGCTAAAATGATTATTGATGAGGGACATGAAATAGGGAATCATGCATATTCACATCCTGATATGAAAAAATTGACTAATGCAAGAATTAGAGAAGAAATTAAAAAGACAAACGAAGTTATTTATGCCATATTAGAAGTAAAGCCGAAATGGTTTGCTCCTCCCAGTGGGAGCTACCGACAAGATGTAGTTGACATAGCAAGAAGTATGGATATGTATACCATATTATGGACAGTTGATACAGTGGATTGGCGTAACCCTGAACCAAGTGCCATGGCACAACGTGTATTACAAAAAGTAGAGCCCGGCTCTATGATTTTAATGCATCCAACATCAAGTGCTACAGGTGGGTTAGAACAATTAATAACTGGGTTAAAAGCAAAAGGATATCAAATTAGTACTGTTTCAAATCTGCTCAGTGAAGAACGAACTTTTAATGGAGATTTTACAGAGGGATATTGAAACAATTTTAGGAGGAAAAAAGATTGATACAAAAGTTTGAAACTCCCAATGGTGTAAGAATAGTACTAGAAAAAATACCAACGGTTAGGTCCGTTTCAATAGGTATTTGGATTGGAACAGGCTCTCGTTTTGAAACAACAGAAGATAATGGTGTATCCCATTTTTTAGAGCATATGTTTTTTAAAGGTACAAAAACACGTTCTGCTAAAGAAATTGCGGAGGCATTTGATGGAATTGGTGGTCAAGTAAATGCTTTTACATCTAAGGAATATACTTGCTATTATGCAAAAGTTTTAGACGATCATGCTAGTATTGCTCTCGATGTACTTTCTGATATGTACTTTCATTCTCTTTTTGAAGAGAAAGAATTAGAAAAAGAAAAAAATGTAGTTCTTGAAGAAATTAAGATGTACGAGGACGCTCCGGACGATATTGTACACGATTTGTTAGCGCAAGCAAGTTTTGGAACTCACTCTTTGGGCTATCCAATATTGGGTACACAACAAACGCTAAAATCTTTTTCTGAACGTACATTAAGAGATTATATGTCCCAACAGTACACCGCTGAAAATGTTGTAATTTCCATTGCTGGAAATGTTGATGAAGATTTTATTGGAAAAGTCGAAGCGATTTTTAAAGATGTTGAGAAAAGTGGTGTAGAGCGTGAGTACGTTACACCTAGTTTTTTAGCAGAAAAACTAGTTAGGAAAAAAGAAACAGAACAAGCGCACCTTTGCTTAGGGTTCGATGGTCTCCCAATTGGACATAAGGATATTTATAGCCTTGTGCTATTAAATAATATTTTAGGTGGAAGTATGAGTAGTCGATTATTTCAGGAGGTAAGGGAGAAAAAAGGGTTAGCATATTCTGTATTTTCTTACCACTCTTCTTACCATGATAACGGAATGTTAACAGTTTATAGCGGAACGGCGCCAAATCAATTAGATGAACTATTTGACACGATGATGGAGACGTTAAACAGTATCAAGAGTCAAGGTATTACTGAAAAAGAATTAACCAAAGGTAAAGAACAATTAAAGGGTAATTTAATGCTTAGTTTAGAAAGTACGAATAGCCGTATGAGCAGAAATGGGAAAAATGAGTTACTACTAAAAAGGCATCGCTCTCTAGATGAAATTATTGATGAAATAAATCGAGTATCGATAACTAACGTAAATAAACTAAGCAAAAACCTTTTTAGCCAGCCATATTCGTTATCTTTAATAAGCCCACAAGGGAAACTACCGACAGGGATTTAATTTATCCCACTCTTAAGGGGCAGGAAGACCCCCACCTCAAAACTTAAGAAAATCGAGAAGTTTAGGTGGGGGATTAACTGCCCCTTAAGGTCCGATATAGAATAACTTTCAACAGTGGGGATGAAGGAAAACCCCACTGATTGAAGTTCAGCTGTATTTTTAAATAGTTAGGGAACACCCAACGAAGGAGAAGAAATTCTACATTGGTTGGAGTTCATCTTAAAAACCTTTAGACAATTCGATGTCTAAAGGTTTTTTAATAGTACTATCTCTAATAATATCTTGAATATGATAATAATATAGAAGGAATTATTAGTAAAGGAAGGATGAGAGTATTATGAGATTAAGTGAGATAAGTGGAAAAGAAATTATTGATTATGATAAAGGTGAAAGACTAGGTATCTTAGGTCAGACAGATCTTGTTATTGATGAGGAAACTGGGAAAATTGAATCTTTTATCATCCCTTCTATGAAGTGGTTTGGTTTAGGGAAAAAAGAAAAAGAAGTAACTGTTCACTGGCGCCAAATTATTAAAATTGGTACCGATATGATAATAATTGATGTAGATAAGAAATAAAGTTAACGATAAACTAAGTAGATTGAAAAATAAAGGGCAACAAAAGGGTGTGAAATCGAAGATGATTTCACACCCTTTTTGTCTTTTTATATTTTGCGCATACATATTGGTTTTAGAGTATCACTGCGCTTTTAGACACTTTTTGTTTTTTCTCGACGCGACTTAACAATCCAAAATAAAATGAATAGTTAAGTACCTTCCCATTCACCAAATAGGTGAATGTTACATAATATGATTTTGAATTAATTATATGGAAGTATTCCCCTGTGTAACGATTTAAAACGCACAACAGTGAGAAAGGGGAGAAACAATGTTAACAGGGAAACATGTTGCGGTTATTGGTGGCGATGCTAGACAGCTTGAAGTGATCCGCAAATTGATTGAGCTTGATGCCAAAATTTCACTAATAGGTTTTGATCAGTTAGATGAAGGTTTTGTTGGAGCTACAAAAGTCCAACTAGAACATGTTGACTTTCGTACAGTTGAAGCAATTGTCTTACCAGTTAGTGGAACTAGCTTAGAAGGTGAAATTGAAACAATTTTTTCAAATGAAAAAATTGTCTTAAAAGTAGATCATTTAAAAGCAACGCCTGAGTATTGTACTGTATTTTCTGGAATAAGTAATCAATATCTAAAAAAAATTGTTAAAGACGCGGATAGAAAGCTGGTAGAACTATTTGAGAGAAATGATGTAGCTATTTACAATTCCATCCCAACGATGGAAGGGACGTTAATGATGGTTATTCAAAACACTGATATTACTATTCATCGTTCTAACGTTGTTGTATTAGGCTTTGGTAGAGTAGGTATGACAGTCGCAAGGGCATTTCATGCTCTTGGTGCAAGTGTGAAAGTGGCTGCAAATCAAAGTAATCTATTAGCTCGAATTTATGAAATGGGGTTTGAGCCAATAGAGTTATCAAAGCTTGAATCGAAAGTAGAGAATACTGATGTATGTATTAATACAATTCCTGCTAAGGTATTAACGGCCAAGATAATTTCAAAAATGCCTACACGATCACTCATTATAGATTTAGCATCTAAACCGGGTGGTACAGATTTTCGTTATGCAGAAAAAAGAGGTATTAAAGCAATGCTTGCACCAGGTCTGCCAGGTATTGTTGCCCCAAAAACAGCAGGGCAAATTATCGCAAATGTTCTTTCGAAGCTTCTCATTGAAGAACAAAACAATATTGAGGAGGATCAATCATGACATTAAAAGGCAAGCATATAGGTTTTGGGTTAACAGGATCACACTGTACGTATAGTGCTGTTCTTCCCGAGATGAAAAAATTGGTTGATGCTGGAGCAAAGGTAACTCCGTTTGTTACGCATGTAGTAAAGACAACGGATACGAAATTTGGAGACAGCGCAGATTGGTTGGCACAAATAAAACAAATTACAAATGAGGAAATTGTAGATACCATTGTAAAAGCAGAACCTTTTGGTCCAAAAACCCCATTAGATTGTATGGTAATCGCGCCGTTAACTGGGAACTCCGCAAGTAAGCTAGCTAACGCTCTTACAGATTCACCGGTTCTAATGGCTGCTAAAGCGACATTAAGAAACTTAAAACCTGTTGTTTTAGGTATTTCTACTAATGATGCCCTAGGATTAAACGGGATGAATATCATGAAATTAATGGCTACTAAAAATATTTATTTTATACCATATGGGCAAGACGATCCTTTTAAAAAACCGAATTCATTAGTAGCTAGAATGAGTTCACTGCAAGATACTATAGAAGCAGCACTTAAAGGAAAGCAAGTACAACCAGTTCTTGTTGAAAGATACAAAGATTCTTAATCTATCTTACGAGAGTCTTAGCGTAAGCACGTTGACCCGTTTTCAATTGCCGAAGAGTATGATAAGATATAACCCATATGTATGGATGTTAGATTTAATACTAAGGCTTTAGTTACTATATAGTATCGTATTTTTCTTGAAGTACGCTATTATATATCCATATTTTTTCATTAGTAGTGAAAAAATATTAAAAAAGTAGGCCTATCCTATACTATTATTAATATATTTAAATGATAGTATATGTAATCAAAAAAGTATTGCTCTAAGGTTTAAACAATTTAAAAAACATTTTTAAATTTAGAAGGGAGTCTTATCATTATGGCAATGAAAACAGGTTTTCACGTAGCAGTAGTTGGAGCAACTGGTGCAGTTGGACAACAAATGTTAAAAACATTGGAAGAACGCAACTTTCCTATCTCAAAACTAACATTACTTTCATCAAAACGATCAGCAGGGAAAAAAGTTATTTTTAAAGGTGAAGAAGTAGTTATTCAAGAAGCTACACCTGAAAGTTTTGAAGGTGTACAAATCGCCTTATTTAGTGCTGGGGGTTCGATTTCAAAAGCATTAGCACCAGAAGCAGTTAAAAGAGGGGCAATTTGTGTAGACAATACAAGTGCATTCCGTATGGACCCTAATACACCGCTAGTTGTTCCTGAAGTAAACGAAGATGCTTTGCATAACCATAATGGCATTATTGCTAATCCCAATTGCTCAACTATTCAGATGGTTGTAGGATTAGAACCAATTCGTAAAAAATATGGTTTGAAAAAAGTTATTGTATCGACGTATCAGGCAGTTAGTGGTGCTGGTGCAAACGCAATTAAGGAAATGAAGGACCAAACAGCATCTATTTTAGAAGAAAAAGAATTTACTCCGGAAATATTACCGTGCGGTAGTGATAAAAAACATTATCAAATTGCATTTAATGCTATCCCGCAAATTGATAAATTCGAAGATAACGGATTTACATTTGAAGAAATGAAAATGATTAATGAAACGAAGAAAATCATGGATATGCCAGATTTACATGTAGCGGCTACATGTGTAAGAATTCCGGTAGAAACAGGACATTCTGAATCTCTGTTTATAGAAGTTGAAAAAGAAGGTTTAACGGTTGCCGAAATGAAAGATTTATTAAAAGTAGCACCAGGTGTAGTCTTAGAAGATGAGCCAGAAAATCAAGTTTATCCAATGGCTATTAATTCTGTTGGAAAAAATGATGTATTTATAGGTAGAATCCGCCAAGATTTAGATAATTCAAAAGGATTTTATATGTGGGTTGTCTCGGATAACTTATTAAAAGGAGCAGCTTGGAATTCAGTTCAAATTGCTGAAAGCTTAGTTAAGCTTGGTTTACTAAAATAAATGTAATCAAGAAATAATGAAGGCTGACGTAAAAAGTGAGATAGCCCATCATCAAGTACAATGATTGATAAACGTAGTTTATCTTTAGGAGCTTTCATCTTTTTAGTCAGCCTTTACTTTTATTACACAATAAGCCAATAAAACACGTTGAATAGAGTTTTAAAACTATTTTCATAAAAGATAATACTCTTATAAAGAGGTGTACTATGAAATGAAAATTATTGTTCAAAAATTCGGTGGAACATCATTGAAAAATGAAGAAACAAGGTCATTAGCTGCACAACACGTTCTTACCGCTATTAAAGAAGGATACAAAGTAGTAGTAGTTGTCTCAGCCATTGGGCGAAAAGGTGATCCATATGCAACAGATACACTCCTTAATTTAATTACTAATGAGACCGGAACATTTGTGACGAAACGTGAGAAAGATCTATTGATGTCTTGTGGAGAACTGATATCATCTGTCGTTTTTTGTAACTTACTAGGAAGTCTAAAATTAAAAACAATGGCTATGACTGGAGCGCAAGCAGGCTTTAGAACTAATGAAGATTTCTCAAACGCTAAAATTATTGAAATGAAATGTGATTATTTATTAGAAAAACTTGAAAATCATGATTGTGTTGTTGTAACAGGATTTCAAGGTATGTCTCCTAACGGTGAGTTAACAACGTTAGGGCGTGGTGGAAGTGATACTTCAGCAACCGCACTGGGCGCTGCAGTACAAGCGGAATGGGTTGATATTTTTACAGATGTTGAAGGACTAATGACTGCAGACCCTAGGATTGTATCTGAAGCAAAATCTATTCATACTGTAACATACAATGAGGTTTGTAATATGGCCTACCAAGGTGCGAAGGTCATCCATCCACGTGCGGTGGAAATTGCAATGAATGCCAAGCTACCAATTAAAATTCGTTCTACTTTTTCCGATTTAGAAGGGACGTTAGTTACTTCAGATAATAAGCGACGTGGTGGAATGGATGTTGAAGAAAGACTAGTTACTGGTATCGCCTATGTTTCAAATGTTTCACAAATCAAAGTTTTAGCAAAAGATGGAGATTACAATCTTCAATCGCAAGTTTTTAAAGCGATGGCGAACGAAGGAATTAGTGTTGATTTTATAAATATTAATCTTATGGGTGTAGTTTACACTGTTATGGATGAAAATACAGATAAAGCAATTGAACTTCTTAGAGGTATGGGATATGAACCTATCGTAACAAGAAAACTTGCTAAAGTTTCTGTGATTGGTGCTGGGATGACAGGTGTTCCTGGGGTTACAGCTAAAATTGTCGGCAGTCTCGCAGAAGAAAATATCAGTATTTTACAATCGGCAGACTCACATACAACAATCTGGGTATTAGTAAAAGAAGAAGATAAGGTAAAAGCTGTTAATGCGCTGCACCGAATATTTAAACTGGATCAAAATTAATCTGAAATATTTTTAGATAATCAAAAAAATTTTGAATAATACTACGTCGTAGTGAAGTTTTTGTGCCAAGGTAAAAAAGTATAAAATTTCTAATTTGGAAACTGTCTAGCGCAAGCAGCCTATGAGCTCGGTCACTTCAGTTCGTCAATTGCGCTCAAAGAGTAGACCGCTACTTGCCGACCTTCCAGTGTTTGTCGCCGATAGGCGGGCGCCTTGTGCTTTTCTTATGAGTCTTGAATTATGTGAATGACAAAGGGGTTGAATAACGTGAATTTTGGGCATGTAATTACTGCTATGGTAACACCTTTTGATCATAATAACCGAGTTGATTTTTCAAAAACGACTAAGTTAATTGAACACTTAATCAATACTGGGACAGATTGTTTAGTGGTTGCAGGTACGACTGGTGAATCGCCAACTCTTAGTTTTGATGAGAAGGTTTCATTATTTGAGCATACAGTTGAAGTTGTAGCAGGTCGAATACCTGTGATTGCAGGGACAGGGAGTAATAATACCTTTATTTCTATAGAGCTTACAAAAAAGGCTGAGAGTGTTGGAGTTGATGGTGTTATGCTTGTAGCTCCATATTATAACAAGCCATCTCAAAAAGGTATGTATGAACATTTTAAAACAATCGCAAATGCCACTACTTTACCAGTCATGCTCTACAATATACCTAGCCGTTCAGTTGTAAACATGACGACTGAATTAGTCGTAGAATTATCAAAAATAGATAATATTATCGCTATCAAAGAGGCGAGTGGAAATTTAGATCAAGTTACTTCCATCATATCAGGAACATCTGATGATTTTCTCGTGTATAGTGGAGATGATAGCCTAACTCTTCCTTTACTTGCTGTAGGGGGAAATGGTGTCGTTTCGGTTGCTTCACATGTGGTAGGAAAAGAGTTTAAGGAAATGATAACAGCATTTAATTCAGGCCAACTGAAAGAGGCAGCTAAGCTACATCAACAGCTCCTCCCACTAGTTAAAGCATTATTCAAAGCTCCTAATCCATGTCCAGTTAAAGCAGCATTAGCGCTTAAAGGAATAGATGTTGGTGGTGTTCGCTTACCACTAGTTCCGCTCTCTGAAATTGAGCGAGAAGATTTAGCAAAAGTATTGAAATAAAAATCTTTTCAAAAATCTTTCATAAATTCATCTCCAAAAAGGAACCGTATTATTTTGTAGATATAATGGTTCCTTTTCTCGTTTTACTTTCCTTTTTTCCTCATATTTTGTTTGCTATTTAATTGCTATATATAATCCCTAATTTGTTGTTTAATTATTTTTTCCACTATTACATAAATATTCTTGTGTTCCAATTATAAGATAAGTTATACTACAAACAAGTGATTAGTTCGGGTCTAAAAAATAATAAGTGTATTTTGATTATTGATGAAAATTTAATATGGGAGGAACAAGTACATTGATAAAGCAAGATTCAGATAAAATACGTGTTTTTTCTCTGGGCGGCGTAGGGGAAATTGGAAAAAACATGTATGTAGTAGAGGTAGACAATGACCTAATAGTTGTTGATGCAGGATTAATGTTTCCTGACGATGATATGTTAGGGATTGATGTTGTTATACCTGATATTTCCTATTTGTTAGAAAACGAGGATCGTGTAAGAGGAATATTTTTGACACATGGTCATGAAGATCACATTGGTGCTCTTCCATATATACTACAGAAGATTAGTGTGCCGATTTATGGCACGAAATTGACTCTAGGTATCGTTAAAGCAAAGCTGTCCGAAAATGGTTTAGAAAAATCCGCCGATTTAAGACTTATTGACAATAATTCGAAACTAATAGTTGGTACGACAACAGTCACATTCTTTAGGACTAATCACAGTATTCCAGATTCTGTTGGCGTATGCATCGAAACAAAACAAGGCTCAATCGTCCATACGGGTGACTTTAAATTTGATCAAAACCCAGTAGATGGAGTAATTGCAGAAATTGGGAAAATGGCTAGTATTGGTGAAAAAGGGGTATTATGTCTACTTTCTGACAGTACTAATGCTGAAAGGCCAGGAGTATCTATTTCCGAAAGTGTAGTTGGACAAGGAATTGCAGATGTTTTTTATCAGTCAAGCGGTAGAATTATTGTCGCTACATTTGCATCAAACGTTCATAGAATTCAACAAATATTTAATGTATCGAAGGCCATGGATCGCAAAGTAGTAGTGTCGGGTCGAAGTATGGTAAAAATCGTTTCAATAGCAACGGAACTAGGGTATTTACACATCGACAAAGATATTCTAATAAAAGAAGAAGATATCAATAAATATGATGATAGCAAAGTCACAATCTTAACGACTGGAAGTCAAGGCGAACCTATGTCTGCGCTTACGAGAATGGCTAAAGGTGCTCATAAACAAATCGCTATAAAGCCAAGCGATACAATCATTATTTCTGCAACACCAATCCCAGGGAATGAAAAATCGGTAACAAAAGTTGTTGATTTATTATATCGTACAGGTGCTGAGGTTGTTTTTGGTGAGAAGAATGTCCACACAACTGGGCATGGTTGTCAGGAAGAATTAAAGCTGATGTTAAATCTAATGAAACCAAAGTACTTCATTCCAATTCATGGAGAATTTAAAATGCAGTATGCACATCGAAGTCTCGCGAAGTCTTGTGGTGTGAAAAATGATAACATCTTCTTAATTGATAAAGGGGAGGTTGTCGAATTTTTTAACGGTGAAGGAAAACCGAGTGGGAAAGTAACCTCTGGAAATGTTTTGATTGATGGTATCGGAGTGGGAGATGTAGGGAATATCGTCTTAAGAGACCGCCGACTCTTATCTAATGATGGAATTTTAGTAGTTGTTGTTACCTTAAACAAAGAAAATAATGGAATTATTTCTGGTCCTGATATTATTTCACGAGGATTTGTATATGTGAGGGAAAGTGAAAAGTTACTTGATGAAGCTAATAAGCTCGTCGCAGAAACATTAGCAAAATGCATGGATGAAAATGTAAACGAATGGTCCTCTTTAAAAAGTAATGTTCGAGATGTCTTGAGTCGATATCTGTATGAGAAAACTCGCCGTAGACCGATGATTTTACCAATTATTATGGAAGTATAAAAAAATGGTTAGTTTAATGATTCATGATCCGCGCCCCTAAGATTTCATATTTAGTTAGGTTGAAACGTTCGTAACTAAATGTTTTATGTGGCTCGTTTTTTTACTAATGATGGAATTGAAAAAAATAAAAACTTGGCGATTTTGCCAAGTTTTTATTTTTTTAAGGTAATTTAAATTTCTAACAAAATAAGGAAAAATCTGAAGTTACAAAGCTGTTTCTTTTTGAACTAAAAAAACAGACGTCATGTAATGGGGTGCATTATTAGTTGTAGAGGTGCAATTCACCTTTCTTTTTACTAAATGAAAACAGATTCATAAATAACTTAAATAATCTCATACTACTAGTAGGCTTATTTAGAGGAGGATAAAAAATGAATGATCGCATGTCAGATACACAGCAAGACGAACAAAAGGAACAAAAACCATCGGGTATTGTAGAGAAAATTCAACAATTAGGACAAACAAATGTTGCCCAAATGGAACAATCAAATATACATGTCGTTACAATTATTGGTCAGATAGAAGGCCATATGCAATTACCACCACAAAATAAGACAACCAAGTACGAACATATAATTCCCCAGCTCGTTGCAGCTGAACAAAACCCTAAACTAGAAGGTATGTTGGTTATATTAAACACAGTAGGTGGGGACGTTGAAGCAGGGCTCGCGATTGCTGAAATGATCTCAACGATGTCAAAACCTACAGTTACATTAGTATTAGGAGGAGGCCATTCCATTGGTGTACCGATAGCAGTGGCTTCAAACTATAGCTATATTGCAGAAACGGCTACAATGACGATTCATCCGGTTCGTTTAACTGGCTTAGTGATAGGTGTTCCTCAGACATTTGAGTATTTGGATAAAATGCAAGAACGAGTTATAAAGTTTGTAACGAATAATTCTACAATTACCGAAGAAAAATTTAAAGAATTAATGTTTTCCAAAGGGAACTTAACAAGAGATATTGGAACAAATGTAGTGGGTCCAGATGCCGTCAAGTATGGAATTATAAATGAGGTTGGTGGTATTGGTAAAGCGATAGCGAAGCTTAACGAACTAATTGAACAAAATCGGAATGTTGATGGAGGAGAGATTATGCAATGATTCTTTATACGACAATGCCAGAGGAATTTATTTTTCCTCATCAGGATGAAGTGTTTTCGAAACAAATCACCATAGAAATTAAAGAAGGGCAGTTAATAGTTGAACAAGTTTCTAACCATGAATTTAGGATCGTTCGATTACTTAGTACAGACCCTATGGCATTTTTGAATGAAAATTATTCACCTGGGAAGATGATTGCACTATATTAACTCCATTTCTCTAGTTTTTATTTTTGAGATTATGGTATAATAAGCATATTCAAGAAATGATTGCATAGAAGCAGCCGTATCATCGGCTGCTTCTTCATTCATACATTACAAAGACTATGGTAGGATTTTCATTCTAGTTGATCCTAATTTTTAGAAGTTTTAATTAAGAGGTGAAACAATGGCTACAAGAAAAAAACAAAAAAAAGTAGAGTGGAAAAAGCAACTCACATTTGAACTAATTGGTCTTTTCCTAATAGTGTTAGCTTCTGTTTCCTTTGCTAGTTTAGGAAGTGTCGGGGAAGGACTTACTCACCTATTTAGGTTTTTTCTAGGTGAGTGGCATGTAGCATTAACGATTGGTTTATTTTTCATATCATTATATTTAATGATAAAAAGAAAGTCTCCTAACTTTATGTCAAGGAGATTAGTTGGTATTTATTTATTAGTTTTTTCATTTGTTTTATTAAGTCATATTCGCTTGTTTGACCTTTTTTCAAAACAAGGTGAATTTATTGATGGCTCTGTTATTCGAAATACATGGGAATTATATTGGTTACAAGTAAAAGGAGATACATCTATTACTGACCTTGGGGGAGGTATGGTAGGTGCTATTGGATTTGCCATCACTCACTTTTTATTTGCGGCTAGTGGTACTGTTGTCTTTTCTTTATTTATTATTATTACAGGGATAATATTAATAACTGGAAAATCATTTACTGATATAATATTAAATTTTCTTACTTATTTCGGAACAACTTTTTCCACAATAACTAATAAAATAAAAACATATTTAATAAATGTAAAGCAGCAATTTCATAATAAATGGGAAGAAAAAAAGCAGAAACAAACAGAAAAATCACCAGTGATTGTTACAGGAGTAAGTAATCAAGAGGATGGAAATGACCAAAAACCACAACCTGAACCAATTATTTATGACTTTTCAAAAAGAGCGTATGAAACTGACTCAGATAAAACAGAGAATAATAGTCATCCAATGAGTTCAGAAGAAGAAACGGCCGAAAAAGAGGTTGAAGTACATAATACTGGTGTATCTAAAGAAGCACTTATTGTATCTGTAGAGACAAATGAAAATTACTTGGTGCCATCTTTGGAGTTATTACAAAATCCAAAGAAAAATAATCAATTCCTAGAAAGACAACATATTTCTGCAAATGCAAAAAAACTTGAACAAACGCTAGAAAGCTTTGGTGTTAAAGCGAAAGTTTCTAAAGTTCATTTAGGACCTGCGGTTACGAAGTATGAAGTTTATCCTAATATAGGTGTAAAGGTAAGTAAAATTGTAAATCTTGCTGACGATTTGGCATTAGCCTTAGCAGCTAAAGATATACGTATTGAAGCTCCAATTCCAGGTAAATCTGCAATTGGTATTGAAGTACCAAACCAAGAAGTGGCTATTGTAACACTGAAAGAAGTTTTAGATGCTACAACCACATTAATAGAAGCATCAAAACTACTAATTGGTCTTGGGAGAGATATATCTGGTGATCCAGTTCTAGCAGAACTCAATAAAATGCCTCACCTTCTTGTAGCAGGGGCCACAGGAAGCGGTAAAAGTGTTTGTATTAATGGGATTATTGTAAGTATTCTCATGAGAGCAAAACCTCACGAAGTAAAACTAATGATGATAGACCCTAAAATGGTAGAATTAAATGTTTATAATGGTATTCCTCACTTATTAGCACCTGTTGTTACGGAACCTAAAAAGGCTTCACAAGCTTTGAAAAAAGTAGTAAATGAAATGGAACGCCGTTATGAGTTGTTTGCTCATACAGGCACAAGAAATATTGAAGGATATAATACATTAATAAAAAATCAAAATGAAACTAGTGATGCTAAGCAAGCTACGTTGCCGTACATTGTTGTCATTGTAGACGAGCTAGCTGATCTAATGATGGTCGCTTCAAGTGATGTAGAAGATAGTATAACAAGGCTAGCACAAATGGCTAGAGCTGCAGGTATCCACTTAATTATTGCGACACAAAGACCTTCAGTTGATGTTATTACTGGTGTTATTAAAGCAAATATCCCATCTAGAATTGCGTTTGGGGTTTCTTCACAAACTGATTCAAGAACGATCCTTGATATGGGTGGTGCGGAAAAATTATTAGGTAGAGGGGACATGCTCTTTTTACCTGTTGGAGCATCAAAACCTGTTCGTGTGCAGGGAGCTTTTCTTTCTGATGATGAAGTTGAAAAAATTGTTAATTTTGTGATCGCCCAACAAAAAGCCCAATATCAAGAAGATATGATGCCAAAAGAAGAAGATCAAGCCTCAGAGGATGTTGGCGATGATTTATACGAATCTGCTGTTGATTTAGTTACTGAAATGAACACAGCTTCTGTTTCTATGTTACAACGTAGATTTAGAATCGGATACACGAGAGCTGCTAGACTAATTGACGAAATGGAAGCTCGTGGCATTGTTGGTCCGTATGAAGGAAGTAAGCCTAGAGAGGTTCTTGTCTCAAAAAGAACTGAGAGTGATGTATCATCTGGGTAAAGCATAACTTTAGTTCTAAGCTTGATCGTTTAGAGTCTCGAAGCCTAAAATGTGAAAATTCTTAACACAAAATAAGTTTACACAATTATGGAATTGAAATAGGTAGTGGAGGGAAGTATGTGATTAAGTCTGATCATCGACCATTATATTTACAAGTTATCGATAAAATTAAAAATGATATAGAAGAAGGGATCTATGAAGCTGGTGAACGTTTACCTTCTGAGTTTGAATTATCAAAACAGTTAGGTGTAAGTAGGGCTACATTACGTGAAGCGCTAAGAATCCTTGAGGATGAAAATGTTATTACTAGGCGTCATGGAGTTGGAACGTTTATTTGTAGTAAGCCAATATTTTCATCTGGTATAGAGGAGTTATTTAGTATTACTGATATGATAAAACGTGGAAATAAAAAACCAGGTACTATATTCGTATCGTCTGAATTAGTTACAGCGACCGAAGATGATATTGAAAAGTTCCAGATAGAAGATCTTGATGAAGTCAGGATTGTCAAACGGGTTCGTACAGCAAATGACGATCCTGTGGTTTATTGTTTAGATAAAATTCCTAAAGTTTACTTACGAAATCGCGAATCTTCTTATGAACAATCCATTTTTGAAAGGTTAGAAAAAGAAGGGACATCGATTTCCTACGCTATAACACAAATCGAACCAATAGGGTACCATGAAGAAGTTTCAGAAATTTTACGATGTGGACCCCAAACAGCATTACTCGTCTTAAGACAAATGCACTACGATGATCAAGAACGACCAATCCTTTACTCTATTAACTATTTTCGGGCGGATCAATTTATATTTCATGTGCTAAGAAAGCGAGTATAACATTTTCTTTATATTTCTTAAGATACTAACATAAAATTATAAGGGAACCTTCTAGTTGGGTCATATCACCTCTTCAAGAAGGATAAACTATAAAATAGAGATCCTATATGGATCTCTTTTTAACATTTTTCCTTTTTTTATCGGTTATAATAAGAATTAGATTTACTAATAAGCTGGAATACAAGGAGTGAGGAATTGTTGGATACGACTTCAAAGGTGAAAGATATGAAGGCTAATGGCCTAGACCTTCATGTAATTGAAACAAAGCAATATAAAACAAATACAATTGTATTACATATTAAGGCACCACTCACAAAAGAAACCGTTACGAAACGAACGCTACTTCCATATGTACTACAAAGTGGTACAGAAAACTTTTCTTCTAGACAAGAAATTAGAAGTAATTTAGATGAAATTTATGGAGCTACCCTCACAGCAGATGTAAGTAAAAAGGGAGAAAATCATATATTATCGTTTCGTATGGATGTGGTCAATGAAAACTATTTAAAAGATAAAACCCCGTTATTAGAGGAAGCTCTTAAGTTATTGGCAGAAATTCTTCTTAAACCAGTTAAAGAGTCAGGAGTATTTCAAAGTACAATTGTTGCAAATGAAAAGCGAAATTTAAAACAGAGGATACAGTCTATTTTTGATGATAAAATTCGCTATGCAAATATGCGTGTTACTGAAGAGATGTGTAAAGAAGAACCTTATGGGATAAATGTGTGGGGTTATGAAGATGAAATTGACGATGTAAATCCTGAGGATCTTTATCACCAGTACACTTCCATGCTTTCAAACGATGGGTTTGATTTATATGTTGTTGGTGATGTAAAAAGTGAAAACATCCAAGAGTTGGTAAGTAAATATTTCACATTTACCAATAATGGTAAGCAAGGACAAAATAAGGTTGCTAATAGCAAAAAAGAAATAGAAAAAGAACATGTAGTAATTGAGGAACAAGATGTTAAGCAAGGAAAGCTACATATTGGCTTTCGCACAAATACCACTTATCAAGACGATGATTATTTTGCAATGCAAATGTTTAACGGATTATTTGGCGGATTTTCTCATTCGAAACTTTTTATTAACGTACGTGAAAAAGCAAGTCTAGCTTATTATGCTTCTTCTAGGTTTGAAAGTCATAAAGGAATATTAATGGTTATGTCTGGAATTGAATTTAAGAACTATGACCAAGCAGTCACAATAATAAAAGAGCAACTGAAAAGTATGCAGAGTGGTGACTTTACTGATGAAGAAATAAAACAAACTAAGGCAGTAATTAAAAATCAACTGCTTGAGACTGTTGATGTAGCAAAAGGCTTTGTTGAATTACTATATCACAATGCTGTAGGGGCTAAATCAAGAACAATTGATGAATGGTTAAACGGTATTGAAAATGTCACGAGAGATGACATTATAAATGTAGGAAAAAAAATACAGCTAGATACAATTTATTTCCTAAAAGGAAAGGGGGCTAGTTAGATGGAAAAAATTGATTTTGAGCAACTGAATGAAACCTTATATCACGAAACATTAGAAAACGGATTAGAAGTGTATATTGTACCAAAACAAGGTTTTAATAAAACATATGCTACGTTTACTACGAAGTATGGTTCAATTGATAACCACTTTATTCCTCTTGGTGAGAGTGAGCCATTAAAAGTACCTGATGGTATAGCTCACTTTTTAGAGCACAAGATGTTTGAGGACGAAGAAGGTGATGTCTTTCAACTGTTCAGTAAACAAGGAGCATCTGCAAATGCATTTACAAGCTTTACAAGAACGGCCTATTTGTTTTCTAGCACATCCGATGTAGATAAAAATATTGAAACACTCCTTGATTTTGTACAACACCCGTACTTTACTGAAGAAAGTGTAGAAAAGGAGAAGGGAATTATCGGCCAAGAAATAACGATGTACGATGATAACCCAGACTGGAGGGTTTATTTTGGTGTCATTGAAAATATGTACAAAAATCACCCAGTAAAAATTGACATAGCCGGAACAATACCATCGATTGATAAAATTACGAAAGATCTATTATATCAATGTTACGAAACGTTCTATCATCCAAAGAACATGGTTTTATTTGTTATCGGGCCTATTGACCCAAATGAAACAATTGAATTAGTTCAAGCTAATCAATCGAAAAAAAACTTTAAAGAAATGGAAAATATAAAGAGAATTTTTGATGATGAACCAGCTGCAGTAGCAAAAAAGAAAGAAACTTTGAAGATGTCAGTTCATACACCAAAATGTTTAGTTGGCTTTAAAGAAAAGAATCCTAACAGACAAGGGGAAGAATTGTTAAAGCATGAACTTTCTATTAATATAATTTTGGATATTATGCTAGGACAGAGTTCTAATAATTATGAGGAACTATATAATGAAGGGTTAATTGACGATTCTTTTTCATTTGACTATTCAGCAGAAAAAGGTTTTGGGTTTTCAATTATTGGTGGTGATACGAAAGATCCAGATATGTTAGTGAGTCGCCTCCAAGAAATGATACAATCATTTTTATCTACACCTTTAGATGAAGAAGTTTTTCGTCGGAGTATAAAGAAAAAAATTGGTGCATTCATGAGATCGCTAAATTCACCAGAATTTATAGCTAATCAATTTACAAGATATCAATTCAATAACATGAACTTGTTTAATGTCGTTGAAACATTAGAAGGACTATCGATTCAACAACTTGAACAGACAATGAAAGAGCATTTTGATTTAGAAATGTTTACGGTTTGCCAAGTGCTTCCAAAATAAAAATAAAAAAGGTATGAGGAGAACAGTGAAGTTTGCTTTAATAACAGGTGCTAGTGGTGGAATCGGCAAAGAAATAGCTCGCAGTTTCGCCAAGGAAGGGTATCAATTATACTTACATTATCATGAAAATGAACAAAGTATTGATGAATTAATAACGGAGATAAAAAACGTAGAGGTCTGGAAAGTAAAAGCTGATTTATCCACGAAAGAAGGAGTAATGCAAATAGTGGATGCCATTCATACTCCAATAGATTGTCTTGTGTTAAACAGTGGAAAAAGCTATGTTGGTTTAATGACGGATATGACAGATCAAGAGGTCGAAGCTATGGTATTTCTTAATATAACGAGCCCTTTCTTACTTACTAAAGCACTATTACCTTCTATGATAAATAATAAAAGTGGAAAAATAGTTGCAATTTCTTCTATCTGGGGTATAACTGGTGCTTCATGCGAAGTGTTATATTCGACAGTTAAAGGTGGATTAAATACGTTTGTAAAAGCTCTCGCTAAAGAAGTGGCTCCTAGTGGAATAAGAGTAAATGGGGTTGCTCCCGGAGCTATTTCAACAAAAATGCTAGATGAGTTTAGTAAGGAAGATATAGACGAACTTTGTAATGAAATACCTATGGGTAGGTTAGGTAATGCAACGGAAGTGGCTGATCTAGTTACATTCCTAAGTTCAGAAAAAGCCTCGTATATAAATGGTCAAATAATTGGAATAAACGGCGCTTGGCATTAGCTTTATTTATCCCACACAAAATGATACTTGTATATTTTTGTTTCTCTTTTGACAAAATAACATTGAATACAAACTAAGGAGGGACAAAAATGTCTGTATTAGATAATTGGGACCAATGGAAAGATTTCTTAGGAGATCGTTTGCAACAAGCTCAACAAGAAGGTATGAATGATCGAGTAATTAATGATGTTGCTTATCAAGTTGGAGAATACTTAGCAAAGCAAGTTGAACCTAAAAACGATCAAGAACGAGTGTTAGCAGATCTTTGGAATGTTGCTTCAGAAGAGGAACAGCACGCAATTGCTAATATGATGGTTAAATTAGTTAAAAGTTAATATATGTTTAAAAGAGTTAGGTGTTGCTTGGATGCAACACCTATTTTCATAAAAAAATGGTAAATAATGATCTACTTTAATATTTAAGTCAATAAACATATAAATATGACTTTCATTCAGCAAAAAAATGAATTATGATATAAAAAAGATACTCTGAAGATTTTTTGTGTATTTGATTAATGCTTATGTAGTAAATTATCAGTTCTTACTATTTATTTTCCATTACTTTGGGGAAAGGAGTTGAACTATGTCAAAAAAAGAATGGTACTTAGAATACCAAATACATAAAAATCGTCCAGGATTATTAGGTGATATCGCATCATTACTTGGAATGTTATCGATAAATATTATTACGATAAATGGTGTCGATCATATGAGAAGAGGGATGTTAATTCGTAGCGAAGATAATGATCAAATTGAACGACTTACTAAAATTTTAAATACGATGGATAATATTTCAATAACGAAAGTAAGAGAACCTAAACTTAGGGATAGGTTAGCGGTAAGACACGGTCGATATATAGAAAGAGATGGAGATGAAAAGAAGATTTTTCGCTTTGTTCGTGATGAACTAGGAATACTAGTTGATTTCATGGCTGAACTTTTTAAGAAGGAAGGTCATAAACTAATAGGTATTAGAGGAATGCCTCGAGTCGGAAAGACAGAATCCATTGTTGCAGCAAGTGTTTGTGCTAATAAGCGATGGTCATTTATTTCATCGACCTTACTTAGGCAGACCATTAGGAGTCAATTAGCTGATGACGAACTTTCAGAGAATAATATTTATATTATTGATGGGATCGTTACAACAATGCGTGCTACAGAAAGACATCGATTATTAGTTAATGAAGTAATGCGCTTATGTTCAAACAAGGTCATTGAGCATCCAGATATTTTTGTTAGAGAGACAGAGTATACACTAGATGATTTTGACTACATAATAGAGTTAAGGAACAATCACGAAGAAAAAATAACATATGAAGCTATTGACCCAGGGTTTTCTTCATTTGATATAAGTTAAAGAGTTGGTAGGTGTTAGCATTGTCAGAATTAGGAATGCGACTTAAGAATGCAAGGGTAGAAAAGAATTTAACGTTGGAACAGCTCCAAGAGATGACAAAAATCCAAAAACGTTACTTACAAGCTATTGAGGAAGGCAACTTACATTTGTTGCCAGGGAATTTTTATGCCAGAGCTTTCGTGAAAAGCTATTCAGAAGCTGTTGGTATTGACCCTGAAATGCTTTTTGAAGAGCATGCAAATGAACTCCCAGCCTCCAGTAAACAAGTAACTGAAATTCCACCAAGAGTTCAATCTAAAAAAAACGGAAGTACGAAAAAAACTCGTAGATTTTTAGCAGTATTACCTTCTGTTGTAGCTGTAGTTTTCATTATTTCAATATTAATTGGTTTCTGGTATTTCCTTCAAAAAAACACAGCAATTGATGAAGTGGTTCCTACGGATATAGGTCAGGAAACTGTTGATGGTGGAAAAGATGAAGAAGCACTTAAGCCGGAAGAAGAGGATGAAGATGAAGAAGAAACTCAATTAATTGAGGTAGAAGAAATAGAAGACGTAGAAGAAGAGTTGCCAGAGCAAGAACTTGTTTTTGTTGAAACAAAGGGAAAAGAAACCATTTATCAGTTACTTAATGCAGATGAATTCAAGGTTGAAATTGAACTTGATGGAAAAAGTTATATAGAAATTGATAATCTTAAAGGGAAGACATTTCATGCTTCTATTGAAGATAGTGGGAAAGTGTTATCATTTGACTTTTCAGAAGAGGAATCTATTCATTTTAACTTTGGTGCATCCAACAATGTAAAACTATTTATTAACGATGAACCTTTTGAGTTCCCGCTCAATATCGCTCATCAGAAAGTAACATTTCATTTTCAAGAAGAAAGTGAACAATAGTGACATGTAAAAAGAGTCATCAAATATGACTCTTTTTGTATTGACTAAACGAATTTATCCCACACTTAAGGGGCAAGTAAGGCCCCCACTGATTGAAGTTCAGCTTTATAGTATAGAATATTAATTTATGCTTTAGAAGTAAATGAACCTTAAGTAATTTGTTAAATTCCACTTAATAGTTTTTAGAGTAAGATTACACATTGGTGGTGTAATATGTTAAAATTAATTCTATGCTTGTACAAAAAAGAATCGTTTAAAACAAATACTTTTTTTTCGGTGTAAACAGTTAGCTTTATATTGATACAAATTTCTAGTTAAATATAGGGTTGGTAGATCTAAATTTTTTAACGCCAATGGTTAGAATTATTAGAACAAAGTAATTCTATCGCTACGGGAAGAAATACAATAATAGGAACAAAACAATTAGCTTACACTATCTGTTAATAAAATTTGTTTTTTTTAGAAAGGATGAAGTATATGGCAAAGGAACATTTTTTTGACATTGTATCAGAGGTAAATATGCAAGAAGTTGATAATGCAATTGTACAAGCGTTAAAAGAAATTAAAAACCGTTATGATTTTAAAGGTTCTAAAAGTAATATTGAACGAACAGGAGATAATCAAATAACGATTATTTCAGACGATGATTATAAATTAGAAAGTGTCATCGATATCTTAAAAACAAAATTTATAAAACGAGACATATCTCAAAAAGCAATGGATTTTGGTAAAATTGAAAAAGCTTCTGGAGGAACAGTAAGACAAGTAATATCGCTTGTAGCAGGAATTAGTTCTGACAGAGCAAAGAAAATTACAATAGCAATTCGTGATTCTAAATTAAAAGTTAAAGCTCAAATACAAAATGAGCAGATACGGGTTACTGCAAAAAACATTGACGATCTTCAATCCATTATCCAACTAGTAAAACAATTGGATTTGGATTTTCCTGTACAATTTGTAAATATGAGATGATTTTAACTACATATGAAGATTAATTATTATTTTAATTAGGAAAGTTACAGATGAAAACATTCACAAAAAGTGAAGGCAGATTGCCTTCCATTTTGTGATGCGTTTATAAAGACTCAAGGTGTGGTATAGACTTCATGTGTTTTCGAAGTTTTACTTAATCTGATTCGAGTGGTGTGAATGGATGTTGCTAGCACACTACCGATTCAATAGTTGATTGGCACTTACGCTTTTCTAATAGGGAGGGTACTTGTGAATATACCAAATAAAATTACTATTTCAAGAATAATTCTTATTCCCTTATTTATGATTTTTTTCCTGGCTCCTATCGATCTAGGTCACTTTCTTATCATGAGCTTTGAATTGCCTATAGCACATTTCATTGGTGCTTTACTTTTCATTATTGCAGCTAGTACAGATTGGTTAGACGGTTATTATGCAAGGAAATATAACTTAGTTACAAATTTCGGGAAGTTTTTAGATCCATTAGCTGACAAATTGTTAATGACTGCAGCACTAATTGCATTAGTGGAATTATTGTTATTACCAGCTTGGATTGCAATAGTTATTATTAGCCGCGAGTTTGCTGTTACTGGAATCAGGCTTGTTGCAGCAGCTGAAGGACAAGTAATAGCTGCAAGCAATTTAGGAAAATGGAAAACGGTGTTTCAGATTATTGCTGTTTCAGCGTTAATGCTTCACAACTTACCTTTTGAGTTAATTGGTTTTCCTTTTACGACAATTGTTGTATGGATTGCTACTATTTTAACTATTATTTCGGGCTGGGATTATTTTGTCAAAAATAAACACATTGTCCTTAAATCTAAGTAATCGGGGTGTTGGCTTTGAATGCAGAAATCATAGCTATTGGTTCTGAACTCTTGTTAGGGCAAATTTCAAATACCAATGCACAATTTCTCTCTAAACAATTAGCTAATATTGGAGTGAATGTTTATCATCATAGTGTTGTTGGCGATAATCGTGCTCGCTTAATAGAAATTATTACTCAAGCTCAAAAACGCTCTAATTTAATTGTTGTTACTGGTGGGCTTGGTCCAACAAAAGATGACCTTACAAAAGAAACGATTGCTGAGTGCGTCGGACGTTCTTTAATAACTGATAAAGAAGCTTTAATTAATATTGAAGAATATTTTAAACGGCGTAACCGAGTAATGTCAGAAAATAATCGAAAACAGGCTTTAGTTATTTCAGGATGTACCATCCTGCCAAATGATCATGGAATGGCACCAGGAATGGCTTTAAAAGAAAATGGTGTTTCTTATGTCCTTTTACCGGGACCGCCTAAGGAAATGGAGCCGATGTTTATAAATTATGGGCTTTCCTTCCTTGTTTCACAGCTCGAAAAAACTACGAAAATTAGTTCGCGCGTATTAAATTTTTTTGATATCGGTGAATCTCAACTTGAAACTGAACTTTTAGATTTAATTGATAATCAAACTAATCCGACAATTGCACCTCTAGCTAAGGATGGAGAAGTGACGATTCGCTTAACTGTGAAGTATGAGAATGAAAAAGAAGGTGCAGCTCTCTTAGATGAAATAGAAGGGAAAATATTAGCTAGAGTAGGTGAGTTTTTTTACGGTTATGATGACACCTCCTTATTAAAAGAAGTAATAAAACAGCTCAAAGACGAGGGGATAACGATTGCTTCTGCCGAAAGCTTAACTGGTGGTCTTTTTTCTTCTGAAATAACTAAAGTAAGCGGAGCTTCAACCATTTTTAAGGGGGGGATTGTTTGCTATAGCAATGATAGTAAACAATCTATTCTCAAGGTGCCAGATGAAATTATTAATGAATTTGGTGCAGTGAGTAGTGAGTGTGCGAAAGCTCTAGCTGATAATGTAAAGGATCTTACAGGCGCAACTATAGGAATTAGCTTTACCGGTGTAGCAGGTCCTAACAAACTTGAAAATAAAGAGGTAGGGACAGTTTATATTGGAATTTCTGTGATAGGTAAAAAAACAATTGTTTATCCATTAAAGCTTGCTGGCTCTAGAGAGCAAATTCAGAGTAGGTCTGTTAAATATGGTTTATATTCATTAATGAAACATTTTTCTAAAGGTGGCAATATAAAATGATGTATTTTGACGATTTTCAAATTTCAGGTGATATAAAAAAAGCAATTAAGGAGATGGGCTTTGAAGCTCCTTCTCCAATTCAAGAAAAAGTAATTCCTGTCATATTAGAAGGTGGGGATGTCATTGGACAAGCACAAACAGGCACAGGAAAGACAGCAGCATTTGGGATCCCGTTATTAAACAAAGTTACGAGTGCACCATATGTGCAAGCAATTATTTTAACTCCAACACGAGAATTGGCCATCCAGGTTGCTGGTGAACTTCAAAAATTATCTAAGTTTAAACGTACACGAACATTACCAATCTACGGTGGACAATCGATTGGTCACCAAATTCGTGCTTTAAAGCAAGGCGTACATGTTGTTATTGGGACTCCTGGCCGAGTTCTAGATCATTTACGTCGTAAAACGTTGAAACTTGAAAGAGTTCATACTGTCGTTTTAGATGAAGCAGATGAAATGCTCGATATGGGGTTTGTTGAGGATATTGAATCTATTTTAAAAGAGGTAAATCACGAACGTCAAACGTTGCTTTTTTCTGCAACAATGCCAAATGAGATTATGAAATTGTCTCGTAAGTATATGAATCAACCTAAAGTTGTTTCTATTAGCAAAGGGGACGTAACAGCACCATCTATTAACCAAGTTTATTTTAAAGTATTAGAAAAGAATAAATTAGAGTCTCTTTGTCGAATTATTGATAGTGAAGAAATTGATCTTGGGATTATTTTTTGTCGTACAAAAAAGGGTGTTGCTGAACTTGCAGAAGCTCTACAAGCACGCGGATATATGGCGGACGGTCTTCATGGCGATTTAACCCAAATGCAACGAGATAGTGTCATGAAGAAATTCCGTGATTCTACCATTGAGTTTTTAATTGCTACAGATGTTGCGGCACGTGGTATTGATGTGGATAATGTGACTCATGTTATTAACTATGACATTCCGCAAGATCCTGAAAGTTATGTGCATCGTATTGGGCGTACCGGTCGTGCGGGGAGGAAAGGTCTAGCATTAACTTTAGTCACTCCAAGGGAAATGAAACATTTGCGCTCTATTGAAATGGAAATTAAAATGACATTACCTTCTCAAGAAATTCCTACGATTGAGGATGTTGTAGAAAAACAACAAGAATCATGGAAACAACAAGTAGTTAAAATCATTGAGACAAATGATCAGCCTACATTTTTTGATTCTATAGTTAAGGATATGCTTTCTGAATATCCACCTGAAAAAGTTGTTAACGCGCTTATGAATATAGCTTTCCATCGTGAATTTAATGTTGAAGATGATAGCTATAACTTTGGTGATACAGGCGCAGCGAAAGGCATGGTTCGCTTTTTTATTAATGTAGGTAGAAATGTTCAACTAACACCTAAAATTATTGTCGATGAAATTGCTGAACTAGTAGGAATTTTACCAAAATCAATAGGAAGAATTGATATCTTTGAAAATTTCACCTTTGTAGAGGTCCCAGAAGATAGTGCACCGTTTGTCTATGAAGCACTTCGCTATTCAAGATTAAATGGAATTCGAGTTAATCTTGAGCCGGCAAAACCACGTCCAAAAAGAGAAAAGAAATTTTAATATAAAAAAAGCTCAACTATAATTATTAGGTTGTATCCTCGTATTAAAATGATTGAAAGTTTTGCTTATCGTTGAATAAAAATAATAGGGCTAACTCACTTCGTAAAGATTATGAAATCCAAACATTTCATTTGTGTTTTTCATAAAAATTGCTTTATGATAGATTGAGTTAGCCTTATTGTTTATCTTGATGTTACCATTATTGAGTAAGTAGCCAAAATTTGAACTAAATATAGTAGGAAACAAAAACTAACAAAAAAAGACGAATAAATGTTCGTTAAAACTATTGGCAAATCTCAAAAAACAAGTTATGATAATGATATAGCTTTTACATGCACCTTAAACAAATAAAAAACAATTGTAATTTATTTACATATAAGGAGAGATGAAACATGAGTGATCGTAAAGCGGCCTTAGATATGGCATTACGACAAATCGAAAAGCAATTTGGAAAAGGTTCAATTATGAAACTAGGGGAACAAGCAGAAAGAAAAGTGTCTACAATTTCTACTGGTTCATTAGCAGTTGACATCGCCCTTGGGGTAGGTGGTTATCCAAAAGGTCGAATTATTGAAATTTATGGTCCAGAATCTTCTGGTAAAACAACTGTAGCACTACATGCGATTGCAGAAGTACAACGCCAAGGTGGACAAGCAGCTTTTATTGATGCAGAGCATGCTCTTGATCCAATATATGCTCAGAATTTAGGTGTTAATATAGATGAACTACTGTTATCACAACCTGACACAGGTGAACAAGCATTAGAAATTGCAGAAGCTTTAGTTCGTAGTGGTGCTGTTGATATTCTTATTATTGACTCGGTAGCAGCCCTTGTTCCTAAGGCTGAGATTGAAGGGGAAATGGGAGATAGCCACGTAGGACTTCAAGCACGTTTAATGTCTCAAGCACTAAGAAAGCTTTCTGGTGCTATTAATAAATCTAAGACTATTGCTATCTTTATTAACCAAATTCGTGAAAAAGTTGGCGTAATGTTTGGGAATCCTGAAACAACTCCTGGTGGAAGAGCTCTTAAATTCTATTCATCAGTTCGACTAGAAGTACGTAGAGCTGAAGTATTAAAGCAAGGTAACGACATGGTTGGAAACAAAACAAAAATAAAAGTAGTTAAAAATAAAGTTGCCCCACCATTTAAGCAAGCAGAAGTAGACATTATGTATGGTGAAGGGATATCTAGAGAAGGGTCTATCTTAGATATTGGTTCTGATCTTGATATTGTCCAAAAAAGTGGTGCTTGGTACTCGTTTAATGATGAACGCTTAGGGCAAGGTAGAGAAAATGCAAAGCAATTCTTAAAAGAAAATAGTGACATTACATTAACTATTGAAACAAAAATTCGTGATCACTACGGACTAAATGGTGAGATCAAAGTTGATGCGCCAACAGATGATGAATTTGCTGATCTTCCACTAGATTTAAAATAATGGGTGAAAAATGACTTAAATTGAATCGTTTTATTGAGGAAGTTGTATATTTTATCACCAAAAGTTACAAACTTTCAAAAACGGCGGTTCAGTTTTTTAAAGTCATTTTTTATTTCAAAAAAACAATAAATCTTTTCTCAACATCAATAGAGTCTTATTACTCATCTAGATAGGACGAATTAACTATTTGTTAATACTATTTTACAGAAAAGTATTTTTTCTGATCTCGAAAATCATTAATGAAACAGACAGAAATTTTAATGTATAGAACAGTCCATTATTGACAAAGCTTGACAATAACATTATCCAATTATACAATTGTGGAGAATACCGCATTTTACATTTAATTATTGGTTATTTTTTTTATACTTTATGAAATTTTTCTCTTTATTAAGTATAAGAAGGGTATCCTGTGCTGGATGTGCACACCAATTAGAATGATCTGAAAATAATGTATGATGATGAAACCAACAATTAGATAGCAAGAGGAGGTGAAAGTATTGGATAACATTTTTGTACTCATCTTCATTTTGCTTGTCTCTGTGGCCATTGGTGCAGTTGTTGGATATCTTGTTCGAAAATCCATTGCAGAAGCTAAAATTTCTAGTGCGGAACATGCAGCAAAACAAATTATTGAAGAAAGTAAGCGCGAGGCTGAAAGAGTAAAGAAGGAAGCCGTCCTTGAAGGTAAGGATGAAATTCATAAACTTCGTCAAGACGCTGAGCGAGATGTTCGTGAACGAAGAAATGAGATTCAAAAACAAGAGAATCGTTTGGTACAAAAAGAAGAGATCCTTGACCGTAAGAGTGAAACCTTAGATAAAAAAGAGGAATCATTGGAAAAGAGAGAGGAAGCTCTCACCAAAAAACAACGACATATTGAAGAGATGGAAAGCAAAGTGGAGGGACTCTTACAGGAACAGCAAGCTGAACTTGCGCGTATTTCTGGATTTACTAGAGAAGAAGCTAGGGAAATCATTATGAAAGACGTAAAAGATGAGTTAACTCACGAAACAGCCTTAATGGTAAAAGATTTAGTAACTAAGGCTAAAGAAGAAGCTGACAAGAAAGCGAAAGAGATTGTATCACTTGCAATACAACGTTGTTCGGCTGACCACGTTGCTGAGACTACAGTATCAGTAGTAAATCTTCCAAATGATGAAATGAAAGGAAGAATTATTGGACGTGAAGGTCGAAATATTCGTGCTCTTGAAACATTAACTGGTATTGATCTTATTATTGATGATACACCAGAAGCAGTTATTTTATCAGGATTTGATCCGATAAGAAGGGAAATTGCCCGTACAGCACTTGAGAAGTTAGTTCAAGATGGTCGAATCCACCCTGCGCGTATAGAAGAGATGGTTGATAAGTCTAGACGTGAAGTAGATGAAATGATTAGAGATTATGGGGAGCAAACAACGTTTGAAATAGGGATACACGGTCTACACCCTGATCTAATTAAGATTTTAGGACGACTTAAGTTTAGAACTAGTTATGGACAAAATGTTCTTAAGCATTCTATAGAGGTTGCTCAATTAGCAGGTATTATGGCAGCTGAATTAGGTGAAGACGTTCAACTGGCAAAAAGAGCAGGTCTTCTCCATGATATAGGTAAAGCAATTGACCATGAAGTAGAAGGAAGTCATGTGGAAATTGGAGTCGAATTAGCAGTTAAATATAAGGAGCATCCTGTTGTTATAAATAGTATCGCTTCACATCATGGTGACACAGAAGCAACATCTATTATTGCAACCCTTGTTGCAGCTGCAGACGCTTTATCAGCGGCTCGCCCAGGAGCAAGACGTGAAACACTTGAGACGTATATTCGTCGCTTAGAAAAACTTGAAGAAATTTCTGAGTCCTTTGATGGTGTTGAAAAAACGTATGCAATCCAAGCTGGACGTGAAGTCAGAATTATGGTTAAACCAGAAATGGTTGATGATAGTGAAGCATATCGTTTAGCAAGAGATATTACGAAGAAAATTGAAGAAGAACTCGACTATCCAGGACACATTAAAGTTACCGTTATTCGTGAAACGCGAGCAGTTGAGTATGCAAAATAAAGTGGCCCACCAGCCACTTTATTTTTTTACGTATTCGTACATTAGAATAAAACATTATGTTACTTGTTATCTGTAAATCAATTCATTCGTGTGTAATTATTTAATAACAAATATAAATAACAAACAGCTTGTGTCTTTCATTAAAAGAAGCGAGCGAAGACGTTATATATATTGGCTTGGTTGAAATTCAGTAGCAATTTACTACGAAAGTAGTTTTCAGTGAATGAAAAAGAGCATGATTAGCTCACTAACAAAAATCTCTATTTCATTCGATGAAGAGCGAATGAGATAACGAACCAAATAATCAAATACACAACATTAATTGGCATTAAAACGAGATTATGATAGAATTCAGACAAACATACATATAGAGGTGCAAAAAATGAGGATATTATTTATAGGTGACGTAGTAGGTTCGCCAGGAAGAGAAATGCTAACAACTTACTTACCAAAATTAAAATCAAAATATAAACCAACAGTTACCATCGTAAACGGTGAAAATTCAGCAGCGGGAAAAGGTATAACAGAAAAAATTTATAAACAAATATTAGGATTAGGAGCTCAAGTTGTAACGCTAGGAAACCACACTTGGGACCAACGAGAATTAATTGAAGTAATTGATCACTGCCCAACACTACTACGACCAGCGAATTTCCCAGTGGAAGTCCCAGGAAATGGCTATACAATTATAAAGGTAAATCAAATAGAAGTAGGAGTCATAAGCTTACAAGGGAGAACATTTTTACCTCCGTTAGATTGCCCATTTAAAAAAGCAGATGAGTTAGTTAGTATAATAAAAAAGAAAACACCGATCATTTTTGTCGATTTTCACGCCGAAGCTACTAGTGAAAAACAAGCGATGGGTTGGTATTTGGATGGAAAAGTAACTGCAGTAATCGGGACTCATACACATGTACAAACTGGCGATTATCGCATATTACCAAATAGGACAGCATATATGACTGATGTAGGTATGACAGGTCCTTATGACGGCATTTTAGGGATGGAACGTACAGCTGTTTTGAACAAATTTTTAACAAACTTACCAGTAAGATTTGAAGTAGCAAAAGGTAGAGAACAGTTAAATGGTGTTATTATCGATGTTGATCAAAATACCGGTGGTGCAAAATCAATTACACCAATTATCATAAATGAAGACCATCCTTTTTTTGATTAAAGCTCACTTACTAAGCAATATCAGTTTTACTTATACTTAATATCTTGATAAAAATACTAACTTTTAATTTAAACTTCTTAATATGTGGAATATCATGCTGTTTTTTGAATATATACAAAACAAGGCATTATTTGTTTTCAGAAACTATTTAAAAATTGAAGAAGCAGATCTATTATCATTCCAATAATGATAAAACACAGTTTCGCATCATTAAGGAGGTTCGAAGGAATGGAAGTATTAAAAGTTTCAGCAAAATCTAATCCAAATTCAGTAGCGGGTGCACTTGCGGGTGTCATTCGTGAACGGGGCGCTGCAGAAATTCAAGCCATTGGTGCAGGGGCACTAAACCAGTCTGTTAAGGCAATTGCTATAGCAAGAGGATTTGTTGCACCTAGTGGTATTGACTTAATTTGTATTCCAGCATTTACAGACATTAAAATTGATGGAGAAGAAAGAACAGCGATAAAGTTAATTGTAGAACCTAGGTAAAACAAAAAGCCTGTTTGTTCTTGAACA
Source organism: Anaerobacillus alkalidiazotrophicus (assembly GCF_001866055.1). Next base: position 246,041 of record NZ_MLQS01000031.1, read on the forward strand.
AACAGGCTTTTTGTTATCATTTTCAAAAATTATTGGTAATTGTCGGAAAGAGTTGTTAATTCGTTTTTAAAACTTTTCTTTTTTAGTAGGATTTTGAATAGAAAAGGTGAACTATTAACTATGTTAAGAATAATAAAATTCATATTATTTATAAAGGCTCTCACAAAAAATGCACTGACAAATAGTGTCAGCGTTCACTTGTTATTTCAAAGAATTTTATCAACCATTCATTGTGTATAAAAAGGTAAAGTTTAAGTATTAAAAAAGGTGTTTCGTAAAGTTCAATAACGGGAGAAAACACTAAACCTGCTCTAAATAATAAGCTCTATAGGTTATAGAATTTATTATCACGGGTAAATATAACGTTTGTTGCATAGCGATATTAAATGTTAAATTGGAATTTAAATGCCTTTACATATTTTGTGTTGTAATAAACGGATAATAGCTCTATATACTAAAAATTAGAAGGATACAAAATATTGGTGATAAATCTGTATTTTTGAACGTTGTTTAGCTGTAAAATTAAAGGGAGAAATTTCTTGATTTTTCCTTGTTTTAGGTCTATCATTGTAATCGTTCAGAACTTTAACAAAATTGTCACAATTCATTTCCGTATCATGACATTGTCGTTGACCAAAGGGGTGGAAAACATGATCAATCAACTTTCTTGGAAAGTTGGAGGGCAACAAGGGGAAGGTATTGAAAGTACAGGTGAAATTTTTTCGATAGCTTTAAATAGACTTGGATATTATCTTTATGGATATCGTCACTTTTCTTCCCGAATTAAAGGTGGACATACAAACAATAAGATTCGTGTAAGTACGAAAGCCATTAACTCTATTTCTGATGATTTAGATATATTAGTTGCGTTTGATCAAGAGACAATCGACGTAAATTTTCACGAATTAAGACATGGTGGAGTAGTTATAGCTGATTCTAAATTTAACCCAACTGTACCGGATAGTTCAAAAGTTATATTGCATGCAGTTCCTTTTACTGAAATTGCTAGTGATTTAGGTACATCATTAATGAAAAATATGGTAGCGGTAGGGGCATCGAGTGCATTGCTTGGCTTTTCATATGAAGCGTACCGTGAGGTAGTAGAAGAAATATTTTCTCGAAAAGGTAGTTCGATTGTAGAGAGAAATATGGAAGCAATTAAACGGGGGGCTGAATTTTTAGATGCTACAAGCGGTCAGCCTGATTCATTTCATATGGCTAAAGCGGATGGGAAAAAACGCATGTTTATGATAGGTAACCATGCTATTGCGTTAGGTGCGTTAGCAGGAGGAGCTAGATTTATGCCTGCCTATCCAATAACGCCAGCATCTGAAATTATGGAATACTTAACAAAGAAATTACCAACTTTTGGTGGGGCTGTAATCCAAACAGAAGATGAAATTGCAGCTTGTACGATGGCTATAGGAGCAAACTATGCCGGTGTTCGAACTTTGACTGCATCTGCAGGACCTGGTTTGTCACTAATGATGGAAGCAATTGGTTTGGCGGGAATAACCGAGACTCCACTTGTAATTATAAATACACAACGTGGTGGTCCAAGCACAGGACTTCCAACCAAACAGGAGCAATCAGATCTAATGGCAATGATTTTCGGGACACACGGGGAAATTCCGAAGGTCGTTATTGCCCCTAGTACGGTTGAAGAAGCTTTTTATGATAGTGCAGAAGCTTTCAACATTGCTGAAGAATACCAGTGTCCAGTTATCCTTCTTACAGATTTGGCTTTATCCTTAGGTAAGCAAACTGTAGAACCGCTAGATCATAGTCGATTAAAAATTCGAAGGGGAAAACTTGACATAAATGCAGAATTACCAGATACAAATGGTGAATATTTCAAGCGGTATGAGGTAACTAAGGATGGTATTTCACCACGTGTTATCCCTGGAATGAAAAATGGAATTCATCATGTAACAGGTGTTGAACATAATGAGCAAGGAAAACCATCTGAAGACCCTAAGAATCGAACTTATCAAATGAATAAACGATTATCTAAACTGAAAACCCTTCATGAAAAATTCAATATGCCGATCTATTCAAATGCTTCTCATGAAGAATGTGATTTGCTAATTATTGGGTTTAATTCTACTAGAGGGACGATCGAGGAAATTATTCCACGATTAGAAGCCGACGGATTAAAAGTAAATCATGCGCAAATTCGCTTAGTTCATCCGTTTCCAGTTGATGAACTAAGGCCTTTGATAAATAATGCAAAAAAAGTTGTTGTAGTTGAAAATAATGCTACTGCACAACTTTCAAACATCATTAAGATGAATATGTGTAATTGTAATCTAGAAAATATATTAAAATATGACGGAAATCCATTCTTACCATCTGATATTTATAATCAATGCAAGGAGTTGTTATAAATGGCTACATTTAAAGACTTCCGCAATAATATAAAGCCAAACTGGTGTCCTGGATGTGGGGATTTTTCCGTGCAAGCTTCAATTCAAAGAGCGGCAGCTAATGTAGGCTTACAACCAGAAGATCTTGCAATAGTTTCGGGGATTGGGTGCTCTGGTCGTATTTCAGGTTATATTAATTCATATGGGTTTCATGGTATTCATGGTCGTTCATTACCGATTGCTCAAGGAGTAAAGATGGCTAATCGTGAATTAACTGTTATTGCTTCAGGTGGAGATGGAGATGGCTTTGCTATTGGAATGGGCCACACGGTTCACGCAATTAGAAGAAACATTGATATAACTTATATAGTAATGGATAATCAAATTTATGGATTAACTAAAGGGCAAACATCACCAAGAAGTGAGATGGGATTTAAAACAAAAAGTACACCAGCAGGGTCAATTGAATCTGCTATTGGAATAATGGAACTAGCGATCTCTGCAGGTGCAAGTTTTGTTGCCCAAAGCTTTTCAAGTGATTTAAAGGAGTTAACATCAATTATTGAACAAGGTATAAAACATAAAGGCTTTTCATTTATTAATGTATTTAGCCCATGCGTTACATTTAATAAAATTAATACGTATGAATGGTTCAAACAGAACATTAAAAAGTTAGATACAATTGAAGGTTATGATCTAACAAATCGTGTTCAAGCAGTAAATACATTAATGGAATATAATGGACTTGTAACTGGGCTAATATATCAAAACAAACAAAAGCCATCTTATGAAGAGTTAGTTCCAGGTTTTAGAGAGGGTGCTTTAGCCAAGCAAGATATTTCTCTAAAAAAAGAAACGTTCGATCATTTGCTAACAGAATTTATGTAAAGTTATTTTACTATAAAACACGCAAAGAAATTTATTTTTCTTGCGTGTTTTATTATGTATCCTTATTAAAATTAAGTGTTTGTATTTTGTCGATCCAAAAGTAGGCTGTGTATTACTTTGATGAAGAAGAGCTCAGCTAAATGTAGCTAAGTTTTAATGTTTATTCACATTGGCAAAAGTCAATAGTGTTTAGTAGAGTGAAAAAGTGAATAGCACTTTAAGGTTATATTTATCCCACTCTTAAGTGATTAGGACACCCAACTCAAAACGAAAGAAAATCGAATAGTTTAGGTGTGGGATGAAAGAACCCCCCACTGATTGTTAGTTCAACTTATCGATTTTCGAAAACTATTGAGTTTAAAGTTTTAACCCGTTATACTAGAATATTGTTACTATTAATTAAGAAAAGAGGAGAATGTACGATGAATGAACAACAGAAAAAGCAAATGACAATTAACCTAGACCTTTCTTCTGCGGACAAAAAATCCGGACAGAAAAAAGACTACGGTCAATATTTTCAAACTACTTTCACACAGCCTAATTTGAAAGAGGCTAAGCGTCGTGGAAAAGAAGATGTGAAGGTTCATTATGACTTTGATATTCCAGAAGAAATGCGTAATCTAGGGGATGGAAGAAAATTCCTCATCCGTACGTATGGCTGCCAAATGAATGAACATGATTCGGAAAATATGGCTGGGATATTACTTGAAATGGGATTCGAACCAACAGGAATAACTGAAGAGGCTGATGTTATTCTATTAAACACATGTGCTATTCGTGAAAATGCTGAAAACAAAGTATTTGGCGAAATTGGAAACTTAAAACCATTAAAAAGAGAAAAACCAGAATTAATTATTGGTGTTTGTGGTTGTATGTCACAAGAAGAAAATGTTGTAAACAAAATTTTATCGAAACATCAGCAAGTAGACTTGATTTTTGGAACACACAATATCCACCGACTTCCACATCTAATAAAAGATGCAATTTTTAACAAAGAAATGGTTATTGAAGTGTGGTCAAAAGAAGGAGATATTATTGAAAATATGCCTCGTGCACGTCGTGGACAATTACAAGGGTGGGTAAACATTATGTACGGCTGTGATAAATTTTGTACGTACTGTATTGTGCCTTATACACGAGGAAAAGAAAGAAGTAGACGTCCTGAGGATATCATTAGTGAGGTACGCGAATTAGCTCGTTTAGGTTATAAAGAAATAACGTTATTAGGACAAAACGTAAATGCATACGGTAAAGATTTTGAGGATATGGAATACGGATTAGGTCATTTAATGGATGAAATTCATAAAATTGATATCCCGAGGGTTCGTTTTACTACTAGTCATCCAAGAGATTTTGATGACTATTTAATTGATGTTTTAGCTAAGGGTGGAAATTTAGTAGAGCATATTCATTTACCAGTTCAAAGTGGGAATACAGAAATTTTAAAATTGATGGCAAGAAAATACACTCGAGATCAATATGTTGAGTTAGCAAATAAAATTAAAACCAAAATTCCAAATGCTACATTAACTACTGATATTATCGTAGGGTTCCCTAATGAAACTGAGGAGCAATTTGAAGATACATTGTCGCTAGTTAAAGAGATGAAATATGATAGTGCCTATACGTATGTTTATTCTCCAAGAGAAGGCACACCAGCAGCAAAAATGGAAGATAATGTTCCACATGAAGTGAAACGTGATCGTTTACAACGTTTGAATGCTGTTATTAACGATATTTCAGCTCAAAAGAATAAAGAGTTAGAAGGAAAAGTTTTGGAAGTACTTGTTGAGGGAGAAAGTAAGAAAAATCCGGAGATTTTATCTGGAAGAACAAGAACCAACAAACTTGTTAATTTTTCTGGATCAAAATCTGTGATTGGGCAGATTGTTCACGTCAAAATTACAGCAGCAAAAACTTGGTCGTTAGACGGTCAAATTGTAAAAGAGGATGCTGAGGTGAAAGCATAAAGTGGATAAAATTTATTCAAAAGATGAGATCCTATCAAAAGCAAAATCAATTGCTAAAATGATCTCTGAAACTGAGGAAGTAGAACTTTTCAAACAGGCTGAATCACAAGTTAATAATTCTACAAAAGTTCAACATTTAATTAGTCAAATAAAAAGAATGCAAAAAGAAGCTGTTAATTTACAACATTATGGTAAATTCGAAGCTTTAAAAAAAGCAGAACAAGAAATTGCAACACTTCAAACTGAATTGGATGGAATTCCATTAGTGAAACAATTTAAACAAAGTCAAGTGGATGTAAATGAATTGTTGCAGTTTGTAGCAACTACAATTTCAACTACTGTTACTAATGAGATGGAGAAAACTACAGGTGGGGATATTTTACAAGGAACTACTAATAAAAGAAACACTAAATAGTAAATTATCTTCGACTCATTTAGAAAAGTATTCCCAATTTTAAAATTTGACATAAATAATGGTTTTGTCAGAAAATAATCTTTCTCTTAAGAATGAATTTTTGTAACTATCATCATTGGTAAGATGGTTTACGAATAATTAAAAATCCTTATGTATAATATCTAGCTCTACCTACATTTAAACTAAGGCTTACATTGTAACCTAGTTTGAATTGAGGTAATTGAGCTAGATTTTTTAATAGTATCTTAAATTTCACGTACCGTATTAAGTTAAAAGATTTGTGGAATGAAAATCAAAATATAGCCATATATATAAATGAAAAAGAAAATGAAATTAGCACAACTACGAATGTTTTGACATATGCTTTAATATCAATGTTATAGGAAACTATTTTGAACGTTTTCTTCGAATAATCCAAATAGTTAGCACAATAGTCATTTGTCTTGCATAGGATGAGAGTGAAGACTGTTTGGGAGGGACTTTTATATAAGATTAACAAATGTGTAGAAGTCTCGCGGAGAACAACCAATTGTTTGAGGAGGGTAAAAACAAATGTCGCAAACAGAAAAAGAATTAAACTACAGAGAGATTATTACAAAAGCCGTTTGTGGAAAAGGGAGAAAATTCTCACAAGCAAGTCATACGATACGCCCTTCCCATAAACCGTCAAGTATTTTAGGTTGTTGGATCATTAACCATAAGTACGAGGCGGAAAAGAAGGGAGATTGTATCGAAGTTCGTGGAAGCTATGATGCTAATATCTGGTTCTCGTATAGTAACAATACAAAAACAGAAGTAGCGACAGAGACGGTAACTTACACAGATGTTGTTCCACTAACTTTGCAAGACAAAAATGTTTTAAGTGAGGAGCTCGAAGTAATTGCTAGAGCAATTCAACAACCTAATACTCTTGAAGCTACTATAGCCCCTAATGGAACGAATGTGATTGTTCAAGTAGAGCGAGAATTTTTAGTGGAATGTATTGGGGAGACAAAGGTTTGTGTGTATGTTAATCCAGATGGGATTTCAGACGAACTAGATGCTAAGACATGGGATTATGATGTAGAAGATGAAGAGTTCGAAGATTTAGACCCTAACTTCTTAACAGGTGAATTAGAAGAATAAAAAAGCTAGGAAGAAGTTTACTTCTTCCTAGCTTTTTTCATAAAATCATTTAAGACTTGCGAATAGGAATTTGTGTGTAAGTTCAGCTGTATTATAAAGGAAGAAGGTGAATTATGACTATTGATGATAAAATAATTTCTTTTCACGAGAAAATTAATTTTAAGCTAAAGCCACTGTTGCCCTCTATGCTTAAACATCATGGGATAAAATTAGGTGAGATACATAACGGGGGAAGAAATCAAGTTAAAGTACGAGCATTTCATTTTAATTTATTATCAGCTAAAAGAGGTACATGTACCTCAGCTTTGCTATTTTCTTCAAACATAGTTTGGAAAGAAATTCAATGCGATGAATTTTATTTCGAAAAAGAACTTAAGGAATTTGCGATCCAATGTTTGTATTTATTATCCATTCCTCTTGGAGAATGTGTGGTTCAACGCTGCGGTAAAAAGGAGATTACTGTTATAAAAATTAGGTCGCTAAAGTTTGGAGAATTAACTAAGAAAGAGAAGGAATTATTATTATTGACATTGGAGAATAAAAACAAAAGTTTTGAAAATGTAACGTTTGGTTGTGACATCGAGTTAATGGTAAAAAACTTAGATACATCAAGTTTTATGAACATGGATGTTTTATTAAAAGAAGGTCAAATAGGACTTGATGATGCAATTGCTGTTCATAAGAAGAAAGTAATTCACCCTATTGTGGAAGTACGTTCCAAACCTGCAAATAATATGACAGAACTTTTTGATGATGTTTTTCTTTTGTATAAGAAGCTACGAAAGGCGACATCGAATCATGATTTAACTATTATTACAGACGCGCATCCATTTGGACGTTTTTTCCTTGGAGGTCATATTCACTTTGGAAATATCCCACTTACATTTCAGCATGTACGTTTACTAGATCAATTTGTTACTATTCCTTTTTCATACGTAGAGCAAAAACCATCTTTCCAACGTAGACGATATTACGGTAGATTAGGATCAGTAAAAGAAAATCGGTTTCAAGGTTTTGAATATCGAGTATTACCATCATGGTTTAAACTAATCCCAAATAGTTTACCCTTGCTCCTATGGGTTGAATTTTTAATGAAAAACCCTACTAAGTTAGAAGCTTCTAACTTTCAGAAAAAAGATTTACATAGTTACTATTGTTGTGATTATCAAACCAGATCTTTAACGAATTGGATAAATGAAAATGAGGACTATTTTATTGAAAAAAGGGAAAAAGCTTTATTTAATAATTATGTGTCGTTCCTTAAAAAACTCGTCTAAAATTGTCGAGCATACTCTATGAATATGGTATAATATTTATCGGTGACTAAAGAAATTGGAGGAACATTTAATGGCAGAACATACGCCTATGATAAAACAATATTTAACGATAAAGGCAGAATATAAGGATGCCTTTTTATTTTTCCGTTTAGGAGATTTTTACGAATTGTTTTTTGAAGATGCTAAATTAGCGTCGCAAGAATTAGAAATTACGTTAACGAGCAGAGGAACTGGTACGGATACTGAGAGAATTCCTATGTGTGGTGTTCCTTATCATGCAGCTGAACAATATATTCAAACATTAATAGAGAAAGGATATAAAGTAGCTATTTGTGAGCAAGTTGAGGACCCACGTCAAGCAAAAGGCGTTGTTAAAAGAGAAGTTGTTAAATTAATAACACCAGGAACTGTGATGGAAGGCAAAACAATTCAAGAAAAAGAGAATAATTTCATTGCATCGGTTACGGATTTTTTAGATGAAACATATGGATTTGCTTTAACAGACTTAACAACCGGTGAAAATTTTGTCACAATTATCCAAGGTAGTTGGCAAGATGTCATTAATGAGATTGCTACTACACGAGCAAAAGAAATTATATTTTCCCCTGATCATTCAGAAGAAAATATAAAGGCCTTACTTCAACAACTTGCGGTAACCGCATCATTGGAACCTAATGAAGAACTGCCAGAAACCTTTCATTCGTTAGTGGATAAACTAGAGCAAAAAAAGCTGATTGCAACATTTGGAAGACTGTGTTCTTATTTAGTTCGGACGCAAAAACGTTCATTAGATCATTTGCAACCAGTTGTTGATTATTCACCAACAGATTTTATGCGAATTGATTTACATTCGAAACGAAATCTAGAACTTGTAGAAACGATTCGCGAAAAGAAAAAGAAGGGCTCTCTTCTTTGGTTACTAGATAAAACGGTAACAGCAATGGGCGGACGACTATTAAAGCAATGGCTTGAACGTCCTCTATTAAATAAAAAACAAATTGACCAAAGACTTAGTATGGTAGAAACATTTATTGAACAATATTTCCAAAGAGAAGAATTACGTGAACTTTTAAAAGAAGTTTATGATTTAGAACGATTAGCAGGTAAGGTGGCATATGGGAATGTTAATGCTAGGGAACTAGTTCAATTGAAACGCTCATTACAACAAATTCCTATAATAATTTCAACTGTAAAAGAATTAAATAACTGCTATGGTGGCGAGATAATAAAAGACATTGATACATGTGACGAGTTATTAATTATGTTATCAAAGTCTTTAAAAGAAGATCCACCTCTTTCCATTAAAGACGGGGGGATCATTCAAGATGGCTACAATGAACAGTTAGATCAATATCGTGATGCTAGTCGAAACGGTAAAAGTTGGATTGCAAGGCTAGAGCAACAAGAAAAGCAAATCACAGGAATCAAGTCTCTTAAGGTTGGATATAATAAGGTATTTGGATATTATATTGAAGTTACAAAAGCAAACCTTGTCCACCTTCCTGAAGGGCGATATGAGAGAAAACAAACGCTTTCGAATGCAGAAAGGTTTATTACTCCAGAACTAAAAGAAAAAGAGGCACTAATACTAGAAGCAGAAGAACGAATAGAGCAGTTAGAATACGATTTATTTTTACAGCTGCGTGAAAATGTTAAACAGTATATCTCTAAATTACAATATGTTGCAAAAAAAATAAGCGAAATAGACGTTTTACAAAGTTTTGCTAAGGTTAGTGAAGAAAATCGGTATGCGAAGCCACAATTTAATGATGAGCGTCATATTTCAATCCTTGAAGGACGTCACCCTGTAGTTGAAAAAGTTTTAAACTCAGGTGAATACGTATCAAATGATGTAATTATGAACGAAGAACGAGAAATCTTATTAATCACTGGACCAAATATGGCTGGTAAAAGTACTTATATGCGTCAACTAGCACTAATTTCTATTTTGGCGCAAATTGGTTGTTATGTGCCAGCAGATTCGGTGAACTTACCTATTTTTGATCAGGTGTTTACAAGAATTGGTGCAGCAGACGATCTCGCAAGCGGACAAAGTACATTTATGGTTGAGATGTTAGAAACGAAAAATGCAATTTCAAAAGCGACGAAAAATAGTTTAATTTTATTAGATGAAATAGGTCGTGGAACATCTACGTATGATGGAATGGCATTAGCACAGGCGATAATTGAGTATATCCATGACGAAATTGGTTCAAAAACATTATTTTCAACACATTATCATGAATTAACAGCATTAGAACATGACCTTAGCGCCGTGAAAAACGTTCACGTGAGTGCCGTTGAAGAAGAGGGGAAGGTCGTCTTTTTGCATAAAGTAATCGATGGACAAGCTGACAAAAGTTACGGAATCTATGTGGCTCAGCTGGCTGAGTTACCGGATAAATTGATAATTAGAGCGAAGACAATATTGGCAACACTAGAAAATCAACCATCATATCAGAAGGTCTCTGAGAACCTAATAATAGAAAGTGATAAACCTGTTCAACTTTCTTTATTTAACGAGGGTGAAGGCAAAACAAAAAAACAAGTGAAACCTTCTAGTGATGAAGAAAAGAAGGTAATTTCTTCGATAAAAAAATTAGATTTATTAAATATTACACCGCTAGAAGCGATCCAAAAGCTAAATGATTTACAAAAGAAGCTAAAGGTATAACGGCAGCGTTTTAAAATATAGAAAAGAGTGATTAAACGTGGGCAAAATTGTTAAATTAGATGAATATTTATCAAATAAAATTGCCGCCGGAGAAGTGGTTGAAAGACCTGCATCAATCGTTAAAGAACTCGTTGAAAACTCTATTGATGCTAATAGTACCTCAATTCACATTCAGGTAGAAGACGGCGGTATGCAGAAAATCCGGATTGTTGATAATGGTGATGGAATTGAGAATGAGGATTGTTTAGTGGCATTTCATCGTCATGCAACGAGTAAAATCCGAACAGATAAAGATCTATTCCGTATTAAAACATTAGGGTTTCGTGGGGAAGCACTGCCAAGTATTGCCTCAGTATCGTATCTACAGTTAAAAACATGTACTGGTAACGGGCCAGGGACGGTTGTGAATATTGAGGGTGGTAAGATTATTGAGAGTGGATCATCATTAAGTCGTAAAGGGACAGATATAACAGTAACTAATCTTTTTTATAATACACCCGCAAGATTAAAATATTTAAAAACAGTCCATACAGAGCTCGGAAATATTACAGACTATGTGTATCGTCTTGCAATGTCATACCCATCGGTTTCTTTTCAACTAGACCATAATGGGAAAAAAATATTCTCATCAAACGGTAATGGGGATTTAAGACAAGTGATTGCAGCTATTTATGGAATGAACATTGCAAAACAAATGGTTTATTTTGAAGGTAGTTCGCTAGATTTTAAGATTTCAGGGTATGTTTGTAAACCTGAAGTAACTCGGGCTTCAAGGCAATATATGTCAACTTTTATTAATTATCGATATATTAAAAATTATCCGTTAACAAAGGCTATTCAAGATGGGTATCATACTTTACTACCTATCGGACGTTATCCAGTAGTTGTGCTCCATATTGAAATGGATCCTAGTATAATTGATGTGAATGTTCATCCATCAAAATTAGAAGTGAGATTAAGCAAAGAAGCCGAGTTAAATACGCTAGTTACTAATACAATTAAAGCTACTTTTAAACAAGTTTCTTTAATTCCTGAAGTGAAAACTCCAAAGCTTCAAAAGGAAAAGTCTGAACAAATAGCATTTTCTCTAGAGCATTCGATTTCTAATGAAACGAACCCTGTGCCCGAAAGAGAACAAGATCAAAGTCAAGATTGGAGAAATGAACGTCCTGTTATGTTAAGAGAAACTCAAGGGGACAGGGAAGAAAAAAACATTGTTTCAAAAAGTCTGGAAGCTTCTTCAATGTTCGAAGGAGTTGAATTAGAGCAACACCATGTACAAGAAGAAAGTGAAGTAGATGAAAATGTTTTACATGAAAGTTACGTTGAAAATCCTACCGAAAAAAATGTTCAAGTTAATGAGCGTGTACCTGTTCTATATCCAATAGGTCAAATGCATGGAACTTACATCTTAGCTCAAAATGAAAAGGGTTTATATGTTGTAGATCAACATGCAGCCCAGGAACGTATTAAATATGAGTACTTTCGAAAAAAAGTAAGTGAAGACCATAAACAGTTACAGGATTTATTAGTTCCAATTACATTTGAGTTTACAACTAGTGAGGTTGAACGAATAAAGACAAATGATCAATTACTTCGAGATGTAGGTATTTTTATGGAACCTTTTGGAACACAAAGTTTTATTGTTCGTTCCCATCCAACTTGGTTTCCGGTTGGACTTGAAGAAGAAATTATTAAAGATATTGTTGAAGAAGTGATGAACGGGAATAAAGTATCTATCGGAAATTTAAGAGAAGATGCAGCTATACTAATGTCATGTAAAGCTGCTATTAAAGCGAATCGTTATTTAAGAAATGATGAAATCTTTTCGTTATTAGAAATGTTACGTAAATGCGAAGAACCCTTTACATGCCCTCACGGTAGACCAATCTTTATTCATTTTACAACTTATGAAATGGAAAAAATGTTTAAAAGAATAATGTGAATTAAGCATTAGACTGACCAATTACAATGATTATTACTTTTATTTTTAAAAGGAAAATCAATGTTTTTACTCAGTCTTTTTTTCTTTACATAAGAAAAATTTGCAAGCTACCAAAGAAGAGACTATAATATTAGAAAAACTTGGCTTATCGCCCAAAAGCGAAAGCCCTAGTTTTACTTATACTTTTCACCTTGAAAAAAGCAGAGGAAAAGTGATAGAAAAACTTGGCTTATCGCCCAAAAGCGAAAGCCCTAGTTTTACTTATACTTTTCACCTTGAAAAAAGCAGAGGAAAAGTGATAGAAAAACTTGGCTTATCGCCCAAAAGCGAAAGCCCTAGTTTTACTTATACTTTTCACCTTGAAAAAAGCAGAGGAAAAGTGATAGAAAAACTTGGCTTATCGCCGTAACTTTGTGGCAAAAAAATGAATTATGAAATTCATTAAACTAGAGGAGAAATATGATTTGCACAACATCATTACGAACTTCACAACAGATAAACGAAAAAGCTAAGAAGGTTTCTAGCGACTTACAATTACCTTTCGTCTCACGGAACCATAGACCGCTACCTACCTTACATAAAGAATACAACAGTGATGTGCTTGTAGTAAGTTCCAATCGATTAGAAGTATATCAAATGGACAAAAAAGATCCGTTATTTTTCCATCCCAATTCAGCGATGTTTCGGGTAAAGAGGTTTTTAAGAGGTGAGATGGACCCATTTTTATTAGCGACAAAACTAACAGAAAATATGTCTTTCCTAGATTGTACATTGGGGCTGGCATCTGATAGTATAGTATCGAGTGTAGTTGTTGGAAAGAACGGTAAAGTGGTAGGTGTAGAAGGAAATACATATCTTGCATATTTAATTAAGCAAGGGTTATGTAATTGGAAAAGTGGACTTAGTCTAATGGACGAAGCGATGCAAAGAATAGAAGTAATTCAAATGAACAATCTTGACTACCTTATTCGTGAGAAAACAAACTCTTTTGACGTTGTATACTTCGATCCGATGTTCGAGTCTAAAATTAGTGAATCAGATGGAATAAATCCACTACGTAGTTATGCGTTATATAACCCTCTTGATTTGGAAACAATTGAAGAAGCAAAACGTGTAGCCAAAAGGCGCGTAATTTTAAAGGATCATTGGAAAAGCACGCGTTTTAAATTATTTAATTTCCATGTATATAAACGCCCTACTTCTCAATTCCATTATGGTTCTATAGAATTATGATAAGGTTAAAAGGAGTTATTTATGAAAGAAAAGCTAGTCGTTATTGTTGGGCCTACTGCAGTGGGGAAAACAAAATTAAGTGTTGAGTTAGCTAAGGAGCTAAATGGAGAAGTCATAAGCGGAGATTCAATGCAAATATATAGAGGGATGGACATCGGAACAGCGAAAATTAAGGAAGAAGAGATGGGTGGTATTGTTCATCATTTAATCGATATTAAGGACCCTAATGAAAGCTTTTCAGTCGCTGAATTTCAAGATTTAGTCAAACCGCTTGTAACAAGTATATGCAAAAAAGGTAAACTACCTTTGTTAGTAGGAGGAACGGGATTATATGTTAATTCGGTTATTTATGATTACAATTTTCCTGATGCCCCGAATGATCCAGAATACCGCCAAAGTTTAGAAACGTTAGTCGAAAAAAATGGTGTAATTACATTACATGAAAAATTAAAAGAAATTGATCCAATTAGTTACGAAACGATTCACCCTAACAATTATCGACGTGTGATTAGAGCGTTAGAAGTCTATTATGTAACAAATAAGACAATCCACGACTATCAATCCGCTCAACCAACGGAAAGTAGATATGAGTTAGCGTTAATAGGGTTAACGATGGATCGTACCATACTTTACGATCGGATAAATCGAAGAGTAGATATGATGATTGATGAAGGACTTATTGATGAAGCTAAACGATTATATAATAGTGGAGTTAAAGATTGTCAATCTGTTCAAGCAATTGGCTACAAAGAAATATTTGATTACTTAGAAGGTCATATAACAAAGGAAGAAGCGGTTGAATTATTGAAACGAAATTCAAGAAGATATGCTAAACGTCAACTTACGTGGTTCCGTAATAAGATGAATATTCAATGGTTTGAACTAAATGAGCATAATTTTTACGAAAAGAAGGAAGAAATTAAAAAATTTATAGAGGAAAGATTATAAAAAAGGCGAAATATATATTTATAGCTATTAGAGGAGGACTATTATGAAGCAACAATCAGTAAACATTCAAGATGTATTTTTAAATCAACTAAGGAAAGAAAGTATTCCTGTTACTGTGTTCCTTTTAAACGGATTTCAGTTAAGAGGTTTAATTAAAGGTTTTGATAATTTTACGGTTATTTTAGAAACAGAAGGTAAACAACAATTGGTTTATAAACATGCAATATCTACGTTCTCGCCACAAAAAAATGTTCCTTTAAACCAAGAGAACTAAAATAAAAAGCTCCTTTAGGGAGCTTTTTATTTTTTTAGGACGCTTTCGCTTTTCTTTTGAAAAGAAGCAAATTGAAAAAATTTGTTCAAAGAAAGATCTGTTTTTAAACCTAAATCCTCTTTTAATAGGGAGAGGGTTTTTCCTTTCTCAATTTCTTTTAAAATATACGTATTTCGAAAATGTTGTGCAGAAGTTCCCTTCCTAAGACCACTTCTTGTAATTTCTTTTTGAATCATTCGTTGAATGGCTATATTCGTTAATCGTTTCGGTTTATTATTATCATAAACCCAACGGTAAGTCCCTCGCTGAAAATCAAATGCCACAAAAAAAGGATCATCCTCATGGTAACGCGGTCGTACAGGTAATGGGATTGTATGGTAATATTTGTACAAAATTTGTTTGTGTTCAGGTGTTATTTTTATTTGTCTTAGCTTTTTTGAATTTGTTATATCTATTGAGTTTGTCTCAAAATGTATATTTGTCATTTGAATACCCGTTAGCTCCTGAAGTGTTAAACCATAATACAAAAATAATATAAAAATCCCCTCATTACGATTAACGATGAGATGTCTAGTTTTTAGTTGATTTTCTGATAACCCATCATAAGAACGGATTGACGTAAATAAGTGGTTAATTTCTTGTTCGGTTAAAAAATCTTCCGCCATCATTAATGGTTCGCCAACTTCTATTTTAGAAATCTTTTGAATCGGGTTTTTGGATAACCCTTGGTTGTCATAATATTTATAGAGCTGATTTAATACGATTTGTATCCTCTTTGTTGTTCTTGGTTGATAATTACGAGTTTTTGTTAATATGTTGAAGTAATTATTAATATCAGTTGAAGATAAATTTGCAAAGGTAGAAAACGTAAGATCTCTTTTTTCAGTATGAAGCCATAGAAAAAAATCTTCTAAGTCGTATATGTACCTTCTAATTGTTGAAGACTTGCGTTTTTTTTGTACTAAATGAAATAAAAATTCTTTAACAAAGCTAGGTAAAGATGTTTTATCTAGAATATCCATTACATCCCCTCCTGATATTATTATTTTAATTATAACAACGATTGACTATTGTTGCTTTAAAATAGCAAGAAAAAATAGGCATTTGTCACACTTTTCATGCTTTGGAGTATACTGATCACAAATGGTGGTTGATTAAGTTTCCGACATTAATATGTTGATAAGGTGGTGAAGTCTATGGATAAACCCTTGTCTCTTAAGTCTAGAGGACAGATAAATATCGTCTTAAATCAGAAGGAGTTAAAAAAAAATCTTGATCAAACAAGTGCCTTTACTGATGTAGATAGGGAAAAGCACTATATTCTTGAAAAAATTGAAAAAGAGCTTGAAGAGTTAGTTGGATTATCAGAAATGAAAAAATTTATCAAGGAGATCTATGCGTGGCTATATATTAATAAATGCAGGAAAGAACAAGGATTAAAAGTAGGAAAGCAAGTATTGCACATGATTTTTAAAGGGAATCCTGGAACCGGGAAAACCACGGTTGCTAGGCTTTTAGCTAAACTTTTCAAGGAAATGGAAGTATTGTCAAAAGGTCATTTGCTAGAAGTGGAACGCGCGGATTTGGTAGGTGAATATATAGGGCATACTGCTCAAAAAACACGTGATTTAGTAAAAAAAGCTGTTGGTGGTATTTTATTTATTGATGAAGCTTACTCTTTAGCAAGAGGTGGAGAAAAAGATTTTGGAAAAGAAGCTATTGATACTTTGGTCAAAGCAATGGAAGATCAACAACATGACTTTGTTCTAATTTTAGCAGGATATTCTAGAGAAATGGACCACTTTTTATCCTTAAATCCTGGTTTACCATCACGCTTTCCGATAACGATGAAGTTTCCCGATTATACAAATGAGGAATTAATGGAGATCGCAAAAAAAATGTTAAATGAAAGAGAGTATGTGATTTCTACAGAAGCTGAATGGAAACTACGAGACTATTTACAATCATTAAGAGTGGAAAGAAGCTATAATTTTAGTAATGGCCGGTTAATTCGAAATGTCGTAGAAAAGGCAGTTAGGGCACAGGCTGTACGGCTTTTGCATGAAGGTAAATATGACAGAGAAACACTAGTAACGTTAACTAAAGATGACTTTAAGATGAGGAAAACTTGATTTTTTTCTGATGGAATTAAAGTACTAGATTGTAATTCAGTGTGAATTAAGGACGTTCGTTTTCTTTTAGTGAAATGTACCGGCTGCTATGCGCAAGTCTTGATACAACTTTAAAGGTTGTAATTCTCCAGACCACTTGCGCTTTTTCTAGTAGAAAGATTATAGTAAAGAATGGTAATAATAAATTGTAACAAAAAGAGTTTAGAAAAAAGGTTGTGAAACATTGGGTGAATTAAGTAACAATACTGAAGAAAAAGTGTTACTTGTAGGTTGTAAATTATTTGAAACTAGTGAAGAACGATTTCGCTATTCTATGGAAGAGCTAGCCTCATTAACTAAAACTGCTGGTGGTAAGGTGATTAGTACGGTTTTTCAAAATCGGCATAGCTTTGATCGAGCTACTTATATTGGAAAGGGGAAAATCGAAGAAATTATCCCCCTTGTAGAAGAGCTTGAAATTGATGTTGTCATTTTTAATGATGAACTTTCAAGTAGTCAAGTTCGTAACTTAAACTCACAAATTTCTGCAAGAATTATTGATCGAACTCAACTTATTCTAGATATATTCTCACGAAGAGCTAAGTCAAAAGAAGGTAAACTTCAAGTAGAGCTTGCTCAGTTAAATTATCTATTACCACGTTTAGTTGGACAAGGTCATTCGTTATCGAGGCTTGGTGGAGGAATTGGAACGAGAGGACCGGGGGAGACGCAACTTGAGACTGATCGAAGACATATACGTAGACGAATGGATGAAATCAAAGAGCAACTAAAGACAATTGTGAAACATCGTACATTATACCGTGAACGGAGAAAAGAAAATCGAACTCTTCAAGTTGCTTTAGTTGGATATACTAACGCTGGAAAATCTACTCTTCATAATCGTTTAACAAAGGCTGATGCATTAGAGGAAGATTTATTATTCGCGACACTAGATCCACTAACAAGGAGATTGAAACTCCCTAGTGGATTTCAAGTCTTATTAACAGATACGGTAGGGTTTATTCAAGATCTACCAACAACACTAGTAGCAGCCTTTCGTTCGACATTAGAAGAGGTCTGTGAAGCTGACTTCTTGTTGCATGTTGTTGACTGTTCTAGTGATGATTATTATAACCATGAACAAACCGTGTTATCTTTGTTAGACGAACTTAATGTGAAAGATGTTCCAATTTTGACAGTTTACAATAAGCGGGATAATATGACGTCTAACTTTATACCATCAGAAGGAATAAAATCAATAATAATTTCTGCCCTTCAAGAAAAAGACTTAGAAAAATTACTAAAGAAACTAGAAGAAGAAATAATCGTCACATTACAATATTTTGAAGCGAAAATTCATGTAAGTGAAGGAAAATTGATAGCAAAATGTTCTAGTAGTGCGATCATTGAAAAACAAACTTGGTTAGAAGATGAAGAAAGTTATTTTTTAAGTGGATATGTTTCACCGGATACATCCATTTATAAACAATTACAAGAATTCAAAGTGTAAAAGGAGTTATTATGTACGATCAATTTACAAGTGGAGCAAAATTAAAAGAAATAACGAAGGAAATTGAAACTCAAATTAAAGATATACATATAAAGATTGAAGAAAAAATGGAAATCAATCAGTTGAAAATTTTGCAGTCGTTTCGCAAGTATCAAGTATCTGACTTTCATTTTACTCCATCAACCGGTTATGGTTACGATGATGTTGGAAGAGACACGTTAGAAGCCATTTATGCAGATGTGTTTGGTGGTGAAGCGGCCATTGTTCGGCCGCAGATCATCTCCGGCACACATGCCATTGCAACTTGTTTATTCGGAGTCTTACGGCCCGGGGATGAACTACTGTATATTACAGGGAAGCCTTACGATACTCTAGAAGAGGTAGTCGGGATTCGTGGTAATGGAAATGGGTCATTGAAAGAATTTGGGATAACATATGGTTGTGTTGAACTTAGCCCAAATGGTTGTGTTGATTTTGAAGCTGTTGCAAAAAAGATTAAATCTAATACAAAAGTTATTGGGATTCAACGTTCTAAGGGATATGCTAACCGACCGTCTTTTACTATTAATGAAATTAAAGAAATGATTAATTTTGTTAAGGAAATCAAGAAGGATGTTGTTGTATTCGTTGATAATTGCTATGGAGAATTCGTTGAAACGATGGAACCATGTCATGTTGGAGCTGATTTAATGGCCGGTTCATTAATCAAAAATCCAGGTGGTGGAATTGTAAAAACTGGAGGCTATATTGTTGGGAAAGAGGAACTAGTTGATTTAGCCTCATACCGTTTGGCTGCCCCTGGTATAGGAAAAGAAGGTGGAGCTTCACTTTATAGTTTACAAGAAATGTACCAAGGTTTTTTCTTAGCACCACATGTAGTTGCCCAAGCGCTTAAGGGGGCGATTTTTACAGCCGCTTTTCTAGAAAAATTACAATTTTCGACTAACCCAAAATGGAATGCCAGTAGGACGGATCTGATTCAATCAGTTCAATTTCCAAATGCTGAAATGATGGTTGCTTTTTGTCAGGGAATACAATTAGCATCACCCATAAACTCCCATGTGACACCTTACCCAAGTTCTATGCCTGGTTATGAAAGTGAAGTTATAATGGCGGCAGGTACTTTCATTCAAGGTGCGAGTATCGAGTTTACAGCTGATGGACCGATTAGAGAACCGTATATTGCCTATGTTCAAGGTGGGCTTACATATAGTCATGTGAAAATCGGTATTTTAACTGCAGTAGATCACCTTATCAATAAAAAGTTATTAACTATCTAATAAATAGTCAAATCGAGTATAAATAAATATTCGATTTGACTATTTTTATTAATACAAAAAAGGATTAGGGGAATGATAATAATGTCAATAAAAAAACATTAAAAGTATGTGAGAAAACCTCACATACTTTTAATGTTAACTTACCTTACATGTATTGACAGGTTTCGTGTCGTAATGTAACCTATAAATATCAAGTCAGAGGGGGGAGGCAGTTGGGAGATAAAATTAGAAGAAATATGCCTTTATTTCCAATTGGTATTATCAAGAAACTCACCGAGTTGACTCCAAGACAAATTCGATATTATGAAGAACATGGTTTAATTTTTCCGATACGAACGGATGGTAACCAAAGGCTCTATTCCTTCAATGATGTTGACAGATTACTAGAAATAAAGGAATTAATTGAACAAGGGATTAATATTTCTGGAATTAAGCAAATATTCATAATGAAACAACATTTTAACGGTCTTAAACATAATATCATTGAAAACCCAGATAGAAAAGTACAAAAAGATCTTACTGAAAAACAGTTAAGAAGTTATTTGAAAAATGAGCTATTAGTGGCAGGGAGACATGGAAAGGCCTCTTTAATTCAAGGAGAACTTTCTCGATTTTTTCATTAAAAACGGTACGATTCATCATTAAAAAAGAGTAATTCTTTATGATGGTTAAGATAAAAATAATACTTATATGAAATTTTTTTAGGAGGATATAGTTATGACTACAACATTTACGCGAGAAGACATCTTTACTATGGCAAAGGAAGAAAATGTAAGATTTCTTCGCTTACAATTTACGGATTTATTAGGAATTATTAAAAATGTAGAGGTTCCCATTAGTCAATTAACAAAAGTATTAGACAACAAAATGATGTTCGACGGATCCTCAATTGAAGGTTTCGTACGTATCGAAGAATCTGATATGTATTTATATCCAGACTTAGATACTTGGGTTGTTTTTCCTTGGACAAGTGAAAAAGGAAAAGTAGCTCGTTTAATTTGTGACATTTATGATCCAACTGGAAGACCTTTCGCTGGAGATCCTCGTGGTGTATTGAAGCGTGTTTTAGCTGAAGCGAAAGAAATGGGGTTCACATCTTTCAATATTGGTCCAGAACCAGAATTCTTCTTATTTAAAGTTGATGAAAAAGGTGAGCCTACAATGGAGCTTAACGATAAAGGCGGATACTTTGATTTAGCGCCAACAGATTTAGGAGAAAACTGTCGTCGTGATATTGTTTTAGAGCTTGAAGATATGGGCTTTGAAATTGAAGCGTCTCACCATGAAGTTGCTCCAGGGCAACATGAAATTGACTTTAAGTATGCAGATGCAGTTACAACTTGTGATAACATTCAAACGTTCAAACTAGTTGTAAAAACAATTGCTAGAAAACACGGATTACATGCAACGTTTATGCCAAAACCATTATTCGGTGTGAATGGATCTGGAATGCACTGCAATATGTCTTTATTTAAAGGGGACAAAAATGTATTTGAAGATACATCTAGTGAAAATGGTTTAAGTGTTACTGCAATGCACTTTTTAGCTGGAATCATTAAACACGCACAAGCATTTACAGCACTTACAAATCCAACTGTAAATTCTTATAAGCGTCTTGTACCAGGATACGAAGCTCCTTGTTATGTAGCATGGTCTATGCAAAATCGTAGCCCGCTAATTCGTATCCCGGCATCTCGTGGTTTAAGTACTCGTATTGAGGTGCGCAGTCCAGACCCTGCTGCAAACCCTTATTTAGCAATGGCAGCAATGTTAGCAGCTGGTTTAGATGGTATTAAAAACAAGCTTACTCCACCAGCTCCAACAGATCGTAATATTTATATCATGAATAAGGAAGAGCGTGAAGAGGCTGGCATTAATGACCTACCTGCAACTTTAAAAGAAGCTCTTGAAGTGTTGAAATCTAACGAAGTAATTACAAATGCTATCGGTGAGCATGCGTTATCTAATTTCATCGAAGCAAAAGAAATAGAGTGGGATATGTTCCGCACGCAAGTTCATCCTTGGGAGCGCGAGCAATACATTTCAATTTATTAATTGGTAAAACCCTTGATACTACTGGTATTGAGGGTTTTTATTTCATAATCAGAATTTATAAATTTCTAATTTGGAAACTGTCTAGCGCAAGCAGCCTACGAGCTCGGTCACTTCAGACAAGCAACTGACTTCAATTACCTCTTGAAATCCTTCGTTGATTAACTTCATGCAGCTTTGCTCCTGCGGTTACTCGTCGCACAAAACACTGCTTCGAGGAAGCTTACTACGAAGCAGTACTTGAAGACGCAGAAGCACGTAAGAAGCCAAAGAGCGGCTTCTGTCAAAGTCCGCCCCAGTTAAGCTACTACTTGGATTACTTCGAAGCTGCTTTGCTCTTGAGCAAACGGAGTGGCACAGGAGCAGCTGCTCGTGACCAAGGCGCTTGCGCTTTTCTTGTGTGGGCGTGTTGTAGGTTATTTTCACATTAAGCCCCAAAAGGATTTGCGAAAAAATTAGTTTTGATTTAGTTTATATACTAGTCATACTTATCGATTGGATTTTGGTTGAGTTTTTGGACACGTGAGCATAAACATCACGAATAATCTGATTGAAAGTTTACAAAACTTAAACTTATCTTTGGTTTGGATAAGGTGAGTTTTGATGAAGTGAACTAAACCCTTATAAAGTTAAGTTCAAATCCATGAAAAAAACAAGACCTATTTTTACTAAGTCTTGTTTTTGCATAATCAGAATTTATAAATTTCTAACTTGGAAACTGTCTAGCGCAAGCAGCCTACGAGCTCGGTCACTTCAGTCAAGCAACTGACTTCAATTACCTCTTGAAATCCTTCGTTGATTAACTTCATGCAGCTTTGCTCCTGCGGTTACTCGTCGCACAAAACACTGCTTCGAGGAAGCTTACTGCGAAGCAGTACTTGAAGACGCAGAAGCACGTAAGAAGCCAAAGAGCGGCTTCTGTCAAAGTCCGCCCCAGTGAAGTTACTACTTGGATTAATTCGAAGCTGCTTTGCTCTTGAGCAAACGGAGTGGCACAGGAGCAGCTGCTCGTGACCATGGCGCTTGCGCTTTTCTTGATGAGGAGTATAAAATTTGAACTTGGAAGGATACCTAGCACCAACACCTACAAGCACAGTCACTTCAGTCAGGATATTGACTTCTATTACTTCATGAATACATGTCTGAATATCTTCGTGCAGCTTTGCTTCTGCGATTACTCGTCGCACAAAACAATGCTTCGGTAGAAGGTGTAGAAGCACTTGGAAGCCAATGAGAGGCTTCCGAAAAGCACTTCCATTGTCTTTCGCGCGTAAGGTAAGAAAGTATAAAATTTTTAAAGTTGGAAGCTGTCTAGTTTCAGCGTTTCATATGAACAAAGTGCCTTGAGTTTTTCTTATTTTAATGTACTGTTCGAAATACTCCGACTACTTTTCCGAGGATTGAACAATTTTTAAGAATAATAGGTTCCATTGTTGAATTTTCTGGCTGAAGTCTAATGAAATCATTTTCTTTAAAGAAACGCTTTACTGTAGCCTCATCTTCCTCTGTCATAGCTACTACTATATCACCGTTATTAGCAGTTTGTTGTTGTCTTACAATAACCATATCTTTATCGTATATACCGGCCTCTATCATACTATCTCCTTGAATAATAAGTACAAAGACATTAGAATCCCCCACAAACTTTTCAGGAAGAGGCAGATAATCTTCTATATTTTCGTAAGCTGTAATTGGTTCACCGGCAGTTACTTTTCCGATGATAGGGGCATAAGCGGTATTTGTCAGTATTTGATCGTGCTCATTGTTTTCTTTTAAATCTAATACTTCAATTGCTCTAGGCTTCGTAGGGTCTCTACGAATAAATCCTTTTTTTTCTAATCGTGATAGATGGCCATGTACGGTTGAACTTGATGCTAGTCCAACAGCTTCTCCAATTTCCCTTACAGAAGGTGGGTAGCCTTTTTTTCGAACTTCATCTTTGATGTACTCGAGTATCTCTAGTTGTCTCTTCGATACCTTAGTCATTATGTAGCACCTCATTTACTAATCTTCTTACCATATATTATACAATATTCCACTAATGCATGCAAACATAAGTTCTAAAACAGTTGACTAAGAACGGATGTTCTTGTATTCTAAATGAGAACAAACATTCTTTAAAATAGAAAGTGAAGTGGATTTAATGAAAAAGCTTTTGAGATTTTCTTTTCAGGATTTAATTATTTTAACCTTATTTGCTATCTTAATAGCATATATGTTTATGTCTGTGCAAACTTCAGCTCACCCTAAGTTTGACTACTTTATTGAGATTGAGGTAAATGATGGTGATACTTTGTGGTCTATTGCTAGTAATTATTCAGAGGGAATGTCAATCCAATTATATATATCAATGTTGAGAACTCATAATCAACTTAAACAAGACTTAATATATCCTGGACAAAAGTTACTTGTTCCTCAATTAGAAAGTAGTGAGGTGACTTATAATGCAGGCAATTATTTACTGCCGAGTGAGTACAGATAAGCAAGCTCAACATTCTTCGTTAAAACGCCAAAAGGAAGAGCTTCTTGAGTTAGCAAAACTTAATAACTATGAAGTTTATAAAGTTATTGAGGAAAAAGCTAGTGGATTTGAAATTGAAAGGGACGGTGTTTTTGAACTTCTTGAGGATTTCAAGGATAAAAAGGCAAACATTTTACTAATACAAGATGAGACTCGACTAGGGAGAGGAAATACAAAAATAGCTCTAATTCATCAATTGTTGAAACATGATGTTAAAATCCAAACTATAAATGAAAATGGGGACTTGACTCTTTCGGAAACTGATACACTTGTGTTAGAGATAGTAAGTATTGTAGAAGAATATCAAAGAAAGTTACATAATATAAAAATTAAACGAGGCATGAAAAGAGCTGTTGATAAGGGGTATAATCCGAGAAAAAATTTAGGAGATGCTAAACTTGGTGGAAGATTAAAAAAAGAAGTTCCTATAACTGAGATTGTAAGACTAAAGGGTATGAACCTAACATTTAGGGAAATAGCAGCTACGTTAAGAGGATTCGGTTATGATGTATCTAAAGCTACTGTTCATCGCCGTTATCAAGAATATATACAAGAACAATTAGATGAGGAAAGTTGAAAAAAACCTTCAATTCATGTACATTTAATAGTAGATTTAGAAAGAAGTTGGAGGTTTTATCCCATGTTGTCAAAAGAAAAGCTACAACGTATAAATGAGCTTTCAAAAAAAGCAAAAAATGGTGGTCTCACTCCGGAAGAGACAAAAGAACAACAAAAATTACGTCAAGAATACATTCAAACGTTCCGTTCATCTTTTAAAAATCATCTTCATTCAATAAAAGTAGTTGATGAAAAAGGCCAAGATGTAACCCCCAAAAAGTTAAAAGCAAGTAAAAAAGCAAATAATACTTTTCTTAAACATTAATGAACTGGTTTTTATTAAGGTGTTTTCTATATGAATGGTTTGTACTGACACCTTAATAGTCAGTTTTTTTGTTTGTTATTGAATATTTTATCTTAAAAGCAATATTCTAAATATAAAATATAAATATTTATTGATGCTTCTGATTGAAATGTTAATCACTACAAACGTAGTTTTACAATTTCTAAATTACTTAGAGGTAGTTTGCTATTTAATAATTTTTAGAATCGATAATTTAGTGTGTGCCTAAGATACAATGAAGGTCAATTTTTTTCTAAAAAATTTCGTCAAAATTCGCCGATGTTCTTGTTTATTGACAAAAGAAAGTATATGATGTTAATCGAAATGTTTATTTACGGAAAGGATGATCGATTACATGACGAATCACGTTGATGAATTAGCAATTAATACGATACGTACGTTATCAATTGATAGTATTGAAAAAGCAAACTCAGGACACCCAGGAATGCCGATGGGGGCAGCACCAATGGCATATGCACTTTTTGGAAAGTATATGAACCATAATCCGAAAAACCCTCATTGGTTTAATCGCGACCGTTTTGTATTATCTGCCGGGCACGGTTCAATGTTACTATATAGCTTACTTCACCTAACTGGATATGATGTAAGTTTAGAGGATTTACAAAGTTTTCGTCAATGGGGAAGTAAAACTCCAGGGCATCCAGAGTACGGTCATACTCCAGGGGTAGATGCAACGACTGGTCCACTTGGTCAAGGTATTGCTATGGCAGTTGGGATGGCTATGGCTGAAAGACATCTAGCTGCAGTTTATAATAAAGAGGATATTCAAGTGGTTGATCATTATACATATTCTATTTGTGGTGACGGTGACCTAATGGAAGGTGTTTCAGCAGAAGCAGCATCTTTAGCGGGACATTTAAAACTTGGTCGATTAGTTGTATTATACGATTCAAATGATATTTCTTTAGATGGCGATCTTCATATGTCCTTCAGCGAAAATGTAGAAAATCGCTTTAAAGCTTATGGATGGCAAGTAATTCGTGTAGAAGATGGAAATAGCACTGATGAAATTTATAAAGCCATTGAGGAAGCGAAAAAAGACGATCGTCCAACATTAATTGAAGTGAAGACAACAATTGGTTACGGGTCTCCAAATAAAGGAGGTAAATCCGCATCACATGGTGCACCACTTGGAAAAGATGAAGTTAAGCTTACTAAAGAGACTTATAAATGGACATATGAAAATGAATTTCATATTCCTGAAGAAGTTTCAGAGGCTTTCGCAAAAGTGAAAGAACACGGGCAAGCAAAAGAAGATGAGTGGAACGATTTAGTTAAGCAATATGAAGAAAAATATCCAGATTTAGCAGCTGAGTTTAAACTTGCAGTAAGTGGCCAACTACCAGAAGGCTGGGATCAGAATCTTCCTGTGTATGAAGGCGGGAAAGATAAAGTTGCTACGCGATCTTCTTCAGGTGAAGCTTTAAATGCATTAGCCAAAAATGTTTCGCAAATCTTTGGTGGATCAGCGGATTTAGCTTCTTCTAATAAAACCCTTCTAAATGGGGAAAGTAACTTCTCTAGAGATAATTATAGCGGAAGAAACGTTTGGTTTGGAGTTAGGGAGTTTGCTATGGGAGCTGCATTAAATGGAATGGCTTTACACGGTGGAGTGAAAGCGTTTGGTGCTACGTTCTTTGTTTTCTCAGATTACTTACGTGCTGCTATTCGTTTGTCTGCACTTATGAAGGTACCTGTTACTTATGTTATGACTCATGATAGTATTGCTGTTGGTGAAGATGGGCCAACTCATGAACCGGTTGAACAACTATCTTCTTTACGTGCAATGCCTGGTCTATCTGTTATTAGACCTGCTGATAGCAATGAAGCTGTTGCAGCTTGGAAATTAGCGGTTGAAAGTGTAGATCAACCAACATTACTAGTATTATCTCGTCAAGATATTATGACTCAAGAAAACACTAAAGAAGAAGCATATGAAGGCGTGAAGAAAGGTGCATATGTTATTTCTCCTGCGAAAGGTAATGTTGATGGCTTGTTACTTGCAACAGGTTCAGAAGTTCAATTAGCAGTAGAAGCGCAACAACAACTTGAAAAAGAAGGAATTCATGTTTCAGTAATAAGTATGCCAAGTTGGGACCGCTTTGAAAAACAATCACAAGAGTATAAAGATTCAGTTATTCCACCAACGGTAAAATCTCGAGTAGGAATTGAAATGGGATCGTCGTTAGGATGGCATAAATATGTTGGTGATAACGGTTCTGTAATTGCTATTGATCAGTTTGGGGCATCAGCACCAGGTGAAAAGCTTATGGAAGAGTATGGATTTACTGTAGATAACGTTGTTGCAAAATTAAAGGCTACATTTTAATTTTGTTTCTCCCCCATTTCTTTGATCGAAATGGGGGTTGTTTTTCTTTAACTGTGTGCAAAAAGCTATTTGTTTTGACAAAAATAGTGATGTATTTCTCCGTTAAATGACAATCATTTCTTTGGACATGCATTATAGTAAAAAGAAATGAATGGATGGAGGGACAATGAAATGAGGCACTATTATATATTTTTATTAAAGCCTGAGATTGCCACCAGTTATTTTGGAAAAGAACACTTGATATATCAGCTTTTATACGAGGGAGAAACAGCCGATACAGAACTACAGGAAATTGTTAAGAAGCAAATAAATTATATAAGTGCTATAATCCCTTCTTTACAAATAAAGAAATCAGTTGAAAAAAAATTAAAAGTTCGTCATGATTTTTATGTTTTAAAGGAACATTATTATATAGATATAAAAGCATTTGAGAGTAAAGCAGTATTAAAAGATCACGGAAACGTATTAACTATCTCTGCTAATGGTTCTTATCAAGCGGAAACAATATTTTTTGAAGTATTACGTCAAATCAATTCCTGCTTCTTTGCAGTCGACTTTGACAACAAAAATTATGGCTGGTTAAATCCAATCAAACATGTGAATTATATTTAATAAAACCTAACAAATTTATTAAAAATTTTGGGTGTGAAAGTTAATTCAGTCTAAATAAATATAGTAGGCAATCGTTGATAACCAGATATTTATTCATACTCTACAAATAATACTTTAATTCAATATTTGGTTAGGTTATAATAAATTGATGCAAATGGAGGTCTACTTAAGTAGACATTACTAGAAGGAGGATATAAAGATGTGGATTAATATTTTAATCGGCGTATTATCTTTAATTGCCGGTATTGCGATTGGCTTTTTTATTGCCCGCAAAACAATGATGAATTATCTTAAGAAAAACCCACCTATTAATGAAAAGATGTTACGTGTGATGATGATGCAAATGGGCATGAATCCATCACAAAAGAAGATTACCCAAATGATGAAAGCAATGAACAATCAAATGAAGTAATAAAAAGGACAAGCACTCCAATGATTGGAGTGTTTTTTCTTTGTATTTTTTAAAAGAAATATTTCGTAATCAGAAACTTTTACTTCTAACAATTTAAATATTTTGATAAAATAATGAATGCCTTTGAAAAGATAAATAGAATTGAGGAGAATGAATGAGGGTTTTTATTGATTTGCTTTGGTTCTTTAAAGAAGAAAAAAATAAATATATAGTAGGAATTTTTTTACTTGTGTTTGTATCAATATTGTCTCTAGTCCCTCCATATGTTGTTGGGCTAATGGTAGACCATATAGATAAAGGTACATTAACAATGTCTATCTTACTAACTTGGTGTGTTGTTTTATTAATTATCGCTACTTTGATATACATTTTTCGTTTCTTTTGGCGAATTATGATATTTGGGGCTTCAATAAGATTAGCTCGGAAATTGCGTAATCAACTTTATGAGCATTTCACTCGCATGTCACCAAGTTTTTATCATTCAAAAAGGACAGGGGATTTAATGGCTCATTCAACAAATGATATAAAAGCCATTGAGCAGACGGCGGGTCTGGGTGTCTTAACACTTGTAGACTCTCTTACCATGGGAGGTTTTGTTATTTTAACAATGGCATTTACGATCGATTGGCGGCTCACGCTTATTGCATTAATTCCAATGCCGTTTATGGCTCTTGCTACTAGTTATTACGGTTCATTGCTTCATGAGCGTTTTGGTAAGGCTCAAGTAGCTTTTTCGAACTTAAATGACAAAGTACAAGAAAGTATGTCTGGGATTCGAATAATTAAAACGTTTGGCTATGAAAAAGAGGATATTGATTCTTTCCGTGAAAAGTCTCATGACGTTGTAGAAAAGAATATTTCAGTAGCAAGGGTAGATTCATTCTTTGATCCTACGATTTCCTTAATCGTTAGTTTATCATTTTTCTTATCTATTTTATTTGGTGCTAGATATGTAGTAATAGGTGACCTTACTATTGGGGAATTAACAAGCTTCACTATTTACCTAGGTTTACTTATTTGGCCAATGTTAGCTTTTGGTTGGCTTTTTAATATTGTAGAGAGAGGCCGAGCATCGTATAAACGTGTTTCTTCTTTACTTAGAGTGAAAGCAGATATTGAAGATAAGGATTCAGTATTAAAAGAACAGCCAGTTGGTAACATAAAATATAAAATTAATAGTTTTTCTTATACAGAGGATGATGAGTTGGCATTACAAGAAGTTTGTTTTACTTTGAAAAAAGGTGAGACACTGGGTATTGTTGGAAGAACAGGTAGTGGAAAAACGACTTTGCTGAAGTTATTGATGCGCCAGTTTGACTTAAAAGACGGTGCAATCTATTTTGCTAATCATAATATAACTGATTATTCAATAGACTCATTAAGAAAATCAATTGGATATGTACCTCAAGATCAATTTTTATTTTCAGCAACTATCGCAGATAATATTGCCTTTGCAAAACCACAGTCTAGTTTATCAGAAATTATTGAAGTAGCTAAAATTGCATCTATTCATGAGGATATCATCAGGCTTGCTGATGGGTATGAAACGATTGTTGGTGAACGTGGAGTAACATTATCTGGTGGGCAAAAGCAAAGGATATCAATTGCTAGAGCCTTAATTGAAAATCCTGAAGTGTTAATTTTGGACGATTGTTTGTCCGCGGTTGATGCTAAAACTGAAGAGGACATACTAGAAGGATTAAAAACATTACGTACTGGTAAGACAACGATAATCACTGCACATCGACTAAGTGCTATAAAACATGCGAATAGCATTGTTGTATTAGAAAAAGGTAAAGTTATTCAAAGCGGTAACCACGAACATCTAATGGCAAGTGGCGGTTGGTATAAGGAAATGTATGCAAAGCAGCAGCTTGAATCATTAGTCGAACAAGGAGGCTCAAAGGATGAGTGAAAAAAATAAGCAATCATTGTTGTTTGAGCCAATGGATCAGAAGGTAGTTTTTAAAAGGTTATTACGTTATACAAAAACTCACAAACGGTTATTGACATTTGCTTTTGTATTATTAATGCTGGGTACTGCAGCGCAAATTTTAGGTCCAATTATCGTAAAAATATTTATTGATGATTATTTAACACCGAGGATATTTGATTTTCAACCTCTTTTTTTATTAGGAGTTGCTTATTTAGGGTTACATTTATCTAGTGTCGTTATTACGTACGTCCAATTATTTTTATTTCAAAAAATAGCACTGCAAATCATTCAACAAATAAGAATTGATGTTTTTGCAAAAGTGCAAAACTTAGGTTTAGCATTTTTTGATAAGTTTCCTACAGGTGGCCTTGTTTCTAGAATAACGAATGATACAGAAACTATCAAAGATTTGTACGTTAGTGTAGTTTCTAACTATGTTCAAAATATTATGTTTTTAATCGGTGTTTTTGTTGCGATGTTTTATTTGAATGTACAACTTGCCATTTTTTGTTTGTTTATCTTACCAGTTTTACTCATATTGATGCAAGTTTACCGACGAATTAGTTCGAAATTTTATGCAGAAATGAGTGAAAAATTAAGTCAGTTAAATACAAAGATAAATGAGTCTATTCAAGGCATGACAGTTATACAAATTTTCCGTCAAGAAAAAAGGTTACGTCGAGAATTTGAAACGATTAATGATGAGCATCAAAAAGCTTGGTTAAAAAGTATTAAAGTTGAGGGTCTATTACTAAGACCAGCTGTTGATTTCATTTCGATTATTGCGTTAATCCTAGTTTTAAGCTATTTTGGTATAACATCATTTAATAGCCCAGTAGAGATTGGTGTTTTATATGCTTTCATTAATTATTTAGATCGATTTTTTGAACCTGTAAATCAAATGATGATGCGCTTGTCCATTTTTCAGCAAGCTCTTGTTTCAGCAAGTCGAGTCTTCAGACTCCTTGACCATAGTGAATTTGCTCCAACAAAAATTGGTCAAGATACCCCGATTATTGAAAAAGGTGAAGTAGAATTTCGTAATGTTAGCTTTTCGTATGATGGAAAGTACGACGTATTAAAAAATATTTCTTTTAGTGCGAATAAAGGAGAGACTATTGCCTTAGTAGGTCATACAGGTAGTGGTAAGAGTTCAATCGTCAATTTACTGATGCGTTTTTATCCAGGGGTTAGGGGAGATATACTTATTGATGGTGTTCCCATTGAGAGTTATGAAAACGAAGAGATTCGTAAGAAAATGGGGCTTGTACTTCAGGATCCGTTTTTGTTTGTAGGTACAATAGAGGACAATATAAAGTTTTATCATCATTCACTTTCGAAAGAGGATGTGATTGACGCAGCAAAATTTGTTCATGCTAATCCTTTCATTGAAAGTTTACCTGGGGGGTATCAGGCAAAAATAGGTGAACGTGGTTCAACGTTATCAAGTGGACAAAGGCAATTGTTGTCGTTTGCACGTACTATCGCTTTAAACCCAAGTATTCTTATCCTTGATGAAGCTACTGCAAATATCGATACAGAGACAGAAGCTGAAATTCAAAAAGCATTAGAAAAAATGCGAAAAGGAAGAACGACAATTGCTATCGCTCATCGTTTATCTACTATACAAGATGCAGATCAAATATTAGTACTTCACCAAGGCGAAATTGTAGAAAGAGGAACACATCAAGAATTAATTCAGTATGGTGGCCTTTATCATAAGATGTATTTACTTCAACAAGGTGACCCAAAAGAAATAGAATCTATAACAACAAAAGAATTAGCGTAATATGAAACCACAGTAGAGAATTTTCGCTACTGTGGTTTTAATTTTCTAGATTACCTTTCACCATATAGCTAAATAGCAACATTCAATCAGTGGGGATGCTATAAATATAATTCTGTATTAATTTTTAGTTAATTGGATTATTAGGAAAGCGATTGACAAAAATACCATCTGGGGGTATGGTATAATAAATGAGGTGAAAATATGGATAAAGAACAATTATTAAACATCCCTATTCATCCAGAGAAAAGTCCTGCGTTAATTAGGCGCGATGAAGAGAAGATGAAGTTAATCAATAGATTGAAACGTATTGAAGGCCAAGTAAGGGGTATTCAACGAATGATTGAAGATGATCGTTATTGCGTAGATGTATTAGTCCAAGTTTCAGCAGTTTCAGCTGCTTTAAAAAAAGTAGGGTATACTCTATTAGAGGACCATACTCGAGGGTGTGTTAGTCAGGCGGTTACCCAAGGTGAAGGTGATGAAGCGATCGAAGAACTAATGAAGGTTATTCAACAATTTTCTAAATCATAAAAAAGTAGTGTGGGAGAGAGGAATATTCATATAAAAATTGAGGGCATGACATGTGCAGCGTGTTTTGCTCGAATTGAGAAATTCGTTAATAGACTAGAGGGTGTGGCAAAAGCTGCCGTTAATTTACCTCAAACTAAGTAGAGCAACGATGAGAAATATCAAACAAAATTTATTTTGGGCGTTTATTTATAACTCAATTGGCTTACCTATTGTTGCTGGTTTGCTTGCCCCATGGATTGCAGTGGGAGCGATGGCATTAGTTCAGTTACTGTTGTTAGTAATTCTTTACGCTTAAAACGCGTGAAATTTAAATAAAAAATATTGAGTAGGAGTTGTTGAAAATGAATCAAATAACAATCTCGGTTGAAGGAATGAGCTGCGGTCATTGTAAAGCTGCAGTAGAAGGAGTTTTAGGAAAACTTGAAGGTGTATCAAGTGCTGAAGTAAATTTAGCTGCTAAAAATGTAACTGTACAATTTGATAGTTCAAAAGTAAGTGAAGATAAGCTTAAAAATGAAATTGAAGAAGCGGGCTATGACGTTGTCTAGTCGCTAGTATAAAGGTTAACCAATGTCAACAACCTTAATTAGTATTAAAACTATACTAAATGGGTGTTGATGGGGTTGGCCTTTTTTTATTGGGAAAAATCACCTTGACGTATATTGGAAATTGTGATTATATATGTAATTGTCAACCTTACAAAAGTTCAGGTTGACGAAAGTGGGAGGAGTGAACGATATCTGTAAAGAACTAGACCTTATTACTAAAAGTAAAAAACACTTATGGTTACCGTTTACACAAATGAAGGATTACGATAAAGATCCGATCATGGTTGAAAGTGGAGACGGAATAATGCTTAAGGATATTACGGGCAAGACGTTTTATGATGGTTTTTCATCGGTATGGCTAAATGTCCATGGGCATAGAAAAAAAGAACTTGATAACGCGATTCGAAACCAGCTTGATAAAATTGCTCACTCAACTTTGCTTGGAATGACAAATGTACCAGCAACAGAGCTTGCTGAAAAACTAGTCAATATTAGCCCTAACGGTTTAGATCGAGTCTTTTACTCTGATAGTGGAGCCACATCCGTAGAGATTGCTTTAAAAATGGCTTTTCAATATTGGCAAAATATCGGAAAAGGAAAAAAACAAAAGTTTGTCACCATGAAAAATAGTTATCATGGCGATACCGTTGGTGCAGTGAGTGTCGGTAACATTGATATATTTCATAAAGTATATAAACCGTTACTTTTTGAAAGCTATAAAGTACCTTACCCATATGTCTATCGATCTATAAGTGGTGAGGAACATGAATGCTGCAAGCACTGTTTAGATGAGTTAAAAGATTTATTAGAAAAACATCATAGTGAGATCGCAGCCATTATCGTTGAACCGATGATGCAAGGGGCAGGTGGGATGATTAAAATGCCAGAAGGCTTCTTATTAGGAGTTCAGCAATTATGTCAAACATATGATGTCCTTCTCATTGCTGACGAGGTCGCAACTGGTTTTGGACGTACAGGAGAGTTGTTTGCTTGTGATCACGAAGGGGTTGTTCCTGATATTATGACGGCTGGAAAAGGGATTACGGGTGGATACCTTCCAATAGCGGTTACCATGACAAAGGAGCATATCTATCAGGCTTTTTATGATGACTATTCAAACTTGAAGACATTTTTTCATGGTCATTCTTATACCGGAAATCAATTAGGTTGCGCAGTTGCACTTGCAAACCTTGATCTGTTTGACAGCGAACAAATTGTAAAAAACGTAAAAAGGAAAGAAAGCTTAATAAAAGATATTTTTAAGGATTTTTATCAGTTAGATCATGTAGGTGACATTAGACAACTTGGCTTTATGGCGGGGGNGGAACTTGTAAGCGATAAAGAAACAAAAGAGTCCTTTCCATGGGAACAGCGAATCGGTTATCAAGTTTCTTTAAAAATGCGTGATTTAGGTATGCTAACACGTCCACTTGGAGACGTCATAGCATTTTTACCACCACTTGCAGCGACAGAAGAAGATTTAATTGCAATGATGGCAATTATGAGAGAAGCAATCCAAACGGTTACAGAGGGCGTAGTTACAAATGGTTAGAGGGATTTTTATTACTGGAACAGATACTGAAATTGGGAAGACGTTTGTTACTGCTGGCTTAGCGGCAGCGTTATATGAAAAAAATTATGATGTTGGCGTCTTCAAACCTATGGCTTCAGGAGCAAATAGGAATGATCCTTTAAGCGATGCTTCAATTTTAAAGTTTATGGCAAATGACAGCAGTACATTAGAGGAAATAAATCCTTTTCAATTTAATGAGCCATTAGCGCCATACGTCGCAGCACAAAGAGAAGGTATAAAGGTGCCTTTAGAAGAGGTTATCAAAGCATGGAAACGTATAAGGTATAAGCATGATTTTTTACTTGTCGAAGGGGCTGGCGGCTTAGCAGTTCCACTTGGAGAAAATTATCTTGTCTCAGACGTCGCCAAAGCGATTGGCTTTCCTCTTATTATTGTAGCTAGACCGAATTTAGGAACGATTAACCACACGTTATTAACAATTGATTATGCTAAACAAGTGGGGCTTCACGTCCTTGGCGTAGTGATCAACGGATTAAATGAAGGGAAAATTGGAGTGGTTGAGGAGACAAGTCCTAGTATCATTGAGGAATTTTCAGGTGTTCCTGTACTTGGAATAATTCCATATATAGAGCGGTTGAACCGTAATAAAATTATCAAAGTTATCAACGAGAGGCTTGATTTAAGAGTAATTACGAATTGTTTAGCAAAAAAGATGGATTTATAGGGGGAAGAAATATGGAGAAGCAATCACAAACTATAGAGTGGGAAATACTCGCGGAAAAAGCACTTCAAGGAGAATTGTTAACATTAGAAGAAGCAGGTCATGTTTTGACTGCGCCTGATGAGGAATTATTACAAATTCTTCAGGCAGCGTACAAAGTGAGAAAGCATTACTATAGTAACAAAGTGAAGTTAAATATGATTATGAATGCTAAAAGTGGGAATTGCTCAGAAGATTGCGGTTATTGTTCGCAATCGAGTAAGTCAAGTGCTGAGGTAGAATCTTATAAATTTCTTGATAAAGATTCAATTGTTAAAGGAGCTTATGAGGCTATGGAACGAAAAGTAGGTACGTATTGCATAGTTGCAAGTGGACGTGGACCGACAAATCGAGAAATTGACCAAGTCATTGAAGCCGTTAAAGAGATAAAAAATACGACTCCGTTAAAAATTTGTACTTGTTTAGGTATTCTCTCTGATGAGAAGGCTAAAAAACTGAAAGAGGCAGGGGTTGACCGTTATAATCATAATTTAAATACAAGTGAAACTCATCATATAAACATCACGACAACACATACATATTCAGATCGGATTGAGACTCTAGAAAATATTAAGCGAGCTGGGATATCTCCTTGCTCTGGCTGTATTATAGGTATGGGTGAAACACATGCAGATATATATAACATGGCTGTTGAATTAAGGAACATAGATGCAGATTCAATCCCGGTTAATTTTTTACATCCAATTGAAGGAACGAAACTTGAAAGTTTGAATGAGTTAAATCCACGCTATTGTTTAAAGGTGTTGGCATTGTTCCGTTTTATTAACCCGTCCAAAGAAATTAGAATATCAGGTGGAAGAGAAGTAAACCTTCGTTCTCTTCAAGTGTTAGGATTATATGCAGCAAACTCGCTTTTTGTTGGTGATTATTTGACAACCGAGGGACAAGAATTTCACTCGGATCACCAAATGATCGAAGATTTGGGCTTTGAAATTGAAGAGTGTTAGTTTTGATTTGTAAAGGGAGGGAAAAAGAGTGACTAATCAAACCCAATGGGAAACAGAAATCAAAGCTGAACTAGAGTTTCTAGAAAATATATTTCAAAGGCGCTCAATTGTAACAACAAAAGAGCTTAATTCGTCTTGGTTGATTAGGAATGGTCAGAAATTGTTAAACCTTGCCTCAAATAATTATTTAGGCCTTTTAAATGATAGTAGGTTAAAGAAAGCCGCTTCAAAAGCTATCGATAAGTATGGTGTTGGTAGTGGAGCGTCAAGATTAATGACTGGAAATCATCCTCTTTATGACAAAGTAGAATCACGTCTTATTCAATGGAAGAGAGCGGAAGCAGCTTTAGTGTTAAACAGTGGCTATACGGCAAATGTCGGAATTATCTCTGCATTAATGAAGCGAGATGATATCGTTTTTAGTGATAAATTGAACCATGCAAGTATAATAGATGGGATTGTTTTAAGTCGAGCGAAACTACAGCGCTATCGCCATCGTGATACTAATCATTTAGAAGCTCTATTGATGAAGGCACCTAAAGATAAGCGCAAACTAATCGTGACAGATACCGTCTTTAGTATGGATGGAGATATTGCTGATCTTGAAGGAATTGTTAGATTAAAAGAAAAGTACAATGCTATGTTAATGGTTGACGAAGCTCATGCTAGTGGAGTTTATGGTAAAGGTGGTCAAGGGTATTCACATCATGTAAATCTTCAAGATAAAGTTGATATACAAGTGGGAACGTTTAGTAAAGCTTTAGGTAGCTTTGGCGCGTATGTAGTCGCAAAGAAATGGCTGATTGATTACATAATTAATCGGATGCGTGGGCTGATTTATTCAACGGCCCTTCCACCAGCAGTACTTGCAACCATTGAAAAAGCAATCGAAATCGTAGAAGAAGAAAGAGAGAAACGTACATTGCTACTACAACATGCTGAATATTTCAGAAATAGGTTAACACGCTTTGGCTTTGATACTTGCGAAAGCGAATCGCAGATTGTACCCATCATCATTGGTGCAAATAGTCAAACACAATCATTTGCTACACGACTTCAAGAAGAAGGGATTGCAGCGATTGCCGTACGTCCCCCGACAGTACCGGAAAATAAAGCAAGAATTCGATTCGCCATTACTTCAGCTCATCAAAAAAAAGAGCTTGATTGGGCACTAGAAAAAATTATTCAAGTAGGAAAAGAACTAGAGGTGATTTAAGTAATGAAGCCACACATTATTATGCTCTCTGGTTGGGCAACGGATAAAGAAGTGTTTCGACCGTTGCAAACT
Source organism: Anaerobacillus alkalidiazotrophicus (assembly GCF_001866055.1). The sequence continues at coordinate 284,259 of NZ_MLQS01000031.1, forward strand.
GAACTTCAAAAAACGTATCAAGTCTCATGTATTGATTGGAGAAAAATTGAGAGATTAACAGACTATAAAAATCGTTTGTTAGAAAAGATTATGTATATTAATGGGCCGATCGTTCTTTTAGGTTGGTCATTAGGATCGATTGTTGCTATTGAAGTGGCAAGCATACTCTCAGAGCGATTAAAAGGCTTAATATGTATTGGGGGGACGAGTAGTTTCACAATGAAAAGTGATTATTTATCTGGTTGGAAGCCTCGTATTGTAAATCTTATGAAAAAAAAGTTAGTAATGGATAAAGATCAAACTCTTTTTACATTTTATCAAACATTCTTTTCCTGTAATGAAAAAAATAAAGGGTTTGATAAAAAATTTTTACAATTAGTTCATGATAAGCTCAAAGGAGATCAGCTTTCATCCATAATGATGGGATTAACGTATTTAATTGAAACGGATGTTAGGATGCACCTTAAAAATATTAACATACCAACTATGTTAATTCATGGTAAAAATGATTCGATTTGTCCCTTTGAAGCTTCTCAGTTTATTTATGAACAAATGATAGAAAATGCAAGATTATACGTGTTAGAGGATGCTGGTCATATTCCATTTTTCACGAATGAAGATTTATGTTTGAAATGGATTAATAGTTTTCTAGAAAGTGAGATACAGTATGATTGATAAAAAGCTTTTGATGAAACGGTTCAGTAGGAATTCAAGAACATATGATAAGTATGCCAATGTACAAAAGATCATGGCAAAGGAGTTAATTAAATCAATAGACAAAGAGAAATACGATAAAGAGATTAATATTCTTGAAATTGGTTGTGGAACAGGATATTTAACCAAACAATTATGTATGATATTCCCGAACGCGAAAATTACGGCTGTTGATTTGGCACCTGGAATGATTGAAGTAGCCAAAGAAAAATTAAAAGGTAAGTCAGTTACGTTTTTATGCGGAGATATTGAAGAGATATCACTTAAGGGAAATTATGATATCATTGTTTCAAATGCAACATTCCAATGGGTAAATCATTTTGAGGAAGTTATAAAACGATTACTACGTTTTTTGAGGGAAGATGGAATTCTAACGTTCTCAACATTTGGGAATAGAACGTTTCAAGAACTTCATAATTCGTATAATCAAGTGAAAGAACAACTTGGACTTGATTGTTTCCGTCCTTTAGGCCAGTCTTTTTTCTCGTTCGAAACTCTTTATCATCTTTGCGAAAGATCGCTCCCTTTTTCATTTTTATGTAATTTTGAAATAAAAGGAAAGCAAATGCTTGAATATGAATATTTTCCATCAGTACGTGATTTTCTTATTTCAATTAAAAAGATCGGTGCTAGTAATAGTAATAAAGCAAACGCTTATCTGCCTCCTACTTTTTTCAAAGAATTGCTTCATTTCTATGACAAAAATTACCGTGAAGTAAAAGGGGTTAGAGCGACATACCATTGCATGTATATAAGCATTCATTACGCAAGAACAGAGGACCAGTAAAATAATATTTTGCATTATTACGAGCAAATATAATTTAAAAACTATAGCAGTGAGGTTTACGTTTACCATCGGAACTTATTCGATTCGTTAAAAGATATGAGGTGGGGGTCTCACTTCACAATAGTTTAGGTAAAGACATATCCCTGGAAATTAATTTAATTGTAATAAAACAAAATATTTGTGTTATAATTATGTCAATAGTGTAAATTGAGACAAGGGGGGATTTCATTATGACGTTTTTAGCAACTGGTATGGCTATTTTTATGGGTTTTTTAGCATTTTATATACGTATGAGAGCAGCGAAAAAACCAGCAACAGTAAAAAAGATTATTTTACCACCAGTATTTATGTCTACTGGATTTTTTATGTTTTTATATCCTCCCGCGCAAATTAGTTTTTCTCAAGTATTAGAAGCATTAGCAATTGGATTGTTCTTTTCACTATTTTTAGTAAGGACATCTAAATTTGAGATAAAAAATAATGATATCTATTTAAAGAAAACAAAAGCATTTCTGTTATTACTAATCGGGCTTTTAATTGTACGTCTTATACTAAAATACGTTTTAGGTTTCTACATCGACCCAGTTCAATTAAGTGGAATGTTCTTCATTTTAGCTTATGGTATGATCGTACCATGGCGAATCTCTATGTATATTGGTTTTAAAGCATTGGAGAGAGAACTTGAAAAATCAAAAAAAGCAAATGAAGTTCAAATAAATGACAACGAACAATGGTTAGGAAGATAACCATTGTTTTTTTTATCCCACTCTTAAGGGGCAAGTAAGACCCCCACCTCAAAACTTAAGAAAATCGAGAAGTTTAGGTGGGGGATAAACTGCCCCTAAAGGTCCGATAAGTTGAACTAACAATCAGTGGGGGATGAAGGAAAACCCCCACTGATTGAAGTTCAGCTTTATTTAGCAAGAAATAAGTTATTTTACAAAATGTGATTCAAATCCTGATTGAAATGTTAAAAATACTTTATTATGAAATCAGTTGAGAAACACTCTCACTAAAATTCATTTAGGAGGATGAGTCATATATGGAAACTTTAAATAAAGTAATGTTAGCTAAGGATGTATATTGGGTGGGAAAAGTTGACGATCGTGAAGTACCATTTCATAGATTAGTGTTAAAAAAAGGAACAACCTACAATGCTTATTTATTAAAAACAGAAAAACCAACGATCATTGATACCGTTGATATCGAGTTTGGTCGTGAGTTTGTGGAGTATGTAAGTGAAATTATAGACCCAAAAGAAATTCAATATATCGTTATTAATCATACGGAACCTGATCATTCTGGTGGCTTAGCAGCTTTAGCGTCACGAGCACCAAATGCTACGATTGTTTGCACACAACCAGCTGTCAACGAACTTAAAGAAATGTATAAATTACATGAACGAACATTTTTAGTTGTAAAAGACGGGGATACGTTAGATATTGGCGGGAAAACATTAAAATTTAAAGAAACTCCATATCTTCATACAGAAGAAACAATGATTACTTATAGTATAGAAGATAAAATATTGTTTCCGTGTGATATTTTTAGTACCCACGTTGCAAATGACAAATTTTTTAATGATGAGGTAGAAACTGATACAACAGAAGATTTTATCGGTTATTACAATGCGATTATTCATCCACATAGGAGATATGTTCGTACATTAATGAATGCACTGGATGAATTAGATGTAGAGATGATTGCTCCATCCCATGGATACATTCTAAGAACAGATATCCAAAAATACATTGATTTATATGCTACGATGAGTGCTGATACGGTAAAAGATAAGAAAGTCACCATCGTTTACACAACAATTCGAAGTAACACAAAGAAAGTCGCGAACATGTTGAAAGAAACGTTTGAAGCCAATAATATCCAAACAACTGTATTTAATGCAGATAAGTCAGATAAAACAGAAATATTAACTAGTATTAAAGAAGCCGATGCAGTATTAATTGGTAGTTCAACTAAATATGCAGATATGATTGGAAACCTAGAAGAGATTTTAATAGAGCTAAAGACGATGAATTTAGAAGGAAAAATTTCTGCCGCATTTGGTTCGTATGGGTGGAGCGGCGAAGCCATTGAAGTAATACAAGATTATTTACTTGAGACAAATATGAATGTACAAAGTACATCAAATGTGATTAAAACGACTGGTATGACACATGTTGAATTTCCTATTCGTATAAGATTCGCTCCAAAAGAAAACCAAGTAAATAAAGTTGAAAACTCTGCTATGTTCATTTCAGATTTACTATTAAGTTCTATTTAAGAAATAAAGAAAAAGTAGGTGATACAAAATGGGGAAAAACTACGTCATTATCGGTAGCGGTGTTGCTGCGGTCACAGCTGCTAAAGCAATTCGTGATCAAGATCCAAATGGAGAAATTATGATTTTTGGTGAGGAAAAATTCCTACCCTACAATAGAATAAAACTTTCAAAGGATTTATTTTCCGATTTAAAAAGTGAAAAAGTTCTTATAAAAAAAGCAAAATGGTATGAAAGAAATCAAATTCAACTTTTTCCAAACACGAAGATCACTAGTATCAATATAGAAACGCGTAGTATCGTTACAGGAAATGGAGATAACATTTCTTATGATCAATTATTACTATGCACAGGTGCAAAAAATCGGAAATTACCGATTGAAGGTTCCGGGAATAAGGGTGTCTTTTCCATCCGTGAAATGCAAGAAGCAGAAGACTTTAAAAACTATATTGAAAGTAAAAATCATATCCTCACGATAGGAGGAGGAGTACAAGGGCTCGAAACAGCTTGGTCAATCTTACAATCTAATAAACAAGTAACGATCGTTGAAGCAAATTCACGTTTAATGGCTAAGCAATTAGATGAGAAAACGTCGGAGTTATTAAAAGATAAAATCGAAGCAACTGGGGTAAAAGTTCATCTAAATGCATCCATTGGACGAATAGTAGCAGAAGATGAAGGAATTGAAGTTATAATAAACGGAAGTGAGTTTATTAGATGTGATAGTGTCATATACTCGGTTGGGGTGCACCCAAATCTTGACCTGGTAGAAAATACGCCAATTGAAACAAATAGAGGCATTATTGTAAATGAAGAAATGAAAACAAATGTTGAGGGAATATTTGCAGCTGGTGATGTGACAGAACTAAATGATGAAGTGGAAGGACTCTGGAATAGAGCGATGGAACAAGGGAGAGTTGCGGGAGTAAACATGGCTGGTACAAAGGCAACCTATCAAAAAACGTTACCTGTAACGATTTTCAATGCTTTTGGCTTAACATTATTCTCGATAGGTCAAGTAGATGAACGACTTTGTGATCAATCAATTATTGAAAATGATGGTGTCGAAAAATATACGAGAGTATTTGTTAAAGACAAAAAGGTTGTCGGTGTACTATCTCTAGACGGAGTAGCAGCATCATTACCATACAAGTTTGCAATAGAAAATCAACTCTCATTAGATAGAATAGATCTCGACACTATTAGTATAAGTGAATTAGTGAATGAAATAAAAAAACAGCAAGCAGTTCATGCTTAAAAAAGAGGAGGAGACAATATGAAAAAATACATTTGTTTACCGTGTGGTTATATTTATGATCCGAAAAAGGGAGATCCTGATGAAGATGTTCAGCCAGGAACACCTTTTGAGGATTTGCCAGAAGATTGGGTGTGTCCGGTTTGTGGAGAAGATACAGATAAGTTTAAAGAGGTAGAGGAATAAGAAGTAGAGGATTAAAAATTGAGTGCCTGACAACGTATGTTGTTAGGCACTCTTTTATATGGAAAGTATAATATCTTAAGTTTGTAGATGCCTAGCTTGAAAATATCTTAATAAGAGAGGTTCTTTTTCCGCCACGCCATAACGATAAGGCGAGAACGAAACCCTAATGTCTTTGCGGCGGCCCCTTTTCTTACTCGATTTATTCAAGATACGGACTTTTAAATCAACAAGAAATTCTTCTTAGAATAGCTAGATGAGATTACTCGTCGCATAAAAAACTGCTTCTAATTTTTACTTGTAAATATAGAAGCGCTTTTATGTGTGGAGGAATAAAGAACACGGGTTATGGTAGGAAGTGATACAAGGGTAACGAGTAGATAAATAAGAAAAACGCAAGGGCCTTGGCTATGAGTGATAGGAGCTAGACACTACTAACTTAGTTACTTATAAATTCTGGTGTAAAAAAACCTAACAAGTAACTAGTTATACTCGTTAGGTTTCTTTTTTTTATGCTTTTAATAAACGCTTAAATAAAATGTTGTTTTCTAAATGTATATGCTCGTGAGTCATTGTTTCTAATTCTTCAAGTTTCAAATACGTTAATCGATACGTATTGCAAGCCCCACCAGGTAATTGATAATCATTTGTTACTTCTCGTAATTTTTTCAGTAGATCTCCTGCAGCCTCATGTTCAGCCTCTAATTTTTCAATTTCCTCTTTTGCTTTTGTAAGTTCATTTTGAGATGCTGTTTCCTCATAAGCAATAATGTGAGGGAAAACGTCACGTTCTTCATCAATTAAATGTTGGGACATTTCTGTTTTTAATGCAGAAAATGTTTGATAAACTTCCCGTAAATGTGGATGGTCATTACCGTGAACACGATAAACTTTTGTTACAAATGCATTTAATTCTGTTAGAACTTCTTCTGTATAAACGTGATACTTATTGACAATATGGTCGACTAATTGTGTTAACGGAGCGGCTGCCCAATTTACATCATCACTTTGGTTACTTGTCTCATACAGTTCATTAAGTGTATTTAAAATTTCTGTTTCATTTAGGTTTTGCTCTTGAAGTACTTCTCCTATCGGGCGATCACCACCACAACAAAAATCGATTTTATATTGTTTGAAAACTTTGCTTGCAGCAGGTAGTTTAGTAACGATTTCACCAGTTTTTGTAGATCGATTAAAGATTGTTGTCATTTATTATCCAACTCCTTTTTTTATTATATTTTAAGTATAGTACTATAAATAATATTCAAATAGGACTTAAATCACAATGACAAAAATTTTTTCATGCTATAATTTGGTTACTAATTATAATGATAGGTGATTATTATGAAGAGACAAATATGTAACCATGATATAAATGATCCATGTCCAAAAAAGGTGCCGATTTTTGGGTCGTTATCTGATGATGAAATTATGAAAGTTACAAAAATGACAAAACATCGATCTTTCCAGAAAGGACAAATATTGATCGATGAAGGCGATAAATCAGATACGTTATTTATTATCAATAAAGGGCTAGTAAAAGTATCTAAATTTACTCTTCTTGGGAAAGAGCAAATTCTTTATATTATGACTAGCGGTGATTTTTTTGGTGAACTTCACTTATTTAATCATGATGAAGGTAATAATTTCAGTGCATATGCCATTGAGGATACCGAAATATGTATGTTAATGAAAAAAGATATTGATAAAATTATGGAAGCAAACCCTCAAATAGCTCTAAAGTTATTAAAAGCAGTGACAAAACGACTGGCACATACAGAAAATTTAGCGCAAAATTTAGCAACAAAAGATCCTGAGATTAGAATTGCTCAAATGATTTTAGAGTTTGCGGAAAAATTTGGAGTTAAAAAGCAAGAGGGTCTTTTTATTCAGTTACCAATTACTCGTGAAGAAATTTCAAGTTATGTGGGTGTAACAAGAGAAACAATCAGTCGTAAATTTGCAAAATTTGAGAGATTGGGATTGATATCCCTAATTGGAAATAAACAATTGCTAGTGAAAAATGAAAAAGGCTTACTGGAATTACTAAGTGGCTGAGAAGTGGAATAATTAATAAACGGAAGTAGAAACTAAAAGCAGTATTTTATCCTAACAATCAGTGGGGGATGAAGGCCCCCACTGATTGAAGTTTAGCTTTATGTGTATGTAGAAACAATAACGAAAGAAATCATAGAGTACCTATGATTTCTTTCGTTATTTAAAAGTTGTAAAAAAAGACAAAAATAAAAGGTGATACGATGACAAAGGGAAAAGACGAATTAAGAATGGGCTGGAACTTTGACAACAGTTATGCTAGTCTACCAGAAATATTTTTTTCCAAACTAAACCCAACACCAGTAACTTCACCAGAGTTAATTATTCTCAATGAACGATTGGCAACATCCTTGGGGTTGGACGTCGAAGCTTTACAAAGTAATGATGGGTTAGGTGTGTTTGCAGGAAATAAAATTCCTAAAGATGCATTGCCTCTTGCACAGGCTTATGCAGGGCATCAATTCGGATATTTTAACATGTTAGGAGACGGGCGCGCTATACTTCTTGGCGAACAAATTAATCCACAAGGTGAGCGTTTTGATATTCAGCTTAAGGGGGCAGGTCGAACCCCTTACTCAAGAGGTGGTGATGGTAGAGCCGCACTTGGACCGATGCTACGTGAATACATTATTAGTGAAGCTATGTACGCACTGAATATTCCTACTACTCGTAGTTTAGCGGTTGTTACAACCGGTGAGATAGTATTACGCGAAACCGAACTTCCTGGTGCAATACTGACTCGTGTCGCTACTAGTCATCTACGTGTAGGTACGTTTCAATATATTTCAAGCTGGGGAACTAAACAAGAGCTTCAAGCTCTAGCTGATTATACAATACAAAGACACTACCCAGACGTAGGAGCTGCCTCGAATCGCTATCTTTTCCTGTTAGAAGAAGTTAGTAAGCGTCAAGCAGAACTTATCGCCAAATGGCAGTTGGTTGGTTTTATCCATGGGGTGATGAATACTGACAATATGGCCCTAAGTGGAGAAACAATTGATTACGGTCCGTGTGCGTTTATGGATACCTATGATCCAGCGACAGTATTCAGTTCTATAGACCGTCAAGGACGGTATGCCTATGGCAATCAGCCTCATATTGCTGGATGGAATCTTGCAAGATTTGCCGAAACTTTATTACCATTACTTGATGAAAATGAGGAAGAAGCTGTCAAGCTTGCACAAGGTGTCCTTTCTGATTTTGCAAAGTTGTATCGTTCTAAGTGGCTTTCGGGAATGCGAGCAAAACTGGGGATATTTAATGAAGAGATAAAGGATGAAGCTCTAATTGAAGGTTTACTTAGTATAATGCAAAAGCATCGTGTGGATTATACTAATACGTTCCTTGCTATTACTTTTGAAAAACATGATCAAAGCGAATTTTTTAGGACCAAGGATTTTTCTGATTGGTATAAATTATGGCAATCAAGACTTGGTAGACAGACTGAATTTAAAGCTGATTCGTATCAGTTGATGAAAAATTCTAACCCTGCGGTAATCCCACGTAATCATAGGGTAGAAGAAGCACTAGACGCAGCAGTGAAACATAACGATTACAGTGTGATGGAGAGTCTTCTTGAAGCCCTTTCAAATCCTTTTGCACACTCGGAAAAACAGGTTGAATACTGTAAACTCCCACCGAATTCAGCTCGTCCGTATCGAACCTTTTGTGGTACTTAGTTTTTTGAATATGTTAACTTTAAATCTAAGCTTTGTATCGGTCTATTTATCCCACACTTAAGGGGCAAGTAAGACCCCCACCTCAAAACTTAAGAAAATCGAGAAGTTTAGGTGGGGGATAAACTGCCCCTAAAGGTCCGATAAGTTGAACTAACAATCAGTGGGGGATGAAGGAAAACCCCCACTGATTGAAGTTCAGCTTTATTGGAATTGGGAAATATACTGCTAGCTCTTATTGAGGTAGCAGTATGAAATAAATTGTTTTGAGTTAGATTTTATAAATAACGATTTAATTATCTAAGTATTTTGAATTTAATGCTAATTTTTAGAAATTTTATTATTTTAAGAAGAGATTTTACTAGAGGTGTTGAGGTCATGGTTAAGTTGTTAAAAAAAGTGCTGTTATTAAGTATAATTATTTTAATTTTCCTACCATCTAAATTATCTGCCTTTGCATATCCGGATTTATCCCCTTACGATATTATTATTGACGTTGGTCATGGTGGTATTGATGGTGGAACATCTGCAAAAGGTATATTAGAAAAAGATCTAAATTTAGATTTTGGGATAAAATTGTATAATGAATTAAAGGATAAATCTTATCACGTGGGAATCACAAGAATTCACGACTATTCGTTAAGTGATGACAGTAGATTACCTGGATTAAGTAGGCATTTGAAGGATTTAAAACAGAGGAAATTAATTGCAGATGCACTTAATCCTAAGATTTTTATTAGTCTACATGTAAATTGGTCAAAAAATAAATACCTTAGAGGGCCCGTAATTATTTATCAAGTGAGTGGAGAAAGTTATCATTTGGCAAACATCATTCAAGATCATCTAAATAATTATTATGGAATTAAAAAGTATCCACGAAAGGGGAACCCATATTTTCTTATGAAAAATATGGATATGCCATCAATTATTGCAGAATTAGGATATCTTAGTAACAATGAAGATTTTCAAATGTTGACAAGTGATGCTTCACAGAATGAAATTGTCGCTGCAATGGTTCGAGCAATAGAGGAATACTTTTTACTGTATCCTTATGATAATGAAACTAGGACAGTGGGGCCAAAACATTATTGAAGTTACATGAGTTAGTAATTAAATAAGGGCTAGACACTTATTGTATAAGTGTGCGTCGTGGAAATAGAAATAATAAAACAAACTAGAAACCTGAGTGCCAAATTCCAAAAACACTCAGGTTTTTTATATAACAATTTACCCTATTTTTAAGGGAAGTAAGACCCCGACTACAAAACTTAAGATAATCGAAAATTCGAGTGGGGAGAATGGAGGAAAAACGCCATTGATTGAAATTCAACTTTATAAATTTCAGATTGGAAAGTCTTGCTCTATGACTAAAACTTAGAAAAGACTTTTTTATCCCACACTTAAGGGGCAAGTAAGACCCCCACCTCAAAACTTAAGAAAATCGAGAAGTTTAGGTGGGGGATAAACTGCCCCTAAAGGTCCGATATAGAATAACTTTCATCAGTGATAGCTGATGATTAGTTATTCTTATGCCTGTGGTATAAGTTGAACTAACAATCAGTGGGGGATGAAGGAAAACCCCCACTGATTGAAGTTCAGCTTTATCATTCATCCTAATGCAACATCAAGAATCATCATTACTGCAAAACCAACCATTAAACTCATTGAGGCTAAATCTGAATTTCCATTTTCATGTGATCCAGGTATTACTTCTTCAGCCACGACAAAAATCATAGCACCTGCAGCAAAGCTCAATGCATAAGGCAATAGTGGTTCAATAAATACTACAGCTAAGGCACCAATCACAGCTGAAATTGGCTCGACAGCTCCTGAAAACTGTCCGTAAAAAAAACTTTTCCGACGTGACATTCCATCACGCCGAAGAGGCATTGATACTGCTACCCCCTCAGGGAAGTTTTGGATTCCAATCCCGATTGCTAATGCAATTGCCCCCATAATTGAGGCTGACGGATACCCTGCGGCAACCGCTCCAAAGGCAACCCCTATAGCTAAACCTTCCGGAATGTTATGCAAAGTGATCGCCATAAAAAGTAATGTACTTCGTTTTCGTTTCTTCGGATTAATTCCCTCAGCACTTCCAATCGGTAGGTTAGGGTGAAGATGTGGCAGAACTTTATCCACCATTAATAAAAATACCCCCCCTAATAAAAAACCCACAGCTGCTGGAACCCAAGAGGGTAGAGCATTTCCTTCCCCCATTTCGATTGCAGGGGCAAGAAGTGACCAATAACTCGCCGCAATCATTACTCCGCCAGCAAATCCTAACATACAGTCTAAAAATTTTTGATTTACCCCTTTACTTGTAAATACTAATGCGGCACCAAGTGCAGTCATTCCCCAAGTGAATAACGTCCCAATAAGTGCTTGAACAACGGGATCAAGGCTTATAAACATCTCTAACATTTTATCCCTCCTCAAAACTTTTTTGAGTTTTCAAATAATGTTGCAAAGCGATAAAAATGTTGTGTCACTCTAGATATATTTATAAATTCGATAAAAGTGCTAATACCAAGAAAATTTAAACCGAAAAACTATAATAATATTCGCACGTAATTTTAAACATTAGCTAATTAAGTGAAGGTAGCTTTTCACTTAATTAGCTAATGTTTATGTTGTAAATACATAAGTAGATTATTTGTGAATATCATTTTATAAGAAGATATTTAATGAGCTACAAATGATTTATCTAAGAAATTCTTATTGTTGTTTTTAAAAACAAGGATGTGTTCTAAGATGAGAATTATCGAAATGATAGATTATTTAGATGGAGTAGAGGAGCATATTAAATACAAATTTGGTGTTTCAAAGCTTCATATGATAGATGCTTTTAATGGTATTCATGCTACAATCCAGTGGTTGGATAATTCAATTTATAAAAAAGTAGTCGAAGATATTGTATTTAATATAACAGATGAACCAATCAATTTCCCTGGTGAATTGGGAGTTTATGATGATGATCGTTTTCAAGCAGTCATCTACTTAAACATTATGGCAATTGCTGAAGACTATAAAAATATGGAATATGTTCTTGAAATGAATGAAAGTGATGTTACTTGTTTTGAATATGCCGCATTTGTTTGCCTCCATGAAGTCGGTCATCTTTTCCATGGTCTAGTTGGAGGAAACGGAACAGAAAAACGTGATCGCTTATTTGATTATTTCGACAAGGGAGAATACTATTACAAACGCTTTGTGTCAGAAATGAAACACGGAAACACCTATAAAGAAAAGAAAAAGTATCGGAATATACCACATGAAAAAGCTGCAGACAATTTTGCTAAGCAATGCTTAGTTTTAATGATGAAGGAATTATGATATGTTAACTAATTTTTTTGGAAATATTAATAAGAACAATAAAAATTAGACAATTTCACAACGCTTTATAAAAATTGTTTTCTTTCGATTACAGTAATTAGTGGAACTTTTTTCATTATTTTTAAAATAATACTTGAATTTTAGGTGAGATGTTGTTATTGTTAATAACAATAAAGTTGTTAAATAAAAATTAAATAGCGATAAACTTCTTATCCAGAGTGGTAGAGGGACAGGCCCTATGAAACCCGGCAACCATCAAGTCAAATTTTGACTTGAACGGTGCTAATTCCTGCAAAGGTGTTAACCTTTGAAAGATGAGAGGAGTGTTTGTAATCATACTAACCTCTCTTTAATTCAAAGAGAGGTTTTTTGATCGGATAGAAGGCTTATCGCTCAAAGGAGCGAAAATAATGGAAAGAGCAGTGTTTGGTGCAAGCGATTTTTTTAGTCATAAAGCATTTATTACAGTTTTTCGTGGTATTGAATATGTTCAAATAGGACATTTAAAAGAGGCAAACGTAGATATAGTAGATATTTGGTTTGATCCCTGGAAAGTATCTTATAAGGAATTATTAGAATTGTTTTTTGACTTACATGACCCTACAACTAGGGTAGGTCAGCAATTACAAAATCAATCATTCATCTTTTTTTCTAATATTAATCAATTAGCAGAAGCTAAACAAAAGAAAAATGAACTAAAACATATAGTTAAAGATGAAGTTATTACAGAAATTACTCCAGTATGGGAACAAATTAATACTTGGAGGAGATTAAACTAATATTTTACTGAAACCAAACATTAGGACCGTGATATGTAAACAAGCGCATGTTTATCTTCCAAACATGCGCTATTCTAAAAAGAAGTTTGCATGTCTGTTCTTCTAGTAAAGAATTGTAATGTAAATAGTGAATATGCAGAAAATAACTAGAATGAGGGAAGATACCCAATCGTGATAGGCGATTGACGCATATCCATTATTGTATTAATAAATGATAAAGAAATATCTAAGATTATTCATAACTAAATACAGATTGAACTTTGCGCTATTTTTAACTTTATTACCACGAATTTAATAAAAGTAGTAGGATACTAAAGATACGCAAGAATTGAGGAAGAGAAAAGTGATAAGGTGGATATTCAATGATTTGTAATCCTTATGTTAAAATAATAGAAACTTTAAATGGTGGGGAATAAATCGAATAGGGGTGATTTGTTCCCCACTGTTTAATACTAGCATTTTATAAGTCTCAAAGTGATAAATCAAAACAGTGCAGGAGTGGAATTTAGGAATGAATAAAAAAGACATCGCACATATTCGTAGACAATTCAAAGCTGATAATGAATTACTGAAAATCAGTGATATGTTTACTGTTTATGTAATGAAAGAATCCAGTGAAATCTACCATCATCAAAGTCAGCCCTTTGAAATGCTAGATCAGGATCAACAAGAGTTATTCTTTAATAATTTTAAGAAAATACTAGGTGGCCAATTAGACGAGAAATTATTTGAATTAAAGTTTCAACGGAATGCAGTAGACAGTAGCCAACTTATATTGCACCAAGGCTTATTGAGCGACGATGTGGAAAACTGGAAAGAGCAAATGCTTCAGATCGTGGACAAAATACTTAAAAGTCGGCAATATGATATGGATATCGTCATCACCTTTATTCGAGGAGAATATTTTAAGCCTGCGAAACGGAGAAATGATGAGACAGAGGAAAGTGATCGAGATTCTGTTTATACCCATCCGTTTATTTTATGTACTATTAATAGTACACAAGAACCAAAGAAAGAATTACTTTTTGACTATATGATCAAAGAATTTAAGTATAATTTTGTCGTTGATCCGATCATCAACCTCAATGCACCGATCGGTGGTTTTCTTTTTCCGTGTTTTACCGATAATAGGACTGATGTGAACCGCATTTTGTATTCGGCAGGGAAAGTAAATGAGCCTGATCATCATTTCATTGAAGAAGTCTTAAATGGCGAGGAGACGCTGACGGCAAAGGATGACAAAGTTGTTTTTGAAGAAATCGTGAAAGACGTGACAAGAGATCAGCTTAATACGGCCACCCTTTCTAATGTATATGAAGAAATTAACCGTGTTATTGAAGAGAATGAGGAAGAAGAAGCGCCTAAATTAGACTACAAAGATGTAGAACGTATATTAAAACATAGCGGCATAACAGATATTCAGACGGAACAGGTCGAAGCCGCTTTTCAGAAAGTAATCGATGACAACAAATATGAAATAAAGGCTAGTAACATCGTGCCAAAATATACTTCCAAATCAATAAAAATCGAAACGAAGGTTGCGAACGTTTCGATTAGTCCACAGGATTTAAGGTACGTCCGACAGATCAACTTTGAGGGTAAGCGGTATCTGATGATCGAAGTAGAAGAAGATACCGTGATTGATGGGTTCACGATGATTCCGGAAGCTTTTGGTGAAAAAAGAGATTAACATTAAGTAAATTCAATTTAGAGTGTCTATCCTTCTCAAGTCTGTAAATATTTACTAAACTAGGGGAGCAGGCACTTTATTAGTTTTTAAACATCTATACTTTTAACTGCTTGTTAGTAACTTCATATACCACTCCATACACACTTTCTTAATACCCCCTATAGCATTGTTGCATCTGAATAGATAAGTAAAGAAGTAATATATAAGGGTTACTATCATATTGAGGAGATTGGCTAATGGTTAACGACGTCTTTTTCAATCGTAAAAAAAATTCCTGTACAAATGTGTGTACTGTACAGGAATTTTCTTAGCAAGTGGGATTAAGTTAGCTTTTATTCAAGATAACTTGCACCTACAATGACTAATAAGATAAACAAAACTACAATTAAGATGAAATAACTAGTATGACGAGTAGGAACTGGAGCTACATAGCCATAACCATAAGCAGGAGCTGCATGAGTTGGCATAGGCGGAATATTCGGAGGAATATTTGGAGGAATATTTGGAGGAATATTCGCTCCGAAAGTCGGAGGTACGTTTAAGTTAGAATACATATTTCACACCTCCCTTCGTTGTGTAAGTATGTTTATACCTACATATTACTCCAAGAGGTGAGATTTGAGCCCGTCTATACAAAAAATGGGTGAGTGTAATGGATTATACGAGGACTATTAAAAAAATTAATAGGCAAATTCCCATGGTAAAACTAATTTCATCATTAATTTTATTTATCTTTCTTATTAATTCCATTAGAGAGATAATATAGATACTGTACATATGATATGGAACAATTGTTATGATGTACAATAGGATGTTGCATTTTGTAGGCTCTATGATTTGTTTGTTGACCTACCAAGTTGCCTAAATGGCTAAAAGAAGGCCTTGTCACTAAATTTGTCAAATAAGCTGATTGCTGACTGCCTGGTTTTCTATATTCATTAAGAATTTGAATGATTTGTTCCATAGTCCTTATGGAAAATCCATGTCCAAAAAATTTACCGTCGTTGAGAAGTACAGCATTAAGGCCTCTAAACCACGGTGTATTTGGATGAAAGTCAGGATTATTAATATAAACAACATCACCGGGTAAAAAATGATTGGAATAAAATGTGATTATCCCAAGGTCAGGATCAGTATGCCAACTATAAAGATAAAGATTTTGAAACAGAGAATTAAATAAATAGCTACCAATACTATACAAAGTGGCACGGTAATAGAGGATCACGGCAGCAGTTGCGCATTCAAATGCATAGAGTGAACTGTTCCTAAAAATGTCTAAAATTGCATCAGCAGGTTGCACATTAGGTCTTAACAAAAAACCGCCTTCCATTGTTAATTGCCAGTACATGGGATTGCAGCTGGCATATTCAAAAGTTGTAAACTGAGCTTCACTCTGATTCATTTCATTTGCACTTTTAATCATGTTTTTTCGTACTTTGATTTCAAACAAAAAGTCATCCTCGGAATAAAAAGAAAATAAGACGGGCGCATTAAACATATGTTGAATGATTGCTCTTTCAATACTATCGAGTTTCCACTTTTCGTTAGGTTGAAACGGGGCCCCTGATATTTGTATCATAAAATCCTCCATTCCTAACTTATTTTTCATCTGTATTAATACTTATCGTATTCACATTCCGCTTTAAAAATGTTTTTCAAATATTTATAATGACTTTGAGTATTCAATTTCAGAGACGAACTGACATACTTTATTCAATACATAATACTTTTAGGATTACACTCTAAATTGGGATAGGTTATTATTAATCCATGCAAACATTCTTTGAGTAGCTAATAAATGAATTGGCAACGGAAAATGATGATCTAAGCTATGATAGCGATGAAACGATACATCTTTTTTATGTTGCAGTAATCTTTCAAATAATTCTTCTCCGTGATGAAAGGGGACTTGATGATCATTTGTCCCATGTATAATGAGTGTAGGACAATGGATTTGCTTAGTCATCATGATTGGAGAACGACTATGATAAGGCTCCAGTTCTTTTTGTGGAGATGTTCCAATGACTCGTTTTAACATTCGCCTTAACTCAACTCTCTCTTTATAAATGCTAGCTAAACTTGCTACACCACTCCAAAGAATTAACTTGTTCGTATCTGGAATTGCAATTGCTGTTTGTGTTGCATTTATTGCTCCTCGAGAAAACCCCATAATCGAAATTTGCTTTTTGTCAATAAATGGGAGAGTGCGAAGGAGATGAAAGGCTTCAATCGTATCGAAACGATCTGAGCCACCAAATTCATCACGTCCTTGTGAACCTTCGTTCCCACGGTAAGTTGGTGCAAAAACAATATAACCATGCGAGGCAAATTGTTCTAGCCATTCCATTTTCACTTTTCCATGGTTCCCAATGCCACCTCGGCAATACAAAAGGGCAGGTATTTTTATTGATTCTATTTGATCTATTTGGTTTTGGAAGGAAAAAGAGAGCAGTTTGGGCATAGGTAGTTTAGCTGAAGGATACCTTCTATTTAAATATTTATAAATAATTTCAGTTGAACAATTTACCCAATTTGGTATTGCTAAATAACCGTTTATTATGTAATTATCTACTAAATAACTAAGTTGAAAAATCATCGTTATCGCCCTTAATATGTATGTAATTAGTCAATCTATTCCAAATTCTATTTTGGTTTAATGACGGAAAAAAACAAAGATGTAGCTGTTTGAACTGTTCTTCTCTAGTTATGATAGTATAACAAAAAAGCAGAGTTACCTAATAGGCGTATTTACGATTTTTGAAATACATTGCGACAATCCTACTACTTTAGAAGAGCGTTCACTAAGAAAACTGTTAGAACCGTTTAAGTCATAGTAGGATTAGTATTAGCCGCGCATCGTATAACCATGTTTTTCCCACGCTCACCTAGGTTGGACTGTGACGATGTTAGCACTTTTAATCAAAAATAATTAAAAAACAAAAGTATTTAGAACATACTACAGTTGGAATAAATTATGAACATAACGAAGAAAGAAGAGAGTTAGTTTAACTTAGAACTTTCTACAAATGTTCTATAGTATGACAAGAACTGTCATTGGTAACAGGAACTTTGCACATTACAACGATACTTGATTAAGTAGTTCTCTAATAAGGCAATTGCTTTTACGGTAATCGTCTTAAGTATTTGACGCATACTGTGCAGCAAGTTTTCCTTGCCAACTGGCCTCTTGGTTTATAAGTCATGCCCTTTCGGTTTTGATAGTCTTTCAATCCTCCACTCAAAAATGATAATAGCCTAATTTTTTTCGTGAAAAGGTGTATATACACTTAATGTGAAAGGATGGATGGAAGTGTCTAAAAATCAACAAACATCCCACAGTTTTGCGTTACTACGAATCCTCTTCGTAATCCAGCACTCTTGACAACGAAACGGTTGAATATTAGTGGATACATGAATTATTCCTTGGGTCGGAGCTGACGATGTAGGGGGTGTATCCCAAAGAATATGCAGCAATATTCGCAAAAGTAAAGCATATAAAGCTGAACTAGCAAAATTATAACCGATTTTGTTAGTCATTCTTTTCATATAGGGGTTTTATTTAGTTCCATCTTCTAATTGTATAGTTTATTTGTACCAAAAGTTGTACGGTAACAAGCCAAATAAAAAAGTCGTTTCTTTAGCGTATAATATCCGCGTTTTGTCGGTAGGACCCCTATTTGAACATGAACAAGATGGAAATAATTAACAGAATTTTCGGACTTACATATAAGTGATTAACCCTTAACATGGTAAAATCAATTTTATGGTGTATCGGTAATAAAGCTCTAGTATTATGACTAAAGTTATGCGAAAAGTAAATATCCGAGAACTTATTTATTATGTTAAGGGGGATTGGAATGAAAGAGAAGGTCATTAGCATTAAAAGAGTACTAATAATAAACACGCTAGCTATTATCGTTGCTTCAGCAATTGCAATAATAGTTCATGCTATTGTGCCTGGCGATGTAAATGTAGAGGATTTTGATAGTATATTTGTAAAACTTTTTGGATTTCCTGTAGTAGCAGTTTCCTATTTTCTTTTACTGTTTTTACACTGTGTGATTGTTATGCGGTATTTTGGAAAACGGTCAAGTATGACAAAATTGCAAATTGGATTTCGTTTTGGGACAGTCTTTGCAGCCCTTTATTTGTTTGGAATGCAGGAAGTAGTTGTTGAGGCTTCGCCTTTTAATGAATGGGGATTAGCATTCGTGAATTACCAATTTTTTATGGGTATAAGTGATGCAATACCTGCATTATTATTATGTGTTGTGACTGCTTACTTTACATTAAGTAACAAGAACACAACTAGCTCTTGGTATTTATTAAACTTAATAGAAAAAATTAAAGTTGTTGCCCTAATTACAATTACTTTTTTAATAGCTAGGACAGTTGGATATGAAACAGGTGTGATTGGTAGTAACATTGATGCATTTCCTATTCCCACTTATTTATGGACAATTGTATTTGGAGTCGTGCTAGGATGTTGTTATACGGTTTTGTATCCTATTTTTGCTAGTGGCCAGAATAAATTTTTACTTTCTTATAAACTTGTTGTACTAACTATAGGAGTAAACTGGATAATATTTAACAGCTTTATAGGGTTAATTTTCAGTGGTGTTATGCACCAAATGCTTGTGCGAAGTGGTATAGATATTGCGGTATTCTTTTTTACCTCAATAATAATTCAGAAATACTTTCTAAAATCTGATATATGTGCTTCATGAGTGATGTAACATCTAAAAATCTAATTAATTACATTAGCATTGCATTAAATTAAAAAATGGACGGCGAGTGTATAAATTTTCACTAACTGATTGCAATACTGGAAAAGCGATCATCAACGATGGTGATCGCTTTCTTTATAAAATTAAGAAGCAGGATAGGGAAGATGTTATTTGTTCATCGTCGCTTTTCCTACCCCGTTATTGAGTAAAATAACATTACATTAATAATTAAATTGTGTGTGTTATTCAATTGCATATTTATTATCATAGATTACATCATTTTATCTTAGAGCAAGAAAAAGCTGTGATTATAGCACTCGATTTTACGAAGTTTTTTGATACCCTTGATCATAAGAATTTGAAAGAAAATATAAAAGGCGTATTAGGTTCAGTTACATAGATTAGGAAGTAATCGATAAATACTTAATTGAAAAATATGGAGAACAACAATTAGAAAAATTGAGAAAACAGCACTCATTAATAAGAAGTGTAAAAGCTTCTAAAGTATCCTCTTGTGTTTTAACAGGTTTAAACCTTTCGTGAATGGGTTCTTCAACCCAACCTTCCATATAACAGTGGCGAAGAAATGCTCTCATCGTTCTAATTCGTATATTAGCAGTAACAGGAGATAAACCTTTGTCATGAAGTAAATACTAATAAATCCCCGAAAGAGCTCTAAATTAAGTTCCTCTAAAGGTAAGTCTCCGCCAGTGTACTCTAATAAATAATCAATAAGTTTGTGGTAATCGTTTAACGTAATTTCCGTTAACCCCTCAGTTTCTTTAAAAACCATAAACTTGTTGAACATGCTACAAAGAGTTAATGAGTTGGACTCTGTTTTAAGTTGTCTTGGTGTTGTTTTACTCCTTGAGTATTTTCTAACCCTTTTTTGATTATTTTTTTCCATAAAAAAACCTCCTTATTTGCATAAAGGAGGATACAGGTTGAATATTTATGTAGACTAAGCCCAGTGGTCACTCCAAAAAGGTCTTCAAGGGTTTTGGCTAAACCTCGCATGAAACCTCTTGATACATAAAAAACCAACTAGCCAAAAAAACTTAAGTTGGCGGGACTGTGTGGGAATCGAACCCACCGAAGATGGCACGCACCTCCCTAAGGTTTTGAAGTTGTCTATGGGTGGTTATTTACAGTATCCTATAGGACTGCAAAGTGCGCTGTAATAAGGTTTTGATGTTTTATAGTGTTCTACAATATCTTTAAATTTTTTAAATCGGGCACCTAACTCGGCACCTTTTTAAATATATTTTCGTTCGATTTAGAAATGCTTATTAAATGTAAAAGATAAAGTTTAAAATAACCTGAAAATAGTACAACTCTACTATGGAATTTGGTTCTGCGTTGTATCCTGCAAAGGCTTTCCGCCATACTTATATTACTAATGCACTCCAGGAATATAGCTTTGAGAGAGTCTCTAAGGCGATTGGTCATAAAGAGTGGCGATCAACTTACTATTACTATGACAAATCAAATAAACGATTATTAGAAAATACTTTACATTATAATCCACTAAGTAAAAAGGGAGCGATGGTTTATGACAATTAAATATCAAACCAATGTTGATTATCATTCATTATGTAAAGAATTGGGTGTTACGATAGATGAACTCATTCAATTAGTAAAAAATAAGGATAAATTTACCGCAAGAAAATGTGAAAAGGTTTCATTTGTACAACTAATTGACGAATATAGTCAAAATTTAAGAAAACTTCAATCATTAAATCGTAGAAGTGATAAGACGTTAGTAACCTACGTTAATATACTTGAAAGAGTAAAGTCTTTTGTAATTCAAAACTATAGAGAATTAAGTATAACTGATATAAATGAAGATCTAATATTTAAAATCTTAGAGAAAAGTACTCCAAGGAAAGGTGATAAATTACCAATAAATACTATTAATAAATTATATGGCAATAATAAGAAGTCTTTTGGGTTTCGCGTATGAGAATGGATATATAGATAAGGATTTACGATATAGATTTTTGTCCCAACCTAATTCCATATTGCCAAGGTATTTAAATGACATTCAGATCGAAAAAGTAATTAATGGTGCAGTACAAAAAACATATGGTTATAGAAAGAGAGCAATAATTCTATTTTTATTGGGTACTGGTTGTAGAGTTAGTGAACTAACCAATCTAAAAGTAAAAGACTTTATGGTAGATGAAAACCTTATTTTTATCCGGAAAGGTAAACGGAATAAAGAACGATATATTCCAATGTTTAAAGAAGTTAAAATAGCAATATTACATTATTTAAAAATTAGTGGTGTAAAACAGTGGAATAAAGATATTCCAGGGTATCTCTTTTCACAAGACGAAGGGCTAATTAGAGAGAAAAAGGTACTTAACCATTGTTTTTTTAGACTTGTAAATATTGACGATAAGCGGAACTATCGATATTTTTTTCTGTCAGTTTTTTGATCAAAAATTTATGGTCTCGTTTTGGTGTCGCCAAGCAATAACCTTTAATAATCAAGTCCTTTGTAATAACGCTTGCTTTTTCCTCTAACGCTAATTCTCCAATTTTCCCTTTAATTTTATCGCGAGCAACATCTCTGAAAAGACTAGGAACAGGCTCGACTAATTCCTCTAAAAAGGCTTTCTCTTCAACCTCCCAAAGCTGTTTCGTTTGCTCAATAAAGTGCTCTTGCCAATCCAAAATCGATTTACCGTCTTCTTTTGGCATCTTTTTGAGAAATTTGCGGAACATGAAATAACCACCGATCGCCATTAACACAAAAATAAATACGGACCATAATACCATAAACCACATAAAAAAACTGATTGGGCATCTCAATATCACCTCGAAGTAAAATCCATAACAAAAATATTGTAGCATAAAATTGTCAATCATTGTAGAAATTGTCCTTTGTTTGCAACTTGGAGACTAAATTTGTTAAATATGATGAGTTTGGAAGTCTTCATAATGGGTAAAGGTTTCTAGTCACTAGTTTCAATATACATATTTACTAATATTTAACAATGTTGTAAAATTATCTATATAAGTTAACTCTGTTAATTTAATGAATGTTGTTCATTAATTGCTTTGGAGGTCAATGTATGGGGATTAAAGATCGAAGAAAACGTGAGGGAGTGATAATAAGGAAAAAAATTATCGAAGCAGCAACTGAGTTGTTTGCTCAAGCAGGCTATGAAAATGTTTCAATGCGAAAGATAGCTGCGAAAATAGAGTACTCCCCACCGACATTATATATTTATTTTAAAAATAAAAGAGAGATATTATTTGAATTGTTGAAACAAGGATATGCTTTATTTTATGAGGCAATAAAAAGCACCTATGATCAGAATAAAGACAAAGACTTTCGAAACAAAATGCTTGAAACTTTACGAAGCTATGTGAAGTTCGGCGACGAAAATAAAGAATATTACAAACTAATGTTTATTCATAATATTGACGAGACGGAACAAGTTATTGGACGAGATAATGATCGTTATCGAGGCTTTGAGGTGCTAGTCATGTTAGTAAAAGAAGGAATCGCTGATGGGGTTATTAATAGGTCTGATCCGATACTCTTGAGTCAATCAATTTGGGCCGGATTACATGGAATTACAGCTTTATTGAACACGTTTGATAAATTTCCTTGGGTAGAAAAAGAACGAATCATTGATTTCCATTTGAACATGATCATAAATGGTGTTTCTAATAAAAAATAGAGGAGATCAGGAGTATGGGAGAGAAGAAACGTTACCGCAGAGCAATGTTGTATTTTATTTTCTGTCTATTTTTCATTTTTACAGGAAAGGTTTTTGCAGAAGAAAAGCAATACGAAAGCTTTATTGATGGTTACTTTAAGCGAATGATGGCAGAGCACAATGTTCCAGGTGCTGCAATGGTGATGGTAAAAGATGGGGAAATACTTTTGTCAAAAAGTTATGGATACGCCAATATAACTAATCAAACCCCTGTCGATACAGAAGAAACTGTATTTCGAGTTGCTTCGATTGCAAAACTATTAACTTCTATGGGGGTATTGAAATTAGCAGACGAAGGAACAATTTCATTAAATGATCCTGCAAACCAGTACTTAACGACCATACAACTTAGTGATACATATCAACAAGAAATTACGATAGAACATCTATTAACTCATACTGAGGGGTTAGAACAAAGTTCCATTGGTGGTAAAACACTTGATTCAAACGCAATAAAGAAACAAGCAATATTTTTACAAGAAAATATTCCTAACCAAATCTCAGAACCAGGGAAAATGATTACATACGGAAATCATACTATGGCAATTTTAGGTACGTTAATTGAGGATGTAACAGGAATGTCTTATGAGGAGTATATGGAAAAAGCCATCCTAGCGCCCTTAGGTATGGATCATAGTTCGTTTTCGCAGCCTCTTTCACCAGAACTATTGAAAAAAAGAGTAACAGAATATCGCTTTAGAAATGGAGAATTTATCGAATTAGAAGGTTCTTATTCTCATATGGTTTCAGCAGGGGGAATGCACACGACAGCTGAAGATCTTGGACGGCTTCTTACATTACTGTTAAGCGAGGACAGCAAATTATTAAGTTATGAAACTATTCAAAGTATGTTAACGAGACAGTTTAGCTCACATGCTAGTTTACCAGGAATAAGTTATGCTTTACTAGAAGAAAAAGCAAATGGGATCAGTTATTTTTATCGAGATGGTGATTCTGAAGGGGCAAAGGCTAGAGTAATCGTTGTACCAGAAGAAAATCTCGGCTTTGTCATTTTAGTCAACAGTGACAGCGATGAACTTCGCGATGAATTTTTTGATGAATTCGCAAACAATTTTTTTCCTGATAATCATAATTCAATAAATCGACTTCCTATCGAAAAACCTGAGCAATTAAGTGGAACGTATTATTATGTTCAATATCCTAGAAATGATTTTACAAAGATGATGGTACTGTTTACGGGGATAAAGGTAGAGGTTTTAAATGGAACAACGATAAATGTTAGTCCTCTTGGGGAGGAGCCCTTTGGTAAATTTGATAAACCAAAAACATTTGTACAAGTAGAACCTTTCTTGTTTTTGAGTGAGGAGGGAGAACACTACTTAGCTTTTGGCGAGAATGAGCAAAGTGAAATTGAATTTCTTTTTTCAGGTGCGGGCTACCATGGTTCATATGTAAAGGTAAAGTGGTATGAAAACCCAGGCATTCATAAACTATTATATATCGTATTTATTGTGCTTTTTTTCATTGGCGTCATCTATTGGATCGTCAAATTAGTGAAACACAAAACATTGAAACGGACGGATCATTTAATTGGGATTATTTCTACTTTAAATTTATTATTCTTATCGTTATTTTTCCCAGCCGTATTTTTAGTTGGAATGACACCGGGGTTGCCAGCTTTTACAAAAGGCGTTAATTATTTTATGATTGTCGTTTTTACATTACCGATAGCTAGTGGCATCTTTTCGATAGTATTAATAAGAACACAAGTTAAAAATCATTCAGGGAAATATACAATTACAAGTTTTTTCTTCATTTTTCTAGTGTTCTATTATGCATATTTATATTACTGGCGCGTTCTTGGGTATTGGTATTAATGAAGCTCCCGCCACTTACGCGAGCGTTTGAAGTGGGAGTCCTCTGGCTTAATATAGATAGATTTTCATTTTTACTCAATTGTTTTTTTAAAAAGATAAGAAACCCCCATGACCGTGCTTCTTTTGTTTAGGAATATGTTCTATGTAGAGAATTTGAATTTGGTTGATTTAGAGTAATACTTTGAGGTTAGGGGTCTTTAAGACAGGGGAGCTTGAAATACAATAAATATAGGGAAATGAAAAATCGGTGAATAATTTTGGGTTTAAAAAGCAGTATAATATATAGCTACTGAGATTAGCACTCCAATGAACTTAATTGCGTTTTTGAGGTGTGAAGTAGCATTGTGGCTGATCACTCTAAAAAGCGCTTTTTTTGAACAGTTTGTTCATAATTCCAAGTGCATAAAAAGGAGGGGGAAAATGACTAACCGTAATGATAGTCGAAATCAACCTCATACTGGAGGAAGTAAAGCAGCAGATACCGAATTTGGTACAGAATTTACACAAAGTAAAAAAGCTAGAAAAAAAGCTGCTAGAGCACGAAAAAAATAATTAGTAGTGTGTGTTCAAAACAACCATGTCTTAGCCAGACACCACGAGGGATGAAAGCCATTAGTTTTCGTATAAAGGTCCGGTAATCAGAGCCTCGAGCTGCTATGATTACCGGACCTTTTGAAGATCCTCTACAAGGTAGAAAATCTGGAATTTTTATGATTAACGGTAAGATTGTAGAAAGATACCTGACCCTTATATAGTTACGTTTCATAACGGTAGGGGTCAAGTATCTGAACAACTAACTATATATTTTCCTGTTTTAAAGTTTCAATTATATTTTCTTTCCTTACTTTTGTAGCAGAGTACAGCATCGCCGAGCTGACGATGATAAAAACGGCCGCGATCACATAAACAATGTTCATCCAAGGGATATCAAAGCTGTAGTTAAAGTTATTCATCATAGCACGATGGTTGAAGTACATAATCCCTTTGCTAATTGGTAGCCCGTAGAGCAAGGACTTTATACCATAAAAAATACTTTTATAGTTGACCCATACTACGCAACAAATAACTTCTTTTGTAAATCTACTTAAAGTAAAGAAGCATCTTTTTATTTAGGTGATTGGTTTAAAAAAGGGGCCAAATTGATAATGAGTTCCATTTCAATGGGATTATATGCTAATTGAAATTATACTAATCAAGAAATCTCTTACGGAATATTTTTTACATTATTATGTATATTTCTACTTGGTTTAGTTGTTTTTGGAATTATAAGAAATAGAAAGATTGATAATGAAAAATATAAGTAAAACTCTATCTTGGAAATCGTCATTTAAGAAACGAAGGCAATAGTTGAAGACGTAAATAGATAAAACGGTTAGGAGGATTATCTTGAAACTACCAGTTTGTTGGAAGTGTAATCGTTCATTTAAATATCATGAACTTTTAACATTTTCGGCAGTAAAATGCCCTAAATGTAAAGAAAGGAATTATGTAACTTCAAAAAAAAGACTACAAAATGCTCTTTATACAGGGCCAGTTTCATTTTTAGGTTCAATGACTATAATTCATTCTAATATAAATCCTGCTATAATATTGATTTTTTTAATTCTACCTATTCTGGCGTTTATTCCAACTAACTATAAATTTACAAATAAAGTTCATGGTTAATAATTGAAGCACGTTCTTTCACTTACGAGTGCAATAGTGGAACTAGCTGTTGCTGCCGTTGTGATGCTTACGAAGCATTTACTTAAAGAAGGAATCAGTTTGGAGTGAATAAATTAATGGAATTTTTCGTAGAGTTACCCATAAATAAACATTCATATAAATCAATTGAAATAAGAGATATAAAAAATGTTGGAATCGGCTATATAAGACGAGAGTTTAAGAATCCCCTTGAAAAAATAAAAAATTATATATCATTTTTAGAAACTATAAATCTTGTAGGTGAAGTCGATGGACGTTATATAGAAATAAGAGAACAGTCATTTAAATCTAATTTATTTAAGCTGAAATGGGATGTCTACTTATCTGATAAAAACACTGATGGAAATCAAATTAGATTTCTTTTAGAAGACAAAACAAAAATATCAACAAACCCTTGTTTTCTATTAAATAAAAATAATAAAGGTTACATAATTAAAAAAGATATTCTTAGTCGCACTTGTATGATTTATTGTAACGATAACGATATTACTTGTGCAGAAATTAGAATAGAAAAGTTACTACCACCTTCATTAAAGATTAGTGTTCATAATAATGATTTAACAATTGTCGAGATATTAGGAGTTTTTTATATATTAAACTTGGTTTATTAACTAAGGGTCATAACATAGCGATATTTTGAATTGGAGGGGATTATTAATGAACAAAAAGAGTAGAAAAAATTTGCAAGCATTGGTTTGGGCATTAATAGCAGTTTCCTTGTTTATATTTGGGTGGTTTACCAAATAAACGTTATAGTAACTACTGAGTTTGTGAGAAGATATACTTAAACAAACGGAGTGCTTTTGTGGAATAGCAGTAACATAAAAGGTTGGAGGAATTGTATAATGTTCGTATTTTTAATTTTAGGCATTATTACTGCCGTAGTTTTTTTTAATACTTGCGTCAAAATTGTTATAAAAATAAACAATAATGAGGATGTAGGTGCCGATAGGGTATTCGCCTCAACAATGTTAATTATAAGCCTCTTTTCTATTATTTTGATAACAGCACAATAGTTAGAGGTTGTTGTTTAAACTATCGAGAGCGATAGCAAAACAGGGTTATCAAAAATTGTAGGGGGATAACTATGAAATCATTAGCAAGTAATTTTGTTTATGCTTCTTTAATCTTCTTTGCCCTTGCATTATCTTCGCTGATTTATTTTCTTATTGGTAACCAAGGAATTCAAAATTCTAAATTACTCCTTTGGCTTATCATTAGTATTCTCATACTTCAAAGCATCCTATGTACATTTATGATCATAAAAGCAATCATAAAGCATAAAAGTTCCTGTTAAGCTAACGGGTGCTTTAGTAAAAAAGGGGGAAGACGATTTGATGTCTAAATTCTTAAAAACAATGTTATTCTGGGTGCTAATATTTCCGATTTTGGCTACCGCTATTTCAATATTGATTAGTTATTTCAGAGGTGCCCCTATTGAAGCAAGTTCTTATTTATCTAATTTGTTAGGATTTGCAGTAGGTGGTATTGTCATTGGCTTTGTTATGTATAACGTACAAAAATTAAAAGAGGAAAAATAAAGCACTGGTTATTTCATTAACGAGTGCGATAGTTTAGTAAGTTGTCGCTGCTGCTAGGGTGCTATTGAAGCAGAAGAGTTGAATAAGTATTTATTGATTATTGCTGGAGTATTGGAGGTTTTTTTTCTTGAAAACTTATACTATCTTATTTATTGTTATTGTTTTTATGCATTTAAGTACACTTGTAAATGCAATTATATTTGAAGGTGAGTGGTATCAAATAGTTTTACACTTTTCCAATATCCTGTTTATAATTGCCTGTGTTTATTTTGGAATAGAACGTCGTGCCAATAAAAGAGCCACACGAAATAAATAGGTGATTTTTATTAACGGAAGCATTAGTTCAGGAGCTGTTGTGTAGGAGTTGAGTTATAGTGTTGCAACATAATAATAAAAAATTATGGATTACACTATCGGTTATTTGTATTCTAATTGGAATTGCTACATGGATACCTAATTTTATTTTTGAGTATGGTTATGGTTATTGGGTATTAACATTCTTCATCAATCCATTAGGTATTTTATGTGGATACCTGGGAAGTAGTAGAATAGCAATGATTTCAAATATTATAATGACTTTAAGTTTCTTTATTCTAATGTTTTTTGGTTCCTTAATTGAGGCATTTTTTTGATAACAGTATATAGAATTTATTAAGCTAACGAATGCTTTAGTTGAGCAATTGAGGGAGGTTGAGTTATGAGTAAACCCTTTTGGATTCCATTAATAGCTTCATTTGGTACGATGATATTACTGTTTACAATAGGAAATATAGGCGATATAAAATTTTTAGTATTTAAAGTTTCTCCATCTTATACTGAAATTTCCTTCTTGCCAATCGTTGTTGGTATAATAATAGGATTTATTGCTGAACGAATTCTAAAATATAAATCAAAAAAAATTGAAACATAAATCTTGTTGTGCTAACGGATAGTCTTACTTTATTTAATGGAGATGGAAAACAATATGAGATGTCTATGTAAACAAAAAGAAACAAAAGAATTAAAAGTTGAGGGAGATGTGGGGGCAGACCCAATTTGGTGCAATCGTTGTAATTGTAACCTTGACATAGAAGAAGTACCGATTTCACTCGATTTAAAGTCGGAGCTAATGAAATGGATAGGGAAATATGGTGATTGGATAGATTGGGATATAGATGAAATCGTTCCTAATGGAATAAAACTTGAAGATGAGCATAACAAGCAAGGATTGAATCTAACAAAACAAGTGCAACAAGAACTTGAGGGGCAATATATGGTTTCATTTTCACCATCAACATTTGCAAGAAGATATACGAATGAAAAGTAGCACTCAATTGCACTAAAGGGTGCTTTAGCTGAATAGGAATTAAAACAAATATTAGTTGAGGGGATGTGTTTATATGGGGGGCTTAGTTATTATTCTTCCTTTTATTTCAGTTATGATAGGCTTATATTTTATTACATTAGGTCTTTGGGAATTAAGAGAAGGTGTAAATAGAAATCAGTATGTAAAATACATGTTTACTGGCTTATTTTTGACTCTAATATTAACACCGTTACTTGGTCTTATTGGGAACTTTTTAAATTTCCAACTCGGATAATCACTAAGAATGTGAAAGATAACACTTAAAGTAACGGATGCGATAGCTGAAAAAGGTTATTGCCTTTCTCTTGTTTTAAAGGGTATGGGAGGGGAATTTTATGTATGTCATAGAGCCTACTTTTTGGCTGAATTTAATCATTTTGTTAGCTATAATACTGTTATTGTTGGTTACGTTTAATTCAATACCGCACTTATCGCACACATTGTTAAAGATATTACACACTCTCACCTTAGGGGCGGCATGATGTAGGGCTTTAAGCCAACATCTGAGAAATAGTTAAAGCTATTTTTCACCCTTTCTGTGAACTAGTCATGTAAATGATTTTTTTCTAAAGTATAGACTACTTTCTAAATTTAAGGAGGTAGTCTTTTTTTATGTTGTTAAAATTTGCTTTTCAAGATTTTTTGGATGACAGACGTTTCAAGAACACAACCAAGACGAACATAAGAAATTATCAGACGTTGCTGGGGGAATTTATTAACTATTGCATTGATAATGAAGAAGTGAATGTTGAAGACATTAATTACAGTCACATTAAGCAATATCTATGGGTATGCCAAGAAAAAGGAAACCAAGCTGGAACAATTAACACGAAATTTATGAGAATTAGAGCATTTCTAAATTACATGGTTGAATGTGAAGTAATTAAAAAAAATCCAGCACACAAGGTTAAAAGACAAAAAGAAGATGTGAGGATTGATGTTTTCACTGACGAGCAAATAAGACAGATGCTGAGCTTCTACAGACGTATCAAACAACGAGAAAAGAGTTATTTTGCTTATCGTGACTATATGATGATTGTTTTAATACTTGGTACAGGAATAAGGAGGGGGGAAATTATTAATCTGACTTGGTGTGATATTGACTTTGTTAACCATAATATATCAGTTTTTGGGAAAACAAGAAGAAAAGAGACTATACCGAGGATGTTGAAATGATGAGATTTACATTAAATTAAAAGGAGAGTGTGAAAAATATTAATAAAAAGTTCACTTGTACCAGTCTCCTTTATAAAAAAATGAAAACACTTACAAGAAAATTATTGACATGTAATTTAATTTTAAATACAATAAATTTAATAAGTTAATCGATTAACTAAACGATACAACAAACGAAATTTGGTGAAGATATGAAAAGAAATAAAAAAGTACGTATTAAAGATGTTGCTGAAAAAGCCGAAGTTTCTACTGCAACAGTGTCACATGTGATTAATGGAAATAAATATGTATCAGAAACAATAAAAAGTAAAGTAAATAAAGTGCTAAAGGAACTGAATTACCATCCCAATTCTGCAGCAAGAAGTTTAAGAAGTACTAAGACAAATACAATAGGATTTATAATCCCTATAAATAGTGAGGATACCGCTAAATCTTTTTTTATGTCTATTGCAGAAGGGATAGAGGAAAAATTAAAAAGCAGGGGATATAATTTAATATTAAGTAATTCAAAAGAGGATCCGGAACAAGAATTAAACCTTATAAAAATGTTTAATACTAAAGTTGATGGATTAATATTGGCACCGACAAATGAAAACTTTAAAAGCATAAATGAAACAATTGATCATAACTTTCAAATTGTTATGATTGATAGATTGCCTGTTGGTTATAAGGGAGATTATGTTTTAGTAGATAATTTCCAAGGAACTTATGAAGGTATCAATGAATTAATTAAATCTGGTTATAAAAAAATTGGCTTTTTAAGTTCAGGATTAGGAATAACTACTTCTAATGATAAATTTGAAGTAAATAAAGAACTATCAAATAATAGAATATATGTTAACCCCAATAATGAAAGATTTCAAGCATACAAAGTTGCTCTATCAGATAATAAAATAAGTTATAATCCCGATTATGTATTATTTGGCGAATCCTCTTTTCAATCAGGTTACGACCTGGCTAAACAACTAATTTCAAAAGAGGTCGATGCTATTTTTATAGCAAACAATATAATGACTATGGGTTCCATTAAGTTTATTCAAGAACAAAAGTTAAAAATTCCAGATGATATCGGAATTATTGGATACGACAACTATGATTGGACAGAAATTATTTCCCCACCTCTGTCAGCTATTAAACAGCCTGCATTCGAAATAGGTGTGCAAGCTGCAGAATTAATTCTAAATAAAATACAAAAACCTACCTTAGACTGTCAGCATATTAAATTAAAGACTGAAAATCTAAAAAGATCATCCTATTAATTTTTTTAGACCTAAGTTAATCGATTAACTGCTGTCTGTGTAGTGGTTTTGTACAAATGTCATACTAAGCAAAGGAGGTGAATTTTGTAATCGCAAGCAGTAGATAAATTAAATTTATGGAGGGTTTATTATGAATGTATGGAGTCCAAATAGCCCATTAGGTAGGTTACCTTTTATGAAAGATGCACTAATGGAGGTATTAATATGAAAAAAATACTATTAATAATTTGTAGTTCAGTGCTTGTTGCGTTGGTATCTGCTTGTGGTTCAAATAATGAAGTCGGCAATGAAGGTAATAACACAAATCAAAGTAGTAGCGGTCAGACATTAACCGTTCTTGTTGAAGGTGGTAGTCCAGCCCAAGCAGTTGCAGAACTGACAAAAGAAGAGTTCGAAGAAAATACTGGCTATGAGGTTATCATCGAGTCTGTACCATATTCAGGTGTATACGACAGGATGAGAACAGAATTAACGTCTGGTGCGGGTGCATTTGATGTTGCAACAATTGATACGATTTGGTTACCGGCGCTTTACCGAGGCTTAGAGCCAATTCAAGAAATAATAACTGATGAAATGCGGGACGATTTATTCCCTGGTTTAATCGACGGGGCTTCAATGGATGGGAATGTTTATGGGCTCCCTACTTGGACAAACTCTAAAATTCTACTCTACAGGGAAGATTTATTTAATGACACAAATAATCAAGATGAATTCCTAAATCAATTCGGGTATGAGCTTTCACCTCCGGAAACTTGGGATCAATATAAGGATGTAGCCAATTTTTTCGGTAATAATGAGAATTACCCTGAACTATACGGTACCAGTGTTTTTGGAGCGACATCAGGTGACTCAGTGGCTAGTTGGTTAGATCACGTCGCTCAAGCTGGAGCGGAAGCCTTAGTGATTGATGAAGCTGGTGAAGTTATTGTTAACGACGACAACCATGTAGCAGCTTTAGAATTTCTTAATGATTTAGTGAATGAGGAAGGTGTAGTTCCAGAAGGAGTTCTGGAAACAGCTTCGGCAGAAACATCAGAATTATTTTATAATGGTAATTTAGCAATGATGCTGGCTTGGGGGCATTTCTATGTTCCTTCAAAGGACCCTGATACTTCTAAAGTAGCAGGAGATGTAAGTGCAGCGCCGATGATTGCAGGAGATGGAGGAATAGGTGTTGTTCCTGGTCCATGGTATCAAGTGATTCCAGCTTCTTCAGAGAAAAAGGACATTGCAAAAGAATACTTGCTATTTTTATATGAAAATAATCATTTGTATGCTGATGCTCTAGGGGTTGCTGCTAGGCAGTCAGTCTTTGAAGAGTATGGTCAAAAAGAAGAGTTTGCACATTTAAATGAATTAGCTACCACATTAAATGGAGAGCAAACACAAAATAGACCATCAACAGACAAATGGGAACAAATTGAAAGTGAAGCTCTACTTCCGGCGGTTCAAAAAGTTCTTAGCGGTTCACAAACACCGCAAGAAGCCTTAAACGATGCGAAGAAAATAATTGAGGGAATAGTGAACTAAGGATAACTTAATTTAAACGGATAGGGACATCATTCCTATCCGTTTAATAAAATATTATCGAAGTGAGTGATACTATGACAAAAGAATCGAGAATTTCCATTTACTTTTTCGCTCCTGCAGGAATCTTTATGTTAATATTTTTATTTTTTCCTGTAGCTTTGCTTGTTAGAGATAGTTTTTTTGAAATCGATATGATTGCTCAAGGAAGAGGTACATTTGTCGGTTTGAGCCATTATATTGATGCTATAAGGTCTGAAAGGTTTATAGGTGCAACAACTAACACGATCATTTATGTAGTAGTAGCAGTAGGTTTCGAGTTGATACTTGGATTATTTTTTGCTTTGTTATTGAACACTGCTTTTAAAGGACATGGGATTGTAAGAACAATAATGCTGGCTCCGTTAATGATAGCCCCTTTAGTGACAGGTTTAATTTGGAGATTCATGTTAAATAACCAATTTGGCATAGTAAACAAATTACTATACGATTTTAACATTACTTCTAGTAGACATGCCATTCAGTGGTTATCCGATGAAAGGTTTGCTTTACTATCAACAATAATTGCAGACATATGGTTAACAACACCATTTATGATGTTAGTGTTATTAGCTGGACTTCAAGGCATCTCTCCAACATTATATGAATCGTCTAAGATAGATGGAGCGAATAAAATTCAAACATTTTTATATATAACATTACCATCGTTGTTCCCAGTAATGATAGTAGCTGTGTTAATCCGGACAGTAGATGCTGCTAGAACTTTTGATATTGTATGGGTGTTAACTCAAGGCGGACCATCGAATTCATCTGAGGTATTAAGCACATATATGTACAAAACACTCACTAGATATGGCCAAGTTGGAGAATCAAGTGCAATGGCAGTAATATTCATCATTCTCTTGTTAGTGATAAGCTCATACTTCTTAATAGCAATGTTCAAAGCTAATAAGAAATAGAAAGGAAGATATAAATTGATTCGACCTAATGTAGAAGTATCTAATGAGAATACGCTAGGAAGACTATTTAAGAAGAATAACAAAACAATTATTGGTATATTTACCACTGTTCTAGCACTTTTATTTATTAGTCCATATATCTATATAGTATTAACGTCTATTAAGCCTTCATCGGATGCAATCAGTCCATCACCGACTTTTTTTCCGAGAGAATTATCATTAGAAAACTATGTCACCATGTTTAATCAGATGCCGATTGTAAAATATTTTTTCAATAGTTTTATAACCGCTTCAGTTAGTACAATATTAGCTGTTTTTCTTGGAGCACTAGCTGCATATGGACTGTCTAGATTTTCTTCTAAAACAGGTAATATATTTCTATTACTTACATTATGTGTACGAATGATCCCAATGATCAGTATAGCAATACCAATGTATATCATTATTAATGGAATGGGACTAATTGATACTAGATTAGCTTTAATCATTACTTATACGGCCATCAATGTTCCGTTTGCAATATGGCTCATGATTGGATTTTTTAATAATATCCCAAAAGAGTTTGATGAAGCAGCTAGAATAGATGGATGCAATATTTTTACTGCATTTATTAAAGTGATACTTCCTGTATCTCTCCCTGGATTAGCTACAGCGGCAATATTTTGTTTCATGTTAGCCTGGAATGATTTCTTATTTGCATTACTATTGACTAGTACCAAAGCAAAAACTGCGACTGTAGGAATTTCAGAATTTTTGACAGCATATAACTTGGATTTGGGACCAATGACAGCTGCCGCTGTAAGTTTCAGCTTACCGGTAATGGTATTTTCAATCTTAGTTCAGAGGTACATTGTGAGTGGTATGACGCTAGGTGCTGTTAAAGAATAATAAGTGTATTGTAGAACCTCAATTCTAATCCACTTTAGAGATGAAAAAAATGTTTAGATTGAAAATGCAAGATTTATAAAAAAAATACGAAAAGGCAGTTAAACGAATCTAGAAAGAGATTTTTTTGAAATTTTAGAATTCGAATTTCTAAGAAGGTGTATAACAAATCGATCTAAAACCCTGTGACGAAGTAAATGCAATTTGATTGTTGAATTGGTGTAAAGCTTCTTCTTGATGTTTTGAAGCAAAAGAATTAAAAAAAACATCAAGTACTTTAAAATCAACTATTATAATGCCTACGGATTTCGCTCTATTAGTGCTTACCTATCTAATTTGTTCTGCGAAAGTTGAGTTAGAACTTATACGAAATCTAATAATTATTCTATATTAAAATAGGAGAGTTTTATGATGATATATCATGAGAAAAAAACAAAAAGCTAATAAAAAGTATGAGGGGAATCCCATAATTAATGACTTTCCGAAAGATGGAACAAAGGATTTTCGTGATCCTAAAGTATGGAAATATGAAGAGTTCTTTTACATGATTGTTGGCTCAAAAAAAGAAGGAATAGGAAAAGCTCTCTTATATCAATCTAAAGATCTTTATGAATGGAAGTATATCGGAGTAGTAGCTGAGAGTGATGGAACTCAAGGAGATATGTGGGAATGTCCAGATTTGTTTTCATTGGATAATAAGGATGTCCTTATCGTCTCACCTATGTACGACACAAAAAATGAGAAACCATTTTATACCATTGGTAACATGAGCTCCAAGACTAAACAATTTACCCAAGGACTAGTAAATACCTTAGATTATGGTTCTGATTTTTATGCACCACAAACTTTCGTAGATGATAAAAATAGACGCATTATGATTGCATGGATGGACATGTGGTTTTCACATAGACCATCTCAGAGAGACGGATGGGCTGGTGCGATGACTTTCCCTCGTGAATTGAAGGTCATTGATAATAAATTATACCAAGTACCAGTAGATGAGATAGAAACTTTAAGAGAGAACTTGAAGGATTTTCAATTATTTCAATATGAAAATGAATATATGATAGATCCTCAACTATCTGTATCGTCTGAGATTCATATTGTCTAAGATATCGCACAAAGATCATCAAATGAGTTTGGTTTATTTGTTCGATCAAGTGAAGATGGTCACGAAAGTTTTTGCTCTTCCAAGACTCAATAGAGTCCTAAAGCTTAAGTTCATTAACTACTTCCTTAATTTGAAAGTACCTTCGAAATGTGTTAATAAAAGAGAGTGTCGTTGTTCATTGTGTTTAATAGGTAAAGTGAAAGTAAATCGGTCAACATATTGATTATAGTAAGCCAAAGGAAAAATTTAAGAAACTTAAAAGTATTTTCTAGCTTTAGTATTGAAAGTGGATAGAAGATTTTAGGTAGTGGTTTTACTTCCAGCTATATCAAGGAAATAGTAGTTTATGAACAAACACACTAAATTGATAGGAGAATTTATTTATGGCTAGTAAAAATTATTACGATGTAACAGAGTGGCCTGTCGGTAATCCGTATGAAGATATTGGTGAGGTAATCAATAGTATTATAGCAGATATTAAAAGTAGGCAAACGGACACTGATGTGAATAAAGGCGGAAAGCCGGGTGCGGTTATCTATATTCCACCGGGAGATTATCATCTTGGCAGTCAAGTAGTTATAGACATCAGTTATCTTAAAATTATGGGTTCTGGACACGGGTTTACATCTTCGAGTATTCGTTTTAATACTTCTGAGAATGAATGGGCGGATTTGCATGAATTGTGGCCGGGAGGAAGTCGCATACTTGTAGATATTCCCCTAGAAGTAAATGACGAGGAATATAAAGGAGCTGCATTTTATGTTGAACGAAGTGGAAATCCCCGAATAAGTTCGGTAGAGTTTTCTGACTTTTGTATTGATGGTTTGCATTTTATTGAAGATGGTTCAGGAGAAACCAATCCGGAAAACACATACACTAACGGGAAAACGGGTATTTATGTTGCAAGTGCTTGTGACTCATTTCGGATTACAGGCATGGGGTTTGTGTATTTAGAGCATGGAATTACTATTTATCATGCAGATGCACTGACTATACATGATAATTTCATAGCTGAATGTGGTAACTGTATAGAACTACGAGGTTGGGGACAGGCTTCTAAAATAACCGATAACTTGATAGGAGCCGGTTTTAAAGGATATTCAATTTACGCTCAAAATTTTGGTGGACTTTTGATTACAGCGAATAATGTTTTTCCACGAGGTGCGAGCAGTATCTATCTTGATGGTGTGACACGTTCCAGTATCACAAATAATAGACTTCATTCATTTTATCCAGGAATGGTGGTATTGAGGGAAAATTGTTCGGAAAACTTGGTTTCTTCAAATCACTTATTACGTGACCATGAACCTTGGACTCCTTTTCTGGGAATAGACAATGGTTTAGATGATTTGTATGGTCTCCTCTATATCAGTGGCAATAATAATTCTGTAATTGCTAATCACTTTTCTGAAGTAATTAGTACTCAGAACATCAAGCCGGTAGGTGCAACACCTGTAATCATACGTATTGTTTCGGGTAATGGAAATTATATTTCTAATAATCATGTTGTTGCCACGGAGGTTCATGCCAAGATAAGTGATTCTTGTTTCTCTGCGCAAGTAGACGCTTTGTTGACTACCGAAGCATCAGGTCCGCTTACCGTAACAACAGTATTGGTAGAAAAAGAATCGCTTCAAAATACGATTCTTGATTCGGGAAGTGATGCACAGGTTGTTATGGACAAGACTGTAAATGTACTCAGAGCCACTCCAACGCTAGGAGCATAAATAATATATTCAACTATGTTTTTGTGGTAGTTTTTGTTCAAAAGTTTCTAGAGTCCGGTGTTTCTAGGAGTGGAGGCTAGACATCTGCCCCTGAAACCCTTGATATAATGGGATTTTTAAGAGTGTAGTGCTCACATTTTGCTGACATTGAGGATATTAAAGGAGGCTTCTCAATAGTTGATTAAAACTTTTGAGAAGCCGTCTGAGCTAAAATTATTTAGACGAGATTACTTAGAAGGAGTAAAAACTTTTAAAATGCCTAATGAAACCACCCATGAGTTTAAAGGTACATATAACAAAAATCCTTCTCACCCTAATGTAACAAAACAGGAGGAGGTGGAGTTAGAGAAAGAAAAAGAAAATCCAAAAGCTTCAATGAATAACCAATCCCTCGCCCCACAACCTCAACATAGTAATCATAGTCTAAGAAGAGGGGTATATATTTTGCTGACCTAGCTCCTTTAATAGGTTCTGAGCAAGGAGGATTAAGACCTGTTTTAGTTGTTTCCAATGATTTTCTAATCAATTCTCACCAGTCGCCAATAACTGCATAAATACAAAGGCAAAGTTACCGACACATGTAGAGATAGATGGTAAACGATGGGGATTTGATAGAGATTCTGTAATAATAGCTGAACAAACTAAATCAATATTTAATAAAAGACTCGTAGATAAAAATACTCATCTTGATAATAATATGATGGCTAAATTTGATAATGCATTGTCTGTTCAATTGGGGTTGGTTGATTTTTAAGAAGCACTCTTATAAGTGTTTTACTACGCAGATCTACTTCAACGAGGGACAATTAACACGTATGCCAAAGTGGTGGGGATGTCTTTTTTATAACATTCCCTGTCAACAACAGAGTTTATGATTAGGTTTATTAATAAAGAAATGCTAACATTTTGCTAACGCAATCCAGTGAAAAGCGGTTAAATTCCGTTAAAGATGTTACAGTAAGAATTTAGCAAAACCTTGATTTACCGCACTCTACGCACATCAAGTTAAAGATATTACGCACTCTCACCTTAGGGGCGGCATGATGTGATGACCGCTCAAACCCTTGATATATAAGGGTTTTGAAGTGATTTTCTAACAAAATGCTAACATTAGGTATATAAAAGAGGCTTCTCATTAGTTGATTAAACTTTTGAGAAGCCTTTTTTAATTGTTGTTACGGCAGGGTGGATTAAAGTGATTTAAAATGTCCCACCTTTGATTATTTCAATAAGATCAGTTTTCTCTAAAAGGAACAGATTGTGGAGTAACTCTTGTATTGCATAGTAGACTAAATACTGCGCAACAAATAATTTCGTTTATAAAAGAATGTACTTTATTAAAGAGGTTTTATTTATCGGAGGTAGGTATTCAACAATCGGGCCATTTTCTTAAATAAAAGGTTGTATAAAAAAATGGGGTTTTATTTTCCTCTTCCTTCCCTTTGACACAAGATTACTCGTTTCTCCCCTTCCTTATCGATCGTCATAAAGGTCATACATGAAAAATTCCTCGACACTAATTAGTCTGTCTATACCATTATTAATAGTACGTGGATCGAGGAGTTCCAAGTATTTTTAGTACCGTTGAAACAGCATAACCTTTGTTAATCCAGTGGTCAGCTATTTCAAGTTTTTCAGTAAGTGAGGGTTTTTCTTTTTTATAAGATCACGTAGAATTGCGATTTCTAGATCTTTTTCACCTAGTAGTTTTTTCAGTTGATCGTTTTCTTGAGATAACTCTTTTGTTTCTAGTGCAACCGTATCACCAGTAGAACTATGATCATCAAACTTCCCGTTTTTGTATTCTTTGACCCATCGATTTACCATGTTAGGGCTAAGTTCGTAACGACGTGCAACTAGTGCTGCATTTCCGGTTTTGATTAATTCTTTCGCAACTTGTATTTTAAATTCTTTAGGATGTCTTGTTCGTTTCATGATGTAAGTCAGCTCCTTTAGTTAATGTTATTATAAAATAACTAGTTAGAGCTGTCCAAGTTCATTTCGGGGTTATAGAGCTCTTTTACTTTTTCATATATGTAAAGTTAGCAGTGACACCTAATTTGTTTAGGTAAAACCACCAACTTATAATAAGAACATCATTATTTCTAAGGTGTTGTTAGTGCTTCTATAGATATATTATCGATATACACTCCTTGTTGATCAGCATGTTCGCTCCCCTGAATAATTAACACATGCTGAATTTCACCTGCAAATCTTCCTACACTAGCTTGCCAACCCTGGCCGGCATTATCAAAACGAGTTCCGTCAATTTCAATAAAGTTGTAACGATTATTTAAGATGTCAAGTTGGTATGTGATATGATACCATTGCCCAAAAACTAATGGATCTGAAACAAAGAAAGGTAATGTAAAATCATCAGGTAATAATGCTGCATGTAAAGTGCCGCCTGTATCCGTTGTCAATAAAAAACGACCGG
The DNA here is from genome assembly GCF_001866055.1 of Anaerobacillus alkalidiazotrophicus. The sequence goes on from NZ_MLQS01000031.1 coordinate 324,982, forward strand.
CACGGGGGAGCCCAATGTCCACCTCTGCATGGTCTCCAGGTGTTAAACTTTCCGTTTGAATGGTTCGAATATCAAAACTTAACGTTATAGGTGTTGGAAAATCTGTTCCTACATCCGTACTGTTAAACAGTCGACTAACTTGATCAATCGTTTGCGAAGGAGGACTAAATGGAGCGTATGGGTTATCAAATCGTAACAGTTGATTTCCGAAAGTAGCTGAAGGTGTATTAGGACGTATAGATAATGCGTCAATATTTTCCACAAATCCAAAACCATCTGCAGCGCCAGCCCAAGGCGTATTATTGACTCTCACATCACCTAACAGATAGGTTTCAAAACCATCTGAAAAGGGCATATCAATCGCTGATTCTATAGGTGTTTCTAGCAATTCAGAAGGTACTAGGCGGTGCGCAGTTACCAATTCCCCATCTGAACGCTTCCCCCAAACAGAAATTTGAGTTTGATCTTCAATAATATCTTCTATTGTAAAAATGAACTCAAAGCCACTTAAATTTGCAAAAAAATCCTTTGTTATCACTTGGTTGGGGGCAACACTAAAAAGTTCTCGTACATATAACGTTCTTGATCCATTTAGGGTATATCCTTGTATGGAAACAATTGAAAAGTTAGCAGAATTTCGATTATCAATTTTAACTGTCACCTGTTGAGTAGGTCGTACACCATTTACAGGATTATTTTCTATTGGTCCGGTTGATAAGATAGGCATCTAAATCATCCCTCCCCTTTCTAAATTCAGATTTATATACAATACTCTATTCAAGCTAGATTTAAGATGTATACATGTTTGTACTAATATAGTTTAATTTGGGTCTGAATATCACACTTGCCGTAGTTTGGACCAACGTTGTTTCACCCATTATTAGCGAATAATCGGATTAACCCCCGAATTTTGGACATAAGCTCTCTTAATCTAGTGATTCCTTAGATTTTTGTTATTTTTTTTTGAAATTCTCCTACCAAAATTAACGTAGCTTTATATATAGTATGAAGACATACATAACGATAGGAGGATCTTCATATGGCTAATGATTACAGCCATTGAAATGTACCACCTCTGACATAAATATTTACCATCAAATGACAAAAAGTGTACCAAAGAATGACAGACCGTTTACCACTACAATCCTTCTGGTGGTAGAAGATATAACCATAGTTTTGAGAATCAAAAATGTTAAAAAACTGATTGATGTTCAATAAGACCATTCTTCTGCAAACGGTCTAGATTAACTCTTTTATTACATAGTAGACATATACTGCGAAGCAAGTAATTAACCAACTGCTCATAGAGTAGAATAGTTCAGCAATTCTTATACACCTAATTTGTTATTTTCTGGTATGATTTATTTGTAGAGATCATTTAGATTGTGAAAATTTTCACTTAAACTAACGGGCAGGAATGTTGAATAAGCAATAGGACTCCTTGTAGAAAATAGAAGAAATTTATTGATATAAAAGGGATGAAGTGGGGTGTTTTAACTGTTTTTTGAATGGTTTAGGATAACTGATATTGGTATTGTTTTTGGAGTAATAATTTCGATTTATTATTTTATCCAAGCAAACAATATATTAAAAAATGCAAAGACGAAATCTAATAATGAAAAATTACCGCCAAAAAATGATAAAAAGTTATTTTTGAAGTATGTAAAGTTTTGTATATTGGGGATTTTTATTACCACAATTGCTTTTATATTAAGAGGCTTATTATAAGTTGGATACTTTACTAACGGGTGCGTGTGCGGCCGAGCCTAGGTCGTATCATATAACGGGTGGGATTCCCGTCGAGTAAGAACTAGCCATTCGCTCGTAGCGAGTCTTGGAGGGCTGAAGGTAACTTTAGTCTTTAAGCGTAGACAGTGAGGTGGCGGGCCGAAAGCCAAGCGGTTGAAGGGATTGAGCTCCATAATGTTAGTTATTCGAGAGGGTTGATGCCTTACGCATAGCAGAAAACTACATTCTATCCTTCGTAAAAGGCGAGAATTGCGTGTGCGGCCGAGCCTAGGTCGTATCATATAACGGGTGGGATTCCCGTCGAGTAAGAACTAGCCATTCGCTCGTAGCGAGTCTTGGAGGGCTGAAGGTAACTTTAGTCTTTAAGCGTAGACAGTGAGGTGGCGGGCCGAAAGCCAAGCGGTTGAAGGGATTGAGCTCCATAATGTTAGTTATTCGAGAGGGTTGATGCCTTACGCATAGCAGAAAACTACATTCTATCCTTCGTAAAAGGCGAGAAGGATAAGCCTCTCTGGAGTCAGAGACCTTGGCACGTCATACATTGATATGGTACGGCAACTCGGGAGACCCTACCGGTCTTTTCTTTTAGAAGAGTATGGTGTACAAGCGATAACAAGCAAGGAAACCAAATGCCGTGTAGGGAGTCGGATAGCAGCGTAGTACTAATGAAGTTGGGTAATGCCGATGGAGGGAAGGCTAGCTACCAGTTATCACCCTTACTAGGGACACATTTACTACACACAGAGGTAGGGATATTAAATGGAAACTGAACTACTAAGGATAGCAAAATTAGCAAAATCTGATCCTAAAATGAAGTTTACATCACTTGCACATTTACTAAATGAGCAATCACTAGTTCGATGCCATCATGAATTGCCTAATAAGAAGGCTCCTGGGATCAACGGTACCACTAAAGATCAATACCATGAAGATCTAAAAGAAAACATAGAGGATTTAGTTGGTAGACTTAAAAGCAAAAGTTATCGTCCTGTTCCCGTAAGAAGAATGTATATTCCAAAGCTCAATTCAAACAAGAAAAGACCATTGGGAATACCGGAACATGAAGATAAGATTGTTCAAAGAGGGATTACGAAGATACTAAACACTATCTATGAAAATGATTTTCTAGACTGCTCTTTTGGGTTCCGTCCTAATCGTAATTGCCATGATGCATTGAAAATACTGAACCACTATATCGAAAAGAGGTCAGTAAACTACGTAGTAGATGTAGATATTAAGGGTTTCTTTGACAACGTTGATCACAAATGGATGATGGAGTTCTTAAAGCTGAGAATAGCTGACCCTAACTTACTAAGAATAATTGGCAGGTTTCTTAAAGGTGGATATATGGAGGAAGGGAAGAAACACAAGACTGACAATGGTACACCTCAAGGTGGGGTCATTTCGCCGATACTAGCCAATGTGTATCTCCACTATGTTCTCGACCTTTGGTTTGAGAAAAGGGTTAGACAGCAGTGCAAAGGNCAAGCATTCATTGTGAGGTACGCAGATGACTTTGTTTGTTGTTTTCAACATAAGGGCGAAGCTCAAGAGTTCTTCCATTCACTTGTGGCAAGATTGAAGAAGTTCAATCTAGAAGTAGCCGAGGATAAAACTAAAATTATCCCCTTCGGGCGTTATGCAGAGAAAGATGCAACCCAGAAGGGAATTAGTAAACCAGCAACCTTTGATTTCCTAGGATTTACACATTATTGTGGTAAAAGTAAACAAGATAAATTTCGTGTAAAACGGAAAACAAGCAGGAAGAAGATCCAAAGCAAACTTAAAGAAACTAAAGAATGGTTGAAGTCTAATAGAAATAAAGATATTCATATGATCATGGATAGATTTAGACGCTCTCTTGTGGGTTACTACAACTATTATTGCATCACTGATAATACCCCGAGTGTAAACAAATTTAGAGACAAAATCGGATACTTACTGTTTAAATGGCTCAACAGAAGAAGTCAAAGGAAGTCATTTACCTGGGATAAATTCAGGCTCTTTCTTACTAGATATCCATTACCTTACGCCAGAGTTAAGGTTAATATTTATGACTTAAGAAAAGAGATTAGCTATATTCTGTAAATGGTAACTAGGAGGAGCCGTGTGCGTTAATAGCGCAAGCACGGTTCTGTGAGGGGAGAGAATGCAATCTACCGAGAGGTAGAGAGGTTCTCTTCTACTCGACTAGTAAAAAAATGAGTTGCGGTTGGCAGCTCATTNTTTATGTCCACAAATTGGAAAATGATGTTAAACTAAAGGAGAGTTTAGTGGAATTTTAAGGAG
>NZ_MLQS01000032.1 GCF_001866055.1 Anaerobacillus alkalidiazotrophicus
ATGGTGGACATGGAAGGCAATATCATTTTTTTGTAATTTTACTTCTAAATCTAAAGGCAAAACTAATTGGTTCATGTTATAATCTTTAAACATAAGGACCCTTCTTTCTGTTGAAATTTGGTATGGTAACCTTTAAACATAAGGACCCTTCTTTCTGTTGAAATTTGGTATGGTAACTTTATTTTATCAGAAGTGGTCCTTATTTTTATTAAAAATAATCAAAGCCGGTGAAATTTTACTCGTCGTAAAATTTCACCGGCTTTTTTCATCTAAGAGGTGGTTTTGTCCCAGCCCCTGGAAGTTCCCACCTACCCTACGCTTAGAGGCAGGGGTCTAGGACCCTTAAGTTCAAATCAGTTTGATTAAATTCAATAAAGTAAGAAAAATAAAAATCAACACCTACTCAATCCATAATAAAAAGGGTTTGTCACCAGAAAGGCGACAAACCCAAAATAGATATCTTATAAAAATACGAAGTAGGCAATAAAGATCACAAACAATACATACATGATCGGATGAACCTCTTTCGCTTTCCCTTTTGCAACCATAGTAATCGGGTAAAAGATAAAACCTATAGCAATACCATCAGCAATACTAAATGTTAATGGCATAGTCAACGCCGTTAAGAACGCAGGAACTGCAATTTCGAACTTATTCCATTCAATTTGACTTAACGAAGAAGCCATAAGCACACCAACAATAATTAGTGCCGGGGCAGTAATTGCTGGAGTTGTATCAAAAATAACTAATAGCGGCGAGAAGAATAAAGCTATTAAAAATAACACACCTGTTGTCACAGAAGCAAAACCTGTTCTTCCACCTGCAGCAACCCCAGACGAGGACTCAATATAAGCCGTTGTCGTTGATGTACCTAACAAAGCACCGATCGAAGTTGCCGAAGAATCAGCCAATAACGCTCTGTCAGCACGAGGTAATTTATTGTCTTTAACGAACCCAGCTTGATTAGCAACTGCATATAAAGTTCCAGCAGTATCAAAGAAATCTACAAATAAGAAAGTTAAAATAACTACTAACAAGCTAACAGTAAAGATTTCAGAGAAATCAATTGAAAAAGCAGCCATAAATGTTGGTGATAAACTCGGAACAGAACCAACAATACCAGATGGCATCGGAGCCACACCTGTAATTACCCCTACAATCGCAGTAATAATCATGCCATAAAATATCCCACCTTTAAAACCACGAACCATAAAGATAGACGTTACCACCAATCCAAATATTGCAAGAAGAGGCCCACCAGCAGTAAGGTGACCTAAAGTAACAAGTGTCGCTTCGTACCCTACAATAATACCAGCATTTTTTAAACCGATGAAGGCAATAAATAACCCAATACCCGCAGCTGCTGCATACTTCAATTCAGCAGGAATAGCATTAATAATTTTTTCGCGGATTTTCGTAACAGTAATAATGATAAAAATAATACCTGACATAAATACGCCGAACAATGCAGTTTCCCACGGAATACCCATTCCTAGGACAACACCAAAAGTAAAAAATGCATTGAGACCCATACCAGGCGCTAAAGCAATAGGATAGTTAGCAACAATACCCATAATCAAGGTACCAATAGCTGCCGCTAAAGCCGTAGCGGTAAATACCGCACCCGCATCCATACCAGTAGCACTTAAAATAGAAGGGTTAACAAATAAAATATAAGCCATTGATAAGAACGTTGTTAAACCTGCAATCATTTCTTGACGATACGAAGTACCGTGCTCCTTAAAACCAAAATAACGATCCATTACAAAAAGTTCCTCCTCAAAAATGTAATTTTAGTTTTTGTTATACACTGATGTACAACTTTGAAGCTGCTAACATTTTTAGCGTTAGCCATAACATTCTTTTTATTCAGAAACGAATAAAAAGAAAGCTCTAGGGAGATGTAATATCTACCTAGAGCTTGACAACAAGAAAATCTACATAATGATATAAGATACTAACAAGCACCTACAAAATTATGTACACTCTTCGTAGTCAAGCTATTTACGGTAGCTCGGTAGAAACGCTCAGGCCATATTCCTAAGTATATACGAAAAAAATTACGTTTTTAATAATACTAAGCAAGTTTATCAACAAAATCCGACAAAGTCAACAAGAAAAAACGAACTTTCTAAAAGGTGATACGAGGCATCATTCGTGTTTGTTAACTAAACAGCTTTATCGATTTTTTGTTAATAAATCTTTAAATGTCAAAAACCATATAAACTTAACTATTATATGTCTTAACAAAAGCGTAGGCTTGTCACCTAAAAAGATAACAAACCTAACGTCTTTAACACTTAAAATTATTCCCACTCAATTGTTGCAGGCGGCTTAGATGTAATATCGTAAACAACACGATTTACATTTTTTACTTCATTTACAATTCTTACAGAAATTTTTTCTAATACTTCATAAGGGATTCTCGCCCAATCAGATGTCATACCATCAATCGACGTAACTGCACGAATTCCAACTGTATAGTCATATGTCCTTGCATCCCCCATAACACCTACACTACGCATATCAGGAAGTGCAGTGAAGTATTGCCAAATTTCTCGATCGAGTCCCGCTTTTTTGATCTCATCACGAAGAATCGCATCACTTTCACGTACAATTTCTAATTTTTCTTCTGTAATTTCACCTAATACTCTTATTCCTAGTCCTGGACCCGGGAAAGGCTGGCGCCATACAACTTCATCAGGAATACCCAATTCAGTACCTACTTTTCGTACTTCATCTTTAAATAAAGTATTTAACGGCTCAATTAATTTAAATTTCATATCTTCTGGTAATCCACCAACATTATGATGCGACTTAATTGTTTGAGCAGTCGCTGTACCACTTTCAACAATATCAGTATATAGAGTTCCTTGAGCTAAGAAGTCCATCCCCTCTAATTTATCAGCTTCTTCTTGGAACACATAGATAAATTCATTTCCAATAATTTTTCTTTTTTGTTCCGGATCAGAAACACCACTTAATTTGCCTAAGAAGCGATCTTTAGCATCGATCTTAATAACATTCATGTTAAACCCTTCAGAGAATGTTTTCATGACACTTTCAGCTTCACCTTTTCTCAGCAAACCATGATCAATAAACATACACGTAAGTTGGTCACCGATCGCTTTGTGGATTAAAACAGCCACAACAGACGAATCAACTCCACCACTTAAAGCACAAAGTACTTGACGGTCTCCAACCAACTTCTTAATTTTCTCCATTTCAATTTCAATGAAGTTTTCCATTGACCAATTACCTTGACATTCACATACTTTATATACAAAGTTTTCTAATAACTGAATTCCATATTCAGAGTGTCGTACTTCCGGATGAAACTGCACGCCGTATAAACCTCGAGAAATATCACTCATAGCTGCAATAGGACATGAAGGGTTTGTCGCATCAACAACGAAACCTTCTGGTGGAGTTACAACTAGATCCCCATGGCTCATCCAAACAGACTGTTCCGTTGGTAAATCATGATATAATCTATTTGGATTTTCAACAGTTATCATTGCTTTTCCGTATTCACGATGATTAGCAGCTTCTACTTTTCCACCGAAATGATGCGACATTAATTGCATCCCATAACAAATCCCTAGAATCGGGATACCTAATTCAAAAATTTCTTCATCACATCGCGGTGATCCCTCCGCATAAGCACTGTTAGGTCCACCAGAGAAAATAATTCCTTTTGGATTCATTTCCTTTAGCTCAGCTGCCGTAAGTGTATGTGGGTGTAGTTCACTAAATACACCAAGGTCACGAATTCTTCTTGCTATCAATTGGTTGTATTGACCACCAAAATCTAAAACAATGATTTTTTCATTAATATTTTCCATCCTCTTACTCCACCCTTTATTCTTTTTTTCAACATTACGTTGATTTACATCAATACTTTTCTATTTGAACACTAAACTTGCCGCTTGACTTGTAGCGTAAAGCGGAATTATCCGTTTTTCTTATACTTAGGAATTTATTTTTTAACCGATCTACATAGCTAAAAGTATTTTAATTTCCTAAATATACAAAAAACTAGGATCTACCTTTAGAAGCGAGAGTATTATACTGTTAAAATTCAGCATGACCTCTCTTCACAAAACAGGTAACTTAAATAAGGATCTTTTATTATAAAGTATGACACAGGAGTAACTACCTTATTACTAAGGTAGTTACTAAAACTTTATTTTATCCATATATAAGTTCCTACAAAGGCAGAATCCTAGTTGTTAGAAAAACATCTTTAGGCTTTTAAGTAAAGCAAATTTAGTTTTTATTAACATCAATAGAAAAGTTCCCGCCTTCATAGTCAAGTCATTTACGGTGACTTGGTAGAAACTCTTAGGCCTATTCCTAAGGATATATGAAGGTATATCTACAACGTTCGACATTTAGTACGAAATTATTGTAACAGCCGTAATAAAATCGGTCAAGAACCCATCTTCCTTAATATCGTCTCCCAAGACGAGTGCATTTCTTTCCATAAAGAAGGATCTCTGGAATTCCCATAAATTATTTTTTCATATTTAAGCGTTAACCTCGTCATTTCAGTACAAGATAATGACTTGTCTATCCTACTTGCATATTCTCGTAACGTTTCATCCGTATACCGATAGTAACCATTCAATTGCAATAACCATAAAAGACGTTCATAGGCACTCAAATAAATATTTTCATCCCTTGATTTCAATTTAAACCAATATAGAAAAAAGAAAGTTATTAACCTTCTATAGGTTTTATAAAATAAAAATCCTACCAATAACATTAGTAAAGGAAACCAATTGAATGGATTAGAAAAAGATTTTGATGAGCTTTCTTCGAGGTCGTTAGTTATATTCTCTTCAATAGTCGAAACTGGCTCACCCTCTTCTTCTAATGGTAAAAATGGGTTTTCAGGGTCATTCTCCCGTTGTGGTACCTGTTCTTGTTCGTAACTTTCTTCAACGCCACTTTGATCAAGTTCTCCATCTAATGGATTTCCTTCAACAAACTCAAAACCAGCGTTAAAGCCTCTTGTTGGCTCAAATGGTACCCAACCCACATTTGGGAAATAGACTTCGACCCATGAATGAGCGTTGGCATTCGTTATTTCATACTTCTTCTTTCCATTTTCAGCTAAACCTATTACTCTACCTTGTGTAAAGCCTTTAACCCAACGTGCTGGTATATCAAGAGTACGTAGCATAACAACCATCGAGGTAGAAAAATTATCACAATAGCCTCGGCGTGTTTCAAACAAAAACTGATCGACATAGTCTTGGCCTTCAGAAGGTATAGCTACATCTTGCGTCTCATACTTATAATCGTATTTTGAGAAGTACTCCTCAACCGCTTTTACTTTATCATAACGATTATCGTAATTTCTTGTAATTTCACTTGCTAAGATACCAATTCTCTCAGGTAATTCCGGAAGTTGAAGATATACTTCTTTTATGTGATCAGGATCTAAATTTGTTTTTTCCTTTAAATGTTCAATAACAAATGATGGATATTTGTATGTTATTAAGTACTCTTGTAAAAGTAATGGATTATGATTGGTTGAGCTCATTGTACTAACTTTGCCACTCACATAATCAATTGAGAATTGAAACGGTTCTTCTAGAAACTCAGCGTTAAACTTTAAACCATCAACATGAACTTCTAAAAGTTCACCCGGATAAAAAAAGTGAGAGAAATGACGATCATCAAACATTGTAATGGTTGTTTCTTGTACATTTATTGGTGTACCTTGCTCATAAAACTGTACGGAAACTTTTTCATTATAATGCTCACTAAAGCGGAACGTTCGATTTAGCTGCTGCTCTACTGATTCCCAACCTTTTCCCGTGTAAATCTCCTTTGATTCCCCTCGCCAATAATGACCTTGGTTTGCTACAGCTGTAAACACAACCGTATCGTCATAAGCGAAACCGCCACCTAACCTCTCATCATTGTCACTATATCCAATTGTTCTATGTCCAACACTCAGATTTTCCCCAGACATAGCGCCTTGAACCATAGGAAGTGGGTCTGGCCAATGAGGTTCATACTTCGGCAAAAAAAATGCAACTACTGCTACAAATGCAATCATACATGTCGTGATACTAATCCAAGCTCCATTACTAAGTTTATCCGCCTTTATTCGTTCGGTTTCTTCGAGCTTCATTTTAAAGAGGAGTGTCATTAGCAAAAAACTTGATACAACCAGCCTCACAATTGAAGTACTTGCATCATAAACCGTAAAAGTATCAAGAATTGTTACATACATAATCGTAATGAAAAGAAAGAAAAAGATTTTCTTAACGTGATAAATCCAAAAATGGATTAAATAACTGATAATGGCCAGAACTAAAAATAATAAAAAACTTCGAAACTCGTAAGATAAATCGTTCATTTTACTAGCTATTAAAAATTCTATGTTTCTCGCTAGATCTTCACCAAACCAAGTTAATGTTGAAAATCCTTCACTTATAAATGAACCACCGAAAAAAATATAATGTAATCCATACATCATAGCAATAAAAATAATCGGTACGGATATATAACTAACCACACGGAAATACATAAAAATAAAACAAAAAAAAGTAAACCAAACAAACACATATAAGTTTCCAGTATCTGTAATGACTGGCAGTGGGCGAAGCCACTCCCAAAGTACTAGAAATGATAACCCGTAGATTAAAATCAAAGAAAGCGAGAACATGTTACGATTTTTGAGCAACAGCTTCCCCTCCTTTTAATTCAACTCGAAAGTTATCTCCACTAACTACATAACCGAGCACGTCTAATCCCATAATTTGATGTAACTTGTTATTTTCATCTTCTGTTATTCGCTTAGTCTCTGAGACAAAACAGAAAACGATTTGAACTCTTTTTTTCTTTAAACGGTGAACGTTCTCAACCATAGCCGCTGTTATTCTAGTTGTTATCAATAGAACAATTGAATCTGTTGCTATTTTTCTAATTTCATTTTCAAAAACTCGATCAAATGTGTTACCTAATTGATAATTGAGTTTAGCTAAATGTTCTAACAAACTCCCTTGATGAGATTTTGCTAGATTAATCGGGTAACCGTTAGCTTTATCTCCTATTGTAAGTAACCCTATTTGATGATTTTTTTTATAACTGTGAACAGTAAGTGATGTCGCTAACTCTACCGCCTTTTCAAAAATTTGCGCTTTCCCTTTGTCTATAATTGAACAATCAAGAGTAATAAGAAATCGCTGCCCAAGATATTGCTCAAATTCCTTTGTCATTAGTTTATTAATCCTAGCTGTGCCTTTCCAGTCAATACTTGTTAATCGATCTCCAGGAATATACTCTCTAGCACCCGCTACTGATGTAATATCTTCTATTAATCTCTGAGAAGTAATGTTAACCCCTGTTTCATTTTCATTGTATATGTTTAAGCTTTCTATTTCTTGAAAATTAGGATAGACTACAACATCATCCTTTACGTAAATAACCTTCATCTTCTTAAACATCCCAAAAAAATCACTAGTATGAAGTTTTACCTTCACAAACTGATATTCTCCGCGTTTTAAACCATTTAATGAATATGAAAAATCAAAATCCCTTCGAAAAAATGGGTAAATAATGAATTTAGAGGTTTTTTGTTCATTTTTATTTAACATGACATCTTCAGCCACAAAGTAAAAAATCGGAAAAGGAAATTTCCGATAAAGAGTGATCGTTATCTTTAGATCTTCTCCGACAACTAACCTATCTGCACTGAACTTTCTTTCAACTTCTATATCACCGATAGGCATTAAGCAAACCAATAGCAACACTACACTGATCACCGTAGTAGAATAAAAAAGAAACCAACTAACAAATCCCCCTTGGAACATCGCATAAAAAAAGGTTACCGTTCCCAATCCAAGAATGATGAAAACTCTTAGTAACGTTTGTAGTTTTCCCATTAGCGTATCGCTTCTTTTTTAACAGGAATTTTTACATATTGAAGAATCTCTGTAACTACTGTTTGAGGAGACAGATTAGCATACTTTGAATCTAAGTTTAAAATGACACGATGACTTAACGCGAATTCAGCTAAATATTTAATATCATCTGGAATGACGTATTCCCTACCTTGAATATAGGCATAGGATTGAGCAGCTTTCATTAGTGCGATAGATCCTCTAGGACTAACACCAATATAGACAGATTGGTGATTTCTTGTTTCATTTACAATTGAAATAATATAAGATTTCATCGAGTTATCGACATAAACGTTAGTAACTTCCTTTTGCATTTGTAACAAATCTTCTAATGATAAAACTGCTTCTATTTTTTCAATTGGGTGCTGCTTTTCAACCCGAGTTAATACTTCCATCTCTTCCTCAGGAGTCGGATAGCCAATTTTAAACTTAAATAAAAATCGATCTAGCTGGGCTTCCGGAAGTGGATAAGTCCCCCCGTATTCTATAGGGTTTTGTGTAGCCATAACAAAAAAAGGCTTTTCCAAGAGCCGTGTTTCTCCATCTATAGTTACACTTGCTTCCTCAAGGGCTTCTAAGAGAGCAGCTTGAGTTTTAGGTGAGGTTCTGTTAATTTCATCTGCTAAAACCACGTTCGCCATAATCGGCCCTGGACGGAATTTAAAATCCATCATCTTTTGATTGTAAATTGAGATACCGGTGACATCAGATGGTAATAAGTCTGGAGTGAACTGAATTCGTTTATAATTTGCTCCAATTGATTTAGCGATAGCTCGTACCATCATCGTTTTTCCTACACCAGGTACATCTTCTAATAAAACATGACCACCACTAAGCATAGCAACCAAACTTAACGTTACTTCTTTTTGTTTTCCTACAACAACTTTTTCTACATTATCTATTACTTTATCAATTAACGGATGTTTTTCCGATAGAGACCGGTTCTGATACAAAGTAAATACCTCCTCTAGTCAAATACTACTTACCTTTTCAATTTAATGATAACACTTCATATACACTTTTTCTTTATTTTTACATTAGCATTATTTTACTATCTGTTTACACCAGTAATTAAGACGCTTATTTTTCCCTTTTGTTACAAGGTGGCATAGCCTACTTATATATGTGAAAAGTAAATGAGTTTTAATTTATGATAATTTTTATTAATTTAGCGATCTGCCGTGGGTTTTAATTGTGCAGCCAATACCGTTATACACAAGAAGGTGCCCGAAAATGGTAAAAATAAAACTGAGCACCTAGTTAATTGGTGCTCAGTTTTATTTTTATTAATACCAGTAATAAGGATAGCCGTAGTATGGGTACGGATAGTAATACGGATACGGTGGATATGGATATGCATATGCATATCCGAAGCCAGGTCCCGGAGCCAATAACGCACCGGTAGCAAGACCACCTAGAAATCCAAGTCCCAAACCTCCAAAACCAGGTCTTCCAATTCCCCAAAAACCAGGGCGGACCCTTCGCTGGTCATTCACATCGAATACCTGGGGAGATGGCAAGAAATGATAATCATCGGTCAAAGTAATTCCTCCTCTATTATTCTATACAATAAAGAATATGCGTATTTAGCCTATTGGGTTTGGGTATATATCCTTTTCCGCAAAAAATATCTCATGTTCTCCGTATACTCTTAATTAGTGTAAAAGGAGAGAAGCACGTTCATAAAGGAGAAAATACATCGGACCAAAGTACAGGATTCATCCAACTAATCTCCCAACTATCCAATAAAAATAGAACTATAGTTTCGGGTTAGTCACGTATTATTACATATAATGTAAGCTAAAGGTCTCTATCGACATAGATTATAAATTGTTAGAATAAATAATTGATAGACAAAGATACAACGAAGTTGGTGAAAAGAAATGTGGACAAGCGTCGAAATTGGTATAGATTTAGGCACTGCAAACTTACTGATCTACAGTAAAGATAAAGGAATTATCTTGAATGAACCCTCTGTGGTTGCAATTAACACTGATACAAATGAAGTTTTAGCTGTAGGGGTAGAAGCGAAGAATATGATTGGTAAAACTCCTGCTAATGTTATAGCAGTTCGACCTCTTCGGGATGGCGTTATTGCCGATTTTAACACAACATCAAGTATGTTAAAGGCAATAATGAAAAAAGTTAGTAAAAAATTAGGTCTATCACTTCGCAAGCCAAGCGTAGTGGTTGGCACACATTCTGGTTCAACGTCCGTTGAACGTCGTGCTATTGTAGACGCTGTAAGTAGCTGCGGGGTTAAAAATGTTCATTTAATAGAGGAACCTGTAGCTGCAGCTATTGGAGTAGGTCTTCCTGTTGATGAACCTATTGCAAGTGTGATTGTGGATATAGGCGGCGGGACAACAGAAGTAGCTATCATCTCTTTTGGTGGTGTCGTTACGAGTAATACCATAAGAATTGGCGGAGATAAGTTTGATGATCTAATCATACAACACGTTAGAAAGTCTTATAATCTATTAATCGGTCAGAGAACAGCGGAACAAATAAAAATAGAACTTGGTTACGCTCCTATTGAACATGAAGAAATTACAATGGAAGTACGCGGAAGAGACCTTGTTAATGGTTTACCGAAAACAATCACACTTCACTCGTCTGAGATTCAAAAAGCAATACGCGAATCTTTACTTCAGTTATTACTAGGTATTCGTCTAACACTTGAAAATTGTCCTCCGGAACTAAGTGGAGATATTGTTGATCAAGGTATTACATTAACGGGTGGCGGGGCTCTTCTTAACGGGATTCAAGAGTGGCTTTCTAGTGAAATATCGGTACCTGTTCACATTGCATCTAACCCACTAGAATCTGTGGCAATTGGTACAGGGCGTTCACTTAAGTATATCAACAAACTACCAAAAGCATCGATATCATAAAAAGTAGCTATGTATCTATCTCTTTCAAAGTAATAACACCATTTTTTATTCCTTTGAAGAGATAAGCTTCTTATTTTTTTTGCAAAAAAACAAAATAACCTTTCCATTATTTCGAAATATAAGATTTACACCTTTTTACCTCCGGTTTAAATGCAATGTTATTAACAATTAGAACTCTTAACCCTTATTAAAGTAAATACTTATGCTCACTTTCTGGCTGTTAGGTTGGGATGCCTGCCCCCGCTACGATGATACGTCAGAGCGGTGAGGGGCAGCACCTTAAACGGATTTTAAGACCATTCATCACGAGCCCATTTGTTTTTTGGTTTCTGTATACAAAGCATGAATAAACTTCTTTGTGTTAATTCTTGTGTGAGCCGGACTAATCACGTCTTCATTTTTTAATCTTTGCATGGTTTTCATCACTTGGCTATATTCAAACAGTTTGGAAGCATACTTTTCAAATGTAGGATTTGAGTAATCGTCTATCCCTAATGCGGCGATATGTGTTAATGCATGATAGATACAACGGCGGATTCTTTGCTCACAAGCCTTTACTTCCTTTTTGATATCTTTGTGGTCACTCGAGCCTAATTTTAGTTCTGAAACGTTATGAAACATCGTTTTTAAGGATGGCAGAACATAGTCATATGAATCGGAACTTTCTTCATGTAACGATAAACACTTTAATATATTAAGTAAGTCTTTACTTCCTTTTTCCTCAAAAATTCCTAGTTCTGACAATACAAAAGATCCAGCAGATTGAATATTACGCTCCCTAAAGGTGTTTTTTTGACGCTTTACTGGCAGTGGATTTAATAGATTTAGGGAGTCCTTTATTCCGTTTATAGAATTTTCTAATTGGATTCGTTCATTTACTTTTTTCAGGATATTGATGACTTCTAGTCGATTGATTGGTTTAGTAACGTAATATTCAACGCCAATTGAATACGCCTCTCCGATTAATTCTTTTGATTCCACTTGGGAGATCATAACAATCTTTCCCTTATATGAGCGTAAGGCTTGTATAGTTGTAATCCCGTCCTGATTAGGCATCAACATGTCAATTAAGAGGATGTCCACTTTATGGTTAATTAACAGAGCGTCGTTTATACCTGCTCCATCACTAGCTTCACTGACAATCTCGCCTAAGTCTTCATCTACTATTATGTCTTTCAACATTGCCCGTACACTTGGGTCATCATCAGTAATAAAATAATTCATTATGTTTTCCCCCCATGTTCCAACCAATTTACTGATTCTCCCTTGATAAGCTACTCTTTGGTAATTGAATCGTAAACGTACTTCCACTTTTTGTTGAATTTAAAATCATGGTCCCACCTAACGATGTTACGAGGTCTTTACTGTAGGAAAGCCCAATGCCTGTTGAAGGATTACCGAAACGATCATATTTGGTTGTAAAACCGGGCTGATAAATGAGCTCTTGGTGCTCATTAGCAATTCCTGTTCCGTTATCGGAAACTTTTAATTCGGTGTCCGGCCCTTTGGCTGCAAATAGGATCGTAATTTCTCCTTTCGTCTGAATGGCTTCTATGCTATTTGATACAAGATTGCCTAGGATCGATAACGTTGTGTAGGTATGGTAAAGTGGATGTTTTCCTATGAAATCAATATCAATGTTTATTTCTTTTCCGAGCATATTCGCATATTTTTCATTTGATGTTTTTAGTAGATGCCCAAGCTCTCTTACACTCATTTTCTCATGAATGTTTTCATAAGAAATGAGTTGGGACAAACCGGCAAAGATACGGGTATTATCTTTCTTTATTTCGTGTACTTGACCAGCGATTTTAAGAGCTAATTGTGAGTGTATCTCAGAAATATCTTGTAATTGTCGATAAAGGTTATAGCAGTCTCTAGTCACTTCTTCGGCATGCTGCATCGTTTTTTTTAATTGAATCGATTCTGCATACAACTTAGAGATGAGCAAGGTCATCTTTTCATTGCGTTTTCGTTGCTGTTCGGCTGCCATTGTCGATTCTCTCAATAGAAACAAAGTGTAAATTCCAAGGACAAAAAAACTACGGATGATGGCAATAATGATAATTTGATGCAGCATTTCAATCGAAAAGAGATGATCAGAGAAAATAGATCGCACAAAAATCTCACTAATACTAGCTAGTATTTCAATGAGTACTCCTAAACAACCGATCCAGATCGGTTGTTTATAAAAGTGACGTATTTTACTAATATAAAAGGCACTTGCAAAAGCAAAATAGTAGAAAAAGACTGGGAAGTGCAGAGTAAATGAGCTTTCCCAGTTTGCCTGATTGAAAACGACCCAATCCAAAGCAATACGGAAAACGACGACACACACACCTGTAACGAAACCGGATAGGATGGGGTTGATCTTTCGAAGCCACAATAAAAACAGAAAAAAAGCCGGTGTACCAAAGCTTACCCGAAAATCATCGTGAAAAGGATGAAATTTCAGCTCTCCTGCAATGGGAACCGCTAGTAACATAACCAAAAATAGAATTAGAGTATCTTTAGAATCTTTCTTTTTTATCATAATGTCATATTGTAATGGAAAACAGGAAAGAAATCTACATAATGAAAAAAGATTGTCAGATAACTGAACAAGATTTCTTCTTTTTTATAGGTTTGTGTAGGATTTTGTAGTTTCTATTATACAGTGATGAAAAAACGTAAGGAGTGGAAGAATGAAAGGGAAAAAATTATTATCGATGATATTTATTTCTTTCGTGTTAGCAATTATGTTTGGGGTTATTTTTGGACCAGCCATGGAGGCAGTACAGCCTCTAGGTACATTATTTTTACGTCTCATTAATTTTATCATTGTCCCATTAGTATTTACATCCCTCATTGTAGGAGTAGCAAGCACAGGTGATATAAAGAAACTTGGAAGAATGAGTATGAGAACTGTTTCATACTATTTGGGAACAACTGCAATTGCGATTACGATTGGTTTAGTCGTAGGGAAACTGATGATGCCTGGTGCTGGACTCGACACCCCCGTATCAGAGCAAACAATTGAACCTCAAGAAGCGCCAGGGCTTGTGGATACACTCTTGAATATCATCCCAACAAACCCATTGATGTCTTTAATCGAAGCAAATATGCTTCAAATTATCTTCTTTGCGATCTTTCTAGGTTTAAGTATTACATTAGTTGGCGAGAAAGCAAAAGGAGTCTACACTTTCTTTGAAGGCTTTGCCGAAATGATGTATTCAATTACGAATATCGTCATGAAAGTAGCACCAATTGGTGTGTTTGGACTAGTAGCACCTATAGTAGGGCAATATGGACCGGCGGTACTTTTGCCACTATTAAAAATCATAGCAGCTGTGGCCATTGCAGCGCTGTTACATGTGATCATTACGTACTCTTCTGCTGTTAAACTATTTGCCAAAATGAGCCCAATTCATTTTTTCAAAGGAATCTCACCAGCGATTTTAGTAGCCTTTAGTACTCAAAGCAGTTCAGGTACTTTGCCTGTTACGATCAAGTGCTCAGAAGAAAACTTAGGGGTTTCTAAGAAAGTAAGCAGTTTTGTACTTCCACTTGGAGCCACTATTAATATGGATGGGACTGCCTTGTATCAAGGGGTGTGCGTCTTATTTGTAGCCCAGCTTTATGGGATTGAGCTTAGTTTTGCCCAATTACTTACGATTGTTTTAACAGCAACATTAGCTTCGATTGGAACAGCGGGTGTCCCGAGTGCGGGTTTAGTAATGCTTACGATGGTAATGACATCGGTCGGACTTCCGTTAGAAGGGATTGCGCTGATTGCTGGAATCGACCGTATTCTTGATATGATTAGAACTTCCGTAAACGTGACAGGAGATGCTTCAGCTGCGACCATTGTATCAGCACTAGAAGTTGACTTACAGGAAGAGCGGGAAGCCACTCAAAGTGTACCATCAAAACACCTAGCGGGATAATCAGAAAGAAAGTAGGAATTGAAAATGGCGATAAATAAAATGGCGTTAGTAGATTACGATAGACAAGCAATGTATCGAACGGAACGGGACCTACTTGGGAAAAGGAACATACCAAAGGATGCGTATTATGGAATTCAAACGATGCGTGCAAGGGAAAACTTTCCGATTACCGGATACCCCCCTCATCCAGAACTTATTCGAGCATTTGGTTATGTAAAAAAAGCAGCAGCAATGGCTAATCGAGAAGTAGGTGTTCTTCAAGCCGATATAGCTGCTGTGATCATTGAAGCCGCTGAAGAGGTCATTGCTGGAAAATTAAATAATCACTTTATTGTCGATGCCATTCAAGGGGGCGCAGGTACTTCTTTTAATATGAACGCAAATGAGGTCATTGCTAATCGAGCAATCGAGTTTCTCGGGGGACAAAAAGGTGAGTACATGCGAGTAAGCCCAAATACTCACGTCAATATGGCACAATCGACCAATGATGCTTTTCCTACAGCTATTCACCTTTCTGTGCTTCGATTATCTGATGGATTAACAAAACAAATAGAAGAACTTATCGATGCTATGGGAGAAAAAGAAAAAGAGTTTGATGACGTATTAAAAATGGGAAGAACTCATCTGCAGGATGCCGTACCGGTTCGCCTCGGTCAAGAATTTGGAGCGTATCGTCGTGTTCTGTTACGTGACCTTTCCAGAGTTCAACGCTCAATCTGCCATTTATATGAGATTAACATGGGGGCAACTGCTGTAGGAACAGGATTAAATGCAAAACCTGAATATATTGAAAAGGTCGCCGCTTATTTGGCTGACATTACGGGTTATCCTTTTAAAACGGCTAAGGATTTAATAGATGCGACTCAAAATACAGATGTTTATACAGAGGTATCTAGTGCATTAAAAATAATAGCTATTAATCTTTCAAAAATTGCAAATGATTTACGCTTGATGAGTTCAGGGCCGCGTACAGGCATCAATGAGATCAATCTCCCTTCCCGTCAACCAGGATCATCGATCATGCCAGGAAAAGTTAATCCTGTCATGTGTGAGGTCATTAATCAAATTTCTTTTCAAGTAATTGGAAATGACCATACGATTAGTTTAGCATCTGAAGCAGGACAGCTAGAATTGAATGTGATGGAACCAGTGTTAGTTTTTAACTTATTGCAGTCACTTTCCATTTTAGAAAATGGCATTCGTGTCTTTACGGAATATGCAGTTCGTGGAATAACAGCTAATATCGATCATTGTCGTGAAATGGTTGAAAAAAGTGTAGGAATTGTAACAGCCATAAATCCTCATGTTGGTTATGAGGTAGCATCAAGAGTGGCAAAGGAAGCCATTCAAACGAATCGCCCCGTAAGAGAGATATGCCTGGAACGTGGAATTTTAACTGAGGCTGAACTGAATGAGGTTCTCGACCCGAAAGAAATGACCAACCCCGGTATAGCAGGTGCAAGATTTATAAATGGTTAACATGAATACCGACCATTCGCGCTATTGAGCGAGTGGCCGGTATTTTTTGGGGTATTTCATGAAACTCGTACAGTACGTTACCTATGGAATTTTCCATAGGAGATGTAACATATCAATTGCAAATGTAATATATACGTTTTAAAGAATATTGGTCAATGAATGAAAAATCATGTAAAAAATCACACAAATAAAATGATCAATGACTCAAGAGCGGCTAGAGACAAATGATTGAGCTAATGATAGAGAAGAGAGATACTCCTAGCTTCAGCTTTGCGTAGCAATCACAAAGGCGCTTCTGATTACCGCTCCCCTTAACTTACCTAAAGTATTTATTTGAATGTAACCAAAGAGATGAAAAAAGAGACTTCCCAAAAGTTTTATCAACCTTTGAGAAGCCTCTAAAATCAACACAATATTTACTTTAATTTATTGTTTTACTATGTTCACCCTTTCGAAAGTGAACGCGACCGTGGATGCTCTGCAAGAATGGATTCTCTCATCCGTAAAACAACAGGGTTTTTTGAGGAAAAAAATTGCTCTTTCGAATCATAAAGCTCGATTAATTCTCCTTTTTCTAGTACACCTAATGTATCAGAAATGGAAAAGGCAGCTTTAATATCATGGGTAATAAACAGATAAGATAAGCCGAAGTCATCTTTTAATTCTCTTAATAAATCTAAAATTAAGCTTTGTGTAACCATATCTAAACTACTAACCGATTCGTCCAGGACGATTAACTTTGGTTTAAGAGAAATAGCTCTAGCAATATTAATCCTTTGCAACTGCCCACCGCTAAATTGATGTGGGTATTTTTTTAAATCCTTTTCACATAATCCTACGCGTTCTAACAGCGAAATAACCGTTCTTCTTTTTTCACTTACGGATAGTTTTTCATAATTCTCTAATGGTTCGCTTATGATACGCTCAGCTGTCATACGGGGATTCACAGCTGAATATGAGTCCTGAAAAACAACTTGCAAATCGCGACGTATTTTTCGTTGGTTATGTTTATCTGTATTATAAATATCATATCCTTGAAACAAGACCTGGCCTTGTTGTGGACGTTGTATGCCAAGAATCACTTTTCCTAAGGTGCTTTTACCAGCCCCACTTGTCCCCAGTAATCCTAAACAGGTTCCTTCTTCAATCGAAAAAGAAATATTAGTAAGTGCTTTATTTAATTGATCCTTCCATTTAAAAAGTTTCTTAGAATCGTAGCTGTGATTGACTTCTTTTACCTGTAATAAGCTCATTGGTTTCACCTCTTTACAAAATGAAATTCTATTGATCACAACATATAGGTGATAGGTTGTTGTTCAACTTGTAAGGTAGGCCTTGTGGTTAACAGCTTCTTTGTATACTCATGTTGTGGATGATCAAATAATTGAAATACATTTGCTTTTTCTACAATTCTACCATGTTTCATAACGATTACATCATCAGCCATTTCTGCAATTACCCCAAGATCATGGGAAATGAGTAAAATAGAAGTTCCATATTCAGAGCGAATTCTATCTAAAAGACGAAGGACTAATAATTGGTTGTGAAGATCAAGTGCAGTTGTTGGTTCATCTGCAATAATAACAGAAGGATGTAAGCATGTGGCCATGGCAATCATTACACGCTGAAGCATTCCTCCACTCAATTGAAAAGGATAGTTTTTTAATAATTTTGCAGGATCGGGCAAGTTTACATATTGCATCACATCAATGGCAAGCTCCTTTGCTTGCTTCTTATTTAATGAAGTATGGGATCTAATAGTTTCAATAAATTGATGACCAATCGTAAAAACAGGAGTAAAGGCATTCATCGGATTTTGCATAATAAAAGCGATGTCCTTCCCACGAATTCCTCGCATTTCTTTATTTTTTAAGCCATTTAATTCCCGTCCTTTTAGTGTAATGCTTCCTTGAATATTCATGTTTTTCTGATTATGCAGCTGCAAAATAGACATACTTGTAACTGTTTTACCACTGCCACTTTCCCCAACAAGACCTAGTACTTTCCCTTTTTCAATTCCAAAATTAATGTCTTGAACAAGTGTAGAAAGACCATCTTTTGTTTTTACTTGCACATGTAAGTCGCTAACTTGTAAAATATTTCTCTCTTTTGTTTCCATTTTTTTATCCGTCCTTTTTTATTATCGACGTTTAATTCCAAAACGGTCTGATAGTGCTTCGCCTAATAAATTAAAAGTAACGACAACTAGCATAATCATTAAACCCGGATAAATCATTAACGATGGGTTTGTCCTGATATATGACTTTCCTTCGTGAAGCATAGCTCCCCACTCCGGTGTAGGGGGTTGCACTCCTAAGCCTAAAAAGGACATAGATGATAAATTCATAATAGCCCAACCCATTTCTAGCGTTCCCATTACTGCTAATGGTGGAAGGACATTTGGAATAATATGTTTTTTTATGATCTTCCATTGTGATGAACCACTAATTTTAGCTGCAGTTATATAGTTCTGTTCTTTCAGGCTTAGAACTACTCCTCGGATTATCCTTGCGTAATAGACCCATTGTACGAAAATTAATGCTATTACGACCTGTTTAAGCCCAGCTCCCCAAATACCAACTAATCCAAGAACAAGCAGAAGACTTGGGAATGCCATCACCCCATCAGCGAATCTCATTAACAGCTGATCCACCCATCCACCTTTAAAACCAGCAATAATGCCAATGATCAAACCGATACTTAAAGCTGAAACAAAAATTAATGTAGCAAACCCTAGCGAAACACGTGCACCATATAGGACGCGTGATAATGTACATCTACCTAAATGATCTGTTCCCAATGGGTAAGACAAAGAAGGCGGCTGAAGTTTATGAACTAAATTAACCGCAGTGGGGTCATTAGGTGCAAGCCAAGGAGCAAAGATCATAATAAAAAATAGCACGCACAATATTAGAGAACAAAGGACTATCACTTTTTGACTTTTTAATAGAACACGAACACTCGCTATCATTGGAACTGCCTTCCTTTTCTAGAAATACGTGGGTCAATATACATTTGGATAAGATCAACAATTAAGTTGCTGATCAGGAATAAACCTGCTGCCAACATTACATAGCATTGAATGACTGGTACATCACGGTTAAAAATAGCCTCAATAAAGTACCGCCCAAACCCTGGCCATGAAAAGACGACCTCGACAATGATCGCTCCAGTCATCAGGTTACCTAAATTCATTCCTAATCCAGTAACCATAGGAGATATGGCAATTCTAAATACATGTTTTCCTATTATGATCCTTTCATGAATCCCTCTCGTTCTTGCAAAAAGCACATATGGCTCTTCTAAATTTTCAAGAACACTGGCACGTAATAGTCGGGTATATAAAGCGATTAAAGGTAAAGCCAATGTTACAGAAGGTAAAACTAGATGTTTCCATGTCCCTATACCTTCTACTGGGAAAAGATCAAATTTTACAGAAAAGAAAAAAATCAATAAATACCCAAGCCAAAATGAAGGTATAGATGCCCCCAAAAAAGAGAGAAATCGACTAAAATGGTCGATTCCACTGTTTTTCTTTAGTCCTGCTAAAAATCCAATTGGGACACTGACTAGGATTGCTAATATGATGCTCCCTACAGTTAACTGAATTGTTGCTGGTATTCGAGTATAAACCTCTTCCCACACAGGTTTATTCGTTACATAAGATACCCCAAAATTAAATTGGGATATCTGAATAACGGAGTTCACATATTGTACAAAAAGAGGCTGATCTAAGCCAAACTCTTGTCTTTTTTGGGCCAAAATCTCATCTGTTGATTGGATATGCGCAGCAGCTAAGTATGCTTCAGCTGGGTCCACTGGTGATAAGCGGATCATTCCAAATGTAACTAAATTTGCCAAAAGAAAAATTGGAATAATGGCCAAAATTCGTTTCACTATATAAGTGCCCATAAGAAAATCTCCTGTCGCTTACTTCTCGATACTAATCCCTGTAAATGGGTGTTCATCTCGGTTAGCAGGGAATGAGAAATTAGAAACATCCTTTTGATAGATTGCTATTTTCTTAATATAAGAAATCGGTACAATTGCACCTTGCTCTTGTAGTGAACCTAAAATGGATGTGTATAGTTCTTGACGCTCATTTTCATCAGTTGTTTGTTGGACAGCTGCAATTTGTTCTAATATCTCCTCTTTGTTAGGATAAGCTGAAATAGCTTCGCTAAATCCAAATCCTTCTGTAGCTACGACGTTTACGAAAGCATGTGGATCATATGGAGCGCCATAGTTACTAAAGAAGTTCATATCAAACTCATTAGCTTTGAATCTTTCTACTTGAGTAGTAAGCTCAACACCGACAATATTTAATTTCACACCTAATGCCGCCCACTCAGATTGTAATATTTCAGCCATTGTTTTTTGAATGGACTCAGCTGAGTTATACATTAATTCGATTTCAAGTGGTTTCCCGTCTTTTTCACGAATATCTTTTCCTTCTGGTAACTTCCAATCTGCTTCATCTAATAATTGTTTAGCTTTATCAACATCATAATTAACCGTGGTTACATCAACATTTGAGGTGTAAGGAAAATTTGTTGGTAAGATGTAGTCAGCCTTCTCTTCTACCCCAGATGTCACACCCTGAACCATCGCTTCTTTATTAAATCCATAATGTAATGCTTGACGCACCCGGATATCGGAAAGCTGTTCAATATTTGTATTCATAACTAGTTGTCTAGTAGCTACTGGCTCAGAAATACTAGTCTCATAGGAACCTGTGGATTCTAATTGTATAAAAGAATCTAAACTGATAACACCTTCACCATATACAAGGTCTAAATCTCCTTTTTCAAAAGCAAGTACGCGTGTTTCAGCATCAGGAACAACTTTGACTTTAATTTGCTCTACACTTGGGAGGTCACCCCAATAATTATCATTACGTTTAAATATGGCATATTCATCTACCTTATATTCATCCAATACCCATGGGCCTGTGCCTACTGGTTTTTCTATTCCTTTAGAAGTGTCACCATCTTGAGGAAAACCAGTTTCTCCTAAGAAACGAACTGGACGAACAACAGCTAACTCCTGAATAGTAGGATAATACGGTTCGTTTAATGTTAATTTAAACGTATACTCATCTATTACCTCTGTTTGAGTGACCTTTGGAATAAAGCCTAACCAACTATGTAAATCTACATTGTTTAATACAGCATCAAAATTCTTTTTCACAATCTCAGCATTGAAACTTGCGCCATCAGAAAACTTCACATCTTGACGTAAGTTGAATACATATTCTTTTCCATCATCTGAAACTTTCCAAGATTTTGCCAAATGTGGTTTTAGCTCGCCTCCATCTTGATAGCTAACTAAAGGTTCAAATACCATAGATTGAGCAAATAATTGAGATGGATTGTAGAGATGTGGATTTAAATCACCTATATCCCTAGGCCAAGCAAAAGTAATCATATTACTACTTTCACTAGTAGAAGCTGAATTTTCTACTGATTCACTTGAACCTGAACAACCTAGTAAAGTGATCGATAAAATAAAAATCATTGCAGACATAAATAAAAATTGTTTTTTAATAATTCGACTTAACATGAAGCTTTTCCCCCTAAATGAAATTGAAAACCATTATCATATAGTAAAGCTTTGAAATTTAACTGTCAATAAAATTTCAAATTTTACATATAAGGAATAATGAAACAGGATTTGTTATTTGTATCAGAGTTGTATAACCGATATTTTCATTATGAGGGTAGAAGAAAGTCCAACATTAAATGGATAGCCTTAGTCATTCAAATGATGATACAACAAGAAAGGTATATCTATACGATACAAAAGAATTGAAAAAAGAGACCTCTCAAAAGTTCGATCAACTTATGAGAAGCCTCTTTAAAATCTTCTATGTGATTATTTGCTAACATAGATCCTTATATATCAAGGGTTCGAGGGCAGATTACATCATGCCGCCCCTAAGGTGAGAGTGTGTAATATCTTACACGCTGTGTGCGAAAAGTGCGGTATATCAAAATTTTGTTAAATTCTGTTTGTAACATTGTTAACAGTCATTTATCGTTTTTCACTAGCTTGCGTTAGCAAAATGTTAGCATCGCAGATAAAATGATGTAGGGGTGTTTATCTTAAGCTGACAACTCTACTGTATATTTTATTAAGTGTTTTTATTTATTGTACTTAAATATAGGTTTAATGAATCTTCTACTTCAATTGTGACTAACTTAATAAAGTCATCATATTCTTTCTGTGTATGCGCTCTATCTAATGCTTCGTAATAAGCTAGGCGATTTTCCACTTTAATGACAATTGGTGGAAAACCATCTTTCATGAGTTCTAAATTTAATAACAAACGTGATGTCCGTCCATTTCCATCAATAAATGGATGAATTCCAACAAAAATAGCATGTAACATAGCTCCACGAGCAATGGGATGCAATTTTTTCGTTTCTAATTGTTCATACCATGCCATCAACTGCTCCATCTCTTCTTTTATGAGGAAAGGAGCTGGAGGTATATGTTTAGCACCAGAAATAAAAACTTGCTGGTCCCGATATACACCTGCATATCCATCATCAATTCCTTTTAGTACAAGTCGATGTATGTTCTTAATTTGCCACTCCGACAAAGCTTCGCCCTTATGTACAATCTCCTCTACATAGGTAATGGCGTCACGATGATTAAGAACTTCCAAGTGTTCACGCAATGTTTTACCACCGACAGTAATTCCTTCTAGAACGACCTTTGTTTCGTTGATAGTTAACGTGTTTCCTTCAATCGCATTTGTATTATATGTCCATTCGAGTAATAACTTTTCACGTAGACTTTTGACTGTATATTTGGGTAATGGTCGGTTCGCATCTAGTAGAGCTTTTTTTTGATTAATTTGTTCGAACATTCGCTTCACCTCTCTCACTCAAACATATACTTAAATTGAGAATACCATCGTTGCTCTGAATATACCTTCTAAATCAATTTTAATAAAACATTTGGTAAAAGTATATATTTTCTAATTTACCCCAATTTAATTTCTCAGTTTCATCACAATCTGAAATCTTTGAAAAACTGCTTTTAGTGCAGATGTTCACTTACTTTATAAAGTGTTACCAAGGATAAACAGTAGAATCTTATGTTAAATTGTTTATATCGCTTTATTTATTTCAAAATACTAGAATAATTGAATTTGTTGGCTTTTCTCTTCGTTTTCACCATATAGACGATAACCAATGTTTTTATATCCCTTTAATCGCTTTTCAAACATTTTCTGCAAAACATCAACGTTCGAATCTACATAATCAAACACTTTCACTTCATTTTTATCACTATGTTTACGGTGAAGCCGCCCTACATACTGTTGCAAAGTTCCTTTCCAAGAGATTGGCATTGTTAGAAAGAGTGTATCTAATCTCGAATCATCAAACCCTTCTCCAACATATTTTCCTGTTGCAATTAACAATCTCTCCTCACTATCAGGTAATTTCATTAACTTTTCTAGCGCTTGTTGCCGTTCTTTCTTCTTCATAGCTCCTGATAGGATAATAATATTTTTAGCAAATCCCTTGAAAATCTCATATAGCTCATTTACATGATCTAAACGTTCCGTTAACACTATAGGAGATCGTTTTTCATCTAGGACTTTTAGAACATCATTAAAAATCATATCGTTTCGTTGTTCATTAGTAGATAACAATGAATATATTGCTTGTATATCAGTTTCATTTGTTTTAAATAATGTTTCTCTTTTAACAAGGGTTTGTTTAAACGTCCGAATATTGGCTTGCTGTTTATTATTCGTTTTATATCTTATAGGTCCACATTGCATAAATATTATTGGGTGCAACCCATCTTTCCTGACTGGGGTTGCTGTTAAACCATACACCTTTTTTGCTCGGACAGCTCTTAATACTTTTTCAAAGCTGACGGCAGAAATGTGATGACATTCATCCACAATAATTTGCCCGTAATGATGTAACTCAGGTTTAATTAATCCATTATGATTAAGCGATTGAATCGTAGATATATCTATATTATAGGTTGGTTTGTTTTTCCCACCACCAATTTGTCCAATTTCTTTTACTGGAATGTTTAAAAAAGTAGATAATCTCTCTTTCCATTGTTCAACTAATTGTGTTCGATGCACAATTATAAGTGTATTGGTTTCATTTCTACTAATTAATGCTGCAGCTGTCACTGTTTTTCCAAAGCCAGTAGCTGCTGCTAATACTCCATTGTCATAATTAGACATTGAAGTAACTGCATCTTCTTGTTGGATAGTAAGTTGACCATGGAATTTAGCAGTAATGGACTCCCCTCCGAATTGATTATTTAGTATTTTAAGAGATATTTTATATTTCAAAAAAATTTCCTTCACTTTTTCTAGTAGACCTCTTGGTAATATGAGCATATTTTCATCAATCTGTGTACAATCAATCATTCTAGGAATCCGATGAGTAGAAATACGTTTTGCTTGCGCTTTGAAAAACTCTGGATTTCCAAATGTCGCAAGTTTTTGTAATTCAATTAGTATCTTACTAGGTAATAAAATCTTAGGAATTTGAATACCCTGATTTAATTCAATAGTAACTTCTTTTGGCAAGTTAATATTCCCAACTTTCTCTTTTACCTTCATAGGGCCTTCTTCCTCGGCGAAGTTTGTTACTATTTGTAAAATGTTTTTTTCAGAGATCTTTTTTATCAACGATAGATATTGCCATTGATTCGCAAATTCCTGAAATGACTCATTTACAAACACACTATTGCCTTTCGTTTTTGCTTGTTTTTGTAATGGGAGAGCTATTAAATTGCCAAAACCACCTTTGGGTAATAGATCTTGGTTAGGGAACATTCTATCAAAGGAATCCATTCCAACTTCAAAGCGTTTTTCACTTGTTTTCGATAAGAGAATAACCCCAAATTTTCTAGCTAACGAAGCTCTTATTGCCTTTTCAAAAAAGAACCAAATATGAGCCCCTTCACCTGATCGGGAACGTTCGATGTGATATGGTAACCCTAAGTTTTTACAGGTTTCAATAAATGCACGTACGTCATCTTGCCATTGTTTTTTATCAAAGTCCACAGCCAGAAAATTACACGTATTATCTTCAAGTAACGGA
Organism: Anaerobacillus alkalidiazotrophicus; assembly: GCF_001866055.1. Next base: position 25,311 of record NZ_MLQS01000032.1, read on the forward strand.
TATATTCCTACAGTTTTTATGCCACTTAAATGTTCGTAAATGACTTGGGGAGTTAAGGTGGGAAATAATCGATGAGAGCAATCCTGACATTTGATTTTAGGTTTTCGACAAAGCTCTTTATCCCACTCGTTTTCACATACAGGTGAATAACCAGATTTACCTGTAGTACTCGATTCCCACCTTTGAGCAAAAACATCAGTTCTTCCTCGAAAAAGATTATTAAATAGTGAAATTGCAGCTTTTTCTTTAGGAGTAAAATCAGTCGCTGTTTTCGTTAGATTAGATGTTCGATTATTACTACCTTGTGTTTTATAGAGATCCTTTTTTAATTGTATATTTTCTTTTTTTAGTCTATCAATCTCTTTTAAAGCCTGATTGAGCTGTTCTTGAATATCCATAAGGCTACTCCAATCATTAAAATCTTTAACTCTAGTTTAGCCAAGAAAGCACTTATTTAACAGTAAATCTAATGAAAATTGACATTACGAGAACGCCCTAACTTCAAAATTGATGAAAAACTAATATTTTTACTATGTGTGCGAAAAGTATGTAATATCCAGGTTTTACCGTTTTTTATTGGATAGCATTGGCAAAGTGTTATTAATTACTGTAGACTGTTTAACGTTTACCTTTATTTCCATATTATATTGAATAGTATCGTTGTACTGTGCAGTAAAGTCTCTACTGTTTTAATTGACACTCGTCTTCAATATTAGCACTCCGTTGATATAAGAGCCGGAGGGACCGTCCCCTCGGCCTTCTTAATATATGATTTTCTGGTATTTTATTGTATAATTCAGAGTGAAAGCTCATTTGCTTTGGCTCACGTCGAAGCATAGAATAACCCCCCTTATGGTTTTGTTTGGTCGTACTTACATTATACCATTTAAGGGGGTTTATTTGTGCTGAAATCCTAATATATCAAGGGTTTCGGCACATTCTTCTGTTTTTTTATTGATTTCATACAATAAGAACAAACATATTGATTTCGACTTAAAATTTGTGTCTATTGTGACTTTTTCACTGGTCTCGAACCGTCCCCCCGGACTCAATTAGCTAATTTTTTTCACAACTAAAGTTGGGTTGATGTAAGTGCTAGTTCCTGTAAGAACAATTGATCTAACGGTTATATCATCATTAGGATTCAAAGTTGTTAAAATAGTTTTTCCACCTGGATTTCGTGGAGCAACTGTATCAAGTTGATCTACAAAGGAGATCAGGGAAACACTTAATTGCACTCCATTAATATAAATATAATACTCTACACCAGAAATGGTAGAATTAGTTGAGCTGGTTAAAGAAAAACTAATTTCATATACACCAAAGGATTGTATTGTAATACTATTAGTAGGAGCAGGAGCAGCCACCATTCCAGAAGTTGGACCTGCGGTAGGGAAAATTAAATTAGTATTATTTGTAGCAGTAAAAGCTCCATTAGATCCAAATAAGGATCCAAATACAGGTTGTGGGGAAATGGAAGGACAATTGCAGCAGCACGAAGAAAGTTGCGCCATAATAAAATGTCACCACCTTGTAACTGATTTTTATTATTTTATGTAGGATCTTTCCGGCTTGTTTGTATGTTTAGACAAAAATAAAAAAGGATGCAACTATGCATCCTTTTTAACTAGAATTTGTAATTTATAGAGAAAGAAACCTTAAAGTCCGCTGCGGCTGTAGTTTGCCATGTAATACTTTCACCATTATTAATGTCGCTATACGTAATTGCTTGACATGTCCCTGGAGCAACGTCAATTGCATTTGTGCCATCGGTTAATGTTACATTTCCAGTAGAAGAGTTACTGTTATCCACCATGAATGTACCATTAACTGGAAAGTTTGTAGAATTAGTGTATAAATCAACTGGACCTGTACCTACAGTCACACTTATGTCACAGCAAACTGCATCATTTACACAACATAATGTAGTTGGAAAACACTTTCCTAATTGAGCCATTATTGACCCTCCTAAATATTTAATTTTACTTCATAGCCATAGTATGTTTAATGGCTTTTTTGGTTTGGACATATCCCCACATTTATTAGAGAAAATAGGTTATCCAAAACCCGATATGGCTCATTTGTTATCACATATTTTAAACTTCTTAATTATTTTACTGATAATTAATTCACATTAGGAACTGGATAAACTCAACATTCAGAATTTAAACCTAGTCTAGGCTTGCAAAATTCTCCTTCTAAAGAAATGATAACGTCTGCTTCACTTTGTATACTTTGACAAACATTGATAAAAACCTCGATCCGAGCGCACGAATCATTTGTTTGAATTATTGCTGTGCAATCAAAAGCAATGATTTCGCATTCAATTCTTGTTCCCTCTGGAGCGCATAAAAGTAAATCTTCTGTGAATTCGAAGGGCACTAATTTTTTGCATAATTGTCCATGTCTCTTAAATTCGACTCCTATACACCCTTTTTTGAGTAATTTGACTTTTTGAAGGGTAACCATGTCACCGTTTGGCGTTAAAATTTTTTTATTCCGTCTTCCGTTTTCTTGAGGAATTTCAATACAATCAATCGAATCAGGTGAGAAAGGGCTGATTCTGTTTCCACATGGATCTGCTAGGTAACACTCCAAGCTATCTACTGGATCAGGAAGGGAAATTTTTTCAAATTTATGATGAATACTTAAAGAGTATTTCCCTTTACAAAACCCTATTCCATTGGGACATCTCACTTCTAAGGAACGTACAAATGCAACGGTTTGCGACCGTGTTTGACCTTTTCCAACTGAAAAAGCCAAACTGCCGTTAATAAATACATCAAGCGTATCCCCACATCCTTCGTCAAAGGAAACAGTGATTGTCCCAGAACGTGGGATATTGCCACTATTATCTACCCATAGGCTGTTTAAGTCAGACGAGCATTCTAACATAAAATCACAGCAGATTTGGTCAGTAATCGTACAGCATTCTATAAGGCTTAAACAAGTATTAAATTCAGATTCTTTTGTAACCCAGTCATATACCTTAGGGACTTTTACGCAAATTCTATTCATCAGTTTATCTATCCTTAGTCAAAAAGTTTAGTTTTCTTATTATACGAATGGGAAAAGCTGAAAGGTACAAATAAATAGAGCGAACTCTCACCCATATTTCGCTTACACCTCAAAATATCGAATGAACTATAAAGCACTTAAAAATTCAAGAAAGAATATGCAGAAATGTATGGATGGGGAATTATACTTATCTTAATTTATTTGAAACTTAATATTGTTTTGTGCCTTACAGCAGCCTTGTAGGACTTTTTTGATTGTTTAAATGGTTACTGGATTATGTTATTACAAAATAGGCGGAACAACAAAACGAGGAGAACAATTACTACCTTCAGTACTATCTAGGTAGATAAGGTATTTCTGTTGTTAATACATCCAATCTAGCATAAAGGGTACACTGTACTTTTTTCAGATTGTTTCAGATTGGCATAAGAGGTACACTGTACTTTTTTAGTAAAGATTATGATGGTTATCGTTATAAAGTATACTTATTACGTATCACTGAAAATGAATTGATTACAGCCACAAGAATGTACCATCTCTGATATGTTTTTTACCAGCAGATGCTACGAAATTTTACCACTTGCTGTCAACGTGTTTACCAATAGAAAAACGTCAAGGATTTTGAAGTGAAAAATCTAATCCTTCTTATTTTTACCGAGGAATGAGGCTTATGGTTTTCCGCAATCGCGCCCAATTGTGGTAGATCATTTTCTATTGAATAGTATCCTTCTACTGTTCATTAACCATTTTATCTTCAAAGCAATCTACGTACAAAGCTTGTAGCACCCCCTTCCCTCAACAGTCAACAGAATCTCGAAGTGAATAAATCATCATTAATAATTACCCTTATATACCACTTACACCATTTATAAAATAATCTTTAATCCGCATTTTCCTGAATTAATGTCATGAATTATTATTCTGATTTTGGAAATAATGTACAATTGCAACAAATAATATTTAGAAAGCGAGGATGCCTATGAAATGACATTTTTACAGAAGAGGCTGTAAGTGCAAAAAGAAAAAATGCACTTGTGGTTCAAAGTGGGCTTACACCATCGATATTGGATTAGATCCAATCACCGGAAAAAGAAAACAAAAGGTAAAAAGCGGCTTTACTACTAAGCAGGAAGCTGAAGAGGCTGCCGCAGCTCTAATTCATGAAGTAAACCAAGGAACATATTTAGAAGAAACAGATAAAACCTTTAGCGAGTTTGCAAATGAATGGCTACCGATCTACAGTGAATCAAAAGATGTAAAGCCGGGAACCATTCGAGTTCGCCTCCATGAAATCGGAAAATTGTTACCCTATTTTGCTCAATTAAAATTAAAAGACATCACAAGAAAAATGTATCAAGATGCTCTCAATGATTTAAAAGATCAAGGGTTATCTGATAGTACAAGGGAGGGGATCAACCGAACAGGAAGAATGATTTTTCGAAAAGCTTTAGAACTGGAGCTTATTAAGAAGGATCCGACTGAATTTGCTTACGTTAAAAAAGACAAGAAAACGATTGAACAACTTGAAGAAGAGGAAGTTCCAAATTACCTTGAAAAAGAAGAACTTGCCTTGTTTTTAGAAACAGCTAAACAACATGGGCTTGAACATGATTATTTGGCGTTTTTAATCCTAGCCTATACAGGAATAAGAGTCGGAGAGTTAGTTGCTCTCAAATGGAGGGATATAGACTTTATAAACCAAACGATAAGCATAACCAAAACGTATTATAATCCAAATAATAATACCGTGGAGTATCAATTGGTCCCACCTAAAACCCGAAAGTCTAGGCGGAAAGTTGTCATAGATGAAGAAGTTATTCAAGCTTTAAAAGACCACAAAGACGTTCAGAATCAAGTAATAAAGCGACTAGGTGACGACTACTACAATAAAGACTTTATCTTTGCAAAGATGGAGCGACAGTTCGGTTATCCTATTGTGATAAAAAACGTTCGAGACCGTATGAAAAGGCTGCTTACCATCGCTAACCTAAATGAAGAGTTAACACCGCACTCTTTGCGACACACACATACGTCACTTCTTGCTGAAGCCCGTGTCTCACTCGAACAAATCATGGATCGGCTCGGTCATACAGATGACCAAATTACAAAAAATGTGTACCTCCACGTAACACAAGAAATGAAAAAAGAAGCCTCTCAAAAGTTCGGTGAACTGATGAGAAGCCTCCGTTAATATCCTCAATGTTAGCAAAATGTTAGCAAACCACTCTCACCTTACTAACAAATCCTTTTATACCAAGGGTTTGAGGGGCTTATTACATCATGCCGCCCATTCCACCCATTCCGCCCATTCCGCCCATATCTGGCATGCCGCCGCCGCCTTCTTCAGGCTTATCAGCGATTACTGCTTCTGTTGTTAAGAACATAGCAGATACGCTTGCTGCGTTTTGTAGAGCTGAACGAGTAACTTTAGTTGGGTCAACGATACCAGCTTCGATCATGTTTACCCACTGACCAGTTGCTGCATTGAAACCAATTCCTGCTTTTTCATTCTTTAAGCGTTCAACGATTACTGAACCTTCAAGTCCAGCATTGTGAGCGATTTGACGAACTGGCTCTTCAAGAGCACGTAATACAAGGTTTACACCTGTTAGTTCATCGCCTTCAGCTTGAATTGTTTTTACAGCGTTGATTACGTTTACTAGTGCTGTACCACCACCAGAAACGATACCTTCTTCTACTGCTGCACGAGTAGAGTTTAGAGCATCTTCAATACGAAGTTTTTTCTCTTTTAACTCAGTTTCAGTAGCTGCACCAACTTTAACAACTGCTACACCGCCAGCTAATTTCGCTAGGCGCTCTTGAAGTTTTTCTTTATCAAATTCAGAAGTAGTTTCTTCTACTTGAGCTTTAATTTGGCTTACACGAGCTGCAATTTTAGCAGAATCACCAGAACCTTCAACGATTGTTGTGTTTTCTTTTGTTACAACAACTTTAGAAGCACGGCCTAATTGAGTAATGTTAGCAGACTTAAGATCTAATCCTAATTCTTCTGTAATTAATTCTCCACCAGTTAGGATAGCGATATCTTCAAGCATTGCTTTACGACGGTCACCAAATCCTGGAGCTTTAACAGCTACAGCATTGAAAGTACCACGAAGTTTGTTAACAACTAAAGTAGCTAACGCTTCACCTTCAACATCTTCAGCAATTAAAAGGATTGGCTTACCTTGTTGAACAACTTGCTCAAGAACTGGTAAGATTTCTTGAATGCTTGCAATTTTCTTATCTGTGATAAGAATGTATGGATTATCTAGAACTGCTTCCATTTTATCTGAGTCAGTAACCATATAAGGAGAAGCATATCCACGGTCGAATTGCATACCTTCTACAACTTCTAACTCAGTTGTGAATCCTTTAGATTCCTCAATTGTGATAACACCATCGTTACCAACACGCTCCATAGCTTCTGCAATTAATTGTCCTACTTCTTCATCAGCAGAAGAGATTGCAGCAACTTGTGCAATTGAAGCTTTACTTTCGATTGGCTTTGAAATTGCTTGAAGCTCTTGAACAGCTTTAACAGTAGCTTTTTCAATACCTTTACGAAGTACCATTGGGTTTGCACCGCTTGTTACGTTCTTTAATCCTTCACGGATCATAGCTTGAGCTAAAACAGTTGCAGTAGTTGTACCGTCACCAGCAATATCGTTTGTTTTGCTAGCAACTTCAGCAACTAACTTAGCACCCATGTTTTCAAAAGCATCTTCAAGTTCAATTTCTTTAGCGATTGTTACACCGTCATTAGTAATAAGAGGTGAACCGAATTTCTTTTCTAATACAACATTACGTCCTTTTGGTCCTAATGTTACTTTTACAGCATCAGCTAAAGCATCAACACCACGAAGCATTGCGCGACGTGCGTCTTCGCTAAATTTAATTTCTTTTGCCATTGTTTTGTCAACCTCCTAGTTTTCTATGTAGTAGGACTACCCCTACGAAATTTTTCTTGATTTTTATAGCATGTACTCAATTTATACCATAAGTACAAGTGATTAGTTTACGATGGCTAATACGTCGTTTTCACGAAGGATTAAGTATTCTTTACCATCAAGTTTCACTTCAGTACCAGCATATTTAGAGAAAATTACTTTGTCGCCTTCTTTTACTTCTAAAGCTACGCGCTCACCACTCTCTAAAATGCGTCCAGAACCAACAGCAACTATACGCCCTTCTTGTGGCTTTTCTTTTGCTGTATCTGGAAGTACGATCCCACTAGCAGTTTTTTCTTCAGTTTCAACTTGTTCGATCACAATACGATCACCTAATGGCTTTAACAAGGAAAACAACCTCCTTCATTCAACTTTATTTTTTTGAATTCATTATTAGCACTCGTTACACTTGAGTGCTAACACAATTATTATAATAATCATTTCAATTCTATTTTGCAAGTATTTTTCAGATTTTTTTTAGAAAAACTTGGTTTTTTTTTAACCGAAATTTGTCGACAAAACCAGTATATGCGTGCACTCGTATACGGTTTAGAGCATTACATTCATTTCTCCTTAATGTTGATAAAATCCTTCTCACTTAAAACTATTACTAAACTATACTTGTTGATAGGCTTGAAAAATTATCCTTCATTACTTTTGACGTTTTAGAGTATATTTATACTGTAGTGATTATATTTCTTAAAAGTTACTACACAATAGATTTTATAATTCTATGTTACAATATATGAATGTAGATTTTGAATGAACGAACATTTTATAGAAGGTTAGTTTGTATTCTAAGCCTAATAGTGTTGTTATCAAGTTGTACGATAGAAAATTTCCCAATAAAATTTTTTCATTTCTACATTTCACATTATGTAAAAAGGAGTTTTTGGTTTGACAAAACGTTACTGGTTAGTGATATTAACCTATATTCTAATGCAGTTATCTGCTTTTATCGGTGTTCCTATTTTAATGCTCATGGGGATGGACGAGAGACAAATCCCAGGTATTTGGACTTTATTTAGTTTTTCTCTTGGTTTTGTATTAATTTTGCTTTTGTTAAGACAAGATATGACAGAGCGACACTTAACACGAAATAGAAGCTCAAAAAGTGAAGCAATTGTATGGTCAATCGCTGGTATTTTCATGGCCTTCATAGCCCAATATATTGCAGTTCTTATAGAAATTGGCGTATTCGGGATCGAACCAGGATCTGAAAATACCGAAATGATTGTTGAATTAGCAAAAGCTACACCAGCTTTAATTATCGTAGTAGCTGTTATCGGTCCTATTTTAGAAGAAATTATTTTCAGGATGATTATTTTTGGGACACTTTATAAACGATATAATTTCTGGATAGCTGCCATTATTAGCTCCGTCATATTTGCAGCCGTCCACCTTGATTTTGAGCATTTACTAGTTTATACATCGATGGGGATTGTATTTGCCTTCCTTTATGTTAAAACGAAAAGAATTATCGTGCCGATCATGGCGCACGTTGCATTAAATAGCTTTGTTATGCTTGTTCAAGTTGTTTTCGGGGATAGACTAGTCGAACTTCAAAGAAAACTTGAGGAAATGCAAGGCTTTATTGGAGGACTTTATTAAATGAGATCACCATATGTTTGGGGAATAATATATTTTTTCATGGGATGTCTGTTTGTATATTTTGCTATTCAACAAAATACAAGAACTGGTCAATGGGACTTCTTCACAATTGCCCTAATGGCTCTTGCAGCTTATGATTTCATGGTTTCTTACAGATACTTCACATTCAAAAAGAGAGTAAAAAGAAAAAATAAAGAATAAAAAACGGGCCTCGGCCCGTTTTTTTATTCTTATGGCAAAACTTCTATCACGTACAATTTTTTCCTACGTAAATGTTCTTACAATCATGTTTTAAACAATTAATTCCCAATCTTTTAAAACAGGTTGATAACCTTTAGATTTAATCATCTCTTTAATTTCATCTAATGAGCGCTCATCGGATATCTCAAATTGCGCTGTACCTGAATTACAATTTGAATAACCACCAACTTCCGTACTTGCTCCAGCAGACATTTTTGTTACACCTAAATAAATAAGATTATCACGCAATTGTTGTGGTTCTCTAGTTGAAAGAGTAATCCCTGATCTCGGTAAAAACAACCGAAACGCAGTTATTGCCTGAACAAGGTGACGATCTTCAACAATTGAAGGGGGTTGGAACTCACCGATATGCGGACGCATTCTAGGTAATGAGAGGCTAATCTCTGCATCAAGATATTTAGTCTGTAAATAATTCGCGTGCATCGCTGCAAAAAATGCTTCTTTACGCCAATCATCTAACCCAAGTAAAGCACCAATATTAATCTGGCGAATCCCCGCATCGCAGCCTCGTTCTGGTGTATCCATACGATAACGATAATCACGTTTTGGACCTTTTATATGAAGAGATTTATAAACCTCTTCATTATAAACTTCTTGATATACTGTTAAACCATCAATACCGGCATCTACTAATAGTTTATATTCCTCTGTATCAAGTGGATTAATCTCGATTGCAACAGAAGAAAAGTACTTCTTCAACACCTTTACAGCTTCGGCAATATACGTTACTGGTGTATGAGTTTTCGATTCACCTGTTAAAATCAGAATGTGTTTCAACCCTAATTTTGCTAACGCTTGTGCTTCCACTTCAATTTCTTCCATCGAAAGTTTCTTGCGCTCAAATTTATTTGTAACACTAAAGCTACAATACGTACAAAGATTGACACAGTGATCAGCAATATAAATTGGATTAAAGAGTAAAATTGTTTTTCCAAAATGCTGAACGGTTAATTCGTGTGATTTCTGTGCCATCTCCTCTAGACAATTCTCTGCAGCTGGCGATAAAAGTGCAAGCAAATCTTCAAAATTTAATCTCCTCTTTTGCAAAGCCCTCTTTACATCCATTTCTGTAATACGCTGAAAATATTGTTCAAAAGGCAATTCCTTTAACTTTTCGTACTCATAATAAAAACTCACAAAAAAGCTCCTTTCTTATTTCAAATAAAATGGAAACATACTTTATAATGCCAAGGAGGATTCTTTTTGAATATTTCTACATTTGTAAAAATCCTGTTAACGGAGATGATGCCCTTGCATGTGTAGTCACTCCACCTACACCAGACAAGTAAGCTAGTCGCCCTGAGTGTACAGCTGATTTAAATGCTTCACCCATTGCAGCAGGATCTCCAGCAGTTGCGATTGCTGTGTTAACTAAGACTGCATCCGCACCAAGTTCCATAGCTTCACATGCTTGAGAAGGCTTTCCAATACCTGCATCAACAATCACTGGTTTTTTACATTCATCAATTAGTATTTGAATGAGCTCTTTCGTCTTTAATCCTCTATTTGTTCCAATCGGAGCCCCTAATGGCATTACTGCTGCAGCCCCTACTTCTTCTAGCTTTTTGGCTACCATTAAATCCGGACTCATATATGGTAGTACGATAAAACCTTCGTTTGCCAAAACTTCTGTTGCTTTAATTGTTTCATAATTATCTGGGAGTAAATATTTTTGATCAGATATGACCTCAATTTTTATCCAATTACCCATTCCAGCTGCACGAGCAAGTCTTGCAATTCGCACAGCTTCTTCAGCTGTTCTTGCTCCAGATGTATTAGGTAAAAGAATCATATCTTTTGGAATATGTTTCATAATATTTTCTTGACTCGTAGTAAAATCGACACGTCGCATTGCAACTGTAATTACTTGAGATTCCGAAGAATTAATTACCTCAGGGATTATAGAGTCATCGCTAAATTTTCCTGTCCCAATTAAAAGACGACTTTTTAATTCAACACCACCGATAGTTAATAGATCTTTTGCCATAATTTCTCCTCCTAAGTTTTCATTCTAGTGATTGTTTCAATTACTTTTTAAACCCATCCAATAGCTATGTTGCGTACTGATCTTTTTGATTTCAAATAGAACAATGAAAAAGACCCCATCATACAGATGCGGCCTTTAAAGACATGTAAATAAACATTACAAATACAGTCTTCCCTCCGCTGGCATGATCCAGATCAGGTTAACGGTCTGTGACAGATCAGTCATCTTCTCAGCCTAGTCTTCTAGGCTCCCGTAGCTGTGAAAAAAAATATTCTTTTTTCTATCATAACACAATTTTTAAAAATAGATATAATAAAAGCACTTAGAAAATTATCGCTATGAACCTCTTGAAACAAATTGATCTGGAATGGCGTTCATTCCTGCCGTTGTTGCTGGCATCGTTGATAAACCTTGACCTACTCCTCTCATTGCCATTAATACAAAAATAACAACAAGTGATGTGTCCATCGTTGTAAAACCTAACATCAAGGTACATGAAAATTATTATCCTAAGTGCACGCCTTAGTTTCTTATACTATAATCCTTAAGCGAAGTTAAACTTAAAGTATAAAGCTGAACTTCAATCAGTGGGGGTCTTACTGCCCCTAAAGAGTGGGATAAAAAAGATTATCACCTTTAAATAAGTGATAACCTACATTGTTACATTGGATAATGTTTTAAAAAATAAATTAATGACTGAAGCTCTACGGATAAATCAATGTGATGGACTCTTACGTTTTTCGGTACTGATAATCTTGCTGGTGTAAAGTTCAGAATTCCTTTAATACCACAATCAACAAGACGGTCAGCTACCTTCTGGGCTACCGAGGAAGGTACCGTTAAAATAGCGACCGTAACATCTGGGTCAAGAATTTTTTCTAAATCATCTAAATGATGAATTGGAACATTCCCTACCTCAGTCCCTACCTTATCTTCCTGAACATCAAATGCCATTTCAATTTTTGTGCTATTATTTTTAGAGAAATTATAGTGTAAGAAAGCTGTACCTAAATTACCAACACCTATTAATGTTACTTTCGTTATCTCATCTTGGTCTAATGTTTTTCTAAAAAACGACAGTAGATAATTAACATTATATCCATAGCCTTTTTTCCCTAACGCTCCGAAATAGGAAAAATCTCTTCTAATTGTTGCTGAATCTACCTTAACTGCTTCACTTAATTCTGTAGATGATACGCGGTGCTTACCAGATGCTTGTAAGTTCTCCAAAAAACGATAGTATAAAGGTAATCGTTTTGCAGTAGCTTGAGGTATTTTCCCTTGATCAATATTCATAATCACGCCTCCAACCTGTACCTTTAATTTTGAATAAAGGTAATAATTAAAACCTATGGGAATATATTCACATACGTTCTTTCCTCTAACGAAAAATCGTTATTTGTATATTGTCTCAGACAAAACATACTAGTAAACTTAACTCCTGACCTTTTCCAATATATTTGGTACAGATAAAATATATTTATTTTATCCAAACTTATTTTTAATATAAATAACCTATTTTTCTCTTTTAATGGTTAGTGATAAATAACCAATTTACTTCATCTATTATTACTATAACGTAAGTTGAATATTTTGTTAAATTATTGCTATTGAATTAAGACTATTCTATTAGTTCTCTTTTAAAGTCTCCACTTTTCCCACCTGTTTTTTCTAATAGGTAGGTTTGGCCAATTACCATTCCTTTATCGATAGCTTTACACATGTCATATACGGTTAAAGCTACTGCAGAAGCAGCAGTTAACGCTTCCATCTCTACTCCCGTACTCCCTTTTGTTTTTACTTCAACAAAAATATTTAGTATATATTGATCATCTTTTATTGACCAATCAAAAGTAATATCAACCCCACTTAATGCTAGTGGATGACACATTGGAATCCAGTCAGCTGTTCTTTTAGCAGCCATTACTCCTGCTACTTGTGCTACACCCAAAACATCCCCTTTACCAATTGAACCTTCTAGGATTTTTTTGTGAATATTTTCACATAAGATGATACTTGTTTTAGCTATAGCAGTTCTAACCGTCTCTTTTTTCTCAGAAATATCAACCATTTTGGCACGGCCTTGTTCATTAAAATGAGTAAACGATGACATATCAAATGTCCCCTTTCTATTCATTACAACTACATTGTACACTATTTTGTGAAATTTGTATCTATTCTTATCTTATAACTAGGAAAGATAATATTACAATTTAATTACTTTCATTTATCATTCGCTTCGTATTTAAATGTTAGTTACCATAGTTCTTTTAGAGAACTCGTTCTAGCTTCGCTAGAACATCGGAAATTCAGATGGAGTCTCAACTCCACCTGAATGGAAGTTCCCACCTACGCTACGCTTAGAGGTGGGGGTCTATGACCCTTAAGTTCAAATCAGTTTGATTAAGATTTGACCAGTGTCAGAAGTTTTCTTGCTTGAGCATATTTGATTACGGTAAACTAATATAAGTGATACTAGCTACTACATGTTAGGATGATGAAAAATGATACTTTTACAATGTGTTCAATTGACAAAAACGTTTGGTGCAGAACCTATATTATCGAATATAAAATTAGAAGTCCAATTAAGAGATCGAGTAGCTATTGTTGGTCGAAACGGTGCTGGCAAGTCTACTCTACTTAAAATAATTGCTGGAAAATTATCCTATAACTCTGGAGAAGTCATTATACCCAAAGGCGTGACAGTAGGATATTTAGCACAAGATACAGGCCTAGAATCTAGTCGTTCAATTTGGGACGAGATGCTTACTGTATTTGAGCCGCTTATGAAAATGGAAAAAGAATTACGAGACTTAGAAGCAAAGATGGCAGACCCGTCTCAAACTAACAATGAAAAAAACTATGAAAAATTATTAAAGGACTATGATATTCTTTCTGAAAGTTTTAAAGAAAAGGGCGGCTACAAATACGAAGCTGATATTCGCGGAATATTATCAGGACTTCATTTTTCAGATAAAGATTATTCTACAAAGATTTCTACATTAAGTGGAGGTCAAAAAACAAGATTGGCTTTAGGTAAACTATTATTAACACGTCCAGATTTACTTATCTTAGACGAACCTACCAACCACTTAGATTTAGAAACTCTATCTTGGCTTGAACAATACTTACTTCATTATGATCGAGCCATATTAATTGTTTCTCACGATCGCTATTTCTTAGATAAAGTCGCAAACATTGTTTACGAAATCTCGCGAACAAGAGCAACAAAATTTGTCGGTAACTACAGCCATTATTTAGATGAAAAAGCGAAACGTTATGAAGTCGAATTGAGACAATTTGAAAAACAACAAGAACAGATCGAGAAGCTACAAACATTCATTCAAAAAAATATCGCCAGAGCCTCTACGACCAAAAGAGCTCAAAGTAGACGAAAGCAGTTAGAAAAAATGCATGTTCTTGATCGGCCTCAAGGCGACGAAAAATCTGCCCGTTTTTCTTTTAATATCGAAAAGCAAACTGGAAATGATGTATTACAAACTGAACAACTTTCTGGTGGGTATTCTAGTTCAAACCCTTTATTTGAAAATCTTAACCTATCTATTAACAGAACCGAAAGTATTGCTCTACTTGGCCCGAACGGAATCGGAAAATCAACATTATTAAAAATAATAACAAAACAATTAGAACCTTTAACTGGAACGTTCAAATACGGTAGTAATGTGAATATTGGTTATTATGATCAAGAACAAGCAAAACTTTCTTCAAATAAACAAGTCTTACACGAACTTTGGGACGATTATCCTTTAACACCTGAGAAAGAAATTCGTACTATACTTGGTAACTTCCTATTTAGTGGAGATGACGTCTTAAAAATTGTTTCTGATTTAAGTGGTGGTGAAAAAGCACGGTTAGCATTAGCAAAACTTATGATGCAAAAAGCAAATTTTCTTATTTTGGATGAACCGACAAACCACCTTGATTTAGATAGTAAGGAAATACTAGAAGACTCTTTACTAGACTATCCTGGAACTATTTTATTCGTATCTCATGACCGTTACTTCGTTAATCGTATGGCAACACGGGTTGTAGAAATGACTAAGGATGGATTAATTGACTATATCGGAGACTACGATTACTATATTGCAAAAAAACAAGAAAACTTAGAACGTCAGCAACTCAAAGAAACAGAGTTGGAAAAGGTCGTTTTAAATGAAGAACAACTAACAAAGCAAAACTTTCTTCAAGATAAAGAAGCAAAACGTAAAGAACGCCAACGCTTACGCCGACTTGAGGAAATCGAACAGTTAATCGAAAAATTAGAGCTTTCTATAGCCAAGAAAGAAGAAGAGCTTTGCGATCCTGAAGTATACCAAGACCACACACGTGTTAGTCAACTGAATAGTGAAATCGACGACTTAAAAAATGAGCTTGATACTTTAATGGATGAATGGAGCGAGTTAGAAGGTTAATATTTAATTAAATTGGTGTAGGGAGAGGCTCTCCCTACACCTTCATAGTATTAAATTCTTAATTTTCCAAAGCCCAATAATAACTTGTACAAACAATGATAAACATTGATGTAGCAGCTGCAACAACTCCTGAATCATTAAATACTAATAAAGCGAGCGACGCTACCACCCCTGTTTGTATTATCAACTTTTTCACTTCATTCCTTACAATTTTCTTCCCTCTCCATAAATACAAAGCAATTAAAAAATATGTTGTTACAAATAACTGCGTCCAATTACTAAAGCGAAAAATCTTCCAGTTCATCTCTAGTTTTCTTTTAATCGTATCAGTGATATAAAGCACGTCTCCTTGAAATAATTTTGAAAAAGCATATCCAATGTGAGACTCTTTTCCATTTAATTGGGCAAAAAATAGGATCGCTATAACAACTGGAACTAAGACACTAAAAATAATCAGTAGTTTTCTCCACTGAAAATTAGTAACGTAAAATCGATAATAAAAAAAACCAAACATAACCGCTGTTGCTATCGTTGCCCCCGCATTAGCTCCTAGATTTGTGAAGCTTAAAACAAAGATCTGTCCTAAACTAATAAACAATAACAAAAACCACTTTCTAAACAAAGGATTTTCTAAAAGAAGGATACTAGAAATTAAATAAATTCCCGCGTACTCATTCCCAATCCCATAATATCGAGCTCCAATGATTGGATCATAGCCTAAATATGATCTTTGCATAAAATAATGTCCTAAAAACAAGTCAACTGTTATCGCTACAAATAAAGTGACACTTATAGCAAAAATAGGGTTGGAAACATATCTGACTAATACATAGCCTGTTAAGAAACTCAATAAAGTTAATAACAATAAGTAAATATTAGCTTGAATATAATTTAGAGCGTATGGTGTTAGTAATAACCATAACGGTGAGCTAATACCACTTACAAGTAAGACTTTTGCAGTCTGTTTCCACCCTTCCTTTTGATCTTTCAAAAAAATAATAACACTAACCAAAATTAATAAGAGTACAAGTATGGTTATGTAACTAGACAGAACAACATTTCTAGTTTTAAAAATAACAAACATTAAATCAATACTTTTGAGACCTCTTTCCAATAATGATTCATTTACCTCTTTAATATGTAGTGGCTTACCCAAAAAATCATTTGAATGATCTATATGAAAAGAATTGAGTAACGTCGGGACAAGATCAAAATTACTAATGATAAATGGTTGCCTAGTTGTACTAGAGTAAATATGAAAGATATGCTCCCCTAAAGAACCTTGCCAATAAAAAAACGGAGCTAACCGTTCTTTATCCTGATAGGCATCATTATGAACCATTGGTGATACCATCATAAGGTTATCAGTATAGTGACCACTTAAAAGCTGATACATAAACAACTCTAAATTTAATAATGTTAATTCATACTGTTTTGAAAAATACTCATCTGTCATAACATCTTTTTGCTTATATAAACGGTATAAATCTCCCCATTCAATCACAAAAAAGGACGATTGATCATTAAATGTGGATAAGTAGGCAAATATTTTATCGACATCCATTACAACACCTGCTGCTGATCCTGGACTTTTTCTAGTTGCATCTAATAAGCCTTTTGTTAAACCTTCTTGGTCCATTGTTAGAAGAGGACCGTAACGAATTTTCTCTTCATTATAATCACTGTTTCCAATAACATAACTATGGACACTATTTTCCTTTAATGTTTGTCCTAAAATCCCTATATCCGCTCGATAGGTCGTTTCTTTATTTTTATCCACAAGCTTATGTAAATACGGATGAAAAATAATGCCCTCATCAACAAGTTTTCCAGTCCATTGTTGATAACGTTCCTCTACTAATGTTCCATTATCGAATTCTCCTTTTGAATAGGCATTCCAACCTTCTATACCTAGGCCACGTACACCAGCACTTAAACTTACAGTATTATTTAAATATGAATATGGTCCATCAGGACGGACATTCATTGCAGCCATTCCACCAGTTTTCCACAACTGCGGAAATTGCCCTTTTTCTTTTAGCCATTTCACTTCTTGAAATGACAAATCTGGAACTAATACTAATACTAAATTTTTTTCTATTTCTTCTGCTGAATAAACCTTTTCACAACTTATTAACAACAAAAATAAGATAAGATACGCAAAACAACTTTTAAATTTTGTATTCATTCTACTCCCTCAATTAATTACAGTACTAATTTTATGATCTATCCACATTATCAACAACTTTATCCACATAATAAACATGATTAACAAAAGGTTTCAAGAAACTTATTAACATAAATACTGATTTTATCCCCAATAATGTTATTAACATGTTTTTAGCCTAATTTTATACGCTTTTTACTACTTATCCACATTATCCACAAGAGAGTTGTTAATAAGTACCTACGTTCTCTATTGACTTCTATGTAAAAATAACTTCATTTACTTTCTCCATTTTATAAAGTTTTAATTTGAAAGAAGTAGATGGATTATTGCACTAAAGCATCCTTTATTTGAACAACAAATGTTAGTCACTTGATACCATATATTTGTATCCCAGTAATTCAAGAATATAAAAGTTAATACAAGTAAATATCGAAGAATAAATCCGAATTAGTTGATTATAATTAACTCTATCGGACAAGAGAGCCGTTATTTGTGAACAAAAGGGTTTTTATAAGGGATAACGGACATCAGGTTCGTTATATACTTAATTTAGCACCAAATATAGCGGATTTTCATGAAATAACGTACCTCATGTCCGATAGCTCCAAATATTTGATCAATTCGGTAAAATAAGGTATCCCGTGTCCGTTAGCAGAGAAATTCACAGGATAAAAAACGCACAGATATATCTGTGCGTTTCTGTATGGGATTTGAATGCGAAATTCTCCGCTTTATCTTGTGAATTCACTCTTTCCCTCTCAAACCTGAACCTGCTACTTCAATCGGGCAGTCCCTTTATATTAATACTCTCTTTCTAAATCCAATCCTGGGTCACCATTTAGTTCATAATTCGCAAATTGTTTCTTTTCTAAATGATTAAAAGCAGCCGCTCCAATCATTGCTGCATTATCTGTGCATAAGTATAAAGGGGGGATAATCAACTCAATCCCTAACTGATCAAATTCCTCCGTTAACTTCTTTCTTAACCCTTTATTTGCTGCAACTCCACCAGCAAGCAAAAATTGCTCAACACGATATTCAACTGCTGCTCTTTTCGCCTTTTCCACAAGTACTTCAATTACACTTTCCTGAAAGCTAGCAGCTAAATCCTCGTTTGAAATCTCAATCCCACGCTGCTTTGCATTATGTAATGTGTTAATCACTGCTGATTTTAATCCACTGAAACTAAAATCATATGAGTCAGGCTCTAACCATGCTCTAGGCAAATCTATTGTTGGAGTGCCTTCAGCTGCAAGGCGGTCAATGTGTGGTCCACCAGGATAAGGTAAGCTTAATGTTCTTGCTACTTTATCATAAGCTTCACCAACAGCATCATCTCTAGTTTCTCCAATAACTTCAAAATGACCATGTTCCTTCATATAGACTAATTCTGTATGTCCACCAGAAACCACCAATGTCATAAGTGGAAATTTAAAGTTAGTAATTAATTGATTGGCATAAATATGACCAGCAATATGGTGAACCCCTATAAGCGGTAAATCATGAGCAAATGCTAGTGCTTTTGCCGCATTTACCCCTATTAATAAAGCGCCTACTAACCCCGGTCCTTCTGTTACAGCTATGGCCGATAAGTCCTCAAAAGTTTTATTCGCTTCTTTCATGGCTTCTTCGATTATGATTGTAATTTGCTCAACGTGATGCCTGGATGCTATCTCAGGGACAACACCACCAAAGCGTTTATGACTTTCAATTTGAGAAGCAACTACATTTGATAAAATTTCAGTACCGTTCTTTATAACCGCTGCTGCTGTTTCATCACAGCTTGTTTCAATAGCTAAGATTATTTTATCGCTCATTATAATACCACCCACATGACAAGAGCATCCTCTTGATTATCTGTATAATAATTTTTTCTAATTCCCCCTGGTTGAAACCCAAGTTTAGCATAAAGTCTTTGTGCAACATGATTGGATACTCTTACTTCTAACGTTACCTTTGTTGCTCCTAGTGTACGAGAAAGTTCGATTGCATGTACAAGTAACTGTTCTCCCAGCTTAAGGCCTCGAAAATCAGAATGTATAGCAATGTTTGTGATATGCGCTTCATCAACAATTACCCAAACTCCACAATATCCAATGGTTTTTTCATTTCTCACTAGGACAAGATAATGAGCAAATTTATTACTAACGAGCTCATTAACGAAGGCCGTACGGCTCCAAGGTGTCGCAAAAGAATTCTGCTCAACTTTTAATACATCATCTATATCTTCAAGTAACATATAGCGTATTTTATAATTTTCTCCCATAAGACAACTACCTTGTTAACTATTATTTTTTTGTTCCTTTAACCAATTTACCTCAGCTTCTGCTAATCGAATATAGTTAGGTGTAAAATCATGTATATGGCCATTTGGTTCTCTCAATAATCCTAATCTCGCCAATTCACTTGGTCTTGAATTATGATCACTTAATAAACCAAATTGAACCTTATTTCCTAACTCTTCTTCCATTATATGTTTATGTATTGGAATATCATTCCCTAAAAAAAGAACATTCTCATACTTCTCATTTAATAATGTTACCCAATCCTCTAAAAGACAGATTTGATCATCCACGATTTTCGTATACACCTTGTTTTTTACTCCATAAAGCCCTGTATAAACTTGACCTCTTCTTGCATCAAAAATTGGTGAAACAACTCCGTTAAAGTGGCGACCATTTTGGGCCAAAACTTCTAGGCTAGACACACCTATCAGTGGTATTCCTAACGTCCAAGCTAATGTTTTAGCTGTTGTAACACCAATTCTAACTCCTGTATACGAACCAGGACCTTCAGCAACCACAATTCGATTTAATTCTTTAGGAGAAACTCCTGCATCGTTCATGATCGAATGAATTGCAGGCATCAAACGAAGAGAATGGTTCTTTTTTAGGTTAGTAGTTAATTCTCCTAGCACTTTATCTCCATCTACTAATGCAACACCCAACACAAAAGTAGACGTATCAATGGCTAATGCTTTCATTTATTCAATAGCTCCTTACATAATAGATTATACCTTTCACCAATTGGGCTTAGTACTATTCTCCGTTCTTGGTCTCCTTGATGAAATATCTGAATATCGAGGCGTTCTGCTGGAAGCTGTTCTTCGATTAGGCTAGACCATTCAATAACAGAAACACCCTCACCATAGAAATATTCATCAAACCCTAAATCCTCATCACCATCACTAACTCTATAAACATCCATATGATAGAGAGGCAATCTTCCTTTATACTCTTTAATAATTGTAAATGTCGGGCTATTCACTGTTCTTTTTACTTCTAGTCCTTTCGCTAAACCCTTTGTAAAGTGAGTTTTCCCAGCACCTAAATCCCCTTCAAGGGTAATAACTGCACCTGCTTGAATTAGTCTACCTAACTTCTCTGCAAATTCCATTGTTTCTTCTGGAGAAGATGTATATATCGTAAAGTTATCCATGTTATTCACCTTTATTAAAATGATTAAAGCCTTTTTTAGGCAAGATTTGTTTAGCATGATTATTTATTAAATAAACTTCGGCATCCCCTGAACTTACCTCACCTATAATAGTGAACTGTATACCGTTTTGATTAAACGTTTGATTAATTTCTGAATAAAAAGCCTTAGGTATTGTTCCTATAAGCTGATAATCCTCACCACCAAAAAGAATCCACTGCTTTTGCTTTTCTTCAGAATACGTCTCTATAAATGAATTGCGAGGTATTTTATCATAGTCAATATATAACGTAACATTACTTGCTTCTGCAATTTCATTAGCTTCACTAGCAAGTCCATCACTAATATCATTTAATGATATCCTTTGCTTACTAGAAGCTAGCAACTTTCCTGCCTCAATTTGTGGAATTGGATATTGGTGTGCTTCTATTAACTGCTTTTCTTGATTTGAATAAGGATAATGTAACCCGTGTTTTAGTAAAAGCTCCAAACCAGCTGCAGAACCACCTACTTCTCCAATAAGGAAAACGAAATCTCCTGGAGATGCGTTACTTCTGTATAGACTAGATTCTTTTTGTATTTTGCCACATACAGTAACTGTGATGATGAGTCCTTGTTTAGAAGAAACAGTATCACCACCAATCAAATCGACCGAATACTTATCTCCTAAAGATTTCATTCCTTCATAAATTTCTTTGAGTTCTTTTTCATCCCAATCATTAGGAATGGCAATTGAAACAAGGTAATACGTCGGCACTCCACCCATCGCAGCAATATCACTAATATTTACCGCAAGAGCTTTATATCCAATCATAAAAGGTGCCATCGTTTCTTTAGTAAAATGAACACCTTCTACCATTGTATCCATACATATAAGCTCATCAAACATGCTATTACCTTCAAAAACAGCTGCATCATCACCGATGCCTTTTTTTAACGAGGGTTGATGAGCTATTTTAGGCTTTATTTTAGTAATAAAATCAAATTCATCACGTAACAAGTTGTTTCACACCTATTTGAAATAAATTTTTAAAATTGTCCATTGAAATGTGTAAAAAACCTTAGGTATTTTCCTAAGGTTGTTCATATAGTAGTGTATCTTATTTTTTGTAAAAAACCTAGTAGTACTGGAGATATTATAGTAGAAGTTTAGCATTACTTTGCTTAAAATTAATAAAAACGCAAGCCATATGATCTTGCGTAATTGTGTCTACTTAAATTGAAGTGAAATAATTTTTGGTTGCGGGGGCAGGATTTGAACCTACGACCTTCGGGTTATGAGCCCGACGAGCTACCAGACTGCTCCACCCCGCGATAATAATAAAATATTTAGTTTCGTACCTGATCAGAACATGATAACTGTTTCTTCCTCTAATAGTATTTCTTTGATGTAATCTGCGTCGAACTGCGGTACTTATCCTTCGAAGCTAACTCAATGTCCTCCATCTTGCGATAATACATCTGCGTATGCAGATGTTTATCGCTAACATGTATACATTAACATATTAATAACCTTAATGCAAATTATACTCTAGATTTTTCTATAGCTTCTGCAAAAGCGTTAATAATATCGGCAGAATCCTCAATTCCCAACGAAACTCTGATTAAACCTTTCGTAATTCCTAACTTTTGTCTAATGGCATCTGGAACTGAACGATGTGACGTCCCGAGTGGGTAAGTAACTGAAGATTCAACTCCGGCTAAAGTAGGCACTATTTTTATCCATTGTAAAGATTTAAAAAATAGGTGTAAATCACAATGTTCACCAAGATCAATTGTAACAATAGCTCCATTTCCATTAGGAGAAACTGATTGCGGATAATAAACTTTTTCAATAAATCTGTTATTTCGTAAAAAATCAGCTAGGGCTTGTGCATTTTTTACTTGGCGTTCCATTCTAACAGCTAAAGTTTTCAAGCCTCTACAAGCTAACCATCCTTCAAAAGGACTTAGGTTACAACCTAAATTGGCAACCTTTGATTTAGCTTTAGCGATTATTTCTTCTTTTCCTACTAATACCCCTGCAGTCACATCACTATGACCACCAATATATTTAGTCGCACTATGAACAACTAAATCTACACCTAATTCAAATGGTTTAATTAAAAAAGGTGTTGCAAATGTATTATCTATCATTGTCTTTAAATTATTCCTTTTTGCAATAGAAACAATAGATGTCATATCCTCCACTCTTAAAAGTGGGTTTGTAATGGATTCAGAATATAACAGTTTTGTGTTTCCTTTAATAGCATTCTCAATCTCAACAGAATTATGCATAGAAATAAAAGAAACTTCAATACCAAACTCTTTTAATTCATTTGCAAAAAGTTGATACGTACCACCATAAATATCTTCAGAGGCAATAATATGGTCACCGTGACTAACCACCGCTAATATCCCTGCTAAAATCGCAGACATGCCAGATGAAGTAGCTAAACCTTTAGGTGCCCCTTCTAATTGCGCTACTCCCTGACCTAAGTCATCAGTATTTGGATTACTGTATCTTGTATATAAATATTCTTTATTTCCTCTATAAAAATCTTCCATATCATCTAAATCTTTAAAAGAGAACGCAGATGTTTGATAAATCGGTTGTGCTTTACTTACATTCATTTCTTCCATTTTCTTTTGAAAATGAACGGTTTTCGTATTAAACTTAAATGTCATTTTTATGCCTCCAATTAACTGTTCAAAAATTTCATTTTTAAAAATTATATTATTTAGAATTTTACCATTGTTTAAGTAATAGTTAAAGGATAGGGAATAACTATAGCGTACTAATTTATGGGAGGTTTTATATATGAGTAACAAAGAAAGAGAAAATTATCTAGCTAAAGAAGAAGTTACTATACGGAGCGATCTAAATTCAAAAAATATTTTCCACTCAACTCCTTTCTATGCAGGCGATTCCGTTGATCAGCATAAACAATTAGAAGAGGTTAACGAAATGTTTAGTGAAAAGGAGATTAAGCAAAGTAATGAAAATTCATAATATAGTATTTTATTTAATGAATTTCATAATTGTTTATTTTCGCTACTCTGATACTAAACGTTCTTAGGTGAATACTGTTTCCAACAACATTTAGACTTCTAGCTCCATTTAAGTAATCATGAAACTCACTCTTATTATTGATGTTAACTATATTTTTCAAAACGTCATTTTGGGTTCAACCAAAACCTTTTTTTAATGCACTGATTTTGGGTACGTATTTGAGAAATTACGTTCCCATTTTTCTTTTGCTCCGTTTTGATTTGATACGTGTAATCCATGACTTTTCTAACCATGTGGCTTTGCTTTGAGGAAACACACTGAGAAGCGACACTCTTAGACGCAGAAAAGCTACTAATTTCAATCACTTCATGAGTTGCTTCTTTGAATTTACTACATGCTGCTTTGCATCGAGGAAGCCTTCATCGGAGCGATACTAGCAAACGCAGATGCAGCACCACTTAACGCAAATATTCGATTTCCGAAAACACAAAAAAACACATCCCATCGGAATGTGTTTTTCATTTTACCTAGCAACGTCCTACTCTCACAAGGGGAAGCCCCTAACTACCATCGGCGCAAAAGAGCTTAACGATCGTGTTCGGCATGGGAACGAGTGTGACCTCTTCGCTATCGCCACTAGATATTATTTAATTGAAAGAAATCATTCTTTCAAAACTTCGGCATGGGAACGAGTGTGACCTCTTCGCTATCGCCACTAGATATTATTTAATTGAAAGAAATCATTCTTTCAAAACTAGATAACATACATATAAGTTTCTTGAGTGTG
>NZ_MLQS01000033.1 GCF_001866055.1 Anaerobacillus alkalidiazotrophicus
ACATGGGATTTTCACTAACGATTTCACTCTTTAATTTTTTAAATAATATCTTATTTGAATTAGAAGACTCTGTTGGTTTGTTCTATAATCAGAATTAATAAATTTCTAACTAACGATAATCGTTACTTCAATAGCGATAGTTCGACTTTCGTTACAGTATTGAGTTTAGTTGAACAAAGGATTTTAAGGATTTAACATTGAATTACATATGTACATATAAAAAATAGGTGGTAAATAATGAATAAAATTTATATTATATCTGGACCCGCAGGAGTTGGTAAATCTACTACTTCCATAAGACTTGCTAAACAGTTTGACCATAGTGCTTATATTGAAGGCGATTTAATTAATCATATGGTTATTGGTGGATACCTACCGCCGTGGGAAAGCGAAGAATTACTATCATTAACTTGGGAAAATTTTGCTGATTTAAGTATCAATTTTGTTCAGGCAAAAAAGAATGTGATTATTGATTACGTTGCTTTTCCAGAAGAAGTAGAAAAGTTTTCTCAAAAGATTTATGCCAAGGTTAAGAATGTCGAAATTAAATATGTTGTTTTATGGGTGGATCATGCTGAACTGTTAAGAAGAGACGCTTTAAGGATTAAAGAACATCAGATGGGAGTAAGATGTTTAGAATTAGTGGATGAGTTTGAAAGTAAAGGAATAGATAAACGCTTTGTCTATAATACAACCAACATACAACCATCAAATTTAAATGAAATGCTTTCGAATATAAGAGAAAATCCTAGATTCAACTATTGATTCTGTTGAAGTAACGAACGCGTTAGTGACGAAGCGTAAAGGGGAGAGTAATGTGCGAGTATTATTGGAACTACTAAGGATTATTTTTATTTTTGCTATTCTTGCAACACTAATAGGTGGAATACCTCATGCTATTTATTCAAATATTGGAATTCATACAGAAAAATATGGATGGACAGCTATGCTCGGTGTTTTTATATTAATCTTTGTTTTATATAGAAATAAACTACAATTCAGTGGATGGTACGAAGGAAAGGGTAGAGAAAAACTACCTATAGCGGTGTCCAAAACGTTAATAATAAGTGCGATTGTATTACTATTATCACCCCCGATTCTACATTTCTTCATCAATTAACGGTGAGCATTAGTTGAAGAAAGACCTTTAAAAATGATTAAGATTCAACATATGTCAAAAAAGATGGCAATTGCCATCTTTTTTCTGGTGTCTTTTGATAACTATAATTTGTCATTTTGAGTGATAAAACTAGTTTCAATACAAGTTTTGCATCCCTCAACAGAACCCATTAAACTGAGAACCACTCATTTTTTCCTTGTTTAATATAACCAAATTGAAGACCTTTTTGTAAGGTTTTACAGGTGTTTTATCCCACACTTAAGGGGCAAGTAAGACCCCAATGTCATCAGGCTAAAGAGCCAATAACTTACAAATTACATCTAAACCTCTAAATTAGGAAAATATAATACAGCCTAAAGAAAAGTTGATCAATCAACTTAGGAAAAAAGGCAATAGGATACCCGGGGCTTGTATGTCATTTTTTTACAAGTCCTTGTTTTCTTGCTCTCCAATTCTATTAAAAGCTTATACGTTACTCTTTCAAGCTAAAACGATAATCCTCACAGACATCTCTTTCTATTAAGTGAATATTTATTTGCCTTCAATCCCATATTACGCTTAAAACATCTCCCAGGCCGTATAGGCACCTTATTTCGTACGATTTCTTGCATGATGCGATGGAAGAGAGAGGTGCGTTTTTCCGGCTGCTTTTCTAGAAACATAAGAATCAACGAATTTTTCAACTTTCCAACAAGGATATTTGTATTTACTTCATACTTATGTTTTAGGTCTTTTCCGTCATTTTCCTCTGTAATCTTTTCATTCGCTTCGTGTTTCAAAAGCGCCATCATATTGCCTAAATAAACCGAAGCGTAAAAGTCCTGTTCCACAGAGATGGCAGTGTCACCTGTAAAATTTTCAAGTTGAAGCCTACTTTTTAATTCCATGTATTTAACTTCAATTCCCCACCTTTTAAAATAAAGCTCTTTGAATTCTTGAATACCCCAGTCTTCATGCATTACATTTGTAACGAGGATTTCTTCAATTCCAGAATCTAAAGTGAATCGTAGAACACGTAAAGCAATCACTTCTCCATCCACACCTTTTATCTGAATTCGTTGGTCTGGACCCTTGCTCTCATTGATTTCTTTCAATGTTGAAGAAGAAACGCGCATTAAAAACTTAATGGTGTTACTGTGTAAGTATGAGATGAAATGTCTAGAGGGATATCCCCGATCAAAGAGGATAAGGTCATTTTTCAAACCCATTTCCTTAAGTTTTTCAATCAGTTCAATGGCCACATCTCGCTCACTAGTATTGTACCGAGTGATTATTGATGCGATCATGATTTTGTTTTCGATATCATATATACCGGAAGCGAGAGCACGGGCAAATTTTTTCGTTTTATTTTCACAAAAGCCGAATGCCATTCTTAATCGTTCAGAATTATTTAATTCTAAGATAGAGGCATCAATAGCGGAAAGCCTATACCCTTTAAACGTATTTATGACGCCATCTTCATAAAACCACTCTGTCACAACGTCTACTAATTTCATAAATGCGTTCGGAGATATTTTCTGTCGAGCTTCAGAAAACCCCTGCTTCGATATACTTACATCGGGCAGATTTAGTAGCTTGTGAAAATCATCTAATTCAAGTTGAAACGATTTTTTCACGAAATTCAAACAAAATAATATAAGGCTTGAAAAATCCATTTTGTTGTTTCCAAGACGTGTAAAGTAGGTCGACTTCATCCGTGACTCACACATAAATATTACATCGTTCAAAAGCCGTTCTGTCACACGTACTGCCTCTAAAAAAGTCTTATTTTCCATATCAAAATCCCCACCATCACATTTGATATACCAACGAAAGGTATTCAAATCGATTGTTAGGCGTTTTTTCAAAAGTCAAGTTATTTCTCTATATTTCAATGATTATTTTACGGGACTTTGATAGTAGCTCATTACAAAAAAAGAAGCAGAAAGTAACATTCCAATATTTGTATCCTTAGCCTGATGACATTGAGTAAGACCCCCACCTCAAAACGAAAGAAAATCGGAAAGTTTAGGTGGGGGATTAACTGCCCCTAAATGTCCGATATAGAATAACTTTCATCAGTGATAGCTGATGATTAGTTATTCTTATGCCTGTGGTATAAGTTAAACTAACAATCAGTGGGGGATGAAGGAAAACCCCCACTGATTGAACTTCAGCTTTATTCTAAATCATTTTTAATGAAGTATTTTTCCTTTTATAGTAATATATTAAATAGTTTAAATGCTATAATAATAGAGGTAATATTAGAAAATGAATGAAAGGGAAAAATAGTCATGGAATTGAAAAAGAAAGAAGAAATGAATAGTACCAATATCTCTTTTCGAACTACTATTAGACAGCTGATCGAACATAAATATTTTCAGCCAATAGTGATAGCCATAATTCTACTAAATGGACTTATTATCATTAGTGAGACATATTTCAACGGTAATCATCTATTATTAGCTTTGGATAAAATCATTGTTTGGATCTTTGTAGTAGAACTACTAGTAAAAGTCATTGGCTTAGGTTTCAAAGGGTATTTTTCCGATCGATGGAATTGGTTTGACTTTAGTATTGTCATAGGAAGTTTAGTATTTTATTCAACACCATTCGTGAGCGTACTAAGGTTAATCAGGGTGTTGCGTTTGATAAGAATGATCCCAGCAATTCCTGCGTTACGAAAAATTATTGATTCATTAATGAAATCCGTACCAGCATTAACTGGAATTTTAGGGTTAACGCTTTTGATTTTTTCGATTTATGCGATTATCGGGACAACCTTTTTTAGTGAGGTACTACCTTATGAGTTCTTTGGTAGTTTCCATACAGCGCTTTTCACCTTGATGCAGGTCGTAACATTTGAATCATGGGCTAGTCAAGTTGCTAGACCTATTATTAGTGAAGTGCCATGGTCTTGGGTCTACTTTGTAACCTTTATCATTATAGGAGCATTAGTGATTTTAAACCTTGTTGTAGCTGTTATCTTAAGCTATTTGTCTCAAGAAGACGATGCAAATCGAGAAGAACAAATGGATCGATTATTCAAAGAGAATCAAGAATTAAAGCAAGATATTCATGAGATTAAACAACTATTACTTGAAAAGAAGAAAGGTTAAAACTATCTTTGACAGTGCCAGTTATCAAAAAAGTACTATCCATCGGTGTGCAAAGTTTGATGGATAGTACTTTTTAATGTTATATACAGTAAATTTTCTTTTCGTTTTTGCATTGTATTAAGTTTATAAATTTGCGTCTATTATTTTAACTTAATCGCTATTCGTTTGGTAACTATAAAAACCAAAGTCGCCCCAACCACCAATTTGAGTTTGATGATTACGTCATTGGTAAGGTTGAAAATTTAAAAATGATGCAGAAGAAGAACGTTTGTAAATATAGGTTTGGTACGTATATTAATTATGGTTATTCAGTTGGCATATTTAAGGGAATTCAAGTAGTTCTCTACCCAAATTTCATGCATATAATTTTGAAAGGAATTAATTTGCTTTCTTATCTGTAAAAGGGTGGTGATAACTTGGATAAAAACAAAACGAGATGTGTCATGGGGCCAATAAGTGCAAAAGATAGAAGAAAAAAAGCGTACCACCTTCGTAAAAAAACTGCAAAAATATATAAGGAACTTGCTCGTGTACATCATCAATGTAATGGTGATGAATTTAATTTTCGAAATAAAATTGGAAGTTTTTCAAAGGCATTACCACATAATTCTTTAGGTGAAGTTGACCTAAAAGCCTATAAAACGTATAGTAAGGCATTAAAGAGCAGTAATCCTGATGACTTTGAAGCCATTCCTCTTGGAGGAGTTGTTAAACTTGCAAATCCACAAGCGTCATTTGTTTATGACCTAATCGGCGCCGATTGTCATCAATTAAGTTTACCGAGCCCCCCTGTGTTTAGCAGTTCCTGGGAGGCAAGTGAAATGGTTGAATTGTTTTGGAGGGCTTTAACACGAGACATTCACTTTGGAGAATACGCTACACATCGATCAACTAGAGAAGCTTCAAAAGAGTTATCAAGTTTATCAGATTTTCGTGGTCCGAAAGTAAAAGGGAATGTGACTACTCGTACTTTATTTCGCGGTGATACTCCAGGGGACCTCGTAGGGCCATATGTCTCGCAATTTTTGTATAAAGACATTCCGTTTGGAGCAACAACTTTACCTCAACGTTATCGTAGCACATGCAAAGGTTCTGATTATATGACATCGTATGAAGAATGGTTGAATATCCAAAACGGTGGAACTTTTGCAGAACCTAATTTTGATTCAACTCCGCGCTATATTCGTAACGGCCGTGATTTAGGGGAATATGTTCATTATGATTTTTCGTACCAAGGCCCACTTTCAGCTTGTTTGATCTTAAATCAATTTGGAAGAGATGCGCTTTGTCCAAATAATCCATATATTAATTCTGCAAGTCAAGGTGGTTTTATTACATTTGGTGCACCCCATATTTTAGATTTAATTGCAAAAGTTACACGTGTAGCATTAGAAGCTGCGTGGTTTCATAAATTTTTAGTTCATCGTAGACTACGTCCAGAAGAGTTTGGGGGAAGGGTCCACAATCACCTAACGAATGCTACCAATTACCCAATCCATGAAGAATTACTTCATTCGAAGGCGATAGCAAAAGTGTTCAAAAAGTATGGAACCTATTTATTACCAATGTCTTATCCAGAAGGGTGCCCGACCCATCCAGCTTATCCTGCTGGGCATGCTTGTATTGCCGGAGCAGGGGTAACCGTTCTTAAGGCATACTTTAATGAAGAGTTTGTTATTCCTAATCCAGTTTCAGCTAGTATGGATGGACTTAAACTAGTGCCTTATTCAGGAACTTCTTTAACAATTGGAGGTGAATTGAATAAACTTGCATCTAATATTTCACTTGGCCGAGATATGGCTGGTGTTCATTGGCGAACAGACGGCGTTGAGGGTATGAGGCTTGGAGAAGCGGTTGCAATTGAAGTCCTTAAAGATTATCGGAAAACGTATAACGAGAAATTTACTGGATTTACATTAACAAAGTTTGACGGAACAGTTATTACGATCAAGTAGAAGTTAGTTCTCCTATGAATAGGGTTTTAAAAAGTTAATCGCCTCAGAGAAGAGTAGAGTACGGAAAGTAGGAAGTTTAGCGCTTTGGTTTGACTATTTAATAAAACTTTTTGATGGCTTAATAATAAAAATACTGGGATTAGGACTATAGATAACTACCAAAAGATTCCCTAGCCTCTATAACGATAAGGAGAACGAAAGACTAGTGCTTTCGTTCTCATATATCTCACTTGACTCGGTCTACGTTTAGAACTGTAGCGCTTGCGTTTTTCTTATTACTTTTGATTAATTAGTGATGGTGATGTTCTTCAGCTGCCATTGCTATTGCTTTTGTTTCATGTACGGTTCCAAATGGATGCTCGGGCGGGGCATAAATTGAGTAAAGTTTTAGTGGTATATTACCAGTATTGGTTAAATTGTGCCATTTTCCAGCAGGTACCATAATCGCAAAATCTTCAGAGGCATTTTTTCTAAAATCTAATTTATCTTTGCTGTCACCCATCTGTACAAGTCCTTGACCTTCTTCAATACGTATGAATTGATCAAGGTTTGGATGAACTTCTAATCCTATGTCTTCACCAACATTGATACTCATCAATGTCACTTGTAAATGCTTCCCTGTCCATAACGCCGTACGGAAAGTATCGTTTTGTTTAGTCACTTCCTCAATATTAACAACGAATGGTTCTGATCCATAATCTGTTAATTTATGCAAGACTTCCTGACGTAAATACCCAAATCGTGCAGCGGTTTCTTTTTCACCAGTAACCGCCCACATAAATACATTCTGAACTAGTGGATGTTGAGTAAGTGTACCATTTTTATGGTATTCTTCATATCCTTCAATTTCTCCATCATAAGCTTTTTGTAAACCTTCTCTATAATTTTGAAAAGGAACTTTATCAATCTTATACTCAGGATACCTTCCAGTAAGTGTATAATATAGGTTATTAAATTGCATCAATTGACCTTTTTTACCTTCTATAGCATAATGGATGTCATTTTTATGTTCATTAGGTGCAGCATTTGCTAAACGACTATATAGATCAATGGCTGAAGCTTCTCTTTTGATTGCTGAAAGTATGGCATTAAAAACTTGTTGATCATCTTCTTGATGATTTCTTAGCATGAAATCTGAGTGATTGGGCGTGTTAACAGTAGCGTAATAAGGGTATGGATATGAATTGGGAACATAATACACTTTGATCATTCCTTTCTAGGTGTTATAAAATTATCATATGCCTATGCATTGGAAAGGTACTTCGTATGAAATTAATTGATTAGAATATTTACTTTTAGTTGAAAACGTTATTTTCTTTAGTGAGCAAATCATAACTGAATAGCATTCTTTTTTTAAAAGCTTTGTTTTGAAGATATTCAAACACTACACCTCTAAACAGAAATGTCAATTTTAAGGTTGAAAATTAAACAAATTTTGGTATGTTTCTAATAGGTAGGTTAGAAAAAAACTAGTTTTTGTTTAAGGAGATTATAAAAGATGTTTAAAATAAAACCTAAATGTTCTATATGCGATCAACATATTAAAGGAAATGATGTCGTTTATGTAAAAATGAGATATCCGCAATTTAGAGGTATGACTGAAATTAAAGCGTATTTACAAAATGAAGGGAAATTCATATGTGAAGATTGCTATGAAAAGAAATGAGTTTTGTTTTAGTACCGTGTTGAATAAATATTACGATTATTAGAGGCGATAACCATTGAAAAATTTAGATAAGGAAAGTCAGAAAAATCTTATGGAGGTATATCGTTTCCTAGGTTATTTACTAATGATAACTGCCCTTTCTTTTATTAACCTCTTTATTTTTATGGAATTAATACCTAGTTGGAGTTGGGGGTTAATCGTTATATTCTGCGGCTTAATTGTAAGAGTTCTTGATAAATTATTATCTATAAAACAAATGTTTGTAATTAGCTCCCTATTACTAGTTATTAGTATTTTACTGACTATTTTCGTTTAATGCTCTCGTTTTTTTTGAATAGTTCAATGTACTACATGAACTAGTAAAAGAAGAGTGATAATTCACAAATCTTAGCCTTATCAGCAAAAAATCTACAAAGATATTCGTTTTTTTAAAGAGAGATAGTAAAGATATTGGAGGGAATTGACAAGAAAAGCTTCAGCGCCTTGGTCACGATCGATAGGCGCTGGAGCTGGAGTGTTTCTAACTTAAGAAATTTTATACTTACCTTGTAAAAAAAGAGCATATGCATTTTTTCGAGGAATTTAACAAATTCTGAAGTCTCGAATATAATTAAGGCTAACTCAGCGACTAAAGGTTATGTTTGCTAAAGTATCTTTATCTTTTTAGAATAAACCCGTTAAAAGAAATAGTGAGGTGATTAAGAAGAATGGAATAAATATTCTTCTAAAGGGTGATGTGCGAAGAAATAATCCTCTTCGTTGATTGACCCCTTCGATAACTCCTCTATGAATTCCACCATAGCCATCTCTAATTTCTACCAACTGTCCTTGATAAGCCCATGCTAATTGTTCCATTGCATTCTCCCCTTTAATTAGTTGTTGTTATCATTTATACTTTAGTTTTATGACGGTCCGTTAACAAAAGATTGGACAGAAAGAATTCAAAAATAAAATGATTAAATAAACTACTACTAAATCCTACAACTAAATCGGTGGGTTAAACGGAAACTATGAAAATAATTAAATAAAGTGATGGTGAGTTATGAAAGTCGAAATTGGAAATGACATCATAGAGTTTGATATTCAATACGGAAGACGAAAGAAAATATATATTCATATAGCAACCAATGGATTTATTACAGTTAAGGTCCCTAAGGATACAAGTGAAGAAATGATTGTTAGTGCGATAGAAAAACAAAGTAAATGGATAAAAGAAAAATTACAGGAATTGAAAAAAGCACAAGAAAACCCAAAGGAAAAACAGTATCAAGATGAAGGGAAGTTTATGCATCTTGGAAAAGAATATTATCTTCACGAATTAATTAACACCAGTGAATTAGGAGAAGAAGAACTGAAAGAAACACTAAAGAAATTTTATTTTTCTAGCTGTAAAAAAATAGTAGGGAAAAGGATTGAAATTTATCAAAAACAACTTGGAGTGAAGCCGAAAGTCATTGAAATAATAGAGTCAAAAGTCAAGTGGGGAAGCTGTAGTTCGACTAAAAAATTAAGTTTTAATTATCGCTTAGCAATGGCTCCTATTGAAGTGATCGATTATGTAATCGTCCATGAACTATGTCATCTGATTCATATGAATCATGACCGATCATTTTGGAGACGTGTTGGTAGTATTGTCCCAGATTATAAAAAAAAGGAAGAGTATTTAGCTAGGCAAGGTCAATATATGACACTCTAGGAAACAATTTTTTATAAGGTAAGAAAGCATAAAATTCCTTACTTAGAAAGTGTCTAGCTCCAGCGCCTACAAATTTAAAAAGGATTACAATTAACCATCTAATTTCAAGTAACAATTATTTTAAAGTAGGAAATATGTAAAATGGACAGGTATTTTCAACTCTGTCCATCTTTTTGAATTTCAATAACAATGTTAAATCGTTAAAACTAATTTCTTAATATTATATATTTATTAAATGACGAACAGCATAGGCAAATCCATCTTCATCATTTGTCTTTGTTATGACATCGGCTTCTT
Organism: Anaerobacillus alkalidiazotrophicus; assembly: GCF_001866055.1. The sequence continues at coordinate 9,833 of NZ_MLQS01000033.1, forward strand.
GTTGAATGTAGAAAGGTGCGTTCGCCATTGCAACAGAAGTTGTGGCCACCTTAAATTGGGAAATATCATTACCACCGTCTCCAAAAGCATAAATTTCATCGAAATGTTGATTTGTTTGTTGCTGATAACGAAGAAGAGCTTTTCCTTTTGTAGCATCAATTGACGTAAACTCAACATTGTTTGGGTGCGAAGATGCCATCGACACTTCAATTTTCCCTTGTATTAATTGCTTAGCTTGATCAATTTTTCCGAGTTGATCCTTACGTGATACAGCCATAACTTTATAAATTTTGAGATTATCCTTCTGAAGAACTGAATCGTAATCGTAATCTTTAAAAATTAGATCAATCTCTTCATCACTTTTATCCATGATCATTGGAAATCTACAAGGAAAACCGCCTTGATTCGTATAGATCATCATCCATAATCCTAGTTCTTTTAAGATTGGAAACAACTCTTTATAAATCGAAACTGACAGTGACGCTTCATGCAGAACGTCTCTAGAAGCTGAGTATAAAACGGTCCCATTAATACTAAAAATAGGAGCTTCTATTTTTTGCACGGCTTCAAATTTAACCACATCTTCATACGCTCTTCCTGTGTTGAAGATAATGCTATGCCCTTGTTCTTTCAAATATTGTAAAACTTTGAGATTCTCTTCAGATATTTCATGTTGTGAGTTTAATAATGTACCGTCTAAATCAATTGAAAAACATTTCATTTTTTCATAGTTCCTTTCTGAATGTTTAATATATTAACTATAACAAATATTTGGTATAGCAAAAACTATTTTATGCGGACTACATGGTGTCGTCCGAAAATTACAAAAATAGTGTATTTAGAACAACTAGCAGAAACTATTTTTTATTGACTGGCCATTCTTTAACTTAATAGGAATAGTTCAGTCCCTTTGTCCTATTATTAAGAAAATTGTGTACAATTATTTATTACTATGTTATAGTGAGTAACAATTACATATCGTGTAAGAATCGGTGCCAAGCTGAGGCTTGGCTTAAAAGGGAAGAACGGTGTAATTCCGTCGCTGTCCCGCAACTGTAAATCGGAGTGAATCACGAATACCACTGTCTTAGGATGGGAAGGTGTGAGGAGCATTGATGATAAGCCAGGAGACCTGCCAATTTCTAGTACACACCAAATGCCTACGTGGAAATAGGTGGTGACATTATTTGTACGACAAACGAGTTATGATTTGCTTAGTATGCATGTTTATTTATGCATACCTAATAACTTGAATGTAGAGCCATTTTCCTATCGAGGAGATGGCTTTTTTTCTATATCAGTCATAATTTTCAGCTGATCTAGATCAGGCTATCCTAAATAGGGTTGGTTCATTGTCGCACATTTCTACTATTTGGATATATGTTAATTTAAAAAATGTATATTTATAGGAGGAATACAAATGAAATTAGTTAGTACAGCTATTGGTTACCCGTACATTGGAGAAAATCGCGAGTGGAAGCGTTGTGTAGAATCTTATTGGAAAGGTGAAACTCCAAAAGAGCAATTTCTTTCAGATATGAAAACAATACGTTTAAATAATTTAAAACGTCAGCAAGCATTAGGGTTAGAATTCCTGACTGTAGGGGACTTTACGTTTTATGATCGTATGCTTGACGTTGCAGCAATGTTCGGTTTAGTTCCATCTCGTTATAAGTGGACAGGTGAAGAAGTAGATCTACCTACGTATTACGCTATGGCACGAGGGGAAAAAAGTGTGGTTGCTTGTGAAATGACAAAGTGGTTTAACACAAACTATCACTACATCGTTCCTGAATATGAAGATAGACCACTAAGAATAACTAATAATTATATTTTAGATTACTTTGTAGAAGCGAAAGAACAATTAGGGATTGTGACAAAGCCTACAATTATCGGTCCGTACACGTTTGTTCAGTTAGCAAAAGGATATGATACAAAGTCGAAAGCAGCATTTTACTTAAAACTGTTACCACTATATGCACAAGTATTTCAGGAATTAGTCGATGCTGGTGCTGAGTGGATTCAAGTGGAAGAACCAGCATTAGTTCTTTCGTTGCAACAAGACGATGTAAAGCTGGTACAAGAAATTTACAAACAACTAGCACAAGAGGTACCATCTGCAAAAATCATGCTTCAAACATATTTCGAGGGACTATCAGTGTATGAACAGTTATCGCAATTACCAGTTGCAGGGATTGGTCTTGATTTTGTGCATGGCGAAAAAGAAAATATGGCTTCTCTTCGTAAATACGGGTTCCCACAAAATAAAGTTTTAGGTATCGGTATGGTAAACGGACGTGACATTTGGCGAGCAAATTTTGCCGAAAAAGCGATGATAATTAAAGCAGTACTAACATTAAGTAATGCAGATGAAGCTTGGATTCAGTCTTCGTGCAGTTTGCAACATGTACCTGTGACTACGAAGTCGGAAAAGAAGTTAGAAACGACACTAGCAAATGCATTGTCATTTGCGGATGAGAAAATTGTTGAATTAACCGAAATTAAATCCTATGTACTTGACGAGGCATGGTCAGGGAAACATAGCGTATCAAAAAGTATGTTAGCAATAGAAGCATTGGCACAGCACGAAGTTAGGAAAAATGTACGTGTAAAGGAGCTTATTTCACAAGTGAATCCAGAACATTTTAAACGTCCTATGGATTTTAGTGATCGTCAAGCTTTACAGCAAAAGATTTTACACTTACCTGATTTTCCAACAACAATAGGCAGTTTCCCTCAGTCAAATCAAGTAAAACGTACACGTACAGCATGGCGCAAAAAAGAAATTAGCGATTCTGACTATGCGGAGTTTGTGAAAAATGAAACGGCTCGATGGATTCGTATTCAAGAAGAAATTGGCCTAGATGTTTTGGTGCATGGTGAATTTGAACGTACAGATATGGTCGAATATTTTGGAGAAAAGTTGAGTGGTTTTGCTTTTACAGAAAAAGCTTGGGTCGTATCGTACGGTTCACGTTGCGTAAAACCTCCAATTATTTACGGAGATGTTGAATGGACAACGCCAATGACAGTAAAGGAAGTAAAGGAAGCACAGCGATTAACCTCTAAGCCTGTAAAAGGAATGTTAACAGGGCCGGTTACTATATTAAATTGGTCTTTTGTCCGTGATGACATTTCTCGCGCGGAAGTAGCCAACCAAATTGCTTTGGCGTTAAGAGCAGAAATAAAAGCGTTAGAAAATGCTGGGATTGCGATTATTCAAGTGGATGAACCGGCACTACGTGAAGGCTTGCCATTACGTAAAGAAAATTGGGATGTGTATTTAGCATGGGGAGTAAACGCATTTAAGTTAGCCACTTCAAGTGTCAAGAATGAAACGCAAATTCATACGCATATGTGCTATTGTGAGTTTAATGATTTTATAGGGCCAATTCGTGACCTTGACGCAGATGTTATATCAATTGAAACGTCTAGAAGTCACGGCGAACTAATAAAATCTTTGAAACAAAATCCATATGACCTTGGTATTGGGCTAGGAGTTTATGATATTCATAGCCCACGCGTACCAAGTATAGAAGAAATAGATGTAATTTTAAAAGATAGCTTAGAAGTAATTTCAAAAGAACAGTTCTGGGTTAATCCCGATTGTGGTTTGAAAACACGTAATGAAGAAGAAACCATTGCATCGTTAAAAAATATGGTGGTAGCAACACAGAAATTACGTCAACATCAAAAACAAACAGTGTAAATGCTAATGGTATTGGTTTGGTTTCGTGCACATTGTATTATCCCACTCTTAAGGGGCAAGTAAGACCCCCACCTCAAAACTTAAGAAAATCGAGAAGTTTAGGTGGGGGATAAACTGCCCCTAAAGGTCCGATAAGTTGAACTAACAATCAGTGGGGGATGAAGGAAAACCCCCACTGATTGAAGTTCAGCTTTATGTGTAACTGACCTTATCGAACATGACGATAGTATAAAGAGGCTGGGACATAACTAGCCAAAAATAAAGAAAAAAGGTTCCGATTATTGTATTTGATGATCGGAACCTTTTTTCGATTGGATTATTTTCATGACCATTAGTTCCGTTCGCGTTTATGGCGGTGTACTTTCTTAAGTTCACCGCCATAAACGCGAAGCCTAATTCATTTTCTACTTTCTCTTTGCTCCTCACAGACATTCGAGTGAAACGCAAATTAGCCTTCAAAAATCCGAAGACTGGCTC
>NZ_MLQS01000034.1 GCF_001866055.1 Anaerobacillus alkalidiazotrophicus
TCCTGATAAAAACGTTCTTTAAATTCTTTTGTGTAAGAAATATTTGTTTCACTTACTTTCTCGATCAAAGGATTGGACCGTAGTTGATTTTGTTGTTCTTCTGAAAATTTGTTTTTCCCCATTTTACAACCTCACCTGTTTGAATAATTAAACTATAACAAAAAAAAGACCCTGCAAAACAGAGTCAGTAAAAAAATTCAAGGACAAGCCTCTTTTTTTAAACTGTCTATTTTACAGGGTCCATTTTATTGAGAAAGGCTCTTTTTTTCTGGAAAATTTGTGATCCGACTCTTGAATGAGATTTTATATTTTATCCCACTCTTAATAGGCAGGCCCCCCCACTGATTGAAGTTTAACTTTATATAAATTGTTCGTTGTGAAAATAAACAAGCCCGGTAAGCAAATTGAAGCTACAACCCTAAAATAAAGTTGACGATATATGAATATCAAGTTACCATAATATAGAATAATTTCCTTTTGTATCAATTTTAATCCATATTTAACAAAAGGCACGACCGTGGTACAAGTTAAACTTACGATCAGTGGAGGAGATCTCTCTTGAATAAGTATAATCCAGAACAGGAATATCAAATACGTTTAAAGAAATATGCCGAACAATATAACAAAGCAAAACGGCAGTGTAACATCTTAAGTAATTTACGTTTAGCTGCATTATTAGCGATTATTTTTGGTATCATACTTTTTTATTTTGAATATCGTATTTTTGGCATTTTGTTTTCAATATGCACATTCGTTACATTTGTCATTTTAATTGTTCAACATGAAAAAGTGAAAAAAAGAAAAGAGTTGGCTTTATCCCTTTCAAGAATCAACCAGCAAGCGGTTAATAGAATTAATGGAAAATGGGTTGAATTCAAAGATAATGGCGAGGAATATATGAATCAAAAGCATCAGTATAGTGTTGATTTAGATATTTTTGGACAGGCATCAGTATTTCAGTGGATTAATAATACCTTTTCTTTTTTTGGGAGAAAATTCTTGAAAAATACTTTGACCGAGCCAGAGAAGGATATTATAAAAATTAAGGAAAGACAAGCTGCAATTAATGAACTTGCAGGTAAGCTTGATTGGAGACAACATTTTCTGGCAGATGGTAGTGCCACCGAAAATAGAATGAACAATCCTGAGTCGTTATTTAAATGGGCAGAAAATGAAAATCATCTATTTAGACGTCCATGGCTGGTATGGGGGATACGATTTCTATCGTTAACTACGTTGGTTTCTCTCTTAGTAACATTTTTAATAGACATCGGTTTTTTCTATATAACAGTGATATTGTTACTTACTCAGTTGATTTTATTTATGATTGGACTTAGATCCTATTTGAATGCTAATAAGTTTACAGACCTGCAAAAAGATGAAATTCTTACTTATCAAAAATTATTGACGAAAATTGAAAAGGAGAATTTCGAATCAAAGTATCTATCTGAGCTTAAATCAAGTCTAATTGACTCAAATGGTCATTATGCCTCAAAGCAAATTAATGAATTATCCTTTATTGTTGATATGATGAGTTTCAAATATAGCCCATTGATCTATTTCTTATTGAATGTGATTTTCCTATTAGATTACCACTGTATGATCGATCTGGAAAAATGGAAGAAGAAATCAGGCAACAGCGTACGAACTTGGCTAACTGTAATTGGAAAGTTTGAGGAAATATCAAGTTTAACGACAATACGGTACGATAATCCTAATTGGTGCAGCCCACAGTTGACAAATTCAAAACAAAATCTTTCTGCAAAAAATATGGGACATCCACTTTTAGTTTCAAATGCCTGTGTCGGTAATGATTTAAACATTAGAAGCAGCGGCAATATTTTGTTGATTACAGGGTCTAACATGTCTGGAAAAAGTACGCTGTTAAGGACTGTTGGCTTGAATTTGGTTTTGGCATATATAGGTGCCCCTGTTTGTGCAAACGACTTTAAATGTTCTGTTATGGACATTTATACATCTATGAGGGTAAGTGATAATTTAGAAAAAAAGATTTCTTCTTTTTATGCTGAACTATTAAGAATAAAAACTATTATTCAAGCAGCAAATAAGAACAACAGCATATTTTTCTTATTAGATGAAATTTTTAAAGGAACAAACTCTAAGGATCGCCATATTGGTGCAGCCGCAGTGATCAGAAAACTTAGTAAAATGGGTGCGGTAGGACTTGTCTCGACACATGATCTTGAATTGGGTGAGTTAGAGATTGAAAAAGATATTGACGTAGAAAATTATCATTTTTCAGAAAGGTATTTAAATAACCAGATAGTATTTGATTATAAGTTACACTCTGGAGTATCCAAAACTACTAATGCTATATACTTGATGAAGATGGTTGGTATTGATGAATTATAATAGTTGGAACTATAAAGGAAATTGATATAAGAACAGTTGTATTGGCTATCCGAACTTGAACTATAAAAGAAAATGCTTCAAGATCAAAAATATTATAGCTTCATTACAAACTAGTGATAATTTTGAAAATATACCTTTGGTTTCGGTGACAATAAGAAAATACTAAAAAGGCTATAGTTTTAGGTTTATCTTAAAATACTATTTTTTCTATATTTATCGTTAAGAGCTCTTTCGTTGAGAAAGGCTCTTTTTTTTGGGAAATTTGTGATCTGACTCTTTTAATGAGATTTAATATTTTATCCCACTCTTAAGGAGCAGTAAAACCCCCACTGATTTAAGTTCAACTTTATTGATTTTTTGTAACATTTGATAAAAAGTGAAAATAATTTAAATTAAAAGATGTGGATATATATTCTTATATATCTATGAAAACGTTTTTATACACCTATCAGATGAATAATTATGCACACAACTCCATTCGAGTTAACATTCTGAATGTTCTGTTATTTATTTTGTTTTATAGTATCAAATGTTGGCGATTAACTTATATTTTTTTATACGAAATGCTTTTTCTGAGAAGTGTATAAAGTTGTATAAAGTAAGGATAACCAATCTTTTGAATAATCGACTATAAAAAATATTCATTAGATATCGTACATTTGAAGGGTGGTGAAAAGCGATGGAGCAAGCTTTAACAACAGCAATTTAGTTTTGGTTGTTCACCCCAATGCCATTATTAATTGTCTTATCGATTATCACGTATTTTACTGAGAGGAGTGAATAGATTTGGAAACAGCAACGATTATTACATTTATGTTTATTTAGTTGGAATGTTAGCGATTGGTCTGATTGCATACCGATTGACGAATAATCTATCAGACTATGTATTAGGTGGTCGGAAATTAGGTGGGGGAGAAGCGGCCTTAAGTGCTGGAGCCTCTGACATGAGTAACTGGCTTCTGCTAGGGTTACCAGGTTACGCTTATGTAGCAGGGATGGAGGCTATTTGGATCTCGGTAGGTTTAGCTGTCGGGGCTTATTTAAACTGGCAATTTGTTGCGACTCGTTTACGTAAATATACGGAGGTTGCTAAGGATTCAATTACGACACCTGATTTTTTAGAAAATCGTTTCCGCGATAAGTCAAAAGTATTAAGAGTGATATCTGCTTTAGTTATTTTAGTTTTCTTTGCTTTTTATACATTATCAGGACTTGTCGGTGGAGCATTATTATTTGAAGGATCATTTGGTTTAACGTATACTCAGGCCTTATTGATTGGTGCTATTGTCATTATTTCTTATACGTTCTTAGGTGGATTTTTAGCGGTAAGTTGGACAGACTTTTTTCAAGGAATCTTAATGTTTTTAGCGTTAATTATTGTCCCGCTTGTAGCGATTTCAGAAATGGGTGGCTGGAGTTCAACGTTAAATGCTGTAGGTGAAGTTGATCCGGCTCTCCTTGATGTATTTGCTGGTGTGACAACGATTGGGATTATCTCCCTTGCATCATGGGGCTTAGGTTACTTCGGTCAACCGCATATTATTACGCGCTTTATGGCTGTTAAGTCGTAAAAGAGATTCCGAAAGCAAGACTAATCGGTATGACTTGGATGGTACTAGGTTTAATGGGTGCGATCTTCACTGGATTTGTCGGGATTGCTTACTCTGCAGGTCTAGGGGCAGAGTTAATGGAAGACAGTGATGAAACAGTCTTTATCTTATTTACGCAAGTATTGTTTAATCCTTGGGTATCTGGTTTCTTATTAGCAGCGATTTTAGCGGCAATTATGAGTACGATTGACTCGCAATTATTAGTGTCTTCAAGTGCGATTACAGAAGATTTTTATAAAGCAATTTTACGAAAAAATGCAAGTGAAAAAGAGCTTGTATGGGTTGGACGTCTTGGCGTTGTCGCAATTGCAATTGTTGCAATTATTTTAGCGCAAACCCCTGAAAGTACCGTACTTGAGCTCGTTGCTTATGCATGGGGGGGCTTTGGAGCAGCGTTTGGTCCAGTCATTATTCTTTCATTATTCTGGAAACGAATGACACGTAACGGTGCATTAGCAGGTATGCTTGTAGGAGCATTAACTGTGATTATCTGGGCAGACCTACTTGAAAAATGGTTTGGAATTACTGCTGACACTCATTCGATTTTCGGTTTATATGAAATCGTACCGGGCTTTATTCTAGGCTGGATTGCGATCATGGTAGTAAGTTTAATCGATCAAGAACCTTCTCAAGAAATTCAAGATGAGTTCGAACGAGCAAGAACTAGCGAAATTTAAAAATTTGATTGTTATTGAATTAAAATGATTTAGCTGCTGTCACATTGCAAAGTGCTTAGAGACGATGATCTCTGAGCACTTTTTTTTTGAAACTTTATGTGGTAAATATCGTAAATATAAAAGGTAAGTGACTGACCGAGTTTTTTACATACGACGAATTACCAATATAATAGGGCTCTTAAAGATCACAGGATCATTAAGAGTGGGATATATTTTTAAAATGCAGACCTGTTTCCTTATTATTTCTTGCTACTATTAGTTTCAATTAGTGTTAAAATCAATTTGTTTTAGAATTGTATTTTTATTTGTTGTGAATAATATATACTCGCGATGTTTAGTTTTAATAACGATTCGATCTGTTGTACCGTAAGGAGTGCCAATTCGAACAGCATCATCCTTTGCACCAGCATATGTATCGTCCTCGGTTACTTCAACAATTTCATCTAAAGGAATTTCAATCTTTGTTAATTGCCACTTAATAATTAAATTTTCTTTTGTTTTTTTTACTTTAATTCCTAACATAATTAACTCCTTTCAATATAGTATTTTAAACAAAAAGAATTTATAATAAAATCCCTCATCTTCCTATTTTATACTAAACTTGTATAAAAAGTAAATAACATACTAGTTTAATCAGCAGTGAAGAGTAAATTTTTTCAGTATTAACTAACTAAATTTGCTGTATTATTTTGTTGTGAAATTTTTCTATTTAATTATAGTTTGTTTAATTTGACAAAAGGCTAACCATCTAACAGATTGGAGGATTTTTCTTTTGACTTTTTTTGAACGTTTTAAATAAAGCAGCCCTATTTTCATATAATTACATCAGGATATCAGCAATTTGGATCAACAAGTAGTTATTATTTAACGCAGTATAGTTATGGCTATTAGCATATTCAATATTGTAGCTGGTATTTTTTAAAAACTAAAACCTTCGCTCCGCTTGAAGCAATCTATCTGGATTCTATTTTGTGATTTTTAAATCTGTAATAAATACGAATTGCTGTTTTGCCATCTTTTGTTTCAAGATTCCCTTTCAGTATATTCACAAGACTTTCATTATAAGAAATTTAGTTTACCCCAAAAATAATATTTTCTTAATTACTTTGCTCAACTCCTTTTATTGCTTTGATTTCTGAAGTAACACTTTGAATTCATCACTCTTCAAATCTAATATTACTTCCTGTGACACCCCGAAAAATCTTGTTTCACAAGAATGTTACATAGGCTTTATTTTTTCCGAGAACTAATTTCGGGGGGATAGAGGTGGGATCTATCTCGTAGTTTTCATTCTAATAATTTGAATGCTGTACTTCTTCAAAATAGCATCTTTCATTTCATCTCGTTTAAAATGGCTATTTTACTAACTATCAATCTTTCGACAAAATTTAGCAAACTTCGGGGTGTCACAGTGAAGTAACTATTGCCCATGGGAGTATATGTATTCTGGTATGAATCTACAGTATTCAAAAAATATTGGTGAATGGATAGATGAAAAAGGACAGGTTGCCTGTTTTGATCTTTCAGTAAAAACAGGGAAATCTTCTTGCTTACTAATAAAAAAGGATATTTTTCTTAAGTTTCTAGAAGAAAACAAACTGAAGGTTTTCTGGACGTGCTTGGGGGAAAAGCAAATTCTTGGAGATTCTTTTACTCAAAAACGACCTAGAGTTTAATTTAAAAGAACAGAAGTCTTTAAGTAGTAAGCAATTAAATAGATTAAAAGACTTAACTTGGATTGAACAATTGTACAATTTAATTTTATTAGGCCCGCCTGGTGTTACTCACCTGGCGGTAGGGTTAGGCATAGAAGCGATCAATCAAGGATATAAAGCAATATTTACATCCATGGGAGAATTAATTCATAACTTAAAAACAGAAGAAATAACCTCATTAGACGTTCGATTGAACCATTATTCTCAATTCAATTTAATGCAGAAATATGTAGGATTGATCAAAGGCTTAATGAAATAGATGAAAATACACTAGAGCATGAATTTCTCATATATTTAAAAAAATAGCTTCTGAAGCTAATCAAAATGAACTAGCGGAAAGAGAATTAATTCTAAATGAATTAATAAAAGCATTTCCCCATATAGATGAAAGTAGGATAGTAAAGGAATTTTCAAAAATTACAAATATTCATTATACTCAAAATTTATTTTACTTATACCATTTATTTTCTTCTTATACTTATGACAATTTATTAAATTCTGTAGTTAGTAGCTGCATAAATTTGCAGGGGAACAAATTATTTTGGAATGCTACGGAAAATGAAAGAAATACTTTTATTGCACAATCATTAAGTATGGCTGGATTTTTAAATAAGGATCAAAGTTTATGGGGTAAATCAAGAGGTGGGATAACATCGGGAGAAGTAGATATTTTTATTAAACAAAAAAATGGCGATCCCTTTTCAATAGTAGAAGCATTAAATTTAGAATCCTTGGATAAAACTTACTTAAATTTACATTTAGAAAAAATATTCTACTATGATACTACAGGATTAAAATATAATTTTATTTTAGTGTATTCTACTTCTAAGAATTTTTCTGACTTTTGGGGAAGGTATCTTAACTATATAAGTAATTTTGATTACCCATTTGACATATCAAGTTGTGAAGAATTAGATGAATTTGATTATACAGATATAAGAATTTGTAGAACTTTACATACTAGAAATGGTAAAGAAACATACTTATATCATATAATGGTGGATTTAAATAAGTGAAAATTATTATACATATAAATATATCCCTTTCACCGACTCAACACATGTGGAGTGCTGTTCGCTACTAACGTATGAAGGAAAATAAAGATGTAACAGTGAGTAGGGGGGCTGGGACAAAACCACCTCTTAGATGAAAAAAGCCGGTGAAATTTTACGACGAGTAAAATTTCACCGGCTTTGATTATTTTTAATAAAAATAAGGACCACTTCTGATAAAATAAAGTTACCATACCAAATTTCAACAGAAAGAAGGGTCCTTATGTTTAAAGATTATAACATGAACCAATTAGTTTTGCCTTTAGATTTAGAAGTAAAATTACAAAAAAATGATATTGCCTTCCATGTCCACCATT
>NZ_MLQS01000035.1 GCF_001866055.1 Anaerobacillus alkalidiazotrophicus
ATTGACGTGGAGCCAGTCTTCGGATTTTTGAAGGCTAATTTGCGTTTCACTCGAATGTCTGTGAGGAGCAAAGAGAAAGTAGAAAATGAATTAGGCTTCGCGTTTATGGCGGTGAACTTAAATTGACGTGGAGCCAGTCTTCGGATTTTTGAAGGCTAATTTGCGTTTCACTCGAATGTCTGTGAGGAGCAAAGAGAAAGTAGAAAATGAATTAGGCTTCGCGTTTATGGCGGTGAACTTAAGAAANNACACCGCCATAAACGCGAACGGAACTAATGGTCATGAAAATAATCCAATCGAAAAAAGGTTCCGATCATCAAATACAATAATCGGAACCTTTTTTCTTTATTTTTGGCTAGTTATGTCCCAGGCTCAATCTTTTTAAATATTTATAAAGCAAGTAGGCTGACAGCCTAAATAAATGGATCCAGCATGCCTTAAATAAAAACTAATAAAAGCTACCAGTCGATTGTTTTTTTAGCGTTCCTTCGATTTGATTTTTTCTTTATTGAAACGATATCAACATGAAGACGATGTATGTATCTATTTAAGAATAAGTTGTAGTAGTGTGTGCGTTCTTCTTCTGATTCAAATAAATCATTTAAAATTGAAGTGAACAGATAAAGGTCTTGTAGAGCTGACCTATCAATAGATTTCTTTAAACGCATACCAGTTTCTTTATTTAATGTAGAATATAGCTCCTTATTTAGGAAATCCGTAGTAACCAGATTAATTAGCTCATTTATAAAGTCTTCTTTTAATGAATGCTCATAATTTTCATATCTAGAAATAGAGTAATGAAGTTGTTTGAAATCTGAATAGTTTACTAGCTCTTGATAATCTTGCACCTCTTTTTTCCATATTTGCCAGTAGAGTTTTGCAGTAAGTATTTTTTGTCGATGATCATCTAGGGCTTTTTTCAGAATTGACTCCATCACTTTCTCCAGATCAGCATCCAGGTTCTCTAGCAAAGAACTAAGTTCTAATTTTTCAATAACTTCCACAATGTGAGAACGATTTTCATAAACAGTTTTCTTTAGGTTTGTTTCCTGAAGTGCTTGTTCAATCAAATCGATTGCAGAAAGTGATGTTTTCCATTGACGTCCAAGATGAAACAATGAGGCAAGATAATAGGTTGTATTAGATACTATAGAACTTTGAATTAGGCGGTTTACCTCTGAAGAAAAAAATGTATTGTAGTCATCAGAGTAATCATATATGGATGGCTTATCTTTTGAATGGGATGTGAACCCTATAATCCAACTAACAAGGTTGTGTTTTCGAATTTCAGTTGGCAATAATTCTAAATTTACTTCTTGCAAAATATATTCCATTTTTGTGTTTAACTGTATCTTTTCTAACACTAAATATTTACCCCCTTGCTTTTTAATAAATTATAGAATTCTTCACTATCAAAAAAATCTCTGAAACAGTAGGTTAATTCATTCTTACTCTTACCTCGTAATGGTAAGTGCCAAAGGATGTGACTATCTAGGTCTTCAAAAAAGATTAGAGATGGTAGTTCAGCAAACCTTAGATTAAAGTGTCTAGCAACATCTATTGCTTCACTAGGACCATAGGGGGAGTTTAAATCTGGTTCAAGTAATTGTTTTAAAGAAATTTTATTGTTAGCGTCTATTATATTATTGTCACCGAGAATAATATTGCTGTTCTCTATATTAGAGAGAGTTATATTTGCAAATAATCTTGCTGCGTCTAGATGTCTTTCTTCTTGTTCCTCTTTTAATCTTTTAAGTTCTTCGATTAGCATTTTCTCATTTATTTTCCACCATTTGTGTTTAGTACGCCTAGTATATTCAATCCATTGAATGCTAGGTGACTCGATGACAAAAATCGCACACGTTTCACCAGATAGTCGATCTAAATCATAAATTCCATTTTTCATATACTCAACTATTTCTTCATCTAGTTGTGTATAAAGTAGAAATCCAAATAATTCATATTTTTCTGTTTGTAATTTAATTATAGCTATTTTCACATCTTCTAGATTAGGTACTATAAACATATCGGTACTCCTATAACTGTATACCAGATAAACCAATAATTTTTGCTATTTTAACAATATATGGTTTAACGATATTTATAATCTGATCTGACTTATTAGTAATATCTAATATATTAGTGAATTTTTCTACGAAGTCCTTCTTATCTAAATGTGAGTTTTCAACTAATTTTTCTACTTCCCTTTTTGCTTTTGAAACAGCAGGAGTTAACTGTTCATCTCTTATTACTTCGTATTCATCTGTTAACTCTTTTACTATATTTCTTAAATTTATTATTTCTTTATGTACATTTTCCCATGTCTCTTTACTGGGTTTTGCTTCCGATTCGAGTAACTTTGAAATGTTTTGACGGATAAGAAGCAAATTTCCATCACCAAGAGTAATATTACTATTGCTTGTGTCTTTAATATTAATACCTACAAAATTTGACATATTATACATCAGCCCCTATTAATATATTAATTCACCTCCAATTTTACCTTATGTAGGAATATAGTGGAATCAATAATAAAGAATATTATTTATTATTCAGTTTTTTTAAATCTAAAACAATAAGCGATATCTATTGATATATAGGATATATCTTGATTAGAATATGCAAATTGAATAAAGGCGGAATTTCCTAATTTGAATAAGTATTTAAACAATTAAATATCTGAAATAGTTGTTATAATTAACAATATGAAACAGCTGAAAAAGGGGGTAAGTATGGATTTTATAGAGTTTGAGAAGCAATTGAACCATTTATTTCAGAGTGAAGGAGTTTTTTCGTATTTTGGTTCAAAATTTAATGCAATCGATTATAAAGATATTCATAATGAGGTAAATATACAAGAGAATTTAATAGATTTTGACGAACAGAACATTAGTAATAACATTCTTGTATACGCAAGCGAGAGACTAGAAGAGTGTGCGCTTAGTAAAACAAAAGCTAGATATTATCTCTTTTTAATTAAGAATTCAAAAAAAAAAATATGGTTATGCAAAGTTATATGTTGACTTTTTTCTAAGCGATTTTGGAGAAACAATTGGAAATGAAGAAGATGAATATTTTATTACTAAAAGTATTAATACTTTGTTGGAAGTTAGTGGGTCAATGAGTATAAAAAAAGATGAGGTATGGGAGTCTGTGTTAATTTACTTAGAAAATAAACCGCATTGTATATTCTCTCACGCTATAAGAATAATTCCTTTTATAAATAACAAAGATAGAGAGGATAAATTTTTAGAAATATTGTACCGTCAGTTAATGCAATCGGCTAACATAGGTATTTATAGACCAATTGAGCAGTTACTTGAAGAAACTAATAAGAATAAACAATTTCCTGTTGAACGCTCTCTAATGCAAAGAAGACTCGCAGAATCTTATATGAAATTAATAAAAGATGAAAAATCTGCTGTAAGAGTTATACATTTTGCACAAAAAGCAGCAAGTATCTATAAACAATTAAAAGACAAAGAAGAAGAAAATAAGTGTTTGGCGGTTATTAGTAGGCATATTGAGGCCGATAATCCCGATTGGCAGCAAACTGAGTTTGAATTTCCAGCTGAATTTAGTGACGCCTTAAATACAAATATTAAAGTTATACAAGAGTTTTTTTCAGATACCAATATTAATATCCAGGAAAGAATTAGTTGCTTATCAAAATTTATAACTGAAAAAAACCAGAAATTGAATAAGAATATATTGTTGTACAAGCCTTTTGTATTAATTAGTGATATAAATAATACCGCTGAAGAATTTAATAAATCTGTATTCTTACAACTTGCATCAGTAGTTACTCTTGATAAAAATAAAGTAATTGCTAACGGTAATAACAACATTATGAGAGCTAAGGAGCTGGCTTATCCAATGCACCAAAAGACAAATATTTTACCCGCCTTAAATGCTTTGGAAAACTCTAAAGATTTTTCAATTAATGAAATTAAAAATTTAATACAAGAATGTAAATTAGTATCTGATGATGAATTGATTTTTATTAGTGAGGCATTAGATGATTATTCTAAAGAGCGATGGGTTCCATTTATTTGCGTTATCGTACCAAGTTTTGAATCTATATTAAGAAGATTGTACTTCGAGATTGAAGGAACCAGCATTCAGGCTAAAAATACAGATACTTTAGTCCATACAACAGTCAATTTAAGTAACGTTTTAAGTAACAAAAAAGTTAGAGAGATACTTTCAGAGGATTTTGTAATTTATCTAGAATACCTTCTAAACAGTGATACTTCATCCGAAAACATAAGAAATAATGTGGCGCATCGATTTACTCAAAGTGATTTTTATACAAAAGAACGATCACAAGTTTTAATACATGCCCTACTTCAATTATGTTTAAGAGGGAATAAAGTAGCGGGGTAGAAACTAATTAACAACAAAGAAAATTTATAAACTACTATCACGAGAGATTTTTAATTATTGATGTTTATGAGATACAGAAAAATTAGTTGAAAGTACTCTTTCATATTGAGCTTCCTATTAATTTTCAAAAAAATATTCTATACCAAAGTAGTCCTTCTGATCTGGTATAATGGGACTGTAAATAAAATGTAAATTATTTATCCAAAGGGGATAGTAAAAATGGCAGTTATCGGTTTTGAAGAAAAACTATGGGCAGCAGCAGATAAACTAAGAAATAACATGGACTCAGGAGAATACAAGCACGTCGTATTAGGTTTAATTTTCTTAAAGTATGTATCCGATTCTTTTAATGAAAAATGGCAAGAATTAATGGATTTAGACCCAGATTTTGCAGAAGATCGTGATGCATATATGGCGGAAGGTATTTTCTGGGTACCTGCAAATGCTCGTTGGACTTTTATCGCAGAACATGCGAAGACACCTGAAATTGGTAAGGTTGTTGACAACGCTTTAGATGCAATAGAAAAGGAAAACGTTACTTTAAAAGGAGTATTACCAAAAAGTTATGCACGTCCTGAATTAGACAAGCGTATCCTAGGTGAAATTATTGATTTATTTACAAATATGAATGTTGGTGGTAGTGAGGCTAAGGAAAAGGACGTTCTAGGTCGTGTTTATGAATACTTCCTAGGGAAATTTGCAGCGAACGAAGGAAAAGGTGGAGGAGAGTTTTACACTCCTAAAAGCGTTGTTAAATTAATGGTTGAAATGTTACAGCCGTATAAAGGGTACGTCTATGATCCTGCTTGTGGAAGTGGTGGCATGTTCGTTCAATCGTTAAAATTTGTGGAAGAACATAGTGGTAGTAAATTTGACATCTCTGTTTATGGTCAAGAGTCAAACCCAACTACTTGGAAATTATCGAAAATGAACCTTGCTATTCGGGGTATTGAGAGTAATTTAGGAGTGAAAAATGCAGATACTTTCCACAACGATTTACATAAAACACTAAAAGCTGATTACGTTTTAGCAAATCCTCCATTTAATGATAGCGACTGGGGGCAATCTAGCTTAATTGATGATCCGCGCTGGAAATTTGGGACACCCCCTGCTGGGAATGCGAACTATGCATGGCTTGAACATATGATTGATAAGTTAGGGCAGAATGGGAAAGCAGCTGTGGTTTTAGCAAATGGCTCCCTTTCATCAAATACATCGAGTGAAGGTGAGATACGAAAAAATATTATCTCTGCGGACTTAGTGGAAGCTATAGTTGCTTTACCTGATAGACTCTTTTATACAACTGGAATACCTGTATGTGTATGGATTTTAAATCGTAATAAAAAGCATAAAGGTAAAACATTATTCATTGATGGACGAAATCTTGGAACAATGGTTAACCGCCGTTTACGTGAATTAACAGAAGCGGATATTCGTAAGATGGCAGATGTATTAATTCACTGGCAAAGTGATGAGCAATATAATGATGTACAAGGATTCTGTAGGGAGACAACGTTGGAAGAGATACAAGGACATGACTATGTATTAACTCCAGGGCGTTATGTTGGCGTTGAAGATGAGGAAGAAGATAAAGAGTTGTTTGAAGAAAAGATGGTAAAGCTTACAACGACACTATCGCAACAATTTAAGAAATCAAAGGAATTAGAGACGGAAATCAAAAAGCAGCTGGCGGTGCTAGGTTATGAAATATAATAATGATTGGAAAAAATATAAATTGTCTGATGTGACTACAAAGATAGGCAGTGGTGCAACTCCAAAAGGAGGTCAAGAAAGTTACATTGATGAAGGGGTTACATTTATTAGAAGTCAAAATGTATATAATCATAAGTTTTCTTATAATGGTTTAGCTTTTATTAACGATGAACAAGCAAAAAAATTAAATAATGTAACTATTGAAGAAGATGATATTTTATTAAACATTACTGGGGACTCTGTTTGTAGATGTTGCATTGTCCCAAAACAAGTACTTCCAGCCAGAGTAAATCAACACGTAGCAATTATTCGTTGTGATAAGAATAAAATTCTACCTGTATTTTTAAAGTCGTTTTTAACCACAAATTATATGCAAACCTACATGTTATCTATTGCTCAACACGGGGGAACTAGAGCGGCACTCACAAAAGGAATGATACAAAACTTAGAAATTTCTATACCTAGTTTACAAGACCAGGAACGTATTGTATCTATCCTAAATGCAATTGAATATAAGATTGAAATAGATATTGAAATGAAAAAGACTTTAGAAGAAATAGCTCAAACTCTTTTTAAACATTGGTTCGTTGATTTTGAGTTCCCAAATAAAGAAGGTCAGTCATACAAGTCAAGTGGTGGGAAGTTTGTGCAAAGTGTATTGGGAATGGTACCTGAAGGATGGGAATTATCAAAGCTGGAAGAGGTTATTTCAATAAAGCATGGTTTTGCTTTTAAAAGTAAAGATTTTTCAGTCGATGAAACAGACTTTTACATTTTAACTCCAGGTAATTTTAAAATTGGCGGCGGATTCAAAGAGGATAAGTTTAAGTATTTAAATGAGGGCGTAATATTCCCAAGTCAATACATTTTAAACGAGGATGATTTATTGGTAACAATGACTGACTTAAGTCGAGATGGCGATACATTAGGTTATCCAGCGTTTATTCCTACTAGTGATAGTGTTAAATATCTCCATAATCAACGATTAGGTAAAGTTATATTAAAGAGTTCAATTAGTAAGCAATTCCTCTATTATCTATTTTGTACGCCAAGGTATAGAGGCCATATATTAGGCAGTGCTACAGGGACTACAGTTAAACATACTGCACCAAAGAGGATTGAAGAATTTACATTTATTAACCCTAATAAGTCCACATTAGAAGAGTTCGATAAAATAGTAACACCTCTATTTAAGTTAATGAAAAGTATTAATGCTGAAAATAGTAATCTAATTGAACTTAGAAACACCCTTCTGCCAAAACTAATGTCAGGAGAAATTCGTATACCTGATGCTGAAAAGGAGGTCGAAAAATGTTTACAGAAGAGCAATTAGAAAATGTCGTTTTAGAATATTTTCAAGAGCTCGGATATGAATACCTCCATGGTAGTAGGCTACCAAGAGATACAAAAGAAGTATTATTATTTGATCGTTTAGAAGCAGCAATATTGAGACTGAACAAGGGTTTAACTACTGAAGTTGTTCGTGAAGCGATTCGGAAAACACGTACATTTGACACGAACGATGTGTTTACTAACAACAAAGTCTTTTCTAAATACTTAACTGAAACGGTGGAAGTAACTGAATTTGTTGACGGGGAAACAGTTTATCATCGTGTTTCTCTTGTTGATTGGGATAATATTGAGAATAATGACTTTTTAGTAGTAAATCAGTTAGAAGTACAAGAAAAAGGTGGTACCAAAATACCTGATGTTGTTGTGTATCTTAATGGTATACCTTTAGTTGTTGTTGAATTAAAAAGTGCATCTCGTGAAGAAGTTAATATTGAGGATGCGTATAAACAGTTAAAAAATTATATGAATGTGCACATTCCATCCCTATTTTATTATAATGCTTTCCTAATGATTAGTGATGGTATCGACACAGAGGCGGGTACAATTACAGCACCTTTTGATCGCTTTTCAGCATGGAAGAAGATTAACATAGAAGATGCAATAATTGAAAATCGGCCATTAGACACAATGATGTACGGGCTGTTTGAGAAACGAAGAATGTTGGATGTCATAAAGAATTTTATTCTTTTTTCAAATGAGGCTAAAATAATGGCTGCATACCATCAGTATTATGGTATGAGTAAAGCCATTGATTCTACTGTAAGAGCAACACAAACCGATGGTCGGGCTGGAGTTATCTGGCATACACAAGGTAGCGGTAAAAGTTATTCCATGGTATTTTTATCTGGGAATTTAGTTAAGCATGAAGATTTAAAGAATCCAACTATAGTTATTATTACAGATAGAAATGATTTAGATGGCCAGTTATTTTCGACTTTTACTGGTGCATCTGACTTCTTAAGACAGACTCCACTTCAAGCAGAGAGTAGAAGTCATATTAAAGACCTCCTTGAAAATAGAAAAACTGGTGGAATTATTTTTTCTACAATACAAAAGTTTGAGGAAGAAACAGGACTTCTATCAGACCGTGAAAATATTATCGTAATGGTTGACGAAGCTCATCGTACACAATATGGAATTGATGCAAAGTATGACCTTGCAACTGGTGAACAGAAATATGGGTACGCGAAGTATTTACGAGATGCTTTACCTAATGCTACATTCATTGCTTTTACAGGAACTCCTATCGAAACGACTGATAAATCAACAACAGGTTTATTTGGTGAAGTAATTGATGTGTATGATATGACTCAAGCGGTTCAAGATGGTGCAACAGTTAAGATTTATTATGAATCTAGATTAGCGAAAGTTAAATTGGATGAAACGCAAATGAGTGAAGTAGACAAAGAATATTGGCGTATGCAAGTAAATGAAGGTGTGGAAGACTACATCATTGAAGAAAGCCAAAAACACTTATCGAGAATGGAATTAATAATTGGTGATAGAGACCGAATTAAACAAGTTGCTGCTGATATAATTAGTCATTATGAAGATAGAAAAGATCTTGTAGCAGGTAAAGCTATGATAGTTGCTTATTCACGTAAAACAGCCTTCACTATGTACCAAGAATTAATCGAACAAAGACCTGACTGGGTAGATAAAGTTAAAATTGTCATGACTGCAAATAATCAAGACCCAGAGGACCTTGCAAAATTAGTTGGGAACAAGCAAACAAGAAAAGACCGAGAATTAGAGTTTAAGGATGTTACTAGTCCTTTTAAAATCGTTATAGTTGTAGATATGTGGCTAACAGGTTTTGATGTGCCTTCCTTAGACACTATGTATGTGGATAAACCAATGAAAGCCCATAACTTGATGCAGGCCATTGCTCGTGTAAACCGTGTTTACCCAGGTAAAACGGGTGGACTTGTTGTAGATTACATTGGCTTGAAGCGTAATTTAATGGAAGCATTGAAAACTTATACAAGTCGTGACCAAGATAAAGTTCAGGAAAATGAGCAAGCAAAAGTTATTGCACTGAATATCTTAGAAGTTCTACGTAATCATTTTCACAAATTCAATTATAGTGCCTTCTTCGGAGAAAGCGATAAAAAGCGCTATGAAGTTATTCGAGATGGTGCGGAATATTCTCAGGTTACAGAAAAGCGAAAACAACTATTTTTAACGGAAACCAAGAAATTAAAAGATGTTTATAAAATTTGTACAGGCTTGTTATCCAAAGAAATTAAAGAAGAAATTGCTTACTTTATTGCAGTTCGTTCATTTATTATGAAATCAACTAATAAAGGTACACCAGATTTAAAAGAAGTAAATGAACGCATCTCAAAAATTTTGGAGAATGCGATACTTGAAGACGGTGTTATGGTGTTAACCGAAGCAACATCAAATGAGAGTTTTGATCTTTTAAATGAAGAAAACATAGCAAAACTTCAAGCAATTCCTCAAAAAAATATTGCAACAAATATCTTGATGAGAGTAATGAAAGAAAAACTCAAAGATGTGAAGAAGAAGAACATGACGGTAAGTAAAAGTTTTTCTGAACGTTTTGAAAAGATAATTGAAAAGTACCACAATAGAAACGAACATTTAGACGTCTATGAAGTTTTTGAGGAGCTCCTGAAGTTTAAAGAAGAGCTAGAAGATGCAATTAACGAAGGTACACAGTTAGGTTTAACCTATGAAGAAAAAGCATTTTTTGATGTTTTAGGTTCTGATCCAGATATAAAATCATTACTTCAGGATGAGATATTACTGAATATTGCTAAAGATTTAGCTAAGACAGTAAAAGAACATCGTTCGCATGATTGGGATAAGAAAGAAAGTGCACAAGCAAGAATGAGGTTGTACATTAAAAAGGTTCTTCGTAAATGGGATTATCCACCGAACAAAGAACCAAAGGCTGTTGAAGATGTGTTAGAGCAAGCTAAATTGCAGGCAGCTAATATGTAAAATCTAAGGGTGAGGTGTTTTGACTAGGTTAGTCCTCAATTCGGTCACTCCAATGAAAAAAATTTTTAAAAATGATTGATATGAAGCACTATTTAGGAAAGAGGGGAACAAATGAGGTTATTACCATCAGATCCAGATATACAGACTATCGTAGCACGAATAGAAGGTAGTGATATTAACTTACAGCCTGATTTTCAACGTGGGGAAGTTTGGGGAGAGCCCAAAAAGAGGAGATTGATTGATAGTATACTTAGAGAGTGGCATGTTCCACCTATTCATGTGGTAGAAGTAAAAGAAACAGCAAAACAAGATGTCCTTGATGGTCAACAAAGATTAGCTGCAATTAGAGACTTTGTTAATGGAGATATTGTTGTTGATGGCTATACACAGCCAGAGGATCCTGAAATTGTTCAATTGGATGGGTTATCCTACGAAGGTTTACCAGAAAAATGGAGAAGGAAGTTTGATCAATTTACAATTAGAGTTTTTAAGATCATTGATTATAAGCCTGAGGAGCCTGGAGAACTATTTTATAGGCTAAATCAACCCGCTAATTTGACAGCAGCAGAGCAAAGAAATGCTTTTTTTGGTCCTGCGAGACAACAAGTAAAAGAATTAGCAAAATCTATGGAAGATGCGGGCTTAACTTCAACTATATTAGGATTTTCAAACTCGAGAATGGCATATGACGATGTAATTGCAAAAGTATGTTTTGCACTTGATAGAGAGACATTAGTTGAGAAAATCACAGGGGCTAAAATAACAAACAAATATAGAACTCAAGAAGAATTTTCAGAGTCCTCATATTACAGAGTGGAGCAAGCAATTAAACTTATGGGTGAATCAAGTGATCATTTTCACTCTGAAATAAAATTTAATAAAGCTACGCTTTTTAGTTGGCTTTGTTTTTTGGCTAGTTTGGAAAAAAACGAATCAGAAATAAACAGTAAAATAATTGGAGAATTTATATCGTTATTTGAAAAATTAAGAAGTAGAACTAAGGAAAATGTAGATCCTACAAATTATCCTATACTAATTGAACATAATTCTCTCGAAGATCACATATTAGATATGTTTAATGATCGAGCTAGTTCTCGAGCCGCAGATGTAAGTTCGGTTTTAATAAGAGATATAGCTTTATGGTTAATATTGTCGAGATTTATGTCTACTGTTTACCCTGATTATATATTGAAGAGTAATAATATAAAATTAATTAGTGAAAAATTCCCACAAGAAAAATGGGTTGGTGCGGAATCGAAAGTCATTGAACAAATAAATAACTTTATAGAAGATACTAACTGGGGGTCCGATTTGTGAGTGTTCGAACGGCATCAATAGGTGATCATTGGAGAAAAACCTACAAAAGAAAGTATCAGATAAAAGTATCTGAAATGGAGTATGTTAACTTAAGAGGGCTTGGTAACGGAAAGGTAGAGTTTCATGGAGGAATTACTGCAATTTGTGGAGTTAACGGTGCTGGGAAAACAACGCTTTTAAATGCTTTAGCTGAGTTAATAGGTACAAAAGATACCTTATCAACTAATAATTCTACATTGAAAATAGGAGACGCAACCCTATTTGGTAAATTAAATGTAACACAAGGAAAAGATGAACAAATTGAAAAAAGTTTAAAATATGAGGAAGGGCAAAGTATAGGTGCTGAAGATATTGATTATGAGAAGGTATGGCTAGATCTATCGGCCAAGGGACCTTTAATGGTATCACAATTCTCTAAAATGACTAACCTTAAAGAACTCCTTGATTCGGTAGAACCAATAATTTTTAATGATAATGAAATAGCTGAGCTTTCATATATTGTAGGTAAGCAATACGAAAGTTGTTACATATATGAATTAGAACTTGATGATGAAGAGGTTCCCTATTTCTTTGTTAAAACAGGTGGATTAGAGTATGGGACTGAACTGATGGGATTAGGTGAATTATCAATTCTTTATATAATATGGAATATGAAAAGAATTTCTGAGAAATCAATAATGATAATAGACGAACCAGAAACGTACTTATCGTATCAATCACAAGTTAGTATCCTTGATATAATGGCGAGATACTCTAGTGAAAAAAGTATATGGATGATAATGAGTACCCACTCATTTGGGATGCTAAGAAAGATTCCTTCTCAACACATTAAATTACTTACAAGAGTGGGTAGGGATGTGCGATTAACCACCCATAGTAATGAATTTATTTATTTAAATGCATTAGGAATGCCAAAACAGAAATCGGGTGTAATTTTAGTAGAAGATAGAGTTGCAAGGGAGTTTGCTAGACTTTGGATAGGAAGGTTTGCTCCTCATATTATTCAAGAGTATTTAATTAAAGATATTGGGTCCGTGTCTGAAATCGAATCTGCTTTAAAATTCCCTCTATTAGATGGTTGGATAAATATAATTGGTTTATTTGATGGTGATCAGCGTAATCGATTAACAGAGAAAGATAAGGAGGCATTTAATTGGCCGTGTTCATTCCTTCCAAGTACTGAGCCACCTGAAAAAGTTTTAAAAGAAGCTGCTAGAATAAATATTGAAGAACTAGCAGGAAAACTTCAAAAGGATATAGATGAATTATTCATTATTTTAAGTAAATTGGAAGGTAAAGATCATCATGACTGGATTTTAGATTTACATAAAGAACTTGGAATAAGCTTAGATTCGCTAATATCAGCTTTGCTTGATACCTATCTTATTGAACACGAAGACGAAGCTAAACAGGCATTTGAAGAGTTACTTGCAATAATACAGGAATAATCTTCAGCTCTACTTAATTGAGAAGTTAGCTAAAAGCACAATTAACACAAGGGGGGGATTTCCCCCCTCTTATTTTTTTCTTTCATTTCTTTTATTAGCAGCTTTTCTTTTCCTAAAACAGTCTGGATTTTCTTTTTTACTACAATATCTTTTATCAATTTTGCCAGAGATCATCCCTTCACATAACTCACAGGTTTTAATCGACTTGTTTTCTACATTAACTAAATTATTTAATTGCCACCAGAAATACCCTTCCCAACCGAAAATACGAGTGACTTCTATTCTGGAATGAAAGGTTTCAGTATACAATTCGTGTTCAGTCAGCTCTTCAAAACTATTAACTTCAATGTCAAAACTTCCTTCAATTTCAAACAATAAGTTTTTCATACATCCTGAATATAGAGCAGGAAAAACCATTTGTTTTTCTAGGGTTGTCCAACCTACTGTTGTTAATCGACTAGCTTGTAAAGCGATATTGACCTTATTTTTCTGTTTATCTTTTAAACAGCGTCTTAGATAACTATTGTGATTTAACAAATCAATACCGCCACCGAGTGGAAACATTTCTTGAATAGGTTGTTTCCAAAGAATGGCAGTGTGGAATGCCTTCTTTCCACCGTCATTTACTGCAAGATTAAATGTATTTTTGGGTTCCTTTTCCCATTTATACTTACCGAAAAATTCACTGCTTTCAACTTCAGGACTAATACTCTCAATGTTGTTATTAGGTGTCCATTTTAGTTCTACTAGGAGATCTTCTTTATCCACTTTTGTAATAGGAATAATCGGGCCTGGAGGCATAGTTCTAATAACTTCTTTATAAGCTACTTTGTCATTTATAAAAAAAGGAATATTCATTTTAAATTTATTATCAATACTTATAAAAGTAGGATTGGAGCTTACCCATAAATTTAGTAGGTTTTCAGGAAAATTTCCTCCCCATTCTCCTGGAATGCCATTACCCTCTTGAGGAAAAAAGGTTCGATTTTTAGATACATTTACAATTGTAATGTTATTAAATGTCTCGCTTGGTATAGCGCATTCATTAAATGTGGATAGTCCTTCTTTAATAGACCATCGTTTAACTTCTTTTAATCCAGGAATTAACCAAATTCTATCTTCCCCATCCCAACTTCTCTGTGCACGTTCTACGTCCCTCGAAAAAGAAGGTGTTTCCCAGCTTATATTAAATAAAGGGAGCCATATTTGAAATGGTTTCATAATTACACACCACCTAGATGTCGCACGATTTGTCGCACGATTTTTTCTTATGTAATTTATTTTACCATGAGAGTGTAGTAAATAAAGGGAAAATTGTAAGGAGGTGGGGATATGACTTTGTTAGAGTATCTTAGAAAGGAAATGGGTATGTCTCAAGTTCAATTAAGCAAGAAAATAAGTGTTAACCCAACAGCTATTACACAAATAGAGAGAGGCAATAGGAAAAGTTGGCCTAAGTTAAGGAAACAATTGTCACAAGTGTTTGGTGTGGATGAAAACTTATTATTCGATAGTGATGGTTGGCCAAGGAAAATAAATGTGGATTTTTAATTACTTCAGCTGGAGGTGCAATAAGGATGTGTGTATTAGAAGCGGTCTTGACTTACTATCCCAATAGTGCTGGAGAGCGAAAAAGTCAGATTATCATTGGAAAAACAGAAAATATTAGGATGTTAAGGCTTCTTAGAGACCACATTATCTCTGAAGCTAAGGATGAGATAGTGATGTGGGAAACGATTGATCAAGGTGTAGCTACTGATTGCAAGGCGGACCTTCAAAAATTAATTAGTATTCTATCAATGCTTATTCCAGAAGTAGACTTACAGCCTGAACTTAAAAGTATAAAGGGAGGTAAAAGTGAAGATTATTCTTAACGCTTTGATGTTTGATAATTAACAGGTGGTGAAAACAGTGGATTATATCCATGGGGGTTACATCGTTTTAGCAAGGAAAATTAGAAAGTCACCATTATGGCTGTCGATGAAAGCTACACATCGAGTAGTTTTACTCGAAATCCTGTTACAAGCTCAATTTCAGGATACTGAAGTGGCACTTAATGGAGAAGTGATATTTCTTAGAAGAGGGCAACTGGCAACATCGTATCAAAAGTTAGTAGACGATATTACTGATAAGGCTATTACAGTTAAAGTAGTTCGTCATGCTATTAACAAACTAGTGAAATACGGATTTTTGTCAAAGGATGAGTCAAAGGCGAGGGCAAAGAAAGGGTTACTATTAACCATTACTAACTATGACTTTTATCAAAACCCCAAAAATTATAGGGGCATTAATAATGGCAAAAAAGATGACAACACATGGTCACTGGAAAGTCAAAGTGAAGGCAAAGCATGGGCAATAAATAATAAAGATAAGAATGTAAAAGAATTTAATAATCAAAATATGAATGTACGTATGGAAGGAGTAACATATGGACCGTCTAGAGGAAATTATGAAAACTCTCAAAATAAAAGTCTCACAGGTGGAAAAGTTGGGCGGATTATCGAACCAAACAAATCAACCAAACGGAACAAACATGAGTACTTTTAATTGTGTTAGGTGTGAAGACCGTGGACTTATCCTAGAGAAAAACAGTGATGGATACGAGGTTGGTATTCCATGCTATTGTAATAAAAAAAGAAAGGTAGAACGACTAATGGCCTCCAGTGAGATAACTGATAAGTTTTTAAAGCTTGGGTTTGGCAATTTTGAAACTGAGGGAAGACCACAGGTTATTGAAATAGCAAAAACCACCGCTATAGACTATGTTGATGCTTTTGATGATATTAAGAGAGCTAGAGTAAATAGTTTAACAATCGTTGGAACACCTGGGAGTGGGAAAACCCATTTACAAATGGCTGTCGCTAATAACCTTATAAAGATGGGAATACCTGTATTATATTTTCCATTTGTTGAGGGATTCAACGATTTAAAACGTAACTTCGACCTTTTGGATAAAAAGATTGAAAAAATGAAGCAGATTGATGTCTTATTTATTGATGATTTATTTAAAGGAAGAGATACTGCTACTCAATTTCAAATGGAGCAAATTTATGCGGTTGTTAACTACAGATACCTTAATCATCTACCGATACTTTTGTCTTCAGAAAAAACTATAGATGAAATTTGTTATATAGATGAAGCTCTAGGTTCAAGAATTTTTGAAATGTCTCAAGATTATTTAGTTCAAATTAAAGGTGATAGAATGAGCTTAAATTACAGGTTAAAAGCCTTACTAAATAAAAACAAGAGGTGATAGTTTTGAAAGATATTGAAACGAAAAAGGAGTTTGTTCAATTACGAGCAAAAGGTATGAGTTTTAATAAAATTGCCTCAATCCTTAAAGTTAGTAAAACTACTCTGGTCGGCTGGAGTAAAGAGTTCGAACGAGAAATTGCTAACCTAAAAGTAATGGAGTTGGACGAACTGCAACAAATGTACTATGTTCAAAAACAAAAGAGGATAGAGCTTTTCGGAAACCAACTTGAACGGATAATAACAGAATTAGAAACAAGGGATCTATCAGACGTCCAAACTGAAAAGCTATTGGAATTAAAACTAAAATATTTGGACTTTCTCAAGCGTGAGGAGATAGATTTATCACTCCAGATTGAAGAAGAGGATGACTTAGATCAACTATTGGAAAGCTTTAATAAATCAATAAAAAGAGTAAATATATAGCGGGTTGTACCATAACTGGTCTATTTCTGAACAGATTTATACCTCAATAGTAATAGAGGAGGAAAAGCTAAAATGAAAGATACATGTGCAGTAGTAATGGACAAAGTTGAACGGAAGTTTTTAGGTGAAGCCAAATTAGAAGACCTTATAGTTCCTCTTGTCGAAAAACAAGTGGAGAAAATTGTAAATGATAATGATGGTGAGTTTCATTATAATTAAGATAACTCACTGTTACATCTTATAATAGGGGAGAAAATATTATGAGATGTGCTGTTTATGTAAGGGTATCGACTGATCGAGAAGAACAAAAAACGAGTCTCGATAATCAAAAAAGTTTGTTCTTCAATTTTATAATTCAACAAGGCTGGGATCTATATGATTTCTATGTAGACGTAGAGAGTGGAACTACTGATAAGCGTGCTAGCTTTAAACAATTGATTGAGGATGCAGAAAATAAGAAGTTTGACTGTATCCTAGCTAAAGAGTTATCTAGACTAGCTCGTAACGGCGAGTTGTCCTATAAAATTAGAAGGGTGTTAAATGCTCATAACATACACTTAATTACATTAGATGGGGCAATTAACACCCTTGAAGATAATACGGATAAATTTGGTTTATATGCTTGGCTTTATGAAGAAGAAAGTCAAAGGATTTCTCGTAGAATTAAAGTTGCATTACAACAAAAAGCTCGATCGGGTGAATTTAAAGGTTCTAATCCACCGTATGGATATCGTGTCGAAAATAAAAAACTTTATCTAAGACATGATGAAACGTGTGATGCTGTAAAGTTAATCTTTCAATTGTACTTGAATGGAGTAGGTATTGAGTCAATAGCTAAAAGGCTTGATGAAAAAGGATATCCTACTCCAGGTCAAGTTGCTCAAAAAAAGAATGCTGGCCTATATTGGCAAGGATCTTCCGTTAAGTTAATCTTAAAAAATCCACATTATATAGGTGATCTTGTTCAAGGTAGAAGTACTACCAAAAGTGTTACTGATAAAGGAAGAGAAATTATTAATCAGCAAAACCATATTGTTGTTTCGCACACACATGAACCGCTAATTGATCGAGAGGATTTTGAAGCTGTTCAAAGCATGATGAAAAGTCGCTACGTTAAAAGACCAAAAGCTAAAACTCATTTGTTCACAAATTTGATTGTATGTGCGGATTGTGGAACTTCATTGTGGTATATGCAAAATAGAAATGGTTACGTCTGTGGTCGTTATCGGAAACACGGTAAACATGCCTGTACAAGCCATACAATTAAAGAAGCAGCATTGAAAGCAATTATTATTGAAGATTTGCGCAAGCTAACAGAAGTAAGTATTAACAAGGGAATTTTCTACGAGAAAATCGAGAAAAGGATTAAAAGAACTGAAGCCGAAAAGGGAAAGAAGCTAGCAAAAATGGAACTTCAAATTGAAAAGCTAAAAAATGAAAATAGGAAGTTTTTAAAGCTGTTGGCGAATGAAGTAATAAGTCAGGAAGAATATAGAGATATCTCGGTTATCAATCAGGAGAAAATAAATCAATTAGGACAGGAAATCCTTCAATTGAAAAGTAATAATGATGGAGTTGCTGATAAAGAGCAGTTACAGAAGTTTTATAGTATTGCTGAAAGCATTTTATCATTTAATGATCTGAATGAAGAGATTTTGCATCGGTTAATAGAGCGAATAGAAGTAAAAGAAGGTGGCGAGCTTATAATACACTATAAGTTTGCTAACCCACTAAATTTGGTGGTCTAAAATGTAGTGACTGATAGTCAACACATGTGGAGTGCGTGTCGCAGATAGTTTTAAAAGAAGCAGGAGCACCCAAATAGGGGATTCCTGCTACATTATTGAATTTTCGGGATAGAAAAACGATAGTGAATAATAGGTGTCCCATCAGCCTTAACTTCAATTCGATTTATTAAACGATGTAAGGTCTCTGGTGTTAATTCATTGAAGTTAAGGAAATGAAGTAGCTCTTGTTTTAATTGTTTGATGTTATCCACCGTTTGTTCACTTTCTATTGCTGTGAGTAAGTCGTTCTTTTTATCGGCCAACTCTTTAATTTCAATATTATTAGATTCTACAATTTCTCGGTATTCCTCTTGTGTAATCAGCTCTCCAGCTAGCATATTGATGTATTTTCTTTTTCTATCCTTAATTATATTGATTTGTTTCTCAATTTTATCGAGTTGCTGTTGAAGACTTTGCTTCGATGCCTTAGATTGAGCTTCTAACTGCTTAACGTAATGCTCTTGATGAATTTCTTTTACTAAAGTTTGAATGTCAGTTAAGGCAGTATCTTTAAGTAAATCTTCTTTAATGGAATGACTACTACAAGCTTTTTTACCGTGACGTGCATAATTGCCGCATATATAACCGTTTCGATTGCTCCGATACCACATTCCTTTTCCGCAATCAGAGCAGTATAGAATATTTGTAAACAGATGTTTCTTTGGTGCCGTTATATACTTAGTGCGAATTTTCAATTGATGTTGGACGGCATCAAATACATCGCGTGAGATTATCGGTTCATGCGTATTTTTAACGATAATTTGATTTTCCTGTTCTACTTGTTTTCTTTTCTTACTTGTAACACTGACAGTAGTTGAACGATTTTGTACTAAGTCACCAACGTAATGAGGGTTGGTAAGAATGAGCTTGATTGTTGAGTCATTCCATTTATCTCCAGCATTTATTTCCCCAGCTACATCAGCAGGTGTTGGGATGTCCTCGTTGTATAGTCTTCTTGCAATACTTTCTCGACCACTTCCAGCCAGGTATTCATCAAAGATTCTTTTTACTATACTAGGGGTATTGTCGCTTCTAATATGCAGTCTTCCTTCGATAACCTCATATCCGTATGGAGGAATAGAACCTTTGAAAAGTCCTTTTATTGCCCTAGTCCGTAATGTCTCTTTCACACGGTTGCTTGTATTTTGCGACTCCTGTTCGTACATCCATGCGTATAAACCAAACATGTTAGTGTTACCTGTCAATGTATTAATCGCATTATCTAAAGTGATGATATGGATTCCTTGATTCTCACAAAGATTTTTGATTTTGTAGGATAACTCTCCATTGCGAGCTAGTCGAGAAAGTTCTTTAGCTAAAATAATATCGAACTTTTTTTCATGAGCATCTTCAATCATTTTTTGAAGATTTTTTCTTTTTGCAGTAGTACCTGTTTGGACATCTACATAAATTTCGTAAATGTCCCAGCCTTGCTCCTGAACGTACCTATAAAACAGTTCCTTCTGATATTTTAATGAAGCTTTTTGCTCCTCTTTATCAGTTGAAACCCGAATGTATATTGCACATCTCATCATAAATACATCAATTCCTTTTTGTGTATTTTGAGATGTAGCAGTGTTTACCTTAATTACATTATGTACATGAGAACCAATTTTATAACGTTACTTAATCCCAAACGTAGTAGAGTAAATAATGTGTAGAAAAGCTTTTCAATTCAGTTTTAAAATTTAATGAAGATACGTACTTATAATTGATGAGCTGTTGAGCTGTTTACAGTAAGAAGGGATATTGAAATATGTTAAAGATGAAGATCTGATCCTTCTCCAAAGGATTTCTCATCCAATTAATAAAAAGCAATCCCTGTTTGCTTGTAGCGATAGGGGATTGCTTTCTACTCGTTTGGCACGTAATAGGAAAATTCCTTACTATACTTGAACAAATAAGTTATTCCAATCAGTTTGTTCTATTAGATGATTGATATGCACTTTTTGATCTTGGGTTTCTTCTAATTCGCTATAATAATGGTGAACAACTGTCACAAAAAACTTCTCCATCTCTGCGCTTTCATCATAAACTGTATAGTTAACAAATACGGTTTCGTTAGAAAAATATTGTTGAAGGAATTTTTTTGCAAGTTCAACAGCTTCTACTCTGACTAAATCATTCTTAACAACCCTAAACAACGCTTTGTGAAGATGATTTTTAAGTTTTCTCACATAAACGGATTGATCAGATAAAACATTAAATCGATTTAACGTTTCTTTTGAAGAGAGAGCATAAAACACAAGGCCATTGCGTACTCGTCGATTTTTTAGGCTCATTTTTAAATAATCCTCAAAAGAAAATGAGCCTCCGTTCGCTAAGTAAAGAAGTTGCTTATTTACTTCAAGAAAAAACGCCTGCGCCTTCATGTTTTATCAC
This sequence comes from Anaerobacillus alkalidiazotrophicus, assembly GCF_001866055.1. The sequence goes on from NZ_MLQS01000035.1 coordinate 21,035, forward strand.
CCTTTCCTTAACTCTTCTCCTCTAAATCGCTAAACTGAACAGTAGGAATTAACGTCCTTGATTTAATTTAATTTGCTATAGTATCAATAGTGTAATATCTTATGAATATTCTATCATATTAAGTTTGGTTGTTAAATTATAGTTGTTTGTGATGGTGGTTCACTAACGGTTGGCTTATACTAACAGAACAAAAGTATTGATGCGTAGTAGAAGGATACTGCGCATTGAAACGACATGAGAAGGTAACTGTTGATGGTGTGATAAAGTGACTGTAGAGTTCAAGTCAGGGGTTGAGCTTGACGTTGGAATATAAGATATTGATCCGACCGCCAATCAAGGGAACTATAACCTGATTGGCGGTTTTATTGTTTATACAAATATATGAAGATATACATAGATAAAAGGGTATAAGGTATGTATAATTATGGTAATAAATCTAGCATGTCGAGGTGTAAAGTAATGAACGGTGAAACATTATGGAGTAGAGTTATATCAGGACTTTCTTCCTCAAGTGAGAATCTGCAAACTACAACTGGTCTTTGGTTTAGGGCTTCAGTCCAAGGAGAGAAATTGTACATCGACAGCACTACTGAACATACACCATCCTGCAATCTATCTAAGCAAAGGGCTATACCAAAGAAGGATTTTTTGTTTGTTTTTTCTTACTATGATCGTTGGGTGAATGGGGAGACGGGAGTTAGACATGAGGTTAGCAGAAAATCAAGAAACACTGCGTATATTTTTTCCCTGATTAGTCGATTTGTTGACTGATAGCTTTTTATTTTAAGGTATTAAAGAGGCTTTATGGGCGATGACTCCTATTTGGCATTTAGATGTCTAGCTCTATAGTAATTTTGTTTGAGGTGGTTTTTTATGCTTAGTATTGAAGAGTATATTGCACGCAGAAAAAAAGAAGACAAGCTTAATGAATTTGATCTTGATGCACGTACTCAGAATATGAAAATATGTGTAGATTATATCTTTGAGTACTTCAATAACTATCTTAACACTACTGAAGCTGAAGAAAAAACAGTGCTTCACAGCGAGAAGCTGGAAAAATATCGTAAACAGTTAGATGAATATGAGCCTGAAGTTAGAGATTGGGCTGTTAGTATGTATGATGAATATGGAAAGCAGGTTAACAAGTATATAGGTAATATGTTGAAGGAGGATGAGCTGTTTTTTCTTTATAATACTGACAGTGAATTTAGGAGTGTCTCATATGACTGCTATACCAAACTCATTAAGAAGCTTCCATTTCTCAAGGAGCAGACGGAGATGCTTTTTCTCTTTATTAAAGATTATCATAGGGTTCAAAGCCAAAAACATTTTGCCTTTGGCGTGCCAACAATAACTGAAGAGATTAGTGATTGGCTCGAAAAAACTTGGGCGAAGCATCAAGTAAACCTTGCTGAATTTGCCGATAATTGGATTAACAGATTTTATGATAATGAAGATATTTGGCCTGCGTCTCATAGGAAGAAAAGTCGAAATACTTGGAAAAAGTATAATTACGATTATAAACAGAAAAGTAATCTCTTTAACCTTGATTCACTGTACAGAAAGATGCCGAAAAAATCCTTTATAAAAGGAAGAAAGCAGGAATTTGAAATACTGTTTATGTACTATTGGCTTCATGATATAGAGGGGGATAGTGATTATTGGCAGGTGTATTTGGAGAAAGTTTTACCCACTCGGAAAGAAGAATAGAAATATAGGCAGTGATTTTTATTACAAATGATGAATGGCGCAGACGATATTCAACTAAACGCTTCGGATATACGGTGTGTGATGTACACAGTGGGAGCTGGAGTTTGAATACAACATTGGCCATAAACCTGTAAGATTTGATGGTGATAACTCATACCCGTATAACTTCGATAAGTTCAAGATGTTATTTGGGATTGATGGTACTGAGGAGGACGAGGATGAGTAAATATGATATTTTGACAAAGTACATACCTATAATCCAGGCGGATAGCATTGGTGTATGGGTTGTTGATAAAGAGAACGATGGGACACCAGAGCATCCAATACAGATGCCTTTTGTGGGTTATTCCGAAATGGTACATAATTTCATCAATGATGTTTACACCTTTGAAGAAAGTAATAACGATATGGAACTTACCCGCTATGGAGATATTCTCAAGGATAACGGCCTTGAATGGGGTACAGAATCTATGACGTATGCTGACGTTTCAAATTTGAATGCACAGTGTGTGCTTGCGCTTATTATGGGTGCTGTTAGAGCTGAGCGCTTTTGCGATGGTGCATTATTAGATTTCTTTAAGAATGGATGCATGTTAAAGTGGCTTGAAAGATTAAACGGTATTGAGTAAAGGGGGTTCGACTTTGGATATAAAAAAAATGAAAGCTTTATCATATGATGAGCTGCGTTCTTTATACAGAGAATTCTTACATAGCCAGAACATTTCAAAACTAACAATCAATACTGCTTACACAGACACCTTCTACCTTTGGAGGAAAGGGAGCAAAGACCTGTTCTGGAATGCAGTGACTGCTACTGATTTCGAGAATGGGGCAAAGAATTCATTAATAAAGGCTCTTTCTGAGAACTCGACCGGTAATGTTAAATCACTTGTTAATAGTTATATGTCTCATCTAAGAAGGTTCCGTTTATTCTTAGCTTCTGATGGAACTGCCGAACCATCAACGCCCAATCAGGAAAATACTGCTGATCGTACATATACTCGTAAGAAAAAAATGGATGTTAATGTTCCTGATCCATCAATTGAGCAGGTTGAGTTTTATCTTGCTAAGTGGGATGGTCTTGAGAACTACCACCTGCAGGAGGATGCACTTAATAAACTGTTCTTTGAGCTATGCCCGAAGAATACAGACATTATCGATGTTCTTTTGAAGGCATCAACGCTTAACGACTTTTATAGTACGAATATTTTCTCAATCTATCCGGTGGCTAAGCACATATGCGCACTGGATATTGATTCAAGACTTAAAGCTGGTGATGTTACACTAGTTCGAGATATCCAGTATGTAACTATCGGTGATGCGGAGAAGAATTTTTACTCTTTTGCCACAAAGTATTGTAGCCATCACAATCCACTTGATTATCCGATTTATGACAGCTACGTTGATGAGGTGCTTCGCTATTTTAAAAATCGTGATAGTTTCTCAGATTTCCAAGATGACGATTTGAAGGACTATATTAAATTCAAAGGTATACTGATTGATTTCCGTGCCTTTTATGGCTTGGATAAATATAACCTGAAGCAAATTGACCAGTATGTTTGGCTACTTGGGAAGGATTACTTCCCGAAGATCTACGGAAAGAAAAAAAGAGGAGATAAATAGTTATGAAGATTCATTATTTCCAGAGATACCATGAGAAAGAAAATGTTGCTACAGCAAATACGATGTTGCTATTGTCTCGGCTTTATTCATATTCTTCAGATAAGTTCTTTCGCTTTTTGAAATCCGAGTTCTTTTCTGACTCCTTTGAACCAGAGATAGTTTTTAATTTACAGGAAAAAAGTGTCGAAAGTATTCCGGATGCTACTATCACACAGGAGAGCTTCAAAATTGTTGTTGAGACGAAAATGTCTGACTGGTTTCATACAGATCAGTTGTTACGCCATTTGAAGTCTTTCAGTGATGAAAAATATAAAGTTATGATAACTTTAGCACCTGAGTTGATGAAATCAGAAAAGAAAATAGAGTTCGAAGAGCATTTGAAGGCATATAATGCCACACAGATATATCCGGTAATGCACGTTAATACTACATTCGAAGGGATTATTGATGCGATACGAGATGTTATTGATGACAGAGATTCTGAAATGCAAGAGGTTCTGGACGATTACCTGAATTACTGCTATAACGACAAGTTAGTTATTGTTTCAGATTCATGGAAGCGTATGAGAGTGCAACTGGCAGGTACCACATTTAATTTTAATGTTAGTGAAAATCTTTACTATGACAATATTGAACGTGGATTTAGTGCACATGACTATCTTGGGCTGTATAAAGAAAAAAGTGTGAGGGCTGTTGGGAAAATCACTGCAATCATTACAGCAGTTACTACGGAAGATGGCATTAAGTATAAAGCTGAACTTGGAGAACTTTCAGACGATAGGAAGCAGCAAATCTGTAAGGCCATTGAAGATGGGAGAAATTATGGATATGTGCTGTCTGCAAATAGATATTTCTTTGTTGATAAATTCTATGAAACAGACTTTAAGAAGATAACACCAAGAGCGCCAATGGGCACACGAGTTTTTGATTTGTCCCAGATTCTTGAGACCGAGCAGTTACCTGAAACACCGGAAATTGCTGAACTTCTTAAGTCTAAGACATGGGGTTAAATACGGGAGGGAATGAATATGTATTTGGGGTCATTGGAAGAACGCCGAGCTAGAAGCAATGAAATAAAACTTGTAACTGCTGCTTTGTATGAAGCAAAAGTTAAGGACGAAGAAATCCTGCGAGTATTGATGAAGGTATGTTATGCAGATAGAGAGGAAGCAACTAATGCGTTTCGTAAAGAAAAGTTTATGTTGTACCCATGTAGAGAATTGTACCAATACATGATTCTAGAAAAAGGTTTTGAAGAACATGACGCTGTATTTATATACAACAAAGCCAAACGCGCATTAGCTGACAACAGGGAGCTAAGTAAATTATCACCAGCTAAATTGTTTGACGCTATTAATAAGGGTAATAAATAGTGGAGGAAGAGAAAAAGTTTGAGGTGTTCATATGCTTACTATTGAGGAATACATTGCCCGAAGAAAAAAAGAAGCTAAACTTAATGAATTGACCTTGAGATATAATTACAACTATTTAATTACTTTGTTTAAGGTGGTGATGATGTGATGTATAAATTTAAAAAGTGTGCTCTATGTGGTGCAGAGACTGACTTAGAGTTGAGCCACATCGTTCCGAAAATGGTTATGCGGACGCTTAAAAAAACCGCAGCAGGTAACATCAGGAATTCTGAAAATCCGAATATCCCTGCCCAGGATAGCGAAAAGCATTATATGCTCTGCGGGAGCTGTGAGGATTTATTCAGTGAAAAAGAGACGTACTATGCAAACACTCTCTTTCATCCATATATAAAAAAGGAAAAGACGAAATTTGATTACGACAGCAAGCTTTTCTATTTCCTCACATCCTTGAGCTGGAGAAGCCTTTACTTAGATCTGATCGACTTCATAGAAAACCATGTGGTCGGCATTGATGCCTTGGAACACTTAATATCTTGTGAAAAGATTATGAAAGACTATCTGCTTAACAGCCGGAACGATATCGAAGCCATCGAGCATCACATATTTTTCTTTGATGAGAGAAGGGAAATCACAGGCAATACTGAGATGGCTGAGTTAAGACCACATGTAACATTCCACAGGGGCATAATCAGCTATACCTTTTGCTTCGAGGATGATGGCACATATGGAACTATCACAAATATGATGGGTATCGTACTCATTACTCTTTATAAAAAAGGCAGCCGGGAAAAATGGGAAAGAACACAAATTCTAAACGGGATTGGCAGTATAGAAGCAAAAGACCAGCTAATATCCAGTGTAGTCGGAAACGAATTCATGAACATCCTAAAAACAACTCAGTCTGCCTCGAATTCCATAAGTGAAAAACAAATGGCAAAAATCGTTGAGAACCTAAAAAATAAGGCAGACAAAATCAAAGACTATCCGGTATTCCAAAATTGGCTGAGCGACCGAGAGTTGCATAACAAATAAGGTCTAACGTTGATATATTCCCAAGAACCCTAAAACCGTTGATATGTTGCCTTCTACCGATAGCCCCAAAAACGCAGTAGATATGTTTCCGAGAACGGACATACTCAAATGACATTCATTCTGTCCTCTCGAGCCAAATGGTATTTGGGAACATAATCTACACCTAACAAAACTTTAATGTTATGAAAATTTAGGGAAAGTTTGAAATGCTTTTAGACCTTGTTTAACCACTACTGCATAGTACAACGATACTATGCAATACAACCATACTATGCAATACAAAAGCTGAATTATACTCATTCAATTTGTAATGAGGAAAACTAGCTATAACATGGAAAAATAACACAATTAATTAATTGATAATGCAAATCGAGATTATAAAGATTTTTCACTTACTTTAAAAACGCAATCCTGACTAGTGATCGATAATCATGGCGATGGAGGGCAGATTGCCTTACAGCCTAGTTACTTGATTCATAGGGTGCGGATAAAGTGGAAACACGGCTTATTGGAACTAATTGATGGGTCAAGGGCTATTGAAATTACGATGACACTAGATATTTCTTGCAAGGAATGTGAAATGTTTTATTAAAATGAAGACGTAATTAAGGAGATTGAGGATCAGTTTTTTAATTGATACAAAAAGATTGATAGTTCAATAGGCTTTAAGAAACTAATGGAATTACTTAAAGTGTTGAAGAGAAATTATTTTGATTTTTCTCCTTAACATACACTAGGGTTTAATGGTACTCAGAGATGGGTACCATTTTTGCCATTTCTGAATGATGTCAATACTGAAACACAATAAAACAATAAACATTTCTTCTATCTTTTGTACAAAAAATTGCATTGTATGGTGTTAAGAAGCGATTTACATTGATATAAGAGTAGCTCTACCTTTGTAAAAATGTCAGTTATCTTATAAGCGATAACTGACATTTTTAAGAATTTTACCAAAACAAACGTTCGCTGACAAACAGGTGTCATAAAGATGTGTTACAATAAATGTAAATTTGTATACTTCAAAGAAATAATGGAGGCCTATCGTGGAACGTTTAATCCGATTATTAAAGATTATTAATTTAATACAAGCATTCCCAGGTATCAAAGCGAAAGAATTATCTGTTAAATGTGAAACATCGGAAAAAAATATATATCGTGATCTCGATTTACTGAGTCAAGCTAATGTCCCTTTAATGAATGAGGGACATGGTAAGGGATATAGTTTTATGGGGAATTTTAAACATTTTCCCTTAAATTGGAATGAAGGTGAATATAAAGCATTTACATTATTGCCCGTTCTTCTAGGAGAAAACTTCAAAACCAAGGCACTGATGTCTGCCTATGAGAAAGTAATGGCAACTCATGTGGCAGAAATAGTAGAGAAAAAATCATTATTTTCTAATCTATCTAGGGTTATTCGGAGTGGAAATTCAGCAACTTCTAATACTGAAAAGGATTTATTACCTTTAATAAGTGAAGCCGTTTTGGCATCACAAACAATTGAAGCAATTTACCACACACAAAGTAGAAATATCACAACCAAAAGGAAAATAGATCCATACTATATAATGCCTCGAAATGATCGACTGTACATTATTGGATACGATCACAAAAGTAATGAGATTCGTACTTTTCGCTTAAGTCGTTTTCAACATATCAATCTACTAAATCAAAGGTTTAAAAAAGATGAAATTAACTTAGAAAAATACTTGCAATATACATGGTCCATAATTCGAGGGGAAGAGCGAATTCATTTTAAAATTATATTTAGCAGGGAGGTAGCTCGCTATGTTGAGGAAGATGAATACAATGTTTCACCTAAATTGACAAGCCTTGAAGATGGATACTTGTTATTTGAGGTAACAGTAAATGATGACCGAGAGTTTCTAAGGTGGTTAATGCAATTTGGGCCTGACGCAGAAATAATAGAGCCCAAATATTACCGTAACAGTATGAAAGAAATGCTACAAAAATGGAATAACATATATGACTAATAGGTAATGTACATATAAATAGAGCTTGCTACTAGAACAGACACAGACATACGTTCTAGTTGAGAAAATAGAGTAATAAAGTTATTGAACTTCCATTAGATGATGGAACTAAAATGTCTATTTATGTAATGGTAAAGAGGTGAGAAATATGAAAAAGTATGATTTTGACATTGAACCAATATTTAAGTATTTAACAGAAGGAAATGCACCTATGTATAGATCCATCGCAAGATTTTTGTATGAAAAACGTACAAAGCAAGATTCTAACGCCACTCTAAACGAAATCCTTGAAATGTTGAAGTTGAATAATTTTGAGAGTGAGGAATTGGATGAAACTCGATTAAAAGAGATTTTGCGTAGATTGGAAAATTGGGAAGTCATTCATTCAGAAAAAACAAAAGGAAAGGGTCTAACCATTGCTGAGTGGAATAGAAATCGTTTTTCTTATCGCCTTACAAAAGCTGCTGTTGAAATTGAGTCTTTATTAATTAGATTAGATGAACCTGATCAAGCTTTAATAAGCGGGTTGAAAAGTCGTCAATTTAATTTATTGCTAAGAAATTTAGAGATATTTAAAAATACGATACCGCGTCATTTTTCATCAAGGGAAAAAACTATGGAAGTGTGGTCAGGCGTTTTCGATACGTTTAAAGAGTTACAATCTAACGCACTTAATTATTTATCACATATCGAAAGAGCTGAAAAAGCTGATTTATTTAATACTGAGGCATTTTTAGAATTCAAGGATAACATAATGCAATATTTAGGAGCTTATATAAATGAGTTGACCAGAAATAAATATGGTATCAGAACAATGATTATGAGTATTCCGGAAAATCATGTAGAAGAGTATGTTGATTCTGTACTAGATGAAAATAAAGCAAACGCATTGTTGTATGAAGATTATTCTCCTGAAACTATGCGTTCAACATTATTAGACAAGTGGTATGATTTGAAGACTTGGTTTTTGGGGTCTGGATACACAAGAAGTGATATTGAAAAATTGGAGGACCGAACAAATGAAGCTATTGGTATGATTGTCGCTTATGCCAAGAGGCATTCAGAGGCGAAAAATACAGCTAGTAGAATTCAAGATTATAAAACACTAACAAAACGTTTAAAAGAGAGCGGTTCTATCGAAAATGCCCATAAGTTGTTTGCGGCAGTAATGGGTGCAAGTCATTCCCGTAGTTTGTTTGCCTCTCACGATATTGAGGTTCAAAATGATGGCGTATTCATAAGTGGAGAAGATATTTGGAAAACCGGTGTGGGTGTATTTTACATACCGAACATGAGTCGTTCTGGTCCACGTAGGGAAAGAAAAAACATCATAATAAGAGATGCTTCGGAACAACAAAAACTAATAACTATTGAAAATATGAAAAGAAGAAAAGCAGAGGAAGAAGAAGTTAAACGATTAATCAAAGACGGAAGAATTGTATTGGCAGAAACAGAGGTTTTAAAGCCACATCAAAGAAAATGTATTCTGAAGTGGTTAAATAAATCTTTGCAACAAAGACTTGGGAAAAAGAATGCCAAAAAATATTACCGCACTGAGATGGGTTTAAAGTTCAGCGTTATCTATCGTTCTGATGAAAAACGTGTTCCAATCCAGTGTACAGACGGTGTGCTATACGGTCCGGACATTATTTTAGAATTTGAAGGTGATTGATTATGGAAACAGGTGTATTTAATGAAGGGCTCCAGTTAGCAATAGAGGCTTTAATGGAGAATTTTATCGTAGAAAGACTTAATGATACAGAAGTGTTTCGGCAAATCTTAAATAACGAAAAAACAATACGTCGCTTTGTAACAGAAAATTTCGGATATCAACTTAAACTTGATTCAGATCAAGCTAAGCTAGAAAAAATCCCGTATTTTGCAAGAGAATGGATGGGTATAAAAGAGTTTAAGGATGAATTAGATTATATGTTTTTAATGAGTATATTAGCTTACCTAGAGAAAAAACAGCCGGAAGATGGTTTTTTGTTAAGTGATATCATTGAAGAGGTTAAACAGTTTCTATCTGATGTTCAATCTGTTGATTGGAAGAAGAGGCAGGATAGAAAGAGTTTTGTGACAGCTATGCAATTTGCTACAGAGATAAATTTGATTTATGTGAGAGACGGGGAAATCGAATCATTCGAAGAGTCTGAAAAAGGAGAGGTTTTATACTTTACAACTTCTGTTATAAGGTACATGTTCCGAAATTTTTCAAAACGTATTGAACTTTTGGAGAGTGTTGAAGAATTTTTAGAAGATGGTTTAGACATCGCTAATCCCCATCACACACTTATGCGAAAAATTTATTTTGAACCGGTTGTGTTTTTTAATGAGTTGACTAAAGCCGAAAGAGATTATCTGGCTATTCATAAAAACTTCGAACACTTTAAAACAATTCTTGAGATGTATACAGGATTTGAATTAGAGAGGTCATTAGAATGTTTTTACCTCGTTAAGAAGGAAAGAAAGCGCTATCTCCAGCAACATCCTCATTACACTAATGAATCGTATATTGTCACTCAAGTGGCTAAAGAACTGGCAAGCCGTTTATCAGTAATGGAAGAAAAGCCATTGGAATTGTGGGTTCTTTCTGATCGAGAGTTTGAGCATGTTCTTCTAGAAACGAAAAGAAAAAACGAATTAGCATGGTCAAACGGAATAAGGCAAGCTAGTTTTAGTAGTTATAAGGAAATGGTGATTAAATACGTGACCGAATGGAAGTTGGCCGAGTATAACAAAGTGACATGGGATATCTCTATTTATCCGGCGTTTATCCGGACACTAGGAGAATACAACGAAGAAGTTAAGGAATACATTTTGAAAAATAGGAAAGAAGAAGGTGAGGTAGTAGGATGATTAAGAGAGAAAATCCTTTTTTGCCCGCAGCCGTAGGATATATAAATTTTTGGGTTTATACTCAAGAAGAATATGAATTTCACAAGGGTAATCTTCTCTTTGGTGGAGAGAATGGACAAGGGAAATCTGTTTCTATGCAATCTATTATACCGTTATTGTTAGACGGGAATAAGCACCCTACTCGTATTGATCCATTTCAAACGAATAAAAAGAAAATCATTGATTATATGAAAGAAAATGAGGAAATCATTCATGGAAAGATCGCATACCTCTATCTTGTATATGAAAAAGAAGTGACTAAAGATATTGTGACAACCGGTTTAGGGTTGCGATCAAAATCAGACGGGAAGGTAGAATTATGGGGGTTTGTTATTGAAGGTGAAAGGCCAGGAAAACCTCACGAATCCTTTTCTCTTGTAGAGAGTGATGGCTTTGATGAAAATGGAATAGAAATGTTTAAGCCTATTAATAAGCAGCGATTGCGTGATAGCCTCAAGAAATTCCCTCGTGCCACATTCGCTAATTCTCAAACGGAATATGCTGAGGCTGTAAATAATGCAGTATTTAAATTTGAGGGTGGTGCTACACGATTAAAAGAACTAACTGATTTGTTAATTCAAGTTCGTTCACCGAAGTTATCTAAAGAAATGAAACCTAACATACTATATGATGCATTAAAATGGTCCTTGCCAGAAATTTCTAACGAAAGAGTGACTAGAATATCGAATACTATTAAAGATATAGATGATAGAAATCGTAAAATAGACGACACAGAAAAAGATTTAGAATTAGCTACTGCTCTTTCTGAAGAATATGATCGATATCTGGAAGTAACGCTACAACATGCTTCTTCAAGATTGTTAGAAGCCTCAAAGGACAAAGATAAGACCGACAGACAACTAAAACAAACAGAAGATGATATGCATAACAAAAGGGCTCTTGAAATTCGTACAAACGATGAAAAAACTGATATGGAAATAGAATTAGTGGCCCAAAATAAAAAAATTGATAATTTAGAAACTCCTGAGCTACGCAATTTAAATAACCAACTAGATACAGAGAAATCCGAAAAAGTATCCAAAGAAATGAAATTGAAGGGTAAAAAAGATGATTTGGAAGTAAATGAAACTCGTATGCGTTCAATTAAACAGGAAATATCAAAATTTGAAGACAGGTGCTACGAAGTAGAAAGGTCAATTAATAATCAGATTAGAGACCTTGAAGATACTGGAGAAGAAATACAATTTCACGAGAACGCATCTTATCTGACATCTGCTAAAGAAAATTTAAATAACTACAGAATGGATAATGATTACTTTAATTCATGGTCAAACCGTTTGAGTATTCATATTAAACAACTAAAAAATCTTGTTAAATTATTTGAAGAAGAAGATAACGCAAAAGAAAAAGTTGACCGGCAAAAGGAAAAGATGCGTGAATTAGATTTAGATGTGTCTGATGCTACGAAGGAATATAACAAAGCTGTTCAGCGTGTTGAAAAGGAAAAAGAAGCATTCAAACGTTCTTTTAGTTCATGGATACAAGAGTGCGAACTTTTCGCTATTCCACAACAGGTCATAGGTTTCTTAATGAATGTAGTTGAGAATTTATTTGAATTGAACGATATGACACCGCAAGTAGTTGAAAAAGAACTACTCAAGGTTAAAGAGGTGCTAACAAAACCTGTTAGTGAACAATTTTCTATTAATCGAGCAGAAATTATAAATAAAAAAGATGAAGTCAATAAAATCAGCGTAGAATTAGAAGAACTCCAAAAGATTAAAGCGGTAGAACCGTGGAGTAGAAGAAAAGAAACCAAGGAACAAAGAAAACATCTTCAACAACTAGGTATACCTTTTGTTCCGTTTTACGAAGCAGTGGATTTTAAAGGTGGAGTGACTGAGGAAATTAAAGAAAGAATTGAGTCTGCTTTGTTAGATATGGGGTTATTGGATGCTCTTATTATTCCTGAAATGTACCGTGACAAAGTAGATAAAAACGATTCGATAATTATTCCTAAAAAAGATGTATCGAAAGGAACTACTTTATCATACTACTTGCGTGCAGTCCCACCTAAAGAGGGAATATCGACAGATGATATAGAAGATGTTCTTAGAAGTATTTCAATGGAAGATACGAAAACAGAAACAGTAATCTTAACAAATGGTAGGTATAAATCTGGTTTGTTACATGGTTATGCCATCGAACAACCTAGAGCATCCTTTATAGGAGAGGAAGCGAGAAGAAGACACAGAGAAGAAACGATACACCAAACCGAATTGCAACTAGAGAAAATGAAAGAAGAGTTGGACCATTTAGAAATGAAGGAATCCAAAATTAAAGATCAAATTGCCCAAATAGATGAAGAGTACGATAAACGTCCGATATTGGATCTTGTAGAAGTTGCTTCAAACGAACTGAAAGAAAACAAGTTCATTATGGAAAAGGTGATTATAGACCAAGAAAAGGCTAAGAACTTACACCAACAACTAATTGGCGATTTCAATCAAAAACGAAATGAACGGATATTGGGAAGTAAGTTCTTGGACGGTGACGTAACAAAGGAAACCGTTTCTTACATGTTTGATATTGCTGATGACGAATTCAGAAGTAAAATCTCAGTTCTTTCTAACGCGTTTAATTCTTTCTCTACAAGTAAAATAGAATTAGAAAACGCACAAGAAAAGCTTCAACAATCAGAAGCAACCGATGAAGAACTAAGAGATGATATAGCTACGTTAGAAAGAGCAGTGAAACAATCGACATTGGTAATTAAGAATATAACTGAGCAACTGAATGAATTAGATTATTCAGCGGTTAAGAAAAAAATCGTACACACGCGGGAGAGAATTAAACAGTTAAAAGAGGAAATACCTAAAAAATTAGAGTTGTATTTGAACCTAAAAAATCAAAGAGAACAATTAGAGTCTCGGATCGAAAATATCAAGCGTGTGCTCGCGTATAAAACGAGGGTGCTATCAGCGAGAAAAGAAGTGTTAGAACGTGAAATGCATGAACGCGGTATCGATAAGAATGTTGTTATATTGGAATTTGCGAAGAAACAAGCAGGAGAAGCAGAAATTAATATAGCGAAAGTCATTGAGGATATGATGAACGCTGTACATCATTCTCGTTCCAATGGTTTAGAGAATAACACGATTCAATCTTTTCGAGTCTCATATGGTAATATTACCCTTGGCGAGGAAGATTATGGTGAAGATAAAGATAAATATAATTCCACTATGCTTCTTTACAGTGAAAGAGAGCGCTTGAACGTAACATTATCTATAGATGGATTAAAAAAGAATCCTTCTGAATTCCGTGAATACTTACGTGAACAATTGGAGCTCCAAAAACAATTTTTACGTAAAGATGAAGAGTCTTTAATTCGCGATCTTATCATTCAAGGTACAGGAGAAGAAATACATCAGTTGATAAAAAAGGCGAAGAAATGGAAAGATGACATCAATCAGATTATGGAAGATATGAAAAATTCAATTAGTTTGAGATTAGTATGGGAACCTATTGCAAAAAGTGACCATCAATCCTCTTTATCTACGGTCCGTTTGATTGAGTTATTAGGCCGTGATTTCGGTACATTGAAAGATAAAGATATAGAAGACCTAAGGAATCATTTTATGACTAAGATTAATGAAGCTAAAGATAAATTGGTATCTGGTTCAGATGCTGAAAATCTTGAACAAGCCCTTAAGCAAGTACTAGATTACAGAGAGTGGTATCAATTTAAAATCATGTACACTCTAGAAGGAGAAAAGGAAAAAACACTCAACGAAGATAATCTTTCAAAACTGAGTGGCGGTGAAAAAGCAATGGCTATTTATATCCCTTTGTTTTCGGCGACTTATTCAAAATATTCCAACGCTGGCGATGATGCACCTTATATCTTAGCACTCGATGAAGCATATGCGGGAGTAGATGACAACAACATTTCAGAAATGTTTGGGATTATGCAGCAGTACCAGTTCAACTATATTTTAACTTCCCAGGCGCTTTGGGCTGACTATGAGACTGTCCCTGGTATCAATATCTATGTTTTGAATTTTGATAAAACAAGAAGAGTTGTTTCGTCAGAACCGTGGAGATGGGATGGTAAAAAAATTGAGATGAATGAGAGGATGTTAAAAAAACGTGGGATTATTGTTGGGGAAAGTGGAGAAATGGAGTTTGAAAAAGGAATACAAACAACATTAGATTTTGATTTTGTAGAAACGAAAGATTTGAAGGTTTAACGCGTATGGATTCTTTATTAAAGTTTGAGGCGAAGCATTATTTTGGCAAAAAGGAATTTAAACGATTGTTTCAATTATTTAAAGAAAAAATTGAATCACTGGGTAAAGTGGGAGGTACTGTAACTTTTGAGCCAACTCCGGATGAAAGAATGGCTATTGAAAGATGGCTAGACAAAGAGTTCACAAGAAAGTCCATCACTGTTAATCTAGAAAATTTCGAAGGTAGATTAAAAGGATTAAAATTCGAAGAGTTTACCCTGTGGGAACTAGTAGAGCTGGTGACGGAGAAACGTATAATTCCAAAAAAGGAAAGAGAGAAACAACAACTTTCAGAAAAACAAAGTTTTTTTGAAGGGTTGGAAAAAGAATTTGAGCACTCTTATACAAACATCCTCTTAAAAAAAATTCGAAATAAAGATAGAGATGTTACATGGATTACCACTTTGTATAATTGCGGAGATTATCAAACAATCAAAACACTATTTCGTGCCCTAACATCTCTCCCATCGGTTGAAGAATTTGAACGGTTACCTGTATTCTCTGAACGGATAACAGGTGACCCTCATTACTTTGATAATATAGACCGATTATGTAATGTTCTTGAGATTATTCAGGCTTATAAAGAAGAACGCTTTTATAGAAGTAATTTGTTATCTGAAGAAAAAGAGGCACTACTGGAAGCGTATGGTCTTGCTAAAGATGATTTGCATAACTTTGTGACATGTTATGGATTAGAAGCTTCTAGGGACGGCCAGATAGTTCAACAATGGCATTGGGCTAATCTAGAGAAAACAGTTCAAAATATACCCCTTAGGTCAATGAAACGGTTGGACTCGATTTCTCCGGTCATCGGAAATGCAGTTTACGTAATCGAAAATAGTGGGGTTTACTCTAGTGTAATAGATCGATTAGAGGGAAGTCTTGCTCCATTAATCTGTACACATGGCAATTTTAAGTTATCAGGTTTATTGCTATTAGATAAAGTTGTCAAAAACGGCTGTAAAATCTATTATTCTGGAGATTTCGATGCGAACGGTGTTGCTTTCGCTTATTTTCTTAGACGAAGATATGGTCATTCTGTGCAATTTTGGAGAATGGGGTATGAGGATTATATAGATTCAATTTCGCCTATATCTTTAACAGAGCGAGCTATAAAGCGACTTACTTCAATAAATGACATAGATCTACTGCCAGCAATTAATGAGATGGTAAATAGAAAAAAAGCAGGTTATCAAGAAGCGTTGTTGAAGAAATTAGTAGATGATGTGATTTTGTATTCTAAGGAAAATTAGATGATTAAATGATATTGATATTGTTTTTTTATCAAAATACGAGGGGAAGCGATTATAAAACAAGGTAATAGGATGGATTGCTACTGATGCTTCATTAACTGTAACAGGGATGTTATTATCAACAAGTAATATTCCACTATATTTTTAGTAACAAACTGAGCGTAACAAAAACAAAGTTATTTGCTAAGTAGCAACGATACTATTTATTAGGTATTTTTTTATAAGATCGATATCCGAAAAGGTTATCGTCCTTCTTCAAGTAATTAAACTAAGGGTGTTAGCACAAATAAAGGAGTGGCGACCAGTTAATTTCTGTTCCCCATTCCTTTTTGTTAATAAATAATATTTTGCTTTAGGCTTTGAAATTTGTGTATTTTAACTTTTGATCTATTATCTCAAACCTCAAAGTTAAACTAGTTATGCAGAATAAGAGTTGCCTGCTTTTGTTACATCAACTTCTGGATCGGAGAAGCGATAGTGGAACCTAGCTGTCCCGTCTGCCTGAACTTCAATTTTATTGATAAATCGATGCAATATCTCAGGTATTAATTCATCAAAGTTAAGAAATTTAAGTAATTCTTGTTTTAATTGTTCGATGTTAGTCGAAGTTTGGTCACTTTCTATTGTTGTAAGTAAATTGTTTTTCCACACCTCTAGCTCGTTAATTTCAATTTTATTAGCTTCTACATTTTCACGGTATTCCTCTTGAGTAATAATATCTTCGGCCAACATATTGATATATTTTCTTTTTCGCCCATTTATAATGTCTAGTTGTTTATCTATTTTTTCTAGTTGTTTTTGAAGGCTATGTTTTGCTTTCTTCGATTGAGCTTCTAATTTTTTAAGGTATTGCTCTTTATCGATTTGCTTTACTAACTCTTGGATATCAGTAAGAACTGTATCGATAAGAGAATCCTCTTTTATAAGATGACCACTGCATGCCTTTTTTCCATATCGTGCATAATTCCCGCATATATAACCTTTTCGATTGCCTCTGTACCACATCCCTTTACCACAATCGGCACAGAATAATACATTTGTAAAAAGATTTTTTTTGGGTGCTGTAATGAACTTAGTCCGAATTTCCATTTGCTTTTGGACAGTATTAAAAACGTATCTCGGAATTATTGCATCATGTGAGTTCTTTTTTATAATTTGTTGTTCTTTGTCAATCATTATCCTTTTTCTACTTGTAACACTTACTGTAGTTGAACGGCCCTGGACTAAATCACCTATGTAATGTGGATTAGTAAGGATAAGCTTTATTGTGGAGTCATTCCACTTATCTCCTGCATTCTTTTTACCAGCTATTTCAGCAGGAGTAGGAATTCCATCATTGTATAATCCTTTTGCAATACTCTCCCGTCCACTTCCAGCTAGATATTCTTCAAAGATCCTCTTAACAATTTTAGGGGTGTTGTCATCTTTTATACGAAGTTTTCCATCTTGAACTTCATATCCGTATGGAGGATTAGAACCTTTGAAAAGTCCTTTTTTAGCCCTAGTTCTTAAGGTCTCTTTCACACGGTTACTTGTATTTTGCGACTCTTGTTCATACATCCAAGCGTATAAACCAAACATATTTGTGTGACCAACCAGGGTATTAATGGCATTATCCAATGTGATAATATGAATGTTTTGATTTTCGCAAAGATTTTTTATCTTGTAAGATAATTCTCCGTTTCTTGCTAACCTTGAAAGCTCTTTTGCTAAAATGACATCAAACTTTTTATCTTCAGCATCCTTAATCATCTTTTGTAGATTTTTCCTTTTTGCAGTTGTTCCGCTTTCAACATCAATATAGATATCAAAAATGTCCCATCCTTGTTCTTGAACATATCTGTAAAACAGTTCCTGCTGGTACTTTAGAGAAGCTTTTTGTTCTTCTTTATCTGTTGAAACTCGAATATAAATTGCGCATCTCATTCTTAATCCAAATCCTTTTTGTGAATATTGAGATGTAGCAGTGATTACCGGTTGTACATTATTTACAACATTCTGTTGGTTTATTAAATTACTGTATTCCGTACTAACACTAACTCCTTCTTTAACAAATTCATCCCTATTAATAACCATTATTTATACCTCCATCGAGAATAATTAGTTCAGTGGAATTCGCTCTTAACAATTCATTAAAGTAGAGTAGTTGCTTACTATCACGGCTAATTCTATCAGGCGAATTTATAATTACAGATTTAACCATTCCACCTTCTGCCATTTTTGAAATCTTTTGAATACCTGGTCGGCAACTAAATGATCTAAATCCAGATGTTGTTGTATCTGCAATGATTTCAATCGAAAGGGAATGTTGTTCAGCGAAGTTTTCACCTTTTAATTTCGTTCACTAAATGATGCATAGTATAAAAAAGCTTTTTTGAGCTATGCATCATAGACACGTATGTTCCTTTCTAACCACTTAAAATCGTATATAAGAGAAGTTTTGATCAATACTCTTTTTATAAAAGTTAGGGAAGCAACAATGATAATTACAGTGATTATTTCTAAGCTAAAGGCTGGTTGGATAATACTATTTTGTTAATGACCGAAAGCTAATTTTATGATCCCATTTTATAAAATGTAAAGTTTAAATGAGCAGGGTTATAGAACTGGGAACTGAATACTATTGGATTAACAGATTTTCCATCTTCCACTTAGATCTAACTAATGTTGATTGGAGCGATTCCACCACTTACTTCCTCCATTAACCGCTCATCCATTCACCCATACAACCAATGCCGCTCACATCTTCGACTAGCAACCATCCGTCTATTTTCCACGACCATCATCCCTAGCGTTGTCCCGTAATAATACTGCTTAAACCCTGTCTTAATCCTTTTCCGTTTCCACTGATAAACCGTCTCCTTAAACGCTTTTATAATCGTTGGTGCAAAGTGTTCAATTGGTTCGTCAAACTTTTGCGAACGATAAGCAATCACTGCTCGATCCCAGAGTTCGCATATTTCTTTTGCTCGATTGAAAAATGGTTTGACAGCTTTTGTGAAGTTAGTCGGTACGAAGCTTGGTACGTACGTGTGGTCTAGTGATTCTAGTGTAGGAGGACGAAGATCTTTATTGTTTATTTTGTTTTCAACAGAAATAGTTTTAGAGTTTGTTTTTGGGTTTTGAACCGTTGATTTCGTAGGTTTTTTCGGGGTTTTACGCTCTGTCAATTTTTCGTTCGTGGCTCCATCAAAGCGGTGAAAAACGTAGACGTTGTGGGAAAAACCACCTTTTTCGCGAGTTGTATTGAAGATGGAGAGAATGCCGAGATTTTTTGCTTTTCTCAGCATTCGTTCAAAAGTAGAACGGGAGATACCGCCTTGTTTAACTTGGGCGGCTTCGACTAGTTTGCAGATTCTAGCGTTACATATGCCTATTTCTTTAACACTAAAGCGGGTGAGTTGTTCAAAGGCAAGTAATTCACCTTTTGTAAATTGATCGCCGTAATTGTCTAATACATAGTTAATGGTTTCATTGAATTGTTGGACGGTTGAGAATTGACTTAAATGGGAGTATTGTTTTATATTGCCTGATTTCATTGTAACGTTCCTTTCTGGGGTTATTAATAAGAGTGAATGGTACTAGTTGGTTTTGGAAGTATAGGTGGTCTTTCGAAATAGTTATGGGAAAAGCGAATGATACAAGAGGCCGTGCGCTGCATTTGTTTTTCAATCGAATAATAGGAAACGGGTAGTTTTAGTTGTTTCATATTATGGAAGGTAATCATCGTTTGCTGTGGTTCTTTCGGAGTTTTCAATGGAGTGATAGAGCGGATGTGTTGGTGGAAGATCCAGGAGCATTCGAATTGATTAGGTGAGTGTGTTGGGAATGCGTAAATTTGTTCTAATTGATTGATAGGGATGGGCACTTTATGTTTTGCCCCAGTCAGATGAACAACGGCTTTTTTTCTCCCTTCATACGTAGAGCCGCCTTCTAAACAAGCTTGTTTGATTAATTGAAGTGGTGGCTTGTTAATGTAGAACTCTTGGCTTGGTTCTAAGGCAATTGTACAGTAGTCTAGATGAGCTACAGAGAGTAGAGCCATCGTTTGGCTTGTGATTTCGTAGTTTGAAAGGATGGTTTGATTCATATGTAGGGCACTCCTTTGAAAAGGGTTATTTTTATAGAAAATATGAAAGGATTTTTTAGTGGAAAGAATAACTATTTTTAATATCGTTAGAAGAAATCATTATGGTATCGGGGTTAATGATAGCTTAAGAAAGGAGTATCACTACTCCTTATTATCGTTCGGTAATATAAGAGATGCTTTTTCCTCAAATTCTTTATAAATGTCGGAAGGTTTAAAATTAAGTGTGAGTGCAATAGACTGAAATAACTCAAGTGACGGATTTATTTTACCTGTCTCAATTTTACTTAAGTGTTGTTGACTAATACCGAGTTTACCTGCTAAATCTTCTTGTGTTAAAGTTGTAGATTTTCTTCTTAACCTCAAAACATTTCCAATGGAAAATTGTTTCTTCGATGAATATTCTTTCATTTGTCTCAATCCTTTTTCCTAATACTAATATTTATATTATGTAAAATAATCCAAAAGTATGGAAACGCATATATGACGTAAAAAGGTAGTATTTGGAATATCGATTGATAATTTTGTGACAAATTCCCTTTTTTCTTTTGAAAGAAGTTTATTTTCAATCTTTAAATAGGCAGTAAGACCCACTTCCCAACCCAGAATGAAACTGAGAAGTTCAGTTTTGTAAGCGTAGTAGTAATGAGGTTTATTTTAATAGAAAAGTTTCACGTACCGTATTTAAAAGAGAGAATGGTGGGAAGGTAAGAAGTATGTCGTCAACATAATCTATATTTTTAACAACTTGGACGGTAATTTAACCTATTATTCTTTAGGATAACATTACCAATCACTATATTTTTGTTATATAATTCCAATAGGGTGTGCGAGACGGAAGTACTAGATTCTAAAGCATAAAATTTAACCAGTTAAGGAGTCTGTGATTGTGAACAGTAAACTGAAAGAATATTTTTTACAAATTATGAAGGGATATTTAGAAGCGAAGAAGCAGCCATTTGGTGGAAATCCGATGGGCTCGCTTGTTCGAAATGAAGTGACCAATAAAATGAAGTCGCTTCCTTTTATCAGTGATGAATTTATTGTTACTGGTTCTGTCGGTCAAGGGAATTGGGCAGCGATACCTTGGCTTGCGATTATGAATCGTAAAATTACGACCTCAACACAAAGAGGATATTATTTAGTGTATTTGTTCAGTGAGGACATGTCTCAACTTTACTTAACGTTTGCACAAGGGATTACTGAAACATCTCGAGAAGAAATGGAACGAATAAAAGAAGACATTCGTCAAAATATCGAGATGAAGGAACATGTACATAAGGATGATCATATTTATTTAGGGCAATCAAAAAAGGCAAGAGACTATGCGTTTTCTACAGCTGCTTATATTAAATATGAAGTGGACTCGAAGCCGTCTGAAGATCAATTCGTTCAAGATTTACAAGACATGGTTTCTTATTATGAGGCATTTATAAAACTGAATAATCGTACGGTCTATGAAACGGATGAAACAGAGGCAAACGTCATTCATGATTCAACAGAAATGGTATTACCTTTTTCTGAAACAGTCGACCATATTCATTCCTACATCTCTAGTAAAGGCTTCTATTACGAAAAAGAAGAAGTAACAAATTTATTTCTTTCAATAAAAACGAAACCGTTTGTTATTTTATCAGGAATTTCTGGGACTGGAAAAACCAAAATAGTTCAGTGGCTCGCTGAAAGTGTTGGAGCAACAGAAAGAAACGGACAATTTTCCTTAATTCCCGTTCGTCCGGACTGGAGTGATGGCTCGGATCTGTTAGGGTATGTCGATATTAAAGGTGAGTTTAAAAGAGGTCCATTAACGAAAGTCATCATCAATGCCATCGAGCACCCAACACGACCTTATTTTGTTTTATTGGATGAGATGAATTTAGCACGAGTAGAGCATTATTTTAGTGATATTTTAAGTGTTATGGAAAGTCGCAAATGGCAAAACGGTGAATTGGTAACATCTAGACTGTTAAAAGAAGAATTAAGCGACAAAGACTTACATCTACCGGCTAACCTCTATTTGATTGGTACAGTAAATATGGACGAGACAACACATCCATTTAGTAAAAAAGTTCTCGACCGGGCTAATACAATCGAATTTAATCGTATTAAGCTTAATCATTTTCAATTTTTATTAGAAAAAGACCATAAAGAACCAGTCATCGTACATAACGATACATTTATGACGAAATATTTGCATTTAGAGGATGTATTTTTCCAAAATAGAGCTCTTGTTGAAGGAATGACAGAGGAACTAGTCAAAATAAATGATTTTCTTCAACTAATTGGGGCTCATGTAGGATACCGAGTTCGTGATGAAATTTGTTTTTATTTAGCTTATAACGAAGAAGGAAATCTCATGACGACGGAAGACGCTCTTGATCATTGTATTTTACAAAAGATTTTACCGAGAATTTCTGGAAGTGACACTCGTGTAGAGAGAGTACTAAAGGAGTTATATCGATGGTTTACGAATAAGGAGATCGTTGATGGTGATAGCTTTACAGCTGATGATCTTATTTCTGCCAAATATCCTAAAAGTGCAGCAAAAGTTGTAGAAATGGTTAGGAGGTTGGAAGATGATGGGTTTACATCCTTCTGGCTCAGCTCGTGAAGATGTAGAGCTTGTCGTGATCGAAACAAAAGCATGTTCACTCGTGATAAAAGGGAAACCGTATCATCAAAAATATGAAGGTTTACAACAATATAAAAATATGGATTTTCATAATAACATGCAGTTTAACGTAAACGGGAAAGACATTGAAGAGGTAGCCGTATATGATGTGGACGAGAATGTACTCAACACTAAGCAAGAGCTCCGTCCTATTTTTTTCGAAAACAGTGTTTATCAAGTCATCGTTTCACCTAAAGAAAATCATGAACTGTCGTTTTATCATGAACATCCAGCACTTAGAAAGGCTATAGATCGAGTGAACATTGGTTCATCCTATTTGCTAATGGGAAACTTACATTTTCAAAATGATATCGGTTTATCAACATTTGAAATTCATTCTAATCACAAAATGATTTTACAAGTAACGATTGAGGTTTTTCCTTCAAAAATAGACTATAAGCGTGATTATCAAAACCTTTTACTTGAAGTAAATGATGAAATATATAATCTTGCTTATCATTTTTTGAAAAAGACTTATTTAGGTGCAAAAATAAAAGTAGAAGGAGCACCTTCTTTAACAGAATTTTTTCGTTTAATTCGTTTTCATTTCGAAGCGTTTATCGATGCCTTAAACCGAATTGAGCGCCAGCCGCATCATCAGCTAATAAAAATGCATGAAAAAAGAAGAGGGGATCAGTTACAACGGCTTGATTCAAAAGCGAGAAATTACTTGCGTAAGAGAGGGCAGCTCTTTGTAGAGGTTGATAAAGGGATTGAAATGTTTAAGCAGCAGCTAATGCCGGTAGAAGGGTTGAAAATGCGAAAGGCTCTAACCTATGATACATTTGAAAATCGATATGTGAAATGGATGATGGAAAGGTTACTACATAAGTTAGAAGCTTTATATAAAAAGCTAACTACGAAGCGGCACGATGTAGAAGTAGATCCTGATCTGATCGATAAAATAGAGTTGATGAAAAAACGGTTAACGGCAAAAAAGAAAAATCATTTCTGGAAAGAAATCGGCCAGTTGGATCGTTCTGTCATGAGCCTAGTATTACAAATGGCACCTGGTTATCGCGACGCTTTTCAAATTTACTTAACCGTTTCGAAAGGACTAGCGCTTCAAGGTAAGCTCTATCAAATGTCAGTAAAAGATGTAGCAACCTTATATGAATATTGGACGTATTTAAAACTTGGACAAATATTAGCAAAAAAATATGTACAAGTGAGCCAAGATGTTATCAAAGTCAATAGTGACGGGTTATATGTTAACTTAGACGCCAATGCAACAGCGAAAAGAGTCTTTAAACATCCCATTACCGATGAGAAAATTATCCTCACGTATCAAAAGAATGAACGAAATCTTCCAACTGTTCAACAAAAGCCAGATACGATGTTAAGCATTCAGAAAAAAGGCAGGGATTACACCTTTAATTACGTTTTTGATGCAAAATATCGAATTGATTTTGCGGTCACGAATTCATACTACGGAAATCGTTATCAAACCCCTGGTCCATTAGAAGAGGACATTAATACGATGCACAGATACCGGGATTCGATCGTTGTCCAAAATCAAGGTCCTTATGAACGAAATGCCTTCGGTGCGTACGTGTTATTTCCTTGGGGAGATGAAGAGAGCTATCAAGAACATCATTTTTATAAAAGTATTGACCAAGTCAATATCGGTGGCTTACCATTTTTGCCACAAGCAACTGATTTAGTTGAACAATTCGTGGAGCATTTAATTGAGAAAAGCCCTGAAGAAATTCAACAAGAAGGAATTTTACCACGAGGATCAAAAGAAGATTGGCTCTCATCTCTTGAAGAGAAAGTTCTTATTGGTGTTGTATCATCGATCGACCAATACAAAAAATGTATTCAAGAAGGCAACTTTTCTTTATCAACTAACCATATAAAACAAGGGTGGCAATCAGCAAGCTATGTTGCTTTATACGTAAGTAAAGAAGTAGGAATACAAAACGGTGTGATTTGTTATGGGAAAATTAGTGATGTAGTAGTGAATGAAGATCAAATCCATTTTTCCGTCAAATCATGGACAAACCTTAAGCAAGTCATCAAGCCCGTGAACTATGGTATTGCCGTTTATACACTCACTACATTAAGCGTATTAAAAGAAGCAAACGAACTGCCAGAACTATTTATGAAATCCAAACAAGAAATGTCACTCTGGCGAATGCTACGAAGAGTATCCGACCGGATCAAAGTAGAACTAGATGAAAACCAACTAGATAATGCAACGAAAGTGAAAACTTATAAAATTAAAGATGTTGAAATAAAGTTGTATCCGAATGAGAATAAGATTGTTTTTGTAAAAGAGGGCTATTTAAAAGAGGTAGCTTTGGGGGATTTGTTGAAACAACCTTCAAGTGTGTTTAAGGTGTTGTTGGATGTGATGCAGTGATGAACAAGAAACTTTGTTCATCACTGCTTTTTTAAATTTCCTTTTGTGATTTCTGATAAAAAGTAATAGATTTTCTGCAGAAATTTCACGTACCGTATTTGATGAGTAAATTTTATTTTTAATTTTCATTTAGAACAGTGATGAGGAGAATAGCAGATTAGAGAAAGGTTGACAAGTTAAATTTAAGAAAAATAGAGTACATACTCAATACATAGCTTCTATATAAAGCTGAACTTCAATCAGTAGAGGGTTAGCTTCTATCTTTAAGCGTAAACAGTTAGCTAGTGGGCCGTAAATTAAGGTTGAAGGGATTGATCAATTGTGAAACAATCCCGTGAAACAAGATTCTTCGGGGGGTGACAGGCACGAATCCAATCAACTAGTAGTGAGCATTTCTAAACATTAGAAATGGGGGTGTTTTTGGATGTTTTCTAAAAGATTGTTGTTTTTAGTGAAGGTTATTCAAAATAATGGTAAAATCAATAATGTAAAAGAAATGGGGTGAAGAAGTGGAATTTGCATTTTGGTTAGTAATAATCTTTGCATTATTATACGAACCAATTGTTGGTTATTTTGATTTTCGAAAATTCAAATTAGATGTTAAAACAAATGAAAAAGCAAGGATCAAATATTATATCAATTCAATTATAGGTCTATGGGTTCCCACCATTTTTATATTACTCTTAGTTGCATTTACAGACCTAACTTATACGAATATTGGACTAACAATGCCAACTATTAACACCGAAGTATTTGGTCCAGTTATTACCTATTCTGCATTTGGTATTGCTTTACTATATTTATTCGGTATCTTTTACTATTTAATCGGTTATCGTTATAGCGTTAAGATTAGAAATAAATTATTGCAGGTAAAAGAAAAAGAATTGGGTAAAGCAGAATTCTCAGAAATACTTCCTACAACTAAGAAAGAGAAAAAATTGTGGAATTACGTTTCAATTACCGCGGGAGTAACTGAGGAAATTATATATAGAGGATTTCTAATCTTTGCTTTAGCGTTCTTATTTCCTAATTTTTCAATTTGGTTAATTATTCTCTTAGCCTCATTATTGTTTGGTCTCGCTCACACTTATCAGGGCTTGATAACGGGAATATTAAGAACAACAGTTTTAGGAATAATATTTTCCATCCTCTATATTGGTTTAGGGTCAATTTTACCACTCATTGTTTTTCATTTCTTAATAGATTATTTTGCAAAATTTGGCGAAAAAGAAACGGAAAAACAAATATGACTCTGAACGCTTGGAAATTTTTCAAGCGTTTTCATTATACCTTTCTTAGCATTTCAACCGTTGTATAATTTGAATTTTTGCACGCACTAAATAACATTTCTTTTACCTTTTCTTTGAAAGTAACCTTGTTTAATTCGAGCACCACGTTTCTTTGGTTTTCGGTCAATTACATCTATATAAAAAAATAAATTTAGGAAGTGGTGTGGCAAGGATGAATCTTACTAATTTAATACTAGAATATAAAGAACTAATAGAAAAGTCATCAAAATTTAAACAACCCAAAAAAGCTGGTGGTACACCATCTAAATGACTACTATAAAGGATAAAAAGAGAAGGAAGAGGATGGTTCCGTCGCTTTGAATTGTGTACATTTTTTTAAAACGATCAAGTAGTACATGTTCACTCAAGTATTAGTGAATAAAGCAAGAACATGGATTAACCTCTTCATTTGTATTTTTAGGATTGGTGGATTATGTAAGGCATTACGGTAGTAAACCAGTAAGCTATATCTGGCGATTACATGAGGAAATGCCATCTTATCTAGTACCAAGAGCGAATAAGAATATTCTTTGATTCGACAAGTGTCAGCTGTTCTTGTTTCGAAAGAGAACTCGTTCTAGCTTTGCTAGAACATCGGAAATTCAGATGGATTCTCAACTCCACCTGAATGGAAGTTCCCACCTACGCTACGCTTAGAGGTGGGGGGCTATGCGCCTTAAGTACAAATCAGTTTGATTAAAGTGTAAATTTTTAAAAAAAGATAATGTTTAGGAAAGATTTGAGGGGATTACCTATGGTTCAAATGTCAAAAAAACAATATTATTTAGTAGTTTTTCTTTTACTATTTTCTGCTTTCTATGGGTATAAGAAACATAGCGAAGTTAGTCAACAACGAGACTATTTAAACCCGCATTTAATGCAATTGATGCACACAATTCAAAATGAGATTCATACCACTTCAATCATCTTAAAGACATTAATGACTGAAAATCAAATACCATATGCTCAATGGAAACAATTAAAAAATGGTTTTGAAGCCATTGAACATTCTAGTTACGAGATTGAAAAGATGGGTAGAGCAATTTATCCTAACCATGCTCATGGATTAGAAAATGCAACAAAAACCTCGTCTAATTTAATAGTAAATCATTTAATTTATATAGAGGATAATTTCATAGATACAAACATGGATAGAATAGATAAAATAACTTTTCCATTAGAAACTCATTCAATGTTAGAGCTAATCTATGACACTGCTAATCGATGGAATGAAGTATCAAGTCAATATTATGTTACTACCGATATTATTAAGCGAACTTATTGGGTAGATATGATGAAAGAGATACAGGACCCTTCTGTTGTTTTTCAGCATCAATATTCAAGTCAATAGTATTTTATTTACGTAGACAAAACGGAGGGTTAGCTAACAAGCAAAAGGGGGAACCTAGTTCGATCAAATACTGTAAAATGCAAAGGGCATTTCAAGTGACCGTTGAAGCAGTGATGAACAAGAAACCTTGTTCATCACTGCTTCTTTCATTTCCTTTCGTGATTTCTGATAATAAGTAATAGTTTCTCTATAAAATTTCACGTACCGTATTTGATGAGTAAGTTTTATTTTTCATTTTCATTTAGAACAGTGATGAGGAGAATAGCAGATTAGAGAAACGATGATAAGTTATATTTAAGAAAAATTAGCTAGTGGGCCGTAAATTAAGGTTGAATGGATTGATAAAATGTGAAACAATCCCGTGAAACGAGATTCTTCGAGAGGTGACTAGGCACGAATCCAAAATCAAAATCTAAAAATTAATTTAAGGTTCAATGGAAATCACTTACTAGAGTTTGATATAATTTATACAGAGGTGATATTTGAATGAATTCATTAAGTGATCACGCCAAAAAAGAATTATATAATGCTCTTCAAGGAAAAGATTCGGGAAGTTTTGTGATAAATGGGAAACTATTTTCAATTGAAGTAGAAAATGAAGATGTGAAGTTACGTTCTAAATTAAATGAAGATCTATCAAAAGAAATTGATGAGTATCCTGAACTTAAAGCATCATTGTTAAGATATTTAGACAACCCAGATATGAAAAGGTATTCTGGAAGTGAGTTGAAATTTAAACGTAATGGTCAAAGAAAATAGAAGTCAGTTTATTGTGCTATTTACTGAAGAATTTGAATTATGCTTAGATGAAATCCAACAATTTTTTGCGAAAAAGAGTGGGGACGGACCTGTTGCTTCTTTCGTTTTGCTAAACGAAGGAAGCACAGGGACAGTTAGGGTTAAACATATGAATAGATTATTTTATATATTGGCTTAATAATTGGAATTATTTTTACTATATAAGATAATCAGTAACACTGAAAATTTAGAGTAGTTAGTAAAAGTCACTAAAAATAGGTGATAAAACGTTAAAAGCGACATTAAGTAATAAAATCCGTGATTCGATGGCTGAAGTTTAATTGACATATTTCTTAGTTAATACTAGAATATATTTAAACAAATAGACATGAATTGGTGCCCAAATTTTGGGAGAATAGGGAAGTTGAAAAAGCATAATGCTCTGAAACAACGCGGACCCACCACTGTACTCGGGGATGAAACCTCATTATGCCACTGCGATACCGTCAGCAGGAAGGCGAGGGAATAAGATGAACCGAAAGCCAGGAGACCTGCCAATTATGTACGAATTGAGGATGAAGGAAAAGTCTTCAATAAGCATAGCTATGCTTATTGAAGACTTTTTTTGTACTATCAGAAAGCATAAAATTTTATTGATGATAGTATAAGAAAAGCTAAGGCTTTCGCCATTAAGACCTGGCGATAAGCCAAGTTTTTCTAATACGTTAAGATGTATAAATTTTTAGCAAAGTAGCTAATCGACGATGTTAAAAATTTAAAGTCTTAAGTATAAGTGCAACTAAGGATCAGCCGGTTCCCAAAGGTTTGGTTTTGCCAAGTTTTCTATTTGTAAAAAATTTGAGGGGGAAAATTTTATGTTAAAAGTTGAGAAAGGTGTTAAAACAAGCAGATTAGAAATAAGAAAGATATCTATATTAGGAATCTTTATCGCCATATCTGTAGTGGGGAGCTTTATTAAAATCCCAAGCCCATTTGGGACAGTAGCTTTTGATTCAGCGCCAGCGTTTCTAGCAGCACTTCTTTTAGGTCCAACTAGCGGGGCGCTTGTGGGTTTTATGGGGCATATATTAACGTCGTTAAATGTAGGGTTTCCTTTATCAATCCCAATTCATCTATTTATTAGTCTGGAAATGGCTTTTGTCTGCGCTGTAGTTGGGATCATCTATAAAAAAGGATTTTTAATACCAGCTCTCATGGTTGGCGTTCTTTTAAATGGGGTTGTACTACCGGCGTCATTCATTCTTATTCCACAATTTGGTGTTTCCTTTTTTGTGGCAATGATTATTCCATTAGTCATAGGCTCAGCATTAAATCTGATTGTATCAGGCACGTTAGTTCGATACTTGAAAGGGAGAATTAAGATTTGAATATTAGTAGATATCGAGATTTAACCATTTTAGATGACTGTGAAAAAAAACTAGTCATAGCTTGCGATTCTTCAGGAGCTATTGGCCCTAAAGAATTAGACGTAGTAAAAGTTGACGGGCGTATTTTAGGAAGATTTACTAGTCGAGTTGTGCTTATGGAGCTAATTTCTGTAGGGGCCAAGCCTATCGCAATTATTGATACGTTAGCTGTAGAAATGAATCCCACTGGGAGAGAAATTATTGCAGGTATTATAGAAGAAAGTAGTTTAATCGGATTAAAATCTGAAGAAATCCTAAATGGAAGCACTGAAGAAAATGTACCTGTTCAACAAACGGGGATTGGGATTACAGGTATTGGTCAAGCGCAAAAATTGCATTGTCAAAGTTTTGCTGGTGATATTGTACTTTGTTTAGGTATACCTAAGGTAGGTCATGAGGTTAGGTTAGATGACCCTGAAATAGCTGATTTGCTTGCTATCCAAAGGTTACGACAGATAAAAGAAGTACATGAAATTGTTCCAGTTGGTTCAAAAGGGATTGCCTATGAAGTTAATGAATTGAAAAAGCGAAACCAACTTTTAATGGAGGAAATTAAATCAAATCTAGATATCCATAAAACTTCTGGTCCGGCAACCTGTGTTATTTTTACAGTTAAGCCAACGATTATAAAGAAACTAGATAAGTTATTTTCACAACAAATAAACATTCTTGGAACCTTGAAAAATAGTTAGTTAATTATTAAAAATTGATAAACTGGGGAAAATAGTGAGGTAAAGGTAAGCGTCAAACTGTCCCTACCTTCTAACCATATTTTGTTTATGCGATAATTTTCTCATAACAATTTGTTGAGGAGGTTTTGCTATGTCAAAAGAAGAAATGGAAGAACTTAGAGAACAATGGAGGGCTCGAGTGGCAGATTTTCGAAAAAATGGTCAAAGCATGAGTAGATGGTGTAACGAAAACGATTTAAAAGTTCATCAATGACGATATTGGTTAAAAAAATATGATCCAAACATTAAACCGGTATACCACAATTGAAAAACCCTATTAAGTCAATGTTTTGTTCATATGCATTGGCTTTTTTCTTTGTCTTTAACATGGCAAAGTGAAATACTAATCGTATGGACAACAATATACGATTAATAAATACCTTTAAGGCTAATATATTTTAAAGGAGACGATTTAAAATGGATAAAGTAAAGGTAATGAAAGAGAGTGTGGTTTTGTAGAATATCGTAATTGGGTATTAGTAAATTATTTTCTAGAGACGGGAAATGGCTAAATACTGTATTAAATTTAAAGGTTAATGATATTGACCTCGAAAACGGTTTGGTAGTATTGCCAACTACCAAAAACAAAAAATACAATTGGGTTTTGTTTACATCCATTTATAATTGAGTTATGATTCATAGTAAAACGTAATAATTATGATTTATACAAAGGAGGGAGACGTTTTGTTAGACCAAATCTATCGACAGCTAGTAGTTGATCATGCGAAAAATCGTCGTAACCATAAACGCTTAGATGGGCCTGAGGTAAAACACATTCATTATAAAAATCCCACCTGTGGTGACGTTATGACTTTATTTATATTGGTAACCGATCAACGGATCGAAGACATCTCCTTTGTAGGAGAAGGCTGTAGTATTAGTATGGCTTCAGCCTCAATCATGACTGAACTGTTAAAGGGAACTGAACTTGACGAGGTATTAAAACTACGCGAAGGAATGGAAAGAATGATCCGTCATGGAGAAGTTCCTTTTGATTGTGATTTAGGCGATGCCCTGGCATTAGAAGGAGTTCATAAGTTAAGAGCACGACATAATTGTGCTTTAATGGGTTGGCAGGCCTTGGATCGCGTGCTTGATTTGAATAAAGACTAAAAATTCCAGTGAGAAATGAGGAGAAAGATTTGATTTTAACAGGAAAAACAATTGATGAAAAGGTAAAAAACAAAGAACTAGTGATTGAGCCAATATCTTCACAACAATTTCAACCAGCTTCTGTAGACTTACGACTAGGTGATCACTTTTTAACGATTGACGAACACAGTAACGGCATCTTGTCTTTAGATAAACAGGCAACGTACCGCGAAATTGTTGCACAAAACGGAACTATCGTACTTCCACCACGATCTTTTTTACTAGCCACAACTCTTGAGACAATTGAACTTCCGAACCGTTTAACTGCATTTGTGGAAGGGCGTAGTTCAATCGGTCGCTTAGGTTTGTTTATTCAAAATGCTGGGTGGGTCGACCCAGGTTTTAAAGGACAAATTACCTTAGAATTATTTAATGCCAATAGTTTACCGATTGAGTTAACTGTTGGAAGGAGAATTTGCCAGTTAGTGATTGCTGAAGTAAATGAAGAGGCAGAGGGCTATGTAGGAAAATATTTAAACCAAAGAGGCGCAACTCATAGTCGGATCTATAAAGATATAGAAGTTAAATAACTTATTTTCTGAATAACCAGTATCACTATTGGTAATAATTTCTTATGTAAATCGAAATGGTTACGGTTTGAAAAATGATTGTTGGAGGATAAGTAATGCTGGATAGTACACAAAGGAAAATCCCAGTAACGATATTAACAGGTTATTTAGGTGCTGGGAAAACGACACTACTAAATCGAATATTAACTGAAAAGCACAACGAAAAAGTCGCCATTATCGTCAATGAATTTGGTGAAGTAGGAATTGATAATCAATTAGTTGTTAATTCCGAGGAAGAAATTGTAGAAATGAACAATGGTTGTATTTGTTGTACGGTACGAGGCGATTTAATTCGTATTTTAAAGACACTTATTTATTCAATGGAAAAGGGGAATGTAAATTTTAACCATGTTCTTATTGAGACGACAGGCTTAGCAGACCCAGCTCCTGTAGCACAAACCTTTTTTATGGATCAAGCTATCGCTGAAAAATTTGAAGTAGATAGTATTGTTACAGTCGTAGATAGTAAACATGTAACGAAGCATTTTAACACAAAGGATGAAGCACAAGAACAAATTGCTTTTGCAGATATTATTATTATTAATAAGACAGACTTAGTTACTGAAACTGAATTGACTGAGATAGAAATAAGAATTACAAGCATGAATCCAACAGCCCGAAGAATTCACGCCCAAAATTGTAATGTAAACCTTAAAGATATCTTAGGAATCCATTCATTTGACCTAAATTTAAAGCTTAAAGTAAATCCACGTTTTTTAGATGATCACCACCATCATCACCATAATAAAGTAACTTCAGTTGCTTTTGTAGAAGAGCGTCCACTAGATATGAGAAAAGTTGATGAATGGATGAGTTATTTAATTCAACATAAAGGAGAAGATCTGCTACGTTATAAAGGTATTCTTTATGTGCATAATTCAAAGCAGCGTATTGTCTTCCAAGGGATCCATATGTTATTCGCAGGAAAGGCCGATCGAACATGGCGTTCAGATGAAAAGAAAGTTACCCAACTAGTGTTTATAGGAAAAAACTTAGATAAAGTTGAACTGCAAAGACAATTCGAAAATTGTATTGCTTAAAACTTTACTTTTACAACTAAAAAGAGTAATGATAACGATTATCGGTAATCAGGAGGAACTGAAATGGCAAAAAAATCGAAAATTGCGAAAGAAAAAAAGCGTCAAGAACTTGTTGCTAAATATGCACAGTTACGTCGTGAATTAAAAGAAAAAGGCGATTATGAAGCGCTACGAAAACTACCTCGTGACTCTTCTCCAACACGTTTGGCTAGAAGGTGTGAAGCAACAGGGCGACCTAGAGGTGTTTTAAGAAAGTTTAAATTGTCTCGTATTAAGTTTCGTGAGTTAGCCCATAAAGGCCAAATTCCAGGCGTTAAAAAATCAAGTTGGTAAAGGTAATTTTTTACTTAGGTAACTAGAGGTGAAATAGCATGAGTATTCCAGTCGTTCTTGTTAGTGGTTATTTGGGTAGTGGGAAAACCACGATCATTAATCAGTTCATTGCTTCTGCTCGTAAAAAAGCAGCTGTGATTAGCTATACCCCAACTAACATTACTGTAGTTGAGCAAATCCACGATGTCAGAAAAAGAAAATCAATTCTACATGAATGTTTATTCTTGAAGCATTCCAGTACCATTCAACAATTAGAGACTAGCCTAGAAGAGTTAATTGAAAAAGAGCGAGTTGAAGTTGTATTTGTCGAATTAGGTGCGACTGTTAATCCTCATGTTATAGCAGATGAACTTTCTAGTTCAAGGCAATCGTTGTTTGAGCTAAAAAACATGATTACAATCATCGATGGACAAAATTTTTGGCTAGATTTCACATCAGATACTGAACTTTATGTTCATGATGCTGATGGCTATGACAAAGAAGCAGTCGCTGATATAGTCGTTAGTCAAATTGAATTTTGTAATTGTCTGGTTGTTAACAAAAGTAATGGCATAAGCAGAGAAAGCCTTCGTGAGCTTAAATGGGTATTAGAAAAATTACAACCAACAGCAGAAATAGTGGAACTTGAAAAAATAACAAAGCTCAAAGAACTGTTAAATAATAATCCGTTTAATTTAACAAAAACAAAATTTTCAGCTGGGTGGATGAAAGAATTAAATCAAAAGCAAAACCGCTTTCAACTTATTGGTGAATATGGGATAGGTTCTTTTGTTTATGAAAGAACTGTTCCTTTTCATCCAGAGCGCTTTCAGAAGTGGTTTTTGCAATATCCACCAGAAGTGATAAGGACAAAAGGTATTGTCTGGGCGTTATCTGATCTTACAACACCGTTATTATTGTCGCAAGCAGGTCCTTCGTTAACGTTAGAAGAAGGCAGTTGCTGGGAAAGTTTACCCAAAAAGTCGCGATTAGTTTTTATCGGAATTGATATTAACCGCGAACAAATTGTCGCGCAATTAGATCGATGTTTAGTAACAGAACAAGAATTTCAACACCCTGGTGTACATGATCGAAGCTTAATATAATCATCTTAGAAAGAGTAGGCGTATAAAATGACAACAAAAATTCCTGTAACAGTGTTAAGTGGCTATTTAGGATCTGGAAAAACAACATTATTAAATCATATTTTAAAAAATCGTCAAGGCTTGCGAGTAGCCGTGATTGTGAATGATATGAGCGAAATTAATGTTGATGCAGATCTAATTGAAAAGGGAGGTTTTAAGAGAACGGAAGAGAAACTCGTAGAAATGTCTAATGGGTGCATTTGCTGTACGCTTCGTGAAGACCTCCTTTTAGAAGTTGAAAAACTAGCAAAACAAGGGGATATTGACTATATCGTTATTGAATCTACTGGAATATCAGAGCCAGTTCCAGTTGCTCAAACCTTTTCATATATTGACGAAGAAATGGGTATTGATTTAACGAAATATTGTAAGCTGGATACAATGGTAACGGTGGTAGATGCGAACCGTTTTTGGCATGATTTTGAAAGTGGTGAAACGCTCCTCGAAAGACAACAAGCGCTAGGAGAAGATGATACTCGTGATGTTGTAAATCTATTAATTGACCAAGTCGAGTTTTGTAATATCCTAATTTTGAATAAATGTGACATGTTAAGTGAAGAAGCGCTAAAGCAGCTAGAAGGAGTACTTAAAAAGATACAACCTGAAGCAAAGTTGATTAAAACAGAGTATAGTAACGTAGACCTTAACGAGATTATAAACACGAATTTATTTGATTTTGATAAAGCTAGCATGTCGGCAGGCTGGCTTAAAGAATTAGAGAACGGTGAACATACACCAGAAACAGAAGAATATGGTATTAGTTCGTTTGTTTACCGTCGGACATTACCATTTCATTCGGAGCGCTTTCTTCGTTGGTCTGATGATTTTCCTGATGAAATAGTTAGAGCGAAAGGAATTGTTTGGTGTGCATCAAGAAACAACTTAGCCATTCTTTTATCACAAGCAGGTCCCTCAAAATCATTAGATCCTGTTTCATATTGGGTAGCTTCATTACCGAAAGCAGAACAGCAAAGTATATTACAAGATAATCAACACTTATTAGAAACTTGGGATCCAGAGTTTGGCGACCGAAAAACAGAACTTGTCTTTATTGGAATTGATATGGATAAAGACAAGATAACGAGGGAATTAGATCGTTGTTTAATTACTCCTGAGGAGTACGATCAAGATTGGTCTTTATTTGCTGATCCATTTCCTTGGAAAGTATAAGCAAATAATTTAGGGGAAGAATGGGGACGGACCTGTTGCTTCTTCCTTTGCTAAACGAAGGAAGCACGAATAGATATTTTATATATTGGCTTAATAATTGGAATTATTTTCACTTTATTTTTCTTAAAACCTTTAACGGAAAAAAAGGAGGGTGAACGGTGAAAGTAAGCAAAAACCAATTATTTGAAATGGCACAGATGTTTTTAAATGAAGGAGAATTAGAGGAGTTTGTAGTATTATATTCAAAACGGAATTCTAGGCGTCCTTCTATACGATTAGAGGCAGAGTTAAAACTTTACCGTTACCTTGAAAAGATACAAAAGGAAATGGAAGATAAAATGAAGACGTTTGCATAAAAGGTTAGCTAATCAGTGGCTAATCTTTTTTGTCTTAAAACGTAAGAAGACTGGAGAGAGGCGACCTACTTAACATGGAGATCGTTCGTCATGTATTAATGTCGTTTGACAGAATTCTTTTTGAAAGTAAATTAGCAGAAAACATGCCTGAACTATAAAGACTTGCATATTTTCTGCTAATTAAGATTTTACGAAAACACCAGTTATTGTAGTAACGGTTCAATTCACATTACTTTTTCTACCCTACGTAGAACTTCAGAAAGACGCATCATTCCGAGTTTTATATTTTCAGGAGTGGAATGGGTAAAATTCAAACGGAACGTATTTTTTTGAGGATTATCAACATAAAAAGCTGATCCAGGAACATATGCCACACCATTATTGACGGCTTCATGGAGCAAACTTGTCATATCTAAATGTTTATCAGCTTTAACCCAGATGAACATTCCTCCTTTTGGTTCTGTAAAGCTAAAACTTTCTAGGGTATTTAAATAATTACGCATGACATTCATACGCTGATAATATTCCCGGCTAAGAAGAGCGATGTGCCTGTTTAGATCAAAATCACGCATTAAGAAATAGAGGGCTTGTTGGTCTATGGAACTTGAATGAAGGTCAGATGCTTGTTTTGCTTGTGCCATCATACGGATCACTTCTTTAGGTCCCGTGATCCAACCACTACGAAGAGCCGGAACAACAGTTTTAGAAAATGTACTGGTATATAATACATGAGTTCGTTCTTGATCTAAACTAGCAAGAGATTGGTAGGTTTCCCTATCTTCGAACTGGATTTCACTATACGGGTCATCCTCAAAAACTAGGACATTATATTTTTTAGCTAATTCAACAATAGCTATCCTACGTTCCTGACTCCAAGCCTTTCCTTCAGGATTTGAAAAAGTAGGAACTACATAGATGAATTTTGGCTTCAACATCTTAATTTTATTTTCTAAATCTTGTGGGTCCATGCCATAATCATCCCCTTGAACGGCGCAAACCTGTCCTTCATAGGCCTTAAATACTTGCAAAGCGGCTAGATATGTCGGATTTTCAGTCAGCACTATATCACTAGGTGAAAGCATAACTTTACTGAAAAGATCAATCGCCTGCTGTGATCCTGTCGTCATCAGGATGGTTTCTGGTTCTGAGTAAATCCCTTTCGTCTTCATCCTTTCTTTGAGCAAAACACGCAGGGGCAAATAACCTTCCGTACCTCCATACTGTAATGCACCCGTGCCAGATGCAAAGACTTTCTCATATGCTAACTGAACTTGTTCTAAAGGAAAGAATTCCTCTGAAGGAAGTCCACCTGCAAAGGAAATGACATTTCCTTTTTGAATAACGGTTAGAATATCTCGAACGGCTGATGATGTGAAATTTCTAGTCCTATCTGCAAAAGCGTAATTCATAATTTCTTTCCCCCTAAATAATTAGTGAAATTTAGTAGACTTACTAGCGGCCCAAATAACTATTGGAATAAGGAGTAATGAAAGCACAGCACCAGCAATTGAAAGAGTTGCATAACTAGAATATGCGACAATCATTCCAGATAAGCCTCCTCCTAATGCTCCTGACAAAGCGACCAAAACATCTACAGAACCCTGTGTCTTAGCCCGAGTAGAGGCTGGAGTTGAATCTATTAGGATAGCTGTGCCACTAATTAAACCAAAATTCCATCCAAGTCCAAGTAAAGCAAGTGCTGTAATGAGTACTGCCATCGAAACAGCAGATTCCATAGCAGCTAG
Source organism: Anaerobacillus alkalidiazotrophicus (assembly GCF_001866055.1). Next base: position 59,319 of record NZ_MLQS01000035.1, read on the forward strand.
AATGCCAGAAGCAAGTAGCGTAATGGCAGAAACAATGGCCATCGTAGCACGGCCAACTTTATCAACAAGAAAACCAGTGACTAAAGAAGGCAAAAACATAGCGCCTATATGAAATCCAATCACAAGTCCTACTTCATTTAAACCATGTCCATGGTGTCCCATATGTATGGGTGTCATCGTCATTATTGCCATCATCACAAATTGAGTTAGAACCATTACTGATGCTCCTGCAAAAATGCCTCGCCTGTTTATCGATAACAATTTAGGATTTTCTCCAAAAAGTAAATGACTGGTTGTTCTTTCGGCATCTGATATTGCTATTGCCACAATAAAGGGATCAGGCCGAAGGAAAATGAATAGAACGGAACCAGCAAGTATGTACGCTGTAGCAGCTAATATAAATGGACCAGCTAAAGCAGGAATTCCTATGGATATCGCAATCTCACCCATTACATCCACCAGGTTTGGACCTGCAACAGCACCGAATGTCGTTGAAACCATGGCTATACTAATAGCTTTTGCTCTTTGTGTTGAGTTTGCCAAGTCAGTTCCTGCGTAGCGTGCTTGTAGGTTTGTAGCTGTTCCAGCCCCGTAGATAAAAAGTGAAGTAAATAAAAATAGAATGCTATTCATTAATGCGGAAATAACTACTCCAATGGCACCGATACCTCCAGCGAAAAATCCTAACGCAAGTCCAAAACGACGCCCAAACGTTTGAGAAAATCGTCCCACAAGTAGTGCTGCCTCTGCTGACCCTAAAGTAAATAACGCTGTAGGAATTCCTGTCACACTATCTGTACCTAACATCTCTTGGGCTAGAAGTGCCCCTACCGTTATTCAAGCTGCAAGTCCTACCCCTCCAAAAATTTGGGATATGACAACAACCATTAATGTTCTTTTATATAGTTGTTGTTGTTTTTCTGGAGAACTAATGTAGCGTTGTAAACAAGCCGAATGGACGTCTAAATTTTTTTCGTTATCTTGTAACACATTCTAACCTACCTTTCTAGAAAGCTAATTCTATTTTATTTACTAACTAGTTTGAATCATCATATCACGCGCAAAAAAGCCATACAATATTATAATTGTATGGCGAACAATATTAGGTAAGATCGTTTAATAATCGTTTAATGATCATCAATCCCCGCTCAAGCTCTTCCAACGTTTCTGGTGCACAAACAGAAACCCTTACAGCACGCTCTGGACAACTATTTCCAACTACAAAACGTTCAGCCGCATAGACTTGTACCCCTTGCTGTGCAGCTAATCTTTCAAATTCAGCACCTGTCATCTTTCCTGGTAATAGCAGCCAACGGAAGATTCCTGTTTCATCACCTAAACACGTATAGTCTGCCAAATATCGATTGACAGTTTGGTTTCTTCGAATAGCTTGTTGCCTATGACCCTCAATTAACTCTTCAAATTGATTCGATACAATCATACGTGCTGCCAGTTCTGCTAGTAACGGGGAAACGGATATATTTAAATTATAAAGTGCCTTTGAAATTGATTCTTTAAATTGACTCGGAACTGCTACATAGGCTAGTCGTAAACCAGGTGCTAATGATTTCGATAAACTCGCAATGTAGATGACCTGTTCTGGTGCAAATGATGCGACTGCTGGAAGTGGTTTTTCGCATAAGAGATGATACGACGCATCTTCAATAATGAACTGATGATATTTTTTGGCAATTGCTGCAATCATTTTTCGATTCTCGACCGACATAAAAGAAGCAGTCGGATTATGATAATCTGGAATCAAGTAAATACCTTTAATATTTTCATTTTTACACGCATATTCAAAAGACGTTGGACTCATTTCATAATTCTCAGACTTTATCGGTACGATTTGTACATTAAGCATCGCTGCAACAGTTTTTAAGCCAGGGTACGTATGCTGGTCAACACCAATGCGATCGCCAGGCTTACAAAGACTTGCTAGTGTAGCAGCAATCGCATTTTGACCCCCATTTGCAAATAAAATATGTTCAACGGTTGTTTCAAGCCCACCTCTACGAATCAACTTTATAGCTGCATCCTTTTGCCAAAGGCTTTCGCCTGCTCGACCATAACCGAACCATTTTTCAAAATCAGTTTCTTGTAGCATACTTTTTAGTTGGAGTAATAATGGCTCGAAAGAATCATTATCTGGTAGTGTTGCTCCCATTTCAATTAAATGCCTTGGCTTTATATCTTCAAGTAAATACGCATTCGATAAAGCATCATACGATACAAATGTACCACTTCCAACAGTTGCACTTAACAAGCCCTTTAACTCACACACTTTTAATGCTTTTGAAATGGTACTCAAATTTATATCTAGATAATCGGCCAGTTCTCGCTGTGGAGGGAGTTTTGTTCCAGGTAATAAAAATCCGTTTAAAATATCTTGTTCCAATTGCCCTGCAAGTGCTTGATAAATAGGCTTTTGGGTTTTATCAATTGACGGCTTCCAGCTCATCGGATAATTTTCAAAAGAATTAATCGGCATGATACACATCCTTTTTCATATTGCTAGTTTTTTAAAAGCTGTTTTCTTAATTATAACCTGTGGACTATTCATTGCTCGATGTTTTCTTAGGGAATAGAGGAGGGAACAGAGGGAAAGGAACCTTGTTCCACCAAATTTTGTAAATAAGAGGAAACAAGGACGCAGGTCTTTGTCCTACTAAATTATTGTGTCCCATGGGCAAGTGGAACAGATGATTGATAAAATGGGTATGACGGGAGTGATTAACGAGGAAAGTGTAATTAAAGAAGGATATATCAATGATTACGTATCAGTTGAAAACTATAAAGTAGATGATAACTTCCTGCTCGTCTTTCGGGTGGAACTACACGATGCAAACTATGAAAATAACATTAGTCATCTAATTATCGAATACAAAAACCTTAGCTTTCGACAACTGCAAACTCTTGAATTCGAAGGCTTTTTCAAGGAATTAGAATAAGTTTCAGTATAGTTATATTGAAGTAACGGAGAGCTTTAACAAAAATTTGGAATGATGAACCTGGTTACCTTTTTTAACCAGTTTTTTTATTTAGAGTTAAAAATTACCTATTCGCATTTAGTAGATAGTGTTAAAATCTACTTATTCAAGTAACGAAGCATTTACTGCTATAAGAGGATTACATAATATGGTAATGTTAATTCGGATTCTATTAAATTTTTTTGTGAAAGGGGGAAGAAAATCTGTGGTTGAAAAGCTAAAAACAAATAGCAAAGCTGTTGTATCTTTAACGCTCGGTATTTTATCTATTTTGATACCTGCAATGGGAATGCTTCTTGGTATTATAGGGATTATTTTTTCAAAAATAGCAAAAGAAGAAATCGAAAACACAAATGAGGCAGGTAGCGGTCTTGCTACATCGGGAATGGTTTGTAGTATTGTAGGTGCAGTGATACAACTATTCTTGGTATTAGTAGGTATTCTATCATTTCATTCAATATAGATAAAACCTATTAAACAAAACGGAAGCAAGAGTTGAATAAAAGAAATAAGAAGGCAAAAGACTTACATGACGAGTAATCTTATATTTAACGAATGCGATAGCTGAACAAGGGCTGTCGCTTTTCAACTATTGAATAGTTCAATAAAGAAAATTCAATATAAGTCTTATTTTGAATAAACTAAAATGCTACTAAAATAATAAAAATATATACTAATTTTATGGGATGTGAACTTCTGTATAATGAAATATCTATATCTAATTTCTAATAGTATAGGCATACTTTTGATTGGTATTGCCCTATGGAGATTTAGGAAAACATTGAGAAGGCATAATATAGCAAGTAATGATGAGCAGTTATCAAATGATGGAAAAAAGGAGCAGAATAAAAGCATTATTATTTTGCTTATTGGGGTTTCGATTATTTTTATAACACAATTGGTAATAGGGATCTTTATCATTCTAAAATAAAACGATGACATTGTGAAAAATTACACTTAAACAAACGGGAGCTTTAACTGAATAGGAATTAAAACAATTGTTAGTTGAGGGGATGTGTTTATATGGGGGGGTAGTTATTATTCTTCCTTTTATTTCAGTTATGATTGGCTTATATTTTATTACATTAGGTCTTTGGGAATTAAGAGAAGGTGTAAATAGAAATCAGTATGTAAAATACATGTTTACTGGCTTATTTTTGACTCTTATTTTAACGCCGTTACTTGGTCTTATTGGGAACTTTTTAAATTTCCAACTCGGATAATCACTAAGAATGTGAAAGATAACACTTAAAGTAACGGAAGCATTAGTTACACAATGGGAAAACAGGATAAAAACGCACAGATGTGCGTTTTTATCCTGTTTTCTTTATTATTGCACTAATATTATGCTAACGGACACAGGAGACCTTAATTTACCGATTTGATTGAATAATTCGAGCTATCGGACATGAGGTACGTTATTTCATGAAAATCTACTATATTTGGTGCTAAATTAAGTATATAACGAACCTGATGTCCGTTACTCCTTTTATAATACTCCTTTGTTCACAAATAACGGCTCTCTTGTCAGATAAAATGGACCCTGTAAAATAGACAGTTTAAAAAAAGAGGCTTGTCCTTGAATTTTTTTACTGACTCTGTTTTGCAGGGTCTTTTTTTTGTTATAGTTTAATTATTCAAACAGGTGAGGTTGTAAAATGGGGAAAAACAAATTTTCAGAAGAACAACAAAATCAACTACGGTCCAATCCTTTGATCGAGAAAGTAAGTGAAACAAATATTTCTTACACAAAAGAATTTAAAGAACGTTTTTATCAGGA
>NZ_MLQS01000036.1 GCF_001866055.1 Anaerobacillus alkalidiazotrophicus
TAAAAAAACTGAATAATAAATAATATTCTTTATTATTGATTCCACTATATTCCTACATAAGGTAAAATTGGAGGTGAATTAATATATTAATAGGGGCTGATGTATAATATGTCAAATTTTGTAGGTATTAATATTAAAGACACAAGCAATAGTAATATTACTCTTGGTGATGGAAATTTGCTTCTTATCCGTCAAAACATTTCAAAGTTACTCGAATCGGAAGCAAAACCCAGTAAAGAGACATGGGAAAATGTACATAAAGAAATAATAAATTTAAGAAATATAGTAAAAGAGTTAACAGATGAATACGAAGTAATAAGAGATGAACAGTTAACTCCTGCTGTTTCAAAAGCAAAAAGGGAAGTAGAAAAATTAGTTGAAAACTCACATTTAGATAAGAAGGACTTCGTAGAAAAATTCACTAATATATTAGATATTACTAATAAGTCAGATCAGATTATAAATATCGTTAAACCATATATTGTTAAAATAGCAAAAATTATTGGTTTATCTGGTATACAGTTATAGGAGTACCGATATGTTTATAGTACCTAATCTAGAAGATGTGAAAATAGCTATAATTAAATTACAAACAGAAAAATATGAATTATTTGGATTTCTACTTTATACACAACTAGATGAAGAAATAGTTGAGTATATGAAAAATGGAATTTATGATTTAGATCGACTATCTGGTGAAACGTGTGCGATTTTTGTCATCGAGTCACCTAGCATTCAATGGATTGAATATACTAGGCGTACTAAACACAAATGGTGGAAAATAAATGAGAAAATGCTAATCGAAGAACTTAAAAGATTAAAAGAGGAACAAGAAGAAAGACATCTAGACGCAGCAAGATTATTTGCAAATATAACTCTCTCTAATATAGAGAACAGCAATATTATTCTCGGTGACAATAATATAATAGACGCTAACAATAAAATTTCTTTAAAACAATTACTTGAACCAGATTTAAACTCCCCCTATGGTCCTAGTGAAGCAATAGATGTTGCTAGACACTTTAATCTAAGGTTTGCTGAACTACCATCTCTAATCTTTTTTGAAGACCTAGATAGTCACATCCTTTGGCACTTACCATTACGAGGTAAGAGTAAGAATGAATTAACCTACTGTTTCAGAGATTTTTTTGATAGTGAAGAATTCTATAATTTATTAAAAAGCAAGGGGGTAAATATTTAGTGTTAGAAAAGATACAGTTAAACACAAAAATGGAATATATTTTGCAAGAAGTAAATTTAGAATTATTGCCAACTGAAATTCGAAAACACAACCTTGTTAGTTGGATTATAGGGTTCACATCCCATTCAAAAGATAAGCCATCCATATATGATTACTCTGATGACTACAATACATTTTTTTCTTCAGAGGTAAACCGCCTAATTCAAAGTTCTATAGTATCTAATACAACCTATTATCTTGCCTCATTGTTTCATCTTGGACGTCAATGGAAAACATCACTTTCTGCAATCGATTTGATTGAACAAGCACTTCAGGAAACAAACCTAAAGAAAACTGTTTATGAAAATCGTTCTCACATTGTGGAAGTTATTGAAAAATTAGAACTTAGTTCTTTGCTAGAGAACCTGGATGCTGATCTGGAGAAAGTGATGGAGTCAATTCTGAAAAAAGCCCTAGATGATCATCGACAAAAAATACTTACTGCAAAACTCTACTGGCAAATATGGAAAAAAGAGGTGCAAGATTATCAAGAGCTAGTAAACTATTCAGATTTCAAACAACTTCATTACTCTATTTCTAGATATGAAAATTATGAGCATTCATTAAAAGAAGACTTTATAAATGAGCTAATTAATCTGGTTACTACGGATTTCCTAAATAAGGAGCTATATTCTACATTAAATAAAGAAACTGGTATGCGTTTAAAGAAATCTATTGATAGGTCAGCTCTACAAGACCTTTATCTGTTCACTTCAATTTTAAATGATTTATTTGAATCAGAAGAAGAACGCACACACTACTACAACTTATTCTTAAATAGATACATACATCGTCTTCATGTTGATATCGTTTCAATAAAGAAAAAATCAAATCGAAGGAACGCTAAAAAAACAATCGACTGGTAGCTTTTATTAGTTTTTATTTAAGGCATGCTGGATCCATTTATTTAGGCTGTCAGCCTACTTGCTTTATAAATATTTAAAAAGATTGAGCCTGGGACATAACTAGCCAAAAATAAAGAAAAAAGGTTCCGATTATTGTATTTGATGATCGGAACCTTTTTTCGATTGGATTATTTTCATGACCATTAGTTCCGTTCGCGTTTATGTGTTGTCCCTTTTTTCACAAAATTGAGTACTAGTTTAAATCCTTTTTTGTCTCTCATGAAAGGCGCTCCTTTCTTTTGTTTTCGTTCAACATTTTTATTATTGCAAAATTATTTTTAAATCATGTTAC